>NZ_CP088095.1:4682500-5012391 GCF_021052345.1 Rhizobium sp. SU303
CGGCCGGATGTGGTGGAGGGATAGGAGGTAGGTAGGAAGCTTGTCGCTCTGGGCCGTTGTTGTTTGCTGATCTTTAGGGATCAAGCATCTGACGGACGGCTTGATTACCGTTGCCTGACCGCGCGGTATCGGATCATATCTCGAGAAGCTGGTCTTAAGACAGGCTGCAAGCGAGCTGCTCGGCGTAGCTCCAATAAAGCAGACCTGTCGAACACGTTAATGGCATTGTTAGAAAGCGTGATTGTAAAAGGTAATCACGCATGTTTGGCCCGACCGCACGGCAATCGCAAGGTTGTCCGGATGGTCGGATTTGGCACCCCGCGAGGCGAAAGCGAAGCGGACAAGGTCTGCCAAATCAAACAAAGACGATGAGCATTGGCAATGAGAACGATTAAGTGTCGTAAGGGCATTTGGTGGATGCCTTGGCATGCACAGGCGATGAAGGACGTGATACGCTGCGAAAAGCCGTGGGGAGCTGCGAATGAGCTTTGATCCATGGATCTCCGAATGGGGCAACCCACCTTAAATACCTAGAAAATCATTCTGGTTGTCGGATCTTCGATCCGACATTACGGCGAACGATCGCCGACGGCCTCTGGCCTGTATGGGAGTTTCCCAATACAGCGCGGAGCGCGTCGCCGGTCGTCCGGCGCGCTAACGCAGCGCTGCACGAAGTGCAGAACGAGCGTGAGTGACAACCCGAATGGTTTCTAGGTATTGTGATAAGGTATCTACACCTGAATACATAGGGTGTAAGAAGCGAACGCAGGGAACTGAAACATCTAAGTACCTGCAGGAAAGGACATCAACCGAGACTCCGCAAGTAGTGGCGAGCGAACGCGGACCAGGCCAGTGGCAATTGTGATTAAAGTGGAACGCTCTGGAAAGTGCGGCCGTAGTGGGTGACAGCCCCGTACGCGTAGATATCATGATTGTCCTAGAGTAGGGCGGGACACGAGAAATCCTGTCTGAACATGGGGAGACCACTCTCCAAGCCTAAGTACTCGTGCATGACCGATAGCGAACAAGTACCGTGAGGGAAAGGTGAAAAGCACCCCGACAAGGGGAGTGAAATAGAACCTGAAACCGGATGCCTACAAACAGTCGGAGCCCGCAAGGGTGACGGCGTACCTTTTGTATAATGGGTCAACGACTTAGTGTAACAAGCAAGCTTAAGCCGGTAGGTGTAGGCGAAGCGAAAGCGAGTCTGAATAGGGCGATATAGTTTGTTGCATTAGACCCGAAACCGAGTGATCTAGCCATGAGCAGGTTGAAGGTTGGGTAACACCAACTGGAGGACCGAACCCGCATCTGTTGCAATAGATTGGGATGACTTGTGGCTAGGGGTGAAAGGCCAATCAAACTCGGAAATAGCTGGTTCTCCGCGAAATCTATTTAGGTAGAGCGTCGAGCGAATACCCCCGGGGGTAGAGCACTGGATGGGCTATGGGGACTCACCGTCTTACTGATCCTAACCAAACTCCGAATACCGGGGAGTACTACTCGGCAGACACACGGCGGGTGCTAACGTCCGTCGTGAAAAGGGCAACAACCCTAACCTCCAGCTAAGGTCCCCAAGTCATGGCTAAGTGGGAAAGGATGTGAGGATCCCAAAACAACCAGGATGTTGGCTTAGAAGCAGCCATCATTTAAAGAAAGCGTAACAGCTCACTGGTCTAAATAAGGGTCTTTGCGCCGAAAATGTAACGGGGCTGAAGCCATGCACCGAAGCTGAGGATTTGCAGTAATGCAAGTGGTAGCGGAGCGTTCCGTAAGCTGATGAAGGGAGACCCGTGAGGGCTCCTGGAGGTATCGGAAGTGCGAATGTTGACATGAGTAACGATAAAGAGGGTGAGAGACCCTCTCGCCGAAAGACCAAGGGTTCCTGCTTAAAGTTAATCTGAGCAGGGTTAGCCGGCCCCTAAGGCGAGGCAGAAATGCGTAGTCGATGGGAACCACGTTAATATTCGTGGGCCTGGTGGTAGTGACGGATTGCACAAGTTGTTCATTCTAATTGGATTGGATGGGCAGCGGAGCGGTTCCAGGAAATAGCTCCACCGTATAGACCGTACCCGAAACCGACACAGGTGGTCAGGTAGAGTATACCAAGGCGCTTGAGAGAACTATGTTGAAGGAACTCGGCAAATTGCACGCGTAACTTCGGAAGAAGCGTGACCCCATGCTAGGCAACTATTATGGGGTGGCACAGACCAGGGGGTAGCGACTGTTTATCAAAAACACAGGGCTCTGCGAAGTCGCAAGACGACGTATAGGGTCTGACGCCTGCCCGGTGCTGGAAGGTTAAGAGGAGAGGTGCAAGCTTTGAATCGAAGCCCCAGTAAACGGCGGCCGTAACTATAACGGTCCTAAGGTAGCGAAATTCCTTGTCGGGTAAGTTCCGACCTGCACGAATGGCGTAACGACTTCCCCGCTGTCTCCAACATAGACTCAGTGAAATTGAATTCCCCGTGAAGATGCGGGGTTCCTGCGGTCAGACGGAAAGACCCCGTGCACCTTTACTATAGCTTTACACTGGCATTCGTGTCGGCATGTGTAGGATAGGTGGTAGGCTTTGAAGCGGGGACGCCAGTTTCCGTGGAGCCATCCTTGAAATACCACCCTTATCGTCATGGATGTCTAACCGCGGCCCGTCATCCGGGTCCGGGACAGTGTATGGTGGGTAGTTTGACTGGGGCGGTCGCCTCCGAAAGAGTAACGGAGGCGCGCGATGGTGGGCTCAGACCGGTCGGAAATCGGTCGTCGAGTGCAATGGCATAAGCCCGCCTGACTGCGAGACTGACAAGTCGAGCAGAGACGAAAGTCGGTCATAGTGATCCGGTGGTCCCGCGTGGAAGGGCCATCGCTCAACGGATAAAAGGTACGCCGGGGATAACAGGCTGATGACCCCCAAGAGTCCATATCGACGGGGTTGTTTGGCACCTCGATGTCGGCTCATCGCATCCTGGGGCTGGAGCAGGTCCCAAGGGTTTGGCTGTTCGCCAATTAAAGCGGTACGTGAGCTGGGTTCAGAACGTCGTGAGACAGTTCGGTCCCTATCTGCCGTGGGTGTAGGAATATTGACAGGATCTGTCCCTAGTACGAGAGGACCGGGATGGACATATCTCTGGTGGACCTGTTGTCCTGCCAAGGGCATAGCAGGGTAGCTACATATGGACGGGATAACCGCTGAAGGCATCTAAGCGGGAAACCCACCTGAAAACGAGTATTCCCTATCAGAGCCGTGGAAGACGACCACGTTGATAGGCCGGGTGTGGAAGTGCGGCAACGCATGAAGCTTACCGGTACTAATAGCTCGATCGGCTTGATCGTTCTCATTGACTATGCTCATCTCAAGGCGACCGCAAAGCGGTCGTCCTGACAAGGCGAAGGCGTCAGCCTTTGCCCGGTCCCGGCGAACACGAAGTGTTCGTCCGGTTGGAGCTCTAAAACGTGTTCAAAAACGAAGTCATAGGACTTCACCAGCTTCTCAAAACAACAAAGTTGCGCTTTGCCGACCTGGTGGTTATGGCGGGGTGGCTGCACCCGTTCCCTTTCCGAACACGGCCGTGAAACGCCCCTGCGCCCATGGTACTTCGTCTTAAGACGCGGGAGAGTAGGTCGCTGCCAGGTCTGCAAAACGCAACTATGTAAAACAATCTTCTCATTCACAGCCAACGGCCCAAAGCCGAAACAAAGGGCCGCTCACAAAGCGGCCTTTCGTGTTATAATACCGAAGCAAATCTCAAAGATTTGCACATGGCGCGGGGTGGAGCAGCCCGGTAGCTCGTCAGGCTCATAACCTGAAGGCCGCAGGTTCAAATCCTGCCCCCGCAACCAAATTCCTCTTAAAGATCAGCACCTACCTTCTTATCGCTGGTCGAAAAGCTTCGCCTTCCCTGGCGATGGTAGCTCCTCGTTCGCAGAGCTCACCATAACCTGAAGGGTGAGCGGTCGATCGGGCCCGCCAGATAAAACAGTCCAGTGGACTGGTTAAGACCCGAACGGGGCGAATCCTGAAACCGAAACCAAATACACAAAAGCCCGCCTCGTGCGGGCTTTTGTGTATTTGGTAACGGAGCGAGGATCTGACCCCTCTTCCGGGCGCCGCAAGAAGGCGTAGCCGACGCAGCGGGACAGAAAACAACACAGCCTCAAACCGAAACCAAATCCCAAATAGACAACACATGAAAGCCTCGGACCGCAAAAACGAGAATCTCGTCAATGCAGACGTGGTCGGCGTCGCTCGCTGAGCTGCCGTCCCCGGTTCCAGCGGGCGATGGTCTCCGGCACGACGTCCGTCTTGCCAGCAGCGGGCTCGGCGATCGAGCGCAGCCGCTCGAGGGCAACACCCGCCTTGGTGGCGTAATCAAGCGCGGCCGGATCGTCCGAATGCACACCCTGGATCGCGGCGAAGACGGCCTCCGCCTCGGCCAGCCGTTTGCTGGCCGCAAGGGCGATACCGCGCTTGTAATGTGCCTGGATAAGATGCGGCCCGATCTCGCCGACCCGGCGGAAAGTCTCTGCGGCCTGCTCATATTGATGCAGGGCAAGCTGCGTATCGCCAAGCCGCATTTGGATCGGTGTCGGATCGGGCGCTTGCTCGACAAGAACCTTGTAGGCAGTCAATGCCTCCGTCAGCTTGCCGCGGTCGAATAGCAGATTGGCGAGCCCGAATTCCGCGCCGGTATGGCCTGGAGCCGATTGCAGGACCTGGTTGAAGGCGATCTCCGCCCTGCTCCGGGCTCCGTTGCGATACATGTCGAGCGCCTGCTCATAGACGAAACGAATGCTGCGCGGGTTGAGCACGCCATGCAGATTCTGGCCGTTGCGGGTGCGGAACAGGGTGCAGCTGATCCGCCTTTCCTCCACCCCGAACATGTATTTATAGGGTTCGTTTCCGCGCAGGAAATCATAGGTCTTGAAGCCGTGCTCGATCGCCCGCCGGATGCAGTAACCATGCAGGATGAGACCGGGAGACGGCGTCTTCCAGTTCTCGTCGCGACCGGTGATATAAAAGAGGATCGCCTTCTTCTGCCGGTCGACGATATTCGCCAGCGCGCCGAGCGGCTGGTCGCCATGCCAAAGGACCGGCACCTCGAGATTGCCGCAGTTGAAGCTGTCCATCAGCATTTCGCGTGTGGTGATGATCAGCCGCTCGGTCCGCTCCGTGCCTTTGCGGGCACTCCACTTGATCCGCCAGAGATTGAAGAGGATATCCAAGTCCCGATCAATGGTCTCGGCGGTTGCCATTGTGATCCGGTAAATATCGTCTCCTTCGACCTTGCGCAGGAACCGCCGGAGCTTCTGGCGCGTCTGGCTGCTCATGCGCTGTTCGAGATAGTCGTCGAAGCTTGCCGGCAGGGGGACGATCGGGCAGATCGTATTGTCGATATTCTCGCTGTTTTTGGGCGAGCTGTCGCGAAACATCACCTCCGGTCCCTGCAGCGCCTCGATCATCTTCTCGCGCCGGCCGGCTGGGCCGCTGAAATATTCGAGCTTCAGGTCCGTCCAGTTCTGATGTTTGAGAAACGAAGCAAAGCCGGCAATGGCGTGATGCTCGTAGTCCGGTCTGACGATGAAGCCGGTATAATCGGCCGCAAAATTCCCGGCCATGATGATCTCGTCGTAGAAGAGCCCGGTCTTCTCGTTCAGATGCGTGATGAGGCGCAGCGGAAAGAAGGCGACATAGGGTGCTTCGGGATCGCGTTCGCGAAGGGCGAGAATGAACCAGCGGCGTCGGCGGGAGAGATAGTTCTTCAGCCATATCCAGGAGAGGAAATGCTGCGCGTCGGGATCGTCCAGGAAGACCTGATCCCAGTTCTCGCGTACCGCCTCGAACCCCGCAATGGTGTCGATGATATCTATGCGCATGCTCGCCCCCAATACCCCATACGTCACTCGGGAGGTTTCATTCTAATGGGAAACACCGATCTTCAAATAAACCGTCCGGATGATTTAAGTGGCCTAAATGGGATTAGTCCTGAGCCGGCGCATAACCCAAAATCGCATCCGGTTCTGGTAGGAATTATGCACAGATTCAAAACGTTAGAGCGCAACGGGTCCTGAAGAATGCTGCACTTCAACGGACATCGCCCGAAAGTGTGCAGCGGTTTTGAGAACATGGGTACATAAGGATTAGATCAGAGCTCGCCGGAGATCCGCGGGCTCGCATGGATGAAGGCCCAGAGCGTCCGGCTGATGGCGACGATCTCGGCAATCGACTTTTCGAGAAGGTCGAGTTCGCGCGCGTCCATCTGTTCGATCTTGCCGTAGCGGATCTGCTTGTCGTCCTCGACGAGCCGCATCAGCTGCGTGCTCGAGATCTCTCCTTTTTCGTCGAAGGAATAGATGCAGTGATTGTACTTGTTGCGGATCTTGGATTCCTTCTTCAGCCGCGCCATGGCTGAAAGGATCGCCTTGCGGTCGGAAGGGGAGGTCGAAGCGAGCTTGGACAGCCGTTCGATGAGATCGATCCGGGCGCGCGTGGTGTTCAGCGTCAGGAACACGACGATTGCCGCATCCTTTTCGACCCGGAGAAGATGGGCGATGATGTAGATCAGCAGGCTTTCGGTGTTCGTCCAGACATAGTTCAGGCGGCCGACCCGCAGCAGGACATCGGACATCGCCGCCATGCTTGACCCTTTCTCCCCGGAGGGGATCCATCCCTCAAGGGATGGACATGCGGACATTACATCAGAACAACGGGCAAGTCCGTCATATCTACCGGATCGCCTGGGCCGGATCGTGAGCGATCAGCGCTCCTTGAAAGCCCGGGACATGCTGTCGGTGATCGGTTTGCTCAGATATTCGAAGAAGGTGCGTTCCGACGTCTGAATCAGCACTTCGGCCGGCATTCCGGGAACGGGATGGAAATTGTGCACCCGCGCAATCTCGGAATCGGGTATTCCGACGCGGACGATATAGACGTCCTTGACCGAAGCTCCCGCATTTTCCTCGATCGAATCGGCTGAGACGTAGAAGACCTTGCCCTGCAAAACAGGGGTCGTGCGCCGGTTGAGCGCCGTTAGGCGGATCGAGGCCGTTTCTCCCTCATGCAACTGGTCGATCGAAGTTCGCAGCACCTTCGCTTCCAGGATCAGCGGCACATGCGACGGCAGGATCTCCATGATCGGCTTTCCTGTCGTGATGACACCGCCGGCTGTGTGAAAATAGGAGCGCACCACCGTGCCCGACACCGGCGATCGGATAGTGGTGCGTTCGAGCACGCCGGCGGCCTCGCGCATCTGTTGGCGCACACTGTCCAGATCGGTTTCAGCGGTCTCGAGCGCATCGAGTGCAGCCTGCTTGTTGGAGTTGACGGCGATGACGGCTTCCTGGCGGAACTTGGCAATCTCCGCCTCGCTCTCGTTCAACTCGCCGTTCAGTCGAGCAATGTCGCCCATCGCATCGGCGATCGCCCGCTCGATTGCAAGCAGATCCGTCTTGCGCATATAGCCGACCTTGACCAGCCGAGCCTTGGAGTCGCGTTCCTCGGTCAGCAGCGACAGCTGCCTTTCGAAGGATTCTCGCTGACCCCTATAGCCGGCGAACCGGAATTCGAGCGATGCGATGTTCTTCCCGATCAGATTGAGCTGCTCCTCGAGCTTGATCTGCTTGCTGTGGAAGACGACGTTCTGGCTCTGGATGATCGCGTTGATGTCGGGATCGCCGGCCTCCTTCGTCACGATATCGGGAAGCTGGAATTCGCGCAGGCCCTGCGCTTCGGCACGGAGCCTGGCGACGACGGCTTCAAGGCGCAGGCGGCGAAGCTGCAGCATCCGCTCGTTCGAGCGGGATGCTGTGGGATCGAGGGTCAGCAGGATGTCGCCTTCCTTGACCGTATCGCCTTCGCTGACGCGCATCTCCTTGATGATGCCGCCTTCCAGATGCTGGATGATCTTGTTGTTGCCGGTCGCGACGAAGCTTCCCTGCGCGATAACGGCGGAGGCGAGCGGCGCCGTCGCCGCCCAGAAGCCGAATCCTCCGAACGAGGTGAAGAGAACCGTCAGGCCGACGATGCTGTGCACACGGATCGAGCGCGGCACATCGCTATACCACTCGAGCTGCGCCGGACCGGTCGTCTCCCGATTTTTCCGTCCCATGTCGTTCATCCCTCAATGCGCGGTGCTTGTTGACCGTTATTGCTGTTGTTCTTGGAAAGCGCCTGCAGCACCTCGATCCTTTCCCCGAACATGGCGACAGTGCCGTCCTTGAGCACAAGGATCTTGTCGACGCATTGGAGAAGAGCCGGGCGCTGGGTAATGGTGACGGTGGTAATACCCTGCTTCTTGGCGTGGATCAGTGCCCTGGCAAGGGCTGCCTCGCCCTGCGTATCGAGGTTCGAATTCGGCTCGTCGAGGACCACGAATTTGGGATTGCCGAAGAAGGCACGGGCGAGCGCAATGCGCTGCTTCTGGCCGCCCGAAAGCGGAGCGCCATCGGCTGCAACGATGGTTTCGTAGCCCTGCGGGAAGCCGGCGATGAGTTCGTGCACGTCGGCCAGCACCGCGGCCTCGTAGATCTGGTGATCGTCGACGTCGTCGCGCATGCGGCAGATATTGGCCTTGATCGTGCCGGGAAAGAGCTGCACGTCCTGCGGCAGATAGCCGATGCTTTCGCCGAACTGGCGCTGGTCCCAGTTGCGCAGATCCATCAGGTCGAGGCGTACATTTCCCGATGTCGGGACGATCGAGCCGACGAGCATCTTGCCGAGCGTCGTCTTGCCGGACCCGGAATTACCGATGATCGCAAGCGATTCCCCCTTCCTGAGCGAGAAGGAGATGCCGTTGAGAATGACCTTCTTTTGCGGTGGCGGCACGAAGAGAATGCGTTCGACATCGAGCCGGCCTTCGGGATTGGGGAGTCGCAGGCGCGGGAAGTTCAATGGGGAATTCAACAGTAGTCCCTTGATCCTGCTATAGGCGGTTGCCGACCGGTTGAACTGGTTCCAGCCTTCTATGGCGCCTTCGATTGGTGCCAGCGCGCGTCCCGAGATGATCGAGGCCGCAATCACCATGCCGCCCGTCAGTTCGCCGGCGAGCGACAGATGTGCGCCCCAGCCGAGCAGGGTGACCTGGGTGATCATGCGGCAGGCCTTCGATATGCCGGAGAAGATGATATTGCGGTCCTGTGCCTCGACTTGCGATTTCAGCGAACCCGCCGTTTCCCGGCCCCACATCTTCACGGCCTCGGGGATCATCGCCATTGCGTTGATGATCTGCGAATTGCGCGACATGGAATCGAGATGGAAATTCGCCCGGCTGAGATAGCCGTTGGATTCGGCGAATTGCCGGGCGGTGAATTTCTGGTTCAGATAGGCGATGACGAAAAGCACCGCGCAGCAGACCATGATGATGATGCCGAGATGCGGATGCACGAAATAGACGACGACCACGAAGAACGGCATCAGCGGCGCATCGAGAAATGCGATCAGCGTGCCTGATGTCAGGAAGCCGCGCAGCAGCTGCAGATCCTGCAGCGTCTGATAGTCCTTGCCGCTGCCATGCAGCGATGCCCTCGCTGCAGCGCTGAGAATCGGCGCGCCGAGCTGCACTTCGAGCTCCACCGCGGTGCGCATCAGGATGAAGCGCCGCACCGAATCCATGAAGGCCTGCAGCAGCACGGCGCCGATCACGGCGATCGAGAGCATGACGAGCGTGTCGACGGAGCGGCTTGTCAGCACCCGGTCGGATATCTGGAAGAGATAAAGCGGTATCGCCAGCAGAAGGACGTTGATGGCGATCGTGAACATCATGACGACCACCATATTGCGCCGTACCGCCGCCATGCCGCGCGAGAGGCTGGCGGCGAAATTCACAGGCTCGCTACGCTTGTGAAAACCGCCGCCGCCGGTGCGCAGCCGCCTGTCGTTCTCGCTGATCGGACCGCTTTCTCCTTCGATGGTCTTGCCGAAGGGCATCGTCGGGCTCGATTTAAGCTCGGTCTTCTCTTTCGGCAGTTCGGGGGTCACCCGTGCTTCGATCTGCGGCCGGGCGGGCGCTTCCGGCGTTTTTGCTGTCGCCAGGCCCTGCGCCACCGCGACATGAGGTGCCGTTTCTACTTCAGCTTCCGGCACCACCATCTTTTCCGGGAGCGGCGCCCGCGTAGCGCTTGCGCGTCCGATATCGGCAGCCTCGTTTGCCGCAGCCTCGCACGTCTTCTTGTGGCGATCGGGAGACGAAGCAGCGGCGCCGCTCAGCCTGCGAAGGTTCTCTACCGCCTCATCGATCGCGGATATGCACACATCGGTCATCGGCGCATCCGAGGGAGCAGCGGAGGGAATAGTACCCGATCTCAGATCGAGGGCGCTGCCTGCCGCAAAGATTTGTTTCGAAATCTGGTTCATCGTGGTTCCCTCACAATACTCAAGGTCACGCGACCATGGCTTGCATTACGTCGGCGGGGTGCGTCGACGACCATGAAAAATCATTCCCGGCATTGATGACGCCGTCAGCGCAATCGCCGCCCGCCGGATCGTCATTGTCGAGAAAAGCGATGACTTCATTGGCGAGCCTGTCGTCGGCCGGCTGTGGCTGTGTCGTGTCATGCTCCACCAGTCCGCCCTGAATGAGGATGGCGTCTGAATAGAGCTGGCCTGCCAGATAGGTCGTCTGGCCGAAACTGTCGTAGTCGACGATCTCGGCGATGTTGACGACCGCATTGCTGCCCGTGTCGATCGTAACCGTTGCGTCGGGATTGTTTTCGAGAATGGTCGATGCCGCCTGGGTCACATCGTCGGAATCGCCGAGGATGCTGACCTGCTTTATGATCGTCATGTCGTAGAGATTGCCGGTGATATAGAGAACGTCGAGGCCGGCATATCCCTGGAAATTCACATCGAAGGACAGCCCTTCCGGCATGTTGGGATCGCGATCTTCGATCGCCTTCTGCGTGTCGACCATGTAGTCGGGCATGGCCTCGAACGGGCCGCCCGTCCCGACATTGTGGATCGAGGCGAAATTCCAGATCAGGTTGTTGCCTGTTTGTAGGTCGGCGCCGGGATCGAGGTCGCCCTCTGCCCGCACCCAGTCATTGTCGTAGAGCAGCGAGACCTGCGTGATGCTGTTGATATCGAGCACATTGCCGCCGATGATCACCAGATCATATTGCAGGCCCATCTGGAAAAAGGAGGAGAAATTAATCGAAGTATTGCCGCCCGTCAGAACCGTGGCTTCGGACCCTGAGGTGGTGACCGTCATCGTGTCGTTGTCGGTGACGAAGTGATATTGCTCGATCCACTGTACGAAGGAGACGTCGCCATCGATGACGCTGACGCGCCAGCTGTTGGGGAACGTCGGATCGGCTGAAACGGGCTCGGCATGGCTCGATGCTTCGAAGGTGCTGTGTTCGAAGAGGGCGATATTCTTGGCAACCGTCCCCACTTCCTCGGCCGAATGACCGGATGAATGCAGCGTTGCAGCAATCTCGTCGTTGTCGCTGTAGACAAAGGCCTGGGAGATCGCGTCGACCTGGTGATAATTGCCCATCACCGCCGTGACCAAGGTGATGACGCCGGTGTTGATCACCGAGGCGACGTTGACGACGAGATTTGCACCGGCGGTCACCTCAAGGCTGTTGCCGCTCGGGTCGGTCTGCTCGACGGATGTATTGCTGTCATCGGGTTCTTCCGGGAGCTTGGCGAGACCGCGGTCGGGCAGGAAGTCGTCGAGGACCGGTATATCGGTCTCGGCCTTGCCGTTGACATAGACTTTGTCGTCCATGGGTTCGGTGGTGACGAAATGATGCGTCACGTCGCTATCGGGCGAGGTCACCCCGCTATCCTCGGTATTTCTGGCATTCCGGATATAGTTTTGGAGATCCTCGGCGATCTTCAGGGCGTCATCATAGGTATCTGTCCGGTGGAGGCTCGCAAAAGGCGTGAAGATCTCGGCCCTGGTGCTGAAATCCGCGAGCTGCTCGATGACGAAACTCGTGTCTCGAGGCGCATGGACGCCATCCGTCATATCGAGATAGTCGTCGTCGTAGAGGGCGTTGACCTGGAGGACATGACTGATCGCCGAACCAGGCCCGGCAAAGACTGTCAGTTCCGGCTCATCCGTGAGCACGATATCCGTAGGGTCGCCGAAATGCGGTAACGGGATGTCCTTTCCGGCAATCGCCGCCAGCTTCTCGAGGCTCTCTTCGAAGACGCGGCCGAAATGGCGCGCTGGGCCAAATTCGATTTCGTAGCTGCCGCTTTTGTAATTGATGCCCGGATCGTAGTCCTTGAGCTGGAGATCGGAAGAGAAGGCGGCGGTAAAGGCATCCTGATCCGGCAGAGCCGGTCCATCCGCGCCCGGTCCTGCGCCTTCGGCATAGTTGGCACGCAACCTCATCTCGTCGGTCGTCATCTCGAAGAGACCGATGAAGTGCGCAATGATTTCCGAAATCTTCTCGATATGCATGGTTCGGCCCTCCCATTCGAGATGACGATCGGCCTTGGTGGCGCCCGCCGGGGGAGCCGTGGTGTGGTCGTCAAATCGTTTTCAAGCAATCAAACTGCACCGGCTTGAGCCGGTGCAGTTCGTCTTGGTCGCTGGAGGTCGTGTCAGGTGCCGGTATCCTCGCCGACGTCGGAGGCATGAGAATTGCCGCCGATGACGCTGGAGTCGACTGTGTTGCTGAGCAGGTTCGCACCCTGAACGAGCTCGAGGTGGAAGCCGGAATTGGCAAGGATCGCCGAAGCATCGGCCGCGCTCGAACCAGCGGCGTCGTCGCCGGCCTTGAGATCCCAGCCTTTGCCGTCCATCTCCATGCCTTCTGCGCTGTCGGCGGTGCCGCCATTGGCATTCAGGTGGTTCTGAGCTCCTGCGTTGTCCATCTTGGTGTTCCAGGCGCTATCCTGGTCAGCCAGATGGTTCGCCTGGACGGCGCTGAAGCCGCTGTCATTGCCTTCGCCGGTCAACGAATTGTTCAGGATGCTGTCGACGTCGAGAGTGAAGGAGAAGTCGTCCCCGAGGTTGAAGGTGAGGTCGTGTCCGGCAACGCCGAGATTGGAGTCCTTGACGTCCTCGATGACGGCGAAGTCTGTGTCCGTCTTGTTGAAGCTGTCGGAGGTGTTGTTGCTGTCGGTAACCGTCTTCGTATCCGTATCCGTCTCGGTAACGGTCTTGATATCGGTGTCGGTCACGGTCTTCGTATCGGTGTCCGTGATCGTCTTGGTGTCGGTATCGTTGTCGCTGTATGACTTGCTGTCATAGCTCCAGTCGTAGTCGGTCTTGGTGTCGGTATCGGTGATCGTCGTGGTCTTGGTGCTCGTATCGTCGTCGGACTTATAGCTCCAGTCATATTCGTTGTCGCGGTTGTCGCCATTGTTGGCGGCGACATCGATCTCCGACTTGACGTCCACGTCGACGCTGTTGTCGGTATTGTCGCGATTGTCGCCATTGGCGACGCCGCCGACATAACCGGTCGAATCGTCGTCGATTTTAGTCGAATTGATCGCGCTGTTGGCAAAGCCGTCGGCAAGCGCCCCGGCCTTCGTGATTTCGGTGTCGTCAGACATTGCATTCTCCAGAAAAACCGGAGCAGCTTTTCGAAATCCCTCTCATCTCAAATGGGATTTTACTCGCGCTCGCTCCGATGCGGTTAACATCGGCAGATGTATTCGATACTGGTCATCTGCAGCTTCATCGCGATTTGTTGATCAAACCGTTGGTATTGGGAACGTACGTACTAAGTACAAGGCCGCACATATCCGGCTCCGAATCCTGGGAAGGATAGGGAGTATTCAGGTTTTCTTTTCGTTGGGTTGCCCTAAATGGAGGCCGCGCATCAAAAACGCATGACAATGCATGGCTTTCCATGTCGCCACTTGGACGACGATCACAGAATGCTGTAAAGAATATGGATCCGATAGATACCAATTCGGGCTAAGGCCGATTTGCCACTTCCGGCTAGCCCCTGTCGTTGGAGCGTTGAGACTTCTTCAGCCGGGGCGACGCTAAGCTGCGAGAATCCAGGACTTCCGGCATTCGCCGCTGGGCTGAGGAGCAGCTTTCGAGGTCTGCCTGTCTCATATCCGACACTTCATGCATGATGAAAATATAACAATCTGTACTGAAACATTACATTTAGCTCTCATCTATAGTGAAGGCAAATATAGCCTCTAAGTATATATTGCAGTAAGAATGCAACCGTTGCTTGGTATCGTATCGTTGTTAGTCCGCTAAAACTAATTACTTTGGGCCATTTCCTTCCTTCTCAATCCGTATTAACATAATTAAGAAATGTCTAAAAAATAAAGCGATGACTTTGGGGTCGGCATTTCTTACTAACTAATACCCGCCATCGCGCCAAGTTGAGTAAAGTGTAACGCTAGGGGAGGCGTATATGTTCATGACAGGCTCAGGAATGGAGAATGCGGACCAGGGAAGGAAGTTGGGTTCGTCCGGAGATACTATATTAGTGGTAGCAAAGGCGGATCTTTTTTCAGAATGCATGGTAGAAGCACTGGCAAAGAAATTTCCGAACTGTGATGTGGCAAGCATAACGAGTACAAAGCCGATGCTGGAAAAAGATACCGGCGATATGAAACTCGTTTTATTCTACCATATACCCGGCCCGGAGCTCCATGAAGCGTTGCAGGCTGTCCGCGAAAACCATCCTGAAACCTCGATCGGACTTGTCGTAGAAGCTATCGACATGCTCGAGACTTATGTCAGCCGGCTGGTAGAAGCGCGGATCATCGATGGCGTCCTGCCGCTCAACCTCCGGCTCGATGTCTTCATGGCTGCAGTGGATCTACTGATGAAGGGCGGCGAACATTTTCCGTCAGCACTTCTCAATCGCCTCACCAACAAAAACGCCCAGCTGGAGCCTTCGCTCTATCAGACAAAATCGGTCGATGCGGCCCGCAGCAATGCGCTCAAGCTAAGACGCGACAGCATCTCCGCTTTGACCACCCGGGAGGTTCAGATCCTGGATCTCATCTGCAAGGGGACGCAGAACAAGATCATCGCCGACAAGCTGCATCTTTCCGAGAATACCGTGAAGGTTCACGTCCGCAACATCTACAAGAAGATGAACGTGCGAAACCGCACGGAAGCGGCATCCCGCTTCTTCAATGAGCATCCCGCCGGCGAAGACGACATGTCCGGACGCTGGCGCAATTGATCTAGCGCTTTTTGCTTCAGGTTGAGGGCCGCGCAAAGCAGCGCGATTTTTGTCCGAAGCCGCTTGGAGAGCAGATATAGGGCGCTGAGCCGTGATAGGCTGCGGTGCGGAGCGTCGGCGTAGCCGGCCGCTCGGCCCGGTTTACCGGATAGGCGTAGGCCTTCGAGACGCGCGGGGCTTCGATCCCGCCGATGTTCTTTTTCGCGACGACCGCGAAATCGTCGTCAACGACCGTGCAAGCCGTCGTTCCGATCGCCAGAAGCGCCGTTCCCCAGACGAACATCGCCGAGCGGAGGCGCCAGCCTTTGAGCTGCGTCGCGTCTTGTTTTTTCAACATACCAAATCCCTCGCATATGGCGCCTCCGGATGCAAGACCGGCGGTGAGGTTGAGCTCGGCCAATCTGCTGCGTTCCCTCGTATATTAGCTGCATTGAGTGAAGCTTGAGAGGTGGATGAGAGGCGTATTGGTGGTATTGCGTTGAAAGTGATTAATCATTTGTTACCTTAAGTATACTTTCGTAATTACTTTGGATAGTTGGATTTTTTCAAGTTGACCTTACCGGCGTTCGTTGTATTATTTTAATAGTAATTCGGTTATCCGAAGAGTAACTACAAAGTTATTCATGAGTTGACGCTCAGTTTTATGAATATCGAGTGCGGATAACGGACGCATGCAGTGCATAAATAAAACAAAAGACTAGATACCTGGGAAGGAGTTTGTAATGCGTAGTTTCGTTCCCAACGAAGGCTATTCTAAAGTATCAGGCATACCGGTGCTCCAAGGGCGACGCACCGTCCTTGTGAATGGCGGGGGCGGCTTCCTCGGTTCGCATCTCTGCGAAAGACTCCTGCACCGCGGCCACAGCGTCACATGCCTCGATAATTTTTCGACCGGCCGCCGTGCGAATGTCGCTCATCTTGCATCGAACACCCGCTTCCGCATCGTCGAGCACGATGTTAGGCAGCCCTTCGATATCGAAGCATCGCTCATCTTCAATTTCGCCTCCCCCGCCTCTCCGCCCGATTATCAGCGGGATCCTGTGGGAACGCTGCTCACCAACGTGCTTGGCGCCGTCAATACCCTTGATTGCGCGCGAAAGACTGGTGCGATCGTCGTCCAGTCGTCGACGTCGGAGGTCTATGGCGACCCGACCCAGAGCCCGCAGCGCGAATCCTATTGCGGCAATGTCAACCCGATCGGACCGCGCGGCTGTTACGACGAAGGCAAGCGCAGCGCCGAAACGCTGTTCTTCGATTACCACAGGACTTACGGTGTCGACATCAAGGTCGGCCGCATCTTCAATACCTACGGACCGCGCATGCGCCTGGACGACGGGCGGGTGGTTTCCAATTTTATCGTTCAGGCCCTGCGCAATGCCGACCTGACGATCTATGGCGATGGTCAGCAGACCCGTTCTTTCTGCTATGTCGATGATCTCATCGAGGGTTTCCTACGTTTTTCGGCTGCCGGCAGCGCCTGCAACGGTCCGATCAACCTCGGCAACCCAGCTGAAATGACCGTTCGGCGTCTGGCGGAAATCATTCGAGACCTGACGAACTCCCGTTCCCGGATCGTCCACCT
The DNA here is from genome assembly GCF_021052345.1 of Rhizobium sp. SU303. Lineage (NCBI taxonomy): Bacteria > Pseudomonadati > Pseudomonadota > Alphaproteobacteria > Hyphomicrobiales > Rhizobiaceae > Rhizobium > Rhizobium sp. SU303. Next base: position 4,699,197 of record NZ_CP088095.1, read on the forward strand.
GCCTGCGGTCGCCGACGACCCTCGTCAGCGGCGGCCGGATATTTCCCGGGCCATGGCCGATCTTGGCTGGAAGCCCCGCATCGGGCTCGAAGCCGGCTTGGCTCGCACCGTTGACTATTTCGACGGACTGCTGGCCGGCGCAGAGAAGGCGGAGGTCGTATGAGATGCCCCGCTACATTCTCGTTACCGGCGGCGCCGGTTTCATAGGCAGTCATATCTGCAAAGCGCTGTCGCGCGCCGGCATGATCCCTGTCAGCTACGATAATCTCTCGACAGGACATGCCGACAGTGTCCGCTGGGGTCCGCTCATTCGGGCGGAACTTGCCGACGCCGCTACCTTGCGCCGGACTCTTACAGAGTTTTCGCCCGATTGCGTCATCCATTGTGGTGCCAATGCCTATGTTGGCGAATCCGTCGACATGCCCAGGAAATATTACCGCAACAATGTCGTTGGCAGTCTGACCCTGCTCGAGGCCTGCCTCGATCAGGATATCGACCGGATCGTCTTTTCGAGCAGCTGCGCCACCTATGGCGTTCCCGCCTCGTTGCCGATACGCGAGGAAAGCCCGCAGCATCCGGTTAACCCCTATGGCCGCACCAAGCTGATCTTCGAGATGGCGCTCGAGGATTTTGCGGCTGCCTATGGCATCCGCTATGCCGCGTTGCGTTATTTCAACGCGGCCGGAGCCGATCCCGATGGTGAGCTTGCCGAGCGTCATCAACCCGAGACCCACCTCATTCCGCGCGCCCTTCTCGCCGCCGCCGGCAGGCTGGAGCGGCTCGATATCTTCGGAGCAGACTATGCGACCGAGGACGGAACCTGCGTTCGCGACTATATTCATGTCAGCGATCTCGCCCAGGCGCATCTCGCCGCCGTCAACCATCTGATGGCGGACGGCGGTTCGCTCAGCGTCAATCTCGGCTCCGGTCGGGGCACCTCGGTGCGGGAGATTCTCCAGGCGATCCATCGCGCGAGCGGCTGCGAAGTCCCCGTCCGTTATTGTGCGCGCCGCATCGGCGACCCGCCGATCCTCTTTGCCGATACTGCAAGGGCGCAGGCGGAACTCGGCTTTGCCCCCGTCCTCTCGGACATCGATACGATCATTCGCACCGCCGGCCCCACCTTCGGCCTGCAGGTGACGGCATGAGCGACATTTCCCAGATCGGCCATGGCGTGACAGCCAAAGCCGCCGCCGCTGATGCATTCGATCTTGTTTTCACCGGCTGGAACCGTGTCGCCTATGGCTTCGGCATCCTCTGCTGGCTGACGGCACTCGGCTATTTCTGGATCTGGTGGTGCCAGTCCGCCCATATCATTTCCTGGGCCACCTTCGTGCTCATCACCCTCGTGCTTGCCTGGATCACGCTTGTGCCGGCCTATTTTATCCTGATCTTTCTCGATGCGAGGACGGTCAGCCCTAGCGCGCGGCTGCCGGAAGGGCGGGTGGCTATGGTCGTCACCAAGGCGCCGTCCGAGCCCTTTGCCGTTGTCCGCACCACGCTACAGGCGATGCTCGACCAGGTCGGCGTCGATTTCGATGTCTGGCTCGCCGACGAGGACCCTTCGGAGGAAACCAGGCGCTGGTGTGCGGCGCACGGCGTGCTGATCTCCACCCGAAAGGGTGTGGCGGAGTATCATCGCACCACCTGGCCGCGCCGGACGCGTTGCAAGGAAGGCAACCTCGCCTATTTCTACGACCATTTCGGCTATGCGCGTTACGATTTCGTCGCCCAGTTCGATGCCGACCATGTGCCGACGCCGACCTACCTCCGTGAAGTTTTGCGCCCCTTCGCCGATCCTGAGATCGGCTATGTCTCCGCTCCGAGCATTTGCGATGCCAATGCCGGGACAAGCTGGGCGGCGCGTGGCAGGCTCTATGCGGAGGCAAGCCTGCACGGTTCGCTGCAGACGGGTTACAATAATGGCTGGGCGCCTCTTTGCATCGGCTCCCATTATGCTGTCCGCACCGCCGCCCTTCGTCAGATCGGCGGCCTCGGCCCGGAACTCGCGGAAGACCATTCGACGACGCTGATGATGAATGCCGGCGGCTGGCGTGGCGTGCATGCCGTCGATGCGATGGCGCATGGCGACGGACCGGCGAATTTCACCGACCTCGTCGTCCAGGAATTCCAGTGGTCGCGCAGCCTGGTCACCATTCTGTTGCAACATTCCCGCCGCCACATCATGCACCTGCCCTGGCGGCTGAGGTTCCAGTTCGTGTTCTCGCAGCTCTGGTACCCGCTCTTTTCGGCCTTCATGGCCATGATGTTCCTGCTGCCGGTTGCCGCGCTGCTGACGGGCCGTGTCTTCGTCAATGTCACCTATCCGGATTTCCTGCTGCATTTCGTGCCGATGTCGATCGTGCTGACGCTGTTTGCCTTCTTCTGGCGGGCAACGGCAACCTTCAGGCCGCACGATGCGAAATTGCTCGGCTGGGAAGGGCTTGCCTTCATCTTTCTGCGTTGGCCGTGGTCGCTGGCCGGCAGCCTTGCCGCTGTCCGCGACTATATCTGCGGCTCCTTCGTCGATTTCCGTATCACGCCGAAGGGAAGGCAGCAGCAGCGGTCTTTGCCGCTGCGCGTCATCGCGCCTTATATCGGGCTCGCCGGCCTTTCCGCCGTCGCAATGATGCTTGCGACCGATGCCGCGGCCGCCCAGGGTTTTTATGTTTTCGCCATGACGAACCTCTCGGTTTACCTGTCGCTGACGGTGCTGATCGTCGTTCGCCATGCGGTCGAAAACGATCTGCCGCTGCTGCCGCAATCGCGCGGGCTGTGGCTTGCGACAGCCACCGGGCTTGCGATTTTCGTCGCCGGCGGCACGCAGGCGGGGAGCCACGGCCTGCGCGGCCTCGAAGCTCTTTCGCACGGCCAGACGTTTGTCAGTTTCACCGAAACGCAATTCGCCGTGGCCGGCGCCGGCCTCGGCGGCGGCAAGACCAGAATCGTGAAATTCCACCTGAAATGGAATGGTTTCGGCAGAACCGGCCGAGACGAACAGGGTGCATGATCCGGCGGAACCGGCAAGTGTCGAGTATGGAGGATGTAATGAGTATCGGATCGAGACTATGGGGAGCAGCGCTTGCTCTCAGCCTGTGCCTGCCGGTGGTAGCGCACGGCGCCGAGGTTGCCAAAACGAAGGCGCCGACGCCGCTCAGCGCCTATGAGCTCTATCGGATCTACGGCGACAAGACCTGGACCTGGACCACCGGCGGCGGCCGTTTCTTCGATGAGGGCCGGCGGTTCGTCGCCTGGAGCAACGACAAGGGGAAGCCGTCCTTTGCCGAAGGCAGATGGGTGGTCGACGATCTCGGTCAGCTCTGCATGCGCGCCACCTGGACGAATGCCGAGGGTGCGGCCCGCGCCAGCACCTGTTTCGGGCATCGCAAGATCGGCAATACGATCTATCAGCGGCGCCAGCCGAACGGCGAATGGTACGTCTTCCGCCACGCATCGGTGCGTCAGGGTGATGAGTTCCAGAAGCTTGTTCCCACGGATACCGTGAGCGCGAAGGCAAGCGAACTGAAGCAGATCCTGCTGAGCCAGGAAGTAGCCCGAAAAGGAGGGTGAGCCATGAAGAAGCTGATGAAAAAAAACCTCTCGACCGCCGCAATAGCGCTGCTGCTACTGTGTGTCGCGGATCTGCCGGGCCGAAGCGAAGTGCAATATGCCGGCATTGCTCCGAACCCGGCGGCGGCCGTGCGGACGATCATCGACAAGCGCCCCGTCCTTCATGCCGAGGGCATCAAGTTCGGGGCCTACGATCCGCACGGCGATTTCGGCGCCCAGGCAAATGTCGCGACCGAAGCCCTGTTCCTGCCGTGGGAGGACGTCGACCTCGAGACGTTGCGCGTCGCCGATGCCTATGCGCAGGCTAGAGGCCGCAACCTGCTGATCACCGTGGAGCCATGGTCCTGGGACGTCGATTGGCGGCTGACCTCCGCAGAGCTTCGCGCAAAGGTTCTGCGCGGCGATTATGATGTCAATATGCGTGCGATCGCGCAGATGATATCGGCGCTGAAAAGCCCGGTGATCGTCCGCTGGGGGCAGGAGATGGAGGACAAGTCAGGGCGGTTTTCATGGTCCGGCTGGAACCCGCAGGACTATATCACGGCCTACAGGCGGATGATGGACATCGTCCGCCTGGAGGCGCCCGGCACCGAGCTCATGTGGTCGCCGAAGGGAGAGCCTGGCCTCGAGGCCTATTATCCCGGCGACGATTACGTCGACCTCGTCGGGCTCTCGGTCTTCGGCCTGCAGCGCTACGACGAGCTTGCCTATAATGAGCACCGGACCTTCTCTGAAGCGCTGAAGCAGGGATATGATCTCGTTGCCGGCTACGGAAAACCCATCTGGGTGGCGGAGCTCGGCTATGAAGGCGGCGACGCCTATATGAAGCCGTGGATCGAAACGGTTACGTTGAAGCAGAGCGCCTTCCCGAAACTGCAGGAAGTGGTCTATTTCAACGACCGGGATGTGCATGCCTGGCCCTTCGATCTCGGCCGGCCGGACTGGCGCGTGGTCGAAAGCCTAGGCAACTGACATTCTGAAAAGAGAGGCCCGCCGGGGTGTTGCGGGCCTCTCCTCTCACGTCCGGCGACCGATCATCCCTTGATCGTTGCCTTACCCTCTTCGATGAGCCGGGTTGCCGCATCGGCGGGCGAGACCCGTTCGAAGGCGAGTTCGTCACAGATCGGGCGCAGCACACGCTGGTCGAACTGGGTTGCGCCCATTGGCACCGGCGGCGGATATTCGCCGACCTGATCCTTGAGCATGTTCACGTATTTGACCGTCTCCTGCTCCGTCGGGTTGAGCTGCGGCAGGATGGCTTCGCGCACGGTAGGCGACATTGGCACGCCGCGTTCCACGCCGAGAATCTTGCCGGCTTCGGGATCGTTAACGAAGAAGCTGATGAACTTCGCGGCAGCTTCGCCCTGTTTGGTCGTCGCCCCCACACTCCAGATCAGTGCCGGACGGTAATAATGGCCGGATGGACCGCCCTTCTTTTCACGCGGCAGCATGGTGATGCCGAGCTTGTTCTTGATGATCAGCTGATAGCCGATCATCTGGTTTGAATAGGCCATGCCGATCACCGATTTGCCGAGACCAAGCGCATTGGTGTCGATGGTGTTCTGATCGAGCGTCTGGACGTCGGCGGCGACGGTGCCGCCCGCCTTGCGCAGCTTCTCCCAGTAGTCGAACCATTCCCTGGCATCGTCGGCCGTGAAGCCGAGCCCAACGCTTTCCCTCGCAAAGAGACTCTTGCCACGTTGGCGCAGCCAGGCATCGAACACATAGGCGTAGCGTGCCGCATAGGGGCCGCCGCTCTTGCCGGAGGACTTGGAGAGTTCTACGGCGAGCTTGGCATACTCATCCCAGGTGAGGTCGGGGGTCGGCAGAGGGATGCCCGCCTTTTCGAATTCGACTGTGTCGAAGAACATCGAGAAGGAGTTGAGCCCGAGGCCGACACCATAGAGCTTGCCGTCGATGGTGGTCAGTTTCAGCATGTCGGCGCCGAAGGACTGGACGTCCAGCGCGGAGGGGACGAATTCATCGAGTGGCAGGCAGGCGCCGCGCTTCGAATAGTCCGAGATTGTTCCTGGCTCGAGCTGGAAGATGTCGGCGATCGAGCGGCCGGCCATCTGCGTTGCGAGCTTCGTCCAGTAGCCGTCGCCCGAAAGCGATTCACCGACGACGGTGACGCCAGGCGACTTCGACTGATAGAGCTTGGCAACCTCGAGCGTGCGCTTGGCGCGGTCGTTGGATCCCCACCACATGGCGCGCAGCTGTGCGTCTTCGGCAAAGGCCGGAATGGCGCTTCCGGCGCCGAAGGCGAGGCCGGCGGCCGCACCGGCTGAACCCATCAGGAATGAACGGCGATTGACCTGCATGATAGTCCTCCTTGTTCCAATATGCCCGCTGCCATCCTCCAATGGCGTTGTCAGGGCATCTCAGCAAACAGAGTACGCAAAAATATTTTTTTTGCAAGAACCAACCATTTTCTTGCAAATTTGCATTATTTGCATAATGTTTGCCCCATGAACGACCAAAAAATCAGACGGCCGCGTCAGGCCGATATAGCCACATTGGCCGGCGTCTCGGTCTCCACTGTGTCACGCGTGCTCGCCAACGAACCTGGTATCAGCGAAAGCGTGCGCCGGCAGATATTGAAGGTGGCGGCCGAGAACGGCTATCCCGTCAAGCCTGCTTCCGAAGCCATTGCGGGGGGACTGGCGCTGATTGCCAGCGACGGCGTCACCGGCACTCTCAGCGTCTTTTATGAAGCGATCGTCGACGGCTTGCGCGCTGGCGCTGCCGAAGCGGGCATGCCCTTCGAAGTCCGGCTGGTCCGCGAGGATCGAACCACGCCGGATGCCGTGCGCGACTATATGCAGACCGCAGGCGCTGAAGGCCTCTTTCTCGTCGGTATCGATCCGAACGAGATGTTGCGCGACTGGCTGCAAGCCAGCGTGACGCCCACGGTTCTTGTCAATGGCACCGATCCGAGGATGCAGTTCGATGGAGTTTCGCCGGCTAATTTCTTTGGCGCCTATGAGGCGACCAACCGGCTGATAAAGGCTGGCCATCGACGCATCCTGCATCTGAGCGGCTCCCACCGCCATACGATCCGGGAGCGCGTGCGCGGTTTCGAGGCGGCGGTCGCCGCCGTCCCCGGTGCCGAGGGCCGTTTCGTGTCCCTGACCCTCCAGGGCAGCCCCATCCGTGAGGCGCATGAACGCACCGCCGCAGCACTCGCCGAGAATGCCGGTTTTACCGCCGCCTTCTGCATGAATGATTTCATCGCGGTCGGCGTGCTCGAGGCTGTGACCGAGGCCGGCCTACGCGTGCCGGAGGATTTCGCGATTGTCGGCTTCGACGATCTGCCCTGCGCGCTGATGACCAATCCACGGCTGTCCACCATGCGCGTCGATCGCGCCGCTCTCGGGCGTGAGGCCGTGTCGCTGATGCTTGCCCGTTTCCGCAACAGGACGGCACCGGCCCGCCACATTTGCCAGGCGGTCGTTCCCGTTCAGGGTGGAACTGTTCCGAATCCGAATGCCGAAAACCCGTGAGAGATGCGATGACCTATGATCCTGCCAGCGCCAACCCGCTTGCCGGCAATCCGCTGGAAACCCGCGCCGATATGAGCCGCGCCCTGCTGGCGCTCTTCGATCCGCTGCTTCCCTGTTTCTCGAACGGCAATGCCCGCGTCACGCTCAATGGCGGCGGCGCCCATTTCGACCGGGCGGCGGCCGATCTCGAAGGGTTCGCCCGCCCTCTTTGGGGATTGGCGCCGTTTGGCGCCGGCAACGGCGACTTCGCCCACTGGCATCGTTTTGCCGAAGGCCTCGCAAACGGCACTGATCCCGCCCATCCGGAATATTGGGGAACGGTCAATGGCCGCGATCAGCGGATGGTCGAGCTTGCCGCTCTCGGTTTTGCCCTGGCGCTGGTGCCGGAAAAGATCTGGGAGCCGCTCGATGCGCGCGCCCGCGGCAATGTCGTCGCCTATTTCAAACATGTCAGGCAGTTCGACTATGCCGACAACAATTGGAAATTCTTCCGGATCTTCGTCGATATCGCGCTCGATCGTCTCGGCGCCGATTTCGACCGTAGCCTGACGCGGCAATATCTCGAGGAGCTCGAAGGTTTTTATATCGGCGACGGCTGGTATCGCGATGGAAACGTCCGCCGCATCGACCACTACATTCCCTTCGCCATGCATTTCTATGGCCTGATCTATTCGAAGCTCGTTGACGACGATTATGCAAAGCGCTACCGCGAGCGCGCGGTCCTCTTTGCCCGGGATTTCCGGCATTGGTTTGCCGCTGACGGGGCGACGATCCCCTTCGGCCGCAGCCTGACCTATCGCTTTGCCTGCGCCGGCTTCTGGTCGGCGCTCGCCTTTGCCGATGTCGAAGCTCTGCCCTGGGGCGAAGTCAAGCATCTCTGCCTGCAGCATCTGCGCTGGTGGAAGGACAAGCCGATTACCGATCGCGACGGCGTGCTGTCGATCGGTTTCGGCTATCCGAACCTGCTGATGTCGGAGAGTTACAATTCCGCCGGCTCACCCTACTGGGCCTTCAAGGCCTTCCTGCCGCTGGCGATCGCTGAGGATCACCCATTCTGGACGGCGAAGGAGAAAGTGCCGGAGCAAGCACCTGACATCGTCTCCCAGCGTCATCCCGGCATGGTGATCATGCGGGCGGGCGGCGATGTCGTGGCGCTGTCTTCCGGCCAGGAAAACCTGCAGATGCGGTGCGGCACGGAAAAATATGCGAAGTTCGCCTATTCCGCCCGCTACGGCTTCAGCGTCGAGGCCGATGAGCGTGCCTTTGCGCTTGCCGCCTTCGATTCAGCACTTGCCTTTAGCGATGACGGCCTGCACTACCGCGTGCGCGAAACGAACGAGGAAGCCAAGATCGCAGGCGAGGTGCTGTTTGCGAAATGGTCGCCTTTTGCCGATGTCGACGTCGAAACCTGGCTCGTGCCCGCCGCACCCTGGCATATCCGCCTCCATAGGATCAGGACAAGCCGGCCGCTGCGGATTGCCGAAGGCGGATTTGCCATCGGCCGCCGGGATTTCGAGCTGGATACGCTGTCCGCTTCGGCTGGCGTTGCCTATGCGGTCGGCGAAGCCGATTTCACCGGCATTCTCGATCTCGGCTCCTCGGTCAAACGTTCGGGCCTCGTCCAGAAGGCAATGCCCAACACCAATGTGATCGTCGCGAAAACCCTGGTGCCGCAGCTGCGCGGGCAGATTCCGGCCGGTGAAACCATCCTGGTGACGGCAGTGCTGGCACTTGACGATCCCGCCGCCCGCTCGTCTGCCTGGACGAGACCGCCGAAAGCGCCTGAGATTGCAGCGCTGGAGGCCTTGGTGAGGGAAAAGGGCGTGACAGTCAGCGCCATCGAAGCGCCCGGACAAATGCCATGAGCCAGCCGGCTATTGTCCTTGCCATGCAACCGTCGCGCACGCAGCATGTCCTGTCGGATGAGGTCCTGCGCCGGCTGAGCGGCATCGGTCGCCTGCTGGATTCCAAGCCGCTGCAGCGCTTCGACGACGAGCGTGCGAAACGTCTGCTGGCCGAGGCGGAAATCCTGATCACCGGCTGGGGCGGGCCTTATGTCGGGCCCGAAATTCCCGCCGCGGCGCCGCATCTCAAGTTCATCGTTCATGCGGCCGGCACGGTGAAAGGCGTCATCGACGACGCCATCTTCGAAGCCGGTATCCCGGTCAGCCATTCGGCCGAGGCCAACGCCGTGCCGGTGGCCGAATTCACGTTGGCGGCAATCATCTTCGCCGGCAAGCGCGTCTTCCGTTTCCGCGATCTCTACGTTGCCGACCGAAACCGCAACCGGACACATTTGATGCAGCGCGAAGCGATCGGAAACTACCGCCGCGCTGTCGGCATCGTCGGCGCTTCGCGCATCGGCCGGCGCGTGATCGAGCTCTTAAAACCCTTCGACTATAGACTGCTGCTCTCCGATCCGACGCTTGATGCCGCCGAGGCCGCCAGCCTGGGAACAGAAAAGGTCGATCTCGACGAATTGATGCGGCAATCGGATATCGTTTCCCTGCATGCGCCGTCGCTGCCGTCGACGCAGCATATGATCGATGCGCGAAGGCTGTCGCTGATGAAGGACGGCGCGACGCTCATCAACACGGCGCGCGGCATTCTCATCGATGAGGCCGCCCTGCTTTCAGCGCTCAAGACCGGTCGCATCGACGCGGTCCTCGATGTCACCGATCCGGAAATCCCGGAGGCAGATTCTGCTTTCTACGATCTACCGAACGTCTTTCTGACACCGCATATTGCCGGCGCCATCGGGCTGGAACGGGCGCGCCTCGGCGAGATGGCCGTGGATGAGATAGAGCGCTTCGTGACCGGCAAGCCGCTACTCTACCAGATCCACCAGGCAAACCTCGAAAACATCGCCTGAGGCGCGTCAAGCGGGTTAGCCAATTCCAGCAAAAGTGCGCAGCGGTTTTGCGTCCGGAATTGCGTAAAACAACGCTCTAGCGAAGGGTATCAGCGCGACGTCCTCAACGAATGTGGCGAACCGTCATTGGCAAGTTCAGGCATGAGATCGGCAATATCGACCACCTTGCCGGTGCGCGAGCTCTCCAGCGCGGCAATACCGCAGAGCACCGACATGGCGCCCGCCCGCGTACCGGCGCGCTGGGCGAGCCTGTCTTCCATATCGGGCTTGAAGATCATGTTGCGCATCCGGTCGTCGCCGCCGTAATGGCCGCCGGTGAAATGCGGAACGACGATGCGCTCCACTGCCTCCTTACCATCAGGGAAATTGCGGATGAGGAGGATCGTGTCCTGCTTCGGCTCTTCCCAGGGCTGGGCCTCATACTGGCGAAGCTCGATCCGCCCTTTGGTGCCGTTGAAGGCAAGGTGATGGCCTTCGATCGGCTGGAAGGTGTTCAGCGAATAGGAGACATGGACGTTGTTGCGGTAACGAAGCGACACCACCATCGTATCGGGAATGTCGATATCCTCGCGGAAGACGCAGCCGTCTCGGAAGTAGCCGTCGATCTTCGAGGGATCCTCGTAGAGTGAATCGAGGAAGGGATCGGCCTCGAGATCGAGATAGTAGTCGCATTCATTCGCGTGCGGACAGAGCTTGCAGCGTGGGCCGCGGAACGGGCCCTTGCGGCCGTAATTCTGCAGGTCGGCGAAGGAGGTGACGGCCTCGGGATCGCTGTCGAGATACCAGTTCAGGAGGTCGAAATGATGCGTCGCCTTGTGGACGAACAGGCTGCCGGAGTTTTCCGTATAGGCATGCCAGCGGCGGAAGTAATCGGCACCGTGCTTGGTGTTCAGATACCAATGAAAATCGACTGAGGTGACCCGGCCGATCTCGCCGGCATTCAGCAATTCCTTGATCTTCGCAGCCGTCGGCGCATAGCGATAGTTGAAGGACACATCGACCCGGCGACCAGTGCGCTTTTCGGCATCCAGAATCCGGCGAATCTTTTCGACCGAGGTCGTCATTGGCTTTTCGGTAATGACATCGATGCCGGACTCCAGCGCCCGCACGACGATATCGTCATGCGTATGGTCGGGCGTACAGACGATGACGAGATCCGGCTTCTGCTCAGCAAGCATCGAATCGATGTTTTCGTAGAGCGGCGCATTGCTGCCGATCATGTTGCGGGCGCGCTCGCCGCGCAGCGAATTCTTCTCGACGATCGCGGTCAGGTCGACATGTTCGCGCCAGCCGGCAAGCAGATCCTTGCCCCACATGGTGGTGCCGCGGTTTCCCGTACCGATCAGGGCAAAACGGCGTTTCTCCATCGAATGATCCTCCTGCATGCGTGATGAAACAAATACTGAAATCAGGCCTGGCAGCAGCTCTTGAAGCGCTCGACGCAGGTGGCGATCACTTCCTCGGCCGGGCGTTTCCACCAGTTTTCGGCCGAAAAGATCTCCACCTCCTGGGCGCCGAAGAAACCGGCGGCCTCCACCATCCGTCTTATGCCTTTGAGGTCGATCACACCATCGCCCATCATGCCGCGGTCGAGCAGCATGTCCTTTGTCGGCACCAGCCAGTCGCAGATGTGATGGGCAAAGATGCGTTTCATGCGGCCGGCGCGGGCGATCTGGTTGGCAAGATCGGGATCCCACCAGACATGGTAGACATCGACCGCAACGCCGACATCCTCGCCGAGCCGTTCGCACATGTCGAGCGCCTGACCGAGCGTGTTCACGCAGGCACGGTCGGCGGCATACATTGGATGCAGCGGTTCGATGGCGAGCTTCACGCCGGCAGCCTGCGCATGCGGCAAAACGGCGGCAATGCCGTCGAACACCATTCGGCGCGCGGCGACGATGTCCTTCGAACTATCAGGCAGACCGCCGACGACGAGCACGAGGCAATCGGCTGAAAATGCTGCCGCCTCGTCGATGGCCCGCCTATTGTCGTCGAGGTTTTTCTGCCAGTCGGCATCGTTCGCCGCCGGGAAGAAGCCGCCGCGGCAAAGGCCGGTCAGCTTGATGCCGTTCGACTTGACGATACGCACCGCCTCGTCGAGACCGACCTTGGCGACCTGGTCGCGCCAGGGGGCGATCGCGGTGATGCCGTGTTTCAGGCAGATATCGACGGCCTCGGCAAAGCCGCATTGCTCGCGGATCGTCGCCAGATTGATCGAAAGTCCTTCGACCTGCATGTCATTCTTCTCCCATTCCGCGTGCTTCAGTTCACGCCGTGGACGGCGAGCACCTGGCGCATGCGGCTTGCGGCAAGCTCGGGATCGGCCAGGACCCGGGCCTTGTCGGCCAGGCGGAAGAGTTCGGACAGATGCGTCAGCGAGCGGGTGCTCTGCTGGCCGCCGACCATCACGAAATGATCCTGCAGGCCGTTGAGATAAGCGAGGAAGACGACGCCGGTCTTGTAGAAGCGGGTCGGCGCCTTGAAGATGTGGCGCGACAGCGGCACGGTCGGTTCCAGCAGGTCGAAGAATTCATGGTTGCTCTTGCGGCCGAGCGCTTCGAGGGCTGCCGAGGCAGCCGGAGCGATGGCGTCGAAAATGCCGAGCAGTGCGTCGGAATGGCCCTCTTCGTCGCCGGCGATCAGTTCGGCATAGTTGAAATCGTCGCCGGTATACATGCGCACGCCTTTCGGCAGCCGGCGGCGCATCGCCACTTCCTTCTCCTTGGAGAGCAGCGAGATCTTGATGCCGTCGACCTTTTCGGCATGGGCCTCGATCACCTCGAGGCAGGTGGACATGGCTTGGATATGATCACCGGTACCCCAATAACCCTCGAGCGCCGGGTCGAACATTTCGCCGAGCCAATGGATGATGACGGGTTCCTTGACCTGGCGAAGGATCCGGTCATAGACGCGGATATAGTCGTCCGGCCCTTTGGCGGCCGCGGCAAGCGCCCGGCTGGCCATCAGGATGATGCGGCCGCCGGCCGCCTCCACGGTTTCGATCTGCTCCTCATAGGCCCTCAGGATCGTGTCGACGGTGACGTCGGGTCCCGGCGTCAGGTGGTCCGTGCCGGCGCCGCAGGCGATCAGCGCGTCCTTGCGGCCGGCAGCCTCACTGAGCGCCCGGCGGATGAGGTCGCGCGCTTCCGGCCAGCCGAGGCCCATGCCGCGCTGCGCCGTATCCATCGCTTCGGCAACGCCGAGGCCGAGATCCCAGAGCCGATGGCGGAAGGCGAGGGTACGCTCCCAATCGATCGCCGGCGTCAGCCACGGATCGTTGTTGGCGAGCGGATCGGCGACGACATGGGCGGCAGCAAAGGCGATGCGCGGAAAGGCCTTGGCGTCACGCTTGGCGAGCGCGATCGGCGTGCCGGTCAGCGTGTAGGGAACGATCTTGCCGTCAAGAGGGAGATTGATCGTCGTCACGGCTTAGAACTCCAGTGCGGGAACGTCGAGCCAGCGGCGCTCGGCCCAGGATTTCAGGCCGAGTTCAGCAAGCTGCACACCCTTGGCGCCGGCTTCCAGCCCATAGGGCCACGGTGCGTCTTCGACGACATGGCGGATGAACATTTCCCACTGTGCCTTGAAGCCGTTGTCGAAGGCCTGCGTATCGGGAACCTCGTCCCAGGTCTTGTAGAAGTCGATCGTCTGCGGCTGGTCCGGGTTCCAGACCGGCTTCGGCGTGTTGACGCGGTGCTGGCTCCAGCATTTCGTCAGACCGGCGACGGCCGAACCATGCGTGCCGTCGACCTGGAAGGTGACGAGGTCGTCGCGGCGGACGCGGACGGCCCAGGAGGAATTGATCTGCGCAATCGCGCCGCCTTCGAGCTCGAAGGTCGCATAGGCCGCATCGTCGGTGTCGCAGTCATAGGGCTTGCCCTGCTCGTCGATGCGGCGCGGAATATGCGTAGCACCGAGGCAGGATACGGCTTTGACTTCGCCGAACAGATTGTCGAGTACGTAGCGCCAGTGGCAGAGCATGTCGAGGATGATGCCACCGCCGTCGCCCTTGCGGTAGTTCCAGGACGGGCGCTGGGCCGGCACGCCCCAATCGCCTTCGAAAACCCAGTAGCCGAATTCGCCGCGTACCGAGAGGATCTTGCCGAAGAAGCCCGAGTCCCTGAGCAGCGCCAGCTTGCGCAGGCCGGGCAGGAAGAGTTTGTCCTGCACGACGCCGTGCTTGAGGCCGGAGGCGCGGGCCTTGCGGGCAAGGTCGAGTGCCACCTGCAGGTCGTCGGAGATCGGCTTTTCGCAATAGACATGCTTGCCGGCATCGAGCGCCTTGGACAGAAGTTCGGCGCGCATCAGCGTCGTGCCGGCGTCGAAGAAGATCGTGTCGTCGGGATTGGCGAGCGCGGCATCGAGATCGGTCGACCAGCGCTTGATGTTATGCTTTTTCGCCAACTCCTCCATCTTGGAGCCGTTGCGGCCGACGATGATCGGGTCGATCTCGAGTTTCTCACCCGATTTCAGCGTGATGCCGCCCTGGTCGCGGAAGGCGAGGATAGAACGCACCAGGTGCTGATTGTAACCCATGCGGCCTGTAACGCCGTGCAAGATGATCCCCAAGCGTGCCATGTTTTCCTCCCAGCAGATTTTTGCGGCGGGAGCGGGCGTCCTGGCCCGGCCCTCCCAAGCCGGTAACTAAACAGTTACTTGATGGCAGAAGAGCGGCGCGGCTGTCAATAGTCAAATCCGAATTTAGAAATTCAGCGCTTGATCGAGGCGAGCGTGACGTGGACGATATGTCTTTCCCAGGCATTGAGATGGGTCGGCTCGATCAGGTTGCGGCCAAAGATCGTCGACAGCGTGTATTGGTTGGACAGATAGAAATAACCGAGCGAGGCGATCGTCAGGTACACATGCAGGGGATCGGCGGTCTCGATGAAGACCCCCTGCTTCTTTCCCCGTTCGAGCACGTCCGAAAGCTCGCCGATCAGATGCGAATGCAGTTCCTTGAGCCGGACGGACTGGCGCAGCCAGCGGGCCCGATGCATATTTTCCGTGCCGAGCAGGCTGAGGAATTCCGGGTGTTGGAGGAAATAACGCCAGGTGAAGAGCGCCAGTTCGCCGATGCCTTCCTCGGGGCTGCGGTCGCCGATATGCAGCGCGCGTTCGGCGGTGCGGATGCCGACATAGGCCTCTTCGAGCACTCTGAGGTAGAGCTGCTCCTTGTCGCCGAAATAATGATAGAGCATGCGCTTGTTGGTGCCGGCGCGCTCGGCAATGGCGTCGACACGAGCCCCGCCCATGCCGTTCTCGGCGAATTCCCGGGTTGCCGCGTCGAGGATCGCAGCGCGTGTCCGCTCCGGATCGCGTTGGGCCGTCCGTTCCGCGGCTGGGCGCCGAGACCTTTTCTTTTCCCCATTCCCCCCGCTGTCGTTCATTTCTCCACCTCCGTCTCACATGTTGCGCTCATAAGCCTTCGGTGCGAAATTGTAAAAACCGAATTTGAAAGCCCCGCGAGCGACACCGCTTGACACGCTCGCCGCTTTGCCCGTAGCTTGTAACCAATTAGTTATTTATGCAAGGGTAACTAGGTTCGGAAGCGTGTGGAGGCGCTTCCCTTTAGAGGAGGAAAGAAATGACATTCCGTGTAAGCAGACGTAATTTCGTCGCGGGAGGCGCCACGCTTCTCTCGCTCTCGGCGCTGGGAACCAGCGCTTTGGCACAGGAAACGCGACTGCGTCTCCTGTGGTGGGGCTCGCAGCCGCGCGCCGACCGCACCAACAAGGTATCGCAGCTCTATCAGTCGAAGAAGCCGGGCACGTCGATCACCGGCGAATTCCTCGGCTGGGGCGACTACTGGCCGCGCCTTGCGACCCAGGTGGCTGGCCGCAACGCGCCCGATGTCATCCAGATGGACTATCGCTATATCGTCCAATATGCGCGGCGCGGCGCGCTCGCCCCGCTCGAATCCTATATGCCGGCCAAGCTCAACCTCGACGATTTCGACAAGGCGCAGATCGAAGGCGGCAGCGTCGACGGTCATCTCTATGGCGTCAGCCTGGGCGCGAATTCGGCGGCCACGGTCCTGAACACCGCGGCCTTCAAGGAGGCCGGCGTCGATCTGCCGACCCAGGCGACCACCTGGGAAGAGTTCGCCCGTATGGGTGCGGAGATCACCAAGGCAGGAAAACGCAAGGGCATGTTCGGCATCGCCGACGGCAGCGGCAGCGAACCGCTGTTCGAAAACTGGCTGCGTCAGCGCGGCAAGGCTCTTTATACTGCAGACGGCAAGATCGCCTTCGACGTGGACGATGCCTCCGAATGGTACGACATGTGGGCCAAGTTCCGTGAGGCCGGCGCCTGTGTTCCCGCCGATATCCAGGCTCTCGACAAGAACGATATCGAAACCAACACGGTCTCGCTCGGCAAGTCGGCCGCCGGTTTTGCCCATTCCAACCAGTTCGTAGGCTATCAGGCAATGAACAAGGACAAGCTGGCGCTGACCAACTACATGCGCGTCAAGGGGGATTCGAAGGGCGGCCACTATCGCAAGCCTTCGATGTTCTTCTCGGTCTCCGCCCAGTCGAAAGCCATAGATATGGCCGTGGACTACGTCAATTTCTTCGTCAAGAACCCCGAAGCAGCGCTGCTTCTGGATGTCGAACGCGGCATTCCGGAATCGAAAGCCATGCGCGAGGTGGTCGCGGCGAAGCTTGATGAGAACGGCAAAGTTGCGCTCGCCTATGTCAGCGGCCTCGGCGATCTCGCCGGCAAATTGCCGCCGCCGCCGCCGGCCGGCGCCGGTGAAGCTGATCTGATGTTACGCAACATCGCCGAACAGGTCGGCTTCGGACAGCTGTCTCCTTCCGACGGCGGCAAACAGCTTGTCGCTGAAATCACGCAGATTCTCGCACGAGGCTGATCCCGTATGAGCAATGCGATGCGCACGCCCGCAGGGGCCATCAATGTGGAAAGATATCAGGGGGCCGTGGCCGAAGGACGCTTCAAGCGTCTCTGGAATGCCAATGCTCCCGGCTATCTTTTCCTTCTTCCATGGCTCATCGGCTTTTTCGGGCTGACGCTCGGGCCGGCCCTGATTTCGCTCTACCTTTCCTTCACCGACTTCGACATGCTTCAGTCGCCGCGGTGGGTGGGAATGGCGAATTACGTGCGCATCGCCACGGCGGATCCGAAATTCTCGGCCGCCATGTATGTCACCCTGACCTATGTCGTCTTCTCGGTGCCGTTCAAGCTGACCTTCGCATTGCTGGTCGCCATGGCGCTGAACCGCGGCCTGCGCGGGCTGTCGGTCTATCGTGCCATCTTCTATCTGCCGTCACTGCTGGGCGGTAGCGTGGCGATCGCCGTGCTCTGGCGCCAGCTTTTCGCCAGTGATGGCCTCGTCAATGCCGCGCTTTCGTATTTCGGTATCGAAGGTCCGAGCTGGATCTCGCATCCGAACTATTCGATCTATACTCTGGTGGCGCTGTCCGTCTGGCAGTTTGGCTCGCCGATGATTATTTTCCTGGCCGGCCTGCGCCAGATCCCGCAGGATATGTATGAGGCCGCGAGCCTCGACGGCGCCTCCAAGTTCCGGCAATTCTACAAGATCACGCTGCCGCTTCTGACGCCGGTGATCTTTTTCAATGCCGTCGTCCAGACGATCGATGCCTTCAAGGCCTTCACGCCGGCCTTCATCATTTCCGGCGGTACCGGCGGTCCGATCAACTCGACGCTGTTCTACACGCTCTACCTCTATCAGGAAGCCTTCGGCAATTTCCGCATGGGCTATGCCTCGGCGCTCGCCTGGATCCTGGTGGTGATCATCGCGATCTTCACCGCCTTCTCCTTCCTGACCTCGCGTTATTGGGTGCACTACGATGACTGAGATGACCGCTTCCGTCACTGCGGCCAGGCCGCCATCCGACATCACCAAACGCAGCCTGCCGGCGTCGCTCATCATCCACGCCCTGCTGATCGCCGCTTCGCTCCTCATGCTCTATCCGCTGTTATGGATGGTTTCGGCATCGGTCAGGCCGGAAACCGAGATCTTCTCGTCGACCTCGCTCATTCCCTCGTCGATCGATTTCTCCTCCTATGCGCGCGGTTGGGTCGGCCTCGATGTCAGCTTCGGCCGGTTCTTCTGGAATTCGCTGGTCATCTCGCTGCTGGTGGTGACCGGCAATGTCATCGCCTGTTCGCTGACGGCTTTCGCCTTTGCGCGGCTGCGTTTTGCCGGCCGGAATTTCTGGTTCGCGATCATGCTCGGCACGTTGATGATCCCCTATCACGTGACGTTGATCCCGCAATATGTGCTCTTTCTCGATCTCGGCTGGGTCAACACCATCCTGCCGCTTGTCGTGCCGAAGTTCCTGGCAAGCGATGCCTTCTTCATCTTCCTGATGGTGCAGTTCTTCCGCGGCATTCCGCGCGAATTGGACGAGGCGGCGATGATGGACGGCTGCAGCGCTTGGCGCATCTACTGGAAGATCATGCTGCCGCTGTCGCTGCCGGTGCTGGCAACGGCCGCCATCTTCTCCTTCATCTGGACCTGGGACGATTTCTTCGGCCCGCTGATCTACCTGAACGACATGAACACCTATACGATCCAGCTCGGCCTGCGCACCTTCGTGGATTCCACCAGCGCATCGGATTGGGGCGGTTTGTTCGCCATGTCGACCCTGACGCTCGTGCCGGTGTTCTTCTTCTTCCTGTTCTTCCAGCGCCTGCTGATCGAGGGCATCGCCACGACGGGCATGAAGCGTTGATGGCGATGACGGGAAAGAGCGACATGAGCATCAGGACGGTCGCGATCATTGGCTGCGGTATCGGCCGCTCCCATATCGTCGAGGGTTACCTGCCGCATTCCGACAAGTTCAAGGTCGTGGCGATCTGCGACCTGAACGAGCAGCGCATGGCAGCGGTCGGCGACGAGTTCGGCATCGAACGGCGCACCACCTCTTTTGCGGAGCTGCTGGCCGACGACACGATCGACATCATCGATATCTGCACCCCTCCCGGCATCCATCTGGAACAGGTGGTCGCAGCGCTTGCCGCCGGCAAGCATGTTGTCTGCGAAAAGCCGCTGACGGGCTCGCTTGCCGCCGTCGACACCATCATGGAAGCGGAAAAGACCGCCAAAGGCGTACTGATGCCGATTTTCCAGTACCGTTACGGCGACGGCATTCAGAAGGCCAAGCGGATCATCGACGCCGGTATTGCCGGCAAGCCCTATACCGCTTCGGTCGAAACCTTCTGGCTGCGCAAGCCGGAATATTACGCCGTGCCCTGGCGCGGCAAATGGGCGACGGAGCTCGGCGGCGTGCTCGTCACCCATGCGCTGCATCTGCACGACATGATGATGCATCTGATGGGGCCGGCGGCAAGGGTCTTCGGCCGCGTCGCCACCCGCGTCAACGATATCGAGGTCGAGGATTGTGCCTCCGCCAGCCTGCTGATGGAAAGCGGCGCCTTTGTCTCGCTTTCCTGCACGCTTGGTTCGCAGGAGCAGATCAGCCGGCTCAGGCTGCACTTCGAGAATGTCACTTTCGAGAGCAGTCACGAGCCCTATACACCCGGCAAGGACCCCTGGAAGATCATCGCCGCAAACGACGACGTGCAGCAGCAGATCGACAGGGTGGTTGGCGACTGGCAGCCGGTCGCGCCGCGCTTCACCACCCAGATGGGCCAGTTCCACGCTTTCCTCAGCGGCCATGCGCCGCTGCCGGTGACGACAAAGGACGCCCGGCGCGCGCTGGAACTCGTCACCGCCATCTACCAGTCTTCCGATAGCGGCGCCGACGTGCCGCTGCCGGTGGGTTCTGATAGTCCGAAATACGCCGATTGGCGCGCAAGAACGAAGTAACCGGTAAAATAAAAAGAGAGGGTTTTGAGAAGATGGCAACCAGTGTCGTTCTTCAGAAGGTCGAGAAGCGCTACGGCGCGATGGATGTGATCCATGGCATCGACCTGACGATCGATCCCGGCGAATTCGTCGTTTTCGTCGGCCCCTCGGGCTGTGGAAAATCCACCCTGCTGCGCATGATCGCCGGTCTCGAGGAGATCTCAGGCGGCGGGCTGTTGCTCGACAACGAGCGCATGAACGAGGTGGCGCCTGCCAAGCGCGGCATCGCCATGGTCTTCCAGTCCTATGCGCTCTATCCCCACATGTCGGTCTACAAGAACCTCGCCTTCGGCCTGGAGACGGCGGGTTACAAGAAGGCCGATATTCAGCCGAAGGTGAAGCGCGCCGCCGAGATTCTGCAGATCGAGAAGCTGCTGGAGCGCAAGCCGAAGGCGCTCTCCGGCGGCCAGCGCCAGCGCGTCGCGATCGGCCGCGCCATCGTGCGCGAGCCGCGGATCTTCCTGTTCGACGAGCCGCTGTCGAACCTCGATGCCGAACTGCGCGTGCAGATGCGCGTCGAGATCTCCCGCCTGCACCGCAGCCTCGGCAATACGATGATCTATGTCACCCATGACCAGGTCGAAGCCATGACGATGGCGGACAAGATCGTGGTGTTGAATTCCGGTCGTATCGAGCAGGTCGGCGCCCCGCTCGATCTCTACAACAACCCGGCCAACCGCTTTGTCGCCGGTTTCATCGGCAGCCCGAAGATGAATTTTTTGAAGGCCCGCATCGAGCAGGTCGGAGAGACCGAAACCAGCATTCATGTCTGCGGCAATTCCGTCCGCCTGCCGCGCCGCCTGAAAGGCGGGGCGGGGGAGGAGGTCACTTTCGGCATTCGCCCCGAACATCTTTCGCTGGCCGAAGGCGCAATCACACTGTCGACCGTCAACGTCGATCTCGTTGAAAACCTCGGCGGCGCTACCATGCTCTATACCACGACGCCGGATAACCAGCTCCTGACCGTCGCACTCGACGGCCAGCAGAAGGTGGACCCCGGCGCCAATGTGAAGGCTTCCTTCGATCCGGCCCGCTGCCACGTCTTCGACGCGGCCGGCAAGACGATCTAAGCGCGCGGCTGCTTGACAGCCGATCCTCCTCTGGCCCATCATTTCACGAAGGGCCGCAAGGGGGTTGAGCATGACGCCTGAAGATAGGATTCATGCGCTTGGCATCTGGCAGGGGCCGATCGAAATCTCGCCGATAGCAGGCGGCATCACCAACAGGAACTATTTGGTCAGCGATGCCGTCGCGCGTTGCGTGGTGAGACTCGGCACCGATATCCCGATCCATCACATCAACAGGCAGAACGAGCTCGCCGCGAGCCGTGCCGCCCATGCGGCCGGCATATCGCCTGCCGTCATCCATCATTCGCCGGGCGTCCTGGTGCTCGAATATATCGAGGCGCGGGCGCTGTCGCCGGAGGATATCAGGACGCCGCACATGCTCGCCCGGGTCTTGCCGCTGGTGCGTGCCTGCCATCGCGACATCGCCCGGCATTTCCGTGGCCAGGCGATGATCTTCTGGGTCTTCCACGTCATCCGAGATTATGCCGCCAATCTGAAGGCGTCGGAAAGCGCCTATCTTCCGCTGCTGCAGGGGCTCGTCGGCAGGGCTGAGACGCTGGAAGAAGCGGCAGGGCCTTTCGAGATCGCCTTCGGCCACAACGACCTGCTGGCCGCCAACTTTCTCGATGACGGCAAGCGGCTCTGGCTGATCGACTGGGACTATGCCGGTTTCAACACGCCGCTTTTCGATCTCGGCGGATTGGCCTCCAACAACGAGTTCTCGGAAGCGGCCGAGCACACGATGCTGGAGACCTATTTCGCCCGGCCGCTGACCGATGATCTCAACAGGCGCTACGCCGCGATGAAATGCGCCTCGCTGCTGCGCGAGACGCTCTGGAGCATGATTTCGGAAATCCATTCCACCATCGATTTCGATTACGCCGGCTATACGGCCGAAAATCTCGCGCGCTTCGAGCGCGCCTATCAAGCCTTTGAACAGGACCGATAAATGACGAAGGAATTACCGAAGACGGCGAAAGCCGTGGTCATCGGCGGCGGCATCATCGGCTGCTCGACGGCCTATCATCTCGGCAAGCTCGGCTGGACCGATACCGTCCTGCTGGAGCGCAAGAAGCTTACCTCGGGCACCACCTTCCATGCCGCCGGCCTCGTCGGCCAACTGCGCACCAGCGCCAACATCACCCAGCTTCTCGGCTATTCCGTCGATCTCTACAAGCGGCTGGAAGAGGAAACGGGCCTCGGCACTGGCTGGAAGATGAATGGTGGCCTGCGCCTTGCCTGCAATGAGGAACGCTGGACCGAGGTCAGGCGCCAGGCGACCACCGCCCAGTCCTTCGGCCTCGAAATGCAATTGCTGACCCCGCAGGAAGCCTTCGATCTCTGGCCGCTGATGACTGTGGACGATCTCGTCGGCGCTGCCTTCCTCCCGACCGACGGCCAGGCCAATCCCTCCGACATCACCCAGGCGCTGGCAAGGGGCGCCCGCATGTCGGGCGTTTCGATCTTCGAGGATACCGAAGTCCTCGACCTTGAAATCGACAAGGGGAGAATCCGTGCCGTCGTCACGGCGCAAGGGCGCATCGAATGCGAGCGCGTCGTCGTCTGTGCCGGCCAATGGACGCGCGCCTTCGCCGCCCGCTTCGGCGTCAACGTGCCGCTGGTCTCCGTCGAGCATCAATACATCATCACCGAATCCTTCGGCGTGCCCTCCAACCTGCCGACGCTGCGCGATCCCGATCGCCTGACCTATTACAAGGAAGAGGTCGGCGGCATCGTCATGGGCGGCTACGAGCCGAACCCCATCCCCTGGGCGAAAAACGGTATCCCCGAAGGTTTCCACTACACGCTGCTGGACAGTAATTTCGACCATTTCGAGCAGATCATGGAACAGGCGCTCGGCCGCGTTCCGGCGCTGGAAAATGTCGGCGTCAAGCAGCTGCTGAACGGCCCGGAAAGCTTCACGCCGGATGGCAACTTCATTCTCGGCGAGGCGCCGGAGCTGAAGAATTTCTTCGTCGGCGCCGGCTTCAACGCCTTCGGCATCGCCTCTGCCGGCGGCGCCGGCATGGCGCTTGCCGAATGGGTGACGAAGGGAGAGCCGCCCTATGATCTCTGGCCGGTCGATATCCGCCGTTTCGGCCGGCCGCATTTCGATACCGACTGGGTGCGGACACGCACGCTCGAAGCCTATGGCAAACATTACACCATGGCCTGGCCGTTCGAGGAACATTCGAGCGGCCGCCCCTGCCGCAAATCGCCGCTCTATGACCGGCTGAAGGCGCAGGGCGCCTGTTTCGGCGAAAAGCTCGGCTGGGAACGGCCGAACTGGTTTGCCGATCTCTTCGCCAACGAGGAGCCGAAGGATATCTACAGCTACACCAGGCAGAACTGGTTCGACGCCGTCGGCCGCGAGCATAAGGCGGTGCGTGAGGCGGCCGTCATCTTCGACCAGACCTCCTTTGCCAAATTCGTGCTGAAGGGCAGGGATGCCGAGGCAGCCTTGTCCTGGATCGCCTCCAACGATGTCGCAAGGCCGGTCGGCTCGCTCATCTACACGCAGATGCTGAACGACAAGGGCGGCATCGAATGCGACGTGACGGTCGCCCGCATCGCCGAGAACGAATATTACATCGTCACCGGTACCGGCTTTGCCACCCATGACTTCGACTGGATCGCACGCAATATCCCGGCGGCGATGCAGGCCGAGCTGGTCGACGTCACATCCGCCTATTCCGTGCTGTCGCTGATGGGACCGAATTCCCGCGCCGTGCTGGAAAAGGTGACGGGTAGCGACGTCTCGAATGCGGCCTTCCCCTTCGGCAAGGTCAGGACCATCGGCATTGCAGGCTGCCCGGTGCGGGCGCTGCGCATCACCTATGTCGGTGAGCTCGGCTACGAACTGCATATTCCCGTTGAATATGCGACCACGGTCTACGACGTGCTGATGGCATCAGGCGGCGAACTCGGCCTCGTCAATGCCGGCTATCGCGCGATCGAGAGCTGCCGCCTGGAAAAGGGTTATCGCGCCTGGGGGTCGGATATCGGTCCCGACCATACGCCTATTGAAGCCGGTCTCGGCTGGGCGGTGAAGATGCGAAGGAATATTCCCTTCCGCGGCCGTGAGGCGATCGAGCAGCAGCTTTCGGGAGGCGTCAAGAAGCGCCTCGCCTGCTTCATTCCCGAGGATGCCGATGCCGTGCTGCTCGGCCGCGAAACGATCTATCGCGACGGCAAGCGCGTCGGCTGGCTGTCGAGCGGCGGCTTCGGTTATACACTGGGCAAGCCGATCGGCTATGGCTACGTCCGCAGCCCCGAGGGCGTGACCGAGGATTTCGTGCTCTCAGGCACCTATGAGCTCGATGTCGCGCGGGAACGCATCCCCTGCAAGGTATCGCTGTCGCCGCTCTATGATCCCGATATGGCGCGAGTGAAGGCCTGACCATACGACTTGGGTTTGCCGTGTTTCAGCGTCAAAGCAGGACGGTCGCGGCTTGGACGTGTAGCAACGCCTTGCCATCTCTCCCTAGTCAGAGCAAGACGTGCCCCGAGGGAAGAGGACAGGATGAGGAAGAGATAGAGCCTGCGCCAGAGGCTCCGAGCCTCAGAACAGCGGCAACCGGTCGTCCTGGATCAGGATCTCCAGCTTGTCAGCCACATCCTGCGTCCAGGCCCGGTGGCCTGTCAAAGCCGCCGGGAAAAGTCCGGGAAGGGTGAAAAGAGCCGCCGAAATCGCCAGGCCGGTGCGCGGGGTATCGGCGATGAGAGCGGCGATTTCTGCAGCCCTTGGATCGCGCAGCTCATAACGCTCGCCGTTTCCGTGTTCGCCGATCGCATAGCGCATCCACGCCGCTACGGCGATCGCATAGGTCTCCGCCCTGTCGCCATGCGCCAGAGCCTCGCTTGCCGGCTCCAGCAGCCGTTGCGGCAGTTTCTGCGTGCCGTCCATGGCGATCTGATAGGTGCGATGGGCGATCGCCTTGTTCGCAAAGCGCGCTATCAATTCGTTGGCATAGTCATCGAGATCGATGCCCGGCACCGGATCGAGCGTACGCGCGGCCGCGTGCATGTGGCGGTAAGCAAGTGCTGCCAGGGCTGCATCGTCCATCACGTCGCGGATGAATTCATAGCCGCCGATATAACCGAGGTAGGCGAGCAGCGAATGGGCTCCGTTCAGCATCCGCAGCTTCATTTTTTCGTAGGCCGAGACTTCCTCGACCATCAGCGCGCCGCGGACCTTTTCCCAGGCCGGCCGGCCATTGGCGAAATGATCTTCGATGACCCACTGCGTAAAAGGCTCTGTCTCGACCGCCGCCATGTCGGTGCGGCCCGTCAGCCGCTCGGCATCGGCATAGGTCGCTTCGGTGCTTGCCGGAGTGATGCGGTCGACCATCGTCGAAGGGAAGGGCACATTCGCTTCGATCCATCGATGCAGGTCGGGATCGATGCGCGAGGTGAATTCAAGCACGAGGCGTTTCAGAACCGCGCCGTTGCTCGGCAGGTTGTCGCAGCTGAGCGGCGTAAAGGGCGCGATCCCCTTCTGCCGGCGGCGCGCAAGGCCTTCGACGAGGTAACCGATGACGCCGCGAGGCGCATGCCGGCTGGCGAGATCGGCGACGATATCGGGGTGCTTCAGATCGAGGCCGCCGGTTGACGGATCGAAACCATAGGCCTTTTCCGTCACCGTCATGCTGACGATGCGGACAGCGGGATCTTCGAGCCGCGCCAGCAGGCCAGCCGGATCGCGGGGCGCCACATGCGCCTTCAGGATCGAACCGATCACCTCAGCCGTCGTGCCCGAGCTGTCGCGGATCAGCGTCGTATAAAGCCCGTTCTGAGCGCTCAGATTGTCAGCGACATCGGGCGTGCGCAGGCTTGCTACCTCGATGCCCCAGTCGCCGCCTGCGGCTGCGAGCGCAGCATCCGTAAACGGCGCGAAATGCGCGCGGAAGAAGGCGCCTGGACCCAGATGCAGGATGCCGCTTTTCAGCCGGCTGCGGTCATAGGCGGGAAGCTTCGCCGTCGGGGCGAGGCCGGAAAGGGTCCGTAGTCGTTCGGTCACAGCTTGTAGGCCTTCTTTGCATTGCCATAGGAGAGCTCGCCTGCGACGATCTCGGCTTCGCGCTTGGAAATCCGGTGCTCGGCGGCGAGCTGGGCAAGGAAGCGGCAGACTTCGCGGCGCCAGACGTCATGCCGGGCCGGGATCGATAGCAGCGCGCGCGTATCGTCGTTGAAACCCGCCATATTGGCAAAACCCGCCGTCTCGACGACCTGGTCGAGGTAACGGCGGATGCCGAGCGGGCTGTCGTGGAACCACCAGGGCGGGCCGATCATCAGGCAGGGCCAATGGCCGACCATCGGCGCCAGCTCGCGTGCATAGGTCGTCTCGTCGAGCGTGAAGAGCAGTACACGCAAACCTGGTGCGTGACCATATTTTGATAGCAGCGCATTCAAGCCGCCGACCCAGTCCGTGGGTGTGGGGATATCGGCGCCCATATTCGGGCCGCGGGCCGCAAAAAGTCCGCTGTCGGTATTGCGTCTCGAGCCGGCATGGATCTGCATCACCATGCCGTCCTCGGCCGAAAGTCCGGCCATCTCGGTCATCATCTGGCCGCGGAAGAGCTCGGCATCCTCGGCCGAAAGCGGACCCTTCAGCGCCTTGTCGAGCAGCGCCTGTTTTTCCGCAAGCGGCAGATCGGCGGTGAAGGCCGTGGGCACGCCGTGATCGGTCGCGGTGGCGCCGAACTGGCGGAAGTAGGCGCGCCGGCGCCGATGCGCCTCGATCAGGCCGTCCCAGCGCGTGACGTCGACGCCGGTGATCTCTCCGAACTTGATGAGATTGTCGCGGAAGCCGACGGCATCGGGATCGGTGACACTGTCCGGCCTGTAGGTGGTGCGCACCTTGCCGATCCAGCCGTCGGCCGCCATCTTCTGGTGATGCGCCAGAGGATCGAGCGCTCCATCCGTCGTCGCGATCGTTTCGATGCCGAATCGCTGATGCAGCGCCCGCGGGCGGAATTCCGGAAGGGCAAGCTGGGCATTGATATGGTCGTAGAGCGCATCGGCATTGTCTGATGTCAGCGGCTCGGTGCAGCCGAGCACGGCCGACATGGCGTGGTCGACCCAGAGGCTCGAAGGCGTCCCGCGGAAGAGATGATAATGCGCGGCAAAGGTCCGCCAGATCGCCCGCCCCTCAGCCACCGGCTTGCCGTCGAGCCGCGGCACGCCGAGCTCGTCCAAGGTGACGCCGACGCTGTGCAGCATGCGGAAGAGATAGTGATCGGGAATGACCAGCAGCGAGGCCGCGTCTTCAAAGGGCTTGTCGTGGGCGAACCAGGAGGGTTCGGTATGCCCATGCGGGCTGACGATCGGAAGATTGCGCACCGTCTCGTAGAGCTCTCGCGCGATGGTCCGTGTTGCCGGATCAGCCGGAAAAAGCCGGTCCGGATGAAGAAAGCCGTTTCCTGCATCCATCAGTATTCCTCCCTGATGGATAACGGCCTACCCCACAACATCAGGCGCGGCAAGGTCTTTTAGTAACCAAACGGTACAGTTTTGCGCGTGGCCGCGCCGGGCATGGAAAGCATTGACGAGGCGGCCTATTTCCGCTTTGGGAGAACCATCTGTGCCGGTTTCGGCAAAGGAGCATCGATGTCCGACGAGACGAACCACATCACCCGGCTGGAAGAAATGCTGGCCCACCAGGCAAAGACGATCGAAGAGCTTTCCGATCAGCTCGCCGAGCAATGGAAAACGGTCGAGCAGATGCGCACCAAGCTCGACCGGCTGACCGAACGCTTCCTGTCGCTCGAGGAGCAGTCGCTGGACGCGCCAGCGATCACCCGCCCGCCGCATTATTGACGACACGCGGCGCAATGCCGCGTGTCGTTGGGTGTCTTGCGCCATGAGGCGGCGGATCAAACGCCGCCGATGCAGAGATATTTCATTTCCAGATAGTCGTCGGCGCCGTGTCGCGAGCCTTCGCGGCCAAGGCCGGATTGCTTGATACCGCCGAAGGGTGCCGTCTCGGATGACATCAAGCCGGTATTGATGCCGATCATGCCGTATTCCAGCGCTTCCGCCACCCGCCAGACCTTCTTCAGATCGCCGGCGTAGAAATAGGCGGCGAGGCCGAACTCCGTGTCGTTGGCTTGGTTGATGACATCTTCGACCGTGTCGAAGCGAAAGAGCGGCGCCACCGGCCCGAAGGTCTCCTCGCGCGCCACCTTCATGCCGCGCGCAACGCCTGTCAGCACCGTCGGCGTGAAGAAGGTGCCGGCGCCGTCGATGCGCTTGCCGCCGGTCAGCACCTTGGCGCCCTTGGCAAGCGCGTCGCTGACATGATCCTCCACCTTGGCAAGGCCTTGCGCGTCGATCAGCGGCCCGATCACGACGCCCGGCTTGAAGCCGTCGCCGACCGACATCTCGGCGACCTTGGCGGCAAGCTTGGCGGCGAAGGCGTCATAGACGTTCGACTGGACGTAGAGGCGGTTGGCACAGACGCAGGTCTGGCCGGCATTGCGGTATTTGGAAGCGATCGCGCCTTCGACGGCAGCGTCAAGATCGGCATCGTCGAAGACGATGAAGGGCGCGTTGCCGCCGAGTTCCAGGCTCACCTTCTTGATCTGGTCGGCGCACTGCCGCATCAGGATGCGGCCGACTTCCGTCGAACCGGTGAAGCTGATCTTGCGCACCTTTTCGTTGCCGCAGAGCTCGCGGCCGATTGCCGGACCGTCGACCCCGACGATGACGTTGAAGACACCGGCGGGAATGCCGGCCTGCTCGGCGAGCACGGCAAGCGCGATCGCCGTCAGCGGCGTCTGTTCGGCGGGCTTCGAGACCACGGTGCAGCCGACGGCAAGCGCCGGGGCGATCTTGCGGGTGATCATCGCCGCCGGGAAATTCCACGGCGTGATCGTGCCGACGACGCCGACCGGCTGCCGGATGACGATCATTCGTTTGTCGTCGGAAGGCGCGGGGATCGTCTCGCCGTAGATGCGCTTGGCTTCTTCCGCGTACCATTCGATATAGGCCGCGGCATAAAGGATCTCGCCGCGCGCTTCCGGGAACGGCTTGCCCATTTCGGCGGTCAGGATCGCCGCGAGTTCGTCGGCATTGGCGACCATCAGGTCGAACCATTTGCGCAGGATCGCGCTGCGTTCCTTGGCCGGGCGGGCAGCCCAGCCCGGCTGGGCGGCATGGGCTGCGTCGATCGCCGCCCGTGTCTCTGCCGCACCCATATCGGGCAGCGAGGCGAGCAGCTCGCCGGTTGCCGGGTTCAGCACGTCGAAAGTCCTCGTGGCATCGCCTGACGTCCAGACGCCATTGATATAGCCGGCATCGCACAGGAACGGCGAGGAGAAGGCAACGTGTCTGGTCAGTGCGGCGGTGAAAGCCATGTCATATCCTCCTTGGGAGTGCGGCTGCCGGGTTGCGGGCAGCCATTGAATCCGGTTCGGGTGCACTTAACTGCCCGCGCTCGCTTCCAGCATCGAGGCCTCGAGAATATCGAGCGCCTCGCCGAGGACCTCGTCCTGGATGGTGATCGGCGCGAGGAAGCGGATGACGTTTCCGTGGACGCCGCAGGTGAGCAGGATCAGGCCCTTGTCGAGCGCGATCAGCCGCACCCGGTTGGCGAATTCCGCGCTCGGCAGTCCCGTCGTCCGGTCGTTGAATTCGACGGCGTTCATGAAGCCCGGCCCGCGGATATCGACGATCTCGGGCACCGTCCCGCGCAATGATTCCAGCCGCTGCTTCAGCCGTCCGCCAAGCTGGTTGGCGCGGTTGCAGAGATCTTCGTCGGCAATGACGTCGAGCACGGCGTGGGCAGCGGCGATCCCGAGCGGATTGCCGCCATAGGTGCCGCCGAGCCCGCCCGGTCCCGGCGCATCCATGATCGCGGCGCGGCCGGTGACGGCGGCGAGCGGAAAGCCGCCGGCGAGGCTCTTTGCCATCGTCGTCAGGTCGGGTGCCACCTCGTGATGATCCATCGCGAACATCCGGCCGGTGCGGGCAAAACCGGTCTGCACCTCGTCGGCGATCAGCAGGATGCCGTGCTGGTCGCAGAGCTCGCGCAGCGCCTTCATGAAGGCGGCGGGTGCGGAGTAGAAGCCGCCTTCGCCCTGCACCGGCTCGATGATGATGGCCGCGACGCGCTGCGGATCGACATCGGCGGCGAAGAGCTTTTTCAGCGCCGCCAGCGACTGATCGGCGGTGACGCCGTGCAGCTCGACCGGGAAGGGAATATGGAACACGTCGCCCGGCATCGCGCCGAAGCCGACCTTGTAGGGCACGACCTTGCCGGTCAGCGCCATGCCCATGAAGGTGCGGCCATGGAAGCCGCCGCCAAAGGCGATGACGGCCGAGCGGCCGGTTGCGGCACGCGCGATCTTGACGGCGTTCTCGACCGCTTCGGCGCCCGTCGTGACGAAGATCGTCTTCTTCTCGAAATCGCCAGGCAGCAGCGCGTTCAGCCGTTCGGCAAGTTGGACGTAGCTTTCGTAGGGCACCACCTGATGGCAGGTATGGGTGAAGCGGTCGAGCTGATCCTTGACCGCTGCGATGACCCGGGGATGACGGTGGCCGGTATTGAGAACGGCGATGCCGGCGGCGAAATCGATGTAGCGGCGGCCCTCCTTGTCCCAAATCTCGGCATTCTCTGCGCGATCCGCATAGATCTGGGTGGTCATGCCGACGCCGCGTGAAATAGCGGCGTTCTTCCGGTCGGTAAGGCTTGTCGCGTTCATCGATGGCTCCTGCGCTGAAAGGGTTTGAATGCTATCTTGCATAATTTCTGCAAGATATATATAAAACACCTACATTTTTCCTGCAAGAAAACAAGCGGCATTTTTTGCTTCAAACATCACGCTTTTTGATGGAGGTTCTGGGGCGATTGGAATCGGAGATAGTTTCGCATGGATGATAATGGGCCTGTACGCTACAAGGTGGCGGAAGCCGCGCGGCTGGCGGGCGTTTCGGCTTCGACGCTGCGTCTCTGGGAAAGCCAGGGTCTGGTGGTTCCCGGTCGTTCCGAAACTGGCCATCGGCAATACAGCGCCGACGATGTGGCGCGGTTGAAGCGCATCTCCTGGTATCGTGTCGAGCGCGGGCTCAATCCCGCGGCAATCCGCGAGGCGCTGGAGAGCGAGGAACCTTCCGCCGATGGCGCCGAGGCAAGCCAGGATACCGGCCTCGGCCGCAAGCTGCGCAGCCTGCGCCATGCGAGCGGCAAAACCCTCGATCAGGTGGCCGGCGACATCGGCGTCACCTCGTCGACGCTCTCGACGCTGGAGCGCACCTCGCAGGGTGTCAGCTTCAAGACGCTGCACGATCTGGCGGAGTATTACGGCACCACCGTCTCGCGCCTCTCGGGTGAGGAAAGCGGGGAGGTAGCGGCGCTGGTGCGCGCTGGTGAATGGCGCGCCTGGCCGGAAACGACGCCGGGTGTCGCGGTGCAGCTCCTCGCCGAAGGCCGCCGGATGATGGATTGCCATCGTTTCGTGTTGGCGCCGGGTGCTGCCAGCGAGGGCGCCTATCGCCACGAGGGCGAGGAATTCATGCATGTTCTGTCCGGCCGGCTCGAACTGGTGCTCGACGGCGATCAGTTCTTCGATCTCGGCCCCGGCGATTCACTCTATTTCGAAAGCCGCCGCGATCATTCCTGGCGCAACCGCCACGATGGCGAAACCGTGCTTCTCTGGATCAATACGCCGCCGACATTCTGAACGGTCCGCGGCAGGAAAGCGGTTTCGTATTTTGCGTCTTTGCGCTATAGCGCTGCTGCATAAAGTTATGCAGCCATTCAAGTGCTAGAGCGTCCTTTGCGGCTCTCGAAAAGACGTGCGGCGCTGTAGGGGATGCATCGAACGAAAGACAGTCTCATGGCAGCGACCATACGTTATCACGAAGGCGATATTTCAGCGGCCGACATTGCCCGCTACACCGGCGCGATTGCGATCGACACCGAAACGCTCGGCCTGGTGCCGCGCCGCGATCGGCTCTGCGTCGTCCAGCTTTCGCCGGGTGACGGCACCGCCGATATCATCCGCATCGCCGCCGGTCAGAAAGTGGCGCCCAATCTTGTCGCACTGCTCGAAGACCCGACCCATCAGAAGATCTTTCATTACGGCCGCTTCGATATTGCCGTGCTCTTCCACACCTTCGGCGTCACGACGACCCCGGTTTTCTGCACCAAGATCGCCTCGCGCCTGATCCGGACCTATACGGATCGCCACGGCCTCAAGGATAATCTCAAGGAGATGCTCGACGTCGACGTCTCCAAGGCGCAGCAATCTTCCGATTGGGCAGCCGAGAGGCTGTCCCCGGCCCAGCTCGAATATGCCGCCTCCGACGTGCTTTATCTGCATGCGTTGCGCGACAAGCTGACGGAACGGCTGATCCGCGACGGCCGCTATGATCATGCGACGGCCTGCTTCGAATTCCTGCCGACCCGCGCCAAGCTCGATCTGCTCGGCTGGGAAGAGGCCGATATCTTCGCCCATAGCTGAGCGAATTGCCTTCATTCTGCGTTTGTTAATAGCCGTGCGGCAGGCTTGCCGGCGTCGTTAGCGATTCGTTAACGCCTGTTTATTAATATTCCCGTTAATTTTTATGCATTTCGATGACGCCGGAACTGCGTCATGCGGACAGGAGGATCTGCTGGGATGCAAGGGGACCGGATGAGCGCGGTCCTTTTCTAGAGCCTGCTTTCATCGTCACTTTACGAAAGGAGCATGCCATGTTGACTCCCGTTCGTGCAGCGTCCAATGCAAGCTTTTCGTCCCAGGGTCAGACAGCGGCGATCGTCGCCGGCGGTCTCGGCCAGTCGGTGATTGCCCCCGCGCCTGTCAACGCCGTCGAAGCCGCAGACCTCAATTCCGCCATTGCCGGCAAGCTCAACATTCTGCTCCTTGCGGCGCGCGAGCGCATGGTCGAAGCCCTTTTTGATGTCATCGACGCGGCAGGCCGCTCGATTTCGCTCGATCGTGGAGATGATGAGAGCAATCTTGCCTTCGCCTCCCGGCTTGCCGATACGATCCGGCGGCTGCCGGCCGCGAGAATCGACGAGGTCGAGCGCCAGCTGACCGCGCAAGGCCACGGTCTGCCGCTGCGGACCATTGCCGAAGCTCTGAAAAACCCGACAGGCCCGGAAGCCGCCCGCATCGTCGCCTATCTGGAAATCGTTCGCTACAAGGATCGCGATCTCGCCGCCCGCGCCGTCGTGCGCTCCTATGGCCAGAACGACGCCTCGCCGATGCGCGCCGAAGCCCGCCCCGAAATCCAGCTGCATGAGGACAACAGGCCGACTGCCGCCACGCGCCAGCTGGCGGAAAAGGTGCCGGTATTGGTCGCTCCGTTGACCGAGGCTGCAGCGCTCGTGACTGCCGAAGAGCCGCTTATCGCCGAAACTGTCGAGGCCGCCGATCCGGAAACGCCACAGCCTGAAGAAGCCCCGGCCCAGCCTGCCCCGGTGGCGGCAGCGGAAGTCGCCGCGGAAGAATCCCTGCCGCAGGAGATCGAAGCCCAGCAATTATTGTCAACGGATCTGGACAAAATCGAGGATACGCAGGAAGCGGTGGAGCAATCGGCCGTTCAGCCCCGCATAGTGTCCGACAAGGCCGATCCCGTCATTCCCAGGAACTGGGCAGGGATCGTCGCCTCCATGACCGAAGAAGCCTCGGAGATGATCGCCACCCTCATCCGCGAGCAGGAAATCGAAACCGTGCTGGAGGATGTTCCCGTCGATGCGGCGGTGGAAATCGATACGATCCTCGATGACGCCGTCATCAGCGAGGCGACCGGGAGCTTGACTAAGCAGCCGGTGGAACTTGCCGCGCCGGACGTCCGCCAGACCGCAGCGCTCCGCTCGTCGCAGCCGGATATCCCGCCCTTGGTTGTCGAGACCCGCCAGCCGAGGGAAGTCTCCGCCCAAGCGGAAATGATACCGCTCCCGGAGACGATCGAATCCCCCTATGTGCCGCTGGCGGCAAGAATGCCGGAGGGACTTGCCTACACCCAGCTGCCCTATCAGTTCGCCAAGGATATCCTGTCGAACGAAAAGGCAGGCGAAACCCACCACCAGCACCAGCACCATCGCGACGGCGCCCCACAGGATCAGAATCAGGACGAGCAGCAGGCGCAGTCCGGCGGCGAGGATGCCGAGCCCGACGGCGAAGAGACCGACGCAGCACCCGCGCGGAGGACCCCGAGGATGATCGATTCCGAACCAGTGGCTCATCAGCCGGCAGGCGCGGCCGCCGATCCGGTCTATGCCCTCTATCAGCGCATGGTCGGCTGGGAATAGCTTTTTTTAAAGCCTGAAAATGAAGAACCCGCCGGATCGCTCCGGCGGGTTCTTCAATTCAAAGGCGGTGAGGCTTATTCGCCGCCGCGGTTCTTCAGGGCTGCGCCCAGGATGTCGCCGAGCGAAGCGCCGCTGTCGGACGAACCGAACTGGGCAACGGCTTCCTTCTCTTCCGCAATCTCCAGAGCCTTGATGGACAGCATGATCTTGCGGTCCTTCTTGGAGAAGTTGGTGACGCGGGCGTCGAACACCTGGCCGACCGAGAAGCGCTCGGGGCGCTGCTCGTCGCGATCGCGGGCGAGGTCGGCGCGACGGATGAAGGAAGTGATGTCCTCGTGGTTGACGAGCTTCACTTCGACGCCGCCGTCGTTTACCGCGATGACTTCGCAGGAAACGACTGCATTCTTGCGCAGGTCGCCAGAAGCAGCGGCGTCGCCGACTGCATCTTTGCCGAGCTGCTTGATGCCGAGCGAGATGCGTTCCTTCTCGACATCGACGTCCAGAACGACGGCCTTGACGACGTCACCCTTGTTGAACTCCTCGATGACCTGTTCGCCCGGACGGTTCCAGTCGAGGTCGGAGAGGTGCACCATGCCGTCGACATCGCCGTCGAGGCCGATGAACAGGCCGAATTCGGTCTTGTTCTTGACTTCGCCTTCGACTTCAGTGCCGGCCGGATGGCTGCGGGCGAATGCTGCCCACGGGTTTTCCAGCGTCTGCTTGAGGCCGAGCGAGATACGGCGCTTGGACGGATCGACTTCGAGAACGACGACTTCGACTTCCTGGCTCGTGGACAGGATCTTGCCGGGGTGAACGTTCTTCTTGGTCCAGGACATTTCCGAGATGTGGATCAGGCCTTCGATGCCCGGCTCCAGCTCGACGAATGCACCGTAGTCGGTGATATTCGTAACGGTACCGGAAATCTTCTTGCCTTCCGGATACTTGGCCTGGATGCCATCCCACGGATCGGACTCGAGCTGCTTCATGCCGAGCGAGATACGGTGGGTTTCCTGGTTGATGCGGATGATCTGAACCTTGACCTGCTGGCCGATGTTCAGGATTTCCGACGGATGGTTCACACGGCGCCATGCCATGTCGGTGACGTGCAGCAGGCCGTCGATGCCGCCGAGGTCAACGAACGCACCGTAATCGGTGATGTTCTTGACGACGCCGTCGACAACCTGGCCTTCTTCGAGGTTCTGAACGATTTCAGAACGCTGCTCGGCACGGGATTCTTCCAGAACCGTACGGCGCGAAACCACGATGTTGCCGCGGCGCTTGTCCATCTTGAGGATTTCGAAGGGCTGCGGGTTGTGCATCAGCGGGGTCACGTCGCGGATCGGGCGAATATCGACCTGAGAACGCGGCAGGAAGGCGATCGCACCGTCGAGGTCGACCGTGAAGCCGCCCTTGACCTGGTTGAAGATCACGCCTTCGACGCGCTCGCCAGCTTCGAACTTGGCTTCGAGCTTGACCCAGCTTTCTTCGCGGCGAGCCTTCTCGCGCGACAGAACGGCTTCGCCAAGCGCGTTTTCGATGCGCTCGACATAGACTTCGACTTCGTCGCCGACCTTCAACAGGCCGTCCTTGGCGCGCGCGCCGAATTCCTTGAGCGCGATGCGGCCTTCAACCTTCAGACCGACGTCGACAACGGCGACGTCCTTCTCGATGCCCGTGACGATGCCCTTGGTGACATAGCCTTCGGCCAGGTCGTTCTTGGCAAAGGACTCTTCGAGAAGAGCCGCGAAATCCTCGCGGGAGGGGGTAGCTACTGACATAAAATCTCCTGCGTGTCCTAAAACGGAAGCGGACACGTACGCGCCGGTTGGTTTGCGTTGAACGGGCCTGAACCCAGTCCGCCTTCTCTTACGAAGGCAATCCGGCGCTTGGACGGAATTTCAGGCTTGCTGTATTAGAAGCGATCCATGCTCAGAGCACGCAAAATCGCTTGAATTTAGGCATTTCGGCTCAAGACCGCATCGATGATCGATTGAGCAGCTTGAAACGCGGCCTCTATACTCATTTCCGACGTATCAAGCAAGTGCGCATCATCAGCTGGTTTCAAAGGGCTGTCGGCCCGTCCCATGTCGCGTTCGTCGCGCCGCTTGACGTCCTCGAAGATCGCATCGAAATCCGCGGTCAGGCCTTTGCCGAGGATCTCGTCATAACGGCGTCTTGCGCGGACTTCCGGCGACGCCGTTACATAGAATTTCACCGCCGCATTCGGGCAGACGACCGTGCCGATATCGCGCCCGTCGATCACGGTTCCCGGGGCTTTCGCCGAAAACCGCCGTTGCGCTTCGACCAGAGCCCGGCGCACCGCCGGCATGACGGCAATCTTCGATGCGGCTTCGCCGATCTCATGTTTGGAAAGTATATCGCGATCCAATCCAGCGAGTTCAACCTCTCGCGCGATCTTTTCCGCCACCGCCTCGTCGTCGAGCGGCAGGCCGGCATCGAGCAGCGCTTTGGCTGTGGCGCGATAGGTCAGGCCGGTATCAAGATGGTGATATCCGTAGCGCTCTGCGATGAGGCGCGAGAGCGTGCCCTTGCCCGCTGCCGCCGGGCCATCGATGGCGATGGTGAAGGTCTCGTTCGTCATGTGATCAATCCTGCGACAGCGCGCCGAAACGGCAAATGAGTTTGGCTTCGCGGAATTGCGGCGGCCGGTAGATCATTCCGCCACCGCCTCGATCTTTGCTCCAAGGCCGGTCATCAGCTGCATGAATTCCGGAAAACTGGTCGCGATCATCGCCGCGTCGTCGATCGTCACAGGATGCTCCGAGGCAAGTCCCATGACAAGGAAGCTCATGGCGATGCGATGGTCGAGATGTGTGCTGACCCGGCCGTCGGCAGCGTTACCGAGGCCCTTGCCGTCGGGCCGGCCGCGCACGATGAGAAAATCCTCGCCTTCGTCGCAGTCGACGCCATTCAGCTTCAGGCCGTCGGCGACGGCGGAAAGACGGTCGGACTCCTTGACCCGCAGTTCCTCCAGCCCCTTCATGATAGTCGCGCCCTCGGCGAAACAGGCGGCGACGGCGAGAATAGGATATTCATCGATCATCGACGGCGCGCGATCTTCGGGAACGGTCACGCCCTTGAGTTCGGAATGGCGCACGCGCAGGTCCGCCACGTCCTCGCCGCCGGCAAGACGTGCATTCGCCACCTCGATATTGGCCCCCATCTCCTGCAGCGTCAGGATCAGCCCGGTGCGGGTCGGGTTCATCAGCACGTTGACGATGGTGATGTCGGAGCCGGGGACAAGCAGCGCCGCAACCAGCGGGAAGGCGGTGGAGGAGGGATCGCCCGGAATGTCGATCACCTGGCCTTTGAGCTTGCCGCGGCCTTCGAGCCGGATCGTGCGCACACCCTCGCTGTCCGTTTCAACGGAAAGGGCGGCGCCAAAACCCTGCAGCATCTTTTCGGTATGGTCGCGCGTCATCACCGGCTCGATGACCGTGGTGACACCCGGCGTATTGAGGCCGGCAAGCAGCACGGCCGATTTCACCTGGGCGGATGCCATCGGCACGCGATAACGGATCGGGCTCGGCGTTCCCGGGCCTCTGAGCGTCACCGGCAGCCTGTCGCCCTCGGAGGCGCTGACCTGCACGCCCATTTCGCGCAGCGGATTGAGCACCCGGCCCATCGGCCGTTTCGAAAGCGAGGCGTCGCCGATGAAGGTGGAGCGAAAATCGTAGGTGCCGACGAGGCCCATGGTCAGCCGCACGCCGGTGCCGGCATTGCCGAAGTCGAGCGGCGCGTCAGGCGCAAGCAGTGCACCGTTGCCGGTGCCGTCGATCACCCATTGCGCGCCATCCTTGCGAATTCGGGCGCCCATCGCCTGCATCGCCCGGCCGGTATTGATCACGTCCTCGCCTTCGAGCAGGCCGGTGATCCGCGTTTCGCCGGAAGCAAGCCCGCCGAACATGAAGGAACGATGCGAGATCGACTTGTCGCCCGGAATACGGACGCTGCCCGCAAGACCGGCGGATTTGCGGGCGGTGGCGGGCTTTGGCGCAGAGCCGTGCAGCATGCGTAATCCTTTGCAAACGCAGTCTATTTTCGCCGCAAGACAGGCTTGGCCGGTCGCAATTCCCGTCCGCTTCCGCAGCTGTTGCGGCTCGTTAACATAAACGCGCCGGGCGGTCATCCGTCGGCTTGCCAAAAACCCGGCGGCCGGATCGCAAAGTTTGGCTTTGACATGGGAAGCCACAGCGATTAAGGGGACCGGCTTATAAATTCCGATGGAACGCCGGCTTGAACGGCATCTGCCGAATCTCATATTCGGCTATTCACACGAGGCTTATAGTGGCGAAAGCGGAACTTGGAACCAAGCGTACCGATCCGGAAACCGGCAAGAAGTTTTATGATCTGAACCGGGATCCGATCGTCTCTCCTTATACCGGCAAGTCCTACCCTCTGTCCTTCTTCGAAGAAACCTCGGCGATCGCCGAAGTTGCCGAGGAAGAGGAGGTCGCGGAAGTCGATACTGAAAACACCGAAGTCGAACTGGTTTCGCTGGAAGATGCCGATGACGCCGCCAGCGGTGACGACATCCCCGATATCGGCGATGACGATGTCGAAATCGAAGGCGACGACGACGACGATACCTTCCTCACACCCGACGAAGATGACGATGATGACGACATGAGCGACATCATCGGCGTGACCGGCGACGACGACGAAGTCTGAGACCGCATTTCGGCCCGGCGAGGAAAAAATTCTCCGGGCCAGATTTTTTAGGCTTGCTATCTCCGGAATCCGGAAGTAATAAGCCGCCACTCCGCAGGGCACGCCCTGAGGAGATTCCCAGGACCGGCCTCGAGCCGGACCACCTTGATGGGGCTATAGCTCAGCTGGGAGAGCGCTTGCATGGCATGCAAGAGGTCAGCGGTTCGATCCCGCTTAGCTCCACCACGCTTCGCCCTTACGGGCTTCGCGTGGCACAGCCGCGAGAAATCGTTAGGCCGAAGCAGTGCCCGGCATAGCCCGAAGGGCGACGACGGGCTGAAACGCTGATGTGGTACGTCTATATTCTCCGCAGCGCCGATTTTCCCGATCAGGAATACACCGGGTCTACAGCAGATCTGAAACAACGATTTGCGGCCCACAATGCCGGAAAATCCGCCCACACCGCCAAATTCGCACCATGGAATTTGCTCTGGTACTGCGCCTTTCCCGACAAGCTTAAGGCCCTTGAATTCGAAACATATCTGAAATCGCACTCCGGCAGGGCTTTTGCCAGCAAGAGATTGGTCCAGCCGAATCCGGACCCGGGTCGTCTCGCCAATTGGAAGACTGATTCCGATTAAGTGCCGCCTACCGCCGTGCAAAACAGTTGCGCAACGCGACCATCGGGTCGCTAGATTGACGTAAACGCCCCCATCCCCTTCCAATCGTCTTTGCCAATTCCTCAATGAGAGCATGTAATGTTGGTTGCCGCAATCTCAGCGATTCGGCTCAAGGCGACCTTCAGCCAAAGACCAGAGCAAGACGCCCTGCATTATCCGTATCCGACGAACCTTAGCCGGGCTCGCCCTTATCGGCTCGATCTCGTTTGTTGCCGGCATGACCGATGCCACCGGTCTTCAGCCGACCGGCGATTTCATCTCCTTCTTGACAGCGAATAGGTGAAAAAGTTGGACGAGATCGGCAAGGACTATGCATCGCTCGTCGCAAAGACAGCCGAAAGCAAAGGCTGGAACCGCGATGAATGAGAGCCCGTACCAGGCCATCCACGCGCAAGCGGCTTGGCGATGGAAAGATGCATCGCTGAAGGCCCCAAGTGAGAATTCATCGGCAAGAGGAAAATATCAAAGGCGGCTGTTTCGGGCAATCAGGCAAAATTAGAATATTTTATCTATTGATTTAATAGATTATAGCGTTCCATAGCCCTGTCGATTTTACCAATGAGATTTTCGAACGCCCGACGGATCCGTCGTTGGGCGCATGTGACTTGCCGTCTTCTTCCAAGACCAGCCAGGAGATATCATGAGCAATCCAGTTCTCGTCAATCAGATCATTCCCGAGTCCGATGTCGTGCCGCTGACCGGCCGCGTCGGAGCCGAAATCAGGGGTATTCGCCTCGGCGGAGACCTTTCGGACGCGACGGTCGCAGCCATCAATCAGCTTCTCCTGAAACACAAGATCATCTTCTTCCGCGACCAGGACCATCTTGGCGATCCAGAACAGGAATCCTTCGCACGCCGCCTGGGCGAACTTGTGCCTCATCCAACTCAGGGTCCGGTGGCCGGCACGGCCTCGATCCTCAATCTCGATTCCAGCCGCGGCGGCGGCAGGGCGGACCAGTGGCACACCGACGTCACCTTCGTGGATGCCTATCCTAAATTCTCGGTCCTTCGCGGCGTCGTCATCCCGGCGGCCGGAGGTGATACGATCTGGTCCAACACCCATGCCGCATACGAAAGTCTGCCAGCGTCGCTCAAACTGCTGGCAGACAATTTGTGGGCCATTCACAGCAATGCCTATGACTACGCAGCGGTGCGCCCTCGCGCCACCGCTGAAGAGAAGAAGCATTTCGAGGAAGTTTTCACGTCGACCATCTACGAGACCGAGCATCCAGTCGTGCGTGTCCATCCCGAAACCGGCGAAAGATCGCTGCTGCTCGGCAATTTCGTTCAGCGCCTCGTCGGCTTGTCGAAGAGTGACTCCGCAAAACTCTACGAGGTGTTCCAGTCCTACGTTACCGCCCCGGAAAATACCGTGCGCTGGCACTGGAGAGCTGGCGACGTCGCGATCTGGGACAATCGCACGACCCAGCACTACGCTGTCAACGACTACGGCGATCAACACCGCGTCGTGCGCCGCGCCACGGTTGACGGCGACGTCCCCGTCAGCGTCGACGGCCGCCGCAGCGTAACCCACGTCAAGGCCGCCAAGCCGAAAGCAAAGGCCGCGTGAGCGCGGCCGGACTAGGGAACGACCATGAAGCTTGATATCGCGCGGCGCTTGCCGCGCTACTCGATCGGCGAACGCGCGTCAGAAAGGGCGAACTGAGCGCGGTCGCATTGAAGGCTCGGAACTGCTGCTCGGCGCGCTTTCGAGCTGCCAGACCCATACCTTTCTCATCCATGCTTCCGATCAGGGCGTGCCGCTGCTATCGTTGCATGCTGAGCCACAGGGGTTCGAGCTTGTCACATAGGCATCCGAGACAATTGCAGGCGTGCCGGTCGTGAACGGGCGCCGACGACAAGGGGTGCTCCGGTAGGGCCTAGATGACGAGCGCTCAGTTCGCTTGAAGCAAATTCCTGATACATCCAAGGAAAAGTCCGAAGAGGAGCACACCCATGGCTAGTCCACCCGTTACCACCCGCATCGTTCTTGCATCGCGCCCATCCGGAAAGCCGGTGGCTGCGAATTTCCGGCTCGAGCGGGAGACGGTTCGGGATCTCGCCGAGGGCGAGGTTCTTCTCAAGACGCTTTATCTTTCCCTTGACCCCTACATGCGAGGCCGCATGGACGATGCCAAGTCCTATGCCAAGCCGGTCGAAATTGGCGGTGTGATGGAAGGGGGCACGGTTGCGCAGGTCGCACGCAGCCGCAACACGGCGTTCGAGGCGGGGGATATCGTCCTCTCGCATTCCGGCTGGCAGAGCTATGCGATTTCCGATGGTGCGGGCTTGCAGAAGCTCGATCCGGAAACCGCACCGATCACGACAGCACTCGGCATTCTGGGAATGCCAGGCTTCACGGCCTATGCCGGGCTTCGCAATATCGGCAAACCCAAAGCCGGGGAAACACTTGTGGTCGCGGCAGCGAGCGGCGCGGTTGGCTCGGCCGTTGGGCAGATGGCAAAGATTTACGGTGCGCGTGTTGTCGGAATCGCAGGCGGGTCCAAGAAATGTGACCACTTACGCCAGGAACTCGGCTTCGATGTCGCCATAGACCATCATTCGAGCGATTTTCCGGCACAACTCGCAGCCGCTTGTCCGAACGGAATCGATGTCTATTTCGAGAATGTTGGTGGCCACGTCTGGAGCGCGGTGTTTCCATTGCTGAACGACTTCGCGCGGATCCCGGTCTGTGGGCTCATCGCGCATTACAATGAAACATCCTCTGTTTCGAGCGGACGTGATCAGCTTCCTGCCGTGATGCGTGCCATCCTGCGGAAAAGCCTCACCATACGAGGCTTCATACAGCGCGAATTTGCCGACCAGCGTCCCGACTTCTCCCATCAAGCCGGAACGTGGATCTCCGAAGGGCGGCTCAAGTACAAGGAAGATATCGTTGACGGCCTTGAAAACGCTCCCGAGGCTTTCCTTGGCCTTCTGGAAGGGAAGAATTTCGGAAAGCTGATCGTACGCGTCGCGCCCTGACCCGTCGCCTCGGCGTTCTCTATTTCGCGGCGCAGTTCTTTTTGCTCACGGTCGGAACAGAACAAAAAAGCGAATCCCGAAGAAGCGGACGCCGGAGCACGTATATTCTATGAAAAATATAGAGACACTTTAATTTGGTCTCGTCTTATTCCGGAGGGTATGATGAAGATCACAAGGCGAGCTTTCACTGCAGTGGTGGCAGGTGCCATCGCGACACCTTTGACGCATGTTCGGCTGGCCGGCGCCGCTGACAAGGTCGTGCGTATCGGCTACCAGAAATATGGAACGCTGGTGCTTCTCAAGGGCAAAGGCACGCTGGAGAAGAAACTTGAATCCATTGGCTACACGGTTGAATGGACCGAGTTTCCGGGCGGTCCCCAGCTCCTCGAGGCCCTGAACGCTGGTGCTGTCGATTTCGGATCGACCGGCGAAACGCCGCCGATCTTCGCCCAGGCCGCGAACGCTCCGCTTGTCTACATCGCACACGAGCCGCCCGCCCCGCGCGGCGAAGCCATACTGGTCCCGAAGGATAGTCCCATAAAGTCCGTCGCGGAGCTGAAGGGCAAGAAAGTCGCCTTCAACAAGGGCGAACGTGCATTACCTGCTCGTCAAGGCGCTCGAAGAAGCCGGCTTGACCTATGAGGACGTGGAACCATCCTTCCTCGCCCCGGCCGACGGCCGCGCAGCCTTCGAAAAGGGCGCGATCGATGCTTGGGTCATCTGGGATCCCTTTCAGGCAGCGGCGGAAGTCGCGGTCGAAGCGCGAGAACTCAGAAACGGCGAAGGCATCGTTCCCAATCATCAGTTCTATCTCGGCACCAAGGCGCTGGTCGACGGGCACGCCGAGGCGATCGATGTTTTGATCGACGCCATTTCCGAGATCGACGAATGGACCAAGTCCGACACCGCGGCTGCGGCTGCGGAGCTCTCACCATCGGTCGGCATCCCCGAATCTGTCCTCGTCAAGGCGCTCGAACGCCAGTCCTACGGGGTCAAGAGCCTGGACGACACCGTTGTCGCACAGCAGCAGAGCATCGCCGACACCTTTTTCAAACTCAAGCTCATTCCGAAGGAGGTGACGATTGCCGACGTTGTCCGCAAGGGCAAGGCATAGTGCTCCTCTCCCCACCTACGTCTGCATGCCGGGACGTCGCGACGTCCGCCTGCAGAAGGAAGCTAGCATGACGGTTCCACTGGTCAGCTTGAGCAATCTGTCGACGGAGCCATACCCTTCGCCTCAGGTTGCCGCGATATGGGAGGCTCTTTGCGCGGAGGCCGTCAATGCTTCGGCCAAAGATGCAGCACTCACGCGCGCCATGAATTCCGCAGTGCTTTATCATGCGAGTTTCGCTCAGGCGCTCGCTCAGCGGGTCGCGATCAAACTGGCCAATCACGACCTCGACCATGACGAACTGCTGGCGGTGATTGCGCAGGCGTTTGTCGGCAATCGCAATATTGTCGCCGATGCCGCGGCGGACCTGACCGCGATCAAGGAGCGTGATCCATCGAACACGGAAATCCTGACGCCATTCCTGTATTTCAAGGGCTTTGTGGCTCTGCAGGGACAACGCGTCGCCCACTGGCTTTGGCATCATGACCGCCTCCATTTGGCGCGCCACATCCAGAGCCGTATTTCTGAAGTTTTCGGTGTCGACATTCATCCCGCCGCAAAGATGGGCAG
The DNA here is from genome assembly GCF_021052345.1 of Rhizobium sp. SU303. Lineage (NCBI taxonomy): Bacteria > Pseudomonadati > Pseudomonadota > Alphaproteobacteria > Hyphomicrobiales > Rhizobiaceae > Rhizobium > Rhizobium sp. SU303. Next base: position 4,743,343 of record NZ_CP088095.1, read on the forward strand.
GAGCATCATGCTCGATCACGGGAGCGGCCTGGTCATCGGCGAAACGGCTGTTGTCGAAGACGATGTTTCGATACTCCAAAACGTCACATTGGGAGGGACGGGCAAGGAGACCGGCGACCGGCACCCCAAGGTACGGCGCGGCGCTCTTATCGGAGCAGGGGCCAAGATTCTCGGCAACATCGAAATTGGTGTCGGCGCCAAGGTGGGTGCAGGCAGCGTGGTCGTGAATGCCGTTACAGCCTACACATCGGTCGCTGGCATTCCGGCGAGGCAGGTAGGCAAGCGCCACTTTAACCTTCCGGGCATTACGATGGACCAGACCCTGTCTGAACCGGAGTATACGATCTAAGGCTTGGGGTAGGCTTGTCTGGGCGAGGTTGGCGTGACGAGTGACTTGAAATCGCGCCTGGCAAAACACAACGCCCGGGAGGTTTTGCATAGCTCGAAACACGCCCCTTGGTCTTCAAGACCCATCTCGCTTTTTCCGGTGAAGCGCAGGCCTTTGGTTTCGGGAAATATCTGAAGTCGGGCTCGGGCAGAGCAACTCCGGCGGCCGCTCTTACAGGCCGCCGGTGCCTCGCACCTCACATCTCGACGATAACAGCTGTCACCCGCTTGACCACCGGCAGCATCAACAGCAGAACGGGAAAGGCGATCGCCCAGGAGAGCGCCCATGCGGAGGGCCACATGGCAAGGGCAGGGGCGGTCAGGCCCTGTGCTCTCACGATGCTGATCGCTGAGACGACTGATGTCATCAGCAGCGAGAGGATGAGCGGCATGACGATCGTATTGTAACGTTTGGGGAGTTTGCCTTTGGGCATTTTGATCTCCGTAAGGTGCCGATCAGACAATTGCGCAGCGCCGACCGGCGGGTTGCGCGTTGATTGACGTAAACGCTTACGGAGCTTCGATCTGAAGCAACGCCGTCTCTACGGCCGAAAATGTCTTGCCGTTCAAGTCCGCCCTCATCCCCTTCCGATCGCCTTTGCCAATTCCTCAATAGGACGATGTATATTTGTTGCCGCAACCTCAGCGATTCGGCTCCAGGACCCCAGCCAATGACCAGAGCAAGACGCCGCCGCATCATCCGGACACGACGAACCCTGACCGGGCTCGCGCTCGTCGGCTCGATCTCGTTTCTGGCCGGCATGACCGATGCGACCGGTCTTCTGCTGACCGGCGATTTCGTCTCCTTCATGACCGGCAACACGACGCGGGCCGCACTGGCCTTGAGTGAGGGCAATCTTTATCACGCGGCGGTCCTGATCTCCGCCATCGTCGTTTTCGTGCTTGGCAATGCGGCAGGCATCGTCATTTCTCATGTTTCTCAACGCCGTATTTTCGTGGTGCTCGGCTGCGTCGGGCTGGTTCTGGCGCTCGCCTCGATGATGACGGTGCAGAACATGTTGTTCGTGCGGTTCTACATGATCGTTTTTTCCATGGGCATGGTGAACGCCGCCGTCGAGCACATCGAAGGCCTGCCGATCGGGCTGACCTATGTGACCGGCGCCCTGTCGCGTTTCGGCCGCGGCATCGGCCGCTGGATCATCGGCGATCGTCATGTCGAATGGACGATCCAGATCGTGCCCTGGGGCGGCATGGTGCTCGGCGCAATCGCCGGCGCCGTCCTGACACGGCTGACAGGTGCGCACGCGCTGTGGCTGGTCTCCCTCTTCGCTATGGTGCTTGCACTTGCCGCCATGCTCATCCCGCGGCCGCTTCAGCGCCGCTTCAATCAGAAGGTCGCACCGAGCGGATCGGCCATCACGCGCGCGAAATAAAACTGTCGCATTCCTGTCACCGTCAAATCGGATAGGAAGGATCGCCGCCAATCCTCAAGGAGTGGGTCTTGTTCCTGATTTCGAAGCTTGTCTGGATTTTCGCTCAGCCGCTGTCGCTGGCATTCTTCCTCGTCTTCTTTGCCCTGCTTGCCGGCCTTCTGCGCTGGCGCATCTTAAGTATCCTCGGCGCAGCCGGTTCAGCTCTCATCCTCTTCGTCACGCTCTACACCACGGCCGGCAACCTGCTGATGCAGGGTCTCGAGCAGCGCTTCGCAAAGCCTGCCGCCGATCCCGATAGCCTGCAATGCATGATCGTGCTCGGCGGCGGCTTCGAAAACGAGGTGAACACGGCGCGCCACGGCATAGAATTCAATGGTGGAGCCGATCGCTTCATCGGAGCCCTGCGGCTGGCGCAGAAATTTCCGCAGTCGCGCATTCTGGTGTCGGGCGGCGACGGCTCCATTTCGGGCGTCTATGAAGGCGATGCGGCGGCGTCCGAGCGTTTCTTCCCGCTCTTCGGCGTCGGCAGGGATCGCCTGATCGAGGAGAGGCAATCGCGCACGACCTTCGAAAACGCCGTCAACACCAAGGAATTCCTGGCCAGCCAGGGGCTTTCCAATTGCCTGCTGATCACCTCGGGGTTCCACATGCCGCGGTCCGTCGGCATCTTCCGCAAACTCGGCATCGATATCGTGCCCTGGCCGACCGATTATCGCACTGACGGTCAGGTGAGGCTGGGGCTCGATTTCACTCAGCCGAGCCTCAATGCACAAAACCTGGCGACGGCGATCCGCGAATGGTACGGCCTGGTCGGCTATTATCTCGCCGGCCGGACGTCGGAGCTCTATCCAGGCTGAGAGCTATTTCTTCGAGATGGTGACGAATTTCGTGCCGCGGACGCGTGCCGTCACGATGCAGGGATCACCTTCGGTGCGGTCGCAGAAGCGCGGATGCATCTTCATCGCCAGCACCATGTTGCCGAAGCGCTGGACGAAATCGTAGCCATAGATCTGTGCCGTCGCGATCATGAAATAACCGCCTTCGGCAACTTGCAGGTAGAAATTATAGGTGCAGCCGTCGTCATTGCATTGCGGCCCCTTCTGCCCGTCGCAGGTCAACTGGCCCTCGTTGACCACCGCATCGATCAGGCCGTCATTGTTGATGTCCTGCCGGATGATGAAGCCGTCGGCAAACTCGGCCGCCTTGCACTGTTCCTGGAAATGTTTCTTCTCGTAGATCTCAGGGTCGGAGATCAGCGATTGCTGACTGAGGGCGACAGCCGGCATGGCAAGCAGCAGGACGATATTCAGAACGGCGAGCACCAGCGTTTTCACGGCTTTCCTCTTTGGGTAAAGGCTCCTAATGCATGTCGCCCAAAACTGTGTAGCGGTTTTGGGACAACGACATGCATTAAATCAAAGACTTCAGCTTTATGGCCGCGCCGCCTTGCGCCGCCCTTGCCGCCGTGATTGATTCCGCAAAACTTCCGCCGGTTCCGGGTCTCGCATGTCTCTGCTCGTCTATCTCGATTATGCCGGCATTGCGCTGTTTGCCGCGACAGGCGCGCTCGCCGCCTCGCGCAAGCAACTGGACCTGATCGGTTTTTTGTTTTTTGCCATGGTGACGGGAACCGGCGGCGGCACCGTGCGCGATATCGTGCTCGGCCGCGTACCGGTCTTCTGGGTGCTAAACCCTGCCTATATCCTCGTCTGCTGCATCGTGGGCGTCATCGTTTTCTTCACCGCCCACCTGCTGGAATCGCGCTATCGCCTGCTGATCTGGCTGGATGCGATCGGCCTTGCCGCCTACTGCGTGATCGGTGCTGCCAAGGGCCTCGCCGCCACCGGTTCGCCGACCATTGCGATCGTCACCGGCACGCTGACGGCGACCTTCGGCGGCATCCTGCGCGATCTGATGGCAAACGAGCCTTCGGTGCTGTTGAGGCCGGAAATCTACGTGACCGCAGCCCTCATCGGCGCCAGCGTGTTCACGCTCGCCAATGCGCTTGGAATGCAGCTCTATCTGGCGTCTGCCTGCGGCGTCGTGGCGGCCTTTGCTGTGCGCGGTGGAGCCCTGTGGTTCGGCTGGACCTTCCCGACCTACAGGCACAAGCCCGGCCGGCATCCCGACGATGTCATGTGAAGCCTAATGCATGTCGCCCAAAAGTGCGCAGCGGTTTTGGGCGACATGCATAAAAACAAAGATCTAAAGGGCGTCGCATGAGGCCGATTCGGCGCGACGCTCTAGAGCGTCGTCAGCCCTGCTTTGCCCGCAAGCGGATCACCACGTCGACATGGGCGATCTCCATGCCCTCAGGCGGTTCCGGCAGATTGGCGATCGTCAGGTTGCTGACGGGAATGTCGAGCACCTCGTTATCGCCTTCGACGAAGAAATGGTGATGGTCGGAAACATTGGTGTCGAAATAGGTCCTGGCGCTCTCGACGGCGAGAACGCGAATGAGACCGGCTTCCGTGAACTGATGCAGCGTGTTGTAGACGGTTGCCAAGGACACCGGCACGCCGGCGGCAACCGCCTCTTCATGCAGTTCCTCGACGGTCAAATGCCGGTCGCCCTTGGCAAACAGGAGGTCGCCGAGCGCGACGCGCTGGCGGGTGGGGCGCAGGCCTGCACCGCGCAGCCTTACCTCTATTGCGATCGGGAATGCACCCGTCATCAAAACCAACTCCGGTTATTCTGGCATAAAGCAATCATGTTTCTTTAAGGGGTATAACTTTTGCATCGGAGCCTTTCAATAGTTCAATGGGGACAGGAGCCTGATAAACGCGGCAAAAACGGGCTTTTGACGCAAATAGGTCTGGTCCCAGCCCTAGCCTTCCTGTATGCGACCACCAAATAATGGCGCAAGCCAGGTCCGGGGCGATGAATGAAGCTGCCTTGCTTGTGCTTCATTTTCTGAAGAACTTGGACTACACGTTCACATCCATCGGCTTGATGCGGGGGGAAAAGAAACTTTATGACGACCAGACAGTCCAGCTTCTCGTATGAAGAACTCATCGCTTGCGCGCACGGCGAGCTGTTCGGCCCCGGCAATGCGCAGCTGCCCCTGCCGCCTATGCTGATGGTTCACCGCATCACGGATATTTCCGAAACGGGCGGCACCTTCGATAAGGGCTACCTCAGGGCGGAATACGACGTTCGCCCCGACGACTGGTATTTTCCCTGCCATTTCGAAGGCAATCCGATCATGCCGGGCTGCCTCGGTCTCGACGGCATGTGGCAGCTGACCGGTTTCTTTCTGGGTTGGCTCGGCGAAGAAGGCCGCGGCATGGCGCTTTCAACAGGCGAAGTGAAATTCAAGGGCATGGTCCGGCCACAGACGAAGCTGATCGAATATGGCATCGACTTCAAGCGTGTCATGCGTGGCCGTCTGGTCCTCGGCACCGCCGACGGCTGGCTAAAGGCGGACGGCGAGACCATATATCAGGCGGCCGATCTTCGCGTCGGTCTATCGAAAGACAAGACCGCCTGAAACCGCATTTCGAGCGGCGGACGAAAACAACAAAGGTTTGATCAGATGAGACGGGTAGTTGTCACAGGTCTGGGTGTCGTGTCCTCGATCGGAAACGACGCGGCCGAAGTCACCGAATCCTTGCGGCAGGCAAAGTCGGGTATCTCCTTTTCGAGCGATTTCGCCGAACATGGGTTCAAGTGCCAGGTCTGGGGCAGTCCGAAGCTCGGTTCGGCGGAGCTTGCCGAACTGGTCGACCGCCGCGCCATGCGTTTCCTGTCGCAGGGCGGCGCCTGGAACCATGTCGCCATGAAGCAGGCACTTGCCGATTCCGGCCTGGAAGAGAAAGACTACGCTCAGAACGAGCGTACCGGCATCATTATGGGCTCTGGCGGTCCCTCCACCCGCACCCTGATCGAAGCTGCCGAGATCACCGTGAAGAACAACAGCCCGAAGCGCATCGGCCCCTTCGCCGTGCCGAAGGCGATGTCCTCGACTGCATCGGCCACACTCGCCACCTGGTTCAAGATCCACGGCGTCAACTATTCCATCTCGTCGGCTTGCTCGACGTCGGCGCATTGCATCGGCAACGCCGCCGAGATGATCCAGTGGGGCAAGCAGGACGTGATGTTCGCCGGCGGCCATGAGGATCTCGACTGGACGATGTCCAACCTCTTCGACGCCATGGGCGCGATGTCCTCCAAATATAACGACACGCCGGACAGCGCCTCGCGCGCCTATGACGTCAACCGCGATGGTTTCGTCATCGCCGGCGGCGCCGGCGTGCTGGTGCTCGAGGAGCTGGAGCGCGCCAAGGCCCGCGGTGCCAAGATCTACGCCGAAATCGTCGGTTACGGCGCAACCTCGGACGGCTACGACATGGTCGCCCCCTCGGGCGAGGGCGCTATCCGCTGCATGCGCCAGGCGCTCGCCACCGTCAAAGGTGACGTCGACTACGTCAACACCCACGGCACGTCGACGCCGGTCGGCGACAGCAAGGAAATCGGCGCCATCCGCGAAGTGTTCGGCTCGAAGATCCCGCATATCCAGTCGACCAAGTCGCTGACCGGCCATTCGCTGGGCGCTGCCGGCGTGCAGGAATCGATCTATTCCCTGCTGATGATGCAGCAAGGCTTCATCGGCGAAAGCGCTCATATCACCGAGCTCGATCCCGAATTCGAAGGTGTCCCGATTGTGCGCAAGCGCATCGACGACGCCAAGATCGACATTGCCCTCTCTAATTCCTTCGGCTTCGGCGGCACCAACGCCACGCTCGTCTTCCAGCGCTATAACGGATAATAATAATATGACGGGAATCATGCAGGGTAAGCGCGGGCTCGTCATGGGCGTCGCCAACAACCACTCGATCGCCTGGGGAATTTCAAAAGCTCTCGCCGCACAGGGTGCGGAACTCGCCTTCACCTATCAGGGCGATGCGCTCGGCAAGCGCGTCAGGCCGCTTGCTGCCGAGGTCAACTCGGATTTCGTCCTGCCCTGCGACGTCGAGGACATCGCCTCGGTCGATGCCGTGGTCGACGCGATAAGCGAGCGCTGGGGCAAGCTCGATTTCATCGTCCATGCCATCGGCTTTTCCGACAAGAACGAGCTGAAGGGTCTCTACGCCGATACGACGCGTGAGAATTTCAGCCGCACCATGGTCATTTCCTGTTTCTCCTTCACCGAGATCGCCAAGCGCTGCGCTCCGTTGATGGAAGATGGTGGTGCGATGCTGACGCTGACCTATAATGGCTCGACGCGCGTCATCCCGAACTACAACGTCATGGGGGTTGCCAAGGCGGCGCTCGAGGCTTCAGTGCGTTATCTCGCCGCCGACTACGGCCCGCGTGGCATCCGCGTCAATGCCATTTCCGCCGGCCCGATCCGCACGCTTGCCGGCGCTGGCATCTCCGATGCGCGCGCGATCCTCTCCTGGAACCAGCGCAATGCGCCGCTGCGCAAGACCGTGACCATCGATCAGGTCGGCAGCTCGGCTCTCTACCTGCTCTCCGACCTTTCCTCAGGCGTCACCGGCGAAATCCACTTCGTCGACGCCGGCTTCAACGTCACCTCCATGCCGACGCTGGAAGCGCTGCGCAGGGCGGACGTCGAGTAAACGGCAACCCCATTTGAAACTCAAAGGCCGTGCGCAGATGATGCGCACGGCCTTTTTCTATCGGTAAGAATGATCGTATCGAGGCCTTGAGCCTATTTCTTCGCCCAGAGAACCTTGAACCGGGCGTTGCGGCAAGTTTCGCCGCTTTCCCTGAAATTCGCCGCCAGAACCGGCTCGTAAGGCAGGCCGCGATTGGCGACGAGCATCAGGCGGCCGCCACCGCGAAGGGCGGATGCGGCCGTCTTGATCATTGCCTGGCCGAGCGCCGGCTCGGCCGCGTGCCCCTCATGGAAGGGCGGGTTCATGATGACGAGATCGTATTTATCCTTGACCTGCTCACCCGCCAGATCGTGCCAGAAGAAGCGCACAGGCGCGTTCGGGCAGTTCTGAGCCAGATTATCCCTGGCAGCCTCCAGAGCCGCGTGATCGGCCTCGTAGAGGTCGAGGCGCGTCAATCCACGCGACTTCCGCGCCATCTCGACGGAGAGATAGCCCCATCCGGCACCGAAATCCGCCACGTCGCCGGTGAAATCCTCAGGCAGGCGCGAGGCGAGCAGCTCCGATCCGGCATCGATGCGGTCATGCGAGAACATGCCGGCGGTCGCATTGAAACGGCCGTCGACGCGCACCGGCGCCTTTGCCAGCTTGGAGATAATCTCGTCTGCATCCGCCGGCCGGCCGAACCAGAAGGCGACGCCGTGATATTTCGGCATATGGTCGACGGCGAGATTGAAACCTTCCATCCGCTTGCGCAGCGGCTGGATGCCGTCTTCCTTGGCGCCGGCAACGACGATCAGGCCGCCGAGCCGCGTACGGGCGATAGCGGCAGCAAGATTGGCCTCGTTCTCTCCCTTGTGCTTGGTGCAGAGCACCAGAGCCGCATCATAGTCCTCGCCGTCGATCTCCGGCTTGACGTCGATCCGCTGGGCCAACAGCTGCCGGTAGAGCGGCCGGAAGCCTTGGACGGCGCTGAGCGAGGCGGCAAAGCCTTCAGGCAGCGCAAAGCCTGCCTCGGCGCCGAGGAAGAGCACGCGCTCGCCCTCGCCGGGCGCCGCGACTGTGCCGCTGGCAAAGGGATGGAACAGGGTCTTCAGCGTCTCGCTGCTCATGGTCTGGTCTCGTCTTCTCATACAAAAAAGGGCGCGGAAGCATTCCCGCGCCCGATAGCAAATTTGGAAGGCGGCTTATTCGGCCGCTTCTTCCTTCTTCTTCTCGTTCGGGATTTCCTGGCCGGTGGTCTGGTCGACGACCTTCATCGACAGGCGAACCTTGCCGCGTTCGTCGAAACCGAGCAGCTTGACCCAGACCTTGTCGCCTTCCTTGACGACGTCCTGGGTCTTGGCAACACGCTCGGAAGCGAGCTGCGAGATGTGGACGAGGCCGTCACGGGCGCCGAAGAAGTTGACGAAGGCGCCGAAGTCGGCGGTCTTGACGACCGTGCCTTCATAGACCTGGCCGATCTCAGGTTCGGCAACGATCGAGTGGATCCACTTGCGGGCCGCTTCGATTTCCTTGCCGGAGGAGGAGGCGATCTTGACAGTGCCGTCGTCCTCGATGTTGATCTTCGCGCCGGTCTTTTCGACGATTTCGCGAATGACCTTGCCGCCGGAGCCGATGACTTCACGGATCTTGTCGACCGGAATGTTCATGACTTCGATGCGCGGAGCGAATTCGCCGAGCTGGCCGCGGCTTTCGGTGATGGCCTTGGACATTTCACCGAGGATGTGGACGCGACCGCCTTGGGCTTGGCCAAGGGCGACCTTCATGATCTCTTCGGTGATACCGGTGATCTTGATGTCCATCTGCAGCGAGGTGATGCCGTCGGCGGTACCGGCGACCTTGAAGTCCATATCGCCGAGGTGGTCTTCGTCACCGAGAATGTCGGAGAGGACAGCGAAGCGATCGCCTTCCAGGATCAGACCCATGGCGATACCGGCAACCGGCTTTGCCAGCGGAACGCCGGCGTCCATCAGAGCGAGTGAGGTACCGCAGACGGTCGCCATCGAGGACGAACCATTCGACTCGGTGATCTCGGAGACGACGCGCAGCGTGTAGGGGAACTGCTCAGGCGTTGGCAGCATCGGACGGATCGCGCGCCATGCGAGCTTGCCGTGGCCGATTTCGCGGCGACCTGGGGAGCCCATGCGGCCGGTCTCGCCAACCGAGTAGGGAGGGAAGTTGTAATGGAGCAGGAAGCGCTCCTTGTACATGCCCGTCAGGCTGTCGACATACTGCTCGTCTTCGCCGGTGCCGAGGGTGGCAACCACGATCGCCTGGGTTTCGCCGCGGGTGAACAGTGCCGAACCGTGGGTGCGCGGCAGAAGGCCGACTTCCGAAACGATCGGACGAACGGTTTCTAGATTGCGGCCGTCGATGCGGCTCTTGGTGTCGAGGATGTTCCAGCGGACGATTTTCGCCTGCAGATGCTTGAAGATCGCGCCGACTTCCTCGGCCGTGTACCGGGCTTCGCCTTCCTCGGGGAGGAAGTGTGCCTTCACCTTCGCCTTGACGGCGTCGACGGCGGCGTAGCGGTCAGCCTTCTGGGTGATCTTGTAGGCTTCGCGAAGTTCACCTTCGGCAAGGCCGAGCATCTCGGTTTCGAGAGCGGAGTAGTCTGCCGGCTGGAAGTCGCGCGGCTCCTTGGCGGCCACTTCGGCGAGCTTGATGATCGCGTCGAGAACCGGCTGGAAGCCCTTGTGGCCGAACATGACGGCGCCGAGCATGACGTCTTCGTTAAGTTCCTTGGCTTCGGATTCCACCATCAGCACGGCGTCGTAGGTGCCGGCGACGACGAGGTCGAGGCTCGATTCGTCCATCTCGTCGAGATGCGGGTTGAGAACGTATTCGCCGTTGATGTAGCCGACGCGCGCACCGCCGACGGGGCCCATGAAGGGAACGCCGGACAGCGTCAGCGCAGCCGAGGTGGCAACCATCGACAGCACGTCGGGATCGTTTTCGAGGTCATGCTGGATAACGGTAACGACAACCTGCGTGTCGTTCTTGTAGCCCTCAGGGAAGAGCGGGCGGATCGGGCGGTCGATCAGGCGGGAAACCAAGGTTTCCTTTTCGCTCGGACGGCCTTCGCGCTTGAAATAGCCGCCGGGGATCTTGCCGGCCGCATAGGTCTTTTCCTGGTAGTTGACGGTGAGCGGAAAGAAGTCCTGGCCGGCCTTCGGCGCCTTGGCCGAGACGACGGTGGCGAGAACGACGGTTTCGCCGTAGGTGGCGAGAACCGCGCCGTCGGCCTGACGGGCGATCTTGCCGGTTTCGAGTTTCAGCGGGCGGCCAGCCCACTCGATTTCCACTGTGTGTGTATCAAACATGTCTTGTCCTTCAATGCGGGAGCACGCGCCATCGCCGATATCAAGGCGCAGCGCACAGTCGACCGCAATCAATGTGACGTATCACGGGCAAGACAACGGGAGGCTTTTAATCCTCGGCTTCCCTCAGGCGTTCCTGAGAAACCGGGCCAAAGCTCATTGACAAGCCTTGGCCAAAGCATCCGGCAATCCTGCCCCATGACAGGTCAACGGTTGGTTTGGCAGAACCGGCCCATCCGGGTCTGCCGGTCTTTCCACCGCTAAAAGATAGGGCGCGGCTGGAATATTTCATCGGGAACCGTGTCCCGAAACACATCCGGCGGGCGCTCGGAAAGCACCCGCCGGACAATCTTAGCGGCGGATACCCAGGCTGGTGATCAGCTTGGAATAGCGGCCTTCATCCTTCTTCTTGAGATAATCAAGAAGCGAGCGGCGGCTCGAAACCATCGTCAGCAGGCCACGGCGGGAATGGTTATCCTTCTTGTGGTCCTTGAAGTGTTCGGTCAGGTTGTTGATGCGTTCGGTCAGGATCGCGACCTGGACTTCCGGAGAACCGGTATCGCCCTCAACGGTCGCATATTCCTTGATCAGCGCAGACTTGCGCTCAGCAGTGATCGACATCGGGTGATCCTTTCTAAGAGGAGGAAATTAAAGTCGCCAAAAGCCGGGATGTCGTCCAGCTTTGGCCGTGAATGCGAGCAGGCAACCCTGACGCTGGCGCTGCCTATAAACCAAATAAGCAGCAATGGAAAGAGGGGAGCTCCCACAGCGGTTTTCAGCGGCCCGCCATGGCGTCCCGGATCATCGCATCGTAACCCGTGGGATCCTGCAGCATGGCGAAATGGCTGGCGTCTTTCAGGATCACGAGCCTGGCGCCCGGAATGTCTTTCGCCATCATCTCCGTATGGTCGAGCTTCACCGCCTCGTCATGGTCGCCGATGGCGAGCGTGACCGGCACCGCGATCTTTCCAAGATCCGCTGCCGTCCAGGCCGGCTGGGTCGCCCACATTTCGGAGATCTGGGTGACGAAGGCGTCGTACTCGTTCGGCGTCGGCGACAGTTTCCTGTAATAGTCGCCGGCGACGTTGATGTAGTCGTTGAAGGTCTTGTTGTTCATCACGTCTGCCTTGACGCCGTCGGTCGTGACGTTGGCTGCCTGGGCAATGACGCGCGTCAGCTTTCCCGGATTTTTCATCGCCATGTCGATGCCGATGATGCCGCCATCCGACCAACCGACCAGCGTCACCTTGTCGATCTTCAGATAGTCGAGAAGCGCGACGTAATCAGACGTCATCAGGTCGTAACCGAAGGGCTGCTGGCTGCGCGTCGAGCGCCCATGTCCGCGGCTGTCGGCAACGATGACCCGATGATCCTTGGCAAAATCGGCGACCTGGTGACCCCAGACCTCGGCATTTCCAAGACCGCCATGAATGAACAGGATGGGGTCGCCTTCGCCGTATTCGGCGTAATACATCTTGATGTCGTTCACCTCGGCCATGCCGCTCGTCTTTGCCACCGGCATCGAAGGAAAGGCCGGAAGCTCGGCCCAGCGCTCGGCAGATTGAGCGCCGGCGACGGCGAGAAACATCGAAAAAAACGTCAGGATTCCGATAGCAGTTCCGCGCATGATCTTTCCCTCTGCCAGGCCCCCATGGCCCGACAGGCAAGATATCGCATCGGGACCGCCTGACAATCGCTGTCGTTGTCAGAAAGCAAGATAGGCTCAGGCGAAAACCCGCTTCGGGCGGAACTCGCCCTGGCCGATCTCGCCGATCGCGATCAGCTTGCCGCGGGCCGTCGCATAGGCTTCGCTTTCGGCAACCGGCGCATCGCGGCCACGCACCAGGATCGGGTTGCCCATCTTCAGCCGGTGCGCCTGGTCGTCGTTGATGACGAGATGGGGCAGCGAGGATAGCGCTTCGCAGGTGTCGATCAGCAGCGCGTCGAGGGCGGCCAGGCGCTCGTCCATATCCTCGATCGCTTCCAGTGCCACGAGATCTGCGAGCGGCACCATGGCCTCTTCCGCGAAAGGGGCGACAAAGGTGCGCCGCAGCCCGGACACATGGCCGTAGCAGCCGAGCTCGCGGCCGAAATCGCGCGCCAGCGCCCTGACATAGGTACCCTTGCCGCATTCCACTTCGAAATGCGCACTGTGGGCGTCCGGGCAGGCGAGCAAGGTCAGCCGGAAGATATCGACCTCGCGCGAGGGGATTTCGACGGTTTCGCCTTCGCGCGCCAAATCATAGGCGCGTTCACCTGCGATCTTGATAGCTGAAAACTGCGGCGGGACCTGGCTGATCGTGCCGATATATCCAGGCAGGATATTGCGGATCTGCTGTTCGCTCGGGCGTTTGTCCGAACTCTTGGTCACCTCGCCCTCGAGATCGTCGGTCGCGCGCTCCTCGCCCCAGCTCACCGTAAATTCATAGATCTTGCGACCGTCCATCACATAGGGAACGGTCTTCGTCGCATCGCCGAGCGCGATCGGCAGCATGCCGGAGGCGAGCGGATCGAGCGTGCCGGCATGGCCGACCTTCTGCGCCTTGTAGAGCCACTTGATCTTGGAAACGGCTTCCGTCGAGCCGAAATCTACCGGCTTGTCGAGGATCAGCCAGCCGGAAATCGGCCGGCCTTTGGGTTTGCGTGGTTTGGACATGCGTCTCTTCTGTTTATTGTTCGTCATTACCGCCGTCGAGGTCGCGGCTCACCTCGGGCGAACGCAGCAGCTCGTCGATCTTTTTGTAGTTGTCGAAGCTGGTATCGTCGCGGAAGCGCACCTCCGGCATGTATTTCATCTGCCGGAGCTGCGGCCCGAGCCGGCCGCGGATGAACCTTGCATGACGGTTCAACGCCTCGATGACAATACTGTGGTCGGAAACGCCGAGCGGCGTCACATAGGCGGTGGCGATCTTGAGATCTGGCGACATGCGCACTTCCGAGATCGAGATTACGGTCGCCTCGATGACGTCGTCACGCACTTCGCCGCGCTGCAGCACCTGGGTGATAGCGGCGCGAACCTGTTCGCCAATGCGCAGCATGCGCTGCGAAGGCGCGGAAGAAGTTGGTTTGGTCATTGTTATCTCTATTTGCCGATACGGCTGGGAATCGAACCCGTCAAAGGAGAGCGTCCATGACTCTTTTGGTCGAAAAGGTCAAGTCGGCAGATGCCCGAAAGCCATCCGCCGGCTCGCGGATGGCTTTCGGAAAAGTTCAGGCGCAGCAGTCTTAGAGCGTGCGCGTGATATGCTCGACCCGGAAGCACTCGATGACGTCGCCGGCGCGCATATCCTCGTAGTTTTCGAAGGCCATGCCGCATTCCTGACCCATCGGCACTTCGGACACTTCGTCCTTGAAGCGCTTGAGCGTCTTGAGCTTGCCTTCGTGAACGACGACGTCGTTGCGGATGAGGCGGACGCCAGCACCACGTTCGACCTTGCCTTCCACGACACGGCAGCCTGCGACCTTGCCGACCTTGGTGATGTTGAACACCTCGAGGATCTCGGCATTGCCGATGAAGGTTTCGCGCCGCTCCGGAGACAGGAGGCCCGACATCGCTGCCTTCACATCATCCACGAGGTCGTAGATGATGTTGTAGTAGCGGATTTCGATGCCTTCGCGCTCGGCGAACTGGCGTGCCTGCGTATTCGCACGAACGTTGAAGCCGATGATGGCCGCGTTCGAGGCTTCGGCGAGCGAGATATCCGACTCGGTGATGCCGCCGGCGCCCGAATGGACGATGCGGGCGCGGACTTCGTCGGTGCCGAGCTTCTCCAGCGCACCGGCAATCGCTTCGATCGAGCCCTGCACGTCACCCTTGATGACCAGCGGGAACTCCTTGATGCCGACGCTCTGGCGCTGCATCATCATCTGTTCCAGCGATCCGCGCTGTCCCGACTGGCGGGCAGCCGCCTTGTCGCGGGCCAGACGCTGACGATATTCCGAGATTTCGCGGGCGCGGCTTTCGCTTTCGACGACGGCGAACTTGTCGCCGGCCTGCGGCGTGCCGGAAAGACCGAGAACCTCGACCGGGGTTGCCGGGCCTGCTTCCTTCACATGGTCGCCCTTGTCGGTGACGAGAGCGCGCACGCGGCCCCAGACGTCGCCGGCGACGATGATTTGGCCTGGACGCAGCGTGCCCTTCTGGACGAGCACGGTCGCGACCGAACCACGGCCACGATCGAGCTGGGCTTCGATGACAGTGCCTTCCGCAGTCCGGTTCGCATTGGCCTTAAGATCGAGAATTTCCGCCTGCAGCAGGATCGCCTCAAGCAGCTTATCGAGGTTCTTGCCGGTTTTGGCCGAAACCTCGACGTCAAGCACTTCGCCGCCCATGGATTCCACGAAGACTTCGTGCTGCAGCAGCTGGTTGCGGACCTTCTGCGGATCAGCCTCGTGCTTGTCGACCTTGTTGATCGCCACGATGATCGGAACACCGGCCGCCTTGGCGTGGTTGATCGATTCGATCGTCTGCGGCATCACGCTGTCGTCGGCTGCGACGACCAGGATCGCGATGTCGGTCGCTTGCGCACCGCGGGCACGCATTGCCGTGAAGGCGGCGTGGCCGGGCGTATCGATGAAGGTGATCTTCTGACCGTTCTGCTCCACCTGATAGGCGCCGATATGCTGGGTGATGCCACCGGCTTCGCCGGAGACCACGTTGGCATGGCGGATGGCGTCGAGCAGCGAGGTCTTGCCGTGATCGACATGGCCCATGATGGTAACGACGGGCGGGCGCGAAACCAGTTCGCCATCGTCGTCGGACACGTTGAAGATGCCGAGTTCGACGTCGGATTCCGACACGCGCCTGACCGTATGGCCGAATTCGCCGGCGATGATTTCGGCAAGGTCGGCGTCGATGACGTCGCCTGGCTTCATCATCTGGCCTTCCTTCATCAGGTACTTGATGACGTCGACGGCGCGTTCGGACATGCGCTGCGACAGTTCCTGAATGGTGATGGTCTCGGGCAGAACCACCTCGCGGGAGATCTTCTCGCGGGTTTCCTGCATCTGACCGCGGCGGAACTTCTCCTGCCGGCGACGCATCGCCGAGAGCGAACGACCGCGGGCATTGTCCTCGCCGTCGACGTTGGCGGTGGTGATCGTCAACTTGCCGCGACGGCGCTCTTCATCCGTCTTCGGACGAGTCGTGACCGGCTTTGCGGGTTCCGGGCGAACGACGCGGCCACGGACCGGACCGCCGCGCGCTGCGCCACGATCGTCTTCTTCCTTTTCGTCGCGACGGCCGCGAACGGCCCCAGGGACGGCAGCGCCGGGTGCCGGACGGGCAGCAGGTGCTCCAGCCGCGTCGGGCCGGCGTACGGCCGGTGCCGACGAGGCGGGCTGCTGCGGCCGTGCCGCGTCGGTGCGTGCTTCGGCCGGAGCCGGTTCTGCGGCTGCGGGTTCAGCAACAGCGGGTGCCTCAGCCTGCCGGATAGCCTCTTCAGCGGCCCTACGGGCAGCTTCTTCCGCTTCGGCTGCCTTGCGGACAACCTCTTCGGCGGCACGGCGCTTTTCTTCCTCGGCGCGGCGGATCGCATCCTGGGCGTCACGCGCCTGGGAGTCGGCAAGCGCGCGGCGGCGGGCGTCCATCTCTTCCGGCGACAGATGGTTCAGCACCACCGGGCGCGGACGATCGTTCTGGCGCGGCGGCTGGTGAGACTGCTGCGGCGGACGCTGGTTCGTCTGGTTGTTGTTGCCCTGCTGAAGCCGCGGGGCCGGCGTCGGCTGTTGCGGACGCGCCTGCACGGGTGCGGGCGCCGGTTCGGCTGCGCGCACGGGAGCCGCCGGAGTGACGGGCGTGATCGGCTTTTCGTCTTCCGGGCGCATCGGGCGCCGCTTACGGGTCTCGACGACGACCGCCTTGGTGCGACCTCGACCCATATCCTGGCGAACGGTACCCTGGCTCATCCCCGATGGTTTCAGGGTGAGTGTCTTTTTGCCCGCTACGCTGATTGTCTTGTCGTCGTTACTATCGGTCATTCGTTCCCGTTCCTTCGGACAGGGAGCGATGACTAGATCAGACCCTGTCGTTCAATACTGTCGATCAATGAGGATGGGACCGGCCGATGCCGGTGACCGCCTCATTGTTTTTGCCGGCCAGCGCCGCCCGCTGCCCGGGACTGACCGCCAATACGGTACTGTTCGAGCATCTTTGCGCGCTTCACTACACCTTCACCCGCCTGCCCTGCAAGCACTGCGGCATGGATAAAAGCATTCTGGCCCATCAGGCCTTCCATTTCGCTCTCCGAGAAGAGACGGAAGGAAGGTATCTCCTCCTCGGTCTCCATTCCGAGGTGCCAGGCCTTGCGGGCCTGGTCGATTTTCCGGACGCCGTCGTCCGCTGCGCCAGTCGCGTGGAACACCGCAAGGGCTGCTCCGCTTCTGACCGCGGCATCCACTTTCGAGGACCCGCTCACGAACTGGCCGGCTTTCCGCGCCATGTTCATCATCTGCATCAATTGCGCCGCGAGCAGCCGATCGACACTCGCGCCGAGATCGTCCGCCGCCTTTACATCCGTCTTCAGCGCGCGGGCGAAGAGCTTCTTCGCCACCGCCCTGTCGACCAGCGACCGGTCGATCTTCACCCAGCATCCGCGTCCCGGAAGCTCGCGCTTCAGATCGGCGACAACTGTTCCATCGGGAGCGGCGACGAAGCGGATCAGCTCTTCCGGCGATCCGCTTTCGCGCGTCACGATGCACATGCGTCCGTTCACGTCATAACCTGCAAGATCGTCGTCCTCGAGAGGAGCGTCCGGTTCATGCGCGGTCATCATGCTTCTTGTTCGGCTTCGGTGACCTCTTCTTCGGTCCCCTTCGCCAGGTCCTCTTGCGTGATCCAGCCGGCCGAAAGGCGGGCCTGGACGATCATCTGTTCTGCTTCGACGCGCGAGACGTCGAACTTCGAGAACAGACCCTCGAACTTCTTCGTTTCGCCGTTCTTGCGCTCCGACCAGCCGACGAGATCGTCGGCAGCGCAGCCGGCAAAGTCCTCGATCGTCTTGATGCCGTCTTCGCCGAGCGCCACCATCATCTGGGCGGTCATGCCGTTGATCTCACGCAGTTCGTCCTGAACACCGAGCGCCTTGCGCTTCTCGTCCATCTCGGCTTCGAGACGCTCGAGGAATTCGCGGGCGCGCTGCTGGATTTCCTGCGCCGTCTCCTCGTCGAAACCGTCGATCGACGAGATTTCGTCGAGATCGACATAAGCCAGTTCTTCAACCGCGGCAAAACCCTCCGAAGCCAGAACCTGGCCGACCATCTCGTCGACATCGAGCGAATCCATGAACAGGTTGGTGCGCTCGTTGAATTCCTTCTGGCGGCGTTCCGATTCCTCGGCCTCCGTCATAATGTCGATATCCCAGCCGGTCAGCTGCGAGGCGAGGCGGACGTTCTGGCCGCGGCGGCCGATGGCAAGCGACAGCTGTTCATCGGGAACGACGACTTCGATACGCTCGGCATCCTCGTCGAGGACGACCTTGGCGACTTCGGCCGGCTGCAGGGCGTTGACGACGAAGGTCGCCGGATCCTGCGACCATGGAATGATGTCGATCTTTTCGCCCTGGAGCTCGCCGACCACGGCCTGAACGCGTGAGCCGCGCATACCGACGCAGGCGCCGACCGGATCGATCGAACTGTCGTTCGAGATCACCGCGATCTTGGCGCGCGAACCCGGATCGCGGGCGACCGACTTCACCTGGATGATGCCGTCGTAGATCTCCGGCACTTCCATGGTGAAGAGCTTCACCATGAATTGCGGATGCGTGCGCGACAGGAAGATCTGCGGGCCGCGCTGCTCGCGACGAACATCATAAACATAGGCACGGACGCGATCGCCATAGCGGACGTTTTCGCGCGGGATCATTTCGTCGCGGCGGATGATGCCTTCGCCACGGCCGAGATCGACGATGACGTTGCCGTATTCGACGCGCTTGACGGTACCGTTGACGATTTCGCCGACGCGATCCTTGAATTCGTCGAACTGGCGGTCGCGCTCGGCTTCACGCACCTTCTGCACGATCACCTGCTTGGCCGACTGTGCGGCGATGCGGCCGAAATCCATCGGCGGCAGCGGGTCGGCGATGAAATCGCCGAGTGCGGCGTCCGGGTTGCGGTCGCGGGCCAGCTCCAGCGGGATCTGCGTCGAATAATCTTCGGCCTTCTCGACGACTTCGAGCAGGCGTTGCAGGCGGATTTCGCCGGTCTTCGGATTGATGTCGGCCCGGATGTTGGACTCGGTGCCGTAACGGGAGCGTGCCGCCTTCTGGATGGCATCGGCCATTGCGGCCAGCACGATCTCGCGGTCGATGACTTTTTCGCGCGCCACTGCATCTGCGATCTGCAGAAGTTCGAGCCGGTTCGCACTAACTGCCATTGTCTTGTTTCTCCGTCTTTACTCAGGGTTCCCGTCCCTGGAGCGGTCTGTTGATCGGTTATTCTTCGTCGTCCGCTTCGTTCTGGTTGGCGGCCTGGGCTTTCGCCAGCTTGTCGGCGCGCAATGCGTCGCGGATCAGGTCGTCGGTCAGAATGAGCTTCGCATCGCTAAGCGCCGTGAAGGGAATGGTGACCTTCTGCTCTTCCCCATAGGCGATCTGGTCGCGCTCGAGCGTGAAACCATCTGTGCCTGCTTCGACGATCTTGCCGCGGAAGCGCTTGCGATTATCGATCAAGATCGACGTCTCGCATTTCACAAGGTGGCCCTGCCAGCGGACGAAATCGGATTTCCGCACCATCGGACGGTCGATGCCGGGCGAAGACACTTCCAGATGATACTCTTTATCGACCGGATCTTCCACATCGAGGACGGGAGAAATCGCCATCGAGACTTCTTCGCAATCCTGAACCGTCATCGTGCCGTCGTTGCGCTCGGCCATGACCTGCATCGTCGCACCGTTCTGGTTCATCATGCGGACGCGGATAAGGCGGAAGCCCAGGTCGACGAGAACGGGTTCGATGATATCGGCAAGACGCTGGTCGAGCCCGGTTTCGGTAATCAGCCGCGGCTCACGTTCATTGTCTGCGTTTGTCAGATCCGACAAGCGGTGCGCTCCTCGCAATTTCATGCTTTTTCGGCGATCGCGCTAATAAAAAAGAGCGGGTCCTTGCGGCCCACTCTTCATCAAGCGATCAAGAATTTGAGAGGCATATAGTCGGGTTTTTCCGAAATTGCAAGGTCTGCGACCGATTCGGCCAATTCGCTTCCGGCGACGTGATGAGGCCTATGGCCGGCGCCGGTGTTGCGCATATATTGCCGTTGGCGCGCAATAACAAAAGCGGGAGAAATCGTGGCCTACACTTCGTCGACATTGGCGCCTTTGCGGCACGATACCTACCGCACCATCTGGTTCGCGAGCCTTTCTTCGAATTTCGGCGGCCTGATCCAGGCGGTCGGCGCCGCCTGGATGATGACGACGATCACCGCTTCGGAGGACATGGTGGCGCTGGTGCAGACCTCGACGGCGCTGCCGATCATGCTGTTTTCGCTGATATCGGGTGCGCTGGCCGACAATTATGACCGCCGCCGGGTCATGCTGACGGCGCAGTGCCTGATGCTCACCGTCTCAGGCCTGCTGACGGCCTCAGCTCTGCTCGGCTGGATCACGCCCTGGCTGCTGCTCTTCTTCACCTTCCTGATCGGCTGCGGCACCGCGCTCAACAATCCCTCCTGGCAGGCCTCGGTCGGCGATATGGTGCCGCGTGCCGATCTGCCGGCCGCGGTCACGCTGAACAGCATGGGTTTCAACATCACCCGCAGCGTCGGCCCGGCGATCGGCGGCGTCATCGTCGCTGCTGCCGGCGCGGCCGCGGCCTTCGCGGTCAATACGCTGAGTTACCTCGCCTTGATCTATGCCCTGCTGCGCTGGCGGCCAGCCGCGCCCGTCTCGACCCTGCCGCGAGAGGCGCTCGGCAGCGCCATCTTTGCCGGCCTGCGTTATGTCTCGATGTCGCCCAATCTCGAAAAGGTCCTTGTCAGGGGACTGCTCTTCGGCATCGGCGCCAGTTCGATCCTGGCGCTGCTGCCGGTCGTCGCCCTCGATCTCGTTGCCGGCGGCCCGCTGACCTATGGTTTCATGCTCGGCGCCTTCGGCGTCGGCGCGATTGGCGGCGCGGTGCTGAATGCCAGGCTCCGCCAGGTGCTTTCCAGCGAGATGATCATCCGCCTCTCCTTTGCCGGCTTCGCATTGAGCGCGGTCATTGCAGCCGTGAGCCCGAGCGCTGTCTTGACCTCCGCCGGGCTGCTCGTTTCCGGCGCCTGCTGGGTCTCTGCCCTATCGCTGTTCAACACCATCGTCCAGCTTTCGACGCCGCGCTGGGTAGTCGGCCGGGCGCTGTCGCTTTATCAGACCGTCACCTTCGGCGGCATCGCCGGCGGTAGTTGGCTGTGGGGCGTTGCCGCCGATCGCTATGGCGTTGCCGATGCGCTGCTGATGTCATCCGTCGTCATGCTGCTCGGCATCGCGATCGGCCTGCGTTTTTCGATGCCGGCCTTCGCCTCGCTCAACCTCGATCCGCTGAACCGCTTCACAGCACCGGCGCTCAGCCTCGACATCACGCCGCGCAGCGGCCCGATCGTCATCCAGGTCGACTATGAGATTGCCGACGACGACCTTGCGGAATTCATGGCGCTGATGGGCGAGCGCCGCCGCATTCGCATCCGCGACGGCGCCCGCAATTGGGCGCTGATGCGCGATCTTGAAAATCCGGGGCTGTGGACGGAGACCTATCATACGCCGACATGGGTCGAATATATAAGACACAACCAGCGGCGCACGCAGGCCGATGCCGAAAATATCGACAGGCTGCGCGCGCTCCATCGCGGCGAAGGCCCGCCTCATGTTCACCGCATGATCGAGCGCCAGGCCATTGCGCCAGGTGACGATGTCTTTCACAAAGCGCCGATCGATCTGCATCATTGAGAACAATCAATGCATAATTTCAGGCTCGCCCGCCTATCCGATCTTGCCGCCATCGTCCGGCTTCTTGGCGATGACGATCTCGGCGGCGCCAGAGAAATCGTCTCTGATCCCGTCGATGCGCGTTATCTCTCGGCCTTCGCCGCGATCGAGGCGGATGCCAACCAGTTGTTGGCTGTCGCGACCGATGCGGCCGACCAGGTCGTGGGCAGTCTGCAACTGAGCTTTCTTCCCGGCCTCTCGAGGACGGGCATGTGGCGCGGCCAGATCGAAAGCGTGCGTGTGGCAAGGAACCTTCGCGGCTCGGGCCTCGGCGCGCAATTCATCGAATGGGCGATTGCTCAGTGCGCCGAGCGCGGCTGCGGCTTGGTGCAGCTGACATCGGACAAGGCGCGAGGGGATGCGATCCGCTTCTATGAGAGGCTCGGTTTCGTTGCCAGCCATGAAGGTTTGAAGCGCACTCTATAAAGCCGATTACTTCAGCTTGCCCTTCATCGTCGCCTCGGGAAAACATGTCGGCTTCATGCCGTTCTTTGCCTGCCACTGGCCGATCGAACGCCGGGTCTTGTAGCCCGGCAGACCGTCGGAGCCGCCGACATCATAACCCTGCCGTTCCAGCGCCTTCTGCATGGCGGCGACGTCCGAGCGCAGCATCTTGCCGACATCGCCCCATCTGCCCTCAAAGGCGCCGCCATTATAGGCGATCCGGTCGGCGAGGTTGCCGATATAGAGCGCGTAGAGGTCGGAATTATTGTATTCCTTGATGATGTAGAAATTCGGCGTGACGATGAATTCCGGTCCGTCGCGGCCGGCCGGAACCAGCATCATGCCCTCAGCCTTCATTTCACCGGAGGGAAAGCCCTTGCCGGAGATGCGGTCGATACCGAGCGAGGCCCAGTGCGACAGCGGCTTTGCCAGATCGGGTCCCTCCTGCGCGCAGGAGACCGACTCCGGTATCGACACCTCGAAGCCCCAGTCGCGGTTGCGCTGCCAGCCTTTCTTGACCAGGTAATTGGCGATCGAGGCGAGCGTATCGGGAACCGAGGTCCAGATATTGCGGTGACCGTCGCCATCGAAGTCCACCGCATATTTCAGATAGCTGGTCGGCATGAACTGCGGCTGGCCGAGCGCGCCCGCCCAAGAACCCTTGAACTCGGCAGGTGTGACGTCGCCGCCGTCGAGAATATGGAGTGCGGCCACCAGCTCGGTGCGGAACATCGCCTTGCGCGTCGACATGAAGGCCTTGGTTGCCAGGACCTCGATCGCCGAATTCGGGATCTTCGCCGCGCCGAAGCCCGTCTCACGGCCCCAGATGGCCAGCACGATCGAGCCCGGCACGCCATAGGTCTTTTCGATCCGCGTCAGCGTCGAGCCATATTGGGCGGCAAAGCCGCGTCCCGTTGCGGCAAGCTTCTTCAGATGGTCCTCGTTGAAATAGGGAGCGGGCGAGGAAAATTCGGCCTGCGTCTGCTTCTGCTCCTTCGGTGGCGGGAAACCGGGCGGGGCGAGATCGGGCAGGTTCCAGTTCAGCGTGATGCCGGAGAAAGCGGCTTGAAAGACCTTCTCCGAAATGCCGTTCGCCTTCGCCTCCGGCCAGAGGTCGGCCTGCACCCATTTTTCGAACTGCACCTCGACATCGGCTTTTGAAGGGGCCGCGTAACAGGAGAGGGGCAGGAGAGCTGCCGTTAAAGCGAGTGCGAATATCCCCGTGCTCTTCGGCATAGCCAAACCCCTCATATTACAGTCCGCGCTCGAAGCGCGGCCGCAAGCGTGCCCTCGTCGAGATAGTCGAGCTCGCCGCCGACGGGCACGCCATGCGCCAGCCGCGTGATCTTCACGTCGAGCCCCTGCAACTGATCGGTGATGTAGTGCGCCGTCGTTTGTCCCTCGACCGTGGCATTGACCGCGATGATCAGTTCCCGGATGCCGCCTTCGCCGACCCGGTCGATCAGGCCGCGAATGTTGAGATCGTCAGGACCGACCCCGTCGAGCGGCGACAGGGTGCCGCCGAGCACGTGATAGGCGGCGTTCATCGCGCCTGCCCGTTCCAGCGCCCAGAGATCCGATACGTCCTCGACGACAATGATGACGGATTGATCGCGCTGTGTGTCGGTGCAGACAATGCAGGGATCGACCGTATCGACATTGCCGCAGCGCGAGCAGATCTTCACCTTGTCATAGGCCTCGCCCATTGCATTCGACAGCGGGCCTAGCAGCTGGTCCTTCTTCTTGATCAGATGCAGTGCCGCCCGGCGCGCCGACCGCGGCCCGAGGCCCGGCACCTTCGCCAGAAGCTGGATGAGTTTTTCAATTTCGGGTCCGGTGACTCGTTTTGCCATGCGCCGTTCTTAACTGATATGGAACGAAAACGGAATCGCGGAAGGATCGGCCATCCCATGAAAATCCTGGCCTTGTGCACCGGCAATCCGGAAAGACTGCCGGGCAAGAGCTACAAGACCGGCATCTTCAAACATGCGGTCAACGGCGCGGTGATGATCGATGCCGAAGGCCTTGTCGGCGATGCGATCTGCAACCGCAAACACCATGGCGGCGTCGACCAGGCGGTCTATGTCGAGGGATCGCTGACGCTCGACTGGTGGAGCAGCGAGCTCGGCAGGCCTTATGAGGCCGGTACTTTCGGGGAGAACATGGTGATATCAGATCTGGACAATCGCGACGTCGCCGTCGGTGACCGCTTCGCCGCTGGCGATCTCATCCTCGAGGTCACGGCATGCCGTATGCCCTGCGCCACCTTCGCCGCCAGGATGGCCGATCCGAAATTCGTCAAGCGTTACACCGCCGCCGCCCGTCCCGGCATCTATTGCCGCGTCATCCGGGGCGGCGTGGTCGAGCCCGGGATGCCGATGGAATACACGTCTTTTTCGGGAGATAAGATTACGATGCCCGAGCTAATGGAGACCTTCGGCCGAAGGCTTCAGGGCAGAGATCGGGCGCGATATCTCGCGGCCCCAATTCACTACAAGCTTCGGGCCATGCTGGAACCCCAAGCCGACGAAGCGCACTAGATCACACTTTGATATGTGGGCCGCCTCAGAACGGCAGCTTGAAGCCCGGCGGAATCGGCAGGCCGGCGGTCAGCGCCTTGGTCTTCTCGGCGGCGAGCGCCTCGGCCTTGTCCTTGGCGTCCTTATGAGCGGCGACGATCAGGTCCTCGAGGATCTCGACATCGTCTTCTTTGAACAGCGACGGGTCGATCTTAAGGCTCTTCAGCTCGCCCTTGCCTGATATGACGACGGCGACGAGACCGCCCCCCGCCTTGCCTTCGGCCGTGAGCTCGGCGATCTCCGCCTGCATCTGCTCCATCTTGGCCTGCATTTCCTTGACTTTGCCCATCATGCCCATGATGTCGCGCATCGTCTCGCTCCTTCTTGAAACCTCAGAATTCTATATCGTCGCCCGGCAGGATGTCACCTTCCTCGGATTCGGCGGCGGCTGGCGGCGTCGCCTCGCCTTCCTCCTCCGGTTCGGGCGCTCGTACGCGCACGTCGATGATCTTGGCACCCGGAAAATGTGCAAGGATTGCCGCCACGTCAGGGTCCTGGCGCGCGTCGATCACATGCTGTTCCCGCGTCCTGGCCTCCGCTTCCACCAGCGCCGGCTGGCCCTCGTCGCGGCTGAGGCTGACGATCCAATGGATGCCGGTCCATTCCTTCAGCTTGACGGCAAGCTCGTTGAGCAGCGTCGTCGGCGCACCGGGAGCCAGGCTGACGTCGAGCCGGCCGGCTTCGATCCGGACCGGGCGCAGGAAGGTGCGCACCATCGCCTTCAGCTTCGGATCGCGTTTCTCGGTGGCGAGGTTGACAATATCATTGACCGAATTGACCGGGACGAGCGGCTTTAATGCTTCCGCCGGTTTTGGCTCGATCCGCCCGACAGGCATGGTCTCCGGCTGGCTGCTCGGCACGGCACGCAGCATCGCCACCGGCGCGGAAGACGGCGGCTGGCTCGGCGCGGTTTCGGCTGCACGCGCCGCGACACTGCTTTGATAAGGAACCCGTGTACCGTTGCCGCCGCCATTGCCGGACGGCGGAGAAGAGGGCCGTTGACCAGCATTGTCGCCGGAAAACTCGGCAAGCCGCCGCGCCGCATCCTCGGGCGCCGGCAAATGCGCGGCATGTGCAAGCCGGATCAGCACCATCTCGGCCGCCCCTGCCGTCCGCGATGAGCCTTCCGTTTCCGGAATGCCCTTGAGCAGCATCTGCCAGATGCGCGACAGCGTCGTCACTGCAACGCTCTTCCCAAATTCCGCCGCCTTG
Source organism: Rhizobium sp. SU303 (assembly GCF_021052345.1). Classification (NCBI taxonomy): domain Bacteria; kingdom Pseudomonadati; phylum Pseudomonadota; class Alphaproteobacteria; order Hyphomicrobiales; family Rhizobiaceae; genus Rhizobium; species Rhizobium sp. SU303. The sequence goes on from NZ_CP088095.1 coordinate 4,769,213, forward strand.
GTGCGCTCGACCTCGCTGAGCGAAGGATCGTTTGCCGCATCCGGCACATATTTCAGCCGCGTCACCAGATGGGTGAAATCGGCAAGATCGGTCAGCACCACCACCGGATTGGCGCCGGCTTCGTACTGGTTCTGGAACTCGCCGAGGGCGGCGGCCACATCACCTTTGACGATATGCTGGAAGAGATCGACGATCCGGGCGCGATCGGCAAGGCCGAGCATGCCGCGCACGGCTTCCGCCTGCACGACGCCCGCGCCATGAGCGATCGCCTGATCGAGCAGCGACAGGCCGTCGCGCGCCGAGCCTTCGGCAGCACGCGCGATCATCGCCAGCGCGTCGGCTTCCGCCTCGATGCCTTCCTTGGCCGCGATCGTCGTGAACAGCCCGACGAGATCGGAGGCGCTGATGCGGCGCAGGTCGAAGCGCTGGCAGCGCGACAGCACGGTGATCGGCACCTTGCGGATCTCGGTGGTGGCGAAGATGAACTTCACATGCTCCGGCGGCTCTTCCAGCGTCTTCAGCAGGCCGTTGAAGGCCTGCGTCGACAGCATGTGCACTTCGTCGATGATATAGACCTTGTAGCGCGCCGAAACCGGCCGGTAACGCACCTGCTCAATGATCTCGCGGATATCGTCGATACCGGTATGGGAGGCGGCATCCATCTCGATCACGTCGACATGCCGGCCTTCCATGATCGCCTGGCAGTGCTCGCCGGGCGTGCGGAGGTCGATCGTCGGCTTGTCGATTTCCGATGTCTTGTAGTTCAGCGCCCGCGCCAGGATGCGCGCCGTCGTCGTCTTGCCGACGCCGCGCACGCCGGTCAGCATGTAGGCTTGGGCGATGCGGCCGGTCTCGAAAGCGTTGGTGAGGGTGCGGACCATCGGCTCCTGGCCGACCATCAGGTCCGTGAAATCCTTGGGGCGGTATTTGCGAGCCAGCACTCGGTATCCGGTGCCCGTCGAGGCGGCATCTTTTGATTGTCGCTCGGTGTCGCTCATCGCCCTGCTTGTCGCCCGGACTGTCGGGCACTTCGTGGAGAGAAGGTGGGAGGCTGGCACGATGACCCGTGCCGGGCTCGTTAGGGCTGCTTCCTTCCGGACCTGACCCGGTTGGCGAGTGGCTCGTCCACCACCAACCTCCCGGATGCACATATCGGCAATATCGTCATCAAAAGCAAGCCAACATGCGAAAAAACTGCTAGTCGTAGGAAAAGACAGGAGGAATGCCCTTTGAACGGTTTCGTGCTCGACCCCAGGCTCGAAAATGACAGCATCAGCATCATGGTCACCGGCCTCTGCGATCTGAGATTGTCGAAGGACGCCCGCTGGCCCTGGCTCATTCTCGTGCCGCGCCGGGCTGATATCACCGAAATCTTCGAACTGACGCCGCTCGACCAGGTGCTGCTTGCTTTCGAGACGGAACTGGTCGCCAAGGCGCTGAAGAAGATCACCGGCGCGACAAAAATCAATGTCGGGGCTCTTGGCAACATCGTCCGCCAGCTTCATGTTCATGTCATTGCCCGCTTCGAAGGCGATGCCAACTGGCCGGGTCCCGTCTGGGGCTTCGGGCGCGCGGAGCCCTACGAAGACGGAAAGAGAGACGAATTTACAGCGAAGCTGCGGGAAGCCCTGTCATCATGAGTCATTCGCTTTTCGATTCGGATGCGCCGCATCCGGAACCCAGCAATCTCACGGCCTTTGCCGCCAACGATCTCAACCGCGATTCCGAGCATCGCGACGAACAATCCGTCGAAAAGGCGCTGGCCAAGGAAGGCACCCATATCTTCGCCTTCACTAGGGATAAGCTGGTGCTGAAGCATGACGGCCAGGTGCTCGACCCGCTCTTTGCCCGCTACGAGCTGCAGGAATTGCAGCCGGATTGGGACGAGACCGTGCTTCTCGGTTACCGCAAGAGCGGCGAGCCGCGCCTTGCCGTTCCCGTCGGCATCGACGTCGACGACCTCACCAGCCACTATAAGCCTGCCGACGGTCGCACGCTGTTTCGCGAAATGCTGATCGACGAAGTGTTGCTCGGCGAATTCGCCCAGGCCGCGAGCCTCATCCGCTGGAATGGCGACAATCGCTTCTGCGGCCGCTGCGGCTCGGCGATGGAGATCCACATCGGCGGCTACAAGCGTGTCTGCGCCGCCTGCGAACACGTGATCTTCCCCCGCACCGACCCCGTCGTCATCATGCTGACGGTCGACGAGCAGCGCGACCTCTGCCTGCTCGGCCGCAGCCCGCATTTCGCGCCGGGCATGTATTCCTGTCTCGCCGGCTTCCTCGAACCCGGCGAGACGATCGAGAACGCCGTGCGACGCGAAACGCTGGAGGAATCGGGCATCCGCACCGGCCGCATCCGCTATCACGCCTCGCAGCCCTGGCCGATGCCGCATTCACTGATGATCGGCTGTTACGCCGAGGCGAAATCCACCGAAATCAGCCGCGACGAGACCGAGCTGGAGGATTGCCGCTGGTTCACCCGCGAGGAAACGATCGAGATGCTGGAACGCCCGAGCGCGACAGGCAAGGCCTCTCCGCCGAAAGGGGCGATCGCCCACCGCCTGATGCGCGACTGGGTGGAGTGGAAGCGCTAGCGTCATGCCCATCGCCCGCTCGGAACGGCTGCTGACGCTGCTCCAGACGCTCCGGCGTTACCGGCGGCCGGTGACCGGCACGGTGCTGGCACAAGAGACCGGGGTGAGCTTGCGGACCCTCTATCGCGATATTGCCAGCCTGCAGGCCCAGGGCGCGATGATCGAAGGCGAAGCCGGCATCGGCTACGTGCTGAAGCCGGGCTTCATGCTGCCGCCGATGATGTTTTCCGAGGAGGAGCTGGAGGCATTGGTGCTCGGCTCGCGCTGGGTGGCCCGGGCCGCCGAGCCGCGCCTTGCCGGCGCCGGCGCCGATGCACTGGCCAAGATTGCCGCCGTGCTGCCGGCCGATATGCGCGAGATGATCGATTCGGCAGCGCTTTTCGTCGGTCCCAAACGCAGGGACGAGGACAAGGCTGACGTTTCGGCCATCCGCAGGGCGATCCGCCTGGAGCGTATCCTCGAACTGCATTATGGCGACGAGCAGGGCCGTATCTCGCGCCGCCGCGTCTGGCCTTTCGGGCTCGGCTATTACGAGCATGTGCGCGTCCTCATGGCCTGGTGCGAACTGCGCCAGGATTTTCGCCATTTCCGCACCGATCGCATCATCGATATGGCCTTGCACGAAGTGCGCTATCCGCGCCGCCGCACAGTGCTCCTCAAGGAATGGCGCGAGACGCAGGACGTGCAGATGGAGAACTGAACGCTGCTGCCATAAACTGTCAGCAGATGGAGTTATTATCAGTACACTTCACCAGGAAGGAGTACTGATCATGGTAACGCCTCCAGCCATTCATTTCACCAACGACCGTTTTGCGGCCGAGTCCTTTGCCGATGTCATTTCGGCCGAGACTTTTGCCGATGTCCACCAGTCAGCGCGCTCCGGCCTGCTGCACCTGGTCATGAACATTTTCCGATTTCGCAGAGGAGACCGCACCGGCCTCGACCTTGAAGCGACACCGGATTACCGGAAGCGCGACCTCGGCTTCATCGACGGACGCGACCCGCGCCGCGAGGACCGCTTTCCGCTCTAAAGCATATCGCACAAAAGTGTGCAGCGGTTTTGCGACAACGACATGCGCGACCACTTTAGGCCGCCCATCCTTATCAACATTCTGCCCGACGAGAACGGGGCGTTGCGATCGCAACGCCCTCGGTAGTCTGCTGCCATTCATTGTCAGCAGACGAGATCTCTCGCGGCGCAATTCGTAAACAACGGGAGAACCGAAATGACCAGCCCCAATCTCATCATTCTTTACGTCAAGGACCCGGCTGAAAGCGCCAGCTTCTACCGGAATCTGCTGAACCGCGAACCGGCGGTAGAAGCGCCGAATTTCGTCGCTTTTCCGCTTGAGGGCGGCTTCACGCTCGGCCTCTGGCGGCGCAGCAAGGTCGAGCCGCAGCCCTCCGCCATCGGCAACCGCGGCGAAGTGGCCTTCATGGTCGAAGGAGAAAATGCCGTCGCCAAACATTATGAAGACTGGCGCCAGCGCGGCCTGCCGATCGCCCAGGAACTGACCGAACTGGATTTCGGCCCGACCTTCGTCGTGCTCGATCCGGATGGGCATCGGCTGCGTGTCTGTGAGCCGGATAAATAATTCAGGCGACTTGCGGGGCTTGCCTTTGGAGCATGATGCCGAAAAGTGTCAGCGGTTTTCGGACAACATCATGCTCTAACTATTTAATTTAGAACAGGATGACTTCATCCTGTTCTAAAGCAGGCCTCGCATCGCATGCCCCTTGTAGACGCCGAGGATGCGGACTTTCTCGGAAAAGAACCGCAGTTCCTCCAACGCCCGGCGCACGTTCGGGTCGTTCGGATGGCCTTCGATATCGGCGTAAAACTGCGTCGCCACGAATTTTCCGCCGAGCTGGTAGCTTTCCAGCTTCGTCATGTTGATGTTGTTGGTGGCAAAGCCGCCGAGCGCCTTGTAGAGCGCGGCCGGAATGTTGCGGACGTTGAAGACGAAGGTGGTGACGACCTTTTCTTCCGCCGAATTCCGTTGCGCCCATTCCTCGTCGCGGGACAGGACGACGAAGCGGGTGACGTTGTTTTCCGTATCCTCGACATTTTCGGCGATGATCTCGAGCCCGTAGAGATCGGCGGCAAGGCGTGGCGCCAAGGCGGCCATCGAGCGGTCGCCGGTTTCCTGCACGAGTTTCGCCGCCCCCGCCGTATCGCCGGCGATCACCGGCTTCCAGCCATTGGCGCGAACGATCTTGCGGCATTGGCCGAGCGCGTGGATATGGCTGTGCACCGTGCGGATCTCGTCCTTGGTAACACCGGGCAGCACCATCAGCTGGAAACGGATCGGCATAAAATATTCGCCGATGATGTGCAGCCGCGACTCCGGCAGCAGATGGTGGATATCGGCGACGCGCCCGGCAATCGTGTTCTCGATCGGGATCATCCCGATATCGGCATCACCGTTGTCGACCGCCGTAAAGGCATCCTCGAAGGTCTGGCAGGGAAGCGGCTCCATGGTCGGAAACATGTCGCGGCTGGCCATGTCGGAATTGGCGCCGAATTCGCCCTGAAAGGCGATCCTGTTGGTCTTGATGTTCATGATGGTTCCGTCAGTTCGACTTTGCGGAGAGGATGCGCCGCGCTTTTTCGAGGTCGGCGGGAGTATCGACACCGAGCGGAACCGTGTCAACGATCTCGGCGTCGATGCGCATGCCTGCTTCCAGCGCCCGCAGCTGCTCCAGCGATTCGCGCTTTTCGAGCGTCGAGGGGCCGAGCGAGACGAAGCGTTCGAGCGCCGCGCGCCGATAGGCATAAAGGCCGATATGATGGTAGAGCGGCCCCTGGCCGTAAGGAGCCGTTGCCCGCGTGAAGTAGAGTGCGTGCAGCCGGTTGGCGGAAATCGGCGAACCGACGATCTTGACGATGTGCGGCGCGGTCTTGTCCTCCTCATTGTCGATTTCGGTCGTCAGCGTGCCGATATCGACCGCCTCGTTCTCGAGCGGGCGCAACGCCGCGCGCACCGTTTCCGGATCGATCGTCGGCAGATCGCCCTGGACATTGACGATGATTTTCGCCTTTCCCTCCGGATCGACTTTCGTCAGCGCCTCGAAGATCCGATCGGAACCCGATTGATGGTCTGCACGGGTCATGACGACTTCGAAGCCGGCGGCGGCCACGGCCTCGAACACTCTTGTGTCGTCGACGGCGACGACGACACGGCCGATGGCTGCCTCCCTGGCGCGCATCGCCACCTGCACGATCATCGGCAGACCGCAAATATCGGCCAGCGGCTTGCCCGGAAGCCGGGTGGAGGCCATGCGCGCCGGGATCAATACGAGCACGCCGTCTAAATTTGAATCACTCATGGTTCGGGCCTTCTATTCCGGGCTGAAAAGTGTCAAAAAGTCTCACGCACAAGACCATTTAGACAGTTGCAACGATCACCCAAAAGACATAGGTTCCGCGCGATTTCAAGATGGTCCGGTTTATGGTCTGCCGGCTGCAAGGGGAGCATTGCAGATGAATTCATACGTCAATACGGCCGTTGGGGCGCTGCTCGGAACGATTTTCGTTCTGATGTCTGTCTCCATCGCGTCCGAAGGGATCTTCCATTCCGAAGCACCGGAAAAGGAAGGTTTCGCGATCGTTGCCGAAGAGGCGCCTGCCGCCGGCGGTGAGGCTGCGCCTGCCGTTGCCGTTCCGATCGCGCAATTGCTCGCTTCTGCAGATGCCAAGGCCGGTGAAACTGTCTTCAAGAAGTGTCAGTCCTGTCATGACGCCACCAAAGGGGGACCGAATAAGGTCGGTCCCAACCTCTTTGGTGCCGTAGATCGCCCGATCGCCTCGCATGAAGGCTTTGCCTATTCCGCTGCCATGAAGGATTTCTCCAAGGGCGGCAGCGAGAAGTGGACCTTCGAAAACCTCAACAAGTTCCTGCTGGCGCCAAAGAAGGACATTCCAGGCACCGCGATGGGCTTCGCCGGTCTGGCGAAGGATCAGGAGCGCGCCAACGTTATCCTCTACCTGCACACGCTCGCCGATTCGCCGGTGCCGCTGCCGGATCCGAACGCCGCGACGCAGTAGCACGGCAGACAATCGCAGGACATTGAAGCCCGGCCCGCAAGCCGGGCTTTTTCGTTGTGCGGTAACAACATGCGTAAAGCAAAGACCTCAGGCGCCGAGGAAATAGGCCCAGAGCGAAACCGTGATGGCGCCGAGCGCCGTCGTCACCGTGATCGTCGAGGCGGCGAGGCTGTGACCGACGCCGAAGCGGTTGGCGATCAGCCAGGCGTTGACGCCGGTTGGGACGGAGGAGGTCAGCACGATCGCTGCCGTCCATTCGGGGCTGAGACCGAGCAGATGGCTCGCCGCCCAGACGCAGCCGGGCAGCAGCAGCAACTTCAGGCTCGAGGTGACGCTGGCGATGCCGAGATTGCCGGAGACGCCGTATCTCTCCAGCGCCATGCCGAGCGATATCAGCGCCGCCGGACCGGCAATGCCGGCGATCTGCCCGACGACCGTTGCCACCGTCGTCGGCATGGTGAGACCGGAAAGGTGCATGGCCATGCCGGCCGCAAGCCCGATCACCAGCGGATTGCGCACGAGGTTGACGGCGATCTGGCGAAGCACCAGCACCATGCTGCGATCGCTTTTGCCAGCGATCTTGCGCTCGGCATGCTCCATCAGCACCGTGCCGGCGACCATCATGACGGGCAGATGCACGGCAAGCAGGATCGACAGCGCCACTAGCCCTTCGTCGCCGACGGTCCGCTCGACGAGGGGCAGGCCGATGAAGATATTGTTGGCGAAGGCCGAGGAAACGCCGGCCAGCACGCCGATCCGTTCGTCGCGTCCGAAGAGGCGTGTGGCGGCGATATGGCCGGCCGTCCACGTGATGGCAACGCCGGAAAAATAGACGATCCAGAGCCGGAAGGGCGAGGCGCCATGAAAATCCGCCTCGGCGATGGTGCGGAAGAGCAGAAGCGGCACGGCGATCTTGAAGACGAATTCGCTGAGCGCTTCGCCGACATTCGACGCCATCAATCCGCTGCGCACGATTACCCAGCCGATGAGAATCAGAATGAAGACGGGAAGGACGTCGAAAATGATGGCTGACATAGGGGAGGCTGCTCTGCGCGGGGGAGTATTCGACGTCTAGCAGCAAACTGCTTGGTTTGAAAAGGCAATCGCCGTCCAATCAAGCACATCGGCAAAACAAAAAAAGCGGGCATAGCCCGCTTTTCCGCTCCGGTCTTGCCGGAAACCCGGATCACGAAGCTGCCAGTTCATCCGTGGTCAGCATCGCGCCGGTAAGATCGAAGGGGTCATCCCTCGTGCGCCCGGCTGCAACTGAAAGCTGCTCATGCCGGTCTTCTTGCGAGTATTTCTAGATATTGAAAATGACAGGGACATGACGAATAGGCGGCACTTTTGCGAAGAAATAGACAGGCCATCCACCATTTATCCTTCCAAACCGCGGAAATTTCGCTAAGACCAAACCCCGGCTATCACAAACTCCGGGACCCCCCATTTCATGACAAGATTCGATGTTCTGACAGTCGGCAACGCAATCGTGGATATCATTGCCCGTTGCGACGACCAGTTCCTCATTGACAACCAGATCACCAAGGCGGCGATGAACCTTATCGATGCCGAACGCGCCGAACTCTTGTATTCGCGCATGGGACCGGCGCTCGAAGCTTCCGGCGGCAGCGCCGGCAACACGGCGGCGGGCGTGGCGAGCCTTGGCGGCAAGGCTGCCTATTTCGGCAATGTCGCCCAAGATCAGCTCGGTGACATCTTCACACACGACATCCGCGCCCAGGGCGTCCACTACGAGACCCGGCCGAAGGGCACCTTCCCGCCGACGGCGCGTTCGATGATCTTCGTCACCGAGGACGGCGAGCGTTCGATGAACACCTATCTCGGCGCCTGCGTCGAGCTCGGCCCGGAAGACGTCGAGACCGACGTCGTGGCCGACGCCAAGGTTACCTATTTCGAAGGTTATCTCTGGGATCCGCCACGCGCCAAGGAAGCGATCCTCGATTGTGCCCGCATCGCCCATGAAAACGGCCGCGAAATGTCGATGACGCTGTCCGACAGCTTCTGTGTCGACCGTTATCGCGGCGAATTCCTCGATCTGATGCGCACCGGCAAGGTCGATATCGTCTTCGCCAATCGCCAGGAAGCGCTGTCGCTCTACGAGACCGACGATTTCGAGGAGGCGCTGAACAGGATCGCCGCCGATTGCAAGATCGCCGCCGTGACGATGAGCGAGGATGGCGCCGTCATCCTGAAGGGCCGCGAGCGTTTTTACGTCGATGCGATCAGGATCAGGGAAGTGGTCGATACGACCGGTGCCGGCGATCTTTTCGCCTCCGGCTTCCTCTATGGCTACACGCAGGGACGGTCTCTCGAGGATTGCGGCAAGCTCGGCTGCCTGGCTGCCGGCATCGTCATCCAGCAGATCGGCCCGCGCCCGATGACCTCGCTTTCCGAGGCCGCCAAACGGGCAGGGCTTATTTGAAGGCTTCGCCGGGATAGGCGCCCCAAATCTCCGACTGCGCCACCCAGCCCGAGGCGCCGTCGGATTCGGCACGGCACCAGTCGCCGTTGCATTCGCCGATCGTCAGCATCACGCCGGGTTCGAGCTTCGCGACGATCGAGGCGGAGGGCTGCGCCTCGCGGCGCAGATTGACATAAATGCCTTTGCCCTTGGTCTTCATCCACGGAGCGGCGATCGCCGCGCGTTGGCCTGACAGCAGCGACTGGTTGACCCAGCCTTCGGTGCCGTCGGCATCGCGGATGCGGCGCCAATTGTCGTATTCCTGGATGATCTCCACCGGCAGGCCGGATTTCAGGTACATCCAAGACACGGCGTAATCCGTTCCCGGACCGATGCGCAGGTTGACGCGCTTGGATTTCAGCGTGACGAAACGCGGCAATGGCAGTCCGCTTGGCCCCTTGGCCGCCTGCGCATGGGCGAACTCGACGCTTCCCATGGATGCAGCCAGAGCGATGGCAAGGGCGAGGCAGGACTTCAGGACTTTGCTGCGCATGGAAGTTTCCGTTTGCTCGAATTCGCGGGCAGGCCCGGCCTGCTCGCGCTCCGGGCTCTGACATTCCCCGGCTGCACCACGAGTTTTGTTTGTCTTCGCGTGCGGGTCTGGTAGAAAATGCCCGGAATGGGAAAATTATCACCCCTCTTGGTTAAAGACCTCTGAACAAGGCACCACAGGCAGCCATGACAGCGAAGAAAAAACCGAAGGTCTACATCACCCGCAAGCTGCCGGATGCCGTCGAAACCCGCATGCGCGAACTCTTCGACGCTGAGCTGAACATCGACGACGCGCCGCGCTCCGTTCCCGAGCTGATCGCTGCGGTCAAGACCGCCGACGTGCTGGTGCCGACTGTCACCGATCGCATCGACGCGGCGCTGATCGAACAGGCGGGACCGCAGATGAAGCTGATTGCGAGCTTCTCCAACGGCACCGATCACATCGACGTCGAGGCGGCGGCGCGCAAGGGCATCACCGTCACCAACACGCCGAACGTCCTGACCGAGGACACCGCCGATATGACCATGGCGCTGATTCTCGCTGTTCCGAGAAGGCTCGGCGAAGGTGCGCGCGTACTGACCGACAAGCCGGGCGAATGGGCAGGCTGGTCTCCGACCTGGATGCTCGGCCGGCGCATTCACGGCAAGCGAATCGGGATCGTCGGCATGGGCCGCATCGGTACGGCGGTCGCCCGCCGCGCCAAGGCTTTCGGCCTGTCGATCCACTATCACAATCGCAAGCGCGTCAATCCGGCCGTCGAGGACGAGCTGGAGGCGACCTATTGGGAAAGCCTCGACCAGATGCTTGCCCGCGTCGATATCGTTTCCGTCAATTGTCCGTCGACGCCGGCGACCTTCCACCTGATCTCGGCCCGCCGTCTGGCGCTGCTGCAGCCGACGGCCTATCTCGTCAACACCGCGCGTGGCGACGTGGTCGATGAAGCTGCGCTGATCAAGTGCCTGAGGGAGGGCCGGATTGCCGGCGCCGGCCTCGACGTCTTCGAAAACGAGCCCGCCGTCAACCCGAGGCTCATCAAGCTCGCCAATGAGGGCAAGGTCGTGCTGCTGCCGCATATGAGTTCGGCGACGATCGAAGGCCGCATCGACATGGGCGACAAGGTCATCATCAACATCCGCACCTTCATCGATGGCCATAGGCCGCCGAACCGCGTGCTGCCCGGCCGCTAAGCGCATTTAAGGATCGAATCACGCGTGGCGCATCAAGACGCAAGGACCTTGCGCATCTCGATGAACGTCGTCCTGTCAAAGCCGGGATGCGCCTTTTCGGCGGTTCTCGCAAATCCCCAGGCGGCAAAGACGGCGTGGTTGTCGGTGAGTTCGATCCGCGTTTCCAGCCGCAAAGCGGGAAGACCGAGCGCCGCAGCGGTCTCCTCGGCAATCCCCAGCAGCCGCTTGCCGAGGCCCTTGCCTTGTACCTCAGGCAGGACGGCGAGCTTGCCGACATAGAGACAATCAGCTTCCTGCCTCAGGAAGAGGCAGCCGATCAGCTTTTCGCCGTCGATGGCGACATGGCCGATCTCGGCCCTGGCCTTTTCGGCAAGTGACTCCATCGTCAGCTTGAGCGCTGAAGATGGCGGGTCGATCCTGCCGTTCATGGAGGCGAAGGCGGCGAGGATGAGAGCGAGCAGTTCGTCCCAGCGCGTGAAGCTATGATCAAGACGAACAATGGTCATCCGGCCTGTCTTTGTGTTGTCCGGCGTCGTTTGTAGCGAACCGTGTCGAAGCGGGCCGAGAGCGCGTCGTAGAGCAGCAACCGTCCGACCAGTGGTTCGCCGGTGCCGGTGACGAGCTTGATCGCCTCCATCGCCATCATCGTGCCGATGACGCCGGTCAGCGCGCCGATGATGCCGGCCTCGGCGCAGGCGGGAATCAGCCCCGCTGGCGGCGCTTCCGGAAACAGGTCGCGATATCTGGGGTTGGACGTTCCATCCTCAGCCGTCTCATAGGGCTTGAGAACCGTCAGCGAGCCGTCGAACCGCCCGACGGCGCCGCTGACGAGCGGGATGCGCGCTTCTTCCGCCGCATCGGCGGCGGCATAACGCGTGTCGAAATTGTCGGAGCCGTCGATCAGCAGGTCGAAGCCGGAGAGCTGACGGCGGGCGGCCTCCGGGGAAAAGCGTTCCTCGAAGCGGATCAGTCGGACATGCGGATTGAGCCTGGCGATGGCGAAGGCGGCACTCTCCGTCTTCAATTCGCCGATCGTGCCGGAATCATGGATCACCTGGCGCTGCAGGTTCGACAACGACACCCGGTCGTCGTCGACGATACCGAGTGTGCCGATACCGGCTGCGGCCAGATATTGCAGGACCGGCGCACCGAGGCCACCGGCGCCGATCACCAGCACGCGGGCGGCTTTCAGTTTCTGCTGGCCGGCGCCGCCGATCTCGGGCAGCAGGATGTGGCGGTGATAGCGCGCGATTTCGTCCGGGCTGAGCGGTTCCATGGCGCCGATGTTATCATGACGCCCGACGCCGGGAAAAGCCGCCTCCGTCATTCGAACACCCTTCCGTCGGAAACCGTGAAAAACTGCGCCCTGTCGCCGAGTGCCGAAAACATTGCGCGATCCGTTCCGGTCATGAAGGCCTGGCCGCCGAGCCCGTCGATAAGGTCGAATAACGCGGCTCGGCGACCCTCGTCGAGATGGGCTGCGATCTCGTCGAGCAGCAGGATCGGCGCATGGCCGGTGAGATTGCCGACGAGCCGGGCATGTGCAAGCACCAGGCCGACAAGCAGCGCTTTCTGCTCGCCGGTGGAGCAACGCTCCGCCTCCATCGCCTTTTCGCGGTGATGCACGATGAGATCGGCCCGGTGCGGGCCCTCGAGCGTGCGCCCTGCGCCGGCATCGCGGTAGCGGCTCTCAGCCAGCATCGCCGCGTAGTCGTCCTCGAGGTCGACCGAGGGGCGCGAGAACTGACCGTCCATGAAGCCCGAGAGCTGCAGCGCTGCCGAAGGGAAGGGCGACGTTTCGCGGGTTTCCTCGATCAGCCGGGTCAGCAGGCCGAGCATCTCCTGCCGGGCGAGCGCCATGGCGATACCGAGGCTTGCCATCTGCTCCTCGATGCCGGCAAGCCAGGAAGGGTCGAAGCGGCCTTCGTCCAGCAATTTGTTGCGGCTGCGCATGGCGCGCTCGAAATCGCTGGCGCGGCGGCCATGGGCGGGATCGAGCGACAGCACCAGCCGGTCGAGAAAGCGGCGCCGGTCGGAAGAGGCGCCGGTAAAGAGCCCGTCCATCGCCGGTGTCAGCCAGAGAAGGCGCAGATGGTCGGTCAGTTCGTCGGCAGTCTTTGCCGTCGTGCCATTGATGCGCAGCCTGCGGGCGGTGGTCTCCTCGCCCGTTTCGATGCCGGTGCCGATCTCGACGTCGCCCTCCATGCCGTCGAGCGCGGCGAAGATCGAAAAGCCGCCGGCCGCGCCGACGCGGGTAATGTCGCCATAAGCTGCGCGACGCAGACCGCGGCCAGGCGAAAGCAACGAGACGGCCTCCATGAGATTGGTCTTGCCGGCGCCGTTGTCTCCCGTCAGCACGGCATGCCGACCATCAAGGGTAAGGGCCGCCGCCACATAGTTGCGGAAGTCTGTCAGCTTCAGACGGGAAAGAGAAACCTTGTGCGGCATAGAATGTCCGGAATCGTAAAGCGTGACAGCTAAGCCGAAGCGGCGCCGATGGCAAGGCTGGCAGCTTTTTGGCCGCGGATCGTGTACCGCCGCTGCTGCCGAACGTCAGGACGCGGCGGCTGGCGCCACGCAGGACACATATTCCAGATGATCCCGTGACCAAAGCCCTTGTGTCCGAGATCCTCCCGATGGAACGGCAGCCATGGCACTTTCGAAATTCGGTTAAAAATACAACCATACGAGATGGCCTGACATCGCCAAACCGATCCCGTCGACACTCATTGCCAATGTCTTCCAGCGCCGGATATTTCGGGGTTTGCCGTCATCCTCTAACGCTACTGACGTAACGTAAAGCCCAAAAAAAGTTGGTTGAATTTTGCAACTGTAGGGTTGAGTTATCCGATGCAAACGATATGGTAAACGGACCGTTTATGTATAAGAGAGTGATGAAGTGCCAGATCCGGTTGATATTATCGTCGGTCGCAACGTCAGACAGTTTCGCGCCCTTCGCCGTGTTTCTCAGCTCGAGCTTGGCGAAGCACTCGGACTGACTTTCCAGCAAATCCAGAAATACGAGAAGGGGGCGAACCGCGTTTCCGCCAGCAAGCTGCATCAGATCGCGGTTTTTCTCGACGTCGAGATCTCCGCTCTCTTCGAGGGTGCCGGCATGTCGCCATTCGGCAGCCGTGTCGAACTCAGCCCCGACGCCTATGCGCTTGCGCTGAGCTACGACAAGCTGAACTCACCGGCAGGCAAGGAAGCGGTCAAGACCATCGTCACCCTCATGACGGGGGAAGCGGCCGAAACCACCGCCTGATCCCACTGCAGCAATCACGGTTCCCACGGAAAGCACGACCTATTCAAGGTCTGGATGGCTTCCGGACACCTGCGGGTGTGCAGCAATATTGGGAGGATGACCTGCATCAGAACAAAGACCGGAAGCAGACCGCCTGATTGAGGTTTGATGCCGCGCGCTTCAGTGAATCTCGCATTCGTGCAGCGCCATCAGCAGATCGTCCTGCGTCTGGTGGCCGGCATGATAGAGGTCGATCGCGATGCTGGCAATGGAAAGGCCTTGCTGGCTGCGAAGCTTGATGTTGCGCTCGGCGCACCATGTGTAGATGGCGCCGGCGAGAACGTCGACATCTTCGGACTGAGAGGAAAAGGCTGGCGCCATGGCTGATACCCTTGGTTTGTTTGTTCCCGCTAGCGCTAAGGACGCTCTATCACTTTGATTTGGTGCATGCCCCCGAAATCGATTCCGGCTCCCAGGGTCATGCACTGACGGCAGAGACTGAATTCATTTGGAAAACTTGCAAGCGGCATCATCTGGCTGCGTTAACGCAAGTCATCGTCCCGCCCGCCGCCGTATCGATCCGGGACAGATTCGCCGGCATGGACGGCGAATGTCGCAAATCGAGATTCCGGGAACAAAAAAACCGGAGACGTTTCCGTCCCCGGCGTAATGGGCATGTCGATCGCGGCTCAGCCTTCGAAGAATTCCTTCATGCGGGCAAAGAAGCCCGTCGATTCGGGATTGTTCTCCTTGGAGGAAAGCTGCTCGAATTCCTGAAGCAGTTCGCGCTGGCGCTTGGTGAGCTTTTGCGGCGTCTCGATCTGGATCTGGATGTAGAGGTCGCCCGTCTGCACCGAACGCAGCACTGGCATGCCCTTGCCCTTGAGACGGAACTGTTTGCCGACCTGGGTGCCCTCGGGCACGGTGACGCGGGACTTGGTGCCGTCGAGCGTCGCCACGTCGAAGGTGCCGCCGAGTGCCGCCGTCGTCATCGAGATCGGAACGGCGCAATAGAGATCGGCTCCGTCGCGCTGGTAGAATTCATGCGGTTTGACGGACAGGAAGATATAGAGGTCGCCTGCCGGTCCGCCGCGGGCGCCGGCCTCGCCTTCGCCCTGCAGCCGGATGCGGGTGCCGTCCTCGATGCCGGCCGGGATATTGACCGAGAGCGAACGCTCTTCCGTCACACGGCCCTGGCCGTGGCACTTCGGACACGGATCGGGAATGATCTGGCCGCGGCCGTGGCAGGTCGGGCAGGTCCGTTCGATCGAAAAGAAGCCCTGTGCCGCGCGCACGCGCCCCGTTCCCTGGCAGGTGCCGCAGTTCTTCGGCTGCGTGCCGGGTTTGGCGCCTGAACCCGAACAGACGTCGCAGGTGATCGACGTCGGAACGCGGATCTGCGCCGTCTTGCCGGAAAAAGCCTCTTCCAGCGTTATTTCCATGTTGTAGCGAAGATCGGCGCCACGTTCGCGGCCGCCCGACGAGCGCTGGCGCGCGCGCCCTCCACCCATCATCTCGCCGAAGATATCCTCGAAAATGTCGGAGAAACCGCCGCCAGCAAATCCGCCGCCACCGCCGCCCATGCCGCCATGCTCGAAGGCCGCATGACCATAACGATCATAGGCCGCCCGCTTCTGCGGGTCCTTGAGCATCTCATAGGCTTCGTTGATTTCCTTGAACTTCCGTTCGGCGTCCTTGTCATCCGGGTTCTTGTCCGGATGGTATTTCATCGCCAGTTTGCGAAAGGCGCTCTTCAGCTCTTTCTCGTCCGCCGACTTGGCTACACCCAGAGTTTCGTAAAAGTCCGCTTTTGCCATTAAGGATTAAACCCCGGAAATGGATTTCCGGCTGCCATGGTGAGCAGCCGGATCAGATGTTGAAGCATAACCACGCCGTCGCGGATTACGCGGACTTCTTGCGGTCGTCGTCCTTGATTTCCTCGTAGTCGGCATCAACGACATTGTCGCCGCTTTCCGCGGAGGCATCGCCGGCAGCGCCGCCTTCGGCCTGCTGTGCTTCATAGATCGCCTGGCCGAGCTTCATCGACACTTCCATCAGCGTCTGGGTCTTGGCCTTGATGTCGTCGGCATCGGGCTCGGATGCTTCCGACGCCGTCTTCAGTGCGGCGATCGCATCCGAGATCGCGGTGCGGTCGGCCTCGGAAACCTTGTCGCCATAATCCTTCAGCGACTTTTCCGTGGAATGGATCAGGCTTTCAGCCTGGTTCCGGGCTTCGACGGCCTCGCGGCGCTTCTTGTCCTCGGTGGCATGGGCTTCGGCATCCTTTACCATCTTCTCGATGTCGGCGTCGGAAAGACCGCCGGACGCCTGGATGCGGATCTGCTGTTCCTTGCCGGTGCCCTTGTCCTTGGCCGAAACCTGCACGATGCCGTTGGCGTCGATGTCGAAGGTGACTTCGATCTGCGGCATGCCGCGCGGCGACGGCGGCAGACCGACGAGGTCGAACTGGCCGAGCAGCTTGTTGTCGGCAGCCATTTCACGCTCGCCCTGCGAAACGCGGATGGTGACGGCCTGCTGGTTGTCTTCGGCGGTCGAAAACGTCTGGCTCTTCTTCGTCGGGATCGTCGTGTTGCGTTCGATCAGACGGGTGAAGACACCGCCGAGCGTCTCGATGCCGAGCGACAGCGGCGTCACGTCGAGGAGCAGGACGTCCTTGACGTCGCCCTGCAGAACGCCGGCCTGGATGGCGGCGCCAAGGGCCACCACTTCATCCGGGTTGACACCCTTGTGCGGCTCCTTGCCGAACAGCTGCTTGACGACTTCCTGTACCTTCGGCATGCGGCTCATGCCGCCGACGAGAACCACTTCGTCGATTTCGGCGGCAGTGACGCCGGCATCCTTGAGCGCTGCCTTGCACGGCGCGATCGTCCGCTGGACAAGATCGTCGACCAGGCTTTCGAGCTTGGCGCGGGTCAGCTTCAGCGTCAGATGCTTCGGGCCGGAGGCGTCGGCCGTGATGAACGGCAGGTTGATTTCGGTCTGCTGCGAGGACGAAAGCTCGATCTTTGCCTTTTCCGCAGCTTCCTTGAGGCGCTGCAGGGCAAGCTTGTCGTTCTTCAGGTCGATGCCGTTGTCCCTCTTGAACTCGGCAACGAGATATTCGACGAGACGCATGTCGAAGTCTTCACCGCCGAGGAAGGTATCGCCGTTGGTGGACTTCACTTCGAAGACGCCATCACCGATCTCGAGGATCGAAATATCGAAGGTGCCGCCGCCAAGGTCGTAGACGGCAATCGTCTTGCCTTCTTTCTTGTCGAGACCGTAGGCCAGCGCTGCAGCAGTCGGCTCGTTGATGATGCGCAGGACTTCAAGACCGGCGATGCGGCCGGCATCCTTGGTTGCCTGGCGCTGCGCGTCGTTGAAGTAGGCGGGAACGGTGATGACGGCCTTCTCGACCTTCTCGCCGAGATAGGATTCGGCAGTTTCCTTCATCTTCTGAAGGATCATCGCGGAAATCTGTGCGGGCGAGTAGCCCTTGCCATTGGCTTCGACCCAGGCGTCGCCATTGTCGCCCTTGACGATGGTGAAGGGAACGAGGTGCTTGTCCTTCTCGACGGTCGGATCTTCGTAGCGGCGGCCGATCAGGCGCTTGACTGCAAAGAGCGTATTCGTCGGGTTGGTGACTGCCTGGCGCTTGGCCGGCTGGCCGACGAGGCGTTCGCCATCATCGGAAAATGCCACCATGGAAGGGGTCGTACGCGCACCTTCCGCGTTCTCGATGACCTTCGCGTCCTTGCCGTCCATGACTGCGACGCAGGAATTCGTCGTTCCGAGGTCGATACCAATTACTTTTGCCATGTCATTCTCTCCTTGAAGCAAGCTGTGGGAACCCCGAGAAGGCATTTCCCTGACAGCCCCTTACGGGATGGGTCTACTTAAGATTACGCAATCGTGATTGCGGTGATGCGGCGTATATAAGGAGCGGTTTTCTGGACTGCAAGGCGAGAAATGGCCCGGAATCCAGCAAAACGAATGTGTTGCATTCAATTTTGACAGTAGCCGTGAAAGAGGTCGCCCTATGTCCGGAAACCGGCCGATGTCTGAAGCATGTCGCGCAAAACCGTGTAGCGTTTTTGCGACAACGACATGCGTAAAACAAGGACCTCAAGCGCAAGGCGCGAATCCGAAAGATCATGGCGCGCTTTAGAGCATCGGGCGTGCGCCGGGCATGCAGCAAAGATCTCACTGGCCCATGATCAGATCGAGCAGCGTCGTGCGCCGCGGCTGGACGGAAGAGGTGGTTTGCGGCCCTCCGACATTGCCGGGCGGGATGACGTTTCCATAACCGGACCCGCCGCCTTCGGCAACGTCGGCAGGAGGAATCGGGCCGTTTCCGGATGTTGTCGTCTGCTGCCGGACCGGCGCCTGCGGATAGCGGTTTGCATTGTCGTCGCCGCCGAAGACGCCGGAAATAATGCCGCCGATCGTCGATGGCGGCGCCTCGGCCGTCATCGGTTGTCCGCTGCCCAGCTGCCCATCGGCCGGTGCCTGCGCCATCGGCTGACCATTGTTCGGATCGGCGATCAACTGGCCGTTGCCGAAGAGCGGTGCCGGCGAAAGACCCTTGTGGGCGGCGATCATGAATTCCTTCCAGGCCTTGGCCGGCAAGCCGCCGCCGGTCACCTTCTTCATCGGCTTGCCGTCGTCATTGCCGAACCAGACCCCGGTGGTGAGATTGCTGGTGAAGCCGACGAAGAGCGCGTCGCGCGAATTCTGGGTGGTGCCGGTCTTTCCCGCCGCCTGCCAGCCGGGGATCTTGGCGCTCTTGCCGGTGCCGTTGTCGATGACGCCCATCATCATTGCATCCATCTGGGCGACGATCTGCTCGGAGAGCACGCGCGGCGGGCTGTCATAGGTATTTTCGTAGAGAACCTTGCCCTCGGCGGTCGTCACCCGGCGGATGACGTGCGGCGTCGCCTTGTAGCCGCCGTTCATGAAGGCGGCATAGGAGGCGGTGAGTTCCATCAGCGACACCTCGGACGTGCCGAGAGCGATCGAGGCGTTCGGCTGCAGCTCGCTTTCGATGCCGAGCCGGTGGGCAAGCTTGATCACCTGATCCGGCCCGTCATACATCACCAGCTGGGCGGCCACCGTGTTCAGCGACTTGGCAAGCGCGGTCGCCAGCGTCACTTCGCCATTGTATTTTTTCTCGTAATTTTCGGGCGTCCAGTCGCCGATCCGGATCGGCGCGTCGTTGAACACCGAATAGGGCGTCAGCCCCTTCTCGAGTGCTGCGGCATAGACGAAGGGCTTGAACGAGGAACCCGGCTGGCGTTTGGCCTTGACGGCGCGGTTGAACTGGCTCGTCGCATAATCCCTGCCGCCGACCAGCGCCCGGATCGCGCCGGTGCCGTCGATCGAGACCAGGGCCGCCTGCGAGGCGTCGAGCTTGCCGCCTTCCTTGTCGAGTACGTCGACCAGCGATTGCTCGGCCTTCTTTTCCAGCGACTTGTCGATGGTCGTATCGACGATGACGTCTTCCTTGACGTCGCCGATCAGACCCGGCAGCGCGTCCATCACCATGTCGGCGACATAGTGCCCGGCGCCCGACCAGTAACTCTTGGCCGAAGCCGGGGTCTGCGACATCGCCGTCTTGACCTCGGAATCGGTGATGAAGCCCTGTTCGCGCATCGCCGCAAGCACGAGTTGGGCGCGTGCATTCGCAGCTTCCGCATCGCGGGCCGGCGAAAGCCGCGACGGCGCCTTGAGCAGGCCGGCGAGCACCGCGGCCTCGCCGAGGTTTACGTCACGCGCCGATTTGTTGAAGTAGCGGCGCGAGGCTGCCTCGACGCCATAGGCGTTCGATCCGAAGAATACCCGGTTGAGATACATCGCCAGGATCTGGTCTTTGGTGTACTTCTGCTCCAGCCAGAACGAGAGCAGCACCTCCTGCACCTTGCGTTCCAGCGTTCTTTCAGGCGAGAGGAAGAGGTTCTTGGCAAGCTGCTGGGTCAGCGTCGAGCCACCCTGGACCATGTGGCCAGCCGTGAGATTGGTCACAACAGCCCGGCCGAGGCCGAGCGGATCGACGCCGAAATGCGAATAGAAACGCCGATCTTCGATGGCGATGACGGCTTCCGGAATATAGGGCGACATGTTTTCGAGCGACAGCGCCTCGCCGCCGGTGGCGCCGCGATTGGCGATGACGCTGCCGTCGACAGCGGTGATCTTGACGTTCGGCGGCCGTTCCGGGATCGCCCATGTGCTGGCGCTCGGCATGCGCGAACCATAATAGACTACGAGCCCGGCAACGCCGATGCCGGCCCAGATGAAAAGCACGACGCACCAGTAGGTCACGCGGCGCATAAAGCCGAACAACCCGCCGCCATCGTGCTCCCGCGGCTCGCGCCGCCGCCGGGGGGCGGCACGCCGCGGCGGAGGTTTTGCGCCACCGCGGCGCTGGGATCGGCCTCCGGCAATGCGATCATCGTCATCGAGCGAAAATTCATCATCGTCGCGTGCCGGGCGGCCGCTGAAAGACGGTTCTATTCTGTCGCCTGATCTGCCTCTGCCTGCCATCGCGGACCGGTCACACCCCATATTCGATCGCGAAGTCAGCTTCGCATAACGGCGCTCTTCTCCAGCGCCGCGCGTCTTTTCAGGCGCGCAAAGGACGCTGGAGCACTTTGAGTGCCGCCGTGATCATCCGACTGAACTGTAAATGCGGCGATTTAACGGGGTATTAATAATGGAAAGTAAAGCAGATTGGCGACAGCATTGGCCTTCAGAACTGCCGGGCTTCGTAATCGTCGAGCGTTTCCGGGTCCTGCTTATATTCCCACTCGCCCAGATGAAAGCGGCGCCAGATCTGGCCGGAAGGATTGAGGTTCGCCCCATCGGTGAGGCGCACAGGCAGGATAGGGTTGTGTTTATGCCAAACGGTAACATCTGTGGCGGCCGCCCGAGGGGCGAAAAGCCCGAAGAAAGCCAGGTAGTCTTGCGTCATTAGGGTCCAGCCTCGAACGGATCAAGATTGATCCGCAACTTCACAAAAATGCAATAAAGAATCCTGCAATACAAGAGCATCGCGGTGGCCTCACATCAAATTGTCGGTGACCGCATTCGAGGATCGATGCTTCCCCTGCGGCTCCTGTCTAGCGCTCGCCGGCCAAGCCGCACGTCTCATGAAAAAAAGACCTGAAGTGCGTCACGTGAATCACTGATGATACGACGCATTTTTCAGCGCCGCGCGTCTTTTCGAGAAACATAAAAAATGTGTAACACATTGAATTTCCGCATAGTGTTTTCCTCAAATCGGGTCCGTTTCAAGGAATTATGCAGCAGGCGGAACCAATAGGCTTCGCGATTGTTTATGAAGAAGCGGGACAACCCCTCACGTCCCGCGAATGATCGGCCGTCTCCCCTCAACGCGTGCCGATCGACATCAGGCCCGGTGCATCCCCCCAAGGGAGCGCCGGGCTTTTTCTTGGGTGTTTGCCCTTGGCAAACCTCGGAAGAGGACGGCGCTGCCGTCCCCCTTCTCATTCGTCGCAGGAGGGATCGCCGGGGCGGCAATCAAAATCCCTGCGGTCTGGCCTGCGGTCATCGCCCCTGCGGTCGTCCCCTTGCCGGTCACCTCTTTGCCGGTCACCTCTTTGCAAATCGTCCCTTTGCCGATCGCCCCGTTGATTGTCGTCGCGCCAGTCACGATCTCGGTCGCGCCCATCTCGGTCGCGATCCCGCTCACGCCAGTTCCGGTCGCGATCCCGGTTATCCCGATCGCGGTCGCGATCCCGATTGTCGCGGTCGCGGTAGTAATAGTCCGGGCCGCGGCTCCAGCGGTCACGTTCGCGATAGAAATCGCGGTTGCGGTAGTAGCGGTCCCAATAATTGTCGACGCTGAAGCGAATCATCGGAATGCCGAGCGGGCGGTAATATTGCGGACCGACATAAACGCGGCGCTGCTGATAGAGGGCCTGCACGTACTGGCCGGAAACCCAGCCGCGGCCGCCGTAGAACTCGACATCGCACCAGTTGACGTCGGAAAGGCATCCGCGGATCTCGACGGAGGAACCGGCCGGTATGACGGCAACGGCAGGATATCGGGTGCTCGGACCGGCACGCATGTTGACGTTCGCCGTCGAGTAGCCTTCGGCAGCCTGCGCTATGGCGGGCGCCAGCATAAGCACGCCGGCGGCTGCAATTTTAACAAAGAGATTTTTCACGCTTCTCAGTCCTTGTTGGCACGTTTTTCAGGCAGCGCTTGGCCGCGTTTCCTTGGCATACGCCATTGAAACAAAAGATAGAGCGATCGCCCGCAGGTGTCAGGGCGTTATCATTCATCTTATCTTTCAATGGCTTATACGTCGCTCGCGATGAACGTAGCTTGAACGGCGAAATGTCTGTCAGCGCCCTTGGAGCCGCGCGTGGTGCTTCCGGCAAGGGCCGGTATTGTTAAAGGTCCGTTAACCTTTCAGCGGCAGTCTCACTGCAATACCCGCTTGCTCCTTGACCACGGATGAACTGGCACTGAGGTGAGCGGATGACGAAAGGCCGGGTCGAACCGGCCTTTTTGTTTGTCGCAACTTTGCGTGGCGCATCTTGATTGAAGGGCGCCCTTTCCTTCAGGTGGCGAGCGCCTGAAGAATCCGCACCCAGGAGCGGATGCCTTTGTGGTAGGAGATAAGCTCGTATTTCTCGTTCGGCGAGTGGATGCGATCATCGCTGAGGCCGAAGCCGACGAGCAGCGATTCCATACCGAGCATCTTCTGGAAATCCCCGACGATCGGGATCGACCCACCCATGCCGATGACGATGGCGGGTTTCGGCCACTCGTCGGAAAGCGCGTTCTTCGCCTTGGTGAGAACAGGCGAATCATAGGAAAGATGAATCGCCGGCGAGCCGCCATGCGGATGGAACTCGACCGAGCAATCGGCGGGAATCTTCGCGCTGATATAGCTGCGGAAAGCCTCGCGGATGGCGGCCGGATCCTGCGTGCCGACGAGGCGGAACGAAACCTTCGCCGAAGCCTTGGCGGCGATCACCGTCTTGAAGCCTTCGCCGGTATAGCCACCCCAGATACCGTTGATTTCGGCGGTCGGCCGTGCCCAGGTGAGTTCCAGCACCGAGCGGCCTTTTTCGCCGGATGGAATGGAAAGGCCGACTTCGCCGAGGAAGCTCTCCGCGGTCTTGCCGAGCGTTTCCCATGACGCCTTGATGTTGTCGGGCGTTTCCTCGACGCCGTCATAGAAGCCGTCAAGCGTGATGCGTCCCGTCTCGTCGTGCAGACCGGCAAGAGCCTCGACGAGAATATGGATCGGATTGGCGGCCGCGCCGCCGAAGAGACCGGAATGCAGGTCGCGATCGGCGGCCGTCACGATCACTTCCTCGCCGACGAGGCCGCGCAGCGCTGCGGCGATTGCCGGCGTGTCGCGGTCCCACATGCCGGTATCGCAGACCAGCGCATAATCGGCCTTGAGCTCGGCGGCATTGGCTTCGAGGAAGGGCTTCAGGGAGGGCGAGCCAGACTCCTCCTCGCCCTCGAAGAGGATGGTGACGCGGCAGGGAAGCGCGCCGTTGATCTCCTTATAGGCGCGGCAAGCCTCGACAAAGGTCATCAACTGGCCCTTGTCGTCGGAGGTGCCGCGGCCGGTCAGGATCTTGCGGCCCTCGCCGACATCCTTGATCGATGGCTCGAAGGGGTCGTTTTCCCAGAGCTCGATCGGGTCGACCGGCTGAACGTCGTAATGGCCGTAGAACAGAACATGCGGCGCATCGGCGGAAGCGCCGGCATGGTGGGCGACCACCATCGGATGGCCAGGCGTATCGCGCACGGAGGCCGTAAAGCCGAGCGTCCCGAGATAGCCGACGAGCCATTCCGCAGCCTTTCGGCATTCGGCTTTATAGGCGGGATCGGTGGAAATTGATTGGATGTGCAGAAGCTCGAACAGCTTTTCGAGGCTCGATGGAAGGTTCTGGTCCGCGCGCGAAAGCACCTGACTTACATCCGTCATTTCCGACTCCTTTTCGAAATTCGGCCGGACGATAGACCAAACCGGAAATGCACGCGAGGCGGAAAAAAACAAAAATCGGCGGGGGCGCAAAGCGCCGGCATGGCCCAGATTAGCTGTTCGCGCGGTGGCACTTTTCGGTCAGAGCGCCTTGGCGTTTTCCAGAAGCCGGCGGATATATTCAAGCGTCAGCTCGCGCTCGAAAACCCGGAAACCTTTAAACAGCGCAAGATCGGCCTCACGCGCGGTCTCGATCGCCTCGGCCTCCATGGCGCGGGCTCTCGGCGTCAGGAAGAGCAGTTGCGCCCGCTTGTCGGATGGATGCGGCCGGCGTTCGATTAGCCCGTCGCGGACCATGCGCGAAAGCGTATTGGCCATGGTCGCCTGCTCGATATCGACCCGCTCGAGAAGCTGTTTCTGGGTCAGCCCGTCCTCGGCCCAGAGTTCCAGCAGAATGGGGAACTGCCCTGGAGAAAAACCGAGCCCGACCGCGCGCTGGTGCAGCGAGCGGGCAAAACCCTTCGCCAGCTGGCTGGCAAGGTAGGCTCCCGAATCCATGCGGTTAAATCCCATGATTGCAAGTTAGGCTCAAAACCATGCCGGAGACAATGCAGCAAATCGCATACGATGCTCCATAACATGCGAGCTGCGATCAGAATTTCGAGTGTCTCGAAAAAACAAAAGTCGCCATGGCCTGGAGGTTGGCCATGGCGACTTTAAAGTGGGGACAAAGGCCCGGAGAGGGGGATAAGGCCTTTGTCCAAGCCTGACGCGGCGGGGGACAAGCCGGTAATCAGACCCGCGGCGCAATCAAGCGCCGGTGACATGGATTTGTGCCTTAGAATGTGGTTTTTCAAGGGAGGGCCATCGTTACAAATCGGTAACAGTTTGGTGAGCCGGAATCCCTGCCGCACAATTCCTGAGATCGGAATCGATGGAAGGATAAAATTATGCAACAACGCCAAGTGCTAGCATCCTTTGCGCGTCCGAAAAAACGCGCGGCAACGTAGCGCTCCGAACACCATAATCCTTTTCGCGCGCCGAACTTTATGCCGAACTCTATATGGACCTCGTCCCATGCCCGCGCTATCCATGCACGCATGAAAAAAGGCGATCACCTCTTCCTAGTCGATGGTTCCGGATTCATCTTCCGGGCGTTTCATGCACTGCCGCCGCTGACTCGCAAGACCGACGGCCTGCCGATCGGCGCCGTGTCCGGTTTCTGCAACATGTTGTGGAAGCTCTTGAGGGACGCGCGCAATACCGATGTCGGCGTGACCCCGACGCATCTTGCCGTTATCTTCGATTATTCCGCCAAGACGTTTCGCAAAGATCTCTACGACGCCTACAAGGCGAACCGCTCCGCGCCACCGGAAGAGCTCATCCCGCAATTCGGCCTTATAAGAGAGGCGACCCGCGCCTTCAATCTGCCCTGCATCGAGACCGAAGGTTTCGAGGCCGACGACATCATCGCCACCTATGCCCGCCAGGCCGAAGCGACCGGCGCCGATGTCACCATCGTCTCCTCCGACAAGGATCTGATGCAGCTCGTCAGCCCCAATGTCCATATGTATGACAGCATGAAGGACAAGCAGATCGGCATTCCCGATGTCATCGAGAAATGGGGCGTGCCGCCGGAAAAGATGATCGATCTGCAGGCGATGACCGGCGATTCGGTCGACAATGTTCCCGGCATTCCCGGCATCGGCCCGAAAACCGCCGCCCAACTTCTCGAGGAATACGGCGATCTCGATACGCTGCTCGAACGCGCCACCGAGATCAAGCAGGTCAAGCGCCGTGAGACGATCCTCGCCAATATCGACATGGCCAGGCTCTCACGCGACCTCGTGCGGCTGCGCACCGATGTGCCGCTCGATCTCGATCTCGATGGGTTGGTGCTGGAACCGCAGAACGGTCCGAAGCTGATCGGCTTCCTGAAGACGATGGAATTCACCACGCTGACGCGCCGCGTCGCCGAAGCCTGCGATTGCGATGCCGGCGCCATCGAACCGGCGATCGTCCGCATCGAATGGGGTGAGACAGCCCGCGGCCCGGATCTCGATGCGGCCGAGCCCGAGCCCGTTGCCGGCGGTATCCCCGAGGTCTCGGGCGAATCCGTGCCGGTGCCGACGCGTGCAAAGGCGAAGACCGCGGTCGAAGGCGCCTTTTCGCCCGCCGATCTTGCCAAGGCGCGGGCCGAGGCCTTTGCGACGCTGCCCTTCGATCATTCGACCTATGTCACGATCCGCGATCTGCCGACGCTCGACCGCTGGATCGCCGATGCGCGTGCCACCGGCCTCGTTGCTTTCGATACCGAGACCACCTCGCTGGATGCGATGCAGGCCGAGCTTGTCGGCATTTCGCTGGCGATCGCCGACAATTCGGCCGATCCCACCGGCACGAAGATCCGTGCCGCCTATGTGCCTCTCGTCCATAAGAACGGCGTCGGCGATCTGCTCGGCGGCGGCCTTGCCGAAAACCAGATCCCGATGGGCGATGCCCTGCCACGGCTGAAGGCATTGCTGGAAGACGAATCGGTTCTCAAGGTCGCCCAGAACCTGAAATACGATTACCTGCTGATGAAGCGCTACGGCATCGAGACCAGGAGTTTCGACGACACGATGCTGATCTCCTACGTGCTCGATGCCGGCACCGGCGCGCATGGCATGGACCCGCTCTCGGAAAAATTCCTCGGCCATACCCCGATCCCCTACAAGGACGTGGCGGGCAGCGGCAAGGCGAACGTCACCTTCGATCTGGTCGATATCGACCGCGCCACCCACTATGCCGCCGAAGATGCCGAGGTGACGCTGCGCCTCTGGCTGGTGCTGAAGCCGCGGCTGGCGGCGGCGGGATTGACCAGCGTCTATGAACGGCTGGAGCGGCCGCTATTGCCGGTGCTGGCGCGCATGGAAGCGCGCGGCATCACCGTCGACCGCCAGATCCTGTCGCGGCTCTCCGGCGAGCTGGCTCAGAGTGCAGCAAGGCTGGAGGACGAGATCTACGTGCTGGCCGGCGAACGTTTCAACATCGGCTCGCCGAAGCAGCTGGGCGATATCCTGTTCGGCAAGATGGGCCTTGCCGGTGGCAACAAGACGAAGACAGGCCAATGGTCCACCTCCGCGCAGGTGCTCGAGGATCTGGCCGCCGCCGGTTTCGAATTGCCGCGCAAGATCGTCGACTGGCGCCAGGTCACCAAGCTGAAATCCACCTATACCGACGCGCTTCCGGGTTACGTTCACCCCGAGACAAAGCGGGTCCACACCTCCTACTCGCTGGCATCGACGACCACGGGGCGCCTGTCCTCGTCCGAGCCGAACCTGCAGAACATTCCGGTGCGCACCGCAGAAGGCCGCAAGATCCGCACCGCCTTCATCTCGACGCCTGGCCACAAGCTGATCTCTGCCGACTACAGCCAGATCGAACTGCGCGTACTTGCCCATGTGGCCGAGATCCCGCAACTGACCAAGGCCTTCGAAGATGGCGTCGACATCCACGCCATGACGGCGTCGGAAATGTTCGGCGTGCCGGTGGAAGGCATGCCGGGCGAGGTGCGCCGCCGCGCCAAGGCGATCAATTTCGGCATCATCTACGGCATCTCGGCCTTCGGGCTTGCCAATCAGCTTTCGATCGAGCGTTCGGAAGCCGGCGACTACATCAAGAAGTATTTCGAGCGTTTCCCCGGCATCCGCGACTATATGGAAAGCCGAAAAGCGATGGCGCGCGACAAGGGTTACGTCGAAACGATCTTCGGTCGCCGCATCAACTATCCCGAAATCCGCTCTTCCAATCCATCCGTGCGTGCCTTTAACGAGCGTGCGGCGATCAACGCGCCGATCCAGGGCTCGGCCGCCGACGTCATCCGCCGTGCAATGATCAAGATAGAGCCGGCGCTTGTTGAAGTCGGCCTTGCCGATCGCGTCCGCATGCTGCTGCAGGTGCATGACGAACTCATCTTCGAGGTCGAGGACGAGGATGTCGAAAAGGCGATGCCGGTCATCGTCTCTGTCATGGAAAACGCCACCATGCCGGCGCTGGAAATGCGCGTGCCGCTGAGGGTCGATGCCCGCGCCGCCACCAATTGGGACGAGGCGCATTAAAAGCATGTCGCGCAAAACTGTGCGGCGGTTTTGCGACAACGACATGCGTGGAAATAAAGCCTAAGGCGCCAGCAGCGAAGCTGAAAGATTGCGACGCGCTTCAGAGCACTGCCCTAAAATTGGCAAAGATTTTTCTCACTGCCGGAACTCATTGAAAGTGCAGCGATTTATCCAAAGGGACCGTATCGGAACGATACGGCAGGAAGGAACTTATTAACCTTCCTTTTCTATCCCGGTAGGGTCGTAATTTGCAAAGCATGAGTGAGTAGCGGACGCATGCGTTTTCCCAGAACCAATTTGACGGATGCCGGAGATTTTTCCAGCGAGATTGAAACGGACCTTCCGGAGGAAAACCCAGGGGAGAAGCCGGCGGCGCCCATCTGGCAGAGCAACTTTTCCCTCGCGCCGAATGTTCGTTTCACCCGCACGCCGGAAACGCTGATCAGCAGGCGGCGCGCGACGAATGAGCCGGTTCGCGATGATTCGCAGATTGGACAGCAGGCGATACGGATAGAGCCGGTTGCCGTCGACGTGCCGTTCGATATCTATCTGCCGGAGCCGGAAGAAATTTCCGCAGCACCGCACAGGATCGAACTGCAGCAGGCACCTTTGCTTGACGAGCCCGGCGCGCCGGCTTTCCGCGCCAGCGCCGAGCTTTCCTCCATTTCGGATTTCGCCTTCTGGGAAGTCATGGCCTTCGAAGAGGCCGAGCCGGTTCGCGCACCGCCGTTGATATCCTTCCCGAAGACCGAGACTTCGCCCGAATCGATCACGTCGCTGTTCCGGATTATGGAATGGCGCCCCGGCCGGTCGGCCCCGGCTCCCGTCGTTTCCCGCCCGGCCCCGCAGCCGGCCGCGGTCTCCGCAAAGGTCGCCGTGCGACCTGCGGCCGCAATATCCCTGGAAAAGCCCAGGCGCATTCTTGTCGAGGCACCGGTCGCGCCGGCCCCCCAGGCTGCGCCGGCCCCTCACGTCGCGGCAGCCCCTTTGGTCGCGCCGGCGCCGCAGCGCACGCCGCCCGTCGCCGCGGTCCTGCCATCGCCGCGCCTGGCCGTGAGGCCCGAAAAGATCGACGCATCCGGCTATGAATTCCCGCCGCGTGCCCTTCTGCAGGAGCCTCCGGAACGCCTCGGCGAGATCATGTCGCAGGAGACGCTGGAGCAGAATGCCGGGCTTCTGGAAAGCGTGCTGGAAGATTTCGGCATTAAGGGCGAGATCATCCATGTCCGTCCCGGCCCCGTCGTCACCCTCTATGAATTCGAGCCGGCGCCGGGCGTGAAATCGTCGCGCGTCATCGGCCTTGCCGATGATATCGCCCGCTCGATGTCGGCGCTCTCGGCCCGCGTCGCCGTGGTCCCCGGCCGCAACGTCATCGGCATCGAACTGCCGAATGTCACGCGCGAAACCGTTTATTTCCGCGAGATGATCGAGAGCCAGGATTTCGAGAAGAGCGGTTACAAGCTGGCGCTCGGTCTCGGCAAGACCATCGGCGGCGAGCCTGTCATTGCCGAGCTCGCCAAGATGCCGCATCTGCTCGTCGCCGGCACCACCGGTTCCGGCAAGTCGGTCGCCATCAACACGATGATCCTGTCGCTGCTCTACCGCATGACGCCGGAACAGTGCCGCCTGATCATGGTCGACCCGAAGATGCTCGAACTGTCCGTCTATGACGGCATCCCGCATCTGCTGACGCCCGTCGTCACCGATCCGAAAAAGGCGGTCATGGCGCTGAAATGGGCCGTGCGCGAAATGGAGGAGCGCTATCGCAAGATGTCGCGCCTTGGTGTCCGCAACATCGACGGTTACAACGACCGCGTCGCCCAGGCCCGCGAAAAGGGCGAGACCATCCATGTCATGGTCCAGGTCGGCTTCGACAAGGGCACCGGCACTCCGATCGAGGAAAGCCAGGCGCTGGACCTGACGCCGATGCCTTATATCGTCGTCATCGTCGACGAGATGGCCGACCTGATGATGGTCGCCGGCAAGGACATCGAAGGTGCGATCCAACGCCTCGCCCAAATGGCGCGCGCCGCCGGCATTCATCTGATCATGGCGACACAGCGTCCGTCGGTCGACGTCATCACCGGCACGATCAAGGCGAACTTCCCGACCCGCATCTCCTTCCAGGTGACTTCGAAGATCGACAGCCGCACCATCCTTGGCGAACAGGGCGCCGAGCAGCTGCTCGGTCAGGGAGATATGCTGCATATGCAGGGCGGCGGGCGGATTTCCCGTGTCCACGGTCCCTTCGTCTCGGATGTCGAAGTGGAAAAGGTCGTTGCCCATCTGAAGACCCAGGGCCGCCCGGAATATCTCGACACAGTCACCGCCGATGAGGAGGAAGAGACGGAAGAGGAAGAAGCCGGCGCCGTTTTCGACAAGAGCGCGATGGCTTCGGAGGATGGCAACGAGCTCTACGAGCAGGCGGTCAAGGTCGTCATGCGCGACAAGAAATGCTCGACCTCCTATATCCAGCGCCGCCTCGGCATCGGCTATAACCGCGCCGCCTCATTGGTGGAACGCATGGAAAAGGAAGGCCTCGTCGGCCCGGCCAACCATGTCGGCAAGCGCGAGATCGTATCGGGACGGGGCGACGGCGAGTAATCGCCGCCGGCCAGGGCGTCTGGCGGATTCTGTTTTACAATCTCAAGGCAGCCAGCCGAACCGTCTCGCTGACAAACTCGGTCTTTCCGCCGGTATAAAAATCCCAATCACCGGCTGCCTCCGCAGCCAGCCGGCGCTTCAGATCGGCATAGGCCTTGGCCCTCTCGGGGTGATCCCTGAGGTAATCCCGAAACAGAATGCGGTCCCGATGCGCGCGATTATCGGGTCCGCAAAGATAGAGCTTGAAGGCACAGGCTTGATGATCGCGGGTGAAAGCCCATCGTTGCTCTCCGGTATCGCCGTGGAAGACGAAATCGGCAGCGCGCACGATCTCGATCGCCGCTGCCAGGAAGGCGTCGGATATCATCACCGCATCGAGGTCGATCTTCGGCTTGGCCGGCAGGCCAGGCACCGACGTACTGCCGATATGATCGATGGAAAGCACGCAGTCCCCGAGTAGGATAGAGACCTCGGCGCTGATCTCGGCAAACAGCCGCGGCCAGGAAGGATCGTAGTCGACAACTTTGATGGCGCGCATGCCCTTCCTCTCGATCTGTTCAGGGCGCCTTGGTCAGCAATCCGTCGAGGATCTCGATCATCTTCTGCTCGGCCTCTTCGAGCGAGCCGCTATTGTCGAGCTCCACCACGTCGTATTCGCCGCGCACCGTCAGCGGTCCACGGGCGAGCCGCGCCATGATATCCTCATGCGTCTCGCGGCCGCGCGCCTCCAGCCGGCCGGCGAGCACTTCGGGGCGGGCGGTGACGTTGATGACCTTCAGCCGCGGAAAGGCGGCCTGGAAACGATGAAGCGCCGAGCGTGAACCGTTGGCGACGACCACATGGCCCCTTGACAGCGCCACCGAAACCTCGGCCGGAATGCCGTATTTCAGGCCATGCGCTTCCCACCAGACGGCGAAGGAGCCTGACTGCTCCATGGAGGCAAACCCTTGGAGGGAGACGGAAAGATGGTCTTCGCCGCCGGCGTCACGATGACGGGTGATGACGCGGCGGACGAAATGCACATCGTCGCGGCCCCTGAAACGCCGGGCGGCAAGATTCATCAGCGTGTCCTTGCCGGCGCCGCTCGGTCCGACGACGACGACCATGATGCCGCGCTCGGCTCCGGCTCCTGCGTGGGGTTCGTGCGACATCATGCGACACGGCGTCCCTGGCGCCAGACGGAGCGTGTCACCGGCACGCCATGCGAGCGGTGGACGCGCACGAGATCGGCGCGTAGCCCCGTCGCGATCCGGCCGCGGTCATCGAGACTGACGGTGCGGGCGGGCGTCGACGTTACCATGGCGATCGCCTTCGGCAGGCTGATGCTCTCGACTTCGTCGGCGAGGATGAACGGCGCATGCAGCAGGCTGAGCGGCACGTAGTCGGAGGAAAGCACGTCGAGCACCCCCATCTCGGCAAGGTCGCGGGCGGCGATATTGCCGGAATGGGATTTGCCGCGCACGATGTTCGGCGCCCCCATCAGCACGCTCATGCCGTGTCCGTGCGACGCCCGGGCGGCATCGAAACTGGTCGGGAATTCGGCCAGCCGCACGCCGTTGTCGATCGCCTCGTCGACATGCGAGAGCGTCGCATCATCATGGCTTGCCACGGTGATGCCGCGCTCGGCGCAGACCTTGGCGATGGCGTTGCGGTGCGGCGTCGAATTGCGCGCCGATTCTGCCTGGCGCTTGGCGACGAAACGGGCAAAAGCCTCGTCGCTCAGGCCCCGCTTCTTCTGGTAGTAGAAGATATATTGATCCATCGTCTGGAATTGCCGCTGGCCGGGCGCATGATCCATCAGCGAGACGAGCCGCACATGCCGGTCGTTTTCGAAATCGGCGAAATGTTCGAGCACATTGTCGGCCGAGACCTCGCAGCGCAAATGAAGCAGGTGCTCGGCGCGCAGTCTGCCTTCCGTCTCTGCCGACTGGATGGCATCGGCCATCTCGCGCATCTCGCCATGTTCGAAGCCGCCGTCTTCGTCCGCCCCCATGCGCAGGCAGTCGAACACCGTGGTGATGCCTGATGTGACGATCTGGGCGTCATGCGCCTGGATAGCGGCAGTCTTGTTCCAGCGAATGCCGGGACGCGGCTGATAATGGCCTTCGAGATGATCGGTATGCAGCTCGACAAGGCCTGGAATGATGTAGTCGCCTTCAAAATCTTCGCCGGCTACCGAGTTACCCTCGGAAATGTCGGCGATCTTCCCGTCGCGGATGAGGATCGAGCCCGAGAGGACGTCATCCTCAAGAACGATGCGGGCGTTGGAAAACACGGTCTCTTTGCTCATGGCGTCAGGTCTTTCAGCTTTTGGCGCCGGCAAGCGGCAGCCAGGAATGAACTTTGAACGGGGCACCGCGCGTCTCCTCGATGAAGACGGCAAGGCCGGAAATCGAAAGCGGCCGGCCGGTGAAATCGGCAAACCGCTCGGTCAGGATCGCTTTCATGACCGCGGCGCGTGTCTCGGGCACCTGGCCGCTCAGCGTCATGTGAAAGCCGAAATCCTCCATCACGTAAGGATAACCCCAGCGCTGCAGATGGGCGCGCTGGCTGTCGCTGAGCTTCTCAGGGTTGCGTCGCGCCATATCGGCCTCGGAAAGCGCTGCGCGGAACGGTTCGAACGACCTTACCACCTTCGCGGCGAAATCCTGAAGAGGTTGATGAAGAGAACCGGGAACGAGGGCAAAAAAACGGCCGAGCTGGCCGAGGACAAGCTCAGGAATCTCGAAGGCTTGCGTGCGCTGGGCAAAATCCTCGGCAACGGTCATGAGATCCCTCTCGGTGACCGAGGAGGCGAGCGAAAACGGCGCCTTGATCGTGGCGTGAAAACCGTAGCGGCGGGGGTCGGCGGTCAGCTCGAACTGTTCTGCAGCACCCAGTTGCGCATGGTCCGGTGCAGGATAGGTCTCGCCGGTGAAGGCATTGCGGCCGAGCCAGAGCGAGGCCGCGCCGGTCAGGGGATCATCCTTCGGCGGCGAGAAATAGAGAGCGTAGCGCAAGGCTTTTATCCTGGGGATCGTCCAAACGGGGAGCGCACAGTGCAGTGATTTGGCGGCGAACCGCAAGCAGGCTCCCGGCTAAAAGATTTCCGTGACAGAATGATGATGGCATCAATTCGTCAGTGGCCCTTTTTTCCCATCACGCGCGAACGCAGCGCATTCGAGAGATTGTCGAAGGCGAAGACCACGAGGAGGATCAGCAGGACCATATAGGCGACTTTGTCCCAGTCCGAATTGGTCTTCATGGATTCGAGCAGCTTAAGGCCAATGCCGCCCGCACCGACGGCGCCGATGACGGTCGCCGAGCGGGTATTCGATTCCCAGAAATAAAGCGATTGCGAGATGAACACCGGCAGGACCTGGGGGATGACGCCGTAACGTTGGACGGCCACCGGTGCCGCACCGACCGATCTCACGCCCTCACGCTGCTTGTCGTCGATGTTCTCAAGCGCTTCGGCATAGACCTTTCCGAGTGCGCCCGTATCGGTGAAGAAGATCGCCGCGATGCCTGGGAGCGGCCCTGGGCCGAACGCACGGGTGAAGAACAACGCCCAGATCAGCATGTCGATCGAGCGCAGGAAATCGAAGAGCCGCTTCGTGGCCCAGTTCGCAGCGCGGCTCCGCGTGATGTTGCGCGCGGCGATGAAGGCGAGCGGGAAAGCGACCAGCGTGCCGAACAGCGTACCGACAAAGGCCATGACCAGCGTCTGCATCAACTTCGTCAGGATGTCGCCATGCTGCCAGCTTGCGTTGTTCAGGAAGTTGTCCAATGCCAGCGAGGCATTGGACTGGTTGGGATCGAGCCGTTCGCCGGAGAACATCAGGCCGACGACCTCAGGCAGGTTCCGGCCCCAGAAGGGCGACTGCGTATCGAAGAAGAAGTTCGCCCAGCCGAGAAAGCGGCGCTGGACATAGACCTGGCTGGTACGGATTTCCGCCTGTCCCGCGAAGCCGTAATAGACGATCACCTTGTTGTCGCCCCGCTCCATCTGGGCAGGCGCATCGGCCGGCAGGGAGGCGCGATCGCGGGTGATGGTCACGGGGTAGAGCTTGCCGTCGATATAGACGTCGACGCGGCTCGGCGTCACTTCCATGCGGTTGCCGTCGCTGCCGAAGGTGACGGTGTATCGGCTGCCATCGGCATTGGGCTTCAGCCAGTTGATATCGGCGCCCTCGGGATACTGGCGGCGGCTCGTCCATTGGGGGACGACCTGATCGTTCTGGAAACGCAGGCGCGGCTGGGCGCGCCAGGAATACCAGTCCTGGACATAGACCGCCGCGCGGTCCCAGTTGCCGTTCACGAAGGTGGGAATGACGTTGAAGAAGGCGAAGCAGAAGGCAAGATAAACGAAAACCGCAGCTGAAATGAGGAGCAGACCCCAGCGTTGCATGAAGCTGCGATGGAAGACGTCCGGATAGGCGGAAAGCAGTCGTTCGCGCTCGGCGGCGTTGATGGTCGGAACCGAGGACATCAGGCTGCTCCCTGTCCGAATTCGAAGGACTGCTTGCCGATCAGCCGGCGGCGCAGCCAGGCGGAGAATTGGTCGACGCAAATGACGGTGATCAGCAGCAGGATGATGATCGCATAGGTCTTGGCAGCATGGTCGCGTCCGATCGAGAGGCTGAAGACCTCACCTATGCCGCCGCCGCCGACGGCGCCGATTATAGTCGAGGCGCGCACGTTGATCTCGGTCCGCAGCA
This sequence comes from Rhizobium sp. SU303, assembly GCF_021052345.1. Lineage (NCBI taxonomy): Bacteria > Pseudomonadati > Pseudomonadota > Alphaproteobacteria > Hyphomicrobiales > Rhizobiaceae > Rhizobium > Rhizobium sp. SU303. The sequence continues at coordinate 4,804,638 of NZ_CP088095.1, forward strand.
GCGTGTAGGAGACGAAGTTCGGCAACACCTGCGGCAGGATCGCGAAGCGCACGCGCTCCAGCCAGCCGGCGCCGGCGGCGCGCAGGCCTTCATCCGGCTTCATGTCGGCATTCTCGACGACTTCGAAGAACAGCTTGCCAAGCGCGCCGACGGTATGGACCCATACCGCGATGATCGCCGAAATCGGACCGATCGACAGGATCGCGGCGAGGAGGCCGGCGACGACGATTTCTGGGAAGGCGCGCATGATTTCCATGATGCGCCGCACGACCCAGCGCGTCACGCCTGCACCGACCAGATTGGTGGAAGCGAAAAAGCAGAGCAGGAACGCGCCGCTCGCACCGAGAATGGTGGAGACGATGGCGATGTTGAGCGTGATCGCGAGCTGGTAGAAGAAATTCGGGATGTAGAAACTATCGGTGATCCAGACGCGGTCGCTTGTATAGTCGTATTTGATCGAACCGTCGGAAAAGGGCGACGGCAGATCGAACATGGCGCGGAAGATCTCCAGCGGACTGTCCGGCACGAAGCTCTTCATGAAGTCGAAGAAATAGGGAAGGCGCTCGAAGAACTTGCCCGAATTGGCGCTGTTGGCGAAGTCGAGCGAGGCGCCGAGGATGATCAGAAAGACCACGATTGAAACGACGGTATAGATCCGCCGCGTTCGAACCTGGCTCTGATAATGATCGAGGATGGTGCGGGAGCCCCCCTGCAATCCGCTCAGAGAGTCCGCGCCGGCCGAGTGCGCCATATGTGGCTTCCTTCTTGAAAAACGGCGGCATCATAACGATGCCGCCGCAAGACTGTTCAGACTGAGGATCAGCCGCCGATAACGGCCTTACGGGCGTCGATGATCGTCTGATAGAAGCTCTGGTCGACCGGCGCCCAGTCAACGTAGCCGCCGCCCGTGAACGATTCGAAGCAGCTCTTGTCTGTCTTCGGCAGTTCGGCGAAGTAGGCGGTAACCTTCTTCTGAAGGTCGGCCGGCAGCTTCTGGGAAACCATCAGCGGACCGTTCGGGATGAGCGGCGACTTCCAGACTTCGACGATATCGTCCATGTCGAGCAGGCCCTTGGTGACCATCTGGTGCAGATTGCCGGAGGAGTAGCCCTGCGCCCAGTCGCCCTGACCGGAACCGAAGGTGGTGCCGACATCGAACTTTTTGTCGAGAACGCCGAGAACGAGGTTCTCGTGGCCGCCGCCGAAGCCGGTTTCAGCGAAGTACTGCTTGACTGGTGCGCCGGTGTCCTTCGGAAGGGCAACGTTAGGAACAAGGTAGCCGGAGGTAGAGTCCGGATCGGCGAAGCCGAGCTTCTTGCCCTTGGCGTCGGCAAGCGTCTTGATGCCGGAGTCCTTGCGGGCAACCATGATCGAGTAGTAGCCGGTCGAACCGTCTGCCTGCTTGGTAGTCAGAACCGGGGTGACGGCGTTCGGATCCTTGATATAGACCGCGGCGTAAGAGGCGGCGCCCATGACGGCGAGGTCGATCGTACCGCCAAGGAGACCCTGGATGACGCCGTTGTAGTTCGGCGATGGGAAGAGCTGAACTTCAGAAACGCCGGTGGCAGCGATCAGGCCGGGCTTGACGCACTGGGTGCGGCGAACCTGGTCGGCTTCGTTTTCACCGCCATCGAGACCGATGCGGAGGACCTTGACGTCCTGGGCAGCAGCATTGCCGGCGACGGCGGCGACGGCGATGGTTGCCATCATGATCTTGCGGAATGCAGACATGGAAGTCTCCTTTTGTGACATGGTTTGTTTGTCAGTTATTTTTCCGACCGTTGTCCCCGTCGGCCGGAAACGGGTCAGTGCACGGCGGCTGCTTTGGCCACCCTGCCGGATGAGACATTCTCGGCGCGGCGCTTGGATTCGAGGCTGGTCGAGGTCAGCGTTTCGTCGATGCCGGCGCCATCCTTGTCGGTCCCGTAGATTTCCTTCACCGCTTCGGCGGTCAGCTCCGAAGGCTGGCCGTCGAAGACGACGCGGCCGCCGGCCATGCCGACGATGCGCTCACAATAGTTGCGGGCGGTATCGAGCGTATGAAGGTTGGTGATGACGGTGATGCCCTCGCGTTCGTTGATATCGCGCAGCGCATCCATGACGATCTTGGCGTTCAGCGGATCGAGCGAGGCGATCGGTTCGTCGGCAAGAACCATTTTCGGGTTCTGCATCAGCGCGCGGGCAATCGCCACGCGCTGCTGCTGGCCGCCGGAAAGCGTGCCGGCTGCCTGCAACGCCGTCTGCTCGATGCCGAGGCGTTCGAGTGCTGCGATCGCATGCACGCGTTCCTCGCGCGTGAAGATGTTGAGCAGGCTCAGAAGCGTCGAGCGGTGGTTGAGGCGACCGAGCATGACATTTGTGAGAACGTCGAGGCGCGGCACCAGGTTGAACTGCTGGAAGATCATCGCGCAGTCGCGCTGCCAGTTGCGCAGCGCCTGACCGCGAAGCCCGGAGACCTCGACGCCAGCGAAATGAACGGAGCCGGAGCTCGGCTCCTGAAGCCGGTTGATCATGCGCAGCAGCGTCGACTTGCCGGCGCCGGAGCGGCCAATGATGCCGACCATCTGGCCCTGAGGAATGTCGAGCGTGACGGAATCGACAGCGAGCTTTTTTCCGAAACGACGTGTGACATTCTTCAGCTCGAACATCATGCTCTTCCCTTGCAATCCATGCCTTGATCAGCTTCGCATTAGTCCCGCTTGATGAACCTCGCATGTCATATTTGTGTAAGTCCTGTCACAATTCTCAGCCACTATATCGGGGGTTTTAATCGCCGTAGCGGGACAGGAAATCTTCCGCGTCAAGGTTGCGGAAATCCTCGAGCGCCTGGCGCAGCCGCTCGTGCTCCCAGTCCCACCAGGAAAGCCTGTCCATCCGTTCGCCGACTTCTGTTGGAAAGCGCTCGCGGATGAGTTTGGCCGGTACGCCGCCGACGATCGTATAGGGCGCGACGTCCTTTGATACGACGGCGCCGGCCCCGATCACCGCGCCATTGCCGACGTTGACGCCCGGCAGGATCGTCGCCCCGTGGCCGATCCAGACGTCGTTGCCGATCGTCACGCGGTTTGCGCGCCGCCAGGCGAAGAAGTCCGTCTCCATATCGCCGTCCGGCCAGTAGTCGGCGGCGCGATAGGTGAAATGATGCAGCGTCGCACGCCAGGTCGGATGGTTGGTGGCGTTGATGCGCACCGCGGCGGCGATATTGACGAATTTGCCGATCGTTGCACACCAGACCGAGCCGTCCTGCATGATGTAGGAATAGTCGCCGAACGTGGCCTCGCTGATGCGGCAGCGTTCGGAAACCTCGGTATAGCGCCCGAAGGTGGATTCGCTGACGGATGCCGTCTCATGAAAATAGGGCTCGATACCCAGCTTGCGGCTCATGCAGCGATCTTCCTGGGTGAGAACTGCTGGACGTCGAGAATGCGGTCGGCGACGGCTTCGCGTACTTCTTCGTCGTGGAAGATGCCGAGAAGGGCCACACCCGCCTTCTTCTTTTCCGCGATCATGCCGACGACGACGGCACGGTTCCTGGCATCGAGCGAGGCTGTGGGTTCGTCGAGAAGCAGGATCGTGTGCCCGGTGATGAAGCCGCGTGCGATGTTGACGCGTTGCTGCTCGCCGCCGGAGAAGGTGGCGGGCGGAAGCTGCCAGAGCGTTTCCGGCAGATTGAGCCTGGCAAGCAGGGCGCCCGCCTTTTCCCGTGCCGTGACGGCGTCCTCGCCGCGTGCCACCAGCGGTTCGGCAACCACGTCGATCGCCGCGACGCGCGGCACGGTGCGCAGGAACTGGCTGACATAACCGAGCGTATTGCGGCGGACGTTAAGAATGGTGCGCGGATCGGTGGAAGCGAGATCGATGATGCGTCCGTCGTGACGAATGAGGATCTGGCCGGTGTCGACGGCATAATTGCCGTAGATCATCTTGAGCAGCGAGCTCTTTCCGATGCCTGATGGGCCGCCGAGGACGACGCATTCGCCCGATGCGACGGAGAAGGCGACATCGGAGACGACGGGCAGCTTGATGCCGTCGCGCAGGTGCATGGTGAAGCTCTTTGAGACTTCGGAAACGACGAGGGGCGTTGCCATATTCTTCTTCCTTGGTTTCGGGCCTCAGACCTGCAGGATCGAGGAGACGAGCAACTGGGTATAGGGTTCGCGCGGGTCGTCGAGCACGCGGTCGGTGAGCCCGTGTTCGATGACGTAGCCGTCCTTCATCACCATCATCCGGTGCGAGAGGAGGCGGGCGACGGCGAGATCGTGGGTGACGATGATGGCCGAGAGACCGAGATCGTTGACGAGGCCACGCACGAGGTCGAGCAGTCGCGCCTGCACCGAGACGTCGAGGCCGCCGGTCGGCTCGTCCATGAAGACGAGGCGCGGGCCGGTGACGAGGTTGCGAGCGATCTGCAATCGCTGGCGCATGCCGCCGGAAAAGGCGCGCGGCTGGTCGTCTATGCGGTCGGCGTCGATCTCGACGCGTTCGAGCCAGTCGATCGCCGAGGCACGGATCTTGCCATAGTGCCGGTCGCCGATCGCCATCAGCCGTTCGCCGACATTGGCGCCGGCAGAGACCGTCATGCGCAGGCCGTCGGCCGGGTTCTGATGCACGAAGCCCCAGTCGGTGCGCATCAGGAAGCGCCGCTCGGCCTCGTTCATGCGATAGAGGTCGCGGTAGCTGCCGTCGCGCATGTGATATTCGACGCTGCCGGTGCTCGGCAGCAGCCGAGTGGAGAGGCAGTTGAGCAGCGTCGTCTTGCCGGAGCCGGATTCACCGACGATGGCGAGCACTTCGCCGGGCCAGAGCTCGAAGGAGACGTCGCGGCAGCCGATACGGTTGCCGTAGAATTTCGAAACGTCACGGACTTTGAGAAGCGGAGTATCGCTCATTCTGCAGCCTCCCGGGCCAGCATTTCGCCGGCATATCCGTGCGCGCGGCGGTCTTCGCAATAATCGGTGTCGGAGCAGACGAACATGCGCCCACCCTTGTCGTCGAGAACCACTTCGTCGAGATAGACTTCCTCGGCGCCGCAAAGGGCGCAGGGTTTGTCGAAGCGCTGGATATCGAAAGGGTAATCCTCGAAGTCCAGGCTGACGACGTTGGTATAGGGCGGAACCGCATAGATGCGCTTCTCGCGTCCGGCGCCGAAGAGCTGCAGCGCGTCCGACATATGCATCTTCGGATTGTCGAATTTCGGCGTCGGCGACGGGTCCATGACATAGCGGCCATGGACCTTCACCGGATAGGCATAAGTCCGCGAGATGCGGCCGTTATGGGCGATGTCCTCGTAGAGCTTCACATGCATGAGGCCGTATTCTTCGAGCGCATGCATCTTGCGGGTCTCGGTCTCGCGCGGCTCGAGGAAGCGCAGCGGCTCGGGGATCGGCACCTGGTAGACGAGCACCTGGCCCGCCTCGAGCTTTTCCTCGGGAATGCGGTGGCGCGTCTGGATGATCGTCGCATCCTTGGTATGCGTCGTCACCGCGACATTGGCGACCTTCTGGAAGAAGGCGCGGATGGAAACGGCGTTGGTCGTGTCGTCGGCACCCTGGTCGATGACCTTCAGCACGTCGTCCGGTCCGATGATCGAGGCCGTCACCTGCACGCCGCCGGTGCCCCAGCCATAGGGCATCGGCATTTCGCGCGAGGCGAAGGGCACCTGATAGCCGGGAATGGCGATTGCCTTCAGGATCGCCCGGCGGATCATCCGCTTGGTCTGTTCGTCGAGATAGGCGAAGTTGTAGCTGGCCAGATCGGTCATTCGGCGGCTTCCTTCATGTCTTCGCCACCGTTGCGGGCGGCTTCGAATTCGCGGCGCATGCGGCGGACGAGATCGAGTTCGGCCTGGAAGTCCACATAATGCGGAAGCTTCAGGTGCTCGACGAAGCCCGTCGCCTGGACGTTGTCGGAGTGCGAGATGACGAATTCCTCGTCCTGTGCCGGTGCGGTGATATCCTCGCCGAGCTCTTCGGCGCGAAGCGCCCGGTCCACCAGCGACATCGCCATCGCCTTGCGCTCGCTCTGGCCGAAGACCAGGCCGTACCCGCGGGTAAATTGCGGCGGCGCCTTGGCCGAACCCTTGAACTGGTTGACCATCTGGCATTCGGTGATCTGGATGGTGCCGAGCGAGACGGCGAAACCGAGTTCCGGCACGTCGAATTCCACCTCGACGTCGCCGATGCGGATTTCACCGGTGAACGGGTGATTGCGGCCATAGCCGCGCTGAGTGGAATAACCGAGCGCCAGCAGGAAGCCCTCGTCGCCGCGGGCAAGCGCCTGCAGGCGCAGGTCGCGGGTCATCGGGAATTCCATCGGCTCGCGGGTCAAATCGCCGATCTCGTGATCTTCCGGCATGTCGCCGTCGGCCTCGATCAGGCCTTCCTCGCCGAGGATCTCGGAGACGAGCATGACGCGGCCGGTTTCGGCGGCGCGTTGAGCGGGCGTCTCGACCGCCTCGTCCGAAAGCAGGGAGGGATCGAGCAGGCGGTGGGTATAGTCGAAGGTGGGGCCGAGAAGCTGGCCGCCCGGCAGATCCTTGTAGGTCGCCGAGATGCGGCGTTCGATCGTCATATCAGCCGTGTCGAGCGGCCTGGAATAGCCGAAACGCGGCAGCGTCGTGCGGTAGGCGCGCAGCAGGAAGATCGCCTCGATCATGTCGCCCCGCGATTGGCGGATGGCAAGGGCTGCGAGCGTACGGTCGAAAAGCGAGGCCTCGGCCATGACGCGGTCGACGGCGAGCGCCAGCTGCGCCACGATCTGTTCGATGCCGATCGCCGGCAGCGAACGGTCGCCGCGGCGGCGGTCGGCGAGCAGGCGGTGGGCATTGGCGATGGCGGTCTCGCCACCCTTGACGGCGACATACATGAGCTCAGATCTCCGTTACTGTGATCTTGGTGGTGCGCGGCAGGCAGAGGAAGCGTTTACCCGCCGTCAGCACGATGTCGACGCCGCGCGGAAAGAGCGCGCGGTTCTCGGTCCAGAGCCGCAGGAAGGTCTCCGGCAGGCCGATAGGCGCGATCTCCGCCACGCTCTGGATGCCGGGACCCATCAGCGCCAGCCTGCGGCCGCCCTCGAGTTCGGCGAGTTCGACGATGAGGGTCGTCGAGCGGTCGGGATATTCCTGCGTACCTGATGCAAAGAGGCCGAAGGAGGAAGGTGCGGTGCCGGCCTCGGTGAAGGCAAAGCGCGCTTCGGCTTTTTCGGTGGTCAACGGCGCGCCGGTATGGAAGCCGAGCCACTCCGGCACGGCGGATCTCGCCAGTCCCTGGGAAAGCCAGACGGGCGTGTCGTGGTCGCAAAGCGTCAGCGCGATCGTGCCGGCGGCGATGCCGAGCGGTGCCGGCGGAGCGACATCGGGCTGAACGGTCTGGATCGTGCCGGGGCGCGCCATGCCGTCCATCAGCATCTTGAAGACGCTCTGGGCATGGAAGACCGGCTCGGCAAAGCCGCCGGTCAGAGCTTCTGTCCTCAGGCCCATCAGTTGTCTCCCCGCACCATGGTGAAGAAATCGACGCGGGTTGCCGCCGTCTCGTCCGCCTTGCGGCGTTCGGCATCGGCGATCCGCTCGGCGATCGGTAAAAGCAGGGCCTGTTCGACGAAACCCTGCGTCGCCTCCTCCTGCCAGAGCGCGTCGAAGATCGCCGCAAGCCTGGCCTTTTCACGGTCGGTGCCGAGCGCCTGCGCATGGCCGACCGAGCCGGAGTCGAGCCGGACGGTCGCTCGCGTCACGGTCACTTCCCCCAGGTTGAAGGGAGCGCCGCCGCCGCCGATGCGTCCGCGCACCATCACCAGCCCGGTTTCCGGTCCGCGCACCGGATGGGCCACAGGCTTTTCCGGCAGCGCATCGAAGACTGCCAAGAGTTCGCTGCGCTCCGCCCGCGCCAGCAGATCGGCGGCGCGTTTGCGCCCGGATGCCGTCTGTGACGCAGCGTCTGTCCTGTCCGCTGATATCATCGCCGCTTCCCTTAAAATGTCTATTGATATAGACAACCATACAAGATACACTTAGCTCTAAATCGATGTCGTGACAAGCGTGTGACATCGTCGGCGTGAAATGGCAGGGCAGGGGTGGAATGGCGGGATTGAAGCAGGTGCAAAGGCAAACCGGCGTGGCGCTCTGGCGCCAGATCGCCGATCGGATTCGCGAGGCGATCAGCAACGGAGCCTATGACGAAACGGGAATGGTGCCGCCGGAAACCATGCTGGCGCTGCAATTCGGCGTCAACCGGCATACGGTGCGCAGCGCGCTGGCGGCGCTCGCCCAGGAGGGGATCGTCCGTGCGGTACAAGGCCGCGGCACGCTGATCGAGCGCAAGGAGCGGTTGAATTTCCCGATCACCCGGCGCACGCGTTTCACCGCCGGCATCGGCGATCAGGCGCGTGAAATGCGCGGCCTTCTGCTCGATGAGGCGAAGGAGGAGGCGAGTGCCGAGATCGCCCGCTGGCTGGGCCTGAAGCAAGGAGATCAGGTGATCCGCCTGGAAACATTGCGCCAGGCAGATAAGCGGCCGGTTTCAAGGGCGACGAGCTGGTTTCCCGCCAAGCGCTTTGCCGGTATCGGTGAGGCTTACCGGACGGGGGAATCGATCACCAAGGCTTTCGCCGAACTCGGCCTGCCGGATTACGTCCGGGCGACGACCGAGGTGACGGCAGCCCATGCCAGTGCAGCCGATATGGCCGACCTCGAACTCACCCCCGGCGCGATCCTGCTGATCGCCAAGGCGATGAATACCGATCTTGAGGGTGTGCCGGTGCAATATTCGATCAGCCGCTTCGCGGCCGACCGGGTACAGTTCACCATCGAAAATTGAGCGCCTTTCCCCGCCGAAGCGGGGAAAGATCAGCTGAGATCAATGTGCGCCCGACATGTCGCCGAGCACTTCCTTGGACGCGACAGTGGAATCCGCCTTCAGCGTGTAGACCATCGGCACGCCGGTCGCGAGGTTGAGGGCAAGCACGCCTTCGCGGCTGAGCTTGTCGAGCACCATCACCAGCGAGCGCAGCGAATTGCCGTGCGCGGCAACCAGCACCTTCTCGCCCCTGAGCACGCGCGGCAAGATCTCCGTGAGGTAGTAGGGCCAGACGCGGGCGCCGGTGTCACGCAGGCTTTCACCGCCGGGAGGCGGCACGTCATAGGAACGGCGCCAGATATGCACCTGTTCCTCGCCCCATTTGGCGCGCGCATCGTCCTTGTTGAGACCGGAGAGGTCGCCGTAGTCGCGCTCGTTCAGCGCCTGGTCGCGGATCGTCAGGAGATCGGGCTGGCCGACCTTGTCGAGGATGAGCTTCAGCGTGTGCTGCGCACGCACCAGCACCGAGGTGTAGGCGACGTCGAATTTGATCCCGTAGTCCGCGAGTGCGGCACCGCCTGCATTAGCTTCCTGGATACCGAGCTCGGTCAGATCGGGATCCTTCCAGCCGGTGAAGAGATTCTTCAGGTTCCAGTCACTCTGGCCGTGGCGAACGAGGACGAGGGTACCGCTCATGAATTTGCCTCCGTAGTATCGTTATGAGGAAGAGAGCCCGAGCACGTCGAGCATGGAATAGAGACCCGGCTTCTTGTCACGCGCCCAGAGCGCCGCCTTGATGGCGCCGCGCGCAAAGATCGAGCGGTCGGCCGCACTGTGCGACAGGGTGACGATTTCACCTTCTCCGGCAAAAAGCACGGAATGTTCGCCGATGACGGAGCCGCCGCGCAGCGTCGCAAAGCCGATCGTGCCCGCCTCGCGGGCGCCCGTATGGCCGTCGCGCACCCGGACCGATTTCGAGGCAAGATCGATGCCGCGCCCTTTTGCCGCGGCCTCGCCGAGGAGAAGGGCTGTGCCTGAAGGCGCGTCCACCTTGTGCTTGTGGTGCATTTCCAGGATCTCGATATCCCAGTCGACAGGATCAAGCGCACGCGCTGCCTGCTCTGCGAGCACGCCGAGCAGATTGACCCCGAGGCTCATATTGCCTGACTTGACGACGCGCGCATGGCGGGCCGCCGCGGCGATCTTGGCATTGTCGTCGGGTAAACAGCCCGTCGTGCCGATGATATGGACGATGCGGGCCTGCGCGGCGAGGCCTGAAAATTCCACCGTTGCGGCAGGCGAGGTGAAGTCGAGCACGCCTTCGGCATCGAGAAAAGCGTTGAGCGGATCGTCGCCGATGATGACACCGGTCGGGCCGAGACCGGCGATCTCGCCGGCATCCTTACCGACGAAGGGCGAGCCGGCGCGCTCGACCGCGGCATGCAGGCTCACGCCCTCGATGGAATGGATGAGCCGGATCAGCGTCTGCCCCATGCGTCCTGCTGCGCCGACCACCACCAGTTTCATCGCAGCATCGCTCATGTCAGTCTCACCAGGTCAGTTTGAATCGGAGGCCGAAGGCCTCTGCAGGTTGTTGAGGCGAGCGTAAAGACCGTCGCTGACCTTCGCAAGCGTCTCGTGATTGCCTTCCTCGACGACGCGGCCCTGCTGCATGACGACGATCTTGTCGGCGCGCACCACGGTCGAAAGCCGATGGGCGATGACGACGACGGTGCGTCCGCTCATCGCTTCGTCGAGCGCTTTCTGCACGGCCGCCTCGGATTCGGTGTCGAGGGCCGAGGTCGCCTCGTCGAGAAGCAGGATCGGCGCATTGCGCACCAAAGCGCGCGCGATCGATAGCCGCTGGCGCTGGCCGCCCGAAAGCGTCACGCCGTTTTCGCCGACCGGTGTCTCGTAACCTTGCGGCTGTGCCGAGATGAAGTCATGCGCATAGGCAAGCCGGGCGGCCTCTTCCACCTCGGCATCGGTCGCTTCCGGCCGGCCATAGCGTATATTGTCGCGGATCGTGCCCTCGAACAGATAGGGCTGCTGCGAGACATAGGCGAGCTGCTGACGCAGCGACTTCTTGGTGATGTGGGCGATGTCCTGTCCGTCGATCAGGATTTCGCCCTCGCGCGGATCGTAGAAGCGCGGAATGAGGCTGATCACGGTGGACTTGCCGGCGCCGGAGGGACCGACCAGCGCAGTGGTCGCGCCGCCCTCGGCGGTGAAACTGACGCCGCTAAGCACGCTCTCATTGCCGTAGGCGAAGGAAACATTGCGGAATTCGATCCTTGCCTGCGTCACCGTCAGCGGCCGGGCATCCGGCAGGTCGCGCTGGCGCGGTTCCATGTCGAGCAGTTCATAGATCATCCGCGCATTCACGACGGCGCGCTCCATCTGCACCTGCAGGCGGGCAAGCCGGCGGGCCGGGTCATAGGCGAGCAGCAGCGCCGTGACGAAGGAGAAGAAGGCGCCCGGCGGCACATTGAAGTAGATCGAGCGGTAGGCGGCATAGGCAAGCACGCTGGCGACGGCAAAACCTGCGAAGCTTTCCGTCAGCGGAGAGGTGCGTTCGGAAAGCCGGGCAATCCGGTTCGCCCGGCTTTCGGCGCCCTTGATGAGCTTGTTGACCTTGCGTTCCAGTTCTTCTTCCATCGTGAAGGCTTTCACGATGGCGATGCCCTGGATCGTTTCCTGCATGGCGCCGAGAACATGGCTGTTCAGGTGCACCGCCTCGCGGGTCGCCGAGCGCAGCCGCTTGGAAACATAGCGCAGTGCATAAAGCAGCGGCGGCGCCATGATGAACACGGCAAGGCTGAGCAGCGGATCCTGGATGATCATCACGGCGAGCAGCGAAACGAAAGTCAGAAGGTCGCGCACCGTCGAGGTGATCGTCAGGTTGAGCACGTCGCGGATGCCGCTGACATTCTGGCTCACCTGCGCGGCGATATGGGCAGAGCGCGCCTCGCTGAAGAAGCCGACCGAAAGCGTCATCAGATGCGCATAGAGCCGGCGCTGGTAACGGGCGACGATATCGTTGCCGACCCTGGAAAGCGCCACCGCCTGGCCATAGCTCGCAAAACCGCGCAGCACGAAGGCGATGAAGATCGAAAGACAGATGATCCAGACGACGTCGGCGCGCCGATTGGCGAAGGCCTCGTCGATGATTGCCCGCATGATCCAGGCGGTAAACGCCGTCGAAAGCGCCACCACGATGAGGCAAGCGATCGCAAAGACATAGCCCCACAGATGGTCGCGGCCGTTTTCAGCGATGATGCGCTTCAGGATGCCGGTTACGGTATCGCTGCTGACGCTCTGCGTTCTGCTTTCCGCCGCTTCCAAATAGGGTTTCCTGTCTCGGGCCAAGCGCCCCACGAGGGCGACACGCACTTTTGCCGGGGTCTATAAAGAGTTGGGACCGGTTTGGCTAGAGCGCCGCGCGTCCGGATGGGACGCGCCAAGAACGCTCTATTGCCTTGGATGCCGAGCTTAGCGCCGCCAGCGGCGGCCTTCCGTCGAGACGCCGAAATTCGCCGGCATGCGCGCATAGGAGGAAAGCCCGGCAAGCGCCGCCAGCGGATGTGTCACCACATAGGTCGGGATGGTGCGAAGCAGCGCCGTATGCGGCGCCTTGTCCTCGAAGGCGATGCGGAATTCCGGCTTCTTCAGCGCCGGGATGATCTTCTGCGAAATCCCGCCTGAGAGATAGACGCCGCCGCGCGCCATGAACACCATCGCCATGTCGCCCGCCACGCGGCCGAGATAGGTGGCAAACAGCGAGACGGTCTCTATGGCTGCCTTGTCGCTGCCGGCAAGCGCGTGCGAGGTGATGTCGGCGGGATCCTTCATCGTCGGCTCGATGCCGTCGACCACGCAAATGGCATGGTAGAGGTTGACGAGGCCGCGCCCGCACAGGATCTGTTCGGCCGAAACGCGGCCTTCGATCGTCTCGATATGCGGGAAGATTTCATAATCGCGCTTGCTGCGCGGCCCGAGATCGACATGGCCGCCTTCGCCGGGAACCGGGATCCAGCTGTGCTGGGCATGCACGAGCCCGCCGACGCCGAGGCCGGTGCCCGGTCCGAGCACGACGCGGGAGGCGATCATGTCGCCGGTGGCGTCGCCGATGCGTTCGCGGTTTTCATCCGAAAGCGCGGCGATTGCCAGCGCCTGCGCCTCGAAATCGTTGACGACGAGCACATCCTCCATGCCGAGGCCCTCGATCATCGTCTTCGGCCGCACCACCCAGTCGCAATTGGTCAGCGGGATCTCGTCGTCGTTGATCGGGCCGGCGACGGCCAGGATCGCCGAGCGCGGCTGCACGGCGGTCTTGTCGAGCACGCCTTGCTGGATCGCTTCGTCGATCGTGGCGAAATCCGCCGTGCGCACGTTCGGAAACTGCTTCGGCTCGGCATAGGCATCGGTCAGGATGGAGAAGCGGGCATTCGTGCCGCCGATATCGCCGATCAGGATCGGGAAAGGCAGCGGAGCGGTGCTGTTGTTCGGTTTTGGCATGGCCGGTTCCGTGCTGATCAGGCTTCGAGTGTGGGAAGAAGTTTTATAGCGGTCGCGTGGTTGAGCGCCATCGGAATATCATAGACGATCGCCAGCCGCATCAGCACCTTCACGTCGACATCGTGCGGCATCGGCGTCAAAGGGTCGACGAAAAATATCAGGGCGTCGACCTCGCCGGTCGAAATCAGCGCGCCGATCTGCTGGTCGCCGCCGAGCGGGCCGCTTTTCAGCCTGACGACGTCAAGATCGGGAGCGGCGTCGAGCACCCGCGCGCCGGTCGTGCCGGTGGCGACGATCTTCCAGCGCGAGAGAAGATCCTGGTTGGCGCGGGCGAACGCCGCCATGTCGTCCTTCTTCTGGTCATGCGCGATCAGCGCAAGGCATTTGCCGCCGGCCATGAAGTGAATCTCCGCCCCAACCATTCAATCGATTTGACCGCTGTATACCAAGAATTTGCGATTTGAAAGACAGAGCATCCGCCCCTTCATTGGATCGCCGGCTTGTCGTTCGGAACTGGGCCGACATCCGGTAACGCGCCATCGGTGCCCTCAGCCGACGCGGCTGCCGGAGCGGCGGCGAGCGCGCTTGCGGCGGAGGGTCCACCATAGGTGGCGGCCTGCATCGAAGCAACGGAAGCGGCATTGAGCACGGAGGCGCAAGCGTTGGGCAGATCGGTGACCATCATCTCACGCGGCGGCTTCGGCGGCTTGGCGCCGGGCTTGGGCGGTTTCGGCGGCGCCCAAGGCGCCGGCGTGAACCAATAGGCAAGCGACTTGTCGCAGCCGTCGCCGGCGGGGACAGGAGCTTGCGGCGTGCATCCGGCAGCGCCCGGCGGGCATTTGATACGGATGTGGAAATGCGAGTCATGGCCGTATATCGGCCGGAGTTTACCAAGGTTGGTGCGGTCGCCGGCCCAGGTGTCGCACATCTTCTTCTTGATCGCCGGATTGACGAAGATGCGCTCCACTTCGGGATAGCTCGCCGCGAGCATCAGCAGCCGCGCGTGCGATTGCGTCCACACCTTGGGGTCGACGGTCAGGAACTTGCCCTTCTGCAGCATGGTGGTGAAGGGCAGATCCTGGCGCTCCTCGGCCGTCATGCGGCGCGCCGGCATCGGGCTAAACCAGATATCGGCATCGAGGCCAATCTGGTGCGAGGAATGGCCGTTGAGCATCGGCCCGCCGCGTGGTTGCGCGATATCGCCGACAAGGATGCCCGGCCAGCCGGCATATTTGACCGCATCCTGCGAAAACCGCTCCAAGAGCGCGATCATGGCCGGATTGCCCCAGCGACGGTTGCGCAAAAGCCGCATCGCCTGCCAGGTCGGCCCGTCGGTCGGCAGCGCCACCGCACCCGTCATGCAGCCCTTTGCGTAAAAGCCGATCGGCTGTGCCGGCCCCTGCGTCGGCAGGCCGACGGCGCCGAACTGCCCCTTGGCGCTGCCCGGGCTCGGCGTCTTCTGCTCAGCGCCGACGTCGCCAACGGCAAGGCCTACGCCGATCGCACCGGCGAGCGCCAGTGTGCCTAATGTCCTGAAAGCTTGGGCGAAGCCGAAAGCCATGCTGTTCCCTTAATTCGATGTCGAAGTGATTTGCACTCGAATCTATCCTGAAAAGCGATTTTGGTGAATCGATGATTTGCTGGACGGGCGCAGCGGGGGCCGGTGACGGAACGCCGCAGCGCCTCAGGCATTGACAGGAGCTGACCTTTGACAGGAGCTGGCGGCTCAAAATGTCGCGAGCCCGGCAAAAACCAGACTCTCTCCTGTTTTTCGCCCCTATTTCTCGTATTGTCGTATCCATCAATATTCAGGGGAAATGGGAATGGCGGCTTTGTGGTCGAAAATCGGTCTGTTTCTGTCGCTTGCGGGTGCTCTGGCGCCGCGGACGGCATTGGCTGAGGGCCAGCCGTTTCAGATCGGAAGCTCGGTCATCAGCGAGATGAAGTACAAGCCGGGCTTTACTCATTTCGACTATGTGAACCCTAATGCCCCGAAGGGTGGAGACCTGCGCCTCTCCGCGAGCGGGGCCTTCGACACCTTCAACCCGGTACTTGCCAAAGGCCAGGTGGGAGTAGGCCTGACGCTCGTATACGACACCTTGATGAAGGCGGCAGATGACGAGCTGCTTGTCTCCTACGGTTTGCTCGCCGAAGGGCTGTCCTTCCCCGCCGATGTCTCGAGCGCAACCTTTCGCCTGCGTAAGGAGGCAAAATGGGCAGATGGTCAGCCGGTCACGCCCGAGGATGTCATCTTCAGCCTGGACAAGACCAAGGAGCTAAACCCCCTTACCGCGAACTACTACCGGCACGTGGTGAAGGCCGAGAAGACCGGCGAACGCGACGTAACCTTCACTTTCGACGAAAAGAACAACCGCGAGCTCCCGAATATTCTCGGCCAGTTGGTCGTCGTGCCGAAACACTGGTGGGAGGGGCAAGGACCGGACGGCAAGCCCCGGGATATTTCAAAGACGACGCTTGAGCCGGTGATGGGATCCGGACCTTATAAGATTGCATCCTTCTCGCCTGGCGCGACGATCCGTTATGAACTGCGTGACGACTATTGGGGCAAGGACCTCAATGTGAATGTCGGCCAAAACAATTTCCGCAACGTCATCTACACCTATTTTGGTGATCGGGACGTCGAGTTCGAAGCCTTTCGCGCCGGCAATAGCGACTACTGGCAGGAAACCACGGCTGCCCGCTGGGCGACGGGATATGATTTCCCCGCAGTGAAGGAAGGACGCGTCAAGAAGGAAGAGGTTTCGAATCCGCTGCGTTCCACCGGTATCCTGCAGGCTCTGGTGCCGAATACGCGGCGCGACCTCTTTAAGGATCAGCGGGTACGCGAGGCGCTGAATTACGGCTTCGACTTTGAGGAGTTGAACCGCACGGTTGCCTTCAACAGCTACAAGCGCATCGACAGCTATTTCTGGAACACCGAACTCGCCTCATCAGGCCTGCCGCAGGGCCGTGAGTTGGAAATACTGCAGAGCATGAAGGACAAGGTTCCGCCTCAGGTTTTCACGACGCCGTATACCAATCCCGTCGGCGGCGACCCTCAGAAAAGTCGCGACAATCTCCGCAAGGCGATTGCTCTTCTGAAGGAAGCGGGATGGGAGCTTAAGGGCAATCGCATGGTCAATACCAAGACCGGCCAGCCGATGAGCTTCGAGATCCTGTTGTCGAGCCCGATGCTGGAGCGCTGGGCGGTGCCTTACGCCAGCAATCTGAAGAAAATCGGCATAGATGCGCGCGTGCGGACGGTCGACGCCTCGCAAGCCGTCAATCGCGAACGCAGCTTCGATTACGACATGATCTGGAATGTCTGGGCGCAGACGATGAACCCTGGCAACGAACAGTCCGACTATTGGGGCTCCGGTTCGGTCAATCAGCAGGGGTCTCAAAATTACGCAGGCATTGCCAATCCGGCTGTCGATGAGCTCATCCGCATGATCATATTCGCGCCGAACCGCGATGAACAGGTCGCGGCGATCAAGGCGATGGACAGGGTACTGCTTGCAAACCACTACGTCATCCCGCTGTTCTACCGCGGTACCCAGAACATCGTCTATTGGAACACGATCACCCATCCCGCCGAATTCCCGGCCTATAGCCTGGGCTTCCCCGATGCCTGGTGGTCGACCTCGGCGAAATGAGCGGGCTTGCATTGAAGGCGGCCTCGGCTCCAAATGGGGCAAGCGAATCACGACAAGCCGGTACGGCCGGCAAGGGAAGGCTGGCGGATTGAGCAGCATCGGACTGGACGGCAGGCAGACAAGAAGAAGATTTCCGGAGGCTGAAGGCTGATGGGCGCCTATGTCATTCGCCGCCTGCTTCTGATGATCCCGACCATCGTCGGCATCATGGCGATTTCCTTCATCGTCATTCAATTCGCACCGGGTGGCCCGGTCGAGCAGGTGATCGCCCAATTGACCGGCCAGGCCGATGGCGCCGATCAGCGCCTGTCCGGTGGCGGTGACCTGATGGGTGACGGAGGAGGGGACGAAGGCTCCAGATATCGCGGCGCCCAAGGGCTCGATCCTGAACTGATCGCCAAGCTCGAAAAACAGTTCGGCTTCGACAAGCCGCCGCTGACGCGTTTTGGCGAGATGATGTGGAATTACATCCGCTTCGATTTCGGCGAGAGCTTCTTCCGCAACACCTCCGTGCTCGACCTCATCAAGGAGAAGCTGCCGGTGTCGATCTCGCTCGGCATCTGGATCCTGATCTTCTCCTATGCGATCTCTATCCCGCTCGGCATTCGCAAGGCGGTCAAGGACGGATCGACCTTCGACGTCTGGACCTCGGGCGTCATCGTCGTCGGCTACGCCGTCCCGAGCTTCCTCTTTGGCATTCTGCTGATCGTGCTTTTCGCCGGCGGCTCCTTCTACGATTGGTTTCCGCTGCGGGGCCTGGTTTCCGACAATTTCGATCAGCTCGCCTGGTGGCAGAAGCCGCTCGATTATTTCTGGCACCTCACCCTGCCGCTGATCTCACTTTCGCTTGCAGCCTTCGCGACGACGACCTTGCTGACCAAGAATTCCTTCATCGAGGAAATCAAGAAGCAGTATGTCGTCACCGCCCGCGCCAAGGGTCTGAATGAGCGGCAGGTCCTTTACGGCCATATTTTCCGCAATGCCATGCTGATCATCATCGCCGGTTTCCCCGGCGCCTTCATCTCCGCCTTCTTCACCGGATCGCTGCTGATCGAAAATATCTTCTCGCTCGATGGCCTCGGCCGTCTCGGCTATCTCTCTGTGGTCAACCGGGATTATCCGATCGTCTTCGCCACACTCTACATCTTCTCGCTGCTCGGTCTGTTCGTCAGCTTGATTTCCGACCTGATCTACACCTGGATCGATCCGCGCATCGATTTCGAGCGGAGGGATGTCTGATGGACGCCGCCGCAAATCCTGTCACTGCAACCCCCGTCAAGCCGCCGCGCAAGGGGCTGCTGTCGCCGACGAACATCCGTCGCTGGAAAAATTTCCGGGCGAACGGCCGCGGCTACTGGTCGCTGTGGCTTTTCCTGCTGTTGTTCGGGCTCAGCCTGTTTGCAGAATTCCTCGCCAACGACCGGCCGGTCATCGCCTCCTACAAGGGCGAAATCCTATTTCCCGTGCTGATCGACTATCCCGAGGAGAAGTTCGGCGGCTTCCTGGCAGAAACCGACTACCGCTCCTCCGTCATTACCGACGAGATCAACGCCAATGGCTGGATGATCTGGCCGCCGATCCGTTATTCCTACCGCTCGGTCAATTCGAACATTCCGCATTCGGCGCCCACCGCCCCGTTCTGGCTGATGACGAAGGAGGAGCGCTGCGCCGGCTATCCGCAAGGGATGAACGATCCCGCCTGCACCCTCGGCAATCTCAACTGGCTCGGCACCGATGACCAGGCCCGAGACGTGCTCGCCCGCGTCATCTATGGTTTCCGCATATCGGTGCTCTTCGGCCTGGCGCTCACCATCTGCTCGGCGATCATCGGCGTCACGGCAGGTGCGGTGCAGGGCTATTTCGGCGGCTGGACCGACCTCCTGCTGCAGCGTCTCATCGAAATCTGGTCGTCGATGCCGGTGCTTTACATCCTGCTGATCATCGCCGCCATTCTGCCGCCAGGCTTCTTCGTGCTGCTCGGCATCATGCTGCTCTTTTCCTGGGTCGGTTTCGTCGGCATCGTGCGCGCCGAATTCCTGCGCGCCCGTAATTTCGAATATGTCCGCGCCGCCCGCGCGCTCGGCGTCAACAACCGCACCATCATGTGGCGGCACATGCTGCCGAACGCCATGGTCGCGACGCTGACCTTCCTGCCCTTCATCCTCTCCGGCTCGATCACGACGCTGACCTCGCTCGATTTCCTCGGCTTCGGCATGCCGCCGGGGTCCCCCTCGCTCGGCGAGATGATCGCCCAAGGCAAGACCAATCTGCAGGCGCCGTGGCTCGGCCTGACGGCCTTCTTCACCATGTCGATCATGCTTTCCCTTTTGATCTTCATCGGCGAAGCCGTGCGCGATGCCTTCGATCCGAGGAAGACGTTTCAATGAGTGACATGACAGAACCGCTTCTTTCCGTCCGCGATCTCTCGGTTGCCTTTCATCAGGGCGGCGAAACCTCGCTCGCCGTCGATCGCATCTCTTTCGACATTGCCAAGGGCGAGGTTGTGGCGCTCGTCGGGGAATCCGGCTCCGGCAAGTCGGTCTCGGCCAATTCGATCCTGCGGCTTCTGCCTTATCCCTCCGCAAGCCATCCCTCCGGCGAAATCCTCTTCAAGGGCAAGGACCTTCTGAAGGCGTCGGAGCGGGCACTGCGGGAAGTGCGCGGCAACGACATCACCATGATCTTCCAGGAGCCGATGACCTCGCTCAATCCGCTTCATACGATCGAGAAGCAGATCGCCGAGATCCTAGCCCTGCACCAGGGCCTTACCGGCCAGCCGGCGCGTGAGCGCGTGCTGGAATTGCTGAACCAGGTCGGCATCCGCGAACCGGAAAAGCGGTTGAAGGCCTATCCGCACGAACTGTCAGGCGGCCAGCGCCAGCGCGTCATGATCGCCATGGCGCTCGCCAACCGGCCAGAATTGTTGATCGCCGACGAGCCGACCACCGCGCTCGACGTCACGGTGCAGGCGCAGATCCTCGAATTGCTCCGGCAGTTGAAGGCCGTCCACGGCATGTCGCTGCTGTTCATCACCCATGATCTCGGCATCGTCCGCAAATTCGCCGATCGCGTCTGCGTTATGACCAAGGGCAGGATCGTCGAAACCGGGACGGTCGCGGAGGTCTTCGCCAATCCCAAGCACGACTATACCCGCCACCTTCTCGCTTCCGAACCGCGCGGCGAGCCGCCGCTTGCCGATCCGTCGAAACCATTGGTGATGGAAGGTTCGGATATCCGCGTCTGGTTCCCGATCAAAGCAGGGCTGATGCGCCGCGTTGTCGATCACGTGAAGGCCGTCGATGGCATCGATCTTTCGCTGCGCGCCGGCCAGACCCTCGGCGTCGTCGGCGAATCCGGTTCCGGCAAGACCACGCTCGGCCTGGCGCTCACCCGGCTGATCTCCTCGCAAGGGCGAATTGCCTTTGTCGGCAAGGATATAGCCGGCTATTCATTCAGCGAGATGCGGCCGCTGCGCAACCAGCTGCAGGTCGTCTTTCAGGATCCCTATGGATCGCTCAGCCCCCGCATGTCGGTCGGCGATATCGTCGCCGAAGGGCTGAAGGTGCATGAGCGCTCGCTGACATCAGAAGAACGCGATCAGCGCGTCTGCTGGGCGCTGGAGGAGGTGGGTCTCGATCCCCTGACCCGCTGGCGTTACCCGCACGAATTCTCCGGCGGCCAGCGCCAGCGCATCGCCATTGCCCGGGCCATGGTGTTGAAGCCACGCTTCGTCATGCTTGACGAGCCGACCTCCGCGCTCGACATGAGCGTGCAGGCCCAGGTGGTCGATCTCCTGCGCGATCTGCAGAAGAAGCACGATCTCGCCTATCTCTTCATCAGCCACGACCTGAAGGTAGTGAAGGCGCTCGCCAACGACGTCATCGTCATGCGTTTCGGCAAGGTAGTGGAGCAGGGACCGTCGGCGGAAATCTTCCGCGCGCCGAAGGACGATTACACCAGGGCGCTGATGGCCGCCGCTTTCAACATCGAGGCGGTGCCGACACCCGCCGTACAGCAATAAAAGAAGATCATGCCCGCAACTCCTCCCGTTCTCGTCGATATCAAGTTCAACCCCGAAGGCGTCGCCCGCGTGCTGAAGACTGCCTTTGCCGACCGCGGCAGCATCAATCTCGCCGATCCGGCCGATCGCACACGCGATCTCCGCGATGTCGAATATGCGCTTCTCTGGAAACCGGATGCCGACCTTTTCGCGCGGGCGCCGAACCTCAAGGCGATCTTCTCGGGAGGCGCCGGCGTCGACCATATCATCGGCTTGGACGGCCTGCCTGAGATCCCGATCGTGCGCTTCGTCGACCGCAGCCTGACGACCCGCATGAGCGAATGGGTGGTCATGCAATGCCTGATGCATCTGCGCGGGCAATACACCCATGACAGCCACCAGCGGCGGCGTGAATGGGCCAAACTGATCGCGCCGGAGGCGGCAGAGGTGACGGTTGGCGTCATGGGTCTCGGCATTCTCGGGCAAGATGCGGTCGCCAAGCTGCGAGTGATGGGTTTCAACGTCATCGGCTGGTCGCGCAGCCGTAAGCAGATCGCCGGCGCCGAAACCTTCGATGCCAGCGAGTTGGATAATTTCCTCGCAAGGACCGACATCCTCGTCGGCCTGCTGCCGCTGACGCCTGAAACATCAGGCTTTTATGACGCCGGGCTGTTTGCGAGGCTGCGCCGCAACTGCGCGCTTGGGAAGCCGGTCTTCATCAATGCCGGCCGCGGTAAAAGCCAGGTCGAGGCCGATATCGTGTCCGCCATCCGTGACGGCACCCTCGGCGGCGCTTCCCTCGATGTCTTTGAGGCGGAGCCGCTTGCATCAGACAACCCGTTGTGGGAATTGCAGAACGTCTTCATCACGCCGCACGACGCGGCCGTCTCTGAAGAAAACGCGCTGTTCCGTCATGTCGAGACGCAGATCGCCCGCTTCGAGCGCGGCGAGCCGCTGCAATTCGTGGTCGACCGCGCCGCCGGCTATTGAGCTTTCGGAACCTTCCAGACAGCCACCCGTTTCCTTAGCGGAAATTCTTCGCGGCCGGATCGGCCCGTCAAGACAGCGGAAGGAGACGATGATGGCCCATCAGACGGAAACACGCTGGGAAAAGTCGGACGGCAAGCTTCACAAGGAAGAGCAGATCCCGCCGGTGAAGGCAAGGCAGGGACGCATGGGTTATCGCATCCTGACGGTGCTGATCGTCGCGTTGGTGCTTGCCTTCGTGGTTTGGATCCCGGTCGAAATCTGGGGCAATCGCGAGGCAGACGAAGTGGCACCGCAACAGCCGGGTCAGCAGCTTCAGTCGCAGCAGCCTGCTCCGGCTCCCGCGCCGACGCCACAGAACGGTACTGCCGTTCCAACTGAAACGCCGAACACCACGCCGGCCGCTCCGAATGTGGCGCCTGCAACTCCGGCCCAATAATCGTGAGCAAAACCATGTTCACGTCCCGTCGCGGCACCGCGGCGGGACGTTCATTGTTTTGTCTGGACTTTAGTCGCCGATTTTTCGATAAGAAGGCGCACGAGCCGGTTTTGTGCGCCGGCTGGGAACTTGGCAGTACCCGGGGATTTGGCAGCACCTGACCGGAGTGGACAGGGGCGGGAGTTTGATGGCCAGGACCGATATCGCAAGACGCGTCTACAATCACGCCTGGAAACTCGATCCGATCATCCGCAGTCTGATCGATACCGACTTCTACAAGCTTTTGATGCTGCAGATGATCTGGAAGCTCTATCCGGACGTGAATGCTTCGTTCACCCTCATCAACCGCACCAAGCGGGTGCGTCTGGCCGAGGAGCTCGACGAAGGCGAGCTGCGCGAACAGCTCGATCATGCCCGCACGCTGAGACTTTCCAAGAAGGAGATGATCTGGCTTGCGGGTAACAGCTTCTATGGTCGCGCGCAGATCTTCGAACCGGAATTCCTTGCCTGGCTTTCCAATTTCCAGCTTCCCGAATACGAGCTGTCGAAGAAGGACGGCCAGTATGTGTTGGATTTCCACGGATCGTGGAAGGAAACCACCATGTGGGAAATCCCGGCGCTCGCCATCGTCAACGAGCTACGCTCGCGCTCCGCGATGAAGGCGCTCGGTCCATTCACCCTCGATGTGCTCTATGCTCGCGCCAAGGCGAAGATGTGGTCGAAGGTCGAGCGGCTGAAGGAATTGCCGGGCTTGCGTATCTCCGATTTCGGCACCCGCCGCCGCCACAGTTTCCTCTGGCAGCGCTGGTGCGTCGAGGCGCTGAAGGAAGGCATCGGCCCGGCCTTTGCCGGTACCAGCAACGTATTGCTGGCTATGGATTCCGATCTCGAGGCCGTCGGCACCAATGCTCACGAGCTGCCGATGGTGGCTGCCGCCCTGGCCGAAACCGACGAGCAGCTCCGCAACGCGCCTTACAAGATCCTGCGCGATTGGAACAAGCTCTATGGCGGCAACCTTCTGATCGTGCTGCCGGATGCCTTCGGCACTGCTGCTTTCCTGCGCGACGCGCCGGAATGGGTCGCCGACTGGACCGGCTTCCGCCCGGACAGTGCCCCGCCGATCGAAGGCGGCGAGAAGATTATCGATTGGTGGAAGAAGATGGGCCGCGATCCGCGCCAGAAGCTGCTGATCTTCTCCGACGGTCTCGATGTCGATGCCATTATCGATACCTACCGGCATTTCGAAGGCCGCGTGCGCATGAGTTTCGGTTGGGGCACGAACCTGACGAACGATTTTTCCGGCTGCGCGCCGATCGAGATCTCCGGTCTCAACCCGATCTCCGTCGTCTGCAAGGTCAGCGACGCCAACGGCCGTCCGGCGGTGAAGCTCTCCGACAACCCGCAGAAGGCGACCGGCGACCCGGCCGAGGTCGAACGGTACCTGAAATTCTTCGGCGCCGAGGACAGGATCGATCAGACCGTTCTGGTGTAGGTCTGGGCCAATGTGCCGCTATCCCGGGGCATATTGATGTGCCCCGCCATCGCATCCTCGATCGACCAACCGAAGCGCCAGGCGTCGAACATCGAGTACCATTCCTGGAAATCGGCGATCGGCAGGATATCCGGCTTCGACATCGGATTGTCGGCCAGACTGCGGCCACGCGCACGGTCCCGTGCGCCACGCTCCTGCATCTCAAGCAGAGTCTCGAACATCGTCACCCCTTGGTCCTATCCAATAGATTTATGCAATCATGCTAATAAAGCATTGTCGAGTCCGGATTCGATTATTGGGGTTTTTCACAGGATTAGCCCCAAATCGCTAGTTCAGGGGATGATGAGGTCGCAGCCGTTCCGGGTCATTTCATCAGACAAACAGAGCATGGCGGCGTCCGAGAGCCGCTCATGCGCTTCGCCATCACGCACAACGAGCACCGGTGACGGGGAGGCTCGGCTTCCTGGCTGGGGTCCGCCGCCGAGCCTCCCGGCTGGCCGACCTTGAACAAGCCGGCAGCGCCGACACGTTGCCGCTTTCCCGCAGGGGCGATCCAACCAAGATGATATCGAGGGCTAACAGCCGGTTAATATCCACCGGCCTTGTCCCGATCTCGCACAATCCCGCAATGCGCGCTGGCGGTATCGGCTCGGATTTTCAGGCTGCCAATCTGCGAAACCGGGTTCTGATCCGGTCGAGATAATAATGGCCGGGAGACGGCGCCACCGCCATCGCATGGGCTTCCGAAGAGGGAACGCCTTCGAACAGACGTTCCTCGCCATTCTTGAAACAAATCCTGAGCCGCCCGTCTTCCTGGCTGAAGTAGACGGATTTGATGATCTTCGACTTTACCGAAAGTTCTTCCACCTGTTTTACCTCTGTTTTTGATTTTGGCAGACGGTAAACCCAAACGTGCAAAGAGGCGGTGAAGCCGCATGGTAAAAAATCAGGAATCTTTCAATGTGTTGAACTCGAGTTCGCGCTGCCGCTTCCAGGGCTCGGGAGATAACGCAAGGATCACGGTGCTGGATCGGCCAGCCGTCAAGAACGGTTCAGGATCGATATCGAAATCGGTACCATGGCGGACAGGGTGGGATTCGAACCCACGGTACGCTTTCACGTACACACGCGTTCCAGGCGTGCGCCTTAAACCACTCGGCCACCTGTCCATTGGGCGTTCGCGCCTAGGATAGGAGCAAATCGTCGGAACGGCGCGATATATACCGATGAATTTTCGTCGATCAACCTAAATCTAACAGTTTTTTGACTTCTTCGGATAAAACTCGCCTCGGCCACTCCATTGTGCTTCACCTCATCGATGACTATGTAATTCTCTAAGGTGGAGAATGGCGCGGCCGGCCGGAATGGTCCGGCATATCGAGCGTCGGAGGAATTGATGCGTTTCCTGTTGCGTCTGGCGAGTCTTGTCGCGCTTGCGGCGGCCGTGATTGCCGGGACCATCGATTCGATCCAATCGGTTGCGGCGTCCTCCGTGGTGATGACGCCGATCTCCGATGCCTGGCAGGATGTGAGCCCGACAACGCTGACATCGCTGCAATCCTCCCTTTCCTATTATATCCACCCGCGTTTCTACACGCTCATCTTCCAGTGGCTGATGCTCCAGCCGGCCTTTGCCGTTTTCCTGGTGATCGCGCTGCTTCTGTGGATGATCGGCTACAAGAAGCCGCCGGTGGCCGGGCGCTTCACCGCATAGCAAAGCTGGTTTTGCCGGCACGATCGGGCGAGAAATCCGGGTGGGCGTCGCCCGCTCTTATACCTTTGTATTTGTCGCCGGATTGGCTAGAAAATCCGCATTCCGATGCAAGGAATGTCCAAAAATCAGCCCTGAAGAGCTGATTTTCGGCAATCGCTGCAAATCTTTACCGCCTGAAAAATTTCTGGTGAATTTTTCCGTGAGCCATGCAAGGATGCGCGCAGCCAGGCCTCCGGGGGGAGGTCGGTGGTTCCGCAGACATGCCCGAAAAGGGCTTGCGGGAGGACCCCTAACGAATAGCAACAACAGGGCTGCACAATGAAAAAATCCCTTCTCACTCTCTTTGCCGTGGCTGCCATGTCGACGACGGCGCTTGCCGCCGATGTCAAGCCGGCGCTGGTTTACGGCACCGGCGGGAAGTTCGATAAGTCCTTCAACGAGGCGGCGTATAACGGCGCCGAGAAGTTCAAGACCGAGACCGGCATTGCCTATCGCGACTTCGAGCCGACGGGCGACACCCAAGGCGAACAGGCCATCCGCAACTTCGCAAGCCGTGGTTTCAATCCGGTGGTTGCCGTTTCCTTCGCCTGGACCTCGGCCATCGAGAAGGTTGCAGCCGAATTCCCGGACACCAAGTTCATCATCGTTGACTCCGTCGTCGACAAGCCGAACGTCCGCTCGGTTGTCTACAAGGAAGAAGAAGGTTCCTACCTCGTCGGCGTTCTCGCCGGCATGGCCTCCAAGACCGGCAAGGTCGGCTTCGTCGGCGGCATGGACATCCCGCTGATCCGCAAGTTCGAATGCGGCTACGAGCAGGGCGCACGCTCCGTCAAGGCCGATATCGAAGTATTCCAGAACATGACCGGCACGACGGGCGCTGCCTGGAACGACCCGGTCCGCGGCGGCGAGTTGGCCAAGAACCAGATCGACCAGGGCGCTGACGTCGTTTATGCGGCAGCCGGCGCCACCGGTCTCGGCGTTCTGCAGACCGCCGCCGACAACAAGAAGCTGTCGATCGGCGTCGACTCCAACCAGAACCATCTGCATCCGGGCTCGGTCCTGACTTCGATGGTCAAGCGCGTCGATCTCGCCGTCTACAATGCCTACAACGACACCAAGAACGACAAGTTCACCGGCGGTGTCCAGGCGCTCGGCGTCAAGGAAGACGGTGTCGGCGCCGCGATCGACGACAACAACAAGTCGCTGATCACACCGGAAATGCAGGCTGCCGTCGACAAGGCCAAGGCCGATATCATCGCGGGAACCGTCAAGGTTCACGATTACACCTCGGACAACGCTTGCCCGAAGTGATCCGCGCCCGTATGTGATCGACGATTGAGATCGGGCGTATGGCGGAGGGGATTTTCGCCATACGCCCTTTTCTTATTTGGAGTCTGCAGTGACAGATAAGCCCGCTATCGAGCTTGTCGGCATCGATAAGAAATTCGGTGCCGTCCACGCCAACAAGGACATCAACCTGACCGTTGCCAAGGGAACGATCCACGGCATCATCGGCGAAAACGGTGCCGGCAAATCGACCCTGATGTCGATCATCTACGGTTTCTACCATGCCGATAGCGGCGAGATCCTGGTCAACGGCAATCCGGTCACCATCCGCGACAGCCAGGCGGCGATCGCCACCGGCATCGGCATGGTGCACCAGCATTTCATGCTGGTCGATAATTTCACGGTGCTCGAGAACATCATGCTTGGCGCCGAAGGCGGCATGCTGCTGGCCAGGGGTGTCGCATCGGCCCGTGCCGAGCTCAAGCGGCTGGAAACGGAATATGGCCTGGAGGTCGATCCCGACGCGCTGATCGAAGAGCTGCCGGTCGGCCTGCAGCAGCGTGTCGAGATCCTGAAAGCCATGTATCGCGGCGCCGAGATCCTGATCCTCGACGAGCCGACGGGCGTGCTGACGCCGGCGGAAGCCGATCATCTCTTCCGTATCCTCAAGGTGCTGCGCGATCAGGGCAAGACGATCATCCTCATCACCCACAAGCTGCGCGAGATCATGGCGATCACCGATACGGTCTCGGTCATGCGCCGCGGCGAAATGGTCGCGACCCGCAAGACGGCGGAAACGACGGTGGAGGAACTCGCCGAACTGATGGTCGGCCGCCGCGTGCTGCTGCGCGTGCAGAAAGGCGAGGCAAACCCTGGGGCCGCCGTGCTCTCCGTCCGCAACCTCACGGTCAAGGACAATCGCGGCGTCACCATGGTCGACAACGTCTCCTTCGACGTGCGCGCCGGTGAGATCGTCGGCATCGCCGGTGTCGCCGGCAATGGCCAGTCCGAACTGCTGGAGGCGATTGCCGGCATTCGCAAGCCGACCTCCGGAGAAATCCTGCTCGATGGCCAGACGATCGACAAGGCTGATCCCGCCCGCCTGCGTGATCTCGGCCTCGCGCATATTCCTGAAGATCGCCACCATATGGGCCTGGTGCTGAAATTCGAGGAATATGAAAATTCCGTGCTCGGCTATCATCGCCACCCGGCCTACAGCAAAGGCCCTCTGCTCGATCTCGAAGCGATCCGCAAGGATGCGATGGAGAAGATCGAAAAATACGACATCCGCCCGCCGAACCCGCGGCTAAAGACGGCGAATTTCTCCGGCGGCAACCAGCAGAAGATCGTCGTCGCCCGCGAGATCGAACGCGATCCGAAGATGCTGATCATCGGCCAACCGACACGTGGCGTCGATATCGGCGCCATCGAATTCATCCACCGCCGGATCATCGAAATGCGCGACGCGGGCAAGGCGATCCTGCTCGTCTCCGTCGAACTCGATGAAATCCGCTCCCTTTCAGACCGTATCCTTGTCATGTTTGCCGGCCATGTCGTCGGCGAGAAGACGCCCGATGCCGGTGAACAGACCCTCGGCCTGATGATGGCCGGCATTGCCGCATGAGGCCTTTATGAGCACTGCTTCCGTTCCGCTACCAAACTGGATCAACTACGGCCTCATCCCGATTTTGAACCTCACTGTCGCCTTCCTGATCTCCGGCTTCGTCGTCTGGCTGATCGGTGAAAGCCCGCTCGATGCGCTGTCACTGCTGATCCAGGGCGCGCTCGGCAATGGCGAAGGCATCGGCTTTACGCTCTATTACGCGACGAGCTTCATCTTCACCGGCCTTTCCGTCGCGGTGGCGATCCATGCGGGACTTTTCAACATCGGTTCCGAAGGCCAGGCCTATCTCGGCGGCCTCGGCTGCGCGCTGGTGGCGCTGGCGCTCGACCGCTACGTGCCATGGTATGTAACGATGCCGATCGCGGTGATCGGCGCCGGCCTGTTCGGCGCAGCCTGGGCCTTCATCCCGGCTTTCCTGCAGGCAAAACGCGGCAGCCATATCGTCATCACGACGATCATGTTCAATTATATCGGCGCAGCGCTGATGGTGTACCTCCTTGTGCATGTGCTGATCGTACCGGGCAAGATGGCGCCGGAAACCCGTACCTTCCTGGAAGGCGGCCAATTGCCGAAGCTCGGCTGGGTCATGCAGCTGTTCGGCGCCAAGCTGGGGGCTGCCCCGTTCAACGTCTCCTTTATTATTGCGCTCGTCGTCAGCTACCTCGTCTGGTTGCTCGTCTGGCGCACCAAGCTCGGTTTCGAGATGCGCACGCTGGGCGTCAGCCCGACGGCGGCGGCCTATGCCGGCATCCCCTATGCCCGCACTGTGATCATCGCCATGCTGCTCTCCGGCGCGCTCGCCGGCATGATGGCGCTGAATCCAGTCATGGGCTCGTCTGCCCGTCTGCAGGTGGAATTCGTCGGCGGCGCCGGCTTCGTCGGCATCGCGGTCTCGCTGATGGGCCGCAACCATCCGCTCGGCATCATCATGGCCGCGATCCTCTTCGGTATCCTCTATCAGGGCGGCGACTGGATCTCTTTCGAAATGCCGAATATCACCCGCGAGATGATCCTGGTCATCCAGGGTCTGGTGATCCTCTTTGCCGGCGCGCTGGAATACATGTTCCGGCCTGCGATAGTGCGCCTCTACCAACAGTTCAAGCGCGGTTAAGGAGCGGGCGATGGATTATTATGACATCTTCATCAACGTTCTGAGCTCGACCATCCGCCTGTCGATCCCGCTGATCTTCACCGCCCTTGCCGGTCTGTTTTCGGAACGCGCCGGCATTTTCGATATCGGCCTGGAGGGCAAGATGCTGGGCTCGGCCTTTGCCGCAGCCTGCGTCGCCTATCTCACCGATTCGGCCTGGCTCGGTCTCGGTGCCGGCATCCTCTGCTCGGTGGCGCTGAGCTTGGTGCATGGCTTTGCCTCCATCACCAATCGCGGCAACCAGATTGTGTCAGGTGTGGCGATCAACTTCTTCATCGCCGGCATCACCATCGTGCTCGGCCAGGCCTGGTTCGGCCAGGGCGGGCGCACGCCACAGCTGTCGCCGGATTCGCGCTTCGCACGGATCATCCTGCCAGGCGCCGACGCCGCCCGCGACATTCCGATCGTCGGCCCGCTTTATGCCAATGTCATATCCGGCAACAATATCCTCACCTACCTCGCCTTCCTCGCCGTGCCGTTTTCCTGGTGGGTGCTTTACCGCACACGTTTCGGCCTGCGCCTTCGCGCCGTCGGCGAGAACCCGGGCGCGGTCGATACGGCAGGTATTTCCGTTGCCTGGCTGCGCTACCGCGCCGTAATGTGTGCCGGCATTCTCTGCGGCTTTGCCGGCACCTATCTGGCCATCGCCCAGTCCGCCGCCTTCATCAAGGACATGTCGGCCGGCAAGGGCTACATCGCGCTCGCCGCTCTCGTCTTCGCCAAATGGAAGCCGGTGCCCGTCATGTTTGCCTGCCTGCTCTTCGGCTTCCTCGATGCGCTGGCAAATTTCATGCAGGGAAAGCAGGTGCCGCTGATCGGCGAAGTACCGGTTCAGGTCTTCCAGGCGCTGCCCTATGTCCTGACCTGCGTCCTGCTTGCCGGCTTCATCGGCGTCGCGACCCCGCCGAAAGCCGGCGGCGTGCCCTATACGAAGGAACGTTGACCATGTCTCACGACCTGTTCGAAGCCGCCCGCGGCGCCATGGCTTTTGCTCATGCGCCCTATTCGAAATTCCCCGTCGGAGCGGCGATCCGCGCCGAGGACGGCAAGGTCTATACCGGCGCCAACATCGAAAACCTCTCCTTCCCGCAAGGATGGTGCGCCGAGCCGACGGCGATCGGCGCCATGATCATGGGCGGCGCAAAGAAGATCGTCGAAATGGCGGTCATTGCCGAGAAGCTGCCACTCTGCCCTCCCTGCGGCGGTTGCCGCCAGAAGATCTCCGAATTCGCCTCCAAGGAGACGAAGATCTACCTCTGCGATGAGGCGGGCGTGAAGAAGACCATGACAATGGAAGAGCTTCTTCCCTTCAGCTTCGAGACCGAACTCGGATGAAGGCGACGGTCAGCCTGCTCGCCGCATTGCTCGGCGGCATCAAGCCGCGCCACGGCATCGTCCTTGGCTCTGGTCTCGGCTCCCTCGTCGGTGAGCTCGACGGCGCCGTGCATGTTCCCTATCGCGACCTGCCGGGCTTTCCCGTCAGCGCCGTCTCCGGCCATGCAGGCGAAGTCGTTGCCGGCCGCCTCGGCGGCGTGCCTGTCATCATGCTCTCCGGCCGCGTGCATTATTACGAGAATGGCGATGCCAATGCCATGCGCCTGCCGATCGAAGTGCTGAAGGCGCTCGGCGTCGAGGCGCTGATCCTGACCAATTCGGCCGGATCTCTGCGCGACGACATGCCGCCCGGTTCAGTGATGCAGATCACCGATCACATCAATTATTCCGGCATGAACCCGCTGATCGGCGAGGAAAGCGATCACCGTTTCGTCGGCATGACCAATGCCTATGATGCGGGGCTTGCCGCGGCGATGCGAAGGGCAGCGGCAAAGCTTGAAATCGAGCTGGCGCAGGGTGTCTATATGTGGTTCTCCGGCCCAAGCTTCGAAACGCCGGCCGAAATCCGCATGGCGCGCATCCTCGGCGCCGATGCCGTCGGCATGTCGACGGTGCCCGAGGTCATCATCGCAAGAATGCTGGGCCTGAGGGTTGCAGCCGCCTCCGTTATCACCAACTATGGGGCAGGCATGACCGGCAATGAGCTCAGCCATGAAGAAACCAAGGACATGGCGCCCATCGGCGGCGCCCGTCTCGCCGCGATATTGAAAGACATGATTGCGGCTGGAACAGGATGATTTTAGGCCGGGTCGGCCTAGAATCCGAATCCTGTTCTAAATTAGATAGTGAGAACATGGTGCCGAAACCGCGCACACTTTGCGGCTTCATGCTCTAGAGGAAGCGAAGATGAATAGCCATTCCAACCGGGAGACAGCGGCTGTCGCCCTTTCTCTTCTCGATCTCACCAATTTGAGGGATGATTGCACCGAGGCGCAGATCGACGCGCTCTGCGCCCGGGCGCAGACGCCCTACGGCAACAGTGCTGCGATCTGCATCTGGCCGCGGTTCGTCGCCCAAGCCCGCACTATCCTTGGCACTGGGCACGCCGTGCGTATCGCGACCGTCGTCAACCTGCCCTCTGGTGATATGGAAGTGGCCGATGTCGCTGCCGAAGCACGCGAGGCGATTGCCGATGGCGCCGATGAGATCGATCTGGTCATCCCCTACCGCAAGCTGCTCGCCGGCAACGAGAAGGCGGTGACCGACATGGTCAAGGCCGTGCGCGCAGAATGCGCCGGCCCCGTTCTTCTGAAGGTCATCATCGAAACTGGCGAGCTGAAGGATGCGGCATTGATCCGCCATGCCTCCGAACTCGCCATCGAAGCCGGCGCCGATTTCATCAAGACCTCGACCGGCAAGGTCGCCGTCAATGCGACGCTCGAAGCCGCCGACATCATGATCCGCGCCATTCGTGAAAGTGGACGCAAGGTCGGCTTCAAGCCATCAGGCGGCATCGGCTCGGTGACCGATGCCGCACTCTATCTGAGTCTTGCCGAAACCATCATGACACCGGACTGGGCGATGCCGTCGACGTTCCGCTTCGGCGCTTCCGACCTGCTCGACGATATCCTGGCGGTTCTGAGCGGAACACAGTCGGCCCCGGCTGCGGCGTCGGGCTACTGAAATGATTCCGCAGGAAATCATCCGGCGTAAGCGCGACGGCGACGAACTCGACGTCGCCGAGATCAGCTCCTTTATCGCTGCGCTCGCTGCCGGTCAGTTGTCGGAAGGCCAGATCGGCGCATTCGCCATGGCCGTCTGGTTCAAGGGCATGTCGCGGGCCGAAACCGTGGCCTTGACGCTGGCGATGGCCGATTCCGGCGACAGGCTGCAATGGGCCGATATCGATCGCCCGATCGCCGACAAACATTCGACCGGCGGCGTCGGCGACAATGTTTCTCTGATGCTGGCGCCGATCGCCGCCGCTTGCGGCCTCGCCGTTCCGATGATCTCCGGGCGCGGCCTCGGCCACACCGGCGGTACGCTCGATAAGCTCGAATCCATTCCCGGCTATATGATCACCCCGGACGCGGACCTGTTCCACAAGGTTGTGAAGGAGGCGGGATGCGCCATCATCGGCCAGACCGGGACCTTGGCGCCCGCCGACGGCAGGCTCTATGCCGTGCGCGACGTAACCGCCACCGTCGATTCCATTCCCCTCATCACCGCGTCGATCCTCTCGAAGAAACTTGCGGCGGGGCTCGAGACGCTGGTGCTCGACGTCAAGGTCGGCAACGGCGCCTTCATGGCTGACCGCGACCAGGCGGAGATTCTTGCGCAGTCGCTGGTCGAGGTGGCCAATGGCGCAGGTGTGAAGACGTCGGCCCTGATCACCGACATGAACCAGCCGCTTGCCGATAGTGCCGGCAATGCCGTCGAGATGCGCAACTGCCTGGATTTCCTGGCGGGCAGAAAGGCGGACACGCGGCTTGAGACCGTCGTTCTTGCCTTCGCCGCCGAAATGCTGGTGAAATCCGGTATCGCCGCCTCGTCTGATGAAGCCGAGGGAATGGCGCGTCGGGCGCTGTCATCGGGAAAGGCGGCCGAGGTCTTCGCGCGCATGGTGTCGATGCTCGGCGGCCCGGCCGATCTCATCGAAAACCCTGACCGACACCTGGCCAGGGCGCCGGTCGCAAAGCCTGTTCCGGCCGCCCGGTCCGGCTGGCTAGCCGCCTGCGATGCGCGCGGTATCGGGGTCAGTGTCATCGATCTTGGCGGCGGAAGACGCCACCCCGCGGACCGGATCGATCATCGCGTCGGCTTTTCCGAACTCCTGCCGCTCGGCACCCGCGTCAATGCCGGCGAACCGATCGCGCTGGTTCACGCCGCCGACGAAGCCGGGGCGGAAAGGGCAGCTGCGGCACTTGCCGCGCACTATCGCATCACCGAGGACAAGCCGGAGCTGACACCGGTGATTGCGGGCCTGATCTGACGCGGTTTACTGCTTGAGGCTGAGCGAACCGTCGGCGACGGAATAGGAGGCGAGCTTCTGCAGGAAGCTCATGCCCACCAGCGTCGTCGTCAGCGCATTGTCCTTCAGGACGAAGGCTTCGACCTCACGCACGCGAATACCGCCGATCTCGACGCGGTCGAGCGTCACATGCGCGGCCTTCGTCTGGCCGTTCGCGGTGTTCACCCCATAGCGGAAATCGAGCTGGTTGGCTGTGAAGCCCAGCCGGCGGGCGAGCGTCTCGTTGAGCGCTACATAGGTGGCGCCGGTATCGATCAGGCCCTGCACCGGCTTGCCGTTGATCTTGAAGCTGCCAGTATAGTGGCCCTGCGCATCGGCCTGAAGGCGGATCGCATTGCTGCCGTAGACCGGCTCCGGTGCGATCGGCTGCTCGGTTTGGGTCGATACGTAATTGGCGGAGAGAGCGTCAGCGGGCTGCTGGCTGGTACCCGCAAAGAAGGAAGGCACCTGAGTGGCGAGCACCGCGGCGATGCTGGCGAATAGGACGGTACGCACGAGCATGAAACAGAAATCCTTCCTGTATAAACCCGGCTTCATGCAGGGCCTCATGCTCCGAGCTTGTTAAACCTCAAGTGCTGACAAGTTGCTAAGATCGACGCCAAAAGGCCCGGAATGAATCTCCGGGCCGTAAAGTCTTTCGATTTGGTAAAGGAAGGCTGAAATTACTTGGTGCCGTACATACGGTCGCCGGCATCGCCGAGGCCGGGCATGATGTAGCCCTTCTCGTTGAGATGACTGTCGATCGATGCGGTGAAGACCGGAACATCGGGATGCGCGGCGCGAAAGTTGCGGATGCCTTCCGGGGCGGCAAGCAGGCAGAGGAAGCGGATATTGTGGGCGCCGCGTTCCTTGAGCTTGTCGATCGCCGCGATCGAGGAATTGCCGGTCGCAAGCATCGGGTCGACGACGATGATCAGCCGCTCGGCTACGTCCTCCGGCGCCTTGAAGTAATATTCGACCGGCTGCAGCGTCTCGTGGTCGCGGTAGACGCCGATATGCGAGACGCGGGCGGACGGCACGAGATCGAGCATGCCTTCGAGCAGCCCGTTGCCGGCGCGCAGGATCGAGGCGAAGACCAGCTTCTTGCCCTCGAGGATCGGCGATTCCATCGTCTGCAGCGGCGTCTCGATCGTTTCCATCGTCAGTTCGAGATCGCGGGTCACCTCGTAGCAGAGCAGCGTCGAGATTTCGCGCAGCAAACGCCGGAAACTTCCCGTCGATGTCTCCTTGCGCCGCATGATAGTGAGCTTGTGCTGCACAAGCGGATGATCGATGACCGTGACGCCGTCCATGGGGAAGCCTTTCATTCTTTCTATCGAATGTTTCTTTCACGGAAATTGGCCCGACCGCAAGAGTGGCGGCCAATTTGCGTCGATCTTCCCCAGTCTCTCTGGGGTCTTTAAAGCCGGGCGAGCAAGTCCTTGCGCGTCTGCTCGTCGACGAAGGCCGCTTCGATCGCCGTGCGCGTCATCGCATCGATCTCGGCGTCGCTGAAGCCGAAAGCTCCGGCGGCAAGTTCATATTCCCGCTTCAGTGAAGTATAGAAGAATGGCGGATCGTCCGAGCTGATCGTCACCCGCACGCCTGCTTCCTTCAGTCGCCGCAGCGGATGGGACGCGAAATCGGGAAACACCCCGAGCGCGATATTGGAGCCCGGGCAGATCTCGAGCACGGTGCCGAGGTCGGCAAGCCGCTTCACTAGGTCGAGATCCTCGATAGCGCGCACACCATGGCCAATTCGCGAGGGGCGCACCGCATCGAGCGCGTCGGCGACACTGAAGGCGCCGCAGACCTCGCCGGCATGGATGGTGAGCCCGAGGCCGGCATCGCGGGCGATATCGAAGGCGCGGGCATAGTCGGCCACACGGCCCATGCGCTCTTCGCCGGCAAGGTTGAAGCCGGTAATCAAGGGATTGTCCGCCTTCGCCGCATATTCGGCAGCAGCAATTACGCTTTCCGGACCGAAATGCCGCTCGCCGGTGACGATCAGCCGGGCTTCGATGCCGCTCTTTTCTCTGGCCCGCCGGATGCCTTCGCAGATACCGGATATATAGGCATCGGCGCCCAGCCCGATGCGCTTGCCGTGGTCGGGCGAAACGATGAGCTCGCTGTAGATCGTATCGATGCCGGCGAGTTCGTCGAGATAGGTTTCGGTCAGAAGCGCATAGTCCTCCTCGGTTTTGTAGACCTCGGAAACCTTGTCGTAACATTCGAGGAAGCTTGCGAAATCATGCCAGACATAGGCGCCGTCGCGAAGCTCAGCGCTGATGTCGACGCCATATTTCCGTGCCTGCGCCGCGGTCAGAGCTGGAGGTGCCGCACCCTCCAGATGGCAGTGCAGTTCGACCTTCTTCAAATGCGATGTCACAGAAAACTCCTTCCGTGTGGTCCGGCCGGGATGCCGAGATGCCGGGCGATGCTCTCGCCGATATCGGCATAGCTGCGGCGCACGCCGATTGAACGCGACCGGATGCCGGGGCCATAGGCGATGACAGGCACGCGCTCGCGCGTATGGTCGGTGCCGCGCCAGGTCGGATCGCAGCCATGGTCGGCGGTGAGCACGACGAGATCGCCGGGCTTCAGTTTCTTGTGGACTTCGGGCAAGAGCGCATCGAAGGCTTCGAGTGCCGCGGCATAACCCGGCACGTCGCGGCGATGACCGTAGATCATGTCGAAATCGACGAAATTGGTGAAAACGAGATCGCCGTCCTCAGCCTCGTCGATCGCCGAGAGCGACGCTTTCATCAGCGCCTCGTTGCCATTCGCCTTGATGACTCTGGAAATGCCCTGATGCGCGAAGATGTCGCCGATCTTTCCCACGGCATGCACATGCCGGCCATGTTCGATCAGCCGATCGAGCAGCGTCGGCTCCGGCGGCAGCACGGAGAAGTCGCGCCGGTTTCCGGTGCGCTGGAAAGTAGAGGCGGACTGGCCGATAAAGGGCCGGGCGATCACGCGGCCGATATTGTAAGGATCGAGCAGCCCCCTGGCCAAACCGCAGAAGGCGAGTAGACGATCGAGGCCGAAATGTACCTCATGCGCCGCGACCTGAAAGACGGAATCCGAGGAGGTGTAGCAGATCGGCTTGCCGGTGCGGATATGTTCCTCGCCGAGCCGGGCGATGATCTCCGTTCCCGAGGCATGGCAGTTGCCGAGGATGCCGGGCACGCCAGCCTCCCTGCACAGCGCCTCGATGAATTCCTGAGGAAAGGCGTCTCCCTCCGTTGGGAAATAACCCCAATCGAAACTGACAGGTGTTCCCGCGATCTCCCAATGGCCCGACGGCGTATCCTTGCCGCGGGAGATTTCGGTGGCGGCGCCATAAATGCCGTAGACCTTCTCCGGGACGGGCATGCCGGCCGGAAACCGTCCGGAGGCGGACCGCGCGATGTGCATCAGCCCGAGTTCCGACATGTTGGGCAGGGAAAGCGGCCCTTCGCGCAATCCGGCGCGGTCTGCGGCTCCGGCTGCGCAGAACTCGGCGATATGGCCAAGCGTATCGGCGCCCTCGTCGCCATAGGCGGCCGCATCCGGCGCTCCGCCGACGCCGAAGGAATCCAGAACAAAAAGAAAGGCACGCGCCATTTTACACCCGAGAGAGCCGATCGCCGGCCTCTGGAATATCGGAGGCGGCTGAGATCCAGCCATATAATGCTGCGGCCGGCTTGGCAAATTACAGCGCAGCGCGTCTTTTTCAGTCGCGCAAAGGACGCTGTAACATTTTGAATTGTTGCATAACTCCTATCGATTTCGATTAGGGAGTTATGCAGCAGAGAAGAGCGGGAAGGGCCGTCAGCAGTCGCCGCAGGGGATCGAGTCGCCTTGCCGCTGGCGGTAGAAATAACTACGGCTGATAGTGATCGTTCGCATGCCGTCTGGCATGAAGTTCGGCGCGAACAGGAACATCCTATAGGGGATGCTGACCTCGGTACGAACAAGGAAGCTGTTCGCCGTCTTCATGTCGGACGGCAGGTCGCTCACCGCGGCGTCTTTGGCATAGGGCACCGTCCCGTCTTGCGCCCAGGACCAGAGCACTTTCGCATTGGCGCCGGCGTCGATGCTAATCCCGGTGATCTTCATCGTCAGCGACGTCGTGTTGTAGGGCAGGAAGATTGCGTTTGCGACCGACGGCATTTGCGCAAGCGCACTCTTGGTGACGGATTGCTGCTGGGTGACGAGGTCGGCCACCGTTCCTGCGGCGCGTGTCACCCGCTTGCTGACACTAAGGCCGACCGTAATCTCGAAAGCGCCGATATAGAGCATGACCAGCACAGGAAAGAGGATTGCGAATTCGATCGCTCCGGCGCCCTTGCGGTCGCGGGCCAGCCGCCGCACCGTCAGGACCAATCTGGTGAACGGGTTGCAGAACGCCATCATGGATACTGCTCGTTCTGGAAGGCCGCGGTCCCGACGATCAGATACTGCCTCGGCATCGAAGCGTCGGCAGGACGTATCGTGGTGAGGTAAGGCCGAACCAGATCCGCGGTGATGTCCCAGCGATAGTAAGCGCGCAGCATGTTGATCGTGCCGGCGCCGCCCGGCGTAAATTTGAAGGCCGCCGGGTTGATGTCGGCATATTTGTCGGTGGAAACTTTGGGGATCGTCGTCGGAATGGCCGAGAAGGTGTTGAACGTCTGCACATCCAGATAGAGCTTGCTCGGTGTCGCGACTTCGGTCGCCGAGCAGCGGATGAGTATCGAGATCTCACCACAGAAAGCCTGGCGGAATTGCGCCTGGTTCATGTCGGTCGTGCGGCCGAGATTATAGGTGATCTGCCCGGTTCGCATCCGGCGGCTCATCGTATCGACGGCATTGGAGACGAGTTCCTCGGCGGCGAATGCGACGAAAGTTTCGAGGATGGCGAAAATCACCAGGAAATAGGGAATGGCGAGCAGGGCAAATTCGATCGCCGCTGCGCCGTCGCGCGAGCGGGCGAGAGCGCGAAACCGTAAGAAACGGAACCGCGCAAAGAGGCGCCCCTTATCCGTCTTCTGATCAATTACCGTCATTGCCTGGACCCGAGCGACATTTTCCAGTCGCCAGACTAAGGTCCGTTCGTTGATTTTCCGTTTCAACCTGACACGACGATTTTAACGAATGGTCGAGGAAGTTGAAAAGAGAGCGTTAGGGTGAGCCGGCGGTCGCTTGCTGCGCGTGCTGCTCGCAGTTCGGCGTGCAGGATAGCACGGAGCGCTGGGTCTGCCGGTAGACGCGCACCGTATTGCCCTCGTCGATCGACACCAGGATGCGTTCGTCGAGGATCGCGTTGCCGTCGGCATCGAGGAGGACCAGATTGGTGGTGCCGAAGCTGCGTCCCGTGAGCACGATGGTCTTGGCGTCGGCGACCGTCGCATCGGCGACTGCGGCATTGCCGACAATCACCTTGCTGACAGGGCGATCGAGCTTCAGCACGCGCGCGTGATCCATGTAGACGCGCAGCATGTCATCGTCTGCGGCCGCGGACACTCCCGAAATACCGAAAACGGCGATCATGCCGGCAAAGAAAATGGTTTTGCCGCTCGATGACATTGGGTCCTCTTTCACGATCACAGCGCAATATCCGCATAGAATGGAAAAAATTGGTGAACGAAGCCTTAAGCCTACCGCTGTGTTCCGGGATGAAGCGTAATGATCCGATTTGGTACGGCTTCGGAACGGTGCACGCCTCGGTTGGGAACAGGATATGTGCTATTTCCGGCTGAACGCAGCGGTTATTCTAGGAATATCGTTAAATATTGAGGTAAGTGCGTAAGAAAATACTGACTCTACAAAGGTCTGTTGTCTCGTTCACATCTCGTTAACTCTTTTCCTTAAGCCGATGGAAACGGCCATTCGCTAGGTTGCAGTCATCCGATCAACGGCAAACAGTTGGCGGACGTGCTGAACATCAACTGGAGTTAGGAGTTACCATGACCAAGCTTTTGAGCCGTTTTCTGAAGGACGAATCCGGCGCGACCGCAATCGAATACGGCCTGATCGCTGCTCTCATTTCCGTAGCGCTCATCACCGGCGCCACGACCCTCGGCAACCGGATCGGCACCACGTTCAACAACTTGGGCACCAAGATGAACACCGGCGTTACGGCGTCGAACTAAGATAGGCGCTACCAACTGGCGCTGAAATTGATACGGCCGGATTTGCTCTGGCCAAACTATAGGGCGGGCTCACAGGCTGAACGGCCGTGAGCCTTTTCGCATCAAGTCACGATCGGGTATGAGCATGATCGCAGCCGCAGTCTTCCTGATACTGCCACTCTGCCTTGCGATGGCGGCCTTCTCGGATCTCTTCACCATGACGATCCCGAACCGCATTTCCGTTAT
Organism: Rhizobium sp. SU303; assembly: GCF_021052345.1. Taxonomy (NCBI): domain Bacteria; kingdom Pseudomonadati; phylum Pseudomonadota; class Alphaproteobacteria; order Hyphomicrobiales; family Rhizobiaceae; genus Rhizobium; species Rhizobium sp. SU303. The sequence goes on from NZ_CP088095.1 coordinate 4,844,980, forward strand.
CCTGATCGCCTCTTTCCTCGTCCTCGCGCCGTTCTCCGGCTTGGGTCTGGAAATGATCGGCATGCATCTTGCCGGCGTCGCCATCGTCTTCAGCGCCTGCTTTGCTCTTTTCGCCTTCAATGTAATGGGCGGCGGCGACGCCAAGCTGATGAGCGCCACCGCGCTCTGGTTCGGTCTGAACGAATCCCTACTTTTCCTGATGACCGACATCGCCATGATCGGCGGCCTCATCACCTTGCTGATCCTACTGATAAGAGCGCAATCGGACACCATCCTCGCCATCGGGCTGCCGGTGCCGAACTCGGTCCTGCTCGCCAAGAAGATCCCCTACGGGATTGCCATCGCCATCGGCGGCTTCATGGCCTTCCCTTCCTCGCCGCTCTTCATCACAGCGTTGGAAAGCCTGAAATAACGGCATTTTAAACGCCCGTTAACTTAAAATGTAAGCGTTCCATTAACCATAATTATACCAATTGCTGAGCATTCTACAGGGCGAACATATCGTGCCCTGAGGAATGATCGATGAAACCGGCTCGCCTTATAATCCTAGCTGTCGCCGTGGTGGCAGCCGGCCTCGCCGGCCTCCTGGCAATGCAAATGGCGGGCAGTGGCGGTGTCGTTACCCAGGTCCGCTCGGTCGTCGAGAAGGAGCCGACCGTCAACATCCTCGTCTCGAGTGGCAATCTGTCGGTCGGCGCAAGGCTGGACGATCAGTCGGTGCATTGGATGGCCTGGCCGCAGGGCGGCGTCGTTCCCGGCCTCATCACGGAAGCCGACAAGCCGGATGCGATCAAGGATCTGCAGGGCGCCGTCGTGCGTCTGCCGATCTTCGAAGGCGAACCGATCCGGCCGGAAAAGATCGCCGATTCCAGCAGCCGCATCCTCTCCTCGCTGTTGCCGGCCGGCAAGCGCGCCGTCGCGACCGAGATATCGGTGGCAACCGGTGCCGGCGGTTTCATCCTGCCGAATGATCGCGTCGACGTCATCATGGTCCGCAAGGGCGCTGAGGCCGACAAGCTCATCACCGAAACCGTGCTGAGCAATGTCCGCGTCCTCGCCATCGACCAGCAGATCCAGGAAAAGGACGATGGCTCGAAATCGGTGGTCGGCACGACCGCGACGCTCGAGCTCACGCCCGATCAAACGAAGGTTCTTGCCGTCGCCCAGCAGATGGCAGACCGGCTGTCGCTCGCGCTGCGCTCGGTCGCCGATGCGCAGGAGCAGGATACCAGTGCCGCCGACTATCTGCTGAGCGGCGACAACGGCAGTGCGATCATCCAGGTCATCAAATCGGGCGCCATCGTCACGGATGCCGGCGCCGCGCCGAAGGCGGAGTAAGGGACGTGCAAATGGGCAATTCAACGCGGCGCGCCGGGCCTCTCCTGACAGGCTGCCTTTCGCTGGCAGTTGGCCTCTCCGGTATAGTGCCGGCCTCTTTCGCCCCGCTTCTCGGCGCAGGCGAGGCGCGCGCCGATTCCGATAGCCTGGTCCGGATCTCGCAGACAGGCTCCAATGCCCATCGCCGGCTGAAGATCGGTCTCAACAAGGCCGTCGTCGTCGATCTGCCGGAGGATGCGCATGATATCCTCGTCTCCGATCCGACCATGGCTGATGCCGTGACCCGCACCTCGCGGCGCATCTACCTGTTCGGCAAGAAGGTCGGCCAGACGAATATCTTCGTCTTCGGCGCCGGTGGACAGGAGATCGTCAATCTCGACATCGAGATCGAGCGGGACGTCTCCGGCCTCGAGGTCAATCTCCGCCGCTTCATTCCCGACTCCAACATCAACGTCGAAATCGTCTCCGACAACATCGTGCTGACCGGCACGGTGCGCACGCCGCAGGATGCCACGCAGGCGGCCGATCTGGCGCAGGTCTTCCTGAAGGGCGGCGAGGCGACGACCAGAACCGAAACGGCATCCGGCACCGGCGGCGACAGCTCGGTCGCGCTCTTTGCTGAAGGTCGCCAGAGCTCGCAGGTCGTCAACCTCCTGCAGATCGAGGGCGAGGACCAGGTCACCCTCAAGGTAACGATCGCCGAGGTCCGCCGCGAGGTGCTGAAGCAGCTCGGCTTCGACAACCTGGTTTCCAATTCCTCCGGCATGACGGTCGCCCAGCTCGGCAGTCCGGGCGCCGACAGCGCGACTTCGACGGTCGGCGGCGGCCTGGCGGCGCTCTTCAAGAGTTCGATCGGCAAATACGACATCTCGACCTACCTCAACGCGCTGGAACAGGCCAAGGTCGTCAAGACGCTCGCCGAACCGACGCTGACGGCGATATCCGGCCAGGCCGCGACCTTCAATTCCGGTGGCCAGCAGCTTTATTCGACGACCGACAGCGACGGCAACGTCACCGTCACGCCATTCAACTACGGCATCAGCCTCGCCTTCAAACCGGTCGTGCTGTCATCGGGACGCATCAGCCTGCAGATCAAGACCAATGTCTCCGAACCGGTGGCCGGCAGCGGCAACGCCACCTATCAGCGCCGTTCGGCGGAGACCTCGGTGGAGCTGCCCTCGGGCGGCTCGATCGCGCTCGCCGGCCTTATCCGCGACAATGTTTCCCAGACGATGGGCGGCACACCCGGCGTTTCGAAGATCCCGCTGCTCGGGACGCTCTTCCGCCAGAAGGGGTTCGAGCGTCAGGAAACCGAGCTCGTCATCATCGCAACGCCCTATCTGGTGCGCCCGGTGGCGCGTAACCAGCTCAACCGGCCGGACGACAATTTCAGCCCTGAGAATGACGGTGCAACCTTCTTCCTCAACCGTGTCAACAAGGTCTATGGCCGCCGCGAGGCGCCCGTCGCCGATGCGCAGTTCCACGGCTCGATCGGGTTCATCTACAAATGAGCGGGGCACGATCGGCAGCAATGGCAGAGAACAGAGATCAGGCGATGGCCCATATGAATGCGACGACACCCCGCCTTGGAATCTCGAAGGCGCTTTTTGCCACGGTCGCCATGTCGATGGCCGTCCTCTCCGGATGTGCTGGCCCGCATGACCAGCTGACGACCGGCGGGATTCCGGACGATTACCGCGCCCGCCACCCGATCATCGTCACGGAAGCGGAGCAGACGGTGGATATACCCGTCGCCTCTACCGATCGCCGCCTGACCATCGCCCAGCGCGACCTCATCCGCGGCTTTGCCGCAAACTACATCTCGCGCGCCTCGGGCCCGGTTTACGTGCTGTCGCCGCAAGGCTCGCCTAATTCGGCGGCAGCCTATCAGCTGCGCAATCAGGTCCGTGCCGAGTTGACATCGAGGGGGATCGCAAGCTCGAAAATCGTCAACACCTCCTATGCCGCCGTCGGCCCCGGCGATGCAGCGCCGATTCGGCTGAGCTTTACCGGCACCACAGCGGTCACCACGCAATGCGGTCAGTGGCCGAAGGACATATCGAACGACTTGACCAACCAGAACTACTATAATTTCGGCTGCGCCTCGCAGAACAATCTTGCCGCCCAGATCGCCAATCCGGAGGATCTGGTGGCGCCCCGCGGCATGACCCCGATCGATGCGCAGCGGCGCAACAATGCGATCCAGGAATACCGGACGACGACGACGACGATCGAAGATGCCAGCGACAGCGGATTCTGAGGCGGAACGGAACGATGAGCGCGATCGAATACGAAATCAGGAATCCCAGCGAGCTTCGCAATGCCGAGGAGGCGGTGCGCATGGCGGATCTGGAAAACATGCGGCCGCTGCCGCGCATCTCCGTGCATGCCTTCTGCGAGAGCGAGGCCCTGCAGCAGGTCATGGAACGCTGCGCCAATGATCGGCGCGTCGCGAAAGTCAGCATGCGCATCACCAGCGGCGGCATCGCCGCTGCCGCCAATATGTTTTCCGGTGCCCCGACGCCGAACCTCATCATCCTCGAAACCAAGGCGAATGCCGCGAACTTGCTCGGCGAACTTGCGCCGCTCGCCGCGGTCTGCGATCCGACGACCAAGGTCGTCATTATCGGTTATTACAACGATATTGGGCTTTATCGCGAACTCATCCGCAACGGCATTTCCGAATATATGGTCCAGCCTGTCGCCATGCCCGATATCCTTACGGCGATGGCCTCGATCTTTGTTGATCCGGACTCCGAGCCGCTCGGCCGCAGCATCGCCTTCATCGGCTCGAAGGGCGGCACCGGCGCTTCGACCATCGCGCATAATTGCGCCTTCGGCATTTCCAATCTCTTCTCCACAGAGACGATCCTCGCCGATCTCGACCTGCCCTATGGCACGGCGAACATCGACTTCGACCAGGATCCGGCCCAGGGCATCGCCGAAGCGGTCTTCGCACCCGATCGTCTCGACGAGGTCTTCCTCGACCGCCTGCTGACGAAATGCTCCGAGCATCTGTCGCTGCTGGCCGCACCCTCGCTGCTCGACCGTGCCTATGATTTCGACGGCCAGGCCTTCCAGCCGGTGCTCGACGTTCTGCAGCGCAGCGCGCCCGTCACCGTGCTCGATGTTCCGCATGCATGGTCGGAATGGACGCGCTCGGTGCTGTCGAGCGTCGACGAGGTGGTCATCGCAGCGGTTCCCGATCTCGCCAATCTGCGCAACGCCAAGAACATGCTGGACGCGTTACGCAAGATGCGGCCGAACGACCGGCCGCCGCATCTCATCCTCAATCAGGTCGGCATGCCGAAACGGCCGGAGATTTCGCCGTCGGATTTCTGTGAGCCGCTGGAGATCGATCCGATCGCGATCATTCCCTTCGACATCAGTCTTTTCGGCAACGCCGCCAACAGCGGCCGGATGATTTCCGAAGTCGACCCGAAGTCGCCGACGGCGGAAACCTTTTCGCAGATATCGCATATCGTCACCGGCCGTGTCGCGATCAAGAAGGCGAAGAAGGGCGGCCTGCTGGGCCTCCTGAAGCGCAAGTAAACGATGAGCATTTCCAGCAAAAGTGGGCAGCGGTTTCGCCTCCGGAATTGCGTGAAAACAAAAAGATAGAGCATTTCCGTGACTCCGGAGAGATCGGGAAATGCTCAAGAACGAGCAGATTGGATCGAGTGGCATGTTTGGAAAACGCGGAAACGAAGGTTCCGGAAAGGTCGGAGGGGCGATTGCTCCGCCGCCGCCGGTTCCGGCCGCCGCCCCTGCGGCCTCTTCCCCCTCCATTCTGGTCGAACCCTCGCGCGAATCCGCACGCCAGCAGATGACGCCACCGCCGATGCAGACGCCGCAGCGCAAACGCCCGGCCCGCACCGATGAATATTACGACACCAAGGCGCAGGTCTTTTCCGCGCTGATCGACACGATCGATCTCTCGCAGCTTTCCAAGCTCGACGGCGAAAGCGCGCGCGAGGAAATCCGCGACATCGTCAATGACATCATCACCATCAAGAACTTTGCGATGTCGATCTCCGAGCAGGAAGAACTGCTCGAGGATATCTGCAACGACGTACTCGGCTACGGCCCGTTGGAGCCGTTGCTGGCGCGCGACGACATCGCCGACATCATGGTCAACGGCGCCGGCCAGACCTTCATCGAAGTCGGCGGCAAGACGATCGAATCCGAGATCCGCTTCCGAGACAATGCACAGCTTCTCTCGATCTGCCAGCGCATCGTCAGCCAGGTCGGCCGCCGCGTCGACGAATCGAGCCCGATCTGCGACGCCCGCCTGCCGGATGGTTCGCGCGTCAACGTCATCGCGCCACCGCTGTCGATCGACGGGCCGGCGCTCACCATCCGCAAGTTCAAGAAGGACAAGCTGACCCTCGATCAGCTCGTCCGTTTCGGTGCGATCACGCCGGAAGGCGCAACCGTGCTGCAGATCATCGGGCGCGTGCGCTGCAATGTCGTCATTTCAGGCGGCACCGGCTCGGGCAAGACGACCCTTCTGAACTGCCTCACCAACTATATCGACAGGGACGAGCGCGTCATCACCTGCGAGGATACCGCCGAACTGCAGCTGCAGCAGCCGCATGTCGTCCGTCTCGAAACGCGCCCGCCGAATATCGAAGGCGAGGGCGAGATCACCATGCGCGATCTGGTCAAGAACTGCCTGCGTATGCGTCCCGAGCGCATCATCGTCGGCGAAGTGCGCGGACCTGAAGTTTTCGACCTGCTGCAGGCGATGAACACCGGTCACGACGGCTCGATGGGCACCATCCACGCCAATACGCCGCGCGAATGCCTGAGTCGTATCGAATCGATGATCGCCATGGGCGGCTTTACCCTGCCGGCAAAGACGGTGCGCGAGATCATTTCCAGCTCGGTCGACGTCGTCATTCAGGCGGCGCGCCTTCGTGATGGTTCACGCCGCATCACCCAGATCACCGAGGTAATCGGCATGGAAGGCGACGTTATCATCACCCAGGATCTGATGCGCTACGAGATCGATGGCGAGGATGCGAATGGCCGCCTGATCGGCCGGCACATGTCGACCGGCGTCGGCAAGCCGCATTTCTGGGATCGCGCCCGCTACTTCAACGAGGAAAAGCGTCTTGCCGCCGCCCTCGACGCGATGGAAGCGAAAACGAAGGAATAGGCGAGATGTTCGGGTTCGATCCGATAGTGTTGGCAATCGTCGTCCTCGCCGCCGTCTCCGCGGCGGCGGTCGCCTATGCCTTGTTGTTTTCGAAGATCGAGGCCGACAAGAAATCGGCAAGCCGCATCAATCGCGTCAAATCGGCCGAAAGCGACCGGGTCAAGGTCAAGGCCGCCCGTGACCGGGTGCAAGAGCTGTCGAAGCGCCGTAAATCGGTGCAGGACAATCTGAAGGATCTGGAAAAGCGCCAGCACGAGAAGACCAAGAAGACCGTGTCGATGAAATCGCGGCTGGTGCAGGCCGGCCTGACGATCACGGCGGCGAAATTCTATCTCATCAGCGCCGTCTTCGCCTCCGTGCTGCTGCTTGTCGCCTTGGTCGTCGGTGCATCGTGGATGGTCATGGTCGGTATCGCCGTCGTCGCCGGTCTCGGCCTGCCGCGCTGGGTCGTCGGCTTCCTGATCAAACGCCGCCAGACCAAGTTTTTGAACGAACTCCCCAATGCGCTTGACGTCATCACGCGGTCGATCAAATCAGGCCTGCCGCTCAACGATGCGATCCGCCTTATCGCCACCGAAGGCACCGAGCCTGTCAAGAGCGAGTTCCTGCGGGTGATCGAGGCGCAGCAGGTAGGCCTCAGCATTCCCGACGCCTGCGCCCGCATGACGATCCACATGCCGCTCCAGGAAGTCAACTTCTTCGCCATCGTCATCGCCATCCAGTCGCAGGCCGGCGGCAATCTGTCGGAAGCGATCGGCAACCTCTCCAAGGTGCTGCGCGAGCGCAGGAAGATGAAGGCCAAGGTCCAGGCGCTGTCAATGGAAGCCAAGGCGTCGGCCGTCATCATCGGGGCTCTGCCCTTCATCGTCGCGACCCTCGTCTACATGACGTCGCCGAACTACATGATGATCCTTTTCACCGATCCGCGCGGCCATTTCATCATGGGTGTCTCGGCGATCTGGATGTCGATCGGCATTTTCGTCATGCGCAACATGGTCAATTTTGACATCTAGCCGGAAGGAAGCACCATGTCGCAGGATCTTGCCGCAACGCTGACCAATCCGAGCATGCTGATCGCCCTTCTCGTCGCGATCGCCGTCTTCGCCACTTTTTACACGATTGCCGTTCCCTTCTTCGAGCGCGGCGATCTGAACAAGCGGATGAAGGCTGTTTCCACAGAGCGCGAGCAGATTCGTGCCCGCGAACGCGCCCGTATGAACACGGAAACCGGCGCCGGCAAGGCCTCGCTCAGGAACCAAAACAACCGCTCGGTCCGTCAGATCGTCGAGCGCTTCAACCTGCGCAAGGCGCTGGTCGACGAAAACACGGTCAACAAGTTGCGGGCCGCCGGTTTCCGTTCGGAGAATGCGCTGAATACCTTCCTGGTGGCGCGTTTCCTGCTGCCTTTCCTTTTCCTGGCGCTTGCTGCCTTCTGGGTCTTCGGCCTCGGCAACCTCGCCGAAAAGGGCACGCCGATCCGCCTCTTTGCCGTCATCGGCGTCGGTTATCTCGGATTCTACGCGCCGAACATCTATATCTCCAACCGCATGGGCAAGCGACAGCACTCGATCAAGCGCGCCTGGCCGGATGCGCTGGACCTGATGCTGATCTGCGTCGAATCCGGCATCTCGATCGAGGCCGCGATGCGCCGCGTGTCGGAAGAACTCGGCGAACAGTCGCCGGCGCTCGCCGAGGAGATGGTGCTGACCACGGCCGAGCTCTCCTTCCTGCCGGATCGCCGCGTGGCACTCGAAAATCTTGCCACGCGCACCCAGATCGAGCTGGTGCGTTCGGTGACTCAGGCGCTGATCCAGGCCGATCGCTACGGCACGCCGGTTGCACAGGCGCTGCGCGTTCTCGCCCAGGAAGGACGCGACGAGCGCATGAACGAGGCGGAAAAGAAGGCGGCCGCGCTGCCGCCGAAACTGACGGTGCCGATGATCCTGTTTTTCCTGCCGGTGCTGATCGCCGTCATTCTCGGTCCGGCCGGCATTCAGGTGGCAGACAAGTTCTGACGATTGCGCCGGCCCCGGAAAGCGGATGCCGCTTTCGGCAGAGACGCTGTTGCCTCAAAGGCCGTCGGCCGATCGCGGCCTTCAAACACGCGTGACCGCCGCCAGCATAGCTGATAAATGGGATGGACGACCATTGGCAAGCGCGCGGATGCAGCCGCAGTGCCCCTGGCGCTGGTTCAATCCAAGAGAGAGGTCTTCGATGTCTTCTGCCGGCATTTTCATCAGCATCATGGCAGCCCTGGCGGTCGGCGCGATGAGCCCCGGCCCGAGCTTCGTCGTCGTCTCCAGGATCGCCATTTCGCGTTCGAGGCTGGATGGCCTTGCAGCCGCGCTCGGCATGGGCGCCGGCGGTGTCGCTTTCGCCGTGCTGGCGCTTGCCGGGCTGACGGCGCTGCTGTCTCAGTTCGAATGGCTCTATGTCCTGCTGAAAGTCGCAGGCGGCGCCTATCTCGTCTATATCGCCGTCAATATCTGGAGGAGCGCCGGCCAGCCGCTCGAAGTCTCTGGCGCCGTCAACGGCAACCGCGCGCTGAGATTGAGCTTCACGACTGCGCTGCTGACACAGCTCAGCAACCCGAAAACCATCATTGTTTATGCCAGCCTCTTTGCGGCACTTCTGCCGAGGACGGTGCCGCTCGATCTCATTGTCGCGCTGCCGCTCGGCGTCTTTGCCGTGGAGGCCGGGTGGTATTCGATCGTGGCCTTCGCCTTTTCGGCCCGCCATCCGCGGCGTCTCTATCTTGCCGCCAAGGGCTGGATCGACCGGGCCGCCGGTGCGGTCATGGGTGGCCTCGGTCTTCGGCTCATTCTTTCGGGTTTGAGCGCTCGTTAAGATCAGCATCTCTCCGAAGGTAGACGCCTTTCGAAACCTGATCCGGTCAGTTGGTGTTGCTGTTGTCCGCTGCGCCCGAGGTCTTGTCCTTGGCGGCGAGTTTCTGCCAGGAATTTGGCTGCGAGAGCATGCCTCTGAGATAGGCGACATTAGCGTCGGCCTGCTGCGGTGAAAGTTCGCGCCGGGCGATCTGCTCGGCTTCCGGGAAACGGCCCTGCAGGCCGACGACCAGGGCAAGGTTCTGCCTGACGCGGCTGTCGGCGGTCGGCTGGCTGGCGGCGGAGCGCAGATAGGTTTCGGCCGTGCGCAGATCGCCGGTCAGCACGTAGGACATGCCGAGGTTGGAAAGGATGGAGGGCTCGTTCGGCTGGATGTCGAGCGCGTCGCGGTAGCGCTGCCGGGCATCGCTTGCCCGGCCCATCTGGTCGAGGATCGCGCCTTGGGCCGAAATCAGCTTCCAGTCCGGACGGTCCGGCGTCTGGGCGCGGCCGATCGTATCGAGCGCCTGCTGGAACTGGCCGGCCGCCGCCTGTGCCTTGCCGTAGGCAGCCAGCACGTTGCGGTCGCCGGGATTGGCGATGGCCACCTGCTGCATGACGGCGAGCGCCTGGGTGTCGCGGCCGTTCATGCGCAGCAGATTGGCGTAGTTGACGCCGGTGACGGGATCGCGCGGGTTCTTTTCATAGGCCTGGCCGAGCCGGTCCGTCGCCGAGCGCAGCTCGGTCGCGTCCATCTCTTCGACCGGCTTGGTGAGTTTCGGCACCGAGCCCGTCGTCATCCGGTCCTTGGTCGTCGAGCAACCGGCAAGTGCCAGGACGAGCAGCGATGCCGCAGCGCCCTGCAGAATACGATTCGTGAATGTGATGGTGAGCGAGGCAGGCATGGCGCGTTCCTGGATTCCGAAATCGGCGCCTGACCTCGAAGCGGAACAGGGAAAGGTTTGACGCGTAATCTTCGCTCCAGCAATAGTCTGTTAACCCTAACAGACCGTTAAGGAACGATTCCTTGCGACCGCCGAAGGACAATCATGGCCCCCTATCAGTTCATCGAGAGACCGACCCCTTTCAACACGAAGGGCGGTTTGACGCTGCCGATCTTTGCCGTCACGCCTGCCCATATCGAGACCGGCACGATCGATCCGATCGCGCTCGATTGGGCGCGCAGGGCAGGCTACAAGGCCGAAAGCGGGTCGCTGCTGCTGATCCCGACGGCCGAAGGCCATCTCGGCGGCGCGCTTTACGGCCTCGGCACCAATCCATCCGAGCAGCCTTACATCACCGGCAGGCTCGCCCGCGCGCTGCCGGCCGGCGACTGGCACATCGAGACCGCGCCGCTGACGGCAAATCGCCTGGCCCTCGGCTTTGGCCTCGGCAGCTACCGTTTCGACCGTTACAAATCCGAAAAATCGCCGGCGGCGACGCTGATGATCCCCCGCGATGCCGACGCCGCCGACATCAAGCGCCAGCTCGCCGGCGTCTTTCTCGCCCGCGACCTCATCAATACGCCGACGAACGACATGGGGCCGGAACAGCTCGAGGCCGTTTTCCGCGGCCTGGCCGGACATTACAAGGCGGAGATATCGGTTATTACAGGCGACGATCTGCTCAAGCAGAATTTCCCGCTGGTCCATACCGTCGGCCGGGCCAGCGCCGATGCGCCGCGCCTTCTCGAGCTGCGCTGGGGCAAGAAGGGTCATCGCAAGGTGACGCTCGTCGGCAAGGGCGTCTGCTTCGATACCGGCGGTCTCGACATCAAGCCTGCCGCTTCCATGCTGCTGATGAAGAAGGACATGGGCGGCGCGGCGAATGTCATGGGACTTGCCTTGATGATCATGGACGCCAAGCTGAAGGTCGACCTGCGCGTTATCGTTCCGGTCGTCGAAAACGCGATCTCGTCCAATGCCTTCCGGCCCGGCGACATCTACCGGAGCCGCAAGGGCCTGACCGTCCAGATCGACAATACCGACGCCGAAGGCCGTTTGATCCTTGCCGATGCGCTTGCCTATGCCGACGAGGAAGAGCCCGAGCTGCTGATCGACATGGCGACGTTGACCGGCGCTGCCCGCGTTGCCCTTGGCCCGGATCTTCCGCCTTTCTTCACCGATGACGCCAATCTGGCGCATGGCCTCACCGAAGCGAGCCTGGAAACCGACGATCCGATCTGGCGCCTGCCACTCTATTCCGGCTACGAAAAGGATATCCGCACCAAGTTCGCCGACCTCACAAACGCGCCGGCCGGCGGCATGGCAGGGGCGATCACCGCCGCCCTCTTTCTCAAGCGCTTCGTCAGCAAGGCGAAGAGCTGGGCGCATTTCGACATTTACGGTTGGGCCCAGTCCGAACGGCCGCATTCGCCGGGCGGTGGCGAAGCACAAGCAATCCGCGCGCTCTTTCATCATATCCGCGAGAGCCTGCGCTGACGCCATGTTAAAGCGCGTCGCTGAGGCGCATCGCATGATCCCTGTTCACGCGCTGCGCCTCGCTGCCGATCGTTAAAATTTTATTCACCTTGCCGGGCGGCAATTTCTGCCGCCTCTTGCATGTGCGTGGCAACTGCCGGAAAATGGAACGTTAGCGTAACGATCTTCCGGAGGGGCCGTGCCGATCGAACTGACCGCCTCGCAGGCGCTGGGGCTCTGGCATGGCGTGGCGCTCGATCAGGTCCGCCACGATGACCGCGATTTGACGTTGCGCCAGATGGCGATCCTGCTGCATATTTATCTGGTGCCGCCGCCGCACACGGTGCGCGGGCTTGCCGCCACGCTTGATGTCACCAAGCCGGTCATTACCCGTGCCTTGGATACGATGGGCGAAATGGGCCTGGTCGATCGTGTGCGCGACGATGCCGACCGGCGCAACGTAATCATCAAGCGCACTGTCGGCGGTGCGCTCTATCTGGAAAAGCTCGGCGATCTCATCCGAGATCAGGCCCGCCGGTTGCTGATCTGAAAGGAATGCGAATGACGATGCTCGACCGCCGCCTGCATGCCTACAGGTCTGATCTCGCGGAAGCGGGGCTCGAAGGCAAGGTCGAGGCGTCGCGTTTTACGCAAGGCGCCCCGGCTCGCGTCGCCGTCCCGGTCGTGGCCTTGCGTTCCGAACCGGACCTTGCCCGCGGCATTGATACGGAACTGCTTCTCGGCGAGGACGTGACGGTTTTCGATCGCGCCGGTGGCTGGTGCTGGGTGAAAGCCGCCTCGGACGGCTATGTCGGTTATGTCGCGGCGGACGCGCTCTCGGAAGGCCGGCCGGCGCCGACCCATATCGTCACCGTCCAGCGCACCTTCCTCTATCCGGAACCGGAACTGCGCAAGCCCCACCAGGCAATCCTGTCGATGGGAAGTCGCGTTCATGTCGCCGGTGAGGCGGAAGCGCGCGGCAATCGCTATGTCGTGCTCGAGGACGGAACGGCGATCTTCGCCAAGCATGTCCAGCCGATCGGCGCGCTCGATGGCGCCGATTACGTGGAGATCGTCGCCCGTTTCCTGGAAACGCCCTATCTCTGGGGCGGACGTTCCGGCCTCGGCATCGATTGCTCCGGCCTCGTCCAGCTGGCGATGCTGATGACGGGCAGAGCTGCGCCACGCGATACCGATATGCAGGCGGCAGGCCTCGGCCAGCCGATCGGCCGATCCGAAATCCGCCGTGGCGACCTGGTATTCTGGAAGGGTCATGTCGCCGTCTTCGAAGATCCGGAAACCATTCTGCACGCCAACGGCCATAGCATGACGGTGGCGCGCGAGAATTTCGGGGCCGCGGTCGAGCGCATCGGCTGGCTCTACGAGCAACCGACCGGCTATCGCCGCCCGATCAGCTGATCAGCCGATCGGAGGCTGCGGCCAGGATCTCACTCCGCCCGTCCTGTCCTCGAAGGTTTTCGACAGTCTCAGCACCCGCATGTCGTCGAAGCGCGGCCCGACGATCTGCAACCCGATCGGCATGCCCGAGCGCGAGAAACCGCAGTTGATCGAGGCGGCCGGCTGCTCCGACATGTTCCACGGCACCGTGAAACCAATATGTTCAAACGGCAGGGCCGGATCATTGGTCGGAGATGCCCATTCGGCGGGATAGGAGATGATCGGATTGGTCGGGGAAAGCAGGGCGTCGACCTCGGTGAACAGCCGTCCGCAGCTCTTGCGCATCTCGATCGTCTGGTTGAAGCCTCTGACCGCATCGACGCCGCGGATGTCGGCGCCGCCCTTCGCCCAATCCCTGATATAGGGCAGGATGCTGTCGCGCCTGTTATCGTCGAGATCGGCGATATCGCCCCAGAGCCGGGATCGCCAGAAATTGTCGAGCCCATCCAGCATCGCGCGTGTCAGCACCGGCTGGACTGATACAATGGTCGCGCCGGCCGCCTCGAACTGTTTCGCTGCCGTTTCGACTGCGGCCCTGATCTCGTCGTCCACCGCAAGCCCGCAGCCGGCATCGAGCATCAGCCCGATCCTCATGCCCGACAGGTCGATGTCGAGATCCATCCAGTTGAAATCGTTCGGCGGCAGGCTGGTGCCGTCGCGCCAGTCCGGCCGTGACAGCGTCGCCATCGAAAAGGCCGCATCCTCGACGGTGCGCGCCATCGGCCCGACGCAGCGCCCGACATAATAGGGATCGGCCGGAATGCGCCCATGGCTCGGCTTGAAGCCGAAGATGCCGGTCCAGCCGGCGGGAAGGCGCACCGAACCACCGATATCGGTGCCGATATGCAGCGGCCCATAGCCCGCCGCCGCCGCTGCGGAAGCCCCGGCGCTCGATCCGCCGGGATTCTGCGTGGTGTCCCAGGGATTGCGGCTGAGAGGATGAAAGCTCGAAAGGCCGGAGGACAGCATGCCGTAATCGGGGCAGGTGGTCTTGGCGAAGATCACCGCGCCATCTTCCCGCAGCCGGGCGGCGGCAGGTGCATCGGCGTCCGCGGGTTTGAGTTCCACTGCCCTTGTGCCCGATGGCACCGGCTGGCCCTTCGTGGCGATCAATTCCTTCAGCGTTACCGGGATGCCGTCGAGGGGCCCTAGCGTTTCTGCCTTCGCCCAGCGCTCCGACGACGCTTTCGCCTGGGCGCGCGCCGATTCCGGATCGTAGAGGTAGAGTGCCGAAATCGAAGGCTCCCAGGCGGCGATATGGTCTTCGAGGGCGAGCCAGTATTCGAGAGGGGAGAGGCTTCTATCAGCGAAGTGCTGCCTGAGTTCGCGGATGGTAAGGTCGGTTTCGGTCATGGCATGGTCTTTCGGGCTTTTCGTCTTGGGAGGACATCAGCGGCTCGCCTCGCGCGGGTCGAGCAGATCGCGCAAACCGTCGCCGAGCATGTTGAAGCCGAAGACGGTGAGCGCGATGGCAAGGCCGGGCAGGATCGCCAGCCAGGGGGCAAGCGCCAGATAGGTTTGCGCATCGGCAAGCATCCGGCCCCAGGTCGGCGCCGGCGGCGCCATGCCGAGCCCGAGAAAGCTGAGACCCGCTTCGGTCAGGATCGCCAGCCCCAGCTGGATCGCGCCATGCACGATGATCTGGCTGATGATATTCGGCAGCACATGGCGCAGCGAAATGGTCAGGCGCGTATTGCCGATCGCGCGCGCCGCCGTCACATAGTCGCGGCTCCAGGCCTGCAGTGAGGTCGCAAGCGTCACCCGGGCAAAGACCGGAATCATGAAGACGGCGATCGCGGTGATCGCGGTGAACCGCCCTGGCCCGAGAAAGGCGCCGAGCACCATGGCCGACAGGATCGGTGGCAGCGCGAAGATGACGTCGCAGATGCGCATCAGCAGCGCTTCGAAAGGACCGCGGATCGCCGCTGCCGAAATGCCGGCGATTGAGCCGAGCGTCCCGCCGATCGCAACCGCTGTGATGGCGATCGACAGTGAATTCCAGCATCCCGCCATCAGCATCGAAAGCACATCGCGGCCGAACTGGTCCGTGCCAAGCAGGCCGAAGGCAAGCGGCGGCTGCAATTTGTGAATGATCTGCATTTTCGCCGGCGGCAGCGGCGTCCAGACGAGCGACAGCAACGCAACGGCGACCAGCAGGCCAATAATGACAGCCCCTACAATCAGGTTCATTCGCCGGCTAAGTCTAAAGACCCGGCGGCGGTTGATGATGGCGGTGGACACGATCGGTGCCATGCGTCAGGCCGCCTTTCTCATCCTGGGATCGATCGCCAGGTAGGAGAGATCGACAATGAAATTCATCACGATGACGAGGCCTGCGAAGAATAGCACGACATCCTGCATGACGATGATGTCGCGCTGAGAGAGCGCCTGCAGCGCGAGCCGTCCGAGGCCGGGGAGGTTGAAGACGTTTTCCACCAGCACCGCGCCGGCGACGAGAAAGGTGAATTGCAGCCCGATCATCGTCAGGATCGGGATCAGCGCATTCGGCACGATATGGCGCCACAGCACAGCACTGCGCGACAGCCCCTTGGCGACCGCAGTGCGGGCAAAATCCTCATGCATGGTATCAAGCACCGCCGAGCGCGCCACCCGCGTCAACACGCCCGCCTGCGGCATCGCCAGCGCGACCGCGGGCATAACCAGCGCCTGCAATGCCGGCTTGAGGCCGGCGCTCCAGCCCGGGAAACCGCCGGCCGGCATCAGCCCGAGCATCGTCGAAAACAGGATGATCAACAGCAGCGCCACCCAGAAGGCGGGCACGGCGATGCTGATCTGCGAAAACAGCGTCGCGATGACGTCGAAGACACCGCCGCGGCGCGAGGCGGCCAGCACGCCGAGCGGCAGGGCAATCGCCACCGAAAGCGCGATTGCCATCAGCGCCAGCGGCAGCGTTACCGCCAGCCGCTCGACGATCAACCCCGTGACCGGCACGCCATAGGTGAGCGAATTGCCGAGATCGCCGGAGAGCACGCCGGCCAACCATTGCCCGTAGCGCATCAACAGCGGCTGGTCGAGGCCGAGACTGTGACGGAGCGCTGCAAGGGTTTCCGGTGTTGCCGAGGTGCCGAGCATGATCGAGGCGGGATCGCCTGGCAGAAGGTCCATAACGGCGAAGATCAGCAGCGAGACGACGACGAGCGTGACGATGAGACCGGCGACGCGGCGGGCGAGGAGTGGGATCATGCGTGCCACGCTTTCGATGTGGCGCGGGGGCTGTGACCGGCATTGAGCGTTTCGCTGTGCGGCTTCCCTTCGCTCATCCCTTGCCTCTCAATCCGCCCGAACCCGCCTCTCACTCGTCCCAGGAAACACCGGACAGTACGTTGGAAGGGATCGGCTCGTTCTCCCACAGGCCCTTCAGCTTCTTGTCCCAGACGCCGAGTTTCGGCATGACGAAAAGGTAGAGTGCCGGCACGTCCTCGGCGAGGATCTTCTGCGCTTCGCCATACATCACATTCTGCGCGGCGGGATCGGTCGTCTCCTGGACCTTCTTCATCAGCGCGTTGAAAGCAGGGTTCTTGTAATTGAAATAATAGGGATCGCGGGCGTAGATGTCGATGTCGAGCGGTTCGGCATGGGCAACGATCGTCATGTCGAAGTTGCGGTCCTTCATGACGTCCTGGACCCACTTCGCCGGAAATTCGGTCGGCTCGATATTCATCGTCACGCCGATCTCGGCAAACATCGCCTGCATCACCTGAGCGCTGCGCGGCGCATAGGCCATCTGCGGCGATTTGATCGTGAAGGTGAAGCCGTTGGGGTAGCCGGCTTCGGCAAGCAACGCCTTCGCCTTCTCGACGTCGTAGGGCAGCACGCCTGTCATG
Organism: Rhizobium sp. SU303; assembly: GCF_021052345.1. Taxonomy (NCBI): domain Bacteria; kingdom Pseudomonadati; phylum Pseudomonadota; class Alphaproteobacteria; order Hyphomicrobiales; family Rhizobiaceae; genus Rhizobium; species Rhizobium sp. SU303. The sequence continues at coordinate 4,862,027 of NZ_CP088095.1, forward strand.
TCCTGATAGCCCGGATCGTTCGGCGTGTAATGGCTGCCGATCGGCGTGCCGAGGCCGGACCACGCGCCGTCGATCACCGTTTTGCGATCGATTGCCATCATCAGCGCCTGGCGGACGCGCTTGTCGTCGAAAGGCTTCTTGGCAGTGTTCATGCCGGCAATGACCTTGAGTTCGGTGTTGCCGATCCTGGTGACGAGCCTCGCATCGCCGTCGAAAGAACTCATCAGCTCGGGTGCGGCAAATTCCGGAAAGGCATCAAGATCACCGGATTTCAGCGCAGCCGCCTGCGCCTGCGGATCGGCAATGAAGCGGAAGGTCACCTTGTCGAGCTTGGCGGCCGCACCCTTGTTCCAGTAATCGGCATTTCTGGCGAGTTCGACTTTGTCGCCCTTCGCCCAGCTGGCGAATTTGAAGGGACCGGTACCTACAGGCGTCGTCTTGTCGTCGACAGCCGTCTTCGGTGCGACCATCACCGAGGCTGGCCAGCCGAGCCAGTAGATCAGGCTGCCGGTCGGGGCCGAGAGATGCAGCACCAGCGTTTCGGCATCGGGCGTATCGATCGAGGCGATCGAGGCGAAAAAGCGCTTCTGCGGATTGACCGAATCGGCGCCGCGGGCGCGGTCGAGCGAAAACTTGGCGCTCGCGGCATCGAAGGCCTCGCCGTCATGGAATTTGACCCCGGTCTGCAGCTTGAACGTATAGGTCAGGCCATCGGGCGAGATCTCCCAGCTTTTCGCCAACTGCGGCTGGATCTTGCCGGACTGGTCGATCGTCACCAGTCCCTCGAACACGTTTTGCCAGGTCACCTGGCCGATTGCGACCGGTGCCGCGATCGTCGGATCGAGACCAGTCGGTTCGACGCTCATGCCGAGATTGAGGATGGTCTTCGCCGCCTCCGCCGGCGTCATCGCCGTCATCACCAGGCCGGCCGAAAGCGCAGCACTGAGGGAAAGCCGCCTGACGAAACGCGAAGGCGCAAACGAAAGCTTGATCATCATGTTCCCTTATCTGGCCGCGCGTCGATGACGACGACCTTTTGCGAGGAGATTGACATTATGCCGGTGCACACACAATGATGATTTTGTGTGCTCAGTGTAGCCGAAAAAGCTACACCGCAAATCTACGGACAATGCAAGCTCGAAGCGTCAGTCTTTCGTCTCGGCCCGACGGTTCGTGCGCTCGCGCATGAACCTCTCGATGAAGTCGAGCAGTTTCGTCGCGGCGAAGGACAGCTGTCGGTCCGGCGCGACGCAGAGATCGACATGGGTGCGAATGCCGGTCTTGCCGGCCAGAGGAATGGCAAGGAGCTGACCCGCCTCGATCTCGCGGCGGACGGTTAGCGCCGGCAGCAGCGTGACCGCAGCTCCACTGAGCACGAGTTCCTTCAGCATTTCGAGCGAGCTGGTAACGAAGACGGGATCGAGGCTCAACCCTTCCTTCTCGAACAGCGCGTCGAAGGCCTGGCGGAAGCCGAAGGATTGATCCGGCAGCGCCAAGGCATAGTCGGCAAGCGTCCGCAGCGGGATCTCGCTATGCGCAGCGGCCGGATGCTGCGGCGTGGCGATGAGATCATAGGCGATCTCGGAGCGCAGCCGCACCTTGGTGCCGGACATCGGTGGCGCAAACAACGTCACCGCAATATCCGCCTCGGCGCTGTTGACGGCATCGACCGCCTGCCGGGCGCTGGTGATTGTCACGGTAAAACGCAGTTTTGGATATTTCAGGCTGAATTCGGCAAGCGCCGGCGCCAGCAGATTGGCGACGGTGGCGCCATTGGCATAGATGCTGACACGGCCGCGCTGCAGGCCCTTCAGGTCTTCGATCAGCTGCTGCACATGATCGAGCTCGCGCAGCGTCCGGCCGGCGCGGGCGGCAAGCAGTTCGCCGGCGGCCGTCAGCTTGACACCACGGGCGCTGCGTTCAACGAGCGGCGCGCCGAAATGATATTCGAGGTTCTCGATCTGCCGGCTGATCGCCGTCGGCGCGACATTGAGGTTCTCGGCCGCCTGGCGCATCGAATTGGTCCTGACCAGCTCGTCGAAATACATCAGCGCCCGGATCTGCATTCACGTCTCTCCGCCATTCGGCACGTTGTGGGGTCCGGTTCCAACCCTAATGCATGTTGCCCAAACGTGCGCAGCGGTTTTGGGACAACGACATGGATAAAAACAAAGGTCCCAATCAACGACCATTCGGATAGCGGTCGCGCCATGCCTGTTGCGCGCCCTCGACCGGAAGGGCGGTCGCAGCGTAGACCCCTCGGGCGATCGCCCGCGCCATGACGAGGGTCGCAAGGTGGCAAAGCTCCATCAGGCTCGCCATGTCGTGTCTTCGATGCTGGGCCGTCGAAGCGGCAAAGACGGTGTCACCGTCGAGCGGCAGGTGCGCCGGCAGCAATGCCCTGGCAAGACCGTCATGGCCGGCAAGCGATAGCCGGTGCGCCTCGGCCTTCGTCAGCTGCGCATCGGTCACCACTGCGCCGATCGTCGTTGCCGGCGTGTTCATGCCCTTGAGCCGCATCCGATGGTCGGCCACCGCAGGCATGCCGAGCCCGCCGAATTCCGCGTCTTTTTCAAAGGGTGCCGCCCAGAAATGCGGCCCGTCGCCGATCGTTGCCGAACCGAGCGCATTGACGGCGACGATCGCCGCGACGCGATGCCCGGCGCTGCTGACGGCGCTGGCCGAGCCGAGCCCGCCCTTGACGGTGGCCGTCGTCGCTCCCGTCCCGGCACCTGTCGTGCCGAGCGCGAATGTGCCCTTGGCCGCGGCCTGCAGTGCCGTATAACCCATGTCGCGATAGGGCGAGTGAAGGCCCCAATCCTTGTCGCCGCCGTTCAGCAGGTCCATCAGGATCGCCTGCGGCACGATCGGAATGCGCACCGACCCGACGGCAAAGCCGCGGCCGAGTTCGCGCAGGCCCGCCTGCACGCCGCCGGCGGCATCCAGCCCGAAGGCCGAGCCGCCGGAAAGCACGAAGGCATCAACGGCATTGACGGTCATCGACGGATCGAGCAGGCCGGTGTCGCGCCCGCCGGGCGCACCGCCGAGCACCGTGCCGGATGCGACGGCCGGTTCGTCGAAGACGATGACCGTGACGCCGGAACCGAGCGCAAGGTCGGTTGCATGGCCGACGGAAACGCCTTCGATGTCGGTGACGAGGTTCAGAAGATCGGGCAAGGGCGGATCCTTAGAGCAATTCCAGCAAAAGTGTGCAGCGGTTTTGCGTCCGGAATTGCGTGAAACAAAGAGATAGAGCATTTTCGTGATTCGAAGAAAAACGGAAATGCTCTAGACGCAAAGGCCCGCCGATAGGACTGCAATTGCCCTCAAAAAACAAGACCGGCCCCATTTGGCGGGACCGGTCGGACATCGGGAAAAGCCGTGAATTCTAATCGCGGCGTTATGCCCTCAGGCATGAAGCGGCTTCGGATGACGGCGGGTCATCAGGTCATGGATGGCCAGCCGCACCTCGTCCGGCGAGCCGAAACGCTGCTCGTCGAGGTCGTGGACGTGAAATTTCACGGCGATGAATTTCAGCCGGTCTTCATCGGGAATGACGATCCCGACGGGAACGCCTGCATATTCGATAACTTGCTTCTTCATAGATAGAACTCCTGCCGCACAACATGCGCAGCCATGGCGAATTGACTTGTCTGGTACCGTTGAAAGGAGGACGAACGTCACATTCGACAGTTCGGGCGGGAGAGGGCGCCCGGACGGTCATTGCCAAGCACAGATCGCCCAAGGAGATCAGCGAGAATATCGATGTCTATCATGCTCGTTCCTTGTGTTGGCGTTGCACTTGAGTGGTCCCGGTAGAGCCCGGGGCCGGTGAAGGCTGTCTTCAATAATCCACTAACTTGGTAGAGATTACCCGATAGCCTGTCAGAAACATATTCCGAAACGTGTCAAAATATCGACGATTCGAAAAAATTCATTCCGTCACAGCCCGAACTTACAGAAAGAAACATATCAGCTCTTCGTTAAATTCGCATGACAGAATCGGAAGTTCGATCGATCACAGCGGCAGACATAGGAAGCCTTGCTGTATCAGGCAATGGCCGTTTCATTAAAAATCGACATGCCTCGAAATGACCGATTTGGTTAATGCTGGAAGCCCTGTGTCACCAGCCTTCTTCGAGCACCTTCTCCAGCATGTCCGCGAAGAAATCGGCGCTGTCGATGCTGAGGCAGAGCGGTGGTTTGATCTTCAGCACATTTTGGTGATCGCCGGTCGGCTGCATGATGACGCCGAGTTCGAGAAGCCGGTCGCAGATTGCAGTCGTCTCTTCCGTCGCCGGCTCCAGCGTCGTTCTGTCGCGGACGAATTCGAGGCCAAGATAGAGGCCCATGCCGTGCACGGCGCCTGCAATCGGATGGCGGTCGATCAGCGCGGCAAGCCGCGCCTTCAGATGATCGCCGACCGTCCGGGCATTTTCCTGGAGCTTTTCCTCGGCCATGATGTCGAGCACCGTCATGCCGGCGACGCAACTGACCGGGCTGCCGCCGGTGGAGGAAAAGAAAGTGCCCTCCTTCTCCAGCGATTGCGCGATCTCCCGCGTGGTGATGACGGCGCCGAGCGGATGGCCGTTACCCATGCCCTTGGCGACGGTGATGATATCGGGCACGACCCCTTGCTGCTCGAAGCCCCAGAAATAATGTCCGAGCCTGGAATAACCGACCTGCACCTCATCGGCGATGCAGAGGCCGCCGCGGGTGCGCACCTGCGCATAGATTTCCCTGAGATAACCGTCCGGCAGCGGAATGCCGCCGGCATTGCCGTAGACCGATTCGCAGATGAAGCCCGCCAGGCCGTCGCCGCCGGCGTCGATCGCCTCCAGCACCGGCGTTACCGCGCTGAGATAGGCTGCCGCCGTATCGGGACCACGGAATGCGCCGCGATAGGTATTCGGTGAAACCACGGCATGCACCCAGTCCGGACGGGTGGTCGGTGCCTGCGGATTGTCGGCGATCGAGGTGGAAACGGCATCGCTCGCCGCCGACCAGCCATGATAGGCTTCGAGCAGGCAGAGCATGTTGCGCGCTCCGCTATGGGCTTGCGCAAGCCGAAGCGCCAGATCGTTCGCCTCCGAGCCGCTGTTGACCAGGAAGACCGCGTCCAGCCCATCCGGCGACAGGGCGGCGAGGCGTTCGGAAAATTCCGTGATCGCGCCATAGTGGAAGCGCGAATTCGTGTTGAGCCGCAGCCATTGCGCGCTGATCGCCGCCGCGAGCTTGGGATGGCCATGGCCGAGAATGGTGACGTTGTTGACCATGTCGAGATAGGCGCGGCCCTCGACATCGAACAAATGCTCCTTCCAGCCGCGCTCGATCTGCGGCGGCGCCGCATAATAATTCTTCTGCGGCCTTGCGAGATGCGCCCGCCGCCTGGCGAAGAGTTCGGCGGTTTCAGGTTGCGGCGCATCCGCTTGCGGGCTGAGAAGCAGCGAAGGCGAAGGGCAGAGCACCGACCAGGCCGCCGCCGCGCGCGGTGAGGCAAAGAGCGGCGGTTCGAGACCTGCGACGCTGCAAAGCTGGACGCGCAGCCCGCCTAGCGACGACGCCTCTCCGAAAACCGTGCCGAGCGAATCGCCGGCGGCAATCTCGGCTCCGTCCTCGACCGAGAGGTCGAGCCCATCGAGATGCAGGGTCATGTTGTCGCCGGCGATTGTCAGATGCTGGTCCTTCCAGCCGATGCGGCCGGCAAAGGGCGCGGCAATCGCGCTGCCTGCGGCAAGGCATATGTCGATATGCAGGGCGCAGGTCGCCTGTCCCCTCGCAGTTGCCGCGCGGGAAAGCCGATATTCGCCGTAGCGCGTCGCTGCCGTACCGTTTTCGGTTGCCATGCGGGCAAGCAGCCGCCAGTCCATGTCGGTATTCAGCCAGTTGCCGGCGGAAAAATGCGGGCTCCGCACCCCAAGATCGACATAGGCGATCCCGGCGGGATCGATGTCGGGCAGCAACGGCAGCCATCCCGATGTTTCCGGCGCGGCGACATCTGCGCCGGCTGCCTTGAGGATCGCCGCTTCCATGAGATCGAAGGGAACCGACATCGCCGTATCGAAGATCGCCCGCTCGCGGTCGAGATTGTCGCGGACATAGTCATTGTCGGGATCGACCGAAATCTGCTGTTCGCCGCTGGCGACGAGAATGACCGCGCGTGCGACGATCAGTGGCCAGAGTGCCTTCAGTTCCTCGTCGCTCAGCGGATAGATCGCCTGATAGGCGGTGACGGCGGGCAGGATATGAAAAGGGTCGCCATCGGCCTGATGCAGCAGCGAAGCGCAGGTGACGGCGAGGTCGCCGACCAGCCAGCCGCGGATGATGTCGCCGAAATCGATCACCCCGTCGGGGACGATATGGCCACGGGCGTCACGGTGGCCGACGACATTGTCGCCGGTGACGTCGTGATGCACGGCCTGCAGCCGAAGCGACGGCGCCAACGGCTGGATGCGGCGAACGGCCATCACCATGGTTTTGGCAATCCGGTCGCGCGCGGCGCTGTCGGTGATGGCTGAAAGCAGCTGCACCGCAACGGGACCTGCCCGTCTGAGGTCCCATTGCAGGCTGCGGTCGAGACCGGGATGGTTAAAATCGGCAAGCGCCTGCGCCAGCCTGGCGCAGAGCGCGCCGAGGGCTGCAACGGAAGCCGGCGCCAGATAGGTCAGCTCCGTCAGCCCATGACCTTCCAGATATTCCAGCAGCCGGACCTGATACCCCTGTCCACGCACGGTAAGGACGACGATCTCTCGCCCGTCATTGGTGGCGATCACCTTCGGGACGCGCGGCGCATCTTGCCTGCTTTTGAGATGATGGATCGCCGCATTCTGTGCTTCGAGCTCGCGGGTCTCGTAGGCTGCATGGCAGATCTTCAGGACGTAGCGGCCACGATCGCTATCGACGCGATAGTTCCGATCCTGCTGGCTGCCGAGTTCGACAAGCGTGCCGGAGAGGCTGTAATGCGCAAGGAGGATCTCTTCCGCGTCGCTGGCGGTCACGTCGGGGCGCGGCAGCGCCATGCGATCAACAAGCGCCTCGTCGGTCATGACACCCCTCCCGCAGCATGATTCGATTACCTATTGAAGGCGATAATCAAGTACTTGCCGCTGGCAGGCAACGGGGATTGTCGTTTGCCAGCAAAAGAGATGTTGGGCGGCGCTCAACCCATGCGTTCGGAGGCGTAACCACCGGGGCTGGCCGGGAAGACCACGGTGCGGTTGCCGTTCAGAAAGGTGCGGTGATGGATATGGGCGTGGATGGCCCGCGCCAGCACCTGGCTTTCGACATCGCGGCCGATCGAGACATAATCGTCGGGTGACTGCGCATGGGTGATGCGCGCCGTGTCCTGTTCGATGATCGGGCCTTCGTCGAGATCGGCAGTGACGTAATGCGCCGTCGCGCCGATCAGCTTCACGCCGCGTTGATAGGCTTGTTTGTAAGGGTTGGCGCCCTTGAAGCTCGGCAGGAAGGAATGGTGGATGTTGATGATCTTCCCGGACATTTTCTGGCACATAGCATCCGAAAGCACCTGCATGTAGCGGGCGAGCACGATCAGCTCGGTGCCGGTCTGCTCGACGATCTCCATGATCTGGCCTTCGGCCTGCAGCTTGTTCTCCTTCGTCACCTTGATGTGGTGGAAGGGAATGTCGTGGTTGACCACGACCTTCTGGTAATCGAAATGGTTGGAGACGACGCCGACGATATCGATCGGCAGCGCGCCGATCTTCCAGCGGTAAAGCAGGTCGTTGAGACAATGGCCGAAGCGCGACACCATCAAGAGGACCTTCATGCGGGCATTGCCGTCATGGATTTCGGCTTCCATGGCGAAGCGCTTGCAAATCGGCTCGAAACCTTCCTTGAGTTCGGCAAGCGGCACGCCTTCCTCGGAGATGAAGCTGACGCGCGTGAAGAACCTGCCGGTATCGAGATCGTCGAACTGCGAACTATCGACGATGTTGCAGCCCTTGTCGGCCAGATAGCTCGAAATCGCCGCCACGATGCCGCGCGTCGACTTGCAGGATACCGTCAATACGTAACTTGTCATGTCTTTCCCTCTTCCCTCTCCAAGGCCGCCGCTGTGCTTAGATCAAAGCCCGGGCCGCGAACAGGCCAGCGCACTTTCATTCATGCGACAAATTGCAAGAGAAACCATCACGTTTGTGCAAGTTCTCTCATTGCTCAGTCTGAAGCTTAGGAGAAGTTGCGCAAAAAACTGTACCGTCAGCGCCGCTTGGATGCGTATTCTCGCCTTCGGTGCTGAAGTTAGGCTGGCGGCCGGGTCGCCACAGCAACCTTACGGCGGCGCGGCGTGGTGATCTCATGGATGATCGCGCCGCCGATCGACGAGAGCACCAGCGAGAAGATCACGAAGAGTACCGGCTGCTGCAGGATGCCGATCGGCAGGCGGTCGGCGGCGACCCTGAGAAAAGCCAGCGTGAAGGCGTGGGTGATATAGATGCTGTAGGAGCAGTCGCCGAGATAGTTCAGCCATCCGATCAGCGGCAGCCTGGAAAAATCGATGGAGATCGCGCCGTAGACGATGAAGATCGCCGGGATTCCCCAGGCGTAGAACCGGCTTTCGGGCGGCATCAGCGCCTCGTTGATGAAGAGAAACGCAAAGCCGATGGCAAGGGCCGCCCAAGCCCAGCGGTTCGGCAGCAGGACCTTCTGCCCGTAGAGCCAGCCGAGCACGACACCGGCGAGGAATTCCAGCATGATCGGCTCGCGGTAGAACCGGGTCATAGTCGTTTCCGGCAGCAGTCGGCAGGCCATCAGGATGACGGCAAAGACGGCAAACATCGCCGGGATGCGCCGAACTTCCTGTAGCGGCAATAGCAGCGCGAAGACGAAGTAGAAGAACATTTCGTAATTCAGCGTCCAGCCGGGAACGACCACCGGCGCGACCGTGCTGGGATCGGCAGGATTGCTCCACGGCAGGAAGAACAACGAGGCGATGAGATGCGGCAGGTCGAACACCGTCGATTTCAGCAATGATGGAGCGACCAGCGCCACAGTCGCCGAAAACAGCGTCGCCAGCCAGTAGAGCGGCACGATTCTCTTGATGCGCCGGCGGGCGAAATCGATCGGGCTCATCGCGCGTCCGCTGGTCGTCAGCCACATCACGAAACCGCTCAAGACGAAGAAGATGTCGACGCCGGTTTCACCATAGACGAAGGCGGTGGCGTCGACTGCGGGATTGACCTTGGCAAGCTGCAATACCGCGTGGAAATAGACGACCATCAGCGCCGCGATGGCGCGCAGATATTGAAGCTGGACAAGCATCGAGCGTCTTGCTCCCTCGGGCTCGCGCGGGCGCCGGTCTCAGCCGCGCCGCTGCGGTCAACTCAATACATCTGCCGGACGACCCTGCCGGATGCGCGGGCTGTCGTGGAAACGCATATATCCGACGACGAACCAGAGGAGACCGGCGATCTTCATCGAGAAGACCGCGGTTCCCCCGATCATCATATTCAGAAAAATGAAAAGAGAAAGTGAATGGGCGCAGCGCCGCTGCGCCGCCGTGCGCCCGGCGGGAAAGAGGCAGACGAACAGCCATAAGGCGATGACGCCGAAGATCGTCGCCGCGTAGATCAGGTAGACATAGCCGCTGTCGGCGAATTCGGCGACCCGGTCGACCGAAAGCCCAAGGACGGCGAGCGGATCGAGCTCCATGATCTTCTTCATCGTCAGGTTGATGCGGCCGGTGAAATTGTCGCCCGTCGCATTGGGTTTCAGGACGTAGACGAGGAAGCCCGCTGCGACGATCAGCGGCATCAGCGCCAGATTGAAATTCTTCGGGATCTTCGGAAAGACGAAATAGCCGACGATGCAGGCAAAGCAGAAGATCAGCATCGTGCGCGTGTCGTTCGTCACCAGGATCAGCACGGCCGTGCCGATCATTAGCAACCGGTCCCAGCGGCTGAGCCTTTCCCACATCGAAATCAGGTAGACGGCGATCACGCCGCAGAAATTGGCAAGCGACACCTGCTCGAGGAAGATTGAGGAGGAACGGTGGTCGATGATGCCGAAGGAGAAGCGCTCGGGAAAGCCGAGCGCGTTCTGGAAGAGGCCCGTCGTGTTGTAGCTCAGCGGCAGCAGCCCGCGCGTATTGGCGAAATAATCGGACGGGTGGACGATGCTGACGTAGAACGGCACGCTGACGATCTCGAAGATCAGGAAGATCATGACGGCAAGGCTTGCCCAGCGAAAGGCGAGCTTCATCGTTTTCTCGTTGCTCCAGCTGCCGAGCCCGGTAAAGCAGAAGATGATCAGCACGTTGCGGAAGTGATCGATGAACAGCATGCGGTTGAGCACGCTGACATAGATGGTCACGATCAGCGTGAACAGCAGGAACAGGAAGGCCGGAAGGTCGGTCTCGTAGATCCCCTTATGCAGGATATAGATGATGGCGCTGGCCATGATCAGGCCTTCGCTGGCGGCGACATGCGTCATCGAAAGCGGCATGATGTTGTGGTTGGTGAAGGCGAGAATGCCATTGTAGAGCACGGAGAGCAGGCCGAGCCAGAGCACCAGATGATCGGTGCGCGATGCCCTGCCGGCGGCATCGAGCCGGTTGCCGGCGACGGTGCCGGCTACAGTGAATGTTGCTGCCCTGTGATCGACGACCGCCATGCTCATTTCCCCGCAGGCTTGACGGCGGAGCAAGTGCCGGCACTGGCTTTTGCCACCTCGGCAAGAAGCCGCATCTGCGGCCGCTCAGGGCCCTTGCGCGGCTGGACGTTGAACGGCTCGTTTGCCGGCCACCAATCGCCGGCCGCCCAATAGGACCAGCCGAGCCAGACATCGCTATTATCAGACATGGTGGCGTAGATTTCGGTCAGCCCGCTCATGCAGTCCTTGTCGGCGGAGGCGCCGAATTCGCCGAGAAAGCCGCGTTTGTGGTTCTGCTTCAGCCAGGCGGTAACGCCGTTGATCGCCGCGACTGCGGCGCCGGCACCTTCGCAGGTCGGATGGGTTCCGGAGGAATCGGCGTCGAGATACTGGTGGACCTCATAGGCGTAGAAGTCGAGCGGGTCTCGTAGGCCGAGCATCACCGTGCCGTTGGCGCCGCCGATCACGTCCTTTTCCCAGCTGCCCGCGCCGCTCCACGCCGTGCCCGGCACCAGGATCAGGTTGCGCGCGCCGACGGCGCGGATGCTGCGGATCGCGGCATTGGCCGCATCCAGCCAGTCTGTCGCCTTGATGTCATGCGGTTCGTTCATCAGGCCGAAGAGAACGCCGTCCTGATTGGCGAATTCGACGGCGAGCCTTGCCCAGAAGTCACCGAAGGCGGCATCCGTCGCCGGCGCCGTGCCGACCTGGGTCTTGTCGTAGTAACCGAAATTATGCGGGTCGAGCAGAACCGCCATGCCATGCTTGCGGATCAGGCCGGTCGTATCTTTGATCCGCTTGAGCTCATCCTCGTCGAGCCGCCCGCCGAGTGCGGGCTGCAGCCGTTCCCAGCGGAAGGGCAGCCGGATGATCGTCATGCCTTTTTCGGCGAAATAGCTAATCGTGTCTTCGCTCGGATAGGTGTAGTTGGTGCCGTAGATGCCGCCGCGTTCGCCATATTCGCCGCCGGACAGATTGACGCCGCGGTAGCAGGGCGCACCAGTCGCAAGGGCCTGCGACGGGATCAGAGCGGCTGCAAGCAGCAGCGCTGTCAGATGTCGTGTCGTCTTCATGGGCATCCTCGCTATCGCGACAAATCGTAACATCGGCGTCGCTGCGGTTATTTTAACGGTCCGTTAGCTAAGAATTTCTAAAGTATCGGCACCTCGGCTTCAGTCTTTCACGCTGGGCAGGACACGAGTGCGCGTATGAACCAGTATGACAGGAACAGGGTAAGCCGGCTCCCTGGCTGGCGCAGTTTTGAGCCATCTCAGACTGCGCCGGAAGGCGTGCGCGTGCGCAGTCCTGTCATTCGCCCGGATGATTTCGCCCGGCCATCGCACGAACCCGCCCCACCACCCTTCGTACCGCCGGCAAGCATGGCGGAAACCCGCCAATATGAGCGTCCGGCGCCTCCTCTTCCGAAACCGCCTGTCGTCGACGCGCCGCCGAATGCAGAGCCCGCGCCTGCCGCGCCGCTTCTCGACCTCCGCTCGAGTATCGCCGCGATCTGGAGCCGGAGGTTGATCGTGTTTGGCCTGGCGCTTCTCGGAGCCCTCGCCGGGGGGGCGGTGGCGCCGCTCATCGCCCAGAAGTTCACCGCCGTCAGCAGCCTCTATTTCGATCCGCGCCAGATCGGCCTTGCCGACGCCAGCGCGCAATCGTCGGGTCCCTCGCCGGAAATGATCTCGGCGCTGATCGATAGCCAGGTGCAGATCCTCACCTCGGGCAATGTGCTGCGCCGCGTCGCCGAAGCCATGAAGCTTGACCAGGACCCCGAATTCACCGGCGGCCGGACGGATGGCGCCGCCGTGATCGGCACTCTGCAGAAGGCGCTGGTCATCACCCGTGAGGCCAGCACCTATGTCGTCTCGCTTGCCGCCACGACCAACGATCCCGAAAAATCCGCAAGGCTTGCCAACCAGGTCGTCACCTCCTTCACCGAGGAAGAGAACAGCGCCTCGAACGGCATTTACGAAAACACCTCCTCGACGCTCGACGGACGCCTCAACGACCTGCGCCAGAACGTGCTGGAGGCCGAGCAGGCAGTCGAAACCTTCCGCGCCGACAACGACATGGCCGCGACCGAGGGCAATCTGATTTCCGACCAGCGGCTCGTTTCCCTGAACACGATGCTAGTGACGGCGCAGGAAAAGACCATCCAGGCGAAGGCGCGCGCCGATGCTGTCGCTAACCTCCGCGTCGAGGACATCGTCGCCGGCAACCAGGCAGAGGGCGGCGTCACCTCGCCACTCGTCAGCCTGCGTCAGCAATATGCCACCCAGGCCGCCGCCGTCGGCAGCCTCGAAAGCCAGATGGGCACGCGTCATCCGCGCCTGCAGGCGGCCCGCTCGTCGCTGCAGAGCATATCAGTCGAAATCAAGGGCGAATTGCAGCGTCTCGCCACCTCGGCAAGGGGCGAATACGAGCAGGCCAAGGCCGCCGAGGACAGCATCGCCAAGGAGCTTGCCGTGCAGAAGGCGCTGCACGCGAGTTCGTCGGACAAGCAGGTGGAATTGAACGAATTGCAGCGCAAGGCGACCGCGGCGCGCAATATTTACGAGACGGTGCTGAAGCGCTCCAGCCAGACGAGTGAGGAACAGAACCTCAACCAGAGTAACATTCGCGTCATCTCGCCTGCCGAGCCGCCGGTCAAGGCCGACGGTCCGGGAAAGAAAATCCTGCTGGTCGCCGGCATCATCGGCGGTTTTCTTGCCGGTTTTGTCGTCGGCGCCGGCTTTGCGATCCTTGCCGGTCTCTTCTGCCATCCCGTCATCAGAAGTTATTTCAGGAAGTCGCCCGCTGCGGCCGCTTGATGACGGTCGTCGGTTTTCCTACATCGGGGAAGCGGCCTATAGAGCAATTCCAGGAAAAGTGCGAAGCGGTTTTCCGTCCGGAATTGCGTAAACGAAAAGTTAGAGCGGTTCTGCGTTTCCGTGAAAAGCTGAACCGCTCTAGCCGGCAGGAGAGTTCCCATGCGGCTATTGATGATGCTTCTGATATCGCTCGTTGCCGTGCCTGGCCTCGCTCCGGCGTCCGCCCTTGCCGTCGACTGGACGAAATCCGTCGATTCGGGCGTTCAACCCCTCTATCCCTATAAGGGTCTTCCCGGCGTCAAGGCGCAGCCGGACAAGAAGGAAGAGGAATCCTACAATTGCCGCACCGAAACCGTTCAGGTCCGCCGCCGTTATGACGAGATCTTCCGTTCGGGTGGCATGCCGACGCTGATGTATGTCTGCGAACGCGACGGCTTCATCTCGATGGACGACAAGGTTCCGCTCCGCGGCCACTATCAGCCGGTGCGGTGAGGGGCTTCAGGCGGTCAGCAAAGCCGATGGATGCACCTTCCGGAAACGTTCGATCGGGAGCTCCATCCTCAGATAGTCGAAGCCGGCATTTGCTTCCGATCGATCGACGATCGAATATTTGACCATGCCCTCTTCTTCCGTGCGCCGTAACGGCAGGCTTTCGGCCGCCGCAAAGCCCAGCCGCTTGTAAAGGCCGATCGCTTTTTCATTGTGGGAGAAGACGTGCAGTTCGGCGGTTTCGACCCCAAGTCCGGAAAACATCCACTCCAGCAGTGCCATGCCGCAATGGAACATCAGGTTTCGGGTATCGCTCGCCCGGCCGCGGATGACGTTGTCGAATTCGGCCGAGCCGGGCCGGATGTTACAGATGCCGAAATTGCCGAACCGGTTTCCGCCTGGATCGCAAATGACGAATAGGATTCGGTCGGCGGCGGGCAGCGAGATGGTTTCGAGCCACCGCCGCGTGCGTTCCTCGGTGGCGCTAAACTGGGTGAGGAAAAACGGCATCGACTGGTTGCGCCACGTCGTCAGGTCGTCGATCAGGCCGGGATCGGCAAGCATTGACTTGTCGATGCATTGCAGGTCGCCGACGTGCCTGCCGCTATCGTCCCTGATCGGAAGTCGGAGCCGTATGGCGGGGTCCGCATTGTCCTTGAGTCTGACGATATCGACCTGCGTCATGAACGACTATCCCTGTTTGTCCGCTCATGCCTTGCGGCAGATGCAGTAGCCGCCCGGCGAGGAAGACAGCACGAGCTTGCCGTTCAGAACCGGATCGACTTCGAAGCGGTCGGTTTCCGCCAGATAATCGGTGACTGCCTTCAGCGGCTCGTTGCCGCGCAGCCAGACCTTGGAGCGCTTTGTGAAGGCCTGTTCCTCGGTCAGATGGCCGATGAGCGTATCGGCGACGACGAGGTAGCAGCCTTCCGTCACCAGCGGACCGTAGGCGCGGCATTCCGCCAGAACATGCTCGTAGGAATGGTCGCTGTCGAGCACCACCATCACGCGGGCGCCCGGCGGGATCTCGGCCTTCACGGCGGCAAGCACGTCGTCGTCGACGGAACCGCCCTGGATCATCTTGATCCGGTTCGACATCGGATGGGATTCGATCGACTCGCGATTATGGGCGCGGATGTCGATGTCGACGCCGACAACCTTGGCCTTGTCGTTGCCCATGGCGGCGAGGATCGATGCCATGAAGATCAGCGAGCCGCCGCGCGCAATGCCGGTTTCGATGATGACATCGGGCTTGGTCGCCCAGATGACTTCCTGGGTCGCCAGGATATCGACCGGAAGCTGGATGATCGGCACGCCCATCCATGACCAGAGATAGAAATAGTCGAACTTGTCGAGCCCGATCAGCGTGTTCAGCGATTGTTGGAAACTTGCCTCGTCCTTGCCGAGTGCAAGCGACATTTCCCGCTTGTGGGCTTCGAATTCGAGACGATCGTCCTTCGTGGTCATGACTGTTCTTTGTCCTTCGCTGTAGGGCTGTCTTAGACCGACTGCCGCAATGCCGTGCTGTTGTGATAGATCCGCCCGGCCGCCATATCGAGCAGCGTTGCCGCTACCCGGTCGATATCGGCTTCGCTCATGTCGTGATAGCTCGGCAGGTTGATCGCGCGGCCCGGAATGCTCCAGGCGTTCACGTTCTCGTGCCGATCTTCGAACATGGAGAGGCTGGAGAGGGGATAGAAGAAGACGCGCGCGTCGATATTGGCGGTCTCGAAGGTCTGCTGCATCATCTCGCGGGTAATGCCCGTCGACGGATGAAAGACCGCGGTCGGCATCCAAGCGCCGTTGATCGTGCCGGTGTATTCCGGGTTCATCGTGATGCCGGGCAGGGCCGAAAGCCGGATCATGTAGGAGGCCAGAATTTCGCGCTTGCGGTTGACGAGTTCCTCGATGCGCTCGAGTTGGGCGCAGCCGATGGCCGCCTGGATGTTGGACATCTTGTATTTGAAGCCGATCGCATCGGGCCAGAACTGCTTCGTCTGTCCGCGAGCCCGGCCGTGATTGCTGAGCGTCAGCACCTTTTCGTAAAGGGCGGCGTCATTGGTGACGAACATGCCGCCTTCGCCTGTCGTCAGCGTCTTGGTGCCGTGGAAGGAGAAGGTGCCGAATGCGCCCATCGAGCCGGCGCGGCGGCCGTGCCAGACGGAGCCGACCGCTTCAGCCGCATCTTCGATCACCGGAATGCCCGTCCTCTTGCCGATTTCCAGCAGCGCATCCATGTCGCAGAGGTTGCCGTAGAGATGCGTGGCGATAATGGCCTTGGTCTTCGGCGTGATATGGCGCTCGACCTCTTGAGGGTCAATGCACCACGTGTCGGCAAGCACGTCGACAAAAACGGGTATTGCGCCGAGATGGACAATCGGGGAAACAGTCGCAACCCAGTTCGTATCGGCGAGTATCACTTCATCGCCGGCGCCGACGCCGAGCGCTGCAAGCCCCATGTGCATGGCGCCGGTGCAGCTCGAGGTCGCGATCGCAAAGCCGCTGCCGAGATAGGTTTTGAAGTCGCGTTCGAAGCGGTTGAGATAGTCGTAGCAGCGCGCGCCCCAGCCGGTGGCGGCGGCATCGGCCGCATAATCCGTTTCGAGCTGGGTGATCGAAGGCTTGGTGTAGAAGATCCTGTTTGTCATGCCGCTAATTTCTGTTGAATTGAAATCAAGACGCAGGCGCCCGCCACGACGCTAGTTTTTGAAGCTGGCGCGAGGCTCACATGATGATGTGTCGGGCGACATCGTGCTGGTGGAACACGAGATTGGGCAGGTTCAGCGCGTTTCTGAGATAGGCTTCGCGGTTATAGGTCGGGATGCAGATGCTGAGTTTGATACCGCTCAAAGGCTTGTCTCCTGGCCGTAGCTGTCAAGCGCGGCGTCGCGCTCGCTGATGATGCTCGGCGTGAACGGCCAGGCGATGGAAAAGGCGGGATCGTCCCAGCGGACGCCGCGGGCAAGCTCCGGCACGTAGGTTTCCGACATCTGGTAGAAGAGCTCGCAGTCGTCTTCGAGCGTCAGGAAGCCGTGTGCGCATCCGGCAGGTATGTAGAAGGCGTTGTGGCTGGTGGCATCGAGCTCGACGGAGGCCCATTTGAGATAGCTCGGCGAATCCGGCCTCAGATCGAGCGCCACGTCGAATACTCTGCCGCGCGTGGCGCGCACCAGCTTGATCTCCGGCCGCGGTTGGGCTTGGTAATGCATGCCGCGCAGCGTCCCGCGCCTGTGGTTCTGCGAGACATTGCACTGCGGATAGACGGGCACGAGACCCTGCGCCGCAAAGGTCTGCGCGTCGAAGGTTCGTGCGAACATTCCCCGGTCGTCGGAGCGTACGTCGACTTCCACGACAAAAGCACCCGAAACCGCGGTCGGAAGGAATTTCATCCAAGCACCGTCAGTTCCGGCACGGCGACCGCGAACCGTCCGCCCCAGGCGCCGATCCTGCTGTTGGCCGCAACGACCTCGTTCTTGATGTTCCAGGGCAGGATGAGGACGTAATCCGGCTGCGTCTCGTCCATCTTCTCCGGTGCGTAGATCGGCAGTTTGCTGCCCGGCAGGAAATGCCCCTGCTTGTGCGGATTGCGGTCGACGACGTATTCGATGAGATCGGTGCCGATGCCGCAAAAATTGAGCAGCGTGTTGCCCTTGGCGGCAGCGCCATAGGCGGCGACCTTCTTGCCGCTGCGTTTGGCTTGTTCGAGGAAGGCGAGCAGCCCATCCTTGATCGGTGCCACGCGGCTCTGGAAGGCCTCGTAGGTCTCGACCTTGTCGAAGCCGGCGGCGGCCTCCTCAGTGCGCACCTTGGCAAGGCCGCGGCCGGTTGCGTGAGCCGTGGATGTTGCACGGCAGGCCAGTACGCGGAGACTGCCGCCATGGGTCGGCAATTCTTCCACGTCGAAGACCTTGAGGCCGTGCGCAGCGAACACCTTTTCGACGGCGAGCAGCGACAGATAATAGAAATGCTCGTGGTAGACAGTGTCGAACTGGATGTTTTCCATCAGCCGCAGCAAATGCGGGAATTCGACGCTGACGACGCCGTCAGGCTTCAGCACGGCCGAAAGCCCGCCGACGAAATCGTTGATGTCAGGCACATGCGCCAGCACGTTGTTGCCGATGACAATGTCGGCGGCAAGGCCGCGAGAGACGAGGTCGGCAGCCGTTTCCTTGCCGAAGAAGCGCGCTTCCGTGGGAACGCCGATCTGCCGCGCCACTTCCGCAACGTTCTCGGCCGGCTCGATGCCGAGCACCGGCACGCCGGCTTCGACGAAATGCTTCAGCAGATAACCGTCATTGCTCGCCACTTCGATGACCTGTGATGTGGCGTCGAGGCCGAAGCGCTTGCGCGCCATGATGGTAAACTGGCGGGCATGCTCCACCCAGCCGTCGCTGTAGGAGGAGAAATAGGCATAGTGGCTGAAGATATCCTCCGGCGGAACGAAGGCATCGGCCTGTACCAGCCAGCATTCCGTGCAGACGAAGGCGCGCAGCGGATAGGATGGCTCGGGCAATTTGAGCTGCTCCTCCGTCAGATAGGCATTGGCGAGCGGCGTCGAGCCCAGATCGACGAAACGATGTTTCAGCGGAGTGTTGCAGAACCGGCAATTATGCGCTGTCATGATACTGTTTCCTCATAAGCCGCGATCTGGCCGAGCGAGAAGGCGCGCATGTCGGCTCCCTCGCGATTGGCCTTGTACCATGCGGCTGTCCAGTCGATTGTTTGCTGCAGGCTGAGGCGCGGACGCCAGCCGATCGTGTCGAGCGCCAGAGCGGAGCTCAGCGTCAGCGCCGGCGCTTCGGGCAGATGTTCGCCCGGCGCAAGCCGCCACACGTCTTCGACGCGATGAGCGCGTCCGAGCGCTTCCGCAAGTTCGGAGACCGTCGCGAAGCTCTGCGGATCGGGACCGAAATTGAGCGCTTCGGGCAGCTCCTGTTCGCCGGCAAGTGTCAAGGCCTCGGCGAAGGCGAGATAGCCGCCGAGCGGCTCCAGCACATGCTGCCAGGGGCGGATCGCTTCGGGATAGCGCAGCAGGATCGGCTGGCTGCTTTCGAAGGCGCGGATGAAGTCCGGAATCAACCGGTCTTTCGACCAGTCGCCGCCGCCAATGACATTGCCGGCACGTACCGTCGCAAGCCTGATATCGCGCGCCTTGAAGAAACTGTCGCGGTAGCTCTGGACGACGAGTTCTGTGCAGGCCTTGGAGTTGGAGTAGGGGTCCTTGCCGCCCAGCATATCCGTCTCGACGAAGGGAGCGCCGCTGCCGTTGTTGGCATAGACCTTGTCGGAGGTGACGACGAGAGCCGTCTTGACCGAGGGCGTTTCCCGCACCGCGTCAAGCACGTTTGCCGTTCCCATCACATTGGTCGCGAAGGTTTCGGTCGGATTTTCGTAGGAGCGCCGCACCAGCGCCTGCGCTGCCATGTGGATGACGATTTCAGGCTCGAAATCGATGAAATGCTGCTTGAACGTCGCCGCTTCGCGGATGTCGGCAATGTGATGGCCCTGTCCGTTCCAGGGCGCAAGCCGCCCATAGAGCGAGGGATTGGTCTCGGGTTCGAGCGAGACCGCCGTCACTTCCGCACCGAGCTTTTCCAGCCACAACGACAGCCAGGATCCCTTGAACCCCGTGTGTCCCGTCAGGAACACCCGCCTGCCATTCCAGAAGTCCGTCAGGCCCATAGCTTCCACGGTGCCTTTCCGGAACTCCAGAGCTCCTCGAGCTGGTTGCGCTCGCGCAGCGTGTCCATCGGCTGCCAGAAACCGTCATGCTTGAAGGCGGCGAGCTGGTTGTTGGCGGCGAGCCATTCCAGCGGCCCGGCTTCCCAGATCGTGTCGTCGCCAGGGATGAGATCGACCACCGAAGGGTCGAGCACGAAGAAGCCGCCGTTGATGCGCTGGCCGTCGCCTCTCGGTTTCTCGACGAAGGAGGTGATAAACTGCCCCTCGATATTCGTGGCGCCGTAACGTCCGGGCGGGGTTACCGCGCACATCGTCGCCTTGAGGCCATGGCTGCGATGGAAGGCGACTTCGGCGGCGATATCGATGTCGCCGACGCCGTCGCCATAGGTCATGCAGAAGGGTTCGCCTGGCGTCAGATGGTCGCGAATGCGCCCGATGCGGCCGCCAGTCATCGAATGCATGCCGGTATCGACCACGGTCACGCGCCAGTTCGGTCGTGTGCCGCCGTGGTAGTTGATGCTGTTGGAGGCGAGGTCGACGGTGATGTCGTTGTGGTGCAGAACAAGGTTTACGAAATATTCCTTGATCAAATAGCCCTTATAGCCGGCGCAGATGATGAAATCATTGAGCCCGTGATGGGCGTAGATGCTCATGATGTGCCAGAGGATCGGCATGCCGCCGATTTCGACCAGAGGCTTGGGTCGGATACTGGTCTCCTCGGCAAGACGAGAGCCAAGGCCACCGGCGAGAATTACGACTTTCATCCCAAGCGAACTCCAGAGTGTATAGTCAGGTTTCCCGACCACCCTCAGAGCCGCCCGGCTCTTTACAGGCGGAACGGCCGTATGTTCATCCTTGCCCCGGTATCCGATTTCGTTCTTGTGCGAGGCTTGCGGGGGTGTCGGAACGGGCAGCGCCGTTCGGGAATCCCATTGGCCGAACGCGCGTCCTTCCCGTTTTACGAGGAGCGCCAAGCGGGCGCAATTGATTAGGCCAGACGCGGCCGATCCTGATAGGAAAGCGTCAGATAGCCGGCCGATTGCCCCGGGCGAAGGCCCGGCGCGTCGGCCCGAAGAAAAAATCCCACTTCGGAATCCCGAAATTCCCCCGATTCGGGATTCCGAAATTCGACGCCTTTCGCGGGCTGTCGTTGTGGAGAAACATCCAATGATTTCAATCCAGCAGCCAATTTCGGGTTTCCGAAGTGCTATATAGATTATGGTAGGAGTTCCCTACCGCCACGCCTTGGTCGGATCGTTGCGGCTAAGCCTCTAGACTGAGCTGGAGTGGGGCATCGTCTGCCTCGGCGACCTTAGGCTTACGTTTTGTTGCTGCACGGCGTGGTGGTTTGGTGGTCTTCGGCAGAGTGTCGGAGCCGAACTCATCTGACTCGCCGCTGGGCAGCAGCGGGTAAGCAGCAAGCGCCGCGCCGGCAGAAGCTACCTCAATGACCGGCTTGGTGCGCGGCATTTCAACGGGCGGTTCGGCAGCTGACACCTCACGTGCCTTTGGTGGCTGGGGGTTGCTGGCTGCGGACGCGGCGTATCGGATCATTGCAAGACTCCATTATGTTCTCTATATGTTCACATTTTGGAGTGAGGGAGTCAATGGAGGCCAGCAATCAAGAGCGGTGGAAATAAGCGTCCAGAAATCAGGATTTCGGAGAGTTCTTGGGAGCTATTGAGCGAACAAGCCTCAAGCGCATCGTGGCTGGCCTTTGCTGCAAGGCACCAATGCACAACTTAGTTGGAAAGGCTTAACTCCTTGATCTTGGTAGCGATCAAGAATGGAATGGTGCCCAGAAGAGGACTCGAACCTCCACACCCTTTCGGGTACCAGCACCTGAAGCTGGCGCGTCTACCAATTCCGCCATCTGGGCGACGGAGAGCGATGTAAGGGGGTGGCTCCTGACTGTCAACTGGGTTTTTGAAGTTTTTCTGACAGTTAGTGAAAAAGCAGCCGATCACATGGGCGGGAGCGCCGGAGGGCGGGCATAGCGCTCCGGCTGGTGCGCCCTATATAAGGGAAATACCCGAAAGGAATGCCTCATGCTTGCTCCCCGCACGCTTCTGTTCGCCGGCCTTCTCGCCATTCTCGCTCCCGCCATCGCCGGGGCCGATTCGCTGAAGCTGGGCAAGCCGGGGGTTGGGCCGTTGAACACGGGCTCGACCCTCTGCGACTTTCGCGGCTGCTTCGGTTTTGGGCCACAGCAATGGCATCGTCCCGCCTATGTCCAGCCGAACTACAGGCCACGCGGCGCGACCGGGCCGACTTATTACCGGCCGGGCGCTGCCGGGCCGCCGCAGCTGACCTATGATCCGCCGCCGGTGCAAAGGGTGCAGCCTAAGGCGCGCGACATGAACAGCCACTGAGCTGTCAGCTTTCGAGCGAGGCGCGGTCGACATGGCCGAGATCGCGGCCGGGCTCGACGATGTCGCGGACCCGCTGTTTCAGCTCCTTGGGTCCGGGAAAGCCGCCGTCGCGCTTGCGCTCCCAGATCAGATCACCATTGACGCGGATCTCGAAATTGCCGCCGGTGGCGGGGATCAGCGCCACTTCGCCGAGGCTGTCGGAAAAGGTATGCAGCAGCTCCTGCGCCATCCAACTGGCGCGCAGCAGCCAGTTGCACTGGGTGCAGTAGAGGATCGTGACGCGGGCTTTTTCGGTCATGGCGATATCCTTTCGTTTGCTGAGATTTAAGCCCTGTGGTGCGTGCGCGCAATCGCCCTCTCACAAGCGTCTTGCGCGCCGCCCTCCGCCATGGTCTCTTCCCGTGGTCGGCCATACCGGGAAGAGCCTATGCGCGTCGCAGTCATCGAAAATATGCGGAATACCGGCCTCGGCGCGCTTGCCGCGGCCCTCGACGAGGCCGGCGCGGAGATTGAGTGGTTCCGGGTGTGGCAGGATGGCGTCCTGCCGAAAGATATATCCGGCCATGACGCGCTGGTCGTTCTTGGCGGCGAGCAGAGCGCGCTGGATGATGAAACCCACCCCTATCTGCCGGAACTCGTTCGGCTCACCCGCCGCTTCGGTGATGCCGGCAAGGCGGTGCTCGGCATCTGCCTCGGCAGCCAGATCCTCGCTCGCGCCTATGGCGCCGACAATCATTTAGGAATTGCCCGCGAATTCGGCTGGCACGGGATCGGCGTCACCGCCGAGGGCCGGGCCGATCCGCTGTTGTCGGCGCTTGGCGGCGAATTCACCATCTTCGAATGGCATGCCGATACGTTTTCCCTGCCCGAGGGTGCGGTGCGCCTCGCCTCGAGCCCTGTCGCTGAGAATCAGGCCTTCCGAATCGGCCGCGCCGTCTATGGCACCCAGTTCCATTTCGAGGCCAATTCAGCGGTCGTCGCGCAATGGAAGGCCGAATTTCCCGATACGATCGCGCGCATTGCGCCGGGCTGGCTGGAAAACTATGCCGAACTGGCGGCAAGACATGCCGGTGCCGCCGATGCCGCAGGCCTTGCCATTGCGCGTGCCTGGATCAGCCTGATCGAGCAGGAAGAGGTCGAAATGCTCTCGCGGGCCTCGGCGTGAGGGCCGATGCGATGCCGGCCAGCGAACGCGACAAGATGGCGGCAGGCGAATGGTATTGCTGTCTCGATGACGAGCTCGATCTCTTGCGCCGGCAGGCGCGCTTAGCCGTCCACGCGCATAACACGCTGCCGCCGGATGAGCGCGGCGCCGTCGCGCCGGCCCTGCGAGCGCTCTTTGCGCAGGCCGCGCCCGATATCTTCATCGAAGCGCCGTTTCACTGCTCCTACGGCATCAATATCACTCTCGGCGAACGCGGTTATTTCAATGCCGGCTGCACCATCTTGGATTCCGGCCGGGTGACGATCGGCGACCGCAGCATGTTCGGCCCCGGCGTGCAGATCTATTGCGCCGAGCATCACAAGGACCCGGCGCTTCGCAGCACCGGCATCGAGATCGCCCGACCTGTCACCATCGGCAGCGATGTCTGGATCGGCGGCAGCGCCATCATCCTCGGCGGCGTCACCATCGGCGACGGTGCGATCGTCGGCGCCGGTGCGGTGGTGACGAGGAATGTGCCGGCCGGCGCAACCGTGGTCGGCAATCCAGCCCGCATCCGCGAGAGCAATTCCAGCAAAAGTGCGTAGCGGTTTTGCGTCCGGAATTGCGCGAAAACAAAGAGTTAGAGCATTCCGTGATTCGGAGAAAAACGGAAATGCTCTAACGCCGGCAAGGCCGCCCGATCCGCGATGACCTCGCCATCTCGACAGCAACGAAAGCTCCGCTAGATCAGAAGGCAAATCGGGAGGACATCATGAGCGAGCGAACCTTACCCATGGAAGGCGGCTGCCGTTGCGGCCGGGTGCGATTGAAGATCAGCGCCCCGCCGCTGCTCACCATGGCCTGCCATTGCACCGGGTGCCAGAAGATGACATCAAGTGCCTATTCGCTGAGTGCGGCCATCCCCAGCGAAGGCTTCGAGGTGACGCAAGGCGAGCCGGTGATCGGCGGCCTGCATGGCGTCACGAAGCATTATTTCTGCCCGCATTGCATGAGCTGGATGTTCACCCGGCCGGAAGGCATGGACTGGTTCGTCAATCTGCGCGCGACCATGCTGGATGATCCCAGCTGGTTCACCCCCTTCATCGAGACCTGGACGAGCGAGAAGCTGTCCTTCGCCGAGACCGGCGCAGTGCACAGCTACACGGCGCTGCCGGAGATGGACGCCTATGAGGGGCTGGTGAAGGAATACATGGGCAGGGGATGAGTCAAAACTGCCTGTATTTCGCAAATGGCAGGCCATGCTTCGCGACATACTCAATTTGCTCCGCGAGCGCCTCGGCGTTTTCAATTCGCCAAAGTCTTTCGCGTTCTTCGCGAGGCAGCGTTTCATCATCGCTTGTTTTTTGCTCCAGAATTTGGGCTTTGCCGCCCTCTATGATCGTGGGATCGGTATTTGCGCCTGCTGCCGATTCAGGCTTTCCAGTTGCTCGGCTTCCATCTTTCATCGCAGAATCTCCGTAAGAAATGCCAGCGCACCAGCGCTGGCATCGCACTTGTGATCTTTAAGCGGCACGCTGCTTAAATGCGACTTCGCGGCTACCGACGTGCTTCCGTTCCTTCAGAACTTCATTCACGCGGGCCGGATTGACGTCAAAGCTGGCTGCAATCCTGTTTTGGAATTCGCCGTTCCAGCTTCGCAGCCATATTTCGACAGCATCATTAAAAGTGAGCTTATAGCTTGGCTTTTCATTGTCGTTCATTGAACGATCCTTTGTTTCAAGAATGCCCTCTTGAAACGGAGACTCAGAAATGCGATTCTGAATAGGCAAACGGTTCAGAGATCGGCATTTCCGGTTTATCCGTCCAACGGATTCGGGCTTGTCCGCTGACACCACGGGTCACATTTCAGGTCGGTACCAGCCTTCCTGTTTTGTGGCCCTTTTTGTTACTGCCAACCGCGAGGGTGCTCATTGCTGCAGTTGGCTATTGGTCTTCTCATCATGTTTGGCGCCCTTTAGAATCGGCAAACGCTAGACTTGCACTGCGCAAGTGTAGCTTTTGTCATTACGAGCCGAAAACACTAAATATAGTATTAACAGCTGAACTTCAGTCTCCCTATCATCCATCTACATAAGATGTCGCACACTGCGCTTGGCATCTGAACGCAGTCCTTCGATCAAGTGGCGCTGCCCATCTCGCCCAGTGAAATACCAATTACGCCAGGCGTTCTCGATGTTTCCGCTAACGGCACGACTTAACTGATTTAAGGTGGGGTATGTCTGTTTGGTGCCTTTAAGTTCTAATTTCCCGTTCGTGGCTGTAGCTCTGTATTCTGTTCCTTTGTAAAACCGAAATATCTCAAATCCTTCAGGTAGTTCGACGTTAAATCGAGCGTCTTTGAACCCTGTCCAAATCGAGGCTGGCATCTGCTTAGACGTTGGATTCTGCGCTTCCAACTTAACTGCCAGTATCCGACGAAGTATCTGATCTTCATTGTCTTCGCCAGAATGTCGCGCTGCCCAGATTGCTGCGTAGACATCAACTGAAACTTCAATTGTGCGCATCGTCACCCCCACTCTCTATCGCTCATTATAGAGAGAATAGAGAGAAAAGAAAGATTAAAAAGAGGCGCTACGTCCGCGTGGTTCGACGAGTACGCAAATCCCGAATGGGCGTCACGAAGGCATTGTTTATTATGGAGACTGCAGTCAAATCCGCGCGGCCAATAAAAAAGGCGCCGCAGCGCCTTTTTTAGATCAAGTCATGATTCGGTTACTCGTCGCCCATCTTCAGCGCCGCGATGAAGGCTTCCTGCGGAATCTCCACCTTGCCGAACTGGCGCATGCGCTTCTTGCCGGCCTTCTGCTTGTCGAGCAGCTTGCGCTTGCGGGTGGCGTCGCCGCCGTAGCATTTCGCGGTCACGTCCTTGCGCAGCGCCGAGATCGTCTCGCGGGCAATGACGTTGCCGCCGATCGCCGCCTGGATCGGGATCTTGAACATGTGCTTCGGGATCAGCTCCTTGAGCTTCTCGCACATGTCGCGGCCGCGCTTTTCGGCAGCCGTCCGGTGCACCATCATCGACAGCGCGTCGACCGGTTCGCCGTTGACGAGGATCGACATCTTCACGAGGTTGCCCTCGCGGTGGTCGGTCAGCGTGTAGTCGAAGGAGGCATAGCCCTTCGAGATCGACTTCAGCCGGTCGTAGAAATCGAACACGACTTCGTTGAGCGGCAGGTCGTAGGTCAGCATCGCGCGCGTGCCGACATAGGTGAGTTCGATCTGAATGCCGCGCCGGTCCTGGCAGAGCTTCAGGATGCTGCCGAGATAATCGTCGGGTGTCAGGATCGTCGCGCGGATCCACGGCTCATGGATTTCCGAGATCTTGACGACATCGGGCATGTCGGCCGGATTGTGCAGCTCGCGCTCCGTGCCGTCGGTCATAAACATCTTGTAGACGACCGAGGGTGCGGTGGCGATGAGGTCGAGGTCGAACTCGCGCTCCAGCCGTTCCTGGATGATTTCCAGATGCAGCAGGCCGAGGAAGCCGCAGCGGAAGCCGAAGCCGAGTGCCGCCGACGATTCCATTTCGAAGGAGAAGGAAGCGTCGTTGAGGCGAAGCTTGCCCATGGCGGCGCGCAGATCCTCGAAATCGGCGGCATCGACCGGGAAGAGGCCGCAGAACACCACCGGCTGGGCCGGCTTGAAGCCCGGCAGCGCCTGGGCCGTCGGCCGCTTGTCCTCGGTGATCGTATCGCCGACACGGGTATCGGCCACTTCCTTGATCGAGGCAGTGATGAAGCCGATCTCGCCGGGGCCGAGGCGGTCGATATTGACCATCTTCGGCGTCAGCACGCCGACGCGCTCCACCTGGTATTTCGCATCGGTGCCCATCATCCGCACCGTCTGGCCCTTGGTCAGCACGCCGTCGATGACGCGGACCAGAACCATGACGCCGAGATAGGCGTCGTACCAGCTGTCGACGAGCAGCGCCTTCAACGGCGCCTTTTCGCCGCCGGGGCTCTTCGGCGCCGGCAGCTTGTGGACGATCGCTTCCAGCACATCGGGAATGCCGAGGCCGGTCTTTGCCGAAATCAGCACCGCCTCCGAAGCGTCGATGCCGATCACCTCCTCGATCTGTTCCTTGATGCGGTCGGGTTCGGCCGCCGGCAGGTCGATCTTGTTGAGGACGGTGACGATCTCGTGATTGTTGTCGATCGCCTGATAGACGTTGGCGAGCGTCTGCGCCTCGACGCCCTGGCTGGCGTCGACGACGAGCAACGAGCCCTCGCAGGCTGACAGCGACCGTGAGACTTCATAGGCGAAGTCGACGTGGCCGGGCGTGTCGATCAGGTTGAGAATGTATTTCTCGCCGTTGTTCGCCTGGTAATGCAGGCGCACGGTCTGCGCCTTGATGGTGATGCCGCGCTCGCGCTCGATATCCATATTGTCGAGCACCTGCTCGGACATTTCGCGCTCGGCAAGGCCGCCCGTCGTCTGGATCAGGCGGTCGGCCAGCGTCGATTTGCCGTGGTCGATATGGGCCACGATCGAAAAGTTGCGGATATGGGACAGCGGAGTGGTGGAATTGGTGCTCATGCGCGCCATATAGCAGCGCCGCCCCCTGCCGCAAAGCGGTAATTATCCCGCTGTTTACGCTATTTCGTCCTGTGTGGGGCGCCGATCAGACCGGCCACGTCTCCAGCCGCCAGGCCGAATCCCAGAACATCCATTCATATTGCGAGGCGCGCACGAAGACATCGGTCATCTGAGCCCGTTCCACCGGCGATGCGGCGCGGGCGGCGATGTCGGTCAGCGCGATCACTTCGCGGGCACCGGCGGCAAATTGCGGATCGCCATAGGTGTTGATCCAGGCCTGGAAGGCATTGCCCTCGATAACAGGCCGGTTCTTGATCGCTTCGCCGACGTGCCAGTAGATCCAGAAGCAGGGGAGGATGGACGACAGCGCCACCGCGTAGGAGCTGTGATAGGCGGTGGCAAGCAGGAAGTTTGTATAGGCAAAGCCGGCAGGCGAGGGCTCGGCTGATGTAACATCGGCGGAACTGATGCCGAACTGTGTGAGGAAGCCGGCATGCAGGCCCTGCTCGACGGTGATCGCCTTCTGCGCCGAACCGAGGAAGCGCAGGACCTGCGCATTGTCGGGTGCCTTGGCCGCGACGATCGCAAGGCATCGCGCATAGTGCTTCAGATAAAGCGCATCCTGCAGGATGTAGTGCCGGAAAACCTCCGGCGGCAGCGTGCCGTCCGAAAGCCGCTGCAGCAGCGGCAACGCCTCGATTTCAGCCATGATCGGCGCGATCCTGTCCCAGGCGGCAGCCGTGAAGCTTCCCGTCAGTTCCGTGCTCTGCGTGCTGGCGTCCATCACTCTCTCCTCGGATTACGCCGCCATATATGGACGGAGCGGCGGCGAAAGCAAGGCGCGTTTGGCCGCTTTTCGTAGGCACTTGATTCCATCATCAGATAATGTATTTCTCTTATAGTGGAATCATGGGCTGGAAAATGGAACCGGAACTCGAACAGGCGATCGGCATCCGCATCCGCACGCTGCGGCAGGAAAAGGCTCTGACGCTTGATGATCTTGCTGCGGCCTCCGGCGTCAGCCGGGCGATGATCTCGCGCATCGAGCGGGCGGAGGCGAGCCCGACCGCCTCGCTGCTGGCGAGGATCTGCGCCGCCCTTGGCCTGTCGCTGTCGGCCTTCTTTGCGGAAGAGGGGCAGGCCTCGCCGCTTGCCCGGAGGCAGGAGCAGCAGGTCTGGCGCGATCCGGAGACCGGTTATCTCAGACGCTCTGTTTCACCTCCGGGCACGGCTTCCGATGTCGATATCGTCGAGGTCGAATTCCCGGCCGGTGCCCGCGTCAGCTTCCCCCCGCATGCGAGCGCCCATGGCATGATGCAGCATATCTGGCTGTTCGACGGCGAGCTGGAGATGACGGCGGGCGAGGCCGTCTACCGGCTGCGCCCGGGCGATTGCCTCTTCATGCCGGTCGGCGAGGGCCATGTCTTCCACAATCCCGGCAACGCGCCGGCGCGTTATTGCGTCGTGCTCGATCGCGGCGGTCGATAGAAGCATTCATTTCAGGAGAACAGCATGCCTGCTATTCGTACCCTTTCCGCCGAGGAGGCCCGCGCGGCCATTCCGGCTCTTTCGGAGGTGCTTGTCGATTGCGTCGCGGGCGGCGCCTCCGTCGGCTTCATGCAGCCCTATGGGCCTGAAGATGCCGAGCCCTATTGGCGCGATGTCGCCGATGCGGTCGCCACCGGCGCCAACCTGCTGCTGGTCGCTGAACTCGACGGCAGGATCGTCGGCACGGTGCAGGTGGGTGCCGCGCAGATGCCGAACCAGCCGCATCGCGGCGACCTGAAGAAGCTGCTGGTGCACCGCTCCGCCCGCGGCAAGGGCCTCGCTAGGATGCTGATGGAGGCTGCCGAGCGCGAGGCGGCAAGCCGCGGCAAGACCCTGCTCGTGCTCGATACGGCAACCGGCAGCGATGCTGAGGCGATCTATCCGCGCCTGGGCTGGCAGCGTGTCGGTGTCATCCCCGATTACGCGCTGTGGCCGGAAGGCGGTTTCTGCGCCACCACCCTCTTCTACAAACGGCTCGCCTGATTGCGCCGGCGCCGCTCATGCCGGCCTGGCGAAGACAGGAAGCGCGCCGCCAAGCGTCGCGCCCGCCGTCCATTGCGCGGCATTCCAGCCGAACTGCCGCGCCGCTTCGATATTCACCGCCATATCGTCAATGAAGGCGATTTCGCCGGGCAGCACGCCGGCCCGCTCGGTCGCCAGCCGGAAGAAGTCGGGCGAAGGTTTGCTGTGCCCGAGTGCGGCGGAATAGATGATGTCGTCGAAATGCGCGTTAAGGCCGATCTGCTCCATCAGGTAGCGCGCCCGCCTATGCTCCTGGTTGGTCGCCAGCAAAAGAGTGATGCCGCTTTGCCTGAGCGTAGCGAGTTCTTCCAGCAGATTGCGGTCGAGGCGGGAATCGTTCTCGAACCAGTAATCGATCAGTGCTTCGGCGCTGAGATGGGGCGCGATCTTTGCGAGAACGCCGGCGAGTTTCGGCTCCAGTGCCTCGCGGCCGATGATGATATCGCTCCAGTGCGTCTGGAAGAATTCCTGCTGCAGCAGGTCGACACGCAGCCCGAGATCACGTTCCAGATAGGTGAAGAGAGGCAGGCCATCGGTCGGACGACCATGAATGAGCACGCCGTCGACATCGACCATCAGCACTTTCATGCGGAAAATTTCCTCGTTCTCAAAACACCGGCGAAGGTGGCGTCATTATTCCAGACGATCAAGGCCCCGCGCCGCTTTTTTGTCAGGGCCGAGCCGTGTAAATCTCCATTGTCAATCAAGGACAGGATCTGAAATGCGCGTCATCTATTCCGAGGATCACAAGCTGCGCGATGCCAGGACTGAGCTGCACGCCGGTCAGCTGGTGACGCCCTTCGAGGCGCCGTTCCGCGCCGAATGGATCCTCGCGGCGGTCAAGGAGGCGGGCTTCGCCGACGTGGTGGCGCCCGATGCGCACGGGTTGGAAACGGCTCGAAAAGTGCATGATCCCGCCTATCTGGATTTTCTCGCCACCGTCTGGGACCGCTGGGTAGCGGCCGGTTTCACCGGCGAGGCGATCGCCAATTCCTTCGCTGTCCGTCGCACCAGCCAGCGTGTGCCCGACAATATCGTCGGTGCGATCGGCCACTATGCCAATGCCGCCGATACTTCGATCACCAAGGGTTCCTACGAGGCGGCGATCGCTTCCATGCGCTGCGCGATCACAGGCGCCGACTGGCTGAATGCCGGCAATCCTTTCGCCTTCGCGCTCTGCCGCCCGCCCGGCCACCATGCCGGCATCGATCTCTTCGGCGGCTATTGCTTCATCAACAATTCAGGTGTCGCCGCGCAGCGGCTGCTCGACCATGGTGCCAGGAAAGTCGCGGTGCTGGATGTCGATTTCCACCACGGCAACGGCACGCAGGATCTCTTCTATCACAGAGGCGATGTCTTCACCGCCTCGCTGCATGGCGATCCCATGCATGCCTTTCCCTATTTCCTCGGCCATGCCGACGAGGAAGGCGAGGGGGAGGGCACGGGCGCCAACCGCAACTATCCGATGCCGCCAGGCACGCCCTTTGATGTCTGGTCTTCGGCCCTTGCCGATGCGCTGGCCCGCATCAAGACCTTCGGCGCCGAGGCGATCGTCGTGGCGCTCGGCGTCGACACTTTCGAACGCGATCCGATCTCCTTCTTCAGCCTCACCTCCGACGATTTCACCCGCATGGGCGCGATGATATCAGCGGCCGGCCTGCCGGTGCTCGCCTGTATGGAGGGCGGCTATGGCGTGCCGGAGATCGGCCTCAACGTCGCCAACGTCCTCAAGGGTCTGGAAGCCTGATCACCGCCGATGACCGACGAGACCGTTCCATCCGATATCCCGACATCACGCATGCTGAGCTGGGCGCGCAATTCCGCTATCTATCGCCTGGAGCGGCGGATGATGACGGAAAAGCAGCTCTTTGACGCCATCACCCGCAAGGCGAAGGAGAAATTCGAGGGAATCAGTGCGGCGCAACTCAAGGCCATCGCCGATTTCGCGGTCAAATTTGCCTATGACAACAAGGTGCTCGACGACAGCGCCTATGCGGAGATCAGCACGCGCTCTGCCGTGCGCGGCGGTAAATCGAAGCGCGCGATCGCCCAGAAGCTTGCTGCCAAGGGCGTCTCCAGCGACAAGGTCGAGGCAGCACTTGAAGAGGCCGACGATCTCTATGCCGCAGCGATTTTTGCCCGCAAGCGCGCCTTCGGTCCTTTCCGCCGGGTCGAGCTTGACGAAAAGCGAAAGGCCAAAGAACTTTCGGCTTTTGCCCGCAACGGCTTCAGCTTCGACATCGGCAGGAAGGTCTTCGACATGAGCTTCGAAGACGCCGAAGAGGTCATCCTTGCCGGCCGTTCCTTGGCGCCTCAGCATCAGCGCTCTTGATCCCGGCATGAAAAGTTTGAATTTGGTTCTCCCCCGTCTTCGGCTTAGAACGGCGCCAGGATCGGGGGGCCACATGGACATCAAGAATATCGAGACGAGGACGGATGGCGCAGCCTTGATTGCGCAGCCGGGCGTATCGCCGACTTCGGGCGGCTTGGCGGCCGGTGTCGCGATGTGCCTGATGTCGATGTCGTCGATCCAGTTCGGCGCGGCACTGTCTTCGTCAGCCATTGCGACCTATGGCGTTGCCGGCGCTACCTGGCTGCGGCTTGCTTTCGCGGCGATCATCCTTGCCGCTATCGTCAGGCCTTCGGTGCTGCGTTCTAGTGGTGCCCAATGGCGGGCGACATTGCTGCTCGGCACGACGACGGCTGCCATGACGCTGTGTTTCTTCGCGGCGATCCAGCGGCTGCCGCTCGGCTTGGCGATCGCCATCGATTTCCTCGGGCCGCTCTCGGTCGCCGTCTTCGGTTATGGCCTGAGCTGGCGGCTCACCTGGCCATTGATTGCTGCGGCCGGCATTCTCTTCCTCGCCCATGACGGCGAAGGATGGGTCGGCAATCTCCCTGGCGTCCTCTTCGCTCTCGGCTCGGCTGTGGGATGGGCGGTGTATATCCTGCTGACGAAGAAGGTCGGCGCTGCCTTCAAGGGGCTGGAAGGCCTGTCGATGTCGCTGATCGTCGCTGGCCTCGTCGCAACTCCCTTCGGTCTTGCCGAGACAGGGGGCGCCTTCACGGTGAAGGGACTGGTCGAGGTTCTCGGCCTTGCCATCCTCGTGCCGCTCTTGCCCTACGCGCTGGAGATGGTGGCGCTGCGGCGCATGCCGTCGGCATCCTTCGGCATCCTGATGAGCCTCGAACCGGCGCTCGGCGCTCTCGCCGGTTTTCTGATCCTCGCCCAGCCGATGACCGCGTTGCAGATGCTGGGAACGGCACTTGTGGTGGCGGCCAGCGCCGGCGCCACCGCCTCGGCGGAAAAGGCCTAAGATTTCTTAGGCGAGTTTCCGCGCGGGATCGTCGAGTGCCGGATTATAGAAGAGCGACAGTGTCAGGCTTTTGGCGATCCGCTCCGCCGTTGCCATGAACCACGCCTTGGCTTCCGGCGTTGGGGCGATATCGTCGAGCGTCGCGGCAAACAGCGACAACCATTTCGGAAAGAGATCGGGCGTCAGGTTCTGGACACCCGTGTGCGCCTGCACCGGCTTGCCGCCATAGGCGCCGCTGCGGAAGGCGACGGCCGACCAGAAGCTCTTCATCTTCGCCATATGCTCCGGCCAGCGGCCGGACAGCTTGGCGTCGAACACCGGGCCGAGATCGGGATGCGTTAGCACGCGCCCGTAAAAGGTCTCGACCAGCCTGTCGATGAAGGCTGCGTCGACGCCCATCTCCCGCATCTCGGCCTCCGCCCTTTCGCGGATCGCCGCGACATGGGCAGGGCGGCCCTGAATCTCATTGTCCATTCCAAAACCCCGGCGCCGCGTGATGCGGCGCCCTCCCATATAGGTGTTTATCGCAGCGTGCCAAAGTCCTCCGTGCCGCTTGCGGCAATCTGTCAGTTGGCTTGCACGCGCACTTGACCGCTATCACCACGTTCTTTAGATTTAGAATAATTCTAAATCTTGGAGAAAAGCATGCTGGCGCGATTTTTCAGATCCTCGAAACGATCTTTCGAGTCGCTGTCCGAGCAGGAGATTCTCGCCCTGGCGATTGCTTCCGAGGAAGACGATGCCCGCATCTATCTCGCCTATGCCGACGGGCTGCGCCGCGAATTTCCGGCGTCGGCCAAGGTCTTCGAAGACATGGCCGAGGTCGAGGATACGCATCGCAAATCGCTGATCGAGATCCATCGCCAGCGTTTCGGCGAGCGCATCCCGCTGATCCGGCGCGAGCATGTGCAGGGCTTCTACGAGCGCAAGCCCGACTGGCTCAGGGCAAACCTTTCATTGGATGCGATGCGGCAAGAAACCGAGGCGATGGAGGAGCAGGCCTATCGTTTCTATGTTGAGGCGGCAAAACGAACCTCGGACGCCTCGACGCGTGAGCTTCTCGGCGATCTCGCCCTCGCCGAACAGGGGCATGAGGATATCGCCCGCATGCTGGGCGACAAACATACGCCCGCAGACGTCAAGCACGACGAGGACGCGACGGTGCATCGGCAATTCGTGCTGACCTATGTGCAACCGGGTCTTGCCGGGCTGATGGACGGCTCGGTCTCGACGCTGGCGCCGATCTTCGCCGCCGCCTTCGCCACGCAGGATACCTGGCAGACCTTTCTTGTCGGTCTTTCGGCCTCCGTCGGCGCCGGCATCTCGATGGGCTTCACCGAAGCCGCCCATGACGACGGCAAGATCTCCGGCAGAGGCTCGCCGGTCAAGCGCGGCCTTGCCTGCGGCATCATGACGGCGCTCGGCGGCCTCGGCCACGCACTGCCTTACCTGATCCCGCATTTCTGGACGGCGACGATCACCGCCGCCATCGTCGTGTTCTTCGAACTGTGGGCAATCGCCTTCATCCAGAACCGCTACATGGAAACCCCCTTCCTGCGCGCCGCCTTCCAGGTGGTGCTGGGCGGCGGCCTGGTGCTCGGCGCCGGTATCCTGATCGGGAATGGGTGAGTTGCGGTCGGGCGCAGCCCGAGCAATCGATCCAGTGAATCGATTGCAGCAACGAACGCCCTGAGCTTAAAGCGAAGGGCCGGGAGACGGTGCGTCATACTGGGCATCAAGCCGGTCGGGCATAGCCCGAGCAATCGATCCAGTGAATCGATTGCAGCAACGAACGCCCTGAGCCAAAGCGAAGGGCCGGGAGACGGTGCGTCATCCTCGGCATCAAAGCGCTCCTTGTCTTCGCTTGCGCTCAGTGCACTCGCGGCTTCGCCGCTCACCCCCTCATCTGCCTACCGGCATCTTCTCCCCGCTGGGAGAAGCGGAGTCGTGGCGGCGCCTCGCTCCCCTTGCGGCATTGGTTCGAGAATGACACCCGTGCTGATTGCTCCCCCTTCTCCCCAGCGGGGAGAAGATGCCCGTTAGGGCCGATGAGGGGGGTGAGGAGCATAAGCGACGAACGCCTTGAGCGTAAGCGAAAGGCAGCCCTCCCTGTATAAAGAACCACCCGACAAAATAAAAAGGCCGGCAAAATCGCCGGCCTTTTCCAAATTCTCTATTGCAACCCCTAGCGCAGCGCGCCGACCAGGACGTCGCGGCCGTTCTCGATGGTGACCCAGCGGCCGGCATTGTAGCTCGACTGGCGCTTGACGAAGGAATAGGGGGTCCCGAACCACGGCTTGACGTCGGCGGCGAGGTTGTCGAGCACGAAATCGCCCTCGGCGGTGCGCAGCGTCAGCACCGCATGGCCTTCGCCGTCCGGCTTGCGCACGACGGTCATCAGCAGGTCGGCAGCCGGAAAGCCGCGCTGGATCAGCATGCGGCGCTTCAGCAGCGCAAAATCTTCGCAGTCGCCGGCGGTGGTCGGATAGGCCCAGACCTCATCCTTGCCGTAGATTTCCTTGTCGGTCATCGGCGTGATCGTGCGGTTGACCGTGGCGTTGATCGAACGCACGAGCGACCACTTCCCCGGGGTCATGGCAACGGGGCCGGCGTTGCGGTTTGCGCCGCATTCAATGCGGTGAATCTGACAGAAATCATAGTGCCCGATCGGCTGTGAGGTGGCATTGCCTGTCACCATGGAAGCATTTCTGCTGGGGGCTGGTATGGCGGCCGTCGCCATCGCAAACATGGCCATCATGGCCACAAAGATACCCTTGATCCGCACGCCCGCTCTTTCCTTGCATCGCCCTTATTTATTAACAAAGTGTTAATGGAGAGGGCCCAAAAGAGTCAATCGTTACTTCTTGGGAGGACCTTACGACCCGCCGATATGGTTAAAATGCAACGGGTTGGGGGACTTGCATCAGGCGAATTTATCCGCCTCTGCCGCTCAAACGGGCATCTGCCTATTTGTTGATGAACGGATGATGCCTTTGACGGCACTCAGGAGAAGCGCGATATCGCCGGGGCGGGAAAGGCGGTGGTCGCCGTCGCGGACGAAGGTCAGCACCACGTCGTCGGCGGGAAGATGTTCGACCAGTTTCATCGCATGCGCGTGGGGCACGTCGGCGTCCTTCATGCCCTGGAGGATATGCACCGGGCAGCCGGTTTCGATGATGCCGTCGAGCACCCGGTTCTTTCGGCCGTCCTCGATCAGCGCCTGCGTATAAATGTTCGGTTCCGGGCTGTATTGCGAACGCTCTTCGAAATAGCCACGCTCGGCCAGCGATTTGCGCTCTTTCGCCTTGAGGTTCGGCTCGATCAGCTCCGAGGTGAAATCGGGGGCGGGTGCGATCAGCACCATCCCTTCGAGCTTTGGGCCTTCGAGCGTCACGCCGTCCTGCCGCGCAAGCTCCTGCGCCAGCCTGAGCGCGATCCATCCACCCATCGACGAGCCGACAAGGATCACCCGATCGGGCGCGACATGACGGATGACGGCCAGCGCCTCCTCCAGCCAGCGCGAGATCGTGCCGTCGCGGAAGCTGCCGCCGGAAAGTCCGTGGCCGGAATAGTCGAGGCGGATGCAGGCGAGCCCAAGTTCCGCCGCCAGCCCATCGAGTTCCACCGCCTTGGTGCCGCTCATGTCGGAGCGGTAGCCGGACAGCCAAACAAGCGCCGGCGCGCCATTGCCGGCTTGCGCCGGGCGGACGAGCATGGCGATCTCACGCGCCGCCTCGCCCTCGCCGACCGTCAGGAACTGCGGCGCGGAATCGGGCATCTGATCGGACATCGGCGAAACTCCTGTTGTTTTGGCCTATAAAACAGATTCTTGGCAGGCTGACAGCGGGTGATTTTTCCGCTAAAGGATGATATTGACTCCGTTGCAGCGATGACGCGACACGTTTGTGCCCCTGATCGGGAGCGCGAGGCTGCAACGTTCCGAAAACAACGCGAGGAGAATACGACCATTCGCAGACCTTTTAAAACCGATGCGCCCGTGAAGGACGGACCGCGCTCGAACCGTGAAATCCGCATTCCCAAAGTTCAGCTGATCGGAGCTGACGGACAGAATGTCGGCATCGTGCCCACCGACCAGGCTTTGAAAATGGCGGAAGAAGCCGGCCTCGACCTCGTCGAAATTTCCCCCAATGTCGAACCGCCGGTGTGCAAGATCCTCGATCTGGGCAAGCTGAAATATGCCAACCAGAAGAAGGCTGCCGAGGCGCGCAAGAAGCAGAAGATCGTCGAAGTCAAAGAAATCAAGATGCGCCCGAACATCGACACCCATGATTATGAGGTGAAGATGAAGGCGATGGGTCGCTTCTTCGACGAAGGCGACAAGGTCAAGGTGACGCTGAAGTTCCGCGGCCGTGAAATGGCCCACCAGGAACTCGGCATGAAACTTCTGCAGCAGGTCAAGGCCGATACGATCGAGTTCGCCAAGGTCGAAGCCGAACCCAAGCTCGAAGGCCGCCAGATGATGATGGTGCTGGCGCCGAAATAAGCGCCAGGCAGTTTTTCGCCCAGGGCCGTCCGCAAGGGCGGCTTTTGTGCTTTCTGCCACTGTATTTTGGGAGCAGCGAAGATTCCTCCGCCGCCCCGTTGCACTTTCATGACGCTGCGGTTATAAGCGCGCGTCCGAACTGACCGGCAGGGCATGCCGTGGCAGTTTCGAATGCTTGCGGAACGGTTCGTCGCCGATGCCGCAGATCAACAACAAACGCTCCCGCACCTTGTTGCGACGGCCGGAGAACCGGACTTCGCAAGAAGGGCTTTTTTGATGAAGCGCGCAGGGAGGACAGAAGGAGTAGCAAAATGCCCAAGATGAAGACGAAGTCCTCTGCCAAGAAGCGGTTCAAGATCACCGCAACCGGCAAGGTCAAGGCTGCCGCTGCCGGCAAGCGCCATGGCATGATCAAGCGTTCCAACAAGTTCATTCGCGATGCACGTGGCACCATGGTTCTCGCAGAACCGGATGGCCGCAAGGTTATCAAGAATTACCTGCCGAACGGTCTCTGAGACTCGTCCGCGAACGCTAGATTTAAGGAGATCATGATATGGCACGTGTAAAAAGAGGCGTCACCTCTCATGCCAAGCACAAGAAGGTTCTGAAGGCCGCAAAGGGCTTTTACGGCCGCCGCAAGAACACCATCCGCACCGCCAAGGCTGCTGTCGATCGTTCGAAGCAGTACGCCTACCGCGACCGCAAGGTCAACAAGCGCAACTTCCGTGCGCTTTGGATCCAGCGCATCAACGCCGCTGTGCGTGAATCCGGCCTGACCTACGGCCGCTTCATCGACGGCCTGAACAAGGCTGGCATCGAAGTTGACCGCAAGGTTCTCTCCGACATGGCGATCCACGAGCCGGAAGCATTCGGCGCGCTGGTCAGCGCTGCCAAGAAGGCTCTTGAATACCTCAAGGAAGCCGGCACGGCGAACGAGTTTGAAGGCGCGGTCCGTTGAGCCGCGCGCGTTCGTAAGAACGCGCAAAAGCTGGCTCAACTGCTTTAAGTGGCGCATGTACCTTTCGAGCGGGCGCGCCCGCACGGGACATGCGCTACCAGCGCTTCCCAAGCTTTTGAATTTATGATTTTGGGAAACCCGCGCTGGTTTGGGCTAGCGCGGGTTTTTCTTTCTTTATATTCCTGGCGCCGGCCGGCGCCGCCTGCCTCCCGATCGCCCGCCTGATACTGGACGGAAAGAAGTGACAATGTCAGATATCGACCAGCTCAACGCATCGCTGCTCGCCGAAATCGCCGCCGCCGATGACGAGACGGCGCTCGAAGCCGTGCGCGTTTCCGCCCTCGGCAAGAAGGGCTCCGTTTCCGAACTGTTGAAGACGCTCGGCGCCATGACGCCGGAAGAGCGCCAAAGCAAGGGTGCGGCAATCAACGTCCTGAAGAACGCGGTGACCGAGGCGCTCACTGCCCGCAAGACGACGCTCCGGCAAGCGGCGATCGATGCGCGGCTGAAGGCCGAAACCGTCGATGTCAGCCTGCCGGTGCGCTCCTCGCCGGCAGAGCGCGGCCGCATCCATCCGATCAGCCAGATCGTCGATGAGATCACCGCGATCTTCGCCGACATGGGTTTCTCGATCGCCGAAGGCCCCGATATCGAGACCGATTATTACAATTTCACCGCGCTGAATTTCCCCGAAGGCCACCCGGCCCGTGAGATGCACGACACCTTCTTTTTCAATCCTGACGAAAACGGTGAACGCAAGGTGCTGCGCACGCACACCTCGCCGGTGCAGGTGCGCACCATGGAGACGCAGAAGCCGCCGATCCGTATCATCATTCCCGGCAAGACCTACCGCCAGGACTCGGACGCTACCCATTCGCCGATGTTCCATCAGGTCGAGGGCCTGGTCGTCGACAAGAAGGCCAATGTCGCCAACCTCCGCTGGGTGCTGGAAGAATTCTGCAAGACCTTCTTCGAGGTCGATAGCGTGACGATGCGCTTCCGCCCGTCCTTCTTCCCCTTCACCGAGCCCTCCTTCGAGGTCGATATCCAATGCGACCGCTCCGGCCCGATCGTCAAGTTCGGCGAGGGCACCGACTGGATGGAGATCCTCGGCTGCGGCATGGTCCACCCCAACGTGCTGCGTTACGGCGGGCTCGATCCGGACGAATATCAGGGTTTTGCCTGGGGCATGGGCCTCGACCGCATCGCTATGCTGAAATACGGCATGCCCGATCTGCGGGACTTCTTCAACGCCGACGTCCGCTGGATGACGCATTACGGCTTCCGCCCGCTCGACATGCCGACGCTGTTCGGCGGCCTCAGCGCTTGAACGGAGTATTGGGACGATGAAATTCACGCTCTCCTGGCTGAAAGAGCATCTGGAAACCGATGCCGGCCTCGATGAAATCTGCACGCGCCTCACCGAGATCGGGCTGGAGGTCGAGGATGTCGACGACAAGGCGGCATTCAAGCCCTTCGTTATCGCCAGGGTCGTCTCGGCCGAAAAACATCCGCAGGCCGATCGCCTGAAGGTGTTGATGGTCGACACCGGTTCCGGAGCACCGGTCCAGGTCGTCTGCGGCGCCCCGAATGCGCGCGCCGGTCTCGTCGGCGCCTTCGCGGCGCCCGGAACCTATGTTCCCGGCATCGATGTGACGCTCGCCGTCGGCAATATCCGCGGCGTCGAAAGCCATGGCATGATGTGCTCCGAAAAGGAGCTGCAGATCTCCGACAGTCACGACGGCATCATCGACCTGCCGGACGATGCGCCGGTCGGCCAGAGTTATGCCGCCTATGCTCATCTCGACGATCCCCTCATCGAGATCAACCTGACGCCCAATCGGCCGGACTGCACCTCGATCCACGGCATCGCCCGTGATCTCGCCGCCTCCGGCCTCGGCACGCTGAAGACGCGGCCTGCGCCGTCCTTCGCCGTCGAGGGTGAGACGCCGGTGAAGCTGACGCTTGATCTCGACGATCCTAAGCTCTGCCCGGGCTTCGCGCTGCGCCTCGTGCGCGGCGTCAGGAACGGCCCGAGCCCGCGCTGGATGCAGCAGCGGCTGATCGCCATCGGCCTGCGTCCCATCAACGCGCTTGTCGATGTCACCAACTACATGACCTTCGATCAGGGACGGCCGATCCACGTCTTCGATGCTGCCAAGATCAACGGCAACCTGACCGTCCGCCGTGCCGCCGAAGGCGAGACGGTGCTGGCGCTCGACCAGCGCGAATACAAGCTGTCGCCGAACAACGTCGTCATCGCCGATGAAAACGGCATCGAATCGATCGGCGGCATCATGGGGGGCGAACATTCCGGCTGCGACGAAAACACCGTCGACGTGCTGATCGAATCCGCCCTCTGGGATCCGATGAACATCGCCAAGTCCGGCCGTGCGCTCGGCATCATCACCGATGCCCGCTACCGCTTCGAACGCGGCGCCGATCCGGACTATATGGTCCCCGGCCTCGAACGCACGACGGAACTGGTGTTGGAGCTTTGCGGTGGCAAGGCTGCCAGGGCAGAGGTCGTCGGCTACAAGCGTTACGAACCGAAGATCGTCGATTTCCCCTATTCGGAGGTCAAGCGCCTGACGGGCCTCGACGTCTCGAATGAGGAAAGCAACACGATTCTGACGCGCCTCGGCTTCACCGTCTCCGGTTCCGGCGAGCGCGTCTCCGTCGCCGTCCCCTCCTGGCGTCCCGATGTCGACGGCAAGGCCGATCTCGTGGAAGAAGTCATGCGCATTCATGGCGTCGACAATATCAAGCCGGCGCCGCTTGAAAGCCATGCGACCGTTAACGCCAAGATCCTGACGACGCTGCAGATCCGCAGCCGCCTCGCCAAGCGCGCGCTCGCCGCGCGCGGCATGCTCGAAGCCGTCACCTGGTCCTTCATTCCGGAAGACCAGGCAAAGCTCTTCGGCGGCGGCTCGCCCGCCCTCAAGCTTGCCAACCCGATCGCCGCCGAAATGTCGGATATGCGCCCGTCGCTGCTGCCGGGCCTGCTGTCTGCTGCCCAGCGCAATGCCGACAAGGGTTACGGCGACGTCGCGCTGTTCGAGGTCTCCGGCACTTATGAGAACGATCGGCCGGACGGTCAGCGCCGCGTCGCCGGCGGCATTCGCCGCGGCACGGCCTCGCTTGCCGGCGCCGGTCGCGCCTGGTCGAACGCCGCCAAGGGCGGCGGCAAGCCGGTCGACGTCTTCGACGCCAAGGCCGATGCGCTCGCTGTCATCGAAGCCTGCGGCCTGCCGATGGGCAATATCCAGATCGAGCAGGGCGGACCGGAATGGTATCATCCCGGCCGCTCCGGCACGATCAAGATGGGACCGAAGGTCATACTCGGCTATTTCGGCGAATTTCATCCGCTGACGCTGGAAACGCTCGACGTTTCCGGCGCTCTCTGCGGCTTCGAGGTCTATGTCGACGCCATGCCGGAGGCCAAGCGCAAGGCGACGCGCACCAAGCCGGCGCTCGAATTGTCGCCCTTCCAGCTGGTGCGGCGCGACTTCGCCTTCGTCGTCGACAAGGCGGTGGAAGCCGGCGCCATCGTCAAGGCCGCCACAGGCGCAGACCGCAAGCTGGTGACCGGCGTCAATGTCTTCGATATCTTCGAGGGCGCATCGGTTGGCGACGGCAAGAAATCGGTGGCGATCGAGGTTCAGATCCAGCCGGTCGAGCGCACGCTGACGGACGAGGATTTCGAGGCGCTGACGCAGAGGATCGTCGCCAGTGTTGCGAAATTCACCGGCGGTGTCCTTAGAAGCTGAGCTTCATCCAACGTCGCCAAATAATGGACCGGTCGCGAATGGCGGCCGGTCTTTTTCACCGATGCAGATGGAAGAGCTTGCTGACGATCGTCCAGCGGCCGTCGATCTTCAGCAGCGAGAGATAATCGGTAAAACGCATGCCGGCAAAATCGTCGGTGACCTTGACGCTTGCCGCCTCACCCTCGACATCGACACTCTGAATGTCCATGTAGGGTTGCGTGCCG
The DNA here is from genome assembly GCF_021052345.1 of Rhizobium sp. SU303. Classification (NCBI taxonomy): domain Bacteria; kingdom Pseudomonadati; phylum Pseudomonadota; class Alphaproteobacteria; order Hyphomicrobiales; family Rhizobiaceae; genus Rhizobium; species Rhizobium sp. SU303. The sequence goes on from NZ_CP088095.1 coordinate 4,904,541, forward strand.
GGCGGCGCCGGCTCCTCCTGCAGGATCGCGGCGATGAATTCGTCCCGCGTCAGCCATTCGACGGCATTTTCGTAATGGCCGATGATCGAGCTTTTCGGATGAAAGGCCTTTTTCAAGGCTGCCTCATTGGCGAAGGCCATGCCTTCGACATAGAGATGAACCGTCTGTTCGACTGCCTGCCTGTCCGACATATTGTCATCCCGTTCTCAGAGATGGCGTTAGATAGTTTCGCCAGCCCCGAAGGCAAGCCCGGCCGGTTGTGACCGACCGGGCTTTTCCAGGTTCAGATATTCGTCATGGCAAGGGAGGCGTCCGAATAGCGCTTGCCGGCGACCTGTCCGGCGGGGATCGCTTCGCTGAGTTGCTCGAGTTCCGCCGGGCTCAGCACGATATCGGCGGCGGCCGCATTCTGTTCGAGATGGTGAAGCTTGCGGGCGCCGGGGATCGGCACGATGTCGTTGCCCTGGCTCAACACCCAGGCCAGCGCCAGCTGCGCCGCCGTCACGCCCTTCTCGGCGGCAAGCCGCTCGAGCGTTGAGACGAGGGCGGCATTGGCGTCGAAATTTTCCGCCTGGAACCGCGGCACCTGCCGGCGGAAATCGTCGGCAGCGAGATCCTCCACTTTGCGGATCGCTCCGGTCAGGAAGCCGCGGCCGAGCGGGCTGTAAGGCACGAAGCCGATCCCGAGTTCGCGGCAGGTGGCAAGCACCTCCTCTTCGGGATCGCGCGTCCAGAGCGAATATTCGCTCTGCAGGGCAGCGATCGGATGGACCGCATGGGCGCGGCGAATGGTGGCGCTGCCGGCTTCCGAAAGCCCGAGCGCCCGGACTTTGCCTTCCTTCATCAGGTCCGCCATGACGCCGACGGTCTCTTCGATCGGCACGTTGGGATCGACCCGGTGCTGGTAGAAGAGGTCGATGGTCTCGATGCCGAGGCGTTTCAGCGAGGCCTCGGCGACCGCGCGCACATGCTCGGGGCGGCTGTCGACACCGGCGATGGCGGCAGCACCCGGCTTGCTGGCATCGATCTTGAAGCCGAATTTGGTGGCGATCACCACGCGGTCGCGGAATGGCTTCAGCGCTTTGCCAAGAAGAACCTCGTTGGTAAAGGGACCATAGACTTCGGCGGTGTCGAAGAAGGTGACGCCGAGATCGATGGCGCGATGCAGCGTCCTGATCGATTCCGCATCGTCGCTGGCGCCATAGGCAAAGCTCATGCCCATGCAGCCGAGACCGACGGCAGAGACGGTCAGATCGTTTCCGAGTTTCCGGATTTTCATGATGTGCTCCTCTGAGCTGATTTTGAGCCGCTGCGGTACCGACAGACCATATCGCGGCGCTATCAATCAGAAAATACATGCAGTTTCTAACAGGTTGTTCTATTATTTCGATCAATGAACAGAACACAGCTTTCGCAACTCGCCGTTCTCGCCGCCGTCTCGGAGCATCGCAGCTTCCGGGCGGCGGCGAAGGAACTCCTCGTCGCGCCCTCGGCCATCAGCCATGCGATATCGAGCCTCGAGGAAAGTCTGGGGGTGCGGCTTCTGGCGCGCACCACCCGCAGCGTCGCGCCGACGGAAGAGGGCCGGCTGCTGCTTGAAAGACTTCGTCCCGCACTCGAGGAGATCGACATTGCTCTGGAGGCCGTCCGCGATACGCGCGCCAAGCCGGCCGGAAACCTGCGCATCACCGCGCCGCGCTTCGCCTCCGATCTGCTGCTCGCTCCGCGGCTCGGCGACTTTCTCAACCTCTATCCCGATATCACCCTGGAGATCGCCAATGAGGACGGTTTCACCGATATCGTCAAGGAGGGTTTCGATGCCGGCATCCGGCTGGAAGAGAGCCTCGAGGCCGATATGATCGCCGTCAGGGTCTCGCCCAATCTGACGACGGTGATCGCCGCTTCGCCCAATTATTTCGAGCATCATCCGAAGCCGGAGCATCCGCGCGATCTCGTCCATCACCGTTGCATCAAGCGGCGCTTCACCAATGGCTCGATCTATCGCTGGGAATTCGAAAAGGACGGGCAGGAGCTTGTCGTTTCGGTCGATGGGCCGCTGATCGTCAGCGAGGACCGGCTGGCCCTGCTTGCGGCGCTGAACGGCGCCGGACTTGCCTATCTTTTCGACATGCGGGTCGATGACGAACTGGCGAGCGGCAAGCTTGTGCGGGTATTGGAGGATTGGTGCGCTCCCTATGCCGGACCGTTTCTCTATTATCCCACCCGGCGGCAGATGCGGCCGGCGCTACGCGCCTTCATCGATTTCTTCAGATACAGCGAGAAGGATACGGGCGGCCGGTAAGGAATGGAAACCGGGCCGCCCGTTCTCGTTAGGGCGCCTTATGCATCAGGCAGCCTTTGCCTTCTGGTTTGCCGCCGTGGTGGCGAGCTGAGAGAGGGTCTTGTCGGTGGCCGTTTCCTCCTGCAGCGTCTGGTCCAGCAGACCGACGGCATCTTTGAGGCCGAGCGTCGCGGCCCAGGTCTTCAGCGTGCCGTAACGGGCAATTTCGTAATGTTCGACGGCTTGAGCCGCGGAGATCAAGCCGGCATCGAGAGCGGCCGTGCCTTTGAATTCCTCCATGATTTCCTCGCCCTCGGCGATAATGCCCTGGATGGCCTCGCAGGTCTTGCCCTGCGCGCGTTTGCCCATCAGCTCGAAAACCTGCTGCAGGCGCTCGACATGTACTTCGGTCTGCTCGCGGTGCTTCTCTAGGCCCGCCTTCAAATCAGGGGATTGGGCGGCGCGCGCCATCTTCGGCAGGGCGCGCAAAATCTGCCGTTCAGCAAAGTAGATGTCCTTCAGCGTGTCGTAGAAGAGATCTTCCAACGTCTTTTCCTTGGCCATTTTCTCAATCCTTGTTCTGGGGAAAACCGCGAATGCGGCGACACATTAAGAAGCGAAGATCGCGCTAATTGTTCCCGATCGATTTCGGGTGGACTGGAAATCGGTGCCGGGCGATGATTCCTGCCGTCGATGTGGGGGTAAGGTCATGCGAAAGCCGAATTCGATGAAGGGTCTGGAGGATCTCGGCCGCGTGCGGCTGTCGCAAAACTTCTTTCTTCGCGATTTCCTGCATTCCGAAATCGCCGATTTCCATCGCATCCCCAATATCCCCGAAGATCCCGATCTAGCGATCGAGGCGGGCAAGAGGCTTTGCGAGGAATTGCTGGAGCCACTGGAAGCGACGTTCGGGCGCCTGCACATCCGTTCCGGTTATCGTTCGCCCACGGTCAACAGGTTCGGCAACGAGAACAAGCTGAACTGTTCGACCAATGCCGCCACATCAGCGCATCACATCTGGGATATGAGGGATTTTGACGGCTGCATGGGTGCTGCCGTCTGCATCGCCGTGCCATGGATGATCGACCACTACCACGATGAAAGCGACTGGCAGCGGCTCGCCTGGTGGATTCACGACCACCTGCCTTATGCCTCGCTCTGCTTTTTCCCCAAGCTCTGGGCCTTCAATATTCAGTGGCACGAACGGCCGAAGCGGGTGATCCAGAGCTATATCAGCCCGCGCGGCATACTCACCAAACCGGGTATGGCCAATTGGAAAGGCGATCATTCCGAATGGTATGGGAATTTTCCATCGCTCAAAAGGTGATCCTATAGCGGATATGGCCGTCGTTCTCGACATAGCTGTCATAGAGCGCTCGCGCGGTTCTGTTCTGCTCGCTCGTATGCCAGTAGAGCCGCGACCAGCCCTTGGCTCTGCAGGTCGAAACGAGATCGTCCATCAGCGCCCGCCCGACGCCTTTGCCACGCGCATCGGCATCGACGAACAGGTCTTCGAGATAGCAGTCCCTGCCGTGGATCCACGTGCCCTCATGGGTGAGATAGAGCGCAAATCCCATGATCCTGCCGTCGACGTCGGCGACACGCATCGCGATTGCCGACTCCGGATCGAAGACCCGGCGCCATGTGGAATCCGTGATATCGGCATCGACCGTGACGTCATAAAAGGCGAGATAGGCCGCCCACAGTTCGCGCCAGCGGGCTTCGTCCTCGGGGCGGGCATCACGTATCGTCACGGTCATGGCGTCTCTTTCTTTCAGGCGCCGGCTTCGTCGAGCAGCGCCATCGCCTCATCGGAAAGCGCCAGTGTCGCCGATTTCGCCAGGCTTTCAAGCTGCGAAAGACTGGTCGCGCTAGCGATCGGCGCCGTCACGCCCTTCTTGCGCAGCAGCCAGGCGAGAGAAATTTCCGCAGGCTTGGCACCGGTCTCGACAGAAACCTTGTCGAGCGCGGCCAGGATGCGCAGGCCTTTGTCGTCCAGATATTTCGAAACCCGGCCCTCGCGTGCGCGGCCTTGCGTATCGGCCATGCTGCGGTATTTGCCGGTGAGGAAACCCGCGGCGAGGCTGAAATAGGTGATGACGCCGATGTCTTCTTTGACACAGAGATCGGCAAGCGGCCCCTCGAAGCTCGCGCGCTCATAGAGATTATATTCCGGCTGCAGCACATCGTAACGCGGCAATCCGGCCTTTTCGGCAGCGTCGAAGGAAGCCTGGAGGAGTTTAGCATCATAATTCGAGCAGCCGATGGCGCGGATCTTGCCCTGCTGCTTCAGCTTGGCATAGGCGCCGAGCGTTTCCTCGTGCGGCGTATCGTCATCCGGCCAGTGCGAGAGATAGACGTCGATATAGTCGGTCTGCAACCGGCGCAGCGAATCCTCGACCGCTTTCAGGATATAGGTCTCCTTCAGCGTCTTTCCCTGTCCCATGTCGGAGCCGACCTTGGTGACGATCACGGCCTTGTCGCGGGAGACCTTGGCTTGGCTTAGCCACCGCCCGATGATCTCCTCGGAATCGCCGCCCTTGTTGCCCGGAACCCACGAGGAATAGACATCGGCCGTATCGATCGTGTTCAGGCCCGCGTCGAAGAAGGCATCGAGAATGGCGAAGGATGTTTTCTCGTCGGCCGTCCAGCCGAAGACATTGCCGCCGATGACGATCGGCGCGACCGATAGACCTGTTTTTCCAAGCCGGCGCATTTCCATGACGCTCTCCAGAAGTGTGAAGGGATTGAAATCGCGGATACGGCAGAACGCCGCCCTGACCAAGTTAGTGCGATCCGCGCATCCGGGAAGGCAAACTTCCGTGATTTCAGGCCGCGCCATTGCGCCGCAGCCAAGGCCTGAATATGGTTCGCGGAAATCAGTTTGGGAGACTTGGATCATGCTGCGTTTCGGTATCATTTCAACGGCGAAGATCGGCCGCGACAATGTCGTTCCGGCGATCCAGGATGCGGAAAATTGCGTCGTCACGGCGATTGCCAGCCGTGATCTGACGCGCGCAAGAGAGATGGCCGACCGCTTCTCGGTGCCGCATGCCTTCGGCTCTTACGAGGAGATGCTGGCCTCCGACCTCATCGACGCCGTCTACATCCCGCTGCCGACCTCGCAGCACATCGAATGGTCGATCAAGGCGGCGGATGCCGGCAAACACGTGCTCTGCGAAAAGCCGTTGGCGCTGAAGGCAGACGATATCGACGACGTGATCGCCGCCCGCGACCGCAACCGGGTGGTGGTCAGCGAAGCCTATATGATCACCTATTCGCCGGTCTGGCAGAAGGTGCGCTCGTTGATCGACGAGGGCGCCATCGGGTCGCTCAGGCATGTGCAGGGCGCCTTCACCTATTTCAACCGCGACCCCGCCAACATGCGCAACGTCCCCGAGCTCGGCGGCGGCGGCCTTCCCGATATCGGCGTCTATCCCGTCATGGGCACGCGTTTTTCCACCGGCAAGGAGCCGCTCTGGATCCAGGCGATCACCGAGCGCGATCCGGATTTCGGCACGGATATCTATTCGAGCGTCAAGGCCGATTTCGGCGATTTCGAGCTGAGCTTCTATATCTCGACGCAGATGGCCAACCGCCAGGTCATGGTCTTCCACGGCACCGAAGGGTACATCGAGGTCAAGTCGCCGTTCAACGCCAATCGCTGGGGGCCGGAAGAGATCGAGCTTGCCGACCGCAGCCACACTGAATCGCGCATTTTCCGCTTCCAGGACAGCCGCCAGTACAAGCGGCAGGTCGAGGCCTTCGCCCGGGCGGTGACGAACGGCAAGGAAGAGATCGTCACGCTCGAAAATTCGAAGCTGAACCAGAAGGTGATCGATGCGATCTACCGGGCCAGCGAGAAGGACGGCTGGGAGGCAGTTTGATCACTCGGCGCGGAAGACGAAGCGCGAATAGCCGAAGAAGCTGAAGATCATCGAGGCGATGCTGGCGATCACCATGGCCGCCAGCGGCTGAAGCGCTGGCAGCGACAGCAGAAGGGCGGAATAGAGCCCGTAATTGACGAGTGCTGCCGTCACCCCGACCGAGCCGTATCGGAAGCCTTCGGCGGCAAGCGAACGGCCGGAGCGATCGAAGGTGAAGCTCCGGTTGAAAGCCCAGGTCGCGGCCATCGCGAAGGCGATCGCGATAAGCCGCGCCAGAAACGGCCCGAGCGGCGTGAGATGGAGCAGTGCCGACAGGATGCCGGCATCGACGAGGAAGCCGATGCCGCCGGCGATGGTGAAGCGGATGAGCTTTCTCATGCCGCATCCGCCTTGCCGGGACGCGCGCGCGATACCGGCCCAGCGTCGCTGAGCGGCGCCTTCAACGCGCTCGGCCTCTCCAGGCCCATATAATGGATACGGAGCTGTTCGGCGCGGGCGCGCGCGACGGAATCCAGGATGACGCCGGCGGTGAACAGCATGAAGGAGATCATCATCAGCGCCGTCGACAGCACCCAGGTCGGCATGCGGCTGACGAGACCTGTCTCGAAATATTCCGCCAGCACCGGCGCCATGAAGCCGAGGCTCACCAGCATGAAGGTGGCGCTGATCGCGCTGAAAAAGGCGAAGGGCCGGGTTTCCTTCATCAGCATCGCGAACATCCAGAGGATCCTGGCGCCGTCGCGGAACGTCGAAAGCTTGGAGTGCGAGCCTTCCGGCCGGCGGCCGTAGTCGAGCTCCAGTTCGCTGACTGGCAGCTTCAGCCGCGAGGCATGCACGGACATCTCGGTTTCGATCTCGAAGCCGCCTGATACTGCCGGGAAGCTCTTGACGAAGCGGCGCGAAAACGCGCGGTAGCCGGAAAAGATATCGGTGAAGTCGGGGCCGAAGATCATCCGGTAGAGCAGGTTGAAAAGCCGGTTGCCGATCGCATGGCCCTGACGGCCCGCATCGGCGTGCACACCGCGCCTTGTGCCGACCACCATGTCGGCGCGCTCGGTCAGAAGCGTGCGCACCAGTTCCTCGGCATCCTCAGGCGCATAGGTGCCGTCGCCGTCGGCGATGATGTAGATGTCGGCGTCGATATCGGCGAACATGCGGCGCACGACATGGCCCTTGCCCTGACGCCGCTCGCGCACGACATGCGCCCCGGCAAGCATCGCCTGCAGTGCGGTGCCGTCGGTGGAATTATTGTCGTAGACGTGGATTGCAGCATCGGGCAGCGTCGCCCGGAAACCCTGCACGACAGCGCCGATCGTCGCGGCCTCATTATAGCAGGGGAGCAGGACGGCAATAGTCAGATTATCGGTACGCGATCGGGTCATGACTCTACTCGTTACACTTAAAGCCGCGCTCAGCCTAAATCATGCGCCGTTAATAAGACCCTATGACGCAGGCAAAATCAGCGGCTGCCACAAACGGCTTTACACTTTCTTGATCGGCGGCGGCTAAAGTTCGGGTATCGAAACGAACCGCTAACCACAATGAACGCTGTGCAGCCGATCTCCCACGCATCCTCCGTGACTGACGCTCCCAGGGGCTGGCTGCGCGACTTGCTGACGCGTCTCTGGCCAACCGTCATCGCCTATAGCGTCATCCTTGCTGCCGCTATCCTCATCACCAAGCTTTCCGGCGCCACCGATTACGTCGGCCCCGACAATGATGACGGAATGCGTCTCGTCGAGGTTCGCGATTTTCTGGCTGGGCAGGGTTGGTTCGATCTGATGCAATATCGTCTCGGCCTCGACGGCGGCACGCTGATGCATTGGTCGCGGCTGATCGATATGCCGATCGCCTCGCTAATCTGGTTCTTCGGCCTGTTTGCGCCCCGCGAGACGGCCGAAGCGCTGGCGCTCGCCGCCTGGCCGGTATCGCTCATCCTGCCCGCCATGCTCGCCATGGCGGTCGCCGGCCGGCGCATCGGCGGGGTTGCCGCCATGCATATCAGTCTCGGCTTGACCGGTCTTGCGATCTACACCGGAAACCGTTTCGCGCCGGGCGCCATCGATCATCACAATGCGCAGCTGGCGCTGGTCGCGACGATGATCGCGATGCTGCTGGATCCAGAGCGTCGCGCCTGGAGTTACGCGGTCGCCGGCATCGCGGCAGCCGTTGCCATCGCCATCGGCGCCGAGACGACCCCCTTCGTCGCCGCCGTCTGCCTGACCATTGCCTTGCTCTGGGCATGGGAGGGCGAAAATTTCGCCGCCGCCGCCAAGGCCTTCGGGCTGGCGCTCACGATTGCGATCAGCATCCTTTTCTTCGCAACGGTGCCGCCCCGGCTTTATTCGACGGTCACCTGCGACAATCTCTCGCTCGGCTATTACAGCCTGGCGGCGATCGGCGGCGGGTTGCTGTTGTTTTCGGCGGTTTTTGCCAGCCGCTTGCGCCGGCCCTTGCGCTTTGCCGCACTCGCCGTCGTCGGCGCCGGCGTTCTCGGTTCAGCGATCGTGATCGCACCGCAGTGCCTGAGCGATCCGCTGGCCGGTCTCGACCCGATGCTGGTCGAGCTCTGGCTCAGAAATGTTTCGGAAGCGCAGTCGATTTTTGCTCTCGGACGCACCGACCCCTTCTCGATCGGTGCCTTCTATGCGGCCGGCCTGTTCGGCATCGCCGTCTGCATCTTCCGCGTCGTCCAGCGTGACCGCGTGCAAATCCACCTGGTCCTACTCTTCCTGCTGATGACGAGCTGGGCTATCGCGCTGGTCCAGGTGCGCGGTTCGACGTTCTCGAACCTGATCTCGATCCTGCCGCTTGCTCTGCTGATCATCGATATCAGGCGCATCTCCAACAGCGACAGCGAGAATGTCGCCGCCGCCTTCATCTATATCGTCACCGTGCTCGCCAGTGCTCCGGCCGCCTGGGCCGTCGGTGGCGGGTTTATCTCGCTGCAGATGCAGAATGCTGCGCCGAAGAAGGCGGCAGAGCCGGCAAAGAAGATTTCCTGCACATCGCAAGCGGCGCTGGCGCCGCTCGCCGGGCTGCCGGCCGGACTGGTCTCGGCGCCGTCGGAAATGGGCGTGCCCATCCTCCGCTTCACGGCGAACCGTGTTCTCTCCGCGCCTTATCATCGCAATCAGGGCGGCATGCTGACGGAGCTGCATATCGGCATGGCCAAGCCCCAGGAGGCGGAAGCCTTCCTGAAGGGGACCGGCGTGACGGTGCTTGCCTTCTGCCCCGGCGACCTGCAGACTCGCGAGATCACCAAACTGAAGCCGGATGGGCTCTATGCTGAGCTCGGCAAGGGCAATATCCCGCTCTATCTGGAGCCGCTTTTGAAGGCGGCGGACGTGGGCGTTCAGTTCTTTCGCTATCGGCCGACGACGAATTGACGCCCGGCAATCTTCAGGATGGGATAAAGCATGTCGCGATAACGACATGCGTAAAAACAAAGCAAGCGCGGGAAGCCAATCTGAAAAATCGCGACGCGCTTATCAGTGCGAAACGCGCATGGCGCGGCGAAGGCGCTGATTGGCATAGAGCCCGAGCACGAAGAGCATGAGGCCGCCATTATAGCCGAGCACGGCATAGACGAATGCGAGAATAGACACCGGCCCGGGCGAGGTTATCGCCGCCAACGCGAATGTCATTCCGATCAGCGCGGCGACCAGCGCGATTACGCCAGCCGAACGCGTCTGCCCGGCGCTGACGCCCAATGCTGCTGCTGTGAGAATAATCATTTCAGCACCTTCCCAGAGAGAACGAGGGGAAGCATAGGAAGCGCCAACTAACAAAGATTTACCGGCGATCTTCGCCGAAAAGCCTTTGTATTGCGGTGGTTAGCAATCCCTTTCGTGTAAAACGCATATTCTAACTATCCGTTCCGCAACAAAGCATATTTACGCGATTTTGTTGTGTGTCCACCTAGCTGCAACGAGTGCATGTGCAGGATGCGTTGAGACGAGCGCGCTTGCTGCAATGGCGACGAACCCCTCCCACAACGATTTCAACGGCTGGGAAAACCGATCCCAAAGCCCGTGCCACCCTTCCTGTTTCCAGCGGATGGACATAGAAAGAGGGGATGAGCAACGTCTTCGACGGCGATTCGCCGACCAACCTTGCCGAATATTCGGTTTCGGAACTTTCCGGCTCGATCAAGCGCACCGTCGAAACCGCCTTCGACCAGGTTCGCGTGCGTGGCGAAATCTCCGGCTATCGCGGGCCGCACTCCTCGGGCCATGCCTATTTCGCGCTGAAGGACGATCGCGCCCGCATCGACGCCGTCATCTGGAAGGGCACCTTCTCACGGCTGAAGTTCCGCCCGGAAGAGGGCATGGAAGTCATTGCCACCGGCAAGGTCACCACCTTTCCGGGCTCCTCGAAATATCAGATCGTCATCGAGACGCTGGAACCGGCCGGCGCCGGCGCTCTGATGGCGCTGATCGAGGAGCGCAAGCGCAAGCTCGGCGCCGAGGGCCTGTTCGATGCCGCCCGCAAGAAGCGGCTGCCCTTCATGCCCAGCGTGATCGGCGTCGTCACCTCGCCGACCGGCGCCGTGATCCGCGATATCCTTCACCGCATCTCCGATCGTTTTCCCGTGCATGTCCTCGTCTGGCCGGTGAAGGTCCAGGGCGAGGGCTCCGGCGAGGAGGTGGCGAGCGCCATCCGCGGCTTCAACGCGCTGGAGCCGGCAGGCGCTATCCCGCGCCCGGATGTGCTGATCGTCGCACGCGGCGGCGGCAGCCTGGAAGACCTCTGGAGCTTCAACGACGAAATCGTCGTGCGTGCTGCGGCTGAAAGCCGGATACCGCTGATCTCTGCCGTCGGCCATGAGACCGACTGGACGCTGATCGACTATGCCGCCGATGTCCGTGCGCCAACGCCGACAGGGGCAGCGGAAATAGCGGTTCCCGTCAAGGCGGAGCTCGAAGCGCAGGCCACCGCTCTTGCCGCGCGCCTGCAGGGCTGCATGAACCGGCAGATGGATCAGCGCCGCCAGTCCGTGCGCGCCCTGATGCGGGCATTGCCGTCGATCGACCAGCTTCTCGCCTTGCCGCGCCGCCGCTTCGACGAGGCCTCCGCCGGCCTCGGCCGCGGGCTGGAGCTCAACACCATCAACAAACGTCGCGGCTTCGAGCGTGTCGCCGCGCATCTGCGTCCTGATGTACTGTCCAATCGCATCGCCGAGCGCCGCCAGACGCTGAACGAGCGCATGGCCCGGGCCGAGCGCATGGTCGAACGGCTGATCGACCGCTCGAAATCACGCGTCGATCGCGCCGAAACCATCCTCGCCTCACTGCCGGCCCGGCTGAAGAGCCAGACCGACCGCGGTCGCGAACGCCTTGGCAATCTTTCTCGCCACGCCGATACGGCGGTCCGCCACCAGCTGACCCGCGCGCGCGCCGAGCTTTCCGCGCAGGACCGCGTGCTGCAGTCGCTCTCCTATAAGAATGTGCTGAAGCGCGGTTACGCCGTCATTCGCGATGAGGATAACAATCCGGTCTCACAGGCTGCTCAACTCTCTGCCGGCATGGGCATCGCCATCGAATTCGTCGACGGCCGTGTCGGCGCCATGACCACGGAAGGCGGCACACCGCCGGCCGGTGCCAAGAAGCGCAGCGTAAGGCCCGCAGACCCGTCGAAGCAGGGAAGCCTTTTCTGACAATGCGTATCCTGCTGGTGCTTGCCCATCCGTTGGAGGACAGTTTCGCCGCCGCCGTGGCAAGGACTGCGCGTGAGGCGCTGGAAGCCTCCGGCCATGTCGTCGATCTGCTCGATCTCTATCGAGAAGATTTCGATCCGCGTCTTTCCGAAGCTGAACGCCGCGGTTATTTCAACCAGCCCTACGATACCTCAGCCGTTGCCGATATCGTCGCCCGCCTGAAGGCTGCCGACGGCCTGATCTTCGTCTTTCCGCAATGGTGGTTCAATTTCCCCGCCACCCTGAAGGGTTTCTTCGACCGTGTTTTCGCCCCCGGCGTTGCCTTCAGCCATGATGCCGCAGGCGGCCGTATCGTGCCGCAGCTAACCAATATCAGGCTGCTCTATGCGCTGACGACTACAGGTTCGCCCTGGTGGCTGGTGCGTCTCTATATGGGCGATCCGGTGCGCCGGCTCTTGAAGCGCGGCATCGCCGCCTTCTGCTCGAAGGGATTGAATTTCCGCATGCTCAGCCTGCACGACATGGACCGGGCCACCGATGAAAAGCGCAGGGCGCATCTCGATCGCGTGCGCAAGCTGCTATCGGCAGTTCGATAGGCTATTCGAAGTCCGCAAGAAACTTGCGCAGCAGCCTGTCGAGCTCCGCCTTGTCGGCCGCGCTCAGACCCTTCGACAGCCGGTGTTGATTGGCGACATGCGCATCGACCGCAGTCTCCACCGTCGCAAGCCCTTTTTCCGTCAGCGCGATGAGCACGCTCCTGCGATCCTCCGGATTGAGGATACGTTCGACGTAGCCCGCCTTCTCCAACTGGTCGATGCGGTTCGTCATCGTGCCGGAGCTGACCATGGTCATCTCCAGAAGCTCCCCCGGCGATAGCCGGTGGGGGGCGCCGGCGCGGCGCAGCGTCGCCAACACGTCGAAGGCGGAGGACGAAAGCCCCTGCTTCATGAGCACGGCCTCCACTTCGCGGCCGAGATGGGTACTCAGACGTTTTAGACGCCCGAGGATGCCCATCGGTTCGACGTCGAGGTCCGGCCGCTCCCGTCGCCATTGCGCCAGAATCTTGTCGACATGGTCCATCTTGCCGTCTTCCCTCATGCTTCATCGATATCATTCATTATCTTGACGTCAAGATAAGAAGGCGATAAATGAATTTATCTTGAAATAGAGATTCTTGAGATGAAGACAAATTCCCGTTACGTCGCCGATCTTGCGGCAACCGCGCTCGCACCCGCCATCTGGGGCAGCACTTATATCGTCACCACCTCTTTCCTGCCGGCCGGATATCCGCTGACGGTGGCAATGCTGCGCGCCCTGCCGGCCGGTTTGCTGCTTCTCTTCCTGGTCAGAAAGCTGCCGTTCGGCATCTGGTGGGGAAGGGCTTTCGTTCTCGGCGCGCTTAACTTCTCGTTCTTCTGGGCGATGCTCTTCGTCTCGGCCTACAGGTTGCCAGGCGGCGTTGCCGCAACGGTCGGCGCGGTGCAACCGCTGATCGTCATCGCTTTGTCGCAGCTTTTTCTCGGCAAGCCGGTCCGGCCGCTTGCCGTACTGGCCGGTCTCGCCGGCATCGCCGGCGTCGGACTGCTGGTGCTGACGCCGAAGGCGGGGCTCGATCCGATAGGTGTCGCTGCCGGTCTGGCCGGCGCGGTCTCGATGGCTTTCGGCACGGTGCTGACGCGCCGCTGGGCGCCGCCGGTCTCAAACCTCACCTTCACCGCCTGGCAATTGACGGCGGGCGGCATGCTGCTGGTGCCTTTTGCCTTTTTCCTGGAACCGGCGCTGCCGATCCCGACCGCTGCAAACATCGCCGGCATCGCTTATCTCGGGCTGGTCGGCGCAGCCTTCACCTATCTGCTCTGGTTCCGCGGCCTGTCGCGCATCGAGCCCTCGGCGGTTGCCTCGCTTGGCTTCCTTAGTCCGTTGGTCGCGACCCTGCTCGGCTGGCTGGCGCTCGGCCAGAGCCTCACGCCAGTGCAGATCGGCGGTTTCGCCATGGTGCTTGCCAGCGTCTGGCTCAGTCAGCGCACGATGATGCCGCTCAGGCCCATTCGCCCTGCCGCATCACCGGAACCCGTGAACCATCCGGCTTAATGCCGTCGATATCGACCTTATCGGAGCCGATCATCCAGTCGATATGGATCAGGCTGGAATTTCCGCCCTGTGCCTTGATCTGCTCCTGGCTCAGTGTCGCGCCATCGAGGAAGCATTTGGAATAGCACTGGCCGAGCGCAATGTGGCACGAGGCGTTTTCGTCGAACAGCGTGTTGTAGAACAGGATGCCGCTCGCCGAGATCGGCGAGGAATGCGGCACCAGCGCCACTTCGCCGAGCCGGCGCGCGCCATCGTCGGTATCGAGCACCTTGTTCAACACCTCTTCGCCGCGCGAGGCCTTGGCCTCGACAATGCGCCCGCCCTCGAAGCGCACCTGGATATTGTCGATCAGCGTGCCCTGGTGCGAAAGCGGTTTGGTGCTCGAAACATGGCCTTCGACGCGCAACGCATGCGGCGTGGTGAAGACTTCCTCGGTCGGGATGTTCGGATTGCAGGTGATGCCGTTCTTGGCAGTGGAAGCGCCGCCATGCCATTCATGTCCGTCGGCAAGGCCGACCGTCAGGTTGGTGCCCGGTCCCTGGAAATGCAGCGAGGCGAAGCGCTCGCCGTTCAGCCAGGCGGAGCGCTTGCCAAGATTGGCATTGTGCTCGGTCCAGGCGGCGACGGGATCGCTGACATCGACGCGCGAGGCGGCAAAGATCGCCTTGGCGAGCTTGGCGATCGCGATCGGTTCCGGATCGTCGGGGAAGACCACCTTGGCCCAGGAGGGGTTGGGATAGGAGACGATGTTCCAGTTGATGTCGAAATTCGAGATCTTCTCCAGTGCCGGCTTGTAGGCGGTGGAGTTGGCGCGATTGGCGCGGCCGACCTTGCCGGCATCCTGCTCGGAGAGCAGCATCGGATTATCGCCGGCGATCGCAAGACGGGCCGCCCCGTTGGTATAAGCCTTGGCCATGCCCTCGTAGAGCCAGCCGGAGGCGCGGTCGAAGCTCTCGTCGCTGCCATACTGATAGCGCGCCAGCGTCGTTTCCTCATCGGAATAGAAGGCGGAGACCAGTCCGGCGCCGGCCAGATAGGCGTGTTTGGTGATCAGGCGAACCAGTGGCAGCGCCACGACAGGCGCGGTGATCACCAGGTCCTGACCCTTTTGCAGCTGCAGCCCAACCTTGACGGCGACTTCCGCAAGCTTTTCCAGCTTGACGGGATCAACGGTGCTCTGGCTCTGGGGCATGAAAGTCATGGTTCAACCTGCCTTCTGTCATCGACGGTGGGAGGCTGGAAGACTTAGACCCGTTTGCGGCGAAAATGAAGCGCTCGGCTGCCCGAATTGCAAGCGGCCGGATGAGATGTCCGGCCGCCGGGCGCGCTTCAGGCGGCGGCAGCTTGCCTGAGCAGGATCGAGTTATGTTTTTCGAGGAATTCCATCAGCCGCTGCGGGTAGTCTTCGCCAACGGCGGCCTTGACGCTCGCCCGTTCGGAGAGCGCCTTGCGCCAGCGCTTTACACACTCAAGCCCTTCGAAGATGTCGCCGTCGCCGAGCGTCTCGAAGAGATCGAAATACCGAAAGACCGGCGCGAAGACGGCGTCGACGAGGCTGAAGTCGTTGCCGGCGAAATACGGCCCGTCCGTCAACACCTTCTCGACAGTTGCGAATTTGGAGATGAGCGCCATGCGCTTGGCCTCCAACTGCGCGGCATCCTCAGCCGTCTCGTAACCCCAGAGATCGGAAAGCACCGACGAACCGAATTCCATCCAGCCGCGATGGCGGGCACGCGTCAGCGCGTCTTTCGGATGCAGCGCCACACCCGGCTGCGTCTCCTCCAGATATTCGCAGATGACGCTGCTTTCGAACAGCACGGCCTGACTGCCGTCCTCCTCCTCGATCCGCAGCAGCGGCACCTTGCCGAGCGGCGAGATCTTCAGGAACCAGTCCGGCTTGTCGGCAAGATCGATATTGATGCGCTCGAAGGGCACGCCCTTTTCGAGCAGCGCGATCGCGGCACGCTGTACATAGGGGCACAGATGATGGCTGACGAGGGTAAGCTTGCTCATGGCGCTCTCCTTGGTAATGATAGATGTAACTGCATCTAATGCCGCTTGCAGTGAAATTCAAGATAGATGTAACTGCATTTATGTCTGAAAAACCGTCGAATCCGAGCGAAGCGGTCACCTCTGCCTGGACGAGCATCATGCGCGCCCGCGAGCGGTTGCTTGGCGTCATCGAAGCCGACCTGAAGGCGGCCGGCATGCCGCCGCTTGCCTGGTACGACGTGCTGTGGGAATTGGCGCGCTCGCACGACTGCAAGCTGCGCCCTTACGAGATCGAGGAGCGGACGCTGCTGGCCCAGTATAATCTTTCCCGGTTGATCGACCGGCTGGAACGGGAGGGCCTGGTCAGGCGGGAGGTCTTCGCCAGGGATGGACGCGGCCGCTGGGTGGTGATCACAGATGCCGGCCGAAGGCTTCGCGAGCGCATGTGGACCGTCTATGCCAGATCGATCGAGACCCACATCGGCTGCAAGCTCGCCGAGAGCGAGGCGAAGACGATCGCCCGGCTGCTCGAACGCTTCCTCTGATCAGGCAATCAGTGGCGCGGCGACGGCCTTCAGCGCGTTCAATGCATGCTTCGGATCGAGCCGCACCTGCAGCCCGCGCTGCCCGCCATTGATATAGACCAGCGGTTCGCCAAGCGCGGCTTCCTCGATCGCCGTCGGCACGGTCTTCTTCTGGCCGAAAGGGCTGATGCCGCCGACATGATAACCCGTCAGCCGCTCGGCATCGGCAGGCTTCATCATATTGGCCGATTTACCGTGAAAGGCGCTGGCAAGCTTCTTCATGCTGACTTCACGATCCGACGGCACGACGACGCAGACCGATTTGCCGTCCACCTCCGCCATCAGCGTCTTCAGCACCCGATGCGGCGCCTCGCCGAGCGCTTCGGCCGCCTGCAGCCCGACGCGCTCGGCGTTGGGGTCGTAGTCATAGGCATGAACGGTGAAGGCGACGCCTGCTTGCGAAAGAAGCTGTGTCGCGCGCGTGGTCTTGGACATCTCTTTCCCTCGTGAGCTCAGCGGGCCGCCTGTCAGCCTCCGAACGTACCGGCGTAAATCTCCGGCTTGAAGCCGACCAGCAGCTTGCCCTTCGCCTCCAGCACCGGCCGCTTGATCATCGACGGCTGGTCGAGCATCAGCTGGATCGCCTTCTCCCGGTTGAGGTTCTCGCGCTCGGCGTCGGGCAATTTGCGGAAGGTGGTGCCGGCGCGGTTGAGGACGGTGTCGAGGCCGGCTTGGTCGATCCAGGTTTCGAGATGGGCGAGGTCGATACCGAGCGCCTTGTAATCGTGAAACTCATAGGCGACGCTATGTTCTTCCAGCCAGCTGCGCGCCTTTTTCATCGTGTCGCAATTGTTGATGCCATAGATGGTGACGGCCATGCCCGATCGATCTCCCTGTGATAGTAGCGAGATAACATGCACGAAGGCCGGCGCAAACGCCGTGCGACGTTTTATCCCCGAGCGCGTCGACGATCGCAGCAGGACAAAACCGGCCCCGTTCAATTCTCCAGCGTGCCGGCCTTGCGCGAAGCCTTGCTGGGTTCGTCGCAGGCGATCTTCATCAGGTCGCCGCGCCGCCGCACCAGCCGGTCGGAGGTTCGGGTCAGGATCAGCCCGTCCTGCGGCGCGGTAAGCTCGATGCTGCCGCCCGGCTGCCCTGGCCGGGTGACGATCGTCACTAGGCGGTCGCCTTTCGCAACCCTCTCGCCGATGTCGCGATGAAAAAGCACGGCGCCGCCTTCCGGAGTGCGGATGATCTCGACATTGTCGAGCGGTACGGCCGGACCAGAAAATACCGTTGCCGCGGGCTTTTCGTCGCCGACGATCCCGCGTGTCGCAAGGAAGTGCCAGAGCCCGTCCGCATCCTTTTTCGCCAGCACCGGATCGACGTCGCGTTTGCCGCGCAGCTCGACGGTGACGGAGAGTTTGCCGAGCAGACGTGGCCGGCGTTCGCCGGGAACTTCATATTTCCATGCAAAGCCGACGGCCTCCTCGAAGGCCGAGCTTTCGCCATCCGAAAGCAGCACGACCTCCATGTCGAGTGCAGCGGCGAGATCGGCCGCCTCCGGCCAGAAGGCCTCGTCGATATAGGCATATTGCAAGGATTCATCGTCGCAATGCAGGTCGAGCACCAGATCGGCGCCAAGCGCCATATGCAGCAGCTGCCTCTTCAATCTGTCGGTAGCCGGATAATCATCGAGATCTTCGATCAGCGTGGCGCGATCGACAATCGAGATCAGCGGGAAATCCCGGTTGAAATTGGTGCGTGAACCCAGGTCGAAA
Source organism: Rhizobium sp. SU303 (assembly GCF_021052345.1). Lineage (NCBI taxonomy): Bacteria > Pseudomonadati > Pseudomonadota > Alphaproteobacteria > Hyphomicrobiales > Rhizobiaceae > Rhizobium > Rhizobium sp. SU303. The sequence continues at coordinate 4,922,756 of NZ_CP088095.1, forward strand.
CGGCCCTGCAGCTCGCCGAAATGCGATTGCGCCGCACCGATCGGATTGGCCTGCGGCACGATGGTGATGTCGCCGGCGATCCCACCTTGGCTTTCCGCCTGCCGCAGCCTTTCGCAGAGGAAATGCAGCAACACCGTTCCCGGCAGCTCGCCGGCATGCAGTGCCGCCTGGATATAGATCTTCGGCGCCTTCGGATCGTGGCCTTTAAAGCGCAGCACCGGCAGCCGCCACTCCGTTCCCGGCGTATCTCCAGGGATGATGATCTCTGAAACGTCCATGCTGTCTTCGTTCCCGTTTGCAACCAGCGCCCGGTTAGGCATTCCGAGCTATATGAGCGGAAATAGGGCAAGCGCAAGCGTGGTCCGGAGACATCATTGCCTCAGCCGAGCAGCGGCCAGCGATCGATGATCCGATGTTCGGTTTTTCCGAGAACACTGTGGATGAGCAGGAATTCGGATGCCGTCCATGAAACCGGTGTGTCGAGGGCCGCCGGCGGCACGGTCTTGCCGTCGTAGAGCAGCGTCATATGCGGTGTGAAATCGCGGCTGATATTGTGCCGCAGTCCGGCATTGTGCATGCCGACACCGAGCTGGACATGCAGTCGGGTGAGCGGTTTCAGCCCGCCTTCGCCGTAAAGCACGAGCGGCCGCGCCTTGCCTTCCCGCCTGAAGCTCATGATCCTGTCGAAAGTGATCGCGATCGGCGCGCTCTCCACCGTGGCGCCGGCCTGGCGCGCCGCAAAGACCGCGTCCTCGGGCAATTCTTCATAATCGTCGATGCCGATGATCGTCATATGCAGCGTCGTCAGCCGTGGCTTTGCCGAAAGAGAGAAAGTCTTCCCATAGTCATCGGCGATCGATGCCGCCTGCCGCTCGACCGCCGCAGGCGGACAGAGGGCGAAGAAAAGCCGGTGTCCGCCGCTATGGCTTTCGCCCGGTCGCCCGCGCCGACTTCGCCCATCCTCGAAGTCGAAGGAGATTTGGTTCATGGGCTCTCAGGGTCGTCATGACCCACCTCGTCGTTTCCAAAACGCGACGAAGGATACTCCGGCGAGATTGAATATCAAGAACAAAAAGAGAACATAATTTTCCGATACAATCCGCTCTGAACGGATGACGTGAATGTTCGATCGACATTGCGAGAGACGCATCGCGATATTTCCCGGAAGCCTTATGCGCGCAAGAAACGGGTTGAAACCGAGGCCGTCCCATACGATTTTGAGGGTCATCGAAAACGCGGAGGCTGTGTCATGGCAGAGACCATACACCACTATCTCATCTTCGAAACCGCGGGCGGTTTCTGCGGCATCGCCTGGAGCGACGCCGGCATCACCCGCTTCCAACTGCCGACCAAATCAGCGGAAGCAACCGAACGGCTGCTGCTGCGCCGCCTGCCCGATGCCGAAGCCGGCGCGCCGACGCCTGCCGTGCTGGAGACGGTCGCTGCGGTGAAGCGTTACTTCCAGGGCGAGGAGACGGATTTTTCCGGCGTCGAACTCGACCTTGCCGGCCAGGATACCTTCTTCCGGGATATTTATGCGGCGGCAAGGCGTGTCGGCTGGGGCCACACGACCACCTACGGTGCGCTCGCCAAGGAGCTCGGCGTCGGGCCGGAAGCCGCCCGCGACGTTGGCCAGGCAATGGCGAAGAACCCTGTCGCCCTGATCATTCCCTGCCACCGGGTGCTTGCGGCCGGCGGCAAGATCGGCGGCTTCTCCGCGCCCGGCGGTTCGTCATCGAAGGCCCGCATGCTGGAGCTCGAAGGCGTCAACCTCGCCCCGCCGCCGCCTGCCCAGCAGTCTCTGGGTTTTTAGGCGGCGGAGGCTTTTCGTTTTCCGCAATTCCCGGCAAAATCGCTTCGCGCTTTGCCTGGCAAAACCACTCAACACTTTTGCTGGAATTGCTTTGACAGCAGTCTCAGCTGATCAATAGGGGCTGGCTGTCGGCCGGATGATGATCTCGCTGACATCGACGTCATCGGGTTGGCTGACGGCGTAGAGGATCGAATTGGCGATGGCCTCGGGGCTGATCGTGATCGCCCTGAAAGCCTTCATGGCATCGCGCGCGGTCGGATCGGTGATGGTGTCGGCCAGTTCCGATGTCGTCGTGCCGGGAGAGATGACAGTCACACGGATACGATCGGTCTCCTGCCGCAATCCGTCCGAGATCGCACGCACCGCAAATTTCGTCGCGCAATAGACGGCGGCCGTCGGCGAGACGCTGTGGCCGCCGATCGAAGACAGGTTGATGATCTGCCCTGATCCCTGCGCCTTCATGATCGGAAGCGCTGCCGCGATGCCGTAGAGAACGCCCTTGATGTTGACGTCGACCATCCGGTCCCACTCGTCGACCTTGAGGGCGTCGAGCGGCGACAGCGGCATGACGCCGGCATTGTTGACGATGACATCCAACCGGCCGAATTCGGAGCGGGCAAAGCCTGCAAAGGCTTCCACCTGGGAACGGTCGGTGACATCAAGCTGTCGCAGGCGCACCGTCCCGCCCTTTGCGGCGATTTCGCCGGCGAGTTCCTCGAGGCGCTCGGTACGGCGGGCGCCGATCACGATATGGGCGCCTGCGGCAGCCAGCACCTTTGCCGCGGCCTCTCCGATACCGCTGCTGGCGCCGGTGATGGCAATGACTTTTCCTTTGATATCAGACATTTCAAGCTCCATGTGTACGCCGCTCGCCTGGCGATGCGGCTGAGGGTTTTTTGGTGGTCAGGTGGGAAAATCGGCGCTGAGCGTCATCTCCGCCCAGGCGTCGAAGTTTGATCGCAGCGCATCGAGCCGTTCGCGGGCGATCTTCAGGGCGGGTGCACCGAGCAGCAGGCGCAGCGGCGGCACGTCCGCTTCGAACGCCGATACGATCGCGGTTGCCGCGCGCGCGGGATCGCCCGGCTGGTTGCCGGAGATCGAGCGGGTGGCCTGGCGCCGCTTGCCTGACGTTTCGGCGTAGTCTTCGATGACCGTGCTGGATTCGACCATCGACCGGCCGGCCCAATCCGTGCGGAAGGCGCCGGGTTCGAGGATCGTCACATCGATGCCGAGCGGTTTGACCTCATGGGAAAGCGATTCCGACAAGGCTTCGACCGCGAACTTGGTGGCGTGGTAGTAGCCGGTTGCGGCAAAAGCGACGAGCCCGCCAAGCGAGGAGACGTTGAAGATATGCCCTTGTCGGCGTCGGCGCATCCCCGGCAGAACCTGCTTGGTGACATCGATCAATCCGAAGACATTGGTCTCGAACTGGGCTCGTATCTCGGCGTCGTCACCCTCTTCGATCGCCGAGAGGTAGCCGTAGCCGGCATTGTTGACGAGGACGTCGATCGCACCGAAATGCGTTTCGGCGTCACGAACCGCGCCGCCGATGGAGCGGCTGTCCGTCACATCGAGTGCAAGGGCAAGCGCGCGGCCCCCGTGCTCTGCCGTGAGATCTGTCAGGGTCTCGGGTCTGCGCGCCGCCATGGCGGCGCGCCAGCCACGGGCCAGGACGGCTTCGGTGAGTGCCCGGCCGAGGCCGGACGATGCGCCGGTGATAAACCAGATGGGCGTTGGGGAAGACATGATCGTCATCCTTTCCGGCCGGCAAATGCGGCCTTCTCCTGTGTGGTGTTGCCTGTCAGGCGGCACGTCATTTGCGCCGAAGCACCATGCCGCCATGATGGAGGGTATGGCCGTCGACGAAATCGCCGTCGGCCGTGAAGCCCGTGTCATCCCAATATTCGATGTGGCTTCCGGTGACTTCGTAGCGTCCCCGGTAGGCGCTTTCCCGGCTACCACGGGCTTCGTCGTAGCGGCCATTGGGCAGAAGTTCGTGGCGGACGCGGCCATCATCCGTAACCCACATGCCGACATAGGGATGTTGCTGCATTCTGTTCTCGCTTGTTTGTTGCTGCTGAGTTTCTCGGTGGTTCACGGTATCGGCGCCGAACGAACTGGTCGCCGCGCCAGCCAGGGTGACCACCGTGAGAAACTGCAGGAGGGGGCTTTTGAAAATCCTTCGCATTGCCTTGCCTTTCGAAGCCTTCGTTGACCTCGACTGAAAGATAATACGGAGAACCCGAGTGATTAAGTTGCCAATCCAGGATGCCTTGGTTAGAAATGCTAACCAATGGTCGACGATCTCGAAGGCATTTCGGTTTTTCTTGCGGTGGCGGAGGCGCGCAACTTCCGGCTCGCCGGTGAGCGTCTCGGCGTCACCCGCTCTGCCGTCAGCCAGGCCCTGCAGCGCCTGGAGGATCGGGTCGGCGTCGCCCTGGTCCAGCGAACGACGCGCAGCGTCAGCCTGACCGAAGCCGGCGAAGTGTTCTTCGACGCGGTTCGTCCATCGGTCCGCCAGGTCAAGGATGCGATGCAGACGGTGCGGGAAATGCAGGCGCGCCCGAGCGGCCTGCTGAAGATCACCGTTTCCTCGATCGCCGAGAACTTCCTCTCCGGCACCTTGCTGGCCGGCTTCATGGAAGCCTGCCCTGATATCAAACTCGATATCACCATCACCGATGACGAATTCGATATCGTCGAGGCCGGCTTCGACGCGGGCGTCCGGCTGGGCGAAGTGATCGAACAGGACATGATCGCCATATCAGTTTCCGAAGAGCAGCGACAATGCGCCGCCGCATCCCGCGGCTATCTCGAGCGCCGCGGCCACCCCCGCCACCCCCGCGACCTGCAGAACCATGCCTGCATTGGATGGCGGCCGCGCCCGGATACGGCGCCTTATCGCTGGGAGTTCACCGAGAATGATCGCGACTTCGACGTCGCCGTCGATCCCACAGTCACGACCAACGATATGGGAATGATGATCCGCATGGCCTGCGCGGGGGCAGGCGTCACCTTCGGCATGGTGGAAACCTTCCAGCCCTATATCGACCGCGGTGAACTCGTGCCGCTGCTGGAGGATTTCTGTCCGCCCTTCCCGGGCTTCTATCTCTACTATCCCAGGCGCCAGAGGCAGCCGCTGAAGCTGCGCGCATTGGTCGATTATGTCCGCAGATTTGACGGGCGTTAGACAAAGTCTGTGAATGATCCGGTCCGGTTGACCTTGACGATTAAGGGGACCTCTATCCAGACAGCGCAGATGTTTTGATATGCAATTTACCATTGCAGCGCCTTGCAAGCCCACATCACTTCGACCGACTCGTCGAAAATGCCCGAACGTCAATATATCAACGACATGATTGCAGCTGCTTGGGCTTTGTGGCTACCGCTGTTACAATTATCAGCCCAGCGCGGCTTCTATGCGCCAGATGTTGACGCCAAGCGTAAAAGCAAGGTTCAGTTGAACTGATGTCGATCATCGAAGACCAGGAGAACGCGCTTTACGAGGTCTTCCTGAGCAACCCTGACCCGCGGTTGATTGCGCCGGCGGAGGACGGCGCCCCAAGCGTTGAATTCCGGTTCGGCGGCGGATGGAGAGAATGTCGGATTTGGGAAGGCTATCTTGACGCGAGTACAATCCTTCTCAGGCAGATCCTGAAGCGGCAAGGGTTAGCCAATAACTTGATCTTCCCCGCATTGTTCAACCTTCGTCATGCCATGGAAGTAGCCCTTAAGTGGCATATCCATTACGCGGGGGGCATCGTTTCCAAAGACGCTGGGCACAGCCTTAACTCTCTCATCGACTCTTTCCGGCGAACAGCCGACGATCTGGACGATGAGGCAAGCTACATTTCGGACTATATGCTGGATCGCGTTTCCGAGTTGGCTATCGTTGATCCCCGTTCGATAACGTTCCGCTATTCCACCGAGCTGGACGGATCGCCCATCGAAATCGCTCCGGAACGTTGGGACCTCCAACGCCTCATCTTCACTGTTGACGGGCTATCGTTCTGGCTCGACAACCTCTCAGGCCAGATCGACCTCAGTAGGGATGAACGTTACCAAAGTTACCTACGTGATGGCTGATGGGCAGACCTCTGAGGGCAAGCGCGGGGATTAAGCGGTTCTGCCGACGTTCTCATGAGGCAGGGTTCCCACACATAGAACTATCGACGCCTGGCGGAACTCTCTTAGGCTAGCGCTTTCAAACCGTTAACGCCTGTTCTACTACCCGTCACTCCGACTCGATCTTCCCCTGCAGGCTGTGTATAGTCCGACTGGCGCCAGAGTTGGTCTGCAGCCCCTGGCTCAATGTTGCCGCTGTCACGCGGTTTTGGTATTTCCGATCCCCACTGCATAATTCCTCACGGATCGATTTAAGGAATTATGCAGCAATTCAAAGTGCTACAGCTTTCTCAGCGCGTCTGAAAAGGCACGCGGTGCGGTGCTGTAGGGATCATGGCGTGTTCATGTCGGTTCTTCCGGTGGCCGCTCTCATCCATTCTGTTGCCGGAGAACATATGCTCGACGAGGTCTTTCCCATTCCGACCAGGGCCTTGATCCGCCAGGGCGGGCGGGCCTGCTTTTTTCGTCTCGTCAATACGAGCCCCCTGTTGATACAGGTACAATCGGGAACGAAGGTCGTCATGGCAGATGACAAGGCTTTGCGCCTCGAAGCCGGCGCCTATGGCTTGCTGCCCGACTATCGACCGTTGACCATGGAGAACATTCCCAAGGCGCCGCAGAAGTATCAGACCCTGGCGCTTCCCGTTCCGCGACAGCTGTTCGAGGAAGCCTATATCAGGATGGGATCAATCGCCGTTCCATCAAGGCCTGTCCCGGCAGGCACCTCGGACCTGCCGGAGGAAGCAGCGGCATTATTTGACTATTGCTGTCAGCCCGGCAATCTGACGAGGCTTCCCCGCGCCATTGCCAAGGCGCGTTTGATCGAACTCATCACCTGGTTTGCGCTCGGCGGAGCGGTGCTGGGCCAATGCCAAAGTCCTCGGCTCGAGGACCGGCTGCGGCAGATGATTGAAAGCGATACGGCCTTTGATTGGACGCTGGGCCATGCGGCGCGCTCGTTCAACATGAGCGAAGCGACGCTGAGGCGGAAGCTCGCCGCCGAGAATACCGGCTTCAGTGAGATCCTGAGCGATACAAGAATGAATCGCGCCTTGGGCCTCATTCAAACCACAACCCTACCGATGGCGCAGATTGCGCTTGAGGTCGGTTACGACTCCCCTTCTCAATTCGCGGCGCGGTTCAAGGAGCGGTTCGGCGTCAATCCGCGCCATGTCCGTAGTGGCTCCGAGCGTTTTGAGCGGATCGGGGCAGAAGTTGAGCATAGCGGGGCAGATGCGCTTGCGCGGTGACGATAGTTTTCCTGCATTATCCACCGCAGGAAAACAGCATGCGTTTCATCACAGCAGTACTTCTCGCAGCGTCCGTCTTCGGCGCGACGGCCGCACAGGCCGAAATGAGGCTCAGCTCGAAGGATCTGGCCGCCGGCAAGTCCATGGCCGACGCGCAGGTCTTCAACAGCTTCGGCTGCGCCGGCAAGAACATCTCGCCGGAACTGACCTGGTCGGGTGCGCCTGAGGCGACCAAGAGCTTCGCCATCATGGCTTACGATCCGGATGCCCCCACAGGCTCGGGCTGGTGGCATTGGTCGGTCTTCAACATTCCCGCAAATGCCTCGGAGATCGCCACTGGCGCAAGCGGTGACAAAAAGCTTCCCGCAGGCGCCGTCGAAGGTCACACGGATTTTGGCATGTCCGGATATGGCGGCGCATGCCCGCCGGCCGGCGATCAGCCGCACCACTACCAGTTCACCGTCTACGCGCTCTCGGTGGACAAGCTCCCGCTTCCCGAGACCGCCCCGGCTGCCATGGTTGGCTTCTATGTCAGGGCCAATACGCTTGCCAAGGCCTCCGTCGAGGTCACCTACGGCCGCTGAAGCCGGCTTCGGATCCGCAGTCGTCATTTCCTCCATGACAACGGCCGGCCGAGGATCGCAAGATACTCGGATCGGTCGGCACGCCGGCTGATCCATGCCAAACCGCAAGTTCGGTCGAGCGCTGCGTTGCCTGAGGGATCTAGTTTGAGCTGCCACGGAGACCAAGACGAATGACCGCAGCGCTTCGGAACTATCATGAGCGGATGCAGCGAGTGCTGGACTATATCGACCGGCACCTCGATGCCGATCTCGATCTTGACGTTCTGAGCGGTGTCGCAGCCTTCTCGAAGTTTCATTTCCACCGGCAGTTCACGGCGACCTTCGGATTGTCAGTGCATCGCTATATCCAGCTTGCCCGCATGAAGCGCGCTTCATACCGGCTGGCCTACAGGGACGAAGAACGTGTCACCGATATAGCGATGGATGCCGGCTACGATGCGCCGGATGCCTTCGCCCGCGCCTTTCGGCAACGGTTCGGGCAATCGCCTTCGTCGTTTCGGAAGTCTCCCGACTGGGAGCCGTGGCTTGCCGCCTTCGGGCCTCTCGACAATGCAAGGAGCAAGCTCATGCAGAAGACTTTTACCACTGACGACGTGATAATTCGCAATGTGCCCACCACGCCGGTGGCGATCATGGAGCATCGGGGCGACCCGGCGACGCTCGGTGCCACCATCCAGCGGTTCATCGCCTGGCGCAAGGCCGCTGGCCTGCACCCCAGGACAAGTCCGACCTTCAACGTCTGGCGTTCCGAGCGGCGTCCTCAGTCGCCTGCCGATTACAGCGTGGATCTTTGTGTCGGAACCGACCAACCGATCGGGGCGAACGGCGAGGAGATCAAGGCCGGCGAGATCCCTGGTGGACGCTGCGCGGTGCTGCGTGTCGTCGGCAACACCGACAATCTGGAGCCCGCCGCGCTCTACCTTTATCGCGATTGGCTTCCGGCCAGCGGCGAGGAAGCACGCGACTTCCCGATCTATTGCCAGCGGCTGAGCTTCTTCCCGGAAGTGGCGGAGCATGAGGCGATGGCGGAGCTGTTTCTGCCGCTGAAATAGCGCCCTCTGATGATGGCTTGTCCATTCGGATCGCTGGAAGCGGACAGGCCGTTGTCCAGCCAGGCTGCCTTGACAGGCAGATTAGTCGGCAGCCTAAGCGTGGGCGTTCATGCTGCTCCAAAAAACAAATTGCGATTTAAAACCAGTTGAGTTAACTCGCAACCGATTGCATAATGCAATCAGACCTGCGGATATGCCGTTTAAGGAAAGGAAGTGAGGATGGCTAAGCTCGTATTCGGAATGAACCAGTCCCTGGACGGCTACGTCGATCATATGGCGTTTGCGCCAAGCCCCACGCTCTTCCGCCACTTCATCGAAGAGGCTCAGCGGCAGGCGGGCAGTGTGTACGGTCGCCAGATGTATGAGGTCATGCGTTACTGGGACGACGAACATCCTGAATGGGATGCAGAACGACAGGCTTTCGCGGCGGCGTGGCGCAGCCAGCCGAAATGGGTCGTCTCGCGCTCGTTGAAGTCGGTTGGTCCCAACGCCAGGCTTGTCGGGGAAGACCTTGAGGCCGCGATCCGCGCGCTGAAGGCGGAGCGCGACGGAGAGATCGAAGTTGCCGGCCCCAATTTGGCGCAAAGCCTCACCGAACTTGGCCTGATCGATGAGTATCGCATCTACCTGCACCCCGTCGTGCTCGGTCACGGCAAGCCATATTTCGCCGGACCCCGGCCGCCGCTCCGCCTGACGGCTCATGACCGGATTGGCGAGGATGTGATCAGGTTTGATTTACGTTCCGGCTTGATCTCGGGACTCGCCAGATGAAAGTCGCCACGAAAGTCTTGGTCTTGGGTTGGGGCCAAAGCGACGGAAACAGCCAGCTTTGGTGCCGTCGACGGAGGTGACGGCGCGCAGCCTACGAATTCATAGGGGCGCCCGTCGCAAAGGTGATGCGCGCGATAGCGGACGGGCGCCTGATCCGGGTGCAGATCAGCCTGCGTTGCTAGAACAGGATGATTTTAGGCCAGATCGGCCTAAAATCTGAATCCTGTTCTAAATTAAAAAGTTAGAGCATGATGTCGTCCGAAAACCGCTGACACTTTTCGGCATCATGCTCTAGGCACAGGCGTGTTGAGCAGCTGCTGCTCCCAGAGGTACGCGATGCCGCTACCGGCGGCATGCTGCTTGAGTACCTCAGTCAACTCTGCCGCGTGCTCGGTCCGGGCCCAGTCGCGCTGCCATTCGGACGCCAGCGCCAGCCAGGTCATCATGTTCGCGCCAGCCGCGATCATGCGCTGGATGGCGACCTCGTGGGCCTCGACCGAAGTGCCGCCCGACGCGTCGGTGATAACGGTCACATCCCAGCCTTCGCCGAGCGCCTGGATCACCGGCATCGCGACGCATACCTCGGTCCACAGGCCGGCGATGATCAGCTGCTTGCGGCCGGTCGCCTTGACCGCGTCCACGACCTTCCTGTCTTCCCAGGTGTTGATGAACGTTCGGTCGATCACCTCTTGGCCCGGGAAGACATCGGTGATTTGCGGGAAGATCAGACCGCCCCGATCGGCGATCACGCTCGTCAGGATGGTGGGAACACCGAAAGCCCTCGCGGCCTTCGCCAGGGCCGTCGAATTGTTGACCACCGCCTGCGGATCGTGGCTGTTCAGGTTCGTGAGTTGGTAAGGCTGGTGGTCGATCAGAACGAGTACCGAATCTTCGGGACGAAGAAGCGAAGCAAGGCCATTACGAAAGGTCATTATTACTTCCTTTGCTGCCGCCCATGAGCGGCATTGGTTTGCGGGAGACATGCGCCAGGGGCGACGTTGCCTGGAAGCAGTATTGCCGTTCCTATTCGAGATGCGGTAGCACCCTTTTATGGCAAGCTGTGTCGCGAAAAGGGGAACGCCAAATGAACATCGAAGAACTGCAGACCTTCGTGGAAGTGGCTGATGCCGGGGGAGTTTCGCCGGCGGCGCTCCGGCTTGGCGTCTCCAAGTCAATCGTCAGTCGGCGGCTCTTCCGGCTTGAAGCGGAACTTGGTGTCCAGCTTCTTGCACGGACCACCCGGGGCGCCGCTCTCACGGAAGCTGGGGCCACGTTCCGAGATTATGCAGCGAGAGTCTGCGCCGAGATCGACGTGGCCAAGGAAACGATCCTACCCGCCGGTGACCTTCGCGGCCGCTTGCGAGTTGCCGTGCCGCTTTCCTTCGGCCAGACTCACTTCGCTCCCATCCTCGCGGAAATGGCGCGCCGCCACCCCCAACTCCACATCCACACATGCTACAGTGATCGCTTCGTCGATCTCATCACAGAGGGTTATGATTGTGCGATCCGGGTTGGCTATCTTCAGGACTCCAACTTGATCGCAAGACGCGTCGGACCAATCTATGGGAAGTTCGTCGCGAGCCCGGACTACATCAAGGTGCATGGATCTCCCGAGACGCCGGAGGAACTCGTCGCTCACGAGGCCCTCATGCAGGGCACCGAAGCCTGGCAACTCATGGATGGCGACAAGATCATAACGGTTCGTCCGCAGGGGCGCTTTAAGGCCGACAACGGCACTGCGCTCGTCGCCGCCGCGGCAGCAGGACTTGGGATCGCTTACCTGCCCGATTGCCTTACCCATGAATTTATAGCCTCCGGCGCGCTTGTGCCGGTCATGACGCATTATCCACCACCCCCGGCAGGTGCATATGTCATCCGCCCGCCAGGTCAGCACCCCGCACGGAAGATACGGGTCCTCACCGAATTGCTGATTGAGTATTGCGAACCGGCTCCGCCCTTTGCAGGTGTCGGTCGCTAGAGCATGATGCCGAAAAGTGTGAGCGGTTTTCGGACGACATCATGCTCTACTTCTTTGATTTAGATCAGGATGATTTTAGGCCGATCGGGCCTAAATCATCCTGATCTAAAGCGCAAACGGCGCAACATTCGCGGATTGAACGACGTCGCTTCAAGCAATCGCAGCTCGGCTTCCGACCGGATGACGGCAAGCGTCGCCGGCGACCTGCCGAGCGTCAGTCGCGCGATATGGACAGCCCGGCGAGAAGCGGAGCGTAAGCGGAGAGCCTGCCGGATACGAACTCCGTGAAGAGCCGGACGCGCTTCGTCTTGCGTGTCTCCCCCTGCGTGAGAAGCCAGAGCGTTCCATGCATGTGCAGGTCGGTGCCCGGCACCCTCACCAGCAGGGGGTCGGCATCCCCGACGAAGCACGGCAGCGTCGTCATCCCGAGCCCTTGCCGTACCGCTACGATCTGCGCCTCGCCGTCCGTGGTCCTGAACGGAACCCCTGTAGTGCGAACCTCGCCCTCGGTGGCCCAATCCGGAATTCCATGCATGCTGATGACGATCCACCGGATGGGATCCGGCGCGCCCGCGCGCCACGCGGCCAGTCGATCGCGAGACATGTAGACGCCGCCGAACAGCTCCGGTCCCTTCAGGCCGTGAAGATTGAGCGGCAGGGTTTTGCGGTCGTAAACGACGCGGATCGCCACGTCGGCCTCTCGGTTGGTCAGATTTGCCAGCTCGCCGGACGACACGATTTCCATCTCGATATCAGGATGCAGACGCGCGAAATCGGCGAAATCCGGCATCAGCAGGTGTGTCGCGAGGGGCGGAGCCAACGTCACCCGCAGAAGCCCGCGCACGCTCTGGTCGCGCCCGAAGACGCGCGTCTCCAGCTGGTGCGACGACGCTTCCATCTGGTCCGCGAGCTCGAGGACCTCGTCGCCCGCAGCCGTCAGGCGGTAGCCCGAAGGCAGCTTTTCGAACATCTGCGCCCCGAGGCGTTCCTCGAGCTGAGCGATGCGTCGCAGCACCGTCGCGTGGTTCACCCCGAGGCGCTTGGCGGCAGCCCGCAATGAGCCTCCGCGCGCGGCGGCAAGAAAGTAGCGAACGTCGTCCCAGTCGATCATGGTGCATTCCCGCGCCGCACGGCGCGGCTTCCGAAGCCCGTTCTAGCACACTGAGCCGCGCTGTGCGCGAGTGTTGCGGCACTTAATCATCTGGATGGATAGTTTTTGCACCAGCGATGTGCGTAATTGCGGACTCACCGCCCGACTTCGGCGAACCCATATCGGGGCTCTCGGGGGACCTCCCCTACAGCCGAAAACGTGTGACGGCGAAACGAAGGATGCATGACATGAACAGACTGAATGGAAAGACCGCCGTGATCACCGGCGGCGCTACGGGCATCGGCCGCGCCGCAGCCAAGCGCTTCATCGACGAGGGCGCCTTCGTCTTCATCTTCGGCCGCCGGCAGGAGGCGCTTGACGCCGCTGTGGCGGACCTCGGGCCCAATGCTCGGGCGGTGAAGGGCTCGGTCTCGGATGAGGCCGACCTTGATCGCCTGTACGACGCGGTGAAGGCAGAGCGCGGAACGCTCGACATCGTCTTTGCCAATGCCGGGGCGGGAAGCCCGCTTCCGCTCGGCCAGATCACCGCCGAGCACATCGATGAGACCTTCGACACCAATGTCAAGGGTACGATCTTCACGGTCCAGAAGGCGCTGCCGCTGATGGGTCAGGGCGGTTCGATCATCCTGACCGGATCGAGCGCCGGCACCACGGGCGCACCGGGATTTACGGCCTACAGCGCAAGCAAGGCGGCAGTACGCAACCTCGCGCGGACGTGGGCTGAGGACCTGAAAGGCACCGGCATCCGGGTAAACGTGCTGTCGCCCGGAGCGACGGCGACCGAACTTGCGAAGGAGGCGCTCGGCGAGGAAGGCCAGAAGGCCTACGGGGCGATGACGCCGCTTCAGCGCATGGCCGACCCTTCGGAGATTGGGGCGGCAGCTGCCTTTCTCGCGTCGTCGGACAGCAGCTTCATGACCGCCAGCGAGGTCGCGGTTGACGGCGGCCTTGCGCAACTGTGACGCGCTGCACCCGGCCAGGTGCTCCGTTCTCTTATTCGGAGCTCTGTGGGGCTCGGCAGATAACCCAGCGCCGTTGAAGGCGGGGAATCAATATCAACACAATATCGGAGAAGCACTATGAGCTACGCAATTGTAGGATTCGGCAAGATAGGCCAGGCCCTCGCCCACGCCTTCGCCCGTAAAAACATCGAGGTGACCGTCGCGAGCCGCCGGCCGCCCGAGGCGTTGGCGGCGCAGGCTCGGGCGATTGGCCCCACGGTCGTCGCCAAGTCGCTGCGGGATGCACTCGAGGCCGACACGATCATCCTTGCGGTTCCGTTCGGCGAGCATCGCGAGGTTGCGAAGGCCATGCCGAGCTGGGAAGGCAAGACAGTCATCGACGCGACGAACGCATTTCCCGTCCCTGAAGAGCTGGACGGCCTCCCGTCCTCCGCCTTCGTCGCGAAATCGTTCACCGGCGCCAAGTTCGTGAAAGGGTTCAATCACCTGATTGCTGCCACCCTGGCTACCGATCCGATCGTCGAGGGCGGCCACCGGGTCGTCTTTCTGTCGAGCGACGACGAGGACGCGATCGCTCCCGTGGCGGACTTGGCCCAACAACTCGGCTTCGCACCCGTCAAGCTGGGAAGGCTCAACGAGGGTGGCGCGCTGGTGCACGCACGCGGCCGCACTTGGGGCCAGCTCATCTTCCAGGATTTGTTCAAGAAGGAGCAGTAATCGATCTACGGCCGTGTGATCAACGCCGAGAACTGGTCGCGCGCGCTAGAGCAATTCCAGGAAAAGTGCGAAGCGGTTCTCCGTCCGGAATTGCGTGAAAACAAAACGTTAGAGCGGTTCTGCGCTTCTGTGAAAAGCTGAACCGCTCTAACGTCTTCGAGCAGCGCGCGACCGAACATTTGAAGGTCACAAAGTCGCGAAGGTTGGGGTGGGCCACGGCGGATGGGAGCCGTTCGAAGAGCGCGGAGACGCCCGACAGGGGTCGCATAGAATCTATCGGCTGCTATCGATGATCTAGGACTCGCTCGAGTGTCCTCTGCTGTCCGATACTACTCCCCGTCACTCCCACTCGATCGTGCCCGGCGGCTTCGAGGTAACATCGTAGACCACGCGGTTGATGCCGCGCACCTCGTTGATGATGCGGGTCGCGGCGCGGCCGAGGAATTCCATGTCGTAGTGGTAGAAATCGGCCGTCATGCCGTCAACGGAGGTGACGGCGCGCAGCGCGCAGACGAATTCGTAGGTGCGGCCATCACCCATGACACCGACGGTCTGGACGGGCAGCAGCACGGCGAAGGCCTGCCAGATGGCGTCGTAGAGGCCGGCCTTGCGGATTTCGTCGAGATAGATCGCATCGGCTTCGCGCAGGATCTCCAGCTTTTCGCGGGTGATGCCGCCGGGGCAGCGGATCGCAAGGCCGGGGCCGGGGAAGGGGTGGCGGCCGATGAAGCTGTCGGGCAGGCCGAGCTCGCGGCCAAGCGCGCGCACCTCGTCCTTGAAGAGCTCGCGCAGCGGCTCGACGAGCTGCATCTTCATGCGCTCCGGCAGGCCGCCGACATTGTGGTGCGATTTGATCGTCACCGACGGGCCGCCGGTGAAGGAAACGCTCTCGATCACGTCGGGATAGAGCGTGCCCTGGCCGAGGAAGTCGGCGCCGCCGAGCTTTTTTGCCTCTTCCTCGAACGTCTCGATGAACAGCCTGCCGATGATCTTGCGCTTGGTTTCCGGGTCGCTGACGCCCTCGAGTTCGCCGATGAAGCGATCGGCAGCATCGACGTGCAGCAGGTGCAGATTGTAGTGCTCGCGGAACATGGCGACGACGCCGGCGGCCTCATCCTTGCGCATCAGCCCGTGGTCGACGAGGATGCAGGTCAGCTGGTCGCCGACGGCCTCGTGGATCAAGAGGGCTGCGACGGAGCTGTCGACACCGCCCGAAAGGGCGCAGATGACGCGCTTGTCGCCCACCTGCGCACGGATCTGCTCGACCGCCTTCTGGCGGTAGGCCGACATCGACCAGTCGCCCTTGATGCCGGCAATGTTGTGAATGAAATTGCCGATCAGCTTGGCGCCGTCGGGCGTATGCACGACCTCGGGGTGGAACTGCACGCCGTAATATTTGCGGTTCTCGTCGGCAATGAAGGCATAGGGCGCGTTGGAGGAGGTGGCGACCACCTCGAAACCGTCCGGCAGCGCGGTGACGCGGTCGCCATGGCTCATCCAGACCTGATGGCGCGAGCCGGAGGACCAGAGGCCCTCGAACAGCTGGCAGTCCCTGTCGACATCGAGGAAGGCGCGGCCGAATTCGCGGTGATGGCCGCTCTCGACCTTGCCGCCGAGCTGCATGCACATCGTCTGCTGGCCGTAGCAGATGCCGAACACCGGCAGGCCGCTGTCGAAGATGATCTGGGGCGCTCGCGGCGATCCCTCGTCCACCGTGGAAGCCGGGCTGCCGGACAGGATCACGGCCTTCGGCTGCAGGCGGTTGAAGCCCTCTTCGGCCGATTGGAAGGGAACGATCTCGCAATAGACGCCGGCCTCGCGCACGCGTCGTGCGATGAGCTGGGTCACCTGGCTGCCGAAATCGACGATGAGAACGGAGTCGGGATGTGCTGTATGGGTCATGGCGAGGCTTTAATGAAAAGCGCCTCGCCTTGCAATCCGGGAAATCGGCGGCACCAGGTTTTTATTGTTCCGATTGTCCCAACCCCACCAACCTGTCACCTGCCATTCAAAAACGGTTATCGGACGCTTCCAACGCGAAAAATTCACAAGTACGATGGGTTTGCGGTTTACTTGAACCAGAATTGCGCGGAATATTAGAGAATGGGAGGATAAGCCTTCGGCCCACTCTCGATACATTGCGCTGGAACGGCTTTCCTCCCTTGGTTTCAAGGGAGGACCAATCATGAGGCGGGTATTGTTCTACGCGGCATCGGCCGCGATACTGTCGCTCGGTGTCTCGCATGCATTTGCGCAGTCGGGCGGCGTCGAGAAAGCGGTTGGCGGCTATAACTTCGAGGAAGCGGCAAAAGAGGCCCCCGGCACCAAGGATTTCCATTCGGCTGACGGTCATCTGACCTTCGCGATCGTGACGCACACGGCAGGCAATGGTTTCTTTGACCCTGTCTATGTCGGCGCGACCGTCGCCGGCAATATGATCGGTGCCAAGATATTGCTGCTCGGTTCGGAATCGCCGGTGGACGACCCCGCCCGCGAGATCGAGATCCTGAACCAGATCGTTCAGGACCCGACGATCGACGGCATCATCATGACGACGCCGCAGGTCGGCGCCTATAACGACATCGTCAAGGCTGCCGAGGCGGCTGGCATCCCGATCGCGACGACCAACTCGTTCGACGGCACCATTCTGCACCGGAGCGCGATCAGCCACACCGGCCAGGATGCGTCGGCGGCGGCAATCGGGGGCGAGGCGCTTGCAAATTGCGTGCTTGCCAGCGGCGCGACCAGCGGTTCGATCGTGCTGCCGTCCTCCACCGCGATGGGCAATATCGAGGTGAACAACCGTGTCACCGCCGCCTTCAATGCCATCGTCAAGACGCTGAAGGACGCCGGCAAGCTCGATGCCTTCAAGGTTGACGCCGGTCCGGAGAATGTCGGCATCGACACGAACCCGAACGACCCCGTCAACGCACTTGTTTCTCTCTTCGAGTCCCGCGGCGACGTGGTCGGCGCCTTCACAGCCAACAACGTCTTTACGCCGCCGCTCGTCAAGGCGGTTGCCCAGATGGGGCGGACAGGCAAGTTGTGCGCTTATGGTTTCGATCTCGGCCCGGCGCAGCAGGAAGGCATCGCAGCGGGGAACCTGACCGGCTCGCTCGGCCAGCAGCCCTTCCTGCAGGGCTTCTGGCCCGTCATGCAGCTTTATCTGCAGATCGATCGCGGTATCGCGGCTGCCAATCTCGACACGCGTGCCCAGCTTGTGACGAAGGAAACGGTCGCCAACGTCGGCAAGCGCTTCGAGAACTGACTGCCGTTCGAAACGTCTGAAATCAAGGCGGGAGGGTGCGAGCCATCCCGCCACGCGAAGGCAAGGATCGGTCGGTAGAAACTCATTCGGTAGAAATTCATTTTCGGTAGAAACTGATGGAGCCCGCCACGACGACATCGCTCGGCCGTGCGCCGCCCCAGCTCGTCGGCGGCTGGGAGGCGGGGCTCCTCATGTTCCTTGCGCTGCTCTATTTCGGCGGGGCAATCGTCAATCCGGCCTTTTTCGGATCGACGGAGGCCCTTCACGCGCTTCTGCGCGATACGTCCCGTGTGGGCATCATCGCGGTCGGGATGACTTTCGTCATCGTCAACAGGGATCTCGATCTTTCGGTCGGTTCGACCTACGGCCTGATCGCGGTGGTCTTCGCCAGGCTTTTTGCCCCGAGCTTTCTCGATTTCGGCGTGATCCAGTCGGCGATCCTCTGCGTGCTGCTGGGCACGGCGATCGGCCTGATCAACGGCGTGCTCGTCACCGTCCTGAAAGTGCCGGCCTTCATCGCGACGCTGACGATCCTCTTCATCGGCCGCGGTTTCGTGCTGGCGCTGACGCATGGCCAGGCAATCTATTACTCCGACAAGGCGAAAGACCATCCGCTGTTCTTCCACCTGGGCGAGACGAATATCCTCGGCTTCAACAACCAGATCGCGATCTTCTTCTTCATCGCCATCGTTGGGGCCTATGTGCTTGCCAAGACCCGCTGGGGCTATGAGACTTTCGCCACCGGCGGAAACGAGCAGGCGGCGGCCTATGCCGGCATTCGCACACGCTGGGTGCGCATTCGCGCCTATCTGCTCTCCTCGCTTTGCGCAACCCTGGCGGCTCTCCTGTCGGCCGCGCAGGACAAAGGCGTGACCCCTCTCTATGGTGTCAGCTGGGAACTCACCGTTATCGCATCTGTCGTCATCGGCGGAGCATCGATCCTTGGCGGGCGCGGTCGCGTCATCGGGTCTTGCCTAGGTGCTGCGGTCGTCGTCCTGATCGACAAGGTGCTGCGCGAGGGATGGCCGATCACGCGCATCGTCGTGATCGACGGTGAAAGCATCGTAGTCGGCGCCAAGTTCACCCTGCCCGCAGGCGCCGTGCTGGTTTTCCTGGGCCTCCTTCTCGTCATCGCCGTGCTTATCGAGCCCTTCCTCATTCGGCGCCAGGTCGCGGCCCGGCTATGGGCATGGCTGCGCGGCCGGCCACCCCCGCCGGCCTACGAGATGGGCGGCATGGCGATCGAAGGTGTGCAGACCAAGGGGGCGATGGCGGCCGACATGGCGCTGTCTGCCACCGGGCTCGGCAAGTTTCTTGCCCGCCGCGACGCACTGGCCATCATCCTGACCGTCGTGTTGTGGCTGACGGGCCTCGTGCTCAGGCCGGACTACTGGTGGAACCTGCCCAACACCTTTGCCATCCTGCTCAATTACACGGAATTGGCCCTCATCACCGTCGGGCTCACCTATGTCATCGCAGCCGGCGATATC
Organism: Rhizobium sp. SU303; assembly: GCF_021052345.1. Taxonomy (NCBI): domain Bacteria; kingdom Pseudomonadati; phylum Pseudomonadota; class Alphaproteobacteria; order Hyphomicrobiales; family Rhizobiaceae; genus Rhizobium; species Rhizobium sp. SU303. The sequence continues at coordinate 4,941,877 of NZ_CP088095.1, forward strand.
GATCTCTCCGTCGGCGCGGTGCTTGCCCTTGCCGGCAGCACCGCGGCCTATTTCCTGAAGGTGCTCGGCGCCGATCCGCTCACCGCCGTGACGATGGGCCTGTTTGCGGGGATGATCGCCGGAGCCGTCAACGCCATGGTCGTCGTCGGCTTCAAATTGCCTGCCTTCATCGCCACGCTCGGCATGTTCTACATTGCCCGGGGCCTCGCCGCCTGGCTCGTCGCAGGGCAACAGCTGACCGGCTGGTCCGAGGGTTACAACCTGCTCGGACGCAAGGTGAACGACGTCCTCCTTCATTTCGGCCTTTCGCTACCGTCGGGGATCATTCGCACGGTGGCCGAGGTCGTCAGCATCCAGACGATCTGGATGTTTTTCATCGCCGTGATCGCCGGCATCGTGCTCGCCTATACACCGTTCGGGCTGAAGGTCTGCGCCGCCGGCGGCAACGTCCGCGCCGCTGCCTATGCCGGCATCAACACCAACCGCGTGCGCTTCATCTCGCTCATGCTGTCGGCGCTCTGCGCGAGCATGGCGGGGATCATCAACGTCGCTTACTTTCGCAGCTTCAACCCCGTTGCCGGCCAGTTTCGCGAGCTCGACGCCATCGCCTCCGTGATCATAGGCGGCGGATCGATCTTCGGTGGCTACGGCACCATGATCGGCGCGCTTGCGGGAGCGGCCTCGATCACGCTCGTCCGGGCACTCCTGCAACTCAACGTGCAGGGGTTCAGCATGCCGCAGCACTGGATCAATGTCTTTATCGGCATCATCCTGATCGTGGCGGTGCTGATCGACATATGGGTGCGCCAGACCAACATTTTCGGACGCCTGCGAACCCGCCTCGCAAGGCGCGCGCCAACACGGGACAGTAGTCATGGCTGACGCGACACCATCCGAGCCGATCGTGAAAATGCGGAGCATCGAAAAAGCCTTTGGAGCCGTGCAGGCGCTTCGCAAGGTCGATCTCACGCTTTATCCCGGTGAGATTCTCGGCCTGGTCGGCGACAACTCCGCCGGCAAATCGACGTTGATGAAGATCCTGACCGGTGCTTATCAGCGCGATGCGGGTGATATCCTCGTTGCCGGACAACCGGTGCGGTTCAAGAGCCCGCATGAGAGCCGCGACGTCGGCATCGAGATGATCTACCAGGATTTCGCGCTCTGCGGCAACATGGATGTCGGCCAGAACATCTTCCTTGGCCGCTGGCCGCTCAAAGGCCCTTTCGTTAACAGGCGGAAGATGTATGCGGAAGCCGACAGCGTGCTGAAACGGCTCAAGGTCGACGTGAACTCCGTCTATCAGAAGGTCGAAAGCCTGTCGGGCGGCCGCCAGCAATCCGTCGCAATCGCCCGCGCAATCTCGTTCGAGCCGCGCGTCGTGATCCTCGACGAGCCGACCGCCAACCTTTCCGTGATGGCGACGGAACGGCTGCTCGAAACCATGCTGGAACTGAAGAAGCAGGGCGTCGCCCAGATCATCATCTCACACCGCCTTATCGATATTTTTGCCGTGGGCGATCGCGTCATGGTCCTCAAGCGCGGCGAATATGTCGGCGATCGCTACGTCAGGAATACCGACGAGCATGAAGTGCTGGAGATCATCGTTTCAGGCACGCGCGAGAATGCGCTGACAGCCGATGAGGCAAGATCCATTTGAACAGCCATTGTGAATCAGAAGCGAAGGTTGACCCCGGTCTGGTGAAACGCATCATGTTGATTGTCAATCGTAATTCGACGCGCAGGTGGGGTCACGACCGGCGCCGATGGAGCATCATGTCAGCCCGGAAACGCTCGCGGCCCTGAAGAGGTTCACAGTGCAAAGACGTTCCTGAGCAAGCGCCGGTCAGAAACCCCGGCACTCGGCTTTGCTATCTCCCGCCACCTACACCACCTGCCGGGACATGATCCATTCAAAGGCTCAGAACCAGAAAACCCCGTCCTCCAGCGCCGTGAATAGGCTGTCGACGCCGTAAGATAGCTTGCGGTCGACGATGTGCAGATATTCGGTCCAGCCGGAGATATGCTGCAGCTCGACGGCGCCGTCGGAAATGCCGCGAAGGCCGATCAGCGGCAGTTTGTAGCCCTGGCAGGCCCGCAGCACCGCATAGGTCTCCATGTCGACCATGTCGGCGTCGATATTGGTATAGGCGGCGCCCGAGATGATATTGCCGCCGGTGGAAAGGCTTGCTTCGGCAATGCCGGGAATGCGCAGCGGCAGCTCGAGCGTTGCCGGCAGGTCGAGAAAGGGTGTCTTGCCCTTTTCGAAGCCGAGCGGCGAGGCGTCCATGTCGCGGTAGGAAACCGAGGTCACCTGATAGATTTCGGTCTGCTCCAGTTTCGCCGAGCCGGCCGAGCCGAGGGAGACGACGAGATCGGGCAGGTCGTCGACGGCATCCAGCCGCGCCAATGTCTTGCTCAGCGCGATGGCTGCCTCGACCGGGCCGACGCCGGTCATCAGAGGTTCGATGCGCGAACGCAGGAAGGGACCATATTCGGCCTCCGCCGCCATGACGAAAAGGATGGATTTCCCCGCGACCGATTTCAGTTCGAACTTCATCCCGTAATGCCCTCTCTACCGCGGATCACCATCATCGTTCCGGTCATGGAGGCGATCAGTTTCGCCGGCCCGTCGCTGATCGCGTAGCCTCGTCCGTCCGCGACGATGATGGTGGAGCCGGGTTTGGTGATTTCCCCGCGAAACAGGAAACGATCGCCACGCCCCGGCGACATGAGATTGACCTTGAACTCGATCGTCAGAATCGAGGCTTCCGGGTCGATGACGCTATAGGCGGCAAAGCCGCATGCCGAATCGAGCGCTGCGGAAATGATGCCCGCATGCAGGATTCCGTGCTGCTGTGTCAGTTTGACGTCGAAGGGTAGCTCGATCTCGACGACGCCGTGCTCGACGCGCGTCAGCTCCGCGCCGATCGTTTCCATCGCCGCCTGGCGCGCAAAATTGCGGCGGATTCGCGCGCGGAAATCGCCCCTGTCAGTCTCGCTCATGTCTGCCCCTCTTGCAGCCGCGAAAGTGGCATGGCGCGCCGCATTCGACAAGCTGGACATTGCTGAAATCGGTCCGGGCGCTGATGGAAACCCGGGACCGTGTCGCCGAGGCAACCCTTCACCTTTCCGTCGCCGTGCAAGCCGGCACAGCTGGCTGGTACCGCTGGCCAGTACCGCTCGATATGGCGATTCGATGCGAAGACGATTGCAGCTTCGCGCGGTGCGCGTATTCTCCGCATCGGGTCGCGAAATGATGGAGCGCCAGCATGACGACGATATCGCAATCGGTGCGGAATTTCGAGACCTGGCTGGCAGGTGAACTCGGCGACGATCTCGTCAAGGACGATCTCCGGGAGAAGCACGAGAAGATGCGGAGCGACGATTTCGTCTTCCTGCGCGCCACCTATTGGCGCTGGTGCGAGATCATCCGCGATATCTGCCCGGAACTGACGGGCGCGCCTGAGGTACTGGCGATCGGCGACACGCATCTGGAGAATTTCGGCACCTGGCGCGATATCGAGGGCCGGCTCGTCTGGGGCGTCAATGATTTCGACGACGCGGCGGTGATGCCCTATGCGCTGGATCTCGTTCGCCTTGCGGCAAGCGCTGTCCTCGCCCGCGGCGGCGACGGTCCCTCGGTTCGCATGATCGGCGAATTGATCTTGAGCGGTTATCGCAGAGGCCTTGAAAATCCGCTGCCCGTCATCCTCGAGCGCGACCACAAATGGCTGCGCAAGGCGCTGCTGCTGCCGAATTCCGAACGCCGGGAATTCTGGGAGAAATACGAAATGCTGCAGCCCGGCAAGAAGCCGGCACCACCAGCCTATGTCAAGGCGCTCGCAGACGCGCTGCCGTTGGGGTCAGGATCCTTCGTGGCGAAGCCACGCAGCGGCGGCACCGGCAGCCTCGGCCGGCCGCGTTTCGTCGCCTATGCCGAATGGCAGGGTGGGCCGGTGCTGCGCGAGGCAAAGGCGCTGGTGCCGTCCGCCTGGTCGCTTCGCCACAACCCGCGGGATGTGGCGATCCATGCAAGCGAGATCGCCAATGGGCGGGCGCGCTCAGTCGATCCTCACTATCGGGTCTCCGGCCGCATCCTCGTGCGCCGGCTCTCGCCGAACAGCTGCAAGATCGAAATCGACCGGCATCCCGAGATCCTGCTTTCGCCGACGATGCTAGAACTGATGGGCTTTGAGATCGCCAATTGTCATTCCGACGATGCGGCTGCGGTTGCGGCGATCCTGAAGGATTTGGCGGCGCGGGGAAACGAATGGCTGCACGAGGCGGCAAGAGCCGCGGCATCGAGCGTCGGCGCCGAGCAGAAAGCCTATGCGCGTTCCGGTTAAAGCCCTGCCTTCCCTGATTTAGATCCGCACGATGTGCTGATCCCAGGCGACGTCGCTGCGGGTCGACAGGAAATCGCCGTCATAGGAGGAGACGGCAAAGCCGCTTCTAGCCGGCGCGATGCCCGCCGCATCCGGTACGGAAGTCTCGGCCAGCATCTTGCCCGTCCTAGCGTCGATGGTCACCGAGGCGCCGCCTTTCGGCGAGGTGATGCCGACGAGACCTTCACTGCGATTGACGGCGATCGCCCCGACGTAATTGGCGAGCCTGCGCATTGTCTCCTCCGGCAGGTCGATAAAGGTAAGATCCTCGCCCTTGGCGAAATGGCCGACAAGCGGCGGCAAATCCTTGCGGTGGCCTTCATACTGGCAGGCGAACCAGATGCGGCCCGCGCCATCGAGATCGACATGGCGGGTGGAGAGTTCTGCCCATTCCGCCGGCAGCACATGTTTTTCGACCAGCGCACCGGTTGCCGCATCGATCAGCGCCAGCGACGGCTGCATCTCTCCGAGATTGAGCTTGGTACGGCCGAAATCCGGATGCGTCTCGATGCCGCCATTGGCGACGATCAGCAGGCGTCCGTCGTCGGAAACGGTCATGTCGTGCGGACCGATGCCGTAGGTTTCGAATTCGCCGATGCGGTTGAAGCGGTTCGTGGCGTCGTAGAGGCCGATCATGCCGCGATTACCGTCGAAGTCGTTCTCGCTGGCATAGAGCAAACGGCCGTCAGGAGAGAAGGCGCCGTGGCCGTAGAAATGCCGGTCCTCCCTGGAGCTGATGACGATCGGCTCGCTTTTGTTCCAGGGATCGAAGATCATCGCATAGGTGCCGGGCCGGCGCGCGAAGGCGACCGTCTTGCCGGTACTGGCGCTGAAGGCCATGCCGTGGGCGCGGGCGGGAAGCGCCACCTGATCGACGATCTCGCCGCGCTCGGTCACGGTCGCAATGGCAAAGGAGCCGTCGGCTGCCCGAATGCCCGAGGCATAGACCGCATCGGTCCGCTCGAGTGCCATCAGCGACCTCGGCGCCAAAGAAGCAAGGAAGCCAAGGCCGGCGGCCTTGACGAAACTGCGTCGGTCGATTGCGGCACTTCGCATCATCGTCTCAGTCTCCGTCCGAAAAGGAAAAGCCGGCCGAAAGGCCGATCGCCGCGCCATATTCGTCGCTGATCCTGGTAATCAGGTCGCGGCTGTCGGCAAGCAGCGCATCGAGCTTGGCCTTCTCCGCATCGCTGACGGCGACGTCGATGTCGGGATTGAGCTTCGGCACGCTGTCGAGCAGCGATTTGAAGTCCTGGTCGATCGAGGCAGCGATCGGCTGCTTGTCCGGCGGCAGGAGCTCGGCCATGCCGGCCTTCTGCCAGAGCGTGCGCAGGCCCTCCAGATTGGCGGCCATTGATTTCCAGGTGTTCTTGGAGCGCCAGTAGATCGCCATGCGCGGCCGTGGCGCGGTGTCCTTGCCCTTGTAGAATTGCTCCAGCCGCTGGTCGCGGACATTCTCCGCCCCACGGACGAGAATGCCGAGCAGCGCCGTCACCGCTTCCTTGTTGTCCATGAAATCGTTGCTCTGCGGGCCCGGATGTTTCCAGCTCGCCTGCACGCCGTCGGGTTTTTCCCAGGCGGCGACGACTTCGCCGGCCTCACGCTGGATATTGCCGGCGACCGCCTGGCCGTAAAGGCAGCGGAAACTGCCTTTCTGCCCGACGAGATCATCGGAGCCATTGCCGTAAAGGACGTATTCCAGCGCCGTCAGGCCTTGCAACGCAACGCTCTTGCCGGCGATCGCATCAACGGTCGCGTCGTTCGGATCGGCCTTGGCGATCAGCGCCTGCACCTGCTTGAGGCCGACGCCCTTGCGGTCGGGATAAAACAGGATGTGCTCGAAGAGATTGTCCTGGATGACAGGCCCGGTCTGGACGATCTCGATGATCGACCAATAGCGGATCGTGTCGTCGAAGGTGGACTTCGCTTTGTCGAGCGTCTGCTGCGTGCCGTCGGCGCAAAGATCCTTCATCGCCGTGGTCAGCCGGGCGGCGGATTGCTGCATGTTGCGATAGCCGGGACGGATCACCTCGTCGACGGCGCGCTGCATGACGGCGGGAACGGCATCCTCGTTCAGCCCTGCCGGGGGAGCAACAGTCTGGGCGGCCGCGGATGTGGCGAGGCCGATCAGAGTAAGGCAGAGCAGGGGGTGCCAAAGGCGCATCAAAGTGACTCCAGGAATGTAATCAGGGCCGCCCTGTCGTCTTTCGGCAGGGAGGAGAACGCGTTGCGGGCCTTTTCAGCTTCGCCGCCGTGCCAGAGGATCGCTTCGGTGAGGCTCCGCGCACGGCCGTCATGCAGGAAAAAGCTGTGTCCGCTGACAGTCCGGGTCAGTCCTATACCCCATAGCGGCGGCGTGCGCCATTCACGTCCGCTTGCAAGGCCGACCTGCTGCCCGTCGGCAAGCCCGTCGCCCATGTCGTGCAGAAGAAAGTCGGAATAGGGCCAGATCAGCTGGAAGGACTGCGCCTTGTCCGGCGTATCCCGCCGGGTGACGAATTTAGGCACGTGACAGGAAATGCAGCCGCTTTCGTAAAAAATCCGCTTGCCCTGCAGCGTCTCGGGGAAACTCGCCTTGCGCCGTGCCGGAACGGCAAGATTTCCGGAATAGAAGGTGACGAGGTCGAGAATGGGACCCGGCGCTTCTTCTGCGCCCAGCCGTTTCTGCACGCCGGTCGGCATATCACGGCATTTTTCTTCCGCCTTGGTGCAATCGCCCTGCGCATCCGGGTGATCGGGCGTCGAGATACCGATATCGTTGGCGAAGGCATCCGCACTCTGGTCGCGCACCGTGGCGTTCTGCGCCTTCCAGCCGAAGCGGCCGAGCGCGATCTTGCCGCTGCGATGGTCGCGCACAACCGCAGCCTTCCCCGAAATGCCGTCGCCGTCGGCATCGTCAGGATCGGCATGGGCAAGGATATCGGCCTCGGGAATGGCCTCGATCAGTCCGAGGCTGATCATCGCCGAGGCGACACGCGGCGAAATCGTCGTCGCGGGATCGAGCGGCCCATAGCCAAGGTTCGTCACCGCATAACTCGGCCGGCGCAGCGATACGGTCTCGCCGTCGCCAAGCGTCACCCTCTCGTCGCGGTAGCTGATCGCCATCTTCCCTTCGGCGGCAAGCCCGGGAACGGCGAGGTCCTGCAGCTGATGGCCGTAGACTGGATCGGGAAAATTGACGACATCGGCACGCGCGACCGCCGTTTCTTCCTCCGGCGTCGTGGCGGCGCGCGAAAGCCTCAGGAACATCGAGGTGGCGCTCGGACCTCCCTCCGGCGGTTTGCCGCGGCCGTCATTGACATGGCAGCTCATGCAGGAGCGGGCGTTGAACAGCGGCCCAAGACCATCGGAAGCCTGTGTCGAGGAAGGAGCGGACACCCAGAGCTTGCGGAAGAGCGCATTGCCGAGCTTGAAATTCTGCTCTTCCTCGAAGGGGATATTGGCCGAAATATGCGAGAAGCTGTCTTCGGTGACGGGATCGATCGAGGTTGTCGCACCCGCCTGCATGGCTTCGTATTGTTCGGCCTTGGAAAAATCCGCTGTCGGCCGCGTCACATCGGCGACGCGTTTCAGATCGGCCTCGGAGAGGTCGGTGCGTTTGCTCGGCAGATCGAAACCGGCGGCGATGCTGACGGAAAAACCGGCAAGCGTTGCGCAGAGCGTTGCGCTGGCAAAAAATCGGCGGGCCGGGGCATGCGACATTTCAGGGTCCGGGCCGCACCGGCTTTCGAAGCGGCCCGCCTTTTTGCTTATTGGAAGACGGCGTTAGGATTATCCAAGCTGTCGGAACCTTCAAGCTGAACCGTGCCGAGATCGAGTGTGGCAATAACGCGCTGCACCGATTTCGTCTGGTCGATCAGCCCGTCGATGGCGGCCTGGACGACGGCGTTGCCTTCCTTGTTGCCTTCGCCGATCATCTGGTCGTACTTCTCGACCGTCTCGCCGCGCTTTGACATGGCATTCATCGCATCGAGCGTCTTGTTGAGCTTGCCTTCAACTTCGGCATCGAGCGCCTTGTCCTTAGCGGCCACCAGATCGTGCAGCGACGGGCCGCTGAGCTTGGTGCCGTCGACGCGGGTATAGTTGCCGGTATAGGCGGCAGCGATGCCGATCGCGTCGTTGAGATGCGAGTTGTAGGTATTGTCCGAGAAGCAATCATGCTCTTCCTCGGGATCGTGCAGCAGCAGGCCGAGCTTCATGCGCTCGCCGGCAAGCTCGCCGTAGGAAAGCGAACCCATGCCCGTCAGGATCGCGACGAGGCCGGCCTTCGGATCGGCTTCGACGTTCTTCGTCGCAGCACCGTCCGGCTTCCAGTTATCGGTCATTTCCTGCAGGTCGGAAACGAGCAGGGTGGAGGCGGACTTCAGATATTCGGCGCGGCGGTCGCAATTGCCGTGCGTGCAATTCTTGAGGTCGTAATCCGTTGCCGGACGGTCGCCGGCGCCAGGCCCCGTGCCGTTCAGATCCTGACCCCAGAGCAGGAATTCGATGGCATGATAGCCGGTCGCGACATTGGCTTCGATGCCGCCGGCCTCGGCCAGCGAGCCGGAGAGGAATTCCGGCGTCAGCTTGGAAGCGTCGACATCCTTGCCGTCGATCTTGATCGTCTTGTTGGCGATGACATTTGCCACATAGAGAGAATTTTCGTCGCTCTCGGTGCCGTAGGAAGCGTCGACATAGTCGATCAGGCCTTCATCGAGCGGCCAGGCGTTGACCCTGCCTTCCCAGTCGTCGACAATCGGATTGCCGAAGCGATAGACTTCCGTCTGCTGGTAGGGGACGCGCGCCTTGATCCAGGCGTCCCTGGCCGCCTTGAGCGTCGCGTCGGTCGGCGCCTTCAGGAAGGCGTCGATCGCAGCATCGAGCGCCTTGGCCGTCGTCAGCGAGTCCTCGTATTTCGCATGCGCCACATCGGCATAGTGTTTCACCACGCTAGCAGCGTCGGTCTCGGCATGCGCGGGAAGGGCGAGCAGGGCTGCGGGGGCGATCGCCAGCACGGCTGCGCGGAATTTGCGGTTGAGCTTCATGATCCTCTCCTCTGACGGGATTTTCCGTCTAATCGGGCTTCGTCTCTTCGCGCAAAAGCAAACTGGTGTCAAATTCTCTAGTTTGGAATGATTTTAAGAATAGACAGGCGCGGCTAACCGGTCATTTTTGACCGGCATTTGCTTGAAAAACCGGCAGCTGCGCAGGCCTCTGTAAGCCGCGTCAGCCCTTGCGCTGCATGCGGCAGAAGAAGAAGCCGTCGGTATCGGTGGAGGCGGGCGTCAGCGTTACCGTCAGGCCGTCGGACGAATGCGGACGCGGGGCATCGTTGCCGAACAGGGCTTCCCAGGCAGGCAGGGCGCTGACGAGCTGAAAGTCAGGATTATCAGCCGTGAAGCGGCGCGCCTGCTCCTCGTTTTCCTGGGGCAGGACCGAGCAGGTCACATAGATCAGATCGCCGCCTGATTTGACGAAGCCGCTCGCCTGCGCCAGCGCGTCCTGCTGCTGGGCGGTGCGCTCGTCGAGGTTTTTCGCCGTCAGCCGCCACTTCGTATCGGGGCGGCGGCGCCACGTGCCGGTGCCGGTGCAGGGCGCGTCGACCAGCACCTTATCGCAGCGTCCGGCAAGGGCGGAGAGCGCTCTGACGTCGTCATGCACCTGGACATTGCGCGTGCCCGCCCGCTTCAGCCGCTCGATGATCGGCGCCAGCCGTTTGCGGTCGGCGTCATAGGCGTGAACCTGTCCCTTGTTCTGCATGGCGGCCGCCATGGCGAGCGTCTTGCCGCCGCCGCCGGCGCAATAATCGAGAACCTGTTCGCCATCATGGGCGAGCACCAGGTCGGCGACGATCTGCGATCCCTCGTCCTGAACTTCGAACCAGCCCTTCTGGAACGAAAGCTCGGCTGTCACGTTGGGAAGACGCGAGGCGCCTTCGCCAGCGGCAATCCGGATGCCGTAGCGGGCGATCTTTGCTGCATGCGCGTTGGCTCTTTCGAGCGCCTTGACGACCTTGTCGCGGGAGGCTTTGAGCAGGTTGGCGCGCAGATCGAGCGTCGGGCGGGCGGCGAGCGCCTGTGCCTCGGCGAGCCAGCCGGCGCCGAAGGCCTTTTCGAAGGAGGGTTGGACCCATTCGGGAATATCGCCGCGAATATGCGGTGGCGCGTCATCGAGCGAGCGGCTTTGAAAGGCCGCAACGGCGTCGGCCGAAAGCGGCGCCGGCGCAAACTTGTCGTCCGCCAACTCAGCGGCAAGACTGTCTGATGTAAAACCCCATTGGCGAAACATGACGGCGTGGGCAACGGCCGCAGCACTGTCGTCATCCATCAGCCAGGCATGGGAAAGCCGCATGCGCAGTGCGTCATAGACGATGTTGCCGATCGCAGCACGATCGCCGGAGCCGGCGAAGCGGTGCGCGAGGCCCCAGTCCTTCAGCGCGTCGGCGACGGGCCGCTTGCGGGCATCGATGTCCGCGAGCACAGAAATCGCCCCTTCGAGGCGGCCGCCCAGACGCATTCACATGTCTCCTGTTGCCGTGGCGTGTGAACGATTAGCGCAAACGCGAGTGTCACGCAGTCAATTGTTCACAAGTCTCAACCGGGTGGTAACCGCGATTGACGGCAAGAGCAAGCGCCGCTTCCGGCGCAATCAGTGGTGGCCTCAGCCGATGACCTGGTAGCAGACCTTCGCAGTGCCGGAGCTTACCATGCCGATATTCTGCGCGGCAGCGCGCGACAGGTCGATCACACGACCACGGATGAACGGACCACGATCGTTGATACGAACGACGACGGTGCGGCCATTGTTGCGGTTGGTGACCTTCACCTTGGTGCCGAAAGCAAGCGAACGATGTGCGGCAGTCAAGATGGCAGGGTTCATACGTTCCCCGGAAGCAGTTTTGGAGCGAAGTGCGTACCATGAAGCACCGCCACAACCATTGCCAGCAAAACCTTCCGCCGGAAGCATGGAAGAACAGGCTGCAATAGTTACAGCGGCGATAATAGAACGACGTATTTTCTTCAAAACAGAGTATCCCTCAACTATTGAACTCAACGCCCTTGCAGGCGGCGGGGCTTAAATCTGTGAAAAAGTGGCGAAAAAGTGCCGCGTCAGTTCACGGAGTATTACAATCTGCAACACTCGTGAGTGGGATGTCGGGATTTCAGGAATGCGCGCCGCGCCCAAACGTGGAAAAAACCTAATAAAATCAGTTAAAATCCGAACGAATTTTCCGAAGGGATAGTTAATGCCATGGCGTTCACGAAAATCGCGAAAATATTTTTCCGATTTCGCCATATTTACTGCCACATTTGGGCAAATTCAAAGGCCGTTAACCATAAGATGCGGCGAAAATTGTCCGGCCAAAGCGGGAAAGTAGGAATTTCCTACTCATTTTGGGTGAGCGTATCCGTCGCAAATAGGACTGAGTTCTACTCCCCACGCCAGCGTCCATCCTGCCACAATTGCGCAAGCGACATAGGATAGTTCGGGAAGGAGAATACGAAGCCGGCGGCCTTCAGTTTCGCATTCGAAACCCGCTTGTTCTCGCCGTAAAAGGTGCGCGCCATCGGCGTCAGTTCGGCGGTCTCGAACGCCTGTTCCGGCGGCGGTTCGACGCCCATCAGGCGGGCTGCCTCGACGATCACGTCCTGCGGCGGGCCGGGCCGGTCGTCGGTGACATTATAGATGCCGCCGAGGCCGCGCTCCGACAGAAAGCGTGTAGCCGCGCCGATATCCTCGACGCGAATACGGTTGAACACCTGGTCCTTCTTGATCAGCCGTCGCGCCGTGCCCTTGTCCAGATTGCAGAAGGCGTTGCGGCCCGGCCCATAGATGCCGGAAAGGCGAAGCACCGCCGCCGGCACGCCGCGCTCCCGGCCCATCGCCAGCCAGCCCTCTTCCGCCTCGAGCCGCTCGGTCGACCGTCCGGAAACGGGCAGGCAGGGCGTTTCCTCGCTCACCCAGGCGCCCTGGTGATCACCATAGACGCCGACGGTGGAGAGATAACCGATCCATTCGAGCTTCGGCAGCAGGCGTGCGCCGTCTTTACCGAGCAGCCGCAGCAGCGGGTCGGCCTGTCCAGGTGAGATCGACTGCACGAGATGCGTGACGCTTGCCAGCGCCTGGCGGAGCCCGTCCTCCATGCTCTCTCCGTCGAAAAGGAACGCTTCGATGCCGTTTTCGCGGAGCGCTTCCACTTTGTCAGGTGAGCGCGTGGTGCCGGAAACCCGCACGCCGTCGCCGGCAAAGGCCTTGGCGATCGCCGTGCCGGAATAACCACAGCCAAAGATCCTCACATGCATCAGCCCACTCCTGCCAATCGCCATTCGTTCAATACGTCGTCATCTCTCTCGTCCGCCCTTTGTGCGGCAAAGGCCGAGAATTCGCCAGCCTCCATCAGTCGCGAAAGCGCCCAGACCGCCATGCCGCGCACCACGGGCGAGGGATCGGCCGAAAGCCGGCGACATGGCCCGATGAGCACTTTGTCGCCGGAATTGCCGGCGGCGATCAGCACGTTGCGGACGAAACGGTCGCGGCCGATCCGCTTCACCGGCGAGCCGCTGAAAAAGGCACGGAAGGCGGCATCGTCAAGCGTCAGCAGAAAGGCGATCGACGGCTCCTTCAGATCTTCCCGCGCCTGTAGCTTCATCTCGGAGGCGGAGCTTGCGAACTTGTTCCACGGACAGGCGGCAAGACAGTCGTCGCAGCCATAGATGCGATTGCCGATCAGCCCGCGCAAATCGGCGTCGATCGGTCCCTTGTGCTCGATGGTCAGATAGGAGATGCAGCGCCGCGCGTCGATCTGATAGGGCGCGGGAAAGGCAGCCGTCGGACAGATGTCGACGCAGGCGCGGCAGGAGCCGCAATGATCGGCCTCCGGCGCATCGACGGCTAGATCGGCGGTGGTGAACATCGTGCCGAGGAACAGCCAGGAGCCATGAACGCGGCTGACGAGATTGGTATGTTTGCCCTGCCAGCCGAGTCCGGCTGCCTCCGCCAGCGGTTTCTCCATGACCGGCGCCGTATCGACGAAGACCTTCACATCGGCGCCCGCCCGCGCCGCAAAGCGCGTGGCGATCTCCTTCAGCCGGCCCTTGATGACGTCGTGATAATCGCGGTTGCGGGCATAGACCGAAATCGCTGCCTTGTCCGGCTTGTCGAGGATACCTCGGGGATCTTCTTCCGGGGCGTAATTGAGGCCGAAGACGACGACGGAGCGCACCTCGCTCCAGAGTGTGCGGGGATCGCCGCGCCGGTCGCGCGTCTCCGCCATCCAGTCCATCGTCCCGTGGCGCCCGGCATCGATGAACTGGCCGAGACGTTCTTTCGCTTGCGGGATCGCATCCGGGCGCGTGATGCGGCAGAGATCGAAGCCCTTGGCGGCAGATTCCGCCCGGACGAACTCGGTCAAATTGTCGCGGCGGCGGCGGTCTTTGTCGTCATTGTCAGGTTCGGGCATGAAGAGCCCTCGTCAGAAGTCCAGATCGGCATAGTGTGAAACCGGTGTCAGGCCGCGCACGCGCTCGGTCAGCATCGGCCGGAAGGACGGACGCGACTTCAGCCGCTGATACCAGTCCTTGACGACGGGCGAATCCGCCCACTCGATCTCGCCGAGATAATCGAGGATCGAGATCGAGGCCGCGGCGGCAAGGTCAGCATAGCTCATCCGCTCGCCGGCCAGCCACTGACGCGAGCCGGCAAGCCAGGTCAGATAGCGCATATGCTGGCGGATATTCGCGCGAGCCGTGCGCAAAACCTTCGAATCCGGCGCTCCGCCGCCCTGATCGGCGCTCATCTGCAACTTATAGACACGCTCGCGGGCGAGCGGCTTGGTCACGTCGTTTTCCATCTTCTGCATGAACCATTCGGTCAGCCGGCGGATTTCCGCGCGCTGGAAAGGGTCTTCGGCGAGCAGCCGCCGGTCGCGCTTCAAGACGCCATGCGTCTCGTCCAGATATTCGGAAATGACACTCGCGCCGCAAAGCGCGCGCATGCTGTCGTCAACATAAACAGGCAGCGTTCCGGCCGGATTGAGCGCCAGGAAATCCCGGCGCTTCTCCCATGTCTGTTCTTCGATCAGATCCGCCTGATAGCCGTATTCCGCCAGGATCAGCCGGACGAAGCGAGATGCGGATGACATGGGATGATGATAAAGCGTGGGCATCGATACTCGGGCTTTGTGATTGCTGTTACAGGACTGTGTGGCAGCTCGATTATAGCGCCCTAGTCATGACTCATTGGTTGAAGCTATAGGAGCTTGGCCCCGCCAATACAAGCGAATCGGATTTTACCCCATCTGACGATGGCGAAACACGGTCTAACGAATGATTGGAAACGGCGGCCCGATCGACCCAAGCGTTCAGGCCCGGCCGAACTTTAAACCGGAGACAATGTATGGATTATATAAGTGCTATCATTCTCGGTATCATAGAGGGGATCACCGAGTTTCTGCCGATCTCGAGCACCGGCCATCTCATCATTGCGGAGCAATGGCTCGGCCACCGGTCGGACATGTTCAACATCGTCATCCAGGCGGGTGCCATCCTCGCCGTCACCATCATCTACTGGCGTCGTCTGGTGGATCTGGTGCTCGGCTGGCGCGACCCGGTCAATCGCGATTATGCCGCCAAGCTGATCGTCGCCTTTCTCATCACCGCCATTCTCGGACTGGTCGTCAAGCGGCTCGGCTTTGAACTGCCGGAGACTGCAACACCGATTGCCTGGGCGCTCATCATCGGCGGTATCTGGATGATCTTCGCCGAATGGGCCGCCGCCCGCAGGCCGCCCCATAAAGAGATCACCTGGCTTGTCGCCATCCTGGTCGGCATCGCCCAGATCGTTGCCGGCGTCTTCCCGGGAACCTCGCGCTCCGGCGCCACCATCTTCGTTGCCATGCTGGCAGGCACGGGCAACCGCGCTGCGGCGACCGAATTCGCCTTTCTCGTCGGCATTCCCACAATGTACGCCGCCAGTGGCTATGAATTGCTGAAGACGTTCAGAGATGGCGGAGCGGCAGGCGAAGACTGGACGGCGCTCGGCATTGCCTTCGTCGTGTCCACGATCGTCGCCTTCATCGCCGTCAAATGGCTGCTGGCCTATATCAGAAGTAACCGGTTTACGCTATTTGCCATCTACCGCATCATTCTCGGTGTTTTGCTGCTCGGCATGGCCGCGACCGGCTTGATTGCCTGAGACATCCGTCCTGCATTGCATTCGCGCAACGCCCGGCGCGAATGCAAATGCCCCGTCGGACCGCACAAACAGGCACCCGATTACCGGCAAAGCGCCGATTTTTTCAGTTAGAGCAATTCCAGGAAAAGTGCGAAGCGGTTTTCCGTCCGGAATTGCGTAAAAACAAAAGGATAGAGCGGTTCTGCGCTTCCGTTAAAAGCTGAACCGCTCTAGTCATTGAGGGGATACGCTCCCGCCGCCGTTTTGAAGCAGGCGAGACTGAGCGGCGATCTCGAAGTGCCCTGTTTCAGGCGTTCCCGACTGCTTGCTGGGAGCAGGATGCCGGCGCAGGCCGGGCTTTTCGTCAATGGATGATCGAAGCCGTAGAGCAAGGATCGACGCCGTAGGCCGGCGAGCAATCGCCCTTTACCGCCGCGACCGAACCGGGCGCAACGAAAGAGCCTGCAAGGATAACCAGCGCCGCACACGCAAACAGGAGCGCGATTGACTTGCCCATTGAGAATTGCCTTTCACAGTGATTGCCGCGCGCGACCGCAGGCGTTGAGTCCGTTGGAAGACGCGCGGGTTTGGTAGTCAGTGGAATGGCAAATAGCAATAAACGTTCCTGCTAAATTTGGCGTTAATTCCACAAAATTTCCGATGCGTCTTTTATGCAACGCTGCTGAATATGCCGAGCACCAGAACACTTCAAACTTGCGCCGGGCTTTGCAGGACACGGCAACCCCAAAAGGCCGCCCGCCGGATCCGCAGACGGCCAAGTTTCATCGGCTGGAAAAGCCCTCATCGTCTGGAAAAAGTCTTAGGCGGCCTTGCCGGTGCCGGTGTATTGGCCGTGCGGACGATAGTGCACGAGATAGGAGCCGAGCACCGATGCCACCATCGTGGGCGCAATGCCGAGGCCTTTCAGCGTACGGCCTTCCGCCTCGGCTTCCGGGGAGACGACATTGTCGCGCTTCAGCATGCGCACCTGGTCCGGCGTGATCGGCGGCGTTATGAAGGGGATCAGCGAGGCGATGCTGCCGATCATCGAAGCGACGCCGAAGGGCAGGGATACCAGCGGGTTCTTGCGGCACGTCACCTTCAGCATCGTCTCGAGACATTCGCGGAAGCTCAGCACCTCAGGCCCGCCAAGCTCATAGACTTTGCCGCCGGCAACCTTGCCGTCGACGGCGCGGGCGACGGCCTCGGCGATATCTTCGACATAGACAGGCTGGAATTTCGTCTTGCCGCCGCCAATAAGCGGCAGGATCGGCGACATGCGCGCCATCTCGGCAAACTTGTTGAAGAAACTGTCTTCCGGTCCGAAGACGATCGACGGACGGAAGATCACTGCATCGGGCTTGACCGAGAGGATGGCCGTTTCGGCGCGACCCTTGGTGCGGCCATAGTCGGAATCGGATTTCGCGTCGGCGCCGATCGCTGAAATATGCGTCAGCGTCGCACCTGCGCCGCGCGCCGCCTCGGCGATCGCACGGCCGCCGAATTCCTGTACGGCGTCGAAAGTGTTGCGGCCGGTCTCCTGCAGAATGCCGACGCAGTTGACGACGTGGCTCGCACCGTCGACGGCGCGGTCGATCGAGCTGCGATAGCGCAGGTTCGCCTGCACGAAGGAGATCTGGCCGACATTGCCGAGCGGCTGCAGGAAGCCGGCGAGATCGGGACGGCGCACGGCGACGCGGATGTTATAGCCGCGCTTGGCCAGCGCCCGAACCACGTGCCTGCCCACGAAGCCGGACCCTCCGAACACGGTGACGAGCGGCGGCAGGTTGGCAAGGGTCATGGCAGGCTCCTCGAAAGGCTTGGCGGGATGCTGAATTGGCTCTCGTCTTAGCCGAATCCCTGCGCGACGGGAAGGCCCATCACGCCGTCAGTTTTTGCGAACGCGAAGTTGCTCAGACGCCTTCGACGACGACCATTTCCGCATCGGCCGCTTCCTGGCGGATTTTCGCGGCGATCTGGTATTCCGGCGAATTATAGCAGTCGACCGCATGTTGCATCGAGGGGAATTCGATCACCACGTTGCGGACGCGCGCCTTGCCCTCGAGCTCGGTAAAGGCGCCGCCGCGCGCCAGAAAATTCGCGCCGTATTTTTCGAAGGCCGGCTTGGCCGCCGTCACGTAATCCTTGTAGCGCTCGGCATCGCGAACGTCGACGCGGGCGATCCAGTATCCTTTGGCCATGGTCTTCTCCCTTTTGCCGTTGAATCTGGTTAGCGATTTGCCGGCCAGAGCGCGCTCACCATTTCGCTGAGGATCGCGCGGGCGGCATCTCGGGGATCCGGCGCCTTGACGATCGGCCGGCCGACGACGAGATGCGTCGCTCCCGCTTTCAGCGCGTCGAAAGGCGTCATCACCCGCTTCTGGTCGCCCTTGTCGCTACCATCAGGGCGAATGCCGGGGGTGACGATCGCCATGTCGGGTCCGACGATTTCGCGCACCGCAGCCGCTTCCTCCGCCGAGCAGACGATACCGCCCATGCCGGCCGCGCGCGCCTGTTCGGCGCGGCGCAGCACCAGGCTGTGCGGATCCTGGCTATAGCCGGCATCGGCAAGGTCGTCGGCATCCATCGAGGTCAGCACGGTCACGCCGAGCAGGCAGAGGCCGGAGCCGGCCGCGGCCTCGACCGCCGCCTTCATCGCTTTCGGATAGGCATGCAGCGTCAGCATCGACATGCCCATCTTGGCGATGTTCTCGACGCCGGAGGCCACGGTGTTGTCGATGTCGAGCAGCTTCATGTCGAGAAAGATCTTCTTGCCGCTGGTGGCAAGATCGCGGGCGAATTCCAGGCCGCCGGCAAAGACCAGCTGATAGCCGATCTTGTAGAAGAGAATGTCGTCGCCGAGCGTGGAAACCAGTCTTTCCGCCTCGCCGATCGTTGGAACATCCAGGCCGACGATCAACCGCTCGCGTGCGTCCATCTGAAGTCACCCCTGCCAGTCTTCGATGGGTGTCCAGTCGCATGATAAGCGGCGATCCGCAAGGCCGAAAGCATAGAGATTGCCGCCACCGCCCGGCTGGTCGCGATCGCGGGAGATCGGCCTGCCGGCCAGATGGCATTTGAGCAGCGTGCCGACGCCGCCATGGCCCACGAAGGCGATCGGCGCCGTCGCATCATACGTGGCAAGAACGGCGTTCACAGCCTCGACGATGCGGGCCTGCGCGTCGACGGCGCGCTCCCAGCCTTTGAAGCTCTGTTCCGGATGGGCAAAGAACCAGTTTGCTGCTTCTTCGAATTGCGGCGGCGGCAGGAAGCCGGTGGCCGAGCGGTCGTTCTCATGCATGCCATGCACGATCTCGACGGTCACCCCGGAAGCTTCCGCCAGGATTTCGGCCGTTTCGATCGCCTTCGTCTCGTCGCTGGAGACGATGCGCCGCAATTGCCTCGCCCAGCCGCTCTCGGCTGCTTTGCGGGCGCGCGCCGCGCCGACATCGGAAAGCCCCCATTTCGGCACGGGCACGTTGGCGTCGATCCTGACCTGCGGATGAGTGATGTAGATCCCGAACATCTCAGCCGCGCTTATAGATCCAGAGCTGCGCCGGCGGAATATTGCGCATCACGAAGTCGAAATGCTGGATATGGTAGCGGTCGGGATTGGCGGCGATCGGGGAGATCGCGCCATAGGAAATCTGCACCATCGGCCGGCCGGCCGGCAATCGATCGAGCAGGCTTTCGAGCAGCGAGATGCGCTTCGCCATCGGGAAATTCAGAAGCGGAATGCCCGAGACGACGGAATCGAAGGTGAGACCGCTGAAATTGCCAAGAGTGGTCTGAAGATCGAAGGCATCGCCGTTGATGAAGTGCACGCTGGGATAGGTTCGCTGTAGATGTTTGTGGAAATCCGTCGAATATTCGATTGCAACGAGATTTTCCGGACGGACGCCGCGGCCGAGAATGGCCTTGGTGATGGCGCCCGTGCCCGGTCCGAGTTCAAGCACCGGCAGCCCGGAATGGATATCGACGACGCTTGCCATTCGCTTGGCGGTGATCGAGGAGGTCGGCACGATCGAGCCCACCGTCTTCGGCCCCTGCATCATGCCCCGGAAGAAGCGGATCTCGTCGTCGAACCTCTTCCCGAACCGTTCCTTCACCTTGACCCGTAAGCTCATTCTCCACCCATCCGCATGTTGATCGAATGCCTTAATATGCCGCTTGTCGCTTAAGGGACAAGGATTTTCGCAACAGGGACATCGGCGTCAACAGTTCATGCGGCTTTCGGCGCTGAATCCGGCATGAGCTCGGCAAGCCTTTGGCTCAAATGATCGGCATCGACAGGCGCGCGCAGCTTCACATCGGTATTGTCGAAATAGAGATAGACGTCGCGGCCCTTGGCGCGCGCCGGGACAGGGGCAAGCACCCGTGTCGCATCGTCAGGTTCCCCGCCAGTGGCCCAGGCGCGGATGCGTTGCGCCCAGATGTCGAGCGCTTCGTCCTCATAGCCGCTGACATAGAGCTTTTCGGAGCCATGCAGGCGGCAATAGATGAAATCGGCGGTAATATCCATCAGCAGCGGCCATTTCACCGTATCGGCGCAGACGAGAGCGACCTTGTGGCGCCTCAGCATCTCAATGAAGGCGGGTGAGCGGAAGCTCTCGTGGCGGATCTCCAGCGCATGCCGGATCGGCTGATGCCCGTCACATGTAAGCCAGGCCGGTCCCTTGATGTGCCAGTCGTGCCGTTTCGCCAGCGCGATCGCCGCGTCGCGGGTGTGCGGCAGCAGCGACAAAAAGCTTTCAAAAAGTGATGGGTCGAAGACCATGTTCGGCGGGAATTGCCAGAGGATCGGCCCGAGTTTGGGGCCGAGCCGCAAAACGCCGGAGGCGAGGAAATTGGCGAGCGCCGTCTGGATATCCTGCAGCCGCAGCATATGGGTGATGAAGCGCGGTCCCTTGACCGCGAAGACGAAATCCTCCGGCGTCTCGTCGCGCCAGCGGCCGAAGCTTTCGGGCCGCTGCAATCCGTAGAAGGTGCCGTTGATCTCGATCGACCGGAAGTGCCGGGCGGCGTAGGCAAGCTCCTGCTTTTGCGGCAGGTCCTTCGGGTAGAATTGGCCGCGCCAAGGCGCATAGGTCCAGCCGGATATGCCGATGCGCACCGCTCCCGTCTTTTTGGTCATGGGATCCTCCATTTTGACAGGAGGAAAAACGGCAATGGGCGGCCTTCGTTCCGCTCAGACGCGCATCGGCATCAGCACGTAGAGGGCATCGTCGCCCGCCGTGTCGCGGATCAGCGTCGGCGAGCCGGCATCGGCAAGCAGGAAGATCGCTTCCTCGCCGGAAAGCTGGGCGGTGATGTCGAGCAAGTATTTGGCGTTGAAGCCGATTTCCATCGCATCCGTGTCGTAGCCGACGGCGACTTCCTCAGTCGCGCTGCCGGAATCAGGGTTGTTGACGGTCAGCATCAGCTGCCCCTCGGAAAGCGCCAGCTTCACCGCGCGGCCGCGCTCGGAGGAGATGGTCGAGACGCGGTCGACGGCCTGTGCGAAGCTCGTGCAGTCGACGCGCATTTCCTTGTCGTTGCCGGTCGGGATGACGCGCTGATAATCCGGGAAGGTGCCGTCGATCAGTTTCGAGGTCATGACGATCGAGCCGATCGTCATGCGGATCTTGGCGTCGGAGACCTCGACGGTCACCATCGTTTCGGGATTGTCGACCAGCTTCTGCAACTCGCCGACCGTCTTGCGCGGAATGATGATGCCGGGCATGCCCTCGGAGCCGGAGGGCGCATCGACATCGGCGCGCGCCAGCCGGTGGCCGTCGGTCGCAACCGCCCTGAGCTTCAGCTGGCCGTTGCTCTCGATCGTATGGAAGAAGATGCCGTTCAAATAATAACGCGTCTCTTCCGTCGAGATCGCAAACTGCGTGCGGTCGATCAGCATCTTCAGATCGGTCGCCTTCAGCTTGAAGGAATGCGTGAAGGTGCCGGCTGTGAGATCCGGAAAGTCCGATTCCGGCAGGCATTGCAGCGAGAATTTCGAGCGGCCGGACTGCACGGTCATCGCGCCGCCATCGGGGCTGGTGGCAAGCAGCACTTCCGAGCCGTCGGAAAGCTTGCGCACGATATCGTAGAGAAGATGCGCGGGAACGGTGGTGGCGCCGGGCTGCTGGACGCTAGCAGGTGTCGCCTCGGTGATTTCGAGGTCGAGGTCGGTCGCCTTCATGTCGAGCTTCTGGCCGTCGGCCTTGAGCAATACGTTGGACAGGATCGGGATCGTGTTGCGACGTTCGACCACGCGGTGGACGTGGTTCAGCGATTTCAACAGGTTTGACCGCTCAATAGTAATACGCATGGGATGCTACCGCTTTCGACCGTGACTGTCCGGGCGCGTCGAGCACCCGAAGAATGCTGTCCCGGCTTGAGGCCGGGGGAGTGGACGGGCAAAATGGCAGACTTCAGCATTGCTTTGCAAGAGGCATGGACGCCGGCACCCCTGCATTTGCGGTTTTCCAGAGCAATGCTCACAGAAATCCGAACCCTTGCCGAAGCGATGCGGCTCGCCCATAAAGGCTTCGATGCCGGCGACGAGCCGGCGGGACGAAAGCAAATGGCATGAATGAGGAAACGACAGCGGACGCCGCCGGCCGGCGAAGCTTCCGCCTGCACAATGCAACGGTGCCGGCGCGGCCGCTGAAGCCGGCGCTCTATCTCGTCGCCACCCCGATCGGCAATCTCGGCGATATCACCCTGCGGGCGCTGGAAACGCTGGCCGGCGCCGATGTACTCGCCTGCGAAGATACGCGCGTCACCCGCGTGCTGCTTGACCGCTACGGCATCCAGAACCGTCCCTTCGCCTATCACGAGCACAATGCCGACGAGGCCGGTCCAAGGCTGCTGCAGGCGCTCGAAGCCGGGCGTTCGGTGGCGCTGGTTTCCGATGCCGGCACGCCGCTGGTCTCCGATCCCGGTTATCGGCTGGCGCAGCAGGCGATAACGGCAGGTTACCGCGTCATTCCCATTCCCGGCGCCTCCGCCCCGCTCGCAGCTCTTGTCGGCTCCGGCCTGCCGAACGATGCCTTTCTTTTCGCCGGTTTCCTGCCGGCCAAGGACAAGGCCCGCCGCGACCGTCTCGGTGAACTTGCCGCAGTACCCGCAACGCTGATCTTCTTTGAATCGCCGCATCGCATCGGCGCAACGCTTCTGGCCGCCGCCGATGTGCTGGGCGGCGCTCGGCCCGCCTCCGTCTGCCGCGAGCTGACCAAGACCTATGAGGAGTTCCGTCGCGGCTCGCTTGCCGACCTTGCCGCGCATTATCAGCAGGTGGAAAACGTCAAGGGCGAGATCGTCCTCGTGATCGGTCCGCCGGAGCCGGTCGAGACGGATGAGGCCGATGTCGAAGCCATGCTGGCCGACCTGTCGAAGACCATGCCGACGGCAGGCGCCGCGACCGAGGCCGCCCGCCTCACCGGCCTGCCGCGCAAGGTGCTCTATCAGCGCCTGCTGGAGATCAAGAACGCCGATGGGCGATAATGATCTCGCAACGATCAGAAGGAAGGCGCTGCGCCGGGGCCGCATGTCGGAATATGTCGCGGCCGCCTTCCTGATGCTGAAGGGCTATCGCATCCTGGCTCTGCGCCACCGCACCAGGCTTGGCGAGATCGACATCATCGCCCGCAAGGGCGATCTCGCCGTCTTCGTCGAGGTCAAGGCCCGTCATGGCGAGGCCGCGGCGGTCGATGCCGTCTCTGTCGCCGCGCAAAAGCGCATACGGGCGGCAAGCGATCTCTGGCTCGCCCGCCAGGGGGATCAGGCCCGCCTTTCCCAACGTTATGATATCGTGGCGATCATGCCCGGCCGGCTGCCGCGGCATTTTATTGATGCTTTCTGACCTCCTTTCGCCCCATAGGATTTCCGGATCGTTAAACTTTTAGTCCCCGCTTGAACCAGGTCCTTACGACTCTCTGCTATCGACTCGGTAGGGATAACAATTGGGGGTTGTTTCATGGCCTGGAAGCTGATGTTTGCAAGTGCGGTCGCCATGGCCGCGCGCTCGGTGCCGTATGCGGTGGCGAAGCCGGCCGGAAAGTCCTTCGTCGCGCATGCGAGCGATCTGCTGCCGCTGAAATCCACGCCGATCAATCCGGACTGGATTGTCAGCGGCAATCCGCAGGCCCGCACCGCCGAACATTCACGCGGCCATGACGAGGCCTCGCTGACGGCGATCTGGGATTGCACGGCGGGCGAATTCCGCTGGCGCTTCGGCTGGGACGAGACGGTGATGATCCTCGAAGGCGAGGTTCATATCACCGCCGAGGACGGCACCGAACGAACCCTGCGCGCCGGCGACGTCGCCTTTTTCGCCGGTGGGACCTGGGCAAGCTGGCGGGTCGACAATTACGTCCGCAAGGTCGCCTTCCTGCGCAAGCCCTTCCCGAAGCCCTTGGCCATCGCCTACCGCCTCCGCAACATACTGCGCAACAACGGCAACCAGGGCATCGCTGCCTGAAAAACGGCGACCTGAAGCCCTTGATTGACCGTTGCGTTTGATATCTGGCCGACCTACATCTGTCCGGCATTCAGCGAGGGATGGAAATGGCCAAGATCACCAATGTAGCGGTCCAGATGGATCATGTCGCCGGCATCAATATCGCAGGTGATTCCACCTTCGCCATGAGCCTGGAGGCGCAGGCGCGCGGCTACAAGCTCTTCCATTATACCCCCGACCGCCTGAGCTTCCGTGACGGCAAGCTCTATGCCAGCGTCGAGCCGATGGTGCTGCGCGACGTCAAGGGCGATCACTACGAGCTTGGCGCGCCGGAGCGCATCGACCTCGCGACGATGGATGTCGTGCTGCTGCGCCAGGATCCGCCCTTCGACATGTCCTATATCACCTCGACGCATCTGCTCGAGCGCATCCACCCGAAGACGCTCGTGGTCAACGATCCGGCCTGGGTGCGCAATTCGCCGGAAAAAATCTTCGTCACCGAATTCTCCGACCTGATGCCGAAGACGCTGATCACCAAGGATGCCGCCGAGATCCGCCGCTTCCGCGACGAAATGGGCGACATCATCCTGAAGCCGCTCTACGGCAATGGCGGCGCCGGCGTCTTTCATTCGACCCGCGACGACCGCAACCTCTCCTCGCTGCTGGAGATGTTCGGCCAGCTCTTCCGCGAGCCCTTCATTGCCCAGCAATATCTGCCTGACGTCCGCAAGGGCGACAAACGCATCATCCTGGTCGACGGCGAATTCGCCGGCGCCATCAACCGCGTTCCGGCCGAACACGACAGCCGCTCCAACATGCATGTCGGCGGCCGCGCCGAGGCGACCGAACTGACGCCGCGCGAACAGGAAATCTGCGGCCGCATCGGCCCGGCGCTGAGGGAACGCGGCTTCCTGCTCGTCGGCATCGATGTGATCGGCGATTACATGACCGAGATCAACGTCACATCGCCCACCGGCATCCGCGAGGTCAAGAAGTTCGGCGGCGCCGATATCGCGAGCCTGCTTTGGGACGCGATCCAGCGCAAGCGCGGCTGAGCCTGCTGCTCATGACCGTTTTGGTCTCGCGACCGAGCACAACCAAGGTCACAGCGGATGCCTGACTATGTTCTTTGATTGTTCTTGTTTTATTCCAGCTTCCATGCCAGATTGCAACCGCTGGCCCTGAACGGCCGGGGGCGGTATAAGAGTTTGCGGGACAAGGGATGGGCATATGGTCGCGCGTGTCAGTACGGTTGCATTTCAGGGTATCGAAGGTGTGCCGGTCGAGGTCCAGGTCATGGTCGCGCCCGGCAAGGTCGGCATGCAGATCGTCGGCTTGCCTGACAAGGCGGTGGCCGAAAGCCGTGAGCGCGTGCAGGCGGCCCTCCACGCCTCCGGCCTGGCGCTGCCGGCGAAGCGCGTGACGGTCAATCTGGCGCCGGCCGACCTGCCGAAAGAGGGCTCGCATTTCGATCTGCCGATCGCCCTTGCCCTGATGGCCGCCCTCGGCGCCATTCCCGCCGATGCGCTGTCGAACTTTGTCGTCGTCGGCGAGCTCAACCTCGACGGAACGATCGCCGCCATATCAGGCGCGCTGCCGGCTGCGATCGGCGCCAATGCGCTCGGCAAGGGATTGATCTGCCCGGCCGAAAGCGGCGCCGAAGCCGCCTGGGCAGGCGCCGAGGTCGATATTCTCGCCCCGCGCAGCCTGATCGCCCTTGCCAATCATTTCCGCGGCACGCAGGTCCTATCCAGGCCGGAAGCGTCGATCCGCGCCAATGCCGCAAACCTGCCGGACCTTGCCGAGATCAAGGGCCAGGAAAGCGCCAAGCGGGCGCTCGAAGTGGCCGCGGCCGGCGGTCATAACCTGCTGATGGTCGGTCCTCCCGGCTCCGGCAAGTCGATGCTGGCGGCGAGGCTGCCGTCGATCCTGCCGCCGCTTTCGGCCGCCGAACTGCTGGAGGTGTCGATGGTCCATTCGATCGCCGGTCAGCTCTCCGGCGGCAAGCTTTCCGATCGCCGGCCCTTCCGTACCCCGCATCATTCCGCAACCATGGCAGCCCTCGTCGGCGGTGGCCTGCGCGCCCGTCCCGGCGAAGCCTCGCTTGCCCATCACGGCGTGCTCTTTCTCGACGAGTTTCCCGAATTCACGCCGCAGGCGCTGGATGCGCTGCGCCAGCCGCTCGAAGGCGGCGAATGCGTCATTGCGCGTGCCAATCACCGCGTCTCCTATCCGGCGAAATTCCAGCTGATCGCGGCGATGAACCCCTGCCGCTGCGGAATGGCCGGCGAGCCGGGCCATACCTGCGCCCGCGGCCCGCGCTGCATGAGCGATTACCAGGCCCGCATCTCCGGCCCGCTGATGGACCGCATCGATATCCGCATCGACGTGCCGGCCGTCTCCGCCGCCGATCTGATCCGGCCGATGGCGGCCGAAACCAGCGCCGACGTCGCGCGCCGCGTCGCCCGCGCCCGCGAGATCCAGCAGGAGCGCTTCGAAAGCACCGGCGCAAAGGGCATCGGCACCAATGCCCGCTGCTCGACTGCGATGATCGAGAAACTGGCCGAGCCCGATGCCAGCGGCCTGCAGCTGCTGCGCGACGCCGCCGAGAAGATGAAATTCTCCGCCCGCGGTTACCACCGCGTGCTGAAGGTCGGTCGCACGCTTGCCGATCTCGACGGCAAGCCGACCGTCGGCCGCATTCATCTCGCCGAAGCCATCTCCTACCGCATCGCTGGGGAGAGACTGACGGCCGCGGCGTAAGAGGCGCGAAGCGCTCGACAGTTTGTTGGCAAGCTCGTCCTTTACTCGGCATTGTGCTTGGCATCTGCCGGAACAATCGGTTGCAGATGCTCGGGACAAGCCCGAGCATGACGAAAGAGAAGTTGGCGCCAATGAGTTCAGCAGGCCTGAATGGCACGCTTTCCGAATGACGGAGCGATCAGCTGTCCAACTGGCTCACCATCCTTTGAGAGAGCTTGGCGTCCTCAAGCAGGGGCGTGAGGTCGCTGATCTGATCCAAAGAGCCGACAATCGGCAGCTGTTTGATCCACGCATCGGTTATCGCTGAATGCGCGGCCTCTACCGTATCGTCAGCGTTGATGGTCGTAAATGGCCGGTCATGATATGGACCCACGATTGGCTCGAAAGAGGCGACGCCAATCGCATTTTGCCTGCGCGCGAGTTCCTGGTAAGCCGAAGCGAGCGCGTCCTCTCGTTCCGCCCATTCACTCGAATGTAAGGCCCGCTGCAGGTGAGGCGGGAGGGGCTCTGCGATGGGAAGCCTGGCAAAGCCACTGCCGAGCCATTTTGAATAGGGGGCGTAACGTCGCTCGAGCAGGAACCCCATTCTCATTACGTCCCGCACCAGCCGCGCGGCGATGACTCGCGAACCCAGATCGTCTCCAACTTGTCCTGCGCGACCGACAAATGCCTGCTCCTCAGCGATGCGCCGCCACTGACACGCAATCTTATAGAGCCACACATCGTCTGGGAAATACCTCAGGCGATCACGGGTCTGGCTCAAGCGGCTATCGTCATCGTGAAAAACGGCGCCTGATGTGAAGGCGAGAAGCTTTTGCTCTGCAAAGCCCAGCCATTGAAGAGCGTTGAGGTTTTCGACCGACCGAACGGCGAAGTGGCCTTCCAATAGCGCTTCGAGCGTATGAAACTCCAGTCCGTGTTCAGACGCTCCTGCCGCCTCGACGCCATTTGCCGGCGGATGTGGTCGGCTGCGCCAGCCAATAGGCTCCCCAAGATAGTCAGCCGGCGCAACTTTGGAAAATTCATCGACCAGTCGCCGTGCACAATTGCCGAAGTCGTCTCGGCCCAGGAAGATGTGGACGCGTGGCCCCCAGTTGTGGTCCTTGGAAACGTCATCGTCAAAACCGAGTAGCTCCGAGCCATAGCCGATCAGTGCTGCGGAATAGCGGAGCTCTGGCGCAACCTCATTCAGCCAGGGCCGAACGATATCGGTATAGAAACCTCGTGATAACTGGATCCCCTGCATGACGTCTCACCGTAGTCTTGATGCCATCACGATTGGAAACAAAGCCGCCTCAGAGGGCCAACCGAAAATGGCCGTCGAAGGCGCCTCGACAGTTTATCCGCAGCCACGTTCTCTACTCGGCGTCATCCTCGGCCTTGTGCCGAGGATCTGCTACATATCAACCGGCTGCAGATGCTCGGGACACGCCCGAGCATGACGAAAGAGGAGCTGGGCCGACTCCATCAGCAGTCTGGGGTGGGCGCCGAAGCGCCCCGATATTCTGCGAACTTGAATGACCGGGGAAGCCCCGGCCAAATCCTGCCTCAGCTCCCCAGCCCCTCGAACAACGCCGTCGAAAGATACCGCTCGGCGAAAGACGGGATGATGATGACGATGTTCTTGCCGGCGTTCTCGGGACGGACGCCGACCTTGATTGCGGCGGTCAGTGCCGCACCCGAGGAGATGCCGACCGGCACGCCTTCGAGCCGGGCAACCAGGCGCGCCTGTTCGAAGGCCTCGTCATTGGTCACGGTGACGACCTCGTCATAGATGCCGGTATCGAGGATCTTCGGGGCGAAGCCGGCGCCGATGCCCTGGATCTTGTGCGGGCCGGGATTGCCGCCGGAGAGGATCGGCGAATCGGCGGGCTCGACGGCGATGATCTTGATCTCGGGCTTGCGGCTCTTCAGCACCTGTCCGACGCCGGTGATCGTGCCGCCGGTGCCGATGCCGGAGACGACGATGTCGACCGTGCCGTCGGTGTCGTTCCAGATTTCCTCGGCCGTCGTCTTGCGGTGGATCTCGGGATTGGCCGGGTTTTCGAACTGCTGCGGAATGACGGCATCGTCAAGGGAGGACGCCAGTTCCTCGGCCTTGGCGATGGCGCCCTTCATGCCCTTTGGTCCCTCGGTCAGCACCAGCTCGGCGCCGAGCAGCGCCAGCATCTTGCGGCGTTCGACCGACATGGTTTCCGGCATGGTGAGGATCAAGCGGTATCCCTTGGCGGCGGCGGCAAAGGCGAGCGCGATGCCTGTATTGCCGGAGGTCGGCTCGATCAGCACCGTCTTGCCGGGGGTGATCTTGCCCTGGGCTTCGAGGCTTTCAATCATCGCGACGCCGATGCGGTCCTTGACCGAGGCGATCGGGTTGAAGAATTCGAGCTTGCCGATCAGGTTCGCCA
This sequence comes from Rhizobium sp. SU303, assembly GCF_021052345.1. Taxonomy (NCBI): domain Bacteria; kingdom Pseudomonadati; phylum Pseudomonadota; class Alphaproteobacteria; order Hyphomicrobiales; family Rhizobiaceae; genus Rhizobium; species Rhizobium sp. SU303. Next base: position 4,971,024 of record NZ_CP088095.1, read on the forward strand.
CGACGCCCTTTTCCCGCGCCAGCTTGTCGAAGCGCACGAGCGGCGTGTCGCCGATGGTCTCGGTGATCGAGGAATAGATGCGGCCGCGGCCGGGCTTGTGCGACATGGGTGCCTCCCTTTGAAATCCTGTCTCTGAAATCGAGGAGGAGAATAGGGTCAAAGGCCGGTCTAGGCCAGCCCGTGTTCATCCCGGGGAGGCGGTCCTCGGAGAAAATAACCTTTGAAAACCGGTCCTTGCCGAATGTTTATTTCAGGCGGCCCGCGTGGCGATGAAGGCGGCCGTGCCCGCGAGGATGCCGGCCGCAACCCGGTTCAGCGCCTGCAAGGCCCGCGGCTGCTTCAGCATCGTGCGGGCTCGCGAGGCAAGCAGCATATAGGGCACGAGCACGACGATCAGCACGACGAAGGTGGCGGCGAGCAGGAGCGCATAGTCTCGCAGGCCGATATTGCCGATATCGATCAGCGTCGGCACCAGGGCGACATAGAAGAGCATCGTCTTCGGATTACCAAGCGTCACCAGCAGGCCGGAGAGGAAGGACAGGCCGATATTGGTGGATTTCCGCGCCGCGATATCCTGCGGCAACAATCCCGCCGTCCAGAGTTTCCAGGCGATGTAGCCGAGATAGAGGACGCCGGCGATCTTGATTGTTATGAACACTTCGGTGAAGGTTTGCGCCACGAAGGCCAGGCCGAGAATGACCGCTGTCAGATAGGCCATGTCGCCGAGCACAAGGCCGAGACCCATGAAGAAGGTCTCGCGGAAATTCGAGCCGAGCGCGCGTGCGACAATCGCGGTGATCCCCGGTCCCGGAATGGCCGCGGCGATAAACAGCGCTCCGGCATAGGTCAACAAGGCGGCAAGGCTCATGATGCGCTCCCTTCTTTTCCCCCGCTGTTTTATATCCGGTGCCTGCAACCATCAATCCACCGGCGTTGATGGGTGCATCAGCGGCGAGAATGCTTCGCCAGACTGGCAAGAATGCTTGCTCGCCGGTTGCCCACGACCTTGAAGAACCGGGAGCCTCACGTATTTGTTGCGGTGAAGAACTCCGCTGGGCACTCATCGTCACGGCCGTCTTCATCAACATGTCATCGTCGCCCTATCAGGTCCCCCATATCGCTTCGTCACCCAAGGAGAAAACGGATGTCCCCCACACAGGCCGAGAAGACCAGACTTGCGCCCCTGAAGACGCCTTCGGATCTGCCGACCAATGCCATCACCGATATTTCGGCAGCACTCACCGCGCTGCTCGCCGATGTCTTTGCGCTCTATCTCAAGACCAAGAATTTCCACTGGCACATGTCAGGCCCGCATTTTCGCGATTATCATCTGCTGCTCGACGAACAGGCAGAGCAGATCTTCGCCATGACCGACGACATTGCCGAGCGTGCCCGTAAGATCGGCGGCACGACACTGCGCTCCATCGGCCAGATTGCTCGCCAGCAGCGCATTTCGGACAATGACGCGGATTTCGTCACGCCCGAGGACATGTTGTCGGAACTGCGCGGGGACAATGCGCAGCTCGTTTCGCTGCTGCGCGAGGTGCATGACCTCTGCGACGAGCATAATGATGTCGCAAGCGCCAGCCTGATCGAAAACTGGATCGACGAGGCCGAGCGCCGCACCTGGTTCCTGTTCGAAACGACGCGCGGGCAGAAATAATATCGGCATGTCCCGGGCGTGCTTGCCATGCCCAGGCGTGCTTGCCACGCCCGCCCGGTTCTCAGCTCTCCAGCGCCCGCGGCCGCAGCCACCGCGGCGTCCAGCCGAGATTCATGCCGGCGGCGGCAAAGAGAATGATCGCCGCGCCGGCGACCTGCATCGGCTGCAGCGCATGGCCGAAGGCCAGCCGGTCGACGAGGATCGCTGCGATCGGATAGATGAAGGACAGGGCGCCCGTGAGATGCGTGGGCAGCCTCTGGATTGCGCCGTAGAGCAGCACATACATCAGCCCGGTATGGACGACACCGACGGTAACGAGGATCGCCCAGGACCTGACGTCCCCCGGCGGATGGGAGAAATCCGTCATCGGCGCCAGCATCAGCATGCCGGTTGCGACCTGGATGAGCGCGATCAGATGCGGCGGCGTGCCTTTCAGCCATTTCGCGGCAAGCGCTGCAAGCGCGTAGAAGAAGGCAGCACCCAGCGCCATCAGGATGCCGAGGCCGTAGCCGTCGAACGCAGCGCCGCCCGCACCGGGCTTCCCTTGGACGATCGCCATCATGCCGGCGAAGGCGAGCGCCAGCCAGAACAGCTTGGTCGCGGTGATCTTCTCGCCGAGAAAGAGCGCGCCGAGCGCCAGCAGCATGAAGGGCTGGGTGTTATAAACAGTCGTCGCGATCGAAATCGTCGCATGCGAATAGGAGGCAAACAGCAGCAGCCAGTTCAAGACGATGGCGATGCCGCCGAAAATGGCGATGCCGAAGGCACGCAGCGTGATGATACCGGGCCGCAGCAGCCCAAGAGCGCCGCAGATGACAAGCAAGGTGAGCGCGCCGAACAGGCAGCGCCAGAAGACAACGCCGCTGACGGGTTGTCCCGACATGACGACGAACCAGCCGATCGTTCCCGAGATCAGCATCGCTGCCGTCATTTCCGCCGTGCCTCGTCTGATGTCGCTGCCCATGATTGCCTCCATTTCGGTGACATAAGAATATTGCGGCGAGAGGCGATTTTATATATTGATAAGAAGGAAGTTGATCGAAACTACCTAATCATAAGAGGAAAATTGGTCGCCGTGGCTAATGATGTGCAATCGCTCGACGAAATCGATCAGGCCATTCTGGAGGCGCTAGCCGGCAATGCGCGGATCTCGCTTAAAGAGCTGGCCCAGCAGGTCGGCCTCTCTTCGCCAAGTGCTGCCGAGCGCCTGCGCCGGCTGGAGGAGCGCGGCGTCATCAAGGCCTTCACCATCGATCTCGATCCCGCCGCCGTCGGTTATCCCCTGCAGGCGATCGTGCGCGTGCGTCCGCTGCCGGGACAGCTGCACATCGTCGAGCGTATCATCCAGGAAATTCCCGAAATCATCGAATGCGACAAGGTGACGGGTGATGATTGCTTCATCGCCCGCCTGGTCATCCGCTCCATGGCCGACCTCGACGGCATCCTCGACAAGGTCGCCGAAAGGGCGGAGACCAACACCGCGATGATCAAAGCCTCACCTGTCAAGCGCCGCCTGCCGCCGCTTTCGCGCCGGAAATAGGGGGTTAGAATTCCGCCATCGGCGACAGCATCGCCGGAAAATCCGGGGCGGCGTCGCCAAGCCCGCGCAGCATCAGCCTCGTGCCGCTTTCCAACGATTGTGGAACACCCTCCCAGCCGAGCTTGTCGGGACGGAAGAGCACCTCGACGGAGGCGGGCGCGATCTTAAGCCCGCTAAGGATCGCTGCAAGCGACGGCATATCAGCCGCCACGACGTCGAGAAGGCTGAAGCGGCCCGCCTCATCGATCTTCCAGGCGATCACTGCCTGTTTGTCTTCGAGGAAGCTGATGCGGATGTCGGGATCGAGTTGAGTGTTGATCAGAAACATCGCCGCATTGACTGTGGCCGCCAGCGAGGTCGAAACCGGGCTGCGTCCTTTCAGTAGCGCTTGCAGCAGCGCAAGATCCTCCGCGTTTGTCGGCAAAAGCGGCCGGGCGCGGGCGGCGGAAGACGAAGGGTCGGGAGCCGCGCCCTCGTATCGGTGCAGCGGTATCGCGCGGAAGCCGTAGGCTTCGTAGAGCGACGGCTTGTCGGTATAGAGGATGACCGCCTCAAAACCCTGCCGATCGCACCAGTCGAGCGCTTTCACCGTGACGTCGCGATAGAGCCCGCGGCCGCGCCACGGCGGCCGCACGGCGCCCGATTGCAGCCCGGCGGCATGGACGATCCTGCCGTTGAGGACGAAGGGCAGTGCAAAGGCCGAGATATTGGCCGTAAGTTCGCCTTCGGCATCAAACCAGCCGAAGGGCATGCTGGTAGGGTCGGGTCCGCCGAGCTGTTGCAGCGGCCCGATATCGATGCCGAAAGTATCCTTGAGCAGGCAGACCAGGGCCGCCCAGCCGGCGGGGTCGCCGAAATAGTCCTGCCGGAAGGTCAGGCCCGCGCTATCGAGGCGCTCCGTCATCAGACGCCGGTGGAGCCGAAGCCGCCTGCGCCGCGCACCGTTTCGCTTGCCGCGGTATTCTCGGCCACCCGCGTCTGGGTCACCGGTGCGATCACCATCTGGGCGATGCGCATGCCGCGCGAGATGACGAAGGGCTCGTCGCCGAGATTGACCAGCAGCACCTTCACCTCGCCGCGATAGTCGCTGTCGACGGTGCCCGGTGAATTCAGGCAGGTGATCCCGTTTTTGAAGGCCAGGCCGGAACGCGGCCGCACCTGTCCCTCGAATCCTTCGGGGATCTCGAAGATGAAGCCGGTCGGCACCAGCGCCCGTTTGCCGGGCAGAAGTGTCAGCGGTGCTGCCTCGTCGACGGCAGCGCGCAGGTCCATGCCGGCCGCTCCCTTGCTTTCATAGGCGGGCAGGTCGAGGCCTTCGCCATTGGCTAAGCGGATCAGGTTCAGCGTCGGGCGCGTATCGTGATGAATGGTCATGGCCCATTACTTTGCGCCCGAAGGCCCGAGTCAATTGCATTGCCGGGCTTTAATCGCTAGATACGCGGCAATTCCACAGGATTCACACGCATGGCCGAAAGTCTCGCCGAGGCGGTCTCCCGCCGCCGCACATTCGCTATTATCGCCCACCCGGACGCGGGTAAGACGACGCTCACCGAAAAGCTGCTGCTGTTCGGCGGCGCCATTCAGCTTGCCGGCGAAGTCAAGGCGAAGAAGGATCGCATGCAGACGCGCTCCGACTGGATGAAGATCGAGCGCGAGCGCGGCATCTCCGTCGTTACCTCGGTGATGACTTTCGAATATAACGATAACGTCTTCAACATCCTCGACACGCCGGGTCACGAGGATTTCGCCGACGACACCTATCGCACGCTGACAGCCGTCGATGCCGCGGTCATGGTCATCGATGCCGCCAAGGGCATCGAGCCGCGGACGCTGAAGCTTTTCGAAGTCTGCCGCATGCGCGATATCCCGATCATCACCTTCATCAACAAGATGGACCGCGAAAGCCGCGACCCCTTCGAGATCCTCGATGAGGTGGAAGAGAAGCTGGCGCTGGATACGGCGCCGATCACCTGGCCGATCGGCCGCTCCAAGACCTTTTGCGGCTCCTACAATATCGCCGCCAACACGGTGCGCGGTTCGGATACCGAAATTGAGGGAACGCCGGTCAATGGCCCGCAAAGCGTGGCCGGCAGGCTGCCGGAAAACGAGCGCCAGGTCTTCGTCGAGGAGACCGAGTTGGCGATCGAGGCCTGCCGTCCCTTCGACCGTCAGGCCTTCCTGGAAGGCCATATGACGCCGGTTTTCTTCGGCTCGGCGCTGCGCAATTACGGCGTTCGCGACCTCATCGACGCGCTCGGCGATTTTGCGCCGCCGCCGCGTGACCAGGTCGCCGATACCAGGACCGTGCATGCGACCGACGACAAGATGACGGCCTTCGTCTTCAAGATCCAAGCCAACATGGATCCCAATCACCGCGACCGCATCGCCTTTGCCCGCATTTGCTCCGGCAAGCTCGAGCGCGGCATGAAGGCAAGGCTCGCCCGCACCGGCAAGCAGCTCGGCCTGACGGCGCCGCAATTCTTCTTCGCCTCGCAGCGCCAGCTCGCCGACACCGCCTATGCCGGCGACGTCGTTGGCATTCCGAACCATGGAACGCTCCGGATCGGCGATACGCTGACCGAGGGTGAATCGCTGGTCTTCCAGGGCGTGCCGAACTTCTCGCCGGAGATCCTGCGCCGCGTGCGTCTGGAAGACGCGATGAAGGCGAAGAAGCTGAAGGAAGCCCTGCAGCAGATGGCCGAAGAAGGCGTCGTCCAGCTGTTCTCGCCGGAAGACGGCTCGCCGGCGATCGTCGGCGTTGTCGGCGCCCTGCAGCTCGACGTCTTGAAGGAGCGGCTGATGGCCGAATACGGCCTGCCGGTCTCCTTCGAAATGTCGCGTTTCTCCGTCTGCCGCTGGATCTCGGCCGAGCAGCCGGCCGATCTGGAAAAATTCCTCACCGTCAAACGCGGCGATATCGCCCGCGATCTCGATGGTGACCCGGTCTTCCTCGCCCAGGACGGCTTCTCGCTGCGTTACGAGTCAGAGCGCCATCCGGCAATCAAGATGGTCGCGATCAAGGAATATCACGCCGCCAAGGCGGCGTGATACTTAAGCCCCGAATGCTGTGGTGAGGCTCGCTGGTAAGCGGTCGCTGCGGCATTGACATTTGCGCGTCATCGAGCCCAGTCAGGCAGCGAAAAAGCCGTTGGGGGCCTGCGGCTATTTTTCCCGCATCGCTCGGCGGAAGTTCTGGGCGATCGGCTCAGCCAGATATGAAAGCACGGTGCGAGCACCCGTCCGGATCATCGTTTCGCTCGACATGCCGGGCATCAGCTTGCGGCCCTCCAGCTTGGCGAGTTCGCTCTTGTCGATCACCACGGTCGCGGCGAAATAAGGTGCACCGCTGCGCTCCTCCGTCATCCGGTCAGCCGACACGACCTCCACGACGCCGTCGAGCGGCGGGAGGCTGTAGCGGGCGAAGGCCGGGAAACTGACGCGCGCGAGCTGTCCGGGGGCGATCGTTTCGACGTCCTCCGGCCTGACCATGGCCTCGACCACGAGTTGCTGTCCGAGCGGCACGACGGTCATCAGTGTCTCGCCGGGTTTTACGACACCACCCGCCGTGTGGACCTTCAGGTCCATGACGATGCCGTCAACGGGGGCGACGACATTGGTACGGGCAAGCACGTCCTTGGCGGAACGCTCCTCCTGTCTGAGGTCGAACAACTCCGCCTCGACCTTGCTCAACTCTTCGACAGCCTCGTTGAGCCGCACCGTGCCGAGGTTCAAGATCTGCATGTCGATCTCGGCCATGGCGCTTTTGGCGCGAGCGATGGCCGCAACGTTGGTGGCGCGCTCCCCCTCGATCTCCCGCTGTTGCCGCCTGAGCATCAGGTTCCGCTCGCGCGTGACCAGCCCACGCTTGATCAGGCTTTCAAGGTCTTTGGTTTCGCCCTCGAGTGCTTCGATCTGCTTGTCCTCGGTGACGATAAGCCCCTCCAGTCCCGTTATCTCTTCCTCGGTCTGGTGACGGCGCTGGCTGAGAATTTCCCGCTCGTCCTTCAGGTTGTCGTGCTTCGCGGCGAACACGTCACGCTGTGAGGCCACCGCGTCCTTTGCGGCTTTGTCGCGGTTTGCAAGCAATGCCGGATCAAACTCGATCTCGGCCTTGCCGTCACGCTCAGCCCTGAGACGAGCGGCAAGCGACTCACGCGTTGCTATCCGGTTCTGGATCAGGTCAAGCCTCGCCTTTGCCGGTGTGTTGTCGAGCTGGATGAGGACCTTGCCCGCCTTGACGATATCACCGTTGGCGGCGTGCAGCTCTGCGATGATGCCGCCCTCGAGGTGCTGGATGAGCTTGCGGTCGCCGGCAACCTTGATCACGCCCGGTGCCACGGCGGCGCTATCCAATGGTGCAAGCGTCGCCCAGCCCCCCGCCATGCCGAAGAACAGGAACATGATCGCGAAGCCGGTGAACGTCACGCCGGTGAGACGCAGGGGGACCGGTGCGGCGGGCGGCGAAACGGGTAGCGGAACGACCTTCATATCCTGCATGTCTGTTTTCTTTTCCTGGCTTATTTCGCCACTATGGTCGGCATCTGGCTAACCTTGCGGGCGCGCGCGGCGAGCTCATTGAAGACATAGTCGCGTGGACCGAAGAGGTCCTGTTGGCCCCGGTTGAGGATCAATATCTTGTCAACCGTCTCCATGATGTTCGGTCGGTGCGCGATCAGGATGACAGTCGTGCCTGTCGCCTTGACCGTGCTGAGCGCGGCGATCAATGCCTCCTCACCCTCGCGGTCGAGGTTGGAATTGGGCTCGTCCAGGATAATGAGGGCCGGGTCGCCGTAGAGTGCTCGCGCCAACCCGATGCGTTGGCGCTGTCCGCCTGATAGGACCGCGCCGGATTCGCCGATCTCTGTGAGGTAACCTTTCGGCAGTCCTTTGATCAGTTCGTGAACTCCCGCCAGCTGTGCGGCCTTGACCACCTTGTCGAAGACCACTGGGCTGAGCTTTGCGAAGCGGCAGATGTTTTCGGAGACGGTACCGGCGAAGAGCTCGATGTCTTGCGGCAGGTAACCGACATAATGGCCACGATCTTCCGCCGCCCATTGGGCAACGTCCATGCCATCAAGCAACGCGCGCCCTCCAGATGGACGCCAGGCACCGGCCAGTATTCGCGCAAGGCTGGTCTTGCCGGCCGCGCTCGGGCCAATCAGCGCCATTGCTTCACCCGGCTCGAGGTGGAAGTTGATCCCTTTCAGGATAGGCTCGCCGCCCTGTCGGGCAAGCACAAGGTTCTCGGCCTCAAACCTGCCTTTCGGTCGTGGTAGTGGCAGAACCGGTGTGGCCTCCGGATGCTGCCCGGCGACTGCGGCGAGGCGCCGGTAGGCGGCGCGTGCTCCGACCGTCGCCTTCCATGTGCCGATCGCTTGCTCGACCGGGGACAATGCGCGGCCCATCAGGATCGAGGCGGAGATCATGATCCCGGGGGAAGCTTCGTTGCGAAGGACGAGATAAGCCCCAAGGCCCAGTATGGCCATTTGCAGGGCCAGCCGGTGACAACGCGCGATGGCAGCGATCACGCCGCCCCGGTTGGCGGCAAGAACTTGTCCCTCATTTGCCTCGTCTTGCTGCGCCTTCCAGCCCACCAGCAACGGCTTCAACATGCCCATCGCCTGGACGACCTCGGCGTTGCGGATCGCCGCCTCAGCCTGGACGTATGCCCGCGACTGTGCGCTTGCGGCCTCGGCCAACGGCTTGCGTGTGAGGTATTCATTGAGCAACGCCAGCGCAAACAGGACGATCCCGCCGCACAGCGCCAACCAACCCAGCCAAGGGTGCATGAAAAATATGGCGCCGAAAAATAGCGGCGCCCAGGGCGCGTCGAGGATCGGGAAGATGCTCGGGCTGGTGAAGAAGTTCCGGACTTGATCAAGGTCTCGCAGCGGACGGGCGTTGGCCTGGCCGGGCGCTGAGGCGGCATATTCGACCGATGCGGTCAGGAGAACGGGTGCCAACCGCGCGTTCATCCACGATCCGACGGTTGCCAGAAGACGCCCGCGCACCACCTCCAGAGCCGCCATCGTCGCGAGTGCCGCTGCCGCCATCAGCGACAGCATCACCAACGTCTCCAAGCTGTGGCTGGACAATACGCGGTGGTAGACTTGGAGCATGTAAAACGCCCCGGTCAGCATCAGCACGTTGATGCCACCGCTGAACCAGATCATCGGCCCAATGGCGCGTCTGGCCTCCTTCATCACCACCTGCAGGGCAGGGGGCTGTTGCTTTGGTTTCATCATTATGTCTCGGGTGTACGAGGTTACACAGCGTGCAAAGAAGTCCGGGGGCAGCCTCGGCTGCCCCCGTTTGGTCACGTGTCAGGCGACGTCAACAAGGATGTGCTGCATCGCTGTCTGATCGCCATCGGCGTCCTCCACCTGGAAGGCGAAGTCGAGGTTGGCGTTCGGCGTCTCGGTCACGGTCGAGGTGAAACCGATGTCGGTGATCTTCAGCACGTCATTATCGGTGGCGTCGAAGTTTACCAGACCGCCGGTCGCATTGCTGCCGCCATTGGCGCCGGTCGCCTTCACCAGGTCGATCGCCGTATTGTTGCCGGTGATTCCGTTGCCGGACTGCATGATCTGCGCCCCCTGCAGTACGTAGTCTTCGCCGGCGGCGTTGTAGTCGTTCTGCTCGACGATCACGAGGCCGTCATTGTTGTCGAGCGTGAACTCGCCGTTGTATGGGGCCGGCACCTGACCTGCCTTGTAGATGTCGGCATTCGACACGTACATGGCCCGGGTGATGGTCGCGTTGTCGTCCGCGGTGCCGGCGATATTGTCGGCGCCGTTCTTGTCGATCAGGTTGAGGATCAGCATCAGGTCCTCGCTGTTGCCGATGCCGTCGAACTTGATGGCCATCGTGCCGGCGGTCGCCGTCGGGGTCGTGGCCTCGTTGGCAATGCCGACATTGCTGTTGAAGAACCGCAGCGTCAGCAGTTCGTCTTTCTGGATCGTATCGCCGGCGACACCGTTGGTGCTCTGTGTCGCAGACACCCACGTTGGATTGTTGTTGCTGACCATCTCGTGACCACCGATGGTGAAGGTGGAGTCGGCGGATGACCCCTGCCCATTGTTCGTCAAGCTGAACGGGTTGCCTCTGTTGATCGCGTTGCCCGTGAATTGCACGTAGAAGTCTTCATCGTGAGGCGTGTTCGCGTCATCCGCCTGCAACCGTTCCAGCACGATCTGCGGGTGGCCGGTATTGCCGGTGGGCTCCTTGGACAAGAGCTCGCTGGTGTGGAGCACGTCGAAGCTGAAGCCTTCGAGCGGGTCGGTCAGGTTGACCGTATAGGTGTCGCCGGCCTTGTCGAAGACGAGGGTGCCGCCCGCCGTGCCCGCCTGGACGCCGGCTGCCGGATCCTTGTCATAGGTGAAGGTGAAGTTGAACGTCGCCGAGGTGAGGCTCTCCGACGCCAGCGTCACATTCGAGGTGACGAGATTGCCGCCGCCGCCGCCGGTGATCGTGCCGGTCAGTCCGATCTGGACACCGGTCGTCCCGCCATCCTGGTCGACAAAGTCAGAACCGCCACCGGTGTAGAAAGCCGCCGGGTGGACATCCGCCCCAATATTGTAGCCGAAGGCGCCGCTGGCCGAGGCGTTGAGCACGTTGGCCAGGGTTTCGTGCTGGATGCCTGTGAGGGCCGGGTTGCCGTCAAACGGCACCGTGATCGTCGGCCCGTCATCCTGGAAGTAGAGGCTCTGGCCGATATAGCGGGTGGAGGTTGCCTGATCGCCGTCGCCATCGGTGATGGTTGCGGTCAAGGTGATGTCGGAGGCCGCCAGGGTGGTGATGTCGTCCGGGTTGTTGGCATCGGCATGGACAACCGCCCTTGCCTGGTCGAGGGTGATGACGCCGGCAGCGCTGACGCTGACGGTGAAGACGACCGGACCGCCAGCTCCGGCGCGGCCGACCACGCTGCCGCCTTCGAGGAAGAGCAGGACGGATTGGCCGGTTTCGGTATCGGTAAGACCGCTGACATTGTTGTTCGGGTTGATGCCGAGCGCATGGGTGATTTCGTTGCCAATGCCATCGGCCCCCGGGAAGGCGACGAAGTAGGCGCCGAAGTCGGCGCTGACGTTGGTCGTCAGATCGGTATCGTCGACGATCAGTGGAAACGGGCCGCCTTTTACCCCGATTATCGGCTTGTCATCCTCGAAGTTGAGGCTCTGGCCGATATTGTGGGTGGCTGCGGCGTGATCGCCGTCGCCGTCGGTGATGGTCGCGGTCAGGCTGATGAGGTCGGCGGCGGCCAGAGTGATGCTGTCGTTGGGGTCGCTGGCATCGGCATGGACCACGGCCCGCGCCTGGTCGAGGCTGACGAGGCCGGCAGCGGTGACGCTGACGGTGAAGACGACCGGGCCTCCGGCTCCGGCGCGGCCAACGACATTGCCGCCTTCGACGAAGAGCAGCACGGACTGGCCGGTTGCGGTGTCGGTGAGGCCGCTGACATTGGTGATCTGACTGATGCCGAGCGCATAGGTGATGGCGCCGCCATCGGCCCCCGCATTCGCGGTGAAGAAGGTCGCGAAGTCGCCGCTGGCATTGGTGGTCAGGTTGGTCTCGTCGACCGTCAGTTGCGGCGGGGTGCCGGTTGCCGTGATCGCCGGGCCGTCGTCGTCAAAGTTGATGAAGGAGCCAACCTCTTCATTGTAAGCGTTGCTTACCTCGCCCCCATAATGCACCTCTTTGACATCGAAAAAGTCTTTCTCGGTGTCGATATTCCTGATGGTGAAGCGATCGAATGTTCCGCCAGCTCCGCCTGCGGTCGTGAAGTCGATCGTCACGCCCTCGCCGACATCCTCGAGGATCAGTCCAGTGCCGGCCAGATTGACCGTGATGCCGAGCTCAGCGGCTGTTTTTGTCACACCGTTCAGCTTGAATGTCACGCCGGTGATATTGATCTCGGCATCGTTGTCGTCAGTGGGGAAGTCAGCGCCTTCAACATTGTCGTCATTATTATAGGCGTGGATCTCGATGTCGGCGACGGTGCTGGTCGGCGTCGACTGCGAGATCGAGAAGCCGGCGGTGGAGACGTTCTCGAGGTGGGTGCCGTAGTCGGGCGCGGTTGGCGTGTTGGTGAAATCCTTGCCGGCGCTCTGGGTGCCGCCGGTGATCAGGTCGATCTGGAGCTCACGGCCGAAGCGTACGTCTTGCGATGCGACACCCAGGCCTTGGGTGCTGACGTTGACTTCCGCCTGCACGCCATTGTCGTGAGCCGTGACGAGGATCTTCTGGGGGCTGGCTGCGTCGGCGTCGAGAATATACCAGTTGTTATGTCCGGACGGGGCGTCGCCAAGCTGGCTGAAATTGACCACCGAGGTTCCGCTGACCGAGGCGAACACCTTGTTCGTCAGATCGATGCGGTCGTCGGCATTGGTCGCATCCGTATGGAACAACGGCACGTACTGGACCGTGTACAGGTCCGCAGCGGCGCCACTGCCGATCAGCGCTAGCGAGAAGGCGAGCGGCCCGGTTTCAACGGGCTCGGTGAGCGGGTTAGAGGTGCCGATGACGCCGATCACCACATTTGGACGTGTCGGGTCCTGGAACAGCCAGACATAATTGCCGTCAACGGTGCGAACGCCGCTGTTGACGCCGACCGTGGTGGAGAACGGGGTCCCGGAGGCGTTCTGGGTGAGAACGACCGAGGTGATGGTTTCCCCGGCGCTCGCCGAGGCCACGACGAAATTGCTCTGGTAGGCGACCTCCGGTGAGGTCAGCCCGCCGGTAACGTCAAGACCTAACAAATATTGCAGCGTGGTATTGGCGTTGTGCGGCGGTGTGGCAGGGTTGATATCGTCGTCGGTCAGACCGGTGGTCTCGTCGATAATGATGTCCTGGGTGGTGATGTCGAGTGCCATGGAATTTCTCCTTCGGTTCGGGCGTTTATGCGGGATACAGGCCTCAGATGCTGAAGTGCATCCGCATGGGCCTACCCCTTTGCGCACTGAATTTGCGGCTCTCGATCGACGACCATCGTGTCGTCGATAGAGAGCGGTAGTCCATCTCGGTTGGAGGGGTATTAAGCCTAAAGAACCAAACGCTTTAAGACTAAAGTCCGTATCTGGGGCTACATAAAAACAACTCCGAAGCTCTTTTTTAGAGATCTGCAAGAAAGAGTTGTTAAAGTTCCGATATGGCTGTTGAAGGCGATGTTAACCCCTCGCGCCCCTCGCGCGAACTATTCATCAATATTATGCATACTACAAATTCGTCTATTATGCACTTAGTCACTTCGAGCTACAATGTTAAGCTGTATTGAACTGCATTGCGGGGCTTTCTGTCTGCTCGTGGACGAATACATCGCATTTCGCATTTTACTGAGTACTGGCGGGAGACTCGGATCGTCGCGGATCGTCGAAAAAATTGAGGCGGTGGTTGTGATGAGAACAGGCTAAAGCCGGGCCGGAAGCACGAGCGAGCGCGACTTGCAGTCTCGCCGGAAGACGCCTCGCCGGCGATCCTCGGCCCCTGCAGCTTGACGTGCTGAAGGAGCGGTTGATAGCCGAATACCGCCCTTCTCCTTCGAAATGTCGCGTTTCTCCGTCTGCTGCGCTATGGGCGGAGCGTTATCCGGCAAGCCGCTCCGCCAGGAAGTCGACGACGGCGCGCACCGCCGGCAGCTGGCCGCGCCGGTGCGGCATCAGGATGGTCGTCTCGATGCTGCCCGCCGTCCATTCCGGCAGCACCCGCACCAGCCACCCGTCGGCCAGCGCCTTGCGGCAGACGGATGTCGGCAGGCAGGTGATGCCGAGCCCCGACATGGCCATTTCCATCAAGACATAAGGCTCATCCGCCGCCATGACGGAATGCAGCGCGACGAGAGCCTCGTCGTCGCCAGAATAAAGCCGCCACTGGTCCTCCGTCAGGCTTGTCATGATCGTCGCATGCTGTGCCAGTTCCTCCGGCCGGCGCGGTTCGCCATGGGCACTCACATAATCCGGCGAGGCGAGGATGAAGAAAGGATGGCTGGCGAGCTTCCGCTGCACCAGCGCCGAATCCGGCAGCGGCGTCCGGTGGCTGCGCAGCGCGATGTCGAAGCCTTCCTGGACGATATCGACGAAACGGTCCGTCACATGCACGGAGAGCCGGAGCTTCGGATAGCGCGCCGCCAACGCCGGCAGATGCTCCGTCAAGGTAAACTGCGCCGTCGGCACCGAGGCGGTCAGGCGAACGCTGCCGGCGGGTTCGGCCAGATGCCGCCGCACGATGCCCTCGGCCATCTCCGCCTCGATGATCGAGGCCTGGGCATGCTGAAAGAATTCCCGGCCGAGCTCGGTCAGCGCGAAGCTTCGCGACGTGCGCTGTATCAGCCGCACGCCAAGCCGTGCCTCCAGTTTTGCAACCCGCTTGCTCACTGTCGATTTCGGAATGCCGAGATGTCTTGCGGCGGCGGTAAAGCTGCCGCTGTCGACGGCCTGCACGAAAAGATGGAGGTCGTTGAGGTTGAAAAGCGCCATCGCCAGCTTCCAGATATGTGGACATTGCGATGCATTTATAGACTCTACCGCAAGATCGTCCACATCCTCACATTGATCGTGTCCAAACGGGTTCAATTCTGAAAGGAACGATTGATGTCACCCATATTGTTTTACGGCGTGCCGGAAGGCTGCTCCTTCGGCTCGATCGTCGCGCTGGAATGGTCCGGCCTGCCTTATCGGCTCTGCCGCGTCGAGATGCCGGAAATAGTCTCCAGCGAAGAATACAAGCGGATCAACATGGTCGGCGAAACGCCGTCGTTGCTGCTCGAAGATGGCAGGGCGATCAGCGAAAGCATGGCGATCTTGCACCATATCGGCGCCCGCGCGATCGGCAGCGGTCTGGGCTTTGCGCAGGGCTCGGCGGATTTCGATCGGCTGAACCAGATGCTCGCTTTTCTCAACACCACCTTCTTCCAGGCCTTCGGCCCGCTCTGGTATGCGATCGAGCATCCGCTGGAGCCGGAAGAGAAGCAGGTCCTCACGGCCTATGGTATCGCCGCGGTCGAAAAGGCGCATCATAGGCTGGAAAGTCTGCTCGATGGCCGCGAATGGCTTCTCGGCAACGGCCCGAGCCTGGCGGACGCCTATTTCGTCGGCATCGCCCGCTGGAACGATTTTCACAAGGTCGTCGACCGCCGGCAGTTCCCTGGCCTGCATCGCCTCTATGAGCGCATGCAGCAGGAGCCGGCCGTGCGTTTTGCCCATGCGGTCGAGCATCGGCAGGAGCCGAAAAGCAGCGGCGGTTTCCGCGGCGAGGTCGAACTGGCCGTAGCGCTCGGCCTGTTGAAACAGGCGGCCTGATCACCGCGGCCGTCGCGCCCCTGCGGCGCGGCGGCCGATCTGCCGTCAGCCGGCGGCGATGATCTCGATCTCGACCAGCCAGTCGTCGCGCAGCGTTTCGACGATGATCGCCGTGGTCGGCACGGCGCGGCCGCCAAGCGCCCGAAGACGGGCATTCTGGTTCGCCTCCATAAAGGCGCCGTCGCTGAGATAGCTCGTCAGCCGCACGATATTGGCGACCGTCATATCAGCGGAGGTGAGGATGGCGCGCAGATTGGACCAGATGAGCTCCAACTGGCCTTCCAGATCGGCCGCCGCCATTCCCTGTTGATCGAGACCCATCGTACCGCTGACGAAAAGCAGCCGGGATGGATGCCTGACCTCCAGCGCATGGATGTAATCAGGGCTGGCTGCATAGATCCCGTTTGCTGGATTGTGCGCGATCATCTCCATGAGGTTCCTCCTCTTCCGAATATTCTGTTGAAGAACGCCAGTATCGGCGATTATTCTTCGGCAGAAAGGGGAGTTTGCAGAATGGCGAAAAATACAGAGGATCTTCGGCAGGGACGCAGGCAGCAGCCGGTCATCGATGCATTCGACCGAAGAATATTAGCCGCGCTCGCCGCCGATAGCAGCCAGAGCTATGCCAGGCTTGGCGAAGTAGTTGGCCTGTCGGCGCCGGCCGTGCATGAGCGGGTGCGCCGCCTGAGGCAATCCGGTGCCATCAAGGGCGTGCATGCCGCGCTGGATGGCGCAGCCCTCGGCAAACCGCTGCTTGCCTTCGTGCATGTGGAGGCGGCGGGCTGGGGCAAGAGCGAGCGGCTGATGCAGGTCCTACAGTTTCCCGAGGTCGAGGAGATGCATTCGGTCGCTGGCGACGCCAGCGTTCTCTTCAAGGTCCGCACCGCCAGCCCGCAGGCTTTGGAAGCTTTTCTCGCCCAGATTCACGCCGTTGCCGGTGTCACCGGCACCCGCAGCTATATTGCGCTTTCCACCTATCTGGAGCGTCCGGTACAGGCCGGCGTCACCGATAACTGGCCGGACATGCCTCTGCCGGAATAAAGGCCGGATGTTAAGCCGGCGCTAGAGCCTTTCCTGGTCAGATTGAAGCAATTCTGTTGGCTCAAACGGAGTCGGATGGTCGACCGGCCGGCGCGCGTCGTAGCCAAGCTCTACGGCCAAGCCGGCCGGTCGATCAGCCGGCCCGTTTCAGCCAACCCGAAGGGCCGGGCATCTTTCCGCCAGGACAGAGGCGATCGGCTCGGACGTACCAAGGGGGTATGCCCGTCGCCAATCGCCTCTGCCCTGACGAAAACCTGCTCCGGCAGAATGCTGCAATCTAACCCGGAAAGGCTCTAGCCTAATCCTCGCCCTCGAAGCTTGGCAGCGTCTCGATATTCGCCACCCCTGGCAGCGCTGAGCGGCACCATATCCGTTTCTTCGGCACCAGTTCCCGCCGCTGGTCGATGCTGCCGATGCGGATGCCGAACCCGCCGCCGTCGCCGTCCGTGCGGTAGAGCGGTGATCCGCAATTGGGGCAGAAGAATTGCCGGCTGAGACCACCGCTGTCGCCATATTTTGCGTAGCCTCTTGGCTCGCCTGACGTGAGCGTGAAACTTCCCGGCCGCGCCGGTGCGGTGATGCGATAGGCCGAGCCCGTCAACCGCTGGCAATCGGTGCAATGGCAGATCGAGACCCGCTCCGGGTCGATCTCCGCCTGATAGCGGATCGCGCCGCAGTGGCATCCTCCGGTAATATGCATCGGCAAGTCCCCAAAGCATGTCGCGCAAAACTGTACGGCGGTTAAGCGACAAAGACATCGCCACGCTTTAGTCCGCCGGCTGAGCGGCCAAATGTGTGGCGTAGAAGGCCTTTGCATCCGCCGTGAAGGCGGCCCGCTGATCAGCTCTTGTATAGAACATATGGCCGCCGCGATAAAGCTTCAGCCCGACGCGGCCGCCGGCAAGCGATGGCGGCAGATGGTCGACCACGTAGCGGCTGACGCCATAAGGCGTCACCACATCGCTGTAGCCATGTGCGATCAGCAGATGGAAGGCCGGGTTTGAGGCGAGCAGCTGCCTGATGTCGTCAGTGGCGCTGGCCTGGAAGCGCGATCCGCCGCCGCGCCCGCCGCCCCATTCCCAGCGCCGGCTGATATCGCCGTCGAGCAGCGAATAGGTCATCTCCGTCTTGAAGCCGAGTTCGTTGCGGGCGTAATCGGCAAAGGCGCCGCCATAGGCGCGGGTGAAGCCGTCGAGGATGGCGTCGTCGCCGCGATCGTAATCCGATTCCGGATAGGGATCGGGTGCTGCAAAGGAGGCGTCGTAAGAGCTCATCACCTCGCCGCTGCCGGCGTCGGAATGTTTGACGAAGGAACTGCCGAGGAAGCCGCGGTTGCGGGTGACGATATCCTCGGGAATGCCCGTCAGGCGGGCGATCCTGCCATAGAAGGCGGAGGCCTCGGCACCCGTCGGCGGCGGCCCAGCGAGCGTCGTCAGATAGTCCCCGAGCGCGAAGGTCTCGGCTGCCTTCTGTTTCTCTTCGTCAAAGGCCTTGTGTCGGTCGAGTTCGGCGGCGGCGAGCGACGGCAGCTCTAGTGCTGCGCCGAGCGGGAACTGATCGGCATTGAACATCAGCTGACCCTCGAGCAAGGGGGAAAGCATCACCGCACCGGCGACGATAATGCCCTGGCTTTCCTGCAGCGCTGAGGCGACCTTGGCCGCGCGGAAGCCGCCATAACTTTCGCCGAGAAGATATTTCGGCGAGTTGGAACGGTTGTTGTGCGTGACATAGAGCGCGATCGCCTTGGCGATGCTCTCAGCATCGGCACTGACGTTATAATAATTGGAGGCGTCGTCGGCCTTTGCCGTTCGGCTCCAGCCGGTGCCGATCGGATCGATCATCACGAGGTCGGTGAAATCGAGCCAGCTTTGCGGGTTATCGACGAGTTTCGCATTGGCGCCATCGCGTCCATCCGGCCCGAAATCGAGCACCTTCGGCCCGACCAGCCCGAGATGCAGGAAGGCGGAAGCCGCACCCGGCCCCCCGTTGAAGGCAAAGGTCAGAGGCCGGTTCGCCCCGCTATCCCTTGCGACATAGGCGGTGTAAAAGATCGCGCCGGTCTGCGCCCCGTCCAGGCCGAAGAGATCCAGCGTGCCGGCAGTGGCGGTATAGGCAATCTTCCGGCCGCCGATCGTCAACGCGTGCTCGGTGACGGAATCGGCCGGCAGCAGCTTCAATACGCCGCCGCGCGCGCCGCTTTGGACATTCGCCCTCGGTGGATCGCTTTCCTGCGCATGGGAAAGGGCGGGGGCCAGCGATGCTACAAGCGCGGCGAGCAGAAACAGGGTTCGTATGCGCAAGATGTCTCCTCCGGCGATCGGGAATGAGAGGCTGAGATAGCGTAGCATCCGCTGCCGACGACCGGCATCAAGAGATGGTGATGGATAGGTGAGCGAGTGGCTCAGCCGTCCTTTTCGACCGCATGGACATTGATCTCGACTGCCCGGCCGGCCTTCCAGCCATTGATCGCCGCGCCCAGTCCAAGTGCGACGAAGAGGGCCGCGCACCAGGAAAAGCTGCCGGTCCAGCCACGGATGAGGCCGACGATGAGCGGGCCGATGGCGGCGAGCAGGTAACCGACGCATTGCGCCATGCCGGAAAGATGGGCGGCGACATCGGGATCGCGCGAGCGCAGCACGATCGTCGTCATGGCCGCTGCGATCAGCCCGCCCTGGCCGATGCCCTGCAGCACCGCCCACAGCCAGACCGTCGAAAGCGGTGCGAAGAGCAGGCCGAGCAGGGCAATGACGGCGACGCCGCAGAGGCTCGCATTGATCAGCCGCTGGTCCCGGCCGCGCACGGCGATATGCGGCACGATCAGGCAGGATGCCGCCTGCACCATCACCGACAGCGAAACGATCGCCCCGGCGGTGACGCCGTCGAGCCCGCGTTCGCGCAAGATCGGAACCAGCCAGCCGAAGACGCAATAGGCAAGTGCCGATTGCAGCCCCATGAACAGCGTCACCTGCCAGGCGAGCCGGTCGCGCCAGAGGCCTTCGACGCGAAAGCCGTTTCGTCTTGCCTGTCTGCCGCTGCGAAGAACCTCAGGCAGCCAAAGCAGGCTGACGGCGAGCGCCGGCAGCGCCCAGACGGCGAGCGCGCCTTCGAGGGAGCCGCCGAGCCCATGCTCGATCGGCAGTGTCAGCCCGGCGGCACTTGCCGCCCCGGCGCAAAGCGCCATCGTGTAGAAGCCGGTCATCAGCGCGGCGCGTCCGGCAAAATCCCGCTTCACCAGCCCCGGCAGCAGCACGTTGCCGACAGCGATACAGGCGCCCGCAAGGGCCGTGCCGATGAAGAGCAGCGGCACGGAAGAAAGCCCGCGCAATGCGGTGCCGAGGGCCAGAAGCAGGAGAACACCGAGCAGCGTGCGTTCGGTGCCGAAGCGCTGGGCAAGACGAGGCGCAAGCGGCGAGAAGGCGCCGAGGCAGACGACCGGCAGCGTCGTTAGCAGGCTGGCGCCGAGCGCACTCAGGCCGAGTTCCGAGCGGATTTCCGGCAGTAGCGCCGAGGCGCTGGAGAAGACCGGGCGCAGGTTGAAGGCGATCAGCACCAGGCTTGCGCCCAGCAGAAAACGATGCGCAGCTCGCCGCGCCGGCGTTGCGTGCGGCGGCGGAAGGCTGCCGGCCTCGGCATCTACAAGCAGTTCGTCGGCCGCCTCAAGCGCGCTGGCGGCATTGTTGGCAGGCGTGTTCATGACCGGATCATCCGGTCGAGTGCGGCAAGAACCGGCGCCATGAAACGGCGCACCGCCGCATCCGCCCTGTCGGGATCGCCGGTTTCGATGGCGTCGACGATATCGGCATGCGCCTGCATATCGGGTTCCGGAATGTCCTTGCCGAGTGTCGCCGCGATGGTGTCGGCGATCGAGGCCGAAAAGAAATCGTAGATTTCGATCATCGCCCGGTTGCCCGAAGCGGCGATGACGGCCTTGTGGAAGGCGAGGTCGCGTTCGATGAACGCGGCCTGGTTACCGCCGTCGTAATTGCCGCGTTCGGCAAGCAGCCGGCGGAGCCCGGCAACCGTCTCCGGCGTCTTGCGGATCGCTGTCAGCCGGGCGGCCTCGACGTCGAGCGCCAGGCGCGCCTCGAACTGGTCACGCAGGCTGGCGCGCCGCGCCATCGTCAGCGGTCGGCCGGCATCCGTCGTCGAGCGGACATAGGTTCCCGAACCCTGCCTTGTTTCGAGATAACCCTGGGAGACAAGAACGCGCACCGCCTCGCGCACCGTGCCGCGGCTGACGGAAAGCATGGCAGACAGCGAGGCTTCATTCGGCAATTTCTCGCCGACCGCCCAGCGTTTGCCGAGAATGTCGCCGCGGATCGCCTCAATTGCCTCATCGGCGAGATTGGTCTTGCTGAGCGCTCGCATCTCACTACTCATAAAGTCATCTGATGACTTTATGAGTAGTGAGATTTCGATCTTCCGTCAACGCCTGGCATCAAGACAATGAAGACATCAAGACAATAAAAAAGGGCCGCCTCGGCGACCCTTTCCATGAGTTTGGCCTCAAACTGGCCTGGACTGTCTATGCAGCCCCAGGAAGGCGGGGATTAGAGCGAGGGCTGCCTCGCCTTCGTCACCTCTTCCATGCCCGTTACGAGGTCCGAAATCTCATTAGACATTGGATCACCTTCCTTTCGTTCTGTTGCCGATGGCTTAAAGTTAGGCTGATTCTTTCGAGATGCAAGCAAAAATGCACGCATGCCCTGCTTTGGGGAACACGGGTGTTCACGAGAGAACACAGTGTTTTGCCGAATTTGAAGAGGCTATACGTCAAGAAACCGTCATGTTTGGCTTGCAAACCGGCCGCGCGTTAAGCTGTTGTTAGCTGCGTCGTTCGACAATTTCAGCATTCCCGCCGATGCGGCGGCGGGTTCCGGAGCAAAGAGCCATGTGTCGCTGGGCAGCCTATCGCGGAGACCCTCTCTATCTCGAGGAACTGGTATCTTCGCCCGCCCATTCCCTGATCGAGCAGTCGCATTGCGCCACCCGCGCCAAGACGGCGACGAATGGCGATGGCTTCGGCATCGCCTGGTATGGTGACAGGCCCGAACCCGGCCGCTACCGCGATATCCTGCCGGCATGGTCGGATTGCAATCTGAAGAGCCTGGCACGGCAGATCCGTTCGCCCCTCTTCCTCGCCCATGTCCGCGCTGCCACAGGCGGCGGCACGCGCCGCGACAACTGCCATCCCTTCACCCATGGCACCTGGTCCTTCATGCATAATGGCCAGATCGCAGGCTTCGAGCGCCTGCGCCGGCCGATGGAGGCGATGCTCGACGACGAGCTGTTCAATGCCCGCGGCGGCACGACCGATTCCGAGCTGATGTTCCTGCTGGCGCTGCAGTTCGGCCTGCGCGAGGCGCCGGTCGCTGCGATGGCGGATATGATCGGTGTCGTCGAGGGCCTGGCCGAAAGCGTCATCGGCTCGATCCTGCTGCGATTCACCGCCGCCTTCTCCGATGGCAGCACGCTCTATGCGATCCGTTATGCCACGGATCGCAAGGCGCCGACGCTCTACGCCTCTCCCGTCGGCGCGGGTTATTGCCTCGTCTCCGAGCCGTTGAATGACGATGTCGATGCCTGGGCCGAAATTCCGGATGGCAGCGCCGTCACCGTCGGCAAAGATGGCATCGACGTCGCCGACTTCCGGCCGGAGAAGCGCAGTGCCGCCAAGCCGCTGCGCGTGGCCATTCCTGCCTAAACGCTCGGCGTCAGCTGAGCCGCTGGCGATCAGCGGAGCTGCTTGGCGATCAGTGCCGCGAGTCGTTCGGCAACCTCTTCCTTCGTCAGGTCAGGCCATTGCTCGACGCCGTCGCGGCGAATGAGTTTGACCCTGTTGCGGCTGCCGCCCATGATTCCGGTCGCAGGAGAGACGTCATTGGCGACGATCAGGTCGGCGCCTTTCCTTTCCAGTTTCGCCTTCGCATTGCTTTCCACATCCTGCGTCTCGGCGGCAAAGCCGATCACCAGCTTCGGCCGCATCGTGTGATGGCCGACGATTTTCAGGATGTCCGGATTCTCGGTCAGCGCCAGTGTCGGAATGGATTCGCCCGGATGTTTTTTCAGCTTCTGGTCGGCCGCCGAGGCGACGCGCCAGTCCGCCACCGCCGCGACCATCACCGCGATGTCGGCCGGCAGCGCCGCAAGCACGGCGTCGCGCATTTCCTCGGCCCGCTCGACATGCACGACGCTGACGCCGACGGGATCGGCGATCGTCACTGGCCCCGACACGAGGGTCACCTCCGCCCCGAGCTTTGCCAGGGCTGCGGCGATCGCATGTCCCTGCCGCCCGGAGGAGCGGTTGGCGATATAGCGCACCGGATCGATCGGCTCATGCGTCGGTCCTGACGTGACAATTGCCTTGCGTCCCTTGAGCGGCTTTTCTCCGTCGTCGAGCATGGTTTCGGCCGCAGCGACAATGTCAAGCGGCTCCGCCATCCGGCCGAGTCCGGCCTCCCGGCTTTCCGCCATCTCGCCGGCCATCGGCCCGATGAAGCGGATGCCGTCGGCTCTCAGCATCGCCGCATTCCGCCGCGTCGCCGGATGCGCCCACATGGCGGGGTTCATCGCCGGTGCCGCCAGCACCGGCCTGTTCGTCGCCAGAAGCACGGTCGAGGCGAGATCGTCGGCAAGCCCGTTCGCCATCTTCGCCATCAGATCGGCGGAGGCAGGGGCGATCAGCACGAGGTCGCAGTCGCGCGCCAGCCGAATATGGCCGACATCCTGTTCGTCCTGGCGCGAAAACAGATCGAGGAAGACATGGTCCGCCGCCAGCGCACCGACCGCAAGCGGCGTGACGAATTCCTGCGCGCCTTTGGTCATGACGGGGCGCACGCTCGCGCCGCGCTCGCGCAGCCGGCGGATCAGATCCAGGCACTTATAGGCCGCGATGCCGCCCGAGATGATGAGGAGGATGCGTTTGCCGCTGAGAGCCATGGCCTTCTACCCGTTGCCTTTTCTGACCGCCCCCGACCCTAAGGCTTTGGCGGAGAACATGCAATCGCGCGGATCTACGCGACGTCCCCACGGGTCGGGGAAGCCCCCCAACCCGCAGCGAATAATCGCGCCGCGCCGTCTCAGGTGCGGGTGATCGAAGCGCCGCCATCGACCAGCGAGGCCGTGCCGCTAACGAAGCTCGCATCGTCGGAGGCGAGATAGAGAACCGAGCGGGCGAGTTCTTCGGGGGTTGCGACACGCTTCAGCGCATGCAGGTTGGTGACGAAGGCCTGCTTGTCAGGCGTATCGTTCATGTCCCGATACATGTCGGTATCAACAGCACCCGGCAGGATGGCATTGACGCGCACGCCCTGCTGGCCGAATTCGGCGGCAAGCGCCTGCGTCAGGCCGATCAGGCCGGATTTGCTGGCGGCATAGGCGGCGACACCGGGAAAGGCGAAGCTGTAGCCGACGAAGGTTGAGGTGAAGATCACCGAGCCGCCGCCATTTTCCACCATTGCTCCGATCTGGTGCTTGGCGGCGAGGAAGGAGGCTGTCAGATTGATCGCCAGCGCCTCGCTGAAGCCTGTTTCCGAAACGGCGGTGCTCGGACCGGCTTCGCCGAGCGTGCCGGCATTGTTGAAGGCGATGTCGAGCTTGCCGTAATTCGTCACGGCGGCGGCGACCAGCGCCTTGTGATAATCCTCCGAGCGCACGTCGCCGGCAATGGCGATGGCGTCGCCGCCCTCTGCCTTGATCTCCGCGACGAGGCTGTCGAGTTCGCTCTGGCGGCGGGCGCCGACGACGACCTTGGCGCCCTCGGCGGCGAAGAGCTTTGCCGTCGCGCGGCCGATGCCGGAGCTTGCGCCGGTGACGATCGCGACCTTGTTGTTCAAGCGGTTCATGATTCCATCTCCTGGATTTGAGGTGAGGCGGCCCCTGCCGCCCCTTTCGTTGAATGGAAGATGGCATTTTCCCTTCGTTCGGATTAGTCTTCAGATCGAGGAATTCGAATTCGGAAAAGCCGAACGATGATCAGGATAGAAGGCATTGCGGCTTTCGTCGCCGTGGTCGAGGCGGGCTCGGTCAGCGAAGCGGCCCGGCGCCTGCGGCTGTCCAAATCCGTCGTCAGCGAAAGGCTGGCGGAACTGGAGAAGTCGCTGGGCGGCATGCTGCTCCATCGAACGACCCGCAAGCTTACCTTGACGGAGGATGGCACGGTCTTCCTCGGGCGCGCTGCGCGCATCGTACGCGAGATCGAGGAAGCCGCGGCAGATATGGCGGAGCGACGCGGAACGCTGTCCGGCCCGATCCGCATCGCCGCCCCCGTCACCTTCGGCCGCATGCATCTCGGCCCGGCGCTCTACCCTTTTCTTGCCGAACATCCCGAGATCGAACTGACCCTCGATATCGATGACCGGCGCGTCGATGCCGCCTCGGACGGTTATGATGCCATCATCCGCAATGGTCCGATCGCCGATAGCCGGCTGGTCGCCTGGAAGCTCGCGCATAGCCGCCGTCTTCTCTGCGCCTCGCCGGATTATCTCGCCCGCCAGGGAATGCCGTCGTCGCTGGCTGATCTCAACAGCCATCGCGGCATCTTCTACACCAATCGCGGCGTTGCCGACTGGCGTTTCCAGACGCCCGATGGTGCGATCGTCGTCCGTGCGAAATTGGCGCTCGGCATCAACAATGGCGACATGCTTCGCGATGCCGCGATTGCCGGGCTCGGCATCGCGCTGTTGCCGGCCTTCATCGCCGGCCCGGCCATCCGCGAGGGCCGGCTTGCGGAAGTCGATATCGGTCACAGGCCGGAGGCCGAATTCATCTACATGGCCCATCCCGAAGGCCGAAATCCCTCCGCCAAGCTTCGCGCCATTGCCGATCATCTGAAGACGAGCTTCGGCGACCCGCCCTATTGGGATCCGGTGGGCTAACTCAGCAAGCTGATCAGGTTCTCGGTGACCGGCGAGCGGTGTGTTTTCAGGATTGCCAGCGCCAGGCGCGCCACGGCCGGCGGCCCCTCGATCGGCCGGTAGGCCACACCTTCGAGCTTGATCTGCGAAATCGAGGCCGGCACGATCGAGACGCCGAGATCGGCCGCCACCAGATTGACGACAGAGGAAATCTGCGGTGCCTCCTGCGCCACGGTCAGCTCGAATCCCGCCTTGCGGCAGGCGAGCACGACATCGTCGTAGAGGCTCAGGCCCACGAGCCGGGGAAAGAGGATGAAGGGTTCCTCCGCCAGCGCCGCAAGCGGCAGGCTGGGATGCCGTGTCAAGGGATGGCTGGCGGGCAGGGCGATCACCATCGGCTCATCCGGCAGCCGCCGCAGCCGGATGCCGGCGGGATCGTCGAGGCTGGGGCGCATGAAGGTGGCGTCCAGCTCGCCGCGTTCCAGCTTCTGCATCAGCGCCAGCGTATTCATTTCCGTCAGCGACAGCTGCACCTCCGGCCAGCGTGCGCGAAAGCGGCGGATCGTCGTGCTGACGACGGGATTGAAGGCGGAGGAAGCGGTGAAACCGAGCGACAGCCGGCCGGTCTCGCCGCGATTGGCGCTTTGCGCCGCAAGCTTCGCCTTTTCCGCGGCCGCGACCGACGCCTTTGCCTCGCCGAGAAAGGCCGCGCCCGCTGCCGTCAATTCGGCCCCATGCGGCACGCGGTGAAACAGCGCCGCACCCACTTCGCTTTCCAGGTCGCGGATCTGCTGGCTGAGCGGCGGCTGCCCGATGCCGAGCTTGCCGGCGGCGCGGGTAAAATTGCCTTCTTCCGCCACCGCCAGGAAATATCTCAAGTGCCGCAGTTCCATCGCCATCTCCAAAACCTATCGAAATCGCCAGTGTCATATATTGGACAAATGGAGTGGCGTTGACTAGATCGGAGGCTGGAAGGATGAGATATGCCGACGTCAGCGCATGCATTGAAGACCGCCGAGACAGCCGCAATCTCAGGGCAGAAGCAATACCTGACCCGCGGAACCGGCGCCTATCGCCGCGCCAGCCTGGCGCTCTTCCTGTCTGGCTTCTCCACCTTCTCGCTGCTCTATTGCGTGCAGCCGCTGCTGCCGATCTTTTCGCAGCAATTCTCCGTCAGTCCGGCCGAAAGCTCGCTGTCCCTATCGCTCTCCACCGGCTTTCTCGCGGTCGCGATCGTCTGCGCCGCCGCGGTTTCGGAAGGCCTTGGCCGCCGCAGCCTGATGTCGATATCGCTGGTCGGCGCGGCATTGCTGACCATTGCCACGGCCTTTGCCCCGAATTGGCATCTGCTGCTCGTCATCCGCGCCCTGCAGGGCCTCGTTCTCGGCGGCGTGCCCGCTGTCGCCATGGCCTATCTCGCCGAGGAAATCGATCCGCGCGGTCTCGGCGCCACCATGGGCCTCTATGTCGGCGGCACGGCTTTCGGCGGCATGTCCGGGCGCGTATTGACCGGCATCTTCGCCGAATATCTCACCTGGCGGCCGGCGCTTTTTCTCATCGGCGCCATCGGCCTTGCCGCCGCGATCGGCTTCATCGCCCTCTTGCCGCCGTCACGCAATTTCGGCCGCCGGCCGGGCTTCGATCCGCGCTTTCATGCAAAAGCCTGGCTCGGCCATCTCACCAATCCGGCGCTGCCCTTCATCTTCGCCATCGCCTTTCTGGCGATGGGCTCCTTCGTGACGATCTACAATTATGCCGGTTTCCGCCTCGTGGCGCCGCCCTACGGCCTCAACCAGACCGAACTCGGGCTGATCTTCACCGTCTATCTCTTCGGCATCGGCGCCTCTTCGATCGGCGGTCTGCTCGGAGACCGGATCGGGCATTTTTCCGTGCTTCTCTTCGGTCTGGCACTCACCGCCGCCGGCAGCGCGTTGACGCTCTTTGCCACGCTCCCAGTCATAATCCTCGGCATCATCGTACTCACGACCGGCTTCTTCATGAGCCATTCCATTGCCAGCGGCCTTGTCGGTAAGCTGGCGCATGGCACCAAGGGCCACGCTTCTTCGCTCTATATGCTCGCCTATTATGTCGGCTCCAGCCTCATGGGTTCGGCGGGCGGCTGGTTCTACGCGGTTGAAGGCTGGGCCGCCGTCGTTATCTTCACCCTTGCCATGCTGGCGCTGGCCTTTGTCTCCGCCTGTTTTGCCCAGCACCTCGCGAGGAGAAAAGCATGATCCGCGTAGACCGTCTCGACCATCTCGTGCTGACCGTCACCGATATCGCCACCACCTGCGATTTCTATTCCCGCATCCTCGGCATGTCGGTCGAAACCTTCGCGGAAGGCCGCAAGGCGCTGAAATTCGGCGGGCAGAAGATCAACCTGCACCAGGCCGGAAACGAATTCGATCCCAAGGCAAGGCAACCCACACCCGGCTCCGGCGACCTCTGTTTCATCGCCGAGACCCCACTTGCCGATGTCATCGCTGATCTAAAGGCCGCGGGCGTTGCGATCGAAGAGGGCCCGGTCGAACGCACAGGTGCGACCGGGCGTCTGCGCTCGGTCTATTTCAGGGATCCCGACGGCAACCTCCTCGAAGTCTCCAATCTGATTGCCTGACGTCCGCCTCCTGAACATCAACCAAGCCGGATATAGGGCACGTCCTTCTTCGCCACCTCGTCCAGCGCCTCCTCGTAACCCGCATCGGCGTAACGCATGACGCCAAGCGCCGTATCGTTGGTCAGCGCTTGGTCGAGCCGTTCGTCGGCGGTATCCGTACCGTCGGCGACGACTGTGACGCCACAGCTCGTCATGTAGCCGGCATAGCCGCCGCCGCCGGAATGGATGACGACCAGATCGGCCATCGACGAGCAGAGCATCATCGCATCGATCAGCGGCCAGTCGGCGATCGCGTCGGATCCGTCCTTCATCCCCTCAGTCATGATATTCGGATGCGCCATGGCGCCGGCGTCGAGATGGTCGCGCGAGAAGGCGACCGGGCCTTTGAGTTCGCCGCTCGCAACCAGCGCATTGACGCGCCGTGCGAGTGCCGTGCGTTCGCCATGGCCGAGCCAGGCGATACGCGCCGGAAGCCCCTCGAAAGGCACGTGCTCGCGCGCCAGCCGGATCCAGTTGGTGATGATCTTGTTGTCGGGAAACATTTCGAGCAGCAGGTCGTCGATGCGGGCGATGTCGCTCTCTTCGCCTGATAGCGCCATCCAGCGGAACGGGCCGATCGCCCGCGCAAACAGCGGCCTGAGATAGGCTTCGGTGAAAATCGGAATGTCGAAGGCATTGGCGACGCCGCCCTCTTTGGCCTGCGTGCGGATCAGATTGCCGTTGTCGAAGACTTCGGAACCCTTCTTCTGAAACTCCAGCATCGCCGTCACATGCTCGACGATCGAGGCGCGGCTTGCCGCCATCAACTGGCCCTGCCCATCGTCGCGCAGACCCTTGACCTGTTCGAGGTTCATGCCCTTCGGCACGTAGCCATAGACGAGGTCGTGCGCCGAGGTCTGGTCGGTGACGATATCAGGCACGATGCCGCGCCGGGCGATCTCAGGATAGACTTCCGCTGCATTGCCGACGAGGCCGACGGACAGCGCCCGCTTGTCCTTCACCGCCGCATCGATCATCTGAAGGGCGGTATCGAGATCGGGTGCGATTTCCTGGAGGTAACCGATCTGCTGGCGCTTGCGGGCCCGCTCCGGATCGATGTCGACACAGAGGATCGCAGCGCCTGCCATGCGGCCGGCAAGCGGCTGCGCTCCGCCCATGCCGCCGAGGCCGGCCGTTAGCACGAACCGGCCGAGGAGATCGCCGCCGAAGCGCCGCTCGGCAATGCGCATGAAGATCTCGTAGGTACCCTGGATGACGCCCTGGCTGCCGATATATTGCCAGGCGCCGGCCGTCAGCCCGCCCCAGCAGATCAGCCCCTTGCGCTGCAACTCATAGAACACTTCGGCCTTTGCCCATTGCCCGACGATATTGCAGTTCGCCATGATGACCAGCGGCGCCTTGGCATGCGTTCGAACGAGCCCGATCGGCTTGCCGGACTGGATCAGAAGCGTCTGGTCCTCTTCCATCTCGGTCAGCGCCTTGACGATGCCCCTGTGCGCCGCCCAGTTGCGGGCCGCCTTGCCGAGAGCGGCATAGACGATCAGGTTGTCGGGGTCCTCGCCGACGGAGAGCACATTTTCGAGCAGCCGCAGCAGTGCCTCCTGCCGCCAGCCCTTGGCGCGCAGCTCCGGTCCGCCGGGAATCGGAAATTTCGGATGACGTGGATTGGCCTTCGGCATCGTGGGTTCCTCGTTTTGCTCCGCCTTCATTCGTTATTTACTTGGCAGCGACTCCACATAGGCGAGCGCCGCATCAAGCAAACGCCGTCTGAGAGCATCGTCGCCGTAAACCTCGGCACCGCCTCGCACCCAACCATGCATGACACGCTCGCCCGACAGCATCTGGATCACCCCCGGCAGTGCCAGCGCCCAGCCGTCATTGCCCTTGCCGAGACGGATCAGCATGCCGTCATGGCGCGCGCAGCAGAGAAGATTGCCGTTCAGCATGAAGGCCCAGCCGCCGAACATGGATTTTTCGGCAACGCCCGGCCGATCGCCGAGTTCCTCGCGCATCAGTGCTTCGAGACCGGGATCGCGCGCCATGGCTCAGGCCTTCGTTGCCAGTGCATAGCGTGCGATCTCGATCCCCATCGCCTTCTCGACGACGTGATAGACGGTTGGATCGAGCACGCTTGCCGACAGCGGAATGATCTCCATCGGCACATGCAGGATGAAGACATGCATATCCTCCTTGAGCTGGCCGACGCTGAGCGGCTCGCCCTCCGGCGAGAGCGTGGTGATGACGGCGGGGAAGGTGGCAAGCCTTTCGCCATCCGCATCGTCCACCGCCATATATTCGTTCATCACGTGCAGCGTCACCGACTTTTCGCCCGCGCCGACGGTGATCGTGCCGATGTCGAAGGCTTCCTTGGTATAGACGACGTCCTTGCGGGTGATGACGCCTTCGGCAAGGACATGGCCGCCCGTCGTCTTGCAGATCGCGTCGATGACGGCAGATCCGCCGCGCTTCTCCGCCGCGATGATCGCCTCGCCGAGCGCAAGCGCCATCGAGATGCCGCCGAGCGCCGCATGGGTGCGGACATAGGAGGCGCGGAGCGGATTGCGGCAGCTGGCGATGAAGCCGCCGGATTGGTCGGCGGCGGCGCGCAGCACCGGCGAGATCTTCGCAGTCGCCCCCTTCACCACCAGCTCGATGTAACGGTTCTCGGCGCGATTACCGCCAACGGCGGTCTGGATCATCTGCTCGGGCGAACCGGCCATGCCGATCGAACCCATGTCGCCCGTCGGATGCGCGCGGATATCACCGACCGCGTCGACCACCTTGGTGCCGAGGATTGCTGACGGCAGCCAGCCGTTCAGCGTCGAGGATTTGCCGTTCTGGCCGATGATCAGCCCGGAAAGCTTTTCGCCGAGCGCCTCCTGCAGCAATTGCACTGATTTCACATAATCGATGCCCTGCATTTCCCAGGGCGTCGTGGAGGCCGGCGCGCCGATCGCGGCGGCAGTCGCGATCCACTCCTCGTCCTTCAGCTCGTCGATCGAGACCAGCTCGGGCTTGCCGACATTGACGGCGGCATAACCGAGCATCCGCCCGTGATCGGCCCAGCCGCCGCCGCCGGCGGCATAGACGGAGCCGCCTTTGACGGCAGCTTCCACGTCCTTCTCAACGAGTATGCGTCCCATCGGTCCTCTCCTGATTCAAGCTCGTGTCCATCTCGCGCACCGCCTCGAACAGCACGGTCGCTCCGAGCGTAATATCGTCATTCTCAGCCCATTCATCGGCCGAATGGCTGCGGCCTTCCCGGCAAGGCACGAAGATCATCGCCGCCGGCGCCACCTTGGCGATCCAGGCCGTATCGTGCCCTGCGCCGGAGGCCATGCGCCGATGTTTTGCGCCGACACGTTCGCAGGCAGCCTCCAAGATCGAAAGCAGCCCGGCATCAGCAGGCGTCGGCTGATTGTCGGAAACCCGGTTCGGCGTCTTGATCGTCACGCCGTAGGCCCCCGCCAGCTTTTCGACATGGCCGTCGAGCCAGCGGCAGAATGCCTCCATGTCGGCACGGATTTCGGCACGGCCATCGATCAGCAGCGCCACCTTAGACGGTACGACATTGGCGGCGTTCGGCTCGATCCTGAATTCGCCGACGGTGGCGGCGAAGTGCCCCGGCGTTCTGGCAAGTTCGGCGGCGGCATTGCGGATGTCGAGCACCAGCTGCGACGCTGCGACCAGTGCATCCGCCCGCCGGTCCATCGGCGTCGTGCCGGCATGGTCGGCTCGCCCTTCGACGGTGATCTCGATGCGGGTGATGCCCGATATCGCAGTGACGATGCCGATATCCTCCTTTTCGGCTTCGAGCACCGGGCCTTGTTCGATATGGAGTTCGAGAAAGCCCGCTATATCTGGTCTGTTCTGCTGCATCAGCACATCGGGTCTGCCGCCGACCTGGGCGATGCCCTCAGCCAGGTCGCGCCCGTCGCTGACGCGCGAAAGCCAGGCCTCCGGCAGCTGGCCGGTCATGCCGCGGCTGCCGATGCAGGACACGCCGAAGATGCTCACCTCCTCGGCAAGGAAATCGACGATTTCGAGATCGTGATCGAGTTCGATATTCTGATCGCGCAGCGCGCGCGCCACCTCCAGCGCCGAGATCACGCCGGCGATGCCGTCAAAGCGGCCGCCCTCCGGCACCGTGTCGGAATGCGAGCCGACCATGATCGTGCCGAGCCACGGTTTCCGGCCTGTCCGCCGTCCGATCAGATTGCCGGCGGCATCGATCCGCGTTTCCAGTCCCGCCGCCTTCATCCGCGCTTCGATATAGGCCCGGCCATCGAGAAAGAGCGGCGAGAAGGCCCGCCGCGTCCAGGGATGCCCCGGCTCGGTGATCCCGGCCAGCGCCTCGATATCTCCAGCGATCCGGCTGGCATTGACGGGAAGATTGCGGCTCATTCGACAGCTCCCGCAATGACCTGGCGCGGCGGCGGCCGCACGAAGCGGCCGTTGCCGGGTTTGGCCAGCACCTTGGCGCCCTCGGCGATCTTTTCGCCCCTGAGGTAGGTGGCGGAAACGGCCCACGGCAGGCGGATGCCGTTATAGGGGCTCCAGCCGACGACGTTGTTGCCGCTCACGGCGGCATCATAGACGCTGTCGCGCGGCTCGAGCACGACGATATCGGCATCCTTGCCCGGGGTCAGCGCGCCCTTGATATGGTCGAGCCGGAAATGCTTTGCCGGGTTCTCCGCCATCAGCCTGGCTGCCCATGTTAACGGAATGCCGCGTTCGACGGCGCCTTTGACGAAAAGCGGCACCATCACCTCGAGACCGGGAACGCCGGAGGCGTTGGCGAGCATGTCGGGATTGGTCTTGCGGTTTTCCGACCAGCTGACGTGATCGGTCGAGACCAGCCAGACATCGCCGTCGGCCACCTTCCGCCAGAGCGTCTCCACCTCGGCGCGCGACCGTACCGGCGGATTGATCTTCGCCTTGCCGCCGAGGCGCTTGACGTCGTTTTCCTCATCGAGCGTCAGATAGTGGATGCAGCATTCCACCGTCGCCGCAAAGCCGTCGCGGCGATAGGCGCGCGCGATATCGTAGCCGCGCCCGAGCGAGCAGTGCACCACATGCGCCGGGCAGCCGGTATGAGCAGCCGTTTCGAAGATCGTGTGCATCGCCAGCAGTTCGGTGATCGGCGGCCGCGACAGGCCGTGCGCCCGCCAGTCGGTGATGCCGCTCGCCTTCACCTGCTCCATGTAAGTGCGCACCGCCTCGTCGTCTTCATTGTGCACGCCCGCCGTCAGTCCCGTCGGGGCGATCGCCGCAAAGCAGGCGTCGAGCAGGGCCGGCGGAATGCGCGGAAAGCGCTTGGGGTCGGTGCCGAAGGTCGAGAACTTGAAGGCCGCGACGCCTGCCTCCACCATTTCGCGGATCCGCGCCGGGCCTTCTTCCGGATCGACGGTGCCGTAAAGCGCGAAATCGACGCGCGCCTGCGGACCGGCATGGTCGATCTTCCGCTTCACCGCCGCTGCCGAGCAGACGAGATTGCCTTCGTCATAAGGCATATCGACGATTGTTGTCACGCCGCCGGCTGCCGCCGAGCGCGTCGACCAGATGAAATCTTCCTGGTCCTTCTGCGAAAGCGAATGCACCTGGGCGTCGATCGCGCCGGGCAGGATCAGCGCTTTTCCGAGCAGGTGCCGTTCGCGGCCCGCAGGCGGCACGCCGAGGCCGATCTCGGCGATCTTGCCGTCGCGCACGGCGACATAGCCCTCGTCGAGAATGCGGTCCGGCAGCACCACCGTGCCCTGCAAAATGAGATCGAAGTCCATGCCGCTTCCTCCCTAAACCAGATCAGACCGTTGCCGGTTCCTGGCCTGCCAGCCGCTCCTCGATACGCACCAGCGAGCCGAGGGCGAAGAAATCGTCGAAGGAGGCGATTGGAACCTGCGCGGTCAGCTTCGAGACGAAGTCGTCCGAGCCGAGCTCCTCCTCGATCGCCTCCACCTCCGCCGAAAGCGGCCGGTCGACCGTATAGAAATCGGCATGTTTGCGCACGACCTCGTAGAGCATGGCGGCGACACCCTTCGGTTCATCGCCGAGGATGTCGATCGCCTGGGCCGACAGCAGTGCCTCGAGTGCTGCGAGGCGCTTCAGCGCCCGCATCTGCCGGTCGAAGCGTTCGATGACGAGCGGCAGAAAGGCTGCCTCGTCCTCCAGCCCGGCTGCGACGACCAGCGACTGCGCCGACACGGGATTGGACATCGACAGCACGCGCGAGAAGATCTCGCCGGCAAGTTTGATGATCGGCCCGAAACCGGTGGCGATCCGCCCTGGCGGCACGAGATTGACCGGCAGGTCGCGCCGCTGGCCATTGCCGAGAATGACGCAGCGGTTGAAGGCGTTGCGCGCCGCATGCGCCATGCAGAGTGCTGCCGATTCGAGCAGGATCGTCACATCGAGCGGCAGCGAGCCGCCTGACGTCATCACCCGGCCTTCGACCACGACGGGATTGTCGTCCGAGCGCCCGGTAGCGGCAAGGATCTTGTGGCCGGTCGATAAGAGGTTCTCGATCACCGCGCCGAACACCTGCGCGATCATGCGCAGGCTAAGCGGATCCTGCACATGCGTTGCCACAGGCCAGTTCCATTCGTCGGAGGCATTGCAGAGCCATGCGCCGATCAGCGCTTCGCGCGCCGTTCCGACATGCCGAACCGCCTTCCAGGGATCGCGGGAAGCACCGAGCGCGCCGGCCGCCATCATCGCCGTTGCCAGCAGGACGCGGATCGAGGCTGCGGCATTGCGCGTCGTTTCCGCCGCCGAGGCAAAGCTCACCGCGTTGACGCTGAGCGAGGCGAGGCTGTCGCGCGGTGCCATCCGCATCGGTTCCAGCCCGGCCGCCCGGAAAGCCTCGGCCGCCTGCATCCGGTTGCCGCGATAGATCGCTTCGCCGACGCCGGTCAGCACCGCGCCGATCTGTCCCATCAGGCCGATATCCGCACAGCCGATCGAGCCGGTACGGCGCACGACCGGGATGAGATCGGCCTCGAGCATCCTGATATAGGCCTGGATCAGCTCCGGCGTGCAGCCGACCTGACCGGTCAGCGCCGTGTTGATACGGATCGCCATGGCATTGCGCACGATATTGCAGGAAAACGGTGTGCCAGTGCCGAAATGATGGGCGCGCACCAGGCCGAGATTGAAGGTGTCGAGTTCGTCGGCCGACCACTCCACATCCTTCATGGCGCCGACGCCTGTCGTCGAGCCGTAGACGGGCATGCCGGAGGCAATGGCATCCTCGACGATCTCGCGGGCGATCGCGATGCGGGCCATGCCTGTCGCCGAAGCCGAAACCGCAGCCTTGCCCGCCCCGATCGTCACCATCTCGGCAAAACCGAGCGGTCGTCCGGAAAGTTCGATGCCAGGGCGTTCGTGCTTCATGTGCCATATCTCCCTAGAACGGGATGATTTTAGGCCGATCGGCCCAAAATCTGAATCCTGTTCTCAATTAAAGAGTCAGAGCATGATGTCGCTCACACTTTTCGGCATCATGCTTTGAAGACGAGACTAAGCGAGCCCTCCGACACATGGGATATCCCAAATGCCGAACACAGCATGTTTTTGGCAGGCGGTCAGCTCAGCATCCAGGCAATATAGAGAAGCGTCAAGGCGATGACCCACAAGGCGATTTTGGCCGAGCGGTTGTGCCGCGCTTCGGCCTTGCCGATCGCTTCCGCCGTCTCAGCGTCGAAACGTAAGCCGTGCTCGCTCATATGCAGCAGCTGGTGGTGGAATTTCTCGGTTTTTGCCGCGATTTCCGGCACGGCTTCGGCGAGCTTGACCGCCGCCTTCAGCCCGTCCTTGAGATCGGTGGCGATCCGCTTCGGACCGAGATTGGTGCGGATCCAGTCGCCGACGACAGGCTCGGAGGCCTTCCACATGTTGAAGCGTGGATTGAGCATGCGCGACACGCCTTCGACCACGACCATGGTCTTCTGCAGCATCACCAGCTCCGGCCGTGTCGCCATGTCGAAGAGTTCGGTCACTTCGAACAGCAGCGTCAGCAGCTTGCCCATCGAGATCGTCTCGGCCGGCTGTCCATGGATCGGCTCGCCGATCGCCCGGATCGCCTGGGCGAAGCTTTCGACATTGTGGTGGCCGGGCACATAGCCCGCTTCGAAGTGCACCTCGGCAACGCGGATATAGTCGCGGGTGATGAAGCCATAGAGGATTTCGGCGAGGAACCGCCGCTCCTTCTTGCCCAGCCGCCCGACGATGCCCATGTCGACGGCGACGATCATGCCGCCCGCATCGACGAAGAGATTACCCGGATGCATGTCGGCATGGAAGAAGCCGTCGCGCAGCGTGTGGCGCAGGAACGACTGGATCAGCGTATCGGCAAGCAGGTTGAGATCGTGGCCCGCCGCGCGCAGGCCCTCGACATCGGACATCCTCGTGCCGTCGATCCACTCCATGGTGATGACGTCGCGCCCGGTGCGTTCCCAATCGACCTTCGGCACGCGGAAACCCGGGTCCTTTTCGGTGTTCTCGGCGATCTCGGAAAGAGCCGCCGCCTCCAGGCGAAGGTCCATCTCCACCTTGGTCGTCTGCTCCAGCGTCTTCGTCACCTCGACCGGCCGCAGCCGCCGGCTGGACGGCAGGAAACGCTCCTGCATATGGGCAACGAGATACATCGCCTCGATGTCATGGGCAAAGCGCTGGCGCACGCCGGGCCGCACGATCTTGACGGCAACCTTCTTCCGGCCCTCGGCATTATCGACCTCGGCCGGATGCACCTGCGCG
The DNA here is from genome assembly GCF_021052345.1 of Rhizobium sp. SU303. Taxonomy (NCBI): domain Bacteria; kingdom Pseudomonadati; phylum Pseudomonadota; class Alphaproteobacteria; order Hyphomicrobiales; family Rhizobiaceae; genus Rhizobium; species Rhizobium sp. SU303. The sequence continues at coordinate 5,007,781 of NZ_CP088095.1, forward strand.
ATCGAGGCCGCGGCGATCGGATCGCCGAAGCTCGCATAAAGTTCGCCGATCGGCCGCCCCAGCGAGCCTTCGATATTGGCCTTGGCGGCCGCCGAGGGAAAGAAGGCCATCCGGTCCTGAAGCTGCGACAGGTCATTGGCGAATTCGACGCCGACGACATCCGGCCGCGTCGCCAGGAACTGCCCGATCTTCACATAGGAGGGGCCGAGCCGCTCGACGGCCTGGGCCAACCGGTCGCTGCGCTTCTGATGCCGCGCCTTGCTTCGCTCGAAAATCGTGACGAAGGATTTGGCGAGCGCGACCGGAGGCGGCAGCCCTTCGGAAGGAAGGGCTGACACGACACCCTCACGCACGAGCACCCAGCCGACGCGCCAAAGGCGGAAATATGCGCCGAAAGTACTCATGCAGGCTGGCCTGCTTGCGAATACGCGGCCAATCTCTCCACCCTCATTCCCTTCCTCGGGCTTCGCCCGAGGGATGTCACAGGAATCCAGCCACCGCGCGTCTGCGCGGTGATTGACTCAATAAAGCGTGAAGTGTCTTTCGCGCCCAAGGACTTGGACGCGCTGGATTCCTGTGACGAGCACAGGAATGAGGGAAAGCGCGTGGCCTGCGTCATGCGTCAGAGCTTCCAGCCGGAATGGAGTGCGGCGATGCCGCCGGTATAATTGGTGAAGGTGACGCGCGAAAAGCCGGCCTGGCGGATCATTGCCGCGAAATTCTCCTGGTTCGGGAACTTGCGGATCGATTCCACCAGATATTGGTAGGGTTCGGCATCGCCGGTGATCGCCTTGCCGAATTGCGGAATGGCGTTGAACGACCAGGCGTCGTAGATCTTGTCGAGAAGCGGCATATCGACTTCGGAAAATTCCAGCACCAGCAGCCGTCCGCCGCGCTTCAAGACGCGATAGGCTTCAGACAGTGCCGCATCGATCCTCGGCACGTTGCGGATGCCGAAGGCGATCGTATAGGCGTCGAAGCTGCCTGCCTCGAAAGGCAGTTCCTCGGCATTCGCCTCGACGAAGGTGAGATTGCCCGAAAGCTTCTTCTTTTCCGCCCGCTCGGCGCCGACGCCGAGCATCGAACCGTTGATGTCGAGCACCGTGGCATGCGCCTGTCTGCCCGACGCTTCGACGATGCGGAAGGCGATATCACCCGTGCCGCCGGCAACGTCGAGCACCTTGTAGCCAGGCTCTTTGCGTGGGTTCAGCGCCGAAATCATCGCATCCTTCCAGGCGCGGTGCATGCCCATCGACATGACGTCGTTCATGATGTCGTAGCGCTTGGCGACCTTGTGGAACACCTGGTTGACCAGGCCCTGCTTCTGGCCGTCAGGGACCTCGCGGAAGCCGTAGGAGGTCTCCATACCGCCATCGGCGGAAGTGCGGCTTTCTGACATCAGACTGCTCCGTTCCTGACGATTCGGGCGCGACGGCCATAGCGAAAGACCGCGCGCGACGTTATCTATGGGCCGCGTTTTCCGCGGCACACTGGCGCTATAGCGCACATCGTCGTCGGTTGAAACACGTTAGAGATAGATGGGTTAAGATGCCGGAATTGCCAGAAGTCGAAACGGTGAAACGCGGTCTGACGCCGGCGATGGAGGGCACGCGCGTCACCAGGCTGGAGCTGCGCCGCGGCGATCTGCGCTTCCCCTTTCCCGACGCTTTCGCAGACAGGGTTTCCGGCCGCACCATCGTCAGCCTTGGCCGCCGCGCCAAATATCTGCTGGTCGATCTCGACGACGGCAACACGCTGATTTCGCATCTCGGCATGTCCGGTTCTTTCCGCATTGAAGAGGGCCGCATTGAAGAGGGCCGCATTGAGGAGGGTGCCGCCTCCGGCGTGCCGGGCGAATTCCACCATACCCGCTCGAAGGACGAGAAGCACGATCACGTCGTCTTCCATCTGGAAGGCACAAGCGGCCCGCGCCGCGTCGTCTATAACGATCCGCGCCGTTTCGGCTTCATGGATATGGTGGGACGTGCCGATCTCGCCGCCCATCCCTTCCTCCGCGATCTCGGCCCGGAGCCGACGGGAAACGAACTCAGCGCCGCCTATCTGGCCGAACGCTTTCGCGACAAGGCGCAGCCGCTGAAGAGTGCGCTGCTTGACCAGAAGAACATTGCCGGTCTCGGCAATATATATGTGTGTGAGGCGCTGTGGCGCGCGCATCTTTCGCCGATCCGCGCCGCCGGTACGCTGGTGATGGCGACTGGCCGGCCGAAGGCGCAGCTCGACCTGCTCGTCGCCTCGATCCGCGACGTCATCGCCGATGCGATCGCCGCCGGCGGATCATCGCTGCGCGACCATATCCAGACCGACGGATCGCTCGGCTATTTCCAGCATTCCTTCTCCGTCTATGATCGCGAAAGTCAGGCTTGCCGCACGCCCGGCTGCGGCGGTACGGTCGCCCGCATCGTCCAGGCGGGGCGCTCCACCTTCTATTGCGCCACCTGCCAGAAGTAAGCCTGCCAGAAGCAAGAGTGAGAAACCGGGAGAACAGCATGGCCTATGAGACCCTGATCGTCGAAACCCGAGGCAATGTCGGCCTCGCCACGCTGAACCGCCCGCAGGCGCTGAACGCGCTGAATTCCACCGTCCTGAAGGAGCTGAAGGAGGCCTATGCCGCCTTCCACGCCGACGAGACGGTCGGCGCGATCGTGCTCACCGGTTCCGAGCGCGCCTTTGCTGCCGGCGCCGATATCAAGGAGATGCAGCCGCTTGAGTTCGCCGATATCTATAAGAGTGATTTCATCAGCGGCTGGGATGAGGTCGCCAAGGCGCGCAAGCCGGTGATCGCCGCCGTCAGCGGTTTTGCGCTCGGCGGCGGCTGCGAGCTCGCCATGATGTGCGATTTAATCATTGCCTCGGAGACGGCGAAGTTCGGCCAGCCCGAAATCACCCTCGGCGTCATTCCCGGCATGGGCGGCTCGCAGCGGCTGACGCGCGCCGTCGGCAAGGCGAAGGCAATGGATCTCATCCTGACCGGCCGGATGATGGATGCGGCGGAAGCCGAACGATCGGGACTTGTTTCGCGTGTGGTCGCGCCCGATCGTCTGCTCGACGAGGCGCTGGCGGCAGCCGAAAAGATCGCTTCGCTGTCGCGCCCCTCGGTGATGATGGCCAAGGAGGCGGTCAACCGCGCATTCGAGACGACGCTGGAGGAGGGCTTGCGTTTCGAGCGCCGCCTGTTTCACAGTCTCTTTGCCACGGACGACCAGAAAGAAGGCATGGCCGCCTTCGTCGAGAAGCGCAAACCGGCTTTTACGCACCGTTGAATGCTTTTAGGCGCTTGCCGGTGGTAAAGCTTGAAAATCCGCGTTGACGTGGGCCGGCTTTAGAGTTATATGCCCGCCCACGGTTCGGAAAGCCGGTTTGGTTTTCCGCGATTGCTCCCGCATTGCTGGATTTTGTGGCCGCAGGGCCCGCGGTAATGGCGGAGTTTGTTCGAATTCTTGAGAGAGGCATCCATGGCCAATACAACTTCGGCGAAAAAAGCGACCCGCAAGATCGCCCGCCGTACCGACGTCAATAAGGCTCGTCGCTCGCGCGTTCGTACTTTCGTTCGCCAGGTCGAAGAGGCCATCGCATCCGGTGACGCCGCCAAGGCGAAGGAAGCTTTCCTGGCGGCTCAGCCCGAGCTTGCCCGCGCCGCCAGCAAGGGTGTGCTGCATTCCAACACGGCATCGCGCAAGGTCTCGCGTCTGGCCGCTCGTGTGAAGGCTCTTTCGGTCACCACGACCGCGTAATCTTCCGTTAAGGACTTCTTCTTTATGATTAGCCCGGTAATTTTACCGGGCTTTTTCGATTCAACCGATCAGCCCCTGCATGGTTAATCTCACGACTGTTTCGTGTCAGCGCCATGACAGGAAAAAGTGTTTGAAAACAATGGCTTGCGCAAGGATGCTTTTGCACTGCGCGACTCTGCCCCCAGCTTCCGGGACCACAGGGGAGTCAAGAGGATTTTATTTTTTTTCTTTCAATGCGTGTCAAAATAGCCCGAACGGGGGAATCTCTTTGATTCAACTGCGATTCTTTTTTGACGCTGGTGTGACGCCCGAAAAGGGCAGGCGGAGTCAATGGCCGCTTCTTAATTTTGCGTAAAATTCATCGTTGATATTGCCGTTTGATCCTGCCTAAATGGCTTCCAACAGAGGGCGCGGACATCACCTGCAGAGGCTCGGTTTTAACTGCCACGTCGGCAGGGCGATGAGTTTGTGCCTTTTGTTACGGAGCCTTGCGCTTTCGTTTTTTCAAGCACTCGACGGATTTGGGCCGTAACGTGGCTGTTACGGAGCGGGGATGTTTTGTGCCTTCAGTGGCCACACGTTTAAGGCGAGGCCACCGGAGAAGGTTAAAGTAATATTGCGTTCGGGCTGGTCGGCCGAAAACGAGGTTCGACCGCCAGCCTGACACGGAAAGCCGATGAAGGTTGCCGCATGAATGCGGCCCCTGCAACGGAGTTCTGCGTCGGTCCCATTGAGGGGCCAGTGTTTTGAGTGAACCGGCAGGCGAGCGGCTCATGAGGATCCGTCAGCCCGCCAAAGCGGGGAATGATCGGGCGGCTGTTTTAGCGGATGCCGCCCGGTGGAATTGAAAGGCGGCATT
>NZ_CP088096.1:0-938151 GCF_021052345.1 Rhizobium sp. SU303
ATGCAGCCGAGTCTTGCTCTTCAAGACGATCAAGAGCACCTCCCATCGCTTCTGGCAACAGATGCGAAGGAGTTATCCTATCAACTTCAGCAGCATCAGGCAAAAATCTTTCCCCCGCTCTCGCAAAAGACCATCAGAACATTTTCGCCGGCGGAAGCTGCGGCCTTCATCGGCATCGGCGAAGGTTATCTCCGCCAGGTGGCCGCCGACGGCCATGGGCCCGATCCACTCGCAAACGGACGGCGGCTTTACAGTGCAACCGATATGGACCGGATTCGCCGGGTCCTCGACGAGCGAAACGGAACGCCGAAATATGTGCCGGCCCGCCGGCCGGGCGAAAAACTCCAGATCATCTCCGTCATGAATTTCAAGGGTGGCTCGGGCAAGACCACCACTGCGGCCCATCTGGCGCAGTTCATGGCGCTCAGGGGCTACCGCGTGCTCGCCGTCGACCTCGATCCGCAGGCCTCCTTGTCCGCCTTGTTCGGTCATCAGCCGGAGTTCGACGTCGGAGAGGGCGAAACGATCTACGGTGCGATCCGATATGAGGAGCCGCGCCCCATCGCCGACATCGTGCGCGCCACCTACACGCCCAATCTGCATCTCATTCCGGGCAATCTCGAGCTGATGGAATTCGAGCATGAGACCCCGAAAGCGATGGCGTCTGGTACGGCGGAGACGATGTTCTTTGCCCGCATCGGCGAGGTCCTGACGGAGATCGAAAGCCTTTACGATGTCGTGGTTATCGACTGCCCGCCGCAGCTGGGGTTCCTGACGATGTCGGCGCTCTGCGCGGCCACCTCGGTCTTGATCACGGTCCACCCGCAGATGCTGGATGTGATGTCGATGTCGCAGTTTCTGACGATGACGAGTGAGCTGATGTCCGTCGTGGAAAAGGCCGGCGGGCGCACCAGTTATGACTGGATGCGCTATCTCGTGACGCGGTTCGAGCCGAACGACGGACCGCAAAGCCAGATGACTGGCTTCATGCGGGCTATCTTCGGCAATCGAATGCTCCACAACGCCATGGTGAAGTCGACGGCGGTCGCCGACGCCGGCGTCACCAAGCAGACACTCTACGAGGTCGAGCGGGCGCAGTTCACACGCGGAACCTACGATCGGGCATTGGAGTCGCTCAACCTCGTGAACGGCGAGATCGAGGCGCATATTCGCTCGACCTGGGGGAGGAAATAGATAGATGGCGCGCAAAAACCTCATCGAAATTTCCGCTCCGAACCCGGCAAGGGCGGATGCGGTCGCGCCGCGCGACAATCGCCCCATCGCCGGATTCGTGCCGCAGGAGCGCAGTGCCGCGCCGGTCGGCGGCATTACCAAGACGCTTGGCAACATTACCGAGAAAATGGAGCGGGCGAGTGAGCTGGAACGGCAGCTTGCCACCGGCCAGACTATCGTCGAACTCGATCCCGGCCTGATCGACGCCTCCTTCGTCAGTGATCGATTGGCGATCGATGCGGCCGAACTCGCGCAGCTTGTCGAGCAGATCCGCGAGCACGGGCAGCAGGTTCCGATCCTTGTCCGCCCACATCCGGAAACGAGGGGACGCTACCAAGTCGCCTACGGCCATCGTCGTCTGGCTGCCGCCAGAGAAATCGGCATCAGGGTGCGCGCGGTCGTTCGCGATCTTACCGACGGTCAGCTGGTCGTCAGCCAGGGACAGGAAAACAGCGCTCGAACCAATCTTTCCTACATCGAGCGCGCGCTCTTCGCATCGCGGCTCGAGGAGCGCAGCTTTGGCCGCGATGTCATCATGGCGGCTCTCGGCGTGGACAAGGCGGCGCTGTCGAGAATGCTGATCGTCATACGACAGGTCCCGCTGGGGCTCGTCAACGTCATCGGTGCAGCACCTGATATCGGCCGCCGCCGATGGTTGGAACTGGGCGAGCGGCTTGAGAAAGCCGACGTCGAGAAGATCATCGCGGAGTTGTCCGCGGACGACGCGCGCAAAATTTCAAGCGACGAGCGGTTTCACCGGGCACTCGTTCTGGCAACGAAGAAGACGGCCGCGCCGAAGCCGGCGGTGGCCAAAACCCAGGTTAGTGGCGTGCCTGTCATGATCAAGAAGACAGCATCCGGTGCGACCTTCGTCTTCGACGGCAAGACCGCGCCCGGTTTCGATCAATTCGTCCAGGAAAGGCTGAAGGGCCTATTCCAGGAGTTCAACAAGGACAGAGGAGCGTAGCGCGCAAAAGAAAAAGGCCCCCAACGACGCCGTCGTGGAAGCCCTTCTCAGATCTTAAGCACATCGAGAATCGCATTTCCACGAATCACAGTCAAGCGTCTTAGGCACCAAATTGGTGGATGGTTTTCTTTTGCCTGAACGAAGGTGAAGGCAAATGGAGAGTGGATATGTGACGACGCCCTTCGGGCGGCGGCCGATGTCGCTTGGCATGCTGGCAAGCCAGCAACTGGCCGAGACCATCGAGCCGGGGATGAAACGCAGCAAATGGAAGCTGTTCAGGGCGATCTGCGAAGCACGGCCGGCGCTTGGCGTCACCGATCGGGCGCTGACGGTGCTCGACGCGCTTTTGACCTTCTACCCTGACGACGAAATCTCCGAGGAAAAGGGACTGATCGTCTTCCCGTCGAATGCGCAGCTTTCGTTGCGCGCTCGCGGCATGACCCCAGCCACCCTCAGGCGGCATCTTGCCGTTCTGGTCGAGGCAGGCCTGATCCTGCGCAAGGACAGCCCGAATGGAAAGCGCTATGCGCGCCGCGACAGGGCAGGTGCCATCGGCGAGGCCTTCGGCTTCAGCGTCGCACCGCTTCTGGCCCGTGCTGTCGAAATCGAAAGCCTGGCCGCCCAGGCGGTTGCCGACCGGGAGCTCTTACGGGTGACAAGGGAACGCCTGACGGTGTGCCGGCGCGACATTTCCAAACTGATCGCGGCGGCGCTCGAAGAAGGGGTTTCCGGTAATTGGGAAGGCATTTCGGCGATGTTTCGAGCGCTTCTTGCTCGAATTCCACGCGTGGCGACCGCCGAAGACCTCGCCCCGCTGCTCGACGAGATGGGGCTGCTGCGTGCAGAGATCGTCAACATGCTGGAAAGACGGATAAAAGCAAAAAAAATAGACGCCAATGAGTCTCAAATTGAGCATCACAAACAGAATTCAAATCCCAACTCCCTTTATGAACTTGAACCAAGCTTCGAAACGAAGCAGGGCGAAAAGGCAGCGGCCGATAACGACCCGAACGTCGGCCCGTCGGACGAACGAAGATTGAAACAGCAAAAGCCTTCCGGCGGGATGAGCAACAGGGCGGGGGGCGCGGCCGATCCGGGCGCCGGACCAAGCCTGAAATCCTTCCCGCTCGGCCTCGTCCTCCAGGCCTGCCCCAGTATTCTCGATTACGGGCCTGGCGGAAGCATCGGCAATTGGCGAGACCTGATGTCGGCCGCCGTCGTCGTGCGGTCGATGCTCGGCGTCAGTCCCTCGGCCTATGAGGAAGCCTGCTCGGGCATGGGGCCGGAAAACGCCGCAACCGTGATCGCCTGCATCCTGGAAAGGGGAGGGCACATCAATTCGCCCGGCGGTTATCTCAGAGATCTGACTCGAAGGACCGAGAGGGGCGAATTTGCGATCGGCCCGATGCTGATGGCGCTCGTGCGGGCGAACGGGCCAACGGCGAGGCATGCCAGTTGATCGTGAGAAAGCGACTGCCTCGATATTCGTGCAGCGAGGCAGCGCGCAATCACCTCTTTACATCTAACATGTTAGTTTGCTACACCTGATCCATTCTTTGGGAGGAAGCATATTTGACACAAAAATTCGGGCTCTCGGTCGCTCTTGCCACACCATTCGACAGCAATGGCGATATCGCGATTGGGGCGATGATCGAGCAGGCACGCCGAAGCCTCGCTGCAGGGTGCTCGAGTGTAACCCTGTTCGGGACGACGGGGGAAGGTTCTTCCATCGGCACGCGGGAACGTGAGCATGTTCTCGCTTCCTTGCTCGATAGTGGGATAGCCGCAAAGCAGATCATCGTCGGTGTGCTGGTCGACGCGGCCGAGGATGCGGCGATGCAGGCCGGCCATGCGCTTTCCAAGGGAGCCCGCAATATCCTTCTTGCTCCTCCTTCCTACTTCAAGAACGTCAGTGACGATGGCGTCTTCCAGTGGTTCTCGGCTGTCTTCGCCATCCTGGGCGACAAGGCGCGAGACATTATCGTCTACAACATTCCCTCGGTCACCATGGTTCCGCTGACTGTTTCGCTGATCGGCCGCCTGCGGACCGCCTTTCCCAACGTGGTAACGGGCGTCAAGGATTCCTCCGGCGATTGGCCTTTTACCGAAACGCTACTGAAGGCGCATGGCGATCTCGTCATCCTGGTGGGGGACGAACGTCACCTGGCGAAGGGCGTGCGGCTTGGCGGCGAGGGTGCGATCTCCGGCATGGCGAATTTCGTACCTCGCGAAGTCAAGCTGATGGCGGAGGAAGGAATGGACGATCCTCGCGTCGAGAATTTCGTGGACGAACTGCTGAAATTTCCGGTGACCGCCGCCGTGAAAGCGATGGTCGCTCACCTGACGTCGGATGAAATCTGGCTTGCGGTTCGACCACCACTCGTCTCAATATCCGGCGAAGGGCAGGCGCAACTCGCTCTTGCGTTCGACACTCTTTTCCGCTCGAAAGCGGCATAGGTCGGAGATGTTTCTGGGGGAGGCGATGGACGGAACGGACGAGCAGCCGACACTGCGGGAAAAGGCGTATGAGAGCTTCACACGCCACCTTCTTGCGCGTGACGTGCGCCCCGGCCAGTTCGTTTCGCAGCGTCGCCTCGTCGAGTTGACGGGGCTGACGCTTGGCGCCATCCGCGAACTCATCCCGAGGCTCGAAGCCGAAGGTCTGATCAAGACGGTGCCCCAACGGGGGTTGCAGATCGCTCATATCGATCTGAACCTCATTCGCGAGGCGTTCCAGCTGCGCGTCTTCCTGGAGAAGGAAGCGGTCGCGCTTTTCACCCGCTCTGCGTCTGACGAGACGGTCGCTGGGCTCCTGAAGCAGCATCGGGATATTGCCGACGCCATTCGAAACGGCGATGGATCGCACGAACTGGAAGTGCACGCGCAGGCTGTCGATTGGGGCATGCACGATGCTTTTATTGATGCTTTGGGAAATACCATCATCTCGAACGCCTACCGGGTGAACTCGATCAAGATGCGCCTGATCAGTCAGGACCGTTTTCGAATCGATGGTCACGTCGGACCTGTCATGGTTGAGCACCTGAAGGTGCTCGAGGCGATCGAACGACGATCGGCGGAGGACGCCGTCAACAGCCTTGTCGCACATATCAATCATGCAAGAGATCGTGCGCTCAGGATATAATCGGAAATAAACAGCCGGGGGTGAGGAGATCGCCGGCAAAAGGAGGAGGAATCACATGTCATCTTTTTTGAACCCGACGAGACGCGGCTTTCTGGCGGGTACGGCCGCTTTTGGCGCCAGCAGCATGCTCGGTGTCCGGTTGGCATCGGCTGCCGTCGATTGGAAGCGCTTTGCCGGCACGACGCTGGAAGTCAACCTGGTCAAGAGCCCGCGCAGCGAAATACTTCTGAAGTACTTGTCCGAATTCGAGGAGCTCACCGGCATCAAGGTCAATGCCGAAGCGACGCCCGAACAACAGCAGCGTCAGAAAACGACCATCGAGCTGAGCTCCGGCAAGCCCAGCTTCGATGTCGTGCACATGAGCTACCACGTCCAGAAGCGGCAGTTCGAAAAGGGGGGCTGGCTTGCCGATATCGGCGGTTTTCTCAAGGACCCGTCTCTGACCGACCCGTCTCTGGTTGAAAGCGACTTCGCCGAAGCCGGCCTGACTTTTGCCAGAGATCCGGACGGCGTTCTGCGTTCGCTTCCATTCTCGGTCGATTACTGGATCATCTACTGGAACAAGACGCTGTTCGAGAAGAAGGGGCTCGCCTACCCGACGACGTTCGAAGAACTCGCCAGTGCTGCGGAGGCGCTCACCGATCCTTCCACCAACACCTACGGCTTCGTCGCCCGCGGCCTGAAGAACGCCAATACGCCGGTCTGGACGTCGCTGCTGCTTGGGTATGGTTCGAGCCCGCTCGGTCCGGATGGCAAGCTGCGCACGACATCGCAAGAAGCGATCGATGCAGCCAAGCTCTATCAAAGACTGATGACCAAGACCGCCCCTCCCGGCGTTTCTGGCTTCAACTGGGCCGAGGCGCAGTCGGCCTTCCTGCAGGGCAAGATCGGCATGTGGCTGGACGGCGTCGGTTTTGCGCCGCCGATCGAGAATCCGGAAAAGTCGCGCGTCGTCGGCCAAGTCGGTTACGGCATCATGCCGAAAGGTCCGAAGGCACAGGCCGCGGGCACCTTCGGCGACGGCCTTGGCGTCGTCGCGGCAAGCCAGAAGAAAGAAGCCGGGTACCTCTTCTGCCAATGGGCAATTTCGCATGAAATGGGCGCACGTCTGCTGCAGGCCGGCGCCGGCGTTCCCTTCCGGCAGTCCGTCCTCGAGGATGCGAAGGTCCGCGAAGGCGTCAAGATGCCGGGCGCCTGGCTTGATGCCGTGGTCGGTTCCGGCAAGATCTCGCAGCTCGCGCTGCCGGTCATCATTCCGGTCACCGAGTTCCGCGACGTCTATGGTGTCGGTCTCACCAACATGATCGGCGGCGCCGATCCCGAAACCGAGCTGAAGGCAGCGACGGCACAGTTCGAACCCGTCCTGGCGAAAAGCGAGGGATAATGGCCTCGACAAGCATCGAAACGGCCGCAGTGGCCAAGACGTCGAAAGGGAGGAGCAAACCGGACCGGTTTGCTCCCAACTACTGGCCTTTCGTCATCCCGGCGCTGATCGTCATTGCGGCCGTCATCGTTTTTCCATGGGTGTTTACGCTTTGGATGAGCGTCAACAGCTGGACGCTTGGCCAGTCCCAGGTCTTTGCGGGATTGGACAACTATGCCCGGCTGGTCGTGGACATGCGCTTCTGGGACTCGCTGTGGCATACGGTGCTCTATACGACGCTTTCCGTGGTGGCCCCCCTTTTTCTAGGGACGCTCGCCGCGCTGATCTTCGATGCTCAATTTCCGTTGCGCGGTCTTATTCGCGGCATATTCGTGATGCCGATGATGGCCACGCCCGTGGCCATCGCACTCGTCTGGACGATGATGTACCATCCGCAGCTCGGCGTCCTCAACTATCTCCTCTCCTTCATCGGCATCGGCCCGCAGGAGTGGATCTACAATCAGAGCAGCGTCATCCCGTCGCTGGTACTGGTCGAGACCTGGCAGTGGACGCCGCTTATCATGTTGATCGTGCTCGGCGGTCTGGCGGCGGTTCCGCGTGAGCCCTATGAAAGTGCTGAAATCGACGGAGCCAATGTCTGGCAGAAATTCCGCTATCTGACGCTGCCGATGATCGCACCGTTCCTGATGATTGCCGTGATCATCCGCAGCATCGATGCGGTGAAAAGTTTCGACATCATCTATGCCATGACCCAGGGCGGCCCGGGCACAGCGTCGGAGACGATCAACATCTATCTCTACAACACCGCTTTCGCCTACTACGATATCGGCTATGGCTCGGCCATGGCGGTCGTCTTCTTCATCCTCATCGTCCTGCTCTCCTTCATCCTTATGATGCTCCGGCAGCGCGTGAACTGGTCCGACGGGGAGGCACGCTGATGAAGCGCAAGACGCTCGATCGCATCGGACTGCTGTTTGTCGCCCTGGTGATGATCTCGCCGGTCGTCCTGTTCTTCCTCTGGATGATCTCGCTGTCGCTGAAATATGAGATCGACAACGGTGCCTACCCGCCGATCTTCATTCCGGAACGCTTCGCCTGGTCGAACTATCTGAAAGTCTTCCAGGAGAACAACTTCTTCCTCTATCTCTGGAATTCGGTGCTAGTGACGGGCGCGGCCACGCTTCTGGCGCTGTTGATCGGCGTGCCGGCCGGATATGGCATCGCGCGCCTGAAGGCCGAGAAGTCTGCCATGGTCATCATGATCGCGCGCATGACGCCCGGCCTTTCCTTCCTGATCCCGCTTTTCCTGCTGTTTCAGTGGCTGAACCTGCTCGGCACGCTCCTGCCGCAAATCATCATCCATCTCGTCGTCACCGTGCCGATCGTCGTGTGGATCATGATCGGTTATTTCGAGACGACGCCGATGGAGCTGGAGGAGGCTGCAAGCATCGACGGCGCAACACCCTGGCAGGTTTTCCGGCTGGTCGCCTTGCCGATCGCCAGGCCGGGCATCGTCGTCGCCTTCATCCTGTCGGTCATCTTCTCGTGGAACAACTTCGTCTTCGGCATCGTGCTTGCCAGCCGCGAGACGCGCACGCTTCCCGTCGCGGTCTATAACATGCTCTCTTTCGAACAGGTCAGTTGGGGTCCGCTCGCCGCAGCCGCATTGATCGTCACCTTGCCCGTGCTGATATTGACGGTGTTTGCGCAACGGCAGATCGTGGCGGGTCTGACGGCCGGAGCCGTCAAGTAAGCGGGTGAGACAAAGGCTTTGACGACTTCTTCTGCCTTCGAAGCGCCTCCCGGTCCGGCGCGCCGCGTTCTTTGTGTCGGCGCGGCGGTGATGGATACCCTGTTTCGGGTGCGCACGTTGCCGACCGGCCAGGGCAAAATTCTGCCCTACGACATGCTGCAGATCGCCGAGGGCATGGCGTCGAGCGCCGCCTTTGCGGTCGCCCGGCTGGGCGGCGATGCCAGCCTCTGGGGCGCAGTCGGCAATGATGCCATCGGCGAACGGATCATTGCCGACCTCAGCGAGAGCGGCATAGACACGAGCGGCATGCTGCGTGTCGAAGGCGCCCGCTCGGCCATCTCGACCATTCTCGTCGATGATCAGGGCGAGCGCCTGATTGTGCCTTTCTACGATGCGGGCCTGCACGAGACGGTCAAGCCGGTCACAAGAGAGGACGTTTCTTCTTTCGATGCGGTGCTGGTCGACGTCCGGTGGCCGAAGCTTGCGTTGCGGACGCTGTTGGCCGCCCGAGAGGCGGGCAAGCCGGCCATTCTCGATGGCGATGTCGCAGGCGATGGCGTAATCGAGATGCTTGCACCGGCGGCCAGCCACATCGTATTCTCGCAGCCGGCCGCCGAGCGCCTTGCGGGTGCAGCCGAGCTGGTGAAGGTCGTCGGCCTTCTGAAACGAAAGTTCGAGCAAGCTTTCATCAGCGTCACGGCGGGCGAAAATGGCTCTTTCTGGTTCGATGACCGAACCGGCGAAATCGCCCATCTTGCCGCTCCGAAGGTGAGGGCGGTCGATACGCTCGCAGCCGGCGATATCTTTCATGGCGCTTTCGCGCTGGCTGCCGCCGAAGGCTTGCCGATCGAAGAGACGATGCGCTGGGCATCCATAGCGGCGGCGCTCAAATGCCAGGTATTCGGCGGTCGCACCGGCGCGCCCAGCAGAGCCGAGGTCCGCGATGGCCTGCGGGATTGGGACGTGCCGATGACCAGGATGAGGGATCGTTAATGGAAGAGGTCCGAAAGCCAATAGCCTAAGGCTGAAGCGATCGCAGCGACGGCAAGTGTGGCAACCCGGGCAACAACAATGTTGCCCGCCAAGCCCCAGCGGTGATCGCATGTGTGGTCGAAACCGGGATGCCTAGCCAGGTTGGGCCAACCAATGTCAGAGCTCCGCCTGTTTCGGCACAAAAGCCCTGCATTGGGTTGAGACGCGTAATCTTCCCCATACAATCCGCCATGGGATCGAAAAGCGTACCGAGTGCAATTGCACTTTTACATGGAATCATCCGCCAAGTATCCTTGCGATATCAAACATCGTCTTTTGAGTGTCATTGCCCCATGGCCGAGGGAATAGAGAGAGGCGGACACAAACTGGAGGGTTTCGGCCACACCGACGACGGTCTTTGCGTGTTGGGTGAGCAAACCGAAGAAGCGATCTGCCCGCGGCATCAGTTTTCGGAAACCAGTTCAGCATCTGCGCTCCATCGAGTGTCGCAAAACTGCTACAAGCACGCCGCTGCCCGTGAAAAGCCGTTAACGACCCAAGCGAGCCATCCCAAAGCTGGGTCAGCGCGCGCAAATCGATCGGCCACTCAACTCATACTTCCAGCCAGCCGCCCTTTATGACCGTCGGGGCTTGGTGTCATCATATGTTCATATGAACATTTCATATTTGCAAAGTGAAACTCGCCTGTTACGATCGGCTCATGTTCGTAGCGGGAGGCTATGAACCGACAAACAAGTGGGAGTGAGGATGAACAAGATCGCTTTTTTCCTGTCCGCAGGACTGACCAGCCTTTCGTTATCCGTTCCGGCCATGGCCGCCACGAAGATCCAGTGGTGGCACGCAATGGGTGGCGAGAATGGCGCGAAGCTTGAACAGATCGCCAAGGGGTTCAACGCGTCGCAGTCCGATTATGAGATCGTGCCGGTCTACAAAGGTACCTATGATGAGACGTTGACCGGCGCCATTGCTGCGTTCCGCGCCAACCAGCAGCCCGCAATCGTACAGGTCTATGAAGTCGGCACCGGCACGATGATGGCAGCACAAGGCGCGGTCTATCCCGTCTACCAGTTGATGAAGGACGAGGGGGAGGCCTGGGACCAGAGCAAATTCATTGCGCCGGTCGTCGGCTACTACTCGGACACCAGCGGCAACGTCTTGTCCTTGCCGTTCAATTCCTCGACGCCGATCATGTATTACAACAAGGATGTCTTCAAAAAGGCGGGGCTCGATCCGGAAACACCGCCGAAAACATGGGCGGACGTCGAAGCCTTCTCACGGACGATCATGAAGTCCGGTGCAGCCAAATGCGGCTTTACCAGCGCCTGGATCTCCTGGATTCAGACCGAAAACCTCAATGCCTTGCATGACAAACCCTACTCCACCAAGGCCAACGGTTTTGGCGGCTTGGATGCGGAATTCACCTTCAACAACGATCTGACGGTCCGCCATTGGGACAATCTGAAGAAGTGGCAGGACGAGGGGCTCTTCAAATTCGGCGGGCCTGGCGGCGGCGATAACGCTCCTCCGATGTTCTATTCGCAGGACTGCGCGATGTACATGAATTCCTCGGCCGGCCGGGCCGGCGTCATCAACAACGCAAAGGCTTTCAAGGTCGGGTTTGCGCCGCTTCCCTACTATGACGACGTCATTCCGCAGCCGCTCAATTCGATTATCGGCGGCGCCACGCTCTGGACGCTGAAAGGCCGCCCGGAAGAGGAGTACAAGGGCGCCGCGAAATTCTACACCTACCTGCAGAAGCCGGAAGTTCAAGCCGATTGGCATCAGTTCTCCGGCTATCTGCCGATAACCGAGGCTGCGTATAAGCTTGGCCAGGACCAGGGCTATTACGAGAAGAATCCCGGAGCAGATATCGGCATCAAGCAGCTGACGCGGGTAACACCCACCGACAATTCGAAGGGTATCCGGTTCGGCAACTACGTCCAGGTGCGTGGTATCATCGACGATGAGTTTGCAGCCTTGCTGGGCGGGAAGAAGACGGCGAAGGAAGCGGTTGATTCCGTGGTCGCACGAGGCAACGAACAGCTTCGCGATTTCCAGTCGGCCAACTAATGGGCTCTGCGACGGGGGCTGGTGAGAGACCGGCCCCCGTTTCCCATCCGTCAGTGTGAGGCCCCATGCAAACCAAACGGACCGTATTTCCCAACAAGCTTTTGCCTTACCTGCTCATCGCACCCCAAATTTTCGTGACCGTAGTATTTTTCCTCTGGCCCGCGGCGACTGCGTTCTGGCAATCTTTCCTGCGCCAGGATGCCTTCGGCTTCAAAACGAATTTCGTCTGGTTCGAAAACTATCGCCGGCTCTTTGCCGATCCGATCTACATCAATGCCTTCGGCCACACGCTCGTCTTCGCCATTCTCGTGACGGTCCTGTCGACGGCGATCGCGTTGCTCCTGGCTGCAGCGGCTATGCGCGTGTTGCGCACCTCTCGAATTTATTCGACCCTGCTCATCTGGCCCTATGCCGTCGCTCCCGCGATCGCCGGCATTCTTTGGTGGTTCATGTTCAATCCGTCGATCGGTATCGTCGCCTATATGTTGCGGGCGATGGGAATCAACTGGAACCACCTAATCAATCCCGATCACGCCATGGTCCTGATCGTGATCGCGGCGACGTGGAAGCAGATATCCTATAACTTCTTGTTCTTCTTGGCTGCGCTGCAATCCGTCCCGCGCTCGCTTCAGGAAGCCGGGGCCATCGACGGAGCCGGTCCAGTGAAGCGTTTCTGGACGATCGTGTTCCCGCTGATCTCACCGACGACCTTCTATCTGATCGTCATCAACATCGTTTACGCGATGTTCGATACGTTCGGCATCATTCATGCGACCACCCAGGGCGGACCGGCGCGGGCAACCGAGATCCTTGTCTACAAGGTCTATTTCGACGGCTTCATCGGACTGAATTTGGGCTCGTCGGCGGCGCAGTCGGTCATTCTCATGGTGATGGTCATCGCTCTGACCGCGGTCCAATTCCGCTTCATCGAACGCCGCGTGCAATATTGAGGAATCCCGAGGATGGTTGAAAATCGCCCTTTCCTGAATTTCCTGGCGCACCTTGTCCTCATCATCGGCGTCACCATCGTCGTATTTCCGGTCTACGTGGCGTTCATCGCATCGAGCCACGGCCCAAACGACTTCCTGTCAGGCGTCGTGCCGCTGACACCGGGAAGCCATATCATCGAGAACTATTCGACGATGCTGTCATCGGGAATGACAAGCTCCGGGGCGCCGCCGATCGGGCCGATGATGATCAACTCGCTGATCATGGCGGTTGGCGTCGCCGTCGGGAAGATCGCTATTTCGATCCTTTCGGCCTTCGCCATCGTCTATTTCCGGTTTCCGTTCCGGACCTTGGCATTCTGGATGATCTTCATCACGCTGATGCTGCCGGTGGAGGTGCGCATCGTGCCGACCTATAAAGTCGTCGCCGACCTTGGAATGCTGAACAATTACGGCGGCCTCATCATTCCGCTGATCGCGTCGGCAACCGCAACCTTCCTGTTTCGCCAGTTCTTTCTGACAGTCCCTGACGAACTCATGGAGGCTGCCCGTGTCGATGGGGCGGGGCCGATGAAGTTCTTCCGCGATATCCTGCTGCCGCTGTCGATCACCAACATCGCCGCGTTGTTCATCATCCTGTTTGTGCTCGGCTGGAACCAGTATCTGTGGCCGCTCATCATAACGACCGACCAGAGCTTCTATACCGTCGTAATGGGAATCCAGCGCATGGCAGCGGTTGCCGATGCCGAGCCGCGCTGGAACCTTGTGATGGCAGCCGTCATTCTGGCTGCCCTACCACCCGTCCTCGTCATCGTCGCCATGCAACGCCTTTTCGTCAAAGGCCTGGTCGAAACGGAGAAGTGAAATGGCAACGATCAACATCATCGACGTCAAGAAGAATTATGGTGCCGTTCCGGCGGTCAAGGGTATCAACCTGTCTGTTGCAGACGGCGAACTCATCGTCCTCGTCGGCCCCTCCGGCTGTGGCAAATCAACCCTGCTTCGTATGATTGCGGGGCTGGAAACCATCAGCGAGGGTCATGTCGAAATTGCCGGCCGCAATGTCAACAAGGCAGAACCGGCCGACCGCGATATCGCCATGGTCTTTCAAAATTACGCGCTTTATCCGCATATGACCGTACGCGGAAATCTCGAATATGGTTTGAAAAATCGCGGTACCGAACGGGCGGAAATTAACCGCCGCGTGGCGGAGGCGGCCGAGATCCTCGAGATCGGGCCGATGTTGGATCGTAAACCTCGCGAACTCTCCGGCGGGCAGCGCCAACGTGTTGCGATGGGGCGCGCCATCGTTCGTGAGCCGGCCGCCTTCCTTTTCGATGAGCCTTTGTCCAATCTCGATGCCAAATTGCGGGTGCAGATGCGTGTTGAAATACGCCGGCTGCAACGGCGCCTGAAGACCACCAGCATCTACGTCACACATGACCAGCTTGAAGCGATGACGCTGGCAGACCGGCTGGTCGTGATGAATGGAGGACTTGTCGAACAGGTCGGCACGCCCGTGGCGGTCTACGATCGCCCGGCGAGCCTGTTTGTTGCCAGCTTCATCGGCTCGCCGCCTATGAATCTCGTGCCGATCGACGTCCTCAGGGCAGCCGACAGCGCAAATGCCCTGGCATTGCCCGCCGGCACCGACATGGTCGGCCTTCGCCCGGACGCTTTGCTTGTCACCAAACCGGTAGAGCCTTCCGTTCGTCTCAATGCAACGGTCGAATTGCTCGAGCCAATCGGGGGAGAAAGCCATCTGCATGTGCGATTGGGAGGGAGTCAGCAGACGGTCGTCCTGACCGTACCGGGTCGTCCGGATTTTGCCGAGAATGCGAATATCGACGTCTTCGCACGTGTCGGCGCGATGCATCCTTTCAACAGCGATACCGGAAAACGCACAGATTGACTCCGATTTATTATTTCTCCATCCCACCGCAGACGACGACGAAAGAGATGAGACGATGACGACCGTAGAGCCGCGATCCGGCCCGAGACGCAGTGAGGTGCAGGCGCATCGGGGCGCCTCTGCCATTGCGCCCGAGAATACCATTGCCGCTTTCCGGGCGGCCGCCGAACAAGGCGCGGAGTGGGTCGAACTCGATGTTGCACTTCTTGCAGACGGTACTCCGGTCGTCATCCACGACGTGTCCATCGATCGCTGTTCGTCGTCGAAGGGAAATCTTGCCGACCTCACCGCGTCGGATCTCGACGCCATCGACGCCGGCTCGTGGTTCAGCCCGAAATTCAAAGGCGAACCACTGCCGACGCTGGCCCGCGTTGTTTCGGCGCTGGGCGAACTCGGCCTCAACGCCAATGTCGAGATCAAGCAGCATGCCCATCACAAGTCACTCGGCCAGCTGGTCAAGGTCGTTGATCAACACCTGAAGGCGCGGGCAGAGCATACCAAGATCATGATCTCGAGCTTTGATGCCGCTGCGCTGAAGGGAATGCACGAGATCGATCAAAGCTACGAACTCGCCATGCTGTGGAGCAAGTTGCCTGCGGATTGGCTGGATGTCCTTCGGTTGATTCCCGCAAAGACCATCCATCTCGACTACAAGGTTCTGAGTATCGGGTTTCTCGAAGAGGCTGTTCGTCGTGGCATCAAGATACGGGCTTGGACCTGCAACGATCCCGGGCGGCTCGCATCGTTTTGGGATGTGGGTTTGACCGGTGTGATAACAGACGACCCCAGTCTCTACCTCAGGTAAGGAGCGGCGATGGGGCAGCGGATCATATCGAGCCGGCAACGTGAGATCCTCGCGCTGATCGAGACGGAAGGTGTTCAGTACATCGAGGAACTGGCACGTCGATACGATCTGACGACGCAGACGATCCGGCGCGATATCAATGCATTATGCGATCTCGGGCACGCGCGCCGCTTTCACGGCGGCGTCGATCTGCCGGTCGAAGGCAGCAACATCTCGCTCAATGCTCGCGCCCAGCTCAATCGGCGCGCCAAGCGGCTTATCGCCAAGCGTGTCGCTTCCGATATAGGTGCAGACGCGACAGTGTTTCTCGGGATCGGCAGTACGGTTCGCTTCGTTGCCGAGGCGCTGCGTGATCATCAGGGCCTGACGGTGATCACCAACAACATCCACGTCGCCTTGAGCCTTTGCGACGCGCCGAGCGTCGAGGTCCATTTGACGGGCGGTCTTTTGCGTCACGATGACCGCGACGTGGTCGGAACGGATGTGATCAGGTTCGTCGAAAAATTCTATGCGACTTACGCAATCGTCGGCGCAGGCGCGTTGAGCCCGCTTAACGGACTGATGGACTTCAGCTACAGCGAAGCCCAGATCACCAATGCCCTGCTGGAGAATTCACAAACGCAGATCCTGGCCGCGGACGTCAGCAAGTGGACGCGCAACGCTTCCGTGCGTGTGGCGCCATTCAGCAAACTCACCCGTTTCTACACCGATCGGCTGCCTGGCGAAGCGGCCGCCGCCAATGCTCTCGCCGAGAGCGGCTTGGACGTGGTCACATGCAGCGAGGATATGACATGAGCTATGTAGACCTAGCGCCATCAGTTCGTGAGTTGCAGGATGTGCGCTATCTGTTCACCGACATCGACGATACGCTGACCACCGAAGGCAAGTTACTGCCGCAAACCTACGAAGCTCTCTGGGATCTCAGCCGGGCGGGCATTGCCATCGTGCCGGTCACGGGCGGCTCCGCCGGATGGTGCGAACATATCGTTCGTGCCTGGCCGGTAGCCGCGGTCATCGGCGAAAGTGGCGCATATTGTGTCACCCGTCAGGACGGCGCAGTCGTCTTCGACTATTGGGAGGACGCCACCCTGCAGGCTGAACGCCAGGGCCAGCATCTCCAGGCAATCAAAGAGCTGCTCTCTCAGGGGAGCAAGACCTTCAGAATTGCCCACGATCAGGTCTTCCGGCTGGCGGACGTCGCGATCGATATCCAGGGTCACGACCGGCGTGAGGTCGAGGACCTCGCGTCCAGTATAAGCGCCATTGGCGGAACGGTTGCGATCAGCTCCATTCACATCAACACGTGGATCGGGGATTACAACAAGCGGTCGATGAGCGAACGCGTTCTAACCGAGATATTCGGTATCGACTCGGCTGAAACTCCCGCCGTTACCGCCTTTGTCGGCGACTCTCGAAACGATGCGCCAATGTTCGGCTTTATCCGCAACTCCTTCGGGGTCAACAACATCATCCCGGTGCTTTCACAATTGCAATACGCGCCGAAATGGGTCTCTTCGCAGCCCGCCGGGCTTGGCTTTGCCGATATTGCCCAAACCATCTTGGACGCGGCTGGCGCAGGTTCTGAGACGTCTCGTCAGCTTTTGACTGAGCCGGCGGTCATGCCTGCCAGGAAGTAGCGTTGAGCAACCAGGTAAAGGACCAGAAGGGGAAGGGAACCGAGCACGCTCATCGCCATCATCTCGTTCCATTCGAAGGCGTGCTGGCCCATCAGAAGCTGGATGCCGATCGGCACGGTTCTGAGGTCCATCGACTTTGTCAGCGTCAGCGCAAAGAGGAATTCGTTCCAGGCCAGCAGGAAGGTGTAGACCGCGGTGGCGACGATCCCGGGGATGGAAACGGGAACGATTACGCGCCAAAGCGCCGTCCAGCTTGAACCGCCGTCCACCAAGACGGCCTCGTCCAGCTCTTTCGGCAGGGTGTTGAGATAGCCTGTCATCAGCAGGATGGCATAAGGCAGCGTGAAGACCATGTAGGTGAGGATCAGCGCCAGATAAGTATCGAAGATCCTGAAGGCGACCACCATTCCGAAATAGGGGATGAGAAGGGTGATCGGCGGAACGGTCTGGGTGCTGATGATGAAGATGTTCAAGGTGTTCTTGAACCGGAACTGATAGCGGCTGAAGCCGTAGGCGGTTACGATCGCGACGACCAGGGTCAGGCCGGTGACGACGCCGGCGACGAAGTAGCTGTTGATGAAGAACCGCACTTTCACTGGATCGTTGAAGATCGTCAGATAGGCGGCCACGGTAAAATCATCCGGCAACAGCCGCGGCGGAAGGGCGAAGATTTCCGTATTCGACTTCAGCGAACTGAAAAACATCCACACGATCGGAAAGGCCGAAAAGACAAGGCCGATCGCCAGGCCGAGATAGGTCAGGATGGTCGGCAATACCGAGCTCTTGAAGGAACGCTTTGCCATGGCGATCACCTGCGCTGCTGGTGTTTGATGTAGAAGTAGGTGACGCTCATCGAGATGATGAGGATGATCATCGCGCTCGCCGAAGCCAGCGAGAATTCGTACTGGGAGAAGGCGAGCTTGTAGGTGAAGGTGGAGAGCACTTCCGTCGAATAGATCGGGCCGCCGCCCGTCGTCATCCATACGAGTGGAAAAACCTGCATCGTCCAGATGAAATCGAGGAGCGCGATGCTGATGATGATCGGCATCAGCTGCGGAATGGTGATGTACCAGAATTTTTGGATTTCGTTGGCGCCATCGATACCGGCTGCCTCGTAGAGCTCCTTCGAAATGCCCTGGAGGCCGGCGAGCAGGCTGACCATGTAGAGCGGATAACCTGCCCAGATATTTGCAAAGGTCAAAGCGTGGATGGCGGTGCGCGTCGAGGAGAACCACTCGACCTTGAAGTTGATGATATGGAGCGCCATCAGCACGCTGTTGACGACGCCGTTCGGGTCGAGCAGCAGGCGCCAGATGATGGCGATGATGACCGCCGTGAACAGCCAGGGCAGGATGAAGAGCACGCGCAGGATGCTGCGAATGAGCGGATCGACGCGGTTGGTGTTCAACAGCAGCGCGAAGGCCAGTCCGATGATGAAGTGAAAGATGACGCTCATGATCGTGAAATAAAGCGTCTGCACGACCGACTGCCAGAAGACCGGATTCTCGAAGATCGTGATATAATTCTGGACGCCCGCGAAGGCAGCGTCCTTTTTCATGATGGCGCCGTCCATCAGTGAATATTTGAAGACCATCACCATGGGAAACAGCATCAGCAGGACAAGCAGCAGGGTCGCCGGCGAAACGTAGAAATACGGCACCAGCTTCCTCAAGGTGCTGTAACGAAGCCATCCTTTTCTTCGCGCTTTGGCTTGCGCGGCGACCAGAGCCGTAGCCGAATGATTCATGAGCTGTGACTTTCTATTCTGCCGAAATTTGACGACTTGCACCGGCAGCGCCTGGTTGCGCTGCCGGTGATCCGTGAAAGCGACGTGTTTAGAACTTCGCCAGCCAAGCCTTCTCGGTATTGGCAGCTGCCTCCTTGGCTGACTGCCCGCCGTCGAACATCTTCTGAACTTCGACGTTCATGTCGCGCATCAGCTCTTCGGCAACCGGAAGGCCGACGAATTCGTTCGCGGGATAACCGCTCTGGAAGATTTTGAAGGCTTCCGCGAAAATCGGGTCCGAGGCCACGAAGTCCGGCTTGGCATGGACGTTGCCGGGGAAGGCATTGGCAATCGAGACGAGACGGCCGTTGACGTCAGGGCTCATCAGGTATTCGACGAGCTTCCAGGCTTCTTCCTTGTGCTGGCTGCCCTCGCTGATGCCGATGCCCCAGGAGGCATAGGGCATGCCGCGCTTGCCGGTGTAGCCGTCAGTGGCCGGCAAGGCGGAGATGCCGAAATTGAGCTTCGGATTACGCTCGCGGATGAGGTTCACATGGGCGAGGGAATCCACCATCATTCCGACGCGGCCATTGACGAATTCCTCGACCTTGTCCTGTTCCTTCTTGGCAAAAATGCCGGGAGAAATAACGCCTTCCTTGTTGAGGGAAGCGATGTAGTCGAGCGTGCCGACGACGGCTTCATTTTCGAGGTCAGGCTTGCCGTCCTTCAGCATCGAGGCGCCGGAGGCCCAGACCCAGGACATGACGTCGTTCTGGATTCCGCTCGGAGACTGCAGCGATAGCGGCAGGACCCAGCCGTACTGGTTCTTCGAGGCGTCGGTCATTTTCTTCGCGGCTTCGGCAAATTCCGTGCGCGTGGCCGGCAGCTTGTCGACGCCGGCGGCCTTGGCGATATCCAGGTTGACGAAGACGGGGTAGACGAAGGATGCCAGCGGGAACATCACGCTCTTGCCATCGATCTTGACGATATCGGTGATCTGGCTCTTGTCGTATTTCGCCTTCTCCATCAGTTCGTCCATGGAGGCGATTGCGCCCTGCTTGGAGAGCCCGTTTACCCACGCACCATCGAGGCCCACCACGTCGCTCAGCGTTCCGGAGGCTGCGCCGACGACGATCTGGTCACGCGTTGTGGCATAGGGACCGCTGACCAGCGTCACCTTGATGCCTGGGTTTTTGGCTTCGAAATCGTTCATGATGCCGCGCAGAGCGCCCGACGGCATTTCGGGTTCCCACCATTGAATGAACTCGATGGTGGTGTCGGCAAACGCCGATGTGGCGCAGAGTGCCCATACCGCCACGGCAGCCCGCATCGTCACGCCGAATTTTCTGATATTCATCTGTGCCTCCCAAAGATTGTCAGTTAATCGATCCTCCTCAAGATCGTAGGCAAAGTAGGTTCCCTGACGCCCCTGTCTGTCAATGAAGAACTGCGATCAGGAAAAGATGGGAGGCTGGCATTCACGGCCCGTGATGCGTTAAATCATTGATAAAAAATCATAAAATTGATTGACATCATCAGTGTTTTTCTGCAGCATTTGTATTGCTTGTGACGCATTTTTTCTTTACTTTCGTAAACAAATGAAAGTTTACCCAACAAAATGAAAAGCGTGGCACCCGGCTTCTTCATTGCAAATTTTCGAATTTTGGGTGCCGAAACAAGCGCCTTTTGCAACCACGCGGCGCAGACTGCAAAAGTCGCAAATGGAGGGAATATTTCGATTTTCGAAAGGGAGGGTAGAGCCTGCACAAAAAGTCACGCCAGTTTATGCGTGGATTTTCGACGATTCCGGAAAACGAAGCTGACCTGTACAAATTGCCGAATGCGTGATTTGGCGCGTCGGCTGATCTGCCGTTGAGTGCGAAATCGTTCCCGATCAGTTGTCGTCGTCCCGCCAATAAGGAATTGAATGGCCAAGAAAAGTTATAAATCGATGGACGACTTCGCGAGCGCCTCCGGCGTATCGCGTCCGACCTTGTCGAAATATTTCGATGATCCCTCGCAGATCAAGGAGGTGACCCGCAAGCGTATCGAGGCGGCTCTGAAGAAGTCGCATTTCGAGCCGAATCTTTTCGCGCGGCATCTCAATCGCAAGCGGACCAGGAATATCGGGATTCTGGTCCCGACCATGTCGGATCCCTTTTATGTGCAGGTCGTGTCGCTGATCGAGCTGGAGTTGCGCGAAAAGGGATTCTGGCCTGTCCAGATTTCTTCGCATACGCGGCCGGACCTGGAGGCGGAGGCCGTTCGGACCTTGCTCTCGCTGAAGGTCGCGGGTGCGATCGTGGCGCCGCTCGGAGCCGGTTCGCGCCGTTCCGCGCTGGAAAGGCTGAGGGATGCCATACCTGTCGTCTGCTTCGACAATCCTGCCGACGCCGACCTTCCTTATGTCGGCAACGACAACGCGCAAAGCATGGCAGCCATTGTGCAATATCTCTGCCGGTCCGGTGAGCCGCCGATCTTCCTGGAAATTCCGCATATGACCGAAAATGCCGGCGAGCGGCAGGCGGGTTACCGCGCGACCATGGCGAGGGAAGGGCATTCCCCGCTCGTCATCGATTGCGACGCGCCGCCTTCCTGGGAATTCGAGCGTCTCGGATACGAGCAGATGCAGAGAATTCTTGCGAATGGCGGTCTTCCGGGCAAAACGCTGCTATGCGCCAACGACCGCTTCGCTTTCGGCGCGATGGCAGCCGCATTCGCGTCGGGACTGAAAATCGGCCGGAATGACGATTGCGACGTGCGCATTGCCGGGCACGACGATCACCCGCTGAGCCGATATACCTGTCCGTCGTTGACGACCATGGCCCAGAACGCGCCGGAGATCGCCGCGAAATCCGTGGAGCTTTTGCTGGCGCATATCGAGAGCGAGGATGATGGAACGACCCCTGTGACGAACAAGGTGATCCTCGAAGCAACGCTGGTCATGCGCGAGTCGGCTTAAGGCCGGCACGGGTTTCCACGTCAACGGGCAAGCGCTGGGTCCATGACGCGCCATCCCGTTGCGATGGCTTCGAGGGCCTCTTGCCCCTCCGGAATGGCCCGTCTCTTCGACACGAAGCCATGGATCTGCCCGGGCCAGGTCCGGGTCGTTGCCTTCGCTTCGGTGCTGAGCCGCTCGGCATAAGCGGCCCCTTCGTCGAACAGCACGTCATGTCCGGCAAGGATCACCAGAGCCGGCGCCACGCCCGCCAGCGACGCTACGTTAAGCGGCGAGGCGCGCCAGTCCGACCGGCTCGCGGCGTCGGGCAGATAGTGGTCTCGGAACCATTTCATCGCGGCTGCCGTCAGGCCGAAATCCTCTTCGTAACGTGAGTAGCTGTCGCTTGTCTGCAACTGGTCGGTCACCGGATAGATCAGCGCCTGTCCGATGACAGGCGGCACCTGTCCGTCCCGCGCCAGCAGGGCGACGACGGCGGCCAGATTGCCGCCGGCGCTATCGCCGGCGACGATAATCCGCAGGGGATCGATGCCGAGCGCATCAGCCTCCTCCGTCATCCAGACGAGTGTGGCGGCGCAATCGTCAATGGCAGCGGGAAAGGGGTGTTCCGGGGCCAGGCGATAGTCGGGCGAAACCACGACGGCGCCTGCCATATTGGCAAGCGTCCGGCAGATATCCTCATGGGTTTCCGGCGCGCCGATCACAAAGCCGCCGCCATGGAGATAAAGCAAGGCCGGTGCGGCCTGGCGTGGCGCGGTCCGTCCGCGCCATATCTTCAACCTGATTGCGCCCAAATGCCTTTCCAGGATCTCGGCCACGTCTTCGAGCGGCCGCTGGATGGCTGCGAAACTATCCAGATATTGCTGCCGCGCCAGCGCCGGCGTGCAGTTTTCGACCGGCGTTTCCGGATCGCCAGGCCATGCAAGCGCGCGTTTGGCGGATTCATCCAGTTGTGTCATTTGAGCAAACTCCTCGCTTCGTCTTCCCGCAATTCCCTCGGCTGCGCGACTATACCCGAAATGGTCTGCGCGGCACCGGTTTCGCCGGCACGCAGGATCGCTTCCATGACTTCGAGCACATGCAGCGCGAGATCGCCCGAAGCGCGCGGCTTACGGCCTTCGATGATTGCGCGTGCGAGATCGGCAAGACCAAGCATGCGATAGTTGGCACGATCAGGCGCTGTGATCGGCCAATTGACGGCACCGAAAAGTTCGCCTGATGTATCCGTTTCCTGCCAGGGCGCGCCCCGGCCGGAGAGCCCGACGGAGCCGCCGAAATTGTCGGGGTCGGGCAGGCGCAGCGAGCCTTCGGTGCCGTGGAGTTCGATGGGATGGTTGGAGTGGCGAAATACGTCCCAGGAGGTGCCGAAGGTGACCGTAGCACCGCAATCGAATTCCAGCAGCGACAGCACGCTGGTCGGCGTGCCGACCTTGAACGTGGTGCCCTGCTTCGGTCCCTCCGCCGTGATGAGTCGCTCTTCCTGAGCGCTTGTGGCGACGGCCTGCACACGACGGATCGGCCCCATCAGATTGACCATCATCGTCAGATAATAGGGGCCCATATCCATCAGCGGGCCTGCGCCGGCCTGGTAATAAAAGCTGGGATCCGGATGCCAGTGCTCCATGCCGCGCCCCATCATGAAGGCGGTCCCGGTCACCGGCTTGCCGATGGCGCCGGCTTCCATCTGCCGCCGGGCATGGCGTCCGGCCGCGCCGAGGAACGTGTCTGGCGCCGAGCCGAGCATGAGGCCCTTCGCCGCGGCCGCATCCACCAAGCCGCGTCCTTCTGCGGCCGTGACGCCGAGTGGCTTCTCCGTGAAGACATGCTTGCCTGCCGACAGAGCCCGCATCGAAACGTCAAAATGCGCAGCCGGGATCGTCAGGTTGAGGATGAGGTCGATGTTCTTATCGTCAATGAGGCTATCGACGTCGGCCGCGCGCAAATTGAACTCCGCCGCGCGACGCTTGGCGGCGTCTGCGTTAAGATCGGCACAGGCGATGATTTCGACGCCGCAAAACAGCGGCGCGTTGCGCATATAGGCGAGCGAAATATTGCCGCATCCGACAACGCCGATCCTGAGTTTCATACCATTGGTCTGTGCCATCTAAGAACCTGATTTTGCCGTTGCGGCTGCGAAGGGTTGAGCGTTATATTTTAATCGCAAGGAATGAAATATATTGACGTACGCTAACATTTGACCATACGTAATGGCAAGACGCTGGCGTCGCAATCCCCGCTGCAGAGCCCGCCGTTCCGGTCCCGGCCACCTCTCCAGGCGGAAGGGATTTTCGGCAAGGCCGGCGAAGCCCCGAGGATTGCATGCGCGGAAGCTGCTGCTTCGGTATCGGCTGCATCAATGGACAGGTCAGGACTAAGATATGAAAAATGCTGAGCTGCAGATCGGCTGCCAGACATTCACCTGGGAGATGCTGGGGACAGATTGGGGCGGCGGTCCGGACGATCTGGTGCGCGCCGTCGCCGATGGCGGATATGCCGGTATCGAAATCACCGACACGATGATCGGTCACTACGCGCTCAAGCCTGCCGACTTTGCCCGCGCCCTGACGGATGCCGGCTTGGCGCTGGTTTCCTTTGCCTTCGGCTCCCCCAGCGGCTTCACGGTGGCGGAAAAGATTGCCTCCGATCTCGACACGGCGCGGCGATGGGTCGATTTCGCGGCGAATTTTCCCGGCGCGATGATATCGATGGGATCGGCGACGGTCGTCTTGGACGGTCCGCGCGATGAGAAATTCGCCATTGCGGCCGAGTGCTACAATCGTGCGACCGAGATCGGACAGTCGGCTTGCGTCGCTGTAGCTGTCCATCCTTCCTCGCACCACAACACGCTCCTCTTCACCCGGAACGACTATGACCGCCTGTTTGCTCTGTTGGATCCACAAGTGGGTTGGGTGCCGGATACCGGCCATATCCTGCGTGGCGGCCAGCAGATCGGCGACACGCTGGCCGCCCACCGGGACCGGATCCGCTACGTGCATCTGAAGGATGTTGACGCCGGCGGGCTCTGGGCGATGCTCGGCGAAGGCGTCTGCGACGTGCCTGCCGTGATTTCGGCCGTTCGGGATGCGCCGAACTTTATCGGCTGGATCGTGGTGGAAGAAGAATCGGACCATGCCGCAACCGATCCTGCAGCTGCCGTTCGAGCGAACCGCGAGACGCTTCGACATCTCGGGTTTTAGCCCATCTCGTAGTCCGTGGCGTCGGCCAAAGCTATCCGTCGACACCAAAGCCTCTCCTGTCTCTCTTGTAAATTGGGGAGGTGGACTGGAGGTCACGCGTAGCGAACCTCCACGCCCAGCTTGTCGAGCCTGTGGCGAATGCTGTGCGGCATATTGCTGTCCGTGATGATCAGATCGACGCGCGACAGCGAAAAGGCTTTGGAGGAAGCGCCGATGTCAAATTTGCTCGAATCCGCCACGAGGACAACACGCCGGGCCATGCGAACCAGGTTGCGCTTGGTCCGCGCCACGTCCTCGGACACGTCGACGACATCGAAGGCCTGATCGATCGCGTGGGCGCCAACAAAAGCCTGATGGGCGACGAGACCGCCGACCGCCTTGTCGGAATCCTGTACGATCGTGCTCACGGTGCTGGGAAACACGCGGCCGCCGATCATGTGCACGTCGAGCCCTGGCCGGTACATCAGATGCTGGGCGATATTCATTGCCGTTGTCGCGACCACGACGTTGTTGACCGGTGGCATCTGCATGGCCACCTGCAGCAGGGTCGAACCGCTGTCGAAAACGATCGACTGGTTATCGATGATCTGTCGCGCAGCCATCTGGGCGATGCGTCGCTTCGCATCGAAATTGCGCTGCATGCGTTCCTCGAAGGCCGCTGCCGGCGAGTCGGACGGCAGGGCGATTGCCCCGCCATGCGTTTTGATCAGCTGCTTCTTGGCGTCCATGATTTCGAGATCGGAGCGGATCGTCACTTCCGAGACCTCGAAGAATTCTGCCAGTTGGCGGGTGCGTGCCTGGCCGACCCGTTGAAGTTCCAGCATGATCTGCTGCCGCCTCTGTTCTGCAAGCATATGTGATCCCGACTGCCGTTATTTGCAACAATGCGACTTGTGAAAAACGAAAGTTCGCCGTCTCATTCCACGGCACCTGCTGCAGAAATAGCCGTTCGATGACAAAAATGCACGACAAAAATTCATCATTCATGTGAAAACGAAAGAAATCGAAATATTGAATATTTGTTTGTTTTCGAGTTAGGGTTTTGCCAGCATCGGCGCCAGCAATCGCAAAGGCCGCCATCACAAAGGAAGTATCGCCATGGGTCTCGGAACCAAAGTCCGCCTCGCACGCCTGTTCTCGAACCCATCGGGTCATCTGTTCGGAGGCGCCGTCGATCATTTTGTCGGTTACGGCAATGTGCGTGAGGGCGGGCTTGCCGATCTGCCGGGTGCGCTGAGACGCGTCATGGCGGGAGGCCCCGACTACATCAGCATCCAGCCTGGCGCGGCGCGCCACCTCTGGTCGGAATATGCCGGAAAGGCAGCGCTGGTCATTCAGGGCGGTTGCTTCACCGCCGACGACCGCATTCGCCAGCTCATTGCGACCCCGGAAGACGCGGTGCGTTATGGTGCGGACGCACTGGCTGTCGCCATTCCCGTGCGCGGCGCCACCGAAGGGGAGTACATTCGCTGGCTCACCGATACGGTCAACGCCGCCGCCCGCTTCGAGATGCCGGTCGTCGCCCATGTCTATCCCCGCGATTTCTCCGACGGCGGCAAGATCGTGTTCACCCCGGATGAGATTGCCTATGCGGTGCGCATCGGCTTCGAGACCGGCGTCGACGTGATCAAGGTCGGCTATACCGGCGATTTCGAATCCTTCCGCGAGACCGTTGCGACCTGCCCGATCCCGGTCGTGATCGCCGGCGGCCCGAAGACCGATACGCTGCTCGGAGCGCTCGTCCAGACGTCGGAAGCATTGCGCGCTGGAGCTAAAGGCGCGGTCGTCGGCCGCAACCTTTGGGGACACGGCGATACGACCATGGCCGCACGCGCCTTCAAATTCGTCATTCATAAGGGCATGACGCCGGAGGATGCGCTGGCGGCGGCCGGTGCTTGAGAGTGTCGCGCCCCTTCCAGGTTCTGGGCTTCGGCGCCCTGGCAATCGATGACATCATCTATGTCGATCGGGGGCTGGCGGCCGGCAAGGGCAAGGTGACGAAGCGCGTCACGGACCATGGCGGCAACGTGGCGACGGCGCTGGTTGCCGTCGCCCGGCTTGGCGGGCGCGCCGGCTTCATCGGCTGGCTCGGCGATGAGCGGGCGGCCGACGTGGCGGGCAGCGAACTCGAGCGGGACGGCGTCGACATATCGCTGGCTCCCCGCCACGTGGATGCCGCGCCGATCCGCTCGGTGATCACGGTCGGTCCCGACGGCGACCGGTTCATCGCTTATGACGACGATGTGCTGCACGGCACGTCGGATGCGCTGCCCGATGATGTTCTGATGCAGGCCCCGGTACTGCTGATCGATGGTTATGCCACGCACTCGGAAAGTGTCGTGGCGCGCGCACGCGCCTTGGGCCTTGCCGTGATAGCCGATATCGAATGGACGGTCGGTGCCGCGACCGATCAGATCCTGGCTTTCGCTGACCATCTGGTGCTGCCGCTCGCCTTTGCGCAGGAGTACACCGGCGAGGGTGATCCAACGGTGATCCTGAACAAGCTCTGGTCCGCGGATCGGTCCGCGGTTGTCCTCACCGATGGCGAACGAGGGACCTATCTCCGCCAGAAAGGTGATGCCATCCGATGGCATGTGCCGGCCTATCAGGTTCAGGCGGTCGACACGACCGGCGCCGGTGATTGTTTTCACGGTGCCTACGCTCTCGCCCTCGCGAGGGGC
Organism: Rhizobium sp. SU303; assembly: GCF_021052345.1. Classification (NCBI taxonomy): domain Bacteria; kingdom Pseudomonadati; phylum Pseudomonadota; class Alphaproteobacteria; order Hyphomicrobiales; family Rhizobiaceae; genus Rhizobium; species Rhizobium sp. SU303. The sequence continues at coordinate 27,407 of NZ_CP088096.1, forward strand.
AAGAGCCCGCTTGATTGCACTGTCTATGCCACGGCGGCGGCCGCCATTTCCGTGACCGCACGGGGAGGGCGCAAGGGCCTGCCGGATCACCAGACATGCCTGGCATGGATGACGGCAGAGAATGCGCCTGCGCCGCTCCCGATGTCGGGATACCAAAAATGAAGCACGGCGACGGATGTCGGCGCCGGTCGGCCGACTGAGCAAAGCCTCATGGGTGACGTGTCATTGAATCGCATTGAGCGATCTCCCGACACCTCTAATGCTGGTCAAAAAAGTTACGCGCGGCAAAAAATATAATCCCGCAATAAAATATCAATTTCCTTTAAAAGACCTATGTTTTTCAAAAGGATATAATGAATGTCTTGTGATCATCAGCGGATTGTCGTGGATTCTTTAGTTGACTTTGAAGCTCAGGCCTGAGCTTTCTTGTCAAAAGGATCGGAGACGGCGGGGAGCGCCGTTTGAAGATGTGATCCGGACTGGTACGGGAGGACGAGACGTGGCTGTGGTTGTACTCGACAAAATCTGCAAGACCTATGGAAACAGCTACCATGCGATCAAGGATCTGAGCCTGACGATCCATGATGGCGAGTTTCTGATTCTGGTCGGGCCGTCCGGATGCGGAAAATCGACCGCTCTGCGCATGATTGCCGGGCTCGAGGAAATCAGCAGCGGAACATTGAGCATCGGCGGTCAGGATGTCGTCGATCTCGCGCCCAAGGACCGGGACATTGCCATGGTCTTTCAGAGCTATGCGCTTTATCCGCACATGACCGTCTTCGACAACATCGCCTTTTCGATGAAGCTGGCCGGAAAGAACAAGGCCGAACGCACCAAGCGCGTGCATGAGATCGCCAAGATCCTGCAGCTGGAATCCTTGCTGGGCAACAAGCCCGCGCAGCTTTCCGGCGGCCAGCGCCAGCGTGTTGCGATGGGCCGCGCCATGGTCCGCGAGCCCGCGGCATTTCTCATGGATGAACCGCTGTCGAACCTTGATGCGAAGCTGCGTGTTCAGATGCGGGCGGAGATCGCCAGCCTGCAGAGACAGCTGGGCGTGACGACGATCTACGTGACCCATGACCAGACCGAAGCGCTGACCATGGGCGATCGAGTCGCGGTGCTGAAGGGCGGCGTGCTTCAGCAGGTGGATACGCCCAAGGCTCTGTATCACCGCCCGGTCAATGCGTTTGTGGCGGGTTTTATCGGTTCGCCGTCGATGAACCTTTTCGAAGGGCGTCTGGCGAGCGGGCGGATCCATCTATCGGGCTTCTCCATTCCCTTGTCCGACGGCGCCTTCGAGCGTGCTCCTGGTCTATCCGCTTTCGAGGGAAAGGACGTGATCTTTGGGGTCAGGCCGGAGGACCTCTACGACAGCCGATTGCCATCAGGCGCCTCCCATCCGACGATCCCGGTTGTCGTGAAGTCGATCGAGGAGCTCGGCTCCGAGTTGATCGTGCATTTGAAGATCGACGCGGTCCGGATCGACTCGGGCGATCCCGATGCCGTCGAGGACCTGAGCGGGGCCGCCAACGCCGTCGCGCGGTTCGAAGCGGTCAGCGCGGTCGAGACGGGCCAATCGATCGATCTGGCGATCGACCCGGCGAAACTTCACTTTTTCAATCCTCAAACACATATGGCGCTGTGAAGTGACGAGGGAGAGCCGACACGCCGGTGGCGGTCCGGCCAGAAGACGCCGGCGACGTTCGACGTCTTGAAAGCATTCCATCCGACGCCGAAACCAGCATTCATCTTCAATATCCGATCCAAAGGGCTTATCGATGCCAGCAAAACAGGAACGACGTCTCCGCATCGGCGTATTGGGAGCGGGCCAGATTGCCCAGGCCGCGCACTTCGAGAGCTGCACCAAGGCAGCCAATGCCGACCTCTATGCAATTTGCGACGTTGCCGAGGATCTCCGCGAACGTATGGCCATCACCCACGGGGCGGAAAAAACCTATGGCGACTACGATAAGATGCTGGCCGATCCCGACCTCGATGCCGTGGTCATCGCGACGGCCGATGCCTTTCACGTCCCGGCTTCCCTTCGCGCCCTTCAGGCGGGCAAACATGTCCTCTGCGAAAAACCGGTCGGCGTCACCATCGAGGAATGCCTTGAACTGAAGGCCGCAGTCGACAAGTCTGGAAAGGTGTTTCAGGTCGGGCACATGAAGCGTTTCGACGCAGGGCTTCAAACTGCCAAATCCTTCATCCGCGATGAAATGGGCGAGATGGTCGCTCTGAAAGCATGGTATTGCGACAGCACGCACCGCTATCCGATGACCGATGCGGTCCAGCCTCTGATCGTCACCAGCGCCAATGCGAAGAAACCCTCCACCAATCCGAAGGCCGACCTGCGGCGCTACTATATGCTTGCGCACGGTTGCCATCTGATCGACACGGCACGTTATTTCGCCGGCGACATCGTTTCCGTCAACGCTCGTCTGTCCGAGCGAGCCGGTATCTGGTGCTGGTTCGTGGACGTGGAATTTGCCTCCGGCACACTCGGCCATCTCGATCTCACCGTCCAGGTGCGCATGGACTGGCACGAAGGCTTTCAGATCTACGGCAAGAACGGCAGCATTTTGGGCAAGACCTATAACCCGTGGTACTACAAGACCAGCGAGGTGGACATTTTCCGAGAAGCGGATGGAGCCACCCATCGCGTTCTCGGTGCTGACGGCCATTTCTATCGCCGTCAGGTCGAAGGCTTCGCCCGCACCATTCTGGATGGTGCCGTGATGGAAGGCGCCGACATCGATGATGGCCTGGCATCCGTCCGGGCCATGGTCGCGGTTGCGCGCTCCGTCGAAAGCGGCAAGGCGGTTGCGCTGTCCGACGTCACGGGTGGCGTGTGATGAAGCTCGGCATCTTCGCAAAGACCTTCGAGGGAACGGAACCCGCAACGGTTCTCGCTTCGGTTGCCGGCGCCGGGTTCACCTGCGCACAATATAATATGGCCTGCTCGGGCCTTTCGCCGATGCCGGAGATCATCACGGAAGCCCAGGTCCGCTCGATTGCCGAAGCGGCGCGCGAGAGCGGCGTCGAGATCGTTGCCGTTTCCGGCACCTTCAACATGATCCATCCGGACCCCGCCGTGCGCGAGGCCGGCCTTCGCAGACTGGCAACGCTGGCTGAGCGCTGCGCCGGCATGTCGACGGCTCTGATAACGCTTTGCACCGGCACACGCGACCCCATCGACCAGTGGAAGGCGCATGCCGACAACGACACGCCGGAGGCCTGGCGGGATCTCCTCGCGGCGATGGCGGCGGCCATCGAGATCGCCGAGCGCTACGAGGTCGATCTCGGCATCGAGCCCGAGCTTGCCAATGTCGTCAACTCCGCTGAGAAAGCCTATCGGCTGATCGCGGCACTGAAGAGCCCCCGCATCAAGATCGTGCTCGATCCGGCCAATCTCTTCGAGGTCGCGACGCTGGATGAGCAGCGGAGCATCGTCTCTTCCGCCATCGACCTTCTGGCCGATCGGATCGTCATGGCACATGCGAAGGATCGCAATCCGGACGGTAGTTTCGCGACCGCCGGCAAGGGTGTGCTCGACTACGGGCATTATCTCGGCCGTCTCAAGGCGATCGGTTTTAAGGGCAGTCTCGTCACGCATGGTCTTTCGGCCTCGGAGGCGGCCGGTGTGGCAACCTTCCTGAAGAATAGCCTCGACGGTAATTCTGCGGAGGCTGGCAGATGAGACGGGCGCAACCGTTCGAAACCAGCGACGGGGCCATTCTCAATGTGGATGTGGCGGGCGAGGGCGCGTCCATAATCTTCCAGCACGGCCTATGCGGCGACGCGGCGCAGACCGATGAGGTCTTTCCGCTCGACGCAGGTTTTCGCCGGGTCACGATCGAAGCGCGCGGGCACGGCCATTCCCAAGCCGGCAAACTGGAGCAGCTGTCGATCGCGACCTTCTGCGATGATATCGCCGCCTATATCGAAAAAGACCTTACGGCGCCGATCGTGATCGGCGGCATCTCGATGGGCGCGGCGATCGCTTTACGTGTCGCGGTCAAGCGACCGGATCTTGTCAAGGCTCTGATCATCGCAAGGCCGGCCTGGCTGACGGCATCCGCGCCGGAGAATATGGCACCCAACGCCGAAGTCGGGCATCTTTTGAAAACTCTGCCGCCGGATGAGGCAAAGACCGCCTTCCTTGCCGGGCCGGTTGGCGTGCGGCTCGCCGCCGAGGCGCCGGACAATCTGGCCTCGCTCGCCGGCTTTTTCTCCCGCTCTCCTTTGGATGTGACCGCCGAACTGCTCACCAGGATTTCCAATGATGGTCCCGATGTGACCGACGAGGAGGTCGGCAATCTCACCTTGCCGACGCTGGTTATCGGCCATGATCGGGACAGCATTCATCCTTTCGCCTACGCGCATGCTCTTGCCGAGCGGATTGCCGGCGCGCGCTTCGTGCAGATCACATCGAAGACCGAGAGCCGTACGCAATACGTCGCCGACTTCCGGCTTGCCATGGGCAATTTTCTGAAGGAGCTCTGAAACAATGACACCCCCCTCCAAGACCTGGATCGCGGATCTTCCGAAGGATCGCCTGATTGCCGAATTCTCCGTCTGGTCGGCCGATCTCGTGCGTCTGGCGGACGATCTAGCACGCGTCGATCCTCACGCCGACGTCCTCCACATCGATGTCGCCGATGGCCACTTCGCACCGGCAATGTTGTTTTTCCCTGATCTTGTTGCCGGTGTGCGCAAAGTGTCCGCGCGCCCGATCCATGTTCACCTGATGGTCGCCGACAGCATCCTCCTGTCGCAGATCGAGCAGTTCGCCGATGCGGGCAGCGACCTGATCAGTCTTCATGTCGAAAACGAAAGCGTCGCCGACGAGGCTCTCGATCTTCTCGATCGCCGCGGTGTGGCCGCCGGCATGGTGCTGAAGGTCGACACCCCCGTCGAACGGGTCGAGAAATACGCTTCCCGGCTGCGCTTTGTGACGCTGCTCGGCACGGCGATCGGCGTGAAGGGCCAGGGCCTCGACGAGAAGGCCGGCGCGCGGCTTCAGCAGGCAAAGCAAATCATCGACGGCTGCGGTGCGGCGCATCGGATCGTGCTGGCGGCCGACGGCGGTATTCGCGAGCACACCGTGCCTCTTCTGCGCCAGTCGGGTGCGGAAACGGTCGTCCTCGGTTCTCTGGCTTTCAATGCGCCGTCGCTAGACGAGCGGATGGCATGGGTGCGCGCACTCTAACTCATGGTCTTCACATGCAGCAGATTGCCATTGGAATCGACCTCGGTGGGACGCAGGTGCGCGCTGCCCTCGTCGACGAGCACGGCGGGATCCTGGCGCGTGCAGCCGAACCGACGGATGCGCTGGCAGGCCCCGACCGGGTGCTCGCCCAAATCTGCGGCCTGACAGATGGATTGCTTGCAGCATCGAACCCTGCCTCGGTAGTGGGCGTCGGCGTATCCGCTCCGGGCCCGCTCGATACGGTCGCCGGTGTCGCCTCGAATATCCCGACGCTCTCCGGCTTTGTCGATTTTCCACTGAAGGCGGAATTGCAGAAGCGGTTTCCGTTTCCGGTCGACCTCGAGAATGATGCGATTGCCGCTGCCATCGGCGAGTGGCAGTTCGGAGCCGGCAGGGGGCTCGACAATCTGGTCTATGTCACGGTGAGCACCGGCATTGGCGGTGGCGTTGTCTCGGATGGTCGCGTCGTGCGCGGCCGCAAGGGAATGGCAGCCCATGTCGGGCACATGTCGGTCGTGCCGAACGGAGAGCTTTGCCCCTGCGGCAACAGCGGTTGTTTCGAGGCCTACGGATCCGGAACAGCTTTTGCGCGCCGCGCTCAAATGCGGGCGATGGAATCCAGCGGGACGACGATCGGCAGCGATGGCGGCGCCATCGACAGCCGCAGCGTTTTCGCAGCCGCAAGAGATGGCGATCGGCTCGCAAATCAACTGATTGACGAAGAAGCGGAAATTCTCGGTCGCGGCTTCACCAGCCTGATCCATATCTTCAGTCCCGATATCATCGTGATGGGAGGCGGGCTTTCCCACGAGTTCGATCGGCTGCAACCCGGCATTCAAGGCTACATCACGCAATGGGCAATGCCGGCATTCAAGGATGTCAGGGTAATGCTGGCGGCGTTGGATCAGAACTCGGGCCTCGTTGGCGCAGCAGCTCTGGCGTTTCTGACCGGCAAGGTTCCTTCGATCGATCAGCTTTAGAAAAGCAGGCCGATCCCGCGTGCTGTAAACGCAACTGACGCAAAGCCTCTCGAGACGCGGCAACGGTTTGTGCGACGGGCAGGATCGAAATGGGCGCAGCCAGGACAATCGTCAACGTCCCCTTTCCGTATCGAGACGTTGCTCTCCGTCAGGGCGGCGGGGCGGTACTTAAGGTGCTGATCAACGGCGTGAAGTGGGCCTATAACCCTGAGGGGTCGTTGACGAGCATTACCGATGCTCCAAATGTCCCGGTAGAAAAAGCACTGGAGCCGATCGTCGAACGCGGCCCGAGACTGCACCAGGCCGGCGAAGCCGGTTACCGCTGAGGAACTGAACACCTTCCTTGGGCGTGGACGCCACGCGTGCGGTCGCCCGGGAAAACACTGCGCTGACAGTTGTCGCTCTCCATTTGGCAAGACCATCTGGCGGTTGTGAAAGACGACGGTAATGATTTCGATAAACGACCATGAGGACAAAAATGCGCTTGATCATTCTCGGAACCGGAGGATGGGCAAACACCCATGCCATGAATTTTTCCGAAATCGCCGACGTAAAAATTGTTGCTGCTGTCGATACGGACGAGGTCCGGCTGCGGGCCTTCGCGCTCAGGCATGGTATCCCACTTACTTTCACGTCGCTTGATGACGCCCTTGCCTGGGGAGAGTTTGACGCCGTGACCAATGTCACGCCGGATCGCGCGCATTATTCCACGACAATGAAGATACTCGGCGCCGGCAAGCATGTCCTCTGCGAGAAGCCGCTGGCGGTTAACTACCGCGAAGCCAAAGAGATGGCCGACGCTGCCGCTGCGTCCGGCAAGGTGACGATGGTAAACCTTACCTATCGTAATGTAGCGCCGCTGCAAGCAGCGCGTGAGATGGTGCTGGACGGACGCCTCGGCGCGATCCGCCACTTCGAAGCGTCCTATCTCCAGAGCTGGCTGGTCTCAAAGGCGTGGGGCGACTGGACCAAGGAATCGCAATGGCTTTGGCGGCTGTCGACAAAGCACGGCTCCAATGGCGTACTGGGCGATGTCGGTATCCATATTCTCGACTTCGCGGTTTTTGCCGCCGGAAGTGACGTCAAGGCTGCCGCATCGCATCTTAAGGTGTTCGACAAGAGCCCCGGAAATCGGATCGGCGAGTATGATCTCGATGCTAACGACAGTTTCCTGATGATGGCTGAACTCGAAAACGGGGCGGCTGGCGTCATCCACGCAACGCGCTGGGCGACTGGCCATCTCAACGAATTGCGCCTGCGCCTGCATGGAGACAAGGGCGCGCTGGAGGTGGTGCATGCACCTGAAGGGTCGACGCTTAGGGCTTGTGAAGGTCCCGATGCCGACAAGGCAATCTGGCGTAAGATCGAGGTCGAACCGGTTATCACCAATTTCCAGCGATTTGCAAATGCCGTGCAAAAGGGGCAGCTGGATGAGCCTGGTTTCGGCCACGCGGCCAAGCTGCAATTCGTTCTTGACCACGCAGTGAAGACGGCCGGCGCTCTGACTGAACTTTAAGCAAAGGCGCTCCAGTTCAGTGCCACCTCTGCAGGTTGCTCGTCGTTTTAAGGCGAGGGCACCGGTTGCGCGGCTTCGTTGGAACCGGCGCCGACGGCCTCGTACAAATTCCTCGACAGGGGAGTTGCAAGGGGACGCCGGCTCGGTCAGATGCGCCGATTCAGCTCGTCTTCGCTGATCCCAAAGTGGTCGAGAATGATGCCGACGTTTCGACGATGAGATTTGAAATAGACGTCGAAGAGATCGCCAAGCAGGGGAACTGTGCCGCCGGCGGCGTCGATCCCGAGATTGACGGCCATGCGGGCAAGCTTGTCGTTGGGAATGCCGAGACGCCGCGCCTCATTGAGGATGTAAAGACCGATGAGTGACGTGGCAACGTCGCCGACGGCCGGGATGAGGCCGAGAATCGAGTCCGCGCCGATCCGCACGCCGACGACAGGCAATCTGACCGCAGTATCCATCAGGCGCGCAATGCCGACGGCGCGCCGAATTCTGCCAAGTTCAATGGACGTCAGGTGTTTCGTGCTGGCGGAGGTTGGCATCAGCGACCTTTTGGCGCGAACGACCGTTCCGCCTCCTCGAGTGAGGGCGCGGGAAGGATGTCGTCGCCTTGCTGCGAAATAGTCCGACGCAGCGAAAGCCCGGTGCCATCATGATTTTCCATGGCCGTGAAACGCTGCAAACCCGATAAGGTTCGCCGCGAAAGCAAGGATCATCTGTTGTCGGGAACCACCACCAATTTGCCCACGAAGTTCTTCGCCATGAAATCGGTCTGCGCTCGGTGGAACTCCGACAGCGGATAGACGCCGCCGACCAGAGGCCGGATCTTCCGGCTTTCGATGTAGCCGACGATCCGGCGGAAGTCGGCGCGGCTTCCCTGGCTCGAGCCGTGCAGCTCCAGCTGCTTCAGATACATGGTGCGCAAATCGAGCTGAACGACCGGGCCGGCGATGGCGCCGGCTGTCGTATAGCGGCCTTCGGGGCGCAGGATCTTCAGGAGATCGTTGAACAGCGGCCCGCCGACGAGATCGGCGACGACATCGATCGGCTGGCCACGGCTGGCGGAATGGACGGCTTCGACCAGATTGCCCTTGCCGCGGGTCACCATCGCCTCGGCGCCGATATCGAGCATCGCCGTCTCCTTGCCGGGACCGGCGACCGCGATCGGGATGGCGCCGCGGGCACGCGCGAGCTGGATGATCGCCGAGCCGACGCCGCCCGAGGCGCCGGTCACGAGGACGCGTTCACCGGCAACAAGCCTTGCCCGTTCCAACATGCGCTCGCCGGTCAGATAGGCACAGCAGAAGGTGGCGAGTTCGACGTCGGTCAGATCGGTTGCAACGACATGGGCGTTCTCGGCCGGCAGTGCCATGTATTCGGCATAACCGCCGTCGCGGCCATGGCCCATGTAATCGATGTCGGCGAGGCTATCGTCGTCGCGGTTATAGATCGAGAAGTCGACCATGACGCGTTCGCCGATGCGTGCCGGATTAACGCCGGCGCCGACGGCGACGACATGGCCGACCGTATCGGTGCCCTGAATGCGCGGGAATGTCAGCGTATTGCCTTGCCTGCGCCATGTGGAGACGGCGGACGGGTCGTCCTCGGTGCCGTAGGCGCCCTGGCGGACCCAGACGTCGGTATTGTTCATGCCGCAGGCCGTGACGCGGATCAGAACCTCGCCGTCCGCGGGTCTCGGGACGGGCACGTCCATGCTATAGACGAGCTTGTCCAAACCGCCATGGCCGGTGAGCAATACGGCCGCCATCGTTTCCGGGATCGTCATACCGCTCTTCTCCCTCAGATGTTCTTGAAGACGGTTTCGATCGTATCCGCCGCGGCCTTGACCACGATGTCGGCCTCCTCGCGTGTCAGGCAAAGCGGCGGGGCGAAGCCGAGGATGTCGCCCTGCGGCATGGCGCGGCCGATGACGCCGCGTTCGAGGAGGGCGGAGGCAACCTGCGGACCGATCTTGCGGCCGGCATCGAAGAACTTTCGGTCGTCCTTGTCCTCGACGAATTCGACGGCCGCCATCAGTCCGTCGCCGCGGACTTCGCCGACGTTGCGGTGGCCGCCGACGGCCTTTGCAAGTTCCGAACGGAAATAGGCGCCGGTCGTGCCGGCATTTTCGACAATGCCGAGTTCGTCGATCAGTTCGAGATTGGCAATGCCTGCTGCAGCACAGATCGGATGGGCGGAATAGGTCCAGCCGTGCCCGATCGCGCCCAGCTGGTCGGAACCCTGCACCAGGACTTGCCACATTTTGTTCGAAACGATCGTGCCGGAAAGGGGGGCGTAAGCCGAGGTCAGGCCCTTGGCGATGGTGATCAGGTCCGGCTTCATGCCGTAATGATCCGAGCCGAACATCGTGCCGAGACGGCCGAAGCCGGTGACGACTTCATCGGCGACGAGCAGGATGTCATATTTGTCGAGCACGGCCTGGATCTTCTGCCAGTAGCTTTTCGGCGGCGGCACGATGCCGCCGGTGCCGAGGATGGGTTCGCCGATGAAGGCGGCGACCGTTTCCGGGCCTTCGGTAATGATCATCTCCTCGAGCTTGTCGGCGCAATATTGCGAGAACTGCTCTTCGCTCATCGACCGGTCGGGGCGGCGGAAATAATAGGGCGCTTCGGTGTGCAGCACCGGTGCCCGCGGTAGATCGAAAGCGTTGTGAAAGAGCGCAAGGCCGGTGAGGCTGCCGGTCATGACGCCGGAGCCGTGATAACCGCGCCAGCGCGAGATGATCTTCTTCTTTTCCGGACGGCCGAGGATGTTGTTGTAGTACCAGATGAGCTTGATGTTGGTCTCGTTGGCATCCGAGCCGGAGAGACCGAAATAGACGCGGCTCATGCCGGCGGGGGCGCGGTCGATGATCATCTTCGACAGCGTAATCGAGGCTTCCGTGCCGTGGCCGACATAGGCGTGGTAATAGGCGAGGTTCTTCGCCTGTTCGGCGATCGCGTCGGCGATCTTCTGGCGGCCGTAGCCGACATTGACGCAATAGAGGCCGGCAAAGGCGTCGAGGCTTTTGCGGCCTGTCGTGTCGGTGATGTAGACGCCTTCGCCGCCGGCGACGACACGGGTCGGCGTCTCGCCGCGGGCATGCCCGCCCATATGGGTCGAGGGGTGGAAGAAGTGATCGCGGTCCCAGGCGGTGAGTTCGTTGCTTCTGTCGAGCATGTCGTAGCCTCTTTCTTGAATGGGGGCTCACTTGAAATGGGGTCAGGCGGCCGTGTCGATGCAGAGATATTTGAGCTCGGTGAAGGCCTCGAGCCCATGGCGTGAACCCTCGCGGCCGAGGCCGGATTGCTTCCAGCCGCCGAAGGGAATGGGAGCGCCGGTGATCTTTACGCGGTTGACGGCGACCATGCCGTATTCCAGTGCGCGGCCGAGCCGCATCTGGCGGGCGCCGTTCTCCGTGACGATATAGGCGACAAGACCATATTCGGTATCGTTGGCGCGGGCGATGACCTCGTCTTCAGTGTCGAAAGTGGTAACCGCCGCAACAGGCCCGAAGGTCTCTTCGCGCATGATCAGCGCATCCGCCGGCACATCGGTCAGCAACGTCGGCTCATAGAAAAGCCGACCGGCCTTGTGGCGCCTGCCGCCGGTGACGAGCCGTGCGCCATGCGCCAGCGCGTCGGCGACCTGTCCCTCGACCTTGGCGACGGCGCGTTCATGCATCAGCGGCCCGATCTCGGCGCTGTCTTCGAGCCCTGGACCAACCTTCAGTTCGGCAATGCGGTCTGCGAAGGCCTTGGCAAAGGCATCGGCGATCCGCCGCTGGACGAAAATGCGATTGGCGGCGAGGCAATCCTGGCCTGATGTGGCAAACTTGGCGTTGATGGCGATGTCGACCGCCTTTTTTATATCGGCGTCGTCGAAGATGATCAGCGGGGCGTGGCCGCCGAGTTCCATCACCAACCGCTTCAGGGTCGGTGCGCATTGGGCGGCGATCAGCCGTCCGATCCCGGTGGAGCCGGTAAAGCTCATGGCGCGCACGCGGACATCGGTGCACATCCGTCCGACGATCGTTGCGGCGTTGCCGGTGACCACGTTGAAGACTCCGGCGGGAATGCCCGCCCGTTCGCCGAGCTCGGCAAGCGCCAGTGCCGAAAGCGGCGTTTCGGAGGAGGGGTGGGCGACGACCGTGCAGCCGGCGGCCAGCGCTGCAGCAGCCTTTCGGGTGAGCATGGCAGAGGGGAAGTTCCAGGGCGTGACGATGCCGACGACGCCGAGCGCCTCGCGCCGGACGATCATTTCCGCATCGGGCAGATGGCTAGTGACGCTCTCGGCGTTCAGCCGCTTGCCTTCCTCGGCATACCATTCGACGAAGGAGGCGGCGTAATCGATCTCGCCACGCGATTCCGCAAGCGGCTTGCCCTGCTCGAGCGTCATGATCAGTGCCAGATCCTCCTTGGCCGCAAGCATCAGCTCAAACCATTTGCGCAGGATCGCCGCGCGGCTCTGCGGCAGCATTGCGCGCCAGCTGGCGAAAGCCTCCGACGCCGCATCGATCGCCACCGCCGTCTCATCGGCGCCAAGCCTTGCAACCCAGGCCAGCGTCGCCGAAGAAGCGGGATCCGTGACCTCGAAACTTTTCCCTGATTTGCCGGCGATCCACCGGCCGCCGACATAGGCCAGATCGCGCAGGAGATGACGGTCGGTAAGCCGCGACAGCGCGTCATGATAGGCAGGGCGGGCAAAAACGGCGGTCATGTCCAGTCTCCTCGTGGCGGTTGACGTCAGTCTTCCACGGGAGCGGGCGAGAGATTGTCTGTTGGCGGATGCAAAAAGAGAGAGATGGTCTAAAGGACGGCGGCCTGGCAGAGAGATTGTCTACAACGCGCTCGGTTCTTCACCGGTGGCAGTGAAGGAAGAGACCGGAAGGACGGTGTCCTCCTTGACCGTCTTGGTCACGATGTAGGTGAAGTAGCGGTCGATGCCGAGTTCGCGGTCGAGAAGCCCGTCGACCAGCCGCTGATAGGCATCGATATCGGGCGCGATGATTTTCAGGATGTAATCGACGCCGCCGCCGACCGACCAGCAGGCGACGATCTCCGGGATTGCGGTCACGGCGCGCTCGAAGCGCTCGAAATCCGCCTGGCGATGGTTGGCGAGCGTCACTTCCATCATCACGTTGGCGACCGGAGCGATGCGCCGCGGCGCGATGCGCGCGTGATAGCCGGTGATAACACCCGCCTTTTCGAGCTTGCGCAGCCGCATCCAGCACGGCGTCGGCGACAGTCCGGCCTTTTCGGCCAGCGCCAGTTTGGTGATACGGCCGTCGCGCTGGACGGCGTCGAGAATGCGCAGGTCGATGGCGTCGAGCTTCATGGTGCTTTCTTTAGAAAGAAATCATTTCAAACGCAGCGAAAAGACAATGGGAGCGCATTTTGGCATTGTCAATTGAACTGATTTTCAGCAGTGTTGAAATCATGACAAAGTGGCGCCCCGATCCCTCGCAACTTCGCCGGCCGGCCTATCTCTCGCTTGCCGAACAGATCGCAAGCGCGATCACGGACGGCAAGCTCTCCGACGGCACACAATTGCCGCCGCATCGCAAGCTGGCGGACGATCTGCATCTTTCCGTGCAGACGGTCAGCCGCGCCTATGACGAGCTGATCCGCCGGGGGCTGATAACAGGCGAGATCGGACGCGGCAGCTTCGTCCAGACCAGGCCGCGCGAGCCGGAACCGCCCTACCTGCCGGAACGGCTGGGCGAGGTGATCGACCTGTCGATCCTGAAGCCGGTCTGCGAGCAGATCCATTTGGAAAGGCTGCGGCAGGCCTTCGGCTGGCTTTCGGAAAACCTGCCTTCCAGCTCGGCGCTTTCGTTCAGGCCGAACATGGTATTTCCGCGCCACCGCGCGGTCGCCACGGAATGGCTGGCGCGCTGCGGGCTGGAGGTATCGCCGCTGAACATCAGCGTGACGAACGGTGCGACATCGGGCATGACGGTGGCGCTGATGAGCGTCGCCCCGCCCGGCTCGACGGTTGCGACCGAAGCGATCAGCCATCATACGCTGGTTCCGCTCTCCACCTATCTCGGTCTGCACCTCGAAGGGCTGGCGATCGACGAGGAGGGCATGATCCCCGAAGCGCTGGACGAAGCCTGCCGAAAGGGACCGATCCGGGCCATTTTTCTGCAGCCCTCGGTGATCAATCCGATGGCGGCGCTGATGAGCGCGGAGCGCAGGCAGGCGCTTGCCACCGTCGCTGCGAAACATGATATCGCGATCATCGAAAACGATATTCTCGGCCCGATGGTCGAGGGTCGTGCGCCGCCGATGGCCGCGTTTGCGCCGGAGCGGACACTCTACGTTACGAGCTTCACGAAAATTACTGTTCCCGGCCTGCGGATCGGTTATCTCACCGCGCCCGACCGCTATGTCGCCGCCGTCGCCAACCGGCATCTCGTCTCCAACTGGATGGCGACGCCTGCCATGGCCGAGATCGCCACCCGCTGGGTCAGCGACGGCACGGCGATGGAGCTGGTCAACTGGCAGCGCCGTGCCCTTTTGAGCCGGCACGCGATCGCGGCGGAGATGCTGGCCGGCCTGCCGTACCGGGCGCATCCGCAAAGCCTGCACGTCTGGCTGCCGCTCTCAGGCAATCATACGGAGGACGGCTTCGTATCGCAGGCAAGGCTGCGCGGCGTGGCGATCGCGCCTGGCAAATCGTTCCACACCGGCGATCAAGGCTGGACGCCAGCCGTGCGCATCTCGCTTGGCTCGACAACCGAAAGCGAGCTGCGGACGGGGCTCGGCATCGTCGCCTCATTGGCGCAAGGCAATCCGGAAGAGCTGCTGCTTGCGATCTGATGCCGCTGCCTTGTATTTGAGCGTGTGCAGAATAATTGTCATGATATTATTTTACGAATTGACATGATTTTGATGGGCCGTCATCGTTAGGACATTGCTTGTCTCAACAGGGAGAGACATGAATGCTTCCGCCCATCATCCGCATCGACAATATCGTCAAGAAATACGGCCCGCTGACCGTGCTCGACGGCCTGTCGATGAATGTCATGCCGGGCGAGAAGCTGGCGCTGATCGGGCCATCCGGCTCCGGCAAGACGACGATCCTGCGCATTCTGATGACTTTGGAGACGATCAGCGGCGGCCATATCGAGGTCGACGGCGAACAGCTCTACCACATGCCTGGTAGCAGTGGGCTGGTGCCGGCCGATGAACGGCATCTGCATCGCATGCGCGAAAAGATCGGCATGGTCTTTCAGCATTTCAATCTGTTCCCGCATAAATGCGTGCTCGACAACGTGACGCTGGCGCCGATGCTGACCAAGGGTATCAAGCGGCCCGTGGCTGAAAAGCGGGCGATGGAGCTTCTCGATATGGTCGGCCTGGCCGACAAGGCAAAGAGCGTTCCGGCGCAGCTTTCCGGCGGGCAGAAGCAGCGCGTCGCCATTGCCAGGGCGCTGGCGCTGTCGCCGAAGATCATGCTGTTCGACGAGGTGACCTCGGCGCTCGATCCGGAACTGGTCGAGGAGGTGCTGAACGTCATGCGGCGGCTCGCCTCCGAGACCGACATGACCATGCTTCTCGTCACGCATGAGATGGGCTTCGCCCATGATTTCGCCGACCGTGTGCTGTTTTTCGATCGCGGCAAGATCGTCGAGGAAGGCAAGCCAGGCGACATCTTTCGCAATCCGACGCAGGAGAGGACGCAGACTTTCCTGCGCAAGATCATTGCGGCGGGGCACCGCGTCTGACCTCAGACATTGCCCGCAAGAACAAAACTCAAGGAAAATCAGAGGAGTTGGGAACGATGAAAACAGGATATCTTTTGAGCGCCGCCAGCCTGTCGGTGCTTCTGGTCACGGCGGCTGCGCCTGCCTCCGCCGCCGATGACAAGCTCGAGCAGCTGAAGGAGCAAGGCTTTGCGCGTATCGCCATCGCCAACGAGCCGCCGTTCACCGCCGTCGGCGCCGATGGCAAGGTGTCCGGCGCCGCACCCGATGTGGCGCGCGCAATCTTCGAAAAGCTGGGCATCAAGGAAGTGGTCGCCTCGATCTCGGAATATGGCGCGATGATCCCCGGCCTGCAGGCCGGCCGCCACGACGCGATCACCGCAGGCCTCTTCATGAAGCCCGAGCGCTGCAACGCCGTCGCCTATTCCGAACCGATCCTTTGCGACGCCGAAGCTTTCGCTCTCAAGAAGGGCAATCCGCTGAAGCTGACGAGCTACAAGGACATCGCCGACAATCCGGACGCCAAGATCGGCGCGCCGGGCGGCGGCACCGAGGAGAAGCTGGCGCTTGAGGCCGGCGTGCCGCGTGATCGCGTCATCGTCGTTCCGGATGGCCAGAGCGGCATCAAGATGCTGCAGGACGGCCGTATCGACGTTTACTCGCTGCCGGTTCTGTCGATCCACGATCTGATGGCCAAGGCAAACGATCCGAACCTCGAAACCGTCGCTCCCGTGGTCAATGCGCCGGTCTATTGCGATGGCGCGGCCTTCCGCAAGCAGGATGTTGCCCTTCGCGACGCCTTCGATGTCGAGCTGAAGAAGCTGAAGGAATCCGGCGAATTCGCCAAGATCATCGAGCCCTACGGCTTCTCGGCCAAGGCGGCGATGTCGACGAGCCGCGAAAAGCTCTGCGCCGCGGCGAAGTAACAAAAGGTAAGCAGCCGGCCATGCCATGGGCATGGCCGGATCCCCCTCGAACGATCTCCTAAAGCGCGTCGCGATCTTTCAGATGCACTCCTCGCGCTTTAGGTCCTTGTTTTTACGCATGTCGTTATCGCAAAACCGCTGCACAGTTTTGCGCGACATGCTCTAGGAAGTGAGTTGCCGATGTCGGTATGGTCCGGCTATCTGACACTGATCCTTGAGGGCGCCTTGGTGACGCTCGAACTGACGATCATGGGGTCTGCGCTGGCGCTGGTGATGGCCTTCCTGGCGGGCCTTGGCCGCCTGTCGCGCTTCTTCGCCGTGCGCGCTCTGGCGACGGCCTATATCGAGTTCTTCCGCGGCACCTCGATCTTCGTCCAGCTCTTCTGGGTCTATTTCGTGCTGCCTTTTGCGGGCTTGACCCTGACGCCGCTACAGGCGGGCGTGCTGGCGCTCGGGCTGAATGTCGGCGCCTATGCGGCGGAAGTGGTGCGCGGCGCCGTCAAGGCTGTCGGGCGCGAACAGTCGGAAGCCTGCATCGCGCTCAACCTTTCGCGATATCAGCGCATGCGTCACGTCATCCTGCCGCAGGCGCTGCCGCTGATGCTGCCGACCTTCTGCAACAATGCGATCGAACTCCTGAAGGGCACGGCCGTCGTGTCGCTGATCTCGCTGACGGATATGACGTTCCAGGCCCAGGTGGTGCGGGCGCAGACCGGCAATACGCTGGTGCCCTTCGCGACGATCCTCATCCTCTATTTCCTCATGGCCTCGGCGATCTCCGCGACGATGCGCTGGCTGGAGCGGCGGATGGCGCGCAGCCTCGACGGCATAAGGACCTGATCAGATGGAATGGGATTGGGACTTCGTCTGGCAGATCATGCCGACCCTTCTCGAAGGGTTCAAGATCACTCTTCTCGCGACCATCCTCGGCGCTGCCGTCGCCATGATCGCCGGCCTGGGGCTCGCCATTGCACGGCGATCACCGGTCGCTGGCATTTCCAGGACGGTCGCCTTCGTCTCGGAATTCATCCGCGGCACGCCGCTGCTGGTGCAGCTCTACTTCATCTTCTACGTGCTGCCGGATATCGGCATCCGGCTGGCGCCGCTGGTCGCCGGCGTCATCGGCATGGGCATTCACTATGCGACCTATACCGCCGAGGTCTATCGCGCCGGCATCGAGAACGTGCCGCGCGGACAATGGGAGGCGGCCAAGGCCACCAATCTGTCGACGCGCCAGGCCTGGATCCACGTGATCCTGCCGCAGGCGATCCCGCCGATGATCCCGGCGCTCGCCAATTATTTCATCGCCATGTTCAAGGAGACGCCGCTGCTTTCGGCGATCACCGTGCTCGAACTCATGAATCAGGCAAAGAGCATCGCCAACAGCAACTACCGCTACATCGAGCCGATGACGCTGGTCGGCGTCTTCTTCCTCGTCATCAGCCTGATCTCGGTCGTGGGATTACGCTGGCTCGAGGAACGCTACGCCAGGATGGATGACTGACCATGACTGTAGAGATCGAGATCATCGCTGCCGGCCGGCCGCCGCGGCTGGAGGATCGGCCGCTGGAAAAGCGCATCGGCCTGGTCATCCTCGCGACCGACCACACGACGGAAGTCGACTTCCAGCGCATGGTCGCCAGTCATCGCCTCGGGGTCTATGTCAGTCGCATCCATTATGCCAATCCGGTCACGCCGGAAAACCTCTTGAGGATGCAGCCGTCGCTGACGGAAGGCGCGGCACTGATCCTGCCGGACGAGGCGCTCGATGCGATCGTCTATTCCTGCACCTCCGCCTCGGTGGTGATCGGCGACCGGAATATCGAGGCGGCGATCCATGCGGCCAAGCCCGGCGTTTCCGTCGTGACGCCGACGGCTGCCGCGGTGACTGGCCTGAAGGCGCTGGGCGCCAGACGGATTTCGGTGCTGACGCCCTATACGATCGAGACCAGCCGGCCGATGGCGGATTATTTCGCGGAGCTCGGCTTTGCGATCGACCGCTTCACCTGTCTCGGCCTGACCGATGATCGCGAGATGGCGCGGATCGCGCCGGACGAGATCCTTGCCTTCGCGCGCCAGGCGCTGGCACCGCAGTCGGACGCGCTGTTTATCTCCTGTACGGCGGTGCGGGCAGCAGAGGTCGCGGCTGGGATCGAGGCTGAAATCGGCAAGCCGGTGGTCACCAGCAATCTCGCGACCGCCTGGGCTTGCCTGCGGCTTTGCGGCGACGATCGGGCGCGGCCCGAACTCGGTCAATTGATGACCAAGCCCTACCGGGACGGCTGAGATCATGGTGAGCACCTTGCCCGTTTCGCTGGAGGATATCCGTGCGGCGGCGCGCCGGATTGCCGGCCGCGTGATCTGCACGCCGATGGTGCAGTCCCTTTCACTCGGCGAATTGGCCGGCGTACCTGTCCATCTCAAGCTCGAACATCATCAGACGACCGGCAGCTTCAAGCTGCGCGGCGCGACCAATGCGGTGCTGTCCTTGTCGCCGGCGGAGCGCTCGCGCGGCGTCGTCGCGGCCTCGACCGGAAATCACGGCCGGGCGCTTGCCTATGCGGCAAAGGCGGAAGGCGCTGTTGCGACCATCTGCATGTCGCGGCTGGTGCCGGAGAACAAGATTTTGGAAATCCGTCGCCTCGGTGCCGATGTCCGCATCGTCGGCGTATCACAGGACGAGGCGCAGCAGGAGGTCGATCGGCTGGTTCGCGAGGAGGGGTTGGTGATGGTCCCGCCCTTCGATGATCCTGATGTCGTGGCCGGGCAGGGAACACTGGGGCTCGAAATCATCGACACCCTGCCGGAGGCGGCAATCGTGCTGGTGCCGCTCTCGGGCGGTGGCCTTGCGGCCGGCGTTGCCGCTGCGGTCAAAGGCATCAGTCCGACGACCAAAGTGATCGGCCTGACGATGGAGAAGGGTGCCGCGATGAAGGCAAGCCTCGATGCTGGACGGCCGGTGCAGGTCGAGGAAGTGCCGAGCCTTGCCGACTCGCTCGGCGGCGGCATCGGCCTCGACAATCGCGTCACCTTTGCCATGTGCCGCGACCTTCTCGACGAGGTCATCCTGCTGACGGAGGCGGAAATCGCCGCCGGCATGCGCCATGCCTATGCGGCCGAACGCCAGGTGGTCGAAGGCGCTGGCGCGGTCGGCATCGCCGCACTGCTTGCCGGGAAAATCAGGGGCGACGGTCCCATCGTCGTGATCCTGTCCGGCGCGAATGTCGATATGGAGCAGCACCTACGGGTGATCAACGGCAAGACGGCAACGCGCGGGGAGGACCGATTATGAGCCGAATGATCATTCTGACGGAAGCGGAACTGAGGAAAGTCATCGCGCTTGATCGCGATGCGGTTGATTGCGTCGAGGCCGCTTTCGCAGCCCTTGCCACCAAGGCTATCGCAATGCCGCCGATCCTGCGGCTCGACATTCCGGAATATCGGGGCGAAGTCGATGTGAAGACGGCCTATGTGCCCGGCATCGAGGGCTTCGCAATCAAGATCAGCCCCGGTTTCTTCGACAATCCGAAGATTGGTCTGCCGAGCACCAACGGCATGATGGTGCTGCTGTCGAGCCGAACCGGACTGGTGCAGGCTCTGCTCTTGGACAATGGCTATCTCACCGACGTGCGCACCGCAGCAGCCGGCGCCGTCGCGGCGAAACATCTGTCGCGGGAAAATGCATCCGTGGCCGCGATCTTCGGCGCAGGCATGCAGGCGCGGCTGCAGCTCGAAGCACTGACGCTGGTCCGACCAATCCGCGAGGCGAGGATATGGGCGCGCGATGCTGCCAAGGCGCAAAGCGTGGCAGCCGAATTGGCGGCAAAGCTCGGGTTTCCCGTCGTCGCGACAGCGGACGCCAGACATGCGGTGACCGGCGCTGATCTCATCGTCACTACCACGCCGTCCGAAACGCCGATCATCGAGGCCGGGTGGCTGGAACCCGGACAGCATCTGACGGCCATGGGCTCGGATGCGGAGCACAAGAACGAGATCGATCCGGCCGCCATCGCGGGTGCCGGCCTCTACGTCGCCGACAGCTTGAAGCAGACGCGGCGCCTCGGCGAGTTGCATCACGCCATCGACGCCGGCCTGGTCGCGGCCGATGCGGTCTTTGCCGAGCTCGGCCAGATCGTCGCCGGCCGGACGCCGGGGCGGATACGCAGCGACCAGATCACCATTGCGGACCTGACCGGGACCGGCATCCAGGACACCGCCATCGCCACGCTCGCCTTTGCCCGCGCCGGTGCGGCGAATGCCGGGACCACATTCGAAAGCTGACCGGCGCGGCGCCGGAAGAGAAGGGAAGAAACATGACCCAGCCCAAACTCAAATTCTCGCTCGGCGAATATGCCGCGCGGCTGGAAAAGACACGGCGTGCCATGGAGACGAAGGGCGTAGACCTGCTTGTTATCAGCGACCCGTCGAACATGGCCTGGCTGACCGGCTATGACGGCTGGTCCTTCTACGTGCACCAGGCGGTGATCGTGCCGCCGCAGGGCGAGCCGATCTGGTTCGGCCGCGGTCAGGATGCCAATGGCGCCAAGTTCACCGCCTATCTGAAGCACGACAACATCGTCGGCTATCCCGATCACTACGTGCAGTCGACCGAGCGCCACCCGATGGATTACCTCTCGGGCATCCTGACCGAGCGCGGCTTCGGCAAGCTGACGATCGGCGTCGAAATGGACAATTACTGGTTTTCGGCGGCGGCCTATGCGGCGCTGCAGAAGCACCTGCCGAATGCGCGCTTCGTCGATGCAACCGCCCTCGTCAACTGGCAGCGAGCCGTCAAGAGCGAGACTGAGATCGGCTACATGCGCAATGCCGCCCGTATCGTCGAGGCGATGCACGCCCGCATCTTCGACAAGATCGAGGTCGGTATGCGCAAGTGCGATCTGGTCGCGGAAATCTATGATGCCGGAACTCGCGGCGTCGACGGCATTGGCGGCGATTATCCGGCGATCGTGCCGCTGCTGCCGTCCGGCGTCGAAGCATCCGCACCGCATCTGACCTGGGACGACCGGCCGATGAAGAGGGGCGAAGGCACATTCTTCGAGATCGCCGGCTGCTACAACCGCTATCACTTGCCATTGTCGCGCACCGTCTTCCTCGGCAAGCCGACACAGGCCTTTCTCGATGCCGAAAAGGCGACGCTGGAGGGCATGGAAGCCGGTCTTGCCGTCGCCAGACCCGGCAATACCTGCGAGGATATCGCCAACGCCTTCTTCGCGGTGCTGAAGAAATACGGCATTGTCAAGGACAACCGCACGGGTTACCCGATCGGCCTTTCCTATCCGCCGGACTGGGGCGAGCGCACCATGAGCCTGCGTCCCGGCGACCGGACGGAACTGAAGCCCGGCATGACCTTCCATTTCATGACCGGCCTCTGGCTCGAGGACATGGGTTTCGAGACGACCGAGAGCATCCTCATCACCGACAGTGGTGTCGAATGCTTCGCCGACGTGCCGCGCAGGCTGATGGTGAAGGATTGAGGCTGTCATGACAGAAATTGGCTTGCGGCCGTCGCCGATCAGCGCGACGGTCAATTTTGCCGCCGAGGGCGTCCAGCACGGTTTCCTGCGCCTGCCTTACAGCCGCGACGATTCCGCCTGGGGATCGGTGATGGTGCCGATAACGGTCATCCGGAACGGCAAGGGACCGACGGCGCTGCTGACCGGCGGCAATCACGGCGACGAATACGAGGGACCGATCGCGCTTTTCGATCTTGCCCGCTCGCTGAAGGCCGAAGACGTGAACGGCACTGTCATCATCGTGCCGGCCATGAATTATCCGGCATTCCTGGCGGGAACCAGAACCTCGCCAATCGACAGAGGCAATATGAACCGCAGCTTCCCGGGCCGGCCGGACGGCACGGTGACGGAGAAGATCGCCGACTATTTCGGCCGTGTGCTTCTGCCGATGGCGGATCTCGTCCTCGACTTCCATTCCGGCGGCAAGACGCTCGATTTTCTGCCGTTCTGCGCCGCCCACATCCTGCCGAACAAGCAACAGCAGGAAAAAGCCTTCGAATTCGTGACGGCGTTTGCCGCTCCCTATTCGATGAAGATGCTGGAGATCGATGCGGTCGGCATGTACGACACCGCGGCCGAGGAAATGGGCAAGATCTTCATCACCACGGAACTCGGCGGCGGCGGCACTGCCACGGCCAAAAGTGCTGCGATTGCCAAGCGCGGCACCATGAACGTGCTACGCCACGCAGGGATCGTCGCGGGCGCCGTCGATCCCGGCCCGACGACCTGGCTCGACATGCCGGACGGCCGCTGCTTCTCCTTCGCAGAGGAGGGTGGGTTGATCGAACCTGTTATCGATCTCGGTGAAGTCGTCACCGACAATGCCGTCATCGCTCGCATCTATCCGACCGGGCGGACCGGAGTGGCCCCCCGCGAGATCCGCGCCGGCATGAACGGCATTCTTTGTGCCCGGCATTTCCCGGGGCTGGTCAAGGCTGGTGACTGCGTTGCTGTCGTGGCGATCGTTACCGCTAGAACAGGATGATTTTAGGCCGGGTCGGCCTAAAATCTGAATCCTGTTCTAAATTAAATGGTTAGAGCATGATGTCGTCCGAAAACCGCGCACACTTTTCGGCATCATGCTCTAGGTGATCGGACAGGCGAGGCGGGGTCAGTTTCGACTGCTGATCACACCTCAAGCCGCTTTTTGCGGTCTTGAGGTGCTGGCTCCCGCGTCGATCTGAAAGCGGTTTACCACCCCTTCCAGCGTCTGCGTTTGGCTGCCGAGCGCCCGGCAGGCCGAGGCGGTTTCGACGGCCATGGCCGCGTTGCGTTGCGTCACCTGATCGAGGGCGTTGACGGAGGCGTTGATCTCGCCGATCGCCACCGCCTGCTCGGATGACACCGAAACGATACGGGCGATCAGGCCGGCAACCTGCTCGACCTGGCCTTCGATTTCCAGCAGCGCCTTGCCGGTGCGATTGACAAGCTGCACCCCGGTGGAGACCTGAGACGAGGAGGTGGAAATCAGTGCTCTGATCTCCTTGGCGGCGTTGGCCGAGCGCAAGGCGAGTTCGCGCACTTCCTGCGCCACGACGGCGAAACCCTTGCCTGCTTCGCCGGCACGGGCGGCTTCAACCCCGGCATTGAGCGCCAGAAGATTGGTCTGGAAGGCGATTTCATCGATGACATTGACGATATCGCCGATCTGGGAGGACGAGCCTTCGATCCTTTCCATGGCGGCGATGGCTTCGCGAACGACGGCGGCCGAATGTTCGGCGCTGGTGCGCGTCTCGGCCATCATGCCGGTTGCCTTGCCGGCATGAGCGGAGGCGTCCTTCGCCTTGGCATTCATCTCATCGAGCGCGGCTGTTGCCTCTTCGAGCATGGCGGCCTGCTGTTCCGTGCGTGAGGCAAGGCTGTCGGCTGCATCGGTGATGCCGGCCGAGGAACTGCCCACCTGCTTGGAGGTCTGGGCGATCTCGGCCATCGAAGCGCAAAGCGCGTCCATACTGTCGTTGAACTTCGCGCGCAAAGTCTCATAGGCGGCGGCGAACGGCGTCGTGATCCGGCAATCGAGATTGCCGGTCGACAGCTGTTCCAGGCCGTATGTCAACCGATCGATCACCGTTTCGCGGATCTGCTCCTCTGCGGCCCTTTCGGCCAGCTGGCTGCGTTCGCGCTCAAATTCCGCATCGCGCAGTGCGGTCTCGCGCTTCTGCGCGTCTTGCCGCTCAAGCGCGTTGTGGCGGAATACCGCCACGGCCTTGGACATGGCTCCGATCTCGTCGGACCGGTTGGCATAGGGAACTTCGGTCGAAAAGTCGCCTTCGGCAAGGTTGCCCATATAGGCCTTCATGCCATCGAGCGGCACGATTGCTCGGCGACGCAAGAGATAGAGCCCCACCAGCAACAGCCCGAACGAACCGAGACCCGCAGCACCCGCATAGATCGTCCAGGTGACGATCTCCGAGGCAGCATTGCGCTCCTCGCCCTTCAGGAAGGCGTCGGAATTGGCAACGAGTTTCTCGACTGCATCCTGGTGCGAATGGAAGGCGACGCGCAGCTGCTCGATCGCACCATGCGCCTTGTCTTCATCCTTGGCATTCAGGGCCGGGATGATCTCACGGTTCATCACCCCCCAGAATGTATCGCCCTTGCCGATGACATCGTTTTCAAGCTCGTCCTTCAAAGCTTGCGGCAGCCGGGTGGTTTTCCAATAGGCGCGGCGGTCGTCGTAAGCGGCCTTGAGATTTGCGATCTTGGCAAGATTGGTTTCTGTGAGTTCGGGAAATTTGCTTGCCTCGAAGGACAGCATGTAGGATTCGACCACAAACAGCGGCGGCGGCAGAATATCGGCAATCAAATCTTTGCCGTAGACGACCTGCTCATAAACCGGCCCGTTGACTTTCAGCCGTTCGAGCGCCGATTGCTGCAAACCGATCGACATGAAAAGGCCGGCTGAAACGGCGACACCAAACGCCACTAGACTACGAGCAATGGTAAGTGCCAAGACTGTCTCCAAATAACTTTTGGCCTCTCTGCTTCGAGATGCCTGATCTACGTATGGCATTATTTCGTAAGACCACTGAGATATGGTTAATTCTTTTAGACATCGGAACAAAATCAGGACCCTGAATACTTGTGGTATCAAGCCATCAGTTGCCATGTTGATGGCTGACTGATGCTATATACAGGTGAGAGGAGACCGACATGGCTGAACCTCAACTTTCCGTGCAGTGCGAAGGCACGCGATCTTGCGCATCGGCTTTGCCCGGCGCGAAAATCGCTCAATAGCTGACATCGTTGAGGGGGCTCTCGAATCGCATGAAATACGGGAAGCCGGCCGCGAGGCAGCCACGACCTTCTATGCTCGTCTTCTGCAGCAAAGCGGCACGGATATCGACCTTGAATCAGTTATCAAAGAGGACAGGCGGGCAAACAAGGCATCGAACTTTGATCTTTCTCGATACCAACGTCATATCGGATCGGCGCTGCTCGACGTGTCTCCGTCGAGCTGCCCGCTTTTGGTTGCTTTTGCCGACGAAACCGTATTAGAGGATAAGATGTTCTGGGACGCGGATGTCGGGCGCTTGCTATAGAAATAGGAAGAGACTGATGTTGCAGCAGAAATGGTCGTCATAAGCGCTCCATCGCTAGGGAGGTGGGGACGCAACGCGCATTGCAGAACTGATTAGTTCTTTAAATCGAAATCACTAATGCCACAACCGAGAACACTATCCCTCAGAAATCGTAGTCTACGTTCTCAGGTCGTCGCTACGCGTTTCGGCAGAGTGGTCTAGACCATCATGGATATTGTCGACGAGACTGCGGCTGAGCCGCGCAAGCGGGGCCGGCCGAAAGTTTCCAGCGACGAGGACAAGCGGGCGCATATCGTTGAAGTCGCCGGCCGCGTTTTCGTCAAATACGGTTATGCCGGAAGCACGACCGCGATCGTCGCCTCCGAGGCGGGCGTTTCGAAGCAGACGCTCTATAAGCTGTTTCAGAGCAAGGAAGAGTTGTTTGCTGCCGTGGTCGGCGCGCATCGACGCCTGATGCTCGATCTGCCCAGGCCTGCTGAAGATATCTCGATCGCCGCGAGCCTCGAACGTATCTTCATGATCGATATGGATGAGGACAAGGATGCCGATCGCACCGGCTTCCTGCAGCTCGTCTTTCGCGAAGCGGCGCAATTTCCGGAACTTGTCGATATCCTGCAGCGCGAAGGCATGCTTGCCAGCCACCAGAATCTCGCCGACTGGTTGAGCGAACGCCGGTCGGAAGGCAGATTGACGCTGGACGATACGGCGAGCGGAGCCCGGATGCTGATGGATATGATCCTCGGCGGCATGGGTCCGCCGGAAGGGCGCGCGCGGGCCCGGCCCGATCGGGCTCAACTGTTTGCCCATCTTCGCCGCTGCATTGCCATCTTTGCCGCAGGCGTCGGCGCCGCCTAAAGCGCATTCGAAAAATCCTGGAAAGCGATGCTCGGACTCGAAGCAATTACAACAGCCTCGATGATGACCGGTTAGTCGCCGAAGCCATCAACTTCGACAGCAATGGTGACGTGACCGTTTCTCCGACGACTATGCAACCTACTGCAAGCAGGACAAGATCCGATATCTCGAAGGCGACGAGTTGACGGAAGCGACCGACGCGGCGGACGAAGAAATTTGCCTATTTTCGCGACCGGATGGCGACGACCACGGCCAGCGAATTCCTGGCCGACGATCGTCTGGTTCCTTCGTGCTCGAGGCGAAGGGGCTCGATCCCAACGATGTCACGTCGGACGCGCGCGTCGCGCGTGAGTATTCTTGATCGTGGTGCAGATGCTGTCGAGGTTCTTGCGGCTCTGTCGAATTCGCAAGCCATGATCGAGTTTGATTTATCGGGCGATATCCTCACCGCAAACGAAAGCTTCTGCAGGGCGCTTGGTTACGAGTTGAGGGAGATCGTCGGAAAACATCACAGCATGTTTGTCGAACCTGCCTATACATCCTGCACTGCCGAAAAAATCGCCACGCGCGCCGCTGCGCGCTTTTTCAGCATGACCCATTGACAATTCATCCTTGATGGCACTTCATAACATTGTTCCAGTAAAACAGATATGCGTCCATTATACTGGAACAATAGGAACCATCCATAAGGGGAACGCCATGACCATTTCCTTTCGCACCGGCGTGATGTCGCTGGCCGTCGCCGCTCTGTTGTCCACGCCTGCTCTGGCCGAAGGCAGCAAGCTCGATGAAGTGCTGGCCCGCGGCCATCTCGTCCTCGGCACGGGCAGCACCAATGCGCCTTGGCACTTCAAGAGCGCCGACGACAAGCTTCAGGGATTCGACGTCGACATGGGCCACATCATCGCCAAGGCGCTCTTCGGTGATCCCGAAAAGATCGAGTATGTGAACCAGTCCTCCGACGCCCGCATCCCGAACATCACCACCGACAAAGTCGACATCACCTGCCAGTTCATGACTGTTACCGGCGAGCGCGCCCAGCAGGTTGCCTTCACCATTCCTTATTATCGCGAGGGTGTCGGCTTGATGCTCAAGGCGGATGGCAAATATGGCGACTACGCCGCCCTCAAGGCGGCAGGCTCCTCCGTCACCATCTCGGTTCTCCAGAACGTCTACGCCGAGGCGATGGTGCATGCGGCCTTGCCGGAGGCGACCGTCGACCAGTACGATTCCGTCGACCTGATCTATCAGGCACTGGAATCGGGACGTGCCGATGCAGTCGCCACGGACCAGTCGTCGCTCGCCTGGTACATGACCCAGAATCCGGGCCGCTATAAAGATGCTGGCTACGGCTGGAACCCGCAGACCTACGCCTGCGCCGTCAAGCGCGGCGATCAGGATTGGCTGAACTTCGTCAACACCGCCCTGCACGAAGCCATGACCGGCGTTGAATTCGACTTTTACGCCAAGTCCTTCAAGACCTGGTTCGGCAAAGATCTGACGCCGCCGCAGATCGGCTTCCCGGTCGAGTTCAAGTAACAGCCATGCGGAGCGGGGCATGTTTCCCGCTCTGCACTTAAAGAGTGAGAGCATGACGCCGAAAACCGCTCGCACTTTTCGGTATCATGCTCTGGTCTGAAAGGGCGTCCCGTATGGGTTACACGTTGAATTTCGCTGCCGTCTGGCGCAATTTCGATTTTCTTTTGAGCGGGCTCGCGCTCAGCCTCGGCCTTGCCGTGATCTCGATCCTGATCGGGGCCGCGATCGGTCTTGTGGTGGCCTTCGCGCTGACGTCCAAAAGCCGCTTTGCGGTCGTGCCGGCGCGGGTCTATGTCACTGTCATTCGCAACCTGCCGATTCTCGTCCTGGTGCTTTTCGTCTTTTTCGCGCTGCCGCAGATGGGCTTTCGCCTCGACAAGATAAAAAGCTTCGTCCTGGTTCTGTCGCTTTATTCCGGCGCCTATCTGGCCGAGGTGTTCCGTGCCGGGCTGCTGTCTATTCCGAGAGGGTTGACGGAAGCGGGGCTTGCCATCGGCCTGACGGGGATGCAGATCCGCAGCTCCATCATCGCTCCGCTGATGCTGCGCAACGTGCTGCCATCGTTGTCCTCGACGATCATCTCTCTCTTCAAGGACACCTCGCTTGCCGCCGCCATCGCCGTGCCGGAACTGACCTTTGCCGCCCGCAAGATCAATGTCGAGAGCTTCCGCGTCATAGAGACCTGGATGGTCACATCCGCGCTCTATGTCGCGACCTGTTTCCTCATCGCCGCCGTGATGCGCTTCATCGAGCGCCGTCTGGCCCTGCAGAGATAAGCCGATGTCCCACACCTTTCTCGAACAACTCTGGATCGCCCGATACGTCATCATGAACGGCATCGGCGTGACCGTGTCGATCTCCCTCCTGGCCATCCTCGCGGGCTCCGTACTCGGCGTGTTCGTCGGCTTGGCGCTCGTCTATGGCGGCGTTGTTTTGCGTCTGGCCGTGCGCGCCTATACGGATATCATCCGTGGCACGCCGGTGCTCGTGCTGGTGCTGGCGAGCTACTATGTCTCCGCTGCCGTCGGCCTCGATCTCGGGCCGTTCTCTGCCGGTGTGCTCGCCCTTGCCATCTTCTGCTCCTCCCATGTCGGCGAAATCGTGCGTGGGGCGCTTCAGGCGATCCCGAAGGGGCAGACCGAAGCAGCCAAGGCGATCGGCCTGACCTTTACCCAGACCTTCACCTCGGTGCTGTGGCCGCAGGCCATGCGCCAGTGCCTGCCGGCCTGGGTGAATACGGCGGCCGAGATGGTGAAGGCCTCGACGCTGCTCTCCGTCATCGGCGTCGCCGAGCTTCTCCTGCGCACGCAGGAGATCATCTCCCGCAATTTCATGAGCCTCCAGTTCTATTTCCTGGCCGGTGGTCTCTATTTCATCATCAACTACGGCATCGAGCACTTCGGCAAATATGTCGAGCGCAAGACCGCCCTGCCGTCCTGAGGAGTTCCCCCGATGGCCAAGACCATTCTCGACATCCAGGGTCTGCGCAAGACTTACGGCATCCACGAAGTCCTCAAGGGCGTCGATTGCGCCGTTGAGGAGGGCGAAGTCATTTCCATCATCGGCTCGTCCGGCTCCGGAAAGACCACCTTGCTGCGTTGCATCAACATGCTCGAAGAATTCCAGGGCGGCACGATCAGCCTCGACGGCGAGGAGATCGGATACCGCGCCGAAGGCGCGACGCGGCGCCGCAAGAGCGAGAAAGAGATTGCACGCCAACGCGCGTTGACCGGCATGGCGTTTCAGCAGTTCAATCTTTTTCCGCATATGAGTGCCGCTGAAAACGTCATGCTCGGCCTCGTCAAGGTGAAAAAAATGACCAAGCCGGATGCCCGCGCCATCGCGGAAAAATGGCTCGATCGTGTCGGCCTTTCCGCCCGCTCGAACCATTATCCCGGACAGCTTTCCGGCGGCCAGCAGCAGCGCGTCGCGATCGCTCGCGCCATCGCCATGTCGCCGAGGCTGATGCTGTTCGACGAAGTGACCTCCGCGCTTGACCCGGAACTGGTGGGCGAAGTGCTCCAGGTCATCAAGGGGCTTGCCGCCGACGGCATGACCATGCTGCTCGTCACGCACGAGATGCGCTTTGCCTACGACGTTTCGTCACGCGTCATCTTCATGAACCAGGGCGTCATCTGCGAGGAAGGCGATCCGAAGGACATGTTCGTGCATCCGAAGACCGAACGGCTCGCGGAATTCCTCAAAACCTCGAGTTTCAACTAGACGAAAAGAAAGATCCCGTGACGGTCCGCTCTGCGGATCGTCATGGGCGCTCTATCCAAGGATCGACAAGCTCGATCCCAAAACCTTCGAAATCCTTTATATTACGGGTGGCGAGAGTGAGATCGTGAGCAATCGCGGTGGCGGCAATCAAGCCGTCCATTGACGACAAGCCGCGTCCGCTTCGCTTTGCGAGCCCCATCAGGTCGCCCCAGACTATCGCAACCGGCTGGTCGACAGGGGTGACGCGCTGCTCGAAGCGCTGCGGCAGGTCCTGTGCAAGCCATTCAGCCAGCGCGTCGCGCTTCCGGCCGCTTTCCATCAATGCAACACCACGCCGGATCTCCGCGATCGATACGGTGCTGATGAATGAGCGATCCTCGTCGAGACTGTCCAGCCATTGCAGGACACGTGCATCGGGACGCGGCCTTGTCACCTCGGAAAGCACATTGGTGTCCAGCAGAAGTCTCACAGCTGGAGATCACGCGGTTCGTCGCGCTGTCGTCCGAGGTCCAGATCGGCGCCACTCAGCGGCGATTGCATCAGAAACTCTGCAAGGGTGCCCTTGCGCGCGGTCTTCCGCTGCCATTCTTCGGCCGAAACGACGACGACGCTTGGTTTACCATTGCGCATGATCGTTTGCGGCGTTGCTTGCGCGCGTTCGATAACCTCAGACAGCTTGGCCTTCGCACTGGCGACGGTCCAATTTTTATCCTCTGGTCGTGATGGCTGCATTCGCTATATCCTGACTATAGTGACTATCATGACTATATAAGCCGAAGCGGTCCAGCCGCAAGCAACTTTTCGATAGGGGCTTTGCCGGCTTTGGGCGGCCGACGCTGAGGAGTTGGCAAGGAGTTGCAGACACTCGCTCAATTTGCGCTCAGTCTGCATTCCCAGCGTGCAAATTCCTGGGGGAGGGATCCGAGACGTCTTGGAAATCCTGAACGCAGGATTTTGGCACGAGCTTTGCTTTCCTGTCTTGTATGCAAGATAGCCACACATCTGAGAGCACGCAGAAGACCATCGAGGAGACGATCGTCTCCGGGATTCTTTCAGCCAGGATTCGGCCCGGTACGCGTCTCAGCGAAAACCAGCTGGCGGCGCTCTTCAGCGTGTCTCGAACCCGCGTTCGGGAAGCTATGATGCGCCTGGAAACACGCGGTATCGTGCATGTCAGTCCGAGACGGGGCTGGTTTGTCGTCGAGCCGTCCGCTGAAGAGGCGATCGCGGTCTATGAGGCGCGGCGCGTCATCGAGGCCGGATTGCTGCGCAGCATGCGTGTATTGACAGACGAGGGACGGGAAGCGCTCGACGC
The DNA here is from genome assembly GCF_021052345.1 of Rhizobium sp. SU303. Classification (NCBI taxonomy): domain Bacteria; kingdom Pseudomonadati; phylum Pseudomonadota; class Alphaproteobacteria; order Hyphomicrobiales; family Rhizobiaceae; genus Rhizobium; species Rhizobium sp. SU303. Next base: position 58,760 of record NZ_CP088096.1, read on the forward strand.
GCATTTGAACGAGGAAAAAAGCGCAATGGCTGCGGGCGACCGCCAGCGCCTGACCTATTTGATGGGCGATTTCCACATCCGCATCGCAGAATTGAGCGGTAACGCCATCATCGTCGATATCCTCCGCGATCTCACCGCGAGGACGATCCTCATTTCGATGCTCTATCAGTCTGAATTTCATGCAGCCCAGTCTCACGACGGGCATTGCCGCATCTTCGAGGCCATGCAAGCGGGCGATTTCGCCAGAGCTGCCGAGCTCTCTATCGAACATCTGGACGAAGTGGAAATGGGCCTCGACCTCACCACCCGCCCCGATCCGCTCTCGGAACTGCGCAGTTCCCTGTCACTTCCTCCCAAGACCGTGCCCTCGGTCTCCCAACTGTCAGACCCAAAAAACCACAACTTCAAAGGAGCAATTAAACCATGCTGACAAGACGAGTCTTCTTCGCAATCGCGACCCTGGCTGCAACCTTCGGCTTCGGCTCGGCGTCCTACGCCGATGCTCTCGCCGACATCACCGCGCGCGGGACGCTGCGTGTCGCGGTCCCGCAGGATTTCCCGCCCTTCGGCAGCGTCGGTACCGATATGGCGCCGATGGGCTATGATATCGACGTGGCCAATCTCATTGCCGAAAAGCTGGGCGTCAAGACCGAACTCGTGCCGGTCACCAGCGCCAACCGCGTCCCCTATCTGCAGACGAACAAGGTCGATCTGGTGATATCAAGCCTCGGCAAGAATGCGGAGCGCGAAAAAGTGATCGATTTCACCACGGCCTACGCACCCTTCTTCAACGGCGTGTTCGCACCGGCCGATCTTTCGATCGCCAAGGTGGAAGATCTCGCCGGCAAGAGCATCGGCGTCACGCGCGGCGCCGTGGAGGATCTCGAGCTGACGAAGATCGCGCCGGCCAACGCGACGATCAAGCGCTACGAGGACAATAATGGCACTATCTCGGCCTTTCTGTCCGGCCAGGTCGACACCATCGCCACCGGCAACGTCGTGGCCGCTGCGATCCTCGCCAAAAATCCCCCCAAGCGCCCTGAGATGAAGTTCCTCATCAAGAACTCGCCCTGCTACATCGGCCTCAACAAGGAACAGGCAGCCCTTCTGGAGAAGGTGAACGGCATTGTCGCCGCCGCAAAAACCGATGGCGCGCTGAACGCCATATCGCAGAAGTGGCTCGGCGCCGATCTTCCCTCGGATCTCTAGGACCCGGTCTTACGGACGTCATCCCGCGTCCGCACGCGGGATGACGTGATGCTCCGTTACCGCAAGAGGGGACAGTTCCTTGAGTTATCATTTCGAATTCGGCTGGCTGCTTGAATATTATCCTGAGATCATCAAGGGCATACTGATCACGCTGGAGCTTATCGCGATCGGCGGCGTGCTCGGCATTTCGCTCGGGATCTTCTGTGCCTGGGTGCGGGCACTCGGCCCGGTCTGGCTGAAGCCTGTCGTTGCGACCTATGTCGAGCTAATCCGCAATACGCCGTTCCTGATCCAGCTCTTTTTCATCTTCTTCGGTCTACCGTCGCTCGGCCTGCAGCTTCCCGAACTGACGGCTGCCAACCTCGCGATGGTCGTCAACCTCGGCGCCTATAGCTGCGAAATTATCCGCGCGGGCATCCAGGCAACCCCGAAGGGCCAGTTCGAGGCAGGCGAGAGCCTCGCCATGACGCGCTTCGAAACCTTCCGGCATGTCGTTCTCGTACCGTCCCTGCAGCGCATCTGGCCGGCGCTGTCGTCGCAAGTCGTCATCGTCATGCTCGGCTCATCGGTGGTGTCGCAGATCGCCGCTGAGGATCTGACCTTTGCCGCGAACTTCATACAATCGCGAACCTTCCGCGCCTTCGAAGCCTACATCGTCTCGACAGCCATCTACCTTGTGCTGGCCATTCTGCTTCGGCAGCTGCTGGGGGTGGTCGGCGGGTTGATTTTCCCGAGGAGAGCAGCACGATGATCGAGTTCACACTCTGGGACATCCTGCGCAACCTGCTGCTCGCCACCCGCTGGACGATCCTGCTTTCGCTCGTTTCGTTCATCGGCGGCGGCGCGGTCGGACTGGGGCTGCTGTTCCTGCGCATCAGCAAGCGCAAGGCATTCAAGGCACTCGCGAAATATTACATCGAGCTCTTCCAGGGCACGCCGCTGCTGATGCAGCTCTTCATCGCATTTTTCGGTCTCGGCCTCTTCGGGATAGACGTGCCGGCCTGGCTTGCTGCGGGATTGGCGCTCACCCTGTGGAGTGCCGCGTTTCTCGCCGAAATCTGGCGAGGCTGCGTCGAGGCGGTCGCGCGGGGTCAATGGGAAGCCTCTGCCAGCCTCGGCATGGGCCGGCTGCAGCAGATGCGTTATGTCATCTTGCCCCAGGCGCTGAGGGTCGCCATACCGCCGACGGTCGGTTTCTCCGTGCAAATCGTCAAGGGAACGGCGCTGACCTCGATCATCGGTTTCGTCGAATTGTCGAAAGCCGGCACGGTCGTCACCAATGCCACTTTCCAGCCCTTCACCGTCTACGGGCTCGTCGCTCTCATCTACTTCGCCCTTTGCTGGCCTTTGTCGAAAAGCAGCCAGATCCTGGAAAGGAAGCTCAATGTCGCTCATCGAAATCACTGAAGTCCGCAAGAGCTTTGGCACCACCGAGGTGCTGAAAGGCATCAATCTCGATGTGGAGGCCGGCGAAGTCATCGCCATTATCGGCAAGAGCGGTTCGGGCAAATCGACCCTGCTTCGCTGCATCAACGGCCTGGAGACCATCACCGACGGCTCCATCTCCGTGGCCGGCGCGCAGCTCCTCGATGACGAAGTCCATCTGAAGGCACTGCGCCTCAAGGTCGGCATGATCTTTCAGCAGTTCAACCTCTTCCCGCACCTGACCGTCGGCGGCAACGTCATGCTGTCGCAGACCGTGGTCAAGAAGACCCCGAAGGCCGAGGCCGAGGCCACGGCCCGCAAGATGCTGGAGCGGGTGGGGCTAAGCCACAGGTTCGACGCCTATCCGGACGAGCTCTCGGGCGGCCAGCAGCAGCGCGTCGCCATAGCCCGCGCGCTGGCCATGCAGCCGACAGCACTTCTCTGCGACGAGATCACCTCCGCACTCGATCCGGAACTGGTCGCCGAAGTTCTGGCCGTCGTGCGCGAACTCGCCGCCGAGGGAATGACCCTCCTGATGGTGACGCACGAGATGAAGTTCGCCCGCGACGTCTGCAACCGCGTCGTCTTCATGCACCAGGGCCGAGTCCACGAAGCAGGCCCGCCGGAGGAAGTCTTTGCCAATCCGCAGACTGCGGAACTGAAGCAATTTCTCGGTGTCAATTAGGAGACAGTGAGAATAGCCGACTTGGTGGATCGAGCATTTTTATGGCGTGCTGCGTTTGCGCGTCGATTATCCGCTCGGTAAGCGGGGCGCCTCTCGCCTATCTAACGCGGCTTGCTGCTCGATCTGCTGCCGCGCCGCCGGTGATCGCGGCCGACCGTCCTCAGGACTTCGGCCGAGGATGTCCCATCAACGCTGCATACTCTCTGTCGGTCAATCGTTCGATTGTCCTCAGCTGTGCGGGAATATCCATCCGCTCATGCAAGACCGCGGCAATGACGAAGGTTGAGTCGTCAACGACGATGTATACGGCGTAATGGTGTTCTATCTTGTGGAGCCGGAAGAGCGAATTCCTGGCGCGCTCGTCTTTCTTTATCCTTACGCGGGCATAGGCTTCGGGGATGCCTTCAAATCCCGCCCGCAGCAAGCGGCTATATGCTTTCGCCTGTTCGATGGACCATTTTCGCGCCGTTTCGCGGACTGCCAGACGGTAGTTATCAAGGGCGGTCGGCAGGATGAGAACGCGAGGAGCCACTAGCGCAGTTCTTCATCCAGCTCCGCGTCGATAGCATCCAGAGCAGAAAGGGGCAGCATCTCTCCGCGCCGGAATTCCTCTTCCGCCCGCAGCAGCGAGCGGATGGCATAGCGGCGATCTTCTTCGCGTGCCATATCTTCGCGAATAAGGGCGCGTACATATTCGCTCGGCGTCGTGTACTGGCTCTTCCCGTTGGCGCGCATATCGACGAAGGCGCGCATTTCATCGGGCAAGCTTACATGCAGGCTGCTGGTCACGTAGCACCCTCCTTATCAAATTCCTGAAATTGTTCTGCATCCGGGTCGCGATGTCAATATTTGACATTGAGATTCGGTCCCTTCCAAATATTCCCGTGGCTCCAAGACGTTCATGACGTGGGCGGATGCAGCCGTGTATCGAGGGCAAAAGCCTCCTGGAACTTCAGCGCATAGGCGCCCGTTGCGCCGCCTGCCAGAAAAATCAGGTTCCAGCTATGCCGCGAGACCGCGCTCGGGATTGCCACGAAACGATGCTGTCGAAGCAAATCGTCTCCGAAGGCCTGCTGTCCGGCGCTGGGAATGCCCGGGCGCAACCAGTTGGGATTGGGCACGTTTCCCGGATCGACAACATGGACATCGCCAGCAACGGTAATGACAGCTGCCGTCATCCAGTGCGCCACGGTGTCGAGCGCCCGGAACCCCTTGTGGACCGCGACTTCAAGGATCGCCGTCGCGGGATCGAGCGAGCAATAGACCGCGCGAACCCCCTTGCTGTTCCAACGGCCGCCAACCCGATAGGCGCCTTCTCCGCTATCCCAAGTCGGCGCATGGACGGCCTGATCGAGCCGCCACGCGACCAGCTCGGTCCCGCCGAGCGCGATCGGCAAAAGGGTCATGCATAGACGCCGTATTCCAGGCGATCGAGATGATCCTCGACAAGCTCGACGCCGGCGGGCGTCCCAAGAAGATCGATCGGGCGGCGCTGCTCAAGTCCGACCGCCGGACGCTCCAGCCATTGTTCGGCTTCTGCCTGCGATCCGAAGATATCCGTTGCCTTTGCGAGGATCTCGGCGAATTTCCACGCGCGGCCGCTCTGTTCCTGGCTGAGCGGCTTGGAAGGCGTATCCTTCCGCCGCTGCCAGGTGCGCAAGCTCATGCCCACCGCCTTTTCGAGGGACTCGTTCTTGCCGAGGACGACGAGAGTACCGACAAGATGATCCAGTGCTGTTGCAGGCAGGCCGTGCAGGAGCAGCTCATGGGCGTCGAGGGCATTGGTCAGGCTACGCGACAGAATGCGCGAACCGCCGAGCAATGCTTCTATTTTTTGCAGTTCACCACCGCCTGCCGCTGAAGAAGGTGCTTTTGCTGCGACGGCCATGATCTTTCTCCTGCGTCATCTGTCGCTTTTTATATGTCATGTGTCGCGACAAATTTCAAGATCTGACGGGCGTATCCGGCGTATCGGCCGCGGAACCGTGCCTTTCTCGCTGCCGGCGCCAAACAAGCGGGCAGGCGGCGATGGCACCGCCTGCCAAGGGCAGCTTGCAGCGGGTTGAAAAGCCGCGATACCCACTGCTTTAAGAGGCTGGGTCGCGGCGCTCCAATTCCGTAAGCGCGCGCGGGAATGGCAGGCAGGGCTGCCGCTCCCGGGATTGTCAGTCTTTTTTGCTGGTCGGCGCTGGCAGCAAGATGGGCTCTACCGAATGTTTCGGTGCCATCAGCTGTGCAAGAATGTCGTCGGCCGAGTGGCTCGAACTGCCAATGCCGGCCTCGCGCAGTTGACGATCGAGGTCGCTGCCGTTTTCCAGCGCGGCCAGTTCAGCACCGGCTTCGATGCGGCCGGCAGTGATTTCCTGGCGTTTCTTGATGCGTTCGAGACTTTCGACGGCGCTACCGAGGCGGGTATTGATGCCCGACTGGCTATGGGCGATCGCCGATTGAGCGCGCAGCAGCGACTCATTGGCTTTGACATTCCCCACCTCGCGCTTCATCTGAGCAATGCGCGCTTCGGTCTCCTGGATCGTGCGCAGCATCTGCTGCTGGCGAGGCAGCAGCCGGTCGAGCTCTTCCTGGTCGCGCTGCACTTCGGCACGGATACTCGCTATGCGCTGAGCGAGACCTTGAGCCAGATCCGTGCGCCCCGCGGAGATCGCAGCGCGAGCGCTGTCCGTATCCTTGGTCTCCTTGGCGCGGTTTTCGTCAAGTCGGCGCATGACGCTCTTGTTGGACGCCATGATGCCGGCCAGATCGGATCGCGCACTGCGCAGCGACTGTTCAGCGTCGCGGATTTCTTGATCAAGTACGCGCATGGACTGGCTGTCGGCGGCCGCTTCCGCTGCTTCGTTAATGCCGCCGCGAATGGCGGTGAAAATCTTGCCCCAGGTGCTCACGCTGCAATCTCCCCGCTTTTCCATTCTTCAATCATGTGAGCCGCATCGACGGCATTGGCAGCCAGAATCGCGACTTCCTCGACCACCGTCTCGGCCGGCGAGCGTGCTGACAGCGAGCCGAACAATTCATACCATTCCTCACCGTCGATCGTGGTGATGCCGAAGCTGGAGAGCGGCACGAACTTATGGGTCTTCAGCACCATACGTTCGAAGGCTTCTCGATTGGACACGTCCTTGCACGGCACCAGAACAGCGCTGACAAGGATGTCGCGCTCCCCGCTTACCGCGACGAAGACGTCGAGATCGCCTTTTTCCTTAAGAGTCACGCATATGACGTCGCCCTGTTCGGGTACGGCCACATCCACATCGCCTAGTGCGTCGGGATCGGCGGCGAACAGGCGCGTTAAAGTGGTGAGGTTCCAGGTCTCCAAAAAGTCCTCCATCGGTTGGAACATCAAAATATTTGGGTAATCGGTTTGCAACTTAAAGATCTGGTGCGCTAAATAAATTTCGCTAGGGTACGCGTTAGGAACGGGGGCGAATCGCTTGCCATTTATCGCTTCATTGATGCGGCGTGTATATCTCTCGCTCAGCGAATTGGCCTGGTCAGCCCTTTTTGTTATCCTCGTGATCCACCTGGTCGCTTCTTACCTGCTCTTTATGCTGGCCGGCGAAGGCGATCTCGTCGGCAATCCGGTCGACTTTCTTTATTACTATATGGTGACGGCAACGACTGTCGGCTATGGCGATCTTTCTCCAAAATCGGGGCTCGGCCGATTAATTGCCGTCCTGTTCGTTCTTCCCGGCGGCATTGCCATCTTCACCGCTGTTCTTGGCAAGTTGTTGACAACTATCGGTACGATCTGGAGGAACCGCATGCGTGGATTGGGTGATTACAGCGAACGCGCCGGCCATATCATCGTCCTGGGCTGGCAAGAGGGGCAGACATACCAGACGCTGCGGCTGCTGCATGCCGAACGACAGGCGAACGAACCGATGAGCGTTCTGGTTGCCAAGGACCTGCCGGAAAATCCCGCCAGCAATTATGCCGACTATATCAGAACCGAGCGGCTTGCCGATGCCGACGCTCTGGTGCGGGCCGGAGTGGCCCAGGCGCGCGCGATCATCGCGCGCGGCGCAAATGACGACGAGACGCTCGCTGCCGTGCTGATTGCCGAAGACCATGCGCCCAATGCTCATATCGTCGCCTATTTCGCCGACGACCGCACGGCACAGATGGTCAAACAACGCCGGCCGCGCGTCGAGGCGGTGGGCTCGCTCGCCGAGGAGCTGCTGTCGCGTTCCGCCCGTGATCCGGGCTCTTCGGAAATCGCCGCACGGCTGCTGTCGGCCGCCTCCACCGACACGGCCTTTTCCCTGCCGGTCCCGCCTTTGCAAACGCCGCTGCTTTATGGAAACGTATTTTTAAGCCTCAAACGTCAGCACAATGTGACGCTGGTGGGCATGCTGAGCCAGGGAATGACCGACCTCAATTGCCGAGACGAGGCGCCGCTTCGGGGCGGCGAGACCCTTTACTACATCAGCGGAATGCGGCTAGATCCCGCTGCCATCGCTTGGGCTCGAATGGGAGACGTATCATGATCGGCTGGTTCGGCGGAAAGAACGAGAGGCCCTTACCCAAAGAACTTGGCCCGTTGAGCGCCGCCATCGGCGGGGCGTTGGAGATCGATTTCCTCTCCCTCGAAGCCGAGGCTTTGGCCGGCCAGCCGGCCATGCCGCTGCCACGGAGCGGCGCGTTCATCATCGCCGCCTACGGTGAGGTTTCGCTCGATGCCGCGACGGTTCTGTCGCGCTACTACGATGAAGACCACCGGATGGTGCAGGTGATGTCGACGTCGGGCCAGCCGGGTGATGTCGACGACATCAGCTTTTATCAGCCTTGGGACAGCGTCGTGCCTGCCGGGCAGGGCGAATGGAACCGCTGGACCGGGCCGGACGGCCTGATCGGCCAGTCAACCTACGATGCCGATGGCATCCTCTATAGCCGCTTCTGGGGCGAAGGCCCGGAACGCACCCCATTGGCGGAGTTTGTCGAGAAGGTCGACGACGGTGAGGCGCAGCGCTCCATTCACCAGACCTGCATGCTGTATTATCGCCCGCTTGGCTCGACGCGCGAAATGCTTTTGATCAATGTCGAGCGCGACCTCGATCTCGGACAGAGCCAGGCGGGCAGCTCGGTGGAATTTCTGATCGGCTACGGACTCGCTCCGGCCGATGTTCGCCGCGTCTGAGGGGATTCTGTCAATTTCAACGGAGGACTTTTTCAATGCTCGATTATGTGGCGGGTCTGCCTGCCTTCCTCGGCTATTTCGCCGTCGGTCTTGCCGCCTATGGCGTTTTCGCGGTGATCTACACATTCTTGACGCCGCAGAAGGAAGTCCAACTCATTCGCGCAGGCAATCTTGCCGCCGTCACGGCGTTCTTGGGCGCGCTTGTCGGTTTCAGCCTGCCTCTGGCTTCGGCCGCAGCCAATTCGGTCAGCATCGTCGACTACATCATATGGGCGGTGGTCGGCATTCTGGCGCAGATCCTGGCTTACTATATTGCGAATTTCACCATGACGGATCTCCATGAAAAGATCACTGCCGGCGATATCGCCGCGGGCATATGGGGCGGCGGCATCGCGCTGGTCATCGGTATTCTCAACGCCGCCTGCATGACCTATTGAGGGGAGGGAACGATGCGCAGACGTAAGAGCGGGCACAAACGACCTTTCCTGGCCCTCGGCACTATCGCTGCCTCGACCCTGGCGCTGTCCGGTTGCGGCGATCAGACTCCCTCGGACACAATGTTCACCTCCGTCGACCAATGCGTGACGTCCGGCATGGACCGGCAGGTCTGCCAGGCCGGCTATCAGGATGCCATGCGGGCCCATCTCGCCGCCGCGCCGCGTTTCAACGGCATGGCCGCCTGCGAGGCAGAATACGGCTCGGGCCAGTGCACGGAACAGTCGGCCAGTGCCGTCCCCAACAATACCGGCGGAGGCGGCAGCTTTTTCGTGCCGTTCCTGACAGGCTACGTGCTGTCTTCCGCACTGAACAACATCGGCGACTATTACAATTATCGCCGGCGCCAGGAGGAGAGTGGCTCCTACGGCTCGACACCGATTTATCGCAATCGCTCGGGACAAACGGTGACAACGACTGTTCGCTCGGGCGGCAACGACACCGCGATCGCGCCCTCGCGTCAGACTGTTAAGCCGGTCAACGTCAACACCCGCACCGTTGCCCGTCAAGGCTTCGGGGGCCGTTCGTCCTTCAGTTTCGGCGGCTGATATGAAACGCATCACCCTTCCGGCGCGTCCTGATTGGCTTGACAAGGCGCGCGCCGTCGGCTTCGGGTTTCACGTCATGTATGGCGAGCCCTATTGGCTCGACGATGCCGCCTATACGTTCACGCTCGATGAGATCGAGATGCAGATCGAAGGGCCGAGCCAGGAACTGCACGACATGTGCATGGATATGGTCGGCGATATCGTCAGAAGCGAAGAGACGCTCGACAGGCTAGCCATTCCGGAGGACCTGCGCGATGTAGTGCAGCGCTCCTGGCAACGCCGCGACCGGCATCTCTACGGCCGATTCGATCTGGCTTACGACGGCACTGGCCCGGCCAAGTTGCTCGAATATAACGCCGATACTCCCACTTCGGTGTTTGAGACAGCCTATTTCCAGTTCAACTGGCTGACCGACCAGGTGGCTTTGGGTATCCTGCCCAAGGATGCGGACCAGTACAATTCCTTGCAGGAAAGCCTCGTTGAGGCGTTCGAGCAATTTTCCAAGGAACCGATCTTCCACTTCGCGGCGATGACCGACAATGAGGAGGATCGCGGCACCACGGTCTATCTGATGGACTGTGCAGTGCAGGCCGGCCATCGCGTCGAGCTTCTGGACATCCGCGAGATCGGCATCGATGCGCAGGGCCGTTACACCGACCTCCAGGATCGGGTGATCGACCGTTGCTTCAAGCTGTATCCGTGGGAATTCATGCTGCGCGAGCCGTTCGCCCGCGACCTCGTGCGCTCGGGTGATGTTTTCGTCGAGCCCGCCTGGAAGGCCGTGCTCTCCAACAAAGGGCTTCTGCCTCTGCTCTGGCAGCGGCACCCCAATCATCCCAACCTGCTGGCTAGCTATTTCGCAGACGACCCGGCGGCCTCGAGTTTGAGCGACTATGTGCGCAAACCACTGCTGTCGCGAGAAGGCGAGAACGTCACGATATTCCGAGATGGCCAGGAATTGATTTCCGCGCCCGGCGATTATGGCGACGAAGGTTTTATCGTCCAGGCCTATACCCCGCTTTTCGAAAGCGATGGCGGCTTCGCCGTGCTCGGCAGCTGGATCGTCGGTGATCGCGCCTGCGGTCTTGCGGTCCGCGAGGACCGCTCGCGCATAACCGCCAACTTGTCGCGTTTCGTACCGCACGTCATCGTCGGATAAGAGGAGGTATATCCCTTCAGGCCAGAGATCTTCGTCTATGCGTCGAGCGATGCCGGCCATCCGCCAGCGGGCAATCTTGCGGCGTTCATCGATATCGATCTGGGAGTAGGTGCGTTTCATGTCTCGTTCCTTGCAAGGATAAGCCGTTGTTATCTATTGCAAGTCGCACTTCATCCTTGAACCCACCCCCCTTACAATGGATGCTCGCATAACGTGGTTTATGGAACCGCCACACTTCCATTTCGCTGACATGCCCGCGAGCCAGCTAATTCTTCATTGCGCCGCCAGCGGCCAGTACCTCTTCCGGCTTGTCGACGTCGAGCAAAGCCGCGTCGCCAACATCGACATCGAGCACGGGCAGGCCTGATGTGGCGATGATATCGCGCGCCGACATCACCTTGAAGTCGGAGGACTGCCTGATTGAGAGAACGTGGCAGAGTGACGGGATTGCCCGGCTTGCCCTGTGAAACGGCGCGCACGACGGCCTCGCCGCCCGCGTTGCGAAAGGCGGAAATCAGGGCATCGAGATGTGCGGTGGAAATGCCGGGCATATCGGCCAGCATGACGAGAATGCCATCGGCGCTGTGGGTTGCTGAGAACCCCTTTTATGAGCGAGCTTGCCATGCCGCCGGCGTAATCGGGATTATCGATGAAAGTCAGAGCGAGCCCATCGAGCGCGGCCTCGATCTCGCTCCTGCGATGCCCCGTGACGACAATAACGGAGGTTGCATCCGCACCGAGCGCGGTCAATGCTGACCGCCGCACGAGCGGCACGCCGTCGAACTCGGCCAGCAGCTTGTGCTTCCCGCCCTCACCCATCCGGCTTGCCTTGCCGGCAGCGAGAATGACGATCGCGACTGACGCCTTACGCATAAGCCACCAGTCTTGCCGCGGCGACGGCATTGGACGAAGCACTCGGATAACAATGCAACGCCACGGGCTTTCCCTCGATACACGCACGTCGGGTCGCCAGTCGGCGTGTGTTCTCTCGAACTAATGGCTGCTTTCGATAGCCTAGATGTTTAGTCCCGGCATTGATGCAAGAACGATTTTATCCACGTTGACCCAATAGGAGATCATACTTCTTCAGGATTTCAGCAATCTTCTTGTCCTGTTCGGTATCGGCAAGCAACGCCGGCTGGCGGCTGGCGCCGACAGAGGAATCCTGCAGGTAAAGCGCGCGCTTGACCATGGCCGGCGGGAAACCGTGGGCGTAGAGGTCTGTGCGGAAAGCGGTGTAGATTTCCTGCTGACGTTCGGCTTCTGAGATATTGCCCGAGTTGAAGCCACCGACGATGCCGGCCAAGACGTCCGGCATGGCGTTCCCGAGACCGGAAATGCAGCCGGCAGCACCATTCTGCAGCGACCACAGGACCAGGTGGTCGGGACCGGAATAGACTTCGAAACCTTCGACTTCCTTGGAGACCTGAAGATAGGCAGCCAAGGTTTCCTGCGCGCCGCCGGAATCCTTGATGCCGGCGATGTTGCCGTGGGTGGCCAGCTTGCGGGCAGTTTCCGGCTCGATGTGATTCTGGGTGCGGGCCGGGATGTCGTAAAGATAGACCGGTGTATTGACAGCGTCTGCCACCGTCGAGAAGTGGCGGATCAAGCCGTCCTGCGCGCAGGCGATGAAGAAGGGCGTAATAACGGCGATGCCGGTGACGCCGATGCGGTCGAATTCTTTCGCTAGCTGCAGGGTTTCGAACGTTGCGGGCATACCGGCATTAACGATGACATCGACCTTACCGCCGACTTCATCGACCACTTCCTCCAGCAGCTTGACCTTTTCGCCGTGGGTGAGTGCGGAAAAGTCACCATTGGTCCCGGCACACATGATGTTGTTGCCGGCCGCGACCTGCCGGCGCACCTGGGCGCGGGTGGCTTCGTAATTGATGGTCTCGTCGTCGTTGAAGCATGTCACTATTGCGACGAAGGCTTTCTTGGTCATCATTCTACTCCGGTATCAATATCAGGCAACGCTTGCGAGGCGGGCGTTGCGATTTGCGGCCTGCACGTCCGGGTCGGGATCGAGGCTGGCAGCGAGAAGCGCCTGCGTATAGGGCTTTTGCGGGTTGTCGAAGACTTGCGCGACGGTGCCAAGCTCGACGACCTCGCCCTTCTGCATGACCATTACGTAATCGGCGAAATCGCGCACCAGCGGCAAGTCGTGAGCAATGAAGATGAAGGCGATGCCCATCTCCTTGCGCAGCTTGTCGAGAAGCGTGATCACCTGCGCCTGTACCGACACGTCAAGCGCTGACACGGCCTCGTCGCAGACAATCAACTGCGGTTCGAGCGCTAGTGCACGAGCGATGGCGATACGCTGGCGCTGGCCGCCGGAGAACTGGTGCGGGTAACGCCCCATGTGCTCCAGAGAGAGGCCGACCTGACCGAGCAGTTCGCCAACGCGTTCGCGCCATTTGGCCTTGGGCATGATTTCCGGGTGGATGACCCAGGCCTCGGAAATCAGCTGATAGACCGTCATGCGCGGGTTGAGCGACTGGGTGGGGTCCTGAAACACCATCTGCAGGTCGCGGCGCAGCTTGAATAAGTCACCCGGCGACATGGTGAAGAGGTCTTTTCCCTTCCAATGCGCGGTGCCGCCATCCGGCTCCTCCAGGCGCAAAAGGATGCGGGCAAGCGTCGATTTTCCCGAGCCACTTTCGCCGACGACGGCGACGGTTTCACCCTGCTTGAGGTCGAAGGAAGCGCCCTTAAGCGCCTCGAAGTCGCCGTAAGACTTGCGGGCGTCCTTGACGCTGAGGATCGGTTCGCCTTGTGCTTCCGGCTCGTGCATTTCGCCCTTCCCGGGGGCGGCGGCGATCAGCTTTTTCGTATAGGCGTGCTGCGGGTTGCGGTAGACGTCGCGCACCGTGCCGCTTTCGACCAACTGGCCCTTTTCCATGACGACGACGCGATCTGCGACTTCCGAGACAACGCCGAGATCGTGGGTGATGATGAGAACGCCCATTCCTGTTTCGCGCTGCAATTCCTTCAGAAGTGCTAGCACTTCCGCCTGCACGGTTACATCGAGTGCGGTGGTCGGCTCGTCTGCAATCAGCAGGTCGGGTTTCAGCGCCAGCGCCATAGCGATCATGACGCGTTGACGCTGACCGCCGGAAAACTCGTGCGGGTATTTGTCGAGCGCCCGTTCGGGGTCCGGCAGCGCCACGCGCTTGAAAAGGCGCAACGCTTCGGCCTGTGCCTGCGTCGTGCTGATGCCGTGGGTCTTCAGCGCCTCGCGCATCTGCCAGCCGACGGTATAGACCGGGTTGAGGTGGCTGAGGGGGTCCTGAAAGATCATGGCGATGCGGCGGCCGTTCACCTTGCGGCGGGCTTCGGCGGACATTTTCAACAGATCTTTGCCGTCGAGAAGAATCTCGCCGGATGTGATCTTGCCCGGCGGCATGTCGATCAGGTTCATGATCGCAGATGACGATACCGATTTGCCCGAACCGCTCTCGCCGAGGATGGCAAGCGTTTCGCCACGGTCGAGATAGTAGGAGATGTTGCGCACGGCGTGAACGGTGCCGGTGACGGTGTGGAAGTCGACGGAGAGGTTACGGACTTCGAGAAGATGATCAGCCATTTTTCGGTCCTTTCATTTCCAGGCGCCAGCGCTGGACGGGGTCGAGCGCAATACGCAGCCAGTTGGACAGAAGGTTGAGCGAGAGCGTAGTAAGAATGATCGCCAGACCAGGCCAGAAGGACAGCCACCAGGCATTGGTGAGGTACTGGCGGCCCTGGGAAATCATCAGGCCCCAGGTGATTTCCGGCGGCTGGATGCCGATGCCGAGGAAGGAAAGCGCGCTTTCCGCCAGCATGACATAGGCGAAATCAAGCGTGGCAAGCGTCGTCAGCGTCGGGAAGACGACGGGCAGGATGTGGCGGAAGAGAATGCGCTTGGACGATGCGCCCATGACTCGTGCGGCCTGCACGAACATGCGGCTCTTGATTTCCAGAACCTCGGCTCGGGTGGTGCGCAGATAGACCGGAATACGGGTGATCGAAAGGACCAGCATCAGGTTGAGGATGGACGAGCCGAGAATATAGAGCACGATCACGGCGACCAGTAGCGACGGGAAGGACATGATGACGTCGGCAAGACGCATGATGATCTGACTGGTTCGCTCCGACGCGAAGCCGGCGACCAGGCCGAGCAGCGTGCCGACAACAGCCGAGATCAGCACGGCGCCGGCAGCGACCATGATGGTGTTCTGAGTGGCGACGATGATGCGTGGCCAGAGCGGGCGGCCCAGCGCATCGGCGCCGAGCCACATGAACCATTCGCGGCTGAAATCGAACGGCGCGAGGTTACGGCCGCGCAGGTTCTGCTTGGTGGCGAGGTCATCGAGAATGGTCGGGCCGATGATCGCCATGACAATGACGAAGACGAGGAAGATGGCGGCGCAGAGCGCAAACTTGTCCGCCCACAGCATGCGCGCCATGCGTACGAAGGCGCTTGGCTCGGCGGCGACGGTGTTGTCGGTCGTGTGGGATGGGATGGCCATGTCGATCCTCAGTAGCGGATGCGCGGATCGAGCAGAGCGTAGGCAAGGTCGATCACGAAGTTCATGAGGAAAATGGCGAAAGCTGTGACGAGGATCGCCGCAAGCACGACGTTGAAGTCACGCTGCAGGATGCTGTCGATCATCAATTTGCCGACGCCGGGGAAACCAAAGATGGTCTCGATGATGACTGCGCCGTTCAAGAGGCTGGCGGCCTGATCGCCGATGACGGTGATGACCGGCAGCATGGCGTTGCGCAGTGCGTGGACAAAGATGATCGGCCCGGATTTGACGCCCTTGGCGCGGGCCGTCTTCACGTAAGCGGAAGAGAGCGCCGAAATCATTGAACCGCGCACCACCTGAACGATGATGCCGAAGGGGCGTACGAACAGCACGCAGATCGGCAGGATCCAATGCGACAGCGTACCTGTGCCAGATGTCGGCAGCCAGGACAGCTGGATGGCAAAGACCACGATCGCGACGATGGCGAGCCAGAAATCAGGGACGGAAGCGCCGATCAGCGACACCACCGAGGAAAACCGGTCGAAGAAACCGCCGGTGCGGAAGGCGGCAAGCGAGCCGACGACGATAGCCGCGATGGTGACCAGCGTCATGGTGATGATGGCGAGCCACAGCGTCCAGATGAAGGCTTCGAGAACGACATCAAGTGCCGGCCGGGCTTTGCGCAGGCTTTCGCCGAGGTCGCCGGTCACCACATTGCCGACATACTGGCCGAACTGCACGAGAAGCGGCTGGTCGAGTCCGTGCAGTGCACGAAACTCGGCCTTCATTTCGGCGGATGCTTCGACGGGGAGGAACAGGGAAGCCGGGTCGCCTGTCAGGCGCGACAGGAAGAAGACCATGACCAGCAGGCCGACGAGCGAGATGAGGCTGGCGAAGGCGCGCTTGCGAATGAAAGTGAGCATGGTGACCTCGATCTTGCTGGAATGGACGGCGGCAGGACCGCCGCCCATTTCGCTTCGATTGGGGCGATTAGGGTCGCCCTTCAGATTATGGTCGGGGGTTAGTTCTTGATGCCAATCTCGGAGAGCTGCAGCATCGAGTTCGTGGCGATGCTGGGCTTGAAGTCCAGACGTTCGGACACGCGGGAATAACCGACCATGTGGAAGAGCAGGACATCGGCGACGAGATCGTCGTGGACATAGGCGATCAATTCCGACCACAGCTTTGCACGTTCATCACCAGTGGCGGCCGAAGCGCGGGCGATGAGATCATCGACCTTCGGATCGGAGTAACCCGACTGGGTGCCATTCGAGTGGTACTTGAAGAACATGGTGAAGGACGGGTCACCCTTGGAATTGTCGTGCATGGCGGCAACGATCTGCGGACCACGACCTTCCTTGAACGGCTTCGAGTAATAAACCTCATGCTCGGCCACCTCGACGAAGCGCAGGTCTATCTTGAAGCCGACGTCCTGTAACTGTGTCTGGATGGCTTCCATGATTTCCGTCACGTTCGGGAAGTTTGCCGTGCGGGCGACAACAGTGATCGGGGTATCGACCGCAACGCCGTCAGCCTTTGCTTCTTCAAGCAGTTTCTTGGCCTGATCCGGTTCGTACGGGAAGACCTTTACGTCCGGGTTCCAGCCGAGCGTCGTCGGCGGCACCAGAGCCGTTGCCAGGACCGCGTCCTGTGGCACGAGCGTGCCGATGAAGGCCTGACGGTCGATGGCGAGGTTCAGCGCCTTGCGGACACGGATATCATTGAGCGGCGCGATGTTGCCATCGATGCGCAGATACACCGTTTCGCTGTCGAGATAGGAGAAGTCGGTCTTGTCGTTGGTGGCTTCGACCTGCGAGATCGACGGAGCGAGATCGGCTTCACCGGCCTGAACCATGGCGGCGCGGACGGCTGGATCGGCACGGAAGAGATAGGTGGCCTTGGTGACGGCGGGCTTCTTGCCCCAGTAGTCGTCGCGCGCATCGAGAACAATCTGCTGGCCTGGCGTCCAGTTGGACAGCTTGTAGGGGCCGGTGCCGACCGGCTCGCGGACGAACTCCAGTGGCGTGCCTTCCGGAACGATGGTGACGAGCGACAGCAACAGAGGCAGGATCGGCTGAACCGGCTCGACCTTGAAATCGACGGTGTTGTCGTCGACGACCTTCACGTCGAACTTCATGCCGCCGAAATAACGGCGGGATTCGCAGACGTTCTTGTCGCTGAAAATGCGATCGAAGCTGTATTTGACATCTTTGGCGCCAAAGGCCTTGCCGTCGGAGAATTTTACGCCCTGACGCAGATGGAAACGCCAGGCGCCATCGCCGGTCTGTTCCCATTTTTCAGCGAGGCGGGGCATGACGCCCTGTTTACCGCGCACATCGAGCTCGGTCAGCGTTTCACTGACATTCTCCATGATGACGCGGCCGATATTGGAGCGCGTCGCCATGCAGGGCTCGAGCAAGTCGGCTTCTTCCGGCAAAACGATCTTGATGTCGCTCGAGGCGGCCTGTGCCGGAGCGACGCCGGTACCGAGTGCAAGGACAGAGCCCAGAATGGCTCCGAATAGGCGCGAGGTTTTCATGTCATTCTCCTCCCTTTGGGTGCAGATCGCACCGCTGCTGTTCATCTGGTCAATGGCCTTTCGGCAGTGCGGCCGAAAGGCATTCCTCCCTTGAGACCCCTGTGCGTCGGTCGGGATGCCTCCGTCCTTTTCGTCGCTATGAGCGGGCTGGCGCAGACCATCGGATTTCTGGGCAAGTTTGTCAAATTAAATATTCGGAACTATCATTTTGTACAAAATTTACCTTCATAAAACCACCTAATTTCAAATACATGCATCGATAATTTGGACCGTCAATGGCAAATGTGTGAGTTTTTCAAACTTGACAACTTTTTTATTTTGGTGATTTTCATGGGGTTAAGAGGAGACCCCGATGACGCCTGAACAGATCGCGACCGTCATGACCGGCACGGTGAAAGCCGCCGGAAACGGACGACACGAGGCCATGCTGGCCTCACCGATGATCCAGAACCACGCATCCTTCTTGCACCTTGCCGTGGATGGCTCGCTGATCTGCGCTTGGTTCGGCGGCACATTGGAAGGAAAGTCGGATATCTCGATCTTTGCTTCGGTTCTGGCGGCGGGGTCAGATAGATGGGGTGAGCCGCAGCGGCTGAGTTTCGATCCTGACCATTCTGAGCAAAACCCGGTTCTGTTTGCGGCGCCCGGTGGCGGCCTGTTTCTGTTCCACACCTCGCAGCCTTCCGGCAATCAGGACGAATGCCGTATCCGCATGGCCGAGGTAAAGCGCGATGCCTCCGACCAGACAAAGCTGACAACGGGCGACGGGCGTTACCTCGACCTTCCGCGGGGCTGTTTCGTTCGCGCACCGCTGACGATTCGCGACGATGGCGCTTGGCTTCTGCCGATCTTTCGCTGCATCCAGCGGCCGGGCCAGAAGTGGAACGGCAGCCATGACCGCGCCGCCGTCGGCATTTCCGAAGATGGCGGCAAGACCTGGCGTCTGGAAGATCTTGAGCATTCGATCGGCTGCGTACATATGAGTCCGGTGTCCATTGGCGACGGAAAATTTGCCGCCGTGTTCCGTCGCAGGCAGGCCGATTTCGTCTATCGCACCGAGAGCGCCGATGGCGGGCGTACGTGGTCTGTGCCGCAGGCGACCGACGTGCCCAACAACAATTCATCGATCGCCGCGATCCGCCTGAAAGATGGCCGTATCGCAATGATCTGCAACCCGATCAATGCGGACATGTCCGCAGATCGCCGCGCCTCGCTTTACGACGAGCTGGGCAAGCACGACGATCGGCCGGATGCCAACCCGGATGGCGGCTGCGTGCCGATCTGGGGCGTGCCGCGCGCACCGGTCAGCGTCTGCATTTCCGATGACGGGGCAAAGAGTTTTTCGCAACGAATCATCATCGAGGAAGGTCTGGGCACCTGCCTGTCGAACAATTCGATCGACGGTCATAACAAGGAAATGTCCTATCCGTGGCTGCTCGAGGGAACCGACGGCAGTCTTCACATCGCCTATACTTATTACAGGCGCGCCATCAAATACGTTCGTCTGGCGCCAGGCTGGGCCAGTGCAGTAGCCGGAGAATAATCATGAGCAATATCATCGGCATCACCATGGGTGACCCTTGCGGCGTCGGACCAGAAATCACGGTGCGGGCACTGGCCGAAATGGGCGATACGGACCGTGCCGCCACCCGCATCTACGGCAACCTGCCGACGCTGGAAGCGGCCCGCAAGGCGCTGAACGTCGTTATCGATCTTGCACCCTACGTCGTTGATCTGCCGATCGAAGGTGCACCGCTGCCATGGGGCCAGATGTCGCCGGTCGCCGGTGATGCGGCTTTCCGTTTCATCGAAAAGGCGGTCCGCGATGCTGAAGCTGGGGTGATCGGCTGCATCGTCACCGCGCCGATCAACAAGGAAGCGCTAAATCTTGCCGGCCATCATTACGACGGCCATACCGGCATGCTGCGCAGCCTGACGAAATCGGCGGCCGCCTATATGCTGCTGGCGTCCGAAAAGCTGAAGGTCATCCACGTTTCCACCCACGTCTCCCTGCAGGAGGCGATCCGCCGCGCGACCAAGGAGCGGGTGCTGGCGACCATCAGAGCCGGCAATGACCACCTAAAGCGCACCGGTTACGAGCGCCCGCGCATCGCGGTTGCCGGCATCAACCCGCATTGCGGCGAGAACGGCTTGTTCGGCACCGAGGATGACGACCAGATCGCGCCGGCCGTGGCCGCCGCCCGAGCCGAAGGCATCGATGCTTATGGTCCGATCTCGGCCGACACGGTGTTCCACCGCGCCTATTCCGGCGGCTTCGATCTCGTTGTGGCGCAATATCACGACCAGGGCCATATCCCGATCAAGCTCGTCGCCTTCGATACGGCCGTTAACGTCTCCGTCGACCTGACGATCGACCGCACCTCAGTCGATCACGGCACCGCCTTCGACATCGCCGGCAAGGGCATTGCCAACCACGGTAACATGCTGTCGGCCATCGCCTACGCCCGTAAGCTGGTTGCAGACGGTAAAGGAGAGCAGGTATGAGCAGCGTTCCCGTCATCATCCTGCATCAACCGAAACGGCTTATCGTCGGCGCCGGAACGATCGGCGAGGTCTGCACCTGGGCCGGAGAGGTTTCCTCGACGCTGGTGATTGCCACGCCGATCACCGCGGGCTTCGTCGACCGGCTGAAACTGCCGGGCAAGGTCGCCGTGTTCGATGCCATTCCCGGCGAGCCGGAGATTGCAACGCTCGACGCTGCGCTGGCAGCGGCGCGCGCGGCAAAGCCGGATCTGGTGGTCGGTCTCGGTGGCGGTTCCGTCATGGACGTCGCCAAGCTGCTCGCTGCCCTTTGGGACAGCGAGCAGACGTTGGCCGATGTCGCCGGCTCCAACAAGGTAGCAGGACGCAGCACGCGTCTGGCGCAGATCGCCACCACGGCCGGCACTGGCTCGGAAGCGGGCATCCGCTCGCTAATCACCGACCCGATCAAGGGCGCCAAGATTGCGGTCGAAAGCCCACATCTGATCGCCGATCTTGCCGTGCTCGACGCGGAACTCACCTATTCGGTGCCGCCGGCCGTGACCGCTGCAACCGGCGTGGATGCCATGGCCCATTGCGTCGAGGCATTTACCAGCAAGCGCGCGCATCCGATGATCGACGGCTTTGCCCGCATGGGCTTTCACCTCGTCGGCAAATATCTTGCCCGCGCTGTGAAGGATGGATCCGACCACGAAGCCCGCGAGGGGCTGATGCTGGCGTCCTATTACGGGGGCATCTGCCTCGGGCCGGTGAATACGGCGGCGGGCCATGCCATCGCCTACCCGCTCGGCACGCTATTGCACCTGCCACACGGGCTCGCCAATGCCATCGTGTTTCCGCACGTGCTCGCCTTCAACGAGCCAGTGGCGCAGGAAAAGACCGCAGAGGTGGCGCAGGCGCTGGGCCTCGGTCACGGTCTTTCGCAGGCGAATCTGCGCGCAGAGGCCCTTGGTTTCTGTGCCGATCTCGGCATCGAGATGTCACTGGCGAAACACGGCGCGACCGAAGCCGACCTGCCGCGCTTTGCCGCGGATGCGCATGCCATCCGCCGCCTGATGGACAACAACCCGGCTGATATGAGCGTCGATGACGTTCTGGGAATATATCGGGCCAGCTTCTGAGACGCCAGCCTTGAGGACGAAGGCGGTGCAGTGATGCGCCGCCTTTTTTGTTTTTGGGGAGTGGATCGTAGTGGAGGGCTAATCTGGGCGAATAGTCGAGGCCTAATCGAGGCAAGCGGTGACCACCCCTTGTGATGGGGCCGAAGGGCGACGACAGGCCAGAAGGGACTGCCAACAGCCTGGACAGCCGCCCTACTGATGTGACGACTGGAACAGCCTTTCGCGCGAGCCCTTCAGATGCTCCAGCATCAAGCGTCGCGCTTCGTCCTCGTCGCGGTTGGCGATGGCTGTCGCAATCGCTTCATGTTCGGCGAACACGCGGGACAGGCCGGATGCTTCTCGTTTGATCGAGGCGCCGTGGAACTTCATGCCGACAGCAATGTGGTCCTTCAGCGCTTCCATGGCAGTGGAGAAATAGTTGTTCTGCGCGGCGCGGGCGATGGCGAGATGGAACTGGAAGTCAGCGTCCTCACGATGCGATTGGCGGTTCGTGGCATCGCGCAGCAGTTCCAGCGCCTGACGGATCGCTTTCAGACTGTCGGCATCGTGGCGGATTGCGGCGGCCGCGGCGGCTGTCGGTTCCATCGTCAGGCGGAACTCGTAACAGTTGAGAAGGTCGGCGACATTTTCCAGCTGGCCGAAACCGAGCGGATTTCGCAGGCCGACCGAGCGGACGAAGCTGCCGGCACCGCGACGCGAATAGATCAGGCTCTGGTCCCGCAGGCGTTTCAGCGCTTCGCGGATGACCGGGCGAGAAACCTCGAATTCTGCAGCAAGATCATGTTCGGTCGGCAGGCGCTCGTCGGGCTTGTAGGCACCAGACTTGATGGCGCGCAGCATGCGTTCGAATACGATATCGGCAAGCCCCCTTCGGACGGTTCCAGTTTCCAGTCCCATATCTCAACCCGCCTTCCGCAGCACCATTTCTGCAATGTTCTTCAACGTGTCCGGCTGACCAAATCCGCCGGATTTGGCAATGATGCAACGCCCATTTGCGGACGCTAGACCGAGACCCGGCAGGCATTCGCCATGCAGCCGCATTCGCGACAGCCCAAGTCGGCGCAGCACTGCTTCCGCCGTTGCTCCTCCAGACAAAAGAAGTGTACCGTCATTGCGGACAAGGTATTCTAGCACACCATCGGCCAACGCATCCGCCACGGCTTTCGGACTGACGCCTTCTGAGCCTGGCGTCGCCTGAACGAGCGTTAATTCGGCATCGGTCGCCGGGGATCCGTTGAAGATACCGTTCGGGGCTGGCAAATATTGTAAGGCCAAGTTCATGCGCAAGTGCTCGACCTGCGCAAGCGTGATCGGGTCCCGCGAGCCGATCACAAAGGTGATCCGGCCGGTCGGGATGGTTGCCGCTTGCGCCTTGGCCATCGCCGTCATTCGGCACGCGAGTGCTTCGGCAAGGCCACGCGCGCCAACCAATAGGTCTGTGCCGTCGGTTTCAGCAATCTGGAGAACGGCCTCCATGTCAGCGGACGAACGGGTATCCGGCGCGCTGGCACGGCCGGCATGCGCCCCAAGCCTGTCGGCAATGTCGATCGGCGTGGCGACACCGAAACCTGTCACTCTGCCGGCTTCGACGAAACGATCAAATTGAGGAATGGCCGGTGCAACAACGGCCCGAGAATAAGGTATTGCGTCAAGTTCGGCGGCGATATTGCCCTTGAGCCGCGAGTCGACTTTCTTGAACAACCGCGTTCCCGCCGGCAACAGAGCGACGACGGCAGCGGTAGCCGCCCGCGCTTCGTCCGGACTAATCTCGCGAGTATCAAGGTTAATTGAAAGGACGTCGGGCGCGCTCTTCACGATGTCAGCGATAGCTTCTTGATGAAGAGCAACTTCCGTGTAGAGACCCCGGCCGGCAAACGGCGCTGCCGAGTCTAACGCACCGGTCAGATCGTCTGCGAGGATCGCTAGCATTCACTTTGTCTCACACCATGTTGTAATCTTTATACATACGGCTTGCGCTTAAATGTCAACGCTTTCGGCATCGAGAATTACATATCATCGGCTTTCGCACCTGCAGATATCCGTGCTCACCCTCGTACACTGGGTGGTTTAGTCCCTGGGTCTTATGGCGTATTCTTGTCGCGATCGCAGAGGGAGTCTCTATGGGCCAATTTCTTCATGGGCAGCGCCAAGACCACGTACGTCGTTCGAGCAGGGCTACCGTTATCGGAAGCTCCCAACCGAGGCGCTTGCACGGCGATACGGCACCAACGAGAGAACCGTGAGGAAATGGCGATCTCGACTAAGCGAGCTCGTCGGCGCTTCGAAATGGGCAAAGCCGCGTCGCTGGCTCAAGCTGTGCGGCTGCTGCTGGAGGGAGGGGTTCGGGCCGTGACGCATCCGGACCGAGAGCGTGGGTGCATGATCTCCAGCGGCACGACAGCCTGCCATCCAGACCACGCGGCGCTTGCCCCTGATGCAGCTGCCCGACGTGATGCCATGCGCGAACGCATCGCTGACGCACTTTCATCTTTCGCAGCTAAGGCCGACGCGCACCGTCTCGCACGTTCCTTATCGGCTGTCATGCAAGGCATCTCGGTCCAGGCGCGCGACGGTGCGACGCCGATGGAGTTACAGAGATCGTTGAAGAGGTGGTTTCGGGTGTCGAAGCGCGGCGTCCGCGGGACGCACGAAGACTTTCATCGCGCCCGAAGAGTGACTGAGTACCGGGCTGCGGCCGATATCGACCCGGCGCCATTCATTCTCTATCTCGACGACCTCTGGCCGGGTTCGGTGGCAATGCAGGCTCCGTCCAAACATCGGAGGGCCTGCATTGGTCGTGCCAAGACCGGCGCCCTCAGTCGCCGGTCTCTGTCAGAGGCGGGCTTCGAGGATCAGGTTGAACGGCGTCTGCATCGCCTTGCGGAAGCGGGTGAAGCCCGCCTTGCGGAAGATGTCCTTGAGCCTTGCCTCGCCGGCCTGGGCACCCAGCACGGTGTGACCTCCATCAGAAATCGCATGGGCGCAGCAAATCGTCGTCGAAGCGGCATAGTAGAGCCGGCCGACAGGCGAGATATTGTCCTCTACCCTGTCGTTGGCGAAGGGCTCGACCAGCATTACACTGCCGTCCTTGGCAAGGGCGTTGGCTGCATGCGTGGCGGCTGCCACCGGATTACCCATGTCGTGCAGGCAGTCGAAGAAGCAGATGAGGTCATAGCCCTTCCCCGGATAGTTCTCCGCCCGCGCGGTCGAAAAGGTCGCGCGATCAAAAACGCCCGCCTCGCTCGCCACTTTGCGTGCTTCGTCGACCGACTTCTCGTGCGTGTCGAAGCCGTGGAATTTCGACTTTGGGAATGCCTCCGCCATCAGCACCGTCGAATGGCCGTGGCCGCAACCGACATCGGCCACCAGTGCGCCTGCCTTCAGCTTCTCCACCACGCCATCGAGCGCCGGTAGCCATTCCGGCACGAGGCTGGCGCGGTAGGCGTTGCGGTAGAAGGAAGCGACGCCGCAAAAGAGTCGGCCATCATGGTCTCCCCAAGGGATGCCGGCGCCGGTGCGGAAGGCCTCGAGCGCCTTTTCCTCGTCGGCCCACATGGAAGCGGGCGTTGCCCAGGCATTCGGGATGAAGACGGGGCTGTCCTCGTTCGCCAGCACGAAAGCCTGTTCCGGCGTCAGCTCATAGGTGCCGCTGACGGCATGATAAGTGACATAGGCACCGGCCACCTGCGAATTCAGCCATTCGCGCACATATCGTTCGCTGCAGCCGGCGCGGCTGGCGATTTCACGAGATGTGAGCGGCCCGCGGTCGGCCATTGCCTTATAGAGACCGAGGCGGTGGCCGAGGCTGACCATGACCCCGCCATAGCCGGCGGAAAGATCGCTAACGACGCGACCGACCAGCGTCTCGAGCTTTGCACTGTCGATGGTCTTGGTCTGCATGGTATCCACGATGTTTCTCCCTGGTTGGAAACCTCCGTTCGAGGTGAGGGGAGGATCGCAGGCGACGAGGGGGAGCGGCAGAGCGGTGCAGGCCATGATCGGGCCATTTACGCCACGCAAAGCCGGAAGCTGTCGCGTTCGACGTGGCCCCCGCTGCGCTCCGGGGTTATTATTGCTGCAAAGGGGAACCGATGATGACGAGAACGCAGCAGGAGGCTGAACGGGCGCTGGGGCCGCAGCCGCTCCATGTCAGCCTGGTGGCGCTGCCGGAGGCGGCACTATCGACGTTGAGCGGTATCTTTGATGTAATGAACGCCTTTTCCATCGTACCTCCGGACGGCGGCATTACGAAGACACCACCTTTCCACGTCGAGATCGTCGGCGAACGGGCCGGCCCGCTGACGCTCGCCAGCCGCGTGCCGATTGTGGTGCAGCGGCCGATCGCCGAAATCGACCGGACCGACATCGTCATCGTGCCGTCAGTCGTGCTCGGGCCGGAAGGCTGGGTGAAGCGCCGCTATCCTGCGCTGGTGGAATGGTGCCGGAGGATGCACGCGAAAGGGGCGCTGATCTGCTCAGCCTGTTCGGGAATCTTCCTGCTTGCCGAGACCGGGCTGTTCGATGGCGCCGATGCCACCGTCCATTTCGGCTATGCCCAGACGTTCCGCGACGCCTACCCGCAGGTCCCGATCCATCCGGAACAGGTGCTGGTGGTCGCTGGCCAACGGGACGAGTTGATTACGTCCGGCGCCTCGATGACATGGCACGATCTCGTGCTCTACTTGATCGCCCGCCATGCAGGGGCGACGGCGGCGCAGACGGTGGCCCGCTATTTTGCGCTGCAATGGCACCAGGACGGCCTGGCTCCCTACATGGTCTTCGAGGGGCGGCGCGACCACCGCGACCAGGCGATCCAAACTGCACAGGATTGGCTTGCCGCCCATTATTCCGTCGCCAATCCGTTGGAGGAGATGGTCAAGCGGGCGGGGCTGACGGAACGGACCTTCAAGCGACGGTTCACCCAGACGACCGGCATGAGCCCGATCGCCTATGTTCAACGGCTGCGGATCGAGGAGGCGAAGCGGCGACTAGAGCGAACTGAGGCTTCCGTCGACGAGATAAGTTGGCAGGTAGGGTACGAGGAGTCCGCCTTCTTTCGACGTTTGTTTAGGAGGATAACAGGCTTGGCTCCGGGGAACTATCGCCGCCGGTTTCAGGTGCCGGCCTATGCTAGGCGGCCTTCTAGTAGCAAATAGAATTTGGCCAATCATTTCCCCTGTTGAGCATGACATTTGGTCGGAGGATGTGCAGCAATCAGCGTTCTGCGGCTGCTCGACAAGAGAATTGTGCAGCCTAGCATATTCCGTGAGCAAGACCGGCTGCCACCCGCCTGACGGATGACTTTGCCCCACATGGCGACGAACCGACCACAGCGCCTCGACGCAATGATCCTTCTTGAAGCCGTGTTTCCGTGCATCGGGCAGGATCCGCGCGGGGAGCATAGAACCTCATGGTCTGGAAGTTGCTGGCGGCCTTCTGTTTGGGAAGCATTTGATGAACCAATCGAACACGGCGCGATTAAAAGCAGCAAATCCTAAAGCTCGCTCTCGGCTGTTCCCCTCTGGAGGTTTTGACCTTCACATCTCAAGGGCCGCGGCTCTCCACTGGCCCTTTTCTGGCGGCGTTGCAGCGATCGAGGCGTCTTAGCCGCACCTGGCTCCAACAACCCGACCGGACGCAGGATCGGTCTCGATCGTCACCCGGTCCTCCCTGAAGTCATGGGTCACCATCTGACCCGGCTCGATCTGGCGAACGGTCTTCGAGTTCGTGATCCGCATCGCCTCGACGTCTGTCGGCTTTGGCTTGCCAATGAGGCTTTGGGCGGCGTCAGCATTGCACGGCCCTTTGCGCGGCGTTGTCGAAGCAGTATCGGCACTGCATGAGGCCAGAACTGAAACCAGTGCTACGACAAGTAGTGGGACGGGCTTGAGCATGGAATATCTCCTTCAGGATCGCTGTAATCGTTAGTCGAGCTCAGCCAACAGAACCTTCAGGGGCGTCTAAGCCCGATCTGCCGCTGGCCTTTGTTTCGTGATTGATATTTGCGACTATGACTACGCCGCAAGTGACATGCCCTCGGCCTTTGCCTTGCAGATGGTAACGTTCACTAGGCAACTCCGCCACGCCCAGGTTCGCTGCGACGACAAGGGCAACGCATTGGTGCTCGAAACGGTCAGCAATGCCTGGACGGAGCGCCTGGCACGTGCCGCCACCGTCGAGATGGGCGGCTCGGCGCTGCTCGCCTTCTACCCGATGAGCGGCAGGCAGGCCAAGGCCTGCGTCGTTTGCGGCACGCTCTCGCTCTGCGCCAATCTGGGCTTGGAGTTGCGTGAAAGCCGTCTTTCGAACGGCGATCCGGTCGGCGCGATTGCTAACAAGCTCGGCGCCTCCGTCCTCTTCGACGGTCGCCTGACGGACATGGACCGCCGTGCGGTCGGCGGCTTTGCCCGATTTATAGTTGCACATAAACAATCCGAAACCGGGCAAATCATGAAATTCTGCCAGCTGGTGATGGTCAGCCGGAGCGCTGAGGGTCACGAGATGCACCCTTCTATCTCATGAGGGTGGTAGAACAGCTGCAGCCTGGTCGGCGGCCCGCAACCCGCTTTCCCATGCGCCATGCGCAGTCGAAAAGTCGGATTGATGCGTCGCCTCGCCGGCGAAAAACAGCCGGTCGCCGACCGGGCGCCCCAGGACTGCACGTGCGCCGGCATGGCAGGGCAGCGCATGGCTGTAGGAGCCGCCTATCCAATCGGTACGACACCAGGAAGAGGCTGCCAGGGGCCGCAGGTGGCGGCGGATGTTGCTGCCGAGCAGTGATGAAAGCTGGTCGAGAGCGAAGGCAAATGCCTCCACCAAACCCGCACGTTCGATGACGACAGCGCCGGTTCCGCCAAAGAAGCCTTCGATGATCGGCCGGCCGAATGGCCGGATATAATAGCTGCCGGTCTCGGCATTTTGCGGGTCGCCGAGCAGATGGGTTTCCGGCTCGAGACCATGATTGCCATGGAGTTCAAAAAACAGCTTGTCTGCGAGGCCAAGCGGCAGCTGACTCGCGGCGTGGAGGTGATCGTCGGCCTCCGGGTCGAAGATAATGGCTCCGCCGGCCAGAACGGTGCTCGATGCCGTGATGATCGCGGCACCTGATGTGACAGGACCGCGGTCGGTCTCCAGTTGGATGCCGTTTCCGGTCATTGCCACGCGTCGAACGGGAGTCGAAAGGCGCAAGGCCACATTCGGAACGGCCGCGCCGATCAGACTTCCATAGCCTTCACGCACCCGCCAATTGGCGTCGGTCGCCGCACTGTTATAGGCAAGAAAGTCAGAGACCGACAGCCGATCGAGCGGTGCGCCGTTCAGATATCCGCTGAGGGACTGGCAGTAAGCGTTCCATTTGCCGCCCGGCTCCAGCGCGTCCGACGCCCTGTCGCTCGCGGGGGGGCTGGCCCGCATCCGCTCCTCAAGCGCGGTCCAAGCGGCTGCCGCCGCCGCGCGCTCATCCGGTGTGAAACCGAGATCGCGCCACTGGCTCTGCCACGCCGTAGTTCCGCGCTCGATGTTGAACCCGGAGGTACGGCCGATGGCGACGAGAGGATTGCGCTCGGCAGAATGCAGCCAGCCACACCCCATATCCAGCGGCATTCCGGCCAATTCGATTGTCCAGGCTCGTCCGCCAACGCGGTTGCTGGCCTCCAGGATGATGACCGAGCGGCCGGCATCGGCCAGGCTTTTTGCTGCTGCAATGCCGGCCGCGCCAGCGCCGACAATCGCAACCTCGTAGTCCATGATCGCCCTCCGCCGCTGCATCAGCAGCTTGATACGACACAAGTTTTACATCGGGGCTGCACCCGCTTCAATGTGCCCGAAAGCCTGCTAGTATGCTGAAATGACGTTCTTCGAAACACTTGTTGCATTGCTGGCGGTTGCCATCCTGTTGCTGCAGGTGACGCGTCGCACGCGCCTGCCCTACCCCGGCATCCTGGCTGCCGCCGGCGTCGCAGTGGCGATGCTGCCCGGCGCGCCCACGATCCCCATCGATCCGCCGACGGCGCTTGCCCTGTTCATCGCCCCCGTCCTTGTCGACTCGGCTTATGATTTCCCGGTGGGTGCGGCCCGGCGCATGCTGCTGCCGCTGTTCTTCTATGCCGTCGTTGCCGTTTTCGTCACGACAGGCGTGGTGGTGTCGATCAGCATGCTGACAGTCGGGCTTCCGATTGCGGTTGCGGTCACACTCGGCGCAATCGTTGCGCCGCCCGATGCCGCAGCCGCCACGGCGGTCCTTTCCAATTTGCCTGTCGCGCGCCGTGTGGATGCCCTGCTCAAGGGAGAAAGCCTGTTCAACGATGCGACCGCACTGCTGCTTTTCGGGGCCGCGCTCACTGTCCAGGCGCGGGGTGGGCTGGATGCCGGGACGGCGCTTCAGGTGGGGTTTGCCGCACCTGGAGGAATCCTGTTCGGCCTCGTCTTCGGCTTTTTCGTCTCGCGGCTTCGGCCGATAACCGAAAATACGGTTGGTGGGACCCTGCTTCAGTTCGTCTACGCTTTTTCGACCTGGCTGATCGCCGAGCATCTGCACCTGTCGGCTGTCCTTGCCACAGTAGCGAGCGCAATGACCATCGCCACCCTCTCTTCAGTCGAGGATTCGCCGCGGATGCGGGTGCATTCCTTCGCGGTCTGGACGACTGTCGTCTTCCTGTTGAACGTGGTGGCTTTCCTGCTGATGGGGCTGCAGGCGCGCCGCATCATCGAGACGATGTCGGCTGAAGAGCTTCAGCGGGCGATGGGATTTGCCGTCATCGTGGTGGTCGGCGTCATCCTGGCGCGCATGGCGATGGCGTTCCTGCTTCACGCCGTCGTCGCGTCTCGCCACCGAAGAGGCAATGAATTGGCGCCTTTCACATCAGGGGAAACCTTGCTGGTGGGTTGGGCCGGTATGCGCGGCCTCGTTACGCTGGCGACGGCCTTCGCGCTCCCTGCCGACTTTCCCGAGCGAGACCTGGTCGTGCTCACGGCCTTCACGGTGGTGCTCGCAACCCTGGTCATTCAAGGGGCGACCTTGGCTCCGATGATCCATCTCCTGAAACTCGGTCGGCAGGCAGAAGTCCGCGATGAACTCAAGGCGGCCCGAAGATCGCTCGCCGAAGCCGCCTTTCAGCGGCTTGAGAAGGAAGACGGCACCGAGGCCGAAGCGATCCGGACGATCTGCAAGGAACATTGGGCCGCATCAAGCGGTGCAATCAAGACCTCGCCGCTCGATCGCCGCCGCGACCTGACGATCGCCGCCGTCCTCGCCCAGCGCCAGCGCCTTGAGGAATTGCGCGACACGGATCAGATCGGCGCGACGCAATATCTCGAGCTGCAGGAGGACCTGGACTGGAAGCAGCTCTCCGTCGGCTCCGATGAAGATCGCCGCATCACAGAAAGCTAGATCCGATAAGGCAGTTGTCGATGCCAACACGATCGGCATCAGCCAGTCCGTTGCTTCGTCAGCCCAGCGTCTCCGACGAAGCAGGAGGCTACTCGATATCCCTCAGTGCATCGAGTGGGCCGGTCAGCGCCGTGCGTGGGGGCACGAGGGTCGGCCGCACCAGATGCGTGATTGGCGGGCCGCGGTCTGCGTCGAGGATCGCAAACCCCTTGGTGATCATCGCCTCGCTGTCCTGCCGGATCATGAAGACGGGGAAAGGTAGGAAGGAGCCGAAGGGATCGTAGTCGTAGCAGCCGACGATGATATCGGCGAAGGTCTCATGCGGGTGCAGGGCGAGGAAGCGCATCAGCCCTTCGAGGTTGATCGAGGAATTGACGAAGAATGCGCGCGGCAGCTTTCCATGGCCTTCGTAGAAGGCTTCGAAGGCGCGCGCCGTCATGGCGGGGGAATAGCCGGTCGGCTGGATGCAGACGTCCGGATCCGCGCCCAGCAATGCGCGCTTTACGTCGCGAAAGCCGCGAATTCGCTCATGGCTGGCATGGTCGTTGCGGCCGCCGAACAGGTACAGATCGTCGGGTGAAAGTGGGCCATCCTCCTGCGCGCGTTCGATGATCGCCTGTGTCAGCATGCGCGCACCTTCATGATTGTCGCTGATGATCGACGGCGCCAGCGTGCCCGGCAGATCGATGTTGACGTGCTTCAGCCCAGCCTTTTCGCAAACCTTGTGCACGCCATCCGGATCGGTTGCGCCGGCGATGAAAAGCTCGTCGATCGAATAGGAGATCAGCGTCTCGACAACCTTGCGCTCCTCCTCCGGATCGCGACAGGCGCTGACGACGAGAGGGCACTGGCCGCGGCTTCTGACCTGCGCCTCGAAAGACTGCGCCATCGAGGAGAAATAGCGGTTGTCGTGCACCGGCAGCAGAAGACCGACGAGACCGGAGCGGGACGAACGCAAGCCGCGGGCCTGCAGATTTGCCGTATAGCCGTGCTCGTTTGCCAGATTCTGAATGAGCTGCGCCGTCGCCTCTTTGATACGCCGTTTCCGCCAGCTTCCGTTCAGCACGGCGCTCACGGTGGAAGGCGACGCACCCGATAGGATCGAGAGATCGTAGATGGTCGCCTTCTTCCTGCTGACGTTGGTCATATCGCGCCTTCCTTTGTCGCTTCCCTTAGAAACAAACCCCTCTTGACGAAAGCCCCGCCTTGATCGATAGTCATTGCACCATCGATTGTGCAAAAAAGAAAGATCGATTGTGCAAAGATGGTTCGCCGGAGGAGGCGGGATGGGAGGCAAGGGTATTCCCTCGCCAAGAAGCAATCAGGAACAACCTGCCGCAAACCGGCCGGTGGTCGTCGTTCGTATGAGCGACCTTTGAGGAGGAGTGAGGATGAGGAGCCTTATCGTAGCGGCGTTTGCCGCATCGCTGTCGCTTGCCGGGGCGGTGGTCGCGTTTGCGCAGGACGCGCCGAAGGTCGGCGTTGTCGTCAAGATCGGCGGCATTCCCTGGTTCAACGCGATGGAAGCCGGGATCAAGGAACAGGGCCAGAAACTGGGGGTCGATGCCTTCATGATTGGCCCGACCAGCGCCGACCCGGCGCTGCAGGTGCGCGCCATCGAGGATCTGATTGCCCAAGGCGTCAAGGTCATCGGCGTGGTTCCGAACGATGCCAAGGTGCTCGAGCCCGTGCTGACCAAGGCGCAGGCCGCCGGCATCAAGGTCATTACGCATGAATCGCCCTCGCAGAAGGGCGCCGACTGGAATTTCGAGCTCGCATCGGCCACCGGCTTCGGTGAAGCGCATGGCAAGCTGCTCGCCGAGAAAATGGGCGGCAAGGGCGAATATGCCGTCTTCGTCGGCTCGCTGACCGTGCCGCTGCACAACGCCTGGGCGGATGCCGCAATCGCCTATATCAAGGCGAATTACCCGGACATGAAGCTCGTCGGCGAGCGCTACGGCGTGGCGGAAGACGTCGACAAGAGCCGCTCGACGGCGCTCGATCTCATTGCCGCGCATCCGGATCTGACCGGCTTCCTCGCCTTCGGCAGCCAGGGTCCGATCGGCGCTGGGCGCGCCATCGAGGAACGCCGCAAGACGGGCAAAATCTTCGTGCTCGGCCCGTTCTCGCCCGGTCAGGGCCAGAAGCTGATCAAGGCCGACGCGATATCGGGCGGCTTCATGTGGAATCCGAAACAGGCCGGCGAAGTCTTCGTCACGCTCGCCGATCGCCTGATCAAGGGCGAGAGCGTCAAGGAAGGTGATGACATTCCGGGTCTCGGCGTGATCAAGCCTGTTGGTAACGACATCATCGTCGATCAGCTGCTGCCGATCAACAAGGATACGGTCGACGACTTGGCCGCAATGGGCCTCTGAAGAGGCCCCCTCCCCGGGTGTCGGGCTGGTCCATGTCGACCGGCCCGGCGTTCGGGAAAGAGAGCGGTATCCGGCCATGGCCGGACCATTTGACTTTTATGGCATTCGACTGGACGGGCAACCGGCATGAACACAGCAACGGATGATGGTGTGAAGGCCACGCCGCTTCTTTCGCTTCGCGGCATCAACATGACATTCGGCGGTGTCAAGGCGCTCAAAGACGTCTCCTTCGAAGTCTTGCCCGGCGAAGTGCATTGCCTCGCCGGCGAGAATGGATCCGGCAAGAGCACGTTGATCAAGGTGATCTCCGGCGTTTATCGGCCTGCAGACGGCGCCGAGATCGTCTTCGACGGTGAGGTGATATCCCAGATGACGCCTGCCATGGCCCAGTCCCGCGGCATCCAGATCATCTGGCAGGACCTCGCGCTTTTTCCGGAAATGAGCGTGGCTGAGAATATCGCCTTCCAGACCCTTTCCGGTTCGCGCCCGCGCTTCGTCAATTATGCCGCGATCCGCGGAATAGCCGAGGAAGCACTCGCCCGCCTCGGCGTCACCCTCGACGTCGACAGACCCCTTAAGGATTTCGCCATCGCTCAGCGCCAGATCGTCGCCATTGCCCGCGCGCTGGTCGGAGAGGCCCGGATCGTGTTCATGGACGAGCCGACTGCCTCGCTCACCCAGTCCGAGACCGATCATCTGCTGGCGATCGTGCGCACACTGTCGGCTTCGGGCGTTGCCGTGGTCTTCGTCAGTCATCGTCTTGCGGAAGTGCTGGAAATCTCCTCGCGCATCACGGTACTGCGCGATGGCGCGCTGGTCGGGGTCTATCCGGTGGAGGGCATGACCCAGTCTAAGATCACCGAGCTGATGACCGGGCGCACCTTCGACCAGAATGTAGTCGCCCGCGACGTATCGCAGAACCCGGTCGTGCTTTCTGTCAGCAAGCTTTCCCGGCCTGGCGAGTTCGAGGACATCTCCTTTGATCTGCGCCGTGGCGAGACGCTCGGGATCACCGGCCTGCTTGGCTCCGGGCGCACCGAACTTGCCCTCACGCTGTTCGGCATGCGCCGGCCCGCCTCCGGAACGATCGTGTTGGAGGGAAAGCCGGTGCGCTTTGCCTCCAACCGCGAGGCGATCACATCAGGTGTCGCCTATCTCTCCGAGGACCGCCTTTCGCTCGGTCTCAACCAGCCGCAATCCATCGCCGACAATCTGGTCATGGCCTCGCTCAACCGCATCCTGAGCGGCCGGCTCATTTCGCCTGAAAAGAAGCGCTCGCTCGTCGCGCGCTGGATCGCCGATCTCGGCGTTAGGATCGGCAGGCAGGACGATGCGATCTCGACGCTTTCGGGCGGCAACCAGCAGCGCGTCGCCATTGCCAAATGGCTCGCCACCGATCCAAAGGTGCTGATCCTCGATGCGCCCACGGTGGGCGTCGATGTCGGCGCCCGCGCCGGCATCTTCGAAATCGTAGCGCGCCTTGCCGAGGCGGGGCTTGCGATCATCCTCATCTCGGACGAGGTGCCGGAGGTCTATTTCAACGCCGATCGGATCATCCATATGGAAAAGGGCCACATGGCCGGCTGGTACGATCCGCGCGCGACCACACTGAAGGACCTGGAGGCGACGGTTTATGCGTAAGCTGTTCCTGGCCTATACGACGGAATTCGTGCTGTTTGCCGTCATCATCGCGATGAGCATTGTCCTGGCTTTTACGACCGACCGCTTCATCACGCTCGGCAATGGGTTCGACCTGCTCAACATTAGCGCGGTCAATATCATCTTCGCCGTCGGCCTGCTCGTGGTGCTGATATCAGGCGGCATCGACATCTCCTTCGCCGTCGCCGCCTCGATCGTGCAATATGTCACTGCACTGGCGCTTGAGCGGATCGGCGGGGGCGGCTGGGTGTCCGGTCTGCTGATCGCGGCCGGTATCGGCATGGTGCTCGGGATGATCAACGCCTTCCTGATCCACCGCTTCCTGATCATCTCGATCGTCGCGACGATCGCGACCTTCAACGTCTATTTCGGCCTGCTGATGTTCTTCACCAAGGGCGTGTCGATCTACAATCTGCCCGACTGGCTGACGACCCGCGTCATCATCTACGAGCGCGAAATGGCCGATGGGAGCTGGGCTGAGATCACCTTGCCGGTTGTCGTCATGGCCGTCTGCACGCTCGCCACCTGGCTCTTCATTACCCGCACGACCACCGGCCGGCAGCTCTATGCCTTTGGCGACAATCCGGAAGGGGCGCGCCGCTTCGGCATCAATATCGGCGCCATGCAGTTCATCGCCTTCGGTTGGCTTGGATTGATGGCAGGCATCGCCGGTCTCATGCAGGCGCATTATGCGCAGGAGGTCGTGCCGAACGCACTTTATGGCCGCGAGCTCGATGTCCTGGCTGCGGTGGTACTCGGCGGCGCGCGGCTGGGCGGCGGCAAGGGCTCGGTGCTCGGTTGCGTGCTGGGCGTGCTGCTCGTCTCGATCACCCAGAACGGCCTCAACCTGATGGGCGTCTCGCCCTTCGCCTTCAAGATGATCGTCGGCGCGATCATCCTCGTTGCGATCACCTTGTCGAGCGCCCGCATCGGCAATCTGGTGCCGGTGTTTGCGACCCGCAAATTGACCGGCGACAGGCCTGCAGACAGGGGAGAGAGCTGATGAACGCGCTCGCCGCCCGCTTCAACGCCATCTTCGGGGCCGACATGGCCGGTCCCCTCGCCGCACTGGCGGCCGTGCTGATCGTCTTCGGTGTCGCCTCGCCGCATTTCCTCACGAGCGCGACCTTCGGATCGGTCGCCTTTCAGCTTCCCGAGCTTGGCATCCTGACGCTTGCCATGCTGATGCCGATCCTCACCGGCGGCCTCAACCTTGCGATCACCTTCACCGCCAACATCGCCGGCCTGACGCTCGCCTGGACGCTGCAGGCCAATGGCGGCATCGATGCCGGCCCTAGCGCCTTCCTGCTCGGTTCGGCTCTGGCACTTGCCGTCGGCGCGGCAAGCGGCCTGGTCATGGGGCTGGTCATTGCCTTTACCCGCGCCCACCCGATCCTCGTTTCGCTGTCGATGATGATCTTCCTGCGCGGCCTCGGCGAGTTCCTGACACGCGGCGGCGATATCTCGGGCTTCCCCACCTTCGTCGCTCCGATCGGCCACGGCAGCATCCTCGGCATCCCGGTACCTTTGTTGATCCTGATCGCCTGCGTGATCGCCAGCCACGTCCTGCTCTCGCGCTCCAAGCTCGGCTTTTCCACCTACATGATCGGCTCCAATATCGAGTCTGCCCGCTATTCCGGCATCAACACCCGCAAGGTCCTGGTGCTGGTCTACATGCTTTCCGGCGTGATGGCGGCGGTTGCCGGCATCATCATGCTTGCGCGCTTCAATTCGGTGCGCGTCGGCCACGGTGAGTCCTATCTGCTGATCACCGTGCTCGCCTGCTTTCTCGGCGGCATCAATCCTTTCGGCGGCTTCGGCCGCGTCCTCCCCGTTTTCGTGGCGCTCATCGTGCTGCAGCTCCTCTCTTCGGGGCTCAACCTGCTCGGCGCCAACCAGCACCTCACCACCGCCGTCTGGGGCATCCTGCTCATCGTCGTGATGGTGCTGCGGTGGCTCTCGGCCAAGTTCATCAGAATCGTGAAATAGGAGATACGACATGGAAGGTTTCGGCGTTCACACCAGCATGTGGACCATGAACTGGGATCGGGCAGGCGCCGAGAAGGCGATTGCCGGAGCCGTGCACTACAAGATGGATTTCATCGAGATTGCGCTGCTGAACGCGCCTGCCGTCGATGCGAAACACACCCGCGACCTGCTTGAAAAGCACAAGCTGCGCGCCGTCTGCTCGCTCGGCCTACCGGAACATGCCTGGGCTTCCGTTCGCCCGGATGCGGCGATCGAGCATCTGAAGGTCGCGATCGAAAAGACCGCGGAAATGAACGCGGAAGCTCTGTCCGGCGTCATCTTCGGTGGCATCGGCGAGCGTACCGGCGTGCCGCCGACGCAAAGCGAATACGACAACATCGCCAAGGTGCTCGACACGGCGGCAAAACATGCGAGGAAGTACGGCGTCCAGCTCGGCGTCGAGGCCGTGAACCGCTATGAGAACCACCTGATCAATTCGGCGCAGCAGGCCGTCGACATGGTGGAGCGTGTCGGCGCGGACAATATCTTCGTCCATCTCGATACCTACCACATGAATATCGAGGAGAAGGGTGCGGCAAACGGCATCCTGATCGCCCGCGACCACCTCAAGTACATCCATCTTTCCGAAAGCGACCGCGGCACGCCGGGCTACGGCAATATTCCGTGGGATGCGATCTATGCTGCGCTCGCCGCAATCGGCTTCAAGGGTGGGCTTGCAATGGAAAGCTTCATCAACATGCCGCCTGAGGTCGCCTATGGCCTGGCAGTCTGGCGCCCCGTTGCACGCGATATGGAAGAGGTCATGGACAAGGGCCTGCCGTTCCTGCGCAATAAGGCGGAACAATACGGTCTGATCTGACCCGGTTTCCGGATGTTGCCCATTCGGCTTCATCAACCTTAAATCGAGGCTGATGTCGCCTCTGCCATTGGCCATAAGCCACAACCGCGCGGCCACATGGGTGCCTAGCTCAAGAGATCTCGCCATCGCCGGAAAGGACCGTGACGGCGGCCCGTCTCTTCAGCGCATGCCTGAATTTCATTCGGCTGGGGCAGGCGAAATGTCTCTCGAGAAATATCATGCCCGTTGTGATATTGTTATTATTGCTTGTTACATTCCTCCTCCTATGCCATTTTGCCTATTAAAATAAGTCGCTTGAACGGCTCACGCCCGGGCTCTAGTTTCGAAGAGATGGCGGCGTTTCGATCGACCATCGATATGGGGGAATCTTGGATGGCACGCATTACGCTGAGGCAACTGCTCGACCATGCTGCGGAGGAAGGCTACGGCGTTCCCGCTTTCAACATCAATAATATGGAGCAGGCGCTCGCCATCATGGAAGCCGCCGACGCGTGTCATGCGCCGGTTATCATGCAGGCGTCGCGCGGAGCCCGCGCCTATGCCCATGACATCATGCTGAAGCACATGATGGATGCCGTCGTCGAAATCTATCCGCATATTCCCGTCTGCGTGCATCTCGATCACGGCAACGATCCCTCCAACTGCATGACGGCGATCCAGGCGGGCTTCACCTCGGTGATGATGGATGGTTCGCTGAAGGCGGACGCCAAGACGCCCGCCGACTGGGCCTATAATGTCGGCGTCACGAAGATGGTGACTGACATGGCGCATTTCGGCGGCATCTCGGTGGAAGGCGAACTCGGCGTTCTCGGTTCTCTGGAGACCGGCATGGGCGAGGCCGAGGACGGCCACGGCGCCGAGGGCAAGCTTTCACATGACCAGCTGCTGACTGATCCGGACGAAGCCGTGAAATTCGTGCGCGAAACCAAAGTCGATGCGCTCGCCATCGCGATGGGTACATCGCATGGCGCCTACAAGTTCACCCGCAAGCCGGACGGTTCGGTGCTGGCGATGAACGTCATCGAAGAAATTCACCGTAAGCTCCCGAACACGCATCTCGTCATGCATGGCTCATCCTCGGTCCCGATCGAGCTGCAGGAGATCATCAACAAGTATGGCGGTCAGATGAAGCCGACATGGGGAGTGCCGGTCGAAGAAATCCAGCGCGGCATCAAGAACGGCGTGCGTAAGGTCAATATCGACACCGATGGCAGAATGGCGATGACCGGTCAGATCCGCCGCGTGCTGCAGGAGGACCCAAGCGAATTCGACCCGCGCAAATATCTGAAACCGGCAATGACGGCGCTGACCAGGCTCTGCAAGGAGCGCTTCGAACAGTTCGGCACGGCCGGTATGGCCGGTCGAATCAAGCCCCTTCCCGTTTCGGAAATGGCGAAGCGTTACAAGTCCGGTTCCCTTGATCCGGCTTTCTCCTGAAACTGGGTTAGCCCGAGGCCGGGCGGGGTGCCTTTTCCGGCTCGGCGGCAATTTTGCCTGTCAGTGCTTGGCCGTGGAAGCGGCTCAGCTGGCTGACAACGTCCTGGATTTCGCTTGCCGTGCGTTCGCCGTCCCAGCCGAGCGCTGACCCGGCAACGCCGGCGATTTCCCGCAGGCCTTCCAGCGTCAACCGGCCCTCGATCGCAAGCGTCGTGCGGCGCATCACGATGTCCGACAGGTGGATAACGAGTTCGTTCCGGGCGATCCAGTCGATCTCCCGGAGGCTGTAACGTGCAGCACCCGTCAGGCGCTGTTCGTCGGAATAGCCTGAAGAGGAAGAAAGCAGGGCCACGGCCGTCGTGCCGTAGCGGCCGAGCAGTTCGTCGGCACGCGCGGCAGCAACGCCGCTGCGTGACGCGGTATCCCTGATCCAGGCGCTACGTTGCTCAGCAGCAGCCGGAAAGGCCTTACCGCCGCCGATCGCCAGATAGCGTGTCGACTGGCTGCGGCCGCGCTGCAGCCGGGAGAGAACGGTGTCGGCGACCTCTTCCGCAAAACCGCGGAACGTCGTCCACTTGCCTCCGACCAGCGAAATGATCGGAAACGGTCTGCCGCTCTCTGGCTCCTTTACCGGCGCGGAGTGATCGCGGCTGATCAGCCCCGGTGCTGTCGCATCCGATGCCGGCAGCGGGCGGATGCCGCTATAGCTGTAAACGATCTGATCGCGATCGAAGCGGAGCGTCGGCAGAAGCGAGCGGATGCTTTCGAGGAAATACTCCGTCTCCGGCTCCTCGCAGGAGACATTGTCCGGATCACCTGCCGGAATGTCGGTCGACCCGACCAGCGCCAACCCGAGATAGTCGTAGACCAGGCAGATGCGGCCGTCGTCGGCCTCGAAATAGATCATATGGCCGTTGAGGCTTCGCACCAATTCGGGATGGTCAAGCAGGATATGGGAACCCTTCGTGCCGCCGATCAGCCGCGATGGAGCGCCGAGCAAAGTGTTGACGTGATCGATCCAAGGACCTGCCGCATTGACGACTAGCTTGGGAGCGACGCTGAACTCGCGACCATCGGGTTGCCGGAAGGTCAAACGCCCTCCTGAAACGGCAGCCAGTGTCGCGAAATTTGCCGCGAGGCTCCTCGCATTCACATCGAGACCATCACGCACGAGCTCATAGACGAGCCGCTCCGGCCTGCTGATCTTGGCATCGTAATAGATGCCGCCGGCGACGATGGCGGGGGTAATATGCGGCATCTCCTTGCGCGCCTGTTTCTTCAGAATCAGCCGGTGACGCGGCATGACCTGGTCGCGCGAACCGAAGAAGTCGTAGAGCCGAAGCCCGATCTTGATGAGAACCGCACCACGGCTGCGCGGCGCCGTCTTCGACCCGAAGAGCGTCCGGATCGCTGCCCAGATGCCGCGGGTCCAGGAAAAGACCGGAATGAAGGTCGGCAGCGGCTCGACGCAATGCGGCGCGTTCTTGAGCAGGAGGTTGCGCTCAAGCGTCGACTGCGCAACCAGTCCGAACTCACCCGTTTCCAGATATTTCAAGCCGCCGTGAATGAGCCGCGATGGTGCGGCGCTCGTGCCGGAGCCAAAGTCGGCCTTGTCGACGATCAGGCAATTGACACCCTGTAGCGAGAGGTCACGGAACAGGCCGGCGCCGTTGATGCCCGCCCCGATGATCAAAACGTCGATATCGTTCTCGCCGAGATTCGAGAAGCGCTGCTGCAAATCGGGGGTCATGCTCATCGTCCTAAATCGCCCGCCGCAGCAGGCATCTGTCTTTTCAGTTTGCCGATTGCTCCGGCGCAAGCGCGGCAATCTTCGGCCAAAGGGGGATCATCGCGTCGGCAATGTCGCGGAACACTTGGTAACGCTTTTCATAGTCCGCGCTGCGCGCCGCATCCGGCCGGCAAGTCTTCGCGATGGAAGCCGTGTCGCGTGGATCGCTCTGCGGATCGGCGAAGACCCCGGCGCCCGACCCGGCACAAAGCGCAGCACCCCAGGCAGCCGCCTCATCCGTCTCGGTTACCGTGATCGGCATGCCAAGCACATCGGCAAACATCTGCACGACGGCAGGATTGCGCGAGACGCCACCGGCGAGCCGCACCTGATCGAAGGCAAAGCCGTCGCGAAGCGCGTCGACATGAATGCGATGATTGAAAGCGATGCCCTCAAGCACGGCGCGCAGCATGTCGCCGCGGTCGTGCCATCCACCGAGCCCGAAGAATCCGGCGCTGGCTGCTGCGCCATAAGGCGAGCCGAACAGATAGGGATGGAAGAGCGCGGTCGAGGGGCGGTCGAAGGCGGCGTCGATCTCGGGCGCCAGCAGGGCGTGGATCGAGTTGCCTTGCACCTCGCCATTCTTGCGTTCGGCAGCGCAGAGCGTGTCGAGAAACCAGTCGTAATTGGCTGTCGATGCAGGTGAGATCGACATGCTGTTCCAAATGCCGGGCGCAATCCCGTTGCGGCAGAACCAGCGTCGGTCGACACGCGGCTCCGACGAAAGCGTCTCATTGATCGAATAGGTCCCGGCAATGACCGCGACAACGCCCTTGGCATAGCCCCCGGCCCCGAGCGCCGAGGCCGTGACGTCGTGCAGACCGGCAACGACAGGCGTTCCTTCGGCAAGGCCAGTCAGCTGCGCGGCTTCACGGGTCACGCGTCCGACGATCTGGTCGGAGCGCGAGGCTGGCGGCAGGGCGTGGACGAGATCCTGCAATCCAAACAGACGAAGGGCGTCCTCACTGTAGTTCTGCGTTTTGACATTGGTGAAGGAGGTGCTGGCTTCGGTGCGGTCCGTACCGATGATCCCGGTGAGGCAGAACCGCAGCCAGTCCTTGCAGCTGCAGAAATGGCCGATGCGCTTGTAGCGCTCAGGCTCCATGTCGCGGATCCAGGCCAGCAATGCCGATGGCGCGGAGACGTGCGGGATCTGCCCCGTCAGTTCGATCGCCAGGTCGGCAACATCGCTCTCTGTCCACCGGTCGACGATCGCCCCTGCCCGGCTGTCCAGCGAGAGAATGGCCCGGCCGAGCGGCTTGTGGACGTGATCGAGCAGGTAGATGCCGTCTCCATGTGCGGTAGCGGCAATGCCCTCTATGTCGCTTGCCGGCCGTCCGCTAAGGGAAAGCGCTTCGCGGATGGCATCGGCCGTCGCGTTCCATAATTCATTCATGTCGCGCTCGATATGCCGGGCCTTCGGAATGAACTGCGTGACGCGGCGCCGCGCGACTGCAAGCGGCGTGCCGTCGATATCGAAGATGACCGCCTTGGTGACGGTCAAACCACTATCGATCCCGAGCAGTGTCGGCATTTAAATTTACCTCACGAGGAGCAACGGACGACGCCGTCAGGAGCGCCCTCCGGCGCCCCTGGCGATGACCACGTTGATATCTCTGGACCGCATGCGGTCGATGTGCACCGGCTGGGTCTTGTCGTCGACGATAACGACGTCGAACTCATCCAGTGCTGCGAAACTGTGGAGTGCACGTCGTTCGAACTTGGTATGATCGGCAAGCAGGATGCGTTTTACGGAACAGTCGAACATGGCGCGCTTGGTATCGACTGTCTCAGGAGACTGATGCAGCACCGTGCCATCGCTGATCGCCGACATCGAGATGAACGCGACATCGGCCCTGAGAGCCTTGATCTCGTTGATGGTCATGCGACCCATGAAAGCGTTGCACCAATTGTAATACTGGCCGCCGAGTGCGAGCAGCGTCACGTCATGCAGGCCCGTCAGCGCATTCATCAGGGTCAGGGAATTGGTGATTGCCGTGACCGGCGCCTTCGAAGGCAGATGCGCCGCCATCTGAAGAACCGTGGTCGAGTCATCGAAAAAGATTGCCTGTCCCGGTTCGACGAATTGCATTGCCGCCTCGGCGATCAGCTTCTTTTCGGCCGACTGACGGTTCGAGCGATAGACGTCGCTGGATTCGATAAGATTGGTTGCCGCCGCCGTGACGATACCGCGCGTCTTCCTGAAGAGGCCGCGGCTGACGAGTTCATCGACATCGCGATGAGCTGTCATCAGGCTGATCCCAAAGCGGTCGGTCAGGTCTTCAATCCGCATCGAGCCTTCACCCATCACGGCCTCTGCAATCATGCGGCGGCGCGCGATCTGGCGCGTCTGCCGGCTGTCGCTGGTGAGCTGGTCCAACAGATCGTCGTCCCGGCTGGTCTTCTGTGTCACGGGTCACCCCTGTC
Organism: Rhizobium sp. SU303; assembly: GCF_021052345.1. Taxonomy (NCBI): domain Bacteria; kingdom Pseudomonadati; phylum Pseudomonadota; class Alphaproteobacteria; order Hyphomicrobiales; family Rhizobiaceae; genus Rhizobium; species Rhizobium sp. SU303. The sequence goes on from NZ_CP088096.1 coordinate 102,029, forward strand.
GCTGAATTATGGATCCCAGCTTCGTACAGTGATTGCCGCGCCAAGGCAAAAAGGCGAAGCGCAACCGGAGGTTGGATCGTCGGCCATCGCTTCCAGCATGAAAATGAGGGCGCTCTTGCGAGCGCCCTCTTCCCTTTACTGGGCCAGAACGAACGGGCCAGTGTACTTGTCGATGTTGTCCTTGGTGATCAACAGGCAATCGAAGAGCTGCTTCTCGCTCTTGGCACCGGTGTTACCCGTCTTGATCAGATTGTCGGCCTGCTTGACGGCTTCTTCGGAGAAGACGGCAACCGGTTGGAGGACGGTGTATTGGAGTTCGCCCGCCTTGATGGCGGCAACCGCATCCGGCGAACCGTCGAAGCCGCCGACCTTCACATTGGCGAGCTTGCCGGCTTCCTTGAGCGCGGCGATCGCACCGAGCGCCATTTCGTCATTGCCCGAGATGACGCCGACGATATCCGGGTTGGCCTGCAGCATGGACTGCATCTTGTTGTGGCCCTGGGTGCGGTCCCAGTTGGCAACTTCCTTGGCGACCTTCTTCAGATCCGGATACTGCGAAAGGACAGTCTCGTAGCCATTCGACCGCGTCGCCGCGTTGTTGTCGGACGGAGCGCCGAAGAGTTCGGCATAGTTGCCCTTGTCGCCGATCGCCTCGACCCATTGCTGCGCGCCGAGGGCGGCACCCTGTGCGTTGTTGGAAACAAGCTGCGCCTTGGCCAGGCCTTCCTGGTTGATTTCGGCGTTGACGAGGATGACCGGGATGCCGGCAGCAACGGCCTTCTTGACCGCACCGACGGAACCGTCAGCGTTTGCCGGGTCGAGGATGATCGCCACCGACTTGTTGGTGATCGCCGTATCGATCAGGTTGCTTTCGGTATTGGTGTCACCCTTGTGGGCGTTGACCGAGGCCGTGTAGCCCAGCTTTTCGGCAGTTGCCTTGGCGACATTGCCTTCCGTCAGCCAATAGGGATTCGACGGATCATTGACGATGATCGTCATCATGCCCGCTGCCCAAGCCGAGCTTGCCAGAAGCGGTGCTACGGCCGCGGCGGCCAGAAGTATGCGCATGCCTTTCTTAAACATAGTCTCTCTCCCATTTGTGAGCTCAGTTATTGCCGGTGATCCGGCGTTGCTTTCCCCAATCGGCTTCGTGGATTCCAGCCTGCCGTCGTGGATAAGTTTCAGTCTCAGCCGTCAGGACGATTTGACCCGGCGGCCGTATTGGATGCTGTTCATGAGGACGGCGAGAACGATCACAGCGCCGGTAAATACGGTCTGCCAGTAGGCCGAGACGCCGATGATCACGAGGCCGTCCGAAAGAAAACCGATGACGAAGGCGCCGAGCATCGTGCCGCGAACCGTACCGCGGCCGCCGGTCAGCGCCGCGCCGCCGATAACCACGGCTGCGATTGCCGTCAGCTCGTAGGTTGTGCCTGCCGTCGGACCGGCCGAGGTCAGCTGCGAGGAGAGGACCAGGCCGGCGATTGCGGCACAGACGCCCGAAAGCACATAGACGATGATCTTCACGCGCTTGACCGGGACGCCGGAGAGGTCGGCGGCCCGCTCGTTACCACCAGAGGCGTAGAGCCAGCGGCCGAAGGCGGTGCGGCTCAGCACGATGCCGCAAATGATGGCGAGAACCGCAAGCACGATGACCCCGATCGGAATGCCTGCGAGCCGGTTGAAGCCGAGCCAGTCGAAGCCGGTATTGCCGAGTTCCGGACGGCCGCCGAGATTGTTGTAGGTCAGGCCGTTGGTCATCAAGAGCGCGATACCGCGGGCGACGTAGAGCACGCCGAGCGAGGCGACGAAGGCCGGCACCTTGAGATAGGCGATCAGCACGCCGTTGACTGCACCGACCAGCGCACCGAGCGCACATGTGATGACGACGACGGCCCAGACCGGCGGATAGAGAATGACGCCGAAATAGGTGAGCGTGACGCCCTGCATCAGGAAACCGGCAATGCAGCCTGCAAGCCCAAGCGTCGAGCCGACCGAAAGGTCGATGCCGCCATTGAGGATGACGAGCAGCATCCCGATCGCCAGAATGCCGAAGATCGCGACGTGCGACGCCATGATCAGGAAGTTGTTCAGAGTGAAGTAATAGGGCGACAGGAATGAGAAGACCGCGATGATGACGATCAGCGCGAAGAAGGCCCGGCCCTCCAGGATGAGACGCACGATATTGGTATTGCGCTTCGGCCCGCTGGAAACTGATTTCTTTTCGGTGACGTTCGTGACTGACATAATCAGTGCTCCATACTCAGGCTAGTGCGCGACCACGGCTTCGCCGGAGGCGGCCATGATCTTTTCCTTGGTGACATCCGAGCCGAACTCGGCCGATATCCTGCCGCGATGCATGACGATGATGCGGTGCGCGATGCTCAGGCATTCATTGACTTCGGACGTCGAATAGATGACCGCCAATCCCTGCTTGGCGCGCTCCGCGAGCAACTTGAATACTTCCGCCTTGGCGCCGATGTCGATGCCGCGGCTTGGCTCATCGAGCAGGATGACTTTCGGCTGGGTTGCCAGCATCTTGCCGATGACGACCTTCTGCTGGTTGCCGCCGGAGAGCGAGCCGATCGAAGCCGCGCCGCCATCGGTTTTCACATGCACCCGCCGGATCGCGTCATTGACGAGATCGCGCTCCCGATGGCCGGAGGTGAAAAACCCTTTGGTGAAGGCGCGGATACTCGCAAGCGACAGATTGGAGCCGACCGTCATCGTCTGGACGAGACCGTCGCGCTGGCGATCTTCGGGCACGAGCACGAGACCGCTGGCAATGCGCCCGGCTATGCTGAGCCCACTGACGTCCTGTCCTTCGAGCAGAACCTGTCCGCCGCTTGCGCGCAGACGTCCGGCAACGCACTCGAGCAGTTCCGTGCGCCCGGCGCCCATCAGCCCGTAGATGCAGACGATCTCGCCGGCACGCACCTTGAGAGACAGACGATCGACTGCATTATAGGCGGCGCCGGAGGGACCGGGGACACTGAGATTTTCGATGGAAAGCGACACGTTTCCGAACGGGTGATCTTCCGGCGGGCTGCCGAGGTCGAAATTCTCGCCGACCATGTTGCGGACGATCCATTCGAGATCGATATCCTTGCGCTCAGCATAGGCCGTCATGTTTCCGTCGCGCAGAACGACGGCGTGATTGGTGATCTGCAGCGCCTCTTCCAGATGATGAGAGATGTAGACGATCGACACGCCGCGGCTCGTCAGGTCGTGGATGACCTTGAAGAGCACTTCCACCTCGGTCGCGCTCAGCGCCGAGGTCGGCTCGTCCATGATCAGGATGCGCGAATTGACGGAGAGCGCCCGGGCAATTTCGACGATCTGCTGCTGGCCGAGGCGAAGATCCTCGACGCGCGTCAGCGGATCGATCTCTTCCTCGAGTTCCTCCATCAGCGCGCGGGTCTGACGCGCCTCTTCAGCGAAGTCGACGACACCGCCCTTGATGATCTCCCGGCCCATGAAAATATTGTCACGAACACTGAGATTGGGGGCGAGACTGAGCTCCTGGTGAATGATCGAGATGCCGCACTCGCGCGCATGGGTCGACGAGCTAAAGCTGATCGGCGAGCCGTCGAGAATGATCTCGCCGGAGCTTGGCTGCGCCACACCCGAAAGGATCTTCATCAAGGTCGACTTGCCCGCGCCGTTCTCTCCGAACAGCGTTGTGACCTGGCCGCGATGGATGTCGAAGTTCACTCCCTTGAGGGCGTGAACGCTGCCGTAGGATTTTGCGATGTTGCGGGCAGCGAGAACGACCTCGCCTTTCGCCCCGTTGCTGCGTTGCGGCTGGCTCATTTGAGCTCGACCTTCACCGGCGTGACGAGCCAGTTCTTGGGGTTGATGAGCTTGAAGACGCCGACCACGGTCGCCTGCTTTCCGTCCAGGGCGTCAGCATCCAGGCCTGCGAAAACCGCCTTCTTCATCTCGTTATTGATGGCCGAGCCGGCATCCTGATACTGGATCTGGTTGGTAAACTGGCCGAATTCGATGGTGCCGGTTGCATCGCGGAGGTCCGTGCCGTTGACCGCAGGGCCGGTCTGGACACGGACCACCGTCTCGGGAGGCAACCCATCGATCTTCATTTCGTTGGTGTTCGACTTGCGGGCGCCGAAAACGCCGGTCAGCGTGACGGGAATGACCGGTCCGGTGCTCGTCGCAGTGCCGTATTTCTCGGCCGCCGCCTTCTTGTCGGCGGCAATGGCGGCCGCGAGATCGGCGGCCGCAACGGCCCGCTCCTCGACATTTGCCTTGATCTTCGGGAACTGCTCGGCGCCGAAGGTTTCCGGAGAGAATGCCTGCTGCCGGACATCGTTTTCGGAGCCGATCCTGACGACCCTCGTATCGAACGCGATCGCTGCAACGACGATGACCGCCAACGCCGCGCTAACAAGGAGCGTGCGATTGCCGCTGCTCGGCTTTGATGCTGGATAATCGGGCGATGTACTCATGTCGGGACGGCCTTTGGCTTGGAATAGCGAGGTGGAGAAGGCTAGCGAGATGATGATCGCAGACAGGCTGAAGCATTGCGTCGCGCCGGAACAGAAGCCGGCGGGGCGCCCGCAAGAGCGCAACTCTGGACGAAAATTCGCATTGGAAGCCTCCTCAACAAGACCGGCGCTTGTCTCCTCCAACCGCCTGGATCTGCAAATTCTCCATCAGGAAGTGCGCTTCCGTGATAGATGTATGTTATTTATGCCGTAAATGATGTTATAAATTTTATGAGCTGTCAACGGCACTTTCACGGCAGGTCGATTAAAATACAGGGTCTCACATCTTGTTTATCACGCTGTGCTGCAGCAAAAGGAGGCAGCAAATGCTAACAGCTCCACGCATGTCATTCGATCGCATTGTGGTGGTATATAGCTGTTTTCAAATCGATATTGTGCACGTTAAGTATCGCGGACGTTGCTGTTTTCGATGCCGCACGGCAATCGCTGGGCGACACACGCGTAACATCCGTACCCTTCTATTTTAGATGAAAAAAATTACATCGCTAGAAAAATCTTACTGGCATTATGGTATCTTTATGTTATCTTTTTAAGCGAGCTTTGGTAGGTTCGGCTGCGCGCTCGATCTGAAATTAAAAACCGAATTTGGCAGCTGGATGCATCATCCCAGAGAGTTTAGGGATCGGGAGGACTTCAGATGAATTTGATGCGCGTATTACCCGCCGTGACCCTTGCTAGGATGGCGAGATAGGCCTGCAATGACATCGACCGAGAAGATCATCATTGGGATAGATGCCGGCACCTCGGTCATCAAGGCTGTCGCCTTCGATCTGTCCGGCCGCCAGATCGCCACTGCCTCCGTTCGCAACCGATACGCCACCGGAGACGATGGCTCGGCAACGCAGTCGCTGGATCAGACCTGGCTTGATTGCGCCAGCGCGCTGCGTGGCCTCGGCGAAAAAGTCCCTGATCTTGCATCACGCACCGCAGCCATCGCCGTCACCGGACAGGGCGACGGCACCTGGCTCGTCGGCCGCGGCAATATGCCGGTCGCCGATGCCTGGCTGTGGCTCGACGCACGCGCTGCGCCGACAGTCACGGCGCTCGCCGGCGGAGCGCAGAACCGTGCCCGCTTCGAGGCAACAGGCACCGGCCTCAACACTTGCCAGCAGGGCGCGCAACTCGCTCATATGGACCGCTTCGCGCCGGATCTTCTCGATCGGGCGGAGGCGGCGCTGCACTGCAAGGACTGGCTCTATCTCAACCTCACAGGCGTGCGGGCCACCGATCCATCGGAGGCGAGTTTCACCTTCGGCAATTTCAGAACACGCCAGTATGATGCCGTCGTGATCGACGCGCTCGGCCTTGACCACAGACGCGGGCTGCTGCCCGAAATCATCGACGGCAGCGAGATCAGCCACAAGCTGACATCGGAGGCGGCGAAGGCCTGCGGGCTTCTTGCCGGAACGCCGGTCTGCCTCGGCTATGTCGACATGGTGATGACGGCGCTTGGTGCAGGCGTGCGCAGCGGCGCTCGCAACGCCGCCTGCTCGACGATCGGCTCGACCGGCGTGCACTTGCGCGCCAAGTCCGTTGCCGACGTTCAGCTCAATCGTGAAGGCACCGGCTATGTGATCGCCCTGCCTATCCCCGGCATCGTCACTCAGGTCCAGACGAATATGGGCGCCACGATCAACATCGACTGGATCCTTAATGTCGCCGCCTATCTTATGGCCGAGGCAGGCAAGCCTGCTTCGCACGCAGACCTCATTGCGCGCATCGACGGCTGGTTTGCAGAAAGCCGACCGGGGTCGGTGCTTTACCATCCCTACATTTCCGAGGCGGGCGAACGTGGGCCTTTCGTCAACGCCAATGCGCGCGCGGGCTTCACCGGGCTTTCGATGCGTCAAGGTTTCCCCGACCTGCTGCGCAGCGTGATCGAAGGGCTGGGGCTTGCTACCCGCGACTGCTACGCGGCGATGGGCGCGATGCCAGAAGAGCTGCGGGTCACCGGCGGCGCAACACGCTCCGTCGCCCTTCGCCGCTCACTTTCGGCCGCCGTCAACGCACCGATCCGCCAGTCGCGCCGCGAGGAGACGGGGGCGGCCGGCGTGGCGATGATGGCCGCGGTGGCTGTCGGCGTCTATTCCAGCATGGACGATTGCATTGCCGACTGGGTGACGCCGCTGCTCGGCGATCCGGAAACACCGGATGCCAGCGAGGCCCACCGGTTCGACCGACTTTTTTCTGCCTACACCGATGTACGCCAGGCAATGGCACCCGCCTGGGACAAGCTTGCCGAAGCCGCAACGACGTCGCCGCTGGGCGCGTAATTCTGATGCAGCAGGCATCGAAGGAGCATGACATGACCGAACCCGAACTCCTGGATCTCTTCGTCATCGGCGGAGGCATCAACGGCGCGGGGATAGCACGCGATGCTGCCGGCCGCGGCCTGAAGGTCGTGCTGTGCGAAAAGGACGACCTGGCACAGGGAACGTCGTCGCGTTCGGGCAAGCTGGTGCATGGCGGTCTGCGTTACCTCGAATATTACGAATTCCGCCTGGTGCGTGAGGCGCTGATCGAGCGTGAAGTGCTGCTCAATGCCGCGCCGCATATCATCTGGCCGATGCGCTTCGTCCTGCCGCACAGCCCGGAAGATCGCCCCGCATGGCTCGTGCGGCTCGGCCTCTTCCTCTATGATCATCTCGGCGGCCGCAAGAAACTGCCCGGGACCCGCACGCTCAATCTGCTCCGCGACCCGGAAGGCACGCCGATCCTCGATCAATACACACGCGGTTTTGAATATTCCGATTGCTGGGTCGACGACGCCCGCCTCGTGACCTTGAATGCGGTCAGCGCAGCGGAAAACGGCGCCCTGGTGCTGACCCGCTCGCCCGCCGTGTCGGCCCGCCGCGAGAATGGCGGTTGGACCGTGGTCACCAAAAGCAACACCACGGGGGAGACGCGAACCTTCCGTGCCAAATGTCTGGTGAACTGCGCCGGCCCCTGGGTGATGGACATCATCAATCGCGTCGCAGGTTCGAACTCCGGCCGCAACGTCCGCCTCGTCAAGGGCAGCCACATCATCGTGCCGAAGTTCTGGGCAGGCGCCAATGCCTATCTGGTGCAGAACCACGACAAGCGCGTCATTTTCATCAATCCCTATGAGGGCGACAAGGCGTTGATCGGGACGACCGATATCGCTTACGAAGGCCGGGCCGAGGATGTTGCCGCCGACGAGACGGAAATCGAGTATCTGCTCCAGGCGGTCAATCGCTACTTCAAGGAAAAGCTGCGTCGCCACGATGTGCTGCATAGCTTCTCCGGCGTGCGCCCGCTGTTTGACGATGGCAAGGGCAACCCGTCCGCCGTTACCCGCGACTATGTCTTCGATCTCGACGAGACAGGCGGCGCTCCGCTGCTCAACGTCTTCGGCGGCAAGATCACCACATTCCGCGAGCTCGCTGAACGCGGCATGCAGCGCCTGAAGCACATCTTCCCGAACATGGGAGGCGACTGGACGGCGAAGGCGCCGCTGCCGGGCGGCGAAATTCCGAATGCAGACTACGAGAGCTTCGCAAACAGTCTGCGCGACACCTATCCCTGGATGCCGCGCAAGCTCGTGCATCACTACGGCCGTCTCTATGGCGCCCGCGCCAGGAATGTGGTTGCCGGTGCGACTGGCATAGAAGGGCTCGGGCGGCATTTTGGCGGACAGCTCTACGAGGCCGAGGCCCACTATCTCGTCGCCACGGAATGGGCCGAAACGGCCGACGACATCCTCTATCGACGCACCAAACACTACCTCCATCTGAATGAAGCGGAACGCGCGGCCTTTGGCGAGTGGTTTGCTTCCTCCCGCCTTGCCGCCGCCTGAAGGATGCCGCCATGCCGCTGACCCTTTCGCTCAATACCAATCCGCTGGTGAACCGCTTCGCCGCCCCAGACGATCTGATCGATACGGTTGCACGTGACCTGCGGATCCGCGACCTCCAGCTGACCCATGAGTTCATCAATCCGAGCTGGCAGGCGCCCGTCATCCACCGCCTGACGCGCACGATGAACGCCGCGCTGAAGCGCACCGGCGTGCGGGTTACCTCGGGCATGACGGGCCCCTATGGGCGCCTCAATCATTTCGGACATCCGGATGCCGATGTGCGCCGCTACTACGTCGACTGGTTCAAGATCTTTGCCGACATCACCGCCGATCTCGGCGGCCATTCGGTCGGCACGCAATTCGCGATCTTCACCTACAAGGACTTCGACGATCCGGCCAGACGCGAGGAACTGATCAAGATCGCGATCGATTGTTGGGCCGATGTCGCCGAGCACGCGCGCGCCGCAGGCCTCTCCTACATCTTCTGGGAACCGATGAGCATCGGTCGCGAGTTCGGCGAGACGATCGGCGCTTGCCTGTCGCTGCAGGAGCGGCTGACAGCCGCCGGAATGGCCATCCCGATGTGGATGATGGCGGATATCGATCATGGCGACATCACCTCCGCTGATCCCGATGACTACGACCCCTATGCCTGGGCACGCGCCGTCCCGCCGGTATCGCCGATCATCCACATCAAACAGAGCCTGATGGACAAGGGCGGACACCGGCCCTTCACCGCCGAATTCAACGCCAAAGGCCGCATTCAGCCGGCGCCTCTGCTCCAGGCGCTGGCCGAAGGTGGGGCCAAGGACAATGAAATCTGCCTGGAACTCTCCTTCAAGGAACGCGAGCCGAACGACCGCCAGGTCATCCCGCAGATTGCCGAAAGCGTCGCCTTCTGGGCGCCGCATATCGACACCGGCATCGCCGACTTGAACATCTGAGGCGGAGATCTTTAAAAGGCAGCACTGCGATACGGCGGAATCGCCGCATGACCTTCGAAAAGGAGCCGTGATGACGGACGCCGATGATACGCTTGCCGTGCGTGCTGCCTGGCTTCACTATGCCGGTGGCCTGACGCAGTCCGACGTTGCGCGCCGCCTCGGCGTGCCGTCGGTAAAGGCCCATCGACTGATCGCCAGGGCGGTCGCCGATGGCGTCGTCAAAGTTACCATCGACGGGGATATCGTCGAATGCGTTGAGCTGGAGATGCGGCTTTCGGAACGGTTCGGGCTTCAATATTGCGAGGTCGCGCCCGATCTCGGCGAGGAAGGCTTGCCGCTGCGCGCACTCGGCCATGCCGGTGCCGGCTATCTCAAGCGCGAGATCGAGCGCGGCGACAATACGGTGATCGGCCTTGGTCATGGCCGCACGCTTTCCGCCGCCGTGCAATATATGCCGAGGGTGAGCGCGAAGAACCTGCGCTTCGTCTCCTTGCTTGGCGGGCTGACACGAAACTACGGCGCCAATCCCTATGACGTGATGCATCGCATCGCCGAAAAGACCGGCGCCCATGCCTATGTCATGCCGGTTCCCTTTTTCGCCAATACCGGCGAAGACCGCGAAGTGCTGAAGGCGCAGCGTGCCGTCAAGGAGGTCTTCGATCTTGCCAACAATGCCGATCTGAAGCTCGTCGGCCTGGGAACTGTCGATGCAGAGGCGCAGCTGGTTTTGTCCGGCATGGTTGAACCCGGTGAAATCGACGACATCGCTGCCGCAGGCGGCGTCGGCGAAATCCTCGGACATTTTTTCGACGCCGACGGCCATATCCTCGAGACCGCGCTGACGGCGCGCACGCTCTCTGCATCTTTTCCCAAGACGAAGAAAGAGCGGCTCGTGGCGCTGGCGGGCGGACAGTCGAAAGTGGCGGCCATCCGGGCAATTCTGAATAGCCGCCGCCTTTTCGGGCTGATCACCGACGAACGAACCGCGCAGTCGCTGCTGAAGTAGCTACGGAAACACAACAATATTTGATCGCAAAATAACATAATAGATGTTGATTATCACGCATACTCCGTTATCTTAACATCAAACGAGGGTGGAGATCGGGATGAGGCGGGAAGAGCGGCAGCAGTTGATCGTCAACCTGCTCGTCGAAAACAAGACCGTCGATCTCGACGACCTTGCCGATCGCTTCACCGTGTCGAAGATGACGATCCATCGCGATCTCGACGATCTCGAGCAGGCCGGCGTCCTGCGCAAGGTTCGCGGCGGCGCAACCATTGACGCCGGAACGCAGTTCGAAAGCGACTTCCGCATTCGCGAACGCCAGGGCAACGAGGCCAAGCTGGCTATGGCCGAGACCGCGCTGGAACTGGTCGAGCCGGGTATGACGGTGATGGTAAACGACGGCTCGATGGCGGCCGTGCTCGGCGAAATGCTGCTGCAGAAGCGGCCGTTGACCTTGATCACCAACAACGCGGCGATCATGGAGCGGCTGAAAGGCGAAACCGGCATCACGCTGATCGCGCTCGGCGGCATCTACTCGGCCAAATTCAACGCCTATCTCGGCGTCGTCACCGAGGAGGCATTGTCGCGGCTGAGGGCCGACATAGCCTTCATTTCGACGCCCGCCGTCAGCGGCAAGCTTGCCTATCACATGGACGATAACGTCGTGCGTGCCAAGCGGGCGATGATCGCGTCGTCGACCAGGACCTGTCTTCTGGTCAACCATCAGCGCATCGGCCACACCGCCCTGCATGTCATGGCGGATCTGGCCGACTTCGACGCCGTTATCACCGACAGCGCACCGGACGCCGCTGTCCTCGAGGAATTCGAGCAGGCGGGCATCACGCTCACCATCGCATTAACGCAGGATCCGACATGACCGAAAAGCCGCGCTTCTGGATTGGCACCAGCTGGAAGATGAACAAGACGCTTGCTGAAGCAGAGCACTTCGCCCACGGCCTCGAAGCTGCCGATGCCGCGCGCGACCCGCGTATCCAGCGCTTCGTCATTCCGTCTTTCACAGCGGTGCGCGAGGTCAAGGCGATGCTTGCCAAGACATCGGTGAAGGTCGGCGCGCAGAACATGCATTGGGCCGACCAGGGCGCCTGGACCGGCGAAGTCTCGCCGGTGATGCTGAAGGACTGCAATCTTGATCTCGTCGAGCTCGGTCATTCCGAACGGCGCGAACATTTTGCAGAGACCGACGAGACTGTGGGTCTGAAGACCGAAGCGGCGGTTCGCCACGGTCTCATTCCGCTGATCTGCATTGGCGAGACGCTTTCCGACCGCGAAAGCGGAAAGGCCGCCGACATGCTCGCAACCCAGGTGCGCGGCGCGCTTTCGAAACTTTCTGACGCCCAGAAAAGCGCCGAAATCCTGCTTGCCTACGAGCCCGTCTGGGCGATCGGCGAGAAGGGCATCCCGGCGACTGCGGATTATGCGGATGCCCGCCAGTCTGAAATCATCGCCGTTGCCGAAACTGTGCTGGGCCGGAAGATCCGCTGCCTCTACGGCGGGTCGGTCAACCCGCAGAACTGCGAAGAACTGATCTCGAGCCCGCATATCGACGGGCTCTTCATTGGCCGTTCGGCCTGGAATGTCGAAGGTTACCTCGACATCCTGGCCAGATGCGCCGCCAAACTCTGAGGAGAAAGACAATGAAGCTTGCCATTGCAGGAGACAGTGCCGGCGAAGGCCTCGCCAAGATCCTGGCCGACCATCTGAAAGAGCGCTTCGACGTCTACGAAGTCTCGCGCACCAGCGCCGGTGCCGATCCTTTCTACGCCAACCTCTCGGATCGCGTCGCCTCAGGCGTCATCGACGGCACCTACGACAAGGCGATCCTCGTTTGCGGCACCGGCATCGGTGTGTGCATCTCGGCCAACAAGGTTCCGGGCATCCGCGCCGCCCTGACGCACGACACCTATTCTGCCGAGCGTGCAGCGCTTTCCAACAATGCGCAGATCATCACCATGGGAGCCCGCGTCATCGGAACCGAGCTTGCAAAGTCGATCGCTGATGCATTTCTTGCCCAGACCTTCGACGAGAACGGCCGGTCTGCCGGTAACGTCAAGGCCATGGATGATCTCGACGCAAAGTACAGCGCCCGCTGATCCTGCCGCGACCAAGAAAAACGGCTTGTCGGCGGCAAGATGACCTGCATCGGCTGTCTGGCCGAAGAGGTCGATGCGGTTGGCGACCTCGTCAATGCTTGATGTTGTGATCGCCTTGGTCGCCCTCGCCGGCCTTTGCTTTCGTCTTGGCCGTTTGGCAGCTAGCGAGCGACCGACGTCATCGCTCTCCTTAAACTGTCCCTGCTTATTACGGCGGACATAGCGTCGTCGGTGCCGGTATCGATCAGTTCGCGCTTGGTCATGTCATCTATTCCTGTGGTTGCCGTCTTCTTGAATCGCACGCCGTGGCAAAAAGATGCATCGAATCAAGAACATCTCCAGACTCGGAATACGGGAGGTTGTCGTCCGTTAAGTCCTTGAAATTAGATTCGTTTCGCGGCGGAACAATCAGCCGGGTGATTGAGTTGACTCGCGTTGGTTGTGTGAGGGAGTCGCGCAGATGGTTGCCCCGCGGGCGAATTGGAAAGGCTACATCAAGTTTGGAGAAGTTGCGTTTCCCGTCGCGCTCTACACGGCCGCATCCTCGTCCGAACGGATCGCATTCAACACCCTTAACCGAAAGACTGGCAATCGGGTTCGGCGTGAGTTCGTCGACAGCGAAACCGGCGATCCCGTCGAGCGCGAGGATCAGGTCAAAGGTTTCGAGATCGAGGACGGGCGATATGTCGTCCTTGAACCCGACGAAGTCGCGGCCGCGATTCCGAACAGCGATAAGACACTTACGGTCGAGGCGTTCATTCCCTGCGATGAAGTCGACGATGTCTATTTCGACAAGCCATACTACCTTGCTCCCGACAAGTTAGGCGGAGACGCCTATAAACTGCTGCGCGACGGCATGAAAAAGGCCAAGGTTGCTGCAATTGCTCGTACGGTCTTGTTCCGGCGTCTGCGTACCGTTCTCATTCGGCCGCGCGGCAACGGCTTGGTCGGCTCCACCTTGAACTATGACTATGAGGTCCGTTCGTCGCAAAAGGCTTTCGAGGAAATGCCGGACCTGAAGATCGAAGGCGAGATGCTGGAACTCGCCAAGCACATCATCAATACGAAGAAAGGTGAATTTGATCCGAAGCAGTTCGATGACCGCTATGAGGAGGCGGTCGCCGAGCTTGTGAAGGCCAAGATCGAGGGCCGTACGCTGCCGAAGAAGAAGGCACCCCCCGCATCAAAGCCGAGCGACCTGCTTCAGGCGCTGCGTGAAAGTGCCGGAATGTCCGCGCCCGCCAAGAACAAGCGCACCGCAGCTAACGCAAATGCCGGAAAAGGTCGCCAGAAGGCAGCGCGTGCTACATCGTCGAAGTCGCGCGGCACCGGCGCCGCTCAACACCGCCGCGCCAGCTGATCGGAGGATGCCATGGCCCTTCGTCCCCACTGGAAAGGCTACCTCAAGCTCTCGCTTGTCACCTGCCCCGTGCAGATGATGCCGGCGACCTCGGAAAACGAGAAGGTCCGCTTCCACACCTTGAACCGAGAGACGCAGAACCGCGTCGTCAGCCATTACGTGGATTCCGTCACCGGCAAGGAGGTGAAGGATGAGGACGAGGTCAAGGGCTATCAACGTGGTGAGAACGAGTACGTCATCCTGGAAGACGAGGAACTCGAAAGTATCGCGCTCGACAGTACCAAGACGATCGACATCGAAGTTTTCGCACCGCGGGACGGCGTCGACTGGATCTGGCTCGATACGCCCTACTATCTTTCTCCGGACGATCCGGTCGGCCAGGAGGCGTTTTCGGTCATTCGCGACGCCATGGCCGCCGAGAATATGGTCGGCATATCGAGACTGGTGATCTCGAGACGGGAACGCGCCGTCATGTTGGAGCCACGCGGCAAGGGCATCGTACTTTGGACGCTGCGTTATGGGGATGAGGTGCGCGACGCAGAGACCTATTTCGAGAGAGTCGATGACCAGCCTGCCGACAGCGAAATGATGCCGCTTGTCCAGCAGCTCATCAAAAGGCAGACGCAGCACTGGAGCCCGAAGATGGTTTCCGATCCGGTTCAGGATAAACTCCTCGACATCATCGACGCGAAGAAGAAGCAGATGAAAAAGCCGAGCAGGACAACGTCCAAGTCCAAGGAAAAGCAAGAGCCGGCACCGAGCAATGTCATCAACATCATGGATGCCCTGCGCAAGTCGGTCGAAGCGGAAAACCGCCCGGGGAGGCGCTAGACCTGATCATGACGCGCCCGCGCCGCCCAATTCTGCCCTTGCTCGACGAATCTCACTCGACGCTGCAGTCTCGTCCGATCCGCAAGCGCGATCCTGACCAGCCCAGTCTGCCTTTCGATCCAATGCCGTCGCGCATTGAGCCTTGCCTCGCACTGCTGAAGCCGACTGTGCCCGTGGGGCCGGATTGGCTCTATGAGGTGAAATTGGATGGTTATCGATTGGCAATCCACATCGAGCCGAAGGGCGTGCGGGTCATTACTCGCGGCGGCCATGACTGGACCCATCGCTTCCCCGCCATCGCTGCGGCAGCAAAAGAGCTTGGGGTGACGACCGCCATTCTCGATGGCGAGGCCGTTGTACTCGATGATCACGGCCGATCGGATTTTGGCGCCCTGCAACGTTCGCTCGGCGGGCGGGGCGGCAAGCGGGTATCGACCGAGTCGATCCTCGCCGCCTTCGACCTTCTCTATCTCGATGGACACGATCTGACCGGCACCGAGCTTGACGTACGCCGGCACCTGCTTGAAGACCTGATACCGGAAGGCGATGATCAGGCGATCCGCCTCTCCGAGGAGATAGAGCTGCCGGCCGAAGATCTCCTCGAGCACGCCTGCCATCGTCGTCTGGAAGGTATCATCGCCAAGCATCGCGGCCGGCCCTACGGCAGTGGTCGTACCGGCGACTGGCTGAAGATCAAATGCGTGCAGAGCGAGAGCTTCATGATCGTCGGTTATGAGCAGTCCGTATCCGCCCGCGGCGGCATCGGCAGGCTGCTGCTGGCCGGCAGACGAGGCCTCGACTGGATTTACGTTGGGTCGGTCGGAACCGGTTTCGGTGCCAGCGATGCTGAATACCTGAAAAAGACGCTGGACCGGTTGAAGACGAGCCGGCCGGTTGTTGCCCTGAAGGGCAAGCGCCTCGTCCTCGTGCAGCCGACGCTGATCGCCGAGATCGAGTTTCGCGGCTGGACGGATGACGGCAATCTCCGCCATGCCTCGTACAAGGGGCTGCGCGAGGTTCAGGACAACGCCGCTGTCTTCGATATGACCTAAAGTCTGAATCCTGTTCTCAATTAAATGGTTAGATCCGAAAGCCGCTCACACTTTTCGGCACATGGTCTAGACTTGATCACCTTCAGCAGGTCAAAACGCCGCTCAGAGACTCTCCAGAAGCAGCCCAAAACTGGGCCGCCATTCGAATATATCGACGCTCGCGTAAACACCGGAGCGGACGAAGGGATCTCCTGCGCTGAACGCCTCGAACTCGGCGAGGGATACAACTTCCGCCATCACGATTGCGGTAGAACCCTTGCCTTCCGCCGGCGGTGCGGAAGGTCCGGAAAGCAGGATGCGGATCGCCGCGCCATGCAGATAGG
This sequence comes from Rhizobium sp. SU303, assembly GCF_021052345.1. Classification (NCBI taxonomy): domain Bacteria; kingdom Pseudomonadati; phylum Pseudomonadota; class Alphaproteobacteria; order Hyphomicrobiales; family Rhizobiaceae; genus Rhizobium; species Rhizobium sp. SU303. The sequence continues at coordinate 117,999 of NZ_CP088096.1, forward strand.
CCTTGTGCTCATCGAGCAATCTTGAGCGTTCGGCAGCCTTGCCGGGGTCGGATACCGCATAGCGGGCTACGATCATTGTCTATTCTCCACCGGCGTCAGCACGAAATCGAAATCGGAGCGCCAGACCGTCGGGTGATCGACACGCTGGAAAGGCGCGACCAGGCTGTTTTTCACCCCGAACACCGTATCTGATTCCAGATAGCGATCGTCGCCGACAAACGTGTGGGTTACGAGTTTCTGATACCCTGAAGCCGTGATCAGGTAATGGGTATGGGCAGGACGGAAGGGATGGCGGCCGAGGGACGTCAGCATCTGGCCGACCGGGCCATCATCCGGGATCGGATAGGAAACCGGCTTTATGCCGACGAAGCTATAGGCGCCATCTGCGCCGGTGACGAAAATGCCCCGGTTGTTCCACTTCGGCTGAATATCCGGCTGCTGAACGTCGTAGAAGCCATCGGAATTATCCGACCATACATCGATCCGGGCTCCCTCGATCGGATTGCCGTTAAGATCGAGCACTCGCCCGATGAAGAGACAGCTCTCGCCCTTGCCGTCGAGCGAGATGTTTTCACCCATCTGCCGTACGGGCGCACCTTCGACATGGAACGGTCCGAACACGGTATTTTCCGTGGCGCCTGGCGGACGCCGGTTGTTGATCGCATCCACCAGCATCGACAAACCCAGCGTATCGCTGAGCAGAATGAACTCCTGTCGCTCGTCATGGCAGAGATGGCCGGTTCGGGTCAGGAAGCCTATGGCCAGCTCCCATTCCGCCTGGGTCAGGCTGATATCCTTGGCAAAGGCATGCAGGTGCCTGACAAGCGACGCCATGATTTCGGCCAGACGCGGATTAATGTCCTGTCCCATCCGCGAGTTGACGGCCTCCGCGGATCTCTCTTCGCTGAAATATTCAGGCACGGGGCCTATCCTCCTAAGAATTAACGCGGCCGCGCGCCCTCCCAGGCGCTCTGCAACAAAGCCCGGATCGCTTCCCGTTCGATTGGGCGCGGGTTCCAGTAGGGGTTCTGGGCGGCGAGTTCCGCCGCACGGTCCAGATCGGCTTCCTTCATACCCAGATCGCGCAGGGCCAAGGGGGCGCCGATCGAAGCGGCAAAATCATAAAGACCGCCGCCCACCGAGCCGCCAAAAAGATCGGCAGCGGGCTTTAACGCATCCGCTGCGGCTACGGCGTTGTAGGCGGCGGAATGGGGAAGAATGACCGCATGGGTTTCCGCATGAGGCAGATCGAAGCTACCGCCCAGCGTATGGCAGAGCTTGTGATGCAGGGCCATGCCAACTGCTCCGAGCACCGTGCCGCACAGCCAGGAACCGTAAAGCGCTTCGCTTCGCGGCTCGATGTCCCCGGGGGCATTGACGATCTGAGGCAAAGCCTGCTTCAGCGCGCGCAGGCCCTCGACCGCCATCATGGACGAAATGGGGTTGCGATCCTTCGCATAGAGACCTTCGACGGCGTGCGCCATCGCATTGAGCCCGCTGCTGACGCTGATGTTGACCGGCAATCCCAGTGTCAATTCAGGGTCGTAGATCACCACTTCGGGCAGGATGCCGGCCCCGCGGACGGTCGTCTTCTGGCCGTTCTCTGTCTGGCCGAGGATCGGTGTGACCTCCGACCCCGCATAGGTCGTCGCCACCACGATTTGCAGCGCGTCATTGCGATAGGCGATTGCCTTGCCGAGACCGATGGTCGATCCGCCGCCGATCGCGACGACGCAATCGGCGGCGGCTGCGTTATATGCCGCCATCGCGCGCTCGGTAACCTCGACCGGCGTATGCATCGTCGCATCGTGGAATAGTCCCGCCGCAAGCGGGCCGAGGGAAGCACCGATCCGTTCAGCCTCCGCTTTCTGGTGCGGGGTCGAAAGGATCAGGGCGCGCTTGCCGCCCTGCCCTGCAATCGCCTCGGCGAGACGGTTCAACGAGCCGCTCCCGAAGATCACCTGAGCCGCGCTGACCGTGTATCTGAAAGGTGCAACCATGCTATCGATCGAGTTTGAAGAGTGAAACCGCGTTGGTGCGACCGATCTTCAGACGGTCGGCTTCGGAGATGGTCGTGCTGTCGAACCAGTTTGCCGCATGGTCGATGTTCTCGAATGGCCAGTCCGTCGAGAACAGAATTCGGTCCGCGCCGATTTCCAGCATAGCATCGATAAGCGATTGCGTGCGGAAGTTCCCCGACGTCGTGATGTAGAAATTCTCGTTGAAATAGTCGGCAATCGGACGTTTGGCGGGATAGTTCTTTTCCACCTTGACCCACGCGTTCCGGTTGTCGATGCGCCACATCATATACGGTAGCCCCTCGCCCATGTGGCCAACGATGATCCGCAAGGCCGGATGTTCGTCAAACAGGCCGGATCCCATCAGGCGCAGCGCATGAACAGCGGTCTCCTGCGCGAACGCCCATGTCGGACCCATCAGCCAGGAATGGCCGGCATAGATCCGGCTATCCTGCGGCAGCGGGTTGCGCGGATGCAGATAGAAGGGAACGTTGAGTTTTTCGACTTCGGCCCAGAACGGACGGTATTGCGGCAGATCGTAGTAGAGCGGCGTCGTTCCGTCGCCTTCCTGCGAGAATCCATTGACCAGTGCGCCGACGAAACCCATCGTCGTCACGCAGCGTTGCAATTCCTGCGCAGCGGCATCCGGATCCTGCAGAGGCAAAGCTGCAAATCCCAGGAAACGGTTCGGGTTCTTTACGCATTGCTCCGCCAGAAAGTCGTTGGCGCGTCGGGAAATCTCCAGGGCCTTTGCCTTATCCGGGATCGCCTGCACGGCCGGGGCGTTCAGCGACAGGATCATTTTCTCGATGCCGTGGGCATCCATCAGCCGCAAACGCTTTTCCTGGATATCCAGGAGACGGGCGGAAAGTTCCGTCCAGTAGTCGCCCGGCACGAATCCAGCCGAATCCTGCAGCGTCTCGGGAATGGCGAAATGTTCTTCAAGCGCGATCTTGCCTTGCACGATATGTTCTCTTTCCTGTCTTGAATCGAAATGCTGAGGATGGCCGATCAGAATTGTCCCTTGGGTGGAAGACCGAGCAGTTGCTGGCCGGCCATGGTGCCGACGGCATCCCAGTTCATGGAAATGTGGCGCCCGACGGCATTTGCATCGCGCCACGCCCGCTGGACGGGGTTGGACATCTGGAGGCCGAGGCCGCCTGTCGATGCATTGAGTGCTTCGACCGCCCGAAGGGCCAGGCTGACCGCAAAGGACTGGCTGCGGCGGGCAAGAATCCGATCTTCCTCGGTGATCTCGCCGGTGCCATCCTCGCGGGCCTGGGCCAGTTGCTGCGCCCGGGCAATATCGCGCAGAATGATTTCGCGGGCGGCATCCACCGATGCGGAGGCTTCCGCCACGCGAAGCTGGATCGTCGGAAACTCCGCGATCTTGTTGTTGCCACCGGCCACTGCGCCACGTGTCACACGGGTCCCGATCTGGTCGATATAGCTATCCAGTGCGCCCTTGGCTGCACCGACGGCCGCGCTGCCGAGGCAGAACGGAACTCCCATGAGGAGCGGAATGTTGAAAAGCCCGATACCCTTGTAGCCACGTCCGCCCGGCGTTCTGCCGGAGGTCGCATCCGGAAAGCTCAATATGCGGTATTCGGGAACGAAGACATCCTTAAGGATCAGGCTTTTTGAGCCGGTGCCCGCGAGGCCGACCACGTCCCAGGTTTCGGCGATGGTATAGTCGCTGGCGGGAACCAGAAGAAACGCCGGTACAGGACGTTCCCCCTCCCCGTTTGGCGGAATGATCGCCGCACAGAGCGCCCATTGGGCATTTTCGCATCCGCTCGCAAAGGCCCAATCGCCGGATAGCCGGAAACCACCCTCGACACGTTCCGCCATGCGGACCGGCGCGTAGGAACCGCAGAGCAGCGCATCCGGATTGCTGCCCCACACGTCCTGCTGAACCCTTTCATCGAACATGGCAAGGAGCCATTGATGCGCGGAAAGGAGGCCGGCAACCCAGCCGGTGGAGGCGCAGGCCGACGATAGCTCGATATTTGCATCGACAAGCTCGGCAAAGGATCCTTCGTCGCCGCCGAAACGGGCCGGCTTGACGATATCGAAATAGCCGGCGGAGCGCAGCAGATCGATAGAGCGCGCCGGCACACGGCCGGATTTTTCGGTATCGCGCGCGCCGGCACGGATTTCGTCCAGCACCGGGGCGATGCAATCTGCAAGACATGCGGTCTTGCCCCGCGCCGAGGCGGGAAACAGGGCGGCTGTATTGTTCATGGAACTACCTTCAGTTCTGGGATGCAGGAAGCGCGTGCTGTGGCGCGCAATATTTCGAATTCTCGTACATCAGCGCGATCGTATTTTCGGAATGGCGTGTATCCACCACCTGCCCGATGAAGATCGTATGCGTTCCATAGGGAACGGCGCCCATGCGGCGGCAGACAACCGAGGCATGAGCGGTGTCCAGCACCATCATGCCGCGCTCATGGCGGACCCAATCGGCAGTGTCGAACCGACGCTCAGGCGCGATCTTGCCGCTGAAACCTTCCGATACGGCTGCCTGCCTGTCGGTCAGAATGCTGACTGCGAATTCCGGCACCTCAAGCAGCATGTCATGCAGGTAGGTGCGATTGTTCAGGCAGATGATGAGAGATGGCGGATCCATCGAAAGTGATGTGACGGCGGTCGCCGTCATTCCATGATCCGCACCGTTGCGACAAGCAGAAATGACTGTCACCGTCGCCGGGAAACGGCGCATGGTCGATCGAAACGCATCGCTGATGGGTGCGGGGGCCGGCGCTATGCCGAGGGCAGCAGTGGCAGACATGATTTCCTCCCGTGTCTCCTTAGCATCCAGATTATTGCATTTGCAACTATTGTCAATGCAAGTTTATAAATTGAGCGGGAAAATGCTTGCCATACTCAGCCTTTCTCGACGGCTGAAAGCCAATCGTGTTGTCATTCCGGTCATTTAGGTGCATGTCGGAGAGAGCCCTCAGCAAGCGAAATCCCGCCAGCAGACAGAGACATGTACAAACTTACCGATTCCGTTCCTTATCTTCTCAATCGCGCCGGCGTGCGGATAGCCGAGGTGTTCGCGCAGAGAATCGCCGAAGACAATCTCAGCGTGGCGATGTACCGGGTTCTGGCCATGCTCAAGGAGCGCCGCGAGAGCACCCTGGGGGATCTCGCCGACGTCGTCTCTGTCGAGATTTCGACGCTGTCGCGCCTCGTCGGCACACTGGCCAAACGCAAGCTGGTGTCGAGAACACGTCCGGAAGATAATGGCCGCATCGTCATCGTAAGGCTGACCCCGCAGGGCGAGGCGCTGACCGAAAGGCTCATGCCGCTTGCCGTCGAGCTTGAACGCACCGCGGTTCAGGACATGTCGGACGAGGAGGTCGCAGCACTGAAGAAGGCGCTGCGCCGCATGCACAGCAACCTGCCGGCAATGTCCGGAAAGGGAAAAGTTGCGAGCTGAAAAGTTTGCAGTTGCAAATATTTTATTCGCAAGTATTTAATAGCGTGTCATCGTTGTCTTGACATAGCCCGTTTGCGGGTGAGTCTGGCGCTGGGAGGAACCACGCCGGCAACGATCCAGGAGGATTTGTACACGGATCGACGCGGACCTGCCGCTGGCAGGAGCGTACTTCCTGTACGCAAATGTATGGGGAGGGAACATTGGCCATACAAGATCTCGCTATTATCAACGAACGCGTTCGCAGCCCGAATATCATCATCGCCCTTTGCGGTCTGCTGATCCTGTTCGACGGCTATGACCTGATCGTTTACGGCGCAGTCGCGCCGGCTTTGCTCGGTGAAGCCAGTTGGGGCCTGACGCCGGGCATGGTCGGACGGGCTGCCTCCATCACCCTGTTCGGTATGCTGCTGGGCGCTCTCGTTGCCGGAACACTTGCTGACAGGATAGGTCGTCGCAAGGTCATCATCGGCAGTCTGCTGAGCTTTTCCGTGATGATGATCGGCAGCGGTCTTGCGCCGAACTTTCTCGCTTTCGAGGGAACACGTTTTCTCGCCGGCCTGGGCCTTGGAGCTCTTTTTCCGACGGTAACCGCTCTAATCATCGAGTTTTCTCCGCCGAAACGGAAGGCAATGGCCTATTCGATTGCTCTTCTGGGTTACCTGGCCGGCGGCATCATCTCGGGTATCCTCGGAATGCTGCTGATACAGAAATACGGATGGCGTCCACTGATGATTATCGGCGGTGCACCGATCCTGCTTCTGCCTTTCTTCATCCGCCTCATCCCCGAGTCCCCCGAATGGCTGGCAACGAAGAACCGCCAGACCGAAGCCAACCAGATTGCAAACCAGTACGGGCTGCCCAATCCGGTAGCCAGGCCTGCTGCATCACGCCAGGTGGGCATCCGCTCGCTGTTTTCCGAAGGTCGCCTGCTGCCGACGTTGAACGCATGGGGCATTCACTTCTGTTCGCTTCTGCTCACATTCGGCATGGTCAACTGGCTTCCGACAATCATGAACAAGATGGGCTATGATCTCGGTTCTGCCCTGCTCTTCTCCGTAACGCTCAATCTCGGAGCCGCAGTCGGCCTCCTGATCGGCGCAAGGATTGCCGACCGCGGAAACGTCAAAATAGTCGTGGCAGGTATGTTTCTCCTCGGAGCCTGCTCGATCTGGTTGCTGACGCAGGTGGATCAGGGCCTCCAGGTTTATGGTCTCGTCGCACTTGCAGGTACGGGAACGATCGGTACGCAGATCCTCGCCAACGTTCTCGTTGGAAACCTCTATCCGGTCGAAATCCGTGGAACCGGCCTCGGCTTCTCGCTCGGCATCGGCCGTATCGGCGGCATGATAGGACCGGCCATCGGCGGTGCGGTTCTGGGTGCAGGCCTGGCTCCGCAGTGGAACTTCTACATCTTTGCATCCGTCGGAGTCTTGGGATGCGTCCTCGCACTCATGACATTGCTGTATCGCAAAAAGGCTGATTGACGCCCAGATTGTCGGCAGGTCTGGCATCCAGAACCTGCCGGCAATGGCTCCCGCACGCCGGCGGTCGAGCAGGTCGGCTAGATCGCCCTGATGAAACGAGCTAAATAGTCGACGAAGCAGCCGAGATCCCGTATGCCGCTCATATGTCGATCCGACAGGCAATAGAAAGTCATAACGATGGCAAACTCGCCCCGCAGACCTGTCAATCCAATGGATGCTGCCGAAGCATTGTTCAAACCCGCGAAGAAGAAGCCGGAGCAGGCTGTTGAGCGGCCGGCGCTGCCGAATACAAAGGAGCTCGTTTCGCTCAAGATCGACAGTGATGTGCTTGCCTATTTCCAGGAAGATGGCCCTGGCTGGCAGGATCGGATCAACGACATTTTGCGCGCCGCGATGAAGAACAGGCTCTGACCCTGTTGCACCATCTTGTCCGCCACGGGTGGTCGTTGTGATGCCGAATGCACTGCACCGGCTTCTCCGCAGCGGCCTTGTCCATGTTCTCTTGGCCTTTTTGGCAATGGGCAGCTGGGCGGTCTTCGCCAATCGCGCGCACGCCATGCCATTGCCGCTCTATGCCGGGCTTGTGCAGGGTACGATATCCGCCTGCCTGACGCTTTTCCTGAAGTCTGTGATAGACTGGCTTTCCAAGCGTTTCGTCGGATCTGCGCGATTTTGGGCGCCGCCTCTCATTGCTTGTCTCGGCTCAGCCAGCATTCTCGTGGCAATCCATGCGGCGACCGGCACACCGGAAATACTCAAGACCATCGCATTTCCGCTGCTCGTATCGACGAGCTATGCGGCAATTTACAATTATTCGATCTCGGCAAGACGAGGTTTCGATACATGATGGGAAGGCCCCTGATCCCATCTTGCGGACACTCCTCCTGCACACGATAACAAGCAGTCGCAACTGCTGCAGGAGCAAGGGGCAGTAGACTGTCACTCCTTCACCGCCCCGGTCATCGATGAGACGTAGTAGTCCACGAAGAACGAGTAGAGGATGACCACCGGGAGGGAGCCGAACAATGCGCCCGCCATCAGTGCCCCCCATTCGAAGACGTCGCCGCGCACCAGTTCGGTCAGCACGCCGACCGGGATGGTTTTGTTTTCCGACGACTGGATGAAAGTCAGCGCATAGATGAATTCATTCCAGGACAGCGTGAAGGCGAAGATGCCAGCTGAAATCAGCCCGGGTACTGCGAGCGGCAGGATGATCTTGGTGAGAATCTGCCATCTGTTGGCGCCGTCCACCAGCGCGCTTTCTTCCAGCTCGAATGGGATCGAGCGGAAATAGCCCATCAGCAGCCAGGTGCAGAAGGGAATGAGGAAGGTCGGATAGGTGAAGATCAGCGCCAGCCGCGAGTCATAGATCCCGAGCTTGAAGACGATGAAGGCAAGCGGGATGAAGAGGATCGACGGCGGCACGAGATAGGCGAGGAAAATGACGAGGCCGACCGAACGCGAGCCGGTGAAGCGGACGCGCTCGATGGCATAGGCGCCGAAGACCGAGGCTACCAGCGAGAGAAAGGTGGAGCAGACCGCGACCAGCATCGTGTTCCACAGCCAGCCTGGGTAGGATGTCTCAAGGAACAGATATTTGATGTGCGCGAGCGTCGGTCCCACCACCCAGAAGGGGCTGTAGTTGCTGTAGTCGGTCAGCTGCTCGTTCGGTTTCACGGCGGTGATCGCCATCCAGTAGAACGGAAAGAGCAGCACGAAGACAAAGACCGCCATCGGCAGGTAGAGCATCACGATCCGCCGCGGCAGACGGTTCAGATAGCTCATGCCTTCGGCATTATCGGTCACGACCTGATCAGCGGCGTTTGAATTTATCGACATCATCACTCTCCCTAACCCCAATTTGGCTCTAACCCTGGCCTTAATCCTGGCCGCCCTGTTGCCATTTGCGCCGTTGCAGGCCGAAGAAGCTGAACATGATGGCGCCGAGCAGGAAGGGCACCATGGCGACCGCGATGGCGGCACCCTCGCCGAGCTGACCGCCGGGAATGCCGCGCTGGAAGGATAGCGTCGCCATCAGATGCGTCGCGTTGACAGGCCCCCCCTTGGTCAGCACGTAGATGAGCTGGAAATCGGTGAAGGTGAAGAGCACCGAGAAGGTCATCACCACGGCGATGATCGGCGTCAGCATCGGTAGCGTCACGTAGCGGAAACGCTGCCAGCTCGTGGCGCCGTCGAGCGAGGCGGCCTCCTGCAGCGAGGCTGGAATCGTCTGCAGGCCGGCAAGCAGCGAGATCGCCACGAAGGGAATGCCGCGCCAGACATTGGCGACGATGACGGATATGCGCGCATTTATGGGATCGCCGAGGAAGTTGATCGGTCCGCTGATCAGCCCCAGCTGCATCAGCGACCAGGAAATGATCGAAAATTGGGAATCGTAGATCCACCAGAAGGCCAGCGCCGAAAGCACCGTCGGCACCACCCAGGGAAGCAGCACGATGGCCCGGAAGAAGGACTTGAACGGCAGATGCTGGTTGAGCAGCATAGCCAGCCAAAGGCCGAGCGCGAATTTCAGCACCGAGGCAACGGAGGTATAGAGAATGGTGTTGAAGACCGACAGCCAGAAGACGCTGTCGTCCATCAGGAATTGGTAGTTCTCCAGCCCGATGAAGATGCCGTCGCGGCCGATCCTCGTATCGGTGAAGCCGAGCCAGACGCCGAGCCCCAGCGGATAGGTGAGAAAGCAGACGAGGAACACCGCCGCCGGCAGCATGAACAGGAAGCCGAGCACATTGTTGTTCTGCAGGAGCGAAGAGATCGGCCCGCGTCTATCCTCCGAATTCACCATCGACATTGCCTATCTCCCAGATTGCACTTGAACTCCCAGAGGACTTTGCGGCATGCCGAAGCCGGCATGCCGCTTGTTTTGACGCGCGGCTCAGACGCGATAGTAGCGGTTTGCCCGCCGTTCAGCTTCCTTCATCGCATCCTCGGGCGACATTTGGCCGGTGACGGCGGCCGCATACATGTCGACCAGAACGTAATCGGCCATGGTCGCTGCCGAGGCATAACCGAGTGGGCCGGCATAGCCGTTCGGACGCAACTTTTCCGAGGCACGTGCATAAGGCGCGTGGATCGGATCGGATGTCCAGATCGGGTTCTGGGCGAAAGCCTTGAGCGGCTGGCAGCAATAGGCGCTGGAGCCCTGGATCCAGGCATTCATCTGGTCGGCTTCCATCATGAATTTGATGTAGGCCTTCGCCGCTTCCGGATACTTCGTATGCTTGAAGAGAAGCAGTGAGCTCGTCTGGAAAAGCTCGACGCTCTGGCCAACCGGGCCGACGGGGAAATTCGTCGTGCGGATGTCCTTGGCGATCTCGGCGAGCTTCGGGTCGTTCTTGGCCGTGTAATAGACCGAGACGCCGTTGGCGATCAGCGACACCTGGCCGGCGAGGAAGGCGCGGTTGTTGTTGACGTCCTGCCAGCTTTCCGTGCCCGGAATGAAGGTCGCATAGAGCTCCTTGGCATAGTTGATCGACGCCAGCGTTTCCGGGCTGTTGATCGTCACCTTGCCGCCTTCGTCGACCATCTTGCCGCCGTGGCTCCAAAGCAGCCAATGGGCGTAGTTGTTGCCGTCGCCGACGGCCTTGCCGTGCGGGAAGCCGGCCGGCGTGCCCTTGGCTTTCATCGCCTTGCAAAGCTCGAGGAAGCCTGCCGTGTCTTTCGGGAACTCGCTGAAGCCGGCAGCCTTCACGTGAGTGTCGCGATAGACCACCGCATTGCCGATTGCCGCCAGCGGCATGGCGATGAAGGTGTCGCCGCGCGCGGCATAACCCTTCACGCCGTCATACCAGCCGCCGTATTTGTTGCCGAGATAGTTGGCGAGCTCGGTCAGGTCGACCAGCTTGTCGGGATACTGATGAGCGTCGTCGAACCAGCACATGATGAGGTCCGGGCCGGAGCCGACATTGGCCGCGACGGCAGCCTTCGGGCGGATATCTTCCCAGCTTTCCTTGTCGATGCGCACCTCGACGCCGGTCGCTTCGGTGAACTTCTTGGTGTTAGCAATCCAGGCCTCCTCGTCGCCCTTGACGAAAGGTGTCCAGCGCAGCAGCCGCAGGCTGGCGCCGCTTTCCGGCGTATAGGTCGGTTCGGCCTGCGCGAAGGTCGGCCGGATGCCGAGGCCGGCGGCGCCGGCAACGGCAGCCGAGGCGGCAAGAAAGTCACGTCTCTTAAACCTCATGATATTCCTCCTCTTCAAAAAAAGCGGGTGCGAACTCCCCACCATTCACCTCCCGCTTGGTGAACGACGGTCCTTGCATCCCTGAAACGGGGTGCTGCCGGCCTGCGGGCGACGGGGGCTCCTCCGCCCCGCGCAGCCGCTGGACGGCATCAGTCGGTCAGTCTCCGGCCGCTCTCGGCATCGAAGAGATGAACATGCGCGGCGTCGATCGCAACGCGCAGGGTCTCGCCCGGCCGCGCGCTGACGCGTTCGCGGAAGACGCAGCTGAGATCGCTGCCGCCGAGCCTGAGGATAAGATGCGTCTCGTAGCCAGTCGGCTCGATCACCACGATTTCACCGGGCAGGCCATCGGCATCGAGCAGGATGTATTCCGGGCGCAGCCCATAGACGAGGTCGCGGCCCAGGGCGTCGGCAGGCGGATTGGAAACCGGGAGCGTCGTGCCATCCGGCGCCTTGAAACTTTTAGGGTTTTCGGGGTCGAGCCTGCCCTTGATCATGTTCATCGCCGGCGAGCCGATGAACCCGCCAACGAAGAGATTGGCCGGCTTGTCGTAAAGCTCGAGCGGCGTGCCGATCTGCTCGACGACGCCGTCATGCATGACGACGATCTTGTCGGCCATGGTCATGGCCTCGATCTGGTCATGGGTGACGTAGACCGTCGTCGTTTTCAGCCGCTGGTGGAGTTCCTTGATTTCGGCGCGCATGGCGACGCGCAGCTTCGCATCGAGGTTGGAGAGCGGTTCGTCGAACAGGAAGACTTCCGGATCACGGACGATCGCCCGCCCCATGGCGACACGCTGGCGCTGGCCGCCGGAAAGCTGGCGCGGATAACGGTCGAGCAATTTGTCGAGACCGAGGATGCCGGCGGCATATTTCACCCGCTTCTCGGCTTCCGCCTTCGGCGCCTTGTTCAGCATCAGCGAGAAACCCATGTTCTGCTCCACCGTCATATGCGGATAGAGCGCATAGTTCTGGAACACCATGGCGATGTCGCGGTCCTTGGGCGGCAGCGTGTTGACCACGCGCCCGCCGATCTTGATCTCACCGCCGGAAATATTCTCAAGTCCCGCCAGCATCCGCAGAAGAGTGGACTTTCCACAACCCGACGGGCCGACCAGGATCACGAACTCCCCGTCGGCAATGTCGATATCCACGCCTTTGATCACCGGAAATGACCCGAATGATTTCCGCACATCCGCGAATTGAACGCCTGCCATACCCACTCCTCCCAGAAATCGAGCGCTACATGCTATGTCTTCGTATTTTCGTATATCTTGCCGGCGGCCTTATCTTCTCAAGTCCTTCTGCCGCTGCAACCTCGCATATGCGGGTGTTCCATGGCGGTCATCTCCTCCTATCGGGCGATTTTAGCCCACCTCAATCTCATCCGGACGCACCCGGAGCGTCTTCGGCGAGATAGACCTCGATCAGCTCGTCCACCGTGGTTTCGGCGGAAAAACCCAGTTGCGTGGCGCGTTCGGGCGTAAAGGACTTCGGCCATCCGGCGACGATCCCTTCAATGACCTCGTCGCGGCGACGATCGATCAAGTCCGCCGCCTCGGGACCGGCAGCACGGCGCAAGGCGGCAATCTGGTCGGCAACGGTGGCGGCGACGCCTGGCATGGTGAGCGTGCGCCGAACACCCAGCGCCGCCGTGTCGAGCGTCGCAGCATGGATCAGGAACTTGATGGCGGATCGCGGGCTTGCCAGCCAGTGCTTGACCGTTTCTTCGACCGGAAGAACAGCCCGCTGGCCTGCGAGCGGTTCACGCAGGATTCCGGAAAAGAAGCCCGATGCGGCGGCGTTCGGCGCACCCGGCCGGATCACGATCGTCGGCAACCGAATTCCGACGCCGTCGATAAAGCCGCGCCGCGAATAGTCGGCAAGTAGAAGCTCGGATATCGCCTTCTGGACTCCGTAGCTGGTCAGAGGCGCCAGCACGTAATCGTCGGGAATGGGATCGGGAAACGGCGAGCCATAGACCGCGATCGATGAGGAGAATACGAAGCGGGGAACATAGGCCTGGCGGCTTCCTTCCCGGCGGATCGCTTCCAACAGCGATCGCGTGCCGTCGAGATTGACCCGGTAGCCGAGTTCGAAATTGCGCTCGGCTTCGCCGGAAACGATCGCGGCGAGATGGAAGATAACGTCGGCCCGGCGAGCCGCCAGGGCTTCCGCTGCGGCGCTTTCGGAAATATCGGCAGCCAGTGCTTCGACCGGCACGGAGGCGCCGGCCGGCACCGGCGGAGCCGCGACATCCGCGAGCGTCATGCGCGTGATTGCGTGATCGCCGAGGGAACCGCTGCGCCCCAGTGTGGCGGCGAGCTTCCGGCCGATCATTCCTCCCGCCCCGATAATGAGAATATGCATCGTGTTTCGCCTCCCTGCGAACTACGAGAAGAGTAACTTGGTCGTCGTATAAATACGGGTTTCGTGGATTGCGAAGGCCGCGGCCGCGGCGTCCGGGTCCCGCGTCTCCAAACCGGCGAGGATCATCCGGTGATCGGCGATGCTGGTGGCGATGCTCCCGGGCTGCGATACGACGCGCCTTCTGTGGCTCAGAAGATAGGAATAGAGGTCGGCGGCCATATCAGCCAGCACCGCGTTGCCGCTGGAACGATAGATAACGGTGTGAAATTCCCGGTCACATATCAAAAAACGAACAGGATCGTCACAGGCGGCCTCCTGCGCTGCGATCGACTTGCGGAGATAATCAAGAGTTGAAGGCTCCATCTTGAGCGCGGCAGCCCTGACGACCTGTGCTTCGATCAGCAGCCGCGCCTCGTGAACATGGTCAAGACTGTAGGCCGCAATGTCGCGATACCGCGCAGCCTGGACGGCCAACTCGCCGACGTCCTCTGATGACACTACCGTGCGCGTTCCGTGCACAACCGAGAGAATCCCATGGGTGGAAAGGATAAGGATCGCCCCACGGACGGTCTCGCGGCTGACCGAGAGTGCGGAGGCGAGTTCACGTTCGCTTGGCAGCGGATCGCCCACCTTGAGAATACCGGTGGCAATGAAGGTCGCAATCTTCTGGACGACGAAGTCTTTCATCGACTTCTTCGGCGCTCCACCGAGCGCTGCAACCTCGTCTTCGAGCATCGCTCGAACGTCCATTGCTTTCCCCTCCTCGCGCTCAGGTCTACTGGTCCGGTAAGTGGACCAGTAGACCTGAGCAAAAGAGGATTGTCAACGCATGACGGCGCGCGATCTACCCAACCGTTATTTGGAGCAGTTTTGTGAATGGCAATATCAGCACGCCGAGAAAACCAGCTGATCACAGCGCCGGACGGACTGACCCCTCCTCCACAAAGGAGGAAACGATCATGGAACACACCAACCGCGTACGCTTGACGACTTCAGAACTTACCTCTGCCGTCCTCGAAGGTGCCACCATCTATGGAGCCAACGATTACAAGGTCGGCAAGGTCGATCATATCCATGGCGCGGGCGCCGGCGGCTCCGCGGTCAGCGACGTCGGAGGATTTCTGGGTATCGGCGCGACGCCTGGTTGCAGTCCGGTCTCGGATCTTGAGTTCATGCGCGATGAAGACGGTGACGTTCATGCCGTTACGAGCTGGACCAAGGACGAGCATCGAACAGATGCCCGAGTACCGCGACTGAGCGTAATCACATGATGCCTTCCGTCCTGACGTAGTCGTTGACGCTGCAGAGCGGAAGGCCCATCTACTCGTACATGGCAAAACCCAAAACCACCGACGATGCGGAGCTGATCAAGGAGTGGCCCCTATCGACCGCAGCCACGCTCGGATCATCCGTTCGCGCGAAGGGGATTCTGCTGGAAATTCGCGCACGTCTGCCTTTGGCGGTGAGAAAGTCGCTCGAAATCGAGGCGGGTGCTTTGACATTGGCGATGGCTGAAACGGCTAAAAGTGCGTTCCGTGCTGCTTCGTCGGTCGTTTCCAACGCGCTCGAAGACATCGAAAACCTGCCTGTGATCCCCCGTGAAATCCAGGATATCCTGACGATCTCTACTACCGAGAGACATCGCTGGCTCAGCGACGGGCGCTTGCCCAGTGTAGGAACCCGCACGGTGAAGCTGCGTGGGCGGGCGAGGAAAATTACCTTCCACGTATTCGACCCGCGCGTGGTGGAGGACATCCTCGACCGAGACCTGGTGACAGTCTGGCGCGAAGAGGATGCTGAAGCGACGGCCGAGAAACGACGACGGGCAGCCTTGAAAGCGAAGTTGACGCGTTCGCTGAAGACCAAGGCCAAGAACCCTTCGAAACCTGATGCCGACCACGACGATGCGTCACGTTCGAAACCTCTCGGCTGGGAGGAGTTCAGTCGCGATGGGTTGCTCCGCTGAGGCGGCGAAACCTCTGCAACGCAGTCTTCGATCCCTTCCTGTCTAACGGTGTCGATCCACTGATCACTTCTGGCAAAGCTTGACCAAGTTCTTCGTTAGACTTCGTCGAAGGGCGCCGGTGATTTCGGTTTCCAGTTCTTTGACGATGTCGCCGAACCGGCCACCGGTCTTCACGATCTCGATGGAGGTCTCGGTCATCTTGCAGGTCGTAAGGTCGACCTTCAGCCGAACCTCAGCGGTCGCTGAAAACCCTCCTTCTACCAGCGCTTCGTCCGAGGTCTTGCAAGCTAGCGTGCCGCGGGCGCTCGCCTCCGCGGTGTTGCCATTGACCGACAATTGCAGGTTTTCGATCTTCACCGAATCGAGCTTGTCGACGCCTACCTCCACACTGATACCGAAGCTCGATACCTTGGTCTTCAACGACCTGCATGGCTGCGCATCTCCGATGGCCCTCTCCAGGGCATTCGGTGCCTGTGCGTTGGCGAAGGAGCATGGCTGGAGGAGAGAGACTCCTGCAGCTAGCAGGCCTAGACAATTCCGCATCGCTCTCCCATCTCCCTGGATTTCATGCAGGCGCCTCTGAATGATAGGGCGGGATCGGTCTGCGGGAAAGGCAATGACGGTTGCCCGATCATGACCGTCGCACAATGAACTTAGACGTCAAATATTGTTTTGCGACCGATGGAAACTACGTCGTTTGCAGTACGAGCTCGTGGCCGAGGCGAATGGCGAGCCACATCCCTCGCATTCCGATCCGATTGCCTGCCCTGAAAGATCCTATGTCGTCTTTCGAGCCACTCGTCGATCTTCCCGCGACATGTTTCGGAAACTGTAAGCACAGGAGACCGCAGCTCCGCGGATCGCTCTTAGAACACTGATCTGTTCGAAAGAAAGTGATGATTTTTCATATCGATATTGGCTTCATGAGCGGCGACTGTGTTCAGGAACCGGTCGAGCATCGAGTTGAAGCTCTCTGGCTTTTCCCAGAAGGGCGCGTGACCAGCACCTTCCATTACATGCGCTTTGCCTTCGAAGAGCAAGTGGATGTTCAGGCCCGAAAAATAGCTGAGTTTGACAAAGGGGTCATGAAATCCATTCACAAAAGCAATGGGTATATCAGCCTGTTCGACGGTGCGGCGCTGATCCACCCCCTGCCCCCGCAACATTGCGCGAGAAAAAACGCTCCGTAGTCTCCCGTCTGCGCGCGCTATGGCGTCACGAAAAGAGGGGTTGCTCGTGTCTCCAAAGCAAAGAGACTGAAACCGCTCCACATCACGCGATGTAAAGTTCTCTTTTGATGCCAGAAGAATATCAAATGATGGATGGAATCCCCGCAGCATTCCGATGAGACCGCCGGGGACCGGTGGCGTGCCGCACAACATCAGGCCCGAAATGCCGTTGCCGCGGCCCGCCATCTCAATCGCGACGTGACCGCCAAGCGACCATCCCAGCACGGGAAAGCGATGAAGCCCCAGGCGGGCTGCCACCTCTCTTATGCAGTCGGCAAGACCGGTGACGGTATAAGTTGACTGCGGATCTCGAGCGTCGCTCGATTCGCCATGTCCCGGAAGATCGAGCGCAATCAGACGCCAATTCCGGGACAAATGGCTGTGTAGTTGCCGTGAAAAGACCGTCCGTGAGCTGCCGGAACCGTGTATCATAACCAGTGGTGCAGCGCCATCGATAGTGTCACTGATGCGCACAGCGCCGTGGCTGGTGTCGATTGTACAGTGAAATACGTCCATAAGCTGCGACCCCTAAAGCGCAGCCAAAGACTTGCACGAAAATATCTACGGCAGGTGCATGATCATCGTAAACCAGATCTAAACCAGGTCGTGCAATCATGACTCGTTTCAGTGCGGTTGCGAATCATACATCAATCATTTGCCTAGGCGTTGTATACGGGTTAGGTCTGTCGCAGCAGCAATTGTAACCAACCTTTCAAGCCGGGCATCGAGATGCAATTTCTTCTGGACTTCATTATTTCGATCACCAGCCTGACTATCGTCGGGTCCTACGCGTGGTCGTTGCGAGGCCACTTCAACTCGCCGAAGATGGAAGCCGGAGCAAAGCTGATCACCGTCGGCGTCATCGCGACGACGGCGTTTTTCCTGTACCTGGTTTGGTCCGGGACGCAGATGCTATGGGTACAGGGAGTAGGACTGGGATTTGAAATCGGGTCGGCGGGCTTGTTCTGGTGGGCGGTGTCGGCGTCGCGACAGGCCAGGTTGCGCTTTGTGTTCACCCTCGATCATCCAGATAGTCTTGTCACCGGCGGTCCCTATCGCTACCTGCGGCACCCTTTTTACACGTCCTACCTGCTCTTCTGGTCGGGGTGGGCGCTGGCATCTTGGTCGATATGGTCGATCCTGCCGGTCTTATTTTTTACGGTTGTCTACGTGATTGCAGCCCGCAATGAGGAGAGGAAGTTCTCCCTATCACCGCTGGCATCCGAATATGAAGCCTATCGGCGCAAGACGGGCTTGCTGACACCGTGGTTCGATTGGCGGTAAACCTGCCTCCGAGGGAGGGTACGCATGGCGGAACCGCGTCAGACGCGATGAAACTGTACCACCAGGCAGCGGTCCGATAGGCGACTGACGTCTCGACGATGCGATAAAGCAATCAGCGTCGAGAGCCTCCGACCGATGGACTTTTCCGACTACTCCACGGAAACTGTCGATCGTGGCCAGGCGAGTGTCGTTGCCTGCAACAGATCCAACTTGAACACACGGCATTAATCCGACGCCTGGCCCGGCTGTCGCCACGGTGGATCGCCGGGCGCGAACTCCCAAAAGCAATTCCGGTTCGGGCTAACTATCACCTCGAACCCGGTCCGCGGTAAGCCCCTCAATCAAGCCGCGACCCGCGCCTTGGCGAGCCGCTTGATCGCCTGTTCCAGTGGCCGTTGACCGTCGCAATAGTCTTCCCAGGCCGACGATTTCGCCAGAAGCGCAGGAACGGTGCGGATGGTGAAGCGCTTGGGGTCCAGATCCGATTTGACCTGGTTCCAGGTCAATGGCATCGAGACGGTGGCACCCGGCCGGGCGCGCGGTGACAAGGGCGCCACCGCCGTCGCCATCCGGTCGTTGCGCAGATAGTCGAGGAAGATCCGGCCGTTCCTCAGGCTCTTTGTCATTTTGATCAGATAGAGATCGGGATTGTCGCGCGCCATCTGCTGGCAGACGTCGTGTGCGAAGCTCTTCGCTTCCGCCCACGAAAGCGGCTTGCGCTTGTTGTTTGCGAGTGGCGTGACGACGTGCAGGCCCTTGCCGCCAGTCGTCTTGCAAAAGCTGATCAGGCCCAGAGCGTCGAGACGGTCCCGCATTTCGCGGGCCGCCGAAACCACAGCGGAGAACGGCACGTCCGGACCTGGATCAAGGTCGAAGACGAGACGCCCGGGCACCTCGGGCTGATGCGGTTCGCAATTCCAGGGGTGCAGCTCGACCGCGCCGATCTGCGCGACGGCGGCCAAGCCTTCGACCCGGTCGATTTGCAGATAGGGCTTTTTATCGCCGAAGACCTTGACCAACTCGAGGAGGTTCGAAGTGCCGGGCATCGCATGGCGCTGGAAAAATTGCTCGCCGCCGATCCCGTCCGGTGCGCGGATGACCGAACATGGGCGTCCCTTGATGTGCTCGATCAGCCAGGAACCGACGGCTTCGTAGTAGCGGGCCAGCTCTTCCTTGGTGACGGGTCCGCCGTCATTCGCATCCGGCCATAGCGGCTTGTCCGGGTTTGAAATCAGCACCCCCATGACCTCGGCCTTGGCGCTTTTTCGGCGGACGGGTCCGGCCTTCGCCTGCACCGCCGGCTGCGGCACGTCAGTTTGCCCGGGCTTCGCCGGCCGTTCAGCCTTGACCTCTTTCGCCGGCTTGTCTTCCCGCAGTCCCTTGAAGGCCGCCTGCCGGACAATGCCGTCTGCGGTCCATCCTGCGAATTCGATTTCCGCCACGAGCTCGGGCTTCAGCCAGGTGACCTCGGCCTCCTTTTTCGGTGCGCCGACACCGGTGAAAGGCGATTTCGCCGTCTCGAGCGCCTTCAACTTCGGCAGCAGCGTTTCCACTTTCTTTGCGCCATATCCGGTGCCGACGCGGCCGACATAGACGAAGTGGTCGCCACGATAGACGCCGACCAGCAGGGATCGGAATTTCCCGTTGGTCTTGGCGTAGGCGCCGATTACCACCTCATGGCCGGCGCGGCATTTCGACTTCGCCCAGCTTTCGGTACGGCCGGATTGATAGGGTGCATCCGCTTGTTTGGAGATGATGCCTTCCAGCGAGAGCTTGCATGCAGACCGGAGAACTGCATCGCCGCCAGTCTCGAAATGCTCGACGAACCGGATGCGCGGATCGCTGCCAGCGTCGGACAGAAGGCTTTGAAGCCGCGCCTTGCGCGCAACGAGCGGCAGAGATCGCAAATCCTCGCCTCCCTCATAGAGTAGATCGAAGGCGAAATAGACGAGTTCGCTGGTCTTGCCTTCCGAAAGGGCGGCCTGCAGGGCCGCGAAATCAGGAGCGCCACTACCGTCGAGGGCGCAGATCTCGCCGTCGATGATCGCATCGGGCAGTGTCGATGCCGCCTCGGCGATATCGGGATATTTTGCTGTCCAGTCGAGCCCTTTCCTGGTCTTCAGCGTCGCCTCACCATCCAGCACGCGCATCTGGATCCGGTAACCGTCGAACTTGATCTCGTGAATCCAGCCGGTGCCTGCCGGAGGGCGCTCCAGGGTCTGGCAGAGCTGCGGTGCGATGAAATCCGGGTTTGATTTCCGACCGCCTCCGGCGTCCTCTTTTCGCTCGTCGGCAGCCAGTCCGTGATTGCTGTTCCAGACGGCATCAGCCTGAACGTCGCCATCCTCGACCATGAAAGGCTTGGGCTTTCGTCCTTTGCCGGCGGCAATCATTTCCATGGTTCGGCCGGAGGCAACGGAGGTGTCGTTTTCCTCGAGGATCGCTTCGCCATTCTCCTCGACCGAAAACTCGTCGTGGTGTTTGATCAGCAGCCAGTTCGTGCGCTTGCCACGGTCGCGATCGTTGCGCATCCGCACCAGCACGAAGCTGCCGTGCAGGCGTTTGCCTTGCAGCGTAAACTTGAAATCGCCTTTTGCCAACGCCTGCTCCGGGCTCTTCTTTCCTTCCGGTTCCCAATAGCCCCGATCCCACAGCATCACCGTGCCGCCGCCATACTGGCCTTTCGGAATGGTGCCTTCGAAGTCACCGTAGTCCAGCGGGTGATCCTCCACCTCGACGGCCAGCCGCTTGTCGTGCGGGTCGAGGGATGGGCCTTTCGTCACAGCCCAGGATTTGAAGACGCCATCGAGCTCGAGTCTCAGATCGTAGTGCAGCCGGGTGGCATCATGTTTCTGGATAACGAAGCGACGGCGGTTGCTGCGCGCCAGGCGCTTTTCACCGCTCGGCTCGGCCGTTTTTTGAAAGTCGCGCTTCGATCGATAGGTCGATAGTTTGTCGCTGGCCATGGTCGCTCCAGAAAACAGCCCCGACAGCGAAATGCCGGCTGGCCGCTCGAAGTTCCATCAGGGTGCTCCTCCAGCCGTCAGCGGATAAAACGGCTGGGATAGACGAGAAAAAATTTCTCCGCCTCGCCGCATCATTCTCTTGCTTGAAACGTTAATTGCTACCACCGGGATGCAAACATGCGCGCTGATCAATGGCTATCTCTTCTCATCATCGCGCTGATGATGGGCGCGTTCCTGTGGGGTCGTTATCGATACGATATAGTCGCCGTGAGCTCCCTTCTCGCTGCAATCATTGTCGGCATCGTCCCTGCCAAGAATGCTTTTTCCGGTTTTTCGGATGACATTGTTATCATCGTTGGCAGCGCGCTCATCGTTAGTGCGGCGATATCCAGATCGGGGATCATGGACGTCGCCTTGCGCAGATTTTCTCCCGAACGACGCGGGCCACGGATGCAGCTGATCATTCTGGTTGCCATTGTCGCAGCCCTGTCGGCTTTCATCAAAAACATTGGCGCGCTGGCGATTATGATCCCGGTCGCTGTGCAAATGGCCCGGAAATCACGCGTATCACCGTCGATGTTCCTGATGCCGATGTCTTTCGCCTCTCTGCTCGGAGGGCTTATGACGCAGATCGGCACGTCGCCAAACATCATCGTTTCCCGGGTGCGCGAGGAGATCACCGGGCAGCCGTTCATGATGTTTGACTATACGCCTGTCGGCCTGGCGCTCTCGGTCGCCGGCGTTGTCTTTCTGGCGCTGTTCTACAAGCTGCTGCCTGAAAGATCACGGGTCGAAACGTCGATGGATGAGGCGGTGGCGATCAAAAACTATACGACCGAGGCCAAGGTCACCACGCCATCAGCGGCGATCGGGCGGTCCGTCAGCTGGCTGCAGAAGCCAGCGGGCGGCGATGCGATGGTGACTGCGATTATCGGTGGCAACGGCCAAAGACGAACGCCCCTTCCCGACACGGTGCTCAAGGATGGCGACCTTCTTATTATCGAGGGGGAGCAGAGCGCCCTCGACAAGATCGTCAGTGAAGCCAAGCTTCAACTGTCCGACCGTAAACACCAGCCTGAGACACGCCAAGACATCAGTTCTGTTGAAGCTATCGTTGGCGAACATTCCCGATTGATCGGCGTCAGCGCAAAAGACGTTTCTCTCTTCCACAATACCGGGCTCAACCTTCTTGCCGTCAGCCGCCGCGACAGGCGCTTCACCGAGCGCCTGGGCGAGATTAAGATCCGCAATGGCGACGTCGTGGTCTTGCAGGGCGACTTGCAGAAACTACCGGATCTTCTACGCGAATGGGGATGTTTGCCGCTGGTCGAACGAAATATGAAGCTCGGCAACGCCCGCAATGGCTTGATCCCCGTCATTATCCTGATGGCAACTATGGGGGCGACAGCCTTCGGGGGCATTCCCGTCGCGACAGCGTTTTTCGCCGCCGCTTTTCTGATGGTGGTCACCGGATCCGTTCCTTTGCGGGAAGTTTATCAGCATCTCGATGCGCCCATTCTGATCATGCTGGCCGCTCTCATTCCGATCAGCGACTCGCTCAGGACCACAGGAACCACCGACATCATCGCGGACCTCCTCTCGCGAACCGCCGAAATGCTCCCGCCCTTCGGTGCTTTGGCTCTCATCCTGATTGCGGCCATGGCCGTAACCCCGTTTTTGAACAACGCAGCGACGGTTCTGGTCATGGCCCCGATCGCCGCGACCTTTGCCGAGAAGCTGGGCTTTAGACCCGATGCTTTTCTGATGGCGGTGGCAATTGGAGCCGGCTGTGACTTCCTCACGCCCATCGGACACCAGTGCAACACGCTCGTGATGGGACCGGGCGGATATCGATTTGGTGACTACGCCCGATTGGGTCTGCCGCTCTCGCTCATTGTGGTGGTCGTCAGTGTGCCAATCCTGCTATTGGTCTGGCCGATCTGATTGCAACCGACACCGGGCATTGCGGCGACCGATAAAAAAATTTCGAAGCAGAGATGTGTTCCTCACGCGGCGACGTCGGGAATAGGCAAGCCCAGGATCTCGGCATGCTTGCAAAGCTTCTGCCAAGCTGCATCGCCGACCGGCACACCCTCTTCCAACGCCGAGCGGCGCTTTCGTGCGGCGCTGTCGCCCGGCATGCGAACGGGGCCATTGTTCCAGGGCGCCGGAGGATTGCTGCGGCATGCAGAGGCGAGAAAGTCAGACTGCGCCGTAAAGGCATCCAGCCCGGCAAAAAAGGCGGGATCGATGACCTGAAGGAAAGCGCTTTGCGAAAAGACACCCGACGGCGTGTTGGCCCGTCCCTTGCCGGAAAGCCCCTGCCCCAGCAATTCGACGATCAGCCCGAGCCCAAAACCCTTGTGACCCTTCAACTGGCCGCCGAGAGGCATCATTGTCCCGCCCCGTTCGGTCACTTCGCGCGGCTCATCGGTCGGCTCGCCTGCGGCGGTGAGAGCCCAGGCCTCAGGAAATTTCTTGCCGGCCTTCGCCAGGTTTTGCGTCATGGTCGTGGTGGTGATCGAGGCCGAGACGTCGATCAGGATCGGATCCTCGGACGTCGGGAATCCGGCCGCCATCGGGTTTGGCGTCAGAAGCGGCTTCGTGCCGCCATAGGGCGCGACACGGCTCGCCGCGGGATGCGAGACCGACAGCTGCACGATCAGACCGCGGTCGGTGACCTGCCGCATGAAGGCTGAAAGAGCGCAGGTATGGTGGCAGTTGCGGATCGCGGCGGTGACAACGCCATGATCGCCGACCCGTTCGCAGGCCTGCTCGATCGCCTTCGTCAGCAGCCATGCGCCGGGCAAGGATTTGCCGTCCCAAACAAAGGCTGCGCCGCGGTCATTGACGACCTCATAGCTGCCGGACTTCGCCAGCGAGCCGTCCTCCAACGCCTCGACATACCAGTTCAAAAGGCTGACGCCATGGGTTTCGTGGCCGATCATGTCTCCTTCCACCAGGACGGCGGCAGTCGTTTCGGCCTTGTCGGGCTCCATGCCGGCGCGGGTCAATATCTGCTCGGCGAATTGGGTCAGGGCAATGCGGTCAATCAGCGGCATAGGCATTTCTCGCTCACGTCATGGAAAGCACGGGCCGCTATTTGCGGGCGGCCCGTGCTTAAATGCGGCATACCGGCTTACTTGAAGCGGATCTGCGACAGCTGCAGTTCGGAATTCGTCGCGATCGTCGGCTTGAAGTCGAGACGCGGCGAGACGCGGGTGAAACCGACCATGTGAAACATCGGGATGTCGGCGATGATTTCGGTGTTCACCTTGGCGAACAGCTCCTTCCAGAGTTTTGTGCGCTCGTCGCCGGTGGAAGACGTCGCCTTGGCGATCAGCGCGTCGACGGCGGGATCGCGAACCATGGAGTGCGAGCCGTCGGTCGCGTATTTCACGAATGCGGTGAAGACGGGGTCGCCGGTCGCATTGTCGTGCTGCGACTGGGTCAGCGTCGGACCGGAATCGGCGACAAAGGGTGCAACGAAGTAACCGTTCCAGACGGACACATCATACATGTCGAGCTTTACGTTCAAGCCGACTTCCTGAAGCATTGCCATCATCGCTTCCATCGCTTCGGTGGCGTTTGGATATTGCCCATTGCGACCGATGATGCGGATCTCCTGATCGACCGGGACGCCGTCCGCTTTCGCTGCTGCGACCAGT
The DNA here is from genome assembly GCF_021052345.1 of Rhizobium sp. SU303. Lineage (NCBI taxonomy): Bacteria > Pseudomonadati > Pseudomonadota > Alphaproteobacteria > Hyphomicrobiales > Rhizobiaceae > Rhizobium > Rhizobium sp. SU303. The sequence continues at coordinate 142,633 of NZ_CP088096.1, forward strand.
TCCTTTGCTTTTTCGGGATCGTAGGGCCAGGCGGGGATATCGGCATTGTAGCCGATCGTGGTCGGCACGACGAGCTGTGTCGCGATCTTCGCCTGTTCGGGGAACAGCGTTCCGAGCATCGCCTGACGATCAATAGCGAGGTTCATCGCTTCACGGATGCGCCGGTCGTTAAGGGGTGCTGCGCGCGTATCGATGCGCAGCGATGTCGTCTCCGAATTCGGATAGGCGAAATCCGTTTCCTTGTTGGTGGCATCCTGCACGGATACGGCCGGAACGATATCGGCTTCGCCGGCATCGACCATGGCGGCAGCAACGGCGCTATCGGAGCGGAACAGATAGGTCGCCTGTTCCACCTGCGGCTTTTCACCCCAATATTCCGGGTTGCGTTTCAGCACGATCGACTGGCCGATTTCCCATTTGTCGAACGTATAGGGGCCGGTACCAATCGGCTTGCGGGTGAATTCGTCGGCTGGCGTCGTCTCGGCCGATTCCACGGCCATCACGGTCATCAGAAGCGGAAGAATCGGTTGCGCCGGTTTTGTCGTAATCCGGATCGTGTTGGCATCCGGGGTTTCGAAGCTGAACTCGGTGCCGCCGAAATATTTGCCGCCGGTCTCACAGCTGAGCTTCTTGTTCTTGTTGCGCTCGATGGTGAACTGGACATCTTTGGCGGTGAACGGCTTGCCATCGTGCCATTTGACATTCGGGCGCAGCTTGAACTCCCAGGTGTCGTCGTCGATCTTCGACCATTCCGTCGCCAGGCGGGGCTTGAGGCCGCCATTGACGTAGTCGAATTCCACCAGCATCTCGTTGACGTTTTCAGAAATGACCCGGCCGACGTCCTGGCGGGCAGCCATACAGGGCTCGACGACATCGACGGTTTCAGCAAGCACAATAGTGACGTTGCTCTTGGCATCCTGCGCCTGAGCCGAGCCGAAGCTCAGCGCGAGCACCGATGTTGAAAAGCAGGCAGCTAACAAGTGCAGTTTCATTTCGTTCTCCTCCCATGCGCCTTTGGCGCTCCTCACAGTGAATCTGCGTCCCGTTTCCGGTGCTCCGGCATCTATCTCCTCATAGTTCCACAAAGCACAAGTGCACTAATATACTAGTTAGCCACGGCCTTCAACCCAGGCGCTCCGAAGCACGGAGCCCTCAACCGTGTCTGGAACCCTTCATTTTTACTGGGCCGAAGCAATCAGTTCGCGCATCATCTCGACTTCCTCGTCGGTGAGATCCGTCAGCGGCGCCCGCACTGGTCCAGCCTCAAAGCCGCGCAATCGCACGCCTGCCTTGACCGCGGAGACCGCATAACCGGCTTTGCGATCGCGAATGCGGGCAAAGGGATAGTAGAAATCGCGCAGCATCTGTTCACAGGCCGCGTCGTCGCCGGCAAGGAATGCCTTGTGGAATTTCAATGCCGTTTCAGGCACGAAATTGAAGACCGCGGAGGAATAGGTCGGCATGCCGGCTCCGCGATAGGCCTGGGCAAACAGTTCGTGTGTCGGCATGCCGCCGATATAGGAAAGGCGGTCGCCGAGCGCGATCGTGACACGGCGCACCGTATCGATGTCACCGGTTCCATCCTTGAAGCCGATCAGATTTGGGCATTCGTCGGCAAGCTGAGCAAGCTGCTCGGCCGAAACCCGCGCCTGGCCACGATTATAAACGATAACGCCCATATTGGTGGCCTTGCAAACGGCCCGTACACGCGCGGCAATGCCATCTGCCGGCGCCTCGGTCAGGTAATGCGGCAGCAGAAGAATGCCGTCGCCACCGGCCGCCTCGATCTCGCGCGCCATGTCACAGGCAATCCGCGTGCCGTAGCCGCATCCGGCAATAACCGGCGCGTCGCCGGATACGGCGCGGGCGGCCTTTACCACCTCGACCACCTCGCCCGGCGTCAGCGAGAACAGCTCACCGGTGCCGCCGGCAACGATCAGGCCGGCAACGGGATAGGATGACAGCCATTCCAGATGCGCTGAAAACGGCTTGGCGGCAAACCGGTCCTCGGCATCGAAAGGCGTGACAGGAAAAGACAGCAGGCCGTTGCGAATGATCTCGCGAAGTTCCGTCGGGGCAATCAATTTGGTACTCCTCGGTTTCAGTTGCGCAGGTCTTGCGGCAACAGGTCGGCGGGGAAATTCTGATAGGCGACGGGGCGCAAAAACCTGCGGATCGACATGGTCCCGACGCTGGTCGCACCGAAGTTGGTCGAGGCCGGATAGGGTCCGCCATGCACCATGGAATCGACAACCTCTACGCCGGTTGGGAAGCCATTGACCAGCAATCTGCCTGCCTTCCGTTCGAGGATTGGCAGCAGGTCGCGGGCAAAGCCCAGATCGGCGTCGTCCATATGGATCGTTGCCGTCAGCTGTCCCTGAAAGCTTTCGGCAAGGGTGAGCATTTTTTCAGGCGAGCCGACGCGCACGACGAGGCCGAGAGGACCGAATACTTCTTCGCTGAGCGAGTGATCGGCAAGCCAGGCCGAGCCGTTGGTCTCGAACAGGTTCGGCGTTGCTTCGCGGCCGGCGCTCTGTGCCGCGAGAACCGGCGCGACGGCATTGCTTGTCCGCATGCGCTCGACACCTTCGTGATAGGCCGTGGCGATGCCTTTGGTCAGCATCGTCTGCGGCGCCACCTTTTCAAGAGCCGCCTTGGCGGCACTGGTGAACTTGTCGGCCTCCGGCCCGTCGACGATGACGGCGATACCGGGTTTGGTGCAGAACTGGCCGGCACCAAGCGTCAGGGAACCGGCCCAGCCTGAACCGATCGCCTCCGCCCGGGCAGCGGTAGCGGCCGGCAGCAGGAACATCGGATTAACGCTGCCCAATTCCCCGAAAAATGGGATTGGCTCAGGGCGCTGGGCGCAAAGGTCAAAGAGCGCCCTTCCGCCGGCAAGCGAGCCGGTAAAGCCAACGGCTTTGATGGCCGGATGCGTCACCAGCGCCGTTCCGACATCACGGCGCCCCCCTTGGATCAGGCTGAAGACGCCGGCCGGCATTCCGGTGCGCTCGATAGCGGCTGCAATTGCCTCGGCAATGATCTCACCTGTGCCGGGATGGGCTGAATGTCCCTTCACCACGACCGGGCAGCCCGCCGCAAGCGCGGCTGCCGTATCGCCGCCGGCCGTCGAGAATGCCAGCGGAAAATTCGAAGCGCCGAAGACGGCGACGGGGCCGATCGGCCGTTGCACCAGACGGATCTCGGGCCGCGGCGCCGGTTGCCGGTCGGGTTGCGCCGCGTCGATGCGCGCGTCGAGATGCGCGCCCTTGCGGATATGGTCGGCAAACAGTTTGAGTTGGCCGGTGGTGCGACCGCGTTCGCCGTTGAGCCGGCCCTCCGGGAGCCCGGTTTCCTGCGTTCCGATGAGGGTGACGGCCTCGCCGCGCTTGTCGATCTCCTCGGCGATTGCCTCGAGGAAAATGGCGCGCTCCTCGCGTGTCGTTGCCGCAAATGCTGCAAAAGCAGCTTCGGCGGCGCGGCAGGCGCGGTCGACCAGTTCCGTTGTGCCGACAGCGAAGTCATGTGCCTGCCCATGCGCCGGCTCGGACCGAAATGTCGTCGTTCCGGCAATCCACTCGCCGGCGATGAAATGCCTGCCTAAAGGGGTCCAGTTCATTGTTATTCTCCTCGGCGGAGCCTTGCTCCGTCCTGATTTCCGTTGTTCAAGATGCGCTGCCTTAGCGGCCATTCACCTTCCGCCATTCGGCAAAGAGCGTCAGATTGCTTTCGTCGGTGGCCGGGTAAAGGCCAATGATCGTGTGACCTTGCTTGACGCGTTCTGTCACGAAATCCTCGTAAGCGGTCATCTCCACTGCTTCATCGGCGATCTCGTCGGCGATCTCGGCAGGGATGACGATCACGCTGTCGTCGTCGCCAACCATGATGTCGCCCGGGAAGACCGCAACATCGCCACAGCCTATCGGCACATTGATGTCGATCGCCTCGTGCAGCGTCAGGTTCGTCGGGCTGGAGGGACGGTGGTGATAGGCGGGGATATCAAGGCCGCCGATCGTCATGGCGTCCCGGAAGCCGCCGTCGGTGACGACGCCGGCTCCGCCGCGCATCATCAGGCGGGTAATCAGGATGTCGCCGGCAGACGCTGCGCGCGGATCCTTGCGGCTGTCCATCACCAAAACAGCGCCGTCCGGGCAAGTCTCGATCGCAAGCCGTTGCGGATGTTTCGGGTTCCGAAAGACGTTCATCGCGTTGCGGTCCTCGCGCGCCGGCATATAGCGCAGCGTGAAGGCCGGTCCGACCATATTGCGGCCCTTCGGCTGGACCGGCCGAACATCCTGGATCGTCTGGTTTCTCAGGCCGCGCTTGAACAGGGCCGAGCAGAGCGTCGCAACGGAGACACCCATCAGTTTTTCACGGGTTGCGGGGTTCATACTTCCTCCTCCTCGTTCTCATTCAGGCGCCGAAGCTGCGGGTTTCCACAGTCCAGTCACGCGCCTTGCCTGTCAGGCTGCAGCCGAGTCCAGGACGAGCCGGCACGATCATCCGGCCGTCCTTGATGTCGAGTTGTTCGTTAAACAGTGGCACCAGCCAATCGAAATGCTCTACCCACGGCTCATGCGCATAGGCGGCCGCCAGGTGTAGATGGATTTCCATTGCGAAATGCGGGGCCAGGCGCATGCGTTTCGCCTCGGCGTGCGTGCAGATGCGCAGAAAGGGCGTGATGCCGCCGACACGCGGCGCATCCGGCTGAATGAAGTCGACCGCATCGGCCCGGATCAGCGCCATGTGCTCGTCGGCGCTTGCCAGCATTTCGCCGGTGGCGATCGGCGTGGCAAGTTCCCGCGCCAGTGCCGCATGGCCCTCGGCGTCATAGGCATCGAGCGGCTCTTCGATCCATTCGAGGTTGAGCGGTTCGACCAGCCGGCCGAAGCGCAAGGCCGTCGTGCGGTCCCATTGCTGGTTTGCATCGACCATCAGCGGGACACGGCCATCGATATGGCTGGTCACCGCATCAAGCCGGCGAAGGTCGATCATCGGGTCCGGCTGTCCGACCTTGATCTTGATGCCGCCGATACCGGAAGCGATCGAGTGGTCGATGGCATCGCGGATTTCCTCGACGCTCGATGACAGGAAGCCGCCGGAGGTGTTATAGCAGGCGACACTGTCGCGATGGGCGCCAAGCAGTTTTGCAAGCGGCAGGCCGGCGCGTTTCGCCTTCAGGTCCCAGAGGCAGATGTCGATGGCGGCGATTGCCTGCGTTGCGATGCCAGAGCGGCCGACCGAGGCTCCGGCCCAGCAGAGCTTGTCCCAAATGCGTGCGGTGTCGTTGGGGTCTTCGCCGATCAGGTTGTCGGCAAGCTCGCAGGCATGTGCATAAAGGGCAGGTCCGCCTGCCCGCTTCGAGTAACTGAAGCCAAGCCCACTATGGCCAGCCTCGGAGACGATCTCGCAAAACAGAAAAGCCACCTGGGTCAGCGGCTTCTGGCGGCCCGTCAAAACCTTGGCATCGCTGATCGGCCGCGCCAAAGGCAGGTAAACGAGCGACAGGGTGACCGATCGGATGGCGTCCAGCTTGGACGGACCGGCAGCGAAGCCAGCCTTGGGGGGCTGTGCGGGAATCGTACGTCGATCGGGATCAAACATCGTCGTGCCTCAGTTGATAGCCGGTTCCGGCGTCTTGCCACCGAATTGCGTGGTCAGGAAATCAAAGTCGCAGCCTTTGTCGGCCTGCTCGATATGGCCGGAGAACATGAACCCGTAGCCGCGCTCGTAATGCCGCGTCGGCGCCACCCAGGCGGCCCGCCGCGCTGTGATCTCTTCTTCGGAAACCAGCATATTGAGGCTGCGTGCCGGAATATCAAGCTCGACCATGTCCCCCGTTTTCAGCAGCGCCAAAGGCCCGCCAACATAAGATTCCGGTGCAACATGCAGCACGCAGGCACCGAAACTGGTTCCGGACATGCGGGCGTCCGAGATACGCACCATGTCGCGCAGGCCGAGCTTCAACAGCGCTTTCGGCATCGGGATCATGCCCCATTCCGGCATGCCCGGTCCGCCCTGGGGGCCGGCATTGCGGAGAACGAGAACGGTGTCCGGCGTCAGCGGATAGTCTGGATCATCGATGATCTTCTTCATCTCCGCATAGCTGTCGGCGACCAGCGCCGGGCCGCAATGGCGATGGAATTTCGGGTCGCAGGCCGCCGGTTTGATGACCGCGCCGTCGGGACACAGGTTCCCCTTGAGCACGGCCAGCGAACCTTCGTGATAGACCGGGTTCGACAATGGCCGGATAACGTCGTCATTGTAGATCTTCACTTGGTCCAGACCATCCACCAAGGGTTTGCCCGTCACGGTGATCGCGGTGGGATCCAGCTTGTCGCCGAGCTGCTTCATCAGAGCGCGCAGGCCACCCGCATAAAAGAAATCCTCCATCAGGTAGGTCGAACCGGAAGGCCGGATGTTGGCGAGAACCGGCGTCGTGCGACCGATGCGATCGAGATCATCGAGCTCCAACGGGACGCCGGCGCGCCGCGCCATGGCGATCAGGTGAATGATGGCATTGGTGGAGCAGCCGGTCGCCATGGCGACGGTGACCGCATTGTCGACGGCCGCGGGCGTGATGATCTGGTCCGGCGTCAGATCCTCCCACACCATATCGACGATGCGGCGGCCGCAGGCCGCCGACATGCGCTGGTGGTTGGCATCGGCTGCGGGGATCGAGGATGCGCCCGGCAGCGTCAATCCCATAGCCTCGGCGATCGCCGTCATCGTCGATGCCGTGCCCATGGTCATGCAATGGCCGTAACTGCGGGCGATTCCGCCTTCGATGCCCTGCCACTCCTCCTGGGTGATCGTGCCGGCGCGGCGCTCGTCCCAATATTTGAAGCCGTCGGTACCGGAGCCCAGCGTCTTGCCGGCATAGTTACCGCGAAGCATCGGGCCGGCCGGCAGATAAATGAAGGGAATGCCCATGCTGACTGCGCCCATGACAAGGCCTGGTGTCGTCTTGTCGCAGCCACCCATCAGAACGGCGCCATCGACCGGATGGCTCCGCAACAGTTCCTCGGTCTCCATCGCCAGCATATTGCGATAGAGCATCGTCGTCGGCTTGACGAAGTTTTCGGAAAGGGAAAGAGCGGGCAGTTCCATGGGGAACCCGCCCGACTGAAGAATTCCCCGCTTCACCCATTCGGCGCGTTCACGGAAATGCATGTGGCACGGCTGCGCATCGGACCAGGTGTTGATCACGGCAATGATCGGCTTTCCCTGCCAATCCTCCGGCGCGTAACCCATCTGCATGGTCCGCGACCGGTGGCCGAACGAGCGCTGATCGTCCGGCAGCATCCATCGGGCGGACCGCAATTGCTCGTAGGTTTTCCTCGCGGTCACGGCCTTCTCCCACCTTTTCGCTTGCTTATTTCAGCGTTTGCACCAACTGATATTTTAGTTTGACATATATATCAATGGAAAGTTTGCGTTCTTGTGCATTAGGTCGTGCAAAGCTATGAATGGAGTCGAAAAGGACGCCTCACATGAATTCCCAGTTCGCCTCTACATTCGGCCTGACCGCGCCCGGCTTCCCGGTCGTTGCCGGCAGTACCGTCCAGCGGGTCTATGATGATTTGCGAAAGCGCATCATCACCATTCAGTTGCCGCCGGACACCACGCTGTCGCGCACCGAGCTCACCGAGACTTATGAAGTCAGCCAGACTCCCATCCGTGACGCATTGCAGCTTCTCAAACAGGAGGGTCTGGTTCGCATTTATCCGCAGTCCCGCACTGTGGTGACCAGGATCGACGTCCTGCAGATTTACGAGGCGCATTTCCTCCGCGTTGCACTGGAAACGGAGGTTTGCCGCCGCCTCGCAACCGATCCGGATCCGGATCCGAGCGTCATTACCCGCGCCCGGTCGATCATCAAGATGCAGGCGGCAGTCGCCGACGACGCCGATCAGATCGCGATCTTCCAGGAGCTCGACGAGCTCTTTCACCAGACATTGTTCGCAGGCGCCAAGCGCAGCAGCCTCCACCAATTGATACGCGAGCGCTCCGGCCATCTCGAGCGTATTCGTCGCCTGCATCTGCCCGAGAAGGGCAAGATCGTCAGCATTCTCGATGGGCATCACGCCATCATCGATGCGATTGCCGCTCGCGACGAACAGGGTGCCGTCGACGCGATCCGTGAGCATCTCAGCCGCACCGTCGCAAAAGTGGAAGACCTGCGGAAGGAGTTCCCGGACTACTTCGTCTGATCCGCCCCGCCGCGGGTTTTGCCGGAGTCAATTGACCGGCGTCAGCAGCGGCCTGCCTGCGAAGAAGGCTGCAAGGTTGTCGACCGTCAATTGCGCCATCCTGTCGCGCGTTTCCTCGGTACCGCTGGCATGGTGGGGATAGAGCACAACGTTGTCGAGCGCTGCGAAGCGCGGATCGGGATTGGGTTCGTTGAGGTAGACATCGATGCCGGCCGAGGCGATCCGCCTTTCCTGCAAGGCTTTGATCAAGGCCGGCTCGTCGACCACGGTGCCGCGGGCAATGTTGATGAAGCTGCCGGTCGGTCCGAGCGCATTCAGCACGTCCGCCGAAATCAATCCTTCGGTCGCGGGGCCGCCAGGCGTCGCGACGATCAGGATATCGGCCCAGTCCGCCAGTTTTACCGGCGTGTCGAAATAGGCAAAATCGTTGCCGGCTTTCTTCGTCCTGCCGTAATAGCCGACCGTCAGCCCGACAGCTTCGCATCGCCCGGCAATGGCCATCCCGATGCGGCCGAGGCCGACGATCCCGGCCTTCTTGCCCGACGTCGATGTCGTCAGCGGCATCATGCCCTTCTGCCCCCAATCGCCGGAGCGCACATAGCGATCGCCTTCCGGCAGGCGCCGGCGTGCCGCCAGCATCAGAAGCAGTGCCATGTCGGCAACGTCGTCGCACAGCACCTCGGATGTGTTGGTGAGCTTGATGCCGCGCCGTGTCATCGCCTCGACGTCCATTTGGTCGTAGCCAGCCGAGGAACAGGCGGCGAGCTTTAATGCCGGCAATTTCGAAAGCAGGGCTTCGTCGATCGTCACATGGCCGTTGCAGACCAGTGCGGAAGAGACCGGGCCGGCTTGCTGCAAGAGAGCTTCCCGCTCTTCGCCTTTGACAAGATCGAGCCGGTGCAGCGTGTAGGTTTCCTCCAGCATCGCCATCTGATGGGGCCGGAGCGGATAGGCGACGATAACATCGGGCTTCATGCGGAAACGAGTCCTTCCTGTCGTTGGCGGGCGGCGCGTCGGGTGGCCTGGATCTCCGGATCAGGATCGAGGCTCGCGGCAAGAAGCGCCTGAGTGTAGGGGTGGGATGGCGCGTTGAAGATCTGTTCCACCGGCCCCTCCTCGACAATCTCGCCGGCCTTCATGACGATGACGCGATCGGCGAAATCGCGAACCACCGGCAGGTCGTGTGCGATGAAGAGGTAGGAAAGGCCGAATTCGCGACGCAGGCCCTCAAGCAAGGCGATCACCTGGGCCTGGATCGACACGTCGAGCGCCGAAACCGCCTCGTCGCAGATGATCAGTTTTGGCTCCATCGCCAGCGCCCGGGCAATCGCGATGCGCTGGCGCTGGCCGCCGGAAAACTGATGTGGATACCGGTCGGCCATATCCGGTTTCAGGCCAACCTTGACCAGCAGCTCGGCCACTCTTTCCTTCCATCTCGCTTTCGGCAGGATATCCGGGTGAATGACCCAGGCTTCGGAAATCAACCGGAATACGCTCATCCGCGGGTTCAGTGACTGGGTCGGGTCCTGAAAGACCATCTGCAAATCGCGACGCAGCCGGAATATTTCCCTCGGGGTCATCGCAAGCAGATCGTTGCCGCGGTAGAGAACCTGGCCCTCCTGCGGATCATCGAGGCGAACGATCGCCCGGGCAAGGGTTGACTTGCCGGAACCGCTCTCGCCGACAACGGCAACCGTCTCGCCGGGCATGATGACGAAGTCCACGCCCTTCAGCGCCTGGAATGCGCCGAAACTCTTTTTCAAGCCTATGGCGCGCAGCAGCGGTTCGCCCTGCCGGTCGCGCTCCTGCGCCATCGCGCCCTTCCCCGGTGCGGCAGCAATCAGCTTCTTCGTATAGGCGTTCTGCGGGTTGCGATAGACTTCGGCCGCGTTGCCGGTTTCGACCACGCAGCCGGAATTCATCACCACGACCCGGTCGGCGATCTCGGCAACGACGCCCAAATCGTGAGTGATCAGCAACAGGCCCATGCCGGTTTCCTGCTGCAACTCCTGCAGAAGTTCCAGCACCTGCGCCTGCACCGTCACATCAAGCGCGGTGGTGGGTTCATCCGCGATCAGGATATCGGGCTTGCAGGCGATTGCCATGGCGATCATCAGGCGCTGCCGCTGTCCGCCGGAGAACTGGAACGGATATTTTCGCATCGCCGCCTGCGCATCGGTTATGCCGACGCGCCCGATCAATTCGAGTGCCCTCGCGCCGGCGCGCTCCGCCGACTGGCCATGTGTCGTCATCATCTCGGTGATTTGCCAGCCGACCGGATAGACCGGATTGAGGTGGGCGAGCGGGTCCTGAAAGATCATGGCGATCTTGGGGCCGTTGATCGAGCGCCGCTCCTCGGGCGTCATTTTCAGCATGTCGCGCCCGTTGAGGAGAATGGCGCCGCTGGTGATCTTACCGGGCGGCATGTCGATCAGATTCATGACCGCCGAGGCCGACACGGATTTGCCTGAACCGCTTTCCCCAAGGATCGCCAGCGTCTCGCCGCGATCGAGATGCCAGCTGACATCCTGCACCGCCTTGACGGTCCCGCTGGCGGTGTGGAATTCGACCGAGAGGTCACGCACTTCCAAAAGATGATCAGCCATTTTTCCTGCCCCTCATTTCAAGGCGCCAGCGTTGCGTCGGATCGAGCGCGATGCGCAGCCAATTCGACAGAAGGTTCAGCGACAGCGTCGTCAGGATGATTGCAAGGCCCGGCCAGAAGGATAGCCACCAGGCATTGGTGAGATAGGGTCGTCCTTGAGCAACCATGAGACCCCAAGTGATCTCCGGCGCCTGAATGCCGATGCCCAGGAATGACAGGGAGGACTCCGCCAGCATGACGAAAGCGAAATCCAGCGTCGCGATGGTCACCAGCGTTGGGAAGATCACCGGCAGGATGTGATGGAAGACAATGCGCCAATACGATGCTCCCATGACCTTCGCCGCCTGCACGAACATCCGCTCGCGCACTTCCAGCACTTCGGCGCGCGTGGTGCGCAGATAGATGGGAATGCGGGTGATCGCCAGGACGAGGACGATGTTGGTGACCGAGGGCTCGAGCATGTAGAGCACGATCACCGCCAGAAGCAGCGACGGAAAGGACATGATAACGTCGCCGAGGCGCATGATCCATTGAGCCGCGGAGGAGCGGCTATAACCTGCCACCAGACCGAGCGCCGTACCGACGACAGATGATGCCAGTACGGCTGCCGCGGCAACCAGGATGGTATTTTGCGCCGCCACGATGACGCGGGCAAGAAGTGGCCTGCCCAGCGCATCGGCGCCGAGGACATAAAGCATCCCGCGGGTGATATCGAATGGCGGCGCGTTCCGGCCCCGCAGGTTCTGCTTGGTGGCGATGGCCTCCAGCAGGAACGGGCCAAACAGCGCACAGAGCAGAACGATCAAGAGGAACAGAGCCGCAAAAAAAGCGAGCTTGTCCGCCCACAGCATCGTCAGCCAACGCCCAATCGGGCCGCTTGGTTTTTTCTCGGCGAGGATTTGTGTGTCGGCCATCGTCATCGCTCAATACCGGATGCGCGGATCGAGCAGCGCATAGGCGATGTCGATCAACAGGTTCATGATGAAGATCGCCAGTGCCGAGACCATGATGACGGCCAGCACGACGGCGAAATCGCGAAGCAAAATGGAATCGATCATCAGCTTGCCGATGCCCGGAAAGCCAAACACCGTCTCGACGACGACTGCACCGTTCAGGATGGCGGCCGCCTGGTCGCCGATAACTGTGATCACCGGCAGCATGGCGTTGCGCAGTCCGTGAATGAAGATGATTGAGTTCGAGCGGACCCCCTTGGCGCGGGCCGTCTTCACATAGGCGGAAGACAGAACGCTGATCATCGAGCCGCGGACCACCTGAAGAATCAGGCCGAAAGGCCGGATGAACAGCACGCTGACCGGCAGGACCCAGTGCCAGAAAGTTCCCGTTCCCGATGTCGGCAGGACATGCAGTTTGACGGCGAAAATGACGATCGCCACAATGGCCAGCCAGAAATCCGGCGCCGCAGCGCCGATCAGCGAGAAGAAAGTGGCGAGACGGTCGAAGACGCCGCCGACGCGAAACGCCGCGAGCGAACCGATGACGATCGCGGCGACCGTGACCAGCGCCATGGTGATGACAGCCAGCCAGAAGGTCCAGACGAAGGCCTCCAGCACGACATCCATGGCCGGACGGGCCTGTCGCAGTGACTGACCGAAATTGCCTTGGGCAAGATCCGAGACATAACGACCGAACTGGATGATCAACGGATCGTTGAAACCGTTCATCTCACGGAATTGCTGGCGCATTTCGGTGGTCGCATCGATCGGCAGATAGAGGTCGGTCGGATCGCCCGTCAGCCGGGACAGGAAGAACACGATGACGATAAGCACCACGAGCGATACGCCACTGGCGATCGCGCGTTTGCCGATGAAACTCTTCATGCACTCCTCCCGAGTGAACCCCATGGGGGTCGTGATGTCCGGTTTCGTCTTCGTCTGTGCTGCCTGTGATACCCCTCCGGCAACAGGCACAGCTCGACGACCAGTCGCTAGAACTGAAATATTAGTGCATCTAAAATTTTTGTGAACCCCAAAAATGATCAGGGCTTGTCAACCGGCGGCTTGCGTCGCCATGTCATGCCGCGGGTTCCGATAATGGCCGCGCCGATGATCACCGCCGCGCCGATCCAAGTCTGTGCGGCCGGAACTTCCGAGAAAAATGAGAAGGCCATAAGGGCCACGATGGGCAGTCGGAGAAAGTCGAGCGGTGCCAGAACGCTTGCGGCCGCCATACCGAAGGCGCGCGTGATCAGCGTCATGTTGAGTGCGCCGAGTGCCCCTTGCAGGGCAAGCAGTCCGAGTTGGTTCCAGGTCGGCATTGACCAGACCGGCAGCATGATGATCAGGCCAAGCGGCACCGTCGCTATCAGATTCCATGCAACCAGCCGGTCGGCACTATCCCTCAACGCCATCCGCCGCAGCATCAATTGGCTGGCCGCCGTCAAGACCGCTCCTGCCAGCGCAAAAAGCAGCCATTGGTCGAAACCGGACGCTCCAGGGCGAATGATGATCATGACGCCGATAAAACCTGCGACAATACCGGCCACGCTGGAGATGCCGACATGCTCCTTGAGCACCAGCCAAGCACCGAGAACGAGAAACATCGGCATGGTGAAATTGATCGCCGTCGCATCGGCGAGTGGCGCGTGCGCAAAGGCAACGAACAAAGCAACCAGTGAGGCAAGCTTCAGACCCGCACGCACGACATGCAGAACACGATAGGGAGAGGATTTCAGGTCCACCCGTGACACGATCCAGGGCGTGACGATCAGAAGTCCAAAAAACGACCGGAAAAAGCCGATCATCAATGGATGCACGTCACCGGCCAGCAAACGCACAATGACTGCGTCGAAACTATTTAAAAAAGCGGCGGCCACCATCAAGCAGACGGCAAGTCCTGTGCGACTAGGCTGCATCACGCTTCTGACCGAACAAAGGTGAACCCTGCTATATCGGCTATTCGATACGGCAGCGCGTTGAACCGGCAATCCATGAGAAATAAAGCCTTCCTGGCGTGTCTGCTAGTCTCCCGGCTCCCAACGGTCTGCCGCGTTTGAGACCGCTCGTTCTCACCAAGGGCCGGCAGCATCCGTTATCTCCGGCGCGGATTAGCGGCTTTATCTCAACCCATCAGCCGCCGTCCACACCGACAGAGCGGATTGCTGACAGGGCCGCTCACGGCTAGTGGACCACTCCGTTCGTTTTCGCCCGGTTCGAGAACTGGTGAACGAGCATGATGCCCTGCTCAAGAAGCAACTCGGCTGCCTGCAGATCGCGCGGCGTGAGATCGCCGGATAGTCCACGGATCGTATTGGCGACGCAGATGGAGTTGGCGACGAAGCGGGCGTCGCCCTCACCTTCCGCCTCCTCGGCCGTTGCTTCCAAGGCGTCGGCGACGGTGTCGAGCAGGCTTGAGCGTTCGACAAGCGTCATGTCGCTCAGGGTTTTGGAAATGCCGTTCATGATTGTCTCCTCGCGCGTGCCCAAGGCGGATCGCAGCTCCAATTTCTCGATTTCAGTCATATGGCGGTGACTGTCAGATAGGATGGTTGTCTTAAGAAGCAACTCATGGCTGCCGCGCACCTGACGCATAGTGCAGCCAGCTGGGACGGCTCAATCAATAACTTCGGCCCGATTGTTCCAGATGTGTCAGGAGGCCGGTAAGCATTGGTCGCTGTCCTTTCAAGAGCTTTATGGCTGCGTCGGGCAGGGAAAACCACCCCGCACGATCAACCTCCGGAAAGCTCTTTATCCGGCCTGACCGCGGCGGCCATTCCATTTGAAATACGGAACTCTGTATCGCATTCACGTCCAGTACCGGATCGGCTTCGATCGACCACGCGACGACTATCTTACCGCCGGGTTGTCGGTATTCGCCCAACGGTGTGAACCTGCCATCGACTGCGACACCCAGCTCCTCGGCAGTCTCCCTGATTGCGGCCGCGAGCTCGTCTTCGCCGGTCTCGATCAGCCCCTTCGGGATCGACCATGCAGCCTCATCTTTCCTAGCCCAGAAAGGACCGCCCGGATGGACGAGAAGGACTTCGTGGTCCTTGGAAATGCGCCGGTAGATGAGAAGTCCGGCGCTGCGGATGACCATCGCGTTGTGCCCTTCTTGTATCGATCACGAGGCCAGGCACTCCTCACAGATGCCGCACCCATCGTCGTCCATCCACCGACGCCGCCGCTTGCAGCAAAGGCAAGCACGACTATCCGGCTGCTCTTTTGTGTCTTCCGGAGGAATGATCTCGATCGTCGTGTCGAATAGAGTGTCAGCTACAAGCTCCGCCATCTCGTTGCTCCATCAGTCTGTTCTAAATAAGATAGGAGCGGTGATCGATACCGGCAAGCTCTCGACGACGTCAGGCGGTTCAATGAAGGGTCAGCTTCGACGCCGGTCAGAGCGGCAAATGGCATTCCGACCAGATTCGGCGATCTCAACATCGAACGCTGGGCCTTCTTGCGACAAGTGATATAGTTAAATTTCGGTCGTCTACCTGGACGATACGACAAAGGAACTATTCCATGGAAGACCAGAAACGCCCGCTGCAACCAGGAGAAACCGCCCCCGCCTTCGCACTCGCCACGGCCAACTTCGACGGAACCGTCTCTTTCGCCGATTTGAGCGGTCGCCCGTTCGTGATCGGGTTCTTTCGCGGGCTGCACTGCCCGTTCTGCCGGCGCCAGGTCGAACAGCTTGCTGGCATACAGCCCACCCTCCGCGCCGCCGGAGTGGAGACCGTGGCCGTTATCAACACACCGGTAGAACGCGCTCGCCTGTATTTCCGCCACCGTCCGACGCCAGTAACGCTGCTATGCGATCCCGACTGCCACACACATCGGGCCTATGGTGTGCCCCATGCTGAGTTCCTGCCCGATGGGAGCAGCAAGCAGCCCGAATGGCCTTATAGCGCGACGATGGCGCAGTTCCAGGCGGCGCGCATCAACCCCACGGGCGAGTTGCCGGAATTGCTACAGCCCATGGAAGCCAATACTATACTCAACGCCAAGGACCACTTCGAGCTTGATGAAGCCGATATGGCGATCTTCGCGAACCACGCTACCCAGCTCGTCGGGCACTTCCTGGTCAATGCGAACGGCACCATCGCCTGGTCGCAAATCGAGGCGCTGGACGGGCCGAACAGTCTTGGCATCTTCCCGACTGCGGCGGAGATAATCGCCGCCGCCGGCCTTGAACGCTGACTTTCAACGAACCATTGGCCAGCGTTGGCGAACTCTCCGACCTGTCATCAGTTTGACCTCCGCGTTCCGCCAGTCCGAGAAAATAGTCACGTTAGACAGACTTTAACCGTTGTTCGGTTTTTGCGTCGAACAGATGCAGTTTGCTGAGGTCTGGGCTAATGACGATCTGGTCGCCGGCGCGGAGATCAAGGCGCTCTCTTACCGTCGCAACGAGATGATCCTCACCAAACTTCGTGGTGACCTGGATCTCAGCACCGGTGGGCTCGACGAGAACGACCTCAGCGGCAACGGGACCTTGTCCGATTGTGAGATGTTCAGGGCGAATGCCGTAGATAAGCTGTGCACCGCGTTCCAATGACGCTGCTTCGGGCAGTGGCAGCCTACCTCCGCCGTCCGCGATCAACTCTAGCGGCCCTGAAGTGCTGACCTGGCCTCGAATAAGGTTCATCGCCGGCGAACCGATGAAGCCCGCGACGAAGAGGTTTGCCGGCCGGTCGTAGAGATCGAGTGGCGAGCCTATCTGCTCGACGAAGCCGTCCCGCATCACAACAATCCGATCGGCCATCGTCATGGCCTCGATCTGATCGTGGGTGACGTAAATGGTCGTTGTCTTCAGTCGCTGGTGCAGTTGCTTGATTTCCGAACGCATCTGCACACGCAGCTTCGCGTCCAGGTTCGACAATGGTTCGTCAAACAGGAAGACCTGCGGATTTCTAACGATGGCACGGCCCATCGCCACACGTTGACGTTGGCCACCCGACAGGTTTTTCGGATATCTGTCGAGCAGATGCCCGAGCCCCAGAATTTCAGCGGCCTCCCGAACACGTTGCCTGGTCTGTTCCTTTGGGGCTTTCGCCAGCTTCAGCGAAAAACCCATATTCGCCTCGACTGTCAGATGGGGGTAGAGCGCGTAGGATTGGAAAACCATCGCGATATCGCGTTCTTTTGGCGCGACATTGTTCACGACCTTGCTGCCGATCGATATCCGGCCGGCTGAAATCTCTTCGAGGCCGGCGATCATCCGCAACAATGTCGACTTCCCGCACCCGGACGGACCGACCAGGATCACGAATTCGCCGTCTTGGATATCAATATCCACTCCATGCAGAACTTCGAAGTGACCGTAGCTCTTGCGGGCATTCGCCACATTTACTGACGCCATAACTTTCTCCGGCTGAATGTTGGTATCTTCGGGACGCAGCCGCTCGTCTGACATGGCTGTCGATTGCTCATCGGCTTGGCGTGGCGGCTGAATAAGGCGCCAGTACCGCGTCGATCGCAGCAAGGCAGAGTTCGCGGGCCTTCGGAGCGACCCGCTTTGAAACCACGTCGCAATAGAGTCGGCCGAGATATTGGCTGATCAGAGTTTCGGGAATTTCATCGGGGAGCCGGCTGAACAATTCGCCGACCGCGGCGGATGCGCGGGGATCCGGCCAGTAATAGCGAATTCGATCACTATAGCTGAAATGCCGTTGCAGTCGCTCCTCATCGGGACTGCCGCCATAATGGGCCGCCCAGCTTGCCGGTTGTTCGACCATGATTTTTTCCATGGTCCTCACCAGTCCGGCTCGTGGCGTCCTCCCTGTAAGCACGTCAGCAATCGCATCGAGGCCGTACAGCGCTTCGCGCAGCGCGAAAGTCAGCCCTGGTCCGACCTTGAGGATCGCAAAGCCGCCGTCGACGAGAGCAGATAGCGCTTCGGCCGGCTGGTAGTCGGTGGAATGTGCTTCGAAAACCAAGCCCGGCATGTCGTCCAGCGAACGAATGAGGCTCGTGGCCCGTTCAGGCTTGTAGAGCGCCACGTCGGTATTGCCAAATTCCACGCCCGGCTGAACCACGATCCCAATGACCCGCTCCATCGCCGGCGCCAAACCTGCTTCGGCAAACGACGCCCGGTGAACCGCCAGCGTTTTCATCGCCGCATCGGCCCGGGTAATTTCGATGTCTTCGAGTGCGTGCGTTGCACCACCTGGAGGCGGCACCTCGGTTCCGATGATATAGACCGGCGGAGGGCGGCCTGAACGAAGAGCGGCCTCCTCAGCGGCCTTTGCCAATCGAGCGGCCCGCGCCGCGGTCAATTCGTCATCGAGCGCCGCTGGTTCACCGGCACAGCCCATCGACGCGTCCAGGTGAATCTTTTCGAACCCTGCCTCGACATAGGCCGTCACCATAGCCGCGGCGCGCAGCATTGCCTCCTCGGCCGCCAGTTTTCTCCAGGGGTTGGGGCCGAGGTGATCGCCTCCGAGGATGATGCGTTCGGCTGGAAAGTCAGCCGCTGCGGCGATGTCCTCGATGAACCGGCGAAAGTCCGCCGGCGTCATCGCGGTATAGCCGCCCTCCTGATTGACCTGATTGCAGGTGGCTTCGATGAGGACCGCCCGGTGCTCCATGCCGGCACGCCGAAGGGCTGCCTCGATGACCAGCGGATGCGCCGAGCAGACCGAAGTGACGCCATGGGGAAAAGGCAGGTTTCGGGCACCGAAAAGCTTTCGCAGCGCGGTCTGGCGGTTTTCTTCGATCGACGTCATGCGAGCGTTACAACCTTCGTCAGGTGACGAGGAGAGACCGTGTCGATTTGCCGGGCCTGCGCGGCGCGTTCGCCGAGGACCTGCAGCGCCGGAAGGACAACGAGGCCCGCAAGCGACAGATCGACATCGACGGCGAGTTCCAGATCGCCTGGACCACCCACACCGATAACGACCGCGCCTTTTTCTCTCAGTTCTCCCACCAGTTTCGTCTCCGCCTCCCTCTGGTCGGAGCTGTACAGCATGACCGCAACCGTCTTTGCGTCAACGAGGCTGATCGGCCCATGACGGTATTCCAGCGGGTGGAAGGCCTGGGTCATGATCTGGCTCATTTCCATGAGCTTGAGCGCTCCCTCCAGGGCGATGCCGAAGAGCGGCCCGCCACCGAGAAAGACGAAGTGCGACCGGTCGGCGATAATTCCAGGAAGCGCCGCATCGAGAGCGCTCGCGAGCTGGCGGGCGGAATTCACGACAGAGGCAGGAACCTTCTGCCCGATCATCTGCAAACCGAGAAGGACCATGAGGCTAGCCGATACCGTCATGACGATACCTTCGTCCGGATGGGTTTCGGCCGCGATCATCCGATCGCAATTTTTCGCGAGAGAGCTTTCCGGTTCGACGGTTATCGCCGTCACGAAGGCGCCGGCGGCGCGGCTTGCCTTTGCCGCGGCGACTGTCTCCGTCGTCTCGCCGCTTCGGGAAAGCGCAACGACGTGTGTGTTGCGCCACTCCGGCCAGAAGGCCGAGGGCCGGTTTTGCCATTCCGCACCAGGGACCGCGATTGCCTTGCGTCCGGCCATATTGGCATAGGCTGCCAGCGAGAGTGCAAGATTGAAGGAGGTGCCGCAACCGACGAAGACGAGCAGCTCCGCGCGGTCGTCGGCAGAATTCAATTCAATGGCCTTCTCCCAATAGGGAAATTGCTCGAAAATAACCTTTTCGGTCGTGCTCATGAAGTCTCCGATTATTTGACGGAACCGGCCAACAGGCCGCTGACGAGGTAACGGTTGAGAAAAATGACGACGAGGGCGGGGATGACGATCGCGATCGAGCCACTCGCTGTGATGAGGCCGTAGTCGATGAAGTTCTTCGTTACGAATTCCGGAATCAGAACCGTTAGCGGCTTCGTCCCCTGCGGCGAAAAAATGAGCGGTACGAGATACTGCCCCCAGGCACCCAGAAACGTGAGGATTGCCGCTGCCGTCAGACCCGGTCCGGCCAGCGGCAGGACGATGTTGAAGAAGATGTAGAGCCGGCCCGCTCCGTCGAGTTGCGCCGCCTCTTCAAGTGCGATCGGAAGAGCTTCGAACACGCTCCGCAACAGCCAGAGCGACAGAGGCAGGAAGGCCGAGACATAGATCAGCGAGACGCCCACATAGGTATCGACGAGATGCAGCTTGATCATGATCTGATAGAGCGGGATCAAGACAGCGTAGGCGGGAATGGCTAGGGTCGCGACAACGGCGACAAAAAGCGCTTTCCGGCCGGGAAACTGAAGCCTGGTGAACGCGTAAGCCCCCAGAGAGGATATCGCGACGCAAAGCAGCGTGGCAGCGATTGAGGTCACCACGCTGTTGAGCAATGCGGCCCGGAACTGTTTGAACACCTCCACACCCCCGATCCGCGCAATATTGATGCCGAGCAGCCGGGAGTAGTGATCGAGCGTAAAGTGCTGCGGGAAGAAGTTGATCGGCCGGGTCGAAAAGTCTTCGCTGGGCGTAACCGAACTCGCAATGGTCCAGTAGATCGGCCCAAGAGACCAGATCAACAGGACGACGACACCGGCCCAAATCATCATTCGATAGGCAATAGTAGATCTCATCAGTCGAACCGTGTGTTGCGATAGACACGAAGGACGTAGACCAGCGAAATCAGCAGAGACACGAGAGTGATCACGACCGAAAGCGCCATGCCATACGAGAAGCGGA
This sequence comes from Rhizobium sp. SU303, assembly GCF_021052345.1. Taxonomy (NCBI): domain Bacteria; kingdom Pseudomonadati; phylum Pseudomonadota; class Alphaproteobacteria; order Hyphomicrobiales; family Rhizobiaceae; genus Rhizobium; species Rhizobium sp. SU303. Next base: position 163,063 of record NZ_CP088096.1, read on the forward strand.
GATTCTGGAAGGTTTCGAGGTAGATCTGGACGAGCACCGGTCGGGTCTCGAGGCTGGCGCCCGCCAGAACCCAGGCCTCGTCGAAGAGATTGAAAGCGTTCACGGTTGCGTTCGTCATGGCAACAGCGATCGCGCTGCGAACCAGCGGCAGGGTTACCCATCCGAACATCTGAACGCGCGTGGCCCCATCGATCCGCGCAGCCTCATAGAGATGAACAGGGATACTCTGCATCGCCGCAAGAACGATGACGATCGTCAAAGGCATCATGCGCCAGACATGGACGATCGTTACGGCGACGATTGCGCTGGTGCGATCGTTGAACCAGACGTGATTTTCGAAGGGGAGCCCGAGCGCTGAAAGAATGCCGTTCAACAGACCCGCGCCCGGTTGATAAATCCAAAGCCAAATGACCGAATTCACAACGCCGGGCAGCGCCCAGGGCAAGATCACCGCAGCGAGAACCCATTGCCGCCCGACCTTGATCTGATTGATGAGAGCGGCTGCAAGAACGCCGAACACGGTTTCGGCGGCGACAGCCAGAACAACATACATGAGCGTGTTGCTCCAGGCCGTCGCGAGCTGGCCATCCGACAGCATTCGGCTGTAGTTCTCAAGACCGACGAATGGCGTGCCGGCCTGCATGGGGTTGACCCTGTGCAGGCTGTCCCAGACGGTTCTTCCCATGGGGTAGAAGACCAAAGCTGCCATCGTGATAACGATGGGCGACACCAACAGCAAGCCGAGTGTGGCGTCGGCGTTGAAGCCGACCCCACGTTTGCTGGTGGCCCCTTCGGACGCCAAAGCGGTCATTGCGCCATCGCCTGCTTGGCGGCGGAAGCGATAGCCTCCATCGCCTGGTCGACGCTCATCTGTCCCTTGGCAGCGCTATTGATCGCTGTGTTTACGCCGCTGGAAAATTGGGGGTACCAAGGCGGCGTGCCCTGCGGGAACAGCGGCTCAACCGTCTTCGACTGCGCCACGAGAGCGTCGCCGCTGTTCAGCTTTCCGGATTCGTTGAGTTCGGAAAGCGCCGACGTGCGTGTCGGCAGGAAGCCGTTCACGGCATTCTTCTTCTGGAAGTCCTTGCTGGTAAACCATTTGACGAAGGCGATCGCCGCCTCCTTGTTGGGAGAGACGTTTGGAATAGCCAGCGCTTCCGGAAGGCCGAAGCTGCGCGTTTCACCGCTTGCCGTCGGCACGAGGATCGCCTCTACCTGGCCGGCGACTTTCGACTGCTTGGGGTCGTTCATCTGGCCAAGGCGACCAGGCTCACCGGAGATCATGATGCTGGTGATGCCCTGGGCGAACATGCTCTCGTTGATCTGGCTGTCCTTCAGGCCGGTAGAAGCCGGATCGACCAGCCCTTCCTTGAGAAGCATCAATTCGAAAGCAAGCGCCTTGTAACCAGCCGAATCCGGCGAGGTGAAAAGCGGATTGAAGTCCTTGTCGAAGAGTTCGCCACCGAAAGCCTTCGTCAGCAGGTACCAGCTCGTCGACGCGCCTTCGGTTGCCGAAACCGGCAGGCCGATCGGATATTCGACAATGCCTTTTTCCTTGATCTTCTTGGCTGCAGCGACCAGGGCGTCCAATGTTTTCGGTATCTCGGTGATGCCTGCATCCGTGAAATGCTTCTTGTTGACGAGCATCACCCGGAAGTCGTTGGTGTAGGGAATTCCCAATAATTTGCCGTCGACCGTGAAGATCTTGGCAACGCCGATATCTTTCACCGTATCGGCGTCGATCACGTCGTTGAGCGGCATATACCAACCGGCCGCGCTGAACTGACCGGTCCAGGACCAATCGAATTCGGTCACATCCGCTGGTGCTGTACCGGCAACCAAGGCTGTCACCAGCTTCGGGCGGATGTCGTCCCACGACAGGGTCTGCAGGTCGACGTGAATGCCGGTTTCGGCCTCGAAGTCAGCGGCGATGTTCGGTCCCTGCGGCGATGGCATGAGCACCGTGATCGACTGACCGGCAAGCGGCTTGGCGTCCTGGCCCAGAGCGGGTGCGGCGATTGCCAAGGCCGCCGATGCAAGTAGAGGCAAGATCAATTTATGCATGTTCCCATCCTTCATTATTCTTGAGCTCAATTACTGGGATGCGCAGTCACCGCCTTCGGCCGTGGCCACGATTTGCCCGAACCAGCCGTCGTCTAGTGGCCAGTCGAGAAGCTGGGCGGCAGCCAGGAGCGCGCCGCCAATGGGGGGAAGTTTCGGCAAAGCCGGAGGCCTGCCGATTCGCCGTTCAAGCGCCTCCAAAAGAAGCCGGCTCGAAAAAGTACCGCCGGCATAGGTCCAGTCGGCATCCGGATCACAATGGCCGGCAATTGCCGCATGATGCTTCGCCAGTTCATCGGCCGCCTGCTCGATCAACCCGATCGCCCCTCTATCGCTGCCAAGTGCGACCTGATCGACGAGGGTCGAAATTGCTGCAATGTCCGCCCGTGGGTTCGCCAGGGAGCTGGCCCAATCGCCGAGCCCATTCATTGGATTGCTCAAGTCGATGCGAAGATGGTCAAACAGGGCCTTTGCGAGAGCTGTTGCCGCAGCACGCCCGTCCAAGCTTTGGCTGACGAGATTGAGCGCCCTCTGCCCGATCCAATGACTGCTGCCCTCGTCACCGATGAGATCTCCCCAGCCGCCGGTGCGCGCCGACTGGCCTTTGGAGTTACGCGCCCATGCCATTGAACCCGTGCCGGAAAGAATGAGGATACCCGGCTCGCCCGCAAAAGCACCGAGGTGCGCCGCGTCCACATCGTTGAGGACGCGGCGGTGGACGTTTGGGAACAGGCGCTCGATCGCATCGCGCTGTAGAGCCGAGAGGCGCTCAACCTCGCCGTAGGCGGGCAGCGCTGCGGCGACGGCCGCCAGATTTCCTTCATCGCGAAAGGGAAGGAGATGCTGCTCCAGCTCATGGAGCCAATTCGGATTGTCCATGGGATTGACGCCATGGCCGCGGGAACGCCGCAATATCCGGCCACGCTTGTCCGCGAGGGCAACCAGCACCTTGCTTCCGCCACCATCGATGCCGAGGATCAGCGCGTCGCTCACTCTTTCGCCCTCAGATCCGCGATTGTTGCGTCGACGCCGAAGTTGACAAGCTCCTCGCGCCAATGCCGCGAAAGCCCGGAATCGGTAATGACTTTCGCGGTGTCCAGCGGCGCGACCTTGTAGGTCGCGGTGGTTCCGAATTTCGAGGAATCGGCCAGGACGAAACGATTGGCCGACCGAGCCAGCATGCGCCGGTTGAGGCTCGCTTCCGCACTGTCCACGCTGTAGATCGAGCCGTCAGAGCTAATGGCGCTGGCGCCAAGAAAGAGCTGGTCGAACCATAATGTTTCCAGCATTGCCTCCGCCTGAGGTCCGACGAGCGACGCATTTTCGCTACGCAGCTGACCGCCGAGAAGCACCACCTCCAAATTCGGAATATTCAGGAATTCCTGCGCTACCGTCAGGCCGTTGGTGAATATCCTGAGCGGCATGGGGTTGATGCGAACGAGGCGCGCAAGCTGCAGGACGGTGGTTCCCGCGTCGAGAAAGATCGCCGTACGCGGATGAAGCAGGCCATAGGCCGCGGTGGCAATCGCCCGTTTGGCTGACAGGTGGCGCTTTTCGCGCTCCTGAAATGCAACCTCAACCGACGATCCTTCGGCAATGCGCGCTCCACCATGCACGCGATCAATGGCGCCTTCCTGCTCAAGGATCTGCAGGTCTCTACGAACCGTGGCAAGCGATGCTCCGATCGCATCGGCAAGCGCCTGAATGGTCGAAAACCCGTTCGCGTAGAGGTGGCTGCGAATGGCATCCAGTCGATCGACCTTCACTCCAACTGCCTGGCTCAACGACAACCTCCCTCACGGCCGATCCCAATTTCGATCATACTTTCACTTAAAATGATCAGAGTCAATCAGCGTTCTGACGTTTGTTGATTTATTGGATGATGACTGGAATGAAAAAAGACGCGCCGTGAATTCACGGCGCGCCTAAAACGAATGAACTGCCATGCGCTTGTGGCTGGCTTACCCGCGGGATCTCACTGATACCTCGGCAGCAAATCCCCGTGCGCATCGATCAGGTCGTCGACAAGGTTCCAGATTTGGTCTGGAGACAATTCCGCAGACGTATGCGGATCAAGCAGAGCAGCTTGGTAGATGCGCTCGCGGTTTCTTGTAAGAGCCGCCTCGACCGTCAATTGCTGAACGGAAACGCTCAAGTTCATGACGGCGGAAAGCTGAGAGGGGATCCGACCAACCCGGACCGGCTGAATTCCGTTTCTGTCGACATGGCAAGGCACTTCCACGATGCATTCATCGGGCAGATTCTCGATCAGGCCGTTGTTTGGGACATTGCCGTATATCAACGCCGGATTACCAGTTACCGCGGCATGAATGATGCCGGCCGCATATTCATTGCTGCGGCACACCTCGATCGGCTTGTCGCCTTCCAGTTCCTTGCGCAGGTCATGCCACTCCTTGATCTGCACCTCGCAGCGCCGGATGTATTCGTCCAACGGAATATTGAGCTGATCGATCAGATCCCCTCGTCCCTCCTTGATGTACCAGGAGGTATACTCGGAGAAATGCTCGCTGGATTCGGTGACGAAGTGGCCGAGCCGTTTGAGAACATCGAACCGCACCCGATCGTCCGGCGGAACGCGGCCATCGGCGGCGAGAGCGTTCAGTCGCGGATAAAGGTCTTCCCGCCGTCCGTCGCTATGAATTTTCTCATATTTCAGGAAGAAGGCGACGTGGTTGATCCCAGCCGAAACATAGTTCACGTCGGCAATGTCCTCGCCGAGGCATTGCGCGAGATGCCCGGCTGTGTGCTGCACACTGTGACACAAGCCGACGGTGCGGATTTCCGGGGCCAGATCCTTGATCGCCCAGCAGTTGATGGCCATCGGGTTGACGTACTGCATCAGAAGAGCCTGCGGGCAGACCTCCTGCATGTCTCGGCAGATCGCCTCAAGGACTGGTATCGTCCGCAAACCGCGGAAAATGCCGCCGATGCCAAGGGTGTCGGCGATCGTCTGACGCAAACCATATTTTTTTGGAATGTCGAAGTCCGTGACGGTCGCCGGTTTGTAGCCACCGACCTGCATCATGAGGATCACGAAATCGGAACCGCGCAGCGCTTCTCGCCGCTCGAGCGTGGCGTCGATCCTGACGTTTGAAAGCTTAAGTGACTCGCAGATCCGGCGAGCGACGATCTCTGAGGTCTTCAGTCGCTCGGGATCGATATCGAAGAGGCTGATGACGTAGTCGCCGCCTCTCTGCGAGGACAGGACGTCTCCCAGAATGTTCTGTGCAAAAACGGTGCTACCAGCGCCTACCAGGCAAATCTTCGGCATTGCAATCTCCGTATCGGTTGTGATTGCTTATTGCTCCTTCTAGATTGGAATTTCTTCCCGGCATTTGCCTATTAATTCCGGAATTCGAGTCTCAGACACATGAAACATACCCAAAGCCGCGGCGAATGGATTGGATCTCGAGGGGAGTTCCTGATCGAGCGTCACATCGCTGATGCGATGGCCGCACCGCATTGGCACGACCACGTTGAATTAAACCTGCTGATGGCAGGCCAGATGACCTATCTTTTTAATGGAAGGCGGGAACAGGTGGAGGCCGGCCGCCTGGTCTTATTCTGGGCCGCGATTCCCCATCAGACGATCGCTGTTGCCGAAAACGCGCCGCTCGTATGCCTCTATCTTCCCCTTGTCGATTTTCTGGGTCTGCCGGTGGACAGAAAGGCAAGGCAGTCGATCATGCAGGGGAGATTTCTGGCGCAGGGAAATCAGGAAGCGATGGATGCTTTGATCCTTCCACGATGGGAAAAGGAATGGCAGTGCGGCGGTGCGGCAAGACGGAAACTGGTCGTGGAGGAAGCGCGACTGCGAATACGACGTCTGATCCTGGACAATGCTGAAAGCGACAATTCGCCAATCCATGTCTCTCCGACATCGTTGGCCGGCCAGGCGGTGCGCCACGTCGAGCTGCTGATCGACCTCATCAATTCCCGCTACGCAGATCCGGTAAGCGTAGCCGATCTCGCAAAACTCGCGGGAATGCATCCAAGCACCGCCAACAGCGCTTTCCGAAAGGTTTTGGGAATATCAGTCAACGAATACCTGACTCGACATCGGATTGCCCGGGCGATGCAGCTGCTGACGGACACGGACGATCCGGTCCTCCAGATCGGTTTTAACTGCGGGTTTGGTTCCAATAGTCGCTTTTACGAGATTTTCAAGGAGCGAACGGGTACGACCCCCCGTCATTTCCGGGAAGCGGTGAACTCCAAGAACACTCCAGCGCCGTGATGAGTTTCCAACCGACGAGGTCGTGATGGCTCTGTGCCTACTTATTTCGGCTCACTACCTGAGCAGATGCGTGCGGCTTGCGCTTCGACCTCACGCGGATCCAGCGTCGCCGTTTGGTCCCGGCGATAGATCTCGGCGGAAATCACCGCCAGGCATCGATCAAAATCGGAGGGACGGATGAGGATCGCGCCACCAACGATGATCGCCGAAAGCAAGATCGCCCCCGCCAGCAGAATATCACTTCTGACCATGTTCCCCCAGTGCGACCGCCGTGCGGCTTTAGTGGAGCGTGCCGCTGATCACCATTTTTGAAACGAATGCGGAAAGAAGCTGGCTATCGAAATGGCCCGGCGAATTCATCATCATGTTGATCGCCTCTGCTTGCGAGAAGGCACGCTTATACGGTCTGATCGTGGTCAGCGCTTCGTAAACGTCACAAATCGCCGCAAGCCGGGCGACGTAAGGGATGTTCTTTCCGGCGAGCCGGCCAGGATAGCCCGAGCCATCGAACTTTTCGTGGTGGTAGCGACAAATGTCGAGCACCGGCTTCGGGACATGCGCGACATGGGAAACCAGCTCATATCCCCGCTGAGGATGCCCGCGGACAAGATCCATTTCCTCGGCCGTCAGTTTACCGGGTTTCGTCAAAACTTCGTCCGGGAGCACCATTTTTCCGAGATCGTGAACCAGTCCACCCAGTCCCAATACCCGCACATCCTCTTCTCCATGACCGAGGCTGCGCCCTAGGGTGATCATCAACGCGCTAACCGCCAACGAGTGGAGGAACGTCAGCTCATCTTTTTCCTTCAGCTTTGCGACTGCGATCAGCGCTCCGGCGTTGTCGAAGGCTGCCGACATGATCCGCTCCACAGCTGCGCTTGCCGCATCACTGGCGAAAGAGGCTTTGATCCTGGCGTGGGCAAGCATTTGACGGATCTGCGGTCTCGTATCCTCGACGCATTCCCTCGCCTGCTTGATATCCTTTGCCGAAAACACGGCACGAAGCTGGGCTTCAAACGCAGCCCGGTCGATGTCCTGTGCCCCGCCCGGATCGACATCCGCGCCTTTTCCGACGTCGATAACAACAGTCATCAGGCGGTTTGCCATCAAATTCTCGACCTGACCGGCGGCCGAGATCAGAAACGGCTTGAACCGGCGTGTCCTGTCTTCCCCCTCGATTTCGACGTCCTCGACATACATTCCTACCCGCAATTGGCTGACATGTATCCGTTTTCGCATCTCTGATCCGTTCAAAATGATCTTGGTACTCAAGCGTTGTCTCAGGTATCCGGGGGCTGGCCCGAGCGCGAAAACCTCGCTCAGGCTATAGGGCTCCGGCACGGGTCTTGTCTTGGTTGAGCCGTTGTCCGTGCTGCTCTAAAATGGCCGCGGCAACCGTGCGATCGACGGCTTTCGAAAACAGATAGCCCTGTCCGAGCTTGCAGCCGAGCTGGCTCAATTGAACAGCTTGGGGTTCTGTTTCGATCCCTTCTGCGACGACCCGGATTCCCAGCTTGTCAGCTATTCCGATCAGGCCCTCAACGATGAAGGTCCCAGCGTCGCCCGGCACCATGCGGTCGATGAAGGACTTGTCGATCTTGATGATGTCGACCGGCACCGTCAGCAGATGGGTCAAAGACGCGTAGCCCGTGCCGAAGTCGTCGAGGGCAACCCGCAAGCCCTTGGACCGAAGAGCCTTTATCTCCTCCGCTACGACATAGTCCCGTTGTCCGAGATAAACCGATTCCGTCACTTCGAGGATGATATGCTTGAGAGGAACCTCCGCTTCCCCGAAAATTCGGCACAGCCTGTCTTGCAGATTGCCGCCACGAAAATCTGCGGCGGACAGGTTGATGCCGACATGCTGGAGAGGAAGGCCCCGGGCGAGCCAGCTCCGGATGTCCCTTGCAACCCTGACCAACATGCGTTGAGTGAGCTCAGCAGCAATATGCGCGTCTTTTGTCGCCTCATGGAAATGCGCTGCGGCTATGATTTCGCCGGAAGGCGTGGTCATTCGACATAAGGCTTCGAAACCTACAATTTCCCGTGTATCGAGGCGCAAGATCGGTTGGTAATGCGCGTCGATCCTATCGTCTTCCAGGGCGACGCCCACGTCCCGAACCGCCCTGAAGCGTCTGGTCAGGGCGGTGCCCAGGCCGGGATAGTGTTGCACGTATCGACCGCGGTTGTGTTCTTTCGCATGATAGAGCGCCACATCGGCGTTCTGGCGGATCTGGTCAGGGTTTGTTTCGGTCTCTGCCAACGCGCCGCCAATCGTCGCGGCGGGAAAGACGACATGTCCGTCGCACGTTGAAGGAGAAGACAGCGCTTTGAAGATGTCGGTTGCCCTCGCATTCAAATCAAGGTCTTTGTCGTCCGACACAATGACAGCAAACTCATCTCCACCGAGCCTAAACGTGTTTTTGGCGCCTGCTGCCGTAGCGACTCGGTCTGCAACCACTTGAATCAATGCGTCGCCGGCTGCGTGCCCGAACGTGTCGTTCACGAGTTTCAAGTTGTCGATGTCAACAAGCAAGATGCCCCAGGCGCGGCGGGATCGAGGCAGATCTTCGGCGAGAAGCTGGTTGAAACGAGCGCGATTAGACAGTCCCGTCATGGCGTCGCTATATGTCAGTCGCTGACGTTCCATCACCCGTTCTTCGCGATCGATGGCGATTGTGCAGAGATGGACACAAGCCTCGACGAGGTCCCGTTCGACGGCCTTCGGACCGCGGTGGTCTCGATAGTAGAAGGCGAAGGTGCCGACTACCCGGTCGCCGCTCTTGATCGGGCTGGACCAGCAAGCCCGCAACCCCAGCGGAAGCACCAAGGACTTGAAATCCTGCCAACGAGGATCGGTCTCGATATCGGTGACAACGACCGCTTCTCCGAAATAGGCGGCAGCGCCACAGGAGCCCGCAAGAGGACCGGCTTCAAGACTGTCGACAGCCGCTGAATAGTCAGGCGGAAGGGAGGGGCCAGCAAGTGTATGAAGACGGCTTCCATCAAACGTCAGCACCGAAGCGATGATTCCAGGAACGGCGGCCTCAACCCTGAGGCAAAGTTGCTCGATCGTTGCTGCCAGCGGTTCCCCTTTGGCAATCATTTCCAGAATGGCATTCTGCAACTGAAGGATCATGACGTTACTTCCCGGAAGGAGACCCTGCCTACCAAACCGACTTTCAAATCAGGTTACGCCGTTGATTAGATTTTGATCGAATGAACGCACCTCGCGAGCCATCAACGGCCGAGCCCCCGAAGCGGAGTTAGAAAGTCCAGACCCGAGGCAGGGTCGATCGGCTCACGCGGGCCTTGAATAATCGATCGTGGGACTCATCTCCTTTTGCTCGTGGAACAGACGTTCCGGGCTGAACGGGTGTGATGCCCGGATTGGCGCATGCCTGGCGCATAATCGCCTCTGATTGGCGGGGCCTGGTGCCCTGTTCCACGATGCCATGCCGTTTGAGGCAGACGTCCTCGACCGTCGGCTTGCTTCATTCAAATGTCACGGGGTGCAGAACATGACGAAAGTTCCAACTATCGCCCGTATCTGGCGCGGTCGCACGAAGCCGGAATTTGCTGATGAATACGAAGCTTACAATCGCGCTGAGGGAATTCCGCCACTGCTAAAGACGGCACTCGGCGTCCAATTGCTGCGCGAAGATCGAAAGGATGAAACATGGTTCACGACGATCTCCTACTGGGCCGACATGGAATCGATGACGGCGTTTACGAAAGGTGATCCAGAGCAGGTTCATCATCTAGAGCGAGATGCAGAACTGCTGTGCGAACTTCCTGAGCGTATCCAGATACACAAGATAGTGGTTCCGCCAAACCTGCGTTGAGCGTTCCTAGCTGTCTCCTACAGCTTCCACGCTTTTTCCCGGCCAGAGATAATCGTTCCAAAACGTTTTGGCTTGACTCCCAAAACGTTTTGGAGAATCTTTTTCTCACTTCGGGAGGAAGGTCTTGGCCAATCTCAAACAACTCGCGCAATCGCTGGGACTGTCGATCACCACGGTGTCGCGTGCGCTCGACGGTTATGCCGATGTGTCGGCCACCACGCGCGAGCGGGTTCGCGAGGCTGCCGACAAGGTCGGCTACCGGCCGAATGCTTCGGCCCGCCGCCTCCGCAAGCAGCGAGCCGAGCTCGTTGCCGTCACGCTGCCGAGCGATCCCGGCCATATCGGCCCTCCGCATTTCCTCGATATGTTGTCCGGCTGCGCCGAACATCTTGCTGCTGCCGGCCTCAATCTGGTGATTGCACCGGTGCCGCGCGGCGAGAGCGAACTCGACATCTGCCGCCGCTTCGTCGATGGCCGCCGCGTCGATGCCATGCTTCTCGTCCGCACCAAGCGGAAGGACGAGCGCGTCGAATTCCTGCAGTCGCGCGGCATTCCCTTCGTCACCAACGGCCGCACCGAAAGCCTGACGCCCCATCCCTATATCGATGGCGACGGCTTTGCCGGCTTCCGGGCCGCGACTTTGCGCTTCCATGCTGCCGGCCACCGCCGCATCGGCCATATCGCCGGCCCGCAGGAATATTACTTCGCACATGACCGCTGCCGCGGCTGGCGGGCGGCGATGGGGGAATGCGGCCTTGCGACCGATCTCTGCGCCGAGGGCGCGCCGCTGGAACAGGGCGGTTATCTCGCAGCACTCGAACTTCTGCGCCAACCGTCGCGTCCGACCGCCCTCGTGTGCGCCACCGACGAAATGGCGATCGGGGCTCTCCGGGCGCTGCGCGAGGTCGATGGCGGCAACCAGATCAGCATTGTCGGCCATGACGACCTGCCGATGGGCGCCTTCACCAGCCCGCCGCTCTCGACGATGCGTATGACCGGCGAACACCTCGGCGCAAGCTTCGCCTCGCTGCTGCTGCGTGCCATTGCCGGCGAAACCGCCGAAGAACTCCAGGAACTTCATGCGATCGAATTTGTCGATCGCGACAGCCATCGCCGTCCGCTTAGAGCGGCATAGACAGCAGTGCATCTCAAACAAAGAACAATGAAGGAGGAGAAGATGAAACATATCATGTCATTTGGAATTCTGGCTTCCACCGTGCTGGCCTTCGCCTCGCCGGTGCTTGCCCAGACGGTTTTCGTGTCCACCCAGCTTCGTCCGATCGAGGAGGCGACCGTCGTCCGCGAAGAACTCCTGAAGGACGTCGGCCCGGTCGATTACGTGGTCGAGGAGCCGCCGCAGTTTGCCGTCCGCATGGAGGCCGAACGCCAGGCCGGCAAGCACACCGTCAGCCTCGTCGGTGCGCTGCATGGCGAGCTTTCGCCGCTCGCCGACAAGGACACGCTCGAACCGCTCGACGATCTCGCAAAGAAGCTGGCAGCGAGCGGCATGCCGCAGTCGCTGCTCGACCTCGGCAAGCTCGGCAAGTCGACCCAGCAATATATCCCGTGGATGCAGGCGACCTATGTGATGGCTGCCAAGAAGGAAGCCCTGCAATACCTGCCTGCCGGCGCCGACGTGAACGCGCTGAACTACGATCAGCTGATCGAGTGGGGCAAGAACATGCAGGAGGCGACCGGCCAGCCGCAGATCGGTTTCCCGGCCGGCCCGAAGGGGCTGATGGCGCGCTATTTCCAGGGCTATTTCTATCCGTCCTTCACCGGAGGTGTCGTGCGTACCTTCCAGAGTGCGGATGCGGCCGCCGGCTGGGAGAAACTGAAGGCGCTATGGGCTTATGTGACGCCGAACTCGACCAGCTACGACTTCATGCAGGAGCCTTTGGCTGCCGGCGAAGTCATGGTCGCCTGGGATCATATCGCCCGCCTGAAGAATGCCATTTCTGCCGCACCGGATGATTACGTCGTCGTCCCCGCTCCCGCCGGTCCCAAGGGTCGCGGCTACATGCCAGTCGTTGCCGGTCTCGCCATTCCGAAGGGTGCGCCTGACAAGGCCGGCGCAGAAAAGATCATCGAGCACCTCTCCATGCCGGAGACGCAGCTCTTGACCGCCTCAAAGGTCGGCTTCTTCCCGACGCTGAATGTCAAGCTGCCGCCGGATCTCGATGCCGGCGTCGCCCTGCTCGCCGGTGCGGTCACGGCAACCCAGGCTTCCAAGGACGCCATCATCTCGCTGCTCCCGGTCGGTCTCGGCGACAAGGGCGGCGAGTTCAACAAGGTCTACATGGATAGTTTCCAGCGCATCGTGCTGCAGAACGAGCCCGTCGCAGACGTGCTGAAGACCCAAGGCGCGACGATGGCCAAGCTGATGACCGACACGAAGGCTGCCTGCTGGGCGCCCGATGCCAAGAGCGATGGCCCCTGCCCGGTCGAATAAATCTGCCCATGAAGCGTCCGGGCGAAATGCCCGGACGCGCTTTCACCCCTCTGCTCGTCAAGGCCGGAGCCGATGACCAACAGCCGACCCTGGATCCCTTATCTGCTGATCCTGCCATCCGTCGCCTTCCTGGCGCTGTTGTTCGTCGTGCCGCTGGTACAGACGATCTGGCTGGCGGTTTCGGACAATGGAGCACCATCGCTCACCAATGCCGAGCGCATGGTGACCGACATCAATTTCATCCGCTCGGTGAAGAACACCTTCCTGCTGACGATCGCGGTCGTGCCGGTGCAGATCGCCATTGCGCTGGCCATGGGCACGATGGTCGCCAAGATCGGCCGCGGGCGCGAGACGATCCTGTGGATCTGGACAATCCCGCTCGGCATTTCCGACCTCGCCGCCGGTCTCGTCTGGCTGTCGATCCTGCAGAACACCGGATATCTGAATTCGCTGCTCTTCGGCCTCGGTATCATCAGCAGGCAGGCAAGCTGGCTCTCCTACCAGACACCGGTCGCGCTCTTCCTCGCGATTGCGGTTGCCGAAATCTGGCGCGGCACGGCCATCGTCATGGTCATCATCGTCGCCGGTCTCAATCAGGTGCCGAAGGAGTTCAAAGAAGCCGCCGAAATCTTCGGGGCTGGCCCGTGGACGCGCTTCTGGCGCATCACCCTGCCGCTGATCCGCCCCGCCCTGCAATCGGCGTTGATCCTGCGCACCGTGCTCGCCTTCGAGGTCTTCGCGGTGGTCTATGCGCTCGGCGGACGCAACTTCCCGGTTCTCGTCGGCGAGGCTTATAACTGGCAGAACCAGAACCAGAATTACAGCGTCGCCGCCGCCTATGCGGTGCTGATCATGATCATCTCGCTTGCCGCCACGCTTATCTATCTGAAAGCCTTGAAGGTCGATCCGGAGCGCCTGCCATGACCACGGATACCGTCAACACGGCTGCGGACACCCGCAACGCCGCCGGCTTCGTCTCCTCGCGGCGCTGGCTGCTGTGGAGCGGCATCGCCGCACTCTGCGCCTGGGTGCTGGTGCCGATCTATCTGGTCGCGCTCGGCGCGCTTGGCGGCCGCCAGGGCGTCTATATCTGGCCGAAGACGGGATTGCCGACCGGCATTTCACTGGAGCCCTTTTTTCTCTTCCTGAAGACGGAAGGCGTCGTCCAGTCTTTTCTCAATTCGCTGGGTGCGGCAGGCATTACGGTGGCGCTTTCGATCCTGCTCGGCGCGCCGGCCGGTTACGCGCTCGCCCGCTACGATTTCCGCGGCAAGGACAGCTACCGGCTTCTGGTGCTGCTGACCCGCGCCTTCCCGCTGGCAATCCTGGCGCTGCCGCTGACGGTCTCCTTCATCCGGCTCGGCCTCTACGATACGATCCTCGGCGTCGGCCTTATTCATACGGTCCTCGCCCTGCCTTTCGCCGCACTCGTTACGCAGGGCATTTTCCTCGGCGTGCCGAAGGAGTTGGAGGAAGCCGCCTGGGTGTTTGGCTGCACCCGCATCCAGGCCTTCTTCAAGGTGGTGGCGCCACTCGCTCTGCCCGGCATTGTCGCGACCGCGGTCTTTGCCTTCGTCATCTCCTGGAACGAGGTTTTTGCCGCCTCGGTGCTGACGGTGCGCAACCGCACACTGACGGCCTACCTGCTGACCGTGCTTTCGGAAAGCCCGATGCACTATCGCTTTGCCGGGGGCCTGATGCTCATCCTTCCCTCGGTCGTCTTCATCTTCGCGGTCAGACGCTACCTCTTCGCGATCTGGGGCATTTCCTCCAAATAACGGGACCAGAGACATGGCCAATATTGTCATCGACCGCATCCGCAAGAGTTTCGGAGCCTTCCAGGCGCTGAAAGAGGTCTCGTTGACGATCGACGACGGCGAATTCGTCTCGCTGCTCGGCCCGTCCGGCTGCGGCAAGACCACGCTGCTGCGCATCATCGCCGGCCTCGAGACCGCAACATCAGGCGATGTCCGCATCGGCGACAAGTCGGTGATCGGCTTGCCTCCCAAGGATCGTGGCCTTGCGATGGTCTTCCAGAACTACGCCGTCTTTCCGCATATGACTGTTTACGAGAACGTCGCCTTCGGGCTGCGGATGCAGAAGGCCGACGACGCACGCGTGAAGGCGCAGGTCGAGAAAGCCGCCGGCCTCTTGCATATCGAGCAATATCTCGACCGCTACCCGAACAAGCTTTCCGGCGGCCAGCGCCAGCGCGTCGCAGTCGCTCGTGCCCTTGCCGTCGAGCCGAAGGTTCTACTCATGGACGAACCGCTTTCGAACCTCGACGCGCTGCTTCGCTTGGAAATGCGCACCGAACTCAAGACCGTGCTGCAATCGGCAGGCACCACGACGATCTACGTCACCCACGACCAGACGGAAGCGATGGGCCTTTCCGACCGCATCGCCGTCATGCATGGCGGCGTGGTCGAGCAGGTCGGCCATCCGGTCGAGATCTACAATCACCCGGCGACACGTTTCGTCGGCGGCTTCATCGGCAATCCGCCGATGAACTTCATCCAGGTGCCGGTTTCGAACGGCCAGGTGGCGGTAGGCGCCGAACGGCTCGTGGCGCCGCAGGAATCCGGCGATCAAATCGTCCTCGGCCTGCGCGGCGAGGCCGTCGAACTCGCGCCGCTGCCGCAGGGTCTCGAAATGCGGGTTCGCGTTGCCGAGCCGATGGGCTCGCATCTGCTGTTGACTGGGTCGATCCATGACCAGCCGGTCCGCGTCATCCTGCCGGCTTCGGAGACCGTGAAGAGCGGCGAGACGATCGGCCTAAAGCTCGACCAAAAGCGCATCACCTGGCTTTCGCCCGAAAGCGGCAAGTCCTTTCCGGCCGTTTTGGCCTAAGAATACCGGAGCATCCAGAATGAACACGCATATTGACCAGGCGAAGCGCATCCTCGCCGTGAACGATCGCGGCGGCTATACCGTGCCGACCGACCGGCTCTATCCCTTCCAGTGGAACTGGGATTCCGCCTTCGTCGCCATGGGCTTCGCGCTCTACGATATCGATCGCGCCTATCGCGAGCTGGAACGGCTGGTCGAGGGCCAGTGGGCGGATGGAATGATCCCGCATATCGTCTTCCACGCGCCAAGCGAAACCTATTTCCCGGGGCCGGATGTCTGGCGCACGCAGCACACGATCCCGACCTCCGGCATAACCCAGCCGCCGGTCTTCGCGATCGCACTGCGCAAGCTGCATGAGGTCGCCGGCAACGAGGACGAGACGCGCACCCTGCCCCTTTACGAGGCGGCGCTGAAATGGCACCGCTGGTGGTATTCCGCCCGCGATCCTGAAGGCACCGGGCTCGTCGCGCTGCTGCATCCCTGGGAAAGCGGCAGCGACAATTCTCCCGCCTGGGACATCGCGCTCGCTCGTGTACCCACCACCACCGATACCCCCGTCGTGCGCAAGGATACCGGCCATGTCGATGCCGACATGCGCCCGCGCGACGAGGATTACCGCCGCTTCATTCATCTGGTCGATACCTATGCCGCCTGTGGCTGGGAGCCGGCGAAACAATGGGAAATGGCGTCCTTCAAGGTCGCCGAGATCCAGACGACCGCCATCCTGCTCAAGGCCGGCGAAGACCTCGAGCACCTTGCCCGCCTGTTCGGCCGGACCGAGGACGCGATCGAGACCGCTGCCTTCAACAACCGCACTCGCAAGGCGATAATGGCCCAGTGGCGGCCGGACCTCGCGCGCTTCGTCTCCCGAGACCTGATCTCCGGGGCAGATGTCGAAGCGGCAACGCAAGCCGGTTTCATCCCCCTCCTCTCGCTGGACCTCGACAAGCATGTTGCCGACGCGCTGGTTTCGGAAATGAAAGCCTGGTCCAAGGATCTCAAGGTCGCCTTTCCGACGACGAAGCCGGGCATCGCCAGCTGGGAGCCGAAGCGTTACTGGCGCGGCCCCGCCTGGGCGATCATCAACTGGCTGCTGATCGACGGACTGAAGCGCAATGGCCATGCGGATGTCGCCGAAGAGCTGCGGCAATCCACCATCGCAGCGATCGAGACGGAAGGTTTCGCCGAATATTTCGACCCGGTCACCGGCCAAGGCTGCGGAGGCCTCGGCTTTTCCTGGACTGCTGCCGCGTATCTGTGGCTTGAGGGAGGCACAGTCCGTGCTTGAGTGTAGAGCCGCGCCCAGCTGCTACTCTCCGCGATGAGCGCTCCAGGGGTCGCCTACATATAAAGCGTATGATTTAATCATACGGTGTGTTATAAGGAGATAACCGAGGACACACTATGCGTACAACCCAACCCCTTACCATCACCCTCCCGCTGGATATGGCGCAGATGGTGAAGGCCAAAGTCAGCTCCGGCGAATATGCGACCGAGAGCGAAGTCATCCGCGACGGCCTGCGCACCTTGGCCGCCCGCGACGCCGCCGTTGAGAAATGGCTGCGCGACGAGGTCGTGCCTACTTATGATGAGATGAAAGCCCACCCCGAACGCGCCCTCTCCGTCGAGGAAGTCCGCCGGCGGCTCGATGCCCGTATGGCCGCTCACGCCAAGAAATAGCGCAGGGCATGAACTACAACGTCATTTTTGCGCCCAAGGCGAGCGACGACCTCGAAAACCTGCTGGTGTACCTGATAGACGAGGCCGGGCCGGAGACGGCTCGCAACTACGTCGGTAAGATTGTGGATTACTGCCTCAGCTTTGAGACGTTTCCCGAGCGAGGCGCCGTGCGTGACGACCTGCGGCCGGGACTGCGCGTCGTTGGGTATCGCGGCAAGGCAAGCATCGCGTTTGTGGTGGAAGAGAACATCGTATCTATCCTGCGTGTTTTCCATCGCGGCCAAGACGTCCGCTTCGACGATAATTAGCAAACGACTTAATCCAGACGACAGATCGACTGCTCGCCCTATTCCGGCTGCCATGGCTGCATGGTGAGCACGTTGCCGCCCAGCTTCGCGAAGGCGCGCTGGCGACAGGAGAAGACGAGGATCTGCTGGTCGCGTGACTGGCGGTGCAACGCATCGAACATCCGCTCGATCCGGTCGTCGTCGGAATAAACAAGCGCATCGTCGAGGATAACAGGCGCCGGCCGGCCGTCGCGGGCGAGTAGCCGGGCGAATGCGAGGCGGGTCAGCACCGAGAGCTGCTCGCGCATGCCGCCGCTCAGCCGGTCGACATCTTCGTCCAGGCCGTTGCGGCGCACGATCTGCGGCAGCAAGGTGTCGCCGTCGAAGGTGATCGAGATGTCGTCGAACAGCAAGCCGAGCAGCGGGGCGAGTTCGCTCATGACCGGCTTGAGATAGAGGTCACGCGCCGCTGCGCGCGTCGCTGTCAGCGCCTTGCGCAAGCGATCGAGCACGCCGACCTCCGTCTCGAAACGTTTCACCTGCTCACGCGCCGCTGCAAGCAAATCCCGGCTTTCCAACCAGTTTTCTTCCAGCGCACTGTCCGAGCGGGTGCGGATCTGACCGCCGAGGTCGGCAAGCTCTTCGCGAAGCCCGGCAATTTCGCGGCCTGCCGCGTCGGCGACCGAGCGCGCCCTGGCAAGGGCGGCCTCTGCGCCAGCGAGGTCCCGCCCTGTCCTGCGCAAAGGCCCGGCCCGGAGTTCGACAGCATCGAACTGCTCTTTGGCGTTGGCAAGTTTTACAACAAGGTCCTGCTGCAATTCCGTTCTGCTGGCTTCGGGGCCGATAATCGCCTCGATCGCCTCGCGTTCCTGGCCAAGCCTCGCATGCTCCGTCTGCGCCCGCAAAATCGCCTCGCCGGCCTCGGTGCGTATAACCGACACTTCCCGCGCCCGGTTCCGCGACAGTTCGATGCGCCGCGTCGCATTCGCGAGACGGGTTCTCACCTCTTCCGGGTCGGCGTCGAGTTCGACCGGACCCTGGCTGAGCTCGGCAAAGCGTGCGGCGTCGAGGTGAAGCGCGTCAATGCCATTCGGGGCGAGATCCGCGAGCCGCTGGCGCGCCCGCACCAGTTCCTCCTGCTTGTTCCGCGCGGCAATATCGCGCTGGCGTGCCGCCCGCAGACTGTCGACACCGAGCTTGGCAAGCAATGTTTGGCGCGTGGATTCCGCACTCTCGAGCGCCCCGTCCTGTTCTGCCTGCCTGCCGGAATGGATGGTCAGGGTGCCAACGCCTGATATTTCGAGCTTCGCCATCCCGGCAAAGCTTCTATCCTCGCCCCCGGGCAAAGGCTGGCGGTCCAAGCTCACCAATCCGGAGGCGTCCTTGAGGTAATCGATCCTGAGCGTGGGAAGGCCGACCTCGGCGGCCGCGCGCAAGCCGATGATCTTGAGATCCAGCGCTTCAAGCCGTTCGATCGCATCGGCAGGAATGGCGAGCAATGCATGCGCCGCCTCGCCATCTTCGATCTGCTGGCGCGCCGCTTCGGCCTGTTCCAGACGCAGACGCACCTCAGCCAGCCGCTCTGCGGCGTGGCGTGAACGGAGTGCCGCCTCCAGCCGCGCAAGCAGCTCGCGGTTCACCCGCTCTTCCTCTTCGGCTGCCTGCACCTCCGCCGTTGCGGCCTCGCTTTCAACAAGCGATGCCGTGCGTCGCTCGGCTGCATTTGAGAGTTCTTTTTCCGCCACGGCGAAACGCCGCGCGAGTTCGCCGCTGCGGTTCAATGCCGTGTGGAAGCGGTCGAATGCGTGCTGCGCCTCATCGCGGCGGCTGGCGGCCAAAGTAGCCTCGGCGTCGAGCGCTTTGAGCTCCCTGTCATGCAGTTTAGCAGCTTCGAGCACCGACTCGGCGTTGGTAATTGTCGTCTGCCGGCCGGCCTCCTCATCAGGGTTTTCCAGCTCGCTCAGCCTCGCCTGCACTGAGCGGCGGCGATCGAGCGCGCCGTGCAGCATCTCCACCTCCTTGGCCAGCCGCGCCTCCTCCGCCTGCAGCCGATCACGCTCGTCGAGAGCGGCGGCAAAGCGGCCACCGGTTTTGGGCCGGAGCGTCGCCGTGACCAGGCGATTGAGTTCTTCCTCGCAGGCTTCGAGAACCGCCGACATGCGCCGCCCGCCGGTCAGCGCCTCCACCTCGCCCTGCACCGAAGACAGCAGGCTTTCGCGCACCCGCTTGTCGTTCTCTTCCTCGCTCTTGCTGCGATTTTCGATGCCGGTGACGCCCTGGCGCACCCAGAGCAGGCCTGCCGGGCCGGACGTTCCGCCGGAAATGAGATCGCCGATGAAAGCCTCAGCCTCGTCGGCCTGGGCGACGATCCGGCCGCTGCCGAGATCGGTGACGCTGGCGCGCCGTCCGCTGTGGAACTGCTTGGTCAGGCGGTAGCGGCCGGCTTCGATCGTGATATCGGCCTCGACGATCGGATTGCCGCCGCTATAGGGGCGCAGCATCTGCACGCTCTTTGGATTGCCGCTGTGCGGCTGGAAGAATAGGGCATGCAGCGCCTCGAAACAGGTGGATTTGCCATGTTCGTTAGCGGCGCTCAGCACATTGACGCCGTCGGCGATTCCTTCGACGGATATGCCGCGGCCGGCGAAACGTTTGACATTATGGAGGCGAAGAGCGTTGAGTTTCATCGATCGATCGCCTCGCAATAGGAAAACAGGCGGATCAACGCCTCACGCGCCACGCCCCTATCATCGCCCGAGCGGGATTGGTCGAGGCTTTCGGCAAGCAGCAATTCCGCCGCATCGCGCAGTGCACCGGCTCGGTCGATGGTCTCGAGATCATCGCTCTCGCAGTCGGTCCCCAGAAGATCGGTATCGATCTCCAGATGCGCAAATTCCGGCGCGACCTGCTCCAGCAGGCTGATCATTGCCGTCCGCCCGTTCAACCGAGCACGGCCTGACAGCGCGACGCGCAATAGGGTTTGTCGCCGCGCGAACGGGTCCGGCAACGCGGCCTTCAGCGTTTCAACACCGTCTTCCGATGCCAGCAGGGGAAGGTGCAATGTTTGCCAGGAAAAGCTGGCGGTCGTCACCGCCGTCGTCGTCGGCATCGCCCCCTGCCCGGCAATGGAAACGACCATCGCCTGCCCCGGCCGGTCATGCTTGAAACGGTCCGGCTCGGGCGCGCCGCTGTAATATGTTCTGGGGTCGACCGCGACCGATCCGTGCCAATCGCCGAGCGCCATGTAATCGAGGCCGGCCAGCGCCGCGCGGTTCGGCGCAATTACGTTCGTGGCCGCGGCATCCTCCGAAAATTCCTGGATCGGGCCATGGGCGAGGCCGATGCGGATAGCGCCGTCCGGCGTGGCTGCACCCGTCATCCATTCGGTCAGGTCGCGGCCCGGCCTCCTGGTCGTGCAAGGCGCCGGCAGCAGGATGACGTCAGGTCCAAGCGGAAGGGGCGCCGCTTCCGTCGCCAGGATGACATTGTCGGGCACCACGCCGCGCGCAGCACTCCAGAGCTGGTCCGCCAGCAGCGAATCGTGGTTGCCCGGAAGCAGAACCCAGCGCAGCGGCGTATTCCGGGCCATCTCGCCAAGCGCTTGGCGAAGCACGGCCGGCGTCGGCGTCTCGGTATCGAACGTGTCGCCTGCGAGCAGGATGACACCAGCCCCATGCTCTCGTGCCGCACCGGCGAGTCTCCCGATCACGCCATGCCGCGCCTCGCGCAGGCGCCCTCTCAATTCCTCCGGAAGATTGCCAAATCGCTTGCCAATATGAAGGTCCGAACTGTGCAGGAAGGAAAACATTAATCAGCCATGTTTGCGATGCGCCGCGAGCTTTCGAGCATGGCCTACAGCGCCGCGCGTCTTTTCGGACACGCAAGGACACTGTAGCGCTTTGCAGTAGGCCTCGTCCGCGGTTCGCGATTCCGTTGTTCCGCGACAGACCATGCCTCCCGATATCAGGCGAGGCAAGCCTATCCTGGCTCAACAAGCTCTTATCCAACGCTTATCTAATTCTGCGGGATATTCGACACCGTATCCATCCCGCTCACGGACGAGGACGGCTGCTAATGCCGCCGGTAACCTCCGGGCGGAGTGCCACCTGATCCTGGTTAGAACGGTTGAACACCACCACCTTGGTGTCGGCCATCTCTCAGGCCTCCAATATCGCGGGGAGCCGTTCGCGAAGCTCCTTCACCAGCACGCGTTCATTTTCCGAGTAGTCGACCGGCACATTCACCAGATGGACGCCTCCTGCGGAGAATGCGTCTTCGAGCACCTGCTTGAACCGGCCGATATCCTCGACCCGGGTTCCCCTGGCGCCATAGGATTCAGCATATTTCACGAAGTCGGGATTGCCGAAGGTCATGCCAAAATCCGGGAACTTGTCCACGGCCTGCTTCCAGCGAATCATGCCGTAAGCATTGTCCTCGATGACAAGAACGACGAGGTTGAGTTTCAACCGGACGGAGGTCTCGAGTTCCTGGGAGTTCATCATGAAGCCGCCATCGCCGCAGATCGCCATGACACGCCGCTCCGGGTAGAGCATCGAGGCAACCATCGCCGATGGCAGCCCTGCTCCCATTGTTGCAAGAGCGTTATCGAGCAGCAGCGTGTTCGCCATCCGCGTTCGGTAGTTCCGCGCGAACCAGATCTTGTACATGCCGTTATCGAGCGCCAGGATGCCATCATGCGGCATCACCTCTCTTATATCGTGAACCAGCCGCTGTGGCGTGAAGCGATCTTCTGTTGCCCGCGCGGCGATGCGCTCGAGAATGCGCTCGCGGAGATGAAGAAGCGCCTGCGCGTTTGGCAGCTTGCCCTCGAGGCGATCCGCCAGCGCCTTCAGCGAAGGGCCGATGTCGCCGATGACTTCGGATTGCGGGAAATAGACCTGCTCGACGGTCGCCGGCTGATATCCGACATGGACGACCTTCGGGCCGCCCTTGCCCATGATGAAGGGTGGCTTCTCGATCGTGTCGTGCCCGATCGTGATGATAAGGTCTGCCTGTTCGATGGCCTCGTGGACATAATCCCGCTCCGACAGCGCGGCGGTGCCCATATAAAGTTCGGTTCCGCCAGGCACCGTTCCCTTCCCCATCTGGGTGGTAAAGAACGGAATGCGCGTACGGATCACAAACTGCGCGATGTCGGAGGTCGAGCGGGGGCGCGAGGCCGCTGCCCCGAACATCAGAAGCGGATGTTTGGCTGCGGCGATGAGGGCGGCGGCGCGATCGAGGGCCGCATCGCTTGCCGTCGGCAGTTCGAGTTGATGCGGCGCAATCAGCGCCACCTCCTGGCATTCTTCGGCCGCAATATCTTCCGGAAGCTCCAGATGCACCGGCCCCGGCCTTTCCTCCTGGGCGATGCGGAACGCCTCCCTGACCGTCGTCGGGATCATCTGCGGGGACACGATCTGCCGTGCGAGCTTGGTCAGCGGCTTCATCGACGCGACGACATCGACCACCTGGAAACGCGCCTGGCGGGACGAGAGGATCCCCTTCTGACCGGTTATCATCACCATCGGCATCGCGCCGAGCAAGGCATAGGCGGCACCTGTCGAGAGGTTCAGAGCGCCAGGCCCGAGCGTTGTCAGGCAGACGCCGGGCTTTCCAGTCAGGCGGCCATAGGTCGCGGCCATGAACGCCGCCGCCTGCTCGTGTCGGGTGAGGACGAGCTCAATCGACGACTTGCGGATGGATTCGACGACGTCGAGATTCTCTTCGCCTGGGATGCCGAAGATGCGCTCGACACCTTCGTTCTCAAGCGCTGCCACTAGAAGATCGGAGCCTTTGGTCATTGGATGTTTGCCCGTGCTGTTTGGATCGAGGCTTCCAGAAAGGAAGGCCTCTTGAAGATATGTTCTTTTCCGGGCCTGTCCATGCGTTCGGCGGCTTCAGCCACAATTCCAGCTTGATCTCGGATCGTGGCGGGTGCTTGCGCCGTCATTGAGCACTGGCTCCCGAGCGCTCCCTGAGGATGAAGCTCGCTGGAACATGACGGGCATTTGGAGCCAGCGCTCGGTCGAAAAGTACGCCTTAGTCCTCACCTGCGAATCTGAAGTCGCTTTAAGACCAAGAACAAAATTGAAGATATTTCCGCTGCCGGCTTCGCGCATGAAGCTGAGATAGGAGCCGAATCGTTCGTATTCGACATCTTGAAGGTTTTGGATGGACGCAAGAGCATCCTCGAAATCACGCCAGCACGCCTGCTTCACGATGATCTCGAAAATCCGCAGGACGGCCGGGGCGAGACGCCCCTGAGCGTCGGTCGTCGGCCCAATGATCTTGGCGCGGATCTCAAGAATATCGCCCAATTCATCTCCACGAACCTTAAGGAAGGTCGAGCTGAGTGGACGCACCTCGTCCCGTTCGTAGATGCGCTGAAAATAACATTCATAGCTGCGATTGCGCATCGATGCGGCTTTCCATTCGCTCATCTCGATGCCGGCTTCTCGAAGAGCACCGCAAAAGTTCGACCCCGAGACGCGCCACATCCGCAGAAATTGACTTGCCAACTCCAGCTTCGGGATCTCGATCAGCTGCAGCTGCAGCGGCATCGACGTCAGCGGGAGTGGAGGAGCCGCCGGATCAGGGCGGGCCGCTGTGCGAGATGATCGGGGAGCCTTATTGAGCGCTCGATTTTCGAAGGGGCCGACCGGATCTTCGAGATGATTTAATTCACGGTAAAAAACGACGATGCCTGCAAGGAGCGAAATTGATATCAAAAGCCCTGGCCAAAGCAGGGACCAGCGGTTCCTCGGCATTGGGAAATTCCGGCGCCAAGGCGGGCTGTCGCGAGGAGGATCGACTGCTGATGGCACTTTATCCACGGCGCGACCTCACAAGCAAATAGGAGCGGCTGCGAGTTCGAACTCAATCAATCTCGATCCTATTTGCCGATCAACCGGTGTCGGTCGGCGCATGGACCAATCAACCCTGCTGACGACTCCCCCTGAGATGAGCAACGGATGCGAAAAACGGTTCAGTCTGTCCGACTCACCTCTACACTGCAAGTGTGAAGTCGCGTGCGTGGAGCGTCAAGCAGCAACCCCAGTGGATGGCGCTCGTCCTCTAGTATTCCCGTGGCGGCTTTGCAATGTCGGCAGCATCGGCGAGCGTTTCAAAGAACGAACGCAATCTGCGAGCAGACGGCAGCCTTAGACAATACTTTGAAGCAATGGTGTCATGCCGTCATATGACGCGCTTGACGCCAGGCCTCATAACGCTCGAGGGTCTCTTTGTTGGGCGGGTATACTCCCAAGGTCGATTTGCCTGACTCGATTTCCAGCTTGAGAAACTCTTCCTGCTCCTCCATCGCAACAGCTTCTTCGGCAATGTCATCGACATATTCCCGCGGAATAACGATCACCGCTTCGCTGTCGCCAAAGATGATGTCATCGGGATAAACGGCGACGCCGCCGCAGGCGATTGGCTGGTTCATATCTGACGCATGGTGGGCAACCAGGTTCGCCGGCGCTGCCGGTCCCATGCAGTAGGTCGGGAGCCCCAGCTGCGCGATGTCGGCCGTATCGCGGACGCCGCCGTCGAGCACGAGGCCGGCGGCGCCACGATAGACGAGACGACGGGCAAGCATGGCGCCAATGCCGGCGACTTCCGCCAAGGAGCGGCAATCGAAGACGAGAACATGGCCGTCGGGGATCGTATCTATGGCCTTGCGCTGTTGATTGGATGGATCCGAACTGTAAGTCGAACCGTCGATATCTTCCCGTGCGGGGATGTAGCGTACGGTGACGGCCGGGCCGATCATCGGCTTGCCGGCGCTGGCCAGCGGCCGCACGCCGCGAACCGCGGTGTTCTTCAGGCCACGCTTCAGCAACAGAGTGCTGAGACTTGCAGAATTCGTCCGCAAAAGCTTTGCGTAAACTGATGGGTCCAAAGCCGTCATGAGATCCTCCATTGTCCGGTGGAAGCTCTACCACAACGAGAAGATAGTTCAATAAAGAATTTTATGTTTCTTATTTGGACAAAGGTTGCTTGCCATTAATCGCCTTTGTCAAGATGGCGGCACCCTCCACAACCTCGCGCTTGATTGCGCGCGCCCTGTCCGGCGTCGCTTCACCAATAAACGGGACGCTGATCGTCGCGACGAGTCGACCGTCGGAATCGAAGACGGGCGCGGCAAAGGCCCGGAGGCCGAGATTGGATTCCTGATTGTCCTCGGCGCATCCATTGCGCCGAATTTCAACGAGTGCTTCCTTCAGCGCTTCCGGATCGGTAATGGTATATGGCGTCTTCGACTCCAGTCCGCCGCTGCAATAGGCCTCTATGTCACCGTAGTCCGAATAGGCAAGAGCGAGCTTGCCGGCGGCGCCGACATGTTTACGCGAGCGGCTGCCGACCTTGATGAAAAGCGAATAATCGCCGGGACTGGAGGCTGCAAATATCGTCATCATCTCGTTGCCTTCGGGGGCGGCCAGCCTGAAGGATTCGAAAATGCGGTCAGCCGCAGCCGTCAGGATCGGCCTTGCCGCCTCGATCACCGTTGCCCTGTCGGCGCCGGGCGAGATGCGCCGCGCAAGCTCGACGAATTTTGGCCCCAGCTCGTAGGACGCTCCACCATTCACGCGCGCCACAAGCCCATGCGCGGCCAATGAATTGAGGATCCGATAGACGGTCGAGCGCGGAACTCCAAGCTGATCAACCAGCGCGGCCAAGGAAATTCCCGTCTTCGCATCGGCAACGGCCTCAAGCAGGTGGGCGGTCTTTTCGACGACGGGTGATCCATGCTTTGGTTCAATCATGAACTTTGAATTCCATATGAGAATTATAATATTGACTTCGCCGGACTGAGCGAGCATGCTCAATGGTGCGAGTGTCACATTTGACACTACGCGCTTGGCGGAGGAAGTAAAGCCATTTGGATACCCGCTGCGGCGGTGCGCAACCGGATGGTTTTCACAAGACGGCACTGCGATGGACGGGATGCCGCTCGTTTGGATCTGGAGGAGGGATTTCATGAAGAAGATGAAGGGAATTGGTGCGCTGAGTATCGGACTGGCATTTCTGCTGGCTCCGGGCAGCGCAATTCACGCCGACGCTGCCTCGGATAAGCTGACGGTGGTGGTGACCGATGAACCGAAGTCGCTCGATCCCTGTGATACCGACCTTTCGGGCAATTCTCGCATTCTGCACAACAACATCACGGAAGCGCTGGTCAATCTGAGCCCGGCCGACGGATCGGTCGTCCCGAGCCTTGCCACCGGCTGGCGGCAAGTGGACGAGCTGACCTGGGAATTCAAGCTCCGCGACGACGTCACCTTCCATGACGGCAAGGCGTTCGATGCCAGTGCCGTCGTTGCCGCTCTCAAGCGGGCGCAGGATCCGGCACTGGCCTGCGAAGTCGGACTTGCGACGTTGAAGGGCGTCAAGTTCAATGCAGAAGCGGTGAACCCGACGACCCTCCTCATCAAAACGGATATCGTCGAGCCGATCCTGCCGAACAAGATGTCCGCCGTGGACATCGGTTCGCCGGCGACCCCGAACGACGGCAAGTCGCGCTCCCCGGCCGGAACCGGACCTTACAAGTTTGCAGCGTGGACACCCGGGCAATCGGTCGACCTCGTGGCTTATGACGGCTACTGGGGCGACAAGCCGGCGATCAAGAACGCGACCATCATCTGGCGGGCCGAATCCGCTGTTCGTGCGGCGATGGTCGCCACCGGGGAGGCGCAGATCGCCTATGAAATAGCGCCCCAGGACGGCACCACGGAACAGGATCATGCCTTCCCGAACGCCGAAACCTCGCTGTTGAGGATCGACGCAGAAATTCCGCCGCTCAACGATAAACGCGTGCGTGAAGCCCTTAATCTTGCGATCGACCGGGACGGCCTTGTCGGCACCATCTTCCACCAGGATGCCCAAAAGGCGATGCAGGCGGTACCGCCGTCCGTGTTCGGCTTCAATCCCGACATCCCCGTCTGGACGTATGATCCCGAAAAAGCAAAATCCCTGCTCGCCGCGGCCAAAGCCGACGGCGTGCCGGTCGACAAGGAAATCGTTATCTACGGCCGCATCGGCATCTATCCCAATTCGTCCGAAAGCCTGGAAGCCATTCAGGCGATGCTCGCGGATGCCGGCTTCAATGCCCGGCTCGAAATGCTTGAAACAAGCCCGTGGCTGAAGAAGCTGCTGAAGCCTTGGGACAAGGAACGTCAGCCGTCGATCCTGCAGACGCAGATCGACAACACCGAAGGCGACGCCGTATTCACGCTGCCGAACCGTTTTACCACCGACGGCAACCAGTCGACCATCGCCGATGCCAAGCTCGACACATTGATTGCCGACGCGTCGAAGGCAACCGGCGACGAACGCAAGAAACTGTTCGAGGAGGCGTTCAGCTACATCGCCGTCGATGCGGTCAATATCGTCCCGCTGTTCCACATGGTCACGATTGCGCGCGTCGCCGAGAACGTCACCTATACGCCCGATGTGCAGGCCGGCAACGAGATCAAGCTTAAATCGATCAGCTACCGCTGACGGCGCAGACTGGTTGCCGAACGTCCCTTGAGGAGAGCGGATGTCCTTCACCTACTTCCTGAAACGTGCGGCCTTTGCGGCACTCGCACTTGCCGCACTGATGACATCTGCCTTCTTCCTGGTGCGATTGACGGGCGATCCCGTCAATCTCTACCTGCCGGTCGATGCCTCGGATGCGGCCCGCGAAGCCATGCGTGTCCGTCTCGGCCTCGATCGTTCCCTCCCGTGGCAATTCCTCGATTGGGCCGGGGACATGCTGAGCCTCGATTTCGGCACGTCGCTTTGGCACAACCGCCCGGCCATGGACGTTGTCCTGGAGGCGTTGCCGAACACGCTGGCGCTCGGCGCCATCGCCTTGACCCTGGCCTTCATCGTTGCTGTTATCATCGGATCGATTGCCGCTGTGAACGCCGGCGGTTGGGTTGACCGGGGTATCAACCTGCTGTCGCAGGCAGCGGCGAGCGTGCCGGATTTCTGGCTCGGGCTGATGGGCGTCCTGCTGTTTGCCGTCACCTTGCGCATTCTGCCGACATCGGGTTTCGGCGGTCCGATCTATTGGATCCTGCCGGTTGCCTGTCTTTTTGCCAGACCGTTCGGGACGTTGGTACAGATCGTCCGCGGCTCGATGATCGAAGCACTGAACGCGACATTTGTCCGGACTGCTCGGGCCAAGGGCGCGCGTGGCGGCCGGGTTACCTTCGTGCATGCGCTGCGCAATGCCCT
This sequence comes from Rhizobium sp. SU303, assembly GCF_021052345.1. Classification (NCBI taxonomy): domain Bacteria; kingdom Pseudomonadati; phylum Pseudomonadota; class Alphaproteobacteria; order Hyphomicrobiales; family Rhizobiaceae; genus Rhizobium; species Rhizobium sp. SU303. Next base: position 191,722 of record NZ_CP088096.1, read on the forward strand.
CCTGCCCGCGGTGACCGTGACCGGTGACCTCGCCGCCCAGTTCGCCGGCGGCGGTGGCGTCGTCGAGGTTGTTTTCGGGTTTCCCGGCATCGGCAAGCTGCTGATCGACGGCATCCTGAAGCGCGACTTCGCGATCGTCCAGGCATCGATCTTCGCAGTCGCTGTCGTCATTTTCTTCATCAATATCCTGGTCGACATGCTCTATGCGTCGATCGATCCGCGTGTGAGGGTCGAATGACCAGCACGTCCGCCGACTTTCTGCCGGCCCGCGAGCGCCGAAGCCGCCGCATCCTTTGGCTCATGCGCGCGCTCGCAGGCGACCCGATGGCGGTCGCCGCGACAATCTGGCTGCTGATCGTCGTCCTTGCCATTCTTGCAGATGCATCGTCGCTCCTGGGGGAAAACCGCATCTCGCTGAAGGCGCGCAACCTGCCGCCCTTCGACTTCGGCCAGTCCTGGACGCTGTGGCTGGGCGCCGACGCCCTCGGGCGCCCGCTCCTCGTTCGCCTCATTCAGGCGGCATCGACGACGATCGGCATAGCACTCGTGACCGTTCTGACGAGCCTGATCGGCGGAACGCTGCTCGGCGTGATCGCCGGTTACTTCGGTGGTATCATCGGCAACCTTGTCATGCGGATCTGCGACATCATCCTGGGTTTCCCGACGCTGCTGGTGGCGCTCTTCGGGCTCTACCTGTTCGGCCCGAGCGTCGGCAACCTCATCATCGTGCTCGCCGTTACCCGCATGCCTGCCTATATCCGCGTCGCAAGAGCCGAAACTCTGGAAGTCCGGGAAAGGCTTTTCGTTGATGCGGCGCGTGTCTTCGGTGGCGGGCCTGTCTGGATATTGCGCAATCACATTCTCCCAAGCGTTGCTCCCACGATGCTGACGCTCGCCTCGGTCAATCTCGCCATGGTGATGCTGTTCGAATCCGGGCTGAGTTATCTCGGCCTCGGCATCCAGCCGCCTGCCGTAAGCTGGGGTCTGATGGTGGCGCAGGGCCAGGGATATCTGTCATCCGCCTGGTGGCTGGGCTTTTTCCCCGGCCTGGCTGTGATGCTCACGACCATGTCCTTCAATCTCCTCGCCAACTGGTTCCGGATCGTCAATGACCCGTCGCAGCATTGGCGTCTTGTCAGCCGGAGGCGCTGATGGCTCTTCTCGAAGTCAAGGACTTGCAGGTCAGTTTCGATACGGCCGCCGGCCGCATCCTCGCGCTCAACGGCGTCTCCTTTTCGCTCGAGCGCGGAGAGGTCCTGGCGCTTCTCGGCGAAAGCGGCTCCGGCAAGTCGGTGACCGCATCGGCCATCATGGATCTCGTTCCCAACCCGCCGGGCGAAATCAATCAAGGATCGATCCGTTTCGACGGTGTCGAGCTGTTGCAGCTCTCGCGGAATGAGCGGCGCGATCTTTGCGGCGATCGGATCGCCCTGATCTTTCAGGATGCGCTCGCAGCGCTCAACCCGGTCTATTCCGTGGGTTGGCAGATCGCTGAAATGTTCCGTATCCACGGCCGCACTCCGGAAGGTGGCGTCGAAAAGGCCGTGATCGACCTTCTGACGGCCATCGGCATTCCTGACCCTGAAAGCCGTGCCAGGCAATATCCTCATGAGTTTTCGGGCGGTATGCGCCAACGCATCATGATCGCCATGGCCGTGGCGCTGGAACCGGATGTCATCATTGCAGACGAGCCGACGACAGCGCTCGACGTCACGATCCAGGCGCAGGTGGTCGATCTTCTGGAGACGATCCGCAAACGCAGCGATGCCGGCATGATCTTCATCACCCATGATCTCGGCGTCGTCGCCGAACTCGCCGATCGGGTCGCCGTCATGTATGCCGGCCGCGTCGTTGAGACCGCAAGCGTCTTCGAACTGTTCGAAGATGCCCGCCATCCCTACAGCGTCGGATTGCTTGCCTCGCAGCCGCGCATGGACACGGATGAAGACGAATTGGTGCCGATCCCCGGCTCCGCCCCCAATCCTGTCGCCCTGCCCTCCGGCTGCGCCTTCAGAACCCGCTGTCCACGCGCCGAAGGGCTCTGTGCCGAGGTCGTCCCCCATCTCGAAATCGTAGGGCCGGGCCGCCAGGCCGCCTGCCACTTCCCGGTATCACCAGTATGATCGAACCTCTGCTCAAGGTCCAAAACCTTTCCCGACACTTCGGCAGCGCCTCGGCGCCGGTGCGTGCCGTCGACGATGTCAGCTTCGAGATTGCCAAGGGAGAGACGCTCGGCCTCGTCGGCGAAAGCGGTTGCGGCAAAACCTCGCTGGTTCGGACGCTCTTGAAGCTTGGGCCGGCGACAAGCGGCAGCGCTTTGCTTGACGGCGTGGACATTACGACAGCCGGCGGCCGGCGGCTGCATGAACTGCGCCGCAAGATGCAGGTCGTCTTCCAGGATCCCTATCAGTCGCTCAATCCCCGCATGCGGGTCGACCGGCTGATTTCGGAACCCTGGGCATTGCACCCGGGGGTCGTGCCCAAGAGCAACTGGCGTGAAGAGACGGTCAAGCTGCTCGAATCCGTCGGGCTGCGCGCCGAGCATGCGGATCGTTATCCCTCGGAATTTTCAGGCGGCCAGCGGCAGCGCCTTGGCATTGCCCGCGCTCTCGCGCTCAATCCGACACTTCTTGTCTGCGACGAGCCTGTCTCGGCCCTCGACGTCTCGGTCCAGGCGCAAGTGATCAACCTGCTCGCCGGACTGAGGCGCGAGCGCAATCTGGCGATGCTGTTCGTCGCGCATGATCTCGCCGTCGTGCGGCATGTCTCGGACCGTGTCATGGTCATGTATCTCGGCAAGATCATCGAAACGGGGCCGAAGCAATCGATCTTCAGCGCAGCGGCTCATCCCTACACGCAGGCCCTCATGTCGGCGGTCCCGACACCGGATCCGAGGCGTCGTGCGCAGCGCAAGCGCATCGTCCTGCAGGGAGATCTGCCGAGCCCCGCAAATCCGCCCAGCGGATGCCGTTTTCGAACGCGTTGCTGGAAAGCAACGTCGATCTGCGCAGAACAGGAGCCTGCCCTGACCGCGCGAACGGCGGCCTCTGGTCTTCTGACTGCCTGTCATCACGCCGATCCGGAAATCGCCGAGACGGCGCGTGAATCGGACGCCGCACGAGTTCCCTCGCTTTGATGGGACCTGAACCAACGGCGATTCATGAACTCAGGTCTTCAAATGCCAATCTACTGGAACGGGGCAACAGGCGCATTCCAGATCATTCGAGATCGCCCGGGCCAGACGACGTCAGAAATCCGGTTTTCGCGCGACTGTGCGCGATCGCTCGGGTTGAGTGGCATAGTCTCGCGGCTCGCGATCAGCTCAGCGGCATCGCAATTGGCCGCATCGGTGATCCCGTAGCGCCGCGCAACTTGATGCAGGCTCCGAAAAACGCGAACTCGTAGAGCTTTTCGGCGGCCAACTCTTCAAGATAGGCCATCTCAAGTATGGGCACGCCTGCTTCCGCCAGCAGATAGGTATGGACGGGGAAGAAGTTGAGCTCGTGCGCCGACGGTGTCTGCTCCAGCGTCAGGTTGTCGGAGCCGATCATGATCGCGCCGTGCTTGGCGATATATTCCGCGCCCTCGCGGTTGAGCCCGGGCGTATTCTTGGTGAAAGCCATATCCGGCCAAAGCAGCATTTGGCCGGTGCGCAGCAGCACCACGTCGCCGGGCAGGATCTTCAGCCCTTGCCTCTTCAGGGAGTCCTCGATGTCGGCCTTGCCGATCGGATGGCTCGGCGGCAGCGTATCGACGCCGTACATCGCCGCGATATCGAGGAGAATGCCGCGCGCAAAGATCGGCGGATATTTTTCCGGGCCGCAAATATCCCAGGCGCGGCTGCCGAGGTGATCCCGCGCCGTGAAACCATTGAAGATTTCGCCATTGTAGCCAAAGTGGTTGAACGTATCGATATGCGTGCCGCAATGGGTGTACATCGAGATACTGTCGCCGGAATAGGCGACGAGCTCGTTCTGTTGGCGCGTCACGCCCATGGTGTTGGCGACGATCTCGCCCTGCGGCGTGTGGGTCATCCAGATCTGGTAGGGCTGGTCGCCGGCGCCGAACCAGCCCGGCATGCCGATGAAATGGTCGACCGAGAGGTCGAAGACCTTCGAGGCATCGGTGCGGCCGATGATCGCCGAACGCGACTTGCCGTCGATCAGGTTCAGCATGCCGATCTCATCGTCGCTGCCATAGGGGCTCTTCGTCACCTTATGGAATTCGGCATTGTAAGCGATGATCTTGCTCTTGGTCGCTTCGTCGACATAACATGCCATGCACATTGCAACTCTCCTTGTTCATGTTCGCAGCCGCCGGAGCGACTGCCTTCAAATCATTTCGCCGCGAATGACCGGTTCGGCGACGAGCGCCACCGACAGCAGCCGCTCGTCGCCGCGCGCCAGCCCCGACAGCAGGAAGCCGACCGGCATGCCGGCGTCACCTGCCCCGCAAGGGATCGACACCCCGCACCAGTCCAGAAAATTGCCGAGCAGCGTGTTGCGCAGTGTCTTGCCGTTGGTCGCCGCGAAAAGCTGGTCATCGGTCTTCAGCGGCTCGAGCAGCGGTGCCACATGCGCGACCGTCGGGAAGGCGATCAGGCGGTCGCCGACCAGCCGGTCCACCGCTTCGATCAGCCGCTTGCGGGCAGAGAGTATGTCGAGGTAGTGCGAAAGGGTGATCTCCTCACCGAAGCGGGTGCGCGAGACCACACGCGGGTCGATCAGTCCGGCATCCGGCCCGGTGATCCGCGCCTTATGCAGCCAGTAGGCCTCTGCCGTCACCAGGGCTCCGTGGCTTGCCATCAACTGCAGAATTTCCGCGAAGGCCGGGATCTCCAGCCGCGTGAACATGACGCCTGCGGCGGACAAACGCTCAACCGCCGCTTCGAAGGCCGCAACGACACCCGGCTCGGCATCGTCGAAGACGACGTTGGTGGGGATGACGACCTCCAGCCCGGCGAGCGGACGGCGACTGGCCGTCGGCGCCATGGCTCCGCGCATCGCGGCATCGATCCAGACGGCATCCTGCACCGAGCGGCAGAGCGGCCCGAGCGAATCGAGGCTGCCGGAAAGCGGAAATACGCCCACCATCGGATAGCGCCCACGCGTCGCCTTGTAGCCGACGATGCCGTTCAGCGCCGCCGGGATCCGGACCGAACCGCCGGTGTCGGAGCCGATCGAGACCGGCACGAGACCTGATGCCACCGCCACGCCCGAACCGGAGGACGAGCCGCCCGGAATGCGGGCGACATCGGTGCTGCGAGGGTTTTTCGGCGTGCCGAAATGCGGATTGATGCCAAGGCCGGAAAAGGCGAACTCGCTCATATTGACCCGGCCCGTCGCCACCATACCCGCCGAAGCCAGCGCGGAGACGACGGCGGCGTCGACTGCGGCCGGTGCCTGATCACGTAGAAGCAGCCTGGACCCCGCCGCGGTGACGCTGCCGGCAACATCGAAGAGATCCTTCCAGGCAACCGGAATGCCTTCGAGCAAGCCAAGCGAACGACCGTCTTTCAGCCGCTTCGACGAGGCATGCGCTTCCGCCATTGCCCGCTCCCGCGTCAGCGAGATGAAGACCGCTTTGTCGTCATGGTCGTCGATCGCCCCGAAGACCTGCTCCGCCACCGTGACAGGATCGACACTGCCGCCCTGGATGAGGGTGGAGAGCTGGGCGATCGAGAGGGAGCCGTAAGAAAGGGTCATTCTGTCGTTCCAGTTCTGCTCACGCCGCCACGAACTGCATCCAGCGGCGCACCAAATAATTGTGTTCGTCCATGGTCGTGTTCCACACGGCGATCGAGTTGGCGCGCTGCCAGTAGGAGCCGCCGCTGCGCACCGCACCCGTCTTGACGCGGAGGAGGCCGTCGGGGCCCGGCAGGTCGGTCGCGGCCGGCAGGCCTTCGTACCAATAGTCCCATTCGGCCGGCGTCATGTGCGGTCGCGAGCGTGTCGGCGTCGACATGTAATAACCCTGCCGGGCCACCACCGCGCCGGGCCAGCCGGAGATCCACCAGTTGAGATAATCGTAAGCCGCGTCGAGCACCCGGCCGGAGAGCCGTTTCGACAGGCAGAGCCCGCCATGCCAGGCGCGGTAACCCTCGGCGGGATTGGCGAGTTCGACGGGAAAGCCACGCAGGTTCAGCTTGCTGATGCCGAGCGACCACATCGACTGGATCTGCGTGTCGCTCTTCGTCATCAGGTTCGCCGCGTCCTCGGCCGAACGCCAGAAGCCGCGGAAAAAGCCGGCCTTCTTGCGCTCTTCCAGAATGCACAGCAACCGATCGATTTCCTCAATACTCATGTTGCCGAGATTGCTAAAGGTCATCAGTCCGGCCGACTGCGCCGCAAGTGCTGCGTCGAAGATACCGATCGCCGGCTCGTTGACGAGGGCTGCGCGCCCGTGCCAACGCGGGTCGAGCAATGCCGCCCAGGAGGTCATCTGGTTGGAATTGGCCGCATCGGTACGGTAGGCGAAGCTGTCGAAATTATGCGTCGTCGGCAGCATCGAGATGCGCCGCGACGGCGTTTCGGCAAGCGCCAGGTTCGGCTGCACGAATAGCTTGGTCACCGGCGCATCGCCCTGCCCGATCCGCGCATTCGGTCCAATGCGCCCGGTTTTCGTCAGATCGGTGATCTCGTCCCAAAGCGTGATCCGCTCGATGTCGATCGGCTGCACAGCGCGCCAGTACCAGACAATATCGAGGTTGTGGAAGCACTGGTCGTAGATGTCGTAGGTCATCGGCTCCAGCGCCGCCTTGTGCTGGGCGGTCATGAAGTCCTGATTGTCGAATTCGATATCCATGCCGAGATCGCGCTCGGCACCGAGCCGAAGTTCTTCGAGAAGCGAAATCGCCGTGCCGAGGATGCGCAGCTTGATCCGGCCCTCTGTATGCAGGGCGGGCGTCGGAAAGCTCTTCGGCGTCGGCATTTTTCTCATGGCTGGAACTCCTCGACCCGCTTCGGCGCGACTTTCGCCACGCCGAGCCCATTGAAGGCGTCAAACGATCGCTTGATCACCGCGGGCGCGATGCCGTCGACGATGAAGACGATGCGGGAACACCGGTCCTCGCCGGGCCACGATTGCATATGGACGGGCGTATGGACCAGATGCTGCACGCCGTGGATCGCCACGGGAAAGTCTTCGCCCTCGATGTTGAGAATACCCTTGACCCGAAGGATACGGTCGCCGTGCCGATTGAGCAGCATGGCCAGCCAGATCCCGAAGGCGGTCCAGTCGACCGTGCCTTCGCTCACCAGCACGAAGGATCGGATGCCACCGGAATGTTCGCTGGCAAGAACCGGCCCCGGGTCGTCGCAATAGAAGCCGCCGGGCGACTGCATCGCCTCGGCGAGGCCGGTTGTCATGTCCTCCATCAGACTGACGACGTCGTCCGAGCCCAGGACAATCGGCGCATCCGGATTGATCTGCCGGATCATCGCCGTAACCCGCGCGACCTGGCCGGTCTCGGCAATATCGGCCTTGGTCAGCACCAAAAGGTCGGCCACCGCCACCTGCCGCATCGGTTCGCGATAGGCGGCAAGCTGCCTCCCCGCATTGACGGTATCGACGGTGGCAATCACACCCGAGGACCGGAAATGATGCCGCAGAACCGGATCGGCCTTCAACGTGGAAAGAACGGGGAAAGGATCGGCAAGTCCGGTGCTCTCGATGACAATCCTGTCGAAGGGCGGGACGATGCCGCGTTCGCGCTTCGAATGCAGGTCGCGGATCGCATCGGCCAGTTCGCCCCGCACCGTGCAGCAAAGGCAACCGGATTGTAAAAGCACCATGTTTTCGTCGATGCGCTCGAGCAGGTGATGGTCGAGCCCGGCCTCGCCGAATTCGTTGATCAGCACCGCGGCGTTCGAGAGCGCCGGATCGGTCAGCAGCCGGCGCAGCAGCGTCGTCTTGCCGGATCCGAGAAAGCCCGTCAGCAACGTGACCGGCGTGAAGGCCGGAAATGCATCAGCCATGGCGGTTCGCCTCCAGCCGATCGAGAAGCGGCTCGGCGAGCGGATCGAGCGGCCGGCCCGCAAGCCGCTCGGCCGCCGGCCAAAGATGTCCGAGATCTTCGATGATCTCGGTCTTTCCGGTCCGGGTCGACAGCAGGAAGGAAGATCCCTGCCAGTCGGAGATACCAAGCCCGAAGGCGTCGAGAATGCGGTTGGCGATCGCAACACGACGGGCGCGCTCGCGCCGGCGGTCGATCCGCTCGGCGGTGCGGGTATAGACCCCGGGCCGCGCGACCGCATCGGCCCAGTGCTCGTTACCACCTAGAATGCCGCAGAGCGAACACATCGCTTTTGCCTCTTACTTCTTGCGCGGGAAGCGTTTGGCAAAGTCGTCGGCGATCTCGTTCATCGTCACGAACTTGACGCCGGGATGTTTGATCATGTGGGCGTAGAGACGCTCCAACATCATCAGTACCTGCGGCCGGCCGGCGACATCAGGGTGGATGGTGATCGGGAAGACGGCGTAGTCCATCTCGCGATAGACCCAGTCGAACTGGTCGCGCCACATCTGCTCGATGTCGTGCGGGTTGACGAAGCCGTGGCTGTTGGGGGCTTTCTTGATGAACATCATCGGCGGCAGGTCGTCGAGATACCACGATGCCGGGATCTCGATCAGATCGGTCTCGTGACCGCGCTTCAGAGGCACCATCCAGTCCGACGGCTTCTTCGAATAGTCGATCTTGGTCCAGCTGTCGCCGACGCGGACATAGTACGGCGTGAAGTCGTTATGCATGAGCGAATGGTCGTACTTGATGCCACGCTCGAGCAGGAGTTCGTTGGTGACGTTGGAGAATTCCCACCAGGGCGCCACATAGCCGGTCGGCCGCTTGCCGGAGAGCTTGGCGACGAGCTCGATGCACTTATCGAGCACCTCGGTCTCCTGCTCGCGCGTCATTGCGATCGGGTTTTCATGCGTGTAGCCATGGATGCCGATCTCGTGGCCGGCAGCGGCGACGGCCTGCATCTGCTCCGGGAACGTCTCGATGGAGTGGCCGGGGATGAACCAGGTGGTCTTGATGCCGAAGCGCTCGAACAGCTTCAACAGCCGTGGGCTGCCGACTTCGCCGGAAAACAGGCCCCGCGAGATGTCGTCCGGCGAATCTTCGCCGCCATACGAGCCGAGCCAGCCGGCGACGGCGTCCACGTCGATGCCGAAGCTGCAGAAGATTTCTTTTGCCATTGCGGGGTCTCCTTGTGATGTTCTCGTTGGTCCGGCTTTAATCGACCGGCTTTTCAGTGGGCGGGAATGACGGTGGCGTTTTCGGGCTTGAAGGCGAGCGCGACCGGCGCATCGACTGGAAACGCGCCGGGCGGATACTTGTCGACATGGGCTTCGAGCGCCAGCATACGTCCGTCCGGCAGGGCGACCGAAAGATGCGAGATATGCCCGACGACGTCGAAGCGGTGGATCCTGGCGTCGATGGTATTGCCGCTGGAGGCCTCAGCGATCGCGTCACGGCCGCCCTTGTCGAGCGCATGCACCTCGACTGCTTCGGCAGGGATCACGACGCTCACCGCATCTCCGTCTGCGACCGCGCCATTGGCATCGCCGGCGAGAAGGCCGAGTGGCGTGTCGACCATGACATGTCCCTTTTCGTGGCCCTTGACCGCACCCTTGAAGATCGTGTTGCGGCCGATGAACTGCGCGACGAAAGGCGTATTCGGCCGCGTGTAGAGCTGATGCGGCGGGCTGATCTGTTCGATCCGACCCTGGTTCATCACAACGATCCGATCGGAAAGCGCCAGCGCCTCGGACTGGGCGTGGGTCACGAAAACGAACGTCACGCCGAGCTCGCGTTGCAGCAGTTTCAATTCGCTCTGGATCGTCTTGCGTAGGTTGGCGTCCAGGGCGCCGAGCGGCTCGTCGAGCAACAGGATATCTGGCTCGACCACGAGGCCGCGCGCAAGCGCGATACGCTGTCGCTGGCCGCCGGAAAGCTTGTCGCAGCGCTTGTCGGCGACGTCCTCGAGACCGAGCTTTTCGAGAATGCGATCGACCTTTGCATTGCGCTGGGCCTTTTCCATGCGCTTCACGTCGAGGCCGTAACCGATATTGTTGCGCACCGTCATGTGCGGAAAGAGCGCATAATTCTGGAAGATCATCGAGGTCGGCCGCTGCGCCGGGCCGATATCGTTGATCCGCTCGCCCCTGACCATCAGATTGCCGGAGGAGATGCTTTCGAAGCCGGCGATCATCCGCAGCGTCGTCGTCTTGCCGCAGCCGGACGGGCCGAGGAACGCGATGAACTCGCCCTTGTCGACGGTGAGGTTGAAATCGATCACGGCCGGCGTTCCGTTATCGTAGACCTTGCCGATCTGGTAGAGCTCGAGGTCATGTATCATGTCGGTCATTCCGGGTTGCTGGTTAAAGGACAGGCGACCGGAGCCGCCTGCCAGGTGGCGCCCTCACCGCATCTCACGTGGGATGCCCGGGCGCTGGGGGTAACGCATCAGGCGCTGAGGAATTCGTCCCACTTCTGGATGAGGTGGTCGTATTCGTCCGGCCACTGGTGCCAGTAGGCGACGTTTGCGGCGCGGGTCTCGAGCGAACCGCCGTCGCGCAGATCGCCCTCCTTGATGCCGCGCTCAGCCGCACCCACCCACGGCTTGCCTTCGTACCAGAAGGCATATTTCTCCGGCGCCATCTTCTCCTTGATGTTGGTGGTCGGCGAATAATAGCCCTGCTCCGACACCGTGATGCCTGGTTCGCCCGACAGCCAGTAATCTGCATAGGCGACGACGGCTTCCTTGTTCGGCGTGCCCTTCAGCATGGTGTTGCCGATCGACCAGGCGCGATAGCCTTCCTTCGGGATGGCGTATTTGCAGGGCTTTCCCTGTGCCTTGACGGCCATGACCGCCGGCTGCCAGGCGTCGCAGACGACGATTTCGCCGGATGCCAGGAAGTTGACGAGTTCGCCGAAATCGCCCCAGAGAGCGCGGAACTGGCCTTCCTTCTTCTTCGAGATCAGGAACTTCGCGGCTTCGTCGATTTCCGCGGCGGTCGGATTGCCGGGGTTCTTGACGTTGGAGAGGCCAAGCGTGTTCATCGCCATGACCGCCTGGCCGAAGGCTGTCAGCGGGTCGGTGTTGAGGCCGGACTTGCCCTTGTACTTGCTGTCGAAGATCGCCGTCCAGCTGTTGGCTTCCTCGTCGGAGAGCACCTCCGGATTATAACCGACCGAATCGAAGTTGAAGACCGAAGGTACCATCCAGAGCGCCGTCTGCGTCTCGTCCGTCCAGATCTGACCGACGATCTGCGCCTTGGGGTCGAACTTCGGATCAGGCTTGGTGAAGATCTCGCGGATATTCGACCAGCTCTTCAGGCCCGCGGTCTCGATCGGGTCGGCATTGTCGGTCATGACGACGGAGGGAAGGCGCTCGCCGATCGTTTCCCAGACGTCATAATCCTTCGAACCGGAGAGGATCCGGGTCTGCGCGTCCGGGAAGGTTGCCGCGGTGCCGGAGGTCGTGCCGACGCCGCTTGCCGCCTTGAAGTCGGCCAGGATGCGTTCCTGCACGGTCACCGAAAGGCCGATCGTGCGCAGCTGCTCGCCGGCGAGGCTGGCGGCCTGCGCATAGGCCGCCCGCGAAGAGAGGAAGTGCGTACCGCCGCCGATGGCAAGCGCCATCGCGCCTGCGGATCGCTTCAGCAGTGAACGTCGATTCATGTCCATCGAAATTGTCATTGTCGTTCTCCGGTTTTTTGTTCCCCGGGATGGCCTTCATGACCACCCATCGTTCTCGTCCAGCCTCGGCGTCAGGACGGGATCGGTCCTGACGCGCCCGCCGTCAGTATCGGCCCACGAGGAGCCCTCCATCCACGACCAGTGTCTGGCCGGTCATGTATCTTGCGCTGTTTGACGCCAGGAAGACGATCACGTCGGCAATGTCCTCCGGTTCGCCGAGCCGCCCCATCGGGATGAAGGCGCTTGCCGCTTCCGCGCCCTTCGGTCCGAGCGAGTTCTCTTCCGATAGAAGCTGTGCGGTGCGGATGTAGCCGGGCGCCATGCCGTTGACGCGGATGCCGTCGCGGGCGAGTTCGACAGCCAGACCGCGCACGAGGCCGACGACACCGGCCTTGGCTGCGGAATAATGCACGTGCTCGTCCCAGCCGTAGGCGACACCCATGATCGAGGAGAGCGCCACCACCGCGCCGGATTTGCGTGCCCTCATCCCCGGTACGGCGGCACGGACCACGCGGAAGATGCCCTTGAGATCGATGTCGAAGGTCAGCTCCCACCGGTCGTCGTCGAGCACATCGAGCGGTGCCTTGTGGGCGATGCCGGCATTGGCGATAATCACGTCGAGACGGCCGTAACGTTTCTCCACGTCGGCGACCAGGGCATCGACGGCCGACGTCGAGCGGACGTCGAGTTCGATGAATTCGGCCGAACCGCCCGCATCCTCGATCTCCGCCACGGCGGCGCGCCCCTCGACCTTCAGGACATCCGAGACGATCACGTGGTCGCCGAGCGCAGCGAATGCCTTGGCAGTCGCCTTGCCGATACCGATGCCGGCGCCGCGATAGCCGACCTCGCGCGCAAGCGCCACGGCGCTGACGCAGAGGCGTTCGCGCATGTCGGCAGGCAGCATGAAGGCGGGCGCCTCCTCCCACACCTTCTGGCGCCGCCGCTGCAAGGAGCATTCGCGTTCGAAGAAATGCACGAAATTCTGTCCGTCGCCGAAGATCTGCACCTCGACGTGCCGGGCGCGGGCGATGACCTTTTCCAGATAAAGTCCGCCGTCGCCGAAAGCGGCCAGCGCCTCGGCCGAAGCCAGCGGAAACTGCTGTTCGAGCTCGGCGATGCTGTCGACGATCCGGATGCCGCGTCCGCCGCCGCCAGCCGCCGCCTTGATCATCACAGGAAAACCGATCTCGCCTGCGAGCAACCGCGCCTCTTCGAGCCCGGCGACACGCCCGTCGCTGCCGGGCACCGTCGGCACGCCCGCGCGCTTTGCCACCTGCCGCGCCGCCACCTTGTCGCCGAGCGTGCGGATCGCATCGCCGGAAGGACCGATGAAAATCATGCCGGCGTCGCGCACCGCATCGGCGAAATCGCCGTTTTCGGACAGAAAGCCGTAGCCCGGATGCACGGCATCGACACCGGCTGCCTTGGCGGCGGCGATCACCGCCTCGATGTTGAGATAGGATTTCTTCGGCGCCGGCGGGCCGATGTTCATCGCCTCGTCGGCGAGCCGCACCGCCAGCATGTCTGCATCTGCTGCGCTGTGCACCTGCACGGTCCGGATACCGAGCGCCTTCGCCGCCTTGATGACGCGAATGGCGATTTCCCCGCGATTGGCGACGAGCACCGAGCGGATCGTCATGCCTCGACCTCCGCGATGACCTGCCCTGCCATGACAGGCTCCTCATTGTCGACGAGGAAGGTGATCGCCTTGCCGGAAACACCAGCCGGAACTTCCTGGAATGTCTTCATCACCTCGATCACGCCGATCGTTTCGGCCTCGGTGACATCGTCGCCGTCTGCCTTGAAGGGCGGCGCATCCGGCGCCGACGCCCGGTAGAAGGTGCCCGGCAGGGGCGAACGGATTTCAATCTTGCTCATGGTCGGTCTCCGCAAAGTCTAATGTCCAAGGATCTGCGACACGGGCACGATCCGGATTCCGGCACCGATCAGAAGCTCGCGCATGCTGAGAACGATGTCGAGTGCGCCGAGCGTATCGGAATGAAAGCAGATGGATTCAAATTCGATGTCGATATCGTTGCCCGTGACCGTGCGGACCTTGCCCTCCTGGCAGGCGCGCAGCACTTTCTGCGCCAGCACCATCGGGTCTGGGCGGCCGGCATCGCGGGTAAAGACGATCGAACCGCTGTCGTCATAGTCGCGGTCTGCGTAGAACTCGCGCACGACAGGCTGTCCGGCATCGAGTGCCGCCTTGTGCGTCGCCGAGCCACCCATGCAGAAGACAAAGGCGTTGGGCGAGACGATGCGCATATACTGGACAAAGAGCTGAGCGAAGTCCGGATTGACCGCCATCTCCATGTAGAGCGCGCCATGCGGCTTCACATGCTGCACCGGCACGCTGTAGCGGCGGGCGAACTCGCGCAGCGCGCCCACCTGATAGATGATGTCGTTGACCAGCTCCTTGCTGCTGCCGACAATCTTGCGACGGCCGAAGCCCTGAAGGTCATTGTAGCCAGGATGCGCGCCGATCCCGACCCCATGAGCCGCGGCTAGCGCCACGGTCTCGTCGATGAGGTTCGGGTCGCCGGCATGGAAGCCGGTGGCGATATTGGCCGAGCTGATGTGAGAGATCAGCAGCGAATCCTGCGTATCGCCGATCCGCCAGCGACCGAAGGCCTCTCCCATATCGCAGTTGATGTCGACGATATCTTTCAAACTGTCTTCCCGCCGTTGTCATCTGACGAAAACGCTACGCGACGAAACAGGATTTGAAAAATTCATTTTTTGCGGCATCATTATCGAGAAAAGAGATACCTGCGCTTAAATCGCGGGCGAAGCTTAATATGTTTCTTTCCAACGGCTTGGCTCGATTCCGCCTCAAATTCGTAGAGCACTCGCATAAATTAAAAGCAGTCGATCGGATTTATCCAAGCCGAATTCAGATAATTCGATGGGAAAAACAGATCATGAGCCTCAGTTTCCGGCAGCTCCGCTATTTCGTCGCAACCGCCGAGCAAGGACAGATCTCCTATGCAGCGGCACAGCTCCCGATCTCGCAGTCGGCAGTGACGACCGCCATCAAGGAACTGGAAAAATCGATCGGCGTTGCTCTTTTCACGCGCATGCCGCAGGGCATGGAACTGACCGCCGCCGGCCGGCAGTTTCTTTCCTACGCCTACGAGATCCTCGCCAAGGTCGATGAGGCAACGCATCTGAACTATGTCAGCAGCGACATCGAGGGCGATCTGACTGTTGCGGCGACCTACACCGTCATCGGCTACTTCCTGCCGCTCCACATAGAGCGCATGCGGCGACTCTATCCTAAGCTGCGCATCCAGCTTTACGAGGTAAACCGCGAGTCGATCGAGGAAGGCCTGCTGGTCAACCGGTACGACATTTCGGTACTTCTCACCTCGAATATCCTGAATACCGCGCTCACCACCGAGACGCTTTTGCGTTCCATCCGCAGGCTCTGGGTGGCGGCGCAGCATCCGCTACTGAAGCATGTGGGCGTCGGCCTACAGGAAATCGCCGAGGAGCCCTACATCATGCTGACGGTGGACGAGGCGGCGTATTCGTCGCTGAAGTACTGGAGCACGACACCCTATCAACCCCGCGTGATGCTGCGCACCTCGTCGATCGAGGCAGTACGCTCCATGGTCGCTAACAACCTCGGCGTCGCGATCCTGTCGGATATGGTACACCGCCCCTGGTCGCTGGAAGGTCGGCGGATCGAGACAATCAACATCAAGGATCCGGTGCCACCGATGGATGTCGGCCTCGCTTGGCGCGCCAACACCGACTTCACTCCAGCCATGCATGCCTTTCGCCGATATTTTCAGCAGGCGTTCGGCCTGCCGGGCACAAATCGATAAACTCTGATTCGACTGCAACTTATAGCGAGATCTATGATTTTCGGCCCACTATGGTCTGTGTGCAGGTCTTGAAGGAGTGTGAGCCGTAGTCCTCTGAGCTCGAAAACCTAAGCGGTTACGCAGCGTGAACAGGTGCAGATAGCTTTCTAAAAAAGGGGCGCCGGGATGATGCCCTCATCCCGGCAGCTAACTGGCCTTCACAACTAGCTGGTAGCCTGACTACCACTCCCATTGCGCCTCGACGCCGCGTTCAACCGTCAGACGGCAATCTTGCCACCGCCAACCTTGGTGATGGCGACGACCGCAGGTCGCACTGGCATGTCGGGCTTGAAGTCCGGCCAGCGGGTCGAAAGGTCCTCGCAATAGGACGGGCGGCCATGGCCCGGCCAGTCCTCGCCGCCATCGCCAGGATGCTGCACGGCGACGAAAGCGGTCTCGTCGTCCGGCGTGAAAAGCGGGCCGCACATTTCGGCGCCGACCGGCACGCGGAAAAACAGCTTCGAAGTGGCGCGCGCCGTCCCTTCCGTATCGACGGCCCACAGACCATCGGTGCGGCCGGTGGCCTTGTTGTTGTTGCCGTCGGTCGAAACCCAGGGGCGGCCGGCAGCATCGACGGCGCAGTTGTCGGGCATGCCGAACCAGCCGTTCTTGGTCGTCTCGGTTGAAAAGGTCGCACCGGGACGGCCTCTTCCCCTCCCTTGGAAACCCTTCGAAGGCGGCAATGGTGACGAGTGACGCGGCTGCGGGCCAGCGGCCTCCGCTTCCGCAATGATGCGGTCACCGGGCCGGTGGCTTGCAGATCCTGATCGTGGACCCGTTGCGCCGGTCAGCTATGACTATTTTCCGTCCGTGTTTCCCGATTGTTTTGCGGCTGCCTTGAGCACGCCTTCCTGCAGATCCGCCTCGTCTGCAAGAATGGCGGCGGCCTCGTTCAGCAAGACGTCTTTTGCATTCTTGCGGGCATTCTCGATGGCAATATCAGCGCTCAGGCTGCGCTCGCCTGCCTCCAGGCCGTCATCTCCAAGATCCTCGCCATCCCCTGCTTTCGCTCGATCCTTGAACCGTTTCTCGCGAGCCGTCGCTTCTTTGCGACGTTCGGCTTCATTGAGGGAAACGACCCCTTTTTCGCGCTGCGCCTTGAGGTCGGCAATGTCTTTTATCAGGCGCTGGAATTCCGGATCGCTCTCAACCCGCGCATCATGGCGGCTTTGCAATGCCGGCAGCAACGTCGTGACCGTGTCGACAGCCGTGTACTTCGCAGGTTTGATCTGCGCCCACGGCAGGGCATTGTCATAACTGGTCTCGCCGAAGCTCGCCGGATCGAAAAGTCCTGGCAAGCTGATATCGGGCGTCACGCCGTGCAGCTGCGTCGTACCGCCGTTGACCCGGAAAAACTGGGCAATCGTCACCTTTAGCTCCCCTAACTCGGGTTTGCTGTTGCGGACGATCCGGTCAAGATCGACGACGGTCTGAACGGTGCCCTTCCCGAAACTTGGTTCGCCGACGATCACGCCTCGGCCGTAATCCTGGATTGCCGCGGCAAAAATCTCGGAAGCCGACGCCGACCCGCGATTGATCAGGACACCCACCGGGCCTGTCCAGACGGGCGCTGCAAGCTCCGAGCTCCTCACCTCGACCTTGCCATCGCTGCCGCGTTGCTGAACGACCGGGCCATTGCCGATGAACAGACCGGTCAAATCAATTGCCTCGTCCAATGAACCGCCGCCGTTGTTGCGCAGGTCGATGAGAACGCTGTCGACTTTTTCTTCCTTCAGTTCGTCGAGAAGCTTGGCGACATCGCGGCTTGCGCTTTTGTAATCCTCATCCCCTTTGCGCTTGGCTTCAAAATCCTCATAGAATACCGGCAGAGTAATGATCCCGATTTTACGCGTGACGTCGCCCGCTTTTACGGACAGTACAGTCTTCCGGGCGGCCTGCTTGTCGAGACTGATTTTATCGCGCACCAGGCTGATGACGCGATGCGTGCCCTCAGCTCCGGCATCTGCCGGCAGGATGTCCAAACGCACGACGGAACCTTTTTTCCCGCGTATCATCTGCACGACTTCATCAAGGCGCGTGCCCACCACGTCCTTGATTGCGCCGTCCTTGCCTTGGCCAACGCCGGTAATTCGATCTCCGACCGAGAGCTTGCCGGACAGCTGTGCCGGCCCGCCAGGCACGAGCTCGCGGATCGTCGTGTAATCGTCGCGCTCCTGCAGGACCGCACCGATACCAAACAGCGAAAGCTTCATCGAGACATTGAAGTCGGCTGAAGCGGCCGTACCGAAATAGTCCGTGTGCGGATCGATCGACGTTGCGTAGGCGTCCATGAACGATTGGAAAACGTCGTCGCTTTTGAACTTGTAAGCGCGCTCGAGTGTGTTTTCATAACGTTTGTCGAGTGTTTCGCGAATGGCCGCGTCGTTTTGGCCGCCCAGTTTCAACCGCAACCAGTCGCTCTTGACGCGCTTGCGCCAAAGCTCATTGCTCTCGGCCTCCGACTGCGGCCACGGCGCTTTATCGCGCAGCACCGAATAATCTTCCTGCGCGCTGAAATCGAAGTCCTGCTTAAGCAGGTTGCGCGCATAGTTCATGCGGTCGACAACGCGCTGCTGATACGCTTTGAAGATCGCAAACGGGATCTTCAAGTCTCTCTCCTCGATGGCATCATCGATCTCGCTGCGGTCGGACATGAATCCGTCGATGTCGGCTTGCAGGAAGAGCATGCGGTCCGGATCAAGTGACTTGATGAACCCATCCATGATCCTGGCCGACAAGGCGTCGTCGAGTGGAACGGGCTTGTAGCTATACCGCGAAAGAAATTGTGCGCTCAACTCGGCGGCTTGCGCCTGTCGCTTTAGCGGCGCCAGAGCAGGCGGTGATGCAACTTCAGCATATGCGGACTGTGCAATTGCAAGAAATGCACCAAGGAAAAAGTAGGCTATGCGCATTCAGCGTTGATCCAATTCTTGATGCCGAGTGTCGATGTGCGATTTATGTGACGCAATCATGGTTTTTTGGCAACCAAATGGCAAACGACATGGTTTGCAAAGCTGCGGACATATCCGGCGCCTGGTTGGTGTCTCCGCAGCCGGCGCTCAATCCGCCTGCACGTCTTGCCAGGAATCGAATGTCGCAGCCTGACCGCGACGGCATCCGCTGCGGTCGACAAGATCCCAAACGATGGCTTTTTCGATATAGAAACGCCGCCCTGACTTGGCGATGCGAAGTCCGCGGTAGTCGGCGATAAAGCCATTCGCCGCCACGGCATTCAACAGCCTCTCACGTTCCGCGCGATCGGGCGCCTCCGCCGAAAGACGCGATGGCAAAGTGACGAACTCGTCCCATGAATATTCAAAGCAAGCCTGGGCAGCGCGGTTTGCATAGATGAAGCGCGGATCGGCGTCGGTGTTGTGGGCAAGGACAACTGCCGGCGACTGGTTGTAGAGCCATTCGGCACCCTGGCCTTCCGGCGTCAGGCTGCGTCCCACCCTTCGTTCGAAGTTTTCCGCCATCAGTGCGTAAATTCGAGATCGTAAGACAAGTCGAGCCCGGCGTCGTTATAGTTGGCAATCATGCTGCGCATCCTGCATTGCGGCGAGAGATGTTGACGTGATGGTCTCGCTACAAAATCCTTTTGCGCTACTGAAAGTGCAAGCTCCAAATGCGATGCCGTCAAGCTGGGCGATCGGGACTTCAGGCGTCATCCTGGAGGTAGCGTTCCGCGAGCCTTGCCCACATGGCCGCGCCAACCGTCAGGCTGGCATCGGCGAAGTCATATTTGGCGCTATGCAGGATCGCGGAATTCATGCCATTGCCGAGACGCAGGAAGCTGCCCGGCTTGTGCTCGAGAAAGTGCGAGAAATCCTCGCTGCCGGGAATGAGCGGGCACGTCGCGACCTTGTCTTCGCCGACCAGTTCCATCGCGACGACCCGGGCAAAATCCGTCTCATCAGGCGAATTGATGACAACAGGATTGCCGCGATCGTAGTCGATCTCAATGGAAGCATTGTGCCCTTCTGCCACCGAGCGGGCGAGCTTGGTGATGCGTTGCTGCAGGAGGTCGCGAATGCCAGGCTCGAAGGAGCGCACGCTCAATGCGAGCTTGGCATATTCCGGAATGACGTTGACGGCATCGCCGGCATGGATCGTGCCGACGGTGATGACCGCCGTCTGGGTCGGGTCGAGATTGCGCGAGATGATCGTCTGCAGCGAAACGACAAGGTTGCACGCCACGACCACGGGATCGACGGTCAGATGCGGCCGCGAGGCATGGCCGCCTTTGCCCTTGATGGTAATCTCGACGGTGTCCGACGCCGCCATCATCGGGCCGGATCGCAGCAGGATGGTGCCTTCGGGAGCGCCGGGGTGGTTATGGAGGCCAAAGATGGCATCGAACGGAAACCGCTCGAACAGGCCGTCGGCGATCATCGCCTGGGCGCCGCTATTCTTGCTCGCCTCTTCCGCAGGCTGGAAGATCAGCGTCACCGTGCCGTTGAAGCGGCGGGTGCGGGCGAGATATTCGGCTGCGCCGAGCAGCACGGTCGTGTGGCCGTCATGGCCGCAGGCATGCATCTTGCCGGGGGTGCCGCTGGCATAGGCAAGTCCGGTTTCCTCGACGATCGGCAGCGCATCCATATCGGCGCGGATGGCGATGCCCTTGCTGCCATTGCCGGCGCTGAGGCGGGCGACAACGCCGTGACCGCCGACACTGCGGGTCACGTCATAACCCCAGCCTTCCAGCTTTTCCGCGACATACCGCGCCGTTTCGGCTTCTTCGAAGGAGAGTTCCGGATGGGCATGCAGGTATTGGCGGGTCGCTTTCAGCTCCGCCTCCATGGCTTCGAAGTCGGAAAGGCGGGCATAGGCATTGTCGAGCGCGGGCATTAAAACATCCAGTCTTGATCGAAAAGGGCGATTGCTCCGGCCCGAAGGTCGAAGCAGAAGCTGACACCAGTTAGAGAAAACGGGCGAGAAAAGCCTGGGTCCGGGGATGTTGCGGATTGCCGATGACATCCTCGGGCTTGCCCATCTCGACGACATTGCCGCCGTCCATGAACACGACCCGATCGGCCGCTTCACGGGCGAAACCGATCTCGTGGGTCACGACGATCATCGTCAGGCCCTGTTTGGCGAGATCGCGCATTGTGGAGAGAACTTCGCCGACCAGTTCGGGGTCAAGCGCCGAGGTGGGCTCGTCGAACAGCATCAGCTTGGGTTTGATCGCCAGGGCGCGGGCGATGGCGACGCGCTGCTGCTGACCGCCGGAGAGCTGGCGGGGATAGCTGCCAGCCTTTTCCGACAGCCCCACTCGCTCCAAAAGCCGCAGGGCGTTCTCGGTCGCGGCCTTGCGGCTTTCGCCGTGCACGCCGACCGGGGCCTCAATGATATTCTGCAGCACCGTCATATGCGGATAGAGATTGAACTGCTGGAACACCATGCCGATCTTGCGCCGCTGGCTGGCGATTCCGTTGCTCGACAGCTTTTCCAGCCGGTCCTTGCGAAGGCGATAGCCGATCTGCTCGCCATCGACTTCGATGAACCCCTTGTTGATCGCTTCGAGATGGTTGATGCAGCGCAGGAAGGTCGACTTTCCCGATCCGGACGGGCCGAGCACCACGACGACTTCACCCGGCATGACATCGAGGTCGATCCCCTTCAGTACTTCGAGCTGGTCGAAGGATTTGTGGACGTTGCGGGCTCTGACGAGAGGCTTTGCAATTTCGGCACCGGTCAATGGCTTGCCTCCTCGACAAGGGTCTCGGGTTTGGCGGCAGCGGTGTTGTTGCGCCGTTCGCTGCGGCCGTAATAGGCCTCGATGTAGCTCTGGCCGAGATTGAGGATGGAGGTGATGAAGAGATACCAGAGGACGGCCACCAGCAGCATCGGTACGATCTCGAAGGTGCGATTATAGATCGACTGGACGGAATAGAGCAGATCGGCCATGGCGATGACGCTGACGAGCGACGTTGCCTTGATCATGCTGATCAGCTGGTTGCCCGTCGGCGGCACGATCGAGCGCATCGCTTGAGGAATGATGATCCGCCACAGTGCCCTCGCCTTGGTCATGCCGAAGGCTTCCGCCGTCTCGAACTGGCCGCGATCGACTGAGAGCAGGCCGCCGCGGATGATCTCGGCCATGTAGGCCGCTTCGTTCAAGGCAAGGCCGACGATTGCCGCCGTCATCGGCGTGATCACCGAATTGGTCTCCCAGCTGGCGAGCGTCGGGCCGAACGGAATGGTGATCGAAAGTTCGGGAAAGAGGGTCGAGAGATTGTACCAGAAGATCAGCTGCACCAGGAGCGGCGTGCCGCGAAAGAACCAGATGAACAGCGACGCCAGCGAACGTGCAAGCCGGTCATTCGACAGCCGGGCGATCGCCAGTCCGAGGCCGAGAACGATACCGATGGCCATTGCGACCACTGTCAGGCCCAGGCTGACATAAAGGCCATTGATGACAGTCGGATCGAAGAAATAGGCCGCAACGACCGGCCAGCCGAAATTCTCGTTATGAGCGACGATCCACAGGAAATTCGCGGCAATCAGGAGCACGGCCACCCATAGGACGAGCCGGCCCGTTTGAAAGGGCTTGTGGGCATGGGCAACGTCCCGGAAGTCTGCACCGTCCAAAGGCGGTGCAGCAGTCGTGCGATCGTTGCTCATTTCGGCAGGGCTCCACCAAGATTGATGCCGGGCTGCTTGATCATGTTGTTCTCAAGACCCCACTTCTTCATGATGGCGGCATAGGAGCCGTTATCCATCAACGCCTTGATCGAGTCGAGCAGAACGGGGCCGAGCGGCGAGCCCTTCGGCACGACGGCGCCCTGATAGAGATCCTCGAACCCGTTTTTCTGGCCGACGCCGCTCAATTCCAGCTGGCCGTTTGCCTGAGACACGAAATAGGTCAGCGGTGCCTGCGAGGAGAAGAAGGCATCGGCGCGTTTGGAGCGGACTGCCAGGATCGAGCTCGGCTGATCAGTATAGGACTGCACTTCGGGCGCAGGCTTGCCGTCCGTCTTGCACTTTTCAACCTGGGCCTGGATCACCTTTTCGGCGGAGCCGCCGGCCATGACTGCAATGCGATTGCCGCAGGCGCTTTCGAGCGAGGTGATGGCCTTCGGATTGCCCTTCTGGACGGAGAAGACCACGTATTCCTGAACCCAGTCGACGAAATCATTGGCCTCTTCACGGCTTTTGAAGTCACCGATCGGGCCGAAGGCGAACTGGTATCGGCCGGAATTGATGCCGGCGAGCAACGCGCTCAACCCGCTGACGGTTTCGTGCTCAATCTCGACGCCGAGCATCTGGCCGATTGCATCGGTCAGATCGGCGCTGGCGCCGGTCAATTTCGTACCGGTGACGATCTCATAGGGAGGAAAGGATCCGTTGTTGACGGAGATCATCTTGCCGTCCGTGCGGATCTTCTCCGGCAGGCGGGCGCGAAGAGCGTCGTTGACGGTCTGCTTTGGCACGGCCGCCTCCTGGGCGAAGACCGACGTCGTCATCATCAGACCCAGCAGAGCGGCGGAAGCGATCAGTTTCGAATGCATGTCATTCCCCTTTTTGGTTTTGCGAAAATGGTAATTCAACGATGAGGCCTGCGAAGGGTTTCCCCAGGCCTTGTTCATCGGGCTTTGGTGTGCCACGGAAACAGATCGGCGGGCGTCAAAAGGCGCGGCATGATCTTCTGTTCGTAGAGTTCCTCGGCAAAGTCGGCGATCATTGCCTCGTTCTCAGCAAGCCCGCTGGCTCTCCAGGTCGGCGGCAGATCAGCCGCGCAGCGGCGCAGTTCGTCGATCATCCAGGGCGTGGTGTCGGCGTATTTCTCACGCTTTTCCAGCCATAGACGCTGGGACTCGTCGATCAGCTCACTGAGTTCATCCATGATCCAGGGATGCTCCTGGACGATATCAGCCTTGAAGCCGATCAGATGCATGCCCGGGATGTAGCCGACTTCGTGGAAGTAAGTGACTTCAGCGGCGCGGAAATCATCCAGCACCTGGCGGAGCGGCGATTCCTGATCAAAGAAACCTTTCGGCATGAAAGGCGTGAACACAGCATCGAGCCCGCCATCCAGCAAAAGATCGACCATCGGGCGCTCGCCGGGAGCAGCCTCGATGCGGCCAGGCCGTCCAAAACCATCGAGACGGTCGACGATCGGATGAGCCTCCGTCAGGCGCCCGGCATACCACATGGCATCCTCGACGCCGACGCCTTTCCGGCGCAGAGCGGCACGGGTCCAGGTATTTCCGGAATCACGCCAGCCAGTCACGCCGATGTTCTTACCGGCCAAATCGGACAGCTTGCGGATCGGACTGGCCTTGGCGGTGATAATGCAGCGATGGCGGAAGCCGCGCATGATGAAGTTCGGCATGCCAATGACCCGATCATCGCCGTCATGACGCATCTGCGAATAGCGGCTGAAGGACATTTCCGCGGCGTCATGCGCTATGTCATCGACAAGGCTGGAGACCAGCGTGCCCACACGATCCACCTTAATATCGAGACGGGCAGAGCTGACATCACCGAGCACAAGCGGTGTCATGTAATCCCAGTCTCTAAGGGCGATGCGAAGCGTCACAGGCATGCAAAAACTCACTGAAATGGCTCGACGAGGGGCAAATTAAATGTTCAAAATGGTGAGTACAAATGTTATTACGTTATTGAACATTTAAAGTGAGAAAAAAATGGGCGATGCGGTCGAAGCCTCCTGGTTTGCCGAAAAAATAGCCGACCGGAGCATCAGGGGGATCGCTCTCGAAACAAGCGCGCTGATCCGTGCCGGTGTCCTGCCCATTGGGACGCGCCTGCCGGCGATCCGCGATATCGCTTACGAATTGCATGTCAGTCCGGCAACGATCTCCGAAGCCTGGAGCGAATTGCGGCGGCAGAAGATCATCAGCGGCCGGGGGCGCAACGGCACCTGGGTCAGCGGCGACCGCTTTGTCGCCAAGCCGGAGCGTCTCGCCAGCTCGGGAAATTATGCGGCAGGTGTGCTCGATCTCACCTTAGCCGGACCGGATGCAGCACTTCTTCCTCGTCTCGCCGAAGCAATGGCCTATGGCGCGTCCGTTGATGACCTCAACAGCTATGAGCGCAGCCGGATCGTCCCTGAGTTGAAGGACGCCGTTTCAGCGCGATGGCCTTATGAGGCGGAAGCCTTTCTGGCTACCAATGGCGGTTACAACGCCGTCTATACGATATTGCATGCGCTGGTTTCCTCGGGTTCGTCGGTCGCGATCGAACATCCGACCGCGATGCGGCTGCTCGATATTCTGGAAGACCTCGGCGTAAAAATCATCCCTGTCGCCTGCGACGGCGAAGGCCCCCTGCCGGATTCGCTGCGCGAAGCATTGCAGCAACGTCCGGCGGCTTTTCTATTCCAACCGCGGCTGCATTCCGTGACCGGCGTTGCGGTCAGTTCCTCCCGCCTCGGTCAACTCGGAGATGTGCTGGAAGACAGCGATACGCTTATTATCGAGGATGACGGCGTCGGCGACGTGTCGGCGGCACCTCCGCAATCGCTGGGCGGCCGATTTGCGGAGCGGACGATCCATATCCTCTCACTCTCGAAAAGCCTCGGCCCGGATCTGCGTCTCGCGGTTTTGTCGAGTTCCGCGCCGATCGTCGATCAGATCCAGTCTTACCGCTCCTTCAGCGCCGGCTGGACCAGCCGTATCCTGCAAGGTGCCACCGCCTGGCTACTGCGCGATCCGGCGACCTGGCGGCTCATCGCCGAGGCGCGTGAGATCTATCAGCAGAGGCGGGACGCTCTTGCCGATGCGCTCAGTGAAAGGGGGATAGCGATACCGGCAGGCCAGGGCCTGTGCCTCTGGGTGCCCGTCGTCTCGGAACCATTCGCGATGGTGACACTTGCCGCACGCAATATCGCCGTCAACCCTGGCAACAAATTCTCTGTCTTGCCAAGCAGTCACATCCGTGTCGCGACCAGCACACTCAGCCATCGCTGCGAGGAAGCCGCCGATGCGATCGCGCTGGCTCATACGCCGTGAAAGGCAGGGCCGCAGCCCACCTGTCTGATCCCCGGTCATTCCACCCAAGTCCGGAACTACTTTCCCTCAAACCACTCCTGCAGCTCTGCTTCAGCTCGCTCCAGAGCGCTGTAGTTCAGGAGTTTGCGCAGGAAAGCGACGGTCACGGCGCGGGCGCGGAGATTGAAGCGGCCGTCCTCGTGGTCGTCGCCGGCGCTCTGGTAGACGTCGAGCTTGTCGTAGAGCTGCTGCAGGCGGTTCTGCACGCTGCGCAGCGAAAGGCTCCGACGTTTGGCGATGGCCCGGTCGGTGAGGCCGAGCGCGATATCGATGAGGATTTCGTATTCGGAATCGGTGAAGCCGTTCGTCTGGCCGAGGCTCTTCTGCTGCAGGCCCCGCACTTCGCGGTCGATGACGCACTGGCTCTCGATGAAGATCGAGCGCAGCGCAAGCTTCAGCCGCTCGTCGGAGGCGGATTTCAGCACATAGCCATAGGCGGCGCCATCCGGCACGATGCGCGAGACGCCGCGCACATAGGCCTCGTCCGAGTAGTTCGACCAGAACAGGATGCGGGTCTCGGGCCGCTCTTTCCAGATCGTGCGCGCCGCTTCGATGCCGTTGCGGTTCGCCATCTGCAGGTCCATGACGATATGCGCCGACTTGTGGTCGCGGGCGAGCTTCTCGCCGGCAGTTCCGTTCTCAGCCTCGATCACCGTGTCGCATTCCGGCAAGGCCGCGTTGACCGCCTCGTGCAGATAGGACCGGTGCAGCGGGTCGTCCTCGACGATCAGAACCTTCATGCCCTTCTCCTCAGTTTGGCCCGCTCGGCGGGTCGTTCGGTACGAGCGGTAGCACGACGCGCACCATAGTCCCGCGATTGTTGTGGCCGGCCCCGGTCGTGAACCGCGCCGAAATCAGCCGCGCACGGGTCTTCATATTGTCGATGCCGCCGCCGATCCGTCCCCGCGCCTTGGCGAGCCCGGTTCCATCGTCGGAGATTTCGATCGATAGCCGGTCGTCATCGGCCTCGAGCCGCACCATGACGGCCAGCGGCGCGGCATGGCGCACCGCATTGTTGATCGCCTCCTGGGCGATTCGGAACAGCGCGACGCTGACGGTCGGTTCCAGTCGCTCCAGTGCGCCGTGCGTCTCGTCGACAAGGCCCCACTCGATCCCCGATCCCGTGTCGCGGGTCGATCGGTCCAGATGATGCTCGATCGCCTGGGCGAGGCCGAAGAGCTGGAGCACGGAGGGTTTTGCCTGCTCGATGATCTGCCGCAGATCCTGCATGCAATGCTGCAGGGAACGGGAGATCGGCTCCAGCGCCTCGGGCGCCACCTCGCCGTTGCGCGACAGCCGATCGATCCGGCGGGCGAGCCGCGTCAGGTCGGCGAGCGTCTGGTCGTGCAGGTCCATGCCGATGCGCTGGCGTTCCTGCTCCAGGGCTTCGGTAAGCTTCAGCGCACCTTGCCGCAGCCCCTCCTCGCGGGCGCGGGCCTCTGCCTCGACAATGGCCGAGCGCTGCGCCTGTTCGGCCGCCTGCAGCGCGAAGAAATAGGGCGTCAGCAGGTCGGCGATGATGCGGGCGCGTTCGATATCCTCCATCGTATAGACGCCCGCCCTGTGCGACGAACAGGAGAGCGCTGCGATGATCGTGCCCTGCACCTTCATCGGTACATGCAAGCGGCTCCTCAGCGACTGTTCGACGATCGGCCGCTTGAAGGCGCCCTCGAAGTGGAAACGCGGGTCGGTCATGGCGTCGTCCGCCAGCAGAAAATCCACCTCGCCCCAGAGCAGCGAACGGATGGGGCTGTTGACAACAGGCGCGCCGGCAAGCCCGCCCCAGGCAGTCTCGATGCCCGTCTCGTAGGCCGTGTGGTAGTTGCCGCCCTCAAGCAGCACGCAGACATCGAGGTGGTCGTGCGGGATGATATGGGCGACCTCGGCCGCAACGGAACGGATAGCCGAGCGAAAGTCGAGCTGGCCCGCGAGCAGCCGGGAAATGCCGAGATAATGGTCGAACATGGCTGCGGGTACGAGATGCAGCATCGTCAGTTCCTCCCCGAGGCGGCGGCAGGCTCCTCAACCGGCCGCGACCCTTCGCAGTAAGCGCCCGCGGAAGCGCCGCCGTCTTGCGTAAACCCGCAGCTTGTTGCGCAAATCCCGCAAACGGATTGCCGCCTTGCCCCTGTACAGGCCGGTCGATCTCCCGCATCCTGCCCTTACTGAGAGGAGGAAGCTCAGTGCAAGAACAATTTTCACTCGGACCCAATTGGGCCGGCAGGAGTGAAGCGATCCGCCGACCAGCGCGATCATCAGGGAGGAAGACATGACAATCCGTAAGATGCTTCTGGCATCGGCCGCTATTGCTTGCGCCGCGATGCCCGTTTCCGCCTTTGCCGACACGTCGGCCAAGAAGATCGCCCTTTCCAACAACTATGCCGGCAACTCGTGGCGCCAGGCCATGCTGACGAGCTGGGGCAAGGTGACGGGTGAGGCCGTGAAGGCCGGGGTCGTTGCCGCGGCCGATCCTTTCACCACCGCCGAGAACCAGGCGACGGAACAGGCCGCGCAGATCCAGAACATGATCCTGCAGGGTTATGACGCCATCGTGCTGAACGCCGCCTCGCCGACGGCGCTGAACGGTGCGGTCAAGGAAGCCTGCGACGCCGGCATCACCGTCGTGTCCTTCGACGGTATCGTCACCGAACCCTGCGCCTGGCGTATCGCCGTCAACTTCAAGGAAATGGGCCGCAGTGAGGTCGAGTACTTGTCGAAGAAACTTCCGGATGGCGGCAACCTGCTCGAGATCCGCGGCCTTGCCGGTGTCTTCGTTGACGATGAAATCTCGGCGGGCATCCACGAGGGTGTCAAGCAGTTCCCGCAGTTCAAGATTGTCGGCTCCGTTCACGGCGACTGGGCGCAGGACGTGGCGCAGAAGGCTGTTGCCGGTATTCTGCCGAGCCTGCCTGACATCGCTGGCGTGGTAACGCAGGGCGGCGACGGCTATGGCGCCGCACAGGCGATTGCAGCCACCGACCGGAAGATGCCGATCATTATCATGGGCAACCGCGAGGACGAACTGAAGTGGTGGAAGGAGCAGAAGGACGCGAAGGGCTACGAGACCATGTCCGTATCCATCGCGCCTGGTGTCTCCACACTCGCTTTCTGGGTGGCCCAGCAGATCCTCGACGGCAAGGAAGTCAAGAAGGACCTCGTCGTGCCCTTCCTGCGCATCGACCAGGACAATCTCGAAACCAACCTCGCCAATACCCAGGCCGGCGGCGTCGCCAACGTGGAATACACGCAGGCAGACGCAATCAAGGTCATCGAGGAGGCAAAGTAAATTTCCCGGCGATGACCGCGCGGCGGCAGATGGCCGCGCGGCATTCTTTGCGAAGCAGGCATGGCGGGCAGCATGGATGACGTTTTGAAGCCGGTGATCGCCGTCGATGGCGCCAAGGTGAGTTTCGGCGCAGTCAGGGCACTCGATGGCGTGACCCTCCGCGTCATGCCGGGCGAATGCGTCGGGC
Source organism: Rhizobium sp. SU303 (assembly GCF_021052345.1). Taxonomy (NCBI): domain Bacteria; kingdom Pseudomonadati; phylum Pseudomonadota; class Alphaproteobacteria; order Hyphomicrobiales; family Rhizobiaceae; genus Rhizobium; species Rhizobium sp. SU303. The sequence goes on from NZ_CP088096.1 coordinate 220,784, forward strand.
TCGTTGGGCACAATGGAGCCGGCAAGTCCACCATCGTCAGCGTGATCAACGGCGGTCTTACGCCGCACGAAGGAAGTGTGGCGAGCGACGGCGAGCAGCTGGAGCGCTATGGCATCAACGCCGCGCGTGCCCGCGGCGTGCGCTGCGTCTTCCAGGAGCTTTCGCTCTGCCCCAACCTTTCGATCGTTGAGAACACGCGCATCATGCATCGCCATCTCGGTGGCTTCGGCTGGCGCAGGCGCGCCGCAAACATCATCGAGACGAGCCTCGACGCCGTCTTTCCCGGCCACGGCATCGACAGCAGCCGGACCGTGGGGGATCTTTCGATCGCCGAGCGGCAGATGGTCGAGATATCAATGGCCTTTTCCGACGCCGGCATTGCGCCGCGGCTGGTGATCCTCGACGAACCGACCTCATCCCTCGATGCAAGCCTTGCCCAGCAGATGCTCGATCATGTCCGCCGCTTCATCGCCACGGGCGGGTCCGTCATCTTCATCTCGCATATCCTGCACGAGATTCTCGAAACCGCCGACCGCATCGTCGTCATGAAGGACGGCCGCGTCGTCGCTGAGCGTCCGGCGCAGGGCTTCGACCATCACGGCCTCGTCGAAGCAATGGGCACCGTTGCGAAGGAGGAGACCGGGAAGCGCTCAGTGCGAGAACTGTCCGCCGCTCCGCTCATTCTGTCCCATCAGGGGAAGGGCCTTTCCTTTGCGGCCCGAAAGGGCGAGATCATCGGACTGGCGGGTCTGGCGGGCCATGGGCAGACGGAACTCCTGCTCGCCCTGCACGCCGCCCAGTCCAGCAACTGGCTGCCCGAGCGCGATCCGCTCGTCACTTTCGTCGCTGGCGACCGCCGCCTCAACGGCGTCTTCGAACTCTGGAGCATCCTGCGCAACTTCTCCATCGCCTCGCTCGGTGACCTCTCCCGGCGCGGCCTGATCCTCGCAGGCGAAGAGGAGACGAAGGGCGCCGACTGGAAGCGGCGGATCGAGATCCGCACCCCCGATATGGACAATCGCATCCTGTCGCTGTCCGGTGGCAACCAGCAGAAGGTGCTCTTTGCCCGCGCGCTTGCGACGCGCGCACCTGTCGTGCTGATGGACGACCCGATGCGCGGCGTCGACGTCGGGACCAAGCAGGAGGTCTATGCAATCATCCGCGAGGAAGCGGCGCGCGGCCGTACCTTCATCTGGTACTCGACGGAGATGGACGAGGTCCGCCTCTGCGACCGCGTCTACGTCTTCCGCGAAGGCCGCATCACGGCCGAACTTGCCGGTGATGCCGTCAATGAGACGAATATCATCGCCGCCTCCTTCGAAGGGGTCGCCGCATGACGTTCCGGCTGTCGTCCGACGCCATGCGTCTTGCCATTCCTGCCTTATCGCTGACGCTGCTGCTCGCCGCCGTCTTCTGGCTGCAGCCGCGCGCCATGAGCTATGTCGGGCTCAACCTGCTCTTCAATCTGGCTGTGCCGATCGCGCTTGCGACGATCGCCCAGATGATCGTGATGGCGGTGAACGATCTCGATCTCTCGATGGGCGCCTTCGTCAGCTTCGTCGCCTGCGTCACCGCGACCTTTCTGCGGGATGCTCCCGTGATCGGCGTGCTGATCCTTGCCGGCGCGATCGCAACCTATGCGGCGCTCGGCGTCGTCATCTATCTCCGCAACCTGCCCTCCATCGTCGTGACCCTCGGCATGAGCTTCGTCTGGGGCGGCCTTGCCGTATTGCTGCTGCCGGCACCGGGCGGACAGGCGCCGGACTGGGTGCGCTGGCTGATGACCGTCAAGCCGCCGCTGGCGCCGATGGCGATCGTCGCCAGCATCGTCATCGCCTTGGTCGCCCATCTTCTCGTCATGCGGTCGTCGCTCGGCGTGCTGATGCGCGGCATCGGCGGCAACCAACGCTCGGTCGAGCGCGCCGGCTGGTCGATTGTCGGGGCGCGCGCTGCCGCCTATGGTCTTGCCGGCCTCTTCGCGGTGCTAGCCGGCATCGCCCTCGTCGGACTGACGACCTCGGCCGATGCCAATATCGCGCTGCGCTACACGCTGCTGTCGATCGCCGGCGTGATCCTCGGCGGCGGCGAGTTCATCGGCGGCCGCGTCTCCCCGATCGGCGCCGTCATCGGCGCGCTGACGCTGACGCTTGCCGGCTCGTTCCTCTCCTTCCTGCGTATCTCGCCGGACTGGCAGATCGGCGCTCAGGGCGCGATCCTGATCATCGTGCTGGCACTTCGGCTGATGCTGAACCGCCTGGAGAAGCGGGAGAAACGCCGATGACCCCGCTCCTTCGCCTATTTCGTAAACCCTGGATCTGGTCGTGGCTTGCCGCCTTCGTCGTCTGGTTCCTGACGATCATGGTGACGCTCGGCGCCAGCACGCTTGGCCTGTCGCAGGCAGCCCTCACCTTCGCGGCCTTCTCGGTCATCGTCGGCATCGGCCAGATGTTCGTCATCACGCTCGGTCCCGGCAACATCGATCTCTCGGTTCCCGCCACCATGACGCTTGCCGGCACGGTGGCGCTGAAGCTGATGAATGTCGAAAACGGCATGATCCTGCCCGGCCTTCTCGTTGCCATCGTCATCGGCCTTGTCGTCGGTCTCGGCAATTATGCACTCATCAAGGCGCTGCGCATTCCGCCGATCATCGCCACGCTGTCCATGAGCTTCATCGTGCAGTCCACCGCGATCTGGACGAACCGGGGATTGCGCATCAAGCCTCCAAGCGTGCTGGCGGAGTTCACCACGTCGAACACGCTCGGTGTGCCGAACGTGGCGATCATTGCACTCTTGATCTCGCTGCTTGCCTGGTTCCTGCTCGAGAAGACGATCTACGGGCGCTGGATCTCGGCGATCGGCCAGAGCATGCCGGCCGCGCGCATGGCGGGCATTCCGGTCGACGGCACGCGTTTCGTCACCTATCTCTTCTGCGCCGTGCTCGCATCGGTCGCAGGCTATCTGCTCGCCTGCTTCTCCGGCGGCGCGGCGCTCAACATGGGTTCGGAATATCTGCTGATGTCGATCGCCGTCGTCGTGATCGGCGGCACAGCGGTTGCCGGCGGCGATTCCAACGTGCCGGGCATCTGGGGCGCATCGCTCTTCATGTTCCTGGTCGTCTCCATGCTCAACACTTACGGGCTCGGCGCGGGCATCCGCCTGATCATGACCGGCCTCATCATCATCAGCGTCATCATGCTCGCCGGCGGTCGCCGGGCCGGCATGCGATAAACGGAAAGACCGCCATGGCCGAGGCCAGCATCTACGAAATCCACGACCCGCGCTTCCGGCAGATGATCGTGACCAGCGCCGGTCTCGATGAACTCTATTCTGGCTGCCGCTGGGCGGAGGGTCCCGTCTGGTTCAACGACGCGAACCAGCTGCTCTGGAGCGACATACCCAACCAGCGCATGCTGCGATGGACGCCCGAGAGCGGCGTCTCCGTCTATCGGCAACCGTCAAACTTCACCAACGGCCATACGCGCGACCGGCAGGGACGGTTGATCTCCTGCGAACATGGGACGCGCCGCGTGACGCGCACCGAAATCGATGGCTCGATCACCGTGCTCGCCGAGCGTTTCGAGGGCGGGCGGCTCAATTCGCCGAACGACGTGGTGGTGAAATCAGACGGCTCGATCTGGTTCACCGATCCGACCTACGGCATCATGTCGGACTACGAAGGCTTTCGCGCCGAGCCGGAGCAACCGACCCGCAACGTCTATCGGCTCGATCCGACGACCGGCGCGCTTGCGGCTGTCGTCACGGATTTCACCCAGCCGAACGGCCTCGCGTTCTCGCCTGACGAGACAATTCTCTACGTCGCGGACTCAGCCGCCAGCCATGATGAAAGCCTGCCACGTCACATCCGCGCTTTCGACGTGGTCGACGGCAGCAGCCTGGCAAACGGCCGCGTCTTCTGCCTCATCGACAACGGCATTCCGGACGGCATCCGCACAGACGTCAACGGGAACCTCTGGTCGAGCGCGGCCGATGGCGTGCATTGCTTCGACCCGACCGGCAAACTGATCGGCAAGATCCGCGTACCCCAGACCGTCGCCAACCTCACTTTCGGCGGGCCTCAACGCAACCGGCTGTTCATTGCGGCGACGCGGTCGGTTTATTCGGTCTATGTCGCGGTGAGTGGGGCGCAGGTGCCGTGAGGTTGGTCGCCCTGAACCAGTACAAACCCGTTGCTAAAAAGCTCGGCGGCCCACGCATGCGCCGCCGAGCTCCACATAAATCTCTTCATCATATGAGCTGATTGAACCCTCCGCTCGAGTCCGTAAGGCCATGCATTTCCCGGATCAGATCGGCCGCCCGCTCTCCGATGACAACACAAGGCGCCATCGTGTTGCCGGTGGTGATGCGAGGCATGATCGAAGAGTCTGCGATGCGAAGGCCATCAATACCGTACACTTTGAGCTCGTTATCGACCACCGACATGCTGTCGCGCCCCATCTTGGCTGTGCAGGATTGATGCCAATAGGTGACGGCCGAACGCCGTATAAAGTCGATCGTCCCCGATCGGTCGCGCGCACCCGGAGCAGTCTCGGCCGTTACCAAGGGCTTGAAAGCGTCGCTATTTCCCAATTCCCGGCATAGCTCCACCGCGGCCAGGGCAGCAGCCATGTCTTCTGGTTCACTCAAAGAGTTGGGTTCGATCAGGATGGGATCGTTTGTATCCGGCCCGGAAAGCCTCAGTCGGCCACGGCTTTGCGGTTGGGCGAGACCGTTAAACATCGTCCAGCCATGTTCGGGCGTTTCGAGACCCGTCTCGATCGGCGATGGCACTGCGAACTCCAACTGGCACTGAAGAATGTCCGGCTGGGCAAGACGCGAGTCGCTCTTCCAATATAGTTTTGCTTCGCAGCCGCTACCACCGATTGTTTCAGGTTTTCGATATGCCCAGGTGCAGCCGAATGCAAGGTGATCCTGATGATTGCGACCGACACCAGCTAAGTGCTGAACGACAGGAATGCCATGAGCGTGTAACTCATCTTCCGGGCCTATACCCGACTGCATCAAAACTTTCGGCGTGTTGATCGCGCCAAGCGACAGCACCGTCTCGCAACGCGCCGTGAACTGACGTCGCTGACCTTCCACAAGAACCTCGACCCCAATCACCCGCTTGCCGTCGAAGATGAGACGTGTGACCAGCGCATCGGTCAGCACCGTCAGGTTCGGCCGCGACATGAGCGGACGAACATAGGATCCGAAGATGGATTCCCGCTTGCCATCGCGGATCCGCAGTTCAGCGATCGATCCCCCTCCTGGCCCCTCCATCATTTCACCGTTCGAGCTATCGTAGACGGGAATGCCGATAGTGGATGCCGCACGCAACAGGGCCTCTGCGATCGGTTGGGGCGCCTGCGGCTGCGCTACGTAGGCAGGTCCTCCCACGCCGCGACGCGTTGGGTCCGGAGCGCCGTGCCAGTCTTCGATCCGGCGATAGTAGCCGAGGATCGACTCGTAGCCCCACGCGTCATCGCCGGCTTCAGCGGCAAAGTGGTCCCAATCTCCCTTGTGTCCTCTGGCCCACACCATGACATTGATGCTCGACCCGCCACCGAGCCCCTTGCCCATGCTGAGAGGGAGACGTCGTCCGTCCAGGCCGGGGGTCGGTTGTCCAACAAAGCCCCAGTCCCGGCTCGAGCCGAGATTGAGCGGCCACTGCGCAGGGTTTGTAACGGTTTCGGCCGCATCGTCCCCACCCGCCTCGAGCAGCAGAACGCTCGCGTTCCCATCCTCTGCCAGTCGCGCAGCGACAACGGAGCCGCTGGACCCGGCGCCGCAGACGATGAAGTCGAAAACATCACCGGCCTCGTGCTGAGGAACGGGCGGATTTTCGGGCGTATTTTGGTCATGACTATTCAGCTTCACGTGATTTCCTCCGTGAATGGATTCAAATAATTGCGAAAGTGCTGGGCATCTCACGGCGAAGGCGCGCGATAACTCTAATTCAGTGGTCGATCGTGCAGCATTACGTGCTCTGCCGCTACCGCGCCTGGTTCGAGGGCCTGCTCAGCGTCATCGGGACGCCCATCATTGTTTCTTCGCAGAGACAGCCTTGGCGGCCTCATCAATGGTATCGGCCACGACTTTCGGCTGCGTCATGAATAGGGCGTGGCTTGCCGACACCTTGGTGATCTTCGCCTTGATGCGCTCTGCCATGTGGATCAACATGGACTGGTCGAATGCCTTGTCCTCTGTGGCGATGACGGCCCAGCTCGGCTTGGTGCGCCATGCAGCATTTTCCAACTTCGTGCCGAACGCCGACATGTTGATCGGAACCTGCGCATCCCTCATGAATGCAACATCCGCATCGCTGACGTCATGAGCAAAGCCAGCCTTGAACTTTTCCGGGCTGACATATCCAAAGCCATCTTTCGTGGTCTCAATGACGAATTCCGATGCAGGAGCAAATCCTTGGTATTGCTGTGCCGTTGTCTCGCCGGCATCGGGGGACAGAGCAGAAACATAGACGAGGCCAGCAACCTTTGCGTCGACGCCCGCTTCCGTGATGACCGTGCCGCCCCAGGAATGTCCAACGAGAATGACCGGACCATCCTGCCGTTCCAACGCACGTTTGGTGGCGGCAACGTCGTCTTCGAGGGAGGTCAGCGGGTTCTGGACGATCGTAACGCGATAGCCGCGCTTGGTGAGATTGTCGTAAACACCCTTCCAGCCAGAACCGTCCGCAAAGGCGCCGTGGACAAGCACAACGTTTCTGACGGACTGGTCTTGAGAGATGGTGTCCGCTGCGTTCGCCGGCAATGCGGCAGCGGACAGTGAGGCTGCAGCAGCAATTGCGGCTACGGTGGTCGTGGTCTTGCGTGTCATGGCTATCTCCTCGTTAACTGCGATAACTGTTATCGCGATATATGTAAGCTCGCAGACTTTAGATTGCTCGTCAAGATAATTCTTATCGCGATATTTAATTTTGCTATTGCATAGGCTATATGGAGGTCTACAGGAGCTTAAAATGACCAAACGTCACAACGATCCACCGCCTTTGCACGACCAGTTGTGCTATGCGATTTACACCGCCGGCATCGCCATCCAGCGTGCCTACAAGCCCCTTCTCGATGAGTTGAGCCTGACTTACCCGCAGTATCTCGTCCTCAACGTGCTGTGGAGCGAAGATGGGCAAACAGTGGGCTCAATTGCCAATGCCCTTGCTTTGGAGTCCAGCACGTTGACGCCGCTTCTGAAGCGCCTCGAGGCATCCGGCCTGCTGCGCAGGACCAGAAACCTAAGCAACGAGCGGCAAGTGGTGATCGCGTTGACCGAAGAAGGCCGCGCCTTGCAGCACAAGGCAGGTTGTCTCAGCGACACTTTGCTTGCAGCCTCGACCCAAACACCGCAGGAGTTGGCCGCGCTGAACCGCGACGTACGTCATCTCCGCAATGCAATCTATTCCCAAATTGGCGGGTGGGACGCACCCGCCTGATCTGCACGTGCATGGCAGCATCTATGCAGTGGGGACCGTCCCCCCATCAATCGTGAATTCGCTACCGGTGATCGAAGCAGCGCGGTCGGAGGCGAGGAATGCGATCAGATTCGCGACCTCTTCCGGTTTGGCCGGACGACCGAGCGGAATGCCGCCAAGCCCATCCATGATGATCTTTTTGCCGCCTTCAAGGTCAGTTCCGGCCTGCTTCGCCAAGCGCTCAGCAAGGCGAACGGAGGCTTCCGTTTCGATCCAGCCCGGCGACACCCGAACGACGCGGACACCCTTCGGCGACACCTCCTTGGACATGGCCTTGCTGTAGGTAGAAAGTGCTGCCTTGGCTGCAGCATAGGCGGTCGTCGATTCTGGAAGCGGCAGCACCCTCTGTATGGAAGTGACATGCACGACCACGCCGCTCCCTCGGGCGACCATGTCCGGGACGAGCAGCCGATCCAGTCGAACAGCTGGAAACAGATTTAGAAACAGCTCCTTTTGCCATTCGTCGTCTGTTAAAGCGGAAAATCCACCGCCGGCCGCTGACGAACCGCCCAGCATGTGAACGATGATATCAACGCCGCCGAGACGTTGGCGCGCGGCATCCGCGACCATTGCACAGCCTTCCTCGGTGGTCAGGTCCGCTTCAACGAACAATTCATCCGGCAGGGCTTCCGGACGCGCCCGCGCTGTCGTCAGCACCCGCGCGCCGAGTTCCCGAAACAAACTAACGGTCGCAGCGCCGGCGCCCTTGGTCCCAGCCGTAATGAGGACGCGTTTGCCTTCCAAATCGAGAAAGTCAGTCATATTGGATCTCCAGGCTGACGATCTTGCCGTCTTTGATGGCAAAGTCGTAGGCGAGCGTCACCGGGCTACCGGGAAACTGGCCGCTCACCTTGGCTCGGAGGAGCGCTTTGTCACCGTCGACCGTGCATTCCAAAGGTTCAGCAACGTACTGAGCCGCCTTCTTCGCAGCCACCCACCATTCTCGGATTGCGGCGACGCCTTGATGGCGCGCTCCTTCGTCTTCGACGACGGCTTCGACCGCAAAGGCGTCCAGCAGCGCATCCGCGTCATTGCGACGGTCTGCTTCAAAGTACGTGTTTATGATACCGGGCATATCCATTGTGTTCTCCTCATAACCTAACCAATACTTATCCCTCGACCATTGCATAAATAAGTGGGATAAACTGGCATGCGATGATGAACAGGTCGGGACAATGGAGCTAGCCAGCCTGAAAGAACTTGAAGCGGCCATTGCAATTGCCAGGCGCGGGACTTTTCGAGCAGCGGCCATTGATCTCGGCATGTCCACGACCGCGTTGAGCCATACGATAAGCAGGCTCGAGGCGGGACTTGGCGTGCGGTTGTTCAACCGCACCACCCGCAGTGTGTCGCTGACGGATGCCGGCCGGTTGTTTGTGCAGCAGGTAGGGCCTACGCTTCAGGATCTCCATGCTGCTCTGGATCTGGTACGCTCCCACCGCGAGACTCCTTCCGGAACAATACGGATCAACGCAGCGCCGTTTGCGGCGCGCGCCATCATCTCACCGCTCGTGCTGGAGTTCCTGCGCCGCTATCCCGACATGAATGTCGATATCGTTACCGAGGGTAAAATGGTCGATATCGTCAAGGACGGGTTCGATCTGGGCGTCAGGGTTGAAGGCCTCGTTCCCAGCGACATGATTGCCGTTTCGCTCGGCCGGCCTCAGCGACACGCAGTGGTTGGGTCTCCCGAGTATTTCGAGAAACATGGTAAGCCCATGGTGCCTCCGGATCTTCTCAATCACAGGTGCATTCGTGTTCGCCTGCCAGACGGCTCCTTGTTTCGATGGCGGTTCGAAAAAGACGGCGAGCCGGTGCAGATAGACGTGCGGGGGCCAATCGCACTCGATGAGGCCAGCCTTACGCGGACTGCTGTGCTCGAAAGCGCCGGCGTGGGCTACCTCTTTGAACAGGACATTCTCTCGGACATAGAGGCGGGGCGCGTTGTTCGTGTTTTAGAAGATTGGACGCTGCCGTATCCAGGGCTATGCCTATACTATCCTGGACGCCGAAATCTATCGGCTGGCGTCCGAGCATTCCTCGACTTAGCTCGTGAGTTCTCCCGAAAAGCGGCTTGACCCACTGCCTTCACCTTGAACGGTTTCGAACCGTTGGCCGGTGAACCGTCGCCATTCCTTTCTACCGCCCGCCCAGCTACTGCGCCGGTTCCAGCATCGCGCAATCTTCCCCGCCGGTGCACTCTCCAGAGAGGGTACGCTGACCGAGCGCAATGATAAGGACGGTCGCGACCCCGGCCGCCGCAGACACCCAGAATCCGCTCTGGGGACCGTAGCTGTCGACGACCCAGCCCGAGATGAAGGCGCCGAGCGCCATACCGATGCCGATGCCGGTCATCACCCAGGTGACGCCTTCCGTCAGCACCGATTCCGGCACGCGACGCTCGATCAGTCCGAAGGCCGTTATAAAGGTCGGCGAGATCGCGATGCCGCTGACGAAGACGGCCACAGCAAGCAGAGTTACCGAGCTGCCGGCGACGAGCAGCGGCAGCGAGGTCAGTGCGAGGATCGCAACAGCGATCAGCAGCTGACGGTGCAAGGGGATGCGCAGATTAAGCGCGCCGAGGGTCAAGCCCACTAGGAAGGAACCGAGGGCATAGACACCGATCACCAGGCTTGCCGCATTCGGCTGACCAAGCTCCTTGGTGATGGCGACAACACTCACTTCAGCGGTTGCGAAGATCGCGCCGACGAAGATCAGCGCGAGCGTGATGATCTGCACCGGACGCTGGCGGATCGCGGAGCCGACCGAAACCGCGCCGGCGACATGACGCACCTTCGGCTCGGTGCCGCGCTGCACGATGAAGGCGGCCGTCCCGAGCGCCAGAAAAGCTGTGCTCACCATCATGCCGGCTTCGGGGAATAGGGCGACGGCCAGCCCGACCGACAGCGAGGCGCCAGCGATATAGACCAGTTCGTCCGCGGCACTTTCGAACGCGAAGGCGGTGTTGAGCTCGGGCCGGTTGCGAAAGAGTTCCGTCCAGCGCGCCCGCATCAGCGCCGGAATGCTCGGCATGGCCGCTGCGAGGAAGGCTGAGGCGAAAAGCGTCCACACCGGCCAGTTCTGGTTGGTCGCGGTGATCAGCGCGATGAACGCCAGCACGGATACGACGGTTGTGGGAATGACGACTGCCGTCTGGCCCAGCCGATCGACCGCTCGCGAAATCTGCGGCGAGATCACCGCATTGGTGAGCGCATAAGTCGCCGACACGGCGCCCGCCAGCCAATATTCGCCATGTGCCTGGGAGAGCATGGCAACGATGCCGATCGGCGCCATGGCGATGGGAAGCCGTGCGAAAAAGCCGGCTGCGGAGAAACCCTTGGCCCCAGGTGCCGCGAATATTTGTTTATACGGATTTGACATGCGACGATCCTTCCAGCTATCGGATAGAACACTTATATACGGAGCGTATGTGTTTAGATAATGCATACGTCCCGTATGTCAATGAAAAAGATACGCGGCGTATGTCAATGGAGAAGTCATGCGCAAACCGCGCCAGGAGATGATCGCAGAGACCCGCGGCAAACTGATCGCAGCCGGGCGGCGTGCCTTTGGCACGATCGGCTATGCGGAAGCCTCGATGGACGATTTCACCGGCGAAGCGGGATTGACGCGAGGGGCCCTCTATCACCACTTCGGTGACAAGAGGGGCCTGCTCCAGGCGGTGATCATGGAAATCGACGCGGAGATGACGGAGCGGCTGAACGAGGTCTCGGCCGCCGCTCCCACGCGCTGGCAGGGTTTTGCCGACGAGTGCTCCGCTTATATCGAAATGGCGCTTGAGCCCGAAATCCAGCGTATCATGTTTCGCGATGGCCCGGCTGTACTCGGCGACATCTCGCAATGGCAGAACACCCCCGGCTGTATCGCCGCCCTCTCCCGCAGCCTCGACCGTCTCAAGGCCGATGGCGAGGTCATCGACATCGACACCGAAACCGCCGCTCGCCTCATCAATGGCGCCAGCAGCCATATGGCGCTTTGGATCGCCAATGCCGAGAATCCGGAGGCGGTTTCGAAGCGAGCGGTCGCGGGATTCAAGGCTATGCTGGGCAGCCTGCGCAGGCAGGAATAGGTGTTTGATTTCCTATTCAGGCGCCGTGGGGCCTAGATCGGTCCCTGACGATCGCGTTCCCGCCCCTCTCTAGCCGCCACTCCACACTCTGATACGTTTTTGGCATTTCTTGAAACATGCCAGATACGCAGACCCGTCAGACATCACTCCGTCACGAAACGTCGCCCCGGGCGACAAGAACATGGAGTGCCTCATGAAGAAGTTTGACAATATTCTCGCCTGGCGCCGGCTTGCCCGCGGAGCAATTGTGATGGCGGTTGGACCGATGTTGCTGTTCCCAGCCGGTTACCTTGTGCCAGCGAGTGCAGCCGATGTCACATCGGACGGGCCGGCGACGCCGATCGAGGCCGACGAAACGATCCGTCCGTTCCAGATCCACGTTCCGCAGTCACAGCTTGACGATCTGCGCAAGCGGATTGCCGAAACGCGTTGGCCAGATAAGGAGACCGTGAGCGACACCTCGCAAGGCATTCAGCTTTCGCGCGTCCAGGATCTGGTCCGTTACTGGGGCACTGATTACGATTGGCGCAAAGCCGAGGCTGCGCTCAATGCACTTCCGGAATTCATCACGACGATCGACGGGGTCGATATCCAGTTCATCCATGTGCGATCGCGTCATCCCAACGCCCTTCCGGTCATTCTGACCCATGGTTGGCCGGGTTCGACCTTCGAGTTCATCAAGGCGATCGGCCCTCTTACAGATCCGACTGCTTATGGCGGCAAAGCGGAGGACGCATTTGATGTCGTCATCCCTTCCATCCCCGGCTACGGCTTTTCGGGTAAGCCGACGGAGCTTGGCTGGGGGCCTGACCGCGTTGCGCGAGCATGGGACATCCTGATGAAGCGGCTCGGCTACGCGCACTACGTTTCCCAGGGTGGCGACCACGGCTCCGTTATCTCCGACGCGCTGGCGCGCCAGGCACCGAAGGGCTTGCTTGGTATCCATCTCAATATGCCGGCGACTGTTCCTGGCAATCTCACCAAGGCGATCAACAGTGGAGACCCGGCTCCTGCGGGACTGTCGGCGCCCGAGCGGGATGCCTATGAATCGTTGAGCGCCTTCTTCGGCCGGAATGCCGCCTATGGGGCCGTGATGGTGACGCGTCCGCAGACGATCGGCTACTCGCTTTCCGACTCGCCGTCGGGTCTGGCTGCCTGGATCTACGAAAAATTTGCTCAATGGAGCGACAGCGAGGGCATTCCCGAGCGCGTTTTTTCCAAGGACGAAATGCTGAATGACATCACATTGTACTGGCTGACCAATACTGGGGCATCCTCGTCGCGGTTCTATTGGGAAAACAACAACAACAACTTCAGCTCAGACGCCCAGAAGACCAAAGAGATCAAGATCCCGGTGGCAATCAGCGTATTCCCAAAGGAGATCTACCAGGCGCCGGAGAGTTGGAGCAAGGAGGCCTATCCCACGCTGCATTACTACCACCGTGTCGATATGGGCGGTCACTTCGCCGCCTGGGAACAGCCCCAGCTTTTCGCTGAGGAACTGCGAGAGGCATTCAGGTCGGTGCGTTGATCCGTCGGCTGCAGAATGACGGCTTGGCATATCCGCGGCTGAGAGTGGCGAATTCAAAGCCGCGGAGAATTGTATTTTCCGCGGGTCAGTTCAATGCGCCGCCCGCTGCCAATACCTCGTCCGGCGTATCGACATCGAGCAACGCTGCGTCGCCAACATCGACATCGAGCACAGGCAAGCCTGATGTCATGACGATATCGCGCGCGCCGACATCGCCTTGAATTCGGAGGACTGCCTGACGCAGAGAATGGGGCAGGATAACGGGATTGCCGGGCTTGCCCTGCGAAACGGCGCGCACGACAGCCTCGCCGCCGGCGTTGCGAAAGGCGGAAATCAGGGCATCGAGATGCGTCGTGGAAATGCCGGGCATATCGGCCAGCATGATGAGAATGCCGTCGGCGCTGTCAGCGTCCCTTGATGAGAACCCTGTTATCAGCGAGCTCGCCATGCCGCTGGCATAATCGGGATTATCGACGAAAGTCAGAGCCAGCCCATCGAGCGTGGCCTCGATCTCGTTCCTGCGATGGCCCGTGACGACAATAACGGAGGCTGCATCCGCACCGAGCGCAGTCAAAACTGACCGCCGCACGAGCGGCACGCCGTCGAACTCGGCCAGCAGCTTGTGTTTCCCGCCCTCACCCATCCGGCTTGCCTTGCCGGCAGCGAGAATGACGATCGCGACTGACGCCTTACGCATAAGTCACCAGTCTTGCCGCGGCGAGATCAGCCAGAACCGATAGGGCGAGCGACGTCGCATCCCGCGTCGGGCCGAACATCCCGATGGGCGCCTTGATACGTCCGATATCGTCACGTCTGAAACCCAAGGCTGTCAACCGCTCGACACGCCGACGATGCGTCCGGGTGCTGCCGAGCGCGCCGATATAAAAGGCGGGCGAATGAAGTGCGGTCTCGAGAACGGCGGCTTCGGCGTCGAGGTCATGATGCAGGAGCACAACGGCCGTGTAGGGGTCGATGATGTCGGCGGCATCCTCGTCGTGCCCATTGATGATCACATCATAGCCGGAAGCCTCGGCCAGTCGTGCGACGGCCTGCGCTTCGATCGTCTGCCCGGAAAGGATGATGCGGGTGCGGGGACGGTAGACGCTCAGGAAATTACCTTCGGTCCAGCACGTCCGCAGCGGCGGGTCGACCGATATAAGCGTCTGCCGCTCTGGCGAATATGCAAGGCCGGGTGCCTGCCTTCGTTCGAGGCGATCAAGAACATGCCGCAAAGCGCCGACATCTTTGAGGACATGGATTGCAACGGTGATCCCGCCGCCGCAGGGAAGGACAATGTCGAAGAAGGGAGAGCCGTCGCCGAACTTGACAGTGCGGTCCCGTCCTTCCGCCATTGCCAGAAGCGCTTCGGAAGCGACGGCGGCTTCGATGCATCCGCCGGAGACATAGCCGCAGAACCGCCCGTCTGCTGCAACGGCCATATGAGCGCCGAGCGCCCGCGCGGCCCCGCCCCGGATGTCAATGAGGGTGGCAAGTGCCGCCGCGCCTAGACCATGGGCGTCTATCGCGAAACGAAGCAGTTCCGCAGGGTCGTCGGTGGACGAGGCCCTGACGGGAATTGGCGCCGTGATGGGCGCAAGTGTCTGATCCATCGGAAATCCTACAGGAAGTGACGGCGGTCCGCTCTCGAGACCGCCGCCGAAATAATCAGGCCACGTCCGGCAAGCCGCCGATGAGCTTGTCAAGCGTCAGCGGATAGTGCCGAACCCTGACGCCGGTCGCGTTGTAGACGGCGTTGGCGATTGCTGCCGCGACGCCGCAAAGGCCAAGCTCGCCGACGCCCTTGGCTTTCATCGGCGAAGACATCGGATCGGTCTCGTCCATGAAGATCACTTCCTGGTGCGGAATGTCGGCATGCACCGCCACTTCGTAGCTGGCGAGATCGTGGTTGACGAAGAAGCCGCGACGAGTGTCGACCGCCAATTCCTCGGATAGCGCGCCGCCGGCCCCCATCGTCATCGCGCCGATGACCTGGCTTCGGGCGGTGATCGGATTAAGGATTCTTCCCGCCGCGCAGACGGCGAGCATCCTGCGAATGCGGCTTTCTCCCGTGGCAATGTCGACGCCAACCTCCACGAAGTGTGCGCCGAATGTCGATTGCTGATGCGTCTCAGTAAGCTCGCCCCATTTGATTGTGTCCTCGCCGACAAGACCATCCGGACCGGCGGCTTCGGCAAGAGGCACCGAACGATTGCCCGAGCGGACCGCGCCATTCTCGAAGACGATATCTTCGGAGTTGAAGCCGAGCTTCTTGGCGATGGCCTCACGCAG
The DNA here is from genome assembly GCF_021052345.1 of Rhizobium sp. SU303. Taxonomy (NCBI): domain Bacteria; kingdom Pseudomonadati; phylum Pseudomonadota; class Alphaproteobacteria; order Hyphomicrobiales; family Rhizobiaceae; genus Rhizobium; species Rhizobium sp. SU303. The sequence goes on from NZ_CP088096.1 coordinate 236,180, forward strand.
CTTGACACAGGCTGCATAGACGCCAGACGTGGAAGAGTTCGCACCGAACTGTCCGCCGGAACCCGCGGACACCGGAAAACGCGAGTCGCCGAGTTGGACGGCGACCTTGTCGATCGTGACTCCCATCATCTCGGCGGCGGTCTGGGCGATGATCGTGTAGCTGCCCGTCCCGATGTCGGTCATGTCGGTTTCGACCGTTACGACGCCTTCCCGGTCGAGCTTTACCCTTGCTCCGGAGGGAAGGACGAGGTTGTTGCGGAAGGCAGCGGCAACGCCCATGCCGACCAGCCAATTGCCGTCCCGCCTGGAACCCGGTCTTCCCCTTTCACCCCAGCCAAACCGCTCGGCACCGAGCGTCAGGCAGCCGACGAGATTGCGCTGGGAAAAAGGCCGCTGCGGCTTTTCCGGATCGACCTGCGTGTCGTTGACGATCCGAAACTGCACAGGATCGATCCCAACTTTTTCGGCAATCTCGTCGATGGCGATTTCGAGCGCCATCAGTCCGGGGGCTTCGCCCGGAGCGCGCATGGCATTGCCCTCCGGGAGATGAAGCGTCGCAAAACGCATCGCGGTCATCCGGTTTGCTCCCGCATAGAGGAGCCGCGTCTGGTTGACGGCGGTCTCCAGTCCTCCGCCCGGAAGATCGCCGGACCAGCTTTCGTGGGCAATGGCGGTTATCTTGCCGTCACGCTCGGTTCCAATGCGAATCCGCTGGATCGTCGCCGGCCGGTGGGTGGTGTTGTTCATCATGAACGGTCGCGGCAAGGCGACCTTGACGGGCCGCTTTACCGCACGCGCGCCGACAACGGCCAGCACGGCATCCGCCCGCAGGAACAGCTTGCCGCCGAAGCCGCCGCCGATGAAGGGCGACATGAGGTGGATCTTCTCCTTGTCGATGTCGAGCGTCGTCGCAAGGTCGGAGCGCCACCAGTCGATCATCTGGCTGGAGGTCCAGACGGTCACCTCGTCGCCGTTCCAGGCCGCGATCGATGCGTGCGGCTCCATCATCGCATGCGACTGGTCGGGCGTCGTATAAGACGCGTCAACAGTGACGGGAGCTGACCTGAAGGCAGCCTCGAAGTCGCCGACCGCCGTATCGGGCTGCTGAGATTCATCCGGCTTGACGGCTGAATCCTTTGCTTGGCCGAGGTCGAACACACCCTTTTCTTCGGCATAGTCGACCTTGACCAGGGAGGCTGCGGCGCGTGCCTGCTCGAAGGTCTCGGCGACGACGACCGCGATTGCCTGGTGATAGTGCTGAACCTCGTCGCCACCGAAAAGCTTGGCGGTGTTGAACCTGCCCTTCTTCCGCTCGCCGATGTCGAGCGTCGTCACGACGGCAAGCACACCCAGAGCCTTCTTGGCGGCGGAAACGTCCATGGAGATGATGCGGCCCTTGGCGATGGCCGCACCGACAGGATAACCATAGGCGTAGGACATATTCGGATCGTGCCACTCATAGGCGTACATCGCGCGGCCGCTCGTCTTGAGCTGGCCGTCGATGCGGTGGATCGGCTGACCGACGACCTTCAGATTGTCGATCGGGTTGGTTGTCGCTGGCGTATCGAACTGCATGGCTCAACCCCTTGCTTCGGCGATGACCGCGCCGAGCGTGCGCTCGACCAGGTCCACCTTGAAACGGTTCTGTTCGGTCGGGCGGGCGCCGGCAAGAAGCACGCCTGCCACGGCCCGCGCGCCTTTCGGCAGCTCGCCTTCGGCTGCCTCGATGCGCCACGGTTTGTGGGCGACGCCGCCGACGGCAACCCGTCCTGTGCCGTCCGGCTGGATCACGGCTCCGACCGAGACGAGCGCGAAGGCATAGGAGGCGCGGTCTCTCACCTTGCGATAGATGTGCTTGCCGCCGATCGGGGGCGGCAGCAGGACCGCCGTGATGAACTCGCCGCGCTCAAGAACGGTTTCGATATCAGGCGTGTCGCCCGGCAACCGATGAAAGTCGGCGATCGCAATCGCGCGACGACTGCCGTCGGCCTTGACCGTTTCCACAACAGCATCGAGCGCCCGCATGGCGATCGCCATGTCACTCGGATGCGTGGCGATGCAAGATTCGCTGCTGCCGACGACGGCATGCTGGCGGCTGAAGCCGCCGATGGCGGAACAGCCGCTGCCGGGCTGCCGCTTGTTGCACGGCTGGTTCGTGTCATAGAAATAGGGACAGCGTGTGCGCTGCAGGAGGTTGCCGGCCGTCGTCGCCTTGTTGCGCAGTTGCCCAGAAGCACCCGCGACAAGCGCCCTGGAGAGCAGGCCGTAGTCGCGGCGAATGGTTTCATGAGCTGCAAGATCGGTGTTGCGGACCAAGGCGCCGATGCGCAGCCCGCCCTCCGGCGTGGGTTCGATCTTGTCGAGGCCGAGACCGTTGACGTCGATCAGATGCGTCGGCGTCTCGATCTCGAGCTTCATCAGGTCGAGGAGATTGGTGCCGCCGGCGATGAATTTGGTTTCTGGATTGGAGGCTGCTGCCTTGGCCGCGGCCTCGACGGAGGAGGCGCGTTCATAGGTGAAGGCTCTCATGCTTTTATCCCCGCGACTTCCGAAATGGCATCGACAATGTTGGAATAGGCGCCGCATCGACAGATATTGCCGCTCATGCGTTCGCGGATCTCGGCCGGAGTGACAGCCGCCTGCGCCATAAGATCGCCGGTGACGTGGCTCGGTATGTTCGCCTTGATCTCCTCGAGCACCGCCACGGAGGAACAGATCTGTCCCGGCGTGCAGTAGCCGCACTGGAAGCCGTCATGTTTGACGAAGGCCGCCTGCATCGGATGAAGGTTTTCAGGCTGGCCGAGGCCCTCGATCGTGGTGATTTGATCGCCGTCGTGCATGACTGCCAGCGTCAGACAGGAATTGATGCGGTGGCCGTTGACCATGACGGTGCATGCGCCGCATTGGCCGTGGTCGCATCCCTTTTTCGTGCCTGTGAGATGCAGGTGCTCACGCAGTGCGTCGAGCAGCGACGTTCTGTTGTCGACCTCGAGACCGCGGTTCTCACCGTTAACTGAGAAGGAAACTTTCGATGTATAGGCCATGTCATTTCCTGGGGACTGTGCCGCCGCGGGCGCGACGGCTCCGGTGACCGCAATCGTTGCGGCCGACGAGATAAGTAGGTCTCGCCGGGAAATTTCCAGTTGTGTCTGGCTTGGCATGAACTGTTCCACCTTGCTTGTTGGACATGGGCGCGCGTCAACGCCGTCTGCTGAGGTAGTGCAACTCCGCCTCCTGATTAGACCCCTTCCGTTGCATACGGTTATCGATCTGGCTCATGAATTCCCCGAGCCGCGGTCATAAGATGCCGCGAACTACAACTTCAATGAAGTTGTCTTGGACGCGGAAGCGCCAGCGGAGCAACGCCCGCCGATGCGCGCGAAAAAAAGCAGCGCCATGCGCAAAAAATGATGCTTTTCGGGTTCATCATTATTCCCTACTCCCTATCGAAGCAGGTGACGAAAGGGGAAGACCGCATGCCCACGCCGTTTTACTGGAACGAGCTCAATACATATGATTTTGCCGGCCTCTCCCCCGAGACCACGATTGCCGTTCTGCCCATCGCCTCGACGGAACAGCACGGCCCGCATCTGCCGATCGCAACGGATGTCGCGATCGCGACCGGCATGCTGGCGGAGCTGAAAAGGCAGCGGCCGGAGGATCTGGACATGCTGGTGCTTCCGACACAGGAGATCGGCAAGGCCAACGAACACATCTACGGCCCCGGCACGCTGTCGCTCAGTGCCGAGCTGCTCATCCCCGTCTGGACGGCGATCGGCGCAAAGGTTGCCGAAGCCGGGCTGCGGAAGATGGTGATCGTCAATTCCCACGGCGGCAATGTCGACATCATGAGCATCGTCGCGCGCGAACTGCGCGTGCGCCATCAAATGGCGGTGGTCTCCACGCAATGGGGTCGTTTCGGTCACCCGGAAGGCATGGTCAGCGATCACGAGAGCAAATACGGCATCCACGGCGGCGATGTCGAGACGTCATTGATGCTGCACTTCCGCCCCGAGCTGGTGCGGATGGACAAGGCGCAGAACTTCGCTTCGAAGGCCGAGGGGATGCGGGAGCAATCCAAATTTCTTCAGCCTCTGCCGCCGCATTCGCTGGCCTGGATCGCGCATGACCTCAATCCCTTCGGCGTGGTCGGCGATGCCTCGATCGCCACAGCCGAACGGGGCGAGGCGATCTGCCGCCATCAGGTCAAGGGGTTCGTCGAGCTACTCCGGGACCTCAAGGCCTATCCGCTTTCGAATCTCTATGTGAAATAGGTTCAGCCGCGGGTTTCACATCCGGTGGGATATGACCCTTGGCCTGCAATTCCTGCACCAGGCCGAGCAGTTCGGCGAGCAGATATTCGACGAAAAGGCTGGTGGCCGCGTCGAGGGGCGCACGAGCACGGGCAAACAGCTTCATCTGCTGGTAACGCGCATGCGGCTCGGCGATCGGCCGGAAGACGAGTTCACCGCGCCGGCATTCGGTGATGACGTCGAGCGGATTGAGCAGCGTCAGCCCGGTGCCGCATTTGACGAGCTGTTTCAGCATCTCCGATGCATTGGTTTCCAGTACCGGCTCGACCGAGATGGGCAGACGCGCAAAAGCAAGGTTGATCACCTCGCGCAGGCTGGTGCCCGGCTGCGCCAGAACCAGTTTTTCCTGGGTGACATCAGCGAGGTTGATCGGCCCAGGACCGATCAGGTGATGCCCCGGCGGCAGCACGACACCGATCGGGATATCGAAATTTCCGAGCGTGCGGATGCCGGGCATGGCGGGGATGTTGAAGCCCAGACCGATATCCACCTCGCCGGATACAACGGGACTGGCCGTCGTGCCGCCGGTGTCGTTGCGCAACTGGACGAAGACGCGCGGATGCTCTGAAAGAAAGCGCGCAATGATTTCGGGCAGCGGCCCGGCGGCTAGCCCAACGGTCGTCACCATGCGCACCTTGCCTGCCTGCTGCATCTTGAGGCTGCGGATGCGCCCCTCCAGGCGCTCGTAATTCTTCAGCACGTCGCGAATATGCTCGATGCAGAGCTCGCCGGCAGCCGTCAGCCGCAGGCCACGCGGCAGCCGCTCGAAAAGCGGCGCCCCGATCTCCTCTTCCAGCGCCAAAATCTGCCTGTTGACCGCCGACGACGCCACGTTAAGGCGCGCGGCCGCCTTGCGGATCGAACCGCAACGGGCAATCTCGTTGATGTAAAGAAGGCGTCTGGAGTGCAGCATGGTCTCTCCGATGCATAAATTTTGCGCAGGACGCACAAATTATCTTCAGCTTTCCGACAGATGCCGAAAAGGCATCAATGCGCACGAATTTTGATGCTTTTCAAAGCGCATGGCAATGGCTCAAATTCCCTCAAATGGGAGCCGGGTAAGGCCTCCCTCGGTAAAAAAAGGGGAACTGCCGACCATGTTGAAAGCACAGACGAAGACGCAATTCCTGAGCTGCCTCGGCCTCGCTTCGATGCTTGCCGCCGCCTCGCCGGCGCTTGCCCTCGACCAGGTGAGCTATGGGACGAACTGGCTTGCCCAGGCGGAACATGGCGGCTTCTACCAAGCCGTCGCCGACGGCACCTATGCAAAATACGGCCTCGATGTCACCATCGTCCAGGGCGGCCCGAATGCTGCAGGCAGCGCGCTGCTGATCTCCGGCAAGCTCGATTTCTACATGGGCGGTCCTCAGGGAGAGATATCCGCCGTCGAGCAGGGCATTCCGCTGGTCGATGTCGCCGCAATCTTCCAAAAGGATCCGCAGGTGCTGATCGCCCATCCGGACAATGGCGTCGACAAGTTCGAGGATCTCGCCAAGCTGAAAACGCTGTTCCTCAGCAAGGACGGCTACCTCACCTATTTCGAATGGATGAAGGCCAATTTCAAAGGCTTCAAGGATGAGCAGTACAAGCCCTATAACTTCAGCCCCGCGCCCTTCCTCGCAGACAAGGATTCTGCCCAGCAGGGGTACCTGACCTCCGAACCCTACGAGATCCAGAAGCAGGCAGGCTTCGAGCCGAAGGTCTTCCTGCTCGCCGACAACGGCTATTCACCCTATTCGACGATGATCACGACGACGCAGGCGATGATCGACGGCAAGTCCGATGTCGTGCAGCGCTTCGTCGATGCTTCGATCGAAGGCTGGTACAACTATCTCTACGGCGACAACACCAAGGCCAACGAACTGATCAAGAAGGACAATCCTGAAATGACGGACGGCCAGATCGCCTATTCGATCGCCAAGATGAAGGAATATGGCATCATCGAATCCGGCGACAGCCTCGACAAGGGCATCGGCTGCATCACCGATGCGCACTACAAGACGTTCTTCAACGAGATGGTGGCGATCAAGGTCTTCAAGCCGGAGACGGATTACACCAAAGCGTTTACGACGAAGTTCGTCTGCAAGAGCACCGGCATGGCACTGAAGAAGTAGGCCGACCGACGGCTCTCCTGGTCCGCCATTGAGGATGTGGCGGGCCGTATCCTCCCGCATGAACGAGACAGCAATGCTCCCAGCAGAAGCCCAGGCGGTATCCCCGAAAGAGACGCGCAAGCGGCCGCTTGTTATCATGCAGTCGGTCTCGAAGGTCTTTTCCAGCGGCACTGTCGCCCTTTCGAACATGTCGCTCACGGTCGAAAGCGGCGAGTTCGTCAGCCTGCTCGGCCCTTCCGGCTGCGGCAAGTCGACGGCGCTGCGCATCATCGCCGGTCTCGGCGATGTCACCTCGGGAACGATCGACTGGCCGAGTTCGCGCATCAATTCCCGAGGTCTGCCGGAGGGCGATATCGGCTTTGTCTTCCAGGAGCCGACGTTGATGCCATGGAAGAACGTGTTCGACAACGTCCACTTGCCACTGAGGCTGAGACGGGTTTCGAAGGCTGCCGCGCATGATCAGATCATGCAAGTGCTGACCACCGTCGGCCTTCAGGATTTTGCCAAGGCCTATCCGCGCGAACTTTCCGGCGGCATGAAGATGCGCGTCTCAATCGCCCGTGCGCTGGTGACGAAGCCGAAGCTGCTGCTGATGGACGAACCTTTCGCTGCGCTCGATGAGATCACCCGCCAGAAGCTCAACGACGACGTGCTGCGGCTGTGGAAGGCGACCGGCATTACGGTGATTTTCGTGACGCATTCGGTCTTCGAGTCCGCCTATCTCTCAAACCGCATCGTCGTGATGAAGGCAAGGCCCGGGCGCGTGCATGCCGACGTCCCGCTGATCACCAGCCTCGAACGCGACGCGCACTACCGCACCTCGGAAGAATACCGCAGGGCCTGCGAAACGGTATCGCATTCGTTGATCGGGGCGATCAATTCGGCAGGAGATCATTGATGAGTGACGAGACAGACACATCGCCGCTGCTGGTTAAGGGTACCGCAAGCGCAAGGCGCCGCGATCTTGCGCTGCGCATTGCCATCCCCTTCCTCGTCATCGCCCTGATGATCCTCGTCTGGTACGCCTATGTGAAACTGTCAGGCGTGCCGCCCTATATCCTGCCAGGACCGGCCGCTGTGGCAAACGCCTTCGTGACGGATTGGGGGACGCTTGCCCCTGCCCTCTGGGTCACCACCAAGATCACCTTCATGTCGCTGATGCTGGCGCTTGTCGGCGGCGTCGCCTTTGCGATCTTTCTCGTGCAGTCGCGCTGGGTTGAGCTTGCCTTCTATCCCCTTGCCGTCATCCTGCAGGTAACGCCGATCGTCGCCATCTCGCCGCTGATCCTGATCTATGCGCCGTCGACGCAGGTGGCGCTGCTGATCTGCGCCTTCCTCGTCGCGTTCTTCCCGATCCTGTCGAACATGGTGCAGGGGCTGAAGAGCGTCGACCACAATCTGATCAACCTCTTCGAGCTCTACGGCGCCTCGCGCTGGCAGACGCTGCTCTTTCTCAAACTGCCCGCCGCCCAACCCTATTTCATGACCGGCCTCAGGATCGGCGGTGGCCTTGCGCTGATCGCCGCTGTCGTCGCGGAATTTGCCGCAGGCTCGGCAGGTGCGGGATCCGGCCTGGCCTTCCGCCTGCTCGAAGCGCAGTACCGGATGAACATCCCGCGGCTCTTCGCCGCCCTGTTGATGCTCTCCATGCTTGGCGTAGCGATCTTCGGCCTCACCACCCTCATCGCCTGGTTGAGCCTCCACCGCTGGCATGAGAGCAGCATCAAACGGGAAAACTGATGACCTATTCCTTCATATCCCCGCCGAACGCGGCTCGCTTCGTGCTGAGCAATGCGACAGTGCCTGCCGTCACCCTCGAGCATATCGACGTGCCGGTCACCGAAGGGCTGGCAACGGTCGATATCGTCATCAGCGACGGCATGATTGCCGCCATCCGGCCGGCCGGCGCCGCACCCGCTGATTATGCCAGGACCGATCTCAGGGACGGCATGGTCTGGCCGTGCTTTGCCGATATCCATACCCATCTCGACAAAGGCCATATCTGGCCGCGCCAGGCCAATCCCGACGGCAGCTTTATGGGCGCGCTCGATGCCGTCAGGGCCGACCGGGAAGCCAACTGGTCGGCCGCAGACGTCAAACGGCGCATGGAATTCTCGCTCCGCTCCGCCTATGCCCATGGCACCAGCCTGATCCGCACGCACCTGGATTCGCTTGCGCCCCAGCATCGCATCTCCTTCGAGGCCTTTGCCGAAATCCGGGATGCCTGGAAGGACAGGATCGCACTGCAGGCGGTCGCCCTCTTCCCGCTGGATGCCATGGCAGACAGCGCCTTCTTTGCCGATCTCGTCACAACAATCCGACAGGCCGGCGGTCTCCTTGGCGGCGTCACCCGGATGGGGCCGGAGCTTGTCTGGCAGCTCGACACGCTCTTCAGGACTGCCGCAGAGCATGGCCTGGATGTCGATCTGCATGTCGACGAGACGGATGATCACGGCGCCGAGACGCTGAAGGCGATCGCCGAAGCCGTGTTGCGCAACGGGTTCGAGGGCAAGGTGACCGCCGGCCACTGCTGCTCGCTCGCCCGCCAGGGCGAAGACACCGCCGCGCGCACCGTCGAATTGGTCGCCAAGGCAGGTATCGCGGTCATCGCGCTGCCGATGTGCAACATGTATCTGCAGGATCGCTATCCCGGCCGCACCCCGCGCTGGCGGGGCGTCACCCTGTTCAAGGAATTGGCCGCCGCCGGTGTCGCGACCGCGGTCGCCTCCGACAATACCCGCGACCCCTTCTATGCCTATGGCGATCTCGATCCGGTGGAGGTCTTCCGCGAGGCCGTGCGGATCCTGCATCTCGACCACCCGCTCGATACCGCCGCCCGTGTCGTCACCACCTCGCCCGCCGCCATCGTCGGACGGCCGGACAAGGGCCGTATCGCCGCCGGCGATCCCGCCGATCTCGTGCTCTTCAGTGCGCGGCGCTGGAGTGAATTCCTTTCCCGTCCGCAGTCTGACCGCGTCGTGCTTCGCCGCGGCAAGGTGATCGACCGCAGCCTGCCGGATTACCGTGAACTCGATAGCGTCGTTGGAGCCTGACATGACCGATTATCAGAAGATCAAAAAGGAGCTCGAAGGCATCGCCGTCGAGGACAATCCGGCGCTGGTTCGCCAGAAGAGCCGGGATTTCTATTGGTACTCGCCGATCCTGAAGGCGCAGCTCGACAATGTTTCCGCCGATCTCGTCGTCACGCCGAAGACCGAGGAAGAGGTCATCCGGACGCTGAAGGTCGCCTATGCCCATGGCGTGCCGGTCACGCCGCGCGGCGCCGGCACCGGCAATTACGGCCAGGCCATGCCGCTTTCCGGCGGCATCGTGCTCAACCTTGCGGCGATGGACAAGATCAAGGAGATCCATCCCGGCCGCGTCGTCTGCGAACCCGGCATCGTGCTTGCCCAGCTCGACAAGCAGACCAAGGCCCATTCCGGCCAGGAGCTGCGCTTCCACCCCTCCACCGCCCAGACGGCGACGGTCGGCGGCTTCATCGCCGGCGGCTCGGGCGGCGTCGGCTCGATCACCTGGGGCGGCTTGCGCGACCTCGGAAACATCCTGCGCCTGCGCGTCGTCACCATGGAAGCCGAACCGCGCGTGCTCGACCTCACCGGATGGGATCTCCAGAAGGTGAGCCACGCTTACGGCACCAACGGCATCATCACCGAGATCGAGATGCCGCTTGCGCCTGCCTATGACTGGGTCGATGTCCTGGTTGGCTACGACGATTTCATGGATGCCGTGCGCTTTTCAGATGCGCTGGCGAAATGCAACGGCATCCTCGTCAAGGAGATCGCGCCGATCGCCGCTCCCATTCCTTACGACTATTTCACCCGCCACAAGCCCTACATCCGTCAGGGCCAGTCGATCGTCGTGCTGATGATCGCGCCGCACTCCCTGGATGCCTTTCTGGCTTTCACGGCGGCACAGAAGGGCGAGATCATGTTCCGCTCCGACAAGGTAGAAAGCATGCGCGGCATCCCGCATGCCTACGAGCTTGCCTGGAACCACACGACATTGCGTGCGCTGAAGGTCGACCCGAGCTTCACCTATCTGCAGGTGCAATATCCGGGACCGGATCATGTCGCCAAGGTTCGGAAGATGGTGGAGATCTTTGGTGACGAAGTGCCGGGGCATCTCGAATTCATCAAATTCGACGGCCAGATCCAGTGCTCCGGCCTGCCGCTGGTGCGCTATACCACCGAAGAGCGGCTGGAGGAGATCATCAAGATCCACCAGGATAATGGATGCCCGATCTTCAACCCACACCGCTATACGCTGGAGGAAGGCGGCATGAAGCGGACTGATGCGGTGCAGCTCGCCTTCAAGCAGGAAACCGATCCGAAGGGCCTGCTCAATCCCGGCAAGATGATTGCGTGGGAAAATCCTGATTTCGATTTCAACGCCGGTAAGAACTATCTCTTCCCCGGCCTGGCGGCCCTGATGGAGGCTTCATGAGGGTTCTCGTCCTCCACTCTCACCCGGTCGAGGAAAGTTACGGCAAGGCGCTTTACCGGCAGACCGTCGAGAGCCTCCGCAAGGCCGGGCATATGGTGGATGGCTGCGACCTCTATGAAGAGCAGTTCGATCCGGTGCTCTCGTGCCACGACCGGCTCGTCTATCACGATTATCCGGAAAATCTGAAGCTGGTGGAACCCCATGTCGACCGGCTCAAAGCCGCCGAGGGGCTGGTGATCTGCACCCCGATCTGGAACTTCGGCTTTCCGGCGATCCTGAAGGGATATTTCGACCGAGTCTGGCTGCCGGGCGTTTCCTTCGAGCTGGTCAACGGCAAGGTGGAATCGCGGTTGCGCCACATCCGCAAGCTGGCAGCCGTCCTGACTTATGGCGCAACGCCCTTCCGGGCGTTTGCCGCCGGCAACCCGCCGAAGAAAATCGTCAAGCGCGTGCTGCGGGCGCAGATCAATCCGTTGAGGCCGGTGACGTTCCTCGCCCATTACGACATGAACAATTGCACACCGGAAACGCGGGCAAAATTTCTCGCCCGCGTCGGAGGGGCGATGGAGCGATTCTAGGCAATTCCAGCAAAACTGTGCCGCGGTTTTGCCAGGCAAAGCGCGAAGCGCTTTTGCCGGGAATTGCGTGAAGATAGGAGGTAGAGCATCTCCGTGCTTCGAAGAAAACGGAAATGCTCTACAAGATTTTCGCGGCCGTCACCTCGACCTCGACCAGGAACTCAGGGCGCGTAAAGCCGCCGATGACGAGCAAGGTGGAAACAGGCTTCGGATCGAGCGTATAGCGATCCCGTACAGCCATATAGGCCGGGAAATCCTCGCGGCGGGTGACAAACCCCGAAATGCGGATCACATCGGCAAAACTCATCTCAGCTTCTTCGAGAATCGCCTTAATCGCTTCGAAGCAGAGTTCCGCCTGAGCAGTGATATCGCTCGGAACAGCATCATCGAGACCGATACCAAGCTGGCCCGACGTGACGAGAAGCGATGCCCCGGGCGGCACGAGCAGGCCGTGATTGTAATTTCCAAAAGGCCGGCGCACCGAAGGCGGATTGAAGGTCTTCTTCATCGATCTGAAAATTTCCTCAGGGCTGCAGATATTGAGAATATGGCTGCGTCCATAATGTTTTGCGACAAAAAGCAGGACGATCGCCTTGAAGGGAATCGAACCTGGGATCCATTTCATCGAATCGGCTAACTGATCAAGTACCCAGCACACCATCCCCGAAGCAAGCCCAACCGCGGGCCTGTGCTACTACAACTGCAAAGGTTCCACGCACGTAAGGGCGGGCGTGAGCCCGGCTCTGTGAACGAGCATGAAGTGGCGCGAACGTTTCAGTGTGCGGTGCCTGGTTTCTCTTTTGCCCTCACAATGGCGTCTGCTTCCTTGCCGTATAGTTCCTCGAAGTGATCGAAGGTCTTGGAAAAATAACCAATGCCCTGCGTCGCCGAGCGCAACGCCCGCGCCAGATCGTTAAGTGCGCCACCCGGAACGAGCGCCCGGAAAATGTCCCATCCCTTGGCGGTTTCATCACGGTCGAAACCGAGAACCTGACCGTTGAGAGCGGAGACGATCTGGACAAGGCTGCCTGAAAAGACCGACGGGATGTGGAACTCGCAGCGGAAGACCGGCTGCATCAACACGGTCGATCCTTCGGAAAGCGCCTGGCGCACCCCCATTTTCGACGCAGTCCGGAAGGCGTGTTCCGAACTGTCGACGGTATGGTGCTGACCATCTAACAGCGTTACGCCGACATCGATGACTTCGAAGCCTAGCGGCCCTTTCTCCATCGCTTCGCGCGCGCCCGCTTCGACGGCGGGGATGTAATTGCGCGGAACGGCTCCGCCCTTGATGGTTTCGCCAAAGGTGAAGCCCTGGCCGCGCTCGTTGGGGTGAATGCTCAACTTCACATCCGCGAATTGCCCGGCACCGCCGGTCTGTTTGCGATGGCGGTAATGAACCTCCGATGGTTTCGCGATCGTCTCGCGGTAGATTGGGCTGGGCGTTCGGTCGGTCACGGAGATATGAAAGACATCGGACATCGTTCGGCAGAGATCACGCAGATGTACCGGCCCCTGGGCGCGGACGAGTTGAGCGCCCGTGCCTTCCTCCTGCAAGACTTCCAGACCGCGATCCGTCTCGGAAAGTTTCGCCAGCGTCTCGGAAAGTTTGTTTTCATCGCGCTCGCTGCCCGGAATTAGGATCCTTTCAAGCATCGGCGTGGGTGGTTCCGTCCACTCAGGCGGGGCGACCACCGCGCCGGAGGTCAACAGCGAAGGGACGGGCAGGTGGTCGGACTTGACCGTCGCGAAGACATCCCCCGGCGCAGGCAGAACCGCCGAATTGGACCGCCCGTTTGCGAGATTTTGTACGGCGCCGAGGCTGGAGCCGCCCAGTGATGCGCCTTGCCGCAGTCCCTCGCCAAGTGCGCGCACGAGCACCGTCTTGCCGACATTCTGGCGATGATAGGCATGGAAGCTCAAGGCCACCAGCTTGCCTTCATCGACAGTTCCCGTATGAGCGAGACGCTGCCGAAGAACCCCTACCGGCGGCGCCTCGTGGCGCAGCGCCTTCATCAGCCTCGTCATCCCGTTGCCGTGAATTGCAGCACCGATCAGGACCGGGATAATTCTGTTTTCCCTTAGAACCCGTGATGAAATGGCATAGAGCGCGTCGCTGGGTGGCTCGCGGTCCTCGATCAGTTCCTCGAGAAGCCAGTCATCAAATTCGGACAGGTGCTCCAGGAGCTCGGTGCGCGCTTCGTGCTCGCGTTCGGCAGTGCTTTCGGGGATTTCGATCAGCGCCGAAGTCTGGCCTTCCCGGTATCGCCACGCCCGTTCCGAAATCAGATCGCAACTGCCAATGACCCTGTCCCCCTCGCGGATCGGGATCTGGCGAAGCAAAAGGGTGTGGTTGGCGTAGTCTTGAAGCGCGGCGATCACGTCCCTCAACCGCCCTCGCGGTTCGTCCATCCGGTTGACGAAGAGGATGCAGGGCGTCCCCGAGGCTTCGATTATCCGCAGATAGGGCGCGGCGAGCACAGCCTCCGCGGGTGCCGATGAAACACACAGTATGCAGGCGTCGCTGGCAAGAAGCGCGTGCTGCGCATGCGCCAACGCTTCGTTGGGTCCTGGCGCATCCAGTGCACACCACGCCTCGTTTCCGAAGGTGAATTCTGTGAGGTTCAATCCATAAGGGGAGCTGGATTTTCTCGGCGTCCCCTCCAGGGAGCCGAGCCTTTCCACGACTGTCGATTTTCCGGTCTGCGAGGGTCCAAGCACGGTGAAGCAGCGCATCGGCCTTCCTCCAACTGCCATAAACACAATTTTCAGCCATCATAGGATGCCCTGAACTGCTGCAAGGCGCCAGAGGTGTTCAGTGTCATAACGCTTGATCTGGACTTGCATTTGAGGCTGATCCGTTCAGGTGCAGAGAACGCATTGACGAATTTGCGATATCGACGTCTATGCGCGACGAACCACTGCCATTGTTTGCAGCCGCGGCCGAACGGGCGATCGCCGCGCAGCAGGAGCCTGAACCTCAGCCTCGCCGGTCTGCAACGCCTGCCCATAGTGTCGGCGGGCACCCGATAGGGTTAGCGCGGTAAGTATTGTAGAATATGCGGATATGCGCATAATTTCCGCGGCTGCCGCTGCTAGGTAAGATTGATCGAGGGCTCTGGAGATCCCATGGAAACAATCGTCGAAGACGCCGGAGTTGGCGTAGTGTCGCCCGAACTCCTAGTCGATGCACTGTTTGCGTGCCGAAAGACGGCGGCGATAAGGGCGGCCATCGAGCTTGATCTCTTTACTCATATAAACGAGGGCAAGACGGCAGCATCGCTGGCGTCGGCAACAAGCACCTCGGAGCGTGGGGTGCGCATCCTGTGCGACTACCTTGTGGTCCATGGTTTCCTGACAAAGGAGAGCGGACAGTACCGAATGACGCCCTCGACCAGAATGTTCCTCGATCGCAATTCGCCGGCCTATATGGGCGCGGCCGTCGAGTTCACGGCCGCACCGGAAATACTGGATAATTTTCTGCGCGATCCGGCCGCCGTCGTGCGAAACGGCGGTTCGGCCGGGCTTGCCAACGTGTCGGCAGACAACCCCGTCTGGTTGAAGTTTGCGCGCGGCATGGGCTCCTTTACCGGGCTCAGCGCCAAAATGCTGGCTGGCGAAATCTCCGGCTGGCCGAGGCCTCCCAATAAGGTTTTGGACATCGCTGCAGGTCCAGGCGTTTTCGGGATCGAAATTGCGAAGGCCTTTCCAACGGCGGAGATCGTCGCCGTCGACTGGGCCGCAGTGTTGGAGCTGTCGAGGCAGAATGCGGAAAAAGCCGGCGTGGCTGACCGGTACCGGACGATAGCCGGCAGTGCTTTCGATGTTGAGTGGGGCACGGGTTATGACCTTGTCCTGCTTCCGAATTTTCTGCACCACTTCGATTTGCCGACATGTGCCCAACTGTTACGAAAGATCATCGCCAGCCTTGCAGAGCATGGTCGGATCGTCGCGGTCGATTTCGTGCCGAACGAAGATGGCGTGTCGCCGCCTTTTCCCGCAGCGTTCTCCTGGGAGATGCTCGCCAGCACGCCGGCTGGCCAGGCTTATACGCAAAGTGAGTTGACTGAGATGGCAAGACTTGCCGGTCTTGCCGGCGTCACGGTCAAATCGATGCCGCCAACTCCGGCAAGCATTATTCTCTTTGAATAGCCGGTCGGCCGTCGTCTGCGTCGCCTACCTGACACCTGTCGAGTCGCTTTCTAGATTGCTCATTTTTGCTCTGTCCGCGCTGCTTGCGACGGCTGTGAATGCCGCGGAGGACGAAGCCCTGCCACGATGGATTCGACTCCCCCCCCTGCGTGTAGTTCTACGCGATGGCTGGTTTTGTTCACACAAAAGAAGGCGAAAGCTCGCGACCACCAGGACAAAACAGATCCAGGCCCACATACTGGATCCACGCAGCAATCTGAAACCAACCTGCCGGTATTGAAATCGCTGTCTGGCCAGTGCTCAAAGAACGAACGCGACTGGAACCGCCGGCAGGGTTGTCTCGTGTATCTGATCTGACGTCAGCGGCGCGTCATCTTTGCATCACGCGCCGCTGAGCGACCAAGTGGATTGGGCTGTTGCCTTCAAAGGCCCGTCCGCTGCGCTGCCCGCCCGCCGCGCTTTTGTCGCCGTCCAATTGAAACTGGTTGACCAGATCCCGCAGGCGGCCTGCCTCGGAGGACAATGAAGCAACGGCAGCTGTCGACTGCTCGACCATCGCTGCATTTTGCTGGGTCGCCTGGTCCATCTGATTGACGGCCGTGTTGATCTCGGCAAGTCCGGTTGACTGCTCGCGCGCCGATGTGGCAATCGCATCCATGAGTTGGTTGATCTGGACCACGTGCTCACCGATCGACTTCAGCGAGGTTCCCGTTTCAAGAACCAGTTTCACGCCATTTTCCACCTCAGTTGATGACTTTTGAATAAAGCCTTTGATTTCCTTGGCCGCTTGAGCGGCACGCTGGGCAAGCTCACGGACTTCCTGGGCGACGACTGCAAAACCCTTGCCCGCCTCACCGGCACGAGCAGCCTCAACGCCGGCATTCAGCGCCAGCAGGTTCGTCTGAAAGGCGATTTCATCAATTGCACCGATGATGTTCGAAATCTGCTGTGAACTGTCCTCGATGCGTCGCATGGCCTGCTCCGCCTGAGAGACGACATTTGCCGACCGCTGGGCACTGATATCGGCTTCTTTGGCCACGTTGCGCGCCTCGTCGGTGCGTTTGGTCGCCATCGTCACATTCGACGTGATCTCTTCCAGGGCTGCGGCCGTTTCCTCGAGAGAGGCGGCTTGTTGTTCGGTGCGCTTGGAAAGATCCTGCGCGGCAGATGCAATCTCACCAGTGCCATTATCGATGCTGTATACCGTCTGGAGGACTGCGCCGATCGTCGCGCCCAATTGCCGGAGCGAAGCGTTGAAGTCTTCGCGCAAGGCTTCGTATTCGGCCGCAAATTGCTCCGAAAGCTGGAAGGATATGTCGCCTGATGCAAGCCGCCGGAGACCTTCGCCCAATGTCGTGGTCGCGAAGCGCAGTTGTTCCGCCTCGCGTTCGGCGCGCTGCTGGGCTGCGGCGCGCGCTGCTTCGCTCTCGCTGCGGGATTCGGCGGCTTCCTTCTCGAGCCTGACGACGTTGAGGGCGTTATGACGGAAGATTTCAACCGCCCCGGCCATTTCGCCGACTTCGTCGGCGCGACCGGCATAGGGAATATCGCTGTCAAGATCGCCATCGGACAAGCGCCTCATGGCGGAGGCGATGCTTCGGATTGGGCTGGCGATGCCCGAAATGGCAAAGACGATGCCGGCCACAGCAAGAAGCACGGCCAACGCTGCGATCGTGGCCGTCAGCATGAAAGCCGATTGTGCGGAAGCACCGCTCGCGGCCACAAAGCCTTCGGCCTGGCTGAGAATAAAAGCGGCCAGATCTGCCACCGCCTTGTTCACCAGCTCGGCTTGTGGATCCATATTTTCCTTGAAGAAACGGATTGCTTCAGGCGTCTTTCCGTCATTTTCAAACGCGATCATCTGCTCTGCCAGCGCGCGATATTTGGCGAGTTCCGGCTTGATCTGATTAATCAGTTCGCGCCCCCGCTCGGTGCGGACGCCTTTTTCGTATTCGGTGACAACTTTCTCGAGTGCGGCAGCGGCGGCATCGATTCTTTGCTGCCCGACATTCCGCTCTTCCGCTGTATCCTCAAGGAGGTAATGGGCATAGACCAATTTCAGGTCGAGGAAGTCATCCTTGATCTCGCGAGCCGTCACAAGCCGCTGCATCCAGAAGGTGCCGATCTGCTCAGTATTGCCGCGAAGCGTCGAAATCGTGCTCAGCGAGACATAGGACAGGCCAACCAGGAACAGGCTGATGATCGAAAGCTTTAAGATCAGGGCTTGCTTGATACTCGGGCGCTTCATGCGGGTCTCCTCGGAGGTAGCTGGGACGACCGGCGTGCCGGCTGCTGTAAGATCTCGCACCAGATTCCATAATTTAGTATTAACTAAAAAATGTTCCGGCCTCATTTGCGAAGATCTTCTGAGTTGACCAATACTTCCGCGATCAATTAAACGCGTTACGACCCTGAGTTCTTGAAAATTCAGGGAGATAGCAGCCACGGCGAGCGAAAATGCACCAACCTGAAAACCAACCTGCCGGCATTGAAATCGCGCTCTGGCAGTATTCCAAGCACGAAGGCGACTGGAACCGATGGATGCAGTCGCTTTCACCGGATGAACGGGAGCGCGCCGCGACCTACCTGTTTGACCGGGATCGGGCCTCTTTCGTTGCCGGCCGGTATCTCTTGCGGCGGCTGTTGAGCATGGAAACTGGGACGCCACCGGCCAAGCTTCTGTTGTCCCCGGACAACCACGGTAAGCTGAGGCTTGAGGGGCATGAAAGGCCGCAATTCAGCCTCGCCAATGCCGACGGGCTTGTGGCGGCCGCTGTCGCTTCTGGATGCGATCACTTGGGAATAGACTGCGAACGCGCCGATATCGAGATCGAAGCGGCGGCAGTGGATAGCTATTGCAGTGCAGACGAACGGCGCTGGCTCGCGGAATTGCCTGCGTCCGAACGCAAGCGCGCGGCGGTCGCACTCTGGACGCTCAAGGAGAGCCATCTGAAGGCACTCGGCGTCGGGCTGCGCGAGGATCCCCGCAACGTCGCCTTTTCCTGGAAGGATGGTATCCCCGTCATGGTCGATGGCAGCGACCGTGATCGGCGATGGCATCACCGTCTGGTCGAAAGCAGCAGCCAGCACGTCGTTGCGCTGGCTGTTTGCTGTCAATCCGGGTTCCCCGGCATTTCGACACGTCTGTTTCAGGACGACATCATGCCGTCCGAATAGCCGGTTCGGAGCTGATGAGGCATTGCGGAAGCGGCCTCCGTCGCCCAGGCGAGTTGCCCGTTGTCGGGTTCCGCATCGAAGTGCTGCCGGCCGAGAAGCGTATTGACGATCATTGCGCTGCGCCAGGCCATGAGGCTGAGCTGAGAGTCGGCGATACCGTGCGAGTACCGCCCCGCATTCTGCGCAAACAGCCGGTTGGTCCGCGGACCCGCCCACTGCATCGTGTAATCGTCATTGAGGATGGGATAGCCGTTTCTGTCGAGCGTTATCCTGTCGCCCAGCGAGCCGAGAGCCTCCGGCAACCGGAACCGGTATCCGGTTGCCAGAACCACCGCATCCGCATGAAGCACCTCGATTCCGCCGTCGAATTGGTTCCTGACGATGAGCCGATAGGCATTGCCGTTCCTTTCCATCTGGATCACATCGCGGTTTGGCGCCAGGGATGCGTTGAGCGTGCTCGGTTCGAGATAACGCAACGCATAGAGGCGGCGATAGATCGAATGAATCGTCGAAATCGACAAGCCGTCGCTGGTCAGGATCGAGTTCCTCAACGCGGCCTGCTTCTGCTCGCTGCTAAGCTTCAGATAGGCCTGCACGTATTCCGGTGAGAAGACCTGGTTTGAAAACGGAGTGTCGTTGATCGGCTCGAAATTGTGACGCCGGCTGATCCATGTCAGCTCCTTCATGGAACCGGGATCGGCAAGCAGGGCTTCGACGACCTCGCCGCTGCTTTGACCGCCGCCGAGCACGACGATGCGGGCGGCGCCGAGATCGCTGAGACGCGACTTGGCCTCGCTGTTGTGAAAGCAATCGGCACCCAGGAACGGTTTTGCCCAGTCTGGCACGAAGGGCGACGACCCCGTGCCGATCACCAGGTTTCGCGCCTCCTCCTGACCGTTGTCGAACCGCAGGAAGAACCGGTCGTCGCGGTGCTCGACGTCGCGGATCTCCGTTCCAAAGCGCAGGCCGTCCACGCCGTTGGCGACCCAGGCGAGATAGCGCGCGAACTCCTGCCGGGGAACGGCCTCATAATTGGCGTTCAGGAAGGCGTAGAGCCTCTTATGCGCCACCAGATAGGAGACGAATGACCAACGGCTGGTCGGCAGGACCGGCGTGACGAGGTCCTTCAAAAAGGACGATTGCAGCTCGACACCGGGCATCATCATGCCGGGATGCCAGTCGAACGTTGGGCGCCGCTCGAAGAAGCGGCTCCTGATCTCGGGCACCGACTCAAAGAGGCAAGCGAGGCTCAGATTGGAGGGGCCGATGCCGATGCCGGCAATATCCAGCGGCTCGGTATCCCGGCGGGCAAAAGCGACGGTCATGCGATATCCTTCTCTGTTTCCTTGAGACGCAGGGCAAGTCTTGAGTGGAAGGCGGGAGACCCGATCATATGCAGATGGTTGGTGCCGGTGATGATTTCGGCCGCATGCGCCCGCGGCGACAGGCGGCGCCAATCGATCAGGTTGAGGCCGCGGTTGAGGCTGTCGTCGGCAGCCCAGGGATAGATCGGCACATCGTGAGGAACCAGCCGATGCTTGCGGAAGATCAGGGCATTGTCGATCAGCACCCAGAAGGTATGCTCCCGGCTGCTGATATCAGGCCCGTCGTTCGGAAGCGGGTCCTTCTCGTCGCCGACGAAACGCAGGAATTGATCGTAAGTATCGGCGTCCATCGTCGACAGCAGCCGATCCCATTCGGGACGCATCGCCGTTCTTCCAAGCCACGCCTGCACATCTCGATGAAGCTCATCGCGCTCGCCGGGCCTGAACCTCGGCTTTGCGCCGATCGCGAATTCCGATCCGAGGTCGCAAACGTCGACCATCGCTATCATCCTGACGTCGACCTTGTCACCAAGGGCGCGGGCAGCCTCATAGGCCAGAAGACCGCCCCACGACCAGCCGAGGAAATAGCAGGGTGCTCCCTGACTATGTGTCCTGATATGGTCGACATAGCTCTCGATGATGTCTTCGATCGGAGCGCCAACCTCCTTCTTCTCGGAAAGCGAGTGGCAAATGAAGCCGGTCGCCGGCTGATCTGCCCCGAGATAGTCGACGAGTTTGACATATTCGCGGGTGCTGACGAGCAAGCCCGGGAAGCAATAAAGCCGCGGCTTGGCGCCGGAAGCGCGCAGCACGATCACCTCCGACAGATCCCGTTGGTCCCCGAGCTCCATCACGCCCGCAAAGGAGCGTATGGTCGGATTGTTGAAGATATCGGCGACGGTGAGCGGGGTTTTCGGCCGGCGCTGCCGCAGCTGCGAAAGGATGCGGATCGCGCCCAGCGAACTGCCGCCGATCGCGAAGAAATTGTCCTCGACGCTGATTGCTTCCAGCTTGAGAACCTGCCGCCAGACATCCAGCACCTCTTCTTCGAGCGCGGTCGCCGGCTCGACGATTGTGCGTTTGACCGGTTGTGGCGCTGGCAGCGCAAATCGATCGAGCTTGCTGTTCGGATTGGTCGGCATTTTCTCCAGTTCGACCACGGCAGCCGGCACCATGTAGGATGGCAGGCTGCGTTCGAGGCCGGCGCGGATCGTCTCGACGTCCAACCTCTCGTCTTTCTTGGGAACGACATAGGCAACGAGCGCCTTGTCGCCGCCGGCATCGTTATCGCGCAGGACGACCAGGGCTTCGCCGACGCCGGGTTGCTGGAGGAGAGCCGCTTCGATCTCGCCGAGCTCGATCCGGTAACCGCGCAGCTTCACCTGATGGTCGACACGACCGACGAATTCGACGGTTCCGTCATCACGCCAACGCGTCAGATCGCCGGAGCGATAAAGTCGGCCGCCATCGCTCGAGAACGGATCGGGGATGAAGCGATCCGCCGTCGTGTCCGGCTTGCCGAGATAGCCGCGTGCGATGCCTTCGCCGCCGATATAGAGCTCGCCGGTCACGCCGATCGGGCACGGATTGAGATCGGGATCGAGCACATAGACGCGCCTTAACCCGACAGCGCGGCCGAGCGGAGCATAGACCCCCTGGAATTTCGTGCCGGCCCTCACCTTCCAGACCATCGGCGTCATGATGGTTTCGGTCGGCCCGTAGCCGTTAATCAGCCATTTCGATTTCAGCGCCCGCGACAGAAGATCGAAGGTCGGCTGCGCCAGCCCCTCGCCGCCGAAGGAGTAAAGCCGCATTGGGGGCGCGCCGTCGGTTATGTCGGCCCATTCCGCCAGTTGCTGCAGATAGGTGGTCGGAATGCTGGCATTGTTGGCGCCGTGCTTGCGCATGGCCGTCAATGTCTCTTCCGGTGTCCAGAGCGGCTGGTCGGGAAGAATGATGCTGCCGCCCTCCATCAGCGGGTTCATCCATCGCTCATGCCCGCCATCCGAACTGAAAGGCAGGAACGGCAGCTCACGGGAGGCCGAGCTCATGCCGTAGACACGCGAGGTGTTCTGCAGATGGTGCGTCAGCGGGCCGTGCTCGACGGCCACGCCCTTCGGCAATCCGGTCGATCCGGAGGTGTACATGACATAGGCGAGCTGATCCTTGTGAGTGGGAATATCAAGCGGCGTATCCGGCTCGCCGTCGAGGTCGATCTTGTCGAGTTCGAGGATAATGGTGGCGAGCTCTTCCGGCAGCCGATGGCGAAGCCAGCTATGGGTCAGAACGATCTTGACGCCGCCGTCGCGCAGAATGTGATGGTTGCGGACCGGTGGATGGTCGGGCTCGACCGGGATATAGGCGCCGCCCGCCTTCAGCGTCGCGAGGATTCCGACGATGGCCTCCGGCGATCGCTTGATGAAGATGGCGACCGTCACCTCGGCGCGAACACCCAGATGCCGCAGCCGATGTGCGAGGCGGTTGGTGCTGGCTTCCAGCCAGCCATGGCTCCATTCCTCGTCACCGTAGACGATCGCCGTCTTCTCCGGCGTCTGGCGCGAATGGACCGATATCAGCTCGTGGACCGGCCTGTCGTCGTTGACGACCTCGTCTTCGTAGGGCGCCGACAACTGGTCGAGTTCGTCGCTCCCCACGAGTTCGATGTCCTTGATCCGCACATTCGGCTGTGCGACAAATTGTTCGAGGACAAGGGTGAAATGCCGGGAGACACGGGCAATCAGCGCGCTGTCATAGAGATCCTGTGCATAATCGATCAGCCCGGATGCGGCCCCATCCAGGCCCGCCTCGATCACCAGGGATAACTCGCTGTCGGCGCGCGCCCCCAGCGGCTCCAGATTGGTTGCGTGCCTGGGGACCGGATACGGCTCCCGGAATTCGAACAGGGCCTTGACCACGGCTTCCTGGGCAGCGGCTTCGTCGACGACCAGTTCCTGCGTGATGCGCTCCAGCGGAACGAGCCGGGCAAGCCCCTCCTCGGTTGCCGATGAGATCGCTGCGATGACATCGTCGAGAGAGCTTCTTGATGTCAGCGACAGGATGAGGGGAAGGACCTGTTCGGCACGGCCGCGGTTCGCAAGGTGTTCCTTCTCCGGCCGCGCGACCAGGAGCCCGGTCAGCAAAGCATAATTGCCGCTGTAACGTGCCAGCAGCGCGCAAAAAGCGGCATGAAGCACGCGCTCGACCTGATATCTCTTTTGCTGCGCATGCCGACCGATCTTTACCCAGAGATCGGGCTCGATCGAAAATCGATGCTGCGCGCGCGCCACACCTGCCAGCCCGCCGCTGTTGAAGCGGGTTGGAAAGGTCGATGCCGAATAGTCGAGACCGATTGTGTTCCGCCAATAGGAGAGCGATTCCTGCGCCTGCTCCGCCTGCAGCCATTCAGCCTCCCGCGTTCCGGCCGAGATTTCGGCCGGCTGTGTGTCGCCGGCGGGTGCGCCGTCGAGAATTCGCGTCAGGGAGCCCGCAAGAAGCGACTTCTCGCGATCGTCCGAGATCACAGGATGAAGCACGATCGTCAGAAGCGACCGGCCATCAGCAAGCAAGACAATCTGAACACGCGCCGGTGGACCAGCAAGAAGATCGAAGCGCCTGTCGCGGAAGGCTTTCTGGGCGGCCAACGCATCCGGCTCCGCAAGAGCAGCGCCTTCGCCGACAATCTCGATCGGTACCGCGTTCAATGCGCCGCGGTACTGTTCGACGCGGCCGCCCGCCAGCCGGCGGAACCGGGTAGCAAGGGACGGATGTTGCGCCACGAGCGTCCGGCAGGCGCCGGCAATCGTCTTGACGTCGACGGCCGGGCTCAATCGCAGCGAAATGACCTGGTCGGGAAACACCGTGCCGTTGCCGATCTGCTCCAGAGACCAGATACGCTTCTGCGCGATCGTCAGCGGGAAGCTCTCGAAGACCGCGTCCGTTGCGACATCGGTCGGGTAGGCATCTGCGAAGTTTGTGATCTGTTCGTTCATCCGTGCCATCCAGCCGTTTTCAGAGACGCGCATCGCCGGCGACTGCCGAGCGCAAAGAGAGGGGACGCGGATCCGCCCAGACGTCAGCGATATGCGCCAGGCATTGCTGGCGCGAACCGGCAAAACCCGCCGGCTCCCAGCCCAGGGGAATCCGCTTGTCTTGCGGCCAGACCGAGTAGCGACGCTCGGTGTCGATGACGGCGATCCAGAGATCGTCGTGAGGTTCAAGATTATCCATTCGCAGCTCCTGCGGTGATGATGGTCATGCGCAAGTGACGGATCCGGCAGGCTGCAGTTTAGAAAATTGATGAGAATTTTTTTCTTTGCTTACCCCTAAACCCAGCGGGAGATGGATCGTCATTCTACTAAATCGGCGCAAGAGCACGCTTCATGCTCGCGGTGCCAAAAGCCCGACCGGTCCTCGACCGGCCAAGGAGAACATCATGGATTTCGACGCCGTCAAACAGAGGCGCTCTCTGCAGTCGCGCAGCTACGTCAGCCTCGCCCCCAATCTCATCCACCTCAAGACCGCTTACGGCCACCACGAAGCCGCATTCGAGGTCGAGGCCGGCATCGCGTCGGTGACCTTCTACCATGGTGATCCGGTGCAATCGGCAGAGCTTCTCATGGCGGCGGCCGAAGCCGTGACGGCAGAAGATCGCTCGATCACCTCAGTCGTCTTCGAAGGGCATCAGGCAAGCCTTCCGCCGCATATTGCGGATGCAGGCGGAAGGCTCGATTCGGCGATCCTGTGGCAATGGCCATCGCTCTGGCTGCCGCAGCTGTCCTATCCGCTGCCGCCCGTGCAGGAGATGACCGCGGGCCGGTATCATCCGCGTCGACCCGCAAAGCCGAAGGGCACGGTCTACAGGCGTTTCATCCCCTGGCTGGAACGGGAAATCACCTTCACGGTGGCCGATCCGGAGACCGATCTTGCAGCATTTCATCGCTGGATGAACGACGAACAGGTCAACACGATCTGGGAGGATGCGGGTTCGATCGACAAGCACCGGGAGATCCTGGAAGAGAGGATCGCCGATCCGCATGTCCTGCCGCTGATCGGCAGTTTCGCCGACATCCCCTTCGGCTATTTCGAGGTCTACTGGGCCAAGGAGAACCGGCTCGGTCCCTTTTACGATGCCGACGACTATGATCGCGGATGGCATGTCGCGATCGGCGAGCCCGATTATCGCGGCAAGAAATGGATCAGCGCATGGCTTCCCTCGCTGATGCATTTCATCTTCCTCGACGATCCGCGCACGAAACGGATCGTCGGCGAGCCGCGCGCCAGTCACGAACAACAGATCCGCAACCTCGATCGTTCCGGTTTTGCCAAGGTCAAACATTTCGATTTTCCGCACAAGCGAGCGCTCCTGGTGATGCTCGGCCGCGAGCGTTTCTTCGGCGATCGTCTTTGGGTGCCTGCATCATGAACGATATGAGCGACGTCAGCGGCAGCTTCCGGAGACGGCAGCGTCTCGCACCGGAAGACCTTGCCAGTCCTGAGCTTCTCAGGCTGCTGCTTCGGCTCGGACTGCCGGCCATGTTCGGCCTGTCGATCAATGCCGCCCATCACACGATCAACATGATCTTCGTCGGGATGATCGGTGAAGACCAGATCGCGGCGATCATGATCGTCCTGCCGGTCCTCATGCTCATCGCTGCCTTCGGCGAGGGGATCGGCGTCGGTGTCGCAACGGAGGTCGGACGCACGCTCGGAGCCGGCAACCGATCCCGGGCCGGCGCCATTGCCTCGATCAGTCTTGCTGCCGGCGTCGTTTTCGGCGCGGCAAGTGCCATCGCAATCATCGCATTTCCAGATTTGCTGCTGTTCGGCGCCACACCTGCCCTTCAGCCGCTCGCACAACATTATCTGATGATCATTGCGGTCTCGGTGCCGCTGACGATGGCGCAGATCATTCTCGATTTCCTGGCGATCGCAGAGGGCAATGCCCGCTTCAGCATGTGGACGCTGGTCGCCTGCTTTGCGCTGAACATGATCCTCGACCCGATCATGATCTTTGGCTTCGGCCTCGGGCTGCAGGGCGTTGCAATCGCAACCATCCTGTCCCAACTGGTCGCGCTTTTCATCTACGGCGCCTACCACGCCAGGCGGCTTGGGACAGTTCGGCTGACGGTTGGCTGGCGGTGGGGAGATATCGGCTATCTCAGGCCTGTCCTTGCTGTGGGGGCACCGACGACGCTGACCAGTCTCGCAACCGCAGGCGCGATTGCGGCCGTGGTATCGCTCGCCGGCACCTATCACGGAGAAGCCGGCATCGCCGGCGTCGGGATTGCCTTGCGGCTGCTCGCTGTCGGAACCCTCCCCGTCGTAGGCATCTCACTCGGAGCCCAGTCGATCCTGAGCTTTGCCTGGGGTCGGGGCGATACAGCACGGATGCTGTCGGCAGCCCGCATCCTCACAGTGGTCACGACTGCCGTGAGTGGCGCCTATGGGCTGGCCGCGCTCGTTTTCTCCGAAGAACTTGCCTCGTTCTTCACCGACGATGCGGTGGTGATCGGGATCGCAGGGCAAGCGATCATCGCGACCCATCTTCCGCTTCTGCTGTTCGGTCTGCGGCAAACGGTGCTGATCCTCTTCCAGGCTCAGGGCAGACCGAAAGCGGCGGTTGCCATCGGTCTGGCGCAGAATGGCTATCTTCTCTTTCCGCTGCTTGCTCTTCTGCCGCCGTTCTTCGGCTTTTCAGGCTTGCTGGCAGCAATATTCCTGGCCTCTGCTTTGACCGGCCTGCTGTCGGCCGTCTGCCTGGCGAGGACGCTCAGCGCGCTCCGGCAGCGCTCTGCCGACCATCTGACCTCCATCCGTCCATATCCCAGCTTTTGTCCATGAGAGGATGACCATGAACCAGTCGATCAACCCGCACGATCTTGGCGCCGATGCGATCGCTGACGATCTCTTTACGCCTCTCGATCCGGCGGCATTCAACGCCGTGTCTCCGCCGATCTTCCAGACATCGCTCTTCACTTACGACAGTTACGAGGCGATGGAGGATGTCTTTGCCGGACGCACGCGCAACTACATCTATTCGCGCGGCGACAATCCGACGGTCCGCGAATTCGAACTGCTGGTCGCCCGCCTCGAGGGTGCCGAGGATGGACGTGCTTTCTCCAGCGGAACGGCTGCCATCACATCGACAATTCTCAGCCTTGTTGAGGCAGGCGACCGGGTCGTTGCGGTCCGCCATCTCTACAACGATGTCTACCGCCTTCTGGTGAAGCTGCTTGCCAGGCTCGGGGTCGCGGTGGATTTCGTCGATCCCGCCGACCACGACGAGGTCCGCAAGGCCTTGTCGGGCGCCAAGCTGCTCTACCTTGAAAACCCCACATCCTTCGTCTTCGAGCTGCAGGACATTGCGGCGTTGTCGGCCATGGCAAAGGAGGCCGGCGTCACCACCATCATCGACAATTCCTGGGCAACGCCGCTCTTTCAGAAACCGATCCAGCATGGCGTCGATATCGTCATTCACGCCGCCTCGAAATATCTCGGCGGTCACAGCGATACGGTCGCCGGCGTCGTCGTCGGCTCGAAAGAGGCCATCGCCAGGATCAATGCGACATCCTACCCCTATGTCGGTGCCAAACTGTCACCGTTCGAGGCCTGGCTGCTGCTGCGCGGCATGCGTACGCTGCGTGTTCGTCTCAAGGAGCATGAGCGCAGCGGGCTTTTGCTGGCCGGGCGGCTGAAGGAGCATTCCGCGATCGGACGCGTTCGTCACCCGGCGTTTCAGGAGCACCCCGGGCGGGCGACGTTAACGGGTTATGCCGGGCTGTTTGCCTTCGACCTCAATCCCGATATCGATGTCGCACGGTTTGTGAATAGCCTTCGCGACATCCGCCTCGGTGTCAGTTGGGGGGGACCAGAAACGCTGGTGGTCCCCGCCAAGGTCGCGCTGCAGATCCCCGACCGGATGACTTCCTTCATCCGGTTCGGCGTGAGCGAGCAGACGGTTCGTTTCGCCGTTGGCCTGGAAGAGCCGGAACTGCTGTGGAGCGATTTGCAGCAGGCGCTGCACGCAGCGAAACGGTAGGCTCCTGTCGGTGCGCATGATCGGGGCGGAAGGCAGGTTCGGCGATCGCCAGATGGCAATGTTCCTCTGCCGCCTTGATCATGAAGTTGACGAGGGTCCTTGAGACGCCGAGTTCGGCTGCAATATCCTTCTGCGGCACGCCGTTGAGGCGATGGCGAATGAAGGCATCGTTGGTTCGCTTCGGCAGCGCCTCGAGCGAGGCAAGCACATTGCGCAGGGTCTCGGCAGCGACGAGCTGGTCGAGCACGGTGGGGATGGGAGCCGTGATCTCCTGAATCTGGTCTATCGACCTATGGTTGTTCATCTTCTGGCGTCGCCGGCGGCTCTCATCGAGTGCGAGATTGTAGACCATCCGGAAGGCGTAGCCGATCGGGCAACGAATGTCGTCGGTCTTGACCCCATAGGCTTTAATGACTCCATCTTGAAAGATATCCTCGGAATATGACTTTGATTTGACAACGCTTTCAATCGTTTTAAGGAGCTTGTCCTTGTTTTCGATCATGGCGTTGACCACGGCATTTCCGTTCACATCACGATGCAATGCTTGCATTGTCCTGTACCCTTTTTACAAATGGAAAGTCAGGCTCTGTCGTTGCTGGCCGGTTCGGTCTCGGGCTCCTTTTTTGAGCTGAAGTACACGATTTGATTGCAGTGTCTATTTTAAGGTGATAACAGGAGTCAAGTTTAAATCGACCGATCGGAGGCGAGAAAAAATGGGAAAAACAATTGAGATCCTGACCGGCAAGGCAGAGCTCTGCCGATCGATCATGGGGGCTTTGCCGGACTGGTTTTCAGAACATGAGGTCATCGAAGCGAGCGCCCAGGCGATCGAAGACCTGCCGGTGTTCGGCTATGTCGAAGCGGATGTCGTGACCGCGTTGATGGCCTTGAAGCCGCACCCGCCCGGCGCCGTCGAGATCGCGCTGATTGCGACACGACCCGAACATCACGGTCGCGGCGCCGGACGCCATCTCATCGATGCGGCCGAACGTTTCGGACATGAATCGGGTGCCCGGCTGCTGACGGTCAAGACGCTCGCCCCGCGCGGCCTCGACGAACCCCAGTTCGAGGCGACGCGGCGCTTCTATGACCGGAACGGCTTTGTGCGGGCGGAGATCTTTGCAAAGCTCTGGCACGAGGACCATCCATGCCTGTTCATGGTCAAGCCACTCGCCGGTGCTCAGGCAGGCGAGACAGCGCTTTGAGACGACGGGACTTTCTGCTTGGCGCGCATTGGCAATAACTGGCGCGCAGGGCACCGTCTCTGCGCGCGGTGGACGATAGGAGCTAGTGGCGCCCCTCCGGCAGCGGGCAGGCTTCGCCGCAGCCGCCGACGCCCGGCAGGTTATAACGCAGGCAGCAGACTTTCCGGCGCACGAATTCGAGCCCGCATTGCTGGCGCGCAATGCGGATCATGCCGAACATCGGGTTGCGCCCGCCGCCCGGCCATTGAGCTTCTTCCAGCAGCGCCAGGCCGCCTTCGACGAGGACGGGCTCATGGCGATGAGCGATCTCTTTCAGAATCCAAGAGAGATAGGCCGCGACATTGTTCCAGAGAAGCTTCGGCGCAACGCCGGCGTTGACGGCGATCGCCGCGATGACGGGCTCGGCATGACCGAGCATCAGCCGGTGAAGCTCGCCGGCCGGGTCACTCGTCACCTCGGGCCTGCCGGACATCATGAATGCTTCCGGTTCGCCTGTCTGCTCGTTGCAGACGAGCGAAAGCCGGTCGATCCCCAGCGGCAGCCCGACGCGATGCACGAACATATGGACGCTGGGTGCGATCGTCAGCATGCTGAAATAGTAGAGCGTCCACATGGAGACGATCGCGCGGCGATCGCTGCCTGGAAATTTTTGCGCATATCGGCCAATGATCTCGTCGAAGATCGCCCGGTCGCAAAGATCCCTGCAGGAAACGACGATACCCGTCTGCGGGAGAGAGCTGAGCAGCTTGCCGCGGCAATAGGAGAACGGGCCGTCGCCCACCAGACCGTCGAGGTCGACGGCCTGGTGGGCGACAGGATAGTCAGCGATCAAGGTCGGGCGCTGAAACGCTCCGTTTGTCTCCATTGCCGTGCCTTACCACCGGTATTTCAGGGTGCCGGTCATGTTGCGGCCCTGGCCGAGGTAGCAGAAGCCTTCGTTGCAGACAGTGTCGCGTTCGTCGGCAATGTTGCGGATATTGAAGGCGGCCGTCAGGCCCTCATATTTCTTGTCGACCGCGCCGAAATCATAAGCGGCGGATGCATCGATGTAGAAGCTTGAGGGATTCTTCGACGTATTGGCTGTATCTGTCCAATTCTCGCTGACATAACGGACACCTGCGCCGACCGACAGGCCATGGAAGGGGTTGGTTTCTTGGAACGTGTAGTTGGCCCAGAGGCTTGCGACATGCGAGGGTGTCAAGGCTGGCGTATTGCCCTCGTTTACACCGCCTCCCGTCACTTCAGAATGGTTGTAGGTATAGGCCGCGATAAGATCCCAGCCATCGGCTACCGCCGCGCGGGCTTCAAGTTCGATGCCCTTCCCGGTCACTTCACCGATCGATCCATAGGCAAACAGCAGCGGATCGACCAGCACCGGCTTGTTCTTTTCGACGATGTGATACGCGACGGCCGACAGGAGGATGTCGGAGCCCGGCGGCTGGTATTTCACACCGACCTCGTACTGTTCACCCTCTGTCGGCGCCAGGATCTTGCCGGATTGCGACCGATTGTTCACTGGATCGAAAGAGGTGGCATAGGAGACGAAGGGAGCAATACCGTTGTCGAAGAGGTAGAGTGCACCGGCTTGCCAGGAGAAAGCATTCTTGTCGACCTCCTCCGAGCTGACCGAGGGCAAGGTCGCATCTCGCGTCTGGTTCACCCAGGTCTGTCGGCCGCCTAGGTTGAAACGCCAGTTTCCGATCTCCATCTGGTCCATGGCGTAGATGCCGACCTGCCGCATATCGGCCTCTGAAGCCAAGATATTATAGTCCGGCGTAGCGCCCGAGACGCCATAGGTCGGATTGGCGATATCGAAGTCGAACGCCGGATCGGCGGCTCCGGCGCCATAGCCAAAGCTCGACTGGAGATTGGTGTAGTCGAGCCCGAACAGCATCGTATGGGCAAGCGGGCCCGTATCGAATTTCGCCTCGAGCTGATTGTCGACCTGGAAAAGGTTCATTTCGTCCCGGATCGCATTCGTGCCGCGATGCGCGACGGTCCCGCTCCAGCCGGTAACACCGAGATAGCGAGCCTCCAGATCGAGATGCGAGTAACGCAGGTTCTGCCGGAAGGTCAGGCCGTTGTCGAATTCGTGCTCGAACTGATAGCCGATCTGCTGTTGCTTTACCTTCTGGTAGTCGTAGTCGGGATCGCTCGCCCTGAGTTCGTGGATCCTGCCGTCCAAGGAGATCGCGCTGACGTTGGAGTCGGTTTCGTCCGATTGCGCCAGACCGTACACTGTGAAGGTCGTGCCTTCGTCAGGCCTCCAGGTAAAGGACGGCGCCAGGAAATAGCGGTCGTCGGCAATATCGAAATTGGTGTCACCGCGGCGGGCGAGGCCGACGATACGATAGAGAAAATCGTCGTTGCCCTCACTGATCGGCCCGCCGAAGTCGAACATCCCCTGCAGCCGATCTTCAGTGCCGTAGGAAATGCCGACTTCGCGGATCGGCTCCTCGGTCGGAAGCTTCGATACCTTGTTGACGAGGCCGCCCGGCGATCCCGCACCGTAGAGAACGGAAACCGGCCCCTTGATCACCTCGACGCGCTGCAGTTGATATGGATCGGTGCGGAACATCCCGTAATTGATATAGGGTTGGCGCAGGCTGTCACGAAAGTCTCCGACCGTGGTGACGTTGAAGCCGCGGATGTAAATCTGGTCGAAACGCGGATCGAAGCCGTTCGGGCCCGTCGTCACGCCGGCCGAGTAGCGCACGGCCTCGATGATGCTCTGGGCGCCACGCTGCTCGATTTCCTTCTCGGTTGTGACCGAGATCGAACGCGGCGTTTCCACGAGCGGCGTGCTGATCTTGGTTGCGCCGGCGCTGTTTTTAGCTGTCACCGACGTCCGGTCGGTCTTGCTATCAGAGGCTGCACCTTGAATGACGATCGGTTCCAGCGCAGTCGCGTTGGCATCTGCGGAAGCGGTCTGGGCGAAGGCCGGCGGCACCGCAACGCCAATCAGGAGGATCGCTGTCGTGGCAAATAGCGTCTCTCTGTAAATTATTGATAGATTATTAGAAACGTTCAAAAAAACATGCGCCATTGCTTGGTCCCTACGTCACGGATGCGGGCGGAACCTATGGAGCGAAATTCGCCTTGTCAACATAAGATGATTATTTTAGTCACCTTTTAATCCATAAATTCCCGCACCCACATTCTCGAAGAGGTTGCACGTAGCATCGAGGCCTCGTAGCGTTCTGTGCCAGGTGAAATGCCCAACGCAGGCGGTTCTGTCGTGCGAGGAAGGGTCTAACTGCGGACCGAGACGACCGTCATTCTGCCAGTCTTGATGGGTCGAGCTGGCGATTGCGGCTCCGCAATCATCTGACGCTTTGTCGCTGCTATGTTGGTGCGTACCACGGGTTGATAACGTTAAGTCCTGCGGCTTCGAAGGGACTAGTGTCGCGGGTGGCGACAATAAATCCGTTCGCCGCGGCAGTTGCGGCGATATAGGCATCTGCTTTACCGATTGCCCGACCTGCTACGCGTGCTCGCGCCATCAATTCCGAATAGCTCTGTGACGCAGCCATGTCGAAGGATAGAACGCGCCCTGAAAATAGAGGCAGAACTTCCTGTTCTAGTCGATCGTAGAGGACGGTCTTTCGTCTTCCGCTAGGCATCGCGGCAATGCCGAACCGTAACTCAGCTACTGTAATCGCCGACACGAACAGCGTTTCCACTGCTTGGGCATCGATCCACGCCAGTACCTGATTATCGGGTGTGGGCTTCCATGGCTCCGAGATGACGTTGGTATCGATCAGGATCATTCGAAACTCATAGGTTCCGCAGGCGCTTTGTCTCGGACGAGCTGCAGATTATCCACGTCGTTGTTGGAAAGCCCTGCCTCGCGCCCGATCGATGCTAGCAACGAGCCCAACATGACGCGCTCAGCTGGCCGTACCGCCGTTTCAAGGATGTCACGGATTTCTGCTTCTGTACTGCGGCCGTGATGAGCTGCCCTCACTCTTAAGGCACGATGTGTCTCGTCAGACAAATTGCGTATTGTAACTGCAGCCATCGATTGCACTCCCTTAACACTGATGGTTATGCTATCAATATATGGAGTGCGATATCACCTGGCAACTCTCGCGTGGTTTGGAATGGCGCTTTTGGAACTGCGACAAATTGCAGCCGTCATCCACCATCCATTTGCCGCTGAAGTGGCTCGCCGGATAGGTCGGCCGCCGGGTTAAACCCTATCGCGCTCGGTTGAGCAACTGCCACTCCCACTCCCATTACAGGCGCCGGTCAATGAGGCCCGTATTGTCCGGTCATAGATGCCGATGTCAGCGATGGGAGTGAGCAGCCATCGAGATGCACCACAACGCAGCGCAGACGGTCAAGATCCTGCTCAACGAGGGCGGCTGGCTGGAAATCAGGTCACGGCGTGAGCGGCCGTCATTCGGAAACCAGACGTCAAGTCGAGCGCTTGCTATCCCGCTCTGACCGAAGGGCAAATCACGCATCGGTCTACCGACTGAAAGGTGATCGCCGTGACAGGGTTCGAACCGTGAATTTGGGCTGTTACGCGTGAGACTTTGGCCCAATATGATACGGTAACGACATACTGTTGTCCCCTGGTACAAAATCATTAGGGCAAGCATATCGTCTTTCGGGGCGGAATTCGCGGCTCGTCTTGCCTCCCGTCGTCTGCTCCCTAGATCCGGCACATGGATACCGAGCGAACCACAGCTCCTATCAAATCGGTAAGGGCGTCTTCGCGGAAACCTCTCCAGAGGTTGAGCCCGGCCATCGTAGAGCAAGTCGAGCGCCTGCTCGGTGGACGCACGCGTGATATTAGTCTCAATGGGGAGCTGGCTCAGCTTTTTCGCGAACGCTCCTTTCCGCGGACCGCCAAGATCATCCGCGCGTGGATGGTTTGGGTTATCGTGCTCGACGTCCTGGCGTTAGGCCTCAATGCGATCTTGCTTCCGACCGAAACGGTCATGTCGATGCTTTGGCCAGCGTCTATCCTTCCCCCAGCGGCTCTTGTCGCCGCAATAGCCTTCCTGCGGCCGCACGCTTTGTGGGTGCAGGGAGTTTTCATCCTCTCGGCTGTTTTTCTCATCCTCCTGTCCGTAGCCTTGGTGGGCGTTAACACCGGTGGAGAGTTTTACGAGCGGCATTTGACCATCATGCTTTTTGTGGCCGTCACGGCCATTATCATATTTCCGATTCCACTCAGCTGGGCGATGACGATCGGAGCTGCCGCCCTCGCTATCTACCTTGTGTTTCAACTGCGCAATCCAGACATTGAAGCGGGGAGTGCTCTGGCCGGGACGCTGTTTTTCGCAAGCGGTGTGGCTGCAACCGTCGTCGCTCGACGCACCGCCACCATCTTGCTCAGAAGACCTTCTTGCTCGAGTTACGAGATCGGAGTCGCCTCGCGGAGCTTACCGACGCCAACTCGCAGCTGGAGCTGCTGGCACGGACGGACCCGCTGACGGGCGTCGCCAACCGGCGTTCGATGATGGAAACGCTAAATCACTTCTGGAACGAGGACCTTAAACGCACGAGCGGCGCGGCGATGCTGATGTGCGATGTCGACGACTTCAAGCATCTCAACGATAATCTCGGACATGCCGAAGGCGACCGCTGCCTGGTAAAAGTTGCCGGCATCATTCAGAGCAGCATGAGAGACGAGCGGGACCAGGTCGCCCGATACGGGGGCGAAGAGTTTCTTGTCTTTCTTCCTGGCTCTGATGAACAAGAGGCCGGGTTGGTCGCTGAGAGAATTCGCAGCCGAGTAGAAGCTGCGTCTCTTCCAAATCCTAACTCCCGCGTCGGTCCCTGGGTCACTGTCAGCATCGGACTAGCGATATCGAGGCAAAAGGGTGAACTCGTGTCAGCAGAGCACATGCAGCGACAAGCGGATGCGGCCCTCTACCTTGCCAAAAAGACCGGCCGCAACCGGGTGGTAGTCCACTCTCCAGAGGTCGATCAACGCCTCCAATGAAGTAGTTCCAGCAAAATATGCTGTTCCTGTTGTCCTTCTGGTGCCCAAAAACGACCGCCTTAAACCGGCGTCGAGCCGGTTCAGCCGTCTAAGCATGCCTATTTGACAGATATCCTACAAGTCGATATGTAACATCCATCTAATCGACGATGCGGGAAAGTGACCGGGGCATGACATTGAAATCGATGAAGCCGCTGACGCGCGCGCCGCTGTTGCATGTCTCCGTGCAGGAAAGTCTGCGCGCCTATATCGATGACAATGGTCTTGCGCCCGGAACCCTGCTTCCGGCGGAAGGAGAGCTCGCCACCCAGCTCTGTGTCAGCCGCAATTCGCTGAGGGAAGGCATCAAGGCGTTGGAATCGCTCGGCGTGCTGGAGACGCGGCGCGGCGTCGGCATCTTCGTGAAGGCCTTTTCCTTCGAGCCGCTTCTCGACAACCTCGCTTACGGCCTCGGCGGTGCCCTGCGGCAGATCGAGGAGGTCCTCGAAATCCGGCGTACGCTGGAAGTGGGATTGATCGGCAAGACGATCGACGTGATCGGCGAGGAGGACATCGCCGAGCTGCGCGCCACCGTCAATCGGATGCGCGCCCATGCCGAGCGGGGCGAAACCTTTGCGGAAGACGACCAGCTGTTCCATCGACTGCTGTTTCGCTGCCAGGACAATGAAACGCTGGTGCGGCTGATCGATGTCTTCTGGCTCGCCTTCTACAAGGCATCGGATTTCGTCAATCTTGAAAATGCCGATCCGATGGCGACGTGGCGCGACCATGCCGCGATCGTCGATGCGATCGAGGCAAAAGATCTGGAGGAGGCGCGCAGACGCCTGGATCGTCACTACGAAGGCATTGCCCGGGTGATTGCCAACAACAAGACAAGTTCAAACGTGGGAGGAACACATGAAAAGACTGTCTAGATTATCCGTCATTGCGCTTGGCGCCCTGCTGTCGACGGCTGCCGTTCCGGCTCTTGTCGTTTCGGGCGTTGCAGCTGAGGCCCAGGCAGCCACGCTGTCGGGCGGCTTCGATGTCGGCCCCGGAGGCTTCCAGGGCAACTTCAACCCGCTCGCCGCGACCGCCGGCTTCACCTGGCTCAGCGTCTATTACGAACCGCTTATCATCTATGACGAGAAGCTGCAGAAGGTCGTCGGCGCGCTGGCAAGCTCCTATGAGGTCAGCCCGGACCAGATGACCTACACGTTCAAGCTGGCAGACGCCAAATGGCATGACGGCAAACCGTTCACCGCCAAGGACGCAAAGTTCACCATGGGCCTTGCGATGGATGCGAAAACAGGCTCGGTGCTCGCTGCCCGGTTAAAGGGCATATCGTCGGTCGAGACACCGGACGATCACACTGTTGTCATCAAGCTCAGCGCCCCCAGCAGCAGTTTTCCCGACACGATGACCAAGGTGATGATGCTGCCCGAGCATGCGCTCTCCTCGATTCCGGCCGACCAACTGGCGAAGAACACCTGGTGGTCCACGGCCCCGATTGGCACCGGTCCGTTCAAATTCACCAAATACGTCTCGGATCAATATGTCGAACTTGCCGCAAACACCGATTATCGCGATGGCAAACCCGCACTGGAACGCGTCATCAATCGCTATTTCGCCAACCCGGCCGCAGCGATCGCGGCGCTGAGATCCGGCGAAATCCAGTTCACCTATGTCGATTCCAACGACGTGCCGACCTTCAAGGACAACAAGGACTTTAAGGTCATCGAAGGCAACTCTTTCGTCGTCAACTATCTCGGCTTCAACCACGATTCCCCGCTCTGGAAGGACGTACGCGTCCGCCAGGCGGTAATGTACGCGGTCAATCGCGATGCCATCATCCAGAGCCTCTATGGCGGCGCGGCCAAGCCTGCCAATTGCGCCTATGTCGCCGAACAGCTGATACCCCCTGATATCGACAGCTATGCCTATGATCCCGAGAAGGCCAAGCAACTGCTGACGGAAGCCGGCTGGGACCAGATCAATGGCGGCAAGCCGATCACCCTTCTGACCTATTACACCACGCCGCTTGCGACCAACGTGCTTGCAGCAGTCCAGGCGATGCTTGCCCAGGTCGGCATCAACATCGTCCCGCGCGCTGTCGATGCCCCGACCTATAACAGCATCGTGCTCAATGCGACGCCGGATATTGCCCAGTTCCAGCTGGTTTACGCCGGGTTGCAGAATGGGCCGGATGCCGGAAGCATCAATGTCGGCCTCAACGAGAAGCAGATCCCTCCCGCCGGACCGAATGTCGCCAGGGTTCGCATGCCTGACCTCACTAAGGCGCTCGATAGTGCCTTGGCCGAGCCTGATAGCGCCAAGCGGGATGCCGCCTACCAGGACGTCTGCAAGGTGATGAATACCAACCTGCCCTGGGCGACGCTCTGGGTGGCAAACCGCTACGGCATCGTCTCGACCAAGGTGAAGGATTTCGTCTGGACGCCGGCGCCGGGCGGCGGCCCCTACCAGGCCAATCCGCAGAAATGGTCGATCGCCGAATAGGCGTTTTCCGGGAAAGCCTCGAGGGTGGCCTCGGCCACCCTGACAAGACGGCCTGACAAGACAGCCCGATAAGACGGATTGCCGATGCTCCAATACAGTCTCAGACGCCTGATCATAGGAATAGGCATGCTCGTCGCCCTGAGCATGCTGATCTTCCTGCTGCTGCGCCTGACACCCGGCGATCCGATCGATGCCTATATCGATCCGAACCTGCCGATGTCGCCGTCAGACCTTGCCGATCTGCGCCGAAGCCTCGGCCTCGATCAGCCCTTGCCCGTGCAGTATCTGGGCTGGCTGCAGCAGGCGCTGACCGGCAATCTCGGCTATTCGATCAAGCGTCTCGATCAGCCGGTTCTGGGTTTAGTGCTGTCACGGATCGGCCCGACAGTGCTCTTGATGGGCACCGCACTTGCCTTCGCCATCGTCGCCGGCATCACCTTCGGGGTGATCGGCGCCGTCCGACGCAATTCGCTTGCCGATCTCTCCTTGTCGGTGGTTGCGCTTGCCGGCATTTCGAGCCCGGCCTTCCTCAGCGCGCTGATCGGCCTTTATATTTTCTCCGTTCGCCTGCACTGGATGCCATCCGGCGGCATGCTGACGCCGGGCGAGGAATTCTCGGTGGGCGATCTCCTCCACCATCTGATCCTGCCGGCGGCACTTCTGTCTGTCGCGCAAGCCGCATTGATCATGCGTTACATGCGCGCTTCGCTGCTCGAAGTCCTGAACCAGGATTACGTGCGCACGGCCCGCGCCAAGGGCGTTCGCGAGTTCTGGGTCATCACCAAGCATGCCTTGCGCAACGCGCTTCTTCCGATCGTGACGCTGATCGGCTCCACCATCGGGCTTGCGATCGGCGGCGCCATCTTCATCGAGAGCGTCTTCAACTGGCCGGGCATGGGGCTTTTGCTCGTCGATGCCGTGCAGACCCGCGACTACCCCGTCATCATGGGGGCGACGCTCGTCATCGGCGCGTGCGTTATCGTCGTCAATCTTCTGACCGATATCACCTATGCGGTCGTCGACCCGCGAATCAAGGTGGGCTGACCATGCTGGCACGCTCTTCCGAACGCCGGAGCCCCGGTCCACTTGCCCGCGCCTTCAGCCGGTTTCTGCTCAATCGCGCAGCCGTTGCCGGCGTCTGCATTGCCATTCCGATGCTGCTGCTGATCCTCTCCTATCCGCTATGGTGGGCTTTCCGGCCGAACGACATCGATCTTCTGGCCATGAATAGCGGCCCGACGGCAACGCACTGGTTCGGAGCCGATGGTGTCGGCCGCGACGTCTTCGCCCGTGTGCTCGAGGGCGGCCGGATATCACTGCTGGTCGCCGTCGCATCAACCGCGCTCTCTGCGGTCATCGGGTTTCTTTTCGGGGCAATCTCGGCGCTTGCAGGACGTTGGACGGACACCGTCTCGATGCGCTTCGTCGATCTGGTGATGACCCTGCCGCCCGTCATCTTCCTGCTTGTGCTCGCCTCGATTGCCGGCACCGGCATCTGGCCGACGGTGCTGGTCATCTCGCTGCTCTCTTGGCCGCTGCTTGCGCGCATGATCCGCTCGCGGCTGCTGGAATTGCGTGAACGCGACTTCGTCCTGGCCGCCCGCGGCATGGGCGCCGGCATCGGACATCTGCTCTTTCGCCACGGCCTGCCGAACTCGATCGATATCCTCGTGGTCTATGCAACGCTGCAGATCGCCAATGCCATCCTGCTCGAGGCGGGGCTGTCCTTTCTCGGTCTCGGCATCGCCCCGCCGGCGGCAAGCTGGGGCAACATGCTGAACGCGGCCCGCTCAACCGCCGTGCTCGAACAATATCCGTGGCAATGGCTCTTCCCCGGCGCCGCGCTGATCCTTGCCGTCCTGGCGATCAACTTCATTGGCGATGGCCTCAGAGATGCCTTCGACCCGCGTGCCGAACTGAACTGACAATCGAAAGAAGCGAAAATGACCAAATTCAAGGGTGTCGTCCCTCCCGTCGTAACACCGCTCAATCCGGATCTCTCCGTCGATTACCCATCCTATACACGCGTGCTCGAGCATCTGATGGATGCCGGCTGCCATGGCGTATTCGTGCTCGGCTCGACGAGCGAGGTGATCTTCCATGACGAAAAGACCCGGCGGGAAATCATCGAACATTCGGCCAAGGTGGTGAATGGCCGCGTGCCGCTGATTGTCGGCGTCATCGATCCGACCACGGATCGCGTCATCACCCATGCGAAGGTCGCAAAGGCCGCCGGCGCCGATGCGATCGTGGTGACGGCCCCATTCTATACGGTCACCAGCCAGTCCGAGATCCTCGATCACTTCCGTTATATCCGCGACGCGGTGGATGTTCCGCTGGTCGCCTACGACATTCCTGTCTGCGTTCACGTCAAGCTGCAGCGCCAGACCGTGGTCACGCTCGCCAGGGAAGGCGCCATTATCGGCCTCAAGGATTCCAGCGGCGACGACGGCAATTTCCGCTATGCACTCCTCGATCTTGCCGAACACAAGGACGTCTTCCTGATGACCGGCTCCGAGATCGTCGTCGACACCGCCCTGCTGATGGGCGCCCATGGCGTCGTTCCCGGCATCGCCAATGTCGATCCACACGGCTATGTCCGGCTTTGGGATGCTGCCCAGCGCGGCGACTGGGTCGCCGCGAAGAAGGAACAGGAGCGTCTCTGCCGCCTGTTCGAAATCGTCTGGGTCGCGCAGGGCCGTGTCAGCGGCGGCGCAGCCGGCATCGGCGCCTTCAAGACCGCCATGCGCAGCCTCGGCATCATCGATTCCGCCGTCATGCCGCGACCGCGTGCCTCCCTCAACGAAGCCGAAACCGCGCGGATCGATGAGATCCTGCGTGCAACCGGCCTGCTGAACTGAGCCAGCTGATGGAACAGACCGCCGAACCCGTACTCGACATCAGGGGATTGCGAACGATCTTCCGCATCCGCGGCGGCGAGATCACGGCGGTCAACAATATCGACCTGACCGTTGCCGCCGGCGAGACGCTTGCGCTCGTGGGCGAATCCGGCTCCGGCAAGTCGGTCACCAGCCTATCGGTCATGCGGCTGCTCACCCGCAACATCGGCGTGATCGCTGCAGGCAGCATCCGCCTTGCGACGGGCAACGGCGTGGTCCTCGATCTCGTCGCCCTCGACGACGAGAGCATGCGCAGGATCAGGGGCGATGACATCGGCATGATATTCCAGGAGCCGATGTCGAGCCTCAATCCCGTCTTCACCATCGGAGACCAGATTGGCGAGCCGATCCGCATCCACCGTGGTGCGGACCGCAAGGCGGCGATGAACGCAGCCGTCGCGCTGCTTGAAAGCGTCGGCATACCGGACGCTCGACGCCGCGCCGGCCAATATCCGCACGAACTCTCGGGCGGCATGCGCCAGCGCGCGACGATCGCCATGGCGCTCGCCTGCGATCCGGCGCTGCTGATCGCCGACGAGCCGACAACGGCGCTCGACGTGACGATCCAGGCGCAGATTCTCGACCTGCTCCTCAAACTGCAGCGCGAGCGCGGCATGGCCATGCTCTTTGTCACCCACAATCTCGGCGTCGTCGCCGAAATCGCCCATCGCGTCGCTGTGATGTATGCTGGCCGGATCGTCGAAGAAGGGCCGGTCGGCGAGGTTTTCCGCAATCCCAAGCACCCCTACACGATGGGCCTTCTTGCCTCCATGCCGCGCCTTGGCGATGCGGCGCGGATGAAGTTGGCGGGCGAAAAGCTCGCGGCCATTCCCGGCATGGTCCCGAGCCTGATGAACATGCCGAGCGGCTGCGCCTTTTCCCCGCGCTGCAAATTCGCGATCGATGCCTGTCGCGCTGCCGTTCCCGCGCTCGAACAGGTCAATCCGCAGCACCGAAGCCGCTGCATCAGATGGCAGGAGATCTAGATGAGCGCACCGCTGCTCTCCGTCCGCGACCTTTCGAAACATTATACCTCCCGTGGCACGCGGCTGAACATTCTTGAAGGGATCTCCTTCGATATCGGCAAGGGTGAAGTCGTCGGGCTTGTCGGCGAATCCGGCAGCGGAAAGACCACGATCGGGCGTTCCGTCCTTCGCCTCGTCGAACCGTCGTCAGGCAGCGTCCGTTTCGACGGCACAGAACTCACAGCGCTGTCCGCCTCCGCGCTCAGACGGCAACGGCCGCGCATGCAGTATATTTTCCAGGACCCCTTCGCCAGTCTGTCGCCGCGCATGACGATCGGCGAGATCCTGACGGAAGGCCTGAAGATACAGGGGATCGGCACCGCCCGTGACAGGCTCGAACGGGCACGGTCCTCCTTGGCAAAGGTCGACCTGCCCGCCGATGCGATCAATCGATATGCCCATGAATTTTCCGGTGGCCAGCGCCAGCGCATCGGGATTGCCCGTGCGTTGACCTTATCGCCGGAATTCATCGTCGCCGACGAGCCGGTCTCAGCGCTCGACGTGTCGATCCAGGCGCAAGTGATCAACCTGCTGCGCGACCTGCAGCAGCAGCTTGGCCTGACCATGCTGTTCATCTCGCATGACCTGGCCGTCGTCGAATATATCTGCGACCGGGTGATCGTGCTCTATCTCGGCCGCATTATGGAAATCGCGCCGAGTGCAGATCTCTATGCGAGACCGCAGCATCCCTATACGCGCGCGCTTCTGTCGGCGATTCCGTCGCCCGATCCGGATGCCCGCCGCAACAGGCAGATCCTGAAAGGCGATATTCCAAGTCCGGCCAATCCGCCGAGCGGATGTGTTTTTCGCACGCGCTGTCCGAGCGCGCTCGAGGCCTGTGCTGGCGCCGTTCCGCAATTGCGGGAAATCGCTCCCGGCCACTTCAAGGCCTGCATCCGCGACGACCTCAACTGATCCGTCATCCATCGGAGAAACAAGAGATGAATGCGAAGACGCCGCGTCCTGCCATCGGCGGAAATTGGGCGAGCCTGCTTCTGCCGATCGCAGCCGATGACAGCATCGAATTCGACAAGCTTGGTGAAGAGATCGACATCCTCATCGATGCCGGCGTCGATGGTATCTATTCGAACGGCACTGCCGGCGAATTCCACAATCAGACGGAGGCGGAGTTTGACAGCATCCAGGCAATGCTGGCCGAACGCTGCAAGGCATCTTCAACGCCATTCGTCATCGGCGCCTGCCAGCCCGACCCGCTGATCATGCTCAATCGCGTCCGCCGCGCCGCCGCGCTCGATCCCCGCGCCATTCAGGTCATATTGCCCGACTGGTGGCCGCTCAACGATGCCGAAGCGGTCGACTTCCTGAAACGAGCGGCCGAGACTGCCGACGGCATTCCGCTCATCCTCTATAATCCGCCGCATGCAAAACGCGTGCTGGCACCAAGGGAGCTCGGCATGGTCTGCGCAGCAGTCCCTGAGGTGATCGGCATCAAGCTCGCCGATGGCGACGCCTCCTGGTATGCCGAGGCACGCCGGCATCTGTCCGGGCTTTCGCTCTTCGTCCCCGGCCATCATCTCGCAACCGGCACCAAGGAAGGTGTGGCAGCAGGCTCCTTTTCCAATGTCGCCTGCCTTAGTCCCCGCGGCGCTCAGACCTGGACGGTCTCGATGCGAAACGAGATCGACGCGGCACTCGATCTGGAGCGACGCATCTGCACGTTTATGGACGCGCATATCGTCCCCTTTCGCCAGGAATTTGGCTATTCGAACGCCGCTCTCGACAAACTTTTGAGTGCGATCGGCAATTGGGGACCCGTAGGCACCCGTTTGCGATTTCCCTATCGCTCGATAGATATGGCGGAAGCGGTCAGGTTGCGACGCATTGCACGCTCCGAACTCCCCGATCTTTTCCCCTAGCTCAAAGAGCGGGCTTGGCACGAAACAACCTGCGTTGGCTCGCCTTGATGGGCGTCGAACCGAAGAGACAAGGTCCGATATGGCGCAGAACGAAAAGCTCTACCATCCCAGCCGGGCCGATATCTTGCTGGAGGCCTCCTTCAGCAGAACGATGAAGCGGTCGACGTCGCTTTTTTGCGTGCGGAAGGCCGGGGCGCCGACATTCACCGCGGCGATCACGGATCCGTCGAATGCCAAAACCGGCACTGAGACGGATACGAGTTGCTCGCTCACTTCACCATAACTCACACAAAATCCCTGGCGGCGGATTTTATCCAATTCAGCAACCAGCTTGCCACGATCCGTGATCGTGCGCTTGGTCAGCCGCGGCAAAGTCTCGGGGATCATTTGCGCCTGCACCTGGGGGTGGAGATAGGCGAGAAGCACCTTGTACGAGCCGGCCGTGAGCGGCCGCCTTCGACCGATCATCGCCTGAACCCGCAAGTCGCGCATCGGTTCGAACTTTGCAATGCACAGGGATTCGCCATTGTCGATGATCCTGAGCTGGGTCGTTTCGTTCGCCTTCTGGCCGACTTCTTCAAGAATAGGATTGGCTATTCGCACCAGATCAACCTGTGTCGAGGCAGCGGTCCCGAGAATGATCGCAGTCGTCCCCAGCCGGTAAGTGCCCGTATCGCTCTTCCGCACTAGGCCACGCCGTTCCAGTGTGCGTAACATGCGCAAAATTCTCGGCTTGGTTTCCCCGAGGTTCTGCGCCACCTCGGTCAGTCTGATATCCGGATTTTTGGCGACATTCAGCAATACGTCGATGCAGACATCAACAGATTGCACAATATCGCTTTTTGATGGTTGTCTTTTGTCCATGGGACCAGAATTTTCTCCGCGACAAAGGCTGAAGGATTGGCATAGTTTCAAGTTACGCCTATCGTAACGCGCTTGTTTTCCGTTTGACAGCCCCCTTGAGGCCCCCTTACCAATTTGTGTCAAGAGTGGACGGGAACCCGCTCGTACCGACCAAGCAAGGTCGGCCCAAAAACGCTAAACCGGGATGGAAGAAATGGCCGCAAAAATATTGACGCGGGCAGCGATCGGGCTGCTCGGAACGATCGCTATTCCTGCAATGGTCGCCGCACAGGAAACCCCGCTGACGATCGGGATGTCGACGACGCCGACGACGCTGGATCCCCATGAAGACAGTTCGGCGCCAAACAATGCGACCTCGCGCCATATCTGGGACAGCCTCATAAACCTCACGGGAACGTCGGCAAATGCGCCGGAACTCGCCACCGAATGGAAGGTCGTCGACCCGACCCACTGGGA
Source organism: Rhizobium sp. SU303 (assembly GCF_021052345.1). Taxonomy (NCBI): domain Bacteria; kingdom Pseudomonadati; phylum Pseudomonadota; class Alphaproteobacteria; order Hyphomicrobiales; family Rhizobiaceae; genus Rhizobium; species Rhizobium sp. SU303. Next base: position 281,123 of record NZ_CP088096.1, read on the forward strand.
ATTCAAGCTGCGGAAGGGCGTGAAATTCCATGACGGCAGCGAGTTCAACGCCGATGACGTCATCGCTTCGCTTCTGCGTGCCCGCGACAAGCCCAGCCAGAGCTTTGCTTCTTACACCCGCAATATTGTCAATGTCACCGCCACGGATCCCTATACCATCGTCGTCGAGACCAAGGTTCCGGATCCGATCCTGCTGAATTCCGTCAGCCGAATTCGCATTATCAGCGCCGATTGCAAGGAGGCGCCGGTCCAGGATTTCGACAACGGCAAGTGTGCAGTCGGAACCGGGGCATATTCCTTCGTCTCCTATTCGCCAGGCAGCAACCTGACCTTGAAGCGCAATGACGGCTATTTCGCTGGCCCCTCGCACTGGTCGAACGTCACGCTCCGCTTCCTGCCCGATGACGGCGCCCGCCTGGCATCGCTTCTTTCCAACGAGATCGACATTGTCGAAACCCTTCCTGCCGATGGAATGGCGCGCGTGGAAGCGAGCGATAATCTGCAAGTCATCAACGGCCTGTCTTCCCGCTTCGTTTATCTTGGCCTCGATGTCAGCCGCGATGTTTCGCCTTTCGTGAAGGCTGCGGATGGTTCCGATCTCGACAGGAACCCGCTCAAGGATGAACGGGTGCGTCGCGCAATGCTGATGTCGATCAACCGGCCGGCAATCGTCGACCGCGTCATGCAGAAGAACGGCACGGTGGCCGATCAATTCGTCACCCAAGGCTATGCGGGCTATTCCGAAAAAGTCGAGAAGGTGGGTTATGATCCCGCCGCCGCCAAGGCGCTTCTGGCCGAGGCCGGTTATCCGGATGGCTTCAGCCTGACCCTGCACGGTCCCTCTGGCCGTTACGTCAAGGATGCCGAAGTTCTGCAGGCGGTCGGCCAGATGTTCACGCGCATCGGGATCAAATCGAAAGTCGAGGTCCTGCCCTGGTCGATGTATTCGGAAGCCTATTCAAAGGGCACGTACAGCACCTATTTCGGCTCCTGGGGTGTGAACACCGGCGAAACCACCAATCCGACTGTCGCGCTCGTCGCGACGCGCGACGAGAAAAAGGGGACCGGCAGATATAACGGCGGCGGCGTGTCCGATCCGAAGATCGACGAGGTACTGGCCAAGGCGAGTTCGACACTCGATGAAGCTGCACGCGCGCCCCTTCTCGAGGAGCTGTCGACCGAGACGTTCAACAACCTCTGGCTCCTCCCAATGCATTACGAAAACGTCGTGCTGGGTGCAAAGAAGACCGTGTCCTACACCCCGCGCGGCGACAAATATACGCTCGCTTATGACGTGAAGCCGGCGGACTAATGCATCTCGTCCAAAAGCGTGCAGCGGTTTTGGGACAAATAAAGATTTGAAGTGCGCCGCATCGATCCAATCGATGCGGCGCGGTTTAAAACAGCAGCATGGGGCCGCCGAGGCCGCCCTTTCTTCATCTCCCAGGAGACATTCATGCAGGAACTTGGAACGGGCGAAGCCGTCGCCCGGGCGAAGGCCATCTATGACTATGGCCAGACGGCCATCTTCGCCTCTCAGGCCGATCCCCGCCTTCATATGGTGCTTTATGTGCCGCCGACGGCGGCAGATGGCCGCAAGCTCGACCTCCTGGTCGCGGTCCACGGCACCGGGCGCACGTCGGCCATCGACTTTCGCGACGGTTTTGCCGAATTCGGGCTCTACAACGACTGTGCCATCCTTTGCCCGATCTTCCCGGTTGGCGTTCTCGGCGATGGTGCGCGTTCCGGCTACAAGTTTCTTGAGGAAGGCGACATCCGCTACGATCAGGTCGTCCTCGCCATGGTCGCGGAGATGGCCGACAAATACCGCCAGGATTGGTCCAAATTCGCCATCTTTGGCTTCTCCGGCGGCGGGCACTTCGTGCACCGTTTCGCAATCCTGTATCCGGAAAAGCTCTGGGCGGCATCGATCGGCGCACCGGGTTCCGTCACCCTTCTGGATCCGACGCGTGACTGGTGGGTCGGCATTCGGGATCTGGAGACGCGCTTCGGCAAGTCCTTCCGGCCCGAAGATCTCGCCACGGTGCCGGTGCATATGATCGTCGGCGATGCCGACCTGGAGACCTGGGAAATCACCCATAAGCCGGGTGGAAAATACTATATGGATGGCGCAAACGACGCCGGTAAAACGCGGCCCGAGCGCCTTGCCGCCTTGGCGAGTTCATTCCGCGAAGCAGGTGTCGATGTGACGTTCGATCGTGTTCCGGGCGTCTCTCACGACCGGATGAAGGTTCTCGGTCACGTCAAGGCCTTCCTGGCAAAGGTGCTGGAGGAGCGGCGCGCGAAATGAGAAATGCAACGATCGTAGCGCCTCAGCCGGAGGCCGTCGAAGCCGGCGCGGAAGTTCTCGAACGCGGCGGTAATGCCATCGACGCAGCACTCGCCTGTGCTTTCGTCCAGGGCGTGGTTGACCCGCAGATGGCCGGCATCGGCGGCTTCGGCTCCATGCATGTCTACATGCCGAAAAAGGGCGTGCACGAGGTCCTCGAATTTTATGCGCGCGCGCCGTTGAAGGCTGCGCCGGACATGTGGCTCGACAAGATCAAGCACCAGAGCCGCGACGGCTTCGGCTATGTGCTTGAAGGCAATATTTCCGATATCGGCTATCTTGCCGTCTGCACCCCCGGCTCGCTCAAGGGCTATGAGACCGCGCTGCGCGACTACGGCACCTTCGATTGGGCCGATCTCATCAAGCCGGCTATCCGCCTTGCCCGTAACGGTTTCATGATCCGAAACCATATGCATTGGTATTGGGCCAAGGACCAGTCGAATGACGGTTTTGCCAACACGCTCGACAAGCTGCGATTTTCTGCAACGGGCCGGAGAACCTATTTCCACGATGACGGCACGCTCAAGAATGTCGGCGACCTGCTCGTCAACACGGACATGGCAGAGACCCTCGAACGCATCGCGCGAAGCGGTGGCTCGGACATTTTCTATCACGGCGAACTGGCCGAACAGATCGCCAGCGATTTCAAGGCAAATGGCGGCTTGATCGATCAGCAGGATCTGGCGCGTTACGAATTGTCGAAGGTAGAGCCGGTTTGGGGCGACTACCGCGACCACCGCATCGCCACCTCGCCTCCACCAGGCTCGGGCTTCCCGATGCTGGAACTCCTGCATATCATGGAGCAGTTCGATGTCGGCTCGCTGCAGCATGGCAGCGCCGATCATGTCCGCATCCTGTTCGAAGCGATGAAGCGGATGACGATCGACAAGGACGCGCATATGGGCGATCCCGCCTATGTCGACGTGCCCTATGAGAAGCTGCTGTCGAAAGAGCATGCAAAGGCCCATGCCCGCGCGATCAAGGCGGGCGAGATCGCCAGTGTTTCGCGTCTTGATAGCTCGCAGCGCGACACCACCCACATCTCGGTGATCGACAAGGACGGCAATGCCGTCGCGATGACCCACACCCTCGGCAGTCCCTCGGGCGCGATCACCGACAGCCTCGGCTTCATGTACAATGGCACGATGAGCCGCTTTAATCCGCTTCCGGGCAAGCCCGGCTCCATCGCGCCCGGCAAGCGGCGTCCCAGCTCGGCGGCACCGACGATCGTCTTCAGGGGCGACGAGCCCAGCATCGTCATCGGAGCGCCAGGCGGCAGCTATATCGCGCCCGCCGTTGCGCAATGCCTGATGAACATGATCGATTTCGACATGTCCGTGCTCGAAGCCGTCTCGGCGCCGAGGATCGTAGGGGTGTCAAACACGATCGACATCTGCAATCGCATTCGACACTCTGTCGAAGACGAGTTGCGGGCGCAGGGCTACCAGGTGGCGCGGTCGCCGCAGACATATGCGTTCGCCGCAGTCCACGCGATCAAGATTGACGGCGGCATCTCGAAAGGCGCGGCCGATCCGCAACGCGACGGGATGGCGATCTCCGTCGGCTAAGCATGTCGCGCAAAAGTGTGCAGCGGTTTTGCGACAACGACATGCGTAAAAACAAAGACGTCGATTCAAAATTACAGCGTCCTTTGCGGCTCTCGAAAAGACGCGCGGCGCTGTAGGGAGAGGTTCAATGGTCACATCCATTATCAGGCGGTTGATACAGGCGCTGTTCGTCGTTGTCGCGATGACGATCATTGTCTTCATCGGCGTCAATGTGATCGGCAACCCGGTCGACATCCTCATCAACCCGGACGCCAATCAGGCGGAGCGGGCACTCGTCATCGCCCATTACGGCCTGGATCAGCCGCTGTGGAAACAATATCTGCTGTTTCTTCAAGGACTTCTGCACGGGGACTTCGGCAACAGCTTCGTTTATGGGCGGCCGGCGCTGGGTCTGATCCTCGAACGTCTCCCGGCGACACTCGAACTGGCGATCACGGCTCTCGGCATCGCGCTGCTGTTCGGCCTGCCGCTTGGGCTGTATGCAGGGCTCTACCCCAATCGGATTTCCTCCAAGCTCATCATGAGCGGCTCGATTCTGGGCTTCTCGCTTCCGACCTTCTGGGTCGGTCTCATGCTGATCATGGTGTTTTCCGTCGAGCTCGGCTGGTTGCCGACGAATGGCCGCGGCCCGACGCAGGAGCTTCTCGGCGCACAATGGTCGTTTCTGACCGGGGACGGCATCCGGCACCTTTTATTGCCGGCCTTCAACCTGGCTCTGTTCAAGACGTCACTCATTCTTCGGCTGACCCGCGCCGGCGTGCAGGAGGTCCTTCCCCAGGACTATGTGAAGTTTGCCCGCGCCAAGGGATTGCGAGAGCGGCGGATCATTTCCGTGCACGTTCTCAAGAACCTGATGATCCCGGTGGTGACCATCATCGGTCTCGAGTTCGGGTCACTCATTGCCTTTTCGGTCGTCACCGAAAGCATCTTTGCCTGGCCGGGCATGGGCAAGCTCATCATCGACTCGATCAACCTTCTCGATCGCCCTGTCATCGTCGCCTACCTCATGATGATGGTGCTGCTCTTCGTCGTCCTCAATTTCATCATCGATATCTGTTATACCCTTCTGGATCCGCGGGTCCGGCTGGAAGGAAAGGCTTGACCCCATGGCCGAACCACAAACGCAAGATACCAGCGCTCCAACGCCCGAACCCAGTCGTCTGTCGAAAGGGATCGCGGATTTCTTCAGCTCTCCGGCAGCCGCGATCGCCTTCCTCACGCTGGTGATCATCTGTTGCCTGGCGCTGTTTGCGCCATGGATCTCTCCGCAAAATCCCTATGATTTGATGCAGCTCGACATCATGGATGGACGACTGCCGCCGGGGTCCGAATCCATGACCGGGCTTGTCTATCACCTCGGTACCGACAGCCAGGGCCGCGATATCCTGTCCGCCATCCTCTATGGGCTGCGTACCTCGTTGCTGGTGGGCGTTCTGTCGGCTTTCGCTGCTGCCATCATCGGAACCTCAGCCGGATTGTTCGCCGCTTACGTGGGAGGGCGCACGGAAACCGCGATGATGCGGCTCGTTGACCTGCAGCTGTCGTTTCCCACCATATTGATGGCGCTCATGATGCTTGCCGTGCTTGGCAAGGGCGTGCCCAATGTGGTGATCGCACTGATCATCGCCGAATGGGCGACCTATGCCCGCACCGTCCGCGGCACCGCTCTGGTCGAGCGCGAGAAGGAATATATCGAGGCGGCCCGGATGCTGCGCCTGCCCGGATGGCGCATCCTCTTCAGGCATCTGCTGCCGAACTGTCTTGCGCCGGTCATCGTCATCGCCACGATGCAGATCGCCCGGGCAATCGGCCTCGAAGCAACCTTGTCCTTCCTCGGTCTCGGTGCATCCGTGACCGAACCCTCGCTCGGCATGCTGATCTCGACGGGCTACCAGTATCTTCTGACGGGCCTTTACTGGATCAGCTTCTTTCCCGGCATTGCCCTTCTGGTCACGATCGCGGCGATCAATCTCGTCGGCGACCGGCTGCGCGATGTCCTCAACCCGAGGAACATGTCATGACCCCATTGCTGCAAGTGAGCAATCTCGTCACCGAATTCGGCGGCGGCAGGGGACGCCCCAGCCTTTGCGCCGTCAACGATGTGTCGTTTACGGTGGAGCGCGGCAAGGTCCTTGGTCTTGTGGGAGAATCCGGATCCGGAAAGTCGGTGACCGGCTTCTCGATCATGCGGCTCCTCGATAAGCCCGGCCGGGTTGTTGGCGGCAGGGTCATCTTCGACGGCGCCGACATCGCGAAATATTCGGACGAAGAAATGCGGCAGCTGCGCGGCAAGCGGATCGCCATGGTATTCCAGGATCCGATGATGACGCTCAATCCGGTCCTGACGGTCGGAACGCAGATGGTGGAAGCCGTCCAGGCACACGAGCGAGTCTCGAAGGATGCCGCCCGGCAGCGGGCTCGGGATGCTTTGGCGCTGGTCGGAATACCAAGCCCTGAAGAAAGGCTTGCCGCCTATCCGCATCAGTTTTCCGGCGGAATGCGCCAGCGCGTGGCGATTGCCATTGCGCTTCTTCACAAGCCGGACCTTATCATCGCCGATGAACCGACAACAGCGCTTGATGTGACGATCCAGAGCCAGATCATTTCCGAATTCCAGAAGCTCACCGAAGAGGGAAATACGGCGGTGATCTGGATCACCCACGATCTGGCGATCGTTTCAAGATTGGCCGACGAGATCGCCGTCATGTATGCCGGCCGCCTCGTCGAGACCGGACCGGTGGGCAAGGTTCTGACCGATCCTCACCATCCCTACACCGCCGGTCTGATCGCGTCCGTTCCTTCGCAAAACAGACGCGGAGAGCCGCTTCGCCAGATCCGCGGCATGACGCCGGCCATCAACCGCCTCCCACAGGGATGCAGTTTTCGTACGCGCTGTGATCGGGCAACCGACGGCTGTCTGGTCATGCCGGCGCTCATGCCGGAAGGCGATCGTTCCTTCCGTTGCATTCATCCCGTAACGAAAGAGGTAGTATGATGACGGCGATCGCCGCGCCCCTGATCGAAGCGAGGAACGTGTCGCAGCGCTTCGGAGCCAAGCCCGATCTCGCCGCCAAGATCGCGCTCAAGCTCAAACTGGCCAAACCGGCGCCTGTCGTTCACGCGCTTGATAATGTCAGCCTCAGCATCCGGCCCGGAGAGGTTGTCGGCCTTGTCGGTGAAAGCGGCTGCGGGAAGTCGACGCTCGGCCGCGCCATTGCAGGGATCACCTCGCCAAGCCAGGGCCAGATTCTCTGGAAGGGGATGGATCGAAGCGCCATGTCGAAAGGCGAGCAGCATCAGTTCGGTCTCGCCAGCCAGATGATCTTCCAGAACCCGATGGCGGCGCTCAATCCGAGGATGACCGTCGAGCAGCTTATCTGGGAGGCGCCTCGAACGCATGGGCTTGCCCGCTCGACGGAACGCGATGCCTATGTCGACAGATATTTGATGCTGGCCGGTTTCGACCCGGCCATGAAAAAGCGATACCCGCACCAGTTTTCCGGTGGCCAGCGGCAGCGTGTCAATATTGCGCGCGCGCTCGCCGTGCAGCCGAAATTCCTCGTCTGTGACGAAAGCGTCGCCGCACTCGACGTTTCCATTCAGGCCCAGGTCATCAACCTGTTCATGGAACTTCGTGACAAGCTTGACCTGACCTATTTGTTCGTCAGCCATGATCTCGGCGTCGTGGAACATATTTCCGATCGCGTTGCGATCATGTATCTCGGCCGCATCGTCGAAGAGGCGCCCGTCGAGGAGGTCTTCGCGCGGCCCAATCATCCCTACACGAAAGCGCTCTTGGCCGAGGTGCCGCGCATCGAACCCGGCAAGCGACAGTTCAAGCCCGTCGATGGCGAACTCCCCAGCCCGATAAACCCGCCAAAAGGCTGTCACTTCCATCCGCGATGCCCGTTTGCGATGGACCGCTGTCATATGGAAGCGCCGGTGAAAAAGGAAATTGCACCGGGGCACTTGTCGGCTTGCCACCTCAACGATGAATGATCTCAAACGATAGGATTGCTGATTGCTTCAGGCCTAAAATCATCCCTGTTCTAATGTGCATGAGCGCCGCCCGGGCGGGACACTTTTTTCAACCCGGCTCCCGCTGCAGCGGTGTCCGCCAGGGACGCATCGCCGAGCGAGATGACGCCGGTAAGCCGTTTGTCACGATTGACGACGGGAAGGCGGCGGACCTGGACCTGCCCCATATTGCGGGTCACGTCGTCGACATCTTCGTCTTCGAAACAATATTTGACATCGCGCGACATGACTTCGCGCACCTTTGCATCGCCCCCGAGTCCGCCGGCAAGCCCGCGCACGACGAGATCGCGGTCCGTGATGGTTCCGACGAGCCGGTCGTTGTCGCCGACCGGCAGGAAGCCGATCTGCCTGTCGGCCATGCATCTCGCGATCTCGGCTATCGTCTGATTAGGGTTGGCGATTTCTACATCGCGCGACATGATCTCTGACACTTTCATGGTCTTTCCTCCTGCTTGTGCGGTTAGCGGAACGTCAAACGTTGCGGTGAGAGTCGTTCCGAAAGGAGGCGGCTCCATTTATGCCCACTCCTCCTGGTCACTCCTCGACCCATCTTCAACGGGGCTTATCAGGATCCGACCAGAGGGCTTGGACTTCTGCCGGCAGTCCGTGGCGCACTTTCCGCACCTTGCTCGGATCACTATAGTAACATAGGCCCCGAAAACCGACCTTGCGGTTGGCGTCGATTGAACATGATGATGGTTCGAATCTATCAAACCAGCCAGGGAGACGAAAGTTCCGGAAGCCATCGTTAATTGCTCCGGCCGCATCGTCAGGAATCCGACGTGCCCTCCTCCTCCACGAATATCCCCCAAGCGGCGATGAAGAGAGCGGCTATCAGCGGCCCGATCACGAAACCATTGATGCCTAGTAGAGAAATGCCGCCAATGGTGGAAATGAGGACAACATAGTCGGGAAGCTTGGTCTCCCTGCCGACCAGGCGCGGCCGCAGAAGATTATCGACAAGACCGATGACGAGGGCGCCGACCGCAACCAGCACAATCGCCTTCACCCAAAAGCCGGCCAGGGCCAGGTAAATGGCCGTGGGCACCCAGATCAATGCGGCGCCGACCGCAGGCAGCAGCGACAGGAAGCTCATCAGTACGCCCCACAGCAGGGCTGGCTCGACGCCGAGGGCCCAGAAGGCGATGCCGCCGATCGAACCCTGGATGATGGCGATGATAATGTTGCCTCGCACGGTCGCGTGAACGACCGAAGTGAATTTGGAAGTGAAGCGAAGGGTATGGGCATCGCTGAGAGGCAGCGCTCTTCTGATGGCGCGGGCAAGGGCGCGCCCATCCCGGAACATGAAGAACAGGAGATAGAGCATCACGCCGAAGGTGACGAAGAACCGCAGGGTGTTCTGACCTAGGCTTAAGGCGCGTCCGGCAAAAAAACCGCCGCCCTGCATCAATGCCGAGGAAACGCGATCCTGAAACGTATCGACGCCGTTCAGCTCGATGCTCCGGAGCCAGTCGCGAAGGAACAAGGGCAATGCTTCCTGCAGGTTATGAATAAAGCTCCGGACGTCGATCTCGCCAGTGTCCATACGTTGGTAGAGATGGTTGCCCTGCTGGACGAGTGAACTGAGGACGATCAGCCCGGGAATGATAACCACGCAGAGACAGATCAACACAGACAGCGCTGCAGCAAGGTTTCCCCGCCCACCCAGCCGAGCCTCTATACGGGCGTGAAGCGGGAAGAAGATGATAGCGAGGACGACTGCCCAGAATATCGCCGAATAGAACGGTAGCACGACGGCGACGAACGCAATGGTCACGAGGACCAGAAGCACATAGAAACTGACACGCTGAAGGAGCATTCGATCTTTCCGCTTCGAGACCGCGATGATGGTAGCACAGATAAGGCGGCAACGCTGGGCCTCCCTTCCACCCTACTCTAACGGCTCATTGCCGTAGGCGCCGTCCCGCAACCGGCCGGAACTTCTTCTTCCGATTTTAGTTATGCGGTTCATGTTAGTGAAGCCACTCCAGCCGACGCTCGGAACAACAATTCACGTTGAAGATCAGGATGTTCACATCCTTGACGGTGGCAACTCACATGGCATTCCAGTCGTCCTCCTGCATGGCTGCGGCAGCCTTGCGCAGGAAATTTTGCTTCCCTTCGACAACAGCGATTTCCGGATCATTGCACCCGACCGGCCTGGCTATGGACTAAGCACGCCGCTTGCACCGGCTGAGCGTGGACCTGAGGGACAGTCCTTCTGGCTTGAACGCCTTCTCGCGTCTCTTGACCTGCCGGAGGTGAGGATTGTGGCGCACTCGATCGGCAGCGCAGCGGCGTTACACCTTGCTGCAAGAAGACCAGACCTCGTCAGCGGACTTTTTCTCATTTCCCCATGTTGCGCGCCTGTGCCTTCGAAGCCATTGATTGTGCTTAGATCGGCGGTCGCTCCGGTGGTCGGGCCGTTGATCCGCCAGCACGTCATCGGCCGGTGGCCAGCATTCTTTCTTGATCGAGGTCTGCGGTCGTCCTTTTTTCCCAATCCACTACCTTCCCATCTCTCGGACCTGCCGGCCTCTCACGTGGTCAATCCCACTACCATCCGCACGATGGCCGACGAGTTGCGCGCCTTCAACCGAGACATGGAGCGCCTTCCAGATCTGCCTGGCGATCTTCCCCTGCACGTTCTTTTCGGGATGGCGGACCGCGTGATTTCACCGAACTGGCATATCGATTGGCTTTGCAGGAAGCATCCGGGGCCGATCGTCAGATTGCTGGAAGGTGTCGGGCATTTGCCCCATCATGTGGTCCCTGGCGTGGCGCGACGGATGCTTGGTGATCTTGCGAAGGCATCCGCACAACAAACGGAACTCCCGCGTGTGAGGAGCATCGGCTCGCAGGCGGTTGCGGAAGCGCCATCTCGTAAAGAGTACATGCCGGTCTTCAGAGGAGATGAATCCCCGGCCCTTTAACTCGAAGCGCTGCGGCATTCCAGAGCAAGATGGGGCAATACCAGACACAGGAGGCCCGCGACCCGATCTCTGCCTTTAGGGTGGAGATGATTTTTCTATTGTCGCAAATGAAAAATCTGATTTACTGACGCTTCGCTGCTTGGCTCTAAGGGGGATATTGCCGATGCCGTGGACTCGCAGAAATATTGTGCTTGGTGGATTGGCGTTACTTGGCGCCGGTGCAGTCCGGAAACCGGTCTTCGCCGCGGCGTCTTCCTATTTCGACGGCACCACCGTCGACAATGGCGTGACGTTCCGAAGGACCAACTTTTCCAAGATCGACAGGAAGTGGCACCGCCAGGTCGTCAAATATTTCAGCAGCGAGCCGATCGGCACCGTTGTGGTCGATACGCGGCACCATTTTCTCTACGTGATCATGGAGAACAAGACGGCCATCCGCTACGGCGTCGGCGTCGGCCGCGAGGGCTTCAAATGGTTTGGCCGTGCCACGATCGACGCCAAATCGCTTTGGCCGCGTTGGACGCCACCGCCGGAGATGCGCAAGCGCCACCCCGAACTGCCCGAATTCGTGGCGGGAGGCTCACCGAAGAATCCGCTCGGCCCCCGCGCCATGTACCTGCATCGCGACGGCGTCGACACCGGCTATCGATTCCACGGCACGCTGGAGCCTTGGAGTATCGGCAAGGATGCCTCCAGCGGCTGTATCCGCATGTTCAACGAAGACGCCATCGATCTTTACCAGCGTTGCCCCATCGGCACTGCGGTGCAGGTTCTGCCGCATATTGCAGACCAGGCTGAAAGCGCCACTCAGGTCAGCCAGACAACCCCGGTCGAATAAGGAATTTCACCTTGATCTCTATTGCGACCGGATTTACCTGGCGCCTTCTCGCCGCGACAATGCTCTTGGCGCTTGCCGCCTGCTCTACCACCGAACTCGCCTCGCTCGAAGAACCTGCGGCGGTGCCAATGACCGGCCAGACGAACGATCCGGCGCCTGGTTTCGAAAACGTCGCGGCTGGCAGCGCGGAAGATTTTATCCTGAATGTCGGCCGACGGATCTATTTTACACAGGACTCTGCCAAGCTCGATTCCGTCGCCATGGCGACGTTGGACAAACAAGCCAGCTGGCTCAACAACAACCCGACCTGGATGCTCAAGCTGCAAGGATTCGCCGACGATTCAGGGTCCGCGTCCAACATGGAGACGCTGTCGCAGAAGCGTGCCGACGCGGCAATGGCTTATCTTATCTCAAAGGGCGTGGACGCAAAACGGATGTGGGCCAAGGGTTACGGGAACGAGCGCGAAGTCCGCGATTGCACAGAGCGCTCCTGCAAAGTGCAGAACCGGCGCGTCGTCTCCAATCTCCGCAAGCAGCCCGACGCCGTCTGATCTCTTCGCGAATGCCCTTGTGCAACAGGGGACGAAGCCAGGTAATTCGCGGCAAGACGACGTGGCGTAGGAGCATTTGGGGGATGCGGCGAAGCCAGTAGGGTGGTCCGTCGGACAAAGGGCCGGCCACCAAGCCGGCCCTCCTGCATCCAACTCAATTCAGGATCGCGCTACCGGAACCGAGGCTCCGGAGCGGAGCTTGTCAAGAAGCTTCGAGAGCACACGCTTTCCCGCGTCCTTTGCACTTGCCCCGCGGCGTTTCCTGATTTCGACCGTGAACGGCTTTTTCCGGGACTTCATCGAGAAGCCCTCCTTAAGCCACCTGGCGCTCGGCTTCGATCTGAAGAGGCGCCTGCTGAAAGGAGCCGTCTCCAATTGCGATCTTGCGCGGCTTCATGGCTTCCGGCACCTCACGCTTCAGCGCGATCGAGAGAATACCGTTCGTCAGGGACGCATTCTCGACCCTGACGTGGTCCGCCAGTTCGAAGCGACGTTCAAACGCCCGCCCGGCAATGCCGCGATGCAGATATTCGCCATCCTTCCCTTCGGCCTTCTGGCCTTTCACCACGAGCACGTTCCGCTCCTGGGTGATTTCGAGATCGGCCTCGGCGAAACCGGCGACTGCCATCTGGATACGATAGTCGTCTTCGCTCGTCTTGACGATGTCATAGGGTGGCCAGGTCTCGATCGCCTGCAGCCGCTGCGCATTGTTCAAGAGGTTGAAGACCCGGTCGAAGCCGATGCTGGACCGGTAAAGGGGTGCGAAGTCAAGTTCGTTTCTCATAGCCATATCCTCCGTAAAGCAACATGGAATGGAGACGCGTCGAAAACGCGTCTCCGGTCTGGTCGACCCGCCTTTGCGCTGTCGACGAAAATGATCTGGTTTCGAGCGTTTTTCGATTCAAGAGGACATCTAAAAAATTTTTTGGTCGACGCTTCCGGCAGACCGCAAGCCTCTTGAACGCTGTTTTCCTTCACCTAAATCGAATGGTGCCTGAAGATGTTCTTCGCTTGCGTGGAATTTTCTGGGAGAAGTTCATGACCGGCAAAAGCATCAGCACGACCCCTCCGGATGGCGTTATCGAGGCGATCTCCGCCTCGCACATTCTTCATCCCCATCTTCATTTCACCTCTCCGAACGAAGTTCTTGCCGCCGACATCTCCGCGCAGGAGAAGAGAGCGATCCTGGCGTCGTGGGCTTCAGATCTCTATGCGGTAGAGTCCGTTCCGGCTCTACGGCAGCCGCCTGGCGTACCATCCCCGGTGCGTTATGCCGACATCCTCGCGGCGCTCAAAGCCCTTGATGACGAAGGCGCTACCGCGGATCACCTTAGGCAAGGGACTGCGACGCTCGCTTCCCTGGGTGACGTCCAGGGTCCAAGCCGGTTGAAATTCCGGTGAGAGATCGTCGCGCCCGAACTGCCCTGTCGAGCGCGCACCTCGCCGGTCGAATAGTCGGCATAGTCGAGGCAGCGAGCTACCCGATGACGCTGGCCGGTGCGTATGCAGGCGGCAACAGGGTGTCGAGCGGTGACGACAGATCGATGATGAACCTGATGTCCGCGGCATTTGCCGCAACGACCAGCTGGTAGTCGCCGGGCTCGGCGCGGAAGGCGCCGGCCTCAACGTCGAAATAAGCGAGATCACGTGGCAGGATCTTCATCACGGCTGTCCCTGTTTCACCGGGCAGCAGCGAAAGCTTTGCGAAGGCGCGCAGTTCCTTGTCCGGCCGCTCCACCTTGGACTTTGGCGAACGCACATAGAGTTGGACTAGTTCCGACCCGGCCCGGTCGCCGATATTGGTCAGATCGACGCTGACGGTCACGCCTTCGGCACCCATGTCGCTGGCCGACAGGCGCGGCTCGCCCCAGCCGAAGCGCGTATAGCCAAGGCCGAAACCAAAGGGGAAGAGCGGCTCGACGGCGCGTGTATCGTGGTGCCGGTAGCCTACGAACACGCCCTCGGCATAGCGCACATGCCCATCCTTACCCGGATAGACGGCTGGATCGCCCGTCATGGCGGAATTGTCGGCAAGCGCCTTCGGGAAGGTCTGCGGCAGGCGTCCGCCGGGCTCGACATCGCCGAACAGGACATCGGCGACGGCATTGCCCAGCTCCTGCCCGGGATACCAGATCTGCAACACGGCGCGAACCTTGCCGAGCCAGGGCATTTCCACCGGGCCGCCGGTCTGCAGGACGACCACGGTGTTGGCGTTGACGGCTGCAACCCGCTCGATCAGCTCTTCCTGCCGGCCCGGAAGCCGCATGTCGGGCAGGTCCAAACCCTCGGTATCCCATTCGCCGTCGCGGCCGACGAAGAGAAACGTCACATCGGCATTCAGCGCCGTGTCGACGGCTTCCCGCATATCGGCCTCGCCCAAGGGCTTTTCGACGCCGAAGCGAATGGCCGTGAGGTTGATCCCCTCCCCGTTCGCCACCGGTGTGTCGTACTCGACGGTGACGGTACGGGCCTTGCCCGCATCGAGCGCCACCGTGCCGCGCTGTTCGTCATTGGCGGTGCCGAAATAGTTTTCGCCGCGTGTCCAGCCGTCACGGCCGTCAACCGTCAGCTTGCCATCGACGAAGAGCCGCGCCAGTCCGGCATTGGTCATGCCGAAGACATGATCGCCGCTCTCCTCGGGCACAAATTGCATCGTCATCCGAGCCGAGAAATCGGTGGGATCGAGCTCGGCCGATGGCAGCTCGAACCAGAAGAACTCACCCTTGTCGACGGTTTCGACATGAAGCGGTGTGCCCTGGCAACCACGCCCCTTGAAATATTCGACGGTGATCTTTCCCTTCGCCACCTCGATCAGACGGTTGTGGCGGCAGCCGACGGCGTGGCTGACGCTGTTGGCATTGGAAAGAGCGGCTCGAATCCCTTCGAGCGGGCTGACTGTGTAATGGGCGGCGATGTGCGCGCTGCCGCCGCCCATAACGCGCGCGCTCGCGGCGTTGGGTCCGATGACGGCGATCCGGTCGAGCGACGTTTTGGCAAGCGGTAGGATGCCGTCGTTCTTCAAGAGGACCGCGCCCTCTGCGCCGAGACGCCGGATCAGCGCCCGGTCTTCCGGCAGGTCGACTGCCTGCTCCGTGAGGTCGGGCCTCTTTTCGAACGCGCCGACCCGCTCGAGCAGCAGCAGGATTCGTCGCGCCGCCGCGCGCACGGTTGCGGCTTCGACCCTGCCCTCGCGCACGGCGGCAACCAGCTTCTCGCCGCGATCGCGCGCCGGACCGGGCATTTCGAGATCAAGACCGGCATTGATCGTCTCGGCCGTCGAATGCGAACCGAACCAGTCGGACATGACGATGCCGTCGAACCCCCATTCCTCGCGCAGCACCGTGGTCAGCAGCCACGCATGCTCGCTCGTATAGGTGCCGTTGAGGCGGTTATAGGAAGACATGACGGCCATCACGCCGGCGCGGCGGATCGCCTGTTCGAAGGGCGGAAAGTAGATTTCGCGCAGTATCCGCTCGTCGATATCGGAAGACATGGTCTGCCGCTCGATCTCGGATTCGTTGCCGGCGAAGTGCTTGATCGTCGCAGCGATCCCCTGGCTCTGCACGCCCTTGATATAGGCGACAGCGAGTTCCGCGGTCAGTATCGGATCCTCGGAATAACACTCGAAATTCCGGCCGTTGAGGCCGGAACGATGGATATTCACCGTGGGCGCGAGCAGCACGGCGGCACCCTTGCTCTTTGCCTGGTGGGCAAGGGCCACGCCCATGCGCTCGACGAGATCGGGATTCCAGGTGGCGCCGAGCGCGATGGCGACTGGAAAACAGGTCGCCTTGACGCCGCCAACCAGCGAACCCGCGCCGCGAGCCCCATTCGGCCCGTCCGTCACCTTGATCTTCGGCACATCCAGACGCTCGACGGGAACCGTCGTCCAGAAGTCGGCGCCGGACAGCAGGGAGACCTGCTCCTCGAGCGTCATCTTGTCGAGAATGGAATCTATCATGCAAACCTCCCCTTCAATGGAATTCGGGTGCTGCGAAGTATTACCGGAGCATACGCGGTGCTAACTCAACCGGCGGCAAACGCGGCCTTCTCAGCACGCAAGGCAGTTCTTAAACCTACCGATTACTCGGTATTTTTAAGATGTCAACTGGCGAAGCCTGATGTATGGATAAAGAGCGCCGGAGAAATCGACGGGAGAGACGATGGCAGAGTTATTCGAATCGGAGACCGGACAGGACGAAAAGCGACGACGCAGATCCCGCAAGGGCGAAGCGCGCCGCGCGGAGATCCTGACGGCTGCGATGCGGCGCTTCGCCGAAGACGGCTACCAGAGTGCCGCCATCGCGGATGTTGCCCGCGACGTCGGCCTGTCGCTGCCCGGCCTGCTGCACCATTTCCCGACCAAGGTTGATCTGCTGCTCGCCATTCTGGACAAGCGCGATCTCGAAAGCGAAAGCTTCATCGGGCCCTATCGTTCCGACCTCCGCGGCCTGCTCAAGGGCATGGTCGAGGTCTTCCGCCGCAACGCCGAAATGATCGAGGTCGTCAGGGCCTTCGCCATCCTGAACGCCGAGAGCCTTATGAAGGATCACCCGGCCAAGGCATGGTTTCTCGATCGTGCCACCCAGCTGCAGAACGACATCGCCGCCACCTTCGAGCAGGCCGTCGCCGATGGCTCGATCGACGGCAAGATTAATGGCAAGGCGATGGCGGCCGAGCTGATCGCCGTGATGGACGGCCTTCAGATGCTCTGGCTGCGCGATCCCACCCGCTTCGACATGGTCGGCGGGTTGGAAGCCTATGTCAGCCGCCTGCTGGCGAGCCTTGGTTTCGACGGTTGAGCTTCGGCTTGCGGCTTCCAGTCGACGCCTCGTTAGAAGAGAGATCTAGCACCCGTCAAAGCGGGCCAACCAGATCATGATGCGGTTTACGGCTTCGTGATATCTTTGGCCGACCAGCAAGCCATACGAGCGGCTGCTTCTGCCGAGAAGTCTTACATTCAACAATACGGATGCAGGGCTGCGGCTAGCCCAAGATGGTCTCGGCCTCGCGCATTTGCCCGGTCTACGTCGCAGAGTCGCACATGCGAGCCGGAACTCTGGTCCCCGTCCTCACCTCCTTGACGATGCCGTTCGGCGCCCTCTCGCTCGTCTGGCCACCGAAAGTGCGCGCTTTCGTGGATTTCGTGGTCAAAAACTTTGCCGCCGGACCCCGACGCTTTCCGGCCGGCGCCAAGTTTGTCGCGATGATCGAGATCGGCCGAATGCCGAAGCACGACAGCGCCGCGCGTCCTTCTCACCGATGGGACATCATTCCCTATCTACGACCGTAAGGTGCAAGGCATCGAGTATGGAGCCGAGCGCGGACAAGCGGATGAGATCCCATGCGGGGCTGTCGGCCTCAATGCTGGCCGTAGCGCGATCATAGATGGCAACGCACTGCTTGTTGGTAATCCGGGACATGTAGAGAATGCCGTCAAAATCGGTGCGATCGTAGATTTCCTGACTGAGTCGGCGTCCGCTGGTCTGTGCTCTGGCTCGAATGGCATCTGTCGAGACCCCGAGCAGGTTTGCGCCTTCATAGCGCAGGTCCAGCAGGAAAAGCGGATTGGGGTTTCGGATAACGGCGATCGAATAGCGGTCGAACTCCTCCCGCAGTATCAATCGCTCGGCCTTGCCTTGAAACCGGTCACGAACGATCGTCTCGGCGATCGCCGTCGCGGGATCCTGAGCGAGATAGAGCAACCGGAACTTATCCCTCGGGCTCGAAAACCGCGTCTTGCCGAAGCCCATACCGAGAGGCGTCGCGGCGTGAGCGCGCGAGATGATTCTGACATAGCCGGTGACGTCGGCGCGAACGGCGAGGCGCTGCAGGACGGCCTTGTCGAGCGTCATTGCGCGGCGAAATAGGTCTGGGCCGCGTCGACGACCTCGTCCGCATGATCCTGTTTCAAGAGGTTTATGGGTCTGCGCCCGCCCAGCATGGGGTTCGGCTGGCTGAGCCACAGCCATGCCACCCGCTGATTGGAAACGAGAGCGGCAATCGTTCCAATGCCCTTTACCGGACGCCCGTCGATGAATTGTTCGATCGGATAGACATGCTTCCTCGTTCCTTTCAGCAGTGCGATGACCTCGCCGGCATGCTGCCAGCGATTGAGGGTGGAGCGCGCTATTCCGAAATCGCGCAGGAGTTCGTTTGCGCCGGCGACCGGCCCCGCCCATTCCTCGAGCTTGCGGGCAACCGCAAGCTCGCCCAGCAATCGCTCGCCTTCCTCCGCCGTGGCAATCTTCCCAAGCCCTTCGCCTTTGGAGGGATCCACGGCCTTCGGAATTTCAAGCGCGATCTTGCCGCCATCAGGTGCATCGCTGAAGGTCTCCACCAGACCGCGAATGCGGCGGGCAAGTTCGCCCTGTCGCTTGCTGAGTTCGCGTCGCACGCTAACGGGAAGATCGACAATGGCCGCGGCCGCCGCTCCCGCAATTCTGGCGGACAGGGCAACCGAGCCGGACTCGAATGCAGCGTCGGCTTTCAGGACATCGGCGACTTTGGCGGCAACACGATCGGCGACTTGTGCCTGACGAGCGCGATCCAAATGCACATGGGAACCAGCCATGAAACAATCTCCATTCTTACAGGAGCTGATATAGTCTCAAATCACCCATTTGTCCAGTTTGTCTCATTTCTGGTGAGTCCATAGCGCCCCGCGGCATCGAAGTGGCGAGGCGCGGTCTGCCCGGAAATGAACATCAGGCTCTTTGCAGCTTCCACGTCCGGATTTCGAACGGCATGATATCGGCGGGCCCTTTCCGCTCCATCGGCTCTTCCAGAATGTTCAGCGGCTGCGATGCTGCCCATCCGGAAGGCAAGTTGAGGGCGAGCCTGCCGCGCCGGCCGGCCGGTTCATAAAGGCGCAGGATGAGGCCGTCGCCCTCTTCCGCCGGCTTCAGGCCTGAGAACGCGACAGGGATGCCGGTGACCGCAAGCGGCGCGAAAGTGCCGGCGGAGAGACTGCTGGATTCAGCCGAGACGAGCGGTTGGTTGAGATCAATCGCCTCGTCGAGAACGCCGCCTTCATGCCAGGCGCCTTCATGCGGCATCAGCGCATAGGTGAAGCTCTGCTCGCCTTCATCTGCCAGCGGATCGGGATAGATCGGCCCGCGCACGAGGCTCATGCCGATCACGTTGCCGCGCGCGCTGTGGCCGTATTTGGCATTGTTGAGCAGCGCGACCCCGAAGTCCGGCTCGCTGATATCGACGAAGCGGTGCGCGACGGCCTCGAACATCGCCTGCTCCCAGGACGTATTCGTGTGCGTTGCCCGCTCGACGATGCCGAAGGCGCATTCGAACGTCGCCTTGCGGGCCTGCGCGGCGACCGGGTTCAGCGTGCGTAGAAGGGTGCGGCGGTCATGCCAGTCGATCGTCGTTTCAATGTCGAGCCGCCTGGCGTTGGCCGTCAGTACATAGGTCTGCGTGACGCTCGAATTCCGGTAGCGGTAAACGACGCGGATCGCCGCGCGGTGCGGCCCTTCTTCAACGAGGGTGATACTGTCCGGCGCGTCGAGGCGGACGGCCTTTTCTGCATAATCCGCGTCGATATCCCAGGCGTCCCAGTTGCGCGGCTTGTCGGCCGGATAGACCCAGAGCTGATTTGCCGAGCCGTCGACCGCCTCCCGGCCTGTGGCCTTGTGAACGAGGCTTGCAACCGCCCCGTCCCTGCCGATGGAGACCGAGAGGTGCTCGTTTTCGAGACGGTCGGGACCGGCCTTCAGCCCGCCCGCCGGCTTGAGCGAGCCCTTGTCGAAGACTGCGACGGACAAGGGCGCGACGAGATCGGCGGCCGCAATGACCGTGCCGTCAGAGAGTGTCGCGCTGAGCGGCCTCGGCGAAAGCGACGGATTGACGACGACGAGGGCGCCGCCAACGCCGCCCTTCGGCAGCTTGGCCGACAGCGCCTGCAATGACTTTGCCTGCTCGGCCTTGGCATGTTCGATGACGCCGCCCAGTTCCTGCTCCGCATCCTGATAGACTTCACGGATGCTCGAGCCCGGCAGAATGTCGTGAAACTCGTTCTTCAGAACAACGCGCCAATCCGCTTCGAGGTTTCGGGGCCTGTCTGCTCCGAGCATATGCGCCAGCGAAGCGATGGTTTCGGCGGTGATCAGCGCCCGTTCGGCCTGGCGGTGCTTGCGCTTGACGCCGCTTTGCGACGTCAGCGTGGCGCGGTGCAGTTCGAGATAGATTTCACCATCCCACACCGGAAGGTTCTTTTTCGATGCGGTACGGTGGGCCTGCTCGTAATAGCTTTTGACGGTGCCCCATCGCGCCTGCGGGATTGCCGGGAAATCGCGCAACTGCACTTCGCGCTCGACCATCTCGGGCGTGACGCCCCCGCCGCCGTCTCCGTAACCGACAGCCAGCAGCGAAGTATCGTGCTGGGTCTTGCCGCGGAAATTCTTCCATGTCGGCACGTAGCAATCGGGTTGCACGAAGCCGTTATAACCCTGCATCGGATTGTCGAACGTGTGGGTCAGCACCCGGCTGCCATCGAGGCCCTTCCACCAGAAGAGATCGGAGGGGATATGGTTGGTCTCGCTCCAATTGACCTTGATCGTGAAGAAGCTGTCGATGCCGCCCTGTCTCAGGATTTGCGGCAGCGCGCCTGAAAAGCCGAAGCAATCGGGCAGCCAGCAGACCGTATGGCGTGTGCCGAAAGTCTTTTCGAAATAACGCTGGCCATAGAGAACCTGACGGGCGAGGCTTTCGCCGGTCGGCATGTTGGTGTCGGGCTCAACCCACATGCCTCCGACGGTTTCCCACTTTCCGTCCGCGACCTTCTTCTTGATGCGCTCGAGAAGCTCCGGGTCTTCCTCTTCCATCTGCGCGTAATAATGGGCGGTCGATTGATTGAAGCGGAAATCGTCGGAGCGTTCCATCAGCGACAGCGCCGTATTGAAGGTGCGCCGCATTTTCCGCCGCGTCTCGCGATAAGGCCAAAGCCAGGCGAGATCGATATGCGCATGGCCCGTCAGCAGCAGTTCTCCATTCGGCGGGAAGCGCTTCTGAAGCTCCTTCAACCGCGCCGTCAGAGCCTCGAAGGCCGTGGCTGCCGAGCCGCTCTGCTCATCCGTGAGTCCTGCCGGATTAACCTCAAGCTCCGGCAGTTCCCAGATCTTCTGCTGCATGACGGCGCTCGATGTGCGGGAGATATAGGCTGCCGTATCCGACGGCCAGTCGAGGCTGCGCAAGGCATGCTCGGCGGCATCCATCAGGTGCGGCACAACTTCATGCTCGCCGAGCGCATCGATCGCCTCGGCAACCTGCTTCAACAGAAGATGCAGACGGTGAGCGGGACTGTCGAGCCAGATAAACCGGGCCTTGTTGAGCTTGGGCGCTCGATTGGGCTCGCCGAACGGAAAGCGGGCGACGGTTTCCGTCGCGATCGAAAAGCGGCGGCCCCTCACGGGGAATTCCTGATGATAGGGATCGAGACCGAATGTTTCCGTCTCACCGTCGGGGTAGCTGAGAGTGATCAGGCTCTCTCCGCCGAGGTCGAGCTGCAGGCGAATATCGTCGAGAGGCCACGCCTCCGGCGCTTCAGCGGTCGCGGCAAAATGCACCACTCCCTGGCGGTGCGGCCAATCCTGGTGATGGCCAATCGGCTCGCCCTCGAAAGTCCAGCCGTCGATCGCAGCACTTTGTCGATCTCGCCAATGCGCCAACTCGGCAATGCGAACTTTCAGACGATCGAGGCGCTGGGCAATGGTCAGAGGCATGGCTTATCCTGTTGAAAAATCGACGGAGAACGATCCGGAGTCATCGCTTTGGGAGATGAAGATGGTGCGACAAGGATCGCGTTTTGCCGGCTCCTCCTCCCAGTGGGTCCTACTGGCGCTTAGATTAAGTAACTTTGATTTGCCGTCAAGTGCGAATGAAGTGAACCACTCCGGGTTTGCGGGAGTCCCAGCCGTTCCCGATCGGAAACGGTGATTGGACCTTCACCGAATAACGAGATCTTGATCGACAACAACAGTTATCGAAACTCCCGTCGGCCCTATTTGACCGAGAATTGCACTGATATGGCAGATTTCAGGCAGCGCTGGGGAGGTTGGGATGCTTCAAGTCCGCAAATTATTGACAGCCGCCACAGCCGTCATCGTGGTTGCCGTATCGTCGTCATCCTGCACGACAACCTCGAATGGCTCGATGCAAACCGGCTCGGTTGGATATACCGGCACCGACTATTCGCTCAGACCTGCCTGCCGCGATGGATTCGGCAACGATCATCCTTGCAGCTACTAACGATCGATAGAGTGAGCTCCTATTGCCATGTCGTTTCGACGATCTGTTGACGCATTGCGCGGCATTCGCCCCGCCGCGCGTCGTCAGCGCCTTGATGGCGCTGATCCCGGTTGATAGGACATTCAGCCCAAAAAGCGGCCGCTAAGCCCGGCTTTCCCATAGCCCGTGGATGAAGTACACAACCGAGATGGTGCTCTAGGAAAGACAGTCATGCGGTATCTTCGGTCAGGGCCGCGTCGGCTTCACACTCAGGAGATGGGCGCCCAGCGCGCCAAAACGGTCGGCCTGCGGTCCGGCGAAATCGCCGATCGAAACATTCGCGTCATTCTGGAAGCCATCCGCCGCCATGGCCCGTTGACGCGGATGGAGCTTGGCCGGCATTGCGGCCTGACCGGCCCCGGCATTACCAATATTCTACGCCGATTGGCTGACGAAAAGCTTGTCACCTCCAACCGTCGCACTGGCCCTGGCGGCGGTGCGACCGCGACCGAATTTGCCTTGCGCCCGGAAGGCGCCTTCTCGATCGGCGTCAAGCTTCGCCAAAGGCGTGGTGAGGCTGTGCTCATCGATCTGAGTGGCCAGGTCCATGACCGGGTCTATATCGAGCTGGACCCCGCTGACAAAGTCGGCCTGCTGCATGCGGCCGTCAGGGATATGGTCGATCGCCACGCCGCCTTGCCGATCATCGGCCTTGGCATCGCCGCCAACGACTGGACAGAGGAGCAAAGCGATCAGATCGCCGCGATGTCGACGATCGCGCGCCCCTATGTCGAGAACGAGTGCACGGCGAGCCTTCTCGCCGAACGCACGATCGGCAGTTCCGGCAGGGAAGGCGGACTTGCGATGATCATCATCGACGACGATGTTCAGGCCGGCTTTCTCATTCGCGGTATTCCCTATTCCGGCGTCCATGGCCGGGCGGGCAGCATCGGCGAAATGTTGACAGGCCCGGACAATGTCCAATTGAACACCGTCGTCGGTTTCGAATCCCTGCGATCACGGATCGGCGACCGGGACTTCACCCGCCTGCTGAAGGGCGAGGAAATCTCCTCGCCACTATTGTCGCAATGGATACGGGAAGCCGCCGGCCATCTGCTCGACCCGATCATCGCCATGGCTGGCTTCCTTGCTCCGAGCGTTGTCATGATCGGCAGCGATCTGCCGCAGGGCGTGATCGAAGCGCTGATCCATCAGCTTTCCATCGAGCGGCGCGACACCTCGACGAGACCATTGCTGACACCCTGGATTTCGCCGATGAAACCCGCGAGCTTCAGCGGCGGCGGCGTTGCGCTCGGTGCAGCGCTCCTACCCTTCCTCAACACTTTGCTGCTGCCGCCGGCTTCGGCCTGATGGCCGGGTCAGGCGAGCGCTTCATCGGCGTGGCTGAGATCGGAGGCCAGCGCCTTGTCCAGGACTTTCTGGATATTGGCCGCCCGCCGGAACGAGGGTTCCTGGGTCCTGCCCGCCCGCACAGCCTGGACGAAACGCTGGTAGTTCGTCTCGACCGGATCGAACGGGACGTCACGCCAGGTCGCCGTGTGCACGTCTTCTCCAAGACAGGCGCGAAGTGACGATTTTCCGGTATCGTAGATCATCTCGATCGAGCCGGTTTCGCCATAGACCCTGAGGCGCAGCTGATCCATCTGTCCGGCCGCCGTGCGCGTCGCCTGGATCGTCCCGATCGCGCCATTGGCGAAATCGACATTCATCGTAAAGCTGTCATTCGCATCGAGATCATACTCGCCGATCTTGTGTCCCGGCGCCTTGTCGAAGGTCTTCAGCCGCGCGAAGACATGTGCAACGTCGAGCCCGGAGCCGTATGATGCGAAATCGACGATGTGGATGCCGATATCGCCCAGCGCGCCGTTGGATCCGTGCTTCTTGCTCAGCCGCCACAGCCATTTGCTCTCGCTCTTCCAGTCGCCCCAATGGCGGCCGACCAGCCAGCTTTGCAGGTGGGAGGCCTCGACGTGCCTGGTCTCCCCGATTTCGCCGGCGAGCACCATCTGCCGGCCTTTCTGAAGAGCAGGCGAATTGCGATAGGTGAAATTGACCATGCCGACCTTGCCCGATCGCTCGATGGCCTCGGTCATCTCCATGGCCTTGACGGCATCGGTGGCGAGCGGCTTTTCGCAGAAGACGTGCTTG
The DNA here is from genome assembly GCF_021052345.1 of Rhizobium sp. SU303. NCBI lineage: Bacteria > Pseudomonadati > Pseudomonadota > Alphaproteobacteria > Hyphomicrobiales > Rhizobiaceae > Rhizobium > Rhizobium sp. SU303. The sequence continues at coordinate 305,809 of NZ_CP088096.1, forward strand.
CCGGCTTCGATCGCCTGCAGCGTCGTCGGGTGGTGAATGCGGTCCGGCGTGACGTTTGCCACTGCGTCGAACTCGCCCCAGGCGAGAGCCTCCTCGAGGGTCGTGAAATGATTGGCGATGCCATGTTCGGTGCAAAAGGCGGCGAGCCTTTCCGGGACGACATCGACGCCGCCCACGACACTGACGCCTTCGATCGCCTTGAAGTTGGCGGCATGCTGGTTGGCCATTCCGCCGGTACCGAGAATGAGTAGACGCATCCTATCCTCCATGGAATTACTGCCCGCGGCAGTTCAGTCGGGCAAAACCGCACTCGCACCATCGCAGCCATCCGCGATTGCCTCGTGCCCTTCTTCGGGAAATTGCGGTGGATGCGCCGCGCGTGCTGCGGGACGCTCCATCACTTTCATGGCGCATGTTCTTTTGCGGAAATCGATCTCGATTTTCCGGAACTGTGCGCTAGCTGCTGTTGATTGTCGCCAGCATCCCAACCTCCCATGTCTGGCCTTCCAAGCTGTGGCTTGACATCAAATCAAAGTAACTTAATCTAATTAATGCAGCACGGAAATGAGGAGAGGTCAACTGACCGCCAGGCTGTATCCGTTCAAAATGGGGAGGAGACCCATCATGAAGAGCGCCACCGTCAGCGCATTTGCGCTGAGCACAATGTTATTTTCAGCATCCGTTTCATTTGCCCAGGAACTTGCCACAAAGGACAGGATCGGCCTTGCCGATGCGCCGAAATCCCTCGTCGTCCGTTTGACGAACGATAGTCCCAACAATTCGGATCCGGCGATCGCCGAGGGCTATCAGAAGCTCTTCGTCGATTTCATCAAGAAGCATCCGGACTGGAAATTGCAGCTGCAATTCATGTCCTCGGACATCGGCACCGAACAGGCCAAGATGCTGGAGCAGGCCAAGGCCGGTAATGCGCCTGACTGCGCTGCCGTCGACTCCTTCGTCCTCTCGCAGTTCATGGTCAATAATGTTCTTGCGGACTTCACGCCGTATTTTTCGAAGGAGGAAGTGGATGACCTGTTCCCCTTCATCCGCAGCGGCATCACCGATCAGGACCAGAAGGTCCGCGCCTGGTGGTGGGATACGGACCTTCGTGTGCTCTACCGCAACAAGTCGATCGTTGCGGATGCGCCGCAGACATGGGACGACCTGAAAAAGGCCGCGCTCGCCTCCACCAAGGAAGGCATGGAAGGCGTTCTCTTCAATGGCGGGCGCTGGGAGGGGACGACATTTGACTGGCTCGCGAATTATTGGGCACTCGGCGGCAAGCTCGTCGACGACTCGGGCAAGCCGGTATTCGGCGAAGGCGAGAACAAGGAGAAATTCCTGAAGGCGCTGAATTATTTCAAGGATCTCGTCGATTCGGGTGCCGCGCCGAAGCGCGTCAGCACGATCGCGAATTACGACGATATGAATGCCGCGGCCGCCGCGGCGACGACGGCGCTCTTCATCGGCGGCAACTGGCAATATGCGCAGCTGAAGGCCACGCTCGACGAGGACGAGTTCAACAACTGGACCTTCTCGCCGATCCCCGGCCCCAGCGCCGATCAGCGTTCGACCGGCACCGGTGGCTGGACGATCGCCTCCTTCAGCAAGGACAAGGACAAGATCGAGATGTGCGCCAACCTCGCACGCGAGGTCTATATGGGGCCGGCAAATGCGCTGCAGCAGCAGTTGCCGACCAGGAAGTCGCTGTTCGACAAATATGAGGTCTTCTCCACCGAAGCCAACAAGACCTTCGCCGCGGCTCTGGTCGATGGACAGGCACGCCCGGGTGTGCCGATCTATCCTGAAATCTCCAACCAGATCCAGATCATGATGGGCGACGTGCTCTCGGGGACCAAAAAGCCGGAAGACGCCTTGAATGCCGCCTTCAATGCGGCGCTGGAGGCCTACAAGCGTCTCTAGTGCTTCCGACCGTGACGGCGCCTGCCCGCCGGGCGCCGTCGACATTGCGAAACCCCGCACAGAGAAGCCAATGAGCCCCATTGCCATCGAGGCTGACAGCCCGCCTCAAAGCAGAACGTTCATGCGCCGTTTCGCCGGTGCGCCCCTGCCCTGGATCATGCCCGTGATCGTCGTCATCGGCATCTTCTACCTTTACCCCGTCATCGACGTTTTCAGGCTTTCATTCACCAATGCCACGCTGATCGGCGACAATCAGGATTATACGCTGGGGTCGATCACCAATGCGTTGAGCTCGCCGCAGCTACCCGACATTTTATGGGCGACCCTGATCTTCGTCGGCGGCAGCGTCATCGGCCAGCAAATTTTAGGTCTTGCGGTCGCCGTCGTGGTCATCCGCGGCGAAAAGCGCGGCCTGTTCGGCACCACCATACTCAGAACGACGGCGCTGGTTGCCTGGGTCGTCCCCGGAATTGCCGGTGGCATCATCTGGCAGATGCTCTTTTCCGAAGCGCCTTATGGTGCGCTGAACAGCATTCTGAGGTTGATGCACATGCCTGTTGTCGCCTGGCTCTCCGACCCCGCGATCGCACCGTGGTCCACCCTCATCTCCAACATATGGCGCGGCACGGCATTTTCGATGGTCGTCATGTATGCGGCGCTGAAGTCGATCGATCCCTCGCTCTATGAAGCGGCCGAGGTCGACGGTGCGACGGCATCACAGCAGTTTTTCTTCGTCACGCTGCCGCAGCTGCGCGCGGCGATCCTGGTCAATATGATCCTCATTACGATCCAGACGGTGAATACCTTCGATGCGATCATCACGCTGACGGGCGGCGGTCCGGGGCGTGCGACCGAGGTCATCTCGCTCTACGTCTTCAATATCGTCTTTAGAAACTACGACCTGTCCGGCGGCAGCGTGCTCTCCGTGCTCATGCTGATCATCAGCCTCGGGCTGGCCTTTATCTATGCGTCGTTCCTGCCGAAGGAGGAAGAGCAATGAGTGGACGGACCGGAACGCGCCTCGGCGATGCCATGAGCTATCTGTTCATGCTGGTAATGTTCGTGTTCTTCGCCGGCCCCCTCACCTATCTCCTGTCGATGGCGATGCGCGACAAGCGCGAGATCTATCGCGGCGCGGCGCGATATATTCCAAACAATCCCACCATCGACAATTTCATCACCGTTTTGAACAACAGCTATTTTCCGATCTATCTGTGGAACGGCCTCAAACTTGCTGCCCTCAGCGGGCTGGGCGTTCTGATCGTCGCGCTGCCCGCGGCTTACGCTTTTTCCCGCTTTCAATTCCGGGGCAAGGGCCTGTCGATGATGGGTTTGCTGCTCTTCCAGATGATCTCGCCGCTTGTCATCATGGTGCCGCTCTACCGCTACATGAATCGCCTCGGCCTGCTGGATACGCATTTTGCCGTCGTCATGGTCTATATCGCGCTTGGCGTTCCGCTGGCGACCTGGCTTCTGAAGAGTTCGGTCGACGGCATCCCGCGCAGCCTCGACGAAGCGGCGATGATCGATGGCTGCAATCGATTTTCGGTCTTCTGGCGCATCATTCTGCCACTATCGGCGCCGGGCATCGCCTCCGTCTTCATCATCACCGTGATTGCCGGCTGGTCGCAATTTCTGGTGCCTTTTCTGTTGCTCACGAAAAATGACCTGATGCCGATCGGCGTCGGGATCTTTAACTTCCGCGGCATGCAGACCGACTCGTCCATTCAGTTGCTTGCCGCCGCCTGCCTGATCGCGGTCGTTCCGGCGATCGTCGCCTTCCTGTCGCTCCAGCGGCTGATCCTCGGGGCAATGACCAGCGGCGCGGTCAAGGGATGACGAGCGGTTCAGGCTATGCGCAAGGAAGGATTTCGAGCATGAACCAGACACTCGGCGCCAGGCTGTCCCCGGATCTGACGGGCGCCAATGTCGAAGATGCAGGTGAGCACAACAGGGCCGTCGTCCTGCGCTGCATTCATCGCCAGGCGCCGATTTCGAGAGCCGAAATCGCCAGGCGGACGGGCTTTACCAAACCGGCGATCGCCCGGATCGTCGACCGCCTGCTGGACGAGGGCCTGATCATGGAAGCCCGCCGGCGGCATGGGCTCAGAGGCCAGCCGGCGATCGAACTCGAAATCAATCCGGATGCCTGCTTTGCCATCGGCATCAACATTGATCGCGACCATCTGACGATCCTGGCCGTCGATGCCGTCGGCAATGTCCGCGCCCGCGTGCACCACGAGAAACGCTTCATCCTGCCGGCGGAATTCCTGCAGCTCACGGCCGATGCGATTTCGCATTTCCAGCGCAGCCGGCTCATCGACGACGCGCGCCTCGCCGGCATCGGTCTGGCGATGCCGGATTGGCTTGGCGAAATTTCGCTCCTCGGCAAGCCCGAGGCTTATCAGGAATGGACGGCATTCGATGTGCGCGCCGCACTGGAGAACCTGACGCAGCATCCCGTCTTCATCGAAAACGAAGCCAATGCCGCAGCCCTTGCCGAACTCGACTACGGATTGGGCGCTGAAAGCAGCAGCTTCTTCTACATCGCCATCAATCCATGCCCGGGTGGCGGCCTCGTGCTCGACGGCAACGGTCATCGTGGCGCCATGGGCCTCAGCGGTGAAATCGGCTGGCTGCCGATCGCCGACGGCGGGGACGGGAAGGTCCATAAGGTCCAGCTTCTCGGCGAGATATTCTCGTTGTTCTTCCTCTATGATTTCCTCGCGCGGCACGGCGTCGAGGTGAGTGTTCCCCACGATCTCCTGACGTTGGATGCGCATGGCAGGCGCCTCGTGTCGCAGTGGCTGAAGGAAATGAGCGCGCATCTGGCAGTCGCCGTCAAGCATATCGGCATGGTCGTCGACCCAGACGCCGTCCTCGTCGGCGGCAGATTGCCGATCCGCATCGTCGACGAGTTGCTGCGCTATGTGCACGAGCATCTCGATCCCGAGGACACCAACCTTCCCTCACTTCATCGCGCCTCGCTCGGAGAGGATGCCTCTGCCATGGGCGCGGCGGTCATGCCGATGGCGGCGGCCCTCATGCTCGCGTCGGCGGACCCGGCTCAACGCATACGTTCGCCACTCAAGAACATGGACCGTCTGAACAGTTGAAACGGCCGTATGGCCTCAGGGATTTGATGAAGATGGGAGGATTTGGGTGAAGATCGGCTTTTACACCTCGACATTCAACGATCGCCCCCTGGAGGAGGTGGTCGATTTCGCCGCATCGGCCGGTTTCGACGCCATCGAGATCGATGTCGGCGGTCATATCAAGACGCCGGATCGGGTGGAAGCCGCCGTCGCACTTGCACGTAGCCGCAACCTCTTCGTGTCGTCGATCACCTATTTTGGCAATCAGCTCGATGCTGACCGGGCAAAGCGTGATGCACTTCGGGCGAAGACTGCCGAATTTGCCGGCGCGATCGGGCAAGCCGGCGTCCCGATCTTCGTGATCTTCCCGGGCCGGGACGACACCGCAAGCGACGAAGCCAACTATGATGACTTCGCCGATTTCGCCAATGAGCTGATCGCGCAGACGCAGCCCTATGGCCTCACCTTCGCAATCGAGAACTGGCCGGGTCCGAAGGACAATTTCATTGGAACGACGCCCAAAGGATGGCAGGAGCTTTTTCAGAGGATCCCGGATCCCCGCTTCGGGCTGGAATTCGATCCTTCGCACCTCATCCGCATTGGCGTCGATCCCTATGAGGCGATGGAGGCAGTGAAGGATCGCATCGCCATCCTTCATGCCAAGGACACGGCGATCGATCCGGAGAGCCTGCAGGCTGTCGGCTATCACGGCAAGGGCTGGTGGCAATACAAGCTGCCCGGGCTCGGCCTCATCGATTGGCCGAGGTTTCTGCGCCAGGCCCGCGGGGCTGGCTTCGATGGCACGCTGTCGATCGAACATGAGGATGCGGCCTTTGGCTGGCCGGGCAAGGACTTAGCCGCTCGCAAAGACGGCGAGCGCCTCGGCCTCGATTATTTGAGAAATGTCCTGAGCGGACTTTGACAGCGATTTCGGGAGGACGGCAATGGCCCATGTTTCGGTCAACAATGCGCGCAAGGATTACGGCGCGTTCAAAGCCATTAAAGGCGTATCGGTCGATATCGGCGACGGCGAGTTCGTCGTTCTGGTCGGCCCTTCGGGCTGCGGCAAATCCACGCTCTTGAGGATGATTGCGGGCCTCGAGGGCATCACTTCGGGGCAGATCCAGATCGGCAAGCATATCGTCAACGAGCTTGCCCCCAAGGACCGGGATATCGCGATGGTGTTCCAGAATTATGCGCTCTACCCGCATATGACCGTTGCCAAGAACATGGGTTTTTCGCTGCGGCTGAAACGGATGCCGAGGACGGAGATCGATCAGCGGGTCGGCAATGCCGCGAAGATCCTCGGTCTCGAAAGTCTCCTGGAGAGATATCCCAAGCAACTGTCGGGCGGCCAGAGGCAGCGTGTGGCGATGGGGCGGGCGATCGTGCGCGACCCCGCCGTCTTTCTCTTCGACGAGCCTCTGTCGAACCTTGACGCCAAGCTCAGGGTGCAGATGCGCTCTGAGATCAAGGAACTGCATCAACGGCTGCAGACGACGACCATCTATGTCACCCATGACCAGATCGAAGCCATGACCATGGCCGACAAGATCGTCGTCATGAAGGACGGCCTGATCGAGCAGTCGGGCTCTCCGCTGGAATTGTACGATCGCCCGAACAACCTTTTCGTCGCCGGCTTCATCGGCTCCCCGGCGATGAATTTCATCAGCGGCAACATGACGGAAGATGGGTTTCGAACCGCCGACGGCCTGCTCCTGCCGAGCGAGCGCCGTCCGGCAGATGCCGTCATCTACGGCATTCGTCCCGAACATATCCGGTTGGACCCGGGCGGCATCGAGGTCACGACGGTGGTCGTCGAGCCGACGGGTTCGGAAACGCTCGTCATCGTCCGGCTGGGGGCACAGACGCTGACCTGCGTCTTCAGGGAACGGATCAGGGCAGCCCCCGGTGAGGTCCTGAGGATCGCGCCGATCCACGATACCGTCCATCTGTTTGGCGCGGACGAGCAGCGGATCACATCAGGCGAAGCACCGTTGAACTAACCCGGCCGATTGCCCCTCCCCTTCGGTCGGCGCCGGCCGGGGGCGCGTTTTCCGCGCCCCCGATGCGGCCAAACGCAGAGAGCGACTACGTCGCCCTTGTGAATGGCGGTCGCACAACCAAGACCGCACAATGACTGCAAGCGAGACGCTGATGTCATCTCGCTCTAGCTGGCGGCGTTCCTTTTGCCGAGGAGGGCTGCGCGGATCTGTTCGCTTTTGCTCAACAGGGGAGCGGGGACCGGTGCCGTCTGCTCGGACGCGTCTGTCTTACCGGTGGTCTGCTTGAGGCTCAGAAAGCGTTTTTGCGCGACCAGCCGGTCTTCGGACGACAGTGGTTCGACAGGTTCACCGTTAAGACTGTGGCGCATGGAATCGGGTTGGGCGCTGGCGAAATAGTAGCGCCGGCCGTGGACATAGGCCGCGGTCGCTCGTCTGAGCGTCGTGACGCCGGCCTCGGGCTTCAGGAGCGGACGGAGTTCATTGAAAAGGCCGACGGCAAAAGGAAGGATCGGATCTCCCGCCTTGGCCGGAAGGACGCCGACCGGCCGGATCAACAGCACATTGATCGCGTTTGCCTTCTCCACGTCGAGCTCGGTTGCCGCAATCGGTCCACGGCTGATCTTCCAGGGCTTGTCCATGCGTCCTCCATGTAACGTCCATAGCGATCGACTGTGATGGTATCTTGACGGACAGGGCGAGTAACGGAAGTCGCACATCGTCGGTTCCACTGCAAGCAGGTGAGACGCGCAACAGGAGCCAAGTGACGAAAATCCGTTCCCCAGGGCCGATATGGTCCGGTGTCATCGGCTGGCGTTTCATCTAATCGTTTTTATCGAGGAAAATGCATTGACCTGCCGCATCGATTACACTTCTTATCCGCGCCCAAGATGGAGTGACCGGCCAGGGGAGGATATATGCGGATTTTCTCGAGCATTGACGAACTGCGCCACACGCTCGACGCGCTGAGGCGGCAGGGGCGAACCGTCGGCCTTGTTCCGACGATGGGCTATCTTCATGCCGGTCATATGGAGCTCGTCTCGCGCGCTCGAGCCGAGAACGACATCGTCGTCGTCTCGATTTTCGTCAATCCGCTGCAGTTCGGCCCGGCGGAAGACCTCAGCAAATATCCGCGCGATCTCGAACGCGATGCCGCCATGCTGAGACAGGCCGGCGTCAATTTCCTTTTTTCGCCTGGTGTCGAGGACATGTATTCCCGCCCGATGTTGACCGTCGTCGACATTCCCGATCTCGGGCGCGAACTCGAAGGGGCGGTACGGCCCGGGCATTTTGCCGGCGTCGCCACGGTTATCTGCAAGCTTTTCAACATCGTGCAGCCGCAGACCGCCTATTTCGGAGAGAAGGATTATCAGCAGGTCGTCATCATCAAACGCATGGTGGACGATCTGGCTGTGCCGGTGCGCGTGATATCGGTGCCGACGGTCAGAGACAGCGACGGCGTCGCATTGTCGTCGCGCAACGTCTATCTCAGCGAGGCGGAGCGGCATGCCGCGGTGATCGTCCCTCAGACCCTTGACGAGGCCGAGCGTCTGGTCGCCGGCGGCCTGACCGATCCGGTGGAGCTCGAGGCAAAGCTCACGGCATTTCTCAATCGCGAGCCTCTGGCAAAGCCCGAGGTCGTCGCCGTCAGGGATGCCGCAACGCTGCAGCCGATCACATCGATCGCAGAGCCTGTCGTCGTGGCGCTCTTCGTTCGGGTCGGCTCGACACGACTGCTCGACAACAGGGTCGTCAGTAACAACCGAGTTGTCGGAGACAACCGGGTTGTCGGGAACAAAAGGGTTATCGGCGGGCAGAGCTTGCCGGGAAAGGGAGTGACCAGATGAGCGCGGCCGGAATTCAGAAGCGCATTACGCCACCGCGCATCTCAGCCATGAAGGGCGGCAAGCCGATCGTCTGCCTGACCGCCTATACGACGCCCATGGCGCGGCTGCTTGATGAGCATTGCGACCTCCTGCTGGTCGGGGATTCGCTTGGCATGGTGCTCTACGGCATGGAGTCCACCATCGGCGTGACGCTCGACATGATGATCGCGCACGGCAAGGCGGTGATGCGCGGTGTCGGCAAGGCCTGCGTTGTCGTCGACATGCCGTTCGGCAGCTATCAGGAATCCAAGGAGATCGCCTTTCGCAATGCTGTCCGCATCCTGCAGGAAACCGGCTGCGATGCCGTCAAGCTGGAGGGCGGCGAGGAGATGGCCGAGACCATCGCCTTTCTGACCAAGCGGGGGATTCCGGTTATGGGCCATATCGGCCTGATGCCGCAGCAGGTCCAAACCGCAGGCGGTTATCGATCTGTCGGCCATTCCGAACACGAGACGTCGAAGATCCGCCGCGATGCCCACGCCGTTGGCGGCTCGGGCGCCTTTGCCGTCGTCATCGAGGGCACGGTGGAGCCGCTCGCCCGGGAGGTGACGTCCGCCATGCACGTCCCGACCATCGGCATCGGCGCTTCTTCCGCCTGCGACGGTCAGGTTCTGGTTTCCGACGATATTCTGGGGCTCTTCAGCGATTTCACCCCGCGCTTCGTCAAGCGCTACGACGAACTCGGCAAGAGGATTTCGGCCGCGGCTGCCGCCTATGCCGACGAGGTCCGATCGCGACAGTTTCCGGCAGCGGAGCATACGTTCAAACGGCGATCCTGAGGCGAGGCGATGTGAGCTCCATCACCGCGCGATATACTGTTCGCGCATGCTGTCGGCTGATCGGCGAACCGCCTCGGAAACCTGCTGGAGCTGATTGGCCATGGGCGTCGAATTGCGCCAGATCATGCCGATCGTTCGCGACGGCTGCGGAGATTGGAAGCGCGAAATCGAAACATGCGCCGAGCGCGTTTCGAGGGGAACGGCCATCTCGGGAATCAAGGTGATGCCGATACCGGCGCTGACCATCTGAACCAGGGTGGAGAGAGAACTGCCTTCCATGACTTCCCGGGGACGGGCCTGCCCTATCTTGCAGAACGACAAGGCCTGATCGCGGAAGCAATGGCCTTCCTCGAGCAGCAGCAATCGCATTTCGCGCAGCGCCTCGCGTTCGGGCACCGGCTTACCCTCGTCTTCGGGCCGCCGAACCAGCACGAACTCTTCCTTGAAGAGCTCGAGTTCTGCCAGGGAGGGTTCCGACACGGGCAAGGCAACGATTGCCGTGTCGAGCTGACCTTGCGCCAGCTCCTGAACCAGCTTCGACGTCTGCGTTTCGCGCACTTCGATCTGAATGCCTGCAAAGCTCCTGTTCAGATCGTTGATGATTGCCGGCAACAGATAGGGCGCAATCGTCGGGATGATGCCGATGCGCAGCCGCGTCAGAAAAGGATCGCGCGCGGCGCGCGCCAGTTCCGCCAGTTCGTCCACGCCACGCAGGATATCGCGGATCCTGAGAGCGACGGTCTGACCGAAGGCGGTCAGCTTCACCTCGCGTGCGTTGCGTTCGAAAAGCTCACCGCCCAACTCTTGCTCAAGTTCTTTGATCTGCATTGACAATGCCGGCTGGGAGATCGCACAGGCGTCGGCGGCACGTCGGAAGCGGCCATCTCTTGCCAGTGCTTCAAAATAACGTAGCTGTTTCAGGGTAAGGTTCTTCATAACCTTAGCTTATCGCAACGATCAGTAAATCAAACTTAAATTTATGAAGCGCTTCCGATATGAAGACTGCAGGGAGAGAGTGGGGCGCCAGCTCGGCTCATCTTTTTGGACCGCAGACAGATCAAGCAATCAAGGAGACGATCATGGACAACCCCACTGACAGCGCAGGCAAATGTCCTGTTGCACATGGCAATACGCCTCGCGGCAGATCCAACCGCGACTGGTGGCCCAATCAGTTGAACGTGCAGATTCTTCACCAGAATTCCGGCCGAGCCGACCCGCTCGGCCAGGCCTTCGATTATGCCGAGGAGTTCAAGAAGCTCGATCTCGACGGCCTCAAGAAGGATCTTCACGCGCTGATGACGGATTCGCAGGACTGGTGGCCAGCCGATTTCGGTCATTATGGCGGCCTGTTCATCCGCATGGCCTGGCACAGCGCCGGCACATACCGCATCACGGATGGCCGCGGCGGCGCCGGGGCCGGCCAGCAGCGTTTTGCGCCGCTCAACAGCTGGCCTGACAACGTGAACCTCGACAAGGCCCGCCGCCTGCTGTGGCCGATCAAGCAGAAATACGGCAACAGGATCTCCTGGGCTGACCTGTTGATACTCACCGGCAACGTCGCGCTCGAATCCATGGGTTTCAAGACGTTCGGTTTCGCCGGCGGCCGCGCCGATGTCTGGGAGCCGGAAGAACTCTACTGGGGTCCTGAGGGTACCTGGCTGGGTGACGAGCGCTACAGCGGCGAACGCGAGCTGGCAGAGCCGCTTGGCGCCGTGCAGATGGGCCTCATCTATGTCAACCCGGAAGGCCCTACCGGCACTCCGGATCCGCTGGCGTCTGCCCGCGACATTCGTGAAACCTTCGCCCGTATGGCGATGAACGACGAAGAAACCGTGGCGCTGATCGCCGGCGGGCATACCTTCGGCAAGACCCATGGCGCTGGCGATCCGTCGTTTGTCGGTGTCGACCCGGAAGGCGGCGAGCTCGAAGCTCAGGGCCTGGGTTGGACCAGCAAGTTCAACACAGGCGTCGGTCGCGATGCCATCGGCAGCGGCCTCGAAGTGACCTGGACCCAGACGCCGACCCAGTGGAGCAACTACTTCTTCGAAAACCTGTTCGCTTTCGAATGGGAGCTGACCAAGAGCCCGGGCGGCGCGCATCAGTGGCAGGCCAAGAACGCCGATGCCTCCATTCCGGATGCCTATGATGCATCGAAGAAGCATCTGCCGACCATGCTGACCAGCGACCTGGCACTGCGTTTCGATCCCATCTACGAAAAGATCTCGCGCCGCTTCCTGGAAAACCCTGCCGAGTTCGCCGATGCCTTCGCCCGCGCATGGTTCAAGCTGACCCACCGCGACATGGGACCGAAGGTGCGCTACCTCGGTCCGGAGGTTCCGGCCGAAGACCTGATCTGGCAGGACGTGATCCCGGCCGTCGATCATCCGCTTGTCGACGACAAGGATATCGCCGACCTCAAGGCAAAGGTGCTCGCAACGGGCCTCACCGTGCAGGAACTGGTTTCGACCGCCTGGGCGTCCGCCTCGACCTTCCGCGGCTCCGACAAGCGTGGCGGCGCCAATGGCGCGCGTATCCGCCTTGCCCCGCAGAAGGACTGGGAAGTCAATCAGCCGGCGCAGCTCGCCAAGGTCCTCGGCGTTCTCGAAGGCATCCAGAAAAACTTCAACGCCGCCCAGACCGGGGCGAAGAAGATCTCGCTCGCCGACCTGATCGTTCTGGGTGGTGCAGCCGGCGTCGAGAAAGCGGCAGCGGCCGGCGGTCATGCCGTCAGCGTGCCGTTCACGCCGGGCCGCATGGACGCCTCCGAGGCACAGACCGACGCGCATTCCTTCGCGGCGCTGAAACCCCGTGCTGATGGTTTCCGCAACTACATCGGCGGCCGGCAGTTCATGAAGCCGGAAGAAGCCCTGGTGGACCGTGCCCAACTGCTGACGCTGACCGGACCTGAAATGACCGTTCTCGTCGGCGGCCTGCGTGTGCTGAAGGCCGGCGCGCCCGAACATGGCGTCTTCACCTCCCGTCCGGAAACACTGACCAACGACTTCTTCGTCAACCTGCTCGACATGGCCACGCAGTGGTCGCCCGCTGCCGGCAAGGACGGCGTTTACGAAGGGCGTGATCGCAAGACCAACGAAGTCAAGTGGACCGGCACCCGCGTCGACCTGATCTTCGGCTCGCACTCGCAGCTGCGCGCCTTTGCCGAAGTCTATGGCCAGGCCGATACCAAGGAGAAGTTCGTGAGGGACTTCGTCGCGGCCTGGACCAAGGTCATGAACGCCGATCGTTTCGATCTCGTCTGATCGGCAGCATTTTGCCCGGGCGCAGTTTCGGCTGCGCCCGGGCATTTTTCATCGGAGACCGGACCTACCGCCCGACCGTCCAGTCGATGAGATGGGTATCACTTGAACAGATCCTGAAGACCAGGCCTCTCTTGCCCCTTCGGCTGCTCTCGCCCTTCCGCCATGAAATCGTCGCTGAGGCCGCGCTCCAAGGCGCTATGCAACGATGCCCACCGCACGCCGCGATCTGCCCGTGGCCGAAAGATCACAGCATCCCCTTCCCGAGTCACCTCCACCTGGTCCACGTCGAAGCGGAACTCCTTCGGCAGCCGGACGGCCTGCGAATTGCCGGATTGGAATACGCGCGCATATTGCGGCATGAGAACCTCCGCAGCTTATATATGCCGTAGTTGGCGGCATCCATGCCAGAAACCGTCTCTGAGACTTCCACTAGCGAGGCTGGATGCCGAAAGGCGAAAGTGACAGCAGATCGGGATCCGTCGTCGCCGTTACTGTCGCTACTTGGGCATGGTTTATGCTGTAGCCGTAGGTGAGGACGCGGTCACCGTCGATCATGAAAAATTGCGCCTGATCCAGGCCGGGCCGCAGGGTACCCGTCACGGTGACGGTCTCGTACATTCTTGCCAGGTGCAAAGGCTCTTCCGGAACGACACGAACCAGTTGGTTGGGCGGAGGGGAAGGCATGTGGCTGCAGGCTCCGGCCCAAGGCACCAGCATGAATTCGTAGACAAGATCGCCATCCTGGTCGATCGGCAGAACGAAGCCCGTCAATTCGATCGGATGCCCCTCGCCATGCCAGGCGAGTGTTTCGCCCTGTGGGCCGCTCACCCCCTTGCCCGACAGCGGCACCGTCGCTTTGGCCTGATCGGCCGGCCGCAAAGCACTCCAGAAGATAGGCTGCGCGGCAGCGAAGGCGTTAGAAATTGGCCATGCGGAATAAAATGCCAGCGCCGCGAACGTCAGGAGGAAAGGTTTGTGTTTCATCATTGCATCTCCATCGGGCCGGCCGCTTTTTACTACCCTGCAGCTGCCGCATGGATGCTACTCCCGATCCCGCTTAGCCGTCAAAGCTTTGAGCCCGTCCTGCTGTTCAGCAAGTGCCATCGACCGGAGCGATAGCGCGGGGAAATGGCGAACCGATTGGTTGGCAGTTAAGAGACCCCGCGTGGGGTGAACGCGGGATCTCCCTGCCGGACCGGCGGGCTGGTGAAGCCTTACTTCTCCGGCATCATCGAAGAGTGGTGCGAGGTGATCAGCCAGTTCCCGTCCTTGAACTCATAGGTATAGGTGTAGCGGGCGGGAACCTTCGAACCGTTTTTCATGGTAAAGGTGTAGGTGCCGAGGTCGACGGCCCAGTTGCAGCCGATCTTGATGTCGCGGCTGTCGACATGGCCCTTGGGCTCATTTGCCAGGAAGTGCTCGAAATAATCGATCCGTTCGGCCTGGGTGAGGCGGGGCTTGTTCGACAGCGTCGCGAGCAGCACGGAGTCCTCACTGTAGTTCTTGGCGACCTCTTGGGGGCTCAGCGTCGCGAGTGAGGTATTCCAGCGGTCGAAGAGCTTGGCGATTTCCGCCTCGCTTGTCGGCGCACAGGTTGCGGTTTCGGCAGCCGCCGCGGCTGACTGGACCTGAACGAAACCGAGAATGAGGGCGGCAGCAATGATGGTACGCATTTTGACTTTCCTATGTGGCGGTTCCGGCGGACATCGCATCGGTCGACCGCATGACCGACATCTAAGGTGCCCAGTGCCGCCGCCCCATCTGCCGGGTGGCTCCGATCGGGTCTGCCGAACGGCATAGATGACATTCCCGCCGGAATGACTATCGTGCCGGCGTCATTCATATCGGAGCAGTCCCGTCAGGCATGAACCACGATACAGGCGCGACGCATTCGCCGAACGTAACGGAATTGAAGGCCCTTTACCGGGCAGCGGAAGCGCGCGCGGCTCGTCTGCGCTTCATCATCGAGGCGCGAAACCTGCTTGACGCACAAACTTTCGAAGGGGCTGCTCAGGAGGTTCTGTCCCGTCTCGCCGACTTCGCGGGAGCATCTTTTGCCGAGCTCGTTTTCCCGTCCTCACAAGAAGAGCTGCCTGTGCAGATGACGGTGGGCAAGTCGACGAGCCCCGGAAGCGACAGCATCTTGTTTACCTCGCAAGCCGGTTCCAATCTTCGCTTGATGCTTATCGGATCGCCGGGAGGGCGCGCCATGGATCCCGACGACCGGCAGACATTGGAGGTGGTGGCGGGGCAGCTCGCCGACGCCTACAATCTCAATCGGCAGGCAGCGGAAAACCAAGCGCTTCTCGGCGATCTCCAGCGGCAGCGAAGTGAACTCGCGGCCCTTGTCGCGCAATTGATCCGGGCGCAGGAACAGGAGCGGCAGCGGGTGGCGCTCGATCTTCACGACGGCTCGGCGCAGCTGGCCGCAGGCCTCAGCTATCGCCTGCAGGACCTCGCGGCGCGCATCGGCGAGGCGCATGTCCTGAAGCCCGAGATCGACCAACTCGCTGCACTGGCGCGCCATTCCGTTGCCGATCTCAGGGCGGCCATCGCCGACCTTCGCCCGCCCGAACTCGATGATCTCGGTGTCGCCGCGGCCCTGCGCACGCGTCTCGATGCGATCGACGGTCTCGAAGTGATCGCCGACCTCGATGCCGCCTCCGACCGCTGGCCGGCATCGACCGGGATTATCTTCTATCGCATCGCGCAGGAAGCGATCACCAATGTGATCAAGCACGCCGAGGCGAGCCGCCTGGTCGTTCGGCTATTCGAGGACGGCAAGGGCGAAGCGCATCTCGAAGTGATCGATGATGGCAAAGGCATCGGCGAGTTGCAACATCCCCAGATGCGGGGCGGGCAACTCGGTATCGTCGGCATGCGGGAACGGCTGGCGCTGCTCGGTGGCCGGATCGAGATCGAGGCCGGGTCTTCGGGCGGCACGCATGTCCGCGCCGCCGCCCCGCTTGCGCAGGAGACGACATCAGAATGACGGCATCGATCCTTGTCGCCGACGATCACGACATCGCCCGCGCAGGTCTTATCGCCATGATCGGCGGTCAGAACGATTTCCATGTCGCCTTAGATGTGCGCGATGGCGTCGAAGCGGTGGAAGCCGCGGCTCACCACAAGCCGGATCTGGCACTGCTCGACATCCGTATGCCGCGCATGGACGGCCTCGCCGCGACGAGGGAGATCCGGCGCGTGTCGCCGGGAACACGTGTCATGATCATCACGATGCATGACAGCCTCGATTATCTGGAAGCGGCGATCGAAGCAGGCGCCACGGGCTATCTGCTCAAGGACGCCAGCCGGGAAGACATTCTCCGCACGATCCGCCGCGTCCTTCAGGGCGACGCCTTCTTCGACGGTCCGCTCGTCGCCAAGCTGTTGCGCCGCGCCGCCACCAAGCCGCAGACCAACAACAGCGCCCTGGAGACGCTGACGATCCGGGAGCGCGAAGTCCTGTCGAAGGTGGCCGAGGGTCTGACGAACAAGGAGATCGCCAGGACCCTGAAGATCTCGCCCGGTACCGTGAAGATCCACGTCGAGCGCATCATCGGCAAGCTGGGCGCCGGCGACCGGACGCAGGCCGCGGTCATGGCCGTTCGCGGCGGGCTCGTCGCAGCATCCCGGGAAGAAGAGCCATGACCCTGCGGTTCGCCGATCTGCCGCTGAGGGCGAAGGGCATCATCATCATCACCGTGCCGCTGGCGCTGCTGCTTGCGGCTCTCGCCTCCGTCTTCGTGGCCGACCGGCAAAGCCGGATTGCCGAGGATCAGGTGCGGGTCACGCTCGAGATCCAGTCGGGCATTCAGGAGATCCATGCCTCGATCGCCGAAGCGGCCACCGCGATGCGCGGTTATCTGCTGACCGGCAGAGCCGACTTTCTCGATCCCTTCAACCGGGCCGAAGACAGGCTGCCCGTCGTGCTCGATGAAGTCGGTCGCCGGTTGCGGGATGACGAGCAAAAGAGCCGCCTCAAACGCATCCGCACCCTCGTCATCGCGAAAGTCGATCGTCTCCAACTCCTGAAACAGGCCGACATCCTGCGCGCCGGCGGACGCGAGGACCTTGCGGCCAAGCTCATCGAGGGCAAGCAGGTCCTCGATGTGCTGAGACAGGAAATCGACGCGATGAGCCGGCGGGAGGCCGATCTGCTTCACGCGAGGACCGAGGCCGCGGAGCGGGTTCGCACTCTGTCGCGAAGCCTGATGATCGCCGCCGGCTTTCTTGGGTTTGCCGGCGCGCTCGTCGCCGTCTTCCTGTTTTCGGCAAGCATCGTGCGCCGTGTGCATGCGCTGAAAGCCGAGGCGCATCGGCTGTCGCAAGGCGAGGTCGTCACGGTGGCGGATCCCTTCCGCGATGAACTCGGAAGCCTCGGACAGGCGCTCGAAGATGCGAGCGTGCTTCTGAAAAAACGCGAGGCTGATCTGACCGAGAGCGAGGAGCGTTTTCGGCAACTGGTCGAAGGCGTCAGCGACTACGGCATCTTCGGGCTCGATACTTCAGGGCGGGTGATAAGCTGGAATGCAGGGGCCGAGCGGATCACCGGTTATGGCGCCGAGGAGATCGTCGGGCAGCATTTTTCCCGCTTCTATCCCACGGAAACCAGGGACACATTTCCGGCAGAAGAGCTTGCCGAAGCAGCTCTTCACGGACGCACCGAAGCGGAAGGCTGGCGCCTTCGCAAGGACGGCTCGCAATTCTGGTCGCACGTCGTCGTGACCGCACTCCATGACGAGACGGGGCGGTTGCGCGGCTTTTCCAAGATCACGCGCGATATAACCGAGCGCAAGCAAATCGAAGAGGCCCTGCTTGGCGCCCGTGAGGATGCGATCCGCGCGAGCAACGCCAAGAGCGAATTTCTGTCGCGCATGAGCCACGAACTGCGCACGCCGCTGAATTCCGTGCTCGGTTTCGCGCAGCTTCTGGAAATGGACGTCACCGATACCGAGTCCAGGGAGAGCGTCGCGCAGATCTTGAGGGCCGGCCGGCATTTGCTCAGCCTCATCGACGAGGTTCTCGACATGGCGAGGATCGAGGCCGGGCACATGGATCTCGCTGTCGAAGCACAGCCCGTCGCCGAGGTGATCGATGAAGCCGTGTCGCTTGCGAGACCGCTCTGCGGCAAGCAGCAGATCACGATCGAGGTCGTCGAGCCGGCCGAGCCGGATATTTCGGTGCTCGCCGACCGACGGCGTCTGCTGCAGGTGTTTCTCAACCTCCTCTCCAATGGAGTGAAATACAATCGCCCCCAGGGAAGCGTAACAGTCAGCCACCGCGCGATGGATGGCGGCCGTATCCGCATCGAGGTCAGCGATACCGGTCCCGGCATTCCGACCGAACGCGTCTCCCGGCTTTTCACCCCGTTCGATCGGCTGGGAGCGGAACGGATCAGCCAGGATGGAACCGGTCTCGGGCTCGCGCTGTCGAAACATCTGACCGACGCAATGGGCGGAACGCTCGGCTTCAGCAATCGGGAAGGCGGCGCCACTTTCTACGTCGATCTGCCGCGCGCGCCTGCAGCGGCAGAGGCAAGACCGGTTGCGATGGGAAGCCCGCCGTAAGGCATCGCCTTTGATTTGGCCGCGCCGCTTGATATCAGTTCGGCATCGCTTCAACGAAATATTGGGTCCATGACAGATTCCACCGATATCGTGCGCCGATCGACGATCCTGATCGTCGACGACGAGCCCGCCAATGTCTCGCTGCTGGAGCGTATCCTCAAGCGCGAAGGCTTTACGGCGCTGATCAGCACCACCGAACCGCGCGAGGCCTTGCGGCTCTTTCGCGAACATCCTGTAGATCTTGTTCTTCTCGATCTGATGATGCCCGATCTGGACGGTTTCGCCCTGCTCGAGACCTTTGCGAGGCTCATTCCCGAAAACAGCTATCTGCCGATCCTGGTGCTCACTGCCGATGCGACCTTGCCGACGCGCCGGCGGGCGCTTTCTCTCGGCGCGAAGGATTTTCTGACGAAGCCCTTCGATGCGATCGAGGCCATTCTGCGCATCTTCAACCTTCTGGAAACCCGCATCCTGACCCTGGAACTTGCCAAACACGGGCTGGCAACGCCGAAATCGGAGCGTCCCCGGATTGATTGATGCGGATCGCGCCGACAATGGGGGCCAGCCATGACGCCGGCCCCACACAACTCAGAACATGGTGTTCTTGTTTGCCGCCTCTTTCGGAACGGCCTGGATCACGTCCCAGTGCTCGACGATCTTGCCGTCCTTGACGCGGAAAATATCGACGATCGCCTGGCCGCGGTCATCGGCGCCGTTCGTCGCGTGCACATGCAGCCAGACGAGATCGCCATCGGCGGCGCTGCGGACGATCTCAGCCTTCGATTGGGCATTGTCCTTGAAGAAGCCGGTGAAGAAGGAAATCAAGGGCTTCTTCCCGTCGGGAACTTGGGGATTGTGCTGCCGGTAGTCGTCAGCGACGACCGAGGCGGCCTCGATATCGTGCTTGTTGAAGAACCTGTCGTAGAATTCCACCACCAGCTTCCGGTTGGCTTCCTCGATCTTCAAATCCCGCGAGGCCGATTCAGCAAAAGCGCCGGCCGGCGCGGCGACGCCTGCCAAAATGACGAGTGCGAAAAGCGATTTCCCGAATGTCATGCATCAAGCTCCTTGGTATGGATTCGCGATCTAGTCTAGAAAGCAGACTATGAGAGCTGGTCTATGAAACCTGGGCATGCCGAGCAAGAAGGCAGGTTTTAGTGGCAAGGTCAGCCGACGATGACCGAGGACGGAGCATGCCCAAGGAAACGGACGAGCCGAAACAACAGCCCGGGGCGGGATGCCCGATCAGAGGCGTGCTCGATCGTATCGGCGATCAATGGAGCCTGCTCACCCTCGAGGCACTGGAAGGCGGAAAGAAACGCTTCAACGAGCTGATGCGCGAGATCGGGGACATCTCGAAACAGATGCTCTCCAAGACGTTGAGGCATCTGGAGCAGGACGGCTTCGTGCGGCGCACCGTCTATCCGCAGGTTCCGCCTCGCGTGGAATATGAGCTGACGGAACTGGGGCAATCCTTCCTCATTCCCATGAAAACCCTGATCGGATGGGCCGAGCAGAACCACCCGGCAATTACCAGTGCGCGGCAACGACACGAAAACGCCTAGCGGCGAAGCCCTGTCAGGCCAAGAGCACCTTGCCGCCCGTTCGCAAGGGAAGCGCGGACTGCAGGGCTTGCCGGACCTTTTCCAAGGGGAATACCTCCCGCACCTCGGTCGCGATGACCTTCGAAACGATGTGCGCCGCGACCTTGGAATAGGCGTGCTGCACGTCGTCAATAGCTTCGGAATGAACCCATTCCCTGAGGTGAAAATAGGAAAAGGAAATATCGGGATGGGACGCCCAGAATGAATTCGGAATGCTTTGGCCCGAAAGCAGGCCGTAATGCACGAAGCGTCCGCCCGGCCGCAGCGCATCGGCGAGGACTGCGGCGCGCGCACCTCCGACGCAATCGAGCACCGCGTCGAGCCCATGCCGGCCGGCGAGCTGGGCAACCAGATAACTTTCGCTTTCTTCCCTATCGATGATGACAGCCTCGAGCCGACCGCGCAGGCGCTCAAGCGATCCTTCGCTGCGGACGATGGCGACCGGCTCCACGCCTGCGGCATTGGCGAGACTGATCAATATCGCTCCGATCGAAGAGGCGGCGGCGTTGATGGCGATGCGCATGCCCGGCCTCAGCCCGATCTTGGCATGCAGCATCAACCAGGCCGTCATCGGATTGACGTAGCTCGTTGCAGCTTCGAAGTCGGTGAGATCGTCTGGAACACGAAGGCACCAATCGGGATCGGTATCCTTGAATTCCTGCCAGCCACCGGCACTGCGCACTGGCAGCACGCGTGTTCCCGGGGAAAGCCCATGAACCTCCTCGCCGCACCGTTCGACTACGCCGAACGCTTCGAAGCCGGGAATGAAGGGCAATGTCGTGCGTCCGCTATAGGCTCCTGATATGGTGATGATATCGGACGGGTTGATCGCCCGCGCCAGCAGGCGCACCCTCACCTGGTCACGCCGCAGCGGCGGCAGCGCAGCCCGCTCGAGCTCGACGACATCCTGAGCCGGGCCGAATTTTCGCACGACCGCCTGATATTGCATTGCATCCCCCACACACTGCGGTTAGATCACCCCGTCGAATTGGTGATCGAATGAGCGTTGACGGCAGGCCTTTAGCATCGTTCCGGGTCTCGATGCGAGACATCGACATCTATGGTCATGTCCACAATTCCCGTTATCTCGACTATTGCGAGGATGCGGTCGTCGAGTTCCTGCGGCAACGGCAAATTCTCAGCCATTTCCGTCACACTTCCTCCGGCGTTGCCTATCACGTGAAGAAGGCGGAGATTACCTTTCACAGCCCGATCGACCTCGACGATGTTGTCGAGGCAAAGGTGGACGTGGAAAAAATCGGGCGCACGAGCCTATCCTTTGCCATAGAACTCTTTCGCCAGCGCGATCGCGCCCATTGCGCTTCGACGCATTTCGTCTGGGTCTGCGTCGGCCTCTCCGACAGCCGCCCGACGCCGATTCCCGAAGCGACCAGAGCCGCTCTGTCTCCCGGCTGACGGCCGATCATTCAAACCAGCGGGTGTCCATGCCGATCCATGCGCAGCTTCTTCGACATGCAACGGAGACACCGGACAAGCCGGCGCTGGTAATCGACGGGCACTCGCTCAGCTATGGCGAGCTCTATTTGCGCGCCAAGGCAATTTATCGGTTTCTCCAAGATCTGCCCCGCTCGAACTGCCGCATGCTCGACCTGCCCGGCGTGGAGAAACTTGCCGCTCTCAGCCTTGGCAACCATATCGGCTTTGCCGAGTATTTTGCGGCGGCGACCGCCTCCCCGAATGCCTGCGCGGTCATCGACCCGATGATGCCGGCGGAAAGAATCGAACGCATCATCGAGCGCCTGGCGCCTGACGTTCTGATCGTCGACGACGATGCCGGGCCGAGTGCTGAAATTGCCCGGAGATTCGGCATTCCCGTCGTCACCGCCGGAGCAGAGGCTTTCGACCTCGCCGCGGCGGGAGAGGAAGCCGAGCTGCCGGCCGATACTGACAAGATCTTTCTGATCGGCTTCACCTCGGGAACCACCGCCGAGCCGAAGGCCTACTATCGCTCGCGTGAGCAGTGGCGCCGGAGCCTCGATCGCGGGCGCGTCGTTTTCGAGCTTGAAGACGCGCCGTCGACAATGTGCCCAGGAGCCTTGGCTCATGGCCTGGCGCTTTATGCATTGGTCGAAGCTGTTGATGTCGGGGCAACCTTTCATTCGGTCCGGAAATGGGATCCGGGCGCGGCCGCACGCACGCTCTCTTCCGAAAGAGTCGAACGGCTGGTTGCCGTACCCACCCATATAGCCGGCATTGCAAGGGCCTGGACGGGCGAACCTGCCCTGGCCTCCCTGCGCGATGTCCTGACTGCTGGCGCCAAGCTCGATGTGAACGGGGTGGAATCCATGCGCCGCCTTTTCCCGAAGGCGCGCATCCGGGAATATTACGGTGCATCCGAGATCGGTTTCATGACGGTCTCGACCCTTGTCGGCGGCGAGATCGATTTTCCGATCGACCGGGTGGGGCAAGCCTATCTCGGCGTGGAAATTTCCATTCGCGATCCCGATGAAAACGACGTTGGGACCGATGTGCCGGGAACCATATTCGTCAGGAGCGACCTGATCGCGGATGGATATCTCTGGGGCGATGACGGTCAGGCCTTCCGGGTCACTGAAGTTGGAGCCACGGTCGGAGATCTCGGCGAACTCGATGCCAATGGCATGCTGCGGGTGATCGGCAGGGCCGGCGGCATGATGATATCAGGCGGCAACAACATCTATCCCGCCGAAGTCGAGAGCGCGCTCAAAGCCTGCCCCGGGGTAGAGGATGCTGTTGTCTTCGGGCTGCCGGACGCCTATTTCGGTCAGCGGATCGTCGCCGTCGTCTCGGGAGAGACGATGGACCCGAAAATCCTGGCTGATCATTGCGCGCAGATGCTCGGGAAGTACAAGATCCCCAAGCAATTCTACCATATAAGGTCCTGGCCGATGACGAGCAGCGGCAAGATCTCGAGGGGGCAAGTGGAGCGGGCCGTGGTTTCTGGAGACGATCTTGTCCTACGCCTTTCAGCCTGACGAGGATTGGCAGCCAGTCGTGGTTGCCGCCTACCGGTCGCCGATCGGCCGGGCGTTCGGATCGCTTGCAACTGTCGCGGCGGAAGACCTGCTTGTGCCGATCATTCATCGGATCCTTTCCGAAACGGGAATTGCGCCCGACACCATAGACGACGTTCTGGTGGGCAATGCGGCGGGCGGCGGCGGAAACATCGCGCGGCTGGCGGCGCTGACCGCAGGTCTGCCCATGGCGGTTCCGGGCGTGACCATCGATCGGCAATGCGGCTCGGGCCTGGAAGCGATCATCATGGCAGCCCGGCTGATCCAAGCGAAAGCCGGTTCGTGTTTTCTGGCCGGCGGCGTGGAGAGCGTGAGCACCGCGCCATGGCGCGTCGAAAGACCAAAGGCGAATGGGACGCTGCCGCGCTTTTACGGGCGCGCCCGGTTTTCGCCTGACACGGTCGGCGACCCGGAAATGGGGATTGCCGCCGAAAACGTCGCCCGTCAATTCGGCATATCGCGGCAGAGACAGGATGAATTCGCCCTGCGCAGCCATAGGCTCGCCGTAGCGGCGGCCGAGGCAGGCATCTTTCGGCCAGAGATCGTTGACATTTCCACCGGCCACGGGCTGGTTCAACGGGACGAATGCCCGCGCCAGTCCACATCCCTCGAGGCTCTCGCAAACCTCCGGCCGGTCTTCCTGGCCGATGGTTCGGTGACAGCAGGCAATGCCTGCCCGCTGAACGACGGCGCCTGCCTGGTGCTTGTTATGAGCCGCGGCATGGCGAAAAGCCTGGGCTTCGAAAAGGGCCTTGCCTTCATCGACAGCGCCGCTGCCGGCGTCGACCCCAACCTGCTCGGCATCGGTCCGGTCGCCTCGACCAGGAGGCTGCTGCAGCGTCAGCCCGCGCTCTCGCTTTCCAAGATCAATACCATCGAATTCAACGAGGCTTTTGCGGCCCAGGTTCTGGCATCGCTGGACCAGCTCGAGATCCCTGCCGACACGATCAACAGGAACGGTGGAGCGATTGCCTTGGGCCATCCGTTCGGGGCGTCCGGCGCAATCCTCGTTACCCGACTATACAGCCAGCTGATCCGCAACACCGAGGAAGGCTGGGCGCCCGGCGCGACCGGCCTGGCCATGATCGGTATCGGCGGAGGCATTGGGCTGACTGCCATGTTCGAGGCTATTGAGCTTTCCTGACCTGCCGAAGGCGCCGAACCATCAGGCGGCGGCGCGTTTGTGATCCGCGGCCCTTGAAGACGGAAGCCGATCGAGAGCGCCACGAGCTTGTCATCCGAAAAGTTGGCATTCGCCTCTTCATAGACATCATCCGGCGCATGGCTTTTCGCTATGTGAGTGAGCGCCTCAGCCCAGGCTAGCGCGGCCCGCTCCCGCATGCCGAAAAGCTGCGACTCCCGCCACACGTCAGAAGCAGCAGGCGATCATCCGTTTCGCCGAGCCTCAGCGCGTCCTAACGGTGGCCGAAATCACCCTCGGGCCGATGCCTGTCGACGTCGTGTTCCCCATTTCGGCCGACTGCCTCGACCGCAGAGCCAGCTCGCCTACTACGTTCGCATAGGGTGACAGCGACTGAGGAAGAATAGTTTGGGCCCGCGATCCGGCGCATCCTCCTGCCCATCGGTTACACCGGCCGCACCGGCAACGGTCCCGATGAAGTCGCTTCGCTCATCGAGGGCGCGGGGGCATGCCGAGCAGTTGCCTGCTCGCTTTCAGGTCAACAGAGGAAACTCCTCGTAAAGGACAAGGAGACTATCCATGAAAATCGTCGTTATCGGCGGCACCGGCCTCATCGGTTCGAAGACCGTGGAAAGATTGCGCAACAAGGGGCACGACGTCTTGGCGGCTTCGCCGAATTCGGGCGTCGACACGATCACCGGCAAGGGCGTGGCCGAAGCGCTCGCTGGCGCGCAGGTGGTTCTCGATCTCGCAAACTCGCCCTCGTTCGAGGACAAGGCCGTCCTGGAATTCTTCCAGACGTCGGGCCGCAATCTGCTCAAGGCAGGGGCTGCCGCCGGCGTCAAGCATCATATCGCGCTGTCGATCGTCGGCATGGAGCGCCTGCAGGGCAGCGGCTACATGCGTGCCAAGATGGCCCAGGAAGAGCTGATCAAGACGTCCGGCATACCCTACACCATCGTGCACTCAACGCAGTTCCATGAATTCATGGCTGGCATCGCCCAGTCAGGCACCGTCGGTCAGACCGTGCATCTGTCGCCGGCCTACGTACAGCCGATCGCCTCGGATGACGTCGCCGACGTCATGGCCGAGGTGGCGCTCGGTACGCCCGTGAACGGCACGATCGAGATCGGCGGACCGGAGAAAGTCCGCCTCACCGAAATCGTGACGCGTCTCTTCAAGGCGACGAACGATCCGCGCGAGGTGGTCGCCGATCCGCACGCCCGCTATTTCGGCGTCGAGCTCGAGGACAATTCGCTCGTGGCCGGCGCCAAGGCGCGGCTTGGCCAGATCCGCTTCGACGATTGGCTCAGCCGACAGCCGCCGCAGAAAAAGAGCGCCTGACAGCGAGGCTGCGCCCGTCGACCCATTCTATCAACTGAGGAGACCAGACATGCTCAGGAAAATGATCTCGGCAGCGGCATTCGCGCTTGTCCTTGCCGCCGGCACTCAAGCTCACGCCGGAGGTGGGAAAGCGAAGATAAGCGTCGTTTTCGACCAGAAGCTTCCCAATGTTCCCGGCAAGAGCATGAAGGCTGTGATGGTGGAATATGAGCCCGGCGGCATGTCGCCTGGCCATACCCATCCGGATTCGGCCTTCATCTACGCCACCGTTCTCGAAGGGGCGATCCGCAGCGCGGTGAACGACGGCCCGGTGAAAACGTATAAGGCCGGAGAAAGCTTCGCCGAATTTCCCGGCGATCACCACAGCGTCAGCGCAAACGCCAGCGACACCAAGCCGGCGCGCCTGCTTGCGGTCTTCGTGCTTGACACGGACGAGACGGAACTGACGATCGACGACAAATAACGTAGTACACGATGCCCGGCGCCGCCGGGCATCGTTTCCCCCCGATCACGCAGCCTGCAGCGCTATCTCCAGGTCGGCGATCAGATCGTCCGGATGCTCGATGCCGATCGAAAGACGGATCGTCGATTCCAGAACGCCGATGCGCTGACGGACATCGGCGGGCACGCCAGAATGCGTCATGGTGGCAGGATGGCTCGCAAGCGATTCCGTGCCGCCGAGGCTGACCGCGAGCTTGAAGATCTGCAGCGCGTTCAGGAATTTGAACGAGGCTGGCTGACCGCCGCGAATGTCGAAAGAAAAGGTGGAGCCGGCGCCGGTGCATTGCGCGATGAAGGTCCGGCCGGCCGGCGATTCCGGATCGTGGTAGGGCAGATAGTGGACCTTCTCGACTTTCGGGTGATCGCGCAGATAGTCGGCGACGGCACGCGCGTTGCTGTTTGCCCGTTCCATGCGGAGCTGCAGCGTTTCCAGCGAACGGCCGAGCATCCAGCAGGAATGCGGATCGAGCTGGGTGCCGATCGCGCCGCGCAGGGCCTTGATCTGCTTGATCACCGCCTTGCGGCCAAGAACGGCGCCGGCGATCAGATCCGAATGGCCGCCGACATACTTCGTCAGCGAATAGAGCGAGATATCGGCGCCGTGCTCGATCGGCCGCTGGAAGACCGGTCCGAGCAGGGTGTTGTCGCAGACGATGATCGGCATATGGCCCTGTCTTGTACCGATCATGTCGGCCACGCGTCGGATCATCGCGACATCGACCAGGCTGTTGGTCGGATTGGCAGGCGTCTCGATCAGGAGGACAGAGACGCGACCCTTGGCCATCGCCTCTTCTGCCGCCTTTTGCACCGATCCCTCGCTGACGCCGTCGGCAAACCCAATAGCGGCGACGCCGAAGTTCAGAAAAGTCTTTGCCAGCAACGTTTCGGTTCCCCCGTAGAGCGGCTGCGAATGCAGGATCGCATCGCCCGGCCGGACGAAGGCGAACAGAGTCGTGGCGATCGCCGCCATGCCGGATGAAAACAGCACGCCGCTTTCCGTCCGTTCGTAGACGGCGAGCCTGTCTTCGACGATCTCGCTGTTCGGATGGTTGAAGCGCGAGTAGACGAGGCCCGCCCCCTTGCCTTCGGGCGGCTCGCGGCGGCCCGACACGTAATCAAAGAAGTCGCGGCCATCCTCGGCTGTATTGAAAACGAAGGTGGAGGTGAGAAACACCGGTGGCTTGACCGCCCCTTCCGAAAGTTCGGGATCGTAGCCGTAGTTCAGCATCTGCGTCTCGGGATGCAGCGCATGATTGCCGATATGAGTTTTGGAAGGATGCGGGGCGGTCATCATCGTCTCCTGTGTCGGGACTGCAGAAGTGGCAGAATACATCAAAACCATATGAGAGGAGCAATCATCGCGGTCAGCTCATAGTCTTGCCCAGAGTGTCCGCGACATAGGCCCCGCGCGATCCCATCGGCAGCGGCGTTCCCGTCGTCGTGTCCCTCGCGGTCTGATGCTCCAGTTCGGCGTTGAGTTCTCCTCCTACGATGAGAATGACGACGGAAAGCCAGATCCAGACGAGAAAGCCGATCAGCGCGCCGAGCGTGCCGTATGTCGCGTTGTAGTTGGCGAAATGATCCAGATAGAAAGAGAAGCCGAGGGACATGGCGACCCAGGCGATCGTGGTCAGAACCGCCCCCCACGTCATCCACCGGAGCTTAGCAGGCTCGCGGCTGGGGCCGAAGCGGTAGACCGATGTAACGGCCACTGCGACGATCAGCAGAAGCAGCGGCCATCGCATGAGAAGGGCCATGTGCTCCTTGAACTGATCGAGCCAGAGGTAAGAGAGAACAACCGGCATGACCCCGACGAGCGCCACCATGACAACCGTGAAAAGCATCGCGCACAAGGTGAAGCAGAGGCCGATCAGGTTCAACCGGACGAGCCCCCGCTTCTCGTCTTCCTCATAGGCCACGTTCATCGCGTCGAAGATCGCCAGCGTGCCGCTATGCGTGCTCCAGAGGGCGATGCCGAGGCCGACGAAGAAGGTGATGCCGAGCGTCGCGTCGCGCCGCTCGACGAGCTCCTTGATCTGGTCGGCAAGAAGATCGAACGCTCCTGATGGCATGAGGCCGGCCAATTCGCGAAGATGTTCAGATATGGTGGCCGGATCTGCAACCAGCCCGTAGAGTGACACCAAAGCCGCCATGGCGGGAAACAGCGCCAGCAGCAGATAAAACGTCACGCCCGCGGCAATCAAAGTGACCCGGTCGGCGAGGACTTCGTGGAAGACGCGCCAGAACACGTCGCGAAGACCGCTGAAAGGGATAGCCTCGGGCGTGCTGGCGCTGCGGCCATGATCGTCACCTGCGCGGCCGGTATCCGCAGACGGGGCGACCGACCTGCGCTCAGTTGCCTGCATCAAGACAAGTGCGCCAATCGCTGCGGCCATCATTGTCGCCGCAATGGGGAATCTCTTGAGGTGAAGTACATCTGGCATGAGGATGTTCTCCGATCTGGTGCGGAGATAACGCAGGGTGCCGCTAAAGGATGCAAGCCGTTGCTTTCTCGCGGACATTTGATGCAGGGCCGAGGTCGCCCGCTTCTCCAATCGGGTCAGGAAGCAGGGATTGGAACGATTGAGTCGCGCCGCCGCTACGCCCGTAAGCTATTGATATAACTGCAGTCACATCCTGCTACGGAAGCAAATCCGGACTTTAGTTTCGTTACTGCAGTGCTGGGGGTCTTTTCAACAAGTCTACCGATGGGCGGCTTGGCAGCCGCGAAGCGGTAGATTGCTGCGCAGCCCGTATCTGAGGCGCGGCTTGGATCTGAATTCCACCTGCTGCGATCCGATGCGGGTGCCTGCAGGCGACGCGCTGTGCAGTAAGCCTGACAAAACAATAGCGCCGGTGACAATGGCCTGCAATAGCCGTTTACGTTATCAACGGGCAATACCGGTGCCTGATGGGTCCATTGCCTTAGCTCGGCGTACCTCATGACCAAGCGCCGTCAAGGACCGAGACACTACCGGTCTGCGGACGCGATCTCGATGGCCTCGGCGGTTGCTTGATGGCGTCTCGGCAATCGACAGAACACGCGTCGCAATCGACCAGGTCGCCACACGAAAGCAACTGCGCAGCAAGGAGGCGGCGACAGGATGCGCGCTGCTCCAGATACCGACCAAGCGGCCCTTCCCCGACCGTCACTGGAGGCGCTGCTCCGGCCATTCAGTGCTGGGCATCTCCGGCGCACTGCCAAAGGCGTGGGATTATCTCCTGGCATTTCGGCCGGGATAAACAGGCCTTCCACATCGCCAGAGAGCGAGGAGCAGCTCGTCATCGAATAGCGTGCATCGATGACGGCGCCACCCATCTGACGTGACGGTGCGGCCTTGCCGCCGCGGTCGGCTACCCCAGGATAGAGCGGACCCGATGCTGCCGTTCCGGCACGCGCTCGGCTCGCTGCCGCAGGCAATCAGCAACAGCCGCTGATGTGTCACGTGCGTTGACGGACGATCGGTCGATATCAGCGGCCACCCGTCGCAATGGGCTGGCGCGCCCGCGAGCCTCGGCTGTGAACTGCCAATGCTCTCGGATCGAAAGGCAGCCCCTCCCCCGTCGCGTCATCCTTCGGATCGGTCGCAGGAGGAGCCGAATGCGGTGGCAGTGAGGCCGCGTTGTGTCGGCCGGCCATCGCCACAGGAGCTGGCTTCAGTGGCGATGGGCAGCTGGCCCTGCGGCCTTCCCAGGCGTATCCGTGAGCCGCAGTTGCGCGCCGAATGTTGCCTGATCGTGCCGTTGTCCGCGGACAACCGGATGATCAACATGGTAGCCGGCAGGCCGTTTGCACATGTACCGATCCCTGCAGCAATCGGTTCGCATCGCCGGGAAAACATCCCTGATCTCGCCCTGCTGATGGATGCTATGGACTTGCGGTATTGCTGCCGCCTCGATGGCTCTGCCTGGGGTCGCAGCGCAGCGGTTTCGTGCCCCTTGCCGAACGGGCGTGGACGCCGCCGGCTCCAAAGGCCGAAGAGCCTCGTCAGGTCTGTCGACAGGTCAGTAATGCCGAAACCGGGTCCCCAATTAAGGGGGAGCTGAATGCATTCGAAGAAGCTGGGGGGCTGCTGGCGCTGCGGCTTCGCTCATCGAAAAGGGTGCGCGGCAACGGATGGCGGGGTGCTCGCGACGCCGTCATCCTCGCCGCTCTCGCGTCTCCTAGGCTAGGCGGCAACGAGGTCGTCCGTCGCTCGGCGGGAGGCTGCATGGCCAGCGGCAGCGCTTCGGCGGCAATCTCAGATCAGGTGACTTCGTTGGTCCGTTTAACTCAGTTGATCGGGCGGAAGTGATAAGCCCCTTCCTTCGAGGCCCCTGCGGGCATCTCCGGGCGAGACTAAAAGGAGTGGCACGTAACGGCGGCGAATCCAATGTCCTGTCAGCTTGCGCTGCATCGATCGGTTCATACGTCCAAGCTATGCCGATTGGTCTTCCTTCTTGAGTTTTTGCAGGTCAAAGGCCGAAGCCTCGAGTGATACTGCGGATGGTTGGAAGCCGCGGCAGCGTCCGCATGTGGGGGCGGATGGTTGGATGTTGTCGCCGTCGTTGGTGCTTTGCGGCAGGTCGGTCAGTTTGGTGATGGCCCTGCTCGATATCCCGGGCAATTCTGCCTTCAGTCAGGTGGGGATAAGCAAGGCCACGGCCTCGGGCGAAGGGGCGGGCAGATCCAGAGTGGATCGTCGTCGATCATGAGGCAATCTCCATTCGCGCGTCCGGCTC
Organism: Rhizobium sp. SU303; assembly: GCF_021052345.1. NCBI lineage: Bacteria > Pseudomonadati > Pseudomonadota > Alphaproteobacteria > Hyphomicrobiales > Rhizobiaceae > Rhizobium > Rhizobium sp. SU303. The sequence goes on from NZ_CP088096.1 coordinate 336,651, forward strand.
TTGGCGCATCAGCGGTGCGGTCCCCTGCCCTCATTAATCACTTTGCGGTGGGTAGACCGGCCCGCTGAAAGCTGGAGATCTCCCTCCGCTGGGATCGCTGCTCGGCAGGTTGTCCGCGGACAACCCTGCGCCTAGCCCCGGTCCCGTACGTGAGAAGGCTGCATGTGCCTGACCCTCGTCTGCGACATCCACGGCAACCGCCAGGCTTGAATTTGCCGCATTGCGGCATTACCTCGTGATGAACCGAAGCGCTTTCCCCTCCTAGCCGCTTCGGTCCGACGGACAGCACTTCTCCTCCCAAGCTGTCGGTCACTATCGAAGCCCGGCGCATCTCTCCCGCGCCGGGCTTTTGTCGTCTCGGCGACCCACTGTCGCCGCCGGGCAGGGAACGTCTCCCTGTCCTTCATTCCTATCGCTCTGGTCCTCAAGCGAGGTGTGTCGGCAATTTTGGACGCCGGCGGCGGCGATTAATTGCGTGCGTCGCCAATCTGTGTCGCTGCTGCCGTGCTGCCGCCTCAGAGGAACCGCGAGCCGAAAACGCCGCCAATCGAGGGCCGTCGCTTGCAGGTCTTCACCGCCAGTCTGAGTGCCGCCGTCCAGGAGGGGGCGTCGAATGCCGGAGGGGATCGCGCCGGCAAGTTCGGATCGGCCAGCAGGTCACCCGACGGCGCGGCCTGTCCGGCTCATGCGTATCACTGATTTCGATAAGCCGGTGGTGCGTAATCCTGCCTCATCTCAGTCGGCATGGCCGCGCTCGGATCCTTGGCAGGCTTGGTCCGACATCAATGATGATGGGCAGAAAATTTCAACAGCAGGCTTTTCGGTGTCGGACAGGGGAGGGGCGCCGGTGGGGAGTCTGCACTAAGCTTTGAGATGGCTAGATCTGATGTCGGCGCCCCTGAGCTTGTTATCGCCCATGGCTGCCCCCGGATGTTTGAGCGTGGCGACTCATCGTCGGTCGGATGTGCGGCGAACTGATCGCGCCGGTCGAAAGGAGGATGGTGTCGAGGACGTCGAGCTCTTCGGTGCCACGGCGCGCTATGTTGCTCGCTCAGGTCAGGCGGTCGGCTTTCGCGGAACCGGCGTGGATGGTTCAGACGTCGTCGTAGCAAAGCGCCCATTGGTCGGCGATATACCAGCAACGTCCTATCCGCGGCTCCGTCTTCCAGAGCAGACTTTTGACGAACTCGATGCCGCCGCGCCTGAACGCGGCTGTCAGCGCCTCGATCTCGTTATCGTCGATTGACAATCCACCATTGGCGCAGACGAAATAGGCTGTGCCGATCCAACGCGCCGCAAATCCATCCTCGCCGCGCTCAATCCGAAGTGCAGCACCATGGGATGCATGACGGCCGCCTTTCGGCGGTCGGTCCTGGCGCGGTACGCCGAGTGGCAGCACGAGCCGCCCTCCAGGCCGCAGCCTTTCGATCCAGGGTTCCGCGGGCCGCGCGACGGCGAAATTCACATAGATCGCATCCACCTCTTCCTGCGGCCATTGACTGCCGTCGGCGTTCATGACGCTGACATTGGCGCGATCGGCAAGTGCTGTTTGAGCGTGGGCAGCCAGATCGGGATCCATCTCGACGGCATAGACATGACCGGAAGCGCCGACAAGCTCCGAAAGAATGGCGCTGTAATAGCCGGTGCCGGCACCGATATGGGCGATGCGATCGCCGATTTGTATGTCCAGCTCTGCCAGGAGTCGGGCATGCAGTGAGGGACTGCCATTGTTGACACCTTTGTCGGTCTGCAAGGCAAATAGCACGTCCTGATAGGCGAGAACCAAGTCGGAGGAGGGGAGGGGGCGATATCCTCCGCCCAGATTGGCGATCTGCCATGGCGGCGCGCCGAGGAATTTTTCGCGCGGGACGGTGGCAAAGGCGGCTTCGATCCGCGGGTTCGTGGTTGCGGCGGTTGCCACCACCTGATGGGCGTAAGCGCGGCGGATCGCCGCCAGTTCGTCGGCCGTAAACATCGCAGTTGGCATGGACAAATCTCCGGGCATGGCTTTGACCTTTTCCCTTTTTACGTCCTTGCGGCTCCAAATCCATCTCTATCCCAAATGCTTGATTTCACGGCTAGGAACTCATGACGGAAGTTAAAGTTCACTTCTCTTCCATTGTGGAAAATTACGCTGTTACTTCACAAGCTTAATACTCGAGGGTGGCCTGCAACGATGCAGTATCGGCCTCGTTCCCTTACAACAGGCGACGCTGGGCAAGGCGGTCCGGCCCTTGGATGCCAAGCGCTCCCACAGCGCCATCGACACGTTTCAGGCGTCGGGTATCGTGAGGTGTCTGGCGTCTAGTCTGAAACGCTTCTTGATCCTGTCGACGGGCGTCCCGTCCTGAAGCGGAACCTGGACCAGCCGGTCATAGGTCTCGAAGCCCATCTTTGCGTAATAGCCAAGGCCGCTGACATTGTCGGCGCGAATGGTGGCATTGATGAATTCGAGCCCGAACTCTTCCGCTGCGGCTCGGGTTGCGGGGAAGAGAGCGCTGCCGACGCCTGGGGTTCTTGGGTTCAAGCGGGCAAAGGTCGCGATGTCGGCGACGCCTTTCGGCGGGTCGCCGTATAAGCTGAGCGATTGAAAGCCGACGAGTGACTGATCGTGCTCTGCAACATGGCAGGTAAGAGGAAACTCGCCGTCGATGAACCAGTCCGCGAACTCGGCAGCCGAAAGCGGCGTTTCGAGTGCGGTCGTTCCACCAGCAAGGATGATCTCGTTCAGGAGACTGCTCAGCTCCGCTGCGTCGGCGGAGACGGCCCTTCGAATGTGCATGCCTTGGCTACCTCGTTTTGGAGGTACAGCCTATCGGCGAGATCAGAGATTGCAAGTCGCCAATTCGCTGCGAAGACGAGGAATCATCAAGCAAGCCCGATGCCGTCACATTCCGGTTTCGTGTTCGACGGACTTGCTTCGGGCCTTTCGTCTTCAGGCGTTCAGGCGCTGCTGCGTCTGCCGGTCGAAGAAGTGAACCTTGGCCGTTTCGAAAGAAAGCTTCACCGGCTGCTCTGGCACCAGCTCGACACGTTCGCGAACGACCCATGTCAGTTCCCTGCCTTCGAGCTCCACGGCGACATGGGTTTCCGATCCCGTGGGTTCGACCACCTTGACCACGGCATCCACACCGTTTTCGCCGCCGAAGGTGATGTCTTCGGGACGAATGCCCAGCGTCAGCGGTCTGTTGGCGGCATTGGCTGGAGCCCGCGAAAGCGTTACGCGTGACCCACCCGGCAGCGACAATACCGGGTTGCCTGCGCCCTCAAGGGTTCCCTCGAGAAAATTCATCGCGGGGGAGCCGAGGAAACCGGCGACAAAGATATTGCGTGGTCGGTCATAGAGCTCGAGCGGACTGCCGATCTGTTCGACGCGACCGCCGTGGAGCACGACGATCTTGTCAGCCATGGTCATGGCTTCGATCTGGTCGTGGGTGACGTAAACGATCGTGGTCTTCAGGCGTTGGTGCAGAGCCTTGATTTCCGCTCTCATCTTCACGCGCAGTTTCGCATCCAGATTGGAGAGCGGCTCGTCGAAGAGAAAGACTTTCGGATCGCGAACGATGGCCCGGCCCATGGCGACGCGCTGTCGCTGTCCGCCCGACAGCTGCGCCGGCTTTCGATCGAGAAGCGGCTGCAATCCGAGAATTGCTGCAGCCTCACCGACCTTCTGTTCGATTTCCGGCCGCTTGGCCCCGGCGAGCTCGAGCGCAAATCCCATATTCTGGGAAACCGTCATCTGCGGGTATAATGCATAGTTCTGGAAGACCATCGCGATATCGCGATCCTTCGGCTGCAGATTGTTTACGACCCGGCCGTCAATGCTGATTTGACCGGCGGTGATGTCCTCGAGCCCGGCAATCATGCGCAGCAATGTCGACTTGCCGCAGCCGGAGGGGCCGACGAGAATGGTAAATTCACCGTCGGCGATCTCGACGTCGACACCATGAATGATGTCGACCGTGCCGAAGGACTTCTTGACGTTTCTGATGCTCAAGCCAGACATTTCGTACCCCTTGTCATCTTCTAGCGCTTCCTGCGCACGCGCAGTGCCTGGTAGGGCTTGCGCGGAATTTTCACGCCGAAGGCCGCGTCCGGCTTGCCGCCGCGCACGACCGAGCCATGGCGCGTCGGATGCGGAACGGGAGCCGCCACCTTCTCGACCGGCGTGATCGTCATCTCCCATGTGTCGATGAGATCGACATCATAGTCGTCGCCGTCGACCGGCAGGCCCGTGGACCAGATCACTGGCTGATGCTCGCCGAAATAGATCAGGCGGAAATCGCCGTCGCCGTCGCGCGCGCCCGACACACGGGACCAGGGCCATTCGCCGATGATGCCCAGCGGCTCGAGCCCGTACTTGACATCGGCTTCCAGGAGGTCGCGGAGGAAGGCGATGCGCTTCCACGCTTCGCCACGCAGTTCCCCGCCTTTTGCCCACCAGATCAGGTCCTCGGGATGGGAATAGGTTTCGCCATGGCCGGCATAGCCGCCGCGCGCCATCGTGATCCAGAAGCGATGCACGAGCTCCTGCGCATTGAGATTGCCCCATGATTGCAGGATGTCGCCCTCATATTCGGGCTCGTCGTTGACGACAGGCTTGCCGTAGGCATCGCGCCATTCCTGGGTCCGCTTGACGTCGGGGTTTTGAATGCAGGTGTGCGTGACCCACGGCTTGCGATGATCGAAATTCGCCGTCACGTCGCCATTATGGATGGAGCGCAGGTGCTGGTAGGGGTCGTTCTCTTCCAGGATGTGGAAGTAGCGATCCCACTGTTCCATCGGCTTCGTATCGATGAGGAAATCATATTCGTTGGCAAGCGACCACCAGACGTTCCGGTAGGCGGCGAGACGAGCGGCCAGATATTCGACATAGCGAAAATCTTGTTTCGCCGACATGTCGGCATAGCCCCACCGGTCATAGGGGTGGAAGATGATGATATCGGCTTCGATCCCCAATTCGCAGAGCGCTGCGACCTGCTTTTCGAAGTGCTGGAACGAGGCGGGGTTCGGACGGTCGAAGTCTTCCCTTCCGTCCGCCCCGCGTTCGAAGCAGGCGTGCAGCGGCTCGTTGACGTTATAGGGATAGTCCTTCGGAAACACGCCCATCCGCATCTTGTTGAAGCGGGCCTTCTTGAGGGTTTCGAGGGTCTGCTTCTGCATGTCGAGCGGCTGGTGCGTCCAGGCATAGCAGGTCGTCCCGAAGGATAGGAACGGGGTGCCGTCGGCATAGGCGAAGTGGAACTTGTTGCGCACGCGCACTGGGCCGTGATTGCCGGCCGAAGGCCTGGTCGCAATCAGTGCGCCGGTCTTGCCGTCGAGTACGGCAGTCTTGGAACGGGTCAGAAACGACCATTCGCCCTCGCTATCCGGCATGAAGCGGATGCGGTAGGTGCCGTTGCCATCATAAAAGCCCGGCACGCGAACTTCGCGGCTCTTGTGGGTGAATACGGCATCGAATGCCACGTCGAGATAGGGATTTCCGCCGGAGGGTCCATCAAAAGAGGCCTCGAACACGCCCCATTTTTCGACAGTTGCATCAGACATAGAATATTCTCCTCGTGAATGCTTTTGTGGTCGCTAGCCTTTGACGGCGCCGGAGGTGAGGCCAGAGACGAAGTAACGCTGGAAGATGAGATAGACGATCGTCGCCGGCAGGACGGTCATCACAATGGCGGCATTGAGCTGGCCGTAATTGCTCGAGAACTGCCCCTGAAACGACATCAGGCCGAGCGGCAAGGTCCACATGTGCTGATCCTGGAGCAGCACCAGCGCCATGGCGAATTCGTTCCAGGTGGAAACGAAGTCGAGGATGAGCAGTGCGGCAAGCACGGGCAGGCACACAGGCAGAAAGATCCGTCTGAAGATGATGAAGTGACTGGCGCCGTCGATCAGTGCTGCCTCCGACAGCTCCTTGGGAATGCTCTTGAAGAAGCCGTGCAGGATGAAAACCTGATAGGGAACGCCGAAGGCGATGTAGGGAAGGATGACGCCCGGATAGGTGTCGATCAGGCCGAACGAATTGACCAGGGTGAAGAGCGGCGCAAGCATTACCTGGAAGGGGATCATCGTGCCGAACACCACGAGCAGCAGCAGGGCCTTGGTGATCTTCAGCTTGATCTTGGCAAGGGCATAGGCGGCCATCGCCGAAAGGAACAGCCCGAGCGGCACCTTGATGACGGTGATGATGACGCTGTTGAAGAAGGAGTTTGCGAAGTTGCCGCGGCTCCATGCGGCGCTGTAGTTTTCGAAAGCGAGCTCGGTTGGCGGCACGAAGGCGCCCGTACCCGTCACCGCCGCCGGCGTTTTCAAGGAGGTGAAGACGATGAAGACGAATGGCGCGACCCAGACGAGCGCCACGATAACAAGCGTGATCCAGAGGCCGATCAGAATCGGATCCCGCTTCATCGACGATGGTTCGACCTGCAGATGCACTGCGGTCTGGTCGGTCGGTACTGCTGTCACGATTCAACCTCCTCGTGCTTCTGGGTCCATTTGAGATAGGGAATGACGACGGCCATGGTGATCAGCAGCAGCACGACCGAAATCGCCGCGCCTCGTCCGAAATCGAAGATCTGCATCGCCTGCGTGAATGCCCAGAGCGCCAGCATCTGGGTGGACTGCGCCGGCCCGCCGCCGGTCAGGCCGTAAACGATGTCGAAGGCCTTCAGGGAGGAGATGACGGAAAGAACGAGAACGATCGTGATCGTTGGGCGCAAGGCCGGCAATGTCACGTGCTTGAATACCTTCCAGCGGCCGGCGCCATCGATGCGCGCTGCCTCGACGAGCGTCTGAGAGACATTCTGCAGGCCCGCGAGAAACAGGACCATCGAGAAGCCAACCGTCTGCCACAAATAGGCGACGAAAACCGAATAAAGGGCGATATCCCGGTTGCCCAGCCAGTCATTGATCCAGCCTTGCATGCCCCAGGAGGTGAGCAGCTGGCTGAAAAGGCCGAAGAACGGATCGTACATCCACTTCCACATGGTGGCCACCGCGATCGGCGCGATGATGACAGGCAGATAGAAGATGGCCCTGAGGCCATTGCGGCCGAATATCTTCTGATTGAGGCTGAGCGCCAGCAGCAGTCCGACCATCGGCGGAAAAATCAGGCTCATCAGGGTCCAGATCACCGTGTTGCGAAAGGCAACCCAGAACACAGGATCTCTTGTGAAAATTGCCTGGTAGTTCGCAATCCCCACGAATTGTCGATTGGGATCAAGCCCGTTCCATTTCTGAAAGCTCAGGATCACGACGTTGAGCATCGGATAGAGAGCGAAGACGGCATAGATTGCCAGGGCCGGCACGAGCAGGATGAGCGCTTGTACGCGCGGATCATGTGTCGATTGTCGAAGTGACATGTTTTCCTCCTGGCGGTGCATTTGCTGCCAGCTCACGAAAGAATGTGCCAGCCGCGCGACCCTGAGGTCGATCGGCTGGCGCCTCGGGAGGAATCAGGTTCGGCTTGCGATAAAGCTCTGCAGCTGCTTGGCGGCATCGGCCGGCTCGGTGTTGCCGGAAGCAACATCGTTGATGACCCGGAAATATTCCGTCGTGACATCGAGCGGGAACGCCTGGTCGCCGTTCATGTAGACCTTGCCGTATTTCTGGAAGATCCCCAGCCATTCCGCCTCGAGCGGCTTCTGGTTGGCATACTGCACGTTCTTGTTGACGGAGGTCGAACTCAGCTGGCCGAGCAGATCCTGCTGGACCTTCGTCGAGAGGAAGTAGTCGAGGAACTTCGCCGCTACATCAGGGCTCTTGCTCTTGGTGCTGATGTAATTGTACTCGGCAAAGCCATAGAGGCGGTCGGTATTGGTCGGGAAGGGGAAAATGCCGTAGTCGTCGAGATTGGCGCCCGAGCCGTTAAGCTGGCTGACCAGCCAGTCGCCTTCGAGCATCATCGCCGCGCGGCCTGCGGTGAAGAGGCTGTAGGACTGTTTATTGTCGATGCCCATGAATGGCTGCAGCGTATAGTCCTTCGTCCATTTCGCAAATTCTGCGAATGAGTCCGCCGCGCAGGGTTCCTTGGTCCAGTCCAGCGTCATCGCCTTCAGCGCGTCGTGCTTTTCAGCGCCGCACTTCGTTTCAAGGATAACGTCCATGAGACGCATGACGTGCCAGTTGACCGTACCGCCGAAGGTGAAGGCGGGAATGCCAGCGGCCTTCAGCTTATCGGCTGCGGCAAGGAGTTCTTCGTAGGTCTTCGGCTCTTCCTTGATGCCGGCCTGTTCGAACAGCTTCTTGTTGTAATAGACGGCCTCACCCTTGAAGGTGAAGGGAACGCCGTGTTTGCCGCCGGGATAGAGGTCGGCAAAAGCCGCTGCCGAGGGCAACAATTCGTCGCTCCACTTATACTCGGCATAGTATTTGTCGAGCGGCAAGGACAGACCGGCCTTCACATATTCGCCGCCGAGACCGAGGCCGGCCCAGCTGAAATAGATGTCGGGTCCCTTGTCGGAGCCCGCAGCGACGCGCAATGCGGTCTTGTGCTCGTCGACGGCGCGCTGGACGATCTCGACATGCGTTCCGGGGTTTGCAGCTTCAAAGTCTGTCGCCACCTTCTTCAGGGCCGTATTGGCAGCATTGTTGTCGAAGTTGAGGGTCCAGAGCGTGATGTCTTCAGCAAGAACCGGCGTGGCCGATAGCGACGCCACGGCGATCGCAATGATGCTCGCAGTCTTCAATTTCGCAGAAAGGGTCAGCATTACCGTCCTCCTCTTGTAAAGCCGGCCCCTTGTTGCAGATACTCATCGACATGTCAACTGGTATGATGAGCTAACCATTGTCGCACTGCGCAAATTTTGCCATTGCGGCGATGATGATGACGGCCGAGGCGGCACCGGGATCGATGTGCCCGATCACGCGGTCCCCCAATCGCGAAGCCCGTCCCTTGGCCGCCTTCATGTTGCTGGTCGCTTCACAGCCTGCCCGCGCTGCCCGCTCGGCTGCCTCGAAGCATTGGGGGAGGGGCTTTCCCGACTGCCAGGCATCGAGTGCCGCGTCGGCCGCGGGCTTCCAGGCGTCAACCATCGTCTTTTCACCGGGTTCGGCCTTTCCGCGTTCCTGGATTCCCTGCGCCATCGCGGCGAAGACACGCAGGAAGTCGTCGTCGCTCAATGTCTGCTTGTCTTTGGTGGCCGCTCCGGCACGCATGAAGGCCGTGGCATATAGCGGGCCGGACGAAGCGCCGACCGCATTCAGGAAAGCCTTTGCAGCGACATTGAATGCGGTTGTCGGGGCAATCCCGGCGTCAAGCTCGCCGACCGCTTTCGCCGCGGCCTGGCAGCCTGCATCCATGGCAAGGCCGTGATCCCCATCGCCGATGGCGCCGTCCAACGCGCAGAGATGGTCGCTCTCTGCTGCAATATCCTTGGCAATCCCGGCAAACATGCACTGCAGGTCTTCGGTCGTAAACGTCATCGATTACCTCGCAAACATCGCGCAATCACAGGGGTGGTCGATCAATCGCTGAAGCTCGTCATCGAGATGCATGGCCGTGATCGATGCGCCGGCCATTTCGAGCGAGGTGCAGTAATTCCCAACGAGCGACGTATGGAGGATGAGCCCGGCATCGTCGAGCCGGGACCTCACGCGCCGCATGATAATGTAGAGTTCCATCATCGGGGTCGAACCCAGCGAATTGACGAGCACGGCGACACGATCGCCCCGGGCTGCTTTCATTTCGCGAAGAATGCTGTCCATGAGTTCGTCGGTCACCTCGTCGGCCGTTCTCAGCGGCTCGCGCGCCACGCCAGGCTCCCCATGGATACCCATTCCGATCTCCATCTCCCCTTCGCCGATCAGGAAGTTCGGCCGGAGGGTCTGGGGCAGCGAACAGGGCGAAAGCGCCACACCCATCGTATAGGTTCGCGCATTGGCATGGCGGGCGACACGCTCGACATCGTCAAACGAGTAGAGAAGATCGCAGGCTGCGCCGGCAGCCTTGAAGATGAAGACGTTGCCTGCCACGCCTCGTCGCTTGTCCCGCTGATCGGCAGGGGCGGACGCTACATCATCCGTGGTGAGCACGGTGCGCACTTCGATCTCATCGAGAGCAAGCATTTCGGCAGCCATGTCGAAGTTCATCACGTCGCCGGCATAATTTCCATACATGAACAGCACGCCGGCGCCGCCGTCGACCGCCATGGCGCAGGCGATGATCGGATCGGGCGGCGGCGACGCGAAGACGTTGCCGATTGCGGCCGCGTCCGCCAGCCCCTTGCCGACAAACCCCAGAAATGTCGGTTCGTGCCCCGATCCGCCGCCGATGACCAAGCCGACCTTGCCCTTGCGGGGCCCGTTTCTGGCAATGATCGCGCGGGGCATGTTCTCCACGGCGTACAGATGGCGCGGATGCGCCGCCAGAACGCCTTGCAGCATCTCATCGACGGCATCTGCGCCGGCATTGATAAGCTTCTTCGTCTTCATGCTGATCCTCCCAGTGCGAGCTCCACCTGCATAAATGCGATTGCACCGCCGAAGGTCAATCCGCCAGCGGGAGGGCTGCGGTCGCAAACGGCGCGAGCAGCAACTCTTTGCCCGCATCTGCCGGCCGGCATGCGCCGCAATCGACCTTTCGTTCTTCGCCCGTCAGATTGACGACGTGAAGCCTGGCGCCTGCGACATCCCGTGCAACGAAAGACAGGACCTCGGAGGGCGAGGAGGAGACGCATTCCTGCCAGGATGCGCCAGCCAATCGGGACAATGTGTGCACGGTGTTGAACAACGGGCGCCGTCCGCCTTGCTCGGTCGGTTCGGCCGGACCGGCGATCAAACCGAACGGGCCTGACAAGGCCGAGAGCGTCAGGCATTCCAGACCGGCATCCAGCACCCGTATCGCGTAACCGAGCGCGAAGGCCTCCGCGAAGCGTCCATTGTGGCGCGGGTCGCGATTGGCCATCGGGATGCGCGCGCCCGCCGGATTGTCCATCGTGCGGCTGCCATAGGGGTTTTGCCGCATCGGGATCGTCGACGGGCCGATCCGGTAGGGCTTGTCGCCATAGATCGCTCGAACGGATCGCGTGATGAAAGGCAGCGCTTCCAATGTCTGTATGACGCTGAGATCGTCGGCGGCGTGGACGATCGGATTGGTGCAGTGGCTGACGAAGTCGAGCTGTCCACTGGGGACGCGCTTCCGATTGAGTTCGGTGAAGTAGCTCAGCATGCCGCCGCCGATGCGAATGCCGGGAAAGGCGGCGCGGGCAGCCGTATAGACCTCATCCAGCGGCGGGCATTCCGGCCATTTGCTGCCCGGCGGCGTCGATTGCCGGTCGACGGAAGGCGAGATCATGATCGCATCCGGTCTGAATCCCGCCAGCCGCATCTGGCGGGCGATCTCGGCCGCCTCGCTTGACGGGGACGATTTGCAGGGAAGGGCGATCTCCAGCGTCGAGCGGCCGCGATGGGCCGCGGCGAGTACGGCGAACTGCGCGAGCGCGTCGACGCCGTGCCCGGCACCGGGGTCGAAATGGAAGAGGAGTTCCTGGGGAGCGATCTCCGACAGGACGGACTTTGCCGACAGTGTCGCATCGGCCTCTTCGGGCGTAATGATCACGCCGATATCAGGCATGGTGCCGGTGCGCGCACCGAGTTCAAGTTTTACGGCGCCGCCTGACATTCCAGGGGGACGCCGTGTCGAGCCGCGTGCGTCCCTGATAACAAGCGATGTTTTCTGCCGGACCGGCCGATCAGCGGGCATTTGGTACGGCCAGGGAAGAGCGAGCGGTCTGACATAGGTCTTATAGGATGCGTCCGACCAGTTCCTTTGATCTTCCATTTCAGATGTATCGCCCTCCATCCGGCATTCCGCCTGAACGTCAGGCATAACCGCGTGGGTGATGGCGCGCATGTCCTTGAACGGCTGCCAGGGCTCGATGACATCGGGAAACCGTGTTGCCACGATCTGCCCGTCGACATGCTCGACCGTCGCCGGTGAACCCGCCACGCCGACGATCGGATGCAGAATGCAGAAGCCGCAGCGGTTGGTCTCGAAGCCGGTCGGGGCGATGGCTTCGGCCTCGAAGTCGAGCCGGTCCGGACTTCCGACGATGCGAACATCGATGATGAGCTTTGTATCATCCGGTCCCTCGCAGCGGGCGAGATAGGCGACCTCGAAACGATCGTCACTCTGCTCGATCCTGAGATCGGTGATCTCGGGGCTGTAGGTCCCCCAGTCCCGGTCGCGAACGAGATAGGAAATCGCCCTCAGCACCTCGGTTCCATCGTAGCGGATCGTGCGGAGGTTACCGTTGGCGAGATCGGCTTCCAGTTTTCCGGCTCTCAGCCGAACCGGCGGCGTTTCAACGAGGCGAGTGCCGTAAAGCTGGAACGCATCGACCGTCATCGCAGCATCGCTCCGACGTCGATCGTCTGTCCCCTGGCCGCACTGTCATAGGCGGCCTCGACGAGCGCAAAAGTCTTCAGATTGTCCGCCCCGGAGGTCGAATGTTCGGCGCCGCGCTCCAGCTGGTCGACCCAATGCTGCTGGATGGCGTAGACGCTCTCCTGGATATTGTGCCACGGTCGCGAGGCCCATGACAGCAGCTTCGGCGACACGTCAGTGGTGGTGGTGCCCTTGGCGTTGGTGATTTCAAGGCCGTAACCCTGGGTCAGGCGGATCGTGCCCTCCGAACCGTCGAGCTCGATCAAGGTCTCGGGGAACGGCTCCTTCGAGAGCTTGGTGGCGTAGCTGACGTCGACGACCGACGTGGCGCCGTTTTCGTGATCGAGCAGAATGGTCGCGACATCCTCGCCCTTGATATTGGGATTGACCCGCTTGGTGCGGGCCGTGAGCGATCGAACGTCGCCAAGGATATAGCGGGCGATATCGAGCGTATGGATGCCGAGGTCTTCGATGATGAAACGTTCGCCTTCGGCCAGATAAGGCTGGCCGGAGAAGACGTCGTAAGCCGAACGGAAAGAGAAACGACCCCAGAAGGGCGTGCCGATCGCATCCGCGTGCAGCGCCTTGCGCACTGCCTGGATCGGCGTCTGCCAGCGAAAGTTCTCGTGCACCATCAGCGATATGCCGGCATTGCGACACGCCTCGACCATCGCCTTCGCGTCCGACAAGGTCTTGGCGAACGGCTTCTGGCAGATGGCCGGCACCTTGTTCCGAGCCGCCATTTCGACGAGAAAGCGATGGCTTTGCACTGTCGTGGCGATATCGACGAAATCGAAACCGCCATCGGCAAACATCGCCTCGGCATCACTGTATCGACGCTCGATGCCGAACTGGTCGCCGACGATCTTCAGCCGTTCCGGATCGCGATCGCAGATCGCAACGATGTCAGCGCCCCGAACGTCGTTCCAGGCATGCATCTGGTTGATCGCAAAGAAACCGCAACCGATCAAAGCCCCTTTCAATTCCGTCATCTCAACCTGCCTTTGCCATCTGCATGAGGGTGACGCGCTGCTGCAGGCGGCGCTGCGCCTGGTCGACGACGACAGCAATGATGATGACGAGGCCCTTGATGACCATCTGCCAGAAGGAGGAGACGCCCATCATTACCAATCCGTCGGAGAGAATGCCGATGACGAAGGCGCCGATGATCGTGCCGCCGATCGTGCCGCGGCCGCCCGACATCGAGGTGCCGCCGAGCACCGCTGCGGCGATCGCATTGAGTTCGAAGCTTTCGCCGGTCGCCGGATGGGCTGCCATCAGTTCGGAGGAGATGACGACGCCGACGATTGCGGCGCACAGTCCGGAGAACATGTAGACAAAGATTTTCACGACATCGACCCGGATACCGGACATGCGCGCGGCCCGTTCATTGCCGCCGACGGCGAAGATATGACGGCCAATCGGCGTCGAACGGGCGACATAGGCCGCCAGCAGCGCCAACACGATCAGGATCCAGATCGATACCGGCAGACCGAGAATTCGTCCCGCGCCGAAGAAATCGAAGCCGGTTGTCGCATATTCAGGCCGGCCGACCAGGTTCGGAAAGGTCTGGCCGTCCGACGACAGTAAAGCGAGACCGCGGGCGATATAGAGTGTGCCGAGTGTGGCGATGAAGGGCGCAACGTTGAGCTTGGTGATCAGCAGGCCGTTGATCAGACCGATGAGTAGGCCGATCGACAAAGTGATCAGCACGATCTCGAAGAGGTTGAAAAAGATCGTATAGCCGATCGGCAATTCGATGCCGTAAAGGATCAGGCCGCCGGCGACCATGCCGCAAAGCCCGACGATTGATCCGACCGAGAGATCGATGCCGCCTGTGATGATCACGAAGGTCATACCCATCGCCAGAAAGGCGTTCAGCGCCACATGCTTCGACATCAGGATCATGTTCGCCGTCGAGGTGAAGTTCGGTGCGAAGATCGCAAAGAAGATGATGACGGCAAACAGCGCGATGAACGTCCTGAGCTTCATCAGCGTCAGAAGCGCCGAGCCGTTGGCGCCCTTCGGCGCAAGAGTGGTTGATGTTGCCGCCATCATGACGCGAGTTTCCCTTGATGTCCGTGTCCCTTGGCCGAAGCCGCGATAATAGCTTCTTCCGTGGCTTCGTTGCGGTCGAAGACGGCGACCAGCTGGCCGTTGCTCAAGACCGCGATGCGATCGGAAAGCGCCATGACCTCCTCGAGGTCGGAAGTCGAAAACAGAATGGCGAGCCCGTTTGCCGCCAGCCGCCGCATGGTGCGGAAGACATCGGCCTTGGCGCCGACATCGATGCCACGGCTCGGCTCGTCCATCAGCAGCACCTTCGGATTGGTCATCAACGCCTTACCGATGACGACCTTCTGCTGGTTGCCGCCCGACATCGAGGTCACCTCGAAGTCTGGGTTCGGCGCCTTGATCGAGAGATCGCGGATCGCATCGCGAATGGCATTCTTTTCCGCACCCCTGTCGATATGGAAGAGCCGGGTGAAGCGGCCAAGGCTCGCCAGCGTCAGATTGGAGGCGATCGAGAGCACCTGGACCAGACCTTCCCGCTGCCGGTCTTCCGGAATGAGCGCAAGGCCCCGACGGATACGCCGCGTGGTGTCGCGGGCACGAACATGCTTGCCGTCGATGAAGATCTTGCCGGTCGAGTGCGTGTGCCGCCCGATCACGCATTCGAAGAATTCGCTACGCCCGGCGCCCATCAGGCCGTAGATGCCGAGGATTTCACCTGCCTTGACCGACAGGGAGACATCGTTGACCGAAAGCCCGCCCGTCGGCCGCGGCAGGCTGATATTTTCGGCGCGAAAGACCTCGGCTCCGACGGCGTGGTCCACGGACTTTGCAAAGTCCTTGGCATCCGAGCCGATCATCGAGCGCACGATCCAGCGTGTGTCGATGTCGCGGACCATTGCCTCACCGGTGACCTGACCGTCACGCAGCACCGTGATGTAATCGCCGATCCGCATCAGTTCTTCGAGCCGGTGCGAGATATAGACGATTGCAACACCCTGGGCCTTCAGTTCCGCGATCACCTTGAACAGGATCTCGACCTCGGCTGCCGAAAGCGCCGACGTCGGCTCGTCCATGATCAGGATCCGGGCATTCAACGACATTGCCTTGGCGATCTCGACGAGCTGCTGCTGGCCGATCGGCAGGTCCTCGACCATCGTATCCGCCTCGATCCCGGCATCGAGACGCTTCAGAAACGCATTGGCCTTTTGCACCTGCGCCTTGTGGTCGATGCCGAGGATGCCACGGGTGATTTCACGCCTGGCAAAGATGTTTTCTGCGACCGACATGTTGGCGAAGAGATTGAGCTCCTGAAAGATCATGCCGATGCCGTGCCGCTGCGCGTCTGCAGGGCTGTCGAAGGATACGGGCTTCCCATCCAGGATGATGCGTCCGAGCGTCGGACGCTCGACACCGGCGATGATCTTCATCAGTGTCGACTTGCCTGCACCGTTTTCGCCGACAAGGACGTTCACCGCGCCGCGGCGAAGCTCAAGATTGGCGCGCTTGACGGCGACGATGCCCGAATAGACCTTCGACACATCGTCGAGCCGCAGGATAACATCGTCCTTTTGTGCCTCTCCTTGGGTCATGGGCCGACCTTCAGTTCCGAAGGCGTGACGAGCGGCAACTCGCCGCTCTTCGGCAGCGGAAAGGCGCCGATCGCGGTCAACGTCTTGCCGGGGAGGCCCTCACGCGGGATGGCGGAGAGAAAGGTGGTATTGGCCTTCTCGTTGAAGGCTTTGCCGAACTGCGCCCACTCGATCTGGTTCTTGAATTCGTTGAAATTGACGAATTCCAGCGTGTCGCGGAGTGCCGTGCCGCGCAGCGCCGGCCCGATCTGCACCTTCGCATCGGCCTTGCCGTCGCCATCGGTGTCGACATCGAGCGTCGCCGCGCGCGAGGCTGTATCGGCCGCGACAACCTTGCCGCTGATCTTCACCGCATAGGTCCATGGCGAGCTGCTCTGCTTGCGGGGATTACCATATTTCTCGCCTGCGGTGTCGGCGCTGGAGGTGGCCAGTTGCATGACGTCCTTGAGGTCGCCGGCGCGCTTTTCGAAATATGGCACTGCCTCGGACTGCCAGATCGCCTCGACCTTTGCATTCGGGTCGAAGGCGGTCTTGGCCGCTGCCGCAGCCTTTTCCTCGGCCGTCGGCGTCTTGATGATCTTACAACCGGGCAAGGCGGCCGCCACGACGGCGGCGAGCAGGGCGCCCTTCATTCTCAACATGCTTTGAACCTCGACGTCTTGCAAAATGCATTGCGGAGGGCGCAGCGCTGCGCCCTCCGCAATTCGCGGCTGATCAGTTCGTCAGGGCGAAGGTTTCGAGCTTGCCGGCATTGTCGGCGTTGATGAGAACGCAATCCATCAGCTGCTTCTCTTCCTTTGGCGTCGTCTTGTTCTTGATGTAGGCGTCTGCCTGTTCCACCGCCAACTGAGCCTGTGCATAGGCTGGCTGCAGGACCGTTGCCTTGATGCCGCCCGACTTGATGGAGTCGCGCACGTCATTGGAACCGTCGAAGCCGACGACGATCACGTCCTTGCGACCGGCCGCCTGCAGCGCAGCGATGGCGCCCATGGCCATGGTGTCGTTCCCTGAAATGACGCCCTTGATGTCGGGATTTGCCTGGAGGATGGTTTCCATCTTCGAATAGGCTTCCGTCTGGCTCCAGTTGGCCGACTGCTTGGCGACTGACTTCAGCTCCGGGTAGTCGTCGATGACGTCATGATAGCCTTGCGAGCGGATGCCGGCATTGGTGTCGGATTCCTTGCCTACCAGCTGGACGTAATTGCCCTTCTCGCCCATCAGCTTGACGAATTCCTGCGCCCCGAGCTGGGCGCCCTGATAGTTGTTCGAGACGATCTGGGCGACGGCAACGCCCGTCGCGTTGATTTCGCGGTCGATCAGGAAGGAGGGGATGCCTGCATCCTTTGCCTTCTTGACGGCCGCGACGGAAGCGTCAGCTCCGGCATTGTCGAGGATGATCGCCTTGGCGCCGCGCCCGATCGCCGTGTCGATCATTTCGGACTGCTTGTTGGCGTCGTCGTCATGCGTCATGACGAGCGTTTCGTAGCCGAGCTCCTTCGCCTTGGCTTCAGCGCCGACGGCTTCGGCCTTGAAGAAGGGGTTGTCATGCGCCGGCGTGATAATGGCGATGAGATCGGCCGCAAAGGCCGGAAGAGCCGTTCCAAGCGCCAGTGCGCCGGCAAAAGCTGCAAGTGTCAGTCTGCGCGTCAGTTTCATGGTTTCCTCCCTGTTGTGAATGAAGCCCCTTCTCCCTGGGGCGGTTGAGGGGAGGGTTTGCCTCCCCAAGCCGGTTCAGGTGATGCGCCGGATGCTTTCGGCGATCTCCTGCGGTTCGAATACCTTTTTCCAGTCGTCGCGCATCAGAGCCGGGATGCCGAACTCGATCGCCTTGTTGCAGGCATCCGAGAATACGCCGTCGACTTCCTTGAAGATGACCGCGCCGAGCACGTTCATATGACCGAGCAGGAAGTCGCGGGCGGCCTGTTCCGGAACGCCGCGTGCCACGCATTCGTCCATGGCCTGTCGCATGACGACGAGCAGCGATGCGCAGACGGTTTCCGACAAGCCCGGTTCGAGCATGGCAAGCTGATCGACCGTGACCCGGTGCGAGCGCATGACCGGGGCCCAGATCAGCTTGGCGATTTCCTCGCCGAGCGCGTAGGCGCTTTCCGGACCCTGCATCAGCGCCGAGACGATATGCTGCTTGGCGAAGAGGCCGCCGAAGTGGTCCTTTTTCGCCTGCATGTCCGTCTCATCGTTGAAGATCGGCGGATGGCAGGGATGGGTGACGAAGTAGGTAAGATCATCGCGCTTCGGCAGGTGGCCGGCAAAGGGAGCCGCAGCGTCCAGCGCGATCACCATGGTACCTGATGCGAGCTTGTCGACGATGCCTGCCGCGACCTTGCCGATTGCCGTATCCGGCACGGCAAGGATCACCACCTCAGCGCCGTCGAGCCCGACATCGACGGGTACGCAATCGACACCGAGATCATTCTTCAAACGGGCCTTGCCTGCGTCGCTCACCTCGACATGGCGGACCTCGAAACGCGAGCCGTTGAGATTTTTGGCGAGCCGGTATCCCATTTTCCCGCCTGCGCCGAAGAGGGCAATCTTAGTCATGTTTCCTCACCTTTTCCGTTTCTGGATAGGATCATATACTGGTATGATGAGTCAATCACCATATCACTTAAATTATATGATCCACACGTTTTTCTCCGCCAAGCCGGATCATGGAAATCATCAGTGTTTCCTTCCCTCGCGGATCTGCGTGAAATAACCGTCAGTCCCGACCTGGCCGCCTTTGAGGGCGATCTGCAGGCCGTTGGTCGGCTGATAGTCGCCATGCGCAAGGCAAAGCGGAGAGCCTGGCGTCTGAGGCAGCGGAAGAAGCGTCGTCAGCGCGTCGATCTTCAACTGCCTGAGTGCGTGACTGGATGTGTCACCGCCGGCGACGACCGCACGTGATAGTGCTTCGTTCTCGATCAGGCGGCGCAAGATCGTGCCGAGCGCGCTCCCGAGCCGGTGACGAGCGCCCGGAAGCCTGTCTATGTCGGCGCCACGGTCCGCAGACGGGCCAAGCGCGGTGTACAGGATGACGCTCTTGCCTTGCCTGAGCTTCTGGATGCCGGCCTCTACCGCCGCATCCATCGCGGCTTCGCAATGTTCCGAGACCAGTGCAAGCGGATCGAGCGCGATGCTCTCGAAGCCGTTCTCGACAGCCGTCCGGATCTGGCGCTCGGTCGTCGGCGATACGCTGCCCGACACGACGGCGAGGCGGTCGACCGGGCCGACATCCGGAAACTCGGCGCCGCTGTTGGCGATGAAGCCGCTCCGCCGCCTAGCACTGAGCATGGCATATTCGATCCCGGAGGAGCCGGCGACAAAACTTCCGGAACGGCCGGTGACACGAAGCAGTTGTCGGCCCGCGGCCTCCTGCGTCGCCTCGGAGTCGACATCGATGAGCAGTATCCCTTCTGAAGTCGACGCGAGTTCATCGACACGCGCATCGGCGTCCATCGCGGTGATGGCGACGAGATCGGCGACCAGGACGGGAAGGGGGGTCTGCTTCGACAGGTGGACCGCAAGGTCCGCCTCGTCCATCGGAGTGACGGGATGGCGACTCATGACGGGATGGCGGTCGATGCGAAAGATCCGGCCCTGGTAAGCGGCAAAGAGATTGCCGAATGCCGTATAGCGTTTCAATTGCGGCGCGCCGACGATGACGGGCACGACGGATTGCCCGAAAACCGATCGGCCGATTTCGATCGCCTTGCCGATATTGCCGATGTCGGGGCTGGAATCGAAGGTCGAGCAGACCTTGTAGTGGCAGATGTCAGCACCGAGCGAATACAGCCACTCGAAAGCGCGCGAAAGGTGCTCTTGCATCCAGGCGGGGGTCTCGCTGCGGCTTGTCCCGGCAATGCCGATTGCGCGGCAATCCCCAAAGCGCGCGAGCAATTCCGGCGTCGGAATGTCGAGGAAGAGCACGGTCGACACGCCGTTCGAGGCCAAGGCCTCCATGACATCGGTTGAGCCGGTGAAGTCATCCCCGTAATAGCTGATGAGAGGTCCATCCATCGCGGTCACGCGCCCTTGCCGTCGCTGAATTTCGCAATCGAGGCGGCGAGCTCCGGATGATCTTTTGCGTAGGTCTCCAACGGGATGTCTGCGACGGCTGCCTGCCAGGCCTGCTGCACGGCCCGAACGCCGGCCGCCGGTCCGCCGGGATGGCTGACGATGCCGCCGCCGCAGAGATAGAGAAGATCGACGGTGCGGCCGGTCCGCTGATAGGTCTCAGGCGCCTGTCCTCCCCACTGACCCGAGCCTGCGACCGGAAGCGGGCAATCGGAGGCGTCGAAGAGCGGCGTGCTGACGGCCTTGAAGGAGGACACGAAGCTGTCGTCCGGCTCCCAATACTTGACCCTGATACCGTTGATCTGAAACTGGTCGACGCCCAGCAGCCGCCAGAACTGCTGGTAGACCTTGAAATCCATGCCGGCGCCCGGATCGCGCGTCAGCACGTCCCAACCATTTCGATGCGCGTGCAGCACCAGATTGGAGCGCTTGCGCAGAAAGCTCATGCCGCCGAAGCCGATCGAGTTGATGTTGACGACGGCGCAATTGCCGCCGGCCTTGGCGACGATGTCGTGGTTGCGCATCATCTCGTCGGGGTCTGCATGCGAGATGCCGAAGGCATACATGACCTTCTTGCCGGTCTTCTGCTCGTGATCGAGAATGCGCGGCATGATCGCCGCAACGCGGTCCTTGAGCGGCGAATAGGCCGGGCTCATCAGTTTTTCGTCATCCTTGATGAAGTCGACGCCGGATGAGATCAGCTCGCCGACGAGTTCCGCCGTTTCGTGCGGTCTGAGACCAAGCGCCGGCTTGACGATCGTTCCAATGATGGGTCGGCCTTCGACGCCGGTGAGGCGGCGGCTTCCAGGGATGCCGAACTGCGGTCCGGGATGCGCATTTTTGAAGGCTTCGGGCAGCGTCATGTCGACGATCCGGATGCCAGTCATGCCCTTGATGGAGTAGACGCCGCCGATTGCAATGGTCATCAATGCAGAAAGGTCTGTGCCGATCGCGTCCAGCGGAAAGGCGATGTCGACATCGGCGCGATGAAGCAGCGTGCCGGGGGCGACCTCGGGCCAAGTCGGGTGACGGGCGCCTTCGAGCGGACGGATCGCCAGCACACGGGCGGCGACACGCGATTTCAGCTCTTCGGTCTCGCCGGGGACGGGCACGAAGGTTCCGGTCGACTGGTCGCTCGCGATCTTTTCCGCCATCGCCTCGACGTTGCCGGGCGTTTCGATACGGTAGGTCAGGGTGATCATCATGAAACTGGTGGTTGCTCCTCTCGCCAGGTAGATTGCCATGGCGTCAACTCATGATCTGGTATAATGAGTATTCCAAATTATGAAAAGTAGAATCTTCGGATCCGCAAAATTTCGCCGACAGCTTTGTTCTCGACCCGGAAACTGTTAGGAGGAAACATTTTGAGCCAGCGAGATGTGATGACCCAGCCCCTCGAACAAATCGTCCGCCGGAAACTCTCTGACGAAGTGTTTGATCGACTTGAGCGAATGATCACCTCGGGCGAGCTTCAGCCCGGCGATGAAATGCCGTCCGAGCGCGTGCTGATGGAACGCTTCGGCGTTGGCCGGCCGGCGATCAGGGAGGCCATGCAGTCCCTTGCCAACAAAGGTCTTGTCAGCATTTCGCACGGAGAGCGGGCGAAGGTCCTCAGGCTGACGGCAAAGTCGATATTCCGCCAGGTCGATCTCACCGCCAAGATCATGCTGTCGCAATCAGCGGACTCGCTGGAGCATCTCAAGAGCGCCCGCATCTTCTTCGAAAGGGGCATGGCACGCGAGGCCGCGCAGCGGGCCTCCGCAAATGATATCGCCGACCTCAGGAACGTTATCGAACGCCAGCGAATGTCGCTTGGGCGGGCCGAAGAGTTCATCGACGCGGACATGGAATTCCACACCCGCATCGCGCAGATATCAGGCAACCCGATCTACGTCGCCGTCAGCGAAGCAATGCTTGCCTGGCTGAAGGAATACCATACCGAGATGCTGATCTGGACCGGCAAGGAAAAATTCACGCTCGCCGAACACGACGAAATCGTCGACCGCCTTGAAGCAAACGACGTGGATGGCTCGGAAACGGCACTGCTCAAGCATCTCGAGCGGTCGCGAGCGCTTTACGCGAAGTAGTCGCCATTCCCCTTGCGCGTCATAGCTGTCCCTTTTGCTGTTTCAGACCTCAACCTTGGCTGCGCGATGGCTGTGGACGCGGCAGTGCATTTTGTCGGCTGCAGCCGGAACAATGATCTAAGAATGAGGTTCTGAGTGGGTCAACAAGGATCCCAAGGAGGACATCACAATGCGTATGAAACTCGTAGCAGCGTCACTTTTGGCTATCGGCATGGCCACATCCGCCTTCGCCCAATCGAATCCGGCTCCGGCCGGTGCCACCATCGACAAGAATCAAGCCGATCAGGGTGGCGGCGCAGCCAGCGACACGAAGACCAAGAAGCCGATGGCAACGGATACCACCACGACGGGTTCCACGACCAGCGGCGCGACGGACAAGGTCAAGTGCCCCAATCCGGTCAATAACTCTGCCAAACTCCAGACACAAGGCGGCACGAGCAACGCGACCCCGATGGATGAGGCGTGCGCCGCGCATAATAATTGATCGGCCGCTTCACGAAAAAACCCCGCTTTTTGAACTGACCCCGGAAGTTGGAAACCCAACCTTGGTGTCAGTTCAGTTTGGCGGGGTTTTTGCGTAAGGAAACCCGAGGAAGCATAGCCGCCGAGGCGGCGACCCTTGCCGGCCGGCGTGATGGGTTTCAGGCCGCCCGCTTTCCCCCAAGCATTCGCGAACGACTGTGCGAGCGCCGTGAGTTTCTCGTCGCCTGCCTCTTCTCGGCCAGGTTGCTTGCAGCCGCGGGAAGGCATCGTTCCGGCCGAGCTTAGCGCCTACGCAAACGGAGGCAATTGCGACCAGCAGGCCCGCCGGGGGATGGCGCTGTCTATCGACATTGGTCCGGTATCGGACGGCAACGATTAGGACGTCCAGAACTTTCCTTTTCATCATAGGAGAGACAAAATGACGTTCTTATCTACGGTACGCTCTGCTTCTAACAGCAAAGAGACGTCCGCAATCCAGCTAGAAATCGTTGAACTGACGCCGGCGTTACGCGCCTTCGCCAGAAGGTTTCTGCGCAACGACGATGATATAGATGATCTTGTACAAGAAACACTGATGAAGGCATTAAACTCGCTTCATCTCTACCACCCAGGCACCTCGCTCAAATCCTGGCTTTTCACCATTCTTCGAAACACGTTCTGCACCAATTATCGCAAGCAAAGACGGGAACCGGCTGGCATGGACGTAGCGATGGAGCAGGTGTCGATCGCGCCAACCCAAGAGTGGGCTCTGCGTCAGCGTGAGTTGCAACAGGCGCTAACGCTGCTTCCCGACGACAGGCGCCGTGCCCTAACACTGGTGGCTACCGGGACGAGTTACGTGGACGCCGCCAGGATGTGCGGGTGCCGGATCGGCACATTGAAAAGCCGCGTGAGCCGCGCCCGCGAGTCCTTACTGTTGATGCTGGGAAACCACCTCCTCGATTGACTACGCTTGCGGTCAGGCGACTCAGTCGGCGAGGCAGCTCACTGAGGCTTTGCACATCCCCGGAGCTAGGCATCCCCTTATTCCACCCGCTGTTTGATGAAATCCGCAACGGCCTCTCAGTTCGATGTAAGCGCCGCGCTGGCTGGTGTCCGTCCCCGGGCCTTGTCTCCGTATGGGGAGCCGGCCGGCCAAACAATGGGACGCCGGCCCACGGCGTGTTTTATGCGCAATCTCGATGTGTCCGACGAATTTGCCATTCCTTGTACGGCTTTAACATCTGTCCCGGGAATCGTCTTTCTATGGCACTTTCGGTAAGGACGATTTTTGCGAAGTCTTCGTCGTGAGGCGAAGGATTAACCCAGGCTTCACTGCGGATTTCCAGATCTGCCATAATTGCGAAAAGCTCTTCATCCGTCATCGCCTCCAGAGCGGAGGCGAACGCCTGCTCCGCAGCAGCCACAAAACATCTCACAGTGCACCTCCTGCCGATGGCGGCGTCTGTAGCGTCAATGCACAGCACGCTCACGGCGGTTTGCTTCACTTTTCGGGCAAATCCTTTTCCTTCGTCGCAGCCGCCGCAAGGCTGTTCTGCGACCCATCTCTGTCGGATGCACGCAGGGGGGGCGTGGGCGCACTGGCGACATAAAGACCGAGTCCGAGAGCGCCGATGGCAACGACGAAAGCACCCGCAATGGCAGCGACCGCTCGTGGTCCATCCTGCTTGATCATTCCAAAGCCAAGGGCAACACCCAGGAGCGCCGCTCCGCCCGCGACCGTAAAAAGCCAGAGATAATTCATCGTCCTGCTCCCGATATCCGGCCACCCAACCTTGAATGACGACGAAGGTTCCCATCAATCTCACAACCGCTGCCATTCTCCGGGAATAGGGCGAACGCCTTCACAGATACTCGTGTCTTGCGTTTGTGCGGCGGATTGACGCACAACTCATGCGATGATATTCATTCTCCAATTGGTCAGGCCAATTGACCAGCTGCGCTTGAGGAGAAGCGCCGAGGAGACCACGATGTTTTCGCCTGTTGAATCACGCCGCCTGTATCGGCAGGTCGCGGATCAGATTCGCCTGATGATCGCGAGCGGCGAGCTTGCCGTCGGCCAGCGGCTGCCGGCCGAGCGCGACCTGGCGGAGCAACTGTCGGTTTCACGCCCGACCGTCCGCGAGGCGCTGATCGTCCTGGAGGTCGAAGGCCTCGTCAACATCCGCATGGGCTCCGGCATCTATGTGGTGCGCCAGCAAGCCGCGACCATTGCCGGAGCCGAGCGCGAGCCCGTGGAGGGGCCCTTCGAGCTGCTTCAGGCGCGTGCCATTATCGAATGCGCCATTGCCGAAGAAGCTGCCGGTCGCGCCAAACCTGACGATATCGCTCTGCTCGATGAAACGCTGACGCGCATGGGGGGTGTGGTCACCGATGCAATCGCAGTGCTCGATGCCGATCGCGCCTTCCACACCGGCATTGCCGCCATCGTTGGGAATGCGACATTGATCCGGGTGACGGGCGAGATGTTCGACATGCGCATGACCCCCTATTTCGCAAGGCTTGCCAGCCACTTCGAGGGGCCCACGACATGGCGCAGCGCCCTGGACGAGCATCGCGCCATCCGCGACGCGATCGCCGCCGGCGATGCCGCCGGCGCCAAGGCGGCCATGCGCGCCCATCTCACAATGTCGCAGAAGAGGTTTTCCGAGAGCTTCGGGGAGGAGTTTTCGGGAGAAGAGGAGCGCGGACGCAACGAGCGGCCGTCGAAAGGAACTGCCAAGACTTAACCCAAGCTCGGGAGGAGAGAGCAATGAAAAGCAGACTGGCAACGATACTTTGCACCGCAGCCGCGATCATGGCGAGCAGCGCGATCGCGCATGCCCAGACAGTGCTGAAATGGGCGCATGTCTATGAAACATCCGAGCCCTTCCATACGGATTCCGTATGGGCTGCGGAAGAGATCAACAAGCGCACCGACGGGCGCTACAAGATCGAGGTCTATCCGGCATCGCAGCTCGGCAAGGAAGCCGACATCAACCAAGGCCTCAAGCTCGGCACGGTCGACATCATCATCTCGGGATCGAGCTTCGCGGCCCGCGACTACAAGCCGATCGGCGTGACTTACTTCCCCTATATCTTCCGCGGTCCCGATCATCTGATCGCCTACACCAAGAGCGATGTCTTCAAGCGGCTTGCGAAAGGCTATGAAGACAAGACCGGTAACCACATCGCCGCCGTCAGCTATTACGGCACGCGCCATACGACATCAAACAAGCCGATCGCCAAATGCGCCGATATGCAGGGCCTGAAGATCCGCGTGCCTGACGTTCCGGCCTATCTCGCCATGCCGCGCGCCTGCGGCGCCAACACGACGCCGATCGCCTTTGCCGAAGTCTATCTCGCTTTGCAGAACGGCACGGTCGAGGCGCAGGAGAACCCGCTGACGACAATCGAGGCGAAGAAGTTCTACGAAGTCCAGAAGAACATCATCCTCACCGGCCACATCGTCGATCACCTCAACACCGTGATCTCGAAGACACGGTGGGCGAGCCTTTCCGACGAGGACAAGAAGATCTTCGGCGATGTGATGCAGGAGGCCGCCGAGCGCACGAGCAAGACGATCGCCGGCAAGGAAAACGGCCTCATTGCGACCTTCAAGGAAAAGGGCCTGAACGTCGCCGAGGTCGACAAGGCCGATTTCGAAAAGACCGTGATGGAAAAGGTCAATTTCGAGGATTTCGGCTACGAGAAGGCCGATTGGGAAGCAATCCGCGCGATCAAGTAAAGCCCAAGGCGCGGTGCCTAAGCGTCGCGCCCTTCGCTAACAAAGCTCGCCGACTTTTCCTTCGTCATGCTCGGGCTTGTCCCGAGCATCTGCTCCGATCGATGCGTGGCAGATCCTCGGCACAAGGCCGAAGGATGCCAGCAAGCAAAGAACGAGCTTTGTCGGCAGTTTAAAGGTCGCGCCCACACGCCGCGCCCTTCTTCCCCAACTGAAACAGGGCCGATCATGTCGCAAGAAATTCACACGCCAATCACCGCCGAAGAAATCGGTCACGAGTTCGAAGGGCACGCGCCGACCGCAAACGTCTCGGATTATGCCATCGAAGACTGGATCACGCTGATCGTCTTCTGGCTGATGGCGGGTTGCGTCTTCCTGCAGTTCTTCACGCGCTATGTGCTGAACGACAGCTACGCATGGACCGAGGAGATTGCGATCAACTGCCTGATCGGCGTCGTCTTTCTCGGTTCCGTCATGTGCGTGCGCACCTCGCGTCATATCCAGGTGGATGTGTTCTATCACTATATGCCGGCAGGTCTGGCGCGCGTGCTCGCCACTTTCGTCGATATCGTTCGCATCGGCTTCTTCGCCTATGGCTGCCATCTGATGTGGCGTTACGTCGACATCGTCGCGGACGAACAGATGGTCACCATCGACCTGCCGCGCAACATCGTCTTCTACTCCGTTCTCGTCGCCTTCGTGCTGATGCTGATCCGCGCGATCGTCGTCTTCATCGCCAATATGCGCCGCGGCTACTCCGTTCTGGAGCGTCCCGAAGAATTCCAGACCATCGAGGGTTGATCTGATGCTACTGCTTCTTGGCTCGTTTCTGGTGCTGATGCTGGTCGGGGTGCCAGTTGCCATCTCGATGGCGGTGGCATCGGTGCTTTACATCGTCCTTTACGGCGTCGCCCCCGACATCATTGTCGCCCAGCGCATGATCGCCGGCGTCGAAAGCTTCCCGCTGCTCGCCGTGCCGTTCTTCATCCTCGCGGGCAACCTGATGAACTCGGCCGGCGTCACCGGCCGCATCTATTCCTTTGCGGTCGCTCTCGTCGGCTGGATGAAGGGCGGTCTGGCGCAGGTCAATATCATCGGTTCGGTCATCTTCTCCGGCATGTCCGGCACGGCGCTCGCCGATGCGGCGGGTATCGGTACGATCGAGATCAAGGCGATGAAGGATCACGGCTATCCGGTCGAGGCCGCGGTCGGCGTGACGGCGGCTTCGGCAACGCTCGGCCCGATCTTCCCGCCGTCGCTGCCTTTCGTGATCTACGGCATGATGGCGAACGTCTCGATCGGCGCTCTTTTCATGGCGGGCATCCTGCCCGGCATCGTCATGACGCTGTTGATGATGATCACGGTCGCCGCCTTTGCTTATAAGAAGCGGTGGGGCTCGGATGCGCCGTTTAATGTCAGAGAGCTCCTATCGGCGGGGATGGAAATCGTCGTCGTCCTGGCGGTGCCGCTGGCCATCTATCTGATGATGCGTGCCGGCGTATCGATGAATGTTGCGGCGGGCATTGCCCTTGCCCTGCTTCTTGCCCTCGACTGGTATTTCCGCTTCTCCGCCGTCATGGCGCTGATGACGCCCGTCATCCTGATCGGCGGCATGACGATGGGCTGGTTCACACCGACGGAGGCCGCCGTCGCAGCCGTCCTCTGGTCTCTGTTCCTCGGTCTGGTGCGTTACCGTACGATGACGCCCTCGACGCTCGCCAAGGCAAGTTTCGATACGATCGAGACGACGGCATCCGTTCTCTTCATCGTCACCGCGGCATCGGTCTTTGCATGGCTGCTGACGGTGAGCCAGGCGGCCCAGCTGCTGTCCGATGCGATCCTGTCGATCACCGACAATAAATGGGTTTTCCTGATCCTGGTGAACCTCTTGATGCTCTTCGTCGGCTGCTTCCTGGATACGATCGCGGCCATTACCATCCTCGTGCCGATCCTTCTGCCGATCGTCCTGAAGTTCGGGATCGATCCCGTCCAGTTCGGTCTCATCATGACGCTGAACCTGATGATTGGCCTGCTGCACCCGCCGCTCGGCATGGTGCTTTTCGTGCTGTCGAGGGTCGCGAAACTTTCCGTCGAACGCACGACCATGGCGATCCTGCCCTGGCTGGTGCCGCTTTTCCTGGCGCTGATCCTGATCACCTTCGTGCCCGCCATATCGCTGTGGCTGCCGCAGCAACTCGGGCTGCTGAGATAGGAGCGGAAGATGCGGACACGTGTGGCACGGCTTTACCAAAAGGGCGACCTCAGGATCGAGACCGCCGTGGTTGCGGCCCCTGGCCCCGGCGAGGTGCTTCTCAAAATGGCGGCCGCAGGCATCTGCGGCTCCGACCTGCATTATTATCAGGACGGCGGCTTCGGGCCGGTTCGGGTTCGCGAGCCGATCATACCAGGCCACGAGGCATCAGGAACCGTAAGCCAAGCGGGCGAGGGGGTCGATCTGAAGGCCGGGACGCTGGTGGCGGTCAATCCCAGCCAACCCTGCGGGCATTGCGAATATTGTCAGAAAAACATGCCGATCCACTGCCTGGAAATGCGCTTCATGGGCAGTGCGATGCGCCTGCCGCATGAGCAGGGCATGTTCCGGGAATGGCTGGTGGTGCCGGCCAAGCAATGCTTTGCGGTCGGACCTGCGACAACCGCCGCGGAAGCGGCCTGCAGCGAGCCGCTCTCCGTCTGCCTGCACGCGGCATCGCGCGCAGGAAATATCACAGGCAAGCGCTTGCTGGTCACCGGAGCCGGCCCGATCGGCGCCCTGGTGGTTGCCGTCGCCAGTTATTTCGGCGCAGATGAGATCGTGGTGACCGATCTCGCGGATGCGGCGCTGGACCGGGCCAAAGCGATGGGCGCCAGCCGGACGATCAATGTTTCGAAGGACGTCGCTGCGCTTGCGGAATATGAGGCGGGAAAGGGCTATTTCGATCTCGTCTTCGAATGCTCGGCCGCCGCCCCGGCAATCCGCGGCGCGATTGCCGCGATCAGGCCGCGCGGAACGATCGTGCAGGTCGGCGTCACAGGAGACGTCCCGATCCCTCTCAACGCCATCGTCGGCAAGGAGCTTCAACTCCACGGAACGCAGCGCTTCCACGAGGAGTTCGGTACTGCCGTCGAGCTGATCTCCAGCCGCAAGATCGATGTGCGGCCGATCATCAGTCACAGCCTGCCGCTCGAAGAAGCCACCGCCGCCTTCACGCTCGCCGGCGATCGCGCAGCTGCCTGCAAGGTGCAACTCACCTTTTAGAGCGCGTCGCCGAACTCATAGCTGTTGCCGGATGGATCGATGGGCAATCGAGGTTGCCGGTTGCCGGTCGCCTTGCCGACGCAGCATTCGCTGCGCGTGAAGGCAGTAACTTTTCCTGACCCGAACCTGTTTTCTCGCTGACTGGGCGAGCGGATTCGATTCCGGAGCCTCACGAAATTCTTGACGTCTATCTTATGTCTACATAATGTCTTCCAAAAGGATTATGAGATGGACGATGACATTCTCTCCGAAATCGGCAACCCCGACCGCAAGGGCAACCTGGGTCTTGCGCTCCGCAGACGCATCCTGACGATGGAGCTGCCGCCAGGTGCGGTGTTGGACGAGGTGGCGCTGAGCGAGGAGTTCGGGCTGTCCCGCCCGCCGGTTCGCGAGCTGATGCGGCAGATGGCTGGCGAAGGTTATATCGAGCTCGAAGCCAACCGGGCGGCGCGCGTCAGTTCGATGAGTTACCAGTCGCTGCGCGACTTCTTCCTTCTTGCGCCGATGATCTACATCACCGCTAACAAGCTGGCGGCCGAGAACGGGACGCGCGGGCAGCTCGACGTGCTCAAGCAGATTCAGCAATCATTTCGAAACGCCGTTGACAACTGCGACGTCGAGGGGCGCGTCTTCTACAACGACCAGTTCCACCGACAGATCGGCGAGATGGCGCACAACATCTATCTGGTTCCAAGCCTGCGGCGATTGCAGATCGACCACGCGCGCATCGGCAAGGTCTTCTACCAGCACCCGAACACGCCTCGCATGCAGGAAGAGCTCGAACTCGCCACGCAACAGCATGACGAGATGATCGACGCCATCGGGAAACGCAATCCCGACGTAGCCGGAGAACTGGCGCGGCTTCACCTCGAACTTTCACGACGAAACATGGCCATGTACGCGGCCCCAGAGGGTCTGGAGACGCCAACCCTCTAGGACCATTGCCTTGACCTTCGACGGCCTAACGCGGGACACCAAACGAATGTCTGACTTCCAGTTTCCAGGCCTGAACCTTGCCATTACCACGCCGTTCGACGATGCCGGACGTATCGACTACGGCAGGCTCGAATACAATGTCGAGCGCTATCTTGCGGCAGGCGTCAGGAGCTTACTGTTCAGCTCCGGCACCGGCATGCACGTCTACCTTTCCAAGGAGGAATCCGAGGAACTGATCCGACGCGGAGCGCGGATCGTCAACGGACGGGCAAAGGTGATTGCGCAGACCTCCGCTCTCCTCGTGGAAGACGTCGTCGAGCGTACCATCCGCGCGCGAGATGCCGGCGCCGAAGGCGTCATGGTTCTCCCGCCCTTCTTCGAAGGACCGACCGACGACCAGGGCATCGTCGATTTCTACAGCGAGGTTGCGAAGGCCGGTCTTCCGGTGATCGGCTACAACGTTCCCCAGGCGGTCGGCGTCGCCGTTACGCCGGAACTTTTCGACAGGCTGAACGAAATCCCCGGCTTCTGTGCCGTCAAGGACAGCAGCGGCGATCTTGGAAAGCAGGCAGCACTTATCCGCACCGGCCGTTTCGTCATGAACGGCGCTGACCCTCTCGTTCCCTACGCGCTCTATGCCGGATGCGACGGCCTGATCTGGGGTGGGGCGAACTTCGCTCCGAGAACCTGCGTCGCCCTCGTCGAGGCCGCCGCCGAGCATAAATGGGACGAGGTTCGCGCCCTCTGGAAAATCTTGGAGCCGTCGATGGGGCTGATCTGGGAAGGCGATTACGTGCAGTCCGTCTATGCGGCGGCAGATCTGGTGGGCTACGGCGCCGGAGTTCCCCGAAAACCGCTGCGCGGGCTTGTCCCAGAAAAGCTTCCGGCCATCCGGCGCTCCCTCGAAACGCTCATGGAGCATGAAGCGATCTGACGTGACCCAGGCCGGAAAAAACGTTTTCATTGCATCCAGGCTTCCGAAACGCGCAGGCGTTTCGGGCTGGGTTGCCACACTTGCGCCGCGCACGCCACGGCCGGCGCTGACCGGATCGGTCATTGCGGATGTCGCGATCATCGGCGGTGGTTTCGCCGGCCTTTCCGCGGCCCGGCGCATATCACGCCTGGACCCGACCGCGCAGGTCGCCGTGCTGGAAGCGGGTATCGTCGGCGAGGGGCCGGCGGGCGCGAACTCGGGCTTCATCATCGACCTGCCGCACGAGGTCTCGTCCGACGATTTCAGCGGAGAGTCGGAGGCGAGGTTCAGGCAATCCGTGCTCATACAGCGCTCGGCCATTGCTCTGGCGAGCGAGATGGCCGCCGAAAACGGTTGGGGCAAGGACGTGTTCGATCCCTCTGGCCGATACAGCGTCGCCATCAGCGCGGAAGGCGACAGGCACCTCGAGGACTATGCGCAGCAGCTCTCGAAAATGGGCGAAGACCATCGGCTTCTGAGCGCCGGGGAGATCGGGGCGGTAACGGGATCGCCGGTCTACACCTCCGGTCTGTTCACGCCCGGCACGGTCATCGTGCAGCCCGCCGCCTACATTCGCGGGGTCGCCGACTGTCTGAAGAAGCCGGCCACCCTTTACGAGCGGTCGCCGGCGCTCTCGTTCGAGCGCCTCGGTACGGGCTGGCTCGTCAAGACGCCGCAGGGTTCCGTGCAGGCGGCAAAGATCATCATGGCAAACAACGGACATGCGGAGAGCTTCGGGTTCTTCCGTGGACGCCTGCTCCACGTCTTCACCTACGCCTCCCTCACCGAGGAGTTCGACCCCTCGCGCCTCGGCGGAGAACGGAAGTGGGCCGCCACGCCCGCCCTGCCGATGGGAACGACCGTCCGCCGCATCGGCACGGCCGGCGGCGATCGAATCCTGGTGCGCTCCCGCTACAGCTATAATCCGAGCATCGCAGTCAGCGACTCCGCGATCCAGCGGGCCGGCCGCCTCCACGACGGCAAGTTCTCCAAACGCTTTCCCACCCTTGGCGGCGTCGGGATGCAGTATCGCTGGGCCGGCGCGATGGCGCTCACACGCAATCATGTTCCGGCATTCGGTGAGATCGAGCGAGGCGTGTTCGCGGCATGCGGCTGCAACGGTCTTGGAGCGTCGAACTCGACGGCATCAGGGATCGCGGCCGCGGAACTGGTGCTCGGACATGATTCCGAACTCGGCCGCGTCTATGCGCGTCTCGCTGCCCCTGCGGCATTGCCGCCGCAGCCCTTCACCGGAGCAAAGATCCACCTCGCCTATCGCGAGTGGAGTGCAGGATCCGAGTGATAAGCGGGATCTCCAATCTGCGCCAACGGCGCAGTTGACGATACGGCGAGGCTGACCATACGCGATCTGGCTGGATGCGCGGGTGGGGATCACGGTTCAGCGCCTGCCCCTCGTGCGCGTCGCCAGAACATTGCGGATCGAGAAGCTGGAATGAATCCTGAGGACGCCGGGCAAGGTCGACAGGATCTCTTTGTGAATCCGCTCGAACTCGCCGGCATTGGCAACCTCCACACGCAGCAGGTAATCCGAACCACCGGTCATCAGAAAACATTCCCGGATCTCTGGATGCCGGCGTACCGCCGCCTCCAGGCGGTCGAGATAGTCTTCCGTTTGTCGTTCGAGAGTGATGTTGATGATCACGGCGATCATTTCATCCGCATTGCCGGTGTCCACCAGCACCGTATAGCCGCGGATCACGCCTGATTTTTCCATGATCTTGATGCGCCTGAGACAGGCCGATGGCGAGAGACCGATCTCGGCGGCGAGCTTGGCATTGCTCATGCGGGCATCGAGGCGCAGCAGTCTCAGGATATTGCGATCGATCGCGTCGAGAGCAGGCATAGTGGATTATTCCAAATTTTTATTGATTATGCGGATAATTGGCGGATCATGCAATAATCGACTGCTGAATGATCGGCAATTTCGCTCATTATTTCATAAACTCCCTGAGATCGAAAAGGGGTGGACATGGATAGCGATATTTTGGTTTCCCGCACACGAACTGCCACGACCGCGCAGGGAGCCACGGGCTATCTGACGATCGATCTTGCCGCCCTCGGCCGTAACTATTGCAAGCTCGTATCGATGCTGGCACCGGTCCGCGCCGGCGCCGTCGTCAAGGCTGACGCCTATGGTCTCGGCGCCAAACGGGTGGCGGGAACGCTTCACAGTGAAGGTTGCAGGCATTTCTTCGTCGCCCAGTTTGTAGAGGCCTTGAGGCTCCGACCGGCCCTTGCGCACGACGCCCAGATTTTCGTGCTGAACGGCTTGCAGCCCGGCAATGAGATCGCCTGCGCCGAGATGGGCATCGTCCCTGTTCTCAATTCGCTGGCGCAGTGGCGGCAGTGGTCAGCGGCTGCGCGCATTCTGAAGCGCCACCTGCCTGCCGTCCTACAATTCGACACCGGCATGTCGCGGCTCGGTTTTCCCAGGGAAGAGCGAGCAGAGCTGGCGGCGGCTCTTCGCGACGGCAGCAATGTTGAAATCCTGTTCATCATGAGCCATCTGGCTTCGGCCGACGACATCGACAGCGAGCAGAACGGCGAGCAGTTTGCCGAGATGTCCCGCATCGCCGACGAATTTCCCTGCTTCGACATTTCCTTCGCCAATTCCGGCGGCGTTTTCCTGGGCGACGCCTATCACGGCGTGCTCGCCCGTCCCGGCATCGCGCTTTATGGCGGCGCTCCGAACGCCGGCGAGAAGAGCCCGATGGAGCCGGTAGTCAGCCTCAATGTCGCCGTCGTGCAGACGCGCACCGTGCCGGCGGGTGCGAAGGTCGGCTATGGCGGCGCGCATATCACGCAACGGGAAACGCGTCTCGCCACCATTGCAGCCGGCTATGCCGATGGTCTGCCGCGATGCCTCAGCGACCGCGGCGCCGTCTATTTCAAGGGCATCCGCCTGCCGATCGTCGGCCGCGTGTCGATGGACAGCGCGACCGTCGACATATCAGCACTGCCCGAAGGCGCGCTGACCTTCGGCAGTCTCGTCGAAGTGCTTGGCCGCCATCAGACGCTCGAGGACATTGCCCGCGACGCCGGCACCATTTCTTACGAAATCCTAACCGGCCTGGGCGATCGTTACGACAGGCAATATCGCTGAGAGCCGGCGGCTCCATCATTGGGAACATCATGAAGGTCATCGTTCTAGGAGCCGGCATCGTCGGCGTCACATCCGCTTATCAACTGGCCAAGGCCGGCCATGAGGTCACGGTCGTCGACCGGCAGCCGGGTCCGGCGCTGGAGACGAGCTTTGCCAATGCCGGCGAAGTCTCCTTCGGCTATTGCTCGCCTTGGGCGGCGCCCGGCATCCCCATGAAGGCCATGAAGTGGCTGTTCATGAAGCATGCGCCGCTCATCCTGCGCCCGAAACTCGACATGGCCATGCTCTCCTGGATGGCCAGGATGCTGTCGAACTGCACCTCCGAGCGCTACGCGATCAACAAGAGCCGCATGCTGCGCCTTGCCGATTACAGCCGCATCGCGCTGGCCGATCTTCGCGCCGAGACCGGCATCGCCTATGATGAACGCATGCAGGGGACGTTGCAGCTGTTCCGCACGCAGCAGCAGCTCGATGCCTCGGCAAAGGATGTCAAAGCGCTGGCTGCCGACGGTATTCCCTATGAGGTGCTGGACCGGGACGGCTGCATCCGCTTCGAACCGGCGCTGAAGCATGTGCGCGACAAGATTGTCGGCGGTCTGCTGACGCCGAAGGACGAAACCGGCGACTGCTTCAAGTTCACCAATGCGCTGGCGGCCAAAGCCGAGGCGCTCGGTGTCCGTTTTGCTTACGGGACGACGATCAAGGCGCTGGATGTCGAGGCCGGCCGGGTGCGCGGGGTCATCACCGATCGTGAGCGGATGAGCGCGGAGGCGGTGGTGGTCGCGCTCGGCAGTTATTCACCGCTGCTGCTCGCGCCGCTCGGCATCAGGCTGCCGGTCTATCCCGTCAAGGGCTATTCGCTCACGATCCCGATTGCCGATGCGTCACGCGCGCCGGAATCGACCGTCATGGACGAGACCTACAAGATCGCGATCACCCGGCTGGGCGACCGCATTCGTGTCGGCGGCATGGCTGAAATCTCAGGCTACACCAATGATCTCGGCCTGGCCCGCCGCAGCACGCTGGAATACTCGGTCACCGATCTCTTCCCGGGCGGCGATATTTCCAAGGCCTCCTTCTGGTCCGGCCTGCGCCCGATGACGCCGGATGGCACGCCGGTCATCGGCCCGACAAAGGTCGCCGGCCTCTTTCTCAATACCGGTCACGGCACGCTCGGCTGGACGATGAGCACCGGTTCGGCGCGGCTCATCGGCGATCTCGTCGGCGGCGGCCAGCCGGAAATCGACGCGAGGGATCTCGCAATCAGCCGCTACGGTTGAAACCGCCGGGGCAACACAAAAAAAGAGGGATGAACATGATTGCGCAAATCCATTATCACTTGTGTACATCGTCTTTCGAGGTCACGAATGTCCGTTAATTCTCATATACATAACGATGGCAGCCTCGCCCGACAGCTGGCGGTGCAGAGCATGTTGTTTCGGGAAACGGCGCACAGTGGAACGGACCCGGATGAACTCTCGGAAATATTGTCGACGCCAACCTCCCCGATCAAGGTTGCGGCGGAAGGCAATATGCCGATTGCATACGACTGCAATTTCGTCTCCGTGGGAGAAGAGGTAACGGTAGCCGACTGTACCTACGAAGGCACAATCCTGATCAGGCGGGAGGCGCCCAGCGATAGGATGATCGTGTTTCTACCGATGGCAGGGAACGCATCCTTCGAAGGCATGCGGGAGCAAATCTATTCCGTTCCCGCTCGTGGTACGATCCTTGAGGCAGGTCGTGCCGCGGGTGCCCGCCTGTTTGGGCCCCGCCGTCATTTCGGCCTGTTCGTCGATCAGGCGAAGATCATTAGCCACCTGACGCATATGTTCGAACGAACGATCAGTGGCGACATCGATTTTCATCCTCACATCGATTTGACGACTGGTCCGGGGCTGGTATTGCAGCAACTTGTCTCGAGCCTCCATCGCGGTCTCAGTGGGAACGGACCGTTGCAACAGTCGCCGCTGGCCGCCAGCTCGCTCTGCGACGCGGCGATCTATCTGCTTCTGGAGACCTGTCCTAATCGCTATTCGAACGAGCTTGCACTCCCTGCTCCGGCGCCAGCCCCACGCCATGTGAAATGGGCCATCGACTTCATGCAGGAACACATCGCCGAGCCGATTTCGCTGAACGATATCGCGATGGCAGCCAAGGTAAGCGTTCGGACTTTGCAGCAGGGTTTCCGGCAGTTCAGGGATACGACCCCGATGGCCTACCTGCATGAACTTCGGATGGTTGCCGCCCATCGCGATTTGCTCGAGTCTGACGCGAGGCAGGGCATCGCCGACGTCGCGCTCAGATGGGGATTTATGCATCCGGGGCGATTTGCTGCCGAATACAGGAAGCGTTTCGGCCAATTGCCGTCACAGACCTTGAAGCGTTGAGCGTCGTCTCGGTGTGCCGGATGGTTCCGTCGACGATGGACCACAGGTCCGATCGCCGACGGAAACGACACGCGGGATGCGGATCTATGCCGCGCGCTTCAAGGCGTCGCTGAGGATCGAAACGATCGTGTCGATCTGGGTTTTCTCGATGATGAGCGGCGGAGAAAGCGCGATGATGTCACCGGTCACCCGGATCAGCAGGCCCTTTTCGAAGCAGTCGACGAAGATTTCGTAGGCGCGGGTTCCCGGCGCCCCGTCACGAGGAGCCAGTTCGACTGCGCCGACCAGCCCGAGATTGCGGATGTCGACGACATGAGGCAGGCCATTCAGCGAATGGAGAGCCTCCTGCCAGTATTCGGCCAAGTCGGATGCGCGCGTCAGCAGGCCTTCCTCCTGGTAGATCTCCAGAGTAGCGAGCCCGGCTGCGCAGGCGACCGGATGGCCGGAATAGGTATATCCGTGGAAAAGCTCGATCGCATTTTCCGGTCCGACCATCAGGCCGTCATAGATCTTGCGGCTGGCAAAGACCGCGCCCATGGGAATTGCGCCGTTGGTGAGGCCCTTTGCCGTGGTGACCAGGTCAGGCACGACGCCGAAATAGTCGGTCGCGAAAGGAGTGCCGAGACGGCCGAAACCGGTGATGACCTCGTCGAAGATCAGCAGAATGCCGTGTTTGTCGGCGGTCGCACGCAGCTTCTCCAGATAGCCCTTCGGCGGCAGGACCACGCCCGCCGATCCCGACATCGGCTCGACGATAACAGCTGCGATGGTTTCAGCGCCGTGCAATTGCACCAGGCGCTCGAGATCGTCCGCCAGTTCCACGCCGTTCGGGGGGAGGGCTTTTGAAAATGCATTGCGCTCGACGTCGAGCGTGTGGCGCATGTGGTCGGCCGGTATTTGCGGGAAGACCCGCCTGTTGTTGACGAGACCGCCGACGGAAATGCCGCCGAACCCGACGCCGTGATATCCCTTCTCGCGCCCGATGATCCGCGTGCGGGTGCCTTGGCCGATCGCTCGTTGGTAGGCAATGGCGATCTTCAGCGCCGTATCGACCGATTCCGAGCCCGAGCCGGTGAAGAAGATCCTGTCGAGTTTGGCTTCTGGACCACCCGGGGCGTTCGCAGCCAATTTCGAGGCGAAGTCGAAGGCGATCGGATGCCCCATCTGAAAGGTCGGCGCATAGTCCAGCGTTGCAAGCTGCCGCTCGACGGCCTGGGCGATCTTCTTGCGGCCGTGGCCGGCGTTGCAACACCAGAGCCCGGCCGTGCCGTCAAGCACCTGATTTCCATCGACGTCGGTGTAGTACATTCCCTCGGCTGCTGCGAGAAGCCGCGGAGTGGCCTTGAATTGCCGGTTCGCGGTGAACGGCATCCAGAAATTTTCGAGTACGGGCGCGTTCGTTTTGCTGAGCTGGTCCATCCTGGCCTCCTTTGGGATGGCGCCGAGAATGGCAATTTCTCCATTTCAAACAAGTCCTTTTCTTTGTCGGTGCAAGCTATTGAAATTGAACAAATGGAAAGGTATGATTTTAGATATTCTGGACAACACAAACGAACCGCATCATGTCAGTCGACGTCGGCAGCCGCCTTCGCCACCTTCGTATCGCCCATAAGCTTTCCCAGCGCGAGCTTGCCAAGCGCACCGGTGTGCCCAATTCGACCATCTCGCTCATCGAATCGAACGCCTCCAACCCGTCGGTCGGGGCCCTGAAGCGAATCCTGGACGGCATCCCCATCGGTCTGGCGGAATTCTTCGCCTTCGAGCCCGAGCGTCCAAGGAAGGCCTTCTATGCGGTCGAGGAACTGGTGGAGATCGGCAAGGGCGCCATCTCCTACAGGCAGGTTGGGGAAAACCTGTTCGGGCGCAGCCTGCAAATCCTCAAGGAATGCTACCAGCCGGGCGCGGATACCGGAAAGGTTCCCCTTGTTCACGAGGGGGAAGAGGGCGGGATCGTGCTCTCGGGACGGCTCGAGGTGACGGTCGATGACGAGCGGCGTATTCTTGGAGCGGGTGACGCCTATTGTTTCGAAAGCAGGCGCCCGCACCGCTTCCGCTGCGTCGGACCGGTGCCCTGCGAGGTCATCAGCGCCTGCACGCCGCCGACGTTCTAGTTCCTGCCCTCGATGCGGGCAAGCACGCCGTCGAGTGCAGCCGTCAGCGCGGCAAGGCCGCCCTTCTTCTCGAAGTCTGAAAGAACCTGCTCGTTCAGTCCGCCCTTGGTCGCGAATTCGCGGCTCAGCGCGCTGAACGGTTCGTTGCCGGGGCTGGTTGCTTTCTGCG
Organism: Rhizobium sp. SU303; assembly: GCF_021052345.1. Lineage (NCBI taxonomy): Bacteria > Pseudomonadati > Pseudomonadota > Alphaproteobacteria > Hyphomicrobiales > Rhizobiaceae > Rhizobium > Rhizobium sp. SU303. Next base: position 375,968 of record NZ_CP088096.1, read on the forward strand.
CAAGGCTTGCAAAGAGCGGGGCAAGGTAGGCCTGTCCCTTGGCCTTTTCGAGGCCGCTTCTTTCCAGCCAGACGGCAACCTGCTCCATGATGCCGAAATAGGTCGACATCATTGCGCTCGCTGCCGCGAGAAGATCATATTCCTTCCTCGACTGGCATTGGACAGCCGTTCCGAGCGCATCGAAAAGCGCTGCGACGGCGGTATCGGGCGGATAGATGGCAGTGACGCCTTGCCGGCCGGCGACGAAGGGCAAGGGAATCGCCTGCACGAGATGCACGTCGGCGCCGATCCATTTGGAGAGGGCCTGGCGCTCCGTCGCCGCAACGAGGCTGACGACCATTTGGCCATCCTTGAACGACAGCGTGCGCACGACCTCCTCGGCGACTTGCGGCCGTATCGCCAGGAACACAATGTCGCTGCGCTCGACGACGTCCTGATTGTCCTTGGCAATTCTGACGGCGGCGAATTCGGCTGCTAGCGTCGCGGCGATGTGAGCGCTTCGTGGAGACACGTGGATCTCGGAGGCATAGGCCGGCTCACTGAGAAGCCCGCGAACCATCGCTTCGGTGATCGCGCCGGTTCCGACGAATCCGATACTGTCGATTTTCATATGATTACTCCGCAGCCCGCAGCGGGCGGCCTAGCGCGACATCCTTGCGCCGGACCACATAGCCCACAAAATGACAGGCGGGGTTGCCGCCTTCTCCAGAACCTCGCCAGCGACTATGCACCCGACAGGCTCCGGGTCAATGCCGTCTGCCCCAAAGCCGGGTATGAGCGGCGGTCGGACGATTGCCGTTCTCCACAAAGTCGCGGAAGCCGTGGTTGGAAAGGGTCGGTCGAGCTAGGTGGCTGCATGCCGGACCGATGGAAACGGTCGATCCGTAGAGGTTACAGTGATAATCGCAGCTGCGCGGGCCTCCGGCCCATTTCGACAAACCCTGGAGCTCAATTGTAAGTGATCTTGTCGCCGACCCTCGGGCGATTGAAGTAATGGCGATCGAAGCTGTAGCCATTCTGCCCCGTGAAGTTTGAAAAGAACGCCGAGACCGGCGTCGTCAATGTGTACTGCACCCTGGTCAGCACGACCTGCACGCCATCATCCTGGATCTGCGAAGGGACCTCGATTGCGCTCGCCGCGCCGGAGTTAAGGGCCGAGGTGTTGAGTGCTGCAGACCAGTTGACCGTCGCGTTGCCGCTCTTGGTGATATCGTCCACCGCGACGATGATCGTCAGCCCTGTCGTCTCATAGGGCTGCAGGATGAAGCTGGCGCCGGAGAGAAGCTTGGCGACATCGGACTTCGTCCAGGAACCCTGCTGCGAAATCATGTCGCCGGTGGAAGAGGCGATCTCATCTATCTTCCGGCTGACTGTGAGTGCATGGCCGAGATCGACGGTGCCGAACAGGAGCATCACCAGGATCGGCAACACCAGCGCGAATTCCACGCCCGAAGCGGCCGACCGGTCGCGCAGGAGATGGCGGGCGCGGGATCGGGCGAAGCGGAAGAAGGACAGGCTCCGTTTCATGATCATGTCAGAAAGGCTCGTTGCGGAACAGAACGGAAGATCCGAGCAGGTAGCGGCCGTCCGAAAGCTGGGCGCTCGACAGGCTGAAGAAATTGACGACGGCTTTCCATGGCAGGAACGTCTGAACCAGGATGTAGTCGCTGCCCTTGCCGATATCATAGGTCTCGGTGACTGCGAGATTGCCGCTGGCGTCGATGGGGTCGGTGCTGGCGGCGGACGAGAGGTCGGAAAGCACGATCACCTTGACCAGCAGATCGCTGGAGCAACTGAACGAGAGAAGCATGTCGTTGCAGATTCTGGCCTTGAAATCGGCCAGCGTGATGTTGGAGGACGCAACCTCGCCGGTGCGGATCATCCGGGAGATCTTGTGCACCGAAGCGTCCAGCGCCGAGTTGACGAAGAACATCAGCGACACTTCGATAATGCCGAATATCATGATGAAGAGCGGTAGAGCCAGGATCGCAAATTCGATCGCAGCGACCCCTTTGCGATCGCCAAGCAGACGGCGCAGCGATGCGAAGCGTTTTTCTCGTCTCATTGGGTCAGCCGGACGGATGCGAGATATTGCGTGAAAAGCGCCGACAGGCCTGCGGTAATCTCGGTCGACGACGACGCGGATAGAAACAGGCTCTTGGTAGATGCGCAGTCGGAGAGCGCATAGGGGATGTAGTCGCGTCTCGTGATGCTGGTCGACACGCCGCTTTGCATAGTGCCGCCGTAGGTGCTCTTCCAGCTGGCGCTTGCCATGGTCGAGCCGACGGTTGCGTTGTAACCCCAGTCCGAGGTGATCGGCAGGTATTCGGTGTAAAGAACCGCCATGGTGGCGGACTGGTTTTTGACGTAGGCGCACCAGTCCGGATTGAGAGGCGCCACCTTGTTCCAGTATGCTCCGTACGTGGCCTTTCCGTTTTTCCATGTCACCTTGTCGGTCACCCATTCGCGCTGCGACTGGACGCCGTCCGTCAGCAGGAGAACCAGCTTGAGCGGCGAGCCCGAGGAGGCTCCGTCCCCGCCGGTGCCGACTTTCTGCTTGAGCGTCGCAAGCGACACGTCAAAATAGGTGGCTGCCTTCGAGGTCGCGCTGGTAAGGCCGTAACTTGCGTCCGCAAGGCGATTGCGCGCCGTGTCAGTGCTCAGCGTCGGGGTCAGAACTTCCGTGAGGGTATCACCAAGGCTGTATAATCCGACCTTGATGCGTTGATGATTGCTGTCGGACGTGTCGATCATGTCGAGCACGTCTCTGACGGCGTCACCGGCAACATCGGCGCGCAGCTTTATGTTCTTGGCTGTGCTGTATTCGTAATTGTTGGCGTATTTCGTCTTGCCGATAGTGTGTGAATCACCCGTGTGGCAGGCGAACTGGCATCCAATGCCGGAATACATGGCCGACTGGCCGGCAGTTGTTGCCGCCAGAAGCATCGATGGCGATGTGTCGATGACGATATAGACGTTAAGATAGGAGGTGGCCGGCCCCTTGACGGCGCTTGCCACGCTGACGTCAACCGTGTCGATGTTGGCGATCTTCATCAGCGTCGTCGGAACCGTGCCGCTGGCCGTCGCCGTGATCTTATGGTTCGATGTATCGATGTCGATGTCGCCAAGCGTATAGCTGTTTTCCACCTGCGCGTGGAACCAGTCTGCAACCTTTTCCTTGAGGGCGTCGGTGTCGTCGGTATCGATCTCTTTGACTGCGGCGATCAGGGCCGTGTCGAGGTCGCTCTGCATCCTTTGCCGGACATTGTAGGTACGAACGTAGTCAAAGCTCGCACCGACTGCGACGATCATCGGCACCAGGGTGAGAGCAACGACGATCGCGACATTGCCGCCCCTGTCCCTTCCGAGGCCGCGCAGGGCTTCGAAGGCCCGAGTAAGTGAAAGTGAAAGACCCAAGCGCAAAACAGCCACCGCCACATAAAGTCATACTTATGTGCAAGAAGTGTCCAAACTGTTTAAGTCTCTGTTAATTTATAAGTTTTCCGGGAAAATGCTGACTGTCGAATCCGTGTTTCCTGCGCAAATCGTATATGTCTGCGAGTTATGGATATCGCGAGTTGATAGAGAAGCCGTCTCACGCTGCTGGACTAGCAACGTCGACCGCCGCGCGGGTCTAGATATCGCCTTCATGAGATGACACCCGGGCGGATCTTTGGTCTTCGTAAGTTGGGACGAACCCGCTAGCTTCTCCAGACGCGCGGCCTCGGCTCAGTAACCGTCGACGGTCTTGCCACCGCGCAGCAAGCCTCGCATTCTATCGCGGCGGCTGGCTCTACGGCCGTCACGGGCTCTATGTTCTAGACACTGTGCATAAGACCATGGACAAGGACGGTGACGTAAAGCAGGAATGCGATGGCCGCCACTGCACGATCAAGGCAGATCGGGACGACGACCACGAGCTTTCCGCCTCGAACCGTGCCGCCACGCTCTTTCCGGTCCGCGTGCTCCTCTTGGCCAAACGCCGCCCAGCGCGGCAAGACGTTCATGTTCTCAGACTAAGCGGAACTGGTTGGGAAGCTGGCGTAACGCTTGCTTGGCCGGGCTCCTTTGCTACAGGCTTGCCCTCCGGCGGCACAACCCCATCTTCACCCGTGAAGCAATGTTTGGAGGACACACATGCCACCTCGTAAGCCCGGTAAATCTGCTACGCTCGAAGCCACCGCTGCGAAGATCGCCAGCCCAGTACCGAAGGGCGTCGTGGATACTGCGACGGGACAGGTCGGCGTCCCTGTCCAGCCCGATTATGATCCTCGCGAAGAACTTGGCGCCCTCCGCAGGCAGCTTGAAACGTTACAGAAGCAGGTGTCGGATGCCGCCCAGACTATCAAGGGTGGCGCGCGTGAGGCTGCGAGGCAGACGCAAGCGACGGTGAAGTTGTATCCTGTTTCGACGATGATCGCGGTCGCAGCCGCCGTCGGGGCGATCGCCTTTGCTATAGGAGGCTCCCGTTCGGCGCCGCCGCGCTCGCGTTACGACCGCGCGCTCGACGAGATGCGCGATCTTTATGACAGGGTACGAGACCGGATCTAGGTCCTCGCGGGATTGCGCTTACGGCGTTTCTCCGGCACGCTTGACTTGCAAGCGAGGGGAAAACGCATGCTCGAAATCATCATCAAGAATAATCTCGACGTCGTCGATCGCGCCGAACGCCTGATCGACGCGGCGAGGCGACTGCTGGGAGCAGGACTCGACGAGGTCGAGGCCTATAGGCTTCACGTTGAAATCGAAAAGTTGACGGAGTCGTCCTTGTGATGGACGAGGCTGCCCGGCTTCTGCGACGGACCGTCGAGCTTCGGTCAGAAATTGCCCGCTACTCGGTAGTGAATTCGACGGTCCACTGACCGTTGATCCCCTTCGGCCATTCCCTTGCGCCGGGAATTGCGTCAGGATGGGCGGCCATAGCCGAAGGCCATGTGACATGCCGAAATTCGAGCGGCTAGCGAGCGGTGCGTCATAACAGGGGTCGCAAGATGGAAGGTCAGCTGGGATGCGATAACGGCTTGATTAAACTGCTTCCAGACGAAGAGCGCCGGTCTTTCACCGAGCGCCTTGAAAGGGTTTATCTACCTAAAGGTCATCAGATCGCGCAGGCGGGAAAGCCGCTGGAAACGGTCTATTTTTTGTCGTCTGGCATCGGTTCTGTTTTGGCTGTTTCGGATAGCGGCCTGAAAGCGGAGGCCGGCATGTTTGGCCGAGAAGGATTTGCGCCCACTGCGTCATCGGTGGGGGCAAATACCAACCCTTACGACATCGTGATCCAGGTTGAAGGATTTGCACATCGCCTTCCAGTCGGGCTGTTTCAGGAAATCGTTGCCGACAATGGAGTTTTTGCAGACCTGTTGTCTCGCTACCTCTATGTCTTTGCAGCGCAGGTGGCCTATACCGCCCTTGCAAATGCAGCATTCAAAATCGATCAACGTTTAGCGAGATGGCTCTTGATGTGCCACGATCGTCTTGTAACGGACAATATGCCCATCACGCACCAGTTTATTTCCTTGATGCTGGCCGTCCGACGGCCAAGCGTGACCACCGCCTTGCATATGTTGGAGGGAGAGGGGCTAATTCGGTCGGACCGTGGACGCGTTGTTCTCAGAGACCGACCGGGACTGGAGGAATATTCCGCGGGGTCCTATGGGCAGCCTGAACACGAGTACCGGGCATTGCTGCAAGCGCGCTACGCGCAGCCCTAGAGTAACCCACTCCCACCATACGGCCCATCACCGCGCATGCATTGCAGCTTCAGCGACTGACGCTAAGGGCTGGTTTCCATTCGATCAAAGGGCGCCGAATCTCCGGGAGGATCAGGTCGTCCCCTGACGCCCTCTACGCATGAGCCTACGGCAAAGCAGAGGGGGCTCCCATCATCGCGGTTGTGCGTGGCAAGGACTAACGGTCGCCGTGCCGCCGCTGCACGTGGCCACATCTGGCGCCGGTTTCGAAGCAGATCCGTTGTTTTCCTTGCTGATATTCTCGGCGATATTTAACCCGACAGATTTTGAGTGAGTCTGCTTCCTCAGGCGCGCGCCTATGCGGCGCGCGCGCGAGCTTTCATGCGGCAGCTGCATTGACCGCGGTTTCGGCGATTTCTGATAGTAGCTCGTCGGTCGACTCTTCTTCGTCGAGTGTCTGGCCGAGAAGCTCGGCAACCTCGTCCTGGCCGAGCGTCCTTGCCCAAGAAAGCATGGTGCCATAGCGGCTGATTTCGTAATGCTCAATCGCTTGGGCGCCGGCTAGAAGGCCGGGGTCAAGAGCGGGGGTTCCCTTAAACTCTTCCATCATCTCCTTCCCTTCCTCGATCATTCCGAGGATGGCACTACAGGTTTTCTGCTTCGCTGGCTGGCCAATCAGTTCAAAGATCTGTTCCAAACGTTCGACCTGGCCCTCGGTTTGCTCCCAATGGGTCTGGAAAGCCTGCTTGAGGTCAGGAGACCGGGCCGCTTCTGCCATTTTCGGCAAGGCGGTTAGGATCTGATTTTCCGCAAAGTAAATGTCCTTGAGGGTTTCGTAGAGAAGATCGCTGAGATTTTTCGGTTCGATAGACATGATATTTCCTTTCCGGTGGTGATTAAAGCCGTTGGGTGGAAGTGTGTTCTTCGACAAGCAAAGCGGGCTTGGTGCCGGCCGTGCCGCCGAACCAGGCTGCGATTGCGCCGAGCATGAGCGCGAGGAAACCCAGGAGCGCACCCCGTGACACGACTTTCGTCGCCGTCTGGGCTGCGGCCAACGCTTGCTGTTTTGCCTCTTCGACCGAAGCTTTGTAGCTGGCCTCGTATTCATCCACCTTCGCCCGTGCCTGATCGACTGGGATGTTCTGGGCCTTGGCCAGCGCCTCGGCGGCACGTGTTTTGGCATCGTCTATCTTCGACTGATCGCCGGTGGCAACCGCCGTCATGGCCGAGACCGCTGCAGTCTGCAGAGCCGCAGGATCGTTGCCTCCGCTGGCATTTCTGATCTGCTGTTCGATGGTGCCCATCGGGTCGGTTGCTGTGGCCAACGCCGGAGCGGCCGCGGTCGCAGCCGTTGCGACCGTCTGGCCAACTCCGCCGACGATACTCGACAGGCCGCTGAACGCACCGCCGACGAGCGAACCCACCGACGTTGTCAGAAGAAAGAGAACGACAAGCGTGGTCACGGCCCAGGTTGTGACCCCGTGATAGCCGCCCGTGGATTTGCTTGGTCTGCCGGAAAGCCTCGCGGCAACATAGGCACCGATGAAGGATGCGATGATGCCGGCGACGACGAACCAGATGCCGCCGACAATCGAGAACGTGCTGGCCGCGGGATTGTCCGAGGTCGCCGGATCGAGGACAGCCGCACCAATGCCAACGCCGAGCAGATTTAGAAGGAGCTGTGTGGCAAGAGCGACAACGACACCGGCAAACACGGCTCCCCATGCGATGTTGGTGAATGATGTCGTTAGGGAAGGATCGAAAGTATGTGCGACGTCGCCGGGTATTCGGTTGGTGGCGAGTTTTGACATGGATTGAACTCCTTTGAGTTCTCGAGTGCGTGGTGACGTCGTACTCACGCGTCGAGGAATTGTTCCCGCAGAACCAATTTATCTTATGGCGCGCAGGGCGGCTTGATCAGAACCGCTGTCCTGCCTCGCGGTCGGCGCATGACGAGAAGTGGGTCGTTCGCGCGTACGGCTAAATCAGCCGTCCCGTTCTCATCGGGCGGTGGCCGGACGGACTTTTGGCCGACTCTGATCAGTTGCGAAAGGCATCTCAGCCCCCGCCGCTTGAATAGCGGCCGCCAGCGGCGCGTAGGCAGTTCGTCCGGAAGCCGTGACCTCGGTCGAAAAAAGGCCATTTGCGCACTGGCGGCCATTGTCCCAGCCCGGATGATCTACGATCGGATAGAGGCATAGTCCCTCCAGCGGAACGCCAGACTGCATTGCCAGGGAAGCTTGGCCAACAACATATTCGAACCAAGTCGCGCGTCGCTCATTCTCGATACCAGTCTCGGCGATGAGGATCGGCCTGCCGTATCGCGCGAAAGTCTCTCGCAAAATCTCGTTGAGGGGCTTGTATAGCGCGTGCCCGATGTCGATCGGCGTGCTCCCATGAATCCACTGGTTGTTGAAGTAATAATTCACGCCGATGATGTCGAGATAGCGCTCGCTTCCCCCGATCTGTGGCCACAACCGACCGCTGATGAGATCCCACGCCTGGTATTGCGATTGGCGGTGACCTTCGGCAATGCCTCTGTCTTCGGGCCGTGAGGGATGCGCGGTGACATTGATCACCGGCTCGCAGTGAACGAAGCGCGCCCGTTGGTCGACTGAACTGATTTCGTCCATCGCGGCGATTGCGGCGCGCGCCAGCTGCACTTTCAATTCGAAGCCCCGGCCATTGGCAAACGGATTGAGATAGCCGGCATCGCCGCCGCCCCAGGAGAAAAACGAGATCTCATTGACTGGGCAATAAAAGGGAACGCTGTCACACTCCTCGCGCACCAGCTTTGCGCAAGCGCGCGCGAACGCGGCGAAGCGATCGACAAAACGCGGCGACCAGATGTCGAGATCGTCCGGCCAGCCATAATGCAGCAGATCCCAGATGACCTGCGTGCCGGTCAGCGCGGCCGCCCGTATCATCGGTCGCACGCTCGACCAGTCATAGCCACCGGATTTCTCGATCAGGTGCCATCTAAAACCGTCGCGCACTGTGCGGATCCCCAGGCCTTGAAGTTGACGGTAGTCCTCTTCGGCGTAGCGATCGTGGCTGACGGCGGCAATCATGTCGAGACGGCGGCCCTTGGCCTCACCTTCCCGCGCCCGAAGCCGATGGGTTGAGCATTCGAAACCGCCCTGCAGAAAAGACCGGAACAGTCCGGTCGGACCGGCCGCCTTTCCCTTGCCGCAGACATCCGCCAGCAGCTGCTCCCACTGCGGCAAAACCGCCTCGACTGAATAGGTGGTCTCGACCTTCCGCCGCAATGCGGCGCCAAGTGCCTGCCGACGTCGCGTGTCCTGCAACAGAGCGATCATCTGTCCGGCCACGGCGGCGGCATCCCGATAAGGGACGAACAGACCAGATACGTGGTCGTCAATCTGCTGCTGCGCGCCGTTGTCGGGCGTTGCGATCACAGGGAGGGCTGCAGCACCGGCCTCTGCAATGACATGCGGCATGCCTTCGCCGCTTGAAAGCCAGGCGAAGATATCGAATGACGCCATGAGGGCAGGGATATCCTTTCGGTCGCCCAGAAACTGAAGCACACCGCCGAGCCCATGTTGGGCCGCCAAGGCCTTGAGTTTTATCGCATAGTCCGGCACGAAGGCGTCGGGTCCGCCAACGATCGCGAACCTCGCATGCTTGGCCGCGATGCTTACCAGAGCAGCGGCTTCGATGAAGTCCTCGACGTTCTTCTTGGGGTCGAGCCGGCCGACCCAGCCAATCAGAACCTCGTCCTCGGCAATCCCCAGAGCCCTGCGGGTCGGTCCCCGCAGTGTCGGATCGAACGCTGAGAGGTCGACCATCGAGGGAATCTCCAGCGCATCATGCTCGCGTCCCGACATCCGCGATGCGGCGGCGTCGCGGATGGAACGGCAGACGCCGACGTAGCGTTTCGTCAAATGTTTGGGGCCGGCCAGTGCTTCAGAAACGAGCCCGCCATGCTCGATCAGCGGCGGGCGAAGATGCAGGCGCTCCAGCGCAGGATAGATATCCGCGACGTTCTGACAGGAGATGACGACGTCGTAGCTCGAGATTTTCCCGGCAAGGTAGCCGACGGTGTCGGTAAACGACAAATCGTAGGGCGTAGTGTCGACGTCGATCCCGAGCGAGCGGAGCTGTACATGGGTCTGCTCGGGCATGCCGGGCTTTTTGAAGCAGGCCACGACGTCGATGCGGTAACGGCGGCGATCAAGGTGTTTGGCCAGCAGCCGCACTTCGGTCTCCTCCCCGCCGACGACCAGCCACGCGAAGACGAAGAGGATCCGGATGGGCGTCGGTTCGATGGTCATTCGCCAACCTTGAAGACGACCTGCAGAAACTCCGGTCGGTTCTCGACCAGATCGGCGAGGAAGGATGGTGCCTCGTCGATTGGGACGACGTGGGTAACCATGTGCTCACGGATCGTTGTTCCGTCCGAGGCAAGGAGGTCGACCGTCGCACGCGCAAGTCGGCGTCGATCCCAGAGAGGAGCGAGCCCGCGAGGAACGCGGTTGATTTGAGCGCACCGTATGTTCAGGCCATTGTGGTGGAATTCCTCGCCAAGCCGCAAGGCATCCGCCCCGTGCTGGTAGAAGGCAAGATCAATCACGGTACCCTGCGGCCGCAGAGCTTTGAGCGCCGTGTGCAGACTGCCGGGATGAGCTCGTGTCTGAAACGCGAGATCGGCGCCGCGTCCCATCGTCCCGTCGTGCCAGCGAGCCTTGGCATGCTGCCAGGCCTGATCTTCCCTCATCGCCGTCAGCCCCATCGCCTCGGCCTTTTTCCGGCGAAAGTCGGACGGGTCGCTGATCACCACCTCGGAGGCGCCGAGCACGCGGGCAAAGAGTGCCGTCATCAGACCGACGGTGCCGGCCCCGAGAACGATCACCGGACGGCCGGCGACACCCGCACCGAGTGCAGGGACATTCGCCCCGAACGTTTCCGCGTCGGCATGGAGGATCCCGTTGGCGGCGATCGGCCCCATCTGGGCGACAAAGATGCCGAGCAGGGGATCGAGCCCTGGGGGCATCTCGACCAGGAGATCGTGAAACGGGTCTGCCGTATGGCCGGTCTTATGACCATAACTCGCCGCAAGCACCGCGCCCTCGGGAAAGCCACGTGCACGGGACTGCGAAACGCGCGCGACCTCCATGTAGCCGAGGAATGGTATAGGATAGTGCAGGTCGGGCTCGCTTTCGATGAAGACGCCGCGCCCGCCTTCGAAGCGGGAACGGAAATATGGATTGGTGTTCTTCAGGAAGGTCAGTTCGGTGCCCGCAGACAGGCCAGTGAACAGCGTGTCAAGTCGCAAGTGGCCGTCGGCCGGCGGGCCTTCCTCATAGTCGAAGAAATAGGCCCGGCCCGGCGCCTCGACGCCAAGCGAGCGTATCTTGCGATGGCCTGGTGGAAGCCCGTGCGGTGCCGGCGGCCGCGGTTGCCTCTGCAGCGGCGCTGGTTGATCCCGTCTTATCCCGGAAGGGTCGAGGTGCACGACCGACCCACTGCGGGCCGAGGACACCACGGCAAGGGCGAGGCGGTGGGTTGCCACAGCATCGCCATAGGGGCACCGGATGCGGTTTTCACCACCGCGCACGGCATCGATAAAATCGCGGTCCTCGCGCCAGACCGGATCACCGTCGGCGGCGCGCACGGGGCGTCCTCGTCCTACATCGACCATGATCTCCCGGTCGGTCAGCTCGATCGCCAGCTTATCTGCAAAAACGTGCAGGCCGACCCGATGGCTCCAGCCGAGAAGACAGGTGGAAGCTATATTGGCGACCACGCCCGTTTCAAAGGTGAGGCTTGCCGTCGTCACCGTCGGTACGTCCAGGCCTGGAAATTCCGGTCTGTCCTTATAGCCGGCGCGCCCGTAGACCTCGGTGACGTCTCCGATGAGCCACCGGACGAGATCGAGGAGATGGGTTGCCTGTTCGACCATCTGACCGCCCGATTTGCCCTCTTTCCACCACCATTTCGGCGGGGGTGTCGAGTCGAGCCAGTAGCCTGACAGAAGCTGGGCGGGATTGTCCGCCAACAGGCTTTTGGCCTCGTCGACGATATCGAGATACCGCCAATGATAGCCGACAGCCGTTACGAGGTTGGCGTTGGCTACGCCCGCAGCGATGTCTTCGGCCTGCGCCAGGCCCAGCGACACCGGCTTTTCGACAAAAAACGGCATGTGGCGCTGGATGAGATCGCGCTCGGGCTCGCCATGGGCAAAAGGTGGAATGCAGATATAGACCGCATCAAGCTGTTGGCTATCGAGCATTTCGCGATGATGGCCAAATGATCTCGCCCCAAATCGCATCGCCGCCTCGTCGGCCCGGCCAAGATCGGGGTCGGCAAAAGCCACGAGTTCGACATCGTCGAAGCTCGCCAGAATGTCCAGGTGCCGGCGGGCGATACCGCCGACACCGATGAAGCCCAGCCGTGTTTTTTCCATGGAACTGTCCTTTTGTATTTGATGCTTCGGCTGGCTGAGGAACCGCTCGTAGACGGCCCCGGTTTCCGCAGCCATTCGAAAGACGGAAAAGTCCCGTTTGAAACGCTCAAGGCCGGCCAGGCCGCTTGCCACCAGACGATGAGGATTGGCGAGTGCGTGATTGATGACTGCGGCGATCGCCGCTGGATTGCCCGGCTCGGTGAAATAGGGATGACCATCACCTAGCGCCTCCACCGTCCCGCCAATGCGAGTTGCAATGACGGGCACGGCAAGCGACATGGCCTCCAGAACCGCCAGCGGAAGGCCCTCGAAATGCGATGTAAGAATGAAGAGATCAGCGATTGCCATGAGCTCGGCGACATCGGATCTGTGCCCCAGAAACTGGACGTGATCGCCCACGTCCAACTCCGTCACCAGGGCACTGACGCGCTCTTCTTCGGGGCCTGTCCCAACAAGAAGCAAGACAACGGAAGGATTGTCCTCCAAGACGGCCGGCAAGGCGCGCACCAGCGACGCCTGGTCTTTCTGCTCGGTGAAACGCGCGACCGTCAAGAGGACGGTCTTTCCGACAAGGCCGAGTTCCTGCGAAAAATCGGTGGCGGATCGCACGGGCACAAGCGGAAATATGCCGTTTCGAACCACCGTCAAACGCGAGGGCGCGACCTGTGCCTCCCGGAAGCTTTGACGTGAGGCTTCGGAAACGACGATGATATGCGCCAATTTCTCGGTTTCGCGTCGATAACGCTCGATTTGTTCCGGGTCATTGAGAAGATATGGAAGGTGCTCGGTGCGTATGATTGGGATGGCGCGGGCATCGGCGGCCGCTGCCAGACCGTGCCCTTCCCATCCGATCCCTGCGTGGACGTGCAGGATATCGACGCTGGACCTCGACAACCACTCGTGAAACTCGCCGGTATCCTGGATCAGTTTGACCGCAAGCCCGCAGCGCGCGGCGCGCGCCAACAAGCCCGTTCGAGCCTCGGACATCACTGCGATGGTGACATTCCAGCGGTCACTCAAACCGCGGCCGAGCGCGAGCATGTGTTCGCCCATCCCGGAGGGATTGAAGCTGTCGGTTGCCAGAAGGACGTGGGCCTTCCTAATCATGCTGGACGCCGGCGAGGGCTCTGCTGGCTCCATGGCGATCCCGCAGGCGCCGGTATGTCGCCAGCGCCTGGGCGACGACCTGATCCATATTGTAGTACTTGTAGGTGCCAAGCCTCCCGACGAATGTGACGTCGTCGCGCGTACGCGCCAGGGTTTCGTATTGTTTGTAAAGCGCCTGGTTTTCCGGGCGCGGGATCGGATAGTAGGGCTCTCCCTCGGCGCTCGCATATTCATAGCTGATACTAGTCCTCGGATGGACCTGGCCGGTCAGGTGCTTGTATTCCGTGACGCGCGTATAGGCCACGTCCTCCGACGGGTAGTTTATGACGGCGACCGGCAACAGACGCCGCACATCATGCGTTTCGTGGGTGAACTTGAGACTGCGATAGGGCAGACGCCCAAAGCAGTGGCCGAAGTATTCGTCGATGGGACCCGTGAAGATGGTATGATCAGCCAGGCCCTCACGCCTGAGATCGGCGAAATCGGTGCCGACCATCACCGTGATATTGTCATGGTTCAGCATCCGTTCGAACATGCGGGTGTAGCCGCCAACCGGCATGGCCTGAAAGCGATCCAGGAAGTAGCGGTCATCGGTATTGGTCCGGGTCGGGATACGAGCCGTCACCGAGCGGTCAAGTTCGGACGGATCGAGCCCCCACTGCTTGCGAGTGTAGCCCTCGAAGAAGGTCCGATAGAGCTCCGCTCCAACCTGCGATATCACCACGTCGCGCGATGTCTTCACCGGATCGCAAGGCTCCGCACGGTCCGCCAAAAAACGCGCCGCCTCGGCGTCACTGGTCAGATCGATGTTGTAGAGCGCATTCAGTGTCGTGCGATTGATCGGGATCGGAAGGCGCAGATCGCCGACCTGGGCAAGCACCCGATGTTCGTAGGGCCGCCATGCCGCAAAGCGGGAAAGATAGGCAAAGACATCCTCGCTGTTGGTATGGAAGATGTGCGGGCCATATTTGTGAACCAGGATCGCCGCCTCATCATAGTGATCGTAGGTGTTGCCGCCGATATGGGGCCGTCTGTCGCAGACAAGGACCCTCTTGCCGCCGTCGGCAGCGAGCCGCTCGGCAAGAACCGACCCGGCAAATCCTGCGCCGACGATCAGATAGTCGTAGGTATCCGAAGGCGCCCTGCGCGAAGTTCCGACGCGAAATCGTTCGGGAAGGGTGGCCGAAACGATTTTTTGCGCTGCCGCCTGTTCGACAAGCGCGGACATTCTGCGAAAGGTACTATCCCATGACGATTGCGCCAGAACCCCGTCCACCACTTCCAACCACGCCGTGTCGGAGCGGGACAACAAGAGCGCGGCGTCGCAGGCTTCCGCGAAGGCCTCGGCGCCGTTTGCCAACAACACCCCCGGCACGTCGCCGTAACCTCGCACGACATCGACGATCTGGGTTCCAACCACCGGCCGGCCGGCGGCGAGATATTCGGGAGTCTTGGTGGGGCTGATGAAGCGCGTGGCCTCGTTCAGCGCGAACGGCATCAGCGCAGCCTGCCAACCCGAAAGATACGCGGGAAGATCGGCATAGGCCTTCTGTCCGAGATAATGGATATTCGCGCCATGGGGTAGATCATCCGGCGAAATCTTTACGATTGGGCCCAGGAACACGAAAGAAAGGTCAGGCCGGGCCAATGCGACACTGCCGACCAGGTCGAGGTCGAGCCTTTCGTCAATCACCCCATAGTATCCGAGACGAGGATGAGGAATACCCGCCTGGTCGGGTGGATCGGGCAAAGGGCATCGGGCGGCGCGGAAGTGATGCGTATCGACCCCCGACGGGAACGGATGGATATTGTCGTGTTGGTCCCGTCTTGCCTCATAGAGGCTGAGACCGCCGGTAAAAACGACATCGGCACAGGCCATCAGGGCCCGCTCTGAGGCGTTGAGATTGGCCGGCGCGAATTTGAAGTTCGCGAGTTCGTCCATGCAATCATAGACAACCGCGACGGCGTCGACATGCCGGGCAAAGCCAAACATCAGCGGTGTATAGAACCAAAGGATCGGACGTTTGGCGCCGTGGAGCCAAATCAGTTCGTCCAGCAGTCTGCCAAGAGCGGCTTCTCGATCGACCTCGTTCCACCAATGTGGGATCCGCGGACGGACCGCCTTGACGCTCGTTCCTTCGAAGGGATGAATCTCCAGATAGGCGAAATGGTGGTCGGTGGGGATGAATTCCTCGAAATAGAAGACCGACCGCTCGCGCGAAAACCGTTCCATCAGATGCTGCGGCCTCTGGAGCACAAAGTCCCATCTTAGATGCGAAAAACAAATGAGCGGCGCGTCATCCAACAAGCTATTGTCGGACAAGTGCGGGACGGAATTCAGCAGGTTCATGGAGCACCTCGCAATCACGATGACCCCGAACCGCGAATGGCGACGAATGTTCCCGTAAGGCGCTATCTGGCTGATCCGCCAAGGAAGGGCCTCAGTTTTCGCAGACTGTGCGGCCACGTCCAGTTGGCGAGCACCACATGGCGCGGGTTGAACGTCCCGAGCCGGCCCAGCATGTCGCAAATGCCTTCATGGAAGTTCTCGGGCGAGGCCACTCGACCCGTCTCCGGGGTGATAAATTGCAACCCGCAGCGCAGCTGGCTGTTGGCGAGGACGGGTATGCCCGCCAGCATGTATTCGGTCAGGATTGCCGGTGCCCCGTCATCGATGCCGCAAACCACGCCGATACGCGCTTGGTTCATCAGCCTGTTCACCTCCGCAAACGGCACGCCGGGTGGGTCGATGAAGTCGACATTGATGCCAAGTTCGCCGACCTCGCTTCGCAATGTGTCCATCATCTCGCCGTAGCCGCAGACGCAAAGGGCCCGCATCGAACGCGGAAGCTTGGCAAGCGCCTGAAACAGGATGTCGTGGCGCTTATAGGCTTGCGCGGCGGCAACGTAGATCACGTCGTAGGTCTTCGGCATGTCGATCGGCGTGAAGGTGAGTTCGGAGGCAAACTCGGGTCCGATCGGCATGATGATCGTCGGTATCGTCGGATGGCGCGACCGCACCGCCTCCGACTGCCCTTGCGATCCGGTGAGAATGAGGTCGAAGTGCCGGCCGACGTCAAAGGGAACTCGCAAGGCGGGTGCGTCGATCGAGTTGTAAATCTTGAAACTTCCGCGGCAAGCCAGCAACACGTCTTCACTCACACCGAGGCCCCAGACACAGAGGATCGACGGCGGCCCGAAGGCGGCAATGTGCCCGAGCATGTCGTTGGAAGAAAACGGCGCTTCAGACCCGTTTGCCTGAAATGCCCGGCGCATGAGGAGAGGGCTGGCGCCAGGCTGTTCAGTCGGCGGTGTCGGACCGCGCCAATGTGTCCATACTTCGGCGCAGTCCACAAGGCCGGCTTTGAGAACGGCAAGCGGCAGCCGTTCGATATAGCCGCCGATCACCTGAAGGCTTGGGCCCCGATCGGCGGGTTGAGGACGAGGTCCCCGGTTGCCGGCGAGCCACTGTTTGCGAAACCACGCCGGGGTCCGAGGCTCTACGTTTTCGCCATCGCCGTCCTGGAAGTCGCTGATGATGACTATTCGTCGTAGCGCTCTCGGCGCTGCTGGCAGTAATGGCATGGAGGTCCCGCGGCATCATGTCTGCAGCCCGAACCATGCGATCGCAAATAAGGTTCCAATTGTCGCATTGCTTCGCACCGCGCTCGAGCTGGAGCGGTCCAGGCATCTCATTGTCGTGGGCGATGGTTGCGGCTTTTCCTGCCGAGAGCAAATGCTCTTCTGTCGCTGCGGTTACGGCCGTCGTGTCCAACGGGTGCACAAGCAGATTGTCTTTAAAGCCCAGCGCGTCATTAGGAGGCTTCGTTGGCGAGTTTCCTCCGCGCCAGGCGGACGCGACAGGGATGGTGAACACAGCGATTTTGCGGTTTCTTGTTGTCGGCGAATGACAATCGAGCGCCAATGTGCCCGCACGCTCACCTTCACCCTGCATGTCATGACCCTGGCGTTGCGATGTCAACCAATTCTCGCGGCTGCAGGCATTGCGGTGATTTCTGACCAACCGACAGGCAACCAAAATAATCACTTAAAACCGCTATCATCCGGCTGCGAAAGAACTCAGTTTCTCCAGAAGCGCTTCTGAAATCTCGAACTGACGGGCCGTTCCACGTCCCATCGAATTCTTGACGATCGTCTCGTCCAGCATCCCCCGTTTGACCAGGAGATCGACCGTCTCTTTGACGCCGCTGCGAGTTAGTGCAGTAATTTCCATGATGCTGGAGAGGGTTAACTTCTGATGCGCCTGGTTCATGCTGTACAGCACCGTCATCATGCCGACCTGCTTCAGCCGTGCCTGAGGCGTCTCGTCTTCGAGTGGATGATCGAGGATTTCGTGCAGGATGAGACCTGAGAAAGCCAGATTACGCCATTGGGTTGTGAGTGCTCTTGTCATGCTCTTTTACTGTGTTATATAAATCAGTATAAACGCCTTTACGGGCAAGCCACCTCTTTCGCAATGGGATGTCCTCTGGAGGGTCGTACTCATGAAAAACCTTCTGCTCAACTCGGTCGTCGCGGCCTGCTGCATATTGCCACCCTACCTTACTTCACCTGGCCAGGCGCACGCAAATGAATGGGGCTGCGAGGTTATCCTGTGCCTTTCCAACCCAGGAGGTGCGACGCAGTTCGCGGCATGCCGGCCGCCGATCCAGAAGCTGTGGCGAGAGCTCGCCGAGGGACATTCGTTCCCGGCATGCAGCGGCGTCGGCTTTACCAGTTCGCGCCCCGGCTATGAGCCTTATTACTGCGAAACGGGTTACCGGCTGGAAACCGATTATGGTCCTCGCGGACAGGAAACTACCTGCGTGTCGACGTCCCTCCAGCCGGTGAGCAATGCATACTGCCCCAGTGTTTTTGGAGATGATCACAAATTCAACAAGGATTTGGTGCGGTCGCCACGCTGGCAGCGGGAGGAAGGGCGCCGCCAGTGCATGGGCTATTCGACGGCTCGCCCGAACGTACGCCCGCAACCCCACTATGTCGACGTCACCATCGACGGCACGGCAACGCAGCGGGTCTGGTACTGAACGATGGCCGTCACTTTCGTGGATCTCGCGCAGAACTGCGCACCCATGGTGGAGATCAGAACGCTTGCCGCGGTCATCAGTCTCGAGAGCGGCTTCAAGCCCTTCGCCATTCGTATCAACAGCGGCCCGCCGCTTGAGCGCCAGCCCGCGTCGAAAGCGGAAGCCATTGAGCTCGCGATCTCGCTTGCCGCTGATCATCAGGACACCCAGATCGGCCTTGGCGGTATCGGCATGGAAGAGTTGCGCAAGCTGAAGCTTTCGATTTCGGATGCGTTCGATCCCTGCCTGAACCTGAAGGCCACGGCTACTCTGCTCAACAGCTATTATCGCCTCGCATTGCATGCCGGCGCCGATACCACGCAGGCCGAGAAGGGGCGATGTCACGTTGTTTGATCAACGGCCGTAAAGCCGCTTGTTGGTAAACTCATGCAATTGCAGCGGTCACGGCTTTCCACTGCGCCATGGCGCGGATGCGATGAATATGGGTGGTTAGGGCTGAGTGTCTCTGGCGCGGCGCGACGAAAAGATTTCGGACTGCTGAAAAGACCGAGATGAAACGTTGCAAACCTCCGACGGATCGAAAGCCCTGCATCACCCGCTCTCGTTTTCGAAGGGGCACATGAGAATTCTCCGCGCGATTGTTAAGGCCCTTGTGCGATCGATGTTCGACGCCGGGCATCACATCCCGACTTGCCGCTCCGTATGAGCGCAGTTTGTCGGTGATGATGCGCTTCGGTGACAGGCCCTGCTTCTTCAGCAGCCTGACCAGCAATCGCTTGGCAGCCTTGGTATCGCGGCGGGTCTGGACGATCTCATCGAGAACGTAGCCGTCCTGGTCAACGGCGCGCCAAAGCCAATGTTTTTGACCGCCGATGGAAATCACGACCTCGTCCAGATGCCAGATATCCTTCCGCGACGGCTTCTTTCTACGCAACTGCTTGGCGTAGGCTGCCCCGAATTTGCGGCCCCACCGCCGTATCGTTTCGTAAGAGACGACGATGCCGCGCTCCAGCAACATTTCCTCGACCAACCGCAGGCTCAACGGGAACCGGAAATACAGCCAGACCGCACGGGCGATGATCTGCGGTGGAAAGCGGTGGTTCTTGTAGCTGATGGTCGATGAGGTCATCTCAACCGAATTATCCGCCACCCGTTAAGTTGCCGACAACGTGACATCGCCGCATGTCAGGCTTCGAATGAGCTCGACCCCTGCAGAAATGCGACTGTTCGGGATGGATCTCTAGCCATGCACCAGCAGGGACATGCGATGGTTGAGGCACCTCAGTCTTTCATAGTCCGCGAGGAGTGTGAGAAGGCTGCCTCGCAGAATGGCTTTCGTCGCGTACTGGGAGAAAAGGCTGGCTGGGCAGCCTTCGGCTCGACGACGGCCGAGGGCGAAATCCATCTTGGGGCCGCAGGAGGGCAAGGGCCGTGGTTTCTCGCGCTGGACCACGCAGGCGTCATAGCAGAGATAGACCTACCTGCGGCTGACATGCCAGGTCCTGGGCGCGTCCGCCTCTCCTTTGATAGCCTTGGCACCCTCTACCGGATTTTGCGTCGGGTCTATGAACTCACGATCAGCTTGCCGGATGCACCCTTGCGGGAGTTTCAAATACGGGTAGCGGTCCTTCCTAGGACGACCGAAGTAGAACGGCTGGTCGTGCAGAGGATCGGTCAGGACATTTTTCGCGCTGGTCTGATGGATTATTGGCAAGGCCGTTGCCCGCTGACTGGGATTTCCGACCCGGCGCTGCTACGTGCCTCGCACATCATCCCCTGGGCAGATTGCGAAAGTGATGCCGAGCGGCTCGACGTCCATAACGGCTTCCTCCTCTCAGCGCTGTGGGACGCCGCATTCGACCGCGCGCTCGTTACTTTCAACGATGAAGGGCGACCGGAATTCGCTCCCAACCTCAGTGAACACGCGCGTGGCGAGTTGCGTTGGCATTATCCAATTTCCCTCACGGACGAGCACCGTAGGCGGCTGGCCCACCATCGTGCACGAGTGATCGTCGGACGAGTTTAAGGCAGCACACGATGGCAAAAACACAAGATCTTTGCATCTTCTATTCGTGGCAAAGCGACCTGCCAGCGCATACAAATCTCAACGCCATCCGAAAGGCGTTGAAGGCAGCGTGCACCAAGATAGAGACGAAGAAGCCGAAGCTTAAGGTCACCCGCGATGAAGCCACGCGAGACACCTCCGGCAGCCCGAACATTGCGGCAAAGATCCTCGAGAAAATTGATAGGGCTCATATCTTCGTCGCCGACATCACCACGGTGAGCCCAACAGGGAACGACCGGCCCAGTCCGAATCCGAACGTGGTCTTCGAATTGGGTTATGCGGTTGCGACCCTTGGGTGGGACAGAGTGATCCTGCTGTTCAACCAGGAGCAGGGGAGCTTTCCGGCAGATCTGCCTTTTGACTTCGCGCAGCACCGCGCTAGCCCCTACGGCTTAGCGGCAAGCGATCGAAAGCCTGACTTGACGCAGTTATCAGCTCTGTTGGGTGTGGCAATCTCGGCAGTGTTGGAGAAGAATCCAAAAACCCCTGCGGAGCTGCGTGGCCTCTCGCCAGAGAATATTCGGCACGATCAGGACCTGCAGAACATCAAATGGCTAATGTCGTCGATCCATCTGCCGACGCTCGATGATTTGATCGAGCGACTACCCCACAGCGTACCTGGTAAGGCGCTTTGGTTCTGGGAAAACTTCAGAGGCGTCGTTGAAAACAGCCTTTTTCATCTCCATGATCCAGTGATAGCAGACGCCGTCGACCGCCTGTTTCAGAGCTGGCACGCGGCGACGTCTCACGGCGAGCAATATCACGACGCGCCAGGCGGTCACCTCTATATCTTCGGAAGTCCAATGGACGCCCCGCTACGTGGAGAGCGCGAGCAAGCCTGGAACGAAATTGAAGCTGCGCGGCCCGAGATGCGCAAGGCGCTCGATGACATCCTCGCTCGCCTTCGCGAGGCATATGTAACCGTCAATATTCGCAAAACCAATCTTAAGGCTTGGCATCGTTATAGGGACGACACAGCCAATGAACGGTTCGACATCAAAGAAACGCAGAAGAACGACATTGACAAAAAGAATGACGGTAAGAAAACAGGCTCCAAAGAAAAAAAGAGGCGCAAAAATAAAAAGCAATGACCGGACGTCCAATTTGAGCGATTTTTTAGCGCCAAGATTGGTCGAAGTAGCTTCTTGACATGTCGGCCGATCGTGTTATCTATGGTGTCAACACGGCCCCTGTCGGTTTAACGTGCTTTGCACGGGAAGCTGCTCAGGGGTTTTTTATTGCCTGAACCCATTTGCGACCCTTCCAATTTGCATCCACGCCGAGACTATCGAGCGTGATGTCGAGATGGCTCAGATCAGGAAATTCGTTCTCAAGCAATTTGTTGACACGATCCCACCATGTGGATGACGGGTTAATCACGCTCATAAGCTGCTGGGCAATACAAAAGAGCAGATATGGTCGGGCACGCAGGCGCTCGTTTCCTTCGAAGTCGACAACAAAGGCAACCTGCTCTTTTGGCGGCAGTTTGGGCTGATCGACAATGTTGCGGTTCCAGAGGCGACTATGATGTGCGCATACGTTTCGCATATAGTTGAGCGAGCGAAGCCATGACGCAAAAACACGGCCATTGAGAATACCGTACTCCGATGAGATAGCGTCTTGGTCATCTTCTTTCATACCTGCGAAGAGCATCGACATCGTACCGAAATCCCAGACTTCACAAGCTACCCAAATCGGAAGCGGGAGTCCGTATTTTCGCTTGTTGTGGGCGATGAATTCCTCTTTTGAGCGATTGATGAGAGCTGCATGCTTGCCGAGCCAGCCATGGTGGTTCGTCAGGCCCTCCTTGTTGAGATCGACAGCAAAACTATCGTGAAAAAGCTCCGGCCTCCGGTAAGCAAACCGATCACGGCGACCCAGAGCGTGCGATATGTCAACCCGCATGGCGATTTCGATGCGCTCAAGAGCATCGAGCGCAAGCAACCGAAGCTTCTTGTCAAACACATAAAGGTCGACGGCGTTCTGAAACGTCGCTCCGTCTATGAAACGGTCGGTTCGTATCCGACTGACCTTGACCTTCTCCGGCCTTTTAAAGTCGTCTGTCAGCGCGCAACAAAGTCCAGTGAGTTCCCAGAATGGAAACCAGTAGCCACTGAGACGATAGTAGCCAATTCGCTCTAGATAATCCAGAGCCAGTGCGCGGTCCGATATGACAAGACCTCGTGAAAGGAGAATTTCAATCTGGTCATTGTAGCTCTGCCAGGTCTTCGGATGTGAGGGTGACATTTATCGAAATACCTCCTTCTAACTTACCGGCGCGGGAGTTTGTTCGAGGGACGCGCCACATCGTCCATCTAGCAGATTACGGGATCGGTTTTGCAAGACGAAACATCGTTGGCATTTCAGGCGACCCACTCCTCCTCCCAAAGGGCGCCTGACGGAACAGCGGCACTCCTCCTCTTAGCCGTTGTTCAATATTTCGAGAAGCCTGCCGCACCTCCTCCCGCGGCAGGCTTTTTCGTTTTCCGATCCATTCAGGCTCTGAGTTCAGCTGTCAAAGCAGACTGCCCTGTTCCACCGGCTCTCCGGATTTCGAGACAATCGTCGATCCGTACGGCTCGAGCGACGAAATGATCAGCGCGTCATTGGGTAGCGGGCGGGCCAGTTCCTTGGCCTCTTCCCAGGGCGCCCGCATCCAGACGTCGGTCTCTTCCTTCGTCAGCAACAAGACCGGCATCGCCTTCTCATGGATCGGCTTCACCAGATCGTTGGGATCTGTGGTCAAGAACCCGTAGAGATCATCGGTGGTCAGGCCGTCCCTGACTTTTCGGACACTCTGCCATTGCTGCACGTGGAGACCGGCAAAGAACATCAGCAGCTTACTTTCGTCGCGGGCGAACCAGGCATTCGGTACGTTTCCGCCAACCACCTGGCTGGCTGGATCCGGCTCGGCGAAGCTGGTGACCGGAACGAGGCATCTGTTTTCGACACCGAACCATCGCTTCCAGTGCGGAAAATTGAGCTTGCGCACGTTGGTCGTACCGCGGTCGGCTTCCATGCGGATCAGTTTTTCGAGATCGAATGGCTTGCCTTTGGCCGCAAGTTTCTCGGCCTTGATTTTGGCCGTCTTCTCGAGCGCGAAGCGCGGCGAGGGCAGTCCCCAGCGCGCATGGACCAGTTGCTTCTTTCCGTCGGCGGTGCTGCGGACGATCGGCCCCATCTGATCGGGGTTCATCTGATAGGCAGGCATCAGATTGATCAGGCTTTCAGCATCCTGCGCCCACTTCGCGACCCAGTCCTTGTCTTCCATGCGATAAAGATTGCACATAGCAGGCCATCTACTCCGATTGAGCTCGAATGGACGACAATCTAGCGGACGGCGCCGGTTTCGCTAGTCGAGCCGGAAGACGTCGGCGTTGTCCTGGCGTTCTCGCAAGCCCTTGTACGACGGATGGCGAAGTTTCCCATCCGACGTCCAGGCGCGAAACTCGATCTCGGCGATCAGGGTCGGCTCGACCCAGATGACATCGCCACTTCCGGAATAGGGCAGGGGCGGTTGCTTTCGCTTCCATCGCAGCGTGTCCAGCATCTTCCGCAACCTGATGATCTCGGCTTGCCTGAATCCCGTGCCGACGCTTCCGACGAGGACGAGCTCATCACCACGATACGCAGCAAGCACCAGCGAGCCGAAGCCGGCAGGGGACGCTGTCGACCTCTCATAGCCGACAATGAAGAAGGCTTCGCTCTGGACGCATTTGACTTTCACCCAATCGCCGGTTCGGCCGGAACGATGGGGCCGATCGAGGTGCTTGCCGACGATGCCTTCCAGGCCGAGGCGGCAGATATGCTCCAGGAGGACAGTAGGTTCGGCATCGAGTGTTTCCGATAGCCGAATGGAGCCGGCTTCATCATTGTTTGCGACGTTTAACGTGTCCTCGAGAAGGTGCCGTCGGGACCGGTATTCGACACCGCGCAGATCGTGGCCATCAAGATAGATAAGATCGAAAGCGTAAAGGACGGCGTCGGAGGCACGGTTGCCGGTTTGTTTGCCGGATGCGCCCAGCGATTGCTGCAGCAGCCCGAAATCCGGCCGACCCTCTTCGTCGATCACAACCGCCTCGCCATCGATGATCATTGTCGCCGGCCCGAGCGCTCGGGCGGCCTGCTCTATCGCCGGAAACCGATGCGTCCAGTCATGGCCGCCACGCGTGAGGATCCTGATCCCTTGCGGCTCGATATGAACGGCAAGGCGATAGCCATCCCATTTAATCTCCCAGCTCCACTCGCTTCCCCTTGGGGGATGAGACTTCAATTGCGCCAGCGCGGGCTCGACACGCTCAGGCATGGCATCGAACAGGAGCTGTGGTTGAGCCGGATTTCGCTTGCCTCGCGGCCGTGAACGGATCCGGGCCTCGGTGTCACGAAGGAGGGGTTTTGATCTCGGAGGCTTCGGCATGCCGGGAGTTCAGCAGAAAAATCTTAAAGACACTGTGACGATGCCGACTTGTCCCCGCAATTCACACAAAGGGATTAGCCCTCGCAAACGCTCGGAAAAAATTCAGTTTGCGCCATGGGCCTGATTCCCTTCGGTATTCTGCGATTTCTAATGTTCAGGATAATATTCCCATTCCTCCGGTTGCTTGACTCTTTTATTGGGGCGGAACAGAAAGAGAACATCCGCATTTTGTTCGACATGATGTCGGCCGCCAACACGACTTTGAAGGGAGCCGTGAACGATGACTGCTGCCCGTGAACGGGTGATTTTCGATCTGCGCGAGCGCATCGCCTCGCTGGAGGGCGTGTCGGCCAGAAAGGCTGGCTGTCTCTCCTTCGGCGTGCCGGAAATCGATGCAGTCCTGCCGGGAGGCGGCCTGGCCTATGGCGCCCTGCACGAATTTGCCGGCGGCGGAGCTGGGACCGTCGATGGCGCGGCGGCAGCCCTGTTTGCGGCGGGGATAGCGGCCCGCACCAAAGGCCCGATCGCCTGGTGCCTGACCCGGCCGGACCTGTTCTTTCCGGCACTCGCCCAGGTCGGTCTCCATCCCGACCGGGTGATCTTTGTCGAATCCGACAAGGAGGAAGACGTCCTGGCGAACATGGAGGAAGGGCTGTCTTTCGGTGGGCTCGGCGCCGTCGTCGGTGAACTCGTTCGCCTGCCGATGGTCAGCTCGCGCCGGCTGCAGCTGGCGGCTGAGCGCACCGGCACCATGGCGCTTGCCGTCCGCCGCTGGCGACGGCAGACGGAGGCCAATGATTTCGGGCAGCCGACGGCGTCGATCACCCGATGGCGGGTGAGCGTGATGCCGTCGGAGGAATTGCCAGTGCCGGGTGTGGGGAGAGCCCAATGGTTGCTGGAATTGATGCGCGTGAAAGCGGGTGAATGTGCTGAGTTTCTCGTGAGGGCGTGCGATGACAAGGGTTGTCTCGATCTATCTTCCGGATCTGCCGACGGATCGTATTCGTCGCGCCGATCCGTCTATTCCGCCTGAACAGGCGATCGCCGTGATCGCCAGGAGCGGCTCGAAACGCTGGGTATCTGCCGCCGACGCAGCCGCCAGACAAGCCGGCGTTCATGTCGGCATGCCGGCTGCGAAAGCACAGGCGCTGTTTCGCGGCCTGATGCTGGTCGATGCGGATCCTGCGGCGGATGCCGCAGCACTCGAACGGATCACGATCTGGGCGCTGACGCTCTATTCCCCGATCGTCGCGGTCGATGGGATCGATGGCATCGTCATGGACACCGAAGGCGCCGATCACCTGCAGGGCGGCGAGCTCGCCATGGTGACGAAGATCGCCAATCAGTTCCTGGCAAAAAAACTCACGCCCCGTGTCGCGATCGCCGACACCTGGGGTGCGGCCCACGCCTGTGCGCGTGCCATCAGCCGCGAAACGGTCATCGTGCCTTCAGGTGAGACCGTCCGCGCCGTCGAAAAGCTGCCGATATCGTTGCTGCGCCTTCCCGGGAAAGTCGTCAGCGATTTGCGCACGCTCGGCTTCCAGACGATTGGCGAATTGGCCAACACGCCGCGCGCGCCGCTGACGCTCCGTTTCGGTCCGGAGATTGGCCGGCGGCTGGACCAGATGTTCGGCCGCATCTCCGAGCCAATCGATCCGATCCGCACCGCCGAGCTCATCGAGGTGAGCCGCGCCTTCGCCGAACCGATCGGCGCTGCCGAAACCATCGACAAATATGTCGGCCGGCTGGTCGTGCAACTGATCGAGGAGCTGCAAAGGCGCGGCCTTGGTGTTCGGCGCGCCGACCTGATCGTCGAAAAGGTTGACGGTACGCGGCAGGCAATCCGCGCCGGCACGGTGAAGCCGGTGCGCGATGTCGCCTGGCTGACGAAGCTGTTTCGCGACCGGACAGAGAAGATCGAGCCCGGCTTCGGGATCGAGAAACTGACGCTCGTCGCCGTCATGGCCGAGCCGCTGGAGGAGCGCCAGAAATCCTCCTCGCTGGTCGAGGAGGAAGTGAAGGACGTGACGCCGCTGATCGATATCTACGGCAACCGTGGTCAGCGTGTTTATCGGGTGGCACCGGTTGCTTCCGACGTGCCCGAGCGCTCCGTCCAGCGCATCAGTGCGGCGGCCGACCCGATCGAAGTCACCTGGGTCAGCCATTGGCGTCGGCCTGTCCGGCTGCTGGCGCGTCCGGAGCTGATCGAGGCCATCGCCTTGCTGCCGGACCGGCCGCCGGTCTCGATCACCTGGCGCGGCAAGCGGCGGAAGGTCAAGCGCGCCGACGGTCCGGAACGGATCTTTGGCGAGTGGTGGCAGCGCGACGCCGAGATGGAGGCGGTGCGCGATTACTTCGTCATCGAAGACGAGGCCGGCGAGCGCCTTTGGGTGTTTCGCTCCGGTGATGGCATCGATCCTGAAACCGGAAGCCATCGCTGGTTCGTGCATGGGATCTTCGCATGAGTTATGCCGAGCTGCAGGTCACGACCCATTTTTCCTTCCTGCGCGGCGCAAGCTCGGCGCAGGAACTGTTCGAGACCGCCAAGGCTCTCGGCATCGAAGCCCTCGGCGTCGTCGACCGCAATTCGCTGGCCGGGATTGTCCGGGCACTCGAAGCATCCCGCGCCACAGGTTTGCGTCTGGTCGTCGGCTGCCGGCTCGATCTGCAAGACGGCATGTCGTTGCTGATCTATCCGACCGACCGGGCTGCCTATTCCCGGCTGACCCGTCTCATCACGCTTGGCAAGTCGCGGGGCGGCAAGAACAACTGCATCCTGCACTGGGATGATGTCGTCGCATACACCGACGGCATGATCGGCATTCTGGTGCCGGATCTGCCGGATGACGCCTGCGCGATCCAGCTGCGCAAGATGGCCGAGCTGTTTGGGGATCGGGCCTACGTGTCGCTTTGTCTGCGGCGCCGGCAGAACGACCAGCTGCGGCTGCATGAGATTTCCAATCTTGCGTCACGGTTCAAGGTGAAGACGGTCGTCACCAATGATGTCCTCTTCCATGAACCAGGTCGACGGCAGCTGCAGGACATTGTCACCTGCATTCGGACCAGCACCACGATCGACGAGGTCGGCTTCGAGCGCGAGCGCCACGCTGATCGCTATCTGAAGCCGCCCGAAGAAATGGAGCGGTTGTTTCCGCGGTACCGGCAAGCCCTCGCGCGAACCATGGAGATCGTCCGTCGCTGCACTTTCTCGCTTGAGGAGCTCACCTACCAATATCCGGAGGAGGCGATCGTACCGGGCAAGGATGCTCAGGCCTCGCTGGAGCATTATGTCTGGCAATGCGTGCCCGACCGCTATCCGGAGGGACTACCGCCCGATGTGTTGAAGGTCGTGCGGCACGAACTCGATCTCATCCGCACCATGAAATACGCGCCCTATTTTCTGACTGTCTTCTCGATCGTGCGCTATGCGCGGTCTCAGGGTATCCTTTGCCAGGGGAGGGGTTCCGCCGCCAACAGCGCCGTCTGCTACATTCTCGGGATTACCAGTATCGATCCCTCGACAAACGATCTTCTGTTCGAACGCTTCGTGTCCCAGGAGCGTGATGAGCCGCCGGATATAGACGTCGATTTCGAGCACGAGCGGCGGGAAGAGGTGATCCAGTGGATTTACCGCACCTATACCAGAGAAAAGGCAGCACTCTGCGCCACCGTGACCCGCTACCGGGCGCGCGGCGCGATCCGTGACGTCGGCAAGGCGCTTGGGCTTCCGGAGGACGTGATCAAGGCCTTGTCGTCGGGCATGTGGGCCTGGTCGGAGGAGGTCTGCGATCGCAATGTCCGCGAGCTCAATCTCAATCCAGACGACCGGCGTCTTGTGCTGACTTTAAAGCTTGCGCAGCAATTGATGGGCGCGCCACGGCATCTCGGCCAGCATCCGGGCGGGTTCGTCCTCACCCATGATCGGCTCGACGATCTCGTGCCTATCGAACCGGCGACGATGAAGGACCGTCAGATCATCGAATGGGACAAGGACGACGTCGAAGCCCTGAAATTCATGAAGGTGGACATCCTGGCGCTCGGAATGCTGACCTGCATGGCCAAGGCGTTCGATCTGATCCGCGAGCACAAGGACCGCGATCTCGATCTGTCTGACATCGAGCAGGAGGATCCTGCGACCTATGCGATGATCCGCAAAGCCGATACGCTCGGCACCTTCCAGATCGAAAGCCGCGCCCAGATGGCGATGCTGCCGCGGCTGAAACCCCGGACCTTCTACGACCTCGTGGTACAGGTCGCGATTGTCCGGCCCGGCCCGATCCAGGGCGACATGGTGCATCCCTATCTGCGCCGGCGCGAAGGCAAGGAGGCCGTCGAATATCCGACGCCCGAGCTTGAGGCGGTGCTCGGCAAGACGCTGGGCGTGCCGCTGTTTCAGGAGAGCGCGATGCGGGTGGCGATGGTTTGCGCCGGCTTTACCGGCGGCGAGGCCGATCAGCTGCGCAAGTCGATGGCGACCTTCAAGTTCACCGGCGGCGTTTCGCGGTTCAAGGACAAACTCGTATCGGGAATGGTGAGGAACGGCTACACGCCGGAATTCGCCGAAAAGACCTTCTCCCAGCTCGAAGGCTTTGGCTCCTATGGCTTTCCGGAGAGCCATGCGGCCTCGTTCGCGTTGATCGCCTACGCGTCGAGCTACATCAAATGCCATTATCCGGAAGCCTTCTGCGCGGCGCTAATCAATTCGCAGCCCATGGGTTTTTACGCGCCGGCGCAGATCGTCGGCGACGCGAGAGCCCACGGCGTCGAGGTGCGGCCGGTCTGCATCAATCGGTCCCGATGGGACTGCACACTGGAGCGGATCGGCAATTCTGGCCGCCACGCTGTCCGGCTCGGTTTCCGGCAGGTGAAAGGACTGGCGGTCGCTGACGCCGCGCGCATTGTCGCGGCACGCATGGACACTGCCTTTGCCTCGGTTGACGACATGTGGCGCCGATCCGGGGTGCCATCGGAGGCGCTCGTCCAGCTTGCCAAGGCCGATGCCTTTCTGCCGTCGTTGCAGCTCGAGCGTCGAGACGCACTCTGGGCGATCAAGGCATTGCGCGACGAACCCTTGCCGTTGTTTGCCGCCGCGGCCCACCGGGAAATGGCTGCAATCGCCGAGCAGCAGGAGCCGGAGGTGGCACTTCGGCAGATGACGGACGGTCATAACGTCATCGAGGACTACAGCCATACCGGGCTGACATTGCGGCAGCATCCGATCGCCTTCCTGCGCAAGGATCTGTCGGCGCGCAACATCATCACCTGTGCCGAGGCGATGAATTCGAGGGACGGGCGGTGGGTCTATACCGCCGGACTTGTCCTGGTGCGGCAAAAGCCCGGATCGGCCAAGGGCGTCATGTTCATCACCATCGAGGACGAGACCGGGCCGGCCAACCTGGTCGTCTGGCCGACGCTGTTCGAAAGACGACGGCGGATCGTTCTCGGGTCCTTGATGATGGCGATCAATGGCCGGATCCAGCGGGAAGGGGAGGTGGTCCATCTTGTCGCCCAGCAGCTGTTCGATCTGTCCGGCGACCTTGTCGGCCTTGCCGATCGGGATGAGGAGTTCCGGCTTCCGGCTGGCAGGGGTGATGAGTTTGCGCGGGGAGGTGGACCGGATCCGCGGGACAAGCCGAAGCCTGTTGTCGCCGCGCGCGACATGTTCGTGCCTGATCTTCATATCGATACGCTGAAGGTGAAGAGCAGGAATTTTCAGTGATATCTAGTTTGAAAAAGCGATCGTTGGATCGAAGCCGTTCAAGGCGACGGATTTAAAGCGGATCCGTGAGCCCGCGGATCTCAGACGCGACTAGCCTGACCGAATTTCTTGGTCAGGCTGTCACGCGGAGCCCTTAATTAGAGCACGCTGACGTTCTCGGCCTTGGACTTCCCGATCTTGCGGTCCTGGCCTACCTCGAAACTGACCTTGTCACCTTCTCTGAGCGAGCCGCCTTGCGCTGCCCTTTTAACCGGTCAAGCCGTGCGCGAACTGGCGCCGTCGCGGGGCGACTTCGCCTGCTATGCTCATTGTTGGAGGAGCGTCCTGGCCGTGGCAGACACGGCGTCGGTTCAAGAGGGCCGGCACCAAGCTGTCCGCCATTCGGGTGACTGATCTTACAAGCGACCCGGCTTGCCAAAACGAGTGACCCGCGGCCGGAACGAAAAGACCACGGGGATGGTCTAGCCCCTCCGCTGGTTTCAGAAGCTCGGAGCGTGCCACGCGTTGCGTATAGAGCGGAACGGCACTCCAACCGCTATTGTGCTGCAATCCCGAGTGCGTTCAGGACCTCTTTCGTTACCGTGTAGTATACCTTGAGGTTGTTGTGCTTTTGCATCTGGCTCAGCGGCGCGCGCGTGTCCTCGTCGATGACGCCAGTCAGGGCACCAGCGATCGACATGATTGTCATCATCGCAGCGTACGACGCGCCGCAGACAGTGGGAGACGTAGAACTCCACCATCGGTGCTCCGATGTTGCGTTATATCCGACGAGGGTCATGATGAACCGACGCCCCCTGACTGTGCGCGACCCGCCCTACTCGTGCCGACCGTATCTCGCAGATCTGGCGGGCGTCGTTCTAATCCAATTTGGCAACAATCGGCCCCTGCTTTGCTAACATTTCAACCAGCCCTTCCGCCTCAAGATGATCCATTACCCAGGTTTCCTGGCGGCTTACTGAAGATTGGGAGTTCGCGCCTGCGCTGTGGCGATGATCCATTGCTTTGTTCTAAGTTCCGGATTTTCATGCCGCATCACGTCGGTCACGACGGCGACGCTATCCGCCCCGTGAGCAAGGACGCCTTCGATCCGTTCGACATTCAACCCGCCGATGGCGACGAGAGGCAGGTCGCCGATGCGCGATTTCCATTCGCTCAGCCGCGTCAGCCCTTGCGGCGGCCATTTCATCGGCTTGAGGATCGTCGTGTAGACCGGGCCGAGTGCGATATAATCAGGCTTTGCTGCCAGTGCGATTTCCAACTCGCGTTCATCATGCGTCGAGACGCCAAGCTTCAAGCCACTCGCTCGGATCGCGTCGAGGTCCGCTGTCGCAAGGTCCTCCTGGCCGAGATGGACGAAGCCGCAACCTTCCTCGATCGCAAGCCGCCAGTAGTCGTTGACGATCAGCTGACATTGATGTTTAGCGCAGACTGCTACTGCGCGGCGAATCTCGGCGCATAGTTCAGTCCTCGGACGATTCTTGATGCGCAATTGCACCAGCTTGACGCCAAGCGGTACCAACCGGGCAATCCACTCGCCGCTGTCCACGATCAGGTAGAACGGATCGAGCTTCATGTGAACACCGCCTTTCCGATCACCGGCGTAGAGGGTACGGCCATGTCGCGCGGCTCCATCAGGCCGGCGTTAAAGGCTTGATTGCCGGCGGCGATTGCCGCGGCAAAGGCGGCTGCCATCGCCGCGGGATCTCCGGCGCCGGCAACGGCGGTGTTGAGCAGAACTGCATCGAAACCGAGCTCCATCACCGCAGTTGCGTGCGACGGCCGGCCGATGCCGGCATCGACGATCAGCGACACGTCAGGGAAATGCGCCCGCATTGCCCTGAGCGCTGTCGGATTGAGCGGCCCGGCGGCACTGCCGATTGGTGCGCACCAAGGCATGAGCACCTTGCAGCCGGCCTCCAGCAGTCGTTCGGCCACGACCAGATCGTCCGTCGTGTAGGGGAAGACTTCGAAACCTTCGCTGACTAGGATGCGAGCCGCCTCGACGAGGCCGAAGACATCCGGCTGTAGCGTATCATGGTTGCCGATGACCTCGAGCTTGATCCAGTCGGTGGCGAACAGCTCGCGTGCCATCCTTGCGGTCAGCACCGCTTCCGCGACGCTGTGGCAACCTGCAGTGTTGGGTAGGATGCGAACGCCGAGCGCGCGGATCATCTCGAAGAAGGTGCCCCCACTGCGGCCGCCAGACATCTCACGACGAAGTGAGACGGTGACGATTTCCGTCGCCGATTGCCTGACAGCCTCGGAGAGGACGGTAGGAGAGGGGTATCGCGCTGTACCGAGGAGCAGACGGGAGTTTATTTCAGCCCCATAGAGCGTCAGCATCCGTCAGCCTCCCTGCATCGGCGACAGGATTTCGATCCTGTCATTGTCGCTGAGCGAACGATCGAACCGGTCTTCGCGATGGACAAGTTCACCGTTGACGGCTGTCGCCAGCCAGTCACCCTCGTATTCCATCAGGACTAAAAGTTCCGACAGCGTCTCAGCCGCGACATCCTGGGCCTCGCCATTAACGATCACTTTCATGAGGCATTCCTTCTGGTGGTATGTTGGTTGAAGACAAGTTCAGCCGCCTCGGCCGCCATAGTTGGCGCGAGCAGAAAGCCGTGGCGGTAGAGGCCGTTGAGCGAGATCACCGTTCCCTGATGGCTTGCACGTGGAAGATTGTCCGGAAAGGCTGGGCGGATTCCGACACCCGTTTCGATTATGGTTGCATCGGCAAAGGCCGGAAATAGCGTGTATGCAGCGTTGAGCAGTTCCATCAGTGAACGGGCGACAATAGGCCCGTCGAATTCCGTCTCGATCATCGTCGCGCCGACCATGAACAGACCGTCTCCGCGCGGGACGATGTAGACGGGGAAACGCGGATGGAGCAGGCGGACCGGCCGGGAGAGATCCACGTCAAAGCTTCTAAGGTAAAGCATTTCGCCACGGACGCCGCGTAACTCCTCGGCCTCACCAATGCGCGCAGCGCCCGTGCAATCGACGACACTGTCGAAGCTCTCCTCATGCGAGCTCTCGCCCACGAAGGTGACCCCCTGAGCCGTCAGCTTGGTGCGCAGCAGACTCAAAACTCGCCGGGGATCGAGATGGGCTTCGCGGCGAAAGAACAGCCCGTGCCGGAACCGCCCGCCAAGTGAGGGTTCCAGCGCCGCAATCGCCGGCTCTTCCAGCCATTCATAACCCGTCGTGCGGCAGGCAAAGCGTCGCAGTTCACCAAGATCGCGGGCCGAGGCGACCACGAGCGTTCCGTTGCGTCGCACCTCTCCCGGCACCATTGCCTCCCATTTGTCGGCGGCGGTGAGACCGCGCATGAGTACCGCGTCATCAGCACTCTCCCGCTCGCACCAGGGCGCCAACATTCCGCCCGCGAGCCACGAAGCAGCACGCAGGAAACCGTCATATGGATCCAGCACGGTGACCTCGGCATCTCGAGCGCGCAGTTCATACGCCACCGTCAGGCCGGCAACGCCGGCCCCTTTGACAAGCACACGCATCTCATTCGCCCGAATGTTGCAGGGTTTCTATCGGCATATAGAGGCCGCCGCCCTCGCGATAACGTGCCGCCATCGCCTCCAGTCCCTCCTTCTGCGCTTCGGCGCGGATATCGTGCGAGATGCGCATCGAGCAGAATTTCGGTCCGCACATGGAGCAGAAATGCGCGACCTTGTGCGCCTCCTTCGGCAGCGTCTCGTCGTGGAAGCTGCGGGCGGTTTCGGGGTCCAGCGAGAGGTTGAACTGATCCTCCCAGCGGAATTCGAAACGGGCACGCGAGAGCGCGTCATCGCGCAGCTGTGCCGCCGGATGCCCCTTGGCGAGATCGGCGGCGTGAGCCGCTATCTTGTAGGTGATGACGCCTACCTTCACGTCGTTGCGGTCGGGAAGCCCCAGATGCTCCTTGGGCGTGACGTAGCAGAGCATCGCCGTGCCGAACCAGCCGATCATCGCTGCGCCTATCCCAGAGGTGATGTGATCGTAGCCCGGCGCGATATCGGTCGTCAGCGGCCCGAGCGTGTAGAAAGGCGCCTCGCCGCAGACTTCGAGCTGCTTGTCCATGTTCTCCTTGATCTTGTGCATCGGCACATGGCCGGGGCCTTCGATCATCACCTGGCAGTCTTTCGCCCAGGCGATCTTGGTCAGCTCTCCCAGTGTTTCTAGTTCGGCGAACTGCGCCGCATCATTCGCGTCGGCGATCGAGCCGGGGCGCAGGCCATCGCCGAGCGAGAAGGAGACGTCATAGGCGCGGCAGATGTCGCAGATCTCCTCGAAATGCTCGTAGAGGAAGCTTTCGCGGTGATGATGGAGACACCACTTCGCCATGATCGAACCGCCGCGCGAGACAATGCCGGTGACGCGGTTGACGGTGAGCGGGATGTAGTGAAGCCGCACGCCGGCATGGATGGTGAAATAGTCGACGCCCTGTTCGGCCTGTTCGATCAGCGTGTCGCGATACACCTCCCAGGTCAGGTTCTCGGCAATGCCCTCGACCTTCTCCAGCGCCTGATAGAGCGGCACGGTACCGATCGGCACCGGCGAATTGCGGATGATCCATTCGCGGATGTTGTGGATGTTACGGCCGGTGGAGAGATCCATGACGGTATCGGCGCCCCAGCGGGCCGCCCAGACCATCTTCTCAACCTCCTCCGCCATCGATGAGGTGACGGCCGAGTTGCCGATATTGGCGTTGATCTTCACCAGAAAATTGCGGCCGATGATCATCGGTTCGGCTTCCGGATGGTTGATGTTGGCGGGGATGATCGCCCGACCCACCGCCACTTCCTGCCGGACGAATTCCGCCGTCACATGGTCCGGAATATGGGCGCCGAAACTTTCGCCGTCGCGGACTATGGCGTCCGCCTGCGCCTTGCGGCCGAGGTTTTCGCGGATGGCTATGAATTCCATCTCGGGCGTGATGATGCCGGCGCGCGCATAAGAGAGCTGGGTGACTGCACTGCCATCCTTTGCGCGCAGCGGCTGGCGTAGCGCGGGGAATTCGGGCGTCAGCCTTTCGCCGCTGGCAAAGCCGTTGTCTTCGGGACGGACATGGCGGCCCTTATAGGCCTCGACGTCGCCGCGGGCGAGAACCCAGTCACGTCGCAGTGAGGGCAGCCCCTGTTCGATACGGATCTCGGTGCCCTCGATCGTATAGGGGCCGGACGAGTCGTAGACGACAACGGGCGGCTCGCCCGATGTCGGATGCAGGCTGATTTCGCGCATCGGCACGCAAATATCGGGATGGATGTCCCCCCGACTGTAGATCTTCCTGGATGCCGGCAAGGGGCCGGTGGTGACGGTTGGGGTGATATTCTTTGCGGCGATGTTCATGGTTTGAGGCTCCAAGTTTGAGTTTGGAGACCCAGTCCTCAGCCGGAATGATGAAAAGACGCCGGCACGGATTCCACGCGTGAATCCGAAACCTCTCGAGCGCTTGCACCGTCCCTACGCCAGTATGAACTGGATCAGGTTCAACGGGTCACTGCGCGCGATAGCAGTATCTCAGCCCCTTGCCGGGACCCCCCTGGTGAATGCGAAAAAGGGTAGAGGCTTGCCGAGGGAGCTGTCAAGCGACAACTGCAATGGCTTGGGGATGCAGGTGACACTCAGGCTATCGGTGGGTGGTCGCCGCGATCAAACGAATGGAATACCGGCAGCAAGATTTTACTTTCCTACCATCTTTCGATGCCGTGATGGTTCACACCTGTTGAAGCCTATGTACCCGAGCCGTCCTTTGCTGGCGTCGAATTCATGTCGTCCATGATATCCTCGGTCGGCTCGCCGATCTGATTTGCAAGCGTTCGACTGAGACGGCGCTTCCATCCCGACATATGGAAACCTGATAGATGTTGATTTCAAAGGAGGCACGCGAAGCTGCTCGTCTTCAGTCCAAGCCCTGTACTCGATTACGGCGATCAATGTCGATTGCAGCAAGACGTCATTCTACTAGCGGGCGCCAATGATGATCGCAGGGAAAGGTTGACCCCCGGAGGCAAGGGTCGTCCACTCCTTCACCACGTTAGACCTGTACTCCATCGCACAAACTGCTAGAAAGAGCGCCCGCGGAAATCGGAGAAATCCACCGCTGCCGGACGCGGTCGGCAGCGGTGGAACTAGAAACCTTTTGTTTTCCGGCCGCCAGAAGGAAGCTTAAAGACATGAACATGGCCTCGAAGATTGCGAAATCCCCTGCTGTCCCATCCATCGGCGCCCTGCTTGCAGAGGCTCGCCAGGCTCGCGGCTATTCTTTGGACGACCTCGCAGAAACCACCGGTCTGACCGTGGCCGAGGTGACAGAACTTGAGAACGACGCGGATTTTGACGCCTCAAGGATACGAAGGACCGCGGCCGCACTAGGAGTTTTAGGCAAAATCTGAAGCACGCGTCGCGCTGAACTCGTACGCAGCTGACCTAAGGAGGGCGCCTGCAGCAGCTCACCGGGTACAGGACGCGCTTAGTGGGAAGCCCTTCAACGCCCCTAAGGTTTATAGGGCCATCCAGGCTTCAGACTCAGTCGGGCTGGACGCTTCCGCCTAGTTGGCTGGCCCGAATGAATTGGCTAGCGCCTGAAGTCATTCGTCGCGCCCTTGCCGTGTAGAGACAGCTTGCCGACTGCGATTGGTGGAAACCAGGGACGCGATCATCGTGGCACGGTGATCAATCAGCGATCTCACCGATTTTATTCTTCCAGCAATCCGAACACTGGCGGCGCGCCATATGCGCGGAATTATCAAAAGGCATTCTCGAGGGGAAGCAGCGAACATATATTGCGGCGGCCAATCCTCTTCGTAAACGCTGTTCCGGTCCCACGTTGTCCTTGCCGCACTAATCTGTGATGGGATTGGCGGCACTGGTCAACAACGAGCTGTACAGGGACCTGTTTACACGCCCACGAGCCTTGCCAGACTTGCTGTTGCGGGCCAGTCGAAGCAACGGTGGGGGCCGGCATTGCATTGGGGAATCAGCGTGAACGCCAAGGCTCAGCAAAAGATGATCGTCATCCGCGCAATCTCACGGTGATCTGCTTCGCAGGCGGTTTCGTTGTTCCTCTTCTCTTCCTTCTGGCTGCCTTCTTCGCCTCGACGATTTACAACATCGTGGATCCGAAGCCGGACCCTCCGGTCGACGCCTGGTAGGCTCGGCGTTGGACGGCGACATCGGAAGATCCAGATCGGAAGAGCTACTTCCTGCCGTTCTGTGAATCACCGGCCGAAGAAGCGTTTCTCGAAGCGAGGATCGCGGATTACAAGTTGCTGCCGTGCAGTGGCGTGCTGTTCGGCTCGGGTCTCTTATTGAACCTGCAGGTCGAGCACAAGCCGTATCGGCTAGACTTTCTTGCGAACGAATGGCTGCTGATCGACAATCGATTTCGTTGTATCGACGCCACTTCTTGCTGCCCAGGATCACCGGAATCATCTTGGTTGGCCGGAATGCGGCAAAAGCAGCATGCGCACTATCGAAGTGCCGCCTTCGAGCGAGTGGCGGGTTACGCATTGGCTCGGGATGTTGCTCCCCGTAAGACCTCGGAGACCAGCGCGAGCTCATCGTCATTGCTGTAGTAGTGAGGCGAAAAACGGATGGCGTCGTTCCTGACGCTGCATTTCACGTCGGCAGCATCCAAGTCTGCAAACAGTACGCTGGTGGCCACCTTTGGATTCTTCAGCAGGATGATGCCCGACTGGGATTCTTCCGGCCAATCACTCATGATTTCGTACCCTGCGGATTTAGCCTGCCTCCGAATCCGCGCTCCGAGTTCCATAACATAGCTCTCGATCTTCTCCATGCCGATGGAATCGATCTCTTCAAGTCTCTTGGCCAATCCGAAGATGCCTGCGCCGTTCTCGGTGCCTGGTTCGAACCGCTTGGCGTCTGGAAGAAAATCGAGAACACGATGAAAGGAGAAGGCGTCGTTCACACTCAACCAACCGACAACGCGCGGCTTGATGCGTTCGAAAGCCCTCTCGGAGAACGCGG
This sequence comes from Rhizobium sp. SU303, assembly GCF_021052345.1. NCBI lineage: Bacteria > Pseudomonadati > Pseudomonadota > Alphaproteobacteria > Hyphomicrobiales > Rhizobiaceae > Rhizobium > Rhizobium sp. SU303. The sequence goes on from NZ_CP088096.1 coordinate 414,427, forward strand.
CGAAGCCTATTCCGACTGGTCCGAGCATCCATTTATGGGCGCTCACAACGAGGACATCTACGCCTTCGCCTTCCATGTCCACGCTCAGCACCCCGACCGACTGCGTGCCGTCGACGACCAACAATGCGTCGTGATCGGCGCAGATTTGCGAGAATCCGGCGAGATCGACCCGGAAACCGCTGTAGAACTGAACATGGCTCACTGCGACCAGTTTCGTCCTGCCGTCGACCAGGAAACGAAGATCATCTGGAGCAAGCGCTCCGTTGCGCGCCTTCATCGTGCGGATTTCCACACCTTGCTGGGAAAGCGTCTCCCAGATGAGAAAGTTTGAGGGAAATTCGAGCTCAGGAACCACCATGTTGTCACCAGGCTTCCAATCGATTCCCAAGGCGACGAGCGACAGGCCATGCGAGGTGTTCTGGATGTAGGCAATCCGTTCCGCAGTCGAGCCAACAAGTTTGGCGGCAAGGCTGCGTCCTTTGTCGCATGTCGGCGCGCTTGCCACCATGATCCCGGACGTGTCCGTGGCATGGAGTGTCGCCTGCCGGGAGATCGCATCCCGCACGCCGATCGATATAGGGGAAACAGCGGCGTTGTTCCAATAGATGCATTCTTTGACGATCGGGTATTGGCTGCGGATGAATGCGAGTTCGGCCGCGTTCAGATAGGTCTCGTGCCTCGTTGAAGCGTGTGCGTTCATGCATGATCTCGGTGAAAAAATGGCGCAGTTTCCGTCGGCTCCCGTTGCTCGTGAATTCGGTCACGAAGCGAGGGTGAAAGCGAGCGGATGGCGCTCATCCGCTCGTAAGGGGCTTATTCGGCAATCTGATCGACAGAGGTGATGATACGGGATTTTTTGACCGCCGCGAGCGACATGCCATACTTGTCGAGGACGGTCTTGTACTTGCCGTTGGCGATGAGTTCCTGAAAAATTGCCTGCATCATTTCAGCTGAGGCCTTGTCGCCTTTCTGGACGGCGACGCCCAAAGGTAGGACATCGTAGACTCCCGGAGCAACGACGAGCTTTCCTTTGCTGGTCTGCTCGTAATATCCAGCCGCGGTGGAGTCGTCGAAACGAGCGTCGGCCCGACCTGTTAGCACCGCCTGGATCGTGTCTTTCTGCTCGGGATAGATGACCTTGTCGATCTTGGGCAGGTTGGATTTCGCGCAGTCCTCGCTCAGCTTGTCCGTGGTGAAATCGGCCGCCGATCCGGTCTGGACCGCCACCCGCTTGCCGCACAGGCTCTTCGCATCCGAGATGGAGTCTTTCTTGTCAGGGAGAACCATCGCCACGGTTCCGGACTGGAGGAACGTGACGAAGTCGACCTGCTTCAAGCGATCTTCCTTCACCGTGAACGTCGCCCACGCTACCTTGACCCTTCCGGCCGCGAGCGAAGGAATTTGAGAAGCGAAAGGTATGCGCTGAAGGTCGAGTTTAGCCGTGATGAGCTTCGCCGCCTCGTGCGCCAAATCCACGTCCAGGCCAGCCGGCTGGCCGTTTGCATCGACGAACTCAAATGGGGCGTAGTCGAGCCCATTGGCGATTGTGAGCGTACCCGACGACTTGACGGATTCCGTGACCGGAATCTCCGCTCCGATGGCGTTCTGGGCAAGCGCGAGGGCGACGAAAATACCCAGATGCGTGGCTTTCATGATGATCCCCTTTTTTGGACGTTGGCGTTAGCACGGGTAAGGAAGCACATCCTGAGCAGTGAATCGAATTGAAAAGATGCATTGACAATATGAGCTGCATTCATGATCTTTTGCGGACCGCCGATATCTTTTGACGGCGAGCAAAAGCACCCGAGGGTCCCGATATGGCCGAGTTCTCTTTGAACCAACTCGATCTCAACCTCCTAAGGACCTTCGACGTCCTCATGCGGGAGCGGAGTGTGACCAGGGCTGCGGACAGGCTTGGGCGCACCCAGTCAGCCATAAGCCATTCACTGGGCAGGCTTCGCGACGTGTTTAAAGACGACCTCTTCACCCGAGAAGCGGGGATCATGGAGCCGACCGCCCGGGCGAAAGAATTGGCGGAGGTCATTTCCCAGGCCCTGCACGAAATTCGGGTGGCGGTGGACCGACACCTCAATTTCGATCCGACGACCACCTCTAGAAATTTTCGGATTGGCCTTTCGGACTATACGGCCGTCACCTACTTGCCCGAACTGATCGAGAATTTCTCGATGCTCGCGCCCAATGCTTCGTTGAATGTGGTCCACGCCAGGGAACCCGACGCACTCGGGTCGTTGAAGAACCGCGAAGTGGAATGCGCGGTGCTTGGCAACCCCAAGCTCGATGCCGAGCACTTCGAGGTCGTGGAGCTTTCGAGGGATCGGATGGTTTGTGCTGGATGGGCTGGAAATCCGGCGATGGCCGACATGTCGCTGGATCGTTACCTCGCGTCGCCGCACCTTCAGATATCCGCGGACGGCATCGCAGCCGGCATCGCGGATATAACCCTGCAGAAGCTCGGCCTTCATCGAAAAGTGGTTGCAACGATACCGCACTATCTCGTTGCTCCATGGGTCATCAAAGGCACGGAGCTGATTTCGGCGTTCGGCGACGGCGTGTTGCTGGCACTCTCTGAAGAAAGCGAGACAGCGATCGTTCCTCCGCCGCTCGAACTTCCCGATGTCACTATTTCGTTGATCTTCGATAGATCGAATGAACTAGACCCCGGGCATGTGTGGTTTCGGAACCTGATCAAAGACGTGTCTGACAGACAGAGGACGCTCAAACAAGGCGTCTATGAACGACTGGAGCTTTGAACGCGCCTGCGGCCTTAAAAGCCGCGTTTGCGATAAACCGCCGAAAGGGGCATACAGGCATTTGTCAGTCTAGCTCGAACAGGGCTTCGACCTCGACTGCGGCCTGCAATGGCAGGGAAGAAACCCCGATGGTGCTCCGCGCGTGCCGCCCTTGCTCGCCGAAAATCTCAAGGATGACGTCCGAGGCACCGTTCATGACGCGTGCGTGCTCGGAAAACGAAGACGTCGCAGCGATGAACCCACCCAGTCGAACGACCCTCTTGATCTTGTCCAGGCTTCCAAGGCTGGCTCTAGCTTGAGCTATGACATTGATCGCGGCGGCCCGAGCAGCTCGTATTCCGTCTTCGACAGAGACGTTTTCCCCGAGCGATCCCAACGCCACGAGTATGCCATCGGGAGACACGCAAAGCTGCCCTGAAATGAACAGGAGGTTCCCGACTTGGTGAGTTGCGACGTAGTTCGCGACCGATCCGGGCGGTTTCGGGAGATCGATGGCCAGTTCTATGATGCGCTGCTCGAAAGAAGAGTTCATGGGCAAGTCCTGTCCTTCAGCTTCTGTGGCTGTGGATAGATGAATTTCGGAGGGCGGTCCGCGAGTTTTTCCGCGCGTCAGAGGACGCGCGCCAAAAACTCACGTGTTCGGGGAGACTGCGGGTTGGCAATCATCTCTCGCGGCTTGCCGGATTCGACGACAAGGCCGCCGTCCATGAAGATAAGCTGATCGGCAACCTCGCGAGCGAACCCGATTTCATGCGTCACGACTACCATGGTTATTCCCTCGCGCGCCAGACTCTTCATCACCTCGAGCACCTCGCCCACGAGCTCTGGATCGAGTGCGGATGTCGGCTCGTCAAAAAGCAAGACCTTTGGGTTCATCGCGAGCGCCCGTGCGATAGCCACGCGCTGTTGCTGGCCGCCCGACAACTGCCTCGGGTAAGCGTCCCTCTTTTCGGCAAGGCCCACCCGTTTGAGAAGTTCAATCGCCTTTGCCGTCGCCTGCGCAACCGGCTCCCGCTTCACGCGTAAAGGAGCCTCCATAAGATTTTCGATCACGGTCATGTGAGGAAACAAGTTGAACTGCTGGAAAACCATTCCGATCTCGGCCCTGCGCTGGCATATCGCGCTCGGCGGCAGTTCGTAGAGTTTGTTGCCTTCTAGGCGATAGCCAACGAAGTCTCCGTCGACGAGCATCAACCCGCCATTGATTTCCTCGAGGTGATTGATGCAGCGCAGGAATGTGCTCTTTCCCGATCCCGAAGGGCCGATGATGCAAGCGACCGAGCCGGACGGCACCGTGAGGTCCACGCCTTTGAGCACCTCGAGATGGCCGTAGGATTTGCGGATGCCTTTGGCATGTACCATCGTCGTAGATGCGATCCCGAAGCGCTCGTGATGTGTGCCGGGTGCAGTCATGCCAGCGCCTCCTTCCGACCGATCTTGGCCAGGTTCCCGAGTATTGCCCTCGTGATTCCGGGATTGATGCGATGCTCGTCGCGGCTGAAATGTTTTTCCAGGTAGAACTGACCGACAGACATGATCGAGACTACGGCGAGGTACCAGAAAGACACAACAAGGAGCAGAGGGATGGTCTCAAACGTCCGGGCATAGATGGCCTGGGCCGAGTACAGCAGATCGCCCACAGCGATGATACTGACCAGAGAGGTCGTCTTGAGAAGGTTGATCGTCTCGTTTCCGGTCGGCGGAATGATTATTCTCATCGCTTGGGGAAGGACAATCCTCCTCAGCGCCAGGCTAGGATTCATCCCAAGACATGCCGACGCCTCGTACTGGCCCTTGTTGACCGACTTCAATCCGCTCCTGACGATTTCGGCCATATATCCCGCTTCATGAAGCGAGAGTGCGACGATGGCCGAGACCAGTGGGGTCATGATGTCATTTGTAGACACCGAATACACTGTGCCGACCCCCGGCAGCCAAAGCGTGATATTTTTGACGACGATCGACAGATTGTACCAGATGATCAACTGGACGAGAGCTGGAGTGCCTCGGAAGAACCAGACGAAGCCCGCAGCGGGCACAGAAAGCAGCTTGCTCGGAGACAGCATCATCAATGCGGCGATGGTTCCCCCGAGAGTGGCTAGAGCCATCACGACCGCTGTGATTAGAACGGTTTGCCAAAGACCATCGAGTATGAGTGGGTTGAACAGATATTGCGCGACGATGGGCCACTGAAACTCGGGATTGGAAATTGCTGACCTGATCATGCCGGCGACCGACACTAAGACCAAGGCGACGGCCACCCACCTCCAAGGGTGTCGCAGTGGAACGATGGTCAGTTGTTCCGGGTCGATCTTGTCGGCCGATCTCCTTCTGGATTGACTACCAGTCATACTCGCCTCCGCTTGACTAGATGGGCACATTCAGTTCCCGATATCTGGGTTGTCCCCCGATTAGCGCGGTCACCCACGTCTCGAAAATTTTGATCTCGCCTCCGTTCGTTGTGAGGCCCGACGGTGCATTCAATCAAATTAATAATTCGCATCGTGAAAATGCACGCGGTGCATGACGATTAGAAACGTGGCGGGACCACCCGCAGGCCAATCCTCAAAGGCAAGGGGGCGCGCCCAGTACAGCCGTCTTAAACGGGCGAAAAGCTGCGACGCCGCGTCTTGCGGGTTCGTTACGATTCCGGGATTCCGTCTGGGCATCATGTCCTCGCTCAAAATACGAGGACAAATTGCCAGATCGGTGCTCACGAAAATCGATCTAAATCCGACGCGACTTTTGTCCGCGACTTAGTGAAATCGCTGTCCCGAACTTTGTGCAACCCGCAATCCTTGCGAAGCGGCTGATAGCCAGTGACGCCCTGGGCGAAGAGCAGACCCTTGCGCGATTGACATGCCTTACCCGTTCCGCAATCAACACTTACGCTCCCCGCAAATGCGACTCCGATCTTCATCCTCTGGGCCCGGCGTTTTGACCATTGCTTATACACGTGGCTCGCCGCGCTTGAACGCAAGCAGTGCTCGGAGCAGGCCTCACCATCAATCTTATCGTCAAGGCGGCTCGTTCACGTCCATGAGGCGCTGTCGAAGGAGATTTGTATTTTCCGCTGCGGCCTTCTGGTGCTTCCTCTTATCGACTTCTCGGAGTCCCGTCGTGATGGTTGTTGCGCGGCCTGCCGGTTCCACACGTCGATCTCGTAGGCGGCCGCGTCGTATAGACCACCGCCCGCGGCAAACACCCTCGCTCCCGTCAGCCCTCAACCCATCTCTCACATATTGACGTAGCCGGAAAAAAGGTCCTCCGCGATTGCCACTGGAGGCGTTTCCCCACATCGTTGAGTGGAAACGCCGGGTCAGAAAACCTGCGGGGTCGCGGCATCCATACGATCTGATGCCGAGTACAATGCGCTTTCACATGCGCCGATCTCGGCCGTTCGGTAGAAGTTCGACTGCATTGGTCGGTGCACGCATGTTTCGCAGTTTCTTAACAGGGCTCATAAAGGCTCGTTGGAAGCTGCCGGATTTTGGCCGCGGCGCACCTCATCCCTCCGCACAACGGAGGAAAGAGCGAACGCCGTAAGGGTGTCCCGTACGCCCGGGAGTTCGGATATCAGCTGCCAGATCTGGCGAATTCGATCGGCTCGCGGAGATTCCACTCTGACGACGAGATCGAAATCGCCCGTCATCACATCGCAAGCGACGACCTCTGGAATTGTCCGCAAAGCTTGGATGACCTCGCCACCCCTCATCCGGTCCTGGCGGTAGACAAACATCAATGCGGTGGTGATCGGGCTATCGTTTCCGCCATCCCCAGTGACGATCGTGTAGCCCTTGATGAAGCCCTCGCGTTCTAGCCGTTCTATCCGAACGCGAACAGCATTACGGGACAGATTGACCTTGCCCGATAGCTCAGCGTGAGAGGCCCGTGCGTTGGTCCGCAGCGCGCTTAGGATTTGTTCGTCGATGCGGTCGAGAAGATATCTCATGCCCGACAGGCCGGTTGCCGGGCAACTGGGCCAAATCCCGAAGATTCAAATGCGCGTACAGCCGCCTCAAGCATATAAATCTTGTCCTCTTTGCTAGCATAGTGTCTGGCGGCGGATGCGAGGACGAACGCGGGAAGTGCTTTCTTTTCCGCCTCAGTCAGCTGTCTTACACTCTCATAGCCTGCCAAGATGGCCCGGGCTTTCTGTTCGTCCAGCTCTCCAGCCGGCTGGCTCGCCCAGCTAATGAGAACGTCCGCAATCTCAGAAATCAGCACGTCATCGTGCCGGAGCCGGAAGTTAATCACACCGCTGACGTTCTCTCCGAGGAAGAAGACATTGGAAGGTACCAAGGCTCCATGCAGGGCACCCGTTGGCAGCTCATCCAGAGAATGTTTTCGGCCCCCTTGCAGGATCACGTGGATCCGCGCCATGAGGCGGCCGAGATTTTCGCTCTTTTCTGGCGTTGGATTGTTTGTCGATGATCCCGCTACAAAGCTCACGATGGCAACAAGGCGACCGGCGGCCTGGAAGGTGGCGTCGCCATCAACCGTCCGCGTCGGTTTAGGACATGGAATACCCCTGTTGTTCAGCTTCTCCATCGTTGCGAACGCGCGTTCCAGATCCAGCGGCTCGGCGCCGTTTTCGAAAAGCGTGACGATGAATTCACCGCCCGCTGTCCGGAAAAGATAGGTCGTTTCCCTGTCACCGTCGGCAATACCGATCACCGACGACAACGATGTCATACCGTAGGCTGCGGCTATCGAGTTTCGGTCTTCGTCGGATATTTCAGTGAAAACGGCCATCTTTCCCCTCCGTCCAACCACTTCTTGAGAAATTCGCAAACTCCGCGGTATCTCCATAAATCTGATGAACCTGGCTTTCCGTCAGACCTCTTTCTTCTTCGACAACATCTCGTAAGTTTCTCTTTTCGACCAGCGCCTTTTTGGTTAGATCTGCCGCTTTGCTGTATCCGATCAACTTCGCCAGCGGCTTAGCAAGAACGAGAGATTGGTCGAGCAACGCCTGGCAACGATCGACGTCAACTTCGATGCCATCGATGCAGCGTTCCTTTAAGATCACCATGCCTCTGGTTAGCATGCGCATCGACTGCAGGATATTCAAAACGATGACCGGCTCCATCGCGTTCAGCTGCAGTTGACCGGCACTGGCGGCGAGCGTCACCGTAAGATCATTGCCGATAACCTGAAAGCTAATCTGGTTCATCATCTCCGGGATGAAGGGATTGACCTTGCCAGGCATGATCGACGAGCCGGCTTGGACCGGCGGCAAGCGGATCTCTCCCAGACCGCCACGGGGACCGCTACTCAACAGCCGAAGGTCGTTGCAAATCTTCGTCAGGTTGAAGGCAATGCGTTTAAGCACGAAGGAGACGAATCCGCCCGTGTCCGATGTGGCTTCGATGAAGTTGCGGGCCGGAATTAACCGGTAGCCGGATTTCTGGGACAGGTGATCGCATACCGCCTGCGCGAAGCCTGAGGGTACGTTGATTGCCGTGCCGCTCGCCGAACCGCCGAGGTTTATCTCCTTGAGAAGCTTAGAGGCGTACTGGACTTGAACGATATCCTCGTCAATGAATTCAGCAAACGCTTCGAATTCCTTCCCCGCGGTCACGGGCGCAGCGTCTTGCAACTGTGTCCGGCCGACTTTCACAGAACTCGCGGCATGACTGAGCGTCGGACTTTCCCCGGTCGTTCCGCACGGAACAAGGCCGAAGGACCCTTCGTCGATCTGCCATTCGATGAGATCGCGCAGCGCGCCCTCATCCACATGGCCATCAGCAAATGGCGTGACAGGTGCAGTGATAGAACCCTTGAACATTGTTTACCCCGAAATTGCTGATGGCATTGAGCGTGGAAAGAGCTGTTAAGGCTTCAACCGGTTGATGCACACGACCTTCGGCTGGGTCATGTCCTCATAGGCAAACCGCACACCCTCGCGGCCCATGCTGCCATATTTGAAGCCGCCAAACGGCATTGCATCGAACCGGTAGTCGGAGGAGTCGTTGACCATGACGCCACCGGCCTCGATCTTGCTTGCAGTTTCGAGCGCCGCTTCCAGGTCATTGGTAAAAATGGCGGCGTGAAGGCTGTAGTCAGGGCCGTTTGCAAGACCGATTGCATCAGCCAATCCATCGAAGGGCTGAAGAATGACGATCGGCGCGAATACTTCTTCGCCCCACACGTCGCAGGATATCGGAACATCCTCCAGGACGGTCGGCGGGTAGAGATTGCCGGCTGGCTTATGGCCGCAAAGCAATGTCGCGCCGGCAGCGAGCGCCCGTTCGACCATTGCGATCGCTCTGCTGACAGCCTTTTCGGAGATCAACGGGCCGACATCGGTATCGGCATCCAAGGGATTGCCAGTCTTGAGCTTCTTGGTATCTGCGACGAATTTCGCCTTGAATTGCTGATAGATCGGCCGCTGGATCAGAATTCGCTGCGTGCCAATGCAGTTCTGACCGGCCGCCCAAAAGCCTCCCGATACGCAAGCCTCGACGGCCGCATCGAAGTTGCAATTTTCCATAACGATGACAGGCGCATTGCCGCCGAGATCCATGGCAAGTTTTTTGAGGCCCGCGGTCTTGGCAATCGCTTCACCGGTGGCAAAGCCGCCAGTAAACGAGATCATGCGAACGTCTCTCGCCGCAACAAGAGCCTTTCCAAGCTCAGGGCCACCGATCGCAACCGTTATAATCTCTTCAGGTAGACCGCTTTCGATCATGACCTCGACGAGCTTGACGGCAGAGAGTGGAGTAAACTCGGACGGCTTCAAAAGCACTGCGTTGCCACCGGCGATCGCGGGACCGAGTTTGTGGGCAACGAGGTTGAGTGGGTCGTTGTAGGGCGTGATGGCAGCAATAATCCCCAGCGGTTCTCTCGTATACCAACCCTGGCGAGACTCCGAGCCCGCGTAAGCATCGAACGGAATGACTTCGCCCGCATTGCGTTTGGCCTCGTCGGCGGACAGCTTGAGCGTATTGACGCACCGGATTGTCTCTTTGCGGGCCTGCGTAATCGTCTTGCCCGCCTCTTTGGCGATCAGGAGCGCGAACTCCTCCCGCGAGGCCTCGATTGCTGCTGCGGCGGTTTCAAGGATCGCCGACCGCTTGTGACGGGGCAGGGTTCTGGCAATCTGCGCGCCGCGCCTGGCTCGCTCAAGGAGCGCATCCACGCTTGCAGCACAGGTTTCCACAACTGTTCCGACCAGCGTACCGTCGAAGGGGCTGGTGACGGCAATTTCTTCGAGGCCTGTCGCTTGGGTGAGTGCAAGGTTGTGCATCATGCAGCTTCCTTAGCGGTGGAAGAAGCGCCCGCGGAATGAATGGCGACGATATCGGAAAGAAGAGCATATGCAGTTTCGATGCGGCCAGCGCCAGGTCCGGTGATCGTCACGGCGCCCAGCAGTTCGGTGTCGAGTGAGACTGCATTAGTGGCGCCGTTGACGCCTGCCAGCGGATGATCGAGGCCAAGCCGTTTGGGGGAAACACTGCCGGTCACACTGCCGTCGTCATTGCGGACCGCAGCCCCGATGAGCTTCCAGCGGCTGTTTGCCTTGGCGGCTTCCTCGATGTCGGAGAGTGAAAGACCTGAGACGCCCTTGCAGCTTATATCCTCAGGCTTGAGATTCGCGCCAAGCAGTTCGTTTGCCAGGATGACAACCTTCAGACGAACGTCGAAACCTTCCACATCTGCGGTCGGGTCGGCTTCGGCATAACCGAGTTTCTGTGCTTCTTTGACGGCGGAGGCGAAATCCAGACCGCTTTCCATGCGACCGAGGACGAAGTTGGATGTGCCGTTGAGGATCCCCTCGAAGCCCTTCAATTCGGCGCCGGCAAGGGTTCTTTCCGCCATGCGAATAACAGGTGTGCCGCTCATCACGGCGCCTTCGTACTCGAAGCGCACGCCGTTGGTTTTTGCGAACGCCTTGAGCGCTGGGGCAGCGATGGCGACAGGGCCTTTGTTGGTGGTTACCACGTGTTTGCCGGTCTCAAGTGCCCACCTGCAATGCGAGACGGCGGGTTCGCCATCCTTGGGATTGGTGTACGTTGCCTCGACGACGATGTCTGCCGGCGCCGTCTTGATGATGGTCTCGTTGTCAGCTTCAGCACTTCCACCCGAAAGTTGTCCGAAGCCACCCTTTTCGAACTTCGCGTCGACCAGAGTTTTTGCATCAAGACCATTTGGCGAAATTACCGAACCCAAATAGAGGTCGCTCACAGCGACAATATTCAGGCGGAAGCCAAGGTCGCGTTCCCAGAGCTGGTTCTTGGCGGCGATGAGTTCAGTCAGGGCGCGATTGACGCCGCCAAATCCGATCAGAGCGATATTGTAAATTGTCATAACGATCCTCCGTGAAGTTTATGGCGTAATCATAGGATGCGAAACGATCCACCGGAACGTGGCAAACGAGCCAAAGGGCAGCGCACTTTGCTCAATTTGCTGCCGCGCTGGTCAGGTCCTTGAGAGTTTCATCACGGGAATCCCGGACACGATCAAAGCGCCGTCTGCCAGACGCATAGGTGATGCTTGTTCTCCAAGGATCGTCATTCCGAGCAGCCACGACCTCGCCGGCTGTAATTGGAGCCGGCAATGCCGTACACGATGCAGGTGACCAAATGGGGCCGCAAATTGCGTTGTATGTTCCGTTCGCTAAACGGACTGGGAACTTGAATTGCCGGTAGAAAGCCATCCGGACTTGATGAGGCCGGGCAAGCCGCGGTGCGCGTGGCTATCTCCTCGACCTGTTCTGACTAGGTACCAACAAGTGTAACAATCGTTATGGTGTCGCGACGATTAAGGAGCGGCCACGCTTTCCAAGCGTGGCCGTCGCCGCCATCAATGAGGCGGTTGGCCCTGACTTTCCGATCATCATTAGCGTAAGCCAGTGGAAGCAGCAGGATTTCGCGGCACGGCTATGCGAGACCAGCGCTGATGCACACTTGTTGCTGCCGTTGGTGGACGCTGGGGTAGATCTCCTACATCACCTGCAGCGGCGTTTCTGAAACCGGACTTTCCTGCGATCGATATCGAGAAAGGCGTAAACCTCGGCGGACGCGGCCGAGAACTCACCCGTGCTACAACATTGGCGGGGTCTTATTCGGCTTCGACGCAGACTTCCTGAACGCCTTTACAGGTCAAGGGGCGGAAACAAGGGCTAGAAAGATTGATCGAACGAGCGCGACGAGTGCGATTTAATCGCCGTTGACAGAGCTCTGATTAGCGATCAGGCGAGCGTGGACCCTGCGACGCTGCGGCCCTTTCTGAACTCGTAAATTTTAAATATCACCGGTGGAAGTGATGATATTCCCTTGCCTGCGTATCTTTCTCGCGCGATACATTACGACGCCACCACCAACCCTGAAGTCGCGAACTGCCACTTCTCCGACATGTACCCCCGAAGCCGGTGTGGGTGGCGCCAGAGGCACTCTTTTAAGGCCAGGATGAACAAAACGACGATGAAGTCTGCTCGCCGCCTAGATGGGACGTTGCCGGTGTTCCCGCAAAGAAGCCTCACCAATAGCCGAAAAAAATGGCATTATTGGTATCCAGTCGATCCAGTCGCGCCGATCAGTTACGCGGCAATACCAGCAATTGCCTCTAGGAATGCCTCAATTTCCTCCTCCGAATTGTAATAATGTGGGGAAGCTCGCACCACCGGCGGGAGTTGTCGCGTATACGCGTCCACGGGTGTACTAGAGGGCGGGGAAACCGAGACGTTGATTCCGTTGCCAGCCAGATAGGCCATGACGGCTGGCGAATCCCAGCCGTTAACGGTGAATGAGATGATGGACGCGAGCGGCGCCCCAAGATCATGTACGGATACGGCACGCATCCCCCTCAGACCTTCCCGAAGCCTTGAAGAAAGGTGACTGCAGCGCGCTTCGATGTTTTCGAGCCCTATTTCGAGCGCGTAATCCACTGCTGCCCGCAGGCCGAGACGAACCGAATAGTTCTTCTCCCATGTTTCAAAACGCCTGGCATCAGGTCGCAATTCGTATCGATCCGGACCAGTCCAGGGCGCGCCATATAGGTCGATCATGGCTGGCTCGATCTTATCCAGGAGTGATTTGCGCATGTACATGAATCCCGTTCCCCGTGGGGCTCGGAGAAACTTCCTGCCGGTAGCAGTCAGGATGTCGCACCCGAGCGCGTTGACATCGATCGGGATTTGACCCGCAGCTTGGCATGCGTCGAGCAGATAGAGAATGCCATTTTCGCGCGCTATTCGGCCGATCGCTGCTGCTGGATTGATAAGCCCGCCGTTGGTCGGGATCCAGGTAACCGCTATCAACCGAACGCGATCATCGATCATTTTCGCCAGTGCGTCCGGATCAAGGACCCCAGAAGCGTCATTCGGAATGACTTCGATCGATACACCGGTGCGCCTGGCAACCTGCAGAAAGGCGATGTAGTTGGCTGCAAATTCGGCACTTGCCGTCAGGATCCGGTCTCCAGGTCCGAAAGCGAGGGAATAGAAGGCGCGTTGCCAAGCGATCGTCGCATTTTCAGCTATCGCAATCTCGTCACGGGCGCAGTTTACGAAGGTGGCCAAGCTGTCGTATGTCCCCTCCAGTAGAGAGTTGGCCTCAGCTGCGGCTTCGTATCCGCCGATCTCCCCTTCCCGGCCTAGGTACCCAACCACCGCTTCAATAACAGGGCTCGGCATCAGCGCAGCACCAGCATTGTTAAGGTGGTTTCTGTTTTTTGTGCCGGGGGTATCAGCACGCAAGCGAAGAAGGTCCAAAGTCTTGCGAGCGTCGCGGCTGATTTGCGACATGAGGGATTCCTTCCTTTGATCGAGCGTCAATCTTGTTGACGCAATCGGCGCTGTCACGGAAGCTGACAACTTCGCAACCCGATGTGCAGAATTGAGCGACGGGGCGTAAGCGTCCGCCAATTCAGCCGGCCAGAGCGCTCCGCGCAGTCCGATTTGCGAAACTTCACGAAGACCAAGGTGAGTTTCTCAGAAGGCGTTGTTCGTCTCGACGAACCAGCTCTTTCACGAATTGCTTTACGGCTCTCACTCTTGGAAGATAGGCTAGGTCTTGATGTGCAGACATCCAGATCTCGCGCTCGCCGCTCAGCTCGTCGAGCACTGGAACGAGACCCAGGTTTAGACTGAGTGCGAATTCGGGAAGGGCTACAATTCCTGCGCCCGCAGACGCCGCGAACATCTGCGACATCATGCTATTTGAGCTGAACGCAATTTTTGGGGTGGGTACGAGTTCCTCTAGCCAGAGCACGCTTTCGAGCTGAATCAGCTCCTCGATATAGCCAACAAAGCGGTGCTCGCTAAGGTCCGCCGCCTGAGAGGGAACGCCATTTCGCTCAAGATAAGCCTGCGAAGCGAACAACCCAGTCTTGAAACGTCCGATCAGCTGACTGTCGAGAGAAGTTCCATGGGGCTTGAAGAAGCTTAGGAATAAATCAGCTTCCCGGCGAGCGACCCGAACGGTTTGCGGCGATGTTACAAGCTCGAGGTCTAGATCAGGGTACCGGCTACTGAGTTCAACGAGGCGCTCGGAGAGATAAAGCGTTGCGATGCCTTCCATGGTGGCCAATCTGACTGTGCCGCGTATTTCGTCACGATTGCTTACGTCGCTGCGAAGAGCATTCACGCCGTTCTCGATTTCCTCCGCTCGCCGCATTGTAACCAGGCCGGCCGGTGTCAGCAGAAGGCCGTCCTTGGTCCGTTCGACGAGTGCACCGCCAACCGTATATTCCAGACGAGCAAGTCGGCGCGATACGGTGGAGTGGCTGACTTTTAGTTCGCGAGCGGCGCCGGTCACGCTCTTGCACCGAACGACGATGAGGAAAAGTTTGAGATCGTCCCAGTCAAGATGATCGATTGCAGTCGCCATGCGACCCTCCGACTATTTTTGCACAGAGTAGTGCATCCTATTCGGGTTGGCGCACAAATTCGTTTTGATAGTTTCGAACGGGCTGTAAAGGCGAACATGCAGCATAGCATGACGCAAACCACTTGCGGATATCCTGGTCGCCAGCAGGTCGCGCTGCTTAACCTGCCTTGGGAGAAACCATGTCTAGACGAACTGTGAATGCTTCGAACGCTGCGGCAGTGGGACCGTATTCGCACGCGACATGGGCGGGCGATCTTCTGTTCTGCTCCGGCCAGACACCGCTAGACCCCGGCACCGGCAAACTTGTCGACGGAAATGTAGCCGACCAGACACGCCAGTGTTTCGACAATCTGTTTCAAGTCCTTGAGGCAGCGGGCCTGGGGTTGGATGATGTCGTATCCGTCAATGTCTATCTCACCGACATGGCTGACTTTGGCCAGATGAATGAGATTTACGCGACGCGTTTGTCATCGCCCTTCCCGGCCCGCACCACCATTGGCTGCGCCAGCCTGCCGCTTGGAGCACGTATCGAGATCGGTCTAACAGCAAAACGGCATTCTTGAGCCTGCCTTTGCCGAGCTGGTCGAGATGGCTGATGGCGAACGTTGATCAGTAGAGGAATGTCGATGGGAAGCACGAACTTCAAGGCCGCCGCTGCTCATGTAGCCCCGGTTTATCTCGATCCGTTGGAGAGCGCGGAGAAAGCTTGTTCGGTAATTGCAGAGGCTGCTCGAAATGGCGCATCACTTGTGGCTTTTTCAGAGAGCTTTCTTCCCGGGTTTCCCGTCTGGGCGGCACTTTACCCACCCATTCAATCGCACGGACATTTCAAACGCTTCCTGAACGCCTCGGTATATGTCGATGGGCCAGAAATTGAGCGTGTGCGCAAAGCTGCGTCCGATAACAGTGTATTCGTTTCAATCGGTTTCTCCGAGCGCAACCCGGCGAGTGTTGGAGGACTGTGGAATAGCAATGTCTTGATATCCGATACAGGCGAAATCCTCATCCATCATCGGAAGCTGGTCGCAACGTTTTTCGAGAAACTGGTTTGGGATCCGGGCGATGGCGCAGGTCTGGTCGTCGCAAATACAAGAATCGGCCGTATCGGCGGTCTCATCTGCGGGGAAAACACAAATCCACTCGCGCGCTACAGTCTGATGACGCAGGCCGAACAGGTTCATATAAGTAGCTATCCGCCGATCTGGCCCACTCGTGTTCCAACGGAGAGCGATAACTACGATAACAGGGCGGCCAACCGCATTCGGGCCTCAGCCCATTGTTTCGAGGCCAAGTGCTTCGGCATCGTTGTCGCCGGTCGGTTGGATGAAAGCGCACGCAGATCTATTGCTTTGGATGATCCTGCGATCGCAGCGATCATAGATGCCAGTCCGCGGGCCAGCAGCTTTTTCCTCGGACCGACTGGAGCGCCATTTGGTGACGAAATGATTGATGAAGGTATCGGCTATGCCCATATCGATCTGGAAGAGTGTGTTGAACCGAAACGATTTCACGACGTCGTTGCTGGTTACAACCGCTTTGATATATTCGACGTCACTGTCAATCGGACACGCCGCAAACCGATCCGGTTCCAAGAAGGCCGGGAGGAAAATGGAACCCGCCTCGATGCACCGGCCCTAGAGGAGTAAGGCGATGACGCGGACGGGTATGCACATGATAAAGAAGGGTTTCTCCTTCCAAGGTCCGGCAGAAGGGGTTCATGCCCTTAACTCCTGGATCACCCCGGAGGACGATCTTTTTCTGGTCACGCATATGGGGTTTCTGAAAATCGACCCCGACCATTGGCATCTGGATGTCGATGGCCTCGTGGGCACTCCAACGAGGTTGCGTCTCTCGGATCTTCAAGCCATGCCTCAGCGCGAGTACATGTCATTTCACGAATGCGCTGGAAGTCCGCTTGCCCCGACAGTCGCCAGGCGCAGGATCGGAAATGTGGTTTGGAAAGGCGTGCCGCTGTCGCTTGTTCTGGAACGTGCAAAGATCAGCACCGATGCGTCATATGTATGGACTTCCGGCCTCGAGTGGGGCGAATACGCCGAAATTGAAGAAGCCTATCAAAAAGACCTGCCTATCGAGAAAGCACTCGCGGAAGAGGTTCTTCTTGCACTTGAGATCAACGGCCGGCCGCTCACTCCGGAGCGTGGAGGTCCGGTTCGACTGGTTGTGCCGGGTTGGTATGGCACAAACTCAGTAAAATGGGTTGGTTCGATCACGGCTGCGGATCGGCGCGCAAGCGGCGCCTATACGACGCGGTTCTATAATGACCCCACCGCGTCGGGAACGAAGCCGGTTTGGGACGTGACCCCGGAGTCCGTTATCGTATCGCCGTCCCCAAATGTTCTGCTGTCAGCGGACATGCCAACGAAAATATGGGGCTGGGCTTGGGGAGATCGCCAGATCTCTAGCGTCGAGGTCAGCGTGGACGGTGGAGGCTCATGGCGGACTGCCTCAGTAGGGCCGCGCGAGGGAAGAAGTTGGCAGCGGTTCGAGTTGACTTGGTCGCCGGAGCCAGGCCCCCACGTCCTGTTATGTCGCTGCAAAAACGAGCTTGGGGAAGAACAGCCGGTATCTGATGCGAGAAACGCGGTGCACTCGGTTCACGTTCAAGTTGATTTCTAGTGCCCCGCTTCTACAGCAATCAGGAGGTGACACGGCACCACGATTTTTCCGATGCAACCGATGCGGATCTCGCCATTTATCGCGGAGAGATCTCTTCGGTTGTCCAACTCCTCATCGCATCCAACGATTGCAAGCTTGGCGATTGGAAATCGGCACGCCTTCTGGGTTAGCGCTGCGACCCGTTCTCAAGCGAGCCCAGGCACGAAAAACTAAGGTCCACATGAACATTTAGGAGAAGTGCGTTCCGGCTCGTTGAGTCCTGCTTCAGAAAGATCGCTTGTCATGCGGGCGGAGTGCCGAACCCACTTCGACTCCTAAGCGATCGAAGCACGCATCATCTTGTCGTTCAGTGTTTGGGCCAAGTCGGCCGAGAGGCAGCCGAACCTATAGGCCGCGGACCAGATCTCGCCCGGCGCCAGGATGGGGACATTGTTTTCCTGCTTTTCCTTAAGATAACGCTCGATCCCCGAGGCGCACGGCAGCGCCAGGCCCAGTGCGTTCTGGTCCGGGGTGCAGGACATCAGCGCACGGCCCTCGGCAGCTCGGCCATCCGGAAGCCCATATGGTCGGCCACGCCGTCACGGTGGTTTTGGAGCGATTCGGCCCAGCCGTCGTTCTTGGCGGCGAACTGGAAAAAACGGCGACGAAAATTATCAATCAACCCTTGGACTTCTGAGCAAGCTGAGCATCTGACGCGCAGCGCTTTCATCAGTCACCAAAGTATTGCAGCCGATTCGCCTGATAGCTGCCAAGATTGCGGCGGCTCGTTGTTCTCCCCCCGATGCGATAACCACGTGCCGTGCGCGTCTCACTGTATCGAGATCGACTGACATCACCCGATCGTTTACCGGATGGTCCACCGTGCGGCCGTCTCGATCAAGAAAATTGCACAGAACATCGCACATTGCTCCCTTGCCGATGAGCGTCTCCAACTCCTCTGGCGCAAGAGATGCGACCGACAGCGATGTTGAATGGGTGCCGATATCGCCGACGCTCACCAGTGCAATGTCCAGATCGGCGGACAGCTTCATGATCCGATTCAAGCCGCACTTTTCGATTAGGCGTTCTTTGGTGTCGGGAGAGTCAACCAGCAGCGGCGCCATCAAAAGAAAACATTGCGCCCCGAGTTGATTGGCGAGCTGCCAGGTAAAATCGATCGGGTTTTCATGCTGGGCTTCCACTGTACCTCCAAGCAGAGACACAATTTTTACCCCTTCGCGCCGCAGCGGGCGAAAACTCGAAAGCGCGGCACTGAGTGTTCGTCCCCAGCCAACCCCGATCGTCGCGTTGTTGGGAATGGTGTCGGAAAGAAACTGACCCAGCGCTTGCCCAACGGCCCGGGCCGTTCCGTCGACATCTTTCGCCGGCGGCGTGACGATCACTTCGTCGAGATTGAGCGCGGCTTCCAGCTCAGATGCCAGCTCCAACTCGCTTGCGGCCTGCTTCACCCAAATCTGGATTTCGCCCCGCTTCAGCGCCTCATCGAGGAGCTTAACGATTGTGCTGCGGCTGACCCCCAGTTTTGCGGCGACTTCGTTTTGGGTAAGTTTCTGATTGTAATAAAGAAAAGCTGCCTTCAACCTGAGGCTTTCAGCGTCCAGCAAGCTGGTGGGGGGCATCCTTGTCAGTTTTGTCATCCAATCCGCCCCTCCGAAAGTGTCGGCAGCCCATCATTCTACCAACTTGGATAATCGTTGCGCCCACGATGCGAATGGCGCCCAAATCCGTTCGCAGATCTTCGAGTAAAGCATCTCTAGACGTGGCGATTCACCCTTAACTGGCACGGCTAACCTCCGCAATAGCTTGCGGTGCTTGGCGTCACATTTGACTGCTCTCGTCGTATCCAGCCAAGATGATTTCTCTGCGCCACGGCGGGTCACTTCCGCGGTGCTCGCAGGCAAGACTTGCAACATGTGCGGCAAACTCGAGAGCTTTGCGAGCCCGGTCACCCGTCAAGGCACCGATGCTATCGCGATGCAAGTCGCCGCTCTGCTGGAGATGGGTGAGAAAGCCTGCAATGAGTGCGTCTCCGGCTCCAACGGTATCAACAACCCTTGCAGGGCGTGCTGGAACTTCAACGACTCTGCCACCCGCAAGATAAACCGTTGCGCCGCCCGCACCCCGGCTGACGAGGACGATCTTGGCCCGGTTTGAAAGCCAACTCTCCGCTGCTGAATGCGGCCCAACACCCGGCTGCATGAATCCGAGATCCGTCACCGACAGCTTTACGATATCAGCCATACCGCAGAGGCGATTGAGACGCTGGCGATATGCCTCTGGATCCTGCGCCAGACCGGGCCGGCAGTTTGGATCGATTGAGAGCACGCGCTTACCCTGTTCGTTCTCGAACAGCGACTCGCAAGCGCTCGAGACAGGGGGGTGAATCAACGTGACCGAACCGATGTGCAGGACGTCAACCTCGGTGCCCAAAGATGGTGCCCCTTTCAGCGTCCAGTGCCGTGCCGCACTGCCGCTGTCATAGAACGCGTACTCAGGCTCGTCGTCGCCCAGACGCACAAAAGCCAACGTCGTGTCGAAAGGCAGGCGGGTTGCATAGCGAAGATCAATCCCCGCTTCGTTGAATTGCTGAACCAGCATGGCGCCAAAAAAATCCTCGGACAGCCCTCCCATGAATCCGACTTTCCCGCCTAACCTGCCAATCGCAGTCGCGATGTTGCAGCAGGATCCACCACAGACAGGGATGTAGCCACTGCCACCTTCCGGGAGCGCGACCGGCAAAAAGTCAATCAAGGCATCACCGCAGACAACGATCATGAACTCATCCCCCCAATTCCAATACGGCACTCTTCAGAAATTCACAAAGATGCCGGCTTACGGCTCTGCTTGCCTCAACGTGAGGAAGATGCCCGGTATCCGGCAGAGTCAGCACTTGAGCGTTGAACCTCGACAGTCTCGGACGGTCGATCGGATTTATCGTGTCTTCCTCTCCCCAAATGACGATCCGCGGAACTCTGCTGACGGCTATGGAGGCCACATGGGGTTCAATCGAGGTCTCGACATGGCTTAACTCCGAAGCCAGGGCTCTAAGAGCGGCACGAATGCCCGGTCGTTCCAGGTGGTCGAGGAGCCGTTGAGCGATCGGTGGCGTTATCAGGCGCGGGCGCGAGACCAAACGCTGAAGTAGCGCCAACGCAGAGCCCAACTCGCTAAGTTCAGGCAGTTCGCTCAGAAATTCTCGACCCACCTCTTTGCCCAGACCAGCCGGTGCGATCAGGCCAAGGCCGGCGACCAAATCCGGTCGGCGGGCTGCCAGTTCGATGGCGATTGCGCCGCCCAGTGAATGCCCCACCACTACAAAGCGATCGTTCTGTCGCGCGAGTGCGTCAATCAGTTCATCGGCCATCTCCGAGATTTTCATGCCATTCCTGCCAGGCGGTTGACCGCCATGCGCAGGCAGGTCGCAGCTAAAAACCGCAAACGACTGCATGAGCGCGTCCTGATTGGCTATCCAGCTCATTCGGTCAGCTCCGAACCCGTGGAGAAGCAGAAGGTTCGGCCCCGACCCACCCAAGCGGAAGACTGGAAGCGGTAAGTTTGCGGTCGCGTTTGTCATGTCTCGATGATCCCAAGCGTGGAGCCCACTGCCGCAAGCTCGTCTGCGGGAATCAGGATTTTCTTCAGAATGCCTGTCGCTGGGGCTTCGATTTCCATGGTGACCTTGGGTGTCGTGATCAGGACGAGTTGTTCACCTTCGGTGACCATGTCGCCTTCCGTCTTGAACCACTCGTCGATCTGGGCCTCGTCGATTTCGTTTCCGAGATTCGGCATGATGATCGGGATATCCATATGTGTTCCTCGCTCAAAAATGTGTTGGTTCACAGACCGAGACGGGCAAGTTCCCGATCGTCCCAGTCACGTATGCTGCGGCGGTTGCTGCGCTGGCCTGGAAACAACTCGCTGGTGATGACATCAATGATGTCATCTTTCTGGGGAAAGTAGGTTGATTCCATCTCAGCGCCGGGCACGATCCAATTCGGAGAGCCGATTACACGAGGCGCGGCGTGAAGAGTTTCATAGCCGAATCGCGTAATGTTTGCGGCGAGCGTCATCAGGAAGCTGCCGCGCTCCGAGGCCTCCGATACCAGTACGATGCGTCCGGTTTTCCTTATCGAGGCAAGCACGGGTTCATAGTTAAATGGAACAAGCGAACGCGCATCAATCACTTCGACCGAGATGCCGAAGGTGCTTTCGAGTTCTTCAGCAGCAGCGAGCGCGGAGTAAAGCGAAGGTCCCACCGTCAGAATTGTGACGTCTTCTCCAGCGCGCTTACAATCGGGTTCACCAATGGGAAGTTGGTAGTAGCCGGTCGGCACGCCTTCATTGCGGAACTCTTCCACGGTGTCGTAGAGGCGCTGGCTTTCAAAGAAAACCACCGGATCGTTGCCTGACAATGCGGAAGCCAACAGGCCTTTCGCATCATACGGCGTTGCCGGATATACAACTTTGAGGCCTGGAATATGGGCGCATAATGCCGTCCAGTCTTGACTATGCTGGGCGCCGTACTTCGAACCGATCGAGCAACGCAAAACGACGGGAACCTTCAGCTCACCTCCGGACATCGATTGCCATTTTGCCATCTGATTGAAGACTTCGTCGCCCGCCCGGCCTAGAAAGTCGCCATACATCAGTTCCACCAGCGCGCGGCCGCCCTCGAGCGCAAAGCCGACCGCCGTCGCAACGATCGCAGCTTCGGAGATCGGTGAATTGAACAAACGATCATGCGGTAGGATTTCGGCAAGCCCCCGGTAAACGCCGAATGCGCCACCCCATTCCCGGCATTCTTCCCCATAGGCGACAAGACTGCCGTCGTGCGTCATGTGGTGCAAGACGGACTCGAACAACGCGTCACGCAATGTGATAGCCCGCATGGGTGACAGCTTGGCTCCGTCCTCGGCAAAGCCGTATCGACTTTTCTTCGCGTCCTGACGGATCCGGCTCACCTCGTCGACAGGCTTGAGGAGCGAAACTTCTTGCGAGGGCAGCTCTATGTTGGTGTTCGAGAACATGAGCTTGCCGATCAGCGTTGGATCTGCATGAATATCAACGGGAGGAGTAAGTGCCGGATCGACCGCGATCGCAGTAATCGAGCGCATGCGATCCGTTGTCTGTTCGCGCAGTTCGGCGACCTGGCCAGCGGTCACAATCCCGGCCTCCTGAAGGCGATTGGAGAACAGAATGATAGGATCGTGCTGTTCCCACGCCTGCATCTCGTCCTTCGTCCGATATGAGTTGATATCTGTCGTTGAATGACCCGAGCTGCGGTAACATTCGACGTCCAGCAAGGCGGGCCCGCGGCCTTGAACCAAAAGCTCGCGCTTGCGTGCGACGGCGTCAGCAACGGCGAGCGGATTTGTTCCGTCGACGGTTTCCGCGTGTATGGCTTGCTGGTTGACCGCCAGCCCTATGCGAGACAGGCGGTCCCATCCCATTGTTTCACCGATGGTCTGACCGCCCATCGCATAAAAGTTGTTGGTGAAGAAAAACAGGACCGGCAAACCTCCTTTGAAAGCATCTGCCCACAGCGTCTCGAATTGTGCCATAGCGGCGAAATTCATAGCTTCCCAGACGGGCCCGCAGCCAGTAGAGCCATCGCCCGCGTTGGCCACAGTGATGCCGCTGGCCCCCGCAAGCTTCTTTCGCAATGCGGCCCCCGTGGCTATTCCGGCGGACGCGCCGACAATTGCATTGTTCGGATAAGTCCCAAAAGGCGGGAAGAAGGCATGCATCGACCCGCCCATGCCTCGGTTGAAACCGGTTGAGCGCATGAAGATCTCTGAAAGCAGGCCGAGCAGTAGAAAATTCTCCGCGGTCTCGCTTGTTTTCGGACCCTGCAGAGAGGTCTCCACGGTCCTGAGAAGCGTACCACGCTCATGGCTCTCCATAATCAGACGCAAGGCATCATCCGGGAGCTTTCGGATCGCAGAAAGGCCCTTCGCGATGAACTCGCCATGGCTGCGATGACTTCCGAAAATATGGTCATGCGGCTCGAGTGAGGCTGCCGCTCCGACGGCAGCAGCCTCTTGCCCGATCGAAAGGTGAGCCGGCCCTTTGTAGTTAAACTCAATGCCGCAATATGCTCCCTTTCCCTTTAGCGAAGCCAAAATCGTCTCAAATTCGCGTATGATAATCATATCGCGCAGAATTTGCAGCAATCCTTCGTCGCCATACCGGGCACGTTCCGCCTCGATATTCTCATCGTACGCGTGGATAGGAATTGAGGGTGCTTTCAGCGTACTGCGCACCTTGAAGGTCCTAGGGTCGATGTGGATTTCCTTGGGCATTCTGACCTCCGATGGGATTTGCCGGGGTCACAATCCCCTTAGCCACTAGACATATATCGTCACAACAAATGTATTTCAAGAAAGATTTTTGTGTTAGGTGCTTTTAAGCAATGATCGTACAAATGCGGCGGAACGGCAATTTGTGGCTTGGCATGGTGTTGGATCCTGTAAACAAATGTTTTTCACAAGATATATTTGTGTTGACCTTTGCAAATTTTTCGATGACTATTCCCATAATGATCAGCGGCGAAGAAATGTCGCGCTGACGCTGTCTGGTCCAGCGTTCTCGTTGGCTCTGCAGCGGATTACGGGAGGATAAATGCAATGGCAAAATTTGGAATGCACTTCAGTCTGTGGGCGCCCGAGTGGACGACAGAGGCGGCCAACGCCGCTATCCCTGAGGCGGCGCGATACGGGCTGGAAATAATCGAGATCCCTTTGTTCGAGCCGGCCAAAATCGATCTGGATCACGCAAAGTCGATAATCCGAGATCATGGTCTTCAGGCAACCGCGTCGCTTTGCCTGCCCGAAGACAAGATGGCTCACCTGGCTCCGGAAGCCTGTACGCAATATCTGTTTCAAGTTCTCGACGCCGCTCACCACATTGGGTGCTCCATGCTGACTGGCGTCACCTACTCGGCGCTCGGCTACAAGACCGGTGTTCCCCCAACAAGTAGCGAGTACGAAGCGGTGGTTCGGGCACTGAAGCCGGTAGCCCGGCGCGCTGCTGGACTCGGCATGACGTTCGGTGTCGAACCTTGCACACGCTTCGACACCCACATTCTCAATACGGCCGCGCAAGGAATATGGCTGCTTGAGCAAATCGATGAACCGAATACCTTCGTCCACCTCGACACCTATCACATGAACGTAGAGGAGAGTGGTTTCGACGACGGCATCCGCCAGGCCGCGGGACGCTCTCCCTATATCCACCTTTCCGAAAGTCATCGCGGTGTCCCAGGCACCGGCACCGTAGATTGGGAACTGGTCTTCCGGACATTGCGCGACACCGGATTCGATGGCGATCTTGTCATTGAGAGCTTTGTCTCGGTACCGCCACAGCTTGCTGCGGCACTCTGCATGTGGCGGCCGGCCGCGCCCAATGCTGGCGCTGTACTTGATCAAGGGCTGCCGTATTTGCGCGGCTTGGCGACACGCTACGGCCTCTGAGGCGACAGCTGGCGGCGACGGACCGCAGACGCAATTCCGAAAATCTAGAGTCTACAACGCTCACAGGAGGAGAAGAGCATGAAACGTCGTGACATTTTGAAGTTTTCTTTGGCCGCAGGCGTGGCATGGCTGATTGCCACGCCAAACCTCGCGATGGCGGCCGACCCAGTCATGGTGACTGTTGTCAAGATTGCCGGCATCCCGTACTTCGGTGCCCTTGAGCGCGGCCTGCAGGAGGCAGGGAAGCAATTCAACATCGACGTTTCCATGACCGGTCCGGCAAACATCGACCCGGCTCAGCAGGTCAAGCTGCTGGAAGATCTGATCGCCAAAAAGGTGGACGTGATCGGCCTTGTGCCCCTGGACGTCAAGGCGTGCGAGCCTGTGCTCAAGCGGGCTCAGGCAGCAGGCATCAAGGTTATTGTCCACGAGGGGCCGGAACAGGAGGGCCGCGACTGGGACGTCGAACTCATTGACTCGACCAAGTTCGGCGAAGTTCAAATGCAGAGCCTCGCCAAGGAAATGGGCGAGGAAGGGGACTATGTCGTCTATGTCGGCACCCTGACTACCCCGCTGCACAACAAGTGGGCCGACGCGGCCATCGCCTATCAAAAGGCACATTATCCCAAGATGAACCTCGTGGCCGATCGCTTCCCTGGCGCCGACGAAATCGACAGCGCCTACCGCACGACCATCGACGTGCTGAAGGCCTATCCGAAGCTCAAGGGTATTCTCGCGTTTGGCTCGAACGGTCCGATCGCCGCCGGCAACGCCGTGAAGGAAAAGCACCTGAGCAAGCGGGTTGCCGTCATAGGCACGGTGCTGCCGTCGCAGGCCAAGGACCTGATCATGGACGGCGTCATTCGGGAAGGTTTCATGTGGAACCCGAGAGAAGCTGGCTCTGCGATGGTTGCCGTCGCCAGATTGGTCCTCGACGGAACGAAAATCGAGGACGGGATGGATGTTCCCGGCCTCGGCAAGGCTACGGTGGATGTTCCCGGAAAGCTCATCAAGGTCGACAAGATCACCCACATCAACAAAGAAACCGTGGATGGCCTGATCGCCCAAGGTCTGTAGCCGTCCTTGCAGGAAATACCGCAGGCGGGTCCTCGCTCGCCTGCGGCAGGACAGATGCCAGCGACTAAGGGTAAAGCCCACTATGACCACATTCCTTGAATTGACCCATGTCTCCAAGCATTTCGGCGGAGTTCGTGCGCTTCGAGATGTCGATCTGTCGCTGGAGGCCGGCGAAGTTCACTGTCTTGTTGGCGAAAATGGTTCGGGCAAATCCACCCTGATCAAGATTATTGCTGGCGTGCAGGCGCCCGATCCAGGTGGTAGCATCGTTCTGGAGGGTCGCGAACATGCTCGTTTGGACCCCATTCTTTCCACCAAGAGTGGCATCCAGGTTATCTATCAGGATCTCTCCCTCTTCCCCAATATGTCCGTGGCGGAGAACATCGCCATCGGCAGCCACATGGGCTTGCCTCGGCTCGCGAATTGGAACCGCATAAATGACATTGCGGCGAAAGCCATGGCCCGCATCAACGTCAATCTCGACCTGGAGACGATGGTGTCGGACCTCTCTATCGCAAACCGGCAACTGGTTGCGATTTGCCGCGCCATGGCCGCCGACGCAAAGCTGGTCATCATGGACGAGCCCACCGCCTCGTTGACCCGGCATGAGGTGGATTCTCTGCTGCGTGTCGTCAACGACCTTAAGAGCAGAGACATTTGCACGGTGTTCGTATCCCACCGTCTCGATGAAGTAATGGAGATAGCCGAGCGCGTAACGGTTCTGCGTGACGGCGGTAAGGTGGGGACCTTCGATGCCAGCGAGATCACTTCACGGCGGCTCGAGACCTTGATGACCGGTCATGAGTTCCACTATGCGCCTCCGCGGCCCGGAGGCGAGGCTGCGGAGGTTGTGCTGGCGGTTCGAAACCTGACTCGACCAGGCCACTACGAGGATATCAGCTTCGACATTCGCAAAGGAGAGATCGTCGGCCTTACCGGGCTTTTGGGCTCCGGACGGACAGAACTCGCACTCAGCATCTTCGGTATGAATCCACCGTCCCGCGGCACGATTGAAGTCTCCGGAAAGCCGCTGATAGCCAGCTCCAATCGTGTCGCAATAGCCAGCGGTGTGGCTTACGTCCCGGAAGACAGGTTGATGCTCGGCCTGGCGCTGGGGCAGCCCATTTCTGCAAACATCCTCGCGACGGTCCTCGACAGCTTGGCCGGCAAATTCGGCCTCATCAACCCCGCCAAACGTGTAGCCGCAGCCGATGATTGGATCGTTCGCCTGAACACGAAAGTGTCCGACCTCGAAAATCCCGTCGGAACTCTGTCAGGAGGCAACCAGCAACGGGTAGTGTTGGGCAAGTGGATGGCCACAAAACCCCGCGTGCTGATACTCGATAGCCCAACCGTCGGCGTGGACATCAAGGCCAAGGACGGAATCTATGAGATAGTGCACCGATTGGCGGCAGAAGGCGTCGGGGTACTGCTCATCTCCGACGAAGCCCAGGAGGTCTTCTACCACACCCATCGTGTCCTGGTCATGCGGCAAGGCAGGCTCGTCAGCGAAGTGCATCCGCTTTCGTCGACCGAGAGAAATCTGCAGGAGGAAATCTATGCCTAAGACAATTCAACGCTGGACACGAAGTCACGAATTTTGGCTGCTTGCGGTCGTCATCGTATTGTCCATGTTCCTCACGGCAGCGACGGACAGTTTTCTGACGCTGCAAAACCTTTTCGACCTTCTCACCTCCACTTCGTTTGCAGGCATTCTTGCAGCCGGTCTGCTTGTGGTCTTGGTGTTCGGTGGGATCGACATCTCCTTTACTGCCATAGCCAGCGTCGCTCAATATGTGGCTCTCATGATTGCCAAGATCTATCCAATTGGGTGGTTCGGAGTGTTCCTTGTCGCCTGCTGCACTGGTATACTATGTGGGCTATTCAATGCGGCTATTATTCATAAGGTTCGCATCTCTTCGGTTATTGTGACTATATCCACTCTCAATATTTTTTATGGATTGCTAATATATATCACCCGCGGCGACTATATCACCTCGCTTCCCAGCTATTTCCGCGAAGGGATCTGGTGGTTCGAATTCACCGACAGTAATGGATTTCCTTATGCGATCAATTTCCAGGCGCTGTTGCTAGTGGTCGCATTCTTTATGACCTGGGTCTTGCTCAACAAGACAAACATCGGTCGTCAAATATATGCCATGGGGGGGAATGAGATAGCCGCCGAACGCCTTGGTTTTCATGTCTTCGGCCTGAGGTGCCTTGTCTACGGTTATATGGGGTTCATGGCTGCGATCGCATCAATATCGCAAGCCCAGCTGGCCCAATCGGTTACGCCGACGACGCTCATCGGCAAGGAACTCGAAGTGCTTGCGGCTGTCGTTCTTGGCGGCGCGAGTCTGGCCGGTGGCAACGGCTCCGTGTTTGGCGCCGTACTCGGCGTGATGCTCATCGCAATTTTGCAGAACGGACTGATATTGCTTGGCGTGTCCTCATACTGGAATCAGTTCTTTGTCGGCTGCGTTATTCTGCTTGCGGTCTCGGCGACTGCGCTGTCTCAGCGGCGTCGGCATGCTGGACTCGCGTCCTAGGGAGGAAATTACCATGAAGCCGTCCGCCAATCGATCTCTCATATCCCGTTTCGTTCGAGAGAACGCCACAACGATGACGCTTGCTTCCATTTTCATGGCCGTTCTGGCGGTGTTTGGCCTCATTCTCGGCGATCGGCTGCTGAGTGTGGGAACATTTCAGTCGATAGCCTTTCAGACCCCGGAACTTGGCATTCTTGGTCTTGCGATGATGCTTGCGCTCCTTTCCGGCGGGCTGAATTTGTCGATCATTTCGACGGCCAATCTCTGCGCTTTGACGATAGCGTCGGTGTTGCAGTTCACAATTCCGTGGGGCGATGCTGGAAGTGTGCTTTGGCTCACCTGGCAAGTAGGCGCGGTTGCCGCGGGCCTCGCCGTCGCAATTCTGATAGGCCTGTTGAACGGCTTCATCATCGCCTATCTCGGTGTATCCCCCATTCTGGCCACACTGGGGACCATGATCGCCTGCAAAGGTCTTGCCATTGGACTGACGCGTGGAAACGTCTTGTCAGGCTTTCCAGATCCAATCGTTGCGATTGGAAATGGAACCTATCTGGGCGTACCGCTTGCGTTCCTGCTGTTTGTTGCCCTTTGCGTGTTCGTGTCGGTGGTTCTTCGGCGATCATCCTTCGGTCAGAAGGTCTACCTTGTCGGCGCCAACGAGAAAGCTGCCCAGTTCTCGGGCATACATGTCAAACGAGTTTTGCTTTTGACGTATGCCTTATCGGGCGCGCTTGCAGGATGCGGCGGGCTTGTAATGATGGCCCGATTCAATTCTGCCAACGCGTCCTATGGCGAGAGCTTCCTTCTCATCAGCATCCTGGCGGCGGTTCTGGGGGGCATCAATCCATATGGCGGCACCGGAAAAGTATCAGGGTTGTTTGCTGCGTTGCTGCTCTTGCAGTTGATCTCCTCCGTGTTCAATTTGATGAACTTTAGCCAGTTCCTGACAATTGCCATCTGGGGGGCACTTCTGATCGGCGTTTCCGCGCTCCGCTCAGGCACAGGCATATTCGATCGGTTGCACCTCTTCGAATTCTGGAGAGCAAAGAGCGCCGTGTCCGAAAAACCCTGATCTGTTCGTCTTGGAAAGTGGACGGAGGATGCCTTAACGACAGTGGCGCTCAAAAATGTCTGCACCAAACCACGAAGCTGAGCCGGCGTGGAGCACCATCGATGTGTGGAATTGCCGAGCGATTGTCACTTGCCGAATAGATATGAGGAGAAGTTCAGTTCATGGACAAGCTTGCGCAATTGCGTCAAATGACGACGGTAGTCGCCGACACCGCTGACGTTGAAGCCGTCAAGCGCCTCAAGCCAATGGATTGTACCACCAATCCCACCATTGTGCTCCAGGCGCTAAAAACTCCTATCTACGATGAAGATTTTGAGGAAGCATTCGAGTGGGGGAGCAAGGCCTCCGCCGAAGGCGCGCTATACGTTCGCCGCGCTGTAGATGTGAAGAATATCTGGATCCCCTACGGAGATTGAGGGCTCCAACTCTGGTCATGCGGGCGGGAGGATAACCGCACCGGCAGGCGAGAACGACGGAATTTGAGGGAATCGCAGAGCTGTAACGGAGCTGCGATTATGGGCTCTGCTTTGCGGCACGAGGTGCTGCGAAATGGTGCAACTAAGGGAGGATTTTCATGCTGAAAAATATCGATCCGGCTCTAAATGCGGACGTGCTGCACGCGCTCCGATCCATGGGGCATGGCGACACGGTCGTCGTTTCCGACACCAATTTTCCTTCGGATTCCATTGCCCGGCAAACGGTGCTCGGCAAGCTGTTGCGGATAGACAATGTGTCTGCTGCCCGCGCCATCAAAGCTATTCTTTCGGTAATGCCGCTGGATACGCCGCTGCAGCCGTCCGCCGGGCGAATGGAAATCATGGGCGCGCCGGACGAGATCCCTCCAGTGCAGCAGGAAGTCCAGGCCGTTATCGACGGCGCCGAGGGCAAGCCGGCGCCGATGTATGGCATCGAGCGTTTCGCCTTCTATGAGGAGGCAAAAAAGGCCTATTGCGTCATCACCACGGGCGAAAACCGCTTCTACGGCTGCTTCCTGTTCACCAAAGGCGTCATTCCGCCGGAAACCGTTTGAGGGGAAACGATAATGAAGGTGGGTGTTTCGATCCTCGGGATTTTCGTCGGCGGCTTCTCGGCAGCGCTCTCGCGGGGCGCTAGTTCGGTCGAGGCCGTGCGTTTCGGCTGCGCGACCGCCGGTATTGCGGTGACGCGGCGGGGTACCGCACCTGCAATGCCGAAGATCGAGGAAATCGAGGCGCTTCTCCAGAAAGGAGACGCGGCATGACCCGCAACGATCCGATCAAACACTTCTTCATCTGGCCGGCGTTGCTGATCGTGCTGGTGATCTCGATCTTCCCGCTGATCTATTCGCTGACCACCAGCTTCATGAGCCTGCGGCTCGTGCCGCCGATCCCCGCGCATTTCGTCGGCTTCGGCAACTATACGGAACTGCTTCAGAATCCGCGCTTCTGGAATGTCGCCTGGACGACGACGATCATCGCTTTTGTCGCAGTCGCGCTGCAGTATGTCATCGGTTTTTCCGTGGCGCTCGCGCTCAACCGTCGGGTGCCCGGAGAAGGTTTGTTCCGGGTCAGCTTCCTGGTGCCAATGCTGGTGGCGCCCGTTGCCGTTGCACTCATTGCCCGCCAGATCCTCAATCCCACGATGGGGCCGCTCAATGAGTTGATGACCGCCTTCGGCTTTCCCAATCTGCCGTTTCTGACGCAGACCAGATGGGCTATCGGCGCCATCATTTCCGTCGAAGTGTGGCAGTGGACACCCTTCGTCATCCTCATGCTTCTTGCCGGGTTGCAAACCCTGCCGGAGGACGTCTACGAGGCGGCCGCGCTTGAAAATGCCAGCCCCTGGCAGCAGTTCTGGGGGATCACTTTCCCGATGATGCTGCCGATTTCGGTGGCTGTGGTCTTCATCCGCCTCATCGAGAGCTACAAGATCATCGACACGGTGTTCGTCATGACAGGCGGAGGGCCTGGCATTTCGACCGAAACGCTGACCCTGTTCGCGTATCAGGAGGGCTTCAAGAAGTTCAACCTCGGCTACACCTCCGCCCTGTCCTTCCTGTTCCTGATCGTCATTACCGTGATCGGGCTCGTCTATCTCGCCATCCTGAAGCCCTATCTGGAGAAGCACAAATGAGCGTGCGCGACCTCAAAGGATCCGGCCGCTGGTGGGCGCTCGCAGGCTGCCTACTGTGGCTCGCCTTCACCTTCTTTCCGCTTTACTGGGTGGCGATCACCTCGTTCAAGTCGCCGCTTGGGGTCGTCGGCGGGCCGACCTATATTCCATTTGTCGACTTCGACCCGACGCTGACAGCCTGGAGCGAGCTTCTGTCGGGCGCGCGCGGCCAGTTCTACAACACCTTCATCGCTTCCACGATCGTCGGGCTTTCCGCATCGGTGCTGGCCACCTTCATCGGATCGATGGCAGCCTACGCGCTGGTGCGCTTCACCTTCGAGGTCAAGCTGCTGTCCGGCGTGATTTTCGTCGTTGTTGCTTTCGGCGGATATCTGCTCGGCCGTCATGTGCTGGGCTACGGGCAGGCCATTTCGCTGATCTACGCCTTTGTCGCCGCGCTTGCGCTCGCCATCGGCTCCAGCCGAATGAAGCTTCCGGGGCCGCTCCTCGGCAATGATGATATCGTCTTCTGGTTTGTCAGCCAGCGCATGTTTCCGCCTATCGTCGCCGCCTTTGCCTTGTTCCTGATGTACACGGAAATGGGCAAGTTGGGGTTCAAACTGGTGGACACCTATACAGGCCTCACCTTCGCTTATGTCGCCTTCTCGCTGCCGATCGTGATCTGGCTGATGCGCGATTTCTTTGCGGCACTGCCGGTGGAAGTCGAAGAGGCGGCGATGGTCGACAATGTGCCGTCGTGGAGAATTTTTTTCGGTATCGTCCTGCCCATGTCCAAGCCGGGCCTGATCGCGACATTCATGATCACGCTCGCCTTCGTCTGGAACGAGTTCCTGTTCGCACTCTTCCTGACCAGTTCCAAATGGCAGACACTTCCCATTCTCGTCTCAGGGCAAAATAGCCAGCGCGGTGACGAGTGGTGGTCGATATCGGCAGCCGCCCTGGTTGCGATCATACCCATGGTCGTCATGGCGGGCATTTTGAGCAGGCTGATGCGGTCTGGCCTGCTTTTAGGAGCAATAAAGTGACCGTTCGACAAGCCTAGTCATTGTTCAATTCCAGGGAGGAAAACATGAGAAGATTGCTACTGAGTTCAACGGCCGCAGGACTATTTGCTGTGGCGGGCGTCCCATCCGCGCTCGCATGCGAACCGGACTACACCGGTGTCACGCTCACCGCCACGACGCAGACAGGCCCCTATATTGCTTCTGCGCTGCAACTCGCCGCCAAGGGCTGGGAGGAAAAGACCTGCGGCAAGGTGAATGTCGTCGAATTTCCGTGGTCGGAACTCTATCCAAAAATCGTAACCTCGTTGACCTCGGGCGAAGACACGTTCGACGTGGTTGCCTTTGCGCCGGCCTGGGCACCGGACTTCACCGACTTTCTTTCGGAAATGCCGAAGAGTATGCAATCAGGTGCCGACTGGGAAGACATCGCCCCGGTTTACCGCGAGCAATTGATGGTCTGGAACGGCAAGGTCCTGTCGCAGACCATGGACGGCGACGCTCATACCTATACCTACCGCATTGATCTGTTTGAAAACGCGGAAAACCAGAGCGCCTTCAAGGCGAAATATGGCTACGATCTGGCCCCGCCGAAGACATGGAAGCAGTATCTCGACATCGCTGAATTCTTCCAGCAGCCGGACAAGGGCCTTTGGGGCACGGCGGAAGCCTTCCGCCGTGGTGGCCAGCAATTCTGGTTCCTGTTCAGCCATGTTGCCGGCTACACAAGCCATCCCGATAATCCGGGCGGCATGTTCTTCGATCCTGACACGATGGATGCGCAGGTCAACAATCCAGGCTGGGTGCGCGGCCTGGAGGAATATATTCGCGCTTCGAAACTGGCACCGCCAAATGCGCTGAACTTCTCGTTCGGCGAAGTGAACGCAGCCTTTGCCGGTGGCCAGGTCGCGGAATCGATCGGCTGGGGCGATACCGGCGTCATCGCCGCCGACCCGAAGCAGTCCAAGGTTGCTGGCAATGTCGGTTCGGCATCGCTGCCGGGCTCGGACGAGATCTGGAACTACAAGACCAAGAAGTGGGACAAGCAGCCCGAGGTCGTCCAGACTTCCTTCATGGCCTTCGGCGGGTGGCAGGCGGCTGTTCCGTCGTCTTCCAAGAACCAGGAGGCAGCTTGGAACTATATCCAGTTCCTGACGAGCCCAGCAGTTTCCGGTCAGGCGGCGATTACCGGCGGCACAGGCGTCAATCCATACCGCCTTTCGCATACGACAAATACCAAGTTGTGGTCGAAGATCTTTTCCGAGCGCGAGGCTAAGGAATATCTTGGAAGCCAGAAGGACGCGGTGACCGCCAAGAACACGGCGCTCGACATGCGCCTGCCGGGCTATTTCTCCTATACGGAAATTCTTGAGATCGAGCTTTCCAAGGCATTGGCTGGAGAGGTGACGCCCCAGCAGGCGCTAGATACCGTCGCTGACGGGTGGAACAAGCTTACGGACGAGTTTGGCCGCGACAAGCAACTGGCAGCCTATCGCTCGTCAATGGGCCTGCCTGCGAAGTAGGCCGTCTTCAATAAATCCCATCCCGGCTCTGCGGGGTGGGATCAGCATCGTTGGCAGAAGAAAGAACCATCGCCGCTTACGGCAGGCGATGGACTTCTGATGAAAAGGTTACAGCATGTCCCAGGTGCGTTTGGATCAGGTCACCAAGTCCTTCGGTAGCGTTGCGGTCATTCCTCCGCTCGATCTGGTGATTGCCGACAAGGAATTCGTGGTTCTCGTCGGGCCTTCCGGTTGTGGGAAGACAACCACGCTGCGAATGATCGCCGGGCTGGAACAGGCGACGTCCGGAGAAATCCGCATCGGCGAGCGAGAGGTTACTGCGTTGCGTCCGGGCTTGCGCAATTGCTCGATGGTGTTTCAGAATTATGCACTCTATCCGCATATGACAGTCGCCGAAAACATTGGCTACGGCATGAAGGTGCGTGGAACGCCGAAAGAGGACATCGACACTGCTGTTGCGAATGCTGCGCGCATTCTCAATCTCGGCGCCTATCTTAATCGCAAACCGAGCGCGCTTTCGGGCGGTCAACGTCAGCGCGTCGCCATCGGGCGCGCCATTGTACGCCAGCCCGATGTTTTTCTGTTCGATGAACCGCTATCCAATCTGGACGCCAAGCTGCGCATCGAAATGCGCACCGAGATCAAACTGCTGCACCGCCGTCTGCAGACCACGATCGTCTATGTGACGCACGACCAGGTGGAGGCGATGACCATGGCCGACCGGGTCGTGGTGATGAACCAGGGTCGGATCGAACAGGCCGCCGACCCGATCACGCTTTATGAATCGCCGAAGAACCTGTTCGTCGCCGCTTTCATCGGCGCGCCCAGCATGAATTTTGTTCAAGGACGGTTGGGGGCCGGCGACGGCGGCGTTGTCTTCCGGGCGGAAGACGATGTCGCCATTCCCGTTCCAGCAGACATCGTGGAGCACCTTTCGGAGGGCATTGGCAAGGCCGTCGTTCTCGGTATTCGGCCTGAGCACACCATGACCGCGGACCCCACCTTTCCGACGATTCGTGTGCACGTCGCCGATATCGAACCTCTCGGCCCGCACACCCTTGCCATCGGGAAAGCTGGTGCGAGCGCGTTTACCGCTCAGATTCATGCCTCATCCAGGATCAGACCCGAAGACACGTTCGATGTTCCGATCGATCCGGAAAAGATGCATTTCTTCTTGAAAAGTACTGGTGAGGCTCTAAGGCGCTGAACCTGCGGGGTGTCACCGTTCAGCCAGGTCTGGTGACATTGCCATCTTTTTCTCTCAAAGCTGCAGTTCCATAAATGAGCGTTATCCAACTCGGGCTGACAATCGGGTCGACAGCTAGAACCCCATCAAGGCGATCAATGTTCACTAGCAAAGCAATCTGAGTCGGTCGCAGTGCGGACCGCCCCCGGCAGCGCAAACGGGCCGCTGATGTTCAAAGTCAAGATGGCTACAATTAGTGCGCGCTTCCTCCAGTTCTCATTGGTGAACGAGACAGATAACGTTGCGATGCCGGCCTAGGCGAGCAAAGAAAGACAAGGTTGACAGGCGCACTCCTTCTTCGATGAGGGTTCGGCAGTTCATGCGTGACGACGGTGGCGCCGATCGAGCGGGCCTTCGCCCGCGCGCGCCGGCAACGCCGGAGCTCTGGATGCGCTCCACAGACCGACGTCGGCGTTGCGGAAAATCTTTTAAGACTCCGACGATGCACAACAAGGAAGCTCGCCGATAAGTCCGCGCGACCACGTGCAACTTTTGATTCAGTACGGTTCGACTTCGCCAATGTGGCCTCACGCGGCTCAGCCCGCATTTGATTAGCCATATATTCTGCCCGGAACCGATGCGATGGATCTGATAGGAGCATGGCTATAGACGGGCAGTCCGGTAATCGTTATTCCGGACGTACCATCCCATCACCAAATCATCCCGTGGATTTTCCAAGGCCATTTATATTGAAAAAAGTGCAACGCAGTTTTGCCGTCGAGTACAAAACCGGCAGACGAAAACTCGATACCAGGTCGAACTCGATCTGGGGCAACGTGGACCTAAAGTCCGTCGCTCGCGACTTAGACGAAGGGGCAATGCCGTTTCTGCCGGATAGCTCTCAGAGTGGCAAATCCGACAGCGAAATTTCTTTACCAAATCCAGATAAGGCCGAGTCGTTGTTGACACCGCCTCTCGGGCCGTCGACAACTGCATCAGATACACAGGAGATAGGCATGGCCGACGAGACTGATACTGCAACCAGTGCCGATGCGCCGACCGTTGTCGAAACGCCAATTGCGCCGAAGAAACAGCGCAAACCCCGGGCCAAGAAAGCCGCGGCACTCGAAACCGCGTCAGCTGACACTACGGCAGAGCCAGCAGCTGCTCTGGCCGGCGCCGGTGGTGTGAAGAGGAGAGGGCGCAAGACAAAGGGGGTCGAAGCTGCGGCGAGTGCCAAACGCGCACCTGTGCGCCGAGCTCCAAAGGCCGTGCAGACAGCGCCGGCCGCACCGATGACGGCGATCGACGAGATGGCAGACCTTTTGCAGTTGGAAGAGGAAAACCAGCGGCTGCGGAAGCTTCTGGCTGAAAAACTTCGCGCTGAAAATGCCGATCTGCGCAAACGGCTCAAGCTCGACTGATATAAGCAGCCGGTCAACCGCCGGCCGCATTTCCATGGTTAGCAAGAGATACAATTTGGCAACGGTGAATGCTGTTGCCGGAACTAAAACTTGCAACCTGCTTGCGGGATAAAACGCGAGGTCGGATAGATGGCGTCTCCCTGGAAATTTCTTGCCCGACTGGTCTCACCGGGACGCGAACAAAAGCGAGAAAACGGCTCGACCGAGAAGGTTTCGCCGGAGGCGTTGCCTAGTTCTGGTTCGACTGAAACGCCTGTCGAGGACAGCCTGAATAGCGATGGTCGGCCGGCGGGCGAGGAGCTACCTCGTCACGGTCAACCCGGTGCAATTTCTCTCAAGCCTGTGCGTTCCGAAGGAGCTGAAAACGACGTCCAAGACAAGGTCGACGGCGAAGTCGCCAAAATCGTGGAGGGCGCTGATCCCGCTATATCCGGTGGTACTGGTATTGACTTCACCGCTGCACATGATGCCGCTAGGATCAAGCGAACGGCCGAGGTCAGACCGCGCGAGCAAAGGAGCCGCAGCAAGGAAGCGGTGGCGATTGCGAACGATCCCCAGGTTATCCACACTGCAAACGAGATGAGCCTCGATGACGAAATCAGGGTGCTCAGGGATCAGCTGGCCAGAAAGCTAACGTTGCAAAACGCGCAGTTGAGAAAAATGCTAGAGCGGTTTGAACGGTGAGCGTGGCGTGCTGTCTGCCCTTTTAAGCTTGTTGTACGTGAACAATCTCAGATTTGAATAGGGTGTCGCCGGTTCGAGTCCTTTCAAGGCGAGCATCCTTGACTTTCGCAATGGCGGCCGAAAAGATTGCTGAATGACGGCTTAGCGCGCCGCTGATTACGGTTGCCATCAGTTGGATCGACGCCACGGGCCCAAGCAGATTTGAATGCACGCACGGAAGTCACCTAGCTCTTCTTGACGGCAACGTTATCAAGGACCGCGCACAGGGTCTTCCCCAGCTTCTGCGCATCGTCATTTGCCTCCGCAAAGGAGGCGGTGCCGCGAGCGTCGGCACGGAAGCCATGCCTCCGCCCGCGACTACACTCCAAAAAGCAGGGCGCGCCACACGCGGGCGGTTTTAAAACGCAGCATGGATGACATTCCTTGCGTGTTTCGCGCCCTCACCGAAAGTCACCCTTCGCGAGTGTATCCGCAGGGTCGTACAAGCACTATCAATTGTCCACGCGCAGGGTCTGGTTCATGGCCGCATTGGTGCAGAAAACATCCTTACTGATGCCGGCGAGGATCCGGATTTCTTGCGGGTTTCGAATGGAGTCTCTGGCTGAATGCCCATCAACCGGAGTCGATGAACGCGCCTTGGGCGACGGCGCTCATGATCTGCAGAGCGGGGCGTATTCGTTCGATGGTGACTGGCGGGCACTGGGCCACATGGTTGATCGCCCGACCCACCGCCACTTCCCGCCGGGCGAATTCCGCCGTCACATGATCCGGAATATGCGCGCCGAAGCTCTCGCCGTCGCGGACTACGGCATCCGCCTGCGCCTTGCGGCCGGGGTTTTCGCGGATGGCGATGAACTCCATTTCCGGCGTGATGATACCGGCGCGCGCATAGGCAAACTGGGTGCCGGCCTCGCCATCCTTTGCGCGTAGCGGCCGGCGTAGCGTGGGAACTTCGGGCGTCAGCCTTTCGCCGCTGGCAAAGCCGTTGTCTTCGGGACGGACATGGCGGTCCTGATAGGCCTCGACGTCGCCGCGGGCGAGAACCCAGTCGCGTCGCAGTGAGGGCAGCCCCTGTTCGATACGGATCTCGGCGCCCTCGAGCGTATAGGGGCTGGAGGAGTCGTAGACCACAACGGGCGGCTCGCCTGATGTCGGATGTAGGCTGATTTCGCGCATCGGCACGCAAATGTCGGGATGGACGCCGCCCCGAATGTAGATCTTCCTGGATGCCGGCAAGGGGCCGGTGGTGTGGGTTGGGGTGGCTGCGATATTCATGGTTTGAGGTTCCAACTTTCGATTGGAGACCCAGTCCTCAGCCGGAATGATGAAAAGACGCCGGCACGGATTCCACGCGTGAATCCACTGCTTCGAGCGCTTGCACCGTCCCTACGCCAGTATGAACTGGATCAGGTTCAACGGGTCACTGCGCGCGATAGCAGTACCTCAGCCCCTTGATGGGACCCCCTGGTGAATGCAAAAAGCGTAGAGGTTTGCCGAGGGAACTGTCAAGCGACAATCTGCGATGGCTTGGGGTCAGGTTACACACAGGCTATCGTGCGTGGTCGCCGCGATCAAACGAATCGACAAGTCAATCGCCCGACCGGCACGCTTGTGCAAGCCGGACGCCTTTGTCCCATGCCGTGGCTTTCTATTTTATCCCGCGCAGTGCAGCAAGTGTACCGAGATACCGAAGCGCTATTGAGAAAGCAGGCGCGGAACTGGAAAGTCTAGGACCTTGTCCGTGTAACTTTCGACCAAGGCGCTAAACGGAGTGCCGTCTTGAAGTTTCAGTATGGCACGATGTTCGAGCAGGAACGGCGGCAGGCTAAGGGAACTTGTTTTATGCGTTATTAAGCCGTCCATGTCCCAGCCTTCGGATAGAGGGGACCAGAGCAACTTGGCAGACAGGTTTGTGCGAGTGAAATTGAGAGCCTGAACGGCTCTGCCAAACGCGATATCGCTGGTATTCAACGCCCGATTCATTTCTGCAGTTAATTTTGCAGGTACATACCAGTTGTCGGCTTCGGACAAGACGCGGTCGCCGCAGACCAGGCGGACGCGGCGATAAGCGATAAGCTCACCGGGTCCAACGGTCAGAAGTTCATGGATGTGCTCATCGGCCGGTTTGCCTTGCCTGTCCACACGCTGAGCCACGATCTTGGAACCTTTCGGTGCGAGCTTATGCGCGGCGCACCAGCGGTCAAGGGTCAACGTAGCACTAGCGTTACTCAGGAGATTGGCATTCAAGGTCTGGAGGACCGCAAGCGCTTCCACTCGAGATGCCGGGGTGTTCAGCCACTGAGATCCTATAGACGGCTCTTGCGCAATTGCGATCTGGGTGCCCAGCACGATGGCGGTCGCTGCAAGTGCGGCAATGCGAATGCATTTCGCAGAACATAATGACATGGAGAATGAAATCCTTTCTGCTGTATAATTGGGCGAACCTTGCGGGCCAAATATCCTTGATTTTCGCCCATGAGCGAGCGTTGCCAGGATATATGATAGCGGCAGCAGGATTTGAACTGCGGCTTGCGTGTACCGTATAGTGGTCAGGTTTCTGAAGTCTTTCTTACCATCTTTGGATGTTCCTGCCGTGCTGGTTCGCACCTGTTGAAACTTGTGTGTCCGAGCCGTCCTTTGGTTGCGTCGCATCCACGTCGTCCATAATATCCTCCATCCGTCCGGCGACCTGTTGTTAGAGTTTGCAAGCGTTGGCGACTGAGCCGGCGCTTCCATTCTGGAATATGAAGACCCGAGAGACGTGGATTTCAAATGAGGAACGTGGCGGCCAGCCCGAATTCTCCCAAGTCCATACTCATAACTCTCACTTTTAGCGCCTTTGTCGTCGCCCTCGCTCGTTGCGAGATGTTCATATAGCTGGATTGGATAAAATAGCTCGCAACCGAAAGCAAAATCCAGGAGCCATTGTTGGAAAAAGGGCTTCTTCGACGACCCCGAGCCCTCCTGCCGGTCGAGTGGCAATTGCAGACCAGGCAGCGACACGCCGTCGATGGTTGCCAACCGCAGGCGCGAGTAGCCATGACGCTTGTCTGATTTCTTTTGGCGCTCCATGTCATAGTGCTCCTTGTGTAAGCCTGCCGACGATGATGCCGTCGCCGGCAAGATCTCAGCATTCGTCGGGAAAGAATTTCCGTTGCTACCGTAGCTCCTCAGGACACGACACTTCATGAAAATAACAAGCAGCGCAACAGTGTGTTGCGTATATTTTATAGTATATCTTTTCATATTTGACAGATGCGCCCACTTGTGGGAGAAAGCCGCGAGTTATAAAAATATTATTTCATATATTATTGTGTATTTCGCACTTCATAACTTGGCGCTTGGGGGAATAGGTCCCCAACCGCTACGCTAAACTCTTCCTGGTCGAAACGGTCATCGGGCGATACAAGGCCATCATAGGACGGCGCCTTCGGGCCAGGTCGCGGCCTGGTCAGCAGACCGAAGTCGCCATCGGTTGCGCCGTTCTCTACGGCATGCTTGACTGGGCACGGTCGAAAGCCGTCTGCCGCCATGCAGACACGGCGTGATCAGACGTTTCAAAGACCGGCAAGGGATATGACCCAGGTCGTCGTCGGCGGCGTTGACGCCACGCAGGACGCGCTTGCCGCCAGCAGGCGGGCGATCTCGACTTTGCCGTGTTCCAGGATGCCGCCGGCCAGGGCAAGGCATCGTTCGATGCCGCACTCACGCCTGCTAAGGGCGAAAAGGTCGAAAAGAAGGGCTACATTCCGTTTCAGCTCATCACGCCTGCCAACGTCAACGACTTGGTGAACTGAGGCGCGAATGCCGCGCAATGCGGGCTTGCTCACATCCTCTTTTGGGGCGCTCGAAGTTCCGCAAAACCCTTAGGGTGCCAAGACGATGAAGGGTCCTTGACCTCAGGTCGCGCTTGATCTCGACGCGCCGTTCTCCGGCGATTTCTTCAAGACGACGGCCGATCAACAGAGCCAGGAGATTTCACACAAGCTCTGGCCGAACCTGCGGCCCTTGAGCGTATCACGCCGAGGCAACTCTCGAATTGTTTGTCCGTCGCTCCCCGCTTGAGAACGATCAGTACATCACTCGCCACGAGCTTCCCACCGGCATGAACGCTCCTGCCAGATAGGAAGCTGTTTATCGGCCGTCGCGAGTTTGCGCCGCAGTTGGGAGCGGGTCACCTCTTGTCGGCTGCCATGCAAGGGTTGTCCGTCCTTCATCGCGTCAGACCTATACTCCGTCGCACAAACTGATAGAAAGAGCGCCCGCGGATTTCGAAGAAACTGTCCGTCGCCGGACGTGGTCGGCAGCGGTGGAACTAGAAAACGGATGCACGTTTTCCGGCCGCCAAAAGGAGCCTTAAACGACATGAACATGGTCTCGAACATTACGAAATCCCAAGTTGCCCCGTCCGTTGGTGCTCTGCTTGTAGAAGCTCGCCTAGCTCGCGGCTATTCGCTGGATGACGTTGCAGAAACCACTGGTCTGACTGTGGCAGAGGTGACAGCTCTGGAGAATGACGCGGATTTCGACGCGTCGAGGATCCGAAGGATCGCATCCGCTCTAGGTATTCTAGAAAAGATATGCGATGCGCCGCGCTGACATCGTTGAACAACTCCTTCCAAGGCTACACCTCTCCAAGGAAGATGGGTGCAGCAACTCACGGTCGCGCTTTAAGCGGACGCTGTTCAACTCCGGCGCATTAATCAAATACGGCTGGACGTGCTCGTCCAGCCGGCCGGGCCAGATCTTTTCCTGAGCGCCTGAAGTCTTACGCGGAGCCGCAAGCTTCGTCTTCACCGGATAGGGCTTCAGCATGGGGTGAATTCCAGCTGGTCGCTTCTCGACATCAAATTAGTCGGAATATGATTTTTAGAACGGGCGGATTGGGACCGCTCCTACGGCAAAATCCTACACACAAAAATCACCCCGACTCATTGCGGAAACTGATAGCGCTGTGACCACTTCACCACAGAGGAAACGGCTATGTCGAACCGCTCCGCCACCACCCGACAGTTCTGACCGGCTGCAACTGCAGCCACTACGCATTCACGAAGAACATTCGAATAAGGTCGCGTCACGGATGCTGGCCTCCATTCCAGCATCCATCATGAATCACAATACCGCAGATTGGGGAATCCCGACCAGATTCCGATAAGTAATGAA
The DNA here is from genome assembly GCF_021052345.1 of Rhizobium sp. SU303. Taxonomy (NCBI): domain Bacteria; kingdom Pseudomonadati; phylum Pseudomonadota; class Alphaproteobacteria; order Hyphomicrobiales; family Rhizobiaceae; genus Rhizobium; species Rhizobium sp. SU303. The sequence goes on from NZ_CP088096.1 coordinate 456,932, forward strand.
CCGCTCTAGACTGTCATGGAAGCGTTCCTGTTAAATTCCAGACCGTCCCGCTGTCCATGCTTTGATTGAGCACCGAGATGGTGCCGTTGGCCGCTCCCCTTTGATTGGCGGCATCCGTCGTCTGTTGCACGGAATTGAAGATCATTGCAGCAGCGACCGTACCTCCACCCATCTGGACTTGGATGTTCGCATCACCCGCCGCGGTTCGCCCCTGCATGTCGACGCGGGCAACGCCCACGGTATGCAATGTGCCAGCCCCACGTCCTAGATCGGCGAAAGTGATTTGTGCAATGACAGCCTTACAGTCATTCTGCTGCCCACTGTTCGGGATAGCTCTTCCCCGGATTGCGTGGTTGGTGTTCGTCTTGGTCAACGGCATGATGAAACTCCTTCGTGCTTCCTGATGATGTATGCCTGCAGGGTGACGTCTTTCCCCAGATCGCCAACGAAACGCTTAGGTTCAGTTTTGCATCTTTAATCTCCAGATCGCCTCGAGCTCAGAAAGCCTTTGCCGTGCGTGAAGGATGATACGTCTTCGGCGCCGCTCCGACATCGACATCCTCGTCGCGGATGCCGGCGAGCACGTCCACTCCCTTTTGGAACTTGACGACATTTCGGCGATTTGCCAGTTCCGCGCTTTCCCGTCATAGATAGTGTTCCTTCATGAGTTCGAAGCAATGCGGTTATCCCGCACCGCGGACGCGGCGGCCGCTCCGCTGCCTCGCAATAGCCCTCAAGATTCGTGCCAAGTCGGCCGATTGAGCTGACGAACAATTATTCGCTGCTATCTCAAAGAGGTGGGCGGAAAATGCGGGATCGGGCGAAGAGGAATGCGTGTCGCGGAGCCGACAAAGGTGACGATGATGTCGTAAGTTGGACGTAAACGGTGTTGCCAGGCGACGTCTTCGAGCGGTTGTCTCACAGACTAGAAACATCTTCATGTGAAGTTTCGTAAATCTGGACAATAACTGATCTTATACCGTGGGCGTTTGCGCTGCCTCCCGCTCTTTGGGAACTACGGAATGTGTGGAGACGGCATGGCTGGGTTTTGGGAGCCTGTGCCGGCTTAATCGTGTTCGGCGGCATATTTGTCTGGTTTATGTTGTCCAGCAGTCAGTCCACAATATGAACTATGGAGCGCTAGGTGTTGTGCAAACGCTCCGTTTGCTGCTTGGACCACTTGCTGCCGCCATCGTTATCATCCAGAGGACAAGCTTGGCTGCTGGAGTTTTTCCTGGGGTAGCCGTTGGATTCTGCGTCTACGTCGCCACTGCCACTACTGGAATTGGCATCTACGGGGAGTGAAGCCCAAGTGGTTCTCTTCGGCTGCGGGTTCGACCTTTGCGGTATAAGCCCATGGTAACAGATAGTCGATAGCTCTGCTTGTGGCCATTGACGATAGCCTTGAGCGTGGCGGTCAGATAGGCGAGCGGATCGACAGAATTAAGCTTGCAGGTCTCAATCAGCGAGGCGATAATCGCCCAGTTCTCCGCACCTGCGTCATGACCCGCGAAGAGAGCATTTTTACGACTAAGCGCGGGACGTGAGTCATTGTGCACTCCTTCGTCAAGAGTATGTAAGCATTGGAAGTGTCTCCGTATCCGCAATGCGACACGGGCCAGCCTTTCGAGCTATCGCGGCTTGAACCGGCCGCGAAGTAAGATCGTAGGCTCGGAATTGATACGGCACACCGTACTGTTGAGCATGCAGCAGATTCGTCTTTATGAGATGGCGTATCCACGGTTGTCTCTCATTGGACCGCGTCGGCGGCTTTTACCGCTCGGAACGGAATTCAAGATTCGTGCAATGAACGATGATGGACGGCGATATGAGTCTGGCAGTTCTTGGGGCAGACGCGGGCGCACGCTCCGCAGCCGATACATCGGCCGGGATAATCAATGACCATGATCACGCGACTGAGCTCACCATTAAAGTCGTCTTCGCCATCGCAAACACCGAGCATGTCACCTGCCTCATCGATGCCGTGGGCATGCATGACCTCGCGTGAGCAAACCTTGAAGCAGCGACCGCAGCCGATGCACATCGCAGGGTTGATCGAATTCAGATATTCCGGCATCCATCGGGACCCGTCGCGAGTCACGGATGAGCTTGTCATAGATTCCTCCGATTTATCGTGTTCTGCCGATGACAAAGTGGCTGAGGAAGGCCCGCCAATTGTCAGACAAACGCGAGTTGGCAGCTGACTAACGCCGCAATCTTTACCCCAGTGCGGTCCTCCACCTTCGCTTCTGCATCTTCCGATCTTGTGATTTCGAACCCAGCGGATTCCACGAAGGTCCTCGAGTCGCATGTCGCGTCAAATCGTCTGACCGATTCAAGCTGCGCTGTCAGTCCCTTCATATCTTGTGTGGCGACGGCAATTCGCGAAGTGCCCACCTGCCGTTTCGTCCGCGTTGATGAAGTCCGCCATTGAAGAGCGAGACGCGACGAATTGATCTCATTATTGCGATTACCGCCTATCGGTTGAGGCAAGTGGGCCGGGGTTCGGAGGGTGGTTAGCCAGAATGATGTTCGCGAAGTCGAAGATCACGTCGCGGGTTCCCCGGTATAATACTGTAAGCTTGTGCTGGCTGCCGAAGCGGTCGAAGATGGGGAAACCCACCCGCATCAGCGGAACACCGAGACGTCTGGCAGCTTCTCGGCCGTGCGAGTGTGTGACGATAAGATCGGCCATTGCGGCGAGACTTTCCAGATCACTGAGATCGCCGACTTTGACGGTTTTCGCCGGTACCATCTCGAGCGCCTTCGAAGTGCCGGTCGTGGTGACAGCGGCCGCAATTTCCGCACCCATGGTAGTAAAAAAGTTGGAGAGCTGGAAAAGTTGATCGGGTTCGGAAGCGATTGCGATCTTCTTGCCAGCCATATGGGAATGTCCGTCAAGCATGGCATCCTGCAACTGCATTCGGTTGCGGCGGACATTGAGCGGTGTCTGTTTGCGTGACATAGCGGCGAGCACGCGAATGAAGCGATCGACGTTTTCTAGTCCCGTCAGCGATCTAAACAGCACGTACGGCACGCCGGTCAGTCTCTGCAGCGCTTCAGCCGGTCGCCGCATATGCTCACCGATTGCGATACACTGCATCGTCGCACCGAGATCGCGGATCTCCTTCAATTTCGTGCCGCCATTCGTTATCGGCATCCATTCTTCGGGGATGGAGCCGTCGAGCGCTCCGGATACGTCGGGCAGAATAACCGGGTCGAGGCCGAAACTTACGGCCGTTTCGCGCAGATGTTCTATGTCAGCAACCGTTAAGTTCCAGCCAGGCAAGATCGCGATCTTCCTCGGATTGCGGTACTGCTTGTCAGGTCGCGCTATTGCCTCGATCACGGCGGTAACAGCTTTAGACCACCCCTCCTCTATGGCGCCGTCAAAGTCAGGCGTGTTGACGACTACCACTTCGGTGCCCACAAGTTCTATCCCCCGCCTGCGTTTGATATTTTCGACGTCACCGGCGACATCCTCGTCGCGGGCCTCTACCGATGCGGTCGTGCATATCCCGATCAGTCGTGGCCTTGTGCGGGTTTTGAGGCTGAGAATTGCCTCTTCGAGACGATCCGCGCCGCCGACGATTATCGCGGCTTCGTTCATCGCCGTGGTTTGCAGAGGGATCGCTTCATTGAAGTGCCTCACGAGCAGTGCGAGCGCGAAGCTCGTACATCCCTGGCTACCATGGAGCAGAGGTATTGCGCCGTCGACGCCCAGAAAGGCGAAGGCAGCACCAAGCGGCTGAGACGACTTCAGGGGGTTGACCGCCGCCGCCTTAGTTTGGGATACGACGCGTGCCATAGTACGACCTCAACATCTTTTTGCGAGTGATCTCGCGGGTTTGGTTCGACGCGCTTACGCTTCTCTTTTCGCTCGCTTTTCAGCGACCAAGGCCGGCTCCCATGGCGCCGGCTCGCGCACCTGCGGCCACATCGGATGCTGGATTGCCAGGTCAATTTGTCGAGCAAGTTGCACCATTCCCTCATAGCCAGCGTAAGCGTGATGACGCTCCTGGTTGATGTCGAGCCAGGGCATTTTTGCCTTTAGCGCTATATACTGGGTGCGTCCGCCCGATAGCATGATGTCAGCCTTTCTCTCGAGTAGAAGCGAGAAAAGCTCGCGCGGCGACATCGTCTCGAACAGAAGGTTCTCCTCCTTCAGGGTCTGTTTCACTCGCTCCCTATCTTCGAGCGTCGATTTCTTGACTGACGTGCCGACGATCTCCATGCCGATCTCCATCAAGGCATGGACGACCGACCAGGATTTCACGCCGCCTGTATTTAGAAGCACGCGCTTGCCCTCAAGGCGAGGTCGGTACGCTTCCAGCCTCTTCCACACCTTTTCCTCTTCTTCCGCTACAAGGATTTCCGCGCGATGCAAAAGCGAGGGGGCAGCACCCTTCTTTACAAGCAGATCGGCGATCCGCCGGAGCGCCTCCGAGGTGCCGGAGATGCCATAGAAGGAGCCCTCGAAAAACGGAATGTCCCAGCGTTCCTGCATCTTACGTGCCAACGTAACGAACGCTGTCGAACACACCGTCATCGCCGCGCGTGAGCGGTGGGCGGAGGCGACTTGCAGATATCGCGCGTCTCCGGGAATACAGGCACGGACGCGAATGCCGAGCTTATCCAAGAGCGGCTTCACCTGCCAGAACTCACCCGAGAGGTTAAATTCGCCGAGTATGTTGATGTCGCAAAGGCCCGGTTCATCGGGCTCCACGGTACCTATGACATGCTTGAGCAGCGCCTCGCCCGCTAGCTTGTTGCCGAGGTTTTTAGATCCGACAAAACCTGGCGCATCGACCGGCACCACTGGAAAGGCGAATTCGTCCGTCGCTCGCTTGCAAACAACGTCGATGTCGTCACCGATCATCGCTGTAACGCAGGTTGAATAGACAAAGATTGCCGCGGGCGCATACCCATCCTTGATTTCCCGGATCGCTTTAAAGAGCTTCCGTTCACTGTGTCCCATTATGATGTCGATTTCCGTAAGATCAGTCGTGAAGCTCGTGCGCCAAAGCGTTGGACCTGACGAGGCAGCGCCACGGTTGTCCCAGGAATTTCCCTCGCAGGCGAGTGGCCCGTGAATCAGATGTGCGACATCGGTGATCGGCTGCAGTGCGACCTTGGCGCCGTCGAAAGCGCAACCGCCGACGGCCGTTCCCGGGGCCATTGGCCTCGCGCAATTCCTTCGGCGCGCCTTAGGACCCTTGCTGCCGCTCCTTTCACTCGCTAGCTCGTGGAAGGCATCTTTGATTTTGGCGTTGAGCGAGGACATTCGTCTGCCTTCATATCTGGTTGAGAGATAGGCCGCCTGGCCGACCGCCGCTCCTAGCGAGTGAGGTCATACGAATAATCTGTCACACCCGCGTGCATTGTTTCGCGATCGAGGTTGTCGAAGATCTTGTCGAGGATCGACGTTAGAAGACGCAGTCCGCCTTGGTAGCCCATGAGGGGGAATCGATGATGATGGTGCCGGTCGAAAATTGGAAACATCAGCCGAACCAGTGGGGTACCGGTGTCCCGTTCAAGATACTTCCCATAAGAATTTCCGATCAGGAGATCCACCGGCTCTGTGAACAGTAGCGAGCGCAGTGCCCAGAGATCTTTGCCTGGCCAGACCTGTGCATTCTTCCCGAAGGGCGAGGATGCGAGGAGTTCCTTCATCTCGTCCTCCCAAGCTGAGGTGCCATTTGTGGCGAGGCAGTGGGTTGGCTCGCCGCCGGTCTCCATGATGAAGCGCGCCATCGCATAGACGAAATCTGGATCGCCATAGATCGCGTATTTCTTTCCGTATAGCCAAGCTTGGCTGTCCGCCATCGCATCGATGAGTCGGCCGCGCTCCAGACGGATCGCCTCGGGAATCTCTCTGCTGGAAATTTCCGATATCACCATCAGAAGTTCGTCGGTAGCTTCGACGCCGAGAGGGTAGTGGAAGGAGGTCGCCGCTTGTCCAACGTCTCTGCAGTAATCTAACGTCTTGCGAGTGTTGTAATATTGCAGGGACAATGTCCACTCCGCGTTCAACGCCGCCTTCACGTCATTGATGCTGGTCCCGCCGTCATACATCCGAAATTTGCCATCGGAAGGCGTATCGAACTGATCTGATGCGTCCTGGATGAACATGTAAGTCACTTGCATCAGGTCGAGCAGGCGTTTTAGTTCGCGATTGTTCCCAACGCAGAAGCCATCAAATCCAGGAATGATGTTGATAGTAGCGGTGGCTTCATTTCGCGCGGTGCCCTTCCAGAAATTCTCCAGCACACCTTTTACCATGCTGTCATAGCCATCGACATGGCTGCCGACAAAGGCAGGTGTGTGGGCGAAGGGGACATCGAAATCTCGCGGGACAGAACCTTCACTTTTGGCGTTTTCGATAAAACCATGCAGGTCATCTCCGATGACCTCGGCCATACATGTGGTCGATACCGCGATCATGTTCGGGTTATAGAGCTTGTACGTGTTGGCGAGGCCGTCGACCATATTCTTCAGGCCACCAAATACAGCGGCGTCTTCTGTCATTGATGACGAGACCACCGATGACGGCTCCTTGAAATGGCGCGATAGGTGCGACCTGTAGTAGGCAACGCAACCTTGGCTGCCATGGACGAACGACATCGTTCGTTCGAATCCCGCCGCTGCGAAAACCGCGCCGAGTGGCTGGCAGGCTTTGGCTGGATTAACGACAAGGGCTTTACGGGCCAAGTTTTTCTCGCGGTATTCCCAAGTCTTCGTGAATTCGCGCTGGTCTGACACGACCTTTTCCGGGTGTGGGCGTTCGAAGTTCAGCTTTTTCTCGGCCAACATTTGCCTGTATTCCGGCTCGCAGAACAAAGGCGCATGGTCGAGAGCTTTCTCAGCTGATTGCGGCATAGGGTCACCTCTTTCGGTCTGGCTGCGACGACATGGTGGCGATCAGAGACCTTCGGCGCGTAAGGCCTCCCGCATTTTTCTTCGAGAATATTAGGTCCTCATGCTACTGCCATCCGCCGAGGCGCGGTCATTCTTCCACGGCGCGTCGTAAAGACCCCAAACGGGATTGTTGATGGCCATGTCCATGTCTCGGGCGAAAATCGAAAAGCCGTCATAACCGTGATACGGACCAGAATAGTCCCATGAGTGCATCTGACGGAATGGAATGCCCATTTTCTGCACCGGGTATTTTTCTTTAACGCCGGACCCGACGAGATCGGGCCGAATTCCCTCAATGAATTTCTCAAGTTCATAGCCAGTCACATCGTCGTAGATCAGCGTGCCTTCTTTTACATAATGGCCAGTGCGCTGATAGTCGTCGCCGTGACCGAATTCGTAGCCGGTTCCTACGATTTCCATCCCGAGGTCCTCATAGGCGGTGACGACGTGACGAGGACGCAATCCCCCGACGTAGAGCATCACCCGTTTGCCGGAAAGGCGCTGCCAGTATTTGTCGATTACGGCCCAAACGAGGGGTTGGTATTTGGCTATGACCTTTTCGGCTTTTTCTTGGATCTCCGGCCCGAAGTGCTTGGCTATGTCGCGCAGCGAGGCATCGATTTGGGAGTGTCCAAAGAAATTGTACTCCATCCAAGGGATGCCATATTTTTCCTCCATGTGCCTGGAGATGTAATTCATCGACCGATAGCAGTGAATGAGGTTGAGTGCCGCTCTCGGCGCGCGCTCCACTTCGGCGAGAGTTGCATCTCCGGACCAGTTGCCGACCACGCGCAATCCGATCTCCTCGAGCAGGATGCGCGAGGCCCATGCGTCGCCGCCAATGTTATAGTCGCCTATGACATTTACGTCGTAGGGACCTGGATCGAATTTTATGTCTTTCTTGTCGAAGACCCAATCTCGAATTGCGTCGTTGGCGATGTGGTGGCCAAGCGATTGCGACACGCCACGGAAGCCTTCGCAGCGTACCGGCACGACGGTCGTCGCGTGTTCTTTGGCCTTTTTTCGAGCTACGGCCTCGATATCGTCGCCAATCAGGCCGATCGGACATTCTGATTGCAGGGTGACGCCATTGCTTAGCGGGAAAAGTTCAGCGATCTCATCGATGACATTTTCCAGTTTCTTGTCACCGCCGAAAACGATGTCCTTCTCCTGGAAATCGGAGGTAAATTGCATCGTCACGAAAGTGTCGATGCCTGTCAGACCGACGTAATAGTTGCGACGTTGCGACCAGGAGTATTGACCACAGCCGACCGGCCCGTGTGAAATGTGAACCATATCCTTGATTGGTCCCCAGACGACACCTTTTGAACCGGCGTAAGCGCAGCCGCGGATCGTCATCACGCCTGGAACAGACTTGATATTCGACTTTACCTCGCATTCGCTAATCGCGTTTGGGTCCTCGCCGGCGTCCTTTTCGCTCGTTGCCAGGCTAAGGTGTTTACTTCGGCGCTTCGCTGCTTTGTCCGGATATTGCGACAGCACATCCGCTATAAGCTTCGCATGTAAATCACTGTCATTGGCGTATTTGAAGGTCATTAACCCAACCCCTTGGAAAATCCGGCTGAAGCCACATCGGCGAAACCTCCCTCACGGGATGGCGGGTGCTTTGCGTGTCGCTGCGCGCTCGTGTCAGTGTGATCACTGGGCAGCTTTCAACTTGGCATCCCTGGCTTGAAGTTCGGCAAGCATCTGCTCGTCGGTCTTCATGATCCCGAAATCGAGAAGCATGTCCTCAAGCTCTTCCATGGTGATGGGGGTCGGGATGGTGCCTTTGCCAGAATTGTCATGTATTCTCTGGGCAAGTGTTCGGTACTCGGCCGCTTGCTGAGAGTCCGGCGCATATTGGATCACCGTCATCTTTCTAAGCTCGGCGTGTTGGACAATGTTGTCGCGTGGCACGAAATGGATGAGCTTAGAATTGAGTTTGGCAGCCAGCGCTTCGGCGAGGTCGAGTTCGCGATCGGTTTGACGCTCGTTACAAATGAGGCCGCCCAGGCGTACGCTGCCGCCTGCAGCATATTTCAGGATGCCCCTGGCGATATTGTTGGCGGCATAGAGCGCCATCATCTCGCCGGACATGACGATATAAATTTCCTGAGCTTTGTTTTCACGGATCGGCATCGCGAAGCCGCCGCACACAACGTCACCGAGCACGTCATAAGACACGTAGTCGACATCGTTGTAGGCGCCGTTCTCCTCGAGAAAGTTGATCGACGTGATAACGCCGCGTCCCGCGCAGCCGACGCCTGGCTCCGGGCCGCCAGACTCCACGCATTTGATACCTTTATAGCCTACCTTGAGCACGTCTTCGAGTTCAAGATCTTCAACCGAACCTCTCGTTGCAGCGAGATCAAGAACCGTATCCTGGGCCTTCGAGTTCAAGATCAGGCGCGTAGAATCGGCCTTAGGGTCACAGCCGACGATGAGGATCTTCTGCCCATGGTCCACAAGGGCGGCTAGCGTGTTTTGGGATGTAGTGGACTTGCCAATGCCGCCCTTTCCATAGAATGCGATCTGACGCAGAGCTGCCATGTTTGGCGTTCCTTCATGTGTTCGAGGCAATGCGGTTATCCCGCAACGTGGATGCGGAGGCCGTTCCGCTGCCTCGCTATAGCTCACAAGATTCGTGCCAAGCAGGCCGATAGAGATGACGAACAATAATTTACTGCGATTCCAGTTATGTGGGCGCAAAGATGCGGGATTGAGAACAGGAACGCTTGTCACGTAACCGACAAAGGTGATGACAATGTCGAATATCTGACCAGCCGACAGGATGTCTCATTTATCCATGTGTAGCTTCTAGGACCATTGTTCGAACAGCCTGTATCCCATCACCAGACCAGCAGTAACGAATTCTGATCACTTGCCGCAAAGGGCTGTTTCCGGCGATGATCAAGCGCCATGTCACTCGACTACGCCACGGCTAGCGATCCACTTCACGAGGAAGACGTCATTGACGCGGCGTCTGGGCGCGAGCGATGGCAAATGTTCATATAAGTCTCGCTCCAGAAGCACGACATTTCAAAGTGGCAGCGAACCCATCGGCCTCGTTCCGCGGCGATGCACGGGTTACCAGTTGCAGGCGTGTTGAAGTCCCCGCTGCGATAGCGGGTGATCTCCTTCAAGTTCCGTCAATTCGCCGAAGCATGTGTTCAACGTTAATCGCGTGGAAGATAAAGCCGAGATCGCTAAGCGGAGAATCGTATCGGATGTCGTCTATTGTGGCGATCAGGCGGTCAGCATCGATCAGTCCCCTTCATGCAGCAGGCAACGACGGGATAATTGATTAGTGATCTCGCTAGCACCGATAATCAGCGAGCCGGTCAGATAGTGTTCGAAATTTTCTCTTATAGAAACTCCGAAGAACCGTTTGGGATATCCAAGCCGTTCCAACATCCGGCGATGCAGCGCCTTTTCGTGCCTCCAGGCTAAAGGCAAACTCCGATAAAATCGTACGGCTTCTGGCTGGGCGAATGGGCTAATTGGCCATATGCCATGGCTCGCAAACAAAGGAGCCCGCGCGGCGTGTGCCTCCAGTACCGAGATCGGCAGAATAGGAAAGGGTGCTCGATCGCAGCTTACTGCATAGTCGGGCAATCAGTTTTTGAGTACCAGTGTCATGGCGGAGGGAAGGATCGCAGGAAGGAATGCATCGCTAATATTACGAGCGAATTGCTCGTGATTTTGCTCGAAAGCATGGGCCATTAGCAATTCATCACCGCCTGTACCAGTTGCGACCGCCCGTGGGGCTGAGGCAGTTGCGAGCGACTTCAATAGTTGATGGAGAGGCCGCTGCAGATCGGCATTGTAGGGCGCGGGGACGTAGTCGCTACTCACCTCGAACCCACACGGAACCATTGGTACCGTGTCAACACGCAGCGTTTGGTCGTGGAAGCCAAAGTGCTCGATTGCTATTTCGCGCCGCGAAGTCTGTTGACTTCGAGCTGGCCCCTCGACCTCCAAGGCATAGGTTTGCAGGGCGTCAGGATGCTGCCCCGCCAAATGGCGGCAACGACTGCCGAATCCAATCCTCCGCTGAATTCGCTAGCCGTGAGGGCCGGCGTGAGGGGCCAGCGACGCAGCAGGGTGTCGATCAAACGGCATGCTGCGGCTGCAACATCGGCCTCATCCACAAGCGGAGTCGGGATGAAATACGGTGCCGGAGGGGGATATTTCGTCTCGATGGCTCCCGTCCTGCTGATGCAAAGTGACGCGCGCTCCGTCAGCATGAAAACACAGCGAAACATCGTGGTTGTTGCATAGGGGAGCGTCCCCACAAGACGCAGGCCGGTTCGATCCGTGTCGACGTCGGGGAGAGTCATGCCCGAATAAAAGTCCGCTATCGACCAGGAGAGCTCGATGCGCTCGCCGCTGACCTTCAGATAAAGTGGCGCAACACCTCCATGTCCGGCGCTGAAGGTCACCGTGCCGGAATGGCGATTGATCGAAATTGTCTGATAGTCCAATGGCCATTGCCCAAAAGCACAGAAATCCTGCGCTCGTTCTATCGGCCAATCCCTGAGTGCCACAAGGTGCCCATTCGCTTCGGCAGAACGCTCGCGGCAGATCAGGATGATTTGATCACTGGTGTCCCACCGGAAGCTTTCGAGCAAAGGATGGTCTAGGATCTTGATAGAGATGTTGGGGTAGGGCGGGTACATCGGGGGTTCAGCCACGTACGAGATGACCTCGGTCAATCGTTCCCTTGAACATGGTGATCGCTTAGTTGATGAAAATCTAAAGGGCCAGTGACCGCCGCCTTGGCGACGGTCACACGGATGAAACTTAAACGTCCAGTTTGTCCATGTCGCCTGGCTTGCCCCCCTTGATCATGGCAGCAATTTCTGCGGTCGAAGGGGTCGGTCCGACGCGCGGCGCCTTGGCAAACACGCTCAACTCGCTACCGATGAGATTAACGGGCTTGCGGCTAGTTGTCGTTTCCATGTTATGACTCTCCGTTGGTTGCTCTCCTCGCCGTCCCCCTAAAGGGATGCCAATTACGCGAGTGACTGAGGTACACTGACTGTCCCATGCCGTTCTAGGGTGGCATAGGCTGCGGAATCATTAGGCTGCAATCGATCCGGGCGGCTACGTGACTGGCTCTCTGACCTAAGCATTGATTGCGATGTAGCACCGCTTGTGCAAAAGAATTCCGGGCGGGGACTTGTGCGCTTCTGAGCCGGACTGGCGGCGAACTGGTGACCAAAAATTCCTGAGCCGTAAGGTTCAAACATCGAGCGGAATTTCCTATGCTAGCTAGTTGCCCTCACGTCTGCGGGGCGGACGATGGGATGACTTCGAGTGGCACGACTAATTCGTTTTCGAAAATGCTGGGCTCTGAGAGGATGTGTGTTTGCCACCCGTTGGCGCGCAAGGAGTTTATCAGCTTTGGGTGCGTCTCGCCGATGAGCGAGGTGATGCCGGCAACGCGGCAAAACTCCATCAACCCGATCATCAAAACCCGCGATACTCGAACCCCGTCAATCCTTTCGTCACCGCTTGCAACCGCCCACCGCGTCCATTCGAAAACGTCGTGCGACCTTGGCCACTTTTGGCCCCGCATGATTTGCGGGTAGACGCTTGAAAGAAGATGCGGCTGCACCGTAGGAAGGAGCCGAGAATACCCGATCACCGCATCGTTCTTGAGAACGCTAAAATGAATAGCGCAATCGTGATCAAACTGATCTATTTCCCGTCTGTCACTCTTGCGTAATGCCTGCCATCCACGTCGTTCCACAAATTGCTGGTGTCGAAACCGCCAGATTTTCTCCATGATTACGGCGTTAGCCCGAGAGTCCCCAATGCAAATCTTCATCATCGCTCCCTGACCCCCGGAGATCACTATGCGCGATCTTTCTGTCCTTGAAAATGAGTAGAAATACTCATTTCTGAGCTAGGCCGTAGTGACGATTTAATGTCTTGGGATTCCCAAGGGCAAGCAAATCAGATTCAACGCTGACTTTTGGAGGTCAGTGATGGATTGCGATGCCCTTCGGGATGATCAATGGGAACGGATCAGAGGTTTTGTGCCGGGACGGACCAAGGGCAAACGCGGTCCGCGCACGAACAATCGATTGTTTCTGGACGCGCTTTTGTGGATGGCCCGTTCCGGCAGCCGCTGGCGCGACCTGCCCGAGCGACTGGGCGACTACCGCTCGGTGAAACGGCGTTACTACCGCTGGATCGAAATGGGTGTGCTCGATGAGATGCTGGCGATGCTTGCCCGAGAAGCAGACCTGGAATGGCTGATGATCGACAGCACCATCGTGCGGGCACACCAGCATGCGGCAGGGGCGCGTAAGGTCAAAGGGGGGCGGATGCCCAGGGCCTGGGCCGGTCTCGGGGCGGATTAAGCACCAAAATCCATGCCGCGACGGAGGCGCTCGGGCTTCCGGTTCGTCTGATCGCATCTCCCGGACAGCGTAACGACATCGCCTTTGCTCACGATCTCGTCGATGGCATCCAGGCTGCCGCTACGATTGCCGACAAGGGCTATGATGCCGATCATTTGTGCGACAAGATCACTGAAACCGGTGCTGACGTCGTCATCCCGCCGAAACGCAACCGCAAGCTCCAGCGCCCCTATGACGCCGATCTCTACAAGGAGCGAAACCGTATCGAACGCTTCTTCAACAAGCTCAAACAGTTCAGACGCGTCGCAACCCGATATGACAAGCTGCTCGCAAACTTCATGGGCTTCGTTAAACTCGCCGCTATCGCTATTTGGCTCAAATAGTTAAATCGTCACTACGGCCTAGGTCGCGGATGATTAACGTCGTTCGTCGCGCTACCATGGTTTGAAATCAAACAATCCCCCGCGGCATGGGAAATGGCGGTAACGGAAAGATCGCCAAAACGGGCTTAAGAATGCCATCATCTCGTACCGCTAGAGTAAATTTGCAGAGCATACGGTGTGCGTCAAAGACGCCAGGGGCTCGATCAAGCCGCCTCTCAGGCCGCTTTTCGTTGATGGGATCACGTTAGAAAGCCATCTCGGCCGGTGCTTATCTGCTACCGACCAAATAGACTTCGGCCGCTCTTACCGTCCCGGGTTTCGGGGGCATGCCTATGGGTTAATCGTGGTCTGTCAGGGAGTAAATCTACTCATTTACGTCACCCGGAAATGATTATAGCTGAATTGGTGTCTCCAATAACACTCGCCTCAGTTGGAGCTGGGCCAAGAAGCGGTCCAAGCGATTGGATCAGTCCTGGCGTGAAGACACAAAATCAATGGAAAAGGGAGAGTTAAATGTCCTTGCATGTCAGCTACGTAGACAAGGAAATGACGGATCATGCCCGTGCATCACAGCCGGGAAGCGCAGCGCTTGCCCAAGGAACGCAATATTCGTTATTGCTGAAGAATCAATCGGCGCAACCTTGGACCTTCTATGTCTATCAAAAGATGCCTCAACCTGTTGCCAATGTCTTCTCCTTGGCATGGTTCTGCTCTCCGTATCAAATTCGGGTTGGCAATCAAATCAAGTTCACTTGGGAGCTCGCCTATAATTTCGTCTGGAGCGACACGGGACAACTGATTCCTGGCGTGGACTTTTTTGCCTCCGGGGTGGAGGACTGCAGCCCCAGCGGGAGAAACACCACTACTTTTTCATTAAGCGATGGACCTGGCCTGACCGCGCCGATCAAGGGGGATCCTGCAGGATCACTGGTCATCAACGATGCTGGCAATGTGCCAAACAACCGGTTCTCCGTGGGCATCGGCATGTCCGGAACAGGGACTTATGTTGCACAAGCGGGCACCAATCTGCTCCACACGTTCACGCCAACTCCGAGCTATTGGATTGCGGCGGGAACGAATGTCACTATCGGGTCGGTGCTCAGCATCGACACGATCACCCAGACCAGGGAAGCCAAGTTTCCCTCTGCCGTCTTCAATCTCGTAGGCGTGCTCCAAGAGGACAATACCTGGGATATCAACCCGGCTTGATGGCAGGGTGAATTGGCTTCAGCTCCGCCCGTCAGGGCGGAACTGATGCATGGGAGTGCCTGTTGTTGCTGATAATTGGCACTCCTTTCCTCACACATCAATATTGCCCGAGGAACCAACGATGTTTGCAGGGCCTCCAATCGGTGCGGTGTGTCCCTTTGCGGGGCAAGTTGCCCCTATCTCGAGCTCGGTCAATACAATCTGGAGCAACACGCCCTGCGCAAGCTCTGGCGAGGCTGCGGGTACAAATGCGGAAGCTCCTATCAGCTACGTCGAAGCCCAGGGATGGATGCTTTGCGATGGACGCTATCTCAGGGCAGCCGTCTATCCAGAACTCTACGCCGTTCTCGGCGGACTCTATGGAGAGCGGAATTCTACGGCCGATCTGGAATTTCGGATTCCAGACTACCGTGGGCTGTTCCTGCGCGGTTTCGATGCCGGTGGCGGTATGGACCCTGACGCGAAACGACGGCTAGATCCAACCGGCAATAATGTTGCGAATGTTGTTGGATCACTCCAATGCGATGCTCTGCAAGTTCACGCGCATCCCTATGAGATAACGACGCCGGCGGGAATTTCGCAGCAGGGCAATGCCGCCGGAACTTCCATCTCAAGCAAATCGACAGGTTCACCCGAAAATCCGGCACGCACAGCTCTTGAGACGCGTCCCAAGAACGTGGCCGTGAACTACCTGATCAAGTTTCGGTAACTTGAAAGGGGTGTAGGTCCTTTCATTCGATTTAGAGACATCGGTCCGGAAGCGACATCTTGCCGGCCGGCAAAAGAGGAGAACCTTAATGACTGCTACTTTGAGAGCTTTCGGATGGCTAGCTGCTTTCGCTCTGACCGTCACGTTCGCGCAGGGTGCCGCGGCTGAGGAGCAGCAAAAAGGCAAGGTGGGGGCGAAGCCCGTAGAAACTGGCGTCGTGATCCGCGGCGTCACGCTTGCCGGTCCGGTTGGAAATCCGGGAACGTCAACCGGGAAAACATGCGACTTCAGCGTAACCGGTGTTCTGTCTCCACATTGTCCTTCTCCGCCTGATCTGTGATCGAGGTTTTCATGGATGAAGAACGGGAGTTTCTCCATGGAGACCTCATTGGAGTTTCTCACAACCAGGAAGCCTGGACGTGAGGTTCACCGACATTGGCCTGATGAGATCAAGGCGAAGATTGTTTCGGAAAGTTTGCGGCCTGGTACGACGGTCAATGAAGTTGCGCAACGCTATGGATTGCGAGCCAACAGCCTTTCCACCTGGCGGACGATGGCTCGGCAGGGCAAGCTGATCCTGCCAGCACCGGAGGATGCGGTAGAGTTCGCGGCGGTGATCGTTGATCCGCCAGTTTCCGTGCCTCCGCCGAAAGCGATTGGTCGCCCCGAGATCGTCGTAGGCACTGTTACGATCCGCTTGGAGGAAGGTGCGTCCGCGTCCCGGATCGCTGCCATCGCCCGCGCCCTGGCGGCGACAATATGATCTTTCCATCGAACCGCGTTCGGATCATGGTGGCCACCAAACCCGTGGATTTCCGCAAGGGTCATGACGGATTGGCGGCGCTGGTGAAGAACGAGTTGCACAAGGACCCGTTCACCGGAACGGTCTTTGTGTTCCGGTCACGTAAGACGGACCGGTTGAAGCTGATCTACTGGGATGGCTCTGGGATCGTCATGGCCTACAAAAGGCTGGAAGAGCACACGTTCACCTGGCCCGGCATCAAGGATGGCCTGATGACGCTGACACATGCCCAGTTCGAGGCCCTGTTTGCAGGCCTTGATTGGCGGCGAGTTCATGCCGTCCAAACGAGAACACCGGAGGCCATCGAATAGCTGCGGCACGATGACTCAGCACGGCAAATTCCACAGGCAAGTCGGCTCAGGATTTGATAGTTTTCGCCCATGCTGGATGCCGCCGACCTTCCCGATGATGTTGCCGCCCTGAAGGCGATGCTGATTGCGGCGCGGCTGAGCGAGGCAGGTAAAGACGCCCAGATTGGCCGCAAGGATGAGCGGATCGAACGGCTTGAGAAGCTGGTCGCCGCCTTCAAACAGGCAGCCTTCGGGAGAAAGTCCGAGAAGACTGATCCCGACCAATTCGATCTGGCACTGGAGGACCTGGAAACGGCGATGGCAGCGATCCATGCCGAGGATGAGGCGGACGGTCCTCCTGGAAACAGGATCAGCAAGCCCCGCGCGACAAATCGTGGCTCCCTTCCAAGGCATCTTCCCCGTGTTGAAGAGGTCATCGAACCAGCAAGCCTGATCTGCGCCTGCGGCGGTTGTCTGCATTGCATCGGCGAGGATGTCTCCGAGCGGCTGGACGTGGTCCCGGCGCAGTTCCGCGTCATTGTTACCCGTCGCCCCAAATATGCCTGCCGCGCCTGCACTGACGGTGTCGTTCAGGCTCCAGCTCCAGCGCGGCTGATCCAGGCAGGACTGCCGACGGAAGCGACCGTCGCCCATGTGCTGGTTTCCAAATATGCCGATCACCTTCCGTTGTATCGGCAGGCCCAGATCATGAGCCGCCAAGGCATCGATTTGGATCGCTCAACGCTTGCCGACTGGGTCGGCCGGGCTGCGTTCGAATTGCGTCCCGTCTTCGATGCGCTGGTTGCCGACCTGAAGCGCTCGACCAAGCTGTTCATGGATGAGACCCGTGTACCGGTTCTCGATCCCGGCTCCCGCAAGACCAAGACCGGATACTTCTGGGCGCTGGCACGAGATGATCGTACTTGGGGCGGTGGTGCTCCGCCGGGCGTCGCCTTCACCTACGCTCCCGGTCGAGGAGGCATTCATGCCGAACGGATATTGCAGGGCTTCTCCGGCATCCTGCAGGTCGATGGCTATGCCGGATACAACAGGCTGATCGCGCCAGAGCGTGTTGGGTCCGACATTCGGCTTGCCTATTGCTGGGCGCATGCCCGCCGCAAGCTGGTGGAGATCACCCGCAACGGCTCAGCACCGATTGCCGAGGACGGCGTCAAACAGATCGGTGAACTGTATCGCATCGAGGCCGAACTGCGCGGCCGTGATCCGCAGGCTCGTCTCGCTGGACGGCAGGAGCGGTCAGCGCCGCTGGTCGCCGACATGCAAACCTGGCTTGTCCATCACCGCGCCCATGTCTCAACTAAGTCCCCACTCGGCGAAGCCTTGGCCTACATTGCCAAATACTGGGATGGTCTGAAGCTCTTCCTGACCGACGGCCGCATCGAGATCGACAACAACGCCGTCGAGCGGACCATCCGGCCGATTGCCCTCAATCGCAAGAACGCGCTCTTCGCGGGTCATGATACAGGTGCCGAGAACTGGGCGACAATCGCCTCGCTCATTGAGACTTGCAAGCTCAATGCCGTCGATCCGCAGGCCTACCTGACCGCCACGCTCACCGCCATCGTCAGTGGCCACAAGCAGAGCCGGATCGAGGAACTCTTGCCTTGGAAAGCGCCAAGACGCTGACACACAGAAGAGTCGTCGCGAAAGTCTAAGGGTTCACACCGCTTCGGCCAATGATGTCGACCCTCTGGCAAGTTCCAGTTGCTGGTACAATGTCAAGCTTATCTCCGACTTTAAAACCGTCACGAGGCGTGCCGATCTCAAACTGGTGCCTGCAAGCAATTGCCTCCCCCATGGGCGCAGTCCTTGAGAAAGATAGGTCTGCCATCGTTACGATTGTCGTCCCGCGACGATTCACTTCTTCGTCCCAAACGGCTTCGACCGTTGCGACGGACCGCTCAAAATTCTGGAGCCGCCACAGATAAAAACCAAGGATAGCCACGCAGGCAACTAACCCGATCAATGCAAACACGATCCTCATCACCGCGAGTTCTCGTGTCACCTTCGCATCGTATTTCCTTCTAAGCATCGCTATCCGCCCTCATACGCCTGCAACTATGAAGGGATGGCGCGATCTCTGCAACGGACGAACGGATTCGGTGGTGTGATGGAAACACCGGTTACACTTCAGCGGTGAGCCCGTGGATCCATCGGGGCGTTTGGAGGGGGCAAGCGTCAACTGCAGGCCAAATGGCAACCAGGCGAATACAACGCCAGGGCTACCCGCACGCTTTAACGCGTATTGCATGATAAATGCGCCGGTTAAAAGTGCGCGGCTGATCCAAGCTGCCCGACCAGAAAATGCCAACCACTGCGATCTGTCGGGGATCACCCCAAAAGACGCGACTGGTCAATTCGGGGGGGCCGTCTGGCGGTAGGCGGTCATTGGACGACTTCTGGGGAAACAAATTCAAAGCACGTCCTCGCAGCCCCCCAATCGATGCTGCCTGCTCGACCTACCGAAAACTGTGTTGCGCCTGTCTATCAATTCAGACGCAGATTTAGCTCTGCATTTCAACGGGGCTACTATCTGATCATGATGGCTGTCGTGATCCAACAGGCCCGATCTTTGAAGTGGCCGAAAACTCCATATGCTTCAGCGAATGATTCTGAGACGAAAGCTTTCGGCAATCATCTGAGGTGTATTAACCACATTGAGCTTTCGCTGGATGTTCAAAATGACATTTTGAATGGTTCGATGGGATCGTCCGAGAATCGTTGCGATCTCTATTGCTGTTTTGCCTGCGGCACACCAATGGATGATTTCGCGCTCTCGCGTTGTGATCATGGGTAAGGCCTGAATTTTTCGACTGGCATCATTCCCAATTTGGGCGCGGAGCAAGCTGTGCGCGTAAGCCGCCATCAGATAGAGCGCGCTTCGGTCGCAGGTTGAGAGCTCTACCTTTTCCGCTCCAAAACTGACAATCGATTGAAACCCAGCGGCAGTGTGTAAAGGAACGCTGAAGCCGTCAATCAACTTGAATTCGCGTGCCTCATCCATGACACGACGGCTCTGCCGATCGAGTTTTTGATCTCGCAGAGCTTCCGACCAAACAAATGCGTGATCGCATGTCTTGCTAAGATGCACTATGGGGTCGGCGTGGACATAATTGTTTTCACGATAACGATCAAACCACCCGACTGACCAATTGCCCAAAACGAAATAGGAATCAATTCGCTCAATAGGCGAGGGGATGCCGGATATCGCGAAATAACTAAACCCGAAATACTGCGAAATTTTTCCAAATAAGAGTAACACATCGTCTTTGCTCTTTGCGCTGGCTGACTCTGACAGGAAATCGAACACCAGATTCGAGACCGCTGAGGATTCTTCCTTCACGACAACCTCCCGGTTCGGTGCAAGATTAACTTCCTCACATCTAAGCAGTGAGTGTCCAGTTCCGTGGGCAGCTAAACTCTGAAAACCATATTATATACCCTTGATGCATACAACCAAAAAGCGCATCTTCAGGCGGGATCGTCCTCGGCAAACCGTTTGGCGCCGCTCGTCTGAAAAACAATTCGAGCCGTCAATTTTAACCGAGTGCGTCAGCCCGATCGCCATAGCTTCGCATTCACTCGGAACCGTACGGCAGACGACTGAGAACTTCAAAGCAGGGCCTGTCGCAAATTTTGGCGCTCAACGGTATGTTGACATGGGAAGATGATTGCCGTTCCGAAAGTTGTGGAGCGAGCCGATGATTCTGAATGCTATTGCCGAAAAGCTGAAGCGGCAATCGATGGATGGTTTCAAGCGCCGGCATTGTTCGAGGCATGGCTGATCGTGCGGGCGGTTGCCTTGTATTTGGGTTTTGCTCAAGGCTTCAGACGAATTCGTCAGAAGCGAAAGTTTAGGCCCGCCTCAATTACATTATCGTTGAGGTCGGACCTTGAGCTGATGCCTCCACTCGTGGTCGGGACGGCGTTGTTAATGACGTAGTTGTACTCGATCTTTGCCGACACGCCGCCCGAAAACGCGTGCTCGACGCCGCCACCAAAGAGGTAGCCGTGTTTCCAGCTATCCGGCCCGGATTTCCATTTGTCCGATCCGGATACGAGGCGGTGGCCCTCGAACTCGGTCGTTGTGGCGCCCGCGGTGCCGTAGACGAAAGTGCGATCAAAGCCCAAGCCAGCCTTCGCTTTCGCGGCACCTCGGAAGCGGCTTTCCACGTTGCCGACGGGCACACGTACTTCGTTGTTCAAGTAAGAGCCTTCCAGTTCTGCGCCGAAAACGCCCGATCCAGCCTGGAAATTGTAACCTACCTGAGCGCCCACCGCTGGGGCGCGACCATTGTTGAACGGGTTGAATTTGGAGGCCGCGACACCTCCATGAAGACCGGCGTAAGCCCCGGCCCACGAGAAGGTTCCCGGTGCGTCATAAGAGGGGGCGCTCGGAACGCTGTGGTCAGCTAGATCGGCCGCCGACGCGCCGCATGCCATTAGCATCGAGACGCCCACGGAGAAGATTTTTCTTTTAATTAGCGACATATGTAACTCGATAACGAACGAAACTAACATCCGGTGCTGGGCTGGACGCGCAAGGGTCTGCAAACCACGCCTTACTCGCGGAGAGGGCATCATGAGCTTCCATGAGAAAAGCCAAATCGCTCGACTGGATCAAGTTTCGCCTCGCGTCCGTTGGGTCTTGAGTCGACCCGACGCTCTTCGGGACATAGGAGGCGTTGTCCCTGCTGTGCTGGAGCCTTCCTCCTGGACCATAGCCCCCGACGTTCCTCCCTGCGACAGCCCTTGTTGAATATTTCAGCATTGTCATACCTGCTTTCATAAGCAGACTCTCTACAATTACCTGATTTAAGACAAGAGATGCAGAGGATATATTTAATCGTATATTCGTTTATGTTATATCAAAAATCGGTAATGGATTGATACTTCGCCATTTAAAGCAAACTTATACGTCATATATTTTCAAATATATTATAGTTTAGTGAGGATATTCAGAACATTGACGGCGTCGTCGAGACCAGTATCTCGGCGCTGTTCCTGCTGGTGATCAGCATCGCAATTTGTTCTTCCTGAGCCGTTGCGGAAGCCCAGATCGTTACCGCCGAAGCGAAGATACTCAACGCGCTCGACCCTTGCAGAGCACGGGCTTGATCGCCACTGGCGCAACGCCCGCACCCATACTCTGCACGACCCGTCCGCTGGAAGTACGCCATTTTGGGTAAGTATTTCCTGAACGGCGAGAAGCCACCGCTCCACGCCTGGAGCTGAGGTTTTCGATCTGCAAAGCACCCTGAGATCAGGTGCTCTGCAGATTTGTCTTCAGCGTATACGAGGGAAGAAGTTGTGGCCTTCGTCAACGGCCGCCGATCGTCATAGCCCCCAGTCGTTTTCATATCTGCCGGCCAACTACGAAGGGCGTGCCGTGCGGCCGAGATAAACATTTTCGCATCCGTCATTCAAATAGGTCATATCAAAACAATGGATTTCACTAATTCGCTCTTGGAAAAGATAAGGGGCACAGGCGGCGCCCGTTGCCTAATAAGGAGTATATGCGATGAATATCAAAGGCAGTGATAACGGCAGTTTTATCAAAGGATCCCCTGAAAACGACATAATCGATGGCGGCAAGAAGAACGACTGGATTGATGCCGGCAACGGCGATGATCGGATCAAAGCTGGTGACGGCCAAGACAGCATCACGGCCGGTCCGGGCCATGACATTGTCTGGGCCGGGAAAGGCTCAGACGTAATCCATGCCGACGGTGGTGACGATCTCTTGTACAGCGACGCCTCCTACCCCTTATACGTACCGACCCTCACCGCGTAATACCGCATAGCGGCGAGGGCGATGACGTGCTCTACGCCGGCCCTGGCAGCGATATACTTGTGGCTGGTGACGGCGCAGATGTTCTGACTGGCGGCGACGACGGCGACGCCTTCGTGTTTCGGTTCCACGACCCTATGGTTGGAACAACGCACTGCTATACGAGTGTGATGGATTTCGACACGAAGCAGGACCGCTTTGTCCTGGACGCCGCAGATTTCGGTGGTGACCGGAATCTGTTTGATGCAAATTTCATCAATCATTCCAAGGGCTTTCCGGGCGAATTTGTGGACACCTTCTACAACGGCGCGGCCGAAGGCGCGCACGGCGAGCACGTCGTGGTAATCACTGATCGAGGCTTTGCGTCTGCCGCTGCCGCCGCGACTGCTATTGATCACGAAGCCCGCGGTGACATCATTGTCTTCCATGATCAAAAAACTCTCGGTCAAGATGGCGAAACTCACGGTGCGACACTAGCCTATGTCGATTCTGCGAACCACGCGCATGCCTTCGCTCATGTCGACAATCTGCACGACATGTCGGATCTTACCTCGCTTACGGCGGAAAATTTCGGCTTCATTTAATTCGATGATCCGAGGAGCGTTCCACCCTTGGGGCGCTTCTCTTTTCCAACATGGCGCAGGGAACTGAAAATAGAAACGACGTGATTTTATTGATCGACTGCACCAGTAAAGGTACGCCATTGAAACAAGTTCTCGTCGCCGATGACGACGCCGCCATGCGCCACCTGCATCCTGGGGCGGTTGCGCAAGCTGACTTTCTTCTCGCTGGCTGAGGCCAATGCCGCTATTGGCACTTGATCGCATCAACGATCACCTCATGCGTCGATTGGGTGTTTACCCGGCGGCAAGTATTTGAACGTGTCGAACGTGCTGCGCTCGCTAGCCTCCCGGGTGAAACTACGAATTCGCCGAATGGCGTCTGCTCCGTGTCTCGACCGATTATCACGTCGAGTTCAAAAGCTTCTTCTATTCCGTCCCTCATGCCCTCATTCGCCAGCAGGTCGATCTTAGAGCAACGGCGCGCACCATCGAGATCTTTTACCGCGGCAAGCGCATCGCCGTCCATCAGCGCCGCTATGGCGGCTGTCGTCATGGAACCGACCCAGATCACATGCCCAGTTCCCACCGGCGATACGCTGAGTGGACACCAGATCGCTTTCGGCGCTGGGCCGCATCCATCGGTCAAAGCATGCCGCGAGGATTTCTCCGTTGCATACCACCGCGTTCCCCGGCTGTTCGCCACGCTCGCGCTTGCAAGGGGTGACGGGCGATACGGCAGAATCCCCAAATCTATCGCCAAGACCGACCTGCTGATCCTCGATGACTAGGGACCGGAAAAACTCAACGATGATCAGCGCCGCGATCTTCTCGAGATCATCGAAGACCGCTACGAGCGTCGCTCGACGATCGTCACAAGCCAGGTGCCCCTGGATCGCTGGTGGGAAATTATTTCAAACCCAACGCCGCCGATGCGATACTGGATCGCCTCGTTCACAACGCCGAGGCATCGATCTCATTGGCGAAAGTATGCGCAAACAGCGTTCACCGATGGCGCTTGAAACACAGCAAAGCTTGACCTGACACAAAACCCGATCCAAACATCAAACAGACCCAGGATCAGCCCGAAAAATAGCCGGCTTCAAATCGGAATCGGTGGCCGGTTTCATCGGAATACGCACCCAATGCAACATCTGAAGATCGACCTGATCGGCTTGCTTAATGCCAACGAAGCGCATCGTCGGTCGCCTTGCAGCTTCTGCGATCGCCGCAGCATCGATGATGTCATTCTTGTTCGATTTTGCGTAGACTTCACTGCGCCGGGATGATGCGGACGGAATGCCCCATCGTCTGCAACTTGGCGCAAGCCATTGGGAACCCGGACGGGATTCCATTCCGACAAGCGTTCTGTTCGCTCGTTCGAAGAACTGCAGTAGCGTCTCGCGCCGGAACTATCCAGGCCGACCACGTGGAAGAGGTTCTTTCCGATATCGATGCCGAAGACGGCGCATTGGCGCAGTTGGTTGCGATCCATAATTTCAGCCCTCCTTTGCCCACCTCCGTTATGCTCTCGGGAGACAGGGCGGACCATCCCATTAGCTCTAAGCCCTGCTCGTAAGCGGGAGGTGGTGAAGGGCATGTGCCGCGATTGGACGACCTCCCGGCCGGCGCCAATACAACTCAGGCGCTGGCGCGCTAATGACTTGATCAGGTTAAACCATCCCGCATCCAGCGCTCGGCTATGGCGAATGTGCGGATTGGATGTTTGCATTTGCGGCTGCAACCGTCGAGGCCTCCCTGGGTGACGCGACTTTGGGAGCCGCAAAACCACCGCGGATTGCTACATTCAACCGCACGTGATCCTTGGCCAGTTGCTGGATCGCCGCAGCGAGGCTCGCCTGAGCGCTGGACACCTGCCTTTGCGCTTCGAGAACATCGAGGAGAGAAGAGGCGCCATCCGTGTACGAGGCCGTCGAAAGCTTCAGTGCTTCTTCGATCGTTTCTACTTGCCTGCGACGTGAGTTCTCTGTGTGAACGTCGCGTCGGACGGCTGTCAAAGCGTCCTCGACTTCCTGCACAGCTGTCAGGACGGTTAATTTCCAGCTTATGTAGGCTGCTGCGGCGTCCGATTTAGAAGTCTCCACGTTTGCCCGCAAACGGCCGCCGTCCAGAATTGGGAGGTCAAGGCTCGGCCCGAAGGACCATTTCAAGATACCCCCGTGACGGCCGCGCTGCTTGATATAGGAAGGGGTGATCGAGCCGGAGAGCGTTATCGCGGGGTAAAGCTGTGCTTCCGCCACGCCGATCTGTGCAGTCGCGGCGGCGAGATCCCGTTCAGCCTGGCGAATATCGAATCGATTGCGAATAAGATCGGCGGGAATGCCGGCATTGATCTTTCCGCGATAGACCGGCTGCCCTTCACTTTTCTGCAGTTGCTTGATCACTGTTTCCGACGGCAAAGCGAGGAGGGCCGCAATGTGATGCGCCGACACGCGAAAATTCAGTTCTAGCCTTGGTATTTCGGCAATCGTCGATCGGACAAGTCCTTCGGCTTGCAAGACATCCTGCCGGGAAGCCGCTCCCGCTTCGACTTGAAGATTCGTGAAATCGTAGGTCTCCTGGCGGGACTTCAGGTTCGCTCGGGAAATCGAGACGCGCTGCTGGTAGTACCGGGCGTCGATGTAGGAGGAAACAAGATCTTTGATTAGAGCTAGCTTTGCGGCGTCGACAGCCGCATGCGCAGAATCAAGAGAAGCCAGTGCGCTTTCAGTGCTGCGCCGGTACTGACCGAATACGTCCAGCAGCCAGGTCAACGATAGTTGCACGCTGGAGATATTCTGTGTGCTCGTGATATCTCCCCCTTTGCCGATCTCGCCGCTTGTCGTGTGTGATGCCTTGGGAAGGCCCCCGGCGCCAGCGATGGTGACGTCCGCGGCGGCGGCATTAACCCTTTCGAGCGCCTGCTGAACACTGAGGTTCTCATCCAGGCCGGAGGCAACGTACTGGTTGAGCGTACGATCTGAAAACGAATCCCACCACGCCGACACCGCAACATCGCCGGCGCTCTGTTTTGCACCCTCGGAAAACTTCTCCGGCAAAGGCGTTTCCGGCGGTGCATGGTCGGGCCCGAGCATGCAAGATGACAAAAGTAGCGGCAACACCGCAGCGGCCAGACGGAACGAATGCAATCAATCAGCCTCCATTACAGCGAAATTCAACTCAAACCCGTTTCGCCTGCCCAAAGGATGATGCCAGCGCGCAATTGCCGACGCAGCAGATCGAGAATTCCGGCGTGACACTACGAAATCGCGTGCAGCCAAAACAACAAGTCGACACCCGCTGGCGCGAGCTGGCGTCAAATCCCTTTAGGCCTGTCGTTCGGATCAAACTGAATGATAGTGATCCAATTAGCAGTGAGTGCCGGTCGGTTCTCGTTCTCGATCTCCACCGTAACCTCGTAGGTAGTCACCAGCATGCTTGCGCCGCGAAATTGACATTCAGAGAGAACGAAGCGACCGCGCACACGGCTGCCGGTCTTAACTGGTGACATGAAACGCACCCGGTCTAAGCCGTAGTTAAGGCCCATGGTCTGCTCGCGGATCTTTGGCATGCCGCTGAAGTTCATCGCCGACAGAAGCGAGAGTGTCAGGAAGCCGTGAGCGATAGTGCCACCAAACGGGCTTTCGACTGCCGCGCGTTCCGGGTGCACGTGGATGAATTGATGATCGTGTGTCGCATCGGCAAAGAGATCGATTGTAGTTTGATCGACGGTGATCCATTCGGATTTACCGAGCTCCTGGCCAATTCGCGACGGCACGTCGGCGAGCGAAAGTTCGTGCATACGACCTCACTTTTTTGATGTCTGATCAAGTCCTGGATTTTCCGGGAGGCGATTTGCGATCTAACCAATCGTCACAATCATTCGACTGTGACCGATTTAGCTAGATTCCGCGGCTGGTCCACATCTGCCCCCATAACGACCGCGGTATGATACGCAAGAAGCTGCAGCGGGAGAGAGAAGATCATCGGCGCGATAATCTCCGCAACATCGGGTAATACGATAGTGTGCATGGTGGGAAGCTTTGACATCGAAGCTCCCGTTTCGTCGGTGATCAGAATGATGCGGCCGCCGCGGGCGGCCACTTCCTGCATATTGGAGACAGTTTTATCGAAGAACCGATCATGTGGCGCGATGACAATGACTGGCATATTTTCATCGATCAGGGCGATCGGACCGTGTTTTAATTCTCCTGCCGCATAACCTTCAGCATGGATATAGGAAACCTCCTTGAGCTTCAGCGCACCTTCCATGGCCAATGGGAAACTCGTGCCGCGGCCGAGATAGAGCACGTCGCGGTAATGCGACAATTCCCGAGACAAGAGTTCGATCTCCGGCGTGATGTCGTTCAGCACCTGTCGCATAACGCCCGGCAAGGTCGCCAAACTTTGGACGAGCACCTGTTCCTCGTCGTCTGTGATCGTGCCCCGCGCCTTGCCTGCGCCGATGGCTAGCGCAGCGAGAACAGCAAGCTGGCAAGTGAATGCCTTGGTAGAAGCAACGCCGATCTCTGGCCCGGCGAGGATCGGAAAGATGGCATCTGCCTCGCGGGCCATAGTTGATTCTCGCGTATTGACGACAGCGCCTATTCTCAGACCATGTGCTTTGCAATAGCGCAGCGATGCAAGCGTGTCAGCCGTCTCACCAGATTGAGAGATGAAGAGCGCTGCCGACCGCGGCGACAACGGGATTTCTCGATAACGGAATTCAGAGGCGACATCAATTTCAACGATTAAGCGTGCGTAGCGCTCGAACCAATATTTGCCAATTAGTCCCGCAAGATATGCCGTGCCGCAGGCGGAGATCGCGAGGCTCTCAACCCCGGCGAAATCGATGTCGGTTGAAGTCGTTGTGACATGACTATCGTTGACATTGATGTAGTGACCAAGAGCACGGGCGATGACCTCCGGTTGCTCGTAGATTTCCTTCTCCATAAAATGCGGGTGATTGCCCTTGCCGACCAGGTCTGCGGTAGCAAGCGATATGTGCCGTGGGCGCGTAACGACATTGCCTTCGATATCGAAAACCTGGACACTCGTTTTGCCTACAACAGCCCAATCGCCATCGTTCAGATATGTGATGTCATTGGTGAACGGAGCAAGAGCGATCGCGTCGGAGCCTAGAAACATCTCACCATCGCCGTGGCCTATCACTAACGGTGGTCCATTGCGCGCCACCATTATGGTCGCGGGATCATCCTCAAACAGGATGGCAAGAGCGAAGGCGCCCTCGACGCACTTCAACATGGCATGCATTGCCTCAAGGCATCCCATGCCATCCCGGCGGAATTTTGTCAGGAGATGCGCAATCACCTCGGTGTCCGTGTCAGTCTGGAACTTGGTCCCTACCTCCGCCAATGCGTCCTTTAGCTTGGAGAAATTTTCGATGATGCCGTTATGAACAACGGCTACACCATCGGTAAAGTGCGGGTGAGCGTTGCATTCTGTCGGTGCGCCATGGGTCGCCCATCGTGTGTGGGCAATGCCGACAGTGCCGCTCAGGGGCGCTTCCTTCAATCTCGTTTTAAGGTTCCCGAGCTTGCCTTCCGCACGGCGCCGGTGCAATTCTCCTTCGAAGATCGTAGCAACGCCGGATGAATCATAGCCGCGATATTCCAGCCGCCCCAAGGCTTCGATCAGCCGCTCCGACACGGGCTTATGTCCCACTATGCCAACAATCCCACACATGCTCGTCACCCATGTCCCAAGAGCCCCCGACAGGTAATCAGGAGGCGGACGCCGCTCGGCGCGTGTCCTCCAGCGCGTGCTAATAAATCCAAACAGATTAGTAAAATTGATTGTTGGGATAGCTATCATCCACGATATGGATGTCGCCCACTCGGGTTGCGTCGATTAGACGCTGTAGGCAGCGCATGATGCCTTCTGCAAAGTGTCGACTGATAAGCTACGACCGGGGCGTGGGGCCTGCCTCTGAAAATGTTCGCGCCAACAGGAATTGTTATTTGCCGACGACATGCCGCCAATTGTTTTTCATCGGCGCACGGGCTGAAAGGCAATTCGTTTTTCTGCAGGTGAAGCGGTATGTGTCTGCGGGCTGACCCTAAGGCGTAGTTGCCCCTTTGCATGCAAACATGATCACGAATCGGTCAGCAGGACTGCGCAGCCGCATTTGCAAAGAGGTTGGCGTCAGAGTGAAAGTGCCGACAGTTGGAACCGAAAGGGCCATGGCGGCCAGAAGTCCGTTCGCAGAAGCAAAGAAACCAGCCCTTTACCGCCGGATTTACCCCAAGGCCTGCTTTTATGATTTCGGCAAGCGTCCACCAGCCTTGACCCGAGCTGGATTTCCCATGGCCGTGCTTCCTGCAGGAACATCTCGCGTGACCACACTACCAGCGCCAATGACAGCGTGATCGCCAATTGTCACGCCCGGGAGAATGATTGCTCCACCGCCAATCCAGGCGTGCCTGCCAATGCTGACAGGTCGTCCCAACTGCAGTCCAGCCTGGCGCTGCTCTGGATCATGTGGATGGTCCGCGGTGTAAATCTGCACAGCAGGGCCTATTGCGGTTCCGTCACCGATAGTTACCGCTGCCACGTCAAGAATGACGCAGTTGTAATTGATGTAAACCCAAGCTCCGATCCGGATGTTGAACCCGTAATCGCAGTGGAACGGAGGACGAATAACCGCTCCAAGCCCGACTGCTCCCAATCGTTCTAAAAGGAGCCCATTCCACCGCTCGGCGGAGTCGCCCAGCGTGTCATTATACCGCTTCAACCAAGCCCCGGTGAGGAGCAACTCGGCTTGGATCTCGGGGTCCGCTGCGTTGTACATTTCGCCTGCTAGCATCTTCTCTTTTTGGCTGCGTGTCATCGTATCTTCTCAGATCTTGTTCGTGGGGGTGGTCGGTGATTGCCGCTGGAATTCAACTAATAACGGCAGAGCTCACAGAGGAGTAAACAGCAATCTTTCCCCTTTGGCGGCCGGTTGAAGTCGTCTGCTCAAGCGAGGCAAATCCTGCACAAGGGGCTGACGGCACCAGCGACCTTGCGTTTCACCAGCTTGGGGAGGGCACAATCAGATGTGCGGATTCAACTTGGCAGGTTCCGTACTCAGCGGCAAGCGCCCCAAAAACACCGGACCAGCGACTAATTCGCGATCAAGCTGGCACCTGGCGGGATATCGGGTGAAGGCAGAGGTGGAATCGAAAGCAACACTCCTTATTCGCGGGCAGAAAAGGTGAGGCCTAAACTTTGGTCGCCGGCGAGCCGCGTGAGAGCTCCCGGCGTCGAAAAATAGCGGGCTCCAGCTCCCCGCGACACGTGGTGAATTCGGTGTAGCGTGAGCTTTCAGATGCCTGAGTATCTGCGGAATTGCAGCGAAGCCTTGCTGAAGGGAATCGGCGGCGCCTGGTTCAGGCATTTGCTGCTGGCCCTACAAGGGGTTCAATCGTGGCGGTCTTAACTTCATGGCACCTGCTTGAACGCAAGGACAGCATTCATGCCGCCCATGGCGAAGGCGTTGCTCATGGCCACGCGCACCTTTCGCTCCCGGGGCACATTAGGGGTCACATCCAGGTCACAATCGGGGTCTGGCTCGCGATAGTTGGCGGTGGGCGGCACGACACCTTCTTGGATCGCCATCACGCAGGCTATCATTTCGAGCGCACTTGCTGCCCCGAGGCAGTGCGCGTGAGTGGATTTGGTAGAAGAGATGGACATCGATCGAGCATGGTCACCAAAGACGCGCTTAATCGCCGTCGTTTCGATCTGATCGTTGGCCTTGGTGCCGGTGCCATGGGCGTTGAGGTAGTCTACATCCTCGGCATTTAAACTCGCATCAACAAGGCAGGCGCGCATCGCCGCCTCCGGCCCATGCACAGCTGGTGCAGCGATGTGGTAGGCATCGGCGGAAAGGCCGATGCCGGCGACCTCGGCAAGCATCGTTGCACCGCGGGCGGCGGCATGCTCATAGCTTTCCAGCACGGCCATGCCCGCACCCTCGCCCAAAACTAGTCCTTTCCTGTCGGCCGAGAATGGCCGGCAAGTATCTGGAGCGAGTACGCGCATTGCTTCCCATGCCTTAAGCACGATCCACACGAGTGGCGCGTCGCTTCCTCCAGCTAGCATAACGTCCGCCCTACCGAGCTTGATCTGATCTACCGCTGAAGCGATCGCATGGTTGGCCGAGGCGCAGGCAGAGGTGGCACCGAAGACTGGCCCCCGCAGCCCGAGGTTCATGCTTACCTGACAGGCAGCCGCGCTAGGCATTGCCTTTACCCCAGTGAATAGCTCAGTGCGAGTCGCGCCGCCCAATAGGAGGGTGCGGTAGGCCTTCTCGGTAGCGTCCCAGCCGCCAAAGCCAACGCCCACTGTCGCGCCGAAACGGTGGGCATTTCCTTCATTGCACGAAAGGCCGGCCTGTAGCATGGCTTGTTTAGCTGCAAGCACGGCTAGCAGGCTGAAGCGGTCCATGGAGATGAGCTGTTTGCGATCAATGTCGTGTTGAGGCAGCACCTTGATCTCGGTCCCGATCATCCCCTTCAGCTCATGAATCTCTGAGTTTGAGATCGGGCCGATGGCGGAGCGGCCTTCGCGCATCTCCGTCCAGATAGAGGAAGCATCGGTGCCCAGTCCGCACAGTCCGCCCAATCCGGTGATAACGACGCGCCTGTCCATTCAGACCTCCTTGGTGAGCAAGCCACGGACGGCTTCCACCACGTCGCCGATATTGTTGAGGTTCGACCAGGCATCGGCCGTATTCATCTCGATCTTAATGCCGTAGAGCTGCTCCAGATCCCAAAGGACATCGGCCAAACCCAGCGAATCGATGCCAAGTGAAGTCAACTCAGTGTCAGTCGTTATTTCGCCGAGGGCTACGCTCGTTCTTTCGCCGTTTTCAGCTTTGACGAGCTTATTGATCGCACTGATAATTTCCAGTGTGAGTTGATCAGCCATTTGTATTCCTCTCCATCATGCCTAATTTCGACAAGCCGACGGCCTTGCGAGAAGGCTCGATCTAATTGCTGCGAACATCGGAAGATGTTCCGGCTCGTCTGCGAAGTGACGACAGAAACCAATAAAACTTACCGGAATCTCGCCGCGCGGCTGCCCTGCTATGGATCATATGGCATCATTGGTAAAATTGATTGTGTGGATCAAAAGCATCCACACTATGGATTGTGGCTCGACATATTGCCGCGGCTAACTTCTCGCGCCGGCGCCGTTGCAAATCCTCAAGAACAAGTATTGCGGGATCGAAAGTAGAGCTTCGGCTACTATCCCGGGTCGGCGCGTTGCTCAATTTCGCGCAGAAGGCATGTGCGGAAGGTCGTGGAAGTCGCCGCAGCTGGATGCTGGTTTCCGCGATGGGCCGAACATAAGTTACAGGAATAAAGTTTTGAATCACTTTTGCATGAGGCCAGGGAAAGCATTACGAATCGCACCTTCTCAGATAGAAACGATCGCTCTCGGCAATAGCTTCGATTGCTAGCTGAGCTGAGGCGGCGGGGGGCCGCCTGTAACGTAATACCTCCTTTGGGAACACAGCCAATGCGTATGGATCTAATTACTGGGGCTGTGAAATGAGCCGACGGTGCCGCTTACGACGTACAACTTTCCATCTCAGATTCCATGCGCAAAGCCTCTTGGATCATAATCTCGCGCATCCAGATGTTTCCAGGATCAGTGTTGTGAAGAGCCGGCCATTGGACAGCCTCAGTGAACGAAACAAGCGGCAAAGGATGCTCAATGATTCTTAGTGGGATAGTTCGTTCGTAATGTTTGACCAGCCGCAGGGGGATGGTTGCTATTCGATTAGTGCCAGACAGCAATGGCGGGATCAAGTTAAACCCCGGGACGACGAGCTCAATACGCCTCTTGAGGCCGTGCTGCATCAATAGCCATTGCTCTACGGAAGGCTTGAGACCACGTCCGAACTTAGCCGCAACATGTCCCATGGACATATATTGCTCCAAGGAGAGCTGCCCTTGTAACTGCTCGTTCGTAGGGCAGCCGACGCACACCAGTCTCTCTTCGAAAAGCCTTGCCTTCGGATGGGCGCCGGACATGAATAAGTCCGGGAGGATCAGAAAATCGACATCACCACGGCGGAGAAGCTCCTCCGGATCGTCGTCAAGTGGCAGCAACTCGAAGCTGACTCCTGGCGCCTCCCGAGCTAAGCGCAGTATTATCTTGTCGAAGAAGACCAGTGCCATGAAGTCTGAGAGGATAATTCTGAATCGGCGGTCGGACTCCGCTGGGTTTATTGGATCCCAAGCGATAACGGAGAGCTGAATATGCAAGAGTGCTTCGCGAACAGCGGGGGCAAGTGCCTCTGCACGCGGGGTCGGAACTAGCTCCCGTCTCTGCATGATAAAAAGGTCGTCGCGGAAATAGTCGCGCAACCTAGAGATGGCAGCGCTCATGGCGGGTTGGCTGAGGTTGATGCTGCGCGCCGCTGCTGTGAGCTTGCGCTCGGTCATTAGAGCGTCGAGTGCTACAAGAAGGTTTAGATCTAGGCCTTTAAAACGCATGGGTTGAATATCCATTCCATAGATGATTGCCATCCAAACAATCAATTTTACCAATCTTTCGGATCACTTATAGAAAACCCGGAACTTGATCAATATCAGGACCAGGAACTAAAAAACGAAGCGCCGGGCAGGGGCCCGATTTGAGACTCTTACATCTCTTAACCGCTCGATTGCCTAACCGGCAATCCAACAAGTATGCGCAACAATATCGCGCAGCTCTGATCGTGGTTGGGCGACGAAACAACTTGGAGCTTTTGCATGTCTTCTGAAGTGCGATGGAAAATATGCTGGGAAAATGAGCTGGAAGCTTCCGACCACGCGGAACTCGCCGATTTTTTTTGCAAGACCTATGGGCCGACGGGAGCGTTCAATGCCAAGCCGTTCGAGACTGGCCGAAGCTGGGGTGGTGCGAGGCCCGAACGCCGCGCAATCGCATATGACTCGCACGGCGTCGCTAGCCACATGGGCTTGTTACGCCGCTTCATAAAAGTCGGTACGACTGATTTGCTTGTGGCCGAGCTAGGCCTGTACGGAGTGCGACCGGATCTAGAAGGATTAGGAATCGCTCACTCGGTCCGCGCTATGTTTCCGATTCTGCGCGAGTTGAGCGTTCCATTTGCTTTCGGAACAGTTCGCCACGCCATGCGGAATCATATGGAAAGATACTGCCGAGACGGTACCGCAAATATCATGACCGGGCTGCGTGTGCGCTCGACGCTTCCAGACGCGCATTCCGACCTGCCAGCCACGCGCACTGAAGATGTCCTCGTATTGGTGGTTCCCGTCGACCGTCCAATGACTGAGTGGCCCGCGGGCTCGTTGATTGAACGAAACGGGTCGGAACTATGAAGCGGCCCGCATATATGAGCGAAGTACCGGTCAATCACACAAGCGGCCAGGAAGCTCGCTGCGTTTACTTGACGTTCGACGACGGTCCTAATCCATTCTGCACGCCGCAAATCCTGGATGTTCTAGCTGAGCACCGCGTTCCGGCGACATTTTTTGCTATCGGCTCATACGTGAAGGATCACCCCGAACTCATTCGGCGTCTTGTGGCGGAAGGTCATGATGTCGCCAATCATACCATGACGCATCCCGACCTCGCCACCTGCGATCCCAAGGATGTGAAACGTGAAATAGACGAGGCGCATCAAGCTATTGTCTCGGCCTGTCCCCAAGCCTTGGTCCGGCACTTACGAGCGCCTTACGGGGTTTGGACTGAAGACGTCCTTTCAGCATCGGTGAGGGCTGGACTTGGAGCCGTTCACTGGTCGGCCGACCCTAGAGACTGGTCTTGCCCGGGCGTCGACGTGATCGTTGATGAGGTGCTTGCTGCTGCTCGGCCTGGGGCAATCGTGCTTTTGCACGACGGGTGTCCTCCCGATGAGGTGGAGCAATGCTCGCTTGCCGGACTCCGTGACCAGACGCTCATAGCACTCTCTCGAATTATTCCGGCACTGCATAGCCGCGGATTCGAGATTCGTTCACTTCCCTGAAACACTGGACAAACGAGAAACCATGACCCTGCTCGCAACAACCAGCATCGCCGCCATCTCGCTTTATGCAATGCTCGCCACCGTTTACAAGAGCGCGCAGGTCTTTCATGCTAGGCGGACAACGATTTCAACAACACCTGCGAAAGACATTGAAACCAACCCCGTGCCAAGCGTTGATGTCATCGTGCCGTGCTTCAACGAGGACCCAATCGTTCTTTCGGAATGCCTCGCGTCGCTTGCGGAGCAAGATTATGCCGGAAAATTGCGCATCTATGTAGTCGACGACGGTTCCAAAAATCGCGACGCGGTTGTGGCTCAGCGCGCTGCCTATGCAGACGATGAGAGATTCAACTTCACAATTCTCCCTAAAAATGTTGGAAAGCGCAAAGCGCAAATCGCCGCTATAACCCAGTCCTCTGGGGATCTCATTTTGAATGTGGACTCAGACACCACGATCGCCCCCGACGTCGTATCTAAGCTTGCCCACAAAATGCGGGATCCAGCAGTCGGTGCGGCGATGGGCCAAATGAAAGCCAGTAACCAGGCGGACACCTGGCTAACTCGCTTGATTGACATGGAGTACTGGCTTGCCTGCAACGAGGAGCGCGCGGCACAAGCTCGCTTCGGTGCAGTTATGTGTTGCTGCGGCCCATGTGCGATGTACCGTCGGTCTGCTATGCTTTCGCTGCTCGATCAGTACGAGACGCAGCTTTATCGCGGCAAGCCGAGTGACTTCGGCGAAGATCGCCATTTGACGATTCTCATGCTGAGCGCAGGCTTTCGAACTGAGTATGTTCCGAGCGCCATCGCGGCGACAGTCGTTCCAGACACGATGGGTGTTTATCTACGCCAACAACTACGGTGGGCACGCAGCACCTTTCGGGATACTTTGCTTGCGCTTCCTGTACTGCCTGGTCTCGATCGGTATCTCACGCTGGACGCAATCGGGCAAAATGTCGGCCTGCTACTTCTTGCGCTGTCGGTATTGACAGGAATTGGCCAGTTTGCGCTGACCGCCACACTGCCCTGGTGGACGATCCTGGTCATTGGATCCATGACTCTTGTACGCTGTAGCGTGGCTGCCTATCGCGCCCGCGAACTTAGGTTTTTGGGTTTTGCTCTCCACACGCTCGTGAACATCTTTCTCTTAATTCCCTTGAAGGCCTATGCCCTTTGTACCCTATCCAATAGCGATTGGCTGTCGCGCGGATCAGTCGCGATTGCGCCCACTGTTGGGCAGCAGGGCGCTACCAAAATGCCAGGGCGGGCTACATCTGAAATTGCCTATAGTGGCGAGTGATGAACGCGTCACTGCAGCTCAAAATCTGGGACAAGAAATGAACGGGCAATTAACGAATTTGAAGACGACGATCGCTGATCGGCACCAGGATCATCTCATCCTATCGGAGCGGCAGCACCAATGGAAATTTAAGGCAATGGATTCGCCTTCTGGCTCATTGTCCCCAGTCGCAATCGACCTGGCCGGCGTTTCGAAATCATATGGTGGTAAAATCGTCGTCAATGACTTGTCGTTTACTATCGCCGCAGGAGAATGTTTTGGTCTTTTAGGACCGAACGGCGCAGGTAAAAGCACGATCACCCGTATGATCCTAGGAATGACGTCGCCGAGTGTAGGCAAGATCACTGTACTCGGAGCGCAGGAGCCGGGCCAGGTTCGCTTGGCGCGCGCGAAAATCGGGATCGTGTCTCAGTTCGATAATCTCGACCTGGAATTCACGGTCCGTGAGAACCTTTTGGTATACGGCCGCTACTTCCGCATGAGCACCCGAGAAATCGAAACGGTCATCCCATCGCTGCTTGAATTTGCGCGACTTGAAAGCAAGGCGAATACGCGTGTGGCAGACCTATCGGGAGGAATGAAGCGGCGCCTCACTTTGGCGCGTGCGCTCATTAATGACCCGCAGCTACTCATTTTGGACGAGCCGACCACCGGTCTCGACCCACACGCGCGCCACTTGATCTGGGAACGACTTCGATCGCTGTTGGCACGCGGCAAGACAATTCTTCTGACGACCCATATCATGGAAGAGGCGGAGCGCTTGTGCGACCGGCTGTGCGTGCTTGAAGCTGGCCGAAAGATCGCCGAAGGCCGACCGCATGCCCTGATCGAGGAGCAGATTGGCTGTCCCGTGATCGAAATTTATGGTGGCGATCCGCAGGAGCTAAGTCTTTTGATCAGGCCAAATGCTAGGCGACTGGAAATCAGCGGAGAGACCCTGTTCTGCTACACGCCTGATCCAGAGCAGGTGCGCGCGCAACTGCGTGCATATTCGAACCTGCGCTTGCTGGAGCGTCCACCAAATCTAGAGGATGTCTTCTTGCGGTTAACCGGACGCGAGATGGAGAAGTAGACGATGGGCGTAGCAACATTACCCGCCGGCGGTTTGAACTGGCTCGCAGTTTGGCGCAGAAACTATCTGGCTTGGAAAAAAGCGGCGCTGGCATCCATT
Source organism: Rhizobium sp. SU303 (assembly GCF_021052345.1). NCBI lineage: Bacteria > Pseudomonadati > Pseudomonadota > Alphaproteobacteria > Hyphomicrobiales > Rhizobiaceae > Rhizobium > Rhizobium sp. SU303. The sequence continues at coordinate 494,467 of NZ_CP088096.1, forward strand.
CTCGGAAATCTAGCCGATCCCGTAATATACCTATTCGGGCTCGGCGCTGGATTGGGAGTGATGGTCGGGCGCGTTGACGGCGTATCGTACACTGCATTTTTGGCGGCTGGAATGATCGCGACAAGCGCGATGACTGCTGCAACCTTCGAGACTATCTATGCGGCCTTTGGCCGAATGCAGGGCCAGCGCACCTGGGAAGCAATGTTGTACACACAGCTCACGCTAGGGGATATCGTCGTTGGGGAAATGGCGTGGGCAGCAACCAAGGCGTCGCTCGCAGGCACCGGTATTGGTATCGTCGCCGCCATGTTGGGATACACTCACTGGCTGGCTCTTCTCTATGCTCTTCCGGTCATCGCCATCACGGGCTTAGCCTTTGCGAGCCTTGGAATGGTCGTCACGGCCCTCGCGCCCAGTTACGATTACTTCATATTCTACCAAACCCTTGTCATCACACCGATGTTGTTTTTGTCAGGCGCAGTGTTTCCCGTAGACCAATTGCCCGTAGCATTCCAACAGATAGCCGCCTTCTTGCCCTTGGCACATTCGATAGATCTTATCCGCCCGACAATGCTGGGCCAACCAATCGCCAATGTCTGCCTGCATATCGGTGTTCTCTGCATCTACATAGTCGTACCGTTCCTCGTGTCGACCGCATTGCTTCGGCGGCGACTAATGCGGTGATGAATGCTGCTTAACGATTCGAAGGAAAGAATCGCCTCTCCATGCCGTTATCCTATTAGGCCATGGAAACCTCGGCTCCAATGGCATCCAGACCTGCTTTGAAACTATCCCCACGCGCACAAAATTTCTGACCGGGCGCGTTTGGTGGAGGAGGCGCTAGGCCGTGTGGACAGTTATCTGAGCCATAGCACGGTTGCGGCGATTGTGACGACAGCTTGGTAGTTTCGGGCGGTTTTCTCGAAGCGCGTGGCGACCCTTCGGAACTGCTTGAGTTTTGAGAAGCAGCATTCGATCAGATGGCGCTGAGCATAGAGGTCCTTGTCCAGCGGATATTTTTTGGCACGAGAAGGATTGTTGGGGATGACGGCGACTGCGCCTTTTCCGGCGATTTCGGCGCGCAGGCGATCGCTGTCATAGGCGGTATCACCCATGACGACCTTGGCGGGAAGTCCCTCGATCAGGGCATCGGCTTGCGGCGCATCTCCTTTCTGGCCTGCGGTGAGTGTGAAGCGAACCGGGCAGCCCAACCCGCGCACCACCATGTGGATCTTGGTGCTCAGGCCGCCGCGAGAGCGACCAAGGGCCTGATCTTCAGCCCCCTTTTTGCGCCGGCAGTTCGTGCTGATGGGCGCGGATGATGGTGGAGTCGATGATCAGATATTCAAAATCTGGATCGTCTGACATCGCCGCAAACATGCGCCACCAGATACCCTTCTGGCTCCAGCGGCTAAAACGGCGGAAGACACTGTTCCACTCGCCGAAGACCTCTGGTAGGTCACGCCAGGGCGAGCCAGTGCGTACGATCCAAAGCACGGCCTCCACAAACATTCGGTTGTCGCGGCCTGACGAACCGCGCGTGCGCTCGTCACCAATGATGTGGGGAGCAATCCGCTCCCACTGTTCATCCCGCAGCACCAATCGATCCAAAACACCCATGACTGCCTCCAAAAGACAGACTTGAATCTGATTTGCTCAAACTTGGGAATCCCAAGAGTCCACGCCTAGTCCATGGTCACTGATAAAACTAGTCGGGACTACGTGCGGCCAGAGCATCGGGTACGGATATCCTCCATTGAGCTTGATTAGGTGAGCATCTGCATCAATTCAGCATGCGGAGGTAGAAAGGTTGGTCGCTCGTCGCCGGGAAGGAGCCGAAGACCTTGGTGATAGTGGCCTGCGTTTGCTTGTTCGAAAGATTCAGCGTCGCCGAAAGTTGGGTCGACGAGATGCTAAATTTCTCCGATTTTCGGCCCTCCGTTACATTCAGGCACGTGAGATAGAGGTGGATTTCAGCCGTGTCGGATTGATCCAGAATGAGGCAGTTGAACGCTGTCGGTTTCCCAAATTTTCCCAAGTAGGAGCCAATGGATTTCGCCAGTGTGGGCCGATGGCTTCCACTGACGGCTCCGGTGCAAAACATCGCAAGGTTGCCCGGCAAACCCCCGAGCGGCATTATGCAGTTCACCGTTTGCGACGTTGTCGCACTTTCTATCTGATCAGGGACCATCTGCACGGCGTTCTGCCAGGTTCGGGCATCCAGATTGCGGGAGGCATCTTCCGACAGTTTCTGGATCAAGCCTGAACAAATCCTCTCTGCGTCGAGGGGGCTATTGCTCTCAGGGCCGACCACGAGGAAAAGACCCGCAACTGTTTTGGCGAATGGGTTCATGTCAGTTCCTTTCCGGAGCGCCGCGGAGATCACGAAATCTGACGACCCGACAGAGCATCCCCGTTGCCCTGTCGCTTCCTTGGAGTCGATGCGTTCGTCCTAAGCCGAACTTTTGTCGGGTGAGCCGCAATGCGCCGACCCGGTGTCAGACTTGCGGCTCGATGTCGTGTTGCGGCGTCGAACCGCCGTTGAAGAAGTTCTGAGCCTTCCTGAACTGCTCGGTGGAATTCTTGTTCACCAGTTCCTGAAATTTCTCGTAATCCGGACCGCCTTTTCGGATGCGCCGGGTTTGAACGATATTGGTGACCTCAGTGTAGCTCATGTCGATGTTGACGTATTGCGTCGACGAGCAGCAGGATTTCAGCTCAAGGAAATGTTCCTTGATCTCGATCTCCCGCAAGACGATGGCGCCGTAGTCGAAGTATCCCCCGCCGCCGTTGCCGAGAAGATAATTCTGATAGGTGCATGTCACCGCTTTGTAATGTGGCGTCTTGCGGTTGGCACTGAAAGTCAGGTTGCTCATCGCGGTCAAGAACGACTGAAAGTCCGTCATCAGAGATGCCCCGTCGGTAACGATGGCCTTTGCGATTAGCGAGAGGAAAGTGCCGGAGACGGATGTGCCGGCAACTTTGTTGGAATAGCTCTTCTGTTTCTGCGGTCCGGCCGAAAGGTTGGGAATGTGGCCGACGACGTTCGTCCAGGTATTAATGTCGAGCTTTTTCGAGCCAATATCAGGATAGTTGGTGTGCATATAATCATGGATGAGACCGCCGATTGCCAGAAGATTGTCCTGGTTTTCATTCATGATGCCGCTGTATTGCGGATCATCGGTCTTCTGGCCGATGAGGTGGAACTGTACCGTCCCCTGATCGTTGGCTACTGTATCGTCGCTTGGGGCAGCGGCATCGATCTGTGCCAGCAACAGCGGCTTAGCGTGAAAAAAGGCACGTGCGATGTCGTAGTCCTTATTTGAGTAGCATTGGTCATGTTCCTGGATACGGGCCATGTCTTTCTCTCCTGCTTGAGATCTGAACATTGCTGCAAGGCAAGTCATGTCAGAACCACTGGGGACGAATGCCGTTACAAGCTGATGATTAGGGCTATTGCTTGGATTACCGATACGGCCCGTGCCGAGGCTCGCCTTGCCGCGTTGGATGAAGATTGAAGAGCGCCCTCCGCCGACTGCTGTGCAATCGCTAGCAACCCAGTTTCTCTTGGATCAGCGAGCATGTCTCCTATCTCCCTGATTTGCATGAAAGCCTGTCCGAGGTTGAAGCGAGTGCTCTGGAATTCAGGAGTGCACTTCACCTTGCTGTCGGGTGTATACGAGGTGCGCATCCCGAGGCATCGGCAAGTTCGTCGGCATTCGCCGGCCCGATCTTCAGTGTCCTGTATAGCCCGAGTGCATCTCCGATCCGTACCAGTGGCACGCTAAACGCTCCGCCAGTATCGTCAAGGATGCGGCCAACGAGGCCTTTGAGCGTTGTTTCGTTGAGTTGCGTCATATCGGATTCCGCCTGATTTACGAGCGGCCTCTTGCCGATGGCCGCCTTCAAGGGATCGGGAACTCGATGCCCCCTATTTGGCGTGTATGCAGCTTGCCCTTCGCATCGACGCTCATCTATCAACCTGCGCACATGCTAACTGGATAGCCTCCTCGCGTCGACAGTAACGGGCAGGCGCCTGTTCTGCGATAGGTCGGGGAGGGCTATCCGCCATCCATTTTTCAGCAAAATTAAGCCGCCCCATAGGTTTTTGTGCTCAACCGAAATGATCGGTTCCTCAAGGTCTTTCTTGTGAATATAGACCGATAAGCCGACGTCAGTTCTGCTGATTGTCACTCTCATGCATGTCCCTTCTCGCTGCGGCGGCTTTGGAGCTCCGGAAGTCGAGCGCTATCAAAGCCTGCTATTTTAGTACGACATATGCGCAGGCCGATATCTCCGGCGTGGCTCTGTCTTTGCGCTTTAGTCCGGTGGCGATCAGGCAGGGACGCAGGTCTTCGGCATCGGACACACCGAAGCGCATTGTTGCGTGTCAAACTCACCCCTGCACTCGGTACATTTTTTTGGATCCACAACATATCCCTCACCTTTGAAACTGATCGCATCTGAGGGACATTCAAATTCGCAAGCGCCGCACTGGGTGCATTGGGATACAATGATCTTGAAGGCCATGTTTTAGCTCCTGATTCAATTAGAGGGGCCTAAAGCCGTCGGCATTGCCGGTTTGCCGCCAAACTCGGCGGCGTATAGCGCGCCAATCGCAGACTCGATGTAATCATAGGAAAATGCGTCACTGGCTCGCACGCCAGTTTCTGCCAACCGCTTTTTTGGGCAATCGCCGATTTTGGAAGAAAGCAGAATGTCGATGCCGTCGAGTGCAACGATGGTGTGATCGAGAGTGGCCTTCTCGCCTATACCACCGAGGCAATACTGCTCGACCTTGCGGTGTCCCACCAAGTTGATCCCCTTTAGTGAGACTGCATACACTTGGAGTTCCCTTGCCTGACCGAAATGTTCGTTGATCCGGCCGCCACCTTTAGTCGCCACGGCAACTGCAAGGGTTCCCGAAGAACCCAGTGACTTGACTGCTTTGTTCGCGTCCAATTTTGCTGCCAGTTGATCCCCTCGCTCATGCTGGACCAGCTTGCGATAGGCCTCGCGCTTGCTGGTGTCGAATTCAACTTTGGTGGAGATCTGGTCGAGGGCAAACTCTCGCTCGCGATCATCGCCCAGCAAACCGATGGCGTCGGCCCGGCATTGTTGGCAGTGGCGCATAAGCTTAATGTTGCCATCGAGACAGTCTTGAAGTGCCTTCAGTTCGAACGGCTCCGGGCAACGTTGACCCGTAAGACCGTAATAAGTACCATGCGAAGGCTTGGAAATCAGGGGCACCACATTGTGCATGAATGCGCCGCGGTCTCTGATCCATCGGTTAACTTCGACGAGGTGCGTGTCATTGACGCCTGGAATCATAACCGAATTGATTTTGGTGAGGATGCCGCGCTTGGTCAGCAATTCCAAACCCAACATTTGGCGCTCGTGAAGGATCCCGGCAGCTGCTATGCCAGTGTATCGACGATGTCCGTGAATTATCCATGGATAGATCTTCGCCCCTATCTCCGGATCCACCATGTTGATAGTGATCGTCACGTGATCGATATTCATGTCAGCTAGCTCATCGACATGATCCGGAAGCGCCAATCCATTGGTGGAGATGCATAGTTTCATGTCAGGTATTTCTCTCGCAACTCCTTCAAACGTCGCGACTGTTTTCCTCCAGTCGTAACAAGCGTCGCCCGGTCCGGCAACGCCGATTACGGAAAGCTCCGGCACTTTGCTGGCGACGGCAAGCACCTTGCGTAGTGCCTGGTCGGGAGTTAGCTTTACTGATGCGACCCCGGGACGGCTTTCGTTGGTGCAATCATATTTGCGATTGCAGTAGTTGCACTGGATGTTACAGGCTGGCGCGACCGCGACATGCATGCGAGCGAAATAGTGGTGGGCTTGCTCTGAAAAGCAGGGATGGTCTTTGATTCTCTCCCAGATCCGCGCATCTATGTCATCCGTCACCGAAAGGCCATGGGACGAAGATGCGCGGCCGCCGGGCATAGAGGGAGCCATCGGCGCCCGGTCGAAGAGGGCACTGCTGGTCTTCCCGACCTTTATCTCCGGTTCCGACATTGCACTGTTCCACTGGTGAGGAAAGGTTAGATCTCCAAAAGCAAGAGAGATTTCGAGCGATGAGATATTATTGTTTCAGCTCTTATGTCGCCTTACCGCCCGTTTCCCCGCTTGCTGCCGGAGATGTCTTGTAGAAATGAATAGCTCGCCCCCGAAGTCGTTGTGCCACGCTTACGGAGCTCTTGGCGATCGCGGTCACTCCTTCTTCACATCGATACGAAACCGGCGTAGCGCATAGCCGACCTGCCGCGGCGTTTTACCCAGGATACGAGCTGCTTTGGCCTGCACCCAACCAGCCTTCACCATTGCATTGATCAGTCGATCACGCTCAGTGAGACCCGGTGCCTCCATTGTGGCTGTGGCACCGCTGGGGGTACCTGCGTAGAGCCCCAGTCCGCTCGACATTGTATCTCGCGGGTTGAGACTATGCACCGCGTCGTTGTCAATGCCATCGCGGCCGTCTTTCCAGAGGAGCGCCGAAGAACACTGGCCTTGCTGACAGGCAAAATCTGATGAAGCGATCGTATTTGAACTGGCGAGAGTAGCGGTCCTTTGTACGCAGTTGTCCAGCTCGCGAACATTGCCGGGGAAGGCGCATTTCGACATAATGCCTATTGCCGACGGCGCGAAGTCGAAATTTCGATCATTTGCCTTGTTGAATTGCTCGAGGAACACTTGCGCTAGAAGCGAAATGTCACCGTCGCGCTGCCGAAGTGGCGGCAAAATGATGGGCACCACATTGATCCGGTAATAGAGGTCGGCTCTGAACTCACCTCGAAGGACGGCCACTTCAAGGTTTTTGTTGGTGGCGCATATGACTCGAACGTCTACTTTCAATGTCTTCGTTCCGCCGAGACGTTCGAATTCGCCTTCCTGTAACACGCGCAATAACTTTGCCTGGAATTGTGGCGATACATCGCCAATTTCATCAAGCAACAGCGTTCCGCCATTGGCCAGTTCGAAACGTCCAGCTCGTTGAAGGAGAGCGCCGGTGAAAGCGCCCTTCTCATGGCCAAACAATTCGGATTCCAGAACGGTCTCCGACAGCGCGGCGCAATTCAACTTAATAAACGCCTTGCTTTTCCGTATCGATAACGCGTGTATTGCTCTTGCAAAGCATTCCTTGCCAGTGCCGCTCTCTCCTCTCAAGAGCACCGCGGAGTTCGTCGCGGCCACGATCTTGGTGGTAGCTAATACCCTCTTGAGCGCGAGGCTCTCCCCAACGATCCAGTCGATTTTATCGACTTGGGTGGGATGAGACTTCGGCTTGATTTTGGGAATCTGTCCTGCTTGTTGTTCCTCGGCGACTGAGCAGCCATCGCTGCACAATTCGCGATAGCGCTGGCAGGCTAAGCCGATCAGGACGGCAATCATTGCCAGAAGGCTTTCGTCCTGAGCTCCGCTTTGCTGAGCGAAATCTATCCATAATGCGCCGATTGCTTTCCGGTTCACTTTAACGGGGAGAACGACAGAATTTTTCCCAAAGTGCTTTTCCCCGCTAGCGATGACACGATTTATTGTGTCCGCCTGTTCAATCGTAAGAGAACGTGAGCGAACGTCGTGCCCAATGGGAGCCCGTACGTTTATCCAGGGCTCTCCTCCGGAGCCGTGAATCACGATTCCGCCATCGCGCAATCGCAGATGCTCGGCGAGGGCGTTCATCGCAGCCTTCAGGACGTTGTCTAGAGGAAAAGAAGAGATAAGCTCTTTGGATATGTCGTAGAGTATATGGAGCCGCGCCTCTGGTTTAATCATGCCTACAAACAGGGGAGGGTGCACTGCTTTTTACCCTGCTGCACGAAATATGCTAACGCATATTCCTAAGTTAAAAATAGGTGTTATCGACGGCGCAAAAATTAGCCTTTCGAAAGGTTGAGTGGATGCACATTCAATCGCCGCCGCTAATGCAGCTGGATCGGTCGCTGCTATCCCGCCGGAGGTAGGGACTCCTCATCCGAATTTGAAGAGGACCCCGAACCCGCCCCGGGGATAATTCCACTTTATGTCGCCACTAGCTTCGCACAACACTCTGCATGTGCCGCATTCCAAGCAGCCATCGGGAACAATCGCCACCTGACCAATTTCGTTCAGCTCGTAGCATTTGGCCGGACAGATTTGCGTCAAGGCGAGCAGGTTCGGGCTTGGCGACCGGTGCGGTCGCACTGTTATATGCGGACGTCCAGTGTCGACGAGATATCGGTTTTGGTACAGCTTGTCCTCAATGCGCTCAATGATGGTCGCCTTCATCGAATTTTCCTTTAACGCCAAGATACGGCGGAGCGGACCGCGTCGCTAATCAACCCCCAACGGGATCGTGCCTTGATAAAGGAGGCGGCTGTGGCCTTCTCCCTGTTGATTTTAGGTTCACCGTCGACGCGCACAAAATTTTGCGCTGCCTGAGATATAAGCGTTGGATACGTCATGAAAAAGTTGTGACTGTCAGTGTGGAGGAGGCTTGGAAGATCTTTGTGTTTTATCAGATCTTTCATGACGAACGACTTATCCAGCATGCCCTTATATAGAGAGAGATTGCGCTTCGTCATCAAGCCGCCACGGCTCTTTATCTGACAGATCGCTTCGCCGGCCATGAGGCCTGATGTCATCGCGAGGTTTGATCCCTCCCTATGCACGGCATTGTTTAGTTGCGCCGCATCGCCCACGACCACCCACCCGTCGCCAAAGAGTTGCGGGATTGCCTTGAAGCCCCCTTCGGGAATAAGATGCGCGGCGTATTCTTTTATCTCTGATCCGGCCAGTAATGGTCGGATCGAGGGATGTCGCTTGAAGGCGTCAAGAAGGCGGTACGGATTTTCCATGCCTCCCGCTAAACCGGAGACGAGGCAGCCGATCCCCACCGAGATCGACTCCTTGTTGGTATAAAGGAAGCCCAGTCCGGCCATTCCGCGTGAGATCGTGCCGCCGGCTTCGATCACACAGCCTTCGCTACCGTTGAGGCCGAAGCGCTCTGCGATGACCTCTTCCGGCATGAAATGCATTTCCTTGACAGCGAGGGCCACATTTTCTGGCCTCGGTATATCGCGTAAGCCGGCTCGAGTTCCAAGCAGTCCGTTTACGCCCTCAGCGAGGACGACCACGTCCGCGAGGATCACACCGCCCTCCCGGTCCGTGTGAACGCCTACTACTTTACCTCTCAGGTTCCGAGCGAGCCTAGTCGCTGTCGTTTCACAAAGGATTGTGCCGCCGGCATCGCGCACCTTGGATGAGAACCACTTGTCAAACTGGGCGCGGATGATCGTATACCGGTTTGGCTTCAGTTCGTTAAAGTCATCAGAGCGATAGTGCACGCCCGTGTGCGACGAGTCATCCATTAGCCAGAATCGTTGCTCTACCAGATGCCGTTCAAGAGGAGCGTCATCGCGGAAGTTTGGGATAATCGCCTCCAACATGTTGGCGTACAATATAGCCCCTTGAACATTTTTAGAGCCTGAATGTTCTCCGCGCTCCAGCTGCAGCACTTTTAGACCGCGACTAGCCATCGAATACGCTGCGGCGTTGCCGGACATACCGGCGCCAATGACTATCGCGTCGAACTTACCCTTGGTCATCTAGCCTTCCTCGGTCCATAACCTTGATAGAGTTGTGCGGTGGCATTCGCTTGGCGAAAGCTTCTGTCAACGCCGGCAAGAACTCCAGCGCGCATGCGACAACGCCGATGTGGGCGAAGTCAAAGATCGGAGCGTTCTCGTCAAGGTTGATAGCCACAATCAGATCGGCTCCTTCGACGCCAACGCGATGTTGGACCGCGCCAGATATTCCCGCCGCGATGTAGAGCTTGGGTCTAATGGTATGGCCGGACTGACCAATTTGTCGATCAGCAGGCATCCAGCCTTTTTGGACCAGTGGGCGCGAGCACCCGACTCCCCCGCCGATCGTCGTTGCCAGGTTTCTCAAGTATTGAAGGTTTCCTGCAGCGCCGAGGCCGAGTCCGCCCCCAACCACGATGTCGGAGTTGGCCAGATCGGATTGCTCAGACCCGCTGTTACAAAGGAACGCGAGCACTTTGGTGACGATCTCCTCCTCAACCATCAGGAGTTGATGTTGGATAACGCGTCCAATTGGCTTATCCGAGCGTTGTGGCGTCGCCATGACCCTGGACCGCACCGTTGCCATTTGCGGCCGGCTGTTCAGCGTGTAGATCGTGCACAACAAGGACCCGCCGAAAGTTGGCCGCGTCGCTGCGAGTGAACCATCTCCATCAACATCCAGCTCGGTGCAATCAGCCGTGAGCCCTGTTTGTAAGGTCGTTGCAACAGCACCGGCGAGGTCGCGGCCGAGCGTAGTCGCGCCGAGAAGGAGAATTTCTGGTTTGTGAGTAGTGACCAGATCCGTCAAAGCCTTGGTGAAGGGTTCGTTTCGATAGTTGGCGAGGAGGGGCGACTCTACCAGATAGGCGACATCAGCTCCGTAAGCGAAGGCCTCTTCGATCGCCGGCTTGGTGCCCACGCCTTCAGACGAACCGAGGATTACCCCGGCCAGTTGGACACCCAGTTTGTCAGCTAGTCTGCGGCCTTCGCCGAGGAGTTCAATCGATACGGGATGAACATTGCCGCCCTCAAGTTCCATGAAGACCCAGACGTGCCGGTGATCTTCGAAACACTTAAGCAGCTTTTTCCCTGAGCTGGCGCGGCCGACCGCGTTTGACGGCGTTTCATTTTTTCTAGCGACCAAAATCTACTCCTCGCTGCTCACCGATTGCCATGGGACGTGAGCTTGCGTTCCAAAACGGGCTGGCGGGCAAAAATTGCAACGACCGTGTCCGCGGCGACCTCGGCCAACGTTTTGTCGTTAATGTCCACTTGCATAGCTTTTTCGGCGCGCGGACCAGGAGCGAATACTCGCTTCACGACCGTCGGCGATCCTCGTAGGCCGCATTTGGTCAACTCCCCAATGCCGGCGTCAGCGGCCCCCCATTTAAGACCCTGGCTTCGCGCTGCACGGAAAGCATCATCGAGAGAGCCCCGGCGGATAGCATTGACACCTTCCAGCACGGTGATGAGACATGGCAACGTGCTCTTCAGCATCTGCGTGCCGCTCTCCGCGTGCCGTTCAACCATGAGCTCGCGCGAAGTGGGATCAATGGAGACAATCTTCGTTACGTAAGTCAGTTGCTGGAGGTTCAGCCTCTTTGCAATTCCGGGTCCGACCTGGGCCGTGTCGCCGTCAATTGTCTGCTTTCCCGTAAAGACGATATCAGGCCCCCCATAGCTCTCGCCAATCTTCGCTACTGCTTGAGAAAGAGCATACGAGGTCGCCAGCGTGTCAGATCCGGCAAAGTGGCGGTCGGTCAGAAGCACTGCGCGATCTGCGCCGTGGGTAAGGGCTTTGCGTAGCGCTTGCTCAGCCATGGGCGGTCCCATCGTTAGAACGGTCACCTCGCCCCCATAGCGGTCACGAACCTGAAGTGCCTCTTCGAGAGCAAACAGGTCGTATGGGTTAATGATGGTCGGTACGCCTTGGCGCATGATCGTATTTGTCACCGGGTGGACGCGTATCTGCGCTGAGTCCGGCACTTGTTTGATACAGACCACGATGTGCATCGTCGTTTAAGCTCCCAATCGGATTCGGGCTTTAGGGACCCGGCTAACTCTGAGCACTGCTCGTGCCAATCAGGTTGCGCCGGTAAGCCTTCGAGATTGCACATGTTTCGTTGTCGCTATGCGAAGGGGTTTTGTAGGGTTGCCGACATGTCGTGTCGCAATCCGCCCCGATCACCACCGCGAGTGGAGGGGCGGTTCGATAGCCTTCAGGTCGGACAAGTCCATGATAGCTGCGCCACGAGTTGGAAGATTTCAACGCCGAATAATCCCCCGGGAGATAGCACGGGGACTGAAGCTCTGGTGCGGTGGGCGTGTATCGCGCTTCGGTTTGCCGTTGATAATCTGACTAGCGACACCGTATGCGCGATCAGAAGCACAGCGATCGAGAAAATAACGCTGCGGGCGCCTAGTGAGGCTTGGACAAGCGGTTTAGCTGATGTTGCGGGCGTGAACAGGATGATTGCCAGAAGCGTCGAGTAACCCTTGCTGGAAATATCAATCGAAAGCCGTCCATAAAAGCTGCTGCAGCGCGTCGAGGTCTTGGCTTTTCTCCGCCTCAATCGTTACATCAACGCCGTTCTGATCGGTTGGGCGAGCTACCGCATAACCAAAGCCGAAGCCACTTGATCTGACGCGCCTTACTGCTGAGCCAGCGCCAGCTTGTGGTCCTTCAGACGCATACAACAATTTGCGACATTGTCATCACCTTTGTCGTTTACGTGACAAGCGTTCCTGTTCTCAATCGCGCATTTTGCGCCCACATAACTGGAATCGCAGTAAATATTGTTCGTCATCTCTATCGGCCTGCTTGGCACGAATCTTGTGAGCTATTGCGAGGCAGCGGAACGGCTTTCGCATCCGCGTTGCGGGATAACCGCATCGGTTCGAACACGTGGAGGAAAATAAATGAGAAGGAGGATCGGGTGCGGCATTTAACACCCCACAGCACCTGAAACGTGTCGCAGATCAAACAACAGGAACGAAACATGCCACGCCGACCAGCCGTGAGTATCTCACAAATCGACTGTTGCACGTAAGTGCAAAATCCCTCAGGCAGAAGGGTTGCCGACATGTCTACAATGCTGACCATCAACGTGAAAAATTGCGAACCCCAGACGCAAACCTTCTACTTCTTCCAGCAGCCGGCCATTTATACCGGCGGGGGGAGAGTCTATTCGAATAGCCTTTTCTCGCAATCGCTCGGCAACTATGACAACACGGGCGCGATCCTGACCTTCCAGGTTAACCTGCAATATTATGCCGGCATCCAGCCGGCGAACACACAGCCGCAAATCGGCGCCTCTTCCGGCTACTCGTCAGCCAGCCGCGCCATCGATCTTGCTACGAGTTCCGGTAGCAGCGGCAAACCGAACGATTGGACGACCGCGACGGTTAATCCGCTCGGACTATCCTCGCCGATCTACGGGGAGGGTGTGCAGCCTGGCGCCTTCCGCATCACCACGCCGGTCTTCAACGCGCCGCCCTATTTCAATGTCGGCTCGGCGGTTGCCGTCAATGGCGGCATCGTGCTCTCCAACTTCGTGCAGGCAAACCCCGCCAGCAATACCGATTGCCAGCCGATCCTTAAATATTATGTCCAGACCGGCGCCTACACGCCAGGTGTCGTGATGAACTTCACGCAATCGAGCGTGAACGCGGCGCTTTCCGATTTCACTGGCGGCTATTCCGTCTGCAACGTCAGCCTGAAATCTGACGGCACCTGGACCACGCAGCTCCAGTAAGCCTTGGCACCCATGCAGGTGAAGAACCGTCCCCTCTTCACCTGCGCACCATCCTCGCGGTTGCCGCCGCCGCCCGGGCGCGGACAGGCTGGATCTCTAAGGGGATTGTCACACGCAATGACCAGTTCGTCCTACCAGATCATCGTTCGGAACTTTTCGCAGACGACGCAATATTTCTATGTGTTCCAGAAGCAGGCCGCATTTCCGTTGCTGCCGAGCCCTGGTCTCGTCTTCAGCGGCAGTCTCGGCTGCCAAAGCATCGGCAATTACGCAAGTTCGGGAGCGCAAGTCAATTTCGGTTTGGACAGTCAGGTCTATGCAGGTGCATTCAGCACCAAACAGGCGGCGTCGCCCTCGCAGCTGATCGCGCTTCTCTCGCTCAATGCCGCCACACTATCCGTGGTCGGTAGCACATCCGCGTTCCGACCGGTTACGCTCACCACGGTTGACGGTTCGCCGGACAACTGCACGACCTTGACGCTCGATCCGCTCGGACTTTCCGCGCCCGCCAATCAAGCCGGAATTGCGATCGGAGGGTTTGGCATGAACGTGCCTTCCTATACCCCGTTGCCGCATCCCGAACTCTATTGCGGCGTCGTCGCCCTGAACAACAATCAGGCGGTTATACTCTCGAGCTTTGTCGCTCCTGTCCCCAACGCCGTCATGAACTGCATACCGAAGCAGATCTTTTTCGTGAAGATGGGCTACCAGCCGGTCGGAAGCACCGTCGCTTATGACGAGAGCAACTCGGCATGCTGCGATTTCACCATGGGCTACGCGGCCTACACCGTGACTTACAAAGCTGACGGAACCTTTTCGGCGACAGGAGGACCATAGACCCAGAGATCCGGATCATCACTGACGCTTGAGCAAGCCAATAAACCCTTGAACAAAAGGAATATAGCAACGTTACGTATTACATTGAAATCCGCTGACCAAACAGCACGTCGCGGTAAAATCGCTGCCGGGCTTGCCATTGCCACCGTCTCTATCCTCGCAACAGCGCTGCCCGACGCGGCACAACTCGTATTTTCGTCCGATTCCCGGAACTAGCAGGCCATTGCGGTCGCACCGCCGAACGATGCGATCCTGTTCACCAAGCAGCCGGTGCCCCATCCGAATGGAACGGCCTCCGTCTTTGCGATCGTCGGAGCGGACACCTATGTCATTCCGGCTGGGGCCAACTCCTGCATCGTCGCCGCACCTCCCGCCGATGAATTACTGCTTCATTGTCCGTAACGACAACACGATCGACGGCGTCGGTTTTGCCGCCATTCGAAATCCGGGCGGCCTGACCGCCTGCCAGTAAGGGGTTTCCTACACCCACAATTCTCTTCTGGTCTTGCGCGAAGGTTGAGGCGGAAAGTCGAATATCCACCTCCGCCCGCTGTCGCGCGCTCGTCACCCTGAGGCCCCAATTCTGCACGCTACGAAGCAATCGGCGGATGAAAGAAACTGCAGCTAATGAGCAGTTCATAGGCGGTGGCCGGCGTGCATGTAATCTTGCCTGCTCCGAGGGTCTTGTTTACGGCGGCCGCGACAGCGGCCTCCGTCGGTCAACCAGCCCTTCGTCATGCGCGCCGCCCAGACGCTGACGATTTGCATTCCCGCCAGCATTGGGCGGCCATAAAGCTTAGAATAGAATAAAGCTGGCAGTGATTTGAGTAAAAGTTCTCATAAGAACATTGTAAGGATCTCTAAGAGCCTGACCGAAAAAGAGTTGAGTTAAATCAGCCAGTTGTGATTCTGTTTGTTTGCTTAGGACGAACGGAGACCACAATGGGCTGGACTGATTTCACCCGTCGGCAATATGCCCGACGCGCAATGCGGTATGCAAGCGATCTGACGGACCGGGAATGGGGATTGATCTCGCCTTGCCTGCCCGAACCGAGGCGGCTGGGCAGGCCGCGTAGCACCGATCTTCGCGAGGTCGTGAATGCGTTGCTTTACATCGCCACGACTGGGTGCCAATGGCGGATGATGCCCAAGGATTTTCCGCCTTTTACAACTGTGCAGTCCTATTTCTATGAATGGCGAGCGACAGGGTTATGGGGTCGGATCAACCATCATCTTGTGATGGAGGCGCGTGAATTGGAAGGCCGGGAAGCCTCGCCGTCTGCGGGCGTGATCGACAGTCAAAGCGTAAAAACCACGGAAAGCGGCGGCATTTGACGCGGGCAAGAAGATCAAGGGACGCAAGCGTCATATCGTCGTCGACACGCTTGGACTGATGGTCGGCCTGGTGGTTCACAGCGCCGATATTCTAGGTGAAACATAAAGACGACCATTGTCAAATTCGGAGAGTCGAGTTTTCGAGATCTTTGTCATTACGCTCGAGTTGTTCGGCATTTAGCTGAGTTGCGGTGCAGGAAGAAATAAGATTATCGCCGTGGTCAGCGCAATGTCTGGAATGACCGACAAGCTGAAAGCAACATGCTTCCGGCAATCCAGAGAACTGATCCACCAGCAAAACGCGAGATCGAACCAAGAACACCCTGGGTGACGGTATGACAGTCGGAATGTGCCAACGACTTAAGACGCGTAGCGCTGTCCCATTTACCGGCCCTCTCGTTGACGCAGATCAAGGCGCAATTTGCCGCTTCATGACAGTCCTGGCGAGAAAGACGGCCGCGACGCGGTCGTCGGCGTACTGGGGACGACATCATGAATTACACAACGGAAACGATGGTGATCGCGGTCGCGGCGTTTCTAGCGCTGCTACTAGCCGCATTCGCGCATGATCATCTCTTTGCGGTCCATATGGGGATACTTTGCTTCTGCCTTGCCGCGGGCGCTGCTGTCCTGATCAGGAGAGTTGATTTTTCGCCGGCAGGCCAACGGCGGAAAGTCGATATATCAGGCTATTTCGACGAGGTGATACGGTATGGCCTGATCGCCACGGTATTCTGGGGCGTAGTCGGCTTCCTGGTTGGCGTGGTCATCGCGCTGCAACTGGCCTTTCCCGACCTCAACATCGCCCCTTATCTCAATTTCGGAAGGCTGCGGCCCGTTCACACATCGGCGGTCATTTTCGCCTTCGGCGGCAATGCGCTGATCATGACGTCGTTCTACGTGGTGCAACGCACCTGTCGCGCGCGTCTTTTCGGCGGCAGCCTGGCCTGGTTCGTATTCTGGGGTTACCAGCTTTTCATCGTGATGGCTGCGACCGGATACGTTCTCGGAATCACCCAGGCCCGTGAATATGCCGAGCCCGAGTGGTACGTCGACCTCTGGCTGACCATCGTCTGGGTCGCCTATCTCGCCGTGTATCTTGGAACGATCCTGAAGCGCAAAGAGCCGCACATCTACGTGGCAAACTGGTTCTACCTCGCCTTCATCGTCACCATCGCGATGCTGCACGTGGTCAACAATCTTGCAGTGCCCGTCTCGTTCCTGGGATCGAAGAGCTATTCTGTCTTCTCGGGCGTTCAGGACGCGCTGACCCAATGGTGGTATGGCCACAACGCCGTCGGCTTCTTCCTCACCGCCGGCTTCCTGGGTATGATGTACTACTTCGTGCCGAAGCAGGCCAACCGACCCGTCTATTCATACCGGCTCTCGATTATCCACTTCTGGGCGCTGATCTTCATGTACATCTGGGCCGGCCCGCACCATCTGCATTACACGGCGCTGCCCGACTGGGCCCAGACCCTCGGCATGGTCTTCTCGATCATGCTCTGGATGCCCTCCTGGGGCGGCATGATCAACGGTCTCATGACCCTTTCGGGCGCCTGGGACAAGATCCGCACCGATCCGATCATCCGGATGATGATTGTCGCCATCGCCTTTTACGGGATGTCGACCTTCGAAGGCCCGATGATGTCGGTGAAAACCGTCAATTCGCTCAGCCACTATACCGAATGGACGATCGGCCACGTGCATTCCGGCGCTCTCGGCTGGGTGGGAATGATCACCTTCGGGGCGATCTACTACCTGACGCCGAAGCTATGGGGACGCGAGCGTCTCTACAGCCTGCGGATGGTCAACTGGCACTTCTGGCTCGCGACCCTCGGGATCGTCGTCTACGCCGCCGTGCTTTGGGTTGCCGGCATCCAGCAGGGGCTGATGTGGCGCGAGTACAATTCCCAGGGCTTCCTCGTCTATTCCTTCGCGGAGACGGTCGCGGCAATGTTTCCCTACTACGTGCTGCGCGCGGTCGGCGGAACGCTTTACCTGGCGGGCGGTCTCGTCATGGCCTGGAACGTGTTCATGACGATCCGCGGCCACCTGCGCGATGAAGCTGCAATCCCAACCACTTTCGCGCCCCAACTACAGCCTGCCGAATGAGGTGAGACATGGCATCGATACTAGATAAACATCAGATCCTCGAGAAGAACGCGACGCTTCTTCTCGTCGGTTCGCTGCTCGTCGTGAGCATCGGCGGCATCGTCGAAATCGCACCGCTGTTCTACCTGCAGAACACGATTGAAAAGGTGGAAGGCATGCGGCCGTATACGCCGCTCGAATTGGCCGGCCGGAATATCTACATCCGCGAAGGCTGCTACCTCTGCCACAGCCAGATGATCAGGCCGTTCCGCGACGAGGTCGAACGCTACGGCCATTATTCGCTCGCGGCCGAGTCCATGTACGATCATCCTTTCCAATGGGGATCCAAGCGAACCGGGCCGGATCTGGCCCGTGTCGGCGCACGTTACTCCAACGAATGGCATGTCCAGCATCTCGCCGATCCACGGGCGGTCGTGCCGGAGTCGATCATGCCGAGTTACGCCTTCCTCAAAGAGCAGAGGGTGACGGTCAAGGACGTGGGAATGGACCTGAAGGCCAACGAGGACGTGGGCGTGCCCTATAACGACGACATGCTGGCGAACGCGGAGGCCGACATGAAGGCCCAAGCCGATCCGAACGCAGATACGACGGCCCTGCTTTCCCGCTATCCGAAGGCGAAGACCGGCGATTTCGACGGCGATCCTGCTGCGCTGACCGAAATGGATGCCCTGGTGTCCTACCTGCAGATGCTCGGAACGTTGGTCGATTTCTCGACCTACGACGACGCGACCGGCTACCGATGAGGTGATCCATGGAAACCTACACTGCAATGAGACACTTCGCCGACAGCTGGGGCCTTTTGGCCATGGCGGCATTCTTCGTCGGCGCGGTTGTGTTCACCCTTCGCCCAGGCAGCAAGCAAACCGCGAAAGAAGCCGCCGATATTCCCTTGAAGGACGATTAAGATGTCGGAAAAACATATCGATGAATTTAGCGGCGTCGAAACGACCGGGCATGAATGGGACGGCATCCGCGAACTCAACAATCCGATGCCCCGCTGGTGGGTGTGGACCTTCTACGCCACCATTGTCTGGGCGTTGGGCTATGTGATCGCATATCCCGCGATCCCGATGGTTACCGACGCCACCAAGGGCATGCTGGGTTTCTCCAGCCGCGCCGAGTTGCAGCAGAATCTGGATCAGGCCAAAGTATCGCAGACGACGCTGCGTGATCTGATCGCCGCCAAGACGGTGCACGAGATCGATTCCGATTCTGCCCTTCGCGAATTCGCGGTCGCCGGCGGCGCGTCTGCATTCAAGGTGAACTGCGCGCCGTGCCATGGCTCGGGAGCAAGCGGCGGTCCGGGATTTCCGAACCTCAACGACGACGATTGGCTGTGGGGTGGAGACCTGGATGCCATCCAGGCGACGATCGCGCATGGAATTCGCTTCAACGAGGATACGGACACTCATGCTTCCGAGATGCCGCCCTTTGCCGATGTTCTGGATCCCCTCCAGACAAGGCAGGTCGCGGCTTACGTCTGGGGACTGACCAATACACCGTCGGACCCCGGCCTCGCAGAGGCCGGAAAACAGGTCTTCGTCGATAACTGTGCCGCATGTCACGGCGACGACGCCAAAGGAAAAGCCGAAATGGGCGCGCCGGATCTCGCCGATGCGATCTGGCTGAAGGCACGCGGCGAGGATGCGATCACCCGTCAGGTGGCCGCTCCCAAGCATGGCGTCATGCCTGCCTGGGCAGGGCGCCTCGGCGATACGACGGTCAAGGAACTTACGATTTTCGTCCATTCGCTTGGCGGCGGGACGTGAGGAGAAAAGCCATGGCAGCTCACGGCCACAACCCGATCCTCGATCTCTATGGCACGCCGCGCGCCACCATACGATTGCGTGTGTCGGCGAGCGCCAAGGCCACGCCGCCCCCTTCCGATCAGGACGACCCGGCAAAGATCGGCAGTTCGATCGTCAGTTTGAGCTGCCTCAAAGACCACGAGCAGACAAGCCGCTAGAGCCTCGTCGAGGACGTCCCAGCGGTAGTTGTTCCCCCGCAGCTCCTGCAGGCCGCGCCCTCTGTCCAGGGCGTGGCCTTTTCCTTTCGCGGGAAGGCCTTGTCTCTTGATCTGCATCAAGGAACGGATGCGCGGCAGATGGGACAAAGGCGGGTGAAATCGGACAGGTCCCATGAACCTCTACACTGCACCATATCCCGATAACATCGAGCGGCTCAATGTCGAGCCGGTCAATGCCCGTCGCAACCGGCAACCTCTCTACGCACCTCGGAGGAAGGTCTTTCCCAAGCGTGCAGAGGGACGATTCCGTCGGATCAAGTGGATCGTCATGCTGGTTACGCTCGGCATCTACTATCTCGCGCCATGGATTAGCTGGGATCGCGGTCCTTACGCGCCTGACCAGGCAATCCTCATCGACCTTTCCTCACGGCGCTTCTTCTTTTTCTTCATCGAAATCTGGCCTCAGGAATTTTATTATGTAGCGGGCCTGCTCGTCATGGCGGGGTTCGGGCTGTTTCTCGTCACTTCCGCGGTTGGCCGCGCATGGTGCGGCTACACTTGTCCGCAGACGGTCTGGGTTGATCTTTTTCTCGTCGTCGAACGTGCGATAGAAGGCGATCGAAACGCGCGAATGAAGCTTGACGCTAGCCCTATGAGCTTTGCCAAGCTGAGGAAGCGTGTCGTCAAACACTCGATCTGGCTGCTGATCGGCATCGTCACAGGCGGAGCGTGGATCTTTTATTTTGCCGACGCGCCGAGTCTGCTTGTTTCGCTGTTCACCGGCCACGCTCCTGCAGCCGCCTACACCACCGTCGCCATCCTTACTGCGACGACCTATGTGCTCGGCGGTCTCATGCGAGAGCAGGTGTGCACCTATATGTGCCCGTGGCCACGCATCCAGGGTGCGATGCTCGACGAAAATTCTCTCGTCGTCACCTACAATGACTGGCGGGGCGAGCAGCGGTCGCGTCACGCCAAGAAGGCTTTAGTCAATGGCCTATCGGTCGGGGATTGCGTGGATTGCAATGCCTGCGTGGCGGTGTGTCCGATGGGAATCGACATTCGCGACGGACAGCAGATGGAGTGCATCACATGCGCTCTCTGCATTGACGCCTGCGACGGTGTCATGGATAAGCTCGGAAAGCCTCGCGGCCTGATCGCCTACGCCACGCTGAGCGAATACTCAAGCAACATGTCGCTTGCCACCGACGAAGGACGAACGGCCGTCCAACCCTCCAGAGTTCGAAACGAGGATGGGACCTTCATTCCGGCGATCCGGCATTTCAACTGGCGGATCATCTTTCGTCCGAGAACCGTGTTTTACGCAGTCGCCTGGGCGTCGGTCGGCGTGGCCATGCTCGTCCATCTCACCTTTCGGGAGCGCCTTGAACTCAACGTCGTTCACGACCGAAACCCCCAATATGTTCTGGAAAGCGACGGCTCGCTGCGGAATGGCTACACGCTTCGTATCCTGAACATGGTGCCGACGCCTAGGGATGTGAACATAAGCCTGGTCGGGCTGGAGGGGGCGACGATGCGCATTCCCGAGTTCGGCAAGGAAGACGCTCGCAGCTTTACAGTCCATGCCGAACCCGACGCCGCCACGACGCTGAAGGTCTTCGTTACGCGCAAGCCTACCGGAGCCGCGATCAATGAATTTCTGTTCGTTATCGAAGATACCGAGCATGCCGACCGGGCAACCTACCGCGCGGCGTTCAATGCACCGGGAGACATCAAATGAAGACCTCCGCTCAAGGTTTTACAGGCTTGCACATGCTGCTTTCGACCTCGGCATTCTTTGGCGTGGTGATCGCGGTGAACGTCACCATGGCCTTCTATGCCTCTTCCAGCTGGAGCGGTCTGGTCGTGGAAAACACCTATGTCGCCAGTCAGGAGTTCAACCGCAAAGCGGCGGCGATGAAGGCAATGGCCGCTTCCGGCATCGAGGGCAACCTCTCCATAAAGGGGCACGAGATCCGCTACGATATTCACGACAAGAGCGGATCGCCTGCGATCGTCGACGACGTCATTCTGAATTTCAAACGTCCGGTCGGAGACCACGAGGACTTCCTCCTTACGCTCAGGAAGACAGCCGCGGGGCGGTTCGAAGCGGAGCATGATCTAGCCGACGGTGACTGGATCGTCGAGGCCATCTCGCGAAACGGCGGCGTGGTCGTCATGCATGAGGCAAAACGCATCGATACCGCGGAGTTAGGCCAGTGAGCTGCTGTACCATGGACGCAGAAAGCGTGCTTGCCCTCAGCACGACATCATTCAGTGCCGAAGAGGTTCGCCTTGCGAGCCAGCCGCTCGGCGAAGGATTGCGCCAGCTGGACCTGAGCGTCCCCGACGCCCACTGCGGTGGCTGCATTTCGACCATCGAAAGGGCGTTGTTGGCGCTTTCCTTCGTCAAGACAGCGCGAGTCAATCTCACGGCTCGAAGGGTGAGCTGCGTCTACCAGGAGGAGATAGAGACACGCGCAACCGATCCGTCCAAGATCCTGGCAGCGATCAACTCGGCCGGATATCGCGCGCATCTCTTCACGCCCTCAGCTCCCGAGAACGACAAGACCAGAAATCAACTTCTCCTCGCGATCGGCGTGTCCGGTTTTGCCGCTGCCAACATCATGTTGCTCTCGATATCGGTCTGGTCGGGTGCAGATGCTGCGACGCGCGACATGTTTCATTGGATCTCGGCGATGATAGCAGCGCCCGCGCTGGTCTATGCGGGGCGCTTCTTCTTCAAATCGGCCTGGAATGCGCTGCGGCACCGGCGCACCAACATGGACGTTCCGATTTCGCTCGCCGTGACGCTCTCCTATGCCGTTTCATTGTGGGAGACCGTCCATCACGGCGAGCATGCGTGGTTCGACGCTTCGGTCTCGCTGCTCTTCTTCCTGCTGATCGGCAGAACCCTCGATCATGTCATGCGCGAAAAGGCTCGGGCGGCGATCAACGGACTCGCAAGACTGGCGCCGCGCGGATCATTGCTGATCAATCCGGACGGGTCGCGACGCTACATTGCGGTAGATGAGATCGCGGCGGGGGATGAAATCTCGATAGCCGCAGGCGAACGGGTTCCCGTCGATGGCATAATCGTCAGCGGAGAGAGCGACCTGGACCTCTCCATCGTCACCGGCGAGAGCAGCCCGGTCGCCGTCGCCAGCAACAGCGAAGTGAGTTCCGGGGCGATGAATCTGACCGGCTCCCTCGTGCTGCGGGCGACAAGAATTGCCAAGGATTCGCTTCTCTCGGAGATCATCGGCCTCATGGAAGCCGCCGAGGGCGGAAGAGCTCGCTATCGAAGGATCGCCGATCGCGCTGCGACGCTCTATTCTCCGGTCGTGCATCTGCTGGCGCTGGTCTCCTTCCTTGCCTGGGGCCTCCTGGGCGGAGACTGGAAACAGGCCATGCTGGTCGCCGTTGCGGTGCTGATCATTACCTGCCCATGCGCATTGGGTCTTGCCGTACCTGTGGTCCAGGTCGTCGCCACGGGCGAACTTTTCCGGAAGGGCATCATGGTGAAGGACGGCTCAGCACTCGAAAGACTGGCCGAAACCGACACCGTGGCCTTTGACAAGACGGGCACCTTGACGATCGGCAGTTCGCGCCTTGTCAGAGTGGATGCCATGGACGAGAGCGCCACCGCGATCGCCCGTGGATTGGCAGCGCATTCACGGCATCCCCTTTCTCGGGCCCTGGTACGGGACACCGAAACCGACCTCATGTCCTTCGACATCGTCACGGAAATCCCCGGCGGGGGACTGGAAGCCAGGAACGGAGCAGATGTCTATCGATTGGGCAACTTGGCGTTTGCCTGCGGAACCAGCATCGTGCCCCGCACCGCCGACAGTCCGTTCTCGGAAGTGGTCCTGTCGAAGAATGGTGTCGATCTTGCTCGCTTCTTCTTCGATGACACGCTTCGTCCGGGTGCTTGCGAGGCAATCGACCGGCTCGATGCAGCCGGCCTTGAAACGCTGATCGTGTCCGGAGACAGGCAGACCGTCGTCGACAATACGGCGCATGCCCTGGGTATCGACAGGGCTTTGGGCTCTCTGACGCCGAAACAGAAGGTCGAGGAATGCCAGAGGCTGAATGGCGAAGGTCGTCGCGTGCTCATGGTTGGCGACGGGATCAACGACGCCCCGGCACTTGCAGCCGCGCATGTCTCGATGGCGCCGGCCACAGCCTCCGATATCGGAAGACAGGCGGCCGACCTGGTTTTCTTCAACGATCGCCTTGACGCTGTTCCGGAAGCGATCGCCGTTGCGCGACGATCCGCCAGCCTCATCCGGCAGAACTTCGCTCTCGCCATCGGTTACAACGTTCTGGCAGTGCCGATCGCCATCGCCGGATTGGCGACGCCGCTGATAGCGGCGGTGGCAATGTCGACATCCTCGATCATCGTCGTGACGAACGCCCTGCGCCTGAACGCCTTCGGCAAGCGTCGGGATATGCACATTCGAGGGCGGATCGGCAGGAGTGAGGAGGTCAAAGCCGCATGAACATGTTGATCTATCTCATACCGATCGCGCTGTTGATGGGAGGAATAGGGCTCCTGGCATTCCTTTGGTCGCTAAAGAGCGGCCAGTATGACGACCTTCAAGGCGCCGCCTGGCGGATCCTCGCCGAGGACGAAACCGATCAACGAGAACCCTGACCGCAGTGGGTCCAAACACGAAAGGAAGATGGATGCTTGCGAAAAATTCTATGCTTCTGCAGTCTGACCTGTTTGCTGGCTTGGATCAGGCGACTGTGGAGCAATTCACCGGAACGGCTGAGTTTCGAACCTTCGCCGCTGACGAGAAGATCGTAGCCGAGGGCCAGCAGGAATCGTTCGTCTACTGCGTCATGAACGGGTTTGTGCGACTTTCAAAATCGGAATCCGCCGGGCGCGAAGCGGATATCTGCGTGTGCGAGCCGGGCGACACCTTTGGAGAATATCTACTCGCGGGGGGCGGCTCCTACGCTTATAGCGCGCGGTCCGCCGACGGGGCCGAGGTCGCGCTGTTTGCGCTTGCGGAGTTGCAGGCGTTCGCCGACCAACATCCGGTCGTACACAGGAACGTCATGCGCATCATGGGCAGGCACCTGCTGGGCGCGATGGATTGTATTGCCGGAGACCGCTTGCTCACAGCCGCGCAACGGGTGGCAAACTACCTTATGAGCCGCTGCCCCGCCTCGGCGGCCACCTCGCGGGTTACGTTCCGCCTTCCTTACCGAAAGCGAATCCTGGCCGGCAAACTGGGACTGGCGCCGGAAGCCCTTTCCCGCGCGTTTGCGGCGCTCGCCCCGTCGGGGGTCGAAGTCAGAGGCAAGGTCGTCCTCGTCGATAGCGTCGACCTGCTGCGGGAGGCATGTTAACCGTTGGATCACCGGGCCACATGTTGAAGTTCGCCGCGCTGTTCCTGCCATTAACTACCATGTCAATGGGGTACCTGTTCGCCGCAGACTCAAGCCTCTCAAGGCCTCCACACACTACGAGTTCATTTGCAAAGCATGGGCTTCATAACCCGAGCGCTTCACCAGATTCGCTCTATCTAATGCCAGGTCTAAACATCCAGCGCGTGCCAATCATTTTATTATCTATCGCGGAGTTCGGGGAACCGGAAGAATCCGACTAGCCCAATAGTGTCGATCCTATTAGTAACGCAATGATGCGGGCATTTATTCCGACATAGGCTTTAAATGCTCGAGCCGAGTGCTTCAGATTACGGCGATATCACAAGCTTTTCGCGTGCCCAGGAAGCCCTGTTAACCCACGTTCGTTCACCTCTTGTACGACCCTTGGGACGGCATCGCGTTCTAGGTCAAGGTGGTTCATCAACGCGGACTCCACCAAGTTTGTCGCGGCGCCTAGTTCAGACATTGCGGCAATTAATTTCTCGAGGCTTTCGACAAATGCGGGCCTAAGTTCCGACGCAGTTATTTCCATTCGTAGAGGGTGAGTGCAAAAACAGAATCGTTGAACGATTTTACATGCCTCGCAATTCGATGCTTCTTCGGCGATTCTAGTAAATATCGCTTCTGCCGTTAGGGCGAGTTCGTCGGGGGACAATTTATCTGCCACGGCCCAGCTCTCTGGGATCTGCGGCCGCTTTCGATTCAACGCCGAGATTAGCGTCTCACTTCCAACAACATAAAAATCTAACAGAGTACCCTCCAACATCGGCCTGGTGAAAAAGCCCTTCTGAGGGATGTATTGGATCTTCCCTTCAGCTGCTAGTCGCTGAAGTGCTTCGCGAATTGGTGTTCGACCAAGATCAAGATTAGACGCCAGATCCTGTTCCCTGAGATGTTGCCCCGGCACACGGCCGTTATTGTGGAGAATTCGTCGAATAGCATCGTAGGCAATATCGGCCTTTGCAGGTTCTGGTTCAGTAGAAAAGTTTGTGTCAGCCCCACGCTGTGGGGGCGCGTTCTTGCAACACCGCATTTGATGGTTTTCCTCTGTCGATGTCCTTCGGGGACCCTACAGGAGCTTATTCATTGATATCGGGCGGCGTTCCGATTCAAGCCCGAATTAATTGGCCTCACCATATCGGCACGCGTTTTAACCCAGGCGAGATTCGGGACCTTTATAACAGCCGCGGCCGCAGCTGGCCGCTATCGCACTCTCTCGCCGCTGAGTTCAACGGAATGGGGCAAGAGGAAGCTGTCACGTTCTCCATCTAAGAGGGCGATCTTCATCTCTGGCCTGTCGGATCTGATTTTGTCTGGGTGCATGTTGTCACGTCGGTTCACCTAAGCCTCCCGTCGCTGACCGGGGTAGACCCCCGTGCCGCTTGTTGACCAGATCTAGACGGCGCTCCGCGATATATCAACACATAACATTGATATTTTTTTTGATATATTTTGGCCTATCGCGCCACCTTAACGTTTTGTTTTTTCTGCTGTTGGCAAAGAACTCAGGCAGCGTCTAATTTGTGACGCATTATCCAGCCCGCTGAAAGGTTTGCGCGGATTTCCGAGTTGGCGATTCCGGTTGGCGGATCGAAAAAGCTCTGGGTGTTTAGTCCCGGCATTTGATGGTGCATTATTTTCGTTAGAATGGAGGGAGGCACTATGGGCCCTAGTAGCCGAGACGAGAGGAGCTAGCAGACTGGATGCGCGACCGACCCAGTCAGCCATTACGGATCGCGAGATGTCTATCCCTAACCGCTCGTACATCTCGGATAGGCGATAGAGGGGAATGTGATCGTCGAATTTAGCGATCATGATATGGGCGAGCAGTCCCGGCCCGGGTTTGCCGCGCTCGATCGGCAGGGTAGGCATCTCGCCAGCTACCGTCGTATCGCCATCCCTGCAGATCATGCGCTTTTCGACATGGCGGACAATCTTAACCGACGCCGGCACGTGCTCCAACACCTGGACCACCCTGTCGGCCGCCTTCAGGAACGATGCGCCACCACAGGTCGGGCAGATGTCGACGTTCCGCGTCACTTCACAGCGGCGTCACCGTCGGCTTCGTTTTGTTTCTGTTGATTGAACAAGAATCGTGATCGCCCGCACTTCCTACCAGGCAAACCGCCATGCATACCGCATTGTCGGGGGAACAACCTAGTTCCATAAATCTGCTTACGCCTCAAAAACTAACTTTTACAGCATCTTAGGACGCCACTAGAATAGGAAGAATGCTAGGGTCGCCGGTTCGGTTCGGTTCAAGGCGTGCGACTTGCTCAATGAGCTGCCTGAGTATGAAATGCTGACAACCTTGCTGCGCTCCTAAACCGAGGAATTCTTGGAGGCGCGATCACTTGACCCCTCTGATTTTTTTGCAATCCGGTCCCGAGAGGCCAGTATGTGAGCGGAGCGAACTTATAAACGCAGACAGTAAGGAGGAGCGTTTCAACTGATTCACTATATTAGATTTGCGAAAACAATATAGAGAGGCCTTTGGATAGTGACAAGTGTTAGATTGAGCATATCCCTGCCTTGGCCGGGAGCCCGGTATTCGTGTCGTGAAGGTGGGGGCAGTGCCCCAGGGTAGTACCGACTACCGCTTGCTCAAAGACAGTGTCTATACTAGATTTGTGAAAACAATATAGAGGCCGCCGTGATCAAGCAGATTGATCTCATGTTCCGGACCATGGTCGCGGAACTTCAGCAACGGGCATTCGATGACGATTGGGCGGAAGACTTCCCCCCGTCGGGTAGATTTGTGCCGGTGGCAGTCGATGGTCGGCGCTATTGGTATTTCGACCAACCCGACGGTGAGGGCGGGCAGAAGCGCCGGTATGTCGGGCCTGCCGACGATCCCGTGATTTCGGAACGGGTCGAAACCTTCAAGGGCGAGAAGTCGGACTATAAGGCACGCCGCAAGTTCGTTTCCACGCTGACGCGGGAAGCCGGTTTGATTGCTCCTGATCGCTTTACCGGCGATGTCGTACAAGCGCTTGCCAAGGCCGGTCTCTTCCGGCTGCGCGGTGTTCTCATCGGCACTGTCGCTTTTCAATGCTACTCAGCATATCTCGGCATCCGTCTGCCCTCGGCGGCGATCCTAACAGGTGATGCAGACCTAGCCCAGGATTTCGCGATCTCTGCCGAAGTAGCGGATTCACTGCCGCCGATCCTCGATCTCCTGAAAGGGCTTGATCCAACGTTCCGGGCCGTGCCGCACATCAGTGGTAGCCCTCGATCTCATGCCTTCCGGAATCAAACCGGCTACCGGGTCGAATTCATGACGACGAACAGAGGAGCTGAAGAATATTCTGACAAACCCGCCAACATGCCCGCTCTCGGCGGCGCGTCAGCCGAACCGCTAAGGTTCATGGATTTCTTGATCCGTGATCCCGTTCGTTCGATCCTGCTACATGGTGCCGGCATCTCGGTGGTCATCCCTGATCCTTGCAGGTATGCAGTGCATAAGCTTATCGTTGCCGGTCGCCGCCAAAATGACGCTGGCGGCCAAGCCAAACGGGATAAAGACCTGAGACAGGCAGGAATGCTATTCGACGCCCTGCCGGTCACCGGCCACGGGCCTTCACTGGCTGATGCCGTGGAAGAGGCATGGAATCGCGGACCTGCCTGGAAGCTGGCAATCTCGGAGGCAGCTGAAACCATGCACAAGGAATATTGGGGCGGCGTCAATCGAATGGTTGGCACTCTCACGAGATAAAGATAGGCCCGTTTGAGTGTTGATTTGCGCTGAGAGTTGACCCGGGATTTGCACTGAGAAGTAACCCGCCTCTTAGGTATTGTTCGGGTCCGTTGTGGTGGTCAAGGTCTTAGGTTTCTCCTTTGTCGATTTTGGCTCATGCGCTGAACTGTTCTTGAAGCGGAAGCTGTCGTTGCCGGTTTCCAGGATGTGGCAATGATGTGTGAGCCGGTCAAGCAGCGCGGTGGTCATTTTTGCATCGCCGAAGACACTCGCCCACTCGCTGAAGCTGAGGTTGGTCGTGATGATGACACTGGTGCGTTCGTAGAGTTTGCTTAGCAGGTGGAAGAGCAATGCGCCGCCTGAAGCGCTGAACGGCAGTAACCGAGCTCGTCAAGGATGACCAGGTCGGAATGCACGAGGCGATTGGCAATCTCGACATGACGTTACGGGAGACGGTGCTGGAAGGCGCGTCGGATGACCGGTCGTGGCTCGAGATATATGCTGACAAAATCCGGGACATCGCTCAGAATCTGGCCCATCGAAAGCGCTGCGTGGGCTTGCATCTTGCCTACGGGGTGGATGACGAAACGCCTGCCGCCAAGGAAGCGGTGCGCATCTTCTTCCTGTCTCTGAGGGATCACCTTACGGCCATACTCGCAAGGGTGCTGCCAAGCGAGATAGCTGAAGAACTCGCGACCGACGCGCTTGTTCGGATTGAGGGCGCGACTTTAATGACGGCCGTCTTCGACGAAAGCGACGCGATGGAGCGGGAATCCAGGCGGTCATCCTCGATGCGACCACAGCTTCAAGGTAGCCTCTCCCCGCGGTTCCGCGTCGACCCGGCCAGCCGGGCAATGCCTGTCAGGACGGCTATCTCACGGTCAGATGCTATCGCCACCGCTTCACATGGTCGATGAGTGCCCGAAGCTTCGGAGCAAGATTGCGCCGACTGGGGTAGTAAAGAAAAAAACCGGCAAACGGAGGGCAATACTCCTGAAGGAGAGGGACCAACTGACCAGATTCGACATAGGGCTTGAAGGTGTCCTCCATCCCGAAGGTGATGCCGCCGCCGGCACATGCTATTCTGATCATAAGCCACATGTCGTTGGTGGTGATCTGGGGGGCGACAGCCACGTCGAACTCACGCCCATGCTGGCCGAATTCCCACCGATAGGGCGCGCTGTGTGGCGCTGGACGCCAGCCGATACAACGATGCGCGGAGAGCTCCGAGGGATGTTCAGGCTTGCCGAAACGTTCGATATAGGACGGCGCAGCGAAGGCGCCCTGGCGCTGCTCGCCCGAGACCGGAACCGCAATCATGTCCTGATCGATGACTTCGCCCAAACGTACCCCCGCGTCATAGCCTTCCGCGACAATGTCGAATTCCTCGTCCGTGACGGTCACGTCAACCTGAACGGCAGGAAATGCGTCCGCGAAACGCGCCAGAAGCGGCCCTGAGATGAACTGCTCGGCGATGGATGACACCGCCAGCCTCAACAGTCCGCTCGGTGCGTTGTCGCGGTCCGCCGTCGCGTCGAGCGCCAGTCCGACTTCGGAAATAGCCGGCGCCACCCGCTGATACAGTCGTTCGCCGGCCTCTGTGAGACTGACACTGCGCGTGGTGCGCTGTACGAGCGCCACACCCAGCCGATCTTCGAGACGCCGGATGGTCTGGCTGACGGCGGGCCTTGTCACGCCCAAATTCTCCGCGGCCAAGCGAAAGCTCCGCGCTTCGGCGACTGCCAGGAAAACAGAGATGCCATTCAGATCGATCGCCATTGGTTAGAATTAGTTACCATAGTGGTCATCATTGGGCAAATTGTTCGCTCTCCTTGGCGCGTCTATCTTGGATCTCGCAACCAGGAGACAGCGATATGACGCTTGATCAATATAAACTTCTTGGACGCTCGGGCTTGCGAGTTTCGCCGTTGAGGCCTGTCGACGGTGCGCTCAGCTTCAGTGTCGGTCGACAGGTCCCATCAAGCACTCAGCAACAGGAAAGGACCGATACCATGACCATTCTCCCGACATACAACCGGATTGCCGGCGCAAGCCGAACGGCTCTGATCACACTGGCATTGCTGTCGCCCGCCCTGCCGGGCCCAGCCATTGCCAACACCGCAGCAACGCAGATGCAGGCTCCGCACAGTGCCGCAATGGAGCAACGGAACAAGGCTATCGTCGAAGCCGCCTTCGAAAAATGGCGCGGGGGTACCTATGTCTTCGCGGAACTTCTCGCTCCCGACGTCGTCTGGACGATCCACGGCTCCGGACCGGTTGCCGGCACCTATCGCAACCAGAAGGATTTTATCGAACAGGCATCGCGCCCTCTGACCAGTCGCCTTGCGTCGCCGGTCGTGCCCGAGGTGCACGACATCTTTGCCGACGGCGACACCATCATTATCCGCTTCGACGGGACGGCGACCACGACGTCGGGCGCACCTTATCGCAACCAGTTTGTCTGGATCTTCAAGATGAAGGATGGCCTCGTTGTCAACGCGGAAGCCTTCCTGGACCTCGTTGCCTATCAGCAGGTCGTCGACAACAACGCCCCACGTTCCCAATGACCAACGCGCGATCCCCTCCAAACTGAGAACGGTAACGCTTAACGGAGCCCGACCATGCGACAGCCATTTGCAGCACTCATCACAGCGGCCACACTTTCGTTTCAACCCGCAGAAGCACAGGAGACAAATTTGCAGCCGAACCACCCCTACGTTGGCATGTGGGTCACCGACGACAACCGTGTTCGCCATGAACTTCTGCCAAGCGGACGCTATGTCGAGGCCCGCGGTCAGCGTGAGCGAGCCTATGAGGGCCGCTATGAAGTCGACGGAACGCATATCGAGTACTGGGATGACACGGGCTTCACTGCCGACGGCGATTTCGTCGATGCCAACACGTTGCACCATGGCGGCATGATCTTGCGGCGCAAGCCATCGACGCCCTGACATACCCGGCGAGCATCCGCAATGCGAAAGGGCTAAAAGCGATGGGTGCCGCGGGTCTACCACATCCATCTGAGGGGGCGGATGCCATTCACCGTCGTCCCCTCATCGTGTTCTGTCCACCTCTCGCAAGAGGTCGATGAAGGCCCGAAGCGGGGATGGGACGTGCCGGCTGCGCGGGTAATAGAGGGCCAAACCAGGCGTCGGCGGGCACCAGTCATCAAGCACGGTCACCAGCTGACCGGACCCCAGAAACGGCTGGGCGAAGTATTCCGGGACATAGGCGATACCGCGCCCGTCCGCCGCCGCCTGCACCAGAAGATCATTGTCATCGAGTGTGAGGTTGCCCGGCACATCGATCGCGACTTCGGCGCCGCGTTTGGAAAACTCCCAGCGATAGCGCTTTCCGCTCGGCAAACGTTGGCGGACGCAGCAATGCGCATAAAGATCGTCGGGCGTGTGCGGTCTTGCTTTCCCGTCCAGATAGGAAGGCGCCGCCACGGCGATGAAACGCACGTCGCCACCGAACTTCACCGCGACCATGTCTTTCGGGACGGTTTCCAGCAGGCGTATTCCGGCATCGAAACCCTGTTCCACGATATCGACGAGCCGGCCTTCTGAAACCAGATCAAGCTCGACGTCGGGATAGAGATCCAGAAAGCGTGGCACGACCTCTGCGAGGAGGATGCGCGAGCCGCTCTTGTTTGCATTAATCCGCAGTGTGCCGCTCGGGGTGCCGCGTTCCTCCGACAAAGTATCGAGCGCCTGATCGAGTTCCTGGAGGACCGGATCGAGGCGCGCGAGCAGGCGAGCGCCGGCCTGGGTCAGCGACACGCTGCGTGTCGTCCGGTTTAAGAGCCGCACGTCCAGTTTTGCCTCCAGTCCGATGATCGCGTGGCTGAGAGCCGAGCGCGAAACGCCCATGATGTCGGCCGCTCTGCGAAAGCTCTGGTGACTGGCCACCGCCGCAAAGGCGGCGAGATCGTTCAAACTAGGGCGTACCACTCGTGAAAAATCCTCACCATCTCATCTCAAATTGAGGATCTTATATCACCAAAGTTGACGTTTTACATTTGCATGGACAGAAGGAGTTCACATGCCAAAGACATGGTTTATCACCGGCGCTTCCTCGGGACTCGGTCTCGAGATGACGCAACAGCTGCTCACCCAGGGACACAAGGTCGTCGCAACGATCCGCCGCGCGGAGGCGCTGACGCAACTCAATCAGGCTTTCGGCGAACGCCTCGACGTCGTTCCGCTCGATCTGGTCAACCCGGAGAGTGTAAGCTCGGCCGTCGAAGGCGCATTCGAGCGTCACGACCGCATCGACGTGATCGTCAGCAATGCCGGCTACGGCCTGTTCGGTGCTGCGGAAGAGCTCACGAATGGAGAGATCGACCGGCAAATCGCCACCAACCTTACGGGATCCATCCATCTGATCCGTGCAGCACTGCCCCGTTTTCGAAAGCAAGGTGGGGGACGGATCGTCCAGGTCTCGTCGGAAGGAGGGCAGATCGCCTATCCGGGCTTCAGCCTCTATCACGCAACCAAGTGGGGCATCGAAGGCTTCGTCGAGTCCGTCGCACAGGAAGTGGCTCCCTTCGGCATCGACTTCATCATTGCGGAGCCGGGACCGACTGGCACGAATTTCGGAGTCAATCTCGTTCGTGGGACACCGATGGATGCTTACGATGAAACCCCTGCCGGAGCCGTTCGCCGGGCGATTGCCGAGGGCACCTTCGAGATCAAGGGAGATGCGGCGCGCACCGTTGCTGCAATCATATCAGCCGCCGAGAGCGAAACACCGTCATTGCGGCTGGCGCTGGGTAGCACGGCTTATACCTCTATCTCAAAGGCGCTTTCCGCACGCCTATCTGCTCTTGAGGCACAGCGGGAGGTGGCGAATTCCGCCGACCGGCAGGACCTTTAAGCCGCGACATCGGCCTGCAAACACAGACCTGATGAACAGGAAAGGAAACAAAATGTCCATTCGGCCGGTTATCTTGGCTCTCGCCTTCAGCATCTCGTCTTCTGCCTTCGCGCAGACCGCAGAAAACCAGGTCGCAGGCACTTGGCGCATGATGTCGGCGACGATCGACCCCGGCGGCAAAAATATTGCCGCTTATGGGGAGAAGCCCAACGGTCTTCTCGTCTTCACTCCCGACATGCACTTCGTGGAAGTTCTGACCGACGCCGAGATCCCTCGGTTTGCTTCCAATGTTCGCGGTGAGGGGACAGATGATGAAAATCGCATGGCGATGTCACGCAGTATCGGTTTTTCGGAACCTACACCGTTGATGAGAGGGGAGAATTCAGCGGCAACCGTGTCGAAGGGGCTACGTTTCCGAACTGGGTTGGCAGCGTGCGAACACGCAATGATCTAAGGCTGATTGTTGAAGATGATCGTATGACGGAGCAATTCCGCAGGCCGGAAGGCACTGAAATCAGAATCGAATGGCAGCGCGTCAAATGAGGTACCGGAGGCCGGGCCTCAAGCAAAGTCCCGATCTTGTGAGCGTAGCCCTTCCAACCGCCTGAGGGCGAAGTCGATCCAGAGCAGGAATGTCATGCTCTTCCATCGTCGTTCCATGTCCAAGGCAGGGGCCGCCGTAACTGCACTGGTTCTTTCAACGCCTCAAATCATGACATGCGCAGCTTTCGCTGCCGGAGGGATCGATCCCTCCGGCTGTTTCATGCGTCATCGCAGTCCGATACTTGACGGTTCCGCGCTGAGTGCGTTTTCAAACAACGTTTTTCCTGGACCGGCAAGCCACTGTCCCAATCTCAACATGGGTCCGAACTCGCGTTCGAGGGCAACGATGTCTGCGATCCCCGCGACCACGCCGTTGTCTACGAGAGCAGTCAGCCGTTTCAGAAAGTCGTTCTCGCTCAACAATTCCTCGGAAAACCGCTGGTAGCGAACAGGACGTCCTGCGGCATGCGAGAATGCGTCTTGTAGATCCTTTCCTGTGATGTCTTGTCCAGATAGCTCGATGACCTGGCCGGCATAAATATCAGGTTCGCACAGTATCTGCGCGTTGATGCGACCAAGGTCATGGAGTGCTATCATCTGCATCGACTGATCCGGCCGCATGAAGTAGGTAAAAACGCCGGTGTTCAAACCCATTCCCGGGAGCATCATCATCTCCATGAAGCTGGCGGGGCGGGTGATCGTCGTGGCGATTGGCAAGCTGCGAACGTAGTCCTCGATGCGAGACTTGCTGTCGAAATGACCCATACCGGTGTGGCCCTTCCCGGCAGCTCCGGTCGAGGAGTAAACAAGATGAGCAACGCCATTGGACACCGCGCTGTCAGCGACAGACTTGCCCTGCTCGACTTCCTGTTCATCCGTAAGCAATCCCGACGGGGAGCTCGTCTGCACGCTGAAAACGCCACGGATTCCTTTCATCGCGAGGTCGATCGATGCGCGATCGAACAAATCACCCACCGCTAGGCTGACACCGTCCGCGGCAAGAGACTTGGCCTTTTCGCTGTATGGGTCGCGAACGAAGGCGCGAACTCCGCGGCCTGCTTCGAGCAGTGCCCGAGTCACCGCTCCCCCTTGCTGGCCTGTCGCTCCGAACACGAGAAACTCCGGCGTATTTGACATGTTAGTTCTCCTTGGTAACTTACGTAGTTACCATGTGGAACAATTGGAAAATGCGCGCAAGACGGCACAATTTTGGTCCTCGGGCACACGAAGATAACCAATGGAAATGTCTGACGGAGGTTTAATGCCACGCGAGATAAACGGCCGACCCGTGATCGAAACGCCGCAAGGGCCGGTTCTGACCCCTTGCGCCCCCGGCAGCGTGCTGGCTCGCCTGGGAGACAAATGGACGATTCTTGTCGTATCGATGCTATCGCTTTCCCCCGATGCGCCCATGCGGTTCGGCGCCCTTCGACGCGGCATTCCCGATATCTCGCAGCGTATGCTGACGCTCACTCTTCGCAATCTTGAGAGGGATGGGCTGGTCACGCGGCATTATTACACCGAACTGCCGCCGCGAGTGGAATACGAGTTGACCGATCGCGGAAAATCGATGCTCAAGCCGCTCGCCGGATTCACCGACTGGATCCGCGACACATGGCAAGACATCGAAGCCGCCCGTAGAGAGTTCGATGCGGCCGAACAACGCCGGATTTAGAAGAAGCTCCGATTTTGCCTCTACGCAAGCTGCGGCCAAATCACCACGGGGCGAGGGCGTCCTTCGCCTTCCAGTCGTAGCTCCTCATGTAGTCGAGAAATGCACGCATGGCTGCGCTCGGGAGGCGGCGGCTGGGGTAGTATAAGAACCAGTGTGGCAAGGTGGGACTCCAGTCGGACAGAAGCTCCACCAGCCGGCCGCTCTGGATATACGGTTTGGCGTAGTCGTCGAAGACATGGGCGATGCCTCTGCCCGCAAGTGCCGCTTGCAGTTCATTGTGCGCAGAGCTGACCGTCAGGCGGCCCGTCGGCGCAACTTCGATATCTTCGCCGCCCTCGTTGAACCGCCAGGTGACGAGCGTGCCACCCGGGAAACGACGCCGTACACAATCGTGGTCGCCGAGTTCATCCGGCGTCTGCGGCCGTCCGCACCTCGCGATATAGTCAGGTGAAGCGACGATTGCATAACGAAGCGCGGGTCCAAGCGGCAGCGCAATCATGTCCTGCGCCAGCTGCTTACCGAACCTGACACCGGCGTCGAACCCCTGTTCCACGATATCGATGACGGCCGCATCGCTAATAATCTCGATCCTCACCTCGCGATAGGCATCCATGAAGTCCAATACGAGCGGGCAGAGAAAATGATCGACGGCCGGTGCGGGAGCGTTGATCCTGAGAGTCCCGGACGGACTGTCCCGTAAATCGTCGACCTCCGCTATGGCGAGCCTGATGTCGCTCAACGCAGGTGCCAGACGCTCAAGAAGGCGCTGTCCTGCCTCCGTCGGGAACACGCTCCTCGTCGTTCGATTGAGGAGCCGGATACCAAGAGCCTCTTCCAGGGCGTTCATCGTTTGGCTCAAGGCCGATGACGAGACGCCTCGCTCGAGTGCTGCGGCGCGGAAACCGCCACAGCGCACGATGGCCACGAATACATCGAAGCTGTCCAGGCGAATAGGGTCCATTGAGAAGTATTTCTAATCAAGCTGATAAACTTAACGCAGGTTATCAGATCAATCGTCCCATGTCATGGTTGTGCGGATTAAGTTCGCGTTCTGGCAAATTCCTTTTGCCGGTCATGTCCGATCCAGGAAAACGAAGCGGAGCGCACCCAATGAAGAAGGGGAAACCGATGAATGCCTTCACTCTCAACCGACGAGCCATCATGCTGTCCGCCGTCGCAGGCGCATCAAGCGTGCTCATCCCAAGCCTGGGTGGCTCTGGCAGGGCCAACGCGCAGGCCGCGTCTTCGGTGAGCAGCAATGCTGGTCACTACCGTTTCCGCGTTGGCGACATCAGCGCGACTGTCTTGAGCGATGGTGTGATTGGTGGCCCGCCCCGCGTCTATGCAAGCAACGCGCCGGAAGCCGAGCTTCAGGAGGTCCTGCGGCAAGCATTTCTGCCGACCGACCACATGACGCTCAATCTCAACACGCTGCTGATCGAGACCGGCGGCCGGCGGATTCTGATCGAGGCTGGCGCGGGCAAGACCATGGGCGCGAATGGCGGGCGCATCTTCGATAACCTCGCGGCGATCGGCCTCAGTCCTTCGGACGTTGACGCGATCGTCATCTCCCACACCCATCCCGACCATGTCGGCAATCTGAGAACCGCAGACGGCAGCAAGGCCTTTCCCCGCGCCACTGTATTCGTTCCGAAGGCAGACTGGGACTTCTTCGTCCGAACCGATCCGGACCTCTCCTACATGCCGGTCCCGGAAGAATTCCGCCTGCGCTTCGCAGCGAACATCAAGAACAGCTTCCAGCCGTTCATGAACGATGTCGAGCTCTATGAAGCCGGCGCCGAGATCGTGCCGGGTCTGACGACGATCGCCGCCTTCGGGCATACGCCGGGCATGGCGACCTTCCTCGTCCATTCAGGGAGCGACCAGTTGCTGCTGACGGCAGACCTTGCCTATCACCCTGTCGTCAATGTCGACAATCCTTGGCTTCCCGGCCCAGACCGCGACAAGGAGACGGCTCTTTCCTCCCGTCGGCGCATCTTCGACAGGGCGGCTGCCGAGCGCATGCCCGTGCTTGGCTTCCACTATCCATTCCCTGGTCTTGGCCGGATGCTGAAGACCGATGGCGGCTACGCCTGGGTTCCCGCCAACTGGCAGTTCTGACGGTTTAACGAAACAGGAGAGATCCCATGGACCAGTCGAATATCAATAGGCGCGGCTTCCTCGGCACGATGGGTGCGGCTGCAACAGGGCTGGCACTCGCCGCTCACGCCACGGCGCAAGCCCAGGAAACGAATGTTGCGTCGCCGACCACGGGATCAAACCCGGACGTGCTGACCCGCACCTTGCCGCGTACCGGCGAGCGTGTCACGGCCCTCGGCCTCGGCACCTTCCTGACTTTCGACCTCAAGCCCGGCGATCGCCGCGAGGCTCTTCGGCAGGTCTTCGAACGGTACGTCGCCGCGGGCGGTCGCGTGGTCGACACATCGCCGCTCTACGGCTCGGCCGAAGTCAGCGTCGGCCAGTTTATGGGAGAGTTTGAAGGCTCAGACGAGATGTTCCTCGCCAACAAAATCTGGTCGACAGGGGAATATCTCGGCGACGAAAGCCACGCCGTCGAAAGCTTTCGGCAATCGCGCATGCGGACCTGGCGCGCCGCGATCAATCTCATGCAATGCCATAGCATCACCAATGCGCCAGTCGTCATCCCGCTGATGAAGGCCTGGAAGAAGGAGGGCCTCATCCGCCATGTCGGCGTGACCCATCACGAGTCGGTGGCACAGGACCAGTTATTGGCGATTGTCCAGCGCGACGAGGTCGACTTCATTCAGACGAACTACTCGATCTTCAACCGCGATGCCGAGCGCCGCCTGCTCCCGGCCGCCGCCGACAAGGGCGTTGGCGTCCTGATCAATCTGCCGCTCGAAAAGGCCCGCCTGATGAAGGTGGTCGAGGGGCAGCCGCTCCCCGGCTTTGCGCAGGAGTTCGGGGCGACCAGCTGGGCGCAGTTCTTCCTGAAGTGGGTCATGGCGCATCCCGCGGTCAGCACCGTGCTGTGCGGCACGTCCAACCCCGACCACATGAGCGACAATGTCCAGGCGATGACGGGACCGCTACCTGACGAGCGCATGCGCGCCCGTATGGTCGCACATATGGAAACGATTCCCGGCTTCGGCTCCATCGCCACGATGCCGTGGTATCCCGGCAAGGAGAATATGTATTCCGGCCTGATCCGTGAGGCGCAGGCGAATGCCGCGCAACGCCTACGGTAAGGCCGCCTGGACCAATTCGCC
This sequence comes from Rhizobium sp. SU303, assembly GCF_021052345.1. Lineage (NCBI taxonomy): Bacteria > Pseudomonadati > Pseudomonadota > Alphaproteobacteria > Hyphomicrobiales > Rhizobiaceae > Rhizobium > Rhizobium sp. SU303. The sequence goes on from NZ_CP088096.1 coordinate 533,506, forward strand.
ATCATCCTAGAACAAAATCACTTGGAGGCCAGCCTTGCCTTCCACCAGACGTTCGCTTCTGACTGCCTTTCTGACGCTCCCTCTTATTGACGTAGCGAGAATGAACGCGTTTGCGCAGGCCGCTCCCGAACTGCCGCTCACCCCCGCATGTGACAATGAAGACGAGCTGACGCTCGAACGGGAAGCCGGTCCCTTCTTCAAGCCGAACTCACCGGTCAATCGGGATCTCTATCCGGATGCGCCCGGAGGGGAGCGAATAACCGTCGCGGGTTTCGTGCTCGACAATCGCTGCCGGCCGCTCGGCGGCAGTCTCGTCGAAATCTGGCACGCGGACGAAAACGGCGACTATGACAGCGTGGGTTTCCGTCTGCGCGGACACCAGTTCACCGATTCCCAAGGGCGCTGGTGGTTCAACACTATCGTGCCCGCGCTTTATCCCGGCCGTACGCGGCATTTCCATTTCAAGGTTCAACGCCCCGGTGGGCGCGTCCTCACCACTCAACTCTATTTTCCCGGAGAGGCCAGAAATGCGGGAGATAGGCTGTTTGACGAAGCGCTGCTCCTCGAAATCAAGCAAACCGGTGACGGAAGCTTCGGGCGGTATGACTTCGTGACCTGACAGAAGACAGCCGCCGGAGAGGATAGGGTTCAGTTGCGATACGAGCTGAAAGCCGGATGCCGTAAGACACGACGTCCGGACAACGCGAGGCCAAGATCAGGCGTTGAAGCCTGCATCTACACTGAGAACTGCACCCGTAATCAGATTTGCACCTGGACCTGCCAGAAACGCGACGGCGCTGGCGACTTCGCGGGGCTCGCCAAACCGGCCGAGCGATGTGAGGCTCCGCTGATAATCGGCATTCTCGCCATTGGCCGGGTTCATGTCCGTGTCCGTTGAGCCGGGGAGAACAAGATTGACGGTGATGCCGTGAGGCCCGAGTTCGCGCGAAAGGCCTCGCGTGAAGGACAGTAGCGCCGACTTCGACATGGCATAAGTCGTCACGCCCGGGAAAGGCACGCGCTCCGCCAGAGAGGAGCCGATCGAGATGATCCGGCCTCCGGATGACAAATGTGGGATCGCCGCCTGAGCGAAGAGGACGGGCGCGCGAACGTTGACGTCAAGCATGGCCTGCAGGTCGGCGAGTGCCAGATCCGCGGTCATGCCGGCGGTTCCGATGCCGGCACTGTTGACGAGAATATCGAGCCCTCCAAGGGTGTCCACCGTCTCGCTCACGGCGCGACGGATGGCGTCCGGGTCGGCGCTGTCGGCCTGAATGGCAAGCCCGCGCCGGCCTTTTTCCACGATCGTCTGAGCCACTGATGCAGCCCTGTCTGCCGAGCGTTGATAGGTGAACGCGACATCTGCGCCCTTCTCGGCGAGCGCAATCGCGATCGCGGCACCTATACCCCGGGAACCACCATTCACCAGGGCACGCTTTCCAAGCAATTCCATCATCATTTCCTTTATGCAGTGATCGATGCATAAATAGGTAGCGGCATTGCAAATGGTCGTCAACTGATTTATGCAGTGGTCGATGCACAATGATGTTTCAATCTACCCCAACCACTCAGAGCCGACCCGCCGCTCACGCGGGCGCCCGCGGGAATTCGACCGCCAAGCCGCGCTTGCAGCGGCGACACGGCTGTTCTGGATCAAGGGTTATGAGGCGACCTCGATTGCGGACCTGACGGAAACAATGGGGATCGGGACCAAGAGCCTTTATGCGGCCTTCGGCTCGAAGGATGCGCTCTATGCGGAGGCGCTCAAATATTACTACACAACGTACGAAGGGTTGGTCTGGACCCGCTTCAGGGCTGCTTCGACAGCGAGGCAGGCCGCGCTGCTCTTTCTCCAGGATTCGGCGATCGCCATGACCGGTGGAGATCTCGATCTACCCCATGGGTGCATGGCGACGCTCGCGACCGTGGGCAGCGAAGGACATGCCGAACTGGACGAACTCATGCGCGCAACCCGCGCCGGCGGCTTCGACCTCCTCAAGGCGCGCTTCGACAGGGCGAAGAGCGCCGGTGACCTCAAGGCCACGGCAGACACGACCAAACTGGCGAGATTCGTGCAAACGGTGCAAAGTGGGATGGCGATCCGCGCCCGCGACGGAGCGGATCGCGACGAACTCCATGCTGTGGCGGAAATTGCGCTTTCTGGCTGGGACCATATCACCGGCACCATCGATCACCGGATGCAGGGCAAGGCGTAATCCCATTGACTGAGTGCTGAAGGAATGCTTCAGGCTGTACTGGAATGTCCGGTGCTCGCCGGATTCAGCCGGAACAGGAATAGCAATGCAGGTGGAGCTGCTGCTCGCTAGGATGGAGCTTTCTGGCCATCGAACATTAGATCCTGATGCGCCGGTTCGAATGTCCTCCGCGGTCGTCTTCGGCTAATACGATAGACGGCGGCGGGTGGAATATTGGCGAGGGTGCAGCCGACATACGTTGCCTTCAGGCCGAGACGGTCGAGCAAAGGTCTGGCGATCGGGCATTTCGGCCCGTAAGTGAATTGGTAGAATGCTCCACCCGGGCGAAGATGCGAAAATGCCCCCTCCAGGATAGCATGCACTTTGCGCAATGGCATCGATAGAAGAGGAAGTCCGCTGACGACAGCACCCACAGGCGCAAAGGCATGAAGCGGCAACTTGCGCAACTGTGTAGCATCCATCTGGACGGTTTTTGCGGTTGGGAAGCGATCGCTAAGTTGGTTGGCAAACTCAGCACCATACTCGACCAGCACGAGATTTTCTTCAGCGACACCTCGATTCAGCGATGCTTCCGTAAAAACGCCTGTTCCCGGACCCAGCTCAATGACTGTGCCTGTGTCCGCAGAAATTTCGGTCGTCATGAGTGAAGACAACGCGCGTCCTGATGGCGTAACCGAGGCGACGCGAAGGGGAGCGGAAAGCCACGCCCGAAAAAACAAAAAGGCATCAGCAGTCCCGTTCGTCATCGCTCGCTGGCTCCCGGATTAACGCGCACCGCATATCGTCGCTGAAGCCGCCATACCAAGGCCACAAGTCCCTCTGCGACAACAAGCAGGATCAGTATCTTCAGTGCGAGCGCGGATGAATTGATACCCGGAATGACCAAAACAGCGAGATAACCTGCGGCGATGAACAAGCCGTTCCACAAGACTATGCCGACTGCTACGCCAGCGACAAACCGCAGCGTACTTGTGCCCAAAAGCCCCGCCGCGACCGGCGCGATCAGCCGCACAGTGGGAATGAGTTGCGACAGGATCGTCAGCGCTTGTTCCCGGTCGCGCAGGAGGACAATGTCCAATTGATACGCGGCCGCGACATACCCATCCATCCGCTCACCGAGTAAAGAAGCGCTTTAGACCGCTTTTGGCCGACTGCACGTACGAGAAGGTAGAGACCGAGCGCTCCAATGGAACTTCCGACCGTCGTCCCGATGACGGCAGTTTGAAGCGACCAGACCTCGTCGTCGGCCGCGATACCGATGGCGACGAGAACGCCATAGGAGGGCAGGGCAGGCAAGAAACGCTCCGCCAAACCGATCGCGAAGAGACCGAATATGCCGTATATCGCAATCCAGTCGACAAGATTTCCGAGCGGGTCCATCTCTTACCCCTCCCGCGCGATCGTTGTCGCGCCTGGGCCAGAGAGCTCTGGAGTGGGAGCCTGGGCATTGAACGAAATGCCCGTGAGTTTTTCCGAGATTTCCCACAGCTTGTGCGCCACATGCTTTTCCATCGCCTGGCGCGGAATTTGTGCTTCCGTTGGATGTCCACGGGTCTCGCTGAGCCTGTCGGGACCGTAATAGCCGCCGCCTCGGGCCTCTGGGGATGTGGCTGCAAACAACGTCGGCAGCGCACCCTGTGCAACGGGCTGGAATAAAAACCACAAGAACGTCCTGAGGAGGCCTTGAGCACTGTGGCGCCCAGGGGCATTGTGAAGCAGATCGGTGCGCGACACGCCTGGGTGGGCAGCGATACTGGTGACACCCCAGCCTGCCTCTTCACTTCGCCGTTGCAATTCGAAAGCAAACATCAAGCAAGCCAGCTTCGACTGACCGTAGGCAAGCATCGGCTTATAGTGCCGCTCCCATTGCAGATCGTCGAAGTTGATTGCGGCGCTTGCGCTTCTAACAGCAACGCTGGAAAGCGTGACGACGCGTGGGGCTTGTCCAAGCTTGAGCAGCGGCAGCAGGTGGCCCGTCAGGGCAAAGTGGCCGAGATAGTTGGTGCCGAATTGCAGTTCGAAACCATCCTTCGTCGTCTGACGCGTCGGCGGCGTCATCACGCCGGCGTTGTTGATGAGCACATCGATGTGGTCGCGGGTTTCTTTCAGCCTCTTCGCAAGCGCCTCGATCGAAGCGAGGTTGCCGAGATCAACAATCTCCAGAGTGACCGATGCTTGGGGCGCCTGTTCCTTGATGCGACGGATCGCCTCGGCACCCTTCGTCGGATTGCGTCCTGCGATGATAACGTCGGCGCCGGATCGAGCCAGCGCAAGCGCGTCTTCGAAGCCCAGACCTCCGGTGCCGGTGATCAGGATTGTCCGGCCCTTTTGAGACGGCATATCGTCAAGTGTCCACGGCTGTGACATCAGCAAATCCTTCTGTTTCTGGTGGGACAAGATCGCCCGCCGAAGACGCATTGTTCAGGCGCGCGTCTTCGGCGGACAGGAGGCCGCCATGGGGTGAGGCGACCTTTCGCGCATCCGGACCGGGACGGTTCCGGGCCCGAGCCTATTCGATCGCGTTATAGGCTTGCCGCGACCTCACGCGTTCGCTGCATCCACGGCGAATATTCGGGTGCGATCCTGCTGGCTGCGAGGCAAGTTCGCCGCAGCGGTCATCCGTCATGCGATACCGCCGTTTGCAAAGACGTTTTGGCCATCGATCCACGCCCCGTCCTGCGAGCAGAGGAGCCCTATGACATTGGCGATATCTTCGGGCTGGCCCAGCCGACGAAGCGGCGTTGCTTCGGGTATGCCGCGAAGCGCTTCCTCCCCGTGCTGGCGCAGGAGTTGGGTATCGACAGCGCCTGGTGATATTGCATTGACCGAGATGTTACGGCCGCCCAGTTCCTTGGCGAGAACGTTTGAGTAGATCTCCTGCGCCGCCTTGGTTGCGGCATAAGCTGCCGTTCCGGGAGGGCTCATTTTGATGATGCTTGAGCTCAGGCTGATGATCCGGCCACCATCGCGGACCCGTCGCGACGCTTCGCGCAGGACATTGAAGCTTCCCTTGACGTTGGTGGCCATCATCCGGTCAAAGGCCGCGTCGGTCATTTCAGCGAACGGACCGACATTCATGATGCCGGCATTGTTGACCACCACGTCCACGCCGCCGAACGCCTCGTCATTGGCGTCGAATAGCGCCTTGACCGCGGCCGGGTCTGCAACGTCCCCCTGACGAACGATGGCACGACCGCCAGCCGCCTCGATGTCACGAACGACCGCTTCGGCAAGATCCCGGTTCGTCAGATAGTTCACCGTCACAGCATACCCGTCCCGCGCCAAGCGTCGTGCGGTCGCGGCGCCAATGCCGCGGGAAGAGCCAGTGACGATCGCACCACGCTTGTCACTTGGTTGAGCGATAGCGCCAGTATCTGACGATTGGGCCGATGCAATGCCGCTCATGGCGATGGCGGATGGCACGGCCGCTGCCAGCGCGAGGAACGTGCGCCGGGAATTGTCTGTGTTGGACATTGGAATATCTCCTAAGAAGTTTCGAGTGTTCAGCCGGCAACGGCGGTTTGCGGTCAGGGTTGGCGAAGGAAGGCGCCAACCCGTTGGTTTGCGATGAGGAGAGTGATGCCTGCTAGCATGGTCGACAAAGGCACGATCAACAAGCCAAGGCCGAGGCCGTTTGAAATATTGGCTGCGCTGGCAGCATCGCTGACAATGCCAACGATCAGAGGGCCAAGTGCAGGCCCGAGGAGGCCGCTTCCGATCATGACGAGGCTGGTCGCCTGCGCCTGACGTCCAGAACCGGCGATCAGATGCGCGGCGCCGAAGCCCCAGGGCAACATGAATGAAAATGACAGCATTCCAGGCACGAAGAGTGCAATGGCCATCCAGCCGGTCGGTGCAAACAGCGCCGCAGTTGTCGTTACGCTGGCGATCAAGAACAGAATTGCCGGCGGGCCGAGCACCTTGCCGGTGCCTGAGCGAACCGCGAAATCAAACCAGCGTCCGCCGCCCAAAGTCCCGATAATGCCCATCAACCCTTGCAACATGCCGAACGAAACGCCGACCTCGGTCGCGGTAAAACCATGGGTGCGGATCAGAAACGGTATGGAGAAGGCATAGAAAGGCGCGCCTGCGAAGCCCAGGAAAATAGTGCCCGCGAACAACCAGCGGAACGCCGGGGATGATAAAAGGTCAAGGCTGGTTTGCAGAAAGGGTTCATTGCGAGAGGCGGTTGTCGGAAGTGGAGGGGTGGGGCCGGCAACAACGATGGTCACCAGCCCGATCAGAATTCCAATAGCTCCAGCACCGATCAAAACGACGCGCCAGCCGAAAACATCTGCGATCGCGCCGCCGGCGGCAAAGCCCACCATGGTGCCCAACGGGATGCCCATTGCGAACAGGCCGATTGCCAGACCGCGTCGCTCCGGGCCAATTTTGCGGACGATGAGAGCGTGACCTGCCGGCACTGCGCCAGCCTCCCCGAACGCAACGCCGAAACGTGTGAGGGCGAGGAACATGAAACTGGCGGCAAAACCGCCGAGTGTCGTCATGACACTCCAGATCAGAACGCAGGACACCAATACGAGCCGGGGAGACCCCCGATCTGCCGCTCGGGCGAGCGGCAATGAGAGGAGTGCGTAGCAGACGGCAAACGCAAGGCCGGTGAGCAGGCCCATCTCCGTGTCGGTCAGTTCCAGATCCGCTTTGATCTTTTCCGCCAGGATGAACGGCAATATTCGATCGATCTGGGAGAACGCGTTGATCAGCAAAAGCACAATGCATACGGCGGCCATCCGCAGGCCTGTTACGTATTCCCTGTTGGACGCAATGGGCGGCGCTCGTGTCTCTAAGGGGTCTATTGACCGGGCGACGATTTCTGTCATCTTGAGGTTCACTCCTCGCTTGGTTGCACCCTTAAGCTAGATGGAGTGTCCAATGACCAGAATGCCCGAACCTTCAAGAAACTTGCCTATTCCTGCAGGAGAGGCGATGATGCCGGCGAGGACCCACGTCTTACCGTGGCCTCTGAAACAGCCGGAGCCCCGTTTGAATTCTCCGTTGCTATCAGCCGTAACGGCCTACATTGAAGACCAAGGTGGCGGGCAGGGCCTGTTTCCGACGGCCATAGAAGGCTTCAATATCGTCCGCTCGTTTCAGTCGATGATGCCCATGCGCAACATCTATCGGCCGTCGCTTTGCGTCGTCGTTGAGGGCGGCAAAGAGCTGCAGCTTGGAGAGAAGCTGCTGCGCTATGGAACGATGGAGTGCCTCGTCGTCAGTGTGGGAGTACCAGCAACCGGTCAGATCGTCGAGGCGAGTGAGGAGACACCATACGTTGGTGTGATGATTGACTTTGATGTGGCGGCCGTAAGGGAACTCCTCGAACAATTAGAAGCGCTCCCTCTGCAGTCGGACGCATCAGGTCCATGCGCCTTCGTCGCGAAGGTCGATCAGCCCTTGGAAGATTGCATCCTTCGTCTCGTTCGGTTGCTGGCGACACCGAAAGCGATTCCTGTTTTGGCACCTTCGATCGTCCGGGAGATCTGCTACTGGTTGTTGAGCGGGCCGCATGGCGGCGAAATCTGCAAGCTGGCCTTGCCGGAGTCGAACATTGAGCGCGTCGTCAGAGCTGTATCAGTCCTGCATACCAATTTTGCAGAAACGCTTCGGGTGGAAGAACTGGCTGAAATTGCGCGGATGAGTCCGTCATCGTTTCATCAACATTTTAAGGCGCTGACAGCTATGACACCTCTCCAGTTTCAGAAACAACTTCGCCTACTGGAGGCGCGCCGACTCATGGCAACCCAAGCTGCGAGTGTCGCCGAGGCCGCCTACAAAGTCGGATATGAGAGCGCTTCTCAGTTCAGTCGAGAATATTCGCGAGCCTTCGGTGTCGCACCCAAACAAGATGCCTTAAAACAACAACAACTCCAGGACCTATATGCTAGCCGTACCGTGCGTTCAGCGTAGTGCATTAGCGGAGCCGCCGATATAGGGAGAGTCAGCAGTACCACATGCGCCCTGTAGACTCCGTCGCCTCGGATTGCAGCTGGCTTCAATAAGCTTCCTTTGCGAGAGCTTTAGCAGCGAAGATTTGTCTCGATCACCTCAGGTGGCCAGATTAACGATTTCACCCACGGTGGTGGCTTCACGCGCATATTCTGCAAATCGTGAATAGCTCCTGTGGCTTTTCCAAACGGAGTCGCGTGGCGGCGGTTCGGGTTGGTTCAAGGCGATCACTTGCTTTACACGGCCCAGTAAGGAACGTATCTCGCGTTTCTCCTGCCCTCGTCCGGGTCTGCCGGTGCGATGCGGCCGAGTTTGATCGATTCCGCGATAATTGCGGATACTGCCTGATACTCTTCCGCCGGAAGCGAGAACCTAGGGTTGCGTTACTCATGTAGTCGTGAGTTAGTCAGCGCAGAATACAATGAAAGAAGCACGCCCGCATTTTCTCCGCCTTCGACATCTGGTTAAAGCTCTTGGGTGCGAACAGCACGACACGCATTGAGTTTTCGGACGAGATGAAATCGGGGGCCGGGAGATGCTCCGCTTCGATCTCGATCAGCGTCGTGTCGAGCCCGCCACCGCGTTCCTCACAGAGGCCGAATGAACGCATAGTCGCTGCCAGTTTTTCGTTTCGGGAGCGTCGTTCGTCGAGGATCCGGTCGGTACTGATCAGAGAATTACCCGGATTGCTGACCTCGATCCGGTTATCATAGATCTCGACCACGGGACCGACGCCGGTCGCCATGAAATCCTGGTGGATGAGTGCGTTGGCAATCACTTCCCGGATAGCTGTTTCCGGGAAGTGCGGAACCATGCGTCGAACCCCGTCGATATAGCGTTCGTCCTTGGGCAGGCGTCCCATCAGGAATTTTGCGGTCCATTCGCCGACCGATGGGAGAGTATCGCCCTGCAGAGCGAAACACCGCTGGTGATCGAATCTGTCAGCTCCGACCGGTGGAATGACGAAGACTTCTCAACTGCGAACGAAGGGGAATCATGACGCTTCCCATGCGGGCGTGGGCTCGCTTCCTTTCGAAACCAGGGCCCGCATAGGCCCTGCGCTGAACTATTACCGTGACGTATCTCCAGTCTCATCGTCCGCAATTTTACGAAGAAGATACAGCAGCGCAATTCTCTCCGCCGGATTGAGGGGAGAGACGGTTTTTTCGCTGATGAGATATGCGCGAGGATACATGTCCTGAAGCAGCGCCTCACCCTTCGGCAGGAGAGAAATGACGACCTTGCGGGCGTCGGCTTTGTCTTTGGACAGGTCGATCAATCCACGTGCTTTCAGACGCTCGACGATCCCGCGGATGGTCGCCTGATCGACCGAGGTGGCCTTCACCAATTCGACCTGAGAGCTCGGGCCGAGATCGTGTAGCGCGCAGAGCGTGACGAACTGGACGGATGTCAGGTCTGGGTCACTGGCGTTGGCCTGGAAGATCGAGAGATGCCGCTGATAGGCTTTTCGCAGCAAGTGACCCACCTGCTCGGTAACATCATAGGCGGTTTCAGACACCGCGGCTTCACGTGGGCGTTCGGTGTCTTTGACAGTCATGTTAGCGGGTCCATCGGTTGCGGCGTCTAGTGCGTCCATGCAGGAAACACCACAGCATGTTTCACCGGTCAAGGCGTACGAGGCTCGAGCTGCTTGGCGTGTTTTCACGCCAAGCAGCTGGGTTGTGATCAGGATTTGACGGGGTGCTTCATTTCCTTGACGGCGATATCGCCGTTCAGGACCATCGGCTCATCGTCGAGAAAGAGCGAGCAATTACGCATCGGGATATCGAGATGGCAGGCCGTGTCGTTCGGGCCGCCCAGTTCATTGTTCGGACCGGTCGAGAACATGACATTGCCGTAGAACGAGCGGGCCTCCATGCCCATGCCGCCCGGAAATTCGCCGGGCACCATGCGATGCCACTTGGCGTTTTGATTAAGACCCCAGCCGACATGGCTCATGCCCATGCCACGCGGATCGTTGAAACCGTCCATGTAGGATTTGACCAACTCGGCGTCGAGGCCGCCGCGAATGTCGGCGATCCAACCGTTTTCAATGGTGTAGTAGATCGGATCGCGCACGTAGATGTTCTGCGGTAGCAGAATATCGCCCGGAGCAACGACGATCGTACCGTCGACGCCGTCATCGTCGCCACCGGTGAAGACAAAGCCGGATGGCCAATGATCCCAGCGGCCCGGCTCGTCGGTGCACGCATATTCCGTGACGGCCGGATAGGTGTTGAGCTTGTAGGTGACATCCGTGCCATGGTCCGAGGTGATCCGCATCACCTTCGCTTTGGAGAGCAGCTCTCCGGCAAATTCGACGCGCTCGCGCAGTTCCTTTGTCGGCAACATGCGGGCAAGAATTTCCGGCGGTTCGACGGCGGTCAGGATGCGCGTTCCGGCCGCCTGGATCGCCATCTGTTCCGGGCTGAAGAGCAGGAAGATGCAATCGATCAGCATGTCGGCGGCCTTCAGGGCCTCGACCGCGTCAGGCATTGCCGCGAGGCCTGTCTGGCCGACGGCCCATGCGCCCGCCGGTGGTACCGGCGGCAAACGCATGTGATACATCTTGGCCCCAAGACGCATGCCCGCCGCCATGAAGGCGTCGGCATAATCGAGGCGCTCGTTGCCCTGGGTCAGGACGATGAGTTTTTCGCCCTCGTGGACGCCCGACATCTTCAACTGATGCAGGCAGATTTCGGTGAAGCTGAATTGATCCATGCTCGTTCCCCTATCTTACGTGAAGGCTTGGCTGTTTTTGCAAAGTTACGGACAGTCGGACTTGATCTTGGCGATTTCGGCGATGGCATCCTCCCTCGAAACGACATCGCCATACTTGCTGTCGATATCGAAGAGGTTGGCATTGTGCGGATCGGGGTGCCGGTCGCCGACGCAATCGCGCACGACGATGGTCCGGAACCCGTGCTGGACGGCATCCACCGCACTTGCGCGAATGCAGCCGCTTGTCGAGCATCCGGCAAGAACGACGGTATCGATACCTTGCGTGTGAAGTAGAGAGGCGAGACTGGTGCCGAAAAAGGCGCTGGCATATTGCTTGACGACGACCAACTCGCCCTTTTCCGGCTCGACGCCGTCGCAGAATTCGGCCAGCACGTTGCCCTCGACCATGGCCATCATGACCGGAGCCTTTTTCACCCACATGCCGCCATCGGCGCAGTTCTCGGCGAGATAGAGAATGCGGGTGTGGATGACGGGAATGCCTGCGGCGCGCGCGGCGACCAGAAGTGCCGGTGTTTGTGCGACGGCATCGACGACACCCGGCGCATAGAGCGGCGCGCCTTCCACCGTATAGGCTTTCAGGAAGTCGATCACCAGAAGGGCTGGCCGCTGGCCGAAACCGATGCGGTTGCCCCAAACGCCCTGATAGTTGGTTTCAGCACTCTGCATGGGGCACTCCTTGTTTTCCTCCGCCGCAATGCGGCCGGAAACGACAAATTCAGGTTCAATAAGCGCCGGACAGAAGGGCACCGGCACCCGGCACGACGGCTTCCAATCCTAGTGATTTCAGCATGCAATAGGTGGTCGCCACGGCGGCGGTGAGCACCGGTTTGCCGGTCATGGCCTCGACCTTGGCGATGACGGGCAGCGACGGCATCTGCACGCAGGCCGAAAGCACGATGACATCGACATCGGAAAGATCGAGCGTCTGGACGATGGCCGGCAGGTTTTCCGGATCGTGGCGGGCAACATCCAGATTGTCGGGAATTTCAAGCGCCCGCCAATCCATCACTTCGAAGCCTTCCTCGCGAATATAGTTCACGACGAGTTCGGTCAGCGGCTTCATATAGGGCGCGACGACGGCGATCTTCTTCGCCTTCATCACCTTCAGGCCCTCGATCAGCGCGCCCGCGCTGGTGACGACCGGGATGTTCGTGTCGTTTTCCTGCGTGCGGCCGGTCAGGCGCGTTTCCGACTGGCGATGGTAGCCGAGGCCCATCGCCATGATGGCGACGAGGCAGGCATATCCCAGCACGTCGACGCGGGCATCGGACAGTTCGATGGCGCACCGATCGGATTCGGCGTCCATGGCGGCCAGTTCTTCCTTGACCACCTTCTTCATGCGCATGCGGCTGGAATGGAAGGTGAAGCGCTCCGGGCGGATCAGCTGGCGAGCCATCAGCATCGCCGGAATTTCCGTCTCCATCGTTGTGTTGGAACTCGGCACGATCTGGCCGATACGATAGGGTTTCTGCACGGACGGCTCCTTTGATGAGTGAGCGGGCGCACATTGGGCGCTCTCGCTGCGGCAATAGAAATGGCGGGCCAAAGACCCGCCATTGGCGTTTATCGGGAGAGGAAATCTCCAAGCGCCTCGAAGAAGCCGTCGCGATCGTCCCAAGGGATCATGTGGCCGGCATTCGGGACGCGGCTGATCTCGATAGCGGGGTTGAGCCCACGGATTTCCGCTTCATCTTCCGGCGCAATCACGCCGCCACGTCCCGCGACCATCAAGATCGACGGCTGCTTCAGCGTGGCGAAATCCGGGAAGATGTCGTCCTTGTGGAAGTCCTCGAAGGCGGTGACGATGGCAGGCTCGAAGCAGGTGTGCAGCCATTCGGCGCGCAACTGCAGCTGGCTTTCAGTCCATGTCGGGCAAAACGCCTTCATGCCCTCGGCATCGATGCCTGCCAGCGCGAGGCGAATGCTATCGACATACCAGGGCAGCTTGCTCGGATAGGGCCGGCGGCCCGGCCCGGAGACGGGGGGATCGATAAGGGCGAGGCGGGAGAACTCGCCGCCGGTATTTGCCGCCCGCATGGCGATGCGCGCACCCATCGAATGGCCAAGCAGCGCAGGAGCGCCAACACCAAGCGCCTGGGCAAAGCCGATGACGTCGGCGGCCATGGCATCGAGACCGTAGTCGAGATCCGGACCGGTCGAGGACAGGCCGCGTCCCCGGACATCGAGAACGTAGACGTCATGGCGTTCAGCAAGGCGTTCGGCAACGAAGCCCCAGGTGATCGCCGGGCTGGTGATGCCGGGAATGAGGATGACCGGCCGACCCTTGCCGCCATAGCGGAGGTAATGCTGGCGAATGCCGTTGGCAGAGACATTCGCGCCGTAGAGAAGGGCCGCGCTCATGCGACGCTCTTGTCGAGGATAGGCTCGGCATAGACGTCGTAGCCGTAGACCCATGAAGGATCTTCCTGCGTCTGCAGGAACGTATTGGCGTTGGACACGGTCTGAACCTGCGTCGCGCGATCGCGTCGGCTGGCCTCATAGAGGCGGAAGGCGGTCGCGTAATCCTGCGATCCGGTTTCCTCCAGGCATCGCGCCAGCATGGCCGCATCCTCGATCGCCATGGCGGCACCCTGAGCCATATGCGGCTTCATCGGGTGGCAGGCATCGCCGAGCAGGACCATGCGGCCCTGGCTCCAGAGCGGTAGCGGGTTACGGTTGAACAGGGGCCACTTGGTGACGTCGTCGGTGGCTTCGATCAGCGCCTGGATGACCGGATGGTATCCGGCAAAGGCTTCCGACATTTCTTCGCGGCTGCTCTGCACGAAAGCGCCGTCGAATTCCCAGGCGGGGTGCGGGACGCCGGTCACGTAGTAATATTCGTCGCGGCGGCTGGTCGTGTAATAGACCATCATGTGGCGATCCGGCCCCCACCACTTGACGCAATCCTCGAAGGTCAGGTCGAACTTCTTCAGCTTTTGCGCCGAGATCATCGCGCGATGACCGACCCAGCCGCTATAGTGCGGCTTTTCGGCGCCCAGCAATGTCTCGCGGACGCGCGAATTGATGCCGTCGGCACCGATCACAATCGTGGCGCGCGCCGAGGTGCCGTCCTGGAATTCGAGGTAGACGTCCGAGCCATTGTCTTCGAGGCGGGTCAATCGCTTGTTGAACTGGACGGTGCCGGGAGTCATGGTGTCCATCTGCAAGGCAGAGAGATCGCCGCGATGGACGGTACAATAGGTCGCGCCATAACCTTCGAGCGGGATGCGGGAGAGATAGTCTCCCGTCAGGCCATCCCGGCTGAACCAATAGGCCGGCGTGCTGCTGATATCGATCAGCTTCTGGTCCATGCCGATGCGCTGGAAGATCTTCAGGACATTCGGTCCCATGTGGATGCCGGCGCCGAGGCGGGAAAAGCTCGGGGCCTGTTCAAAGATCTGGACGTTGAAGCCGGCATGCTGGAGCAGCGCCCCCGCTGCCGCGCCGCCGAGGCCGGCACCGATGATCGCGATTTTTTCATTTCCCGTGGACATGGCGACCCCTTTTTCCGGTTTTCAACGTATCGTTCTGGCGATAGGCGAATTGGCTTACTTATAGTGTATACACTTTAAAATGCAACAGCGAGACGAAGCATTCGTGGCCGGCTGGTTTAGTTGGATACCCCAGCGTAACGCGTTTTTCGACGTTTGCAACAACGAAATTCGACTTGCCAGCGTTCCATATGAAGCGTATACGCTATTTATATAAAAATGAGGGGCAGTAGATGCGTAATGTCGGTGACAGTCGCATCGTTATGATGCGCACGCGCCGCCAAGGCGCCCGCCGTATAGCGATCCGTCCAGTAGCAAAATGCCTGGCTATTTGCGTGATGCTGGAGGAGTTCCCGTGAAGCCTCCCGTTTCCGTTTCACTGAATGTCAACGACGCTCGTTGGCGCGTTAGCGCGAAACCGGAAACACCGCTTCTTTACATCTTGCGTAACGACCTGTGCCTGAATGGACCGAAATATGGCTGTGGCCTGGGCGAATGCGGCGCCTGCGCGGTTCTGGTTGACGGCCGTCCGGTGCGGTCTTGTACTGTGCCGCTTGGCGCGATCGGCAAACGACGCGTGATCACGCTCGAGGGGCTGGCGGTGGATGGGCTTCTGCACCCGGTACAGCAGGCTTTCATCGAAGAGGCGGCGGCGCAATGCGGGTATTGCCTCAACGGCATGATCATCGCCACGGTTGGACTGCTTCAGCGAAATACGGATCCCGACGAGAGCGATATTCGCGATGCTCTGCGGCACCATCTCTGCCGGTGCGGAACGCATGTTGAGATACTGGCCGCTGTGCGGCGCGCCGTAACCCTTACCAAAGCCGGCCGGCCAGTCGACTCGATGGCCGACGACATGACGGAGGTTTCGCGATGAACCACCGCGAAGCACCCAAGTCCGCCTACATGGCAGCCGCGAGCACGCTTCTCATTGTCAATGACGCGTCGATGGGCGACGCCGCCGAGCTTTATATCGCCGTAGGGGCCGATAGCCGGGTGACAGCGTTCAACGGCCACGTCGATCTCGGGACAGGCATCCGCACCTCGCTGGCGCAAATCGTCGCCGAAGAGCTCAGCGTGCCGTTCGAACAGGTGGACATGGTTCTCGGCACGACGACCGCCGCGCCCAATCAGGGGGCGACCATCGCAAGCGAAACCATCCAGATCACCGCAGTGCCGCTGCGCCAGGCCGCCGCGACCGCCCGCCGACATCTTCTCGTCAAGGCCGCCGAGAAGGTCGGTGTGCCGATTGAGCGGCTGCGGCTGGAGGACGGCATTATCCGTGCCGACGGCGGCGAGAACTGGCAGCTGAACTTCGGCGATGTTGTCGTCGGCACCCATGTCAGGCTGTCGATCGACAGCAATGCGGCGCTGAAGCCGGCTTCGGACTATAAACTGGTTGGCTCGTCGCGCCCGCGCGTCGATATTCCCGAGAAGGCAACCGGGCGCTGGACCTATGTCCACGATGTGCGCGTGCCTGGCATGCTGCATGGCCGAGTTATTCGCCCGCCATATGCCGGATTCGATCACGGCGAGCATGTCGGAAACAGCCTGATCTCGATCGACGAGACCTCGGTCGCGCATATCGACGGGCTGGTCGGCGTCGTCGCCATCGGTGATTTCGTCGGTGTTGTCGCGACCCGCGAGGAAATCGCCATCGAGGCGTCCGGGAGCCTGAAGGTCGTGTGGCGCGCGCCGCCCGAGTGGCCGGATCTGAACATGCCGGAGAAGGCGCTGCGTGCCAATCCGTCGACGCCACGCAAGCTTGCCGATCGCGGCAATGTCGACATGGCATTGGCCGGCAGCGCCCAGCCGATGAACCGCACCTATGTCTGGCCTTACCAGATGCACGGTTCGATCGGCCCGTCCTGCGCGGTGGCCGATTACAATGACGCCGGGCTGACCGTCTGGTCGGGAACCCAGAACCCTTATCCCATGCGCCGCGATCTGGCGCTGCTGCTCGACATGCCGGAAGAGCAGATTAGGGTCGAGCGGCTGGAGGCGGCCGGCTGTTACGGCCGCAACTGCGCCGATGACGTAACAGCCGACGCGGCGCTGCTGTCGCGGGCCGTCAAGGCACCCGTCCGGGTCCAGCTGACGCGCGAACAGGAACATGCCTGGGAGCCGAAGGGCGCCGCCCAGATCATGGATGTGCGCGGCGGTCTCGACCTGGAGGGCGGTCCGTCCGCCTATGATTTCGAAACGCGCTATCCCTCCAATCTGGCGCCAACCCTTCCCCTGATCCTCACCGGCAAGCTGCCGCCCGTTTCCGACGTCGTGCAGATGGGCGATCGTACCGCCATCCCACCCTATGCCTACGGCAACCTGCGCGTAACCGTGCACGACATGCCGCCGATCGCACGCGCCTCCTGGTTCCGTGGCGTGTCGGCGATGCCGAATACATTCGCCCACGAATGCTACGTCGACGAGCTGGCCGCCGCCGCCGGCGTCGATCCGGTCGAGTACCGGCTCCGTTATCTCCACGACCCACGCGCCGTCGACCTGGTGCACGCGCTTGCCGAACGGGCGAAGTGGGTGCCGCATACGACGTGGGGCACGCTCGGCGGCGAAGGCGATCTGCTCTACGGCCGTGGATTTGCCTATGCCGTCTACGTCCACGGGCCGTTTCCGGGCAAGGCCGCCGCCTGGGCTGCATGGGTTGCCGATGTCGCCGTCAACAAGAAGACCGGCGAGATCGCGGTTACCAAGGTGACATGCGCGCAGGACTCGGGAATGATGATCAATCCCGACGGAGTGCGCCACCAGATCCACGGCAACATCATTCAGTCCACCAGCCGGGTGCTGAAGGAAAAGGTCGAATTTTCCTCGACTGCGGTGCAGTCGAAGGAATGGGGCGGCTATCCGCTGATTACCTTCCCCGAGGTACCTGATATCGACGTGCTGATGGTGCCGCGCCAGGACGAGCCGCCGCTCGGCGTCGGAGAGTCCGCCTCCGTTCCCAGCGCCTCGGCCATCGCCAATGCCGTCTACGATGCCACCGGCATTCGTTTCCGCGAACTGCCGCTGACGCCGGAACTGGTCCTTGCCGCGCTGAACGGCAAGACGGACGAAACGCCGGCCACCCCGCTTGCGAAAAAGCGGAGGTGGTGGAACGTCGGCCTGTCGGCGATCGGTGCCGTCGCCGCTCTGTCCGGTATCGTGACCATGGCATCGCCATGGCGCCCGGCGATCGGCACCATCCAGAAGCCGGACGCCAATGTCTACAGTGCCGCCACCATCGAGCGCGGCCGGCTGGCGGCGGCGGCCGGCGCCTGCAATTCCTGCCATGTCGGAAACGACGGAACACCCTTTGCCGGTGGCCGGCGCTTCGACACGCCATTCGGCGCAGTTTATGCCACCAACATCACGCCCGATGTCCAAAGCGGCATCGGCGCCTGGTCCTACCCGGCCTTCGAACGTGCCATGCGCGAGGGCATCAGCCGCGACGGCCATCACCTCTATCCCGCGCATCCCTACACCTCGTTCGCCGGCGCCGAGGATGCCGATCTTCAGGCGCTCTACGCCTACATGATGACGCAGGCGCCGGTCGCCGAAAAGGCGCCTGAGACGAAGCTCAAATTCCCCTACAACATCCGCGCGATGATGGCGGGCTGGAACGCGCTGTTCCTGAAGGCGCAGCCGTTCAGATATGTCGAGACCCGCGATGCGCAGTGGAACAGGGGGGCCTATCTCGTCGAGACCTTGGGCCACTGTTCGGCCTGCCACACGGACCGAAATGCGCTCGGCGCGGAAAAGAGCGGCAGCGCCCGGCTTTCCGGCGGCTTTGCCGATGGCTGGGAGGCGCCGGCCCTGAATGCGTTCGCCAACGGCCCGGTCGGCTGGACGGCAGACGCCTTCTATGACTATCTGCGCACCGGACATTCGCGCGATCACGGCAGTGCGGCCGGCCCGATGGCGCATGTCGTCGAGGTCATGCAGCCGCTGCCGGACAGTGATATCCGCGCAATGGCCACATATCTCGCAAGCCTCAACGAGGCCCCGGCCGATAGCAAGGTGCAGAGCCAGGCTGCCCTTGCCGCGAGCGAAGCGGCCAAGGCTTCCGCCGCGCGCATATCGCCGAAGGGCGAGCGGCTGTTTAATGGCGCCTGCGCCACATGCCACACTGGAAACACGATCCTGTCGTCGCTGGCGCTCAACAGCAATCTTCATGCGGCGACCCCGGACAATCTCATCCAGGCAATCCTGAAGGGTGTCGAGGCGCCGGCAATCCTGGCGCAGACCACCGGCCGCCAAGCCCCTGAAGTGATGTCGATGCCGGCTTTCCGCCAGACGCTGAACGACGGCCAGATCAAGGATCTCGCCGATTATCTGAGAGCGCGCTTCGCCCCCGATAAGCCGGCCTGGACGGAAACGACCAAAGCCATGCAACGCGTGACGGCAGCAAGCCACTAGGGAGAGACGAGTTGGAGCAGATCCGAACCGGACAGGATATCGGCGGCCGCGACTTGTTCCAGAACCCGACAGCAGCGTTTCGCCCGTCGGCCTACTGGTTCTGGCATTCGATCCCGACAGAGGACGTTTGCCATGCGCAGCTCGCCGATTTCAAACAGAAGGGGATCGGCACGATCCTGATCCAGGCCCGTCTCGCAATGTCGCGCGATGACTACCTGTCGCCGGCCTATCTGGATGCCTATCGTGTTGCGGCTGGGATTGCCGGCAAACTGGGGCTGAAGCTCGGTATCTACGACGATTACAACTGGATCAGCGGTCACGCCGGCGGCCGGACGGTCGCGGACCGCGACGACCTGCGCGAGCGCCACCTGTTCTGGTCGTCCTCGGGAGAGGCGCGGGGCGAGATCAGCGGCATCCATCCGCCGTTCACCCGGACGATGGGCGCCGATATCGTCGCGTGGCAGTATGAGGGCAGCGTCGTCGAGTGGTGCCAGTGGACCGTGGAGGCAGCGCTGCTGCATCCGTCGGTCGGCATCGACAGCCTCGATCAGGTGGTCGATGTCACGGCGCTGACATCCATCATCGAAAGCGACGGAATATCCTGCACCCATGCGTTCGACGGTGTACCCGCCGAGGGGCAGATGCTCACGGTGTTCGTCAGCGCCCGGTCGACGACCTCGCGGTTGATCAATTATCTCCTGCCAGAGGCAGCGGAACGATTCACCGAGGTCGGGCTCGACCCGTTGGTCGAGGTGCTTGGCGATCTCGTGCCAGACCCCGTCGGCTTCGTGTTCTACGACCAGCCGGCGGCGGGTTTCTACAAGTGGAGCCAGATCTCCGGTGACCTCGGCAACAGCCTGCTCTATGCGCCGACCCTGCCGGACGCCGTGTCGCGCGGTACGGGAGAGACCTTCGCCAGGGCCCTGCTGGCGCTGGTGCGTGACGTCGGGCCTGAAACCCTGCGCCTGCGCGCCCAATTCTACGCCGCCTATTCGGCCCTGATGAACGAGGCCTTCTCCGGCACGTTGCGCCGATGGGCCGAGGGCAGAGGGATCGTCCTCACCGGGCACGAGATCCTGCCGCATGTCAGTTCCTGGTCGCTGAACGGCGGTTTTACCAGCATCGACCCCAGGGTGGCGCTTGCCGTGGATTTCTTCGGCATCGATGCCTACCGGCACGAGACGGCCGTTGATTGCAACAATTTCGTGGCGCAGCTGGCGCCGAAGCTCGGCGACTCCGTTGCCCGTTCGAATGGTCGCAGCCGATGCGTCGTCGAAACTTATGCCAGCGCCGAGCGAACGCCCGTGCGTGCCGCCGGGCAATGGGAACTGACGCTGGGGACGATGCGGGTGCAGGCCATCCGGCTTCACTGCCTCGGGAGCCGACAGTTCCTCTGGCACGGCGTCTACCAGACGGACGGGCGCGACGACGATCCGACGCCGTTTTCCAATCCACGTTTCGATTTCGGGCCGGGCATCAATTTCGAGCCGTGGTGGAGCTACCACGATCTGTTTGCCGAGGAGACGGCACGGATTTCCGCCTTCATCGAGGGGGCCACGCCCCGCACGCCGGTTGCGATCCTTTATCCTCTTCATACAGCTTTCGCAGAAGGGCCGCGCCACAGCCATGCAACCCATATCGGCGCCTGGTGCAAAGGGCTCTTAGCAGAAGGCTGCGACTTCATGTTCGTCAGCGAGGCCGATTTGGCGACCGCTACGATCGAGAACGGCCGCCTGCGCGCGTCCGGCCTTGTTTTCGATGCTGTCGTTCTGCCGTCCGTCACCGTGCTCGAGACGACGAAGACCTTGCACACGCTCGCCGTCTTCAAGGCGGCGGGTGGTGCTGTCTGGTCTTCAGGCGAGCGGCTCTCCACCGTCTGCGATGGCGCAGCGGGGCGTGCCGTCGGCACGTCGATCCATCTCGAAGGAATGCCCGGCAAAGGCGACATCACCGCTCTGTTGCAGTCGCTTCGGTCATCGGGTCCAGATGTTGCCTGTCATTCCGCGGGTAGACCCTGGCAATGGGTGGGGTATGAGGCCGCTGGTTGGTGGCGGGTCGTGCTGTTCAACGATGGCGCATCGCACCTCATCAGTGAGATTTCCTTCGGCGACGGTTTCGCGTGCGAGGTCTGGTCCGCGACGACGGGAGACGTGGGAAAGGCAACCGCCTTCAGCCACCTGACAGTCGCGCTCGCGCCCCAGGAGGTGCAATGCATTCGACTGAGCGAGACGACGCAGAAGACCACCGTGCAAGAAGGCCATCTCGAGCACCAGCCGGTGCTTGCCGCGGCTCGTGCCATGTCGCTTGTCGACGGCTGGAGCTTCGCGCCGGGCCCTGACGCGGGATTCGTGCCGATCTCGGTGGTTGCAGGGTGGGAAACGCAGGGTTTTGCCGGTTTCTCCGGTACCGGCATTTATCGGCTGGCGCTCGAAATCGGCGATGAGGCCGAGTGGGTCCTCGAATTGCCCGAGGTCCACACGGTGGTCGCGGCGCTGCTCGATGGCCGGCAGATCGATCGAAGAGGCTGGCGCCCCTACCGCTTTGCTCTGGGGCGGCTGCTTCCAGGCGTCCATTCGCTGGAACTGCGCGTCGCCAACACGGCCGCAAATCGCTACTACATCAACACGCCTTATCTCGGTGACACCGCCGACAAGAGCGGCTTGTCCGCCGCACCGAAGCTCATCCAGCTGGCAAACTGACCGGAAGTTACAGATCCATGCTACAACATTCGACGATACCCCTGATGCGTGCCTGGAATAGCTGGTCCAACCGGCCGGCCGAAATGGTCTTCCTGCCGCTCGGCGTGCGGATCACACCGGTTCTCTATTCGACCCGCAGCAAGACGACCTCTGCGATTGAGCCGCGACGCGATATGGTTCGCCTCGGCCGTCACACCATCGACGGCTCGCTGATCGAGCTGGAGACCGAGCTCAGCGGCACGACGGTCGCCTTTTCTACGACGAAGACAGACCCCTTCGCCATCCGCAGCAGCTGGAACGGCAAGGTATCGGCCGAGTGGGGACTGCGATTCTGGCTGACGCTGGCAATCTCCTCAGATGGCGGCGAGGTGGTGGTCCATGACGCGGGCCGCAACATCACGCTGCTGAAGGTCGGAACGCGCTTCGTGGCGGTCGCGACCGCCGAGGCGCCGGTGCACGTCACCGGCCATGAGACGATCGACGCGCTGCGGGCCGACTTCGAGGAAAACGGCTATTTCTATACCGCCACCCGCAGGAGCGAAGCGCCGTTGATTGCCCTGCGTTTCAATCTCGAGATGATGCGCCAGGGCGCCTATGCCGCAGGCGTCGCCGACAGTGCCGAACTGGCGATCGCCAAGGCGCAGACATGCCTTGCCGACGCGCCAGCTGCGATCGCCGATGCCCAGACCGGCGTGTTCGAGGGCGCGCTCGACGCGATGCGCGACGTCGTCGCCTGGAACACCATCTGGGACGAAACCAACGCGCGTTCCTACACGGCGGTCACCCGGATCTGGAACCTCGGGAAATTCGCCGTCTGGTTCAACGACCAGATTTTCGCCGCCCTTCTTGCGGGCGTGTTCGACGCCGATCTGGCGCGCGAGAACATGGCGACCGCGATGGCCGGCGCAACCCCGCAGGGCAATATCGCCTGCATCGTCACCTCCAACGATGCCTGGGTCGATCGCAGCCAGCTGCCGTTCGGCGCGTTGGTCGTCTGGCAGCTCTACCAGCGGACCGGCGAGCGGTCGATGATCCAGGCAAGTTACGAGGCGCTGGTGCGCAATCGGCGCTGGTGGCAGGACAACCGCGATCCGGACGGTTTCGGCCTGCTGTCCTGCGGCACCTCCGATGTGGGCGAGGGCCTCTACAAGGGGACGGCCTTTGCCGCGCGCAATGAGACCGGCATGGACAATTCCGCGACCCATGACGAGGCGATCTACGATCCCGTCACCCGGACGCTGTCGACCTTCGATCTCGGCCTTAACTGCGCGGCCGCTCTCGATGCCGAGATGCTTTCGAAAATGGCCGCCGTGCTCGGCAAGCATGACGATGCCCGCGAATTCGCCGCTCTGGCCGAGCGCCAGCAGACGCTGATCTCGCAGACGCTCTGGGACGAGAGCCGCGGCATCTTCGCCAATCGCCAGCGGCGCGGCGGATTCGTGCGCTCGCTGTCGCCGACCAGCTTCTACCCGCTGCTGTGCGGCGCCGCGACGCCGGCGCAGGCGGCGCGTCTGCTCGAGCATCTGAGCGACGAGACGACCTTCGGCGGCGATTTCGTGCTGCCGAACGCAACGCGAGACGATCCGGCCTTCGCCGATAACGTCTACTGGCGCGGCCGCATCTGGCCGAACGTCAACTATATGGTCTGGCTCGGCCTGCGGCGCTACGGTTTCGTGGCGGCGGCGAGCAAGCTGGCAAGCCAGAGCTACGACCTGTTCATGAAGAATTGGCGCGAGCAGCGTATCGCATCCGAAAATTACAACGCGGTGACCGGCGAGGCAATGGATCAGGGTGATACAGATCCGTTCTACATTTGGGCCGCCATGCTGCCGCTGATGGCTGCCAGTGAGATTGTTGACTTCGATCCGTGGACCGGATGGACGATGCGCCATGCCGGCCGGGATGTGGTGCTCGGACCTATGGTTTCGCCGTCGGGAACGCTCGAGCTGGTCGTCAAGTCCGGAACACTGGTGATGACTTTGAACGGGTGCGCAGCACTGAAGACAGATCTGCGCACCACGCTGTCGCGCATCGTCTTCGCCAACGGGCGGGTGGCCTGCACGATTGCTCCGGTCTCCGAGGCAGGTTTCATCGAGTTGCCAGGCTTGGCATTGGGCGATGTTCTTGCCGCCCGCATCAACGGGCAGGACATCAACTATGTGTCGGGCGGCGACGGAATACGCGTCATGATTGCTGAACACGCGGAGGATCGCCGGCTCGACGTCTATTTTTCATCGTCAAGCGCTCACTAAAGCAAGGCAGTGCTTGACAGGTCTCGATTCCTCACAGATAGTTTGTATACATATAAAATAAAAGACTGATGCTAAAGTCAGAGGGTTGAACGAACAGCTTGCAGGAGATCCGTGGATTCATGCCGGCCGCTCAGTGAAGTGATGTGCTGTTCTTACAGAGGTGGTGTGCCGCTGCGTCGCAGCGCGCGCTTCATTTCGCCGAGACGTCAGCGCCCCACGGACAATGCCCATCTGCTTTTAGTATGTATACAAATGATTAAGCGCGCTTTGGCACGTTGTTTGTTTTCAAGCTAGCCGATCCGTTGAGGTCGATGACCGCGGGTCATGATGGTCCATAACTGTGTATCTTCAAGAGGGGTGCCACAATGACTGAACTCACCAGACGCAACACAATGAAGTTGATGTCCGCAGCACTGATTGCTGGCGTCAGCATCTCCACCTTGCCGCGCAAAGCCTTTTCGGCCGGATCCATCACGGTCCTCAACTGGCAGGGCTACGGCACCGACGAAGCCTGGTCGCTGAAGGCTTTCACCGAAAAGACGGGCATCACAGTCGTCCATGACTACTACAGCTCGGAATCGGAAATGCTGACCAAGATGCGCACGAATCCGGGCGCCTACGATCTTGTTATCCTCAACGCTGCGCGTTGCGCCCAGGCGGTTGCCGAAGACCTGCTGCAGCCGATCGATTTCAGCAAGGTTCCCAACGCGTCAACAGTCGACGAGACCCTGCGCGCCAACCCGAACTTCAGCAAGGATGGCAAGGGTTATGCCGTTCCGTGGGTCTGGGGCATGACCTCGCTTGCCATCCGTGAAGGCATGACCGTTCCCGACAGTTACGCGGTGCTCGCCGACCCGGCCTATAAGGGCCGTGTTGCCATGGACGACGACGCCATCATCAATGTCGGCGTTGGCGCGCTGATGAGCGGGCAGGACATCAACGATCCCAAGGATCTGGCTGCTGTTACCGCCGCGCTGAAATCGATCAAGCCGAACGTCAAGTTGCTGTGGTCGACGGAAGATCAGTGGAACAAGTCATTCGCCGCCAAGGAATTCGACCTGTCGCTGTTCTGGTCGGGCGGCTCGGTGCGATCCAAGCGCGTTTCCAAACTTCCGGTTCAGTTCGTAGTGCCTAAGGAAGGCGGCGTCGGTTGGGTCGATGGTCTCGGTGTTCCGGCATCGGCTCCGAATCCAGAAGGTGCTCTTGCCTTCGTCAACTGGATGATCGATCCGATATTCTATGTCGAATGGGCAACCAAGATTGGAGCCCCCGCTTCTTCAAATTCGGCAGCCCTTTCAGCACTTCCTGCCGACGATCTCACCCGCCTGGTACACAAGACCGAATATTTGAAGACGACGTCCTTTGTCTCGGGCATTCCCGACGACCGGCGCGAAGCCTTCAACAATATCTGGCAGGAAGTGAAAGCCTTCTATGCAGAATGATCGTCTGATATCAGCGTCAGGGCGCGGACCTTCGGGTCCGCGCAGCCGGCGCCCACTCCCGCCATGGGTTTCGACGACAGCGCTGCTGCTGCCGACCTATGGGTGGCTGACACTTGCCGTCTTTCTGCCGCTGCTGACCATGTTCGTGTTCAGCTTCATGTCGGCGACACCGATGGGCAAGACCCCGATCGTCTTTACGCTGAAGCAGTACCGCGCGTTCATCGATCAACCCTATCTGGTCGGGATCGGCATCACGTCCCTGCTGATCGGCTTCTGGACGACGCTGTTCTGCGCCGTGCTTGGTTTCCTGGCGGCCGTGGCGCTGGTCCGCTCGACCTTCGGCAAGACGCGCGAGATGTTGTTGATCCTCATTCTCCTGCCATTCTGGACCAACGGTCTTGTGCGCGTCTTTTCGTGGACCATGGTGCTGCGCGAAAACGGCTTTCTCGACAGTCTGCTGCATATGATTGCTCCGGACGCGGGTTCCATCGGCTTTCTCTACACGCGCTATGCCGTGGTGGTTGGTCTTGTTCACGGCTACCTGCCGTACATGATCCTGACCTGCTACATAGCGCTGGTGGCCATCGACGACGCGATCATTGAGGCTGCTTCAAGCCTCGGCGCGCGCTGGTGGACCATCCTGTTCAAGATTTTGATGCCGCTTGCGGCTCCCGGACTGATCTCCGGCGCCGTTTTGATCTTCATTCCGGTCATCGGTTCATTCATGGAACCGCGCATTCTGGGCGGTCGTGTCGGCGTGACCATGGGAACGGTGATCGAGGATCAGTTCACCCAGGCCTTCAACTGGCCTTTGGGCGCATCGTTGTCCTTTACGCTGCTGGCTGTCGTGCTCGCAATTTTCGCAACCTTCTCCGGTGTCCTGCGCCGCGGAACGGTCGCTTGAGGAAGGGATCATGAAAACGCTCGGTCCAATCTATCTCATCGCCATCCTCATCTTCCTCTACACGCCCATTCTCGTGATGATGGCGATGGGGTTCAACGCTTCGCCACTTTACGAACTGCCATTCCATTTCTCGCTGCAATGGTACGACGCGCTCTGGGACAACAGCATCCTTCTGACGGCGGGTCTGAACAGCCTGGTGATCGCGAGTATCACCGCGGTTCTGGCGACGGCTTTGGGTACCATGGCGTCCGTTGCGCTGTCGCGCCGGACCTTTCGCGGCAGAAGTCTCCTGCAACTGATGCTGCTGCCGCCGATTGCCATTCCCTGGCTGATCACCGGCACGGCCATGCTGATCTTCTTTTATTGGACCGGTATCGGGCGCGGTATGCATGCCCTGTTGATCGGCCACGTGGCGCTCGCCATCCCCTACGTTGTTCTGGTCGTCGGCACGGGCTTCAAGACAATCCGCGCCGACCTTGAAGAAGCCGCGATGAGCCTTGGTTCGACACCGGTTCACGCCTTCTTCTCGGTGACGCTACCGCTGCTTTATCCGAGCATCCTTGGCGCCGCGCTCTTCGCCTTCGCCGTGTCGCTCGACCAGTTCGTGATTTCCTACTTCCTCGCAACGCCCGGGTACACCACCCTGCCGGTGCAGATCTACTCCTCGATCCGCAAGGGCTTCACCCCTGAAATCAACGCGATCTCCACCGTGCTTCTGCTCGGCTCGATGACGATCATCCTGATTTTTGCGCGCTTCGCCAAGCCCGGAGACACAAGTGACAAACGTTAAAGTCAATTCCGTTGCTAAGACCTACGGCACCACACCGGTCCTGTCCGATATCACCACCGAATTCCCTGAAGGCTCTTTCACCAGCCTTCTCGGCCCATCCGGCTCCGGCAAGACCACGCTGCTGCGCATCATCGCGGGCTTTATCAAGCCCGACCAGGGCGTCGTCACGATCGGCAATAATGATGTCACCGACATTCCGGTCTGGGGCCGTAACATCGGCATGATGTTCCAGTCCTACGCGCTGTTCCCCCATATGACGATTGCCCAGAACGTCGCCTTCGGTCTCGAACGCCGGGGCATCAAGGGCGCCGCCGCCCGCAAGGAAGTCGACCGTGCGCTGGAAATGGTGCATCTGCCTGGCTTTGCCGATCGCATGCCCAAGCAGTTGTCCGGGGGCCAGCAGCAGCGCGTTGCGCTGGCTCGCGCCATGGTCATCAAGCCGAGCGTACTGCTCCTCGACGAGCCGCTGTCGGCGCTCGATCGGCGCCTGCGCCAGGAAATGCAGGTCGAACTGCTGCGCATCCAGCGCGAAAGCGGCCTGACGACGATCTTCGTCACCCATGACCAGGAAGAGGCGCTGACGCTGTCCGATAAGGTAGCGATCCTCGACAAGGGCCGCATCGTCCAGATCGGCGAGCCGAAAACCGTCTATGAGAGACCGCTGACGCGCTTTGCCGCCGAATTCCTCGGCGATTCCAACTTCCTCACAGGCACCGTGGACAACGGCGCCGTGCGTCTCGCCGATGGGACGGTAGTTCAGACCACCGGCACGTTGCCATCAAGCGGCTCGAACGTCACGCTCGCGGTGCGCCCGGAGAAGATGTCGATCGCATCGGGTCCGACGGATGGCAACAGCCTGACGGCGCGCATCACCACCGTCATCTACGCAGGTCCCGTGCTGTCCTATCTGCTGGAGACGGCAGACGGTCTGCCGCTGAAGCTGTTTGCACAGAACCGCGATGGCAAGGTCCTGAGCGATGGCGACACCATCACCCTGACCTGGGCCGCGGAACACACCGTCCCGGTGGCCGACTGATGATGGCACCCGCGCCACTCTCCAGGAATGCGTTGCATGTCGTCATCGACATGCAACGTCTCTTCGCTGAGCAAACGGCGTGGTATACGCCAGCGATCGAAGGCATCCTTCCCAATGTGGTGGCGCTGAGCAAAGCGCGGCCCGCTGAGACTGTCTTTGCTCGCTTCATGGTGCCCCAAAATGCCGAAGGTGCCACAGGCCGCTGGAAGACCTACTATCGTCGCTGGTCATCGGTGACGCTGGATGAGCTCGATATCGCCATGCTGGATCTGGTCGCGCCGCTTACAGCGATAGCCGCTCCAGGCTCCATCGTTGACAAAGAGACCTACTCGGTCTTTGGCTCGCCCGGGTTTACTGCGCGTTTGCAAGGATCGGCAACGGACACGCTGATTTTCTCGGGCGTCGAGACCGACGTCTGCGTCTACGCCAGCGTTCTTGATGCGGTCGACGCCGGCTACCGGGTCATCCTCGCCGAGGACGCACTGGCAAGCGGCGACTTGAAGGCGCACGCCATGGTCATCGAGATCCTGGCGCCAAGGCTTTCGGAGCAGATTGAAATTCTAACGACAGAAGCCATTCTGAAATTGTGGCGAGAGTAAATTCGGCAGCACCATTGCCGGTCACGACGATGAACAGGCAGATTTGAGAGATCCTATGGACGTTCCGTTCAAAGACAAAGGCGGCCGACAAAAGACCGCAGCGACCGAGGCGCCCGGCCAGCAGGCACAGTATGCGCTTGGCGAGCAGATCGGCTTCTATCTGCGCCAGGCCAACCAGCGGCACGTGGCGATCTTTGCGAGCCTGATGGCGGAGAAGCTGACCACCACCCAATGGGCGGCGCTCGTCAGGCTGAAGGACCTGCAGCCCTGTTCGCAGGGCAATCTCGGCCGCGAGACCGCCATGGATATGGCGACCATCAAGGGCGTTGTCGATCGACTGGTGAAGCGTGGCCTCGTTCACACCGCCCCCGACTCGACCGACGCGCGTCGGCTGGTGCTGACGCTGACGCCGGAAGGCGAGGTGACAGTCGCCCGCAACCTGTCGGTCGCGCTGCAGATCTCGCAGGAAACGCTGAGCACGCTGACGCTTGCCGAGCGGATGATGCTGATGGAACTCCTTCAGAAGATCTGTTGACACACGCCTGATCCGCAGTACCGGAGACCAATCATGTTCCAGCCGAGCGACGCCGACATTCGAACGCTTGTCGATCAGATGACGGTGGCCGAAAAGGTCGAACTCCTGAGCGGACGTGGCCTGTGGAAGACGGCATCAATCAGCAGGCTCGGTGTTCCTTCGATCGTCATGACCGATGGGGCCTATGGGGTGCGCTATTCGACCACCCAGATCGACGCCGGCGACAACGACGAAGACAGTCTGCGGGCGTTCCTCGATCTCGTCGGGCAACAGGGCGACGGATCGGGCGGCATGTTTGGTGCCACCCGTCCAGCCACGTGCTTTCCCAACGGCAATCTGCTCGGCTCTTCCTGGGATATTGATCTTGCCTATCGCATGGGCGCTGCGCTGGCGGCGGAGTGCCAGGATTTCGGGGTTCATCTGCTTTTGGGACCCGGCATCAACATAAGGCGCACGCCGCTGGCCGGGCGGGCCTACGAATATTATTCCGAGGATCCTGTTATTAGCGGCGACATCGCAGCGGCCGTCATCTGCGGATTGCAGGATAACGGCGTCGGCGCCTCGCTCAAGCATTTCGCCTGCAATAATTCCGAAATCGAGCGAACCACGACCAGTTCCGATGTCGATGAGCGCGCCCTGCGCGAAATATACTTGGCAGGCTTCGAGAGGGCCATCGAAAAGAGCGCGCCGTGGACCGTGATGAGCGCTTATAATCCGCTGAACGGCATCCAGGCAGCCGAACATCATTGGCTGCTGCGAACCGTGCTGCGCGATGAATGGGGCTATGACGGGCTTGTCCTGTCAGACTGGCACGCGATCAAGGATCGTGCCGCAGCACTCGATGCCGGCACCGAACTCGACATGCCGGAAAGCAAGCCCCGCAAGGCGCGTCTCCATGCGGCCATCAACGCCGGCGACGTGGCGCCCGAGGTGATCGATGCGGCTTGCGCTAAAGTTTTGGCGTTCGTGCGCAAATGCAAGTCGAGCGAGCGGCGTGGCACGCCGGCGGATTTCGAGGCGCATCATGCGCTGGCGCACGACATCGCGGCGGAATCGATCGTGCTGCTGCGCAATGAGGGCCAGGCGCTGCCGCTCGATCCCGGCGGGCCGGGTGAGCTTCTCATTGTCGGCGACGGCGCCGTCACTCCTGTTATCCAAGGCTCCGGCTCGGCTACCACCAATCCCTATCGCGTCGACAGTCCGTTCGTTCAGATTGCCGCGCGGGCGGGAGACAGCCTGAAGGTCCGGCATCTGCCCTTCTCGTCGGTCGCGCAGCCCGACGTGATGGCGTCAATCGAGGCGATCGTCGAAGCCGCGGAGCGTGCCGATGTAGTTGTCGTGTTTGCGGAAAACGAGAAGAGCCGTCACGGCGAGGGCAACGACCGCGACACACTGAAGCTCGCCCCCAGCCACGATGCACTCATCACGGCGTTGGCGGCGACAGGTCGCAAGCTCGTCGTCGTGCTCTCGATGCCAGACACGGTCGAGATGCCATGGATCGGGGATGTCGACGCCGTCCTGGCCAGTTTCTATGCCGGGCAGGGCGGTGGCGAAGCGCTGGCCCGCATCCTGTTTGGCGAGCAGAACCCGTGCGGCAAGCTCTCCGCCAGCATGCCGGTTCACATGCAGGATATTCCGGGCTGGCACACCTATCCGGGCGAGCATGGCCGGCATATCTATAGCGAGGGCATTTTCGTCGGTTACCGGTTCTACGATCTGAAGGCGATGACGCCGGCCTTTCCGTTCGGCCATGGGCTCAGCTACACCACGTTCGCCTATGAGGATCTCAGGCTCGACACGCAGGAGATCACGCCCGGCGCCGGCTGCACCGCCGCCCTTACCATCCGCAACACAGGTACGGTTGCCGGCAAGGAAATCGTGCAACTCTATGTCCGGCCGATTAAGCCGGGTCTCAAACGACCCGTCCGTGAGCTTAAGTCCTTCACCAAGCTTCATCTGGCGCCAGGAGAAGCGAAGAGGGTAACGCTTGGGCTGGCGCAGCGCGATTTCCAGTATTTCGACACGTCGCGTTCGGCTTGGGTTCTCGATGCCGAGGCTTTTGTAATCGAAGCGGCTGCATCCTCCAGAGACATCCGCTTGTCGATCACCTTGCCATGCAGGTCGGAGGCTCCGGCCCTGCCGACGATTTCGGCCAATTCTCCGACAGCGCTTGTCTTTGCCCACCCGAACACCGAGGCCGCTCTCGTTCGTTTCTTCGTCAGCAGGCTTTCGATCTCCGCTGCCGAAGCCATCGCCCTTCTTGCCAAGACAAAGGGCTCCTTTCTCGGCTTCTACGACACTTTGAGCTGGTATGTCGGAGACAGCGTCAAAGAGGCGGATATTGCCGAAGTCTTTTCAGAACTAAACCAACACTAGATTGAGGCCCGCAGGAATGACCATCCAGACGAACCTGACCGACCCGCTGCTGACGGCCGAGCACTGGATGGAGGCGGGCCGAGCTGTTGCGATTGCGACGGTGATCGAGACGTGGGGTTCGGCGCCGCGTCCGGTTGGCAGTCATCTGGTGGTCGATGCTGATGGCAACTTCGAGGGTTCGGTTTCCGGTGGCTGCGTCGAGGGTGCGGTCGTTACCGCCGCTGCCGAGGTGATTGCCGCAGGCAAGGCGCAGATGCTGCAATTCGGCGTTGCGGACGAGACCGCCTGGCGCGCCGGGCTGTCGTGCGGCGGGCGCATCCGTGTCTTTGTCGAGAGGCTCGGTTGATGCTCCGCGACAGCCTGCAGCGTTTGAACGCCGCGCGCCGGAAGCGTCTCGCCGTCGTGCTGCTGACAGATTTTCGGGGAGAAGAGCATATCTTCCTGGAAGGGGATCCGGTCGAGCCGCCATTTGCCGCGCTCGTCGAAGGCGCCTTTCGGTCTGGCCGCTCGATGGCTTTCAACACGATAGATGCTAGCGGCTTCCTCAATGTCTACATACCTGCCCCGCGCATCGCCGTCATCGGCGCCGTCCATATCAGCCAGTATCTGACGCCTATGGCAAGGTTGGCCGGCTTCGATGTGCGCATCATCGATCCGCGCACAGCCTTTGCGACGCGTGATCGCTTTCCCGATGTGCAGATGTGCACCGATTGGCCCGTCGATGCATTGATGGCGGATCCACTCGACCGCTATACCGCCTTAGTCGCACTCACCCACGATCCCAAGATCGATGATTTTCCCCTGGCCGAGGCATTGCGCACCGGCTGCTTCTATATCGGCGCGCTCGGCAGCCGAAAGACCCACGCAGCGCGGACAAGCCGCCTTGCTGCACACGGCTTCGGTGCCGATGCGCTTTCAACGATCCACGCGCCGATCGGGCTCGACATCGGCGCATCCAATCCAGCTGAGATCTCCGTAGCGATCCTTGCTCAGGTCATCAAAGCGCTTCGCACGAGCAGCCGCCAGACGATGCCTGCGTAGCGCCTACGGAGAGGCTCACCCTCTGACGATGACGCAGATGGAAAATAGCTTGCCTGGACGCCAAGCTGCTGCAAGGCGTTGTTTCGAAGACGCATTGCTGCCGATGTAAAAGCCGCTGCACGTTCGCGACCTCGCAACGTGGAGCTTGTCGACGGAGGACGCTGCGGCGCTGGTGGGATCGGGAAAGAGATGGGAGCAGAGCCGAAGGTATCAATCGTCGTGCTGGCGGCTGGCTTGGCAACGCGCACGGGCTCGAATGGCGGGCACAAGCTTTTGGCCATGTTTGACAGGATGCCGCTCGTGCGTCGCTCGGCTTTGGTCGCCAAGGCCAGTACCGCCCTTTCCATCGTCGTCGTCGTCGGCATCGGCAAGACGATATCCGCGACGTTCTCACCGGCCTGCCCCTGCATATTATCGTCAATCCAGACTACGGAGCGGGCATGTCGAGTTCACTGGCGGCCGGATTTGCCGCTGCTGTAGCCGACGGCGCCGATGGTGTTCTGATCTTCCTTGCCGATACGTGTTATGGTCTCTACCGCCTGGTACATCCAGGCAGGGATAGCGTGGATGTTTTCGCGCAGATCCTCGACGATCGGTTGCCTGTGCGGGCTTCGTCTGAGGTAACGGACGATCCCATCGATGACTGCTTCGAGATTGGATCGCTCATCGCGAAACCAGTGGAGGGCCTGGATCACCCGCATCGCCGGCCGGCCGGCCCAAAAGGCTGTCTTTGCCGAAATGCGCTTGAAGTCCAAGATATAGATGACCGGTTTTTTAGCCTGCGGGTCACCGGCATTCGCCTTGATCTCGATGGTTCGAGGATAGGTATCGGCATAGATTGTGGACCGGGCCGGAACGGCCGTCGTCAAGCCAAGATCATTGGCTGCCGTCATGCCATCGACGCACACACGAAGCTTGTCGCGCCGTGCGATCGCATCGATGAATGAGGCGCGGGGCGGAAACACCATCTTGCCGGTCAACTGGCTGGTATCCGGCTTGTCGTAGAGGCCACGATGAGGGCGTCGGATGTCGCCGCGGCTGGTCAGCCTCTGTAGCGCCTTTTCGACGGCGTTCGGTGTAGCAATATCGAGGAAATCGGCGCGCGACCAAACACCCGAGGGCGCCGCGCCGGCAATTCGGTGGTGAATGCGTTCGAGAGTATCGGATGTGGGATCCGGCATGATGGCTCTACTTTCTGACCGAAGATTATATACAAAGTTTGGTCAGTGGCAATCTAATAGCATCTACTGACCAATTTTTATATCAAGAAATTGGTCAGTATGACGATCGCGCTTTCATATAGACCTTGTCCCCAAGCCAATCGCAGCCAGATTTTCGAAGACCCGGCCCGCGTTCGGACCCATCGTGCCGCCCGCGCCGGCTTCGATGAACCAACAGCCGCACCGAGCAAGCGGCCGTCAATCTCTCGCTCGACAGCCATTTCCACATACATAGAAGCAGAAAATCCGTCAGCCGCTATACTGGTCGACGAACGGATCGTTGCTGCCGTCCGTCGGTTAGTAGATTTTCCCGCGAGCGGTCGTGTTGGCAGAATTGCTGGCACCGGCACGTCGTACGTCGTGGCGTATGCAATTACCGAAACAGCGGTTCGTATTCTTCGCGTCCTCCATGGCGCGCAGGAATGGCCAGACACTTTGCCAACGCGCTAGGCTTTGTTCTCGATGCTGAGTATCAACGGGTCGGGGGTCGAATCTCTTCAAGGCGGCCATGTGGCCTACGAAGACATCGCCTCACTGCACCTCGTTGACATAGCGGTGGTTGGCGGTGGTTGCCCGGTGAGCTGAAATCAAAACCGGTACAGCCATCTGGTCATAGGCCACTTCGTCGATCGTTAGGACCGCTGCTGGCCGGCTCAGGTCCAGCCAATGGGCATCGCACTCGGCCGCAAGATCGGCGCCGATCTGCTCGCGTATGGCCGAGATGCGGATTCCATAATTTTCCAGCAGATGCAGGTAGAAGAGCTGAGGGATTTCCTCTGGCCTTTCCGGGAAGTCGGGGACCCGTTCGCGCGAAAGCGTCAGCGTCTCGTGCATGATCGGGCGTTCGTCGACGTAACGCACACGGTGGAAGCTGACGATCGGCGATCCTTCGTCGATCTGAAGTTTTCCCGCATCGGCCGCGGAAGCAAAGCTCCTGTCGAGCGAAGTCACCTTCGTGACCGATTTGCTGAGTGAACCATCCAGCCCGTGCAGTCGAAAATACTGAAAAAAAAGGCGCAGGCTGTGCTGCGGTTTGCGGCCGGTCACGACTGTGCCAGTCTTGCGACGGCGGCTGAGAAGGCCGTCATTGGTGAGATCCATCAGCGCCCGCCGGATGGTGCCCACGGCCACGCCGTAGGTTTGCGACAGCGCCACTTCGCTCGGCAGAACCGAACCCGGTTCCAGTTTACCGAGCATGATCGCTTCGGTGATCTGTCGTTTGACCACTTCATAAAGCGGCAACGACAACTCCGTCAGCTTGACCACTCCTGATGAATTGTTGGGCAGTTCCGGCAATGATTTGCCTCTTCTTTGGAGTTGACTCAGGGTCTCGAACTACGCAGTATTACTATATAGTTTATATAAAAGCGCAAGCTGGGAGGCTGGCGCGACGGGTACCGAGGGCACTGCCATGAACATGCCGCAGCCAGCTTCTTCGCAACAGATCCTTGGACCTGCCATGGCAGCGATCGAGCGGGATGTCGAGGTTGCTGTCGATGATCTGGCCCGGATGATCGAAGTTGACACCTCATTCCCACCGGGACTGGGCTATGACGCTTTTGCCGATCTGATGGCCGAACTCATCTCGCCCTTGGGGTTTGAATTCGAGCGGGTCGTCGTGCCACGTGATCTTTGGTACGTGGCCGGTGGACCGGCATCCGGCGAGCGGACCAACCTCATTGCTACGCGTGATACGGGAAAGCCGGTCTGCGGTCTTTATTATCATGTCGACACGGTCCCGGCCGCGCCTGGCTGGGCACGCGATCCTTTGAAACTGACGGTCGAGGGTGACGATCTGTTCGGGCTCGGCGCAGCGGACATGAAAGGCACGATCGCAGCAACCCTGCTGGCGTTGCGGTCTGCCAAAAAATGCGGTCTGCCTCTGTATTACGATCCGATGCTGCTCCTCTGCACCGATGAGGAAGGGGGCCTATATCCCGGCATTCGCTATCTGGCGGAGCAGGGCATATTGAAAGGCCATATCGTCAATTTCAACGGGTCCGCGGCGCCGCGCATCTGGGCGGGCTGCTTCGGCGTCTTCCATCTGCAGTTGACGATTAGGGGCCACGCCGTTCATGCGGGCGAAGGCAATCGCACCGGCGCCGGCATCAATGCTATCGAAGGCGCCTTACCTTTGCTCAATGCCTTGATGGCATTGAAGCCGGACGTGGCCAGCCGGGCATCCGCACTGACGCCACCGCCGCACGCGTCAGGTCCGCTGCGACCGCAGCTTTCAATTTCGGCCGTGAACGGCGGCACTGCCGGCGGCCAGGTCCCGGCCGAGATCAAGATTCTCGTGAGCCGGCGTTACGCTCCGGAAGAAAGCTATGAGGATGCGAGCGCCGAGATCGAAAGCCTGATCCACGACAGCGTTGCGGGCACAGGGCTGGGGCTCGAAATGGACCTTGTCGGCCACCTCATCCCGACGGACGATCCGGAAGGTCCCCATTGGCCGCGCTGGCAAAAGGCGCTGTCGCTGGGCTTCGGCTACAAGCCGGAAGACTTCCAAAAATGGGGCGCCGCAAGCTGCTCCGACTTCGGCTACGTGCAGAAGTCCGGCTTTGCGCAGGAAGTGCTGCTGGGCGGGCTCGGCCGGCCGGAAAGCTGCATCCACAGTCCCGAAGAGCATACTACCCGCCGGGACATCATCGCCTTGGCGAAAAGCATACTGGCCTATCTCGCGGCGGACTTTGCCGCCGACTCCATTCCTGAAAACCGCGCCTGAACCATAAGGGAACCGAAAAATGCTGGAAATCAAACGTCGCGTCTTCCTGGCCGGCACCGCCGCCGTCTTTGCTGCACCGGTGCTGGGCCTGGCGCAGACCACAAAGCCGGCCATGGGCGGCACGCTGCGCATCTCGGTCGATCAAGCAGCAAGCGTCATCCATCCGCTCCTGACCCGCGTCAACCCGGAATACCTGGTCACCGAACTGCTCTACAGCAACCTGACGCGGCTGAAGGTCGACATGTTGGTGGAGTCGGATCTGGCTGAGAGCTGGAGCGCAAACGACGCGTTGACCGAATGGACCTTCAAGCTGCGCAAGGGCGTCACTTTCCATGACGGTTCCGCCTTCACCGCCAAGGATGTCGTCGCCACCTTCAAGGCGATCCTCGATCCGGCCACTGCGTCGCCGGGCCGTAACAATGTCGGCCCGATCGCCGAGATCGTCGCTGTCGATGATTCGACCGTGCTATTCAAGCTGTCGAGCGCCTATGCCGACCTTCCCGTCGCCATGGCTTATACCAACGCCCGCATCATCCCGGCATCGATCGCCACCGGCGACCTGAAGAGCCTTTCCAGCAAGGCTGTCGGCACCGGTCCGTTCAAGCTCGTGTCCTACGAGCCGGACCGCCTGATCGTCGTCGAGCGCAACCCGACCTACTACGATCCGGCCCGTCCCTATGTCGACCGTATCGAAGTGCAGGTGTTCCCGGATACCTCGGCGGAAAGCTCCGCGCTGCTCGCCGGCGATATCGACATCGTCTCGACCATCCAGCCGCCGGAATTCATGCGCGTCGATGGCAATGACGGCATCACCACTCTGCGCACGCCGTCCGGCCAGTTCTGCAACATCAACTTCGGTTGCGACACGGCACCGTTCAACGATGCCCGCGTGCGCCGGGCGATTGCGCTCACCGTCGATCGCGAAGCCATGGTCGGTTTCGTCACCGAAGGTTTCGGCACCATCGGCAACGACACGCCGCTCAACCCGTCCTACCGTTTCTTCAAGGCTGTCAAGCAGCGCGAGAAGAACATCGAGGAAGCCAAGAAGCTGCTGGCGGAAGCAGGTTTCCCCAAGGGCCTCGAAGCAACGCTGGTCGCCTCCGACCGTCCGGCCGTGCGCACCCAGCTCGCCGTGGCGCTGAAGGAGATGGCCAAGGAGGCCGGCATCACCATCAACGTGCAGACCATGCCGCATGCGACCTATCTCGACCAGGTCTGGAAGAAGGGCAGCTTCTATGTCGGCTTCTACAACATGCAGCCGACCCCGGATGGCATCTTCAAGTTACTCTACACGTCGGACGCCTCCTGGAATGAGACGCGCTGGAACAACAAGGCTTTCGATGCTCTGGTCGCAGAAGCCCGCGGCACGATCGATGCGGAGAAGCGCACCGCCCTCTACACGAAGGCGCAGGAAATCATGAACGACGAAGTGCCCTCAATCATTCCGTCCTTCTTCGACGTGCTGGCTGCGAAGCGCAACTGGGTCGAGGGGTTCGAAGCGCATCCGCGCGCCTCGGTTTTCCGTCTCGACTACGCCTCGTTGACCGACAAGGCGCCCAAGCGCGGCTGATCCGTCAATATCGCCGGGCGCCTGACATGGCGTCCGGCCCTCTTGTCCCAAGGAACATGCTCCTGTCTCCGAACTACATAGCCAAGCGGCTGGTGATGATCGTCTACACGCTGCTAGTCGTATCGCTCATCGTCTTCGCCATCACTCAGATCCTGCCGGCCGATGCTGCAGTCATGATGCTGGGCGAGAACGCCACACAGAATGCGCTCGACGCGCTGCGCCAGACCATGGGTCTGGACCAGCCGGTCTGGCAGCAATATCTCACTTGGATCTGGCATGTCCTGCAGGGCGACCTCGGCACCTCGCTGCGCACCGGTCAGCCCGTCGGCCCGGTTATGTTCGAAGCGCTTGGCCGCTCGCTTCTGCTAGCAGTGCTTTCCATCGCCCTGATGCTGGTGCTTGCGATTCCGCTCGGCATCATCGCCGCGGTCCGCCGCGGCAAGATTGCTGATATGGTCGTCAGTCTGATCTCCTATGCCGGTGTCGCTCTGCCGGAATTCGTGACGGCGACAATCGCCGTTCTCGTCTTTGCCGACTGGATGAAGTGGTTGCCGCCGACCGGCTACGTGCCGCTGACGGAAAATTTCCCCGATGGCCTCGCCCATCTCGTGCTGCCGGTCTGCGTCATCTCGATCATCCTGATAGCCCACGTTTCGCGCATGGTGCGCTCCGAACTCGTCGATGTGCTGCATACCGACTATATCCGCGCCGCCCGGCTGAAGGGTATGTCGCGCGGACATGTGCTGCGCCGTCATGCGCTGCGCAACGCGCTTTTGCCGACCATCACCATCGTCGCGCTCGACGTCGGTTATCTGCTCGGCGGCGTCATCGTGGTGGAGGAAATCTTCGCCATTCCCGGTATCGGCCGCCAGCTGATCGTCGCCATCCAGGCGCGCGACCTGCCGGCCATCCAGGCCGGGGTGCTGATCATGGCCGCCACCTATTCAATCGTCAATTTCATTGCCGACATCCTCTATGCCTGGCTCGACAAGAGGATCCAGTATGACTGATTTCCTGAAACGTCTGCTGAAGACGCCGCAGGGCGCCATCGGCCTGTTCCTCGTTGCCCTTGTGCTGCTGATCGTCGTCTTCGGCCCGCTGGTCGCCCCGCATGATCCGGAAGCGATCTCGCCGCTTGCCCGCTACAAAGGCCCGAGTGCCGCCTTTTGGCTCGGCACCGACCAGTATGGGCGCGACATCTTCAGCCGCCTGCTGATCGGCGCCCGCGCAACGGTCGTCATGGCAGTTCTCGCCACCATCGGCGGCACGCTGGTCGGCGCTCTGATCGGCACCGCGTCCGCCTTTTTCGGCGGACGTGCCGACGAGTTCATCATGCGCACCATCGATGCCGTGATGTCGATCCCGAGCCTCCTGTTTGCGCTTCTGGTTGTCAACCTGCTCGGTTCCAGCACCGTCAACGCGCTGGTGGCAGTCGCCATCGCCTTTGCTCCGGGCATGGCCCGCATTACCCGCAGCGTGGCGCTTTCGGTTCGCAAGCAGGACTATGTCAACGCGGCGATCGCCCGTGGCGAAAGCTCGGGTTACATCATCCGTCGCGAAATGCTGCCCAACGTGATTGCGCCGATCATCGTCGAGATGACCATCCGCGTGTCGTTTGCCGTGATGCTGTTTGCGACGCTCAGCTTCCTCGGTCTCGGCGCCCAGCCGCCGGCTGCCGAATGGGGCCTGATGGTCTCGGAGGCGCGCCGTTACATGCATCTCTCCGCCGGCATCCTGATCTGGCCGAGTGCTGCGATCGCCATCGTCGCCGTCGGCTTCAATCTTCTGGGCGACGGTCTTCGCGATGCCCTCAATCCGCGAACATGAGGCCACCACCATGACGACAAAACCAGACACTCCGGTTCTCGCGATCGAAAATTACTCATTGGATTATGACACGGCCTCCGGCGTCTTCCATGCGGTCAAGAACATCGACCTCTCCGTCCACCGAGGCGAGATCCTCGGCCTGGTCGGTGAATCCGGTTCCGGCAAGACCTCGCTTGCCTGGTCGATCATGCGCTATCTGCCCAAGAACGCCCGCGAACCGGGCGGCCGCATACTGCTGAGCGGCGAGAACCTGCTCGAAAAGACCGATGCCCAGATCGAGACCTTTCGCGGCCGGCGCATCAGCATGGTGTTCCAGGATCCGAGCACGTCGCTCAACCCGACCCTGTCGCTCGGCACCCAGCTCGCCGAGGTGCTGGTCCGTCACCGCGGGCTGACACGGCAGCAGGCCTGGAAGGAAGGCGAGGCGATGTTGGACCGCGTCGGTCTGAAGACACCGGCCGCGATGATGAACCGCATGCCGCACGAGGCATCGGGCGGCGAGAAGCAGCGCGTCGTCATCGCATCGGTGTTCGCGTGCAATCCCGAATGCATCATCTTCGACGAACCGACGACGGCGCTCGACGTCATCACCTCATGCCAGATCCTCGACCTGTTCGTGGAACTGCAGGCCGAGACGGGCGTCGCCTCGCTCTACATTTCCCACGATCTAGCGCTGGTATCGCGCACGGCCAGCCGCGTCGCGGTCATCCGTCGCGGCGAAATCGTCGAGCAGGGCGCGGTGCGCGATATCTTTGCCAATCCGCAGCAGGATTATACCCGCGAGCTGATCGCGGCGGTTCCCGATCCGGCCCGCCGGCTGGTCGGCGACATCGTCGTTGAAACCGACAAGCCGCTAGTGCGTGTCGAAAACGTCAGCGTCCATTATGGCCGCAAGCCGTTTCTGGCAGCGCTGACCGGCCGCGCCACCGAACGCGTTGCCGGCAACAATGCCATCAGCCTTAGCATCAATCCGGGGGAAATTCTCGGCGTCGTTGGTGAATCCGGCTCCGGTAAATCGACCCTGGCGAAGGCGATGACCGGTCTCAACCGCTTCGAGGGCAAGATCTGGTTCGGCGGTCGCGAGATCAGGAACCTTGGCGACATGGACAATGCCTATCGCAAGGACGTGCAGATCATCTTCCAGCATCCCGACGCCTCGCTCAATCCCCGCCAGAAGATCAGCGAGATCCTGTCGCGGCCGCTAAAGCTGTTCGGGGACGCGTCTCATCTCGACCAGAAGGTCGGCGATATGCTGGAGCAGGTGCGCCTGCCGCGCACCCATGCCCAGCGGTATCCGCATCAGCTGTCGGGTGGCGAGAAACAGCGCGTGGCGATCGCCCGTGCGTTTGCTTCCAAGCCGAAATTGGTGATCTGCGACGAGATCACTTCCGCGCTCGACGTATCGGTGCAGGCGTCCATCGTCCAACTGCTCCTGGAGCTGCAGAAGGCCAGTGGCACCGCCTACCTGTTCATTACCCACGACCTCAACCTTATCCGCCAGATCGCCCACCGGATCGCCGTGATGTATCGCGGCAATCTCGTCGAGATCGCACCGGCCGCAGACATCGATAGCCAGGATCGGGCCGAATATACCCGCCGCCTGATCGAGGCGGTGCCGCGGCCGGCCGGCCAATACCTATGACAATGCATCAAGGAGTATGACAATGGACCCGAAATCCCTGGTGGATCGGATCGACGAAAAGGCCTGCCTCGATTTCCTATCGAAGATGGTCCAGCACAAGAGCCATTCGGAAACCGATGGCGAGCGTGACCTTGCGCGCTACATGGCCGGCGAACTGGAAAAGATCGGGGTCGAAGCCGAACTGCAGCCATTCGACGAAGACCGCCGCTTCAACACGATCGGACGCCTCAGGGGCACCGGCGGCGGCCAGAGCCTGCTGTTCAACGGCCATCTCGACACCAATCCGGTGACCGAAGGCTGGACGGTCGATCCTTATGCCGGCCTCGTCGATGACAAGTTCATCTACGGTATCGGCGTGTCGAACATGAAGGCCGGCGATGCTGCCTATTTCTGCGCGGTCAAGACGCTGCTCGATGCCGGGGTCAAGCTCAAGGGTGACGTTATCCTGACCTTCGTGGTCGGCGAACTGCAGGGCGGGGTCGGCACGCTTGCGGCGATCAGACACGGCGTCAAGGCGGACTATTTTATCAACAGCGAACCGAGCGATCTCGTCGCCGTCACCATGCATGCGGCAGCTCTCAGCTATGTCATCGAACTGACCGGCGACACGCGCCATCTCTCCAAGCGCGAGGAATCCGTCGATGCGATCGCCGCGGCTTGCGACATCATCCCGCGCATTAACGCCATGACCTTCAGCGGCGCCAGGAGCGACGTGCACCGGTCGATCAACCGCGGCCATGTCGGCGTCGTCCATGGTGCTCTCGGGCGCAGTCTCGAAGAATGGCGTCCGCCGCAGGTCGCAGATTTCGTCCGCCTCAAGGGCTCGTGCCGTTATGCGCCGGGGCAGACGCAGGAGGGCGTGCTGGCCGATCTCGAAAAGGAACTGGCGGCCCTCGAAGGCCGCTTCCCCGGCCTCAAGGCAAAGCTGGTTCCGGAATTGATCGAGGGTCGCCCGCTGATGCCGCCCTTCGAGGTCTCGCCGACATCGCGCATCGTCAAATCCATCAACGCGGCCTATGAAGCCGTGCGCGGCGAAAAACAGCCGACCGGCGCGATCACGCCGACCCGCTTCTACGGTACTGATGCCGGCCATCTCTACAAGGAACTCGGCATGGAAGGTATCGTCTGTGGCCCCGGCGGCCGTTACAACACCATGCCCGACGAGCGTGTCGACATCGTCGACTATCTCGACATGATCCGCGTCTACATGCTGACCATCCTCGATATCTGCGAGGTTGCCTGACCATGTTCTCCCGGGCGGAATTCGATCGCCGTATCGCATGCGCCCGGGATGCCTGCTCACCGGCTTCGCCGAGATAGTTGGCGACGGAGTGGTCCTCGGTTCAGATCCCTTCAAGACCACCAATTCAGCAAGGCAACTTTCAGTTCGAGGTGGGCAATGTGGCCGCCGGTCCGCGCACGAGCGCCAGGGTGCGTGTTTCCAGCAGACAAAGCCTCGCGATGCGATGGTAGTGTCGTGATAACGCGGCAACAAGGAAGTGCTATTGCCTAATGTTGTCTAACCGCGCCAAGTCGAACTAACGCATAGCCCGCACCGCCAACTTGAATCAAAAGGTCTGCTCTCATTTCCCTGTCGGTGACGACCTTGATTTTGGTCCATTTGTCTATCTTGGTATCGAGCGGTAGAGGCAAGCCTTCTCGCAGCAAGAGGGTAAGCTCAGGTGCTCTTTCCGACTTATAGATGCAAATCCTCATCGCACGGCACCCTAACTGCACAGATTTGTGACAGCTATATTGCAGTGCGTTATCAACTATTGCAATGCCGCAAAATCCTTCTGCGCGAATGTGCCGACGTATGTTTCCGTCCTGCTGTGCATACGCTCCCGCTTCTTCCAGTTATCAGCCTGAGACAATGGTCGAACACTGAGCTTCCAGCACTCCGCAAGGTATCGTACGCCAACTCGCCGTCCACGCATCTGGCGCTGTTATTGCGCCGGGCGAGGCAATCATGCAGATCGTCCCGGATCGCGATGCGCTTGTCGCCGAGCGCAAGCTCATGCCGGCGGACATCGATCAGGTCACTACAGGACAAGCGGTGGATCTTAGATTTCTGCGTTCAGCCAGCGGAACAGGCCTGAATTGAACGGTGTCGTGACAGGCGTTGCGGCGAATCTTACATCTGACCAACGCTCGGGTCTCAGCTATTATGGAGATCGTAATTGCGTCAACGACGTGATCGAGCGCCATTTGTCATTCCACTACCAGACCCTGACCTGTCGCGAAGCAGACTGGCGTCCGCAATCGCTTTTGCTTGAAGACGTGCCTTTGAAAACTCCACCGCGCTCAACATACCGATCTCTCACTGATTGAAAAGTGCCGGCCAGACGGATATTCCCGGCTGCGTAGCGGTAACTGTCCTACCCAATAAACCAACACGGTAATCAACCGTTGACGCTCGCGAAAAATAACGAAGGGCAGAAAGTCGCGCCGTCGAAGGCTTTTGATCCGATTCCTCGAAGATTAAGCGTCGTTGCTGACTGCCGCCTGGACCTCGAAGCACGCGATCTCGGCTCCGGCGTGCAGAAAGGTGCCAGCCTCCGCCTTGAAACGGACGTTGCCAGCCTGTGATGCCGTCACCCGGGTTTCCATCTTCATGGCTTCCATGATGGCAATCAGATCGCCGGCTGCGACCTCAGCCCCATCCTCGACCTTGAAGGCTTGCAACGTACCCGAAATCGGTGCGGTAATGCTCAAAGGGTCGTGGGCCGCAATAGCTGAAACCGGAGCGGCAGTGGTCGGCAAGCTACCCAAGCTGGCGAGAAGTGCAGATGGAATTCCGAGCTCATGGCGTCTGCCGTCTATCTCGACATGGGTGCGGATGAGCGTGTTATCAGGGCTCGGCAAGGGCCGGGCTTCCGCTTCAAGACGGGCGGCGAAGTCGGTCTCGATCCAGCGC
This sequence comes from Rhizobium sp. SU303, assembly GCF_021052345.1. NCBI lineage: Bacteria > Pseudomonadati > Pseudomonadota > Alphaproteobacteria > Hyphomicrobiales > Rhizobiaceae > Rhizobium > Rhizobium sp. SU303. The sequence continues at coordinate 577,913 of NZ_CP088096.1, forward strand.
GTATGCACCTTGAGTCCATCCTCCCCAGTAAAATCGCGGCTTTCCAACGCCGCGCGGTGGAAGGGCAGCACGGTCGCAATGCCTTCGATCTTGAACTCGCTCAAAGAGCGCCGAGCACGAGCGAGTGCCTGTTCGCGAGTGGCTCCGGTGACAATCAGTTTTGCCATGAGGGAATCGAAAGTGCCCGGCACGGTCGAACCGGAAACCACGCCGCTGTCGAGACGGATGCCGGGTCCTGACGGGGCATCGAAGCGCGTAATCGCGCTCGGTGTTGGCAGGAAGCCACGACCCGGGTCCTCGGCGTTAATGCGAAATTCGATCGAATGGCCACGCGGGGCCGGCGTTTCGGTGATGCGCAGCGGCAACCCGTCGGCGATGCGGAACTGTTCGATGACGAGGTCGATGCCGGTCGTTTCTTCCGTGATGGGATGCTCGACCTGCAGACGGGTATTGACCTCGAGGAAGGAGATCGTGCCATCCACGCCGAGCAGGAATTCGACCGTGCCGGCGCCGGAGTATCCGGCGGCGGCGCAGATGCGCTTGGCCGCGTCATGGATCTGCTGCCGTTGGGCATCCGAGAGGAAGGGCGCAGGCGCCTCTTCGATAAGCTTCTGGTTGCGTCGCTGCAGCGAGCAATCGCGCGTACCGAGAACCAGAACATTGCCGTGCTTGTCGGCTAGAACCTGCGCCTCGATATGGCGCGGACGGTCGAGGAAACGTTCGAGGAAACATTCACCACGGCCGAAGGCGGCTTTGGCTTCGCGCACGGCCGACTCGTAGAGTTCAGCCACTTCCTCCATCTTCCAAGCGACCTTCAACCCACGGCCACCGCCACCATGGGCGGCTTTTATGGCGACCGGCAAGCCGTGCTGTTCGGCAAAGGCAATCACTTCGGCGGCTGTCTCGACAGGGCCATCGCTGCCGGCGACGAGTGGCGCGCCGACGCTGGCTGCGATCCGACGTGCCTCGACCTTATCGCCGAGCGCCTCGATGACATGTGGATCAGGGCCGATCCAGATCAGACCGGCTTCCTGCACAGTGCGGGCAAATTCGGCCCGTTCAGACAGGAAGCCATAACCCGGATGAACGGCGTCGGCGCCACAGCGTTTGGCAATGGCGATCAGCTTTTCAATATGGAGATAGGTCTCGGTCGGCCGGCTGCCGTCCAGCCCGTAGGCTTCGTCGGCCAATTGCACAAAAAGCGCATCCATGTCCGGATCGGCATAGACGGCAACCGATTTCAGGCTGTGATCGCGGCAGGCGCGGATGATACGGACGGCGATTTCACCACGATTGGCGATCAGCACTTTTTTCATTGACGTCTCCTCACTGTTTTTTCGCTCAGCTTCGCTCGTCTCAGACCCTGGCGGGCTTGATATCGGCGAAATCTCTCACGGGTCTGAAGCGTATCTGGGCATTGACCGGGATCTGTCCGGCGAGATCGAGATGATGTTCGGCAACCGCTCCGATTACCGGATAGCCGCCGGTCAAGGGATGGTCGGCGAGGAAGAGTACCGGTTGACCACTGTGCGGCACCTGAATGGCGCCGGTCGCTGTTCCCTCACTCGGCAGTTCCGCCTTGTCCTTGCGCTCGAGCGCCATTTCACCGGAAAGTCGGATGCCGACGCGATTTGACTGCGGTGTCACATAGAAGAGCTGACTGGTCAGGGTCGTGATGCCAGCCTCGGTGAACCAGTCGCTGCGTGGCCCCATGATCACATCAAGCGTCACGACTTCGCCGGGGGCCGGGTGCTCGAAGGCCGGCGCTTCAGTGAGCGAGACGCTGGTGAGGTCCGATACCTCGTTGTTGATAGCCAGAACCATGCCCGCAGTCACGGGATCAGGCCCGACCACGGCGAGCGTATCGGTTGAGACGCTGCCGAGCACCGGCTTCACATGAAAGCCGCCACGAATGGACAAGTAGCTGCGCATGCCCTTCGGCGCCTGTCCAAGGGTCACGACATCGCCGGCTTCGAGCGAGACCGGCTGGTAGGTTTCGGCAGCAAACATACGGCCCGACACGTCGCGGATGCTGATCGGGCAGGGGGCACCCGATACGCCGAAAACAGTACGGCCGGATACCTCGAAGGAGAAACCACCGAGGATGATTTCGAGACAGGCCGTGCCGGCAGGATTACCGACAAGGCGATTGGCGGCTTTAAGCGCGCCTTGATCGAGTGCACCGGAAGACGACACGCCTTGTCCTGTCTGGCCGAAGCGACCGAGATCCTGAAGGAGCGCTGGCATGGGGGCAAGCAACACCCTCAGCGTCAGTGCATCGGCTTGCGCCTGGGCAGATGCGGACGTTGCGGCTTTTGCCGTTGTCGTCGAACCGGGGACCGATTTCTTGGCAAGATCAAAAAATCGGACCCGGTAGCCGGGCTGGAACAGCGCCGGCGGATCGCGAGACAAATCCCACATCTTCGTCGTCGTCGTGCCGATGATCTGCCAGCCGCCGGGGCTCGCTTGCGGATAGACGCCTGAAAAGGCACCGGCGAGCGCAACCGAACCCGACGGAATTTTTGTCCGCGGGCTCTGCCGGCGCGGCACCTGCAGCGCTGGATCGCCGCCGACGAGGTAGCCGAAGCCGGGCGCAAATCCGCAGAAGGCGACGGTGAAGGTGCTTTCCGTATGGCGGCGGATGACTTCTTCCACCGAAAGGCCGGTGAGTTCGGCCACGTCGGAAAGATCCTCTCCATCATATTGCACGGGAATTTCCACCAGCATGTCCGAAGGCGAAATGCGGGCGGAAAGATCGCGCGTGGCGATATTGGCGGCCAGCGCCTCTGCCGTCAGCTTTTCCGGACGAAACCGGATCATCAGGGTGCGGGCGGCGGGCACCATATCGACGACGCCGTCCACGGGCTCTGCCTCGAGAGAGGCAAACAGCGCCAGCGTTTCGTCGAGATCGGCGAGTTCGACCAGGATAACCGTCAGGCTGACAGGCAGGAAACGCATCGGAACCTCAGGCGTAATAGGCTGAATCGGGAATATCGGTGATGAACATATGCCCCGGCGCGTGGGTGATGGCAAAAGGCACGCCAGACGCCATGACAGCTGCCTGCGGAGTGACGCCGCAGGCCCAGAAGACGGGGACCTCACCGGGCTCGATGCGCACCGGATCGCCGAACTCCGGCTTGGCCAGATCCTTGATGCCGATCTCTTCGGGCGCGCCGACGTGCACGGGCGCGCCGTGCACCGCCGGAAAGCGGCCCGAAATGGTGGCCGCATCCGCCACACGCGATGCCGGGATCGGCCGCATCGAGACGACCATATTGCCGTGCAGGCGTCCCGCTGGGCGGCAGGCCTTGTTGGTCAGGTACATCGGCACATTGGACCTGTCGGTGATGTGGCGGATCTCGATACCTGCCTCGACCATCGACGTCTCGAAGGTGAAACTGCAACCGATCAGGAAACTGACGAGGTCTGGGTGTTGACCCCAAGCAACAGTTGCATCCGCCGTTTCCTCAGCCAGTTTGCCGTCACGCCAGATGCGGTAGAGCGGCAAATCCTTGCGGAGGTCGGCCCCCGGCGCCAGAAGTGTCGCATGTGAGCCTGGATCCGAAACGTCGAGAACCGGGCAGGGTTTCGGATTGCGTTGCGCATAGAGCAGGAAGTCGAAGGCCCAATCGCGCGGCAGCACGATCATGTTGGCCTGGGTAAAACCGGGGGCGATGCCCGAGGTCGGCTCAATGGTGCCCGCGCGATAGCGCGCGCGCGCGGTGCGCGCCGCTTCGACATTGACGTGGCGAAGATGGTCCATGGCGATCATGATGGCCCTCCCGTGGATGCCTGATCAGGCGGATAGGAATGAGCGGACGGTGATGCCGTCGGCTTCGAAGACGCGACGAATTTCCTGGGCGATGACAACAGCACCGGGACTATCGCCATGCACGCAGATCGATTGTGCGTCGATCCTGATGGTTGAACCGTCGATAGCCTCCAGCGTGCCCTTGTTGGCAAGCTGCAGCATGCGCTGGGCAATGAGCTTCGTATCATGCAGGACCGCACCCGCGTCGCGACGCGAGACAAGCTGGCCGTTCGGCGTGTAGGCTCGATCGGCGAAGGCTTCGGCGACGACCTGAAGACCTGACTTTCGCGCGAGTTCCAAGATGGGTGCGCCGGCCAATCCCATCAGCACCAGCGAGGGGTCCACGGCCTTGATGCCGTCGATGACGGCTTGACCCTGTTTCGGATCGTGGGCGATGCGGTTGTAGAGCGCGCCATGCGGCTTGACGTAACCGACAGTGACGCCGGCCGCAGCGGCAATGCCTTTCAGCGCGCCGATCTGGTAGATGACGTCGGCGATCAGTTCGTCGCGTGTGATGTCCATGTCGCGCCGGCCGAAGCCGACGCGATCCGGGTATGAGATATGCGCCCCGATCGAAACACCTTTTTCAGTGGCCGCCTTGACGGTTTTCAGGATGCCGAGCGGATCGCCAGCATGGAAGCCGCAGGCGACATTGGCGCTAGAAACGACGGCAAGCATCGCCGCGTCATCACCCATACCCCAGGCACCATAGCTTTCACCGAGATCGCTGTTCAGATCGATGGCAGTCATTTCTGTTTTCCTCAAGCAGCCGTGAGAAGGGCGAAGATCGGGCCGATCGACTTGTAGCCCATGTACCAAGTGAGTGCGGAGACCAGAACGCCAAGCGCCAGCAACCAGCGCGGATAGCGATAGCCGCCCATGAGATCGGAACGGGCCCAGACCGCATAAATGAAGATCGAGAGACCGATCGGCAGGATCAGACCGTTCAGGCCGCCGACGAAGACCAGCATCTGGGCCGGTGGCGTGGTGATGACGACATAGAAGAAAAGCGATACGGCGATGAAAATTACGGTCGCGATGTTGCGGGCGCGCTCGCTGATGTCCTTCTTGAACACGGTAATGAAGGAAACCGACGTATAGGCGGCGCCGATAACCGAGGTGATGGCGGCAAACCAGAGCACGGCCCCGAAAATGCGGAAGCCGACATCGCCTGCTGCCGCCTGGAAGGCCTGTGCCGCCGGGTTTGCACCCTTGCCCGACACGTCGATAACGACGCCGCTGGCTACAACGCCGAGAATGGCGAGGAAGAGCACGTAGCGCATCAGGCCGGTGACCGCGATGCCGGTCAAGGCTGCGCGGTTGACGGCGCCAAGGTTCTCGATGCCAACGGAGCCCTTGTCGAGCAGACGGTGTGCGCCGGAATAGGTGATATAGCCGCCGACCGTACCGCCAACGATGGTGGTAATCGTGGCGAAATCGATCGTGCTCGGCAAGAAGGTCTGGAAGAGCGCGTCACCCACCGGCGGGCCTGAGACGATGGCGACATAGAGCGTCAGCAGGATCATCAGAACCCCAGCGACAACGATCAACCGGTCGATGGCGAGGCCGGCGCGCTTCGAAGAAAAGATACCGATGGCGATCAGAGCGCTAATGGCGCCGCCCCATTTCGGATCAAGGCCCAGCATTGCGTTGAGGCCGAGGCCCGAGCCGCCGATATTGCCGATGTTGAAAAACAGGCCCCCGACGATGACGAGAATGGCCAGGAGATATCCCGTGCCCGGTATGGCGGCATTTGCAATATCGGAGGCGCGCATCTTGGTGAGCGTCACGATGCGCCAGATGTTCAACTGGACGACGAAATCGATCAGGATCGAGGCCAGAATGGCAAAGGCAAAGGCCGCGCCGAGCTTGGTCGTGAATGTGGCCGTCTGGGTGATGAAGCCCGGGCCGATGGCCGAGGTGGCCATCAGAAAAATGGCGGCCGTCAGTGCGGCTCGGCGTGATTTGACGGACATTCCGCCCGGGTTGGCGCTGCTTTGGGACGTCGAATTCTGATCCATGTTACCCTCTCCGTTGATCGCTTCGTCATTCGAAATCTGTTGCCCGAACTGACTGTCGATAGCGGCAGCGTCGTCGCGTTTCATAATTCTGTCAATATTGTTCAACGATTTTATTTTATCGTTCTACTATCCTGCACAAATGTTGAGCGATCTTGGGCTTGATTAGGCACAGAATAGCCTTGATTGGCGCAGACTTGGGCCGCGTTGTAGCCGCGCTTGCCTCCTTCCTTTCATTAGGGACCATGTCTGACGTTGCCGCGATCCACCTGGTCGCGTTGTCCAGCCATGGTTCCCATGGCGCGCGAACCGCTATATCGATGGGCACAGAGACGGTTGTTTCAGCCGTGTGCGTGTATAAGGGGTTTTGATGGCTGAGCAGGATACCACATCGGCGCTTGCGCCGCGGCTGGCGGAGGAGATCCGCGACAAGCTGATTGCGGGCGAATTGAAGCCGGGCCAGCGCCTCTCCGAGGCGGCGCTCAGCGTCGGCATGGATGTGTCTCGTAACTCGCTGCGCGAAGCCTTCCGACTTCTGACCAAGGAAGGCCTTCTCCGGCACGAGCACAATCGCGGCGTCTTTGTCGCCACGCCCAGCATGGCCTCAATCATCGACATTTACCGGGTGCGCCGCATAATCGAATGCCAGGCACTCGCCAAGGCCTATCCCAATCATCCGGCGGTGGCGCGCATGCGCTTGGCTGTTGAACGAGCCAGGGTCGCGCGCGGCGACAAAGATTGGGGCACGGTCGGCAGCCAGAACATGATCTTTCACGCAGCGATCGTCGATCTTGCTGACAGTCAGCGGCTGAATGCCTTCTATGCTCAGATCGCCGCAGAGCTACGCCTTAGCTTTGGTCTGCTCGCCGATCCCGAGCTGTTGCACGCGCCCTATGTCGACCTGAATGCGGCGATACTCGAAAAGCTCGAAGCTGGGATGACGGCCGAGGCTTCCGGGGCACTCGAGGCTTACTTGACGCAGTCTGAGCGCACCGTTCTCGCTGCCTTTTCGCGAATTAATGTGAGGAACTCATCCGGGAAGTGAACGCGTAAGGGTAGGTGGGGAGCTGTCCGCGAGGTCGATTCTGCTTAACTCCAGGCTCACGCCCTCCATGCCATTTATGGAAGTTAAAACGACTTATAGTTCTTCAAGATTTTCGTTTAGGGCCTCAATGTTGCGAAGGCGTTTTCGACCTTCAATCCCGGCTTTCTCGAAGCAGCGGGTAATCAGCAAATGGCACAACGCCATCACCGAGGTGTGGTTGAACAACGGGCCGGGCGCAAGTGTTTGGCATTGGAAGTGCCAACCGGCGGCAGTCTCGAAGGACGCGCCTTCGTCCGTAATGTAAAGAAGATTTGCCTTCGATCTCCGGATTTGGTCGAGAATTGCGTCCATCTGCGCTATTCGTCGGCGCATAGCAAAGACGACGACGACGTCCTTCTCACGAAGGCTCACGAAATGTTCGCCTAGTGTCTCCCCAGAACCGGGGATGGCGACAATGTTTTCAATGACCTGGATCAGTTGCCATTGAAGATACGAGGCAAATGGGTGACTGCTTCGAAACCCGACAACCCAGACTTTTCGCGCATGGAGGATTGCTTCAGCTGCGGCCTCTATCTGACTGTCGGGAATAGAAATGAACGTCGCTTCAAGGTTTGCGATGCCTTGGGCTATATGTGCCTCTACCGGCTGGATCGACGCAGCGTTGGCCGAACTCGCGAGAAAAAGCCGGGACCCGGTTTGCTTTTCCTCCCGCGCGTGGCGGCGTGCTTCCTCGTAGGTTTCATAGCCGAGCCGCTGGATGAACCGTGTGACAGTGGCCTTTGAAACGTGCGCGAGTGCCGCAAGTTCCTGTGCTGAATAGCTCGCGAGTTCGCCGGGAAAATCGCAAACGAACTCAGCCAGCCGCTTTTCCGCCGGATGAAGGTTGGGAAGCGCCTCTCTCACGCGAAACAGGAACGAACGATCTTTCGGCACAGTACTCTCCGCGACATCTCCAGGCGGCGGACTTTCCGTCGCAATCTCCCGATTTGCAATCGGAAAACTCAAGCTGCCGTGCCGGAGCGCCCTTGTCACTGCGCCAAACTCGCAGCGACTGATGCGAGAGGAAACATCCGGTTGAGGAGGAGTTTAGCGGCTGACTCAATCGGGGCTATCACTGGCGCGGACAGCTGTTGCTGAAGTTGTGCCGCTGCTCTGCCAAGCGGCCCGCCGCCGATGATGACCACCTCGGCGCCATCAAGCTCCAGGCACTCTTTGACGGCAATGGCCAGTGCTGTCTGCAGCCGCTCTGGCTCGAAGGAGAGAGAGATTGGGTCCCCACTGGTCAATCGAGTGCCGGAGAAAAGGTTGGCAAGCCCGAGGCTCACCGCCTTTGCCGCGAAGCTCTCGACGAGATCTGGTGTGACTGTCGCAATGCCGAACCGTCGTCCGCCGAACGCAGCTTCCAGCATGCTTGCCTCGCATATGCCGATAATGGGTGTATCGGTCATTTGTCTCAGCTGTTCGAGGCCCGGATCCCCGAAGGCGCTGACGATGATGCCATCAGCCCTTGACGCCGCGGTCAACCCCATCTGCACGACGCCGTCGGCGGAGGCGGCAAGCTCATTGCCGTTGAGGATCATCGGCACGCCTCTTGCCGCCGTCATGCCTTCGACCGAAATGCCAGCGGGAACAGACTGGCGAGCGATGTCGGTCATCATTGCCGTGGTCGCCCCCGATGTGTTTGGATTGATGATAACGATGTGTGTCATGATGCTTTGGACGCCGCAGCCGCGCGCCACCTCCCTGATTCATTGTATTTTCGGCTTTCTCAGCCGAATAGAAGGCAGGCAACCTGGCCAGCCCGTTCCGCGGCGACGAGTGCCGGAACTTCGGTGCGACAGGGTTCTGATGCCTGCGCGCATCGTGGCGCAAACGCGCAGCCCGGTGGCATGTTGGCCAGATCCGGCGGCGCGCCCGGAATGGTGATCAGCCGATCGCGACCGTTTGCGAGTTCGACGCGCGCGCCGAGCAGCCCTTTTGTATAGGGGTGTTTCGGATCGCGGATGATGTCTTCAACGCGCCCCTCCTCGACGATCCGTCCCGCGTACATGACCGCGATGCGGTCAGCGACCTCGGCAGCAACGCCGATATCGTGGGTTACGAAGATGACGGACAATCCATACTCCTTCTGCAATTCACGGATGAGGAGCAGGATCTGGATCTGCACGGTGGCATCCAGCGCTGTCGTCGGCTCATCGGCGAGAAGGACCTTTGGATTGCACGCCAGCGCCATGGCGATCATCGAGCGCTGCAACATGCCGCCCGACATCTCGTGGGGATAATTCTGAAGGCGCCGCTCCGGCGAGGGAATGCGAACCTTCTCAAACAAGGCAAGCGACCGGGCAGCCGCGGCGGAGCGAGAAATCTTTTCATGGCGCATGATCGTCTCTTCGATCTGCCGGCCAAGTGTATAGACCGGATCGAGGGCGAGACGCGGCTCTTGAAACACCATCGACACAACGGCGCCACGCAGATTGCCGAGTTCGCGCGTCGACAGGCCGGTGACATCGCGGCCGGCCACCGACATAGACCCGTCGATTGTCGTCCCCTTCGGATGCATACGAAGCAGCGAGCGCATGGTGACGCTCTTGCCGGACCCGGACTCCCCCAGGAGGGCCACGACCTCGCCAGCCCTTACCTGGAGGCTCACGCCATTGACGGCCTTCACCGGCTTGCGTCCTCGATTGAAGGTAACGGAGAGGTTCTGGATATCGACCACAACATCGGATTGCGTCATCTCAAGCCTCCATAGTGATGGGCGCACGGCTGTGGCCCGAACCCGGTATCGACATCAGGCAGGCGGTGGACTGCTCGTCTGAGACAGTTGCCAACGGCGGCAGAGTTCGGCTGCAGGCATCCTCGGCGAAGCTGCAACGGGTATGAAAGCGACAGCCGCTGGGCGGATCGATCGGGTTCGGTGGATCTCCAGAAAGCGGCGGCTCCAGCGTTCTCTCAGATGGATCCATTTTCGGCATCGAGGCCAGCAGCGCTGAAGAGTAGGGGTGCTGCGTGTTTTCGAAGATTGCCTGCCGGCTGCCGATCTCGGCGACCTTGCCGAGATACATCACCATGACCCGGTCGCACATGAAGCGGACGACGTTGAGATCGTGGGAGATGAAGAGATAGGTCAGACCGAAGTCGCGCTTGAGGTCGAGCAGCAAGTTGAGAACCTGTGCTTCCACCGATTTGTCGAGCGCGGAGACCGCCTCGTCGAGGATGATCAGTCTTGGTTGGAGCGCCAGCGCGCGGGCGATGTTGACGCGTTGCCGCTGCCCGCCCGACAGTTCGTGCGGGTATCGCCCGGCAAAGCGCGTCGGCTCCAGCCCCACCCGATGAAGCAGGTCGTGAGCGCGCGCAATCGCCTTTCCGGTTGGAACACCATGAACCTGCGGCGCAAAGGCGATCGATTCCTCGATCGTAAGCCGAGGATTGAGCGAGGCATAGCTGTCCTGGAAGACCATCTGCACCTGACGCCGGTATTGAGCAAGCGGCAGCGTGCCGCCGACTGTCTCGCCATCGAACAGGATGTCGCCCTGATCGCGAACGATGAGGTTCATCAACAGCCGCGCCGTCGTCGATTTACCGCAGCCGCTTTCCCCGACGACGCCGAGCGTCTCGCCCTTGAGAATATCGAAGTCGACGCCATCGACGGCGCGTACGACTTTCCGCGGCCGGAGAAAGCCACTGCTTTTGACCGGAAAATGCTTCAGAAGCCCGCGGGCGGAGATGAGGGGCTGAGCCGGTCCACCGCGCTCGCCGATCTCCATATCCTGATTGTAGGGTGAAATTGCTGCGCTCATGATTTCACGTCCATGGCTGCGCGCAGCCCGTCGGAGAAAAGATTGAAGCAGACCGAGGTGGTGAAGATCATCAATCCCGGCAGAGCAGCGACGAACGGATTGTTGTAGATCGCTGTTCTTAGCGTATTCAACATCAGTCCCCATTCGGCATCGGGCGGACGCACGCCAAGGCCGAGAAACGACAGGCCGGATGCAAGGATCATCGAGACCGAGATCAGGCTCGTGGCGAAGACGAAAATGGGACTGAGAACATTGCCGAGAATGTGCACCCGAATGATGGTGCGATCAGGAGCGCCGGACGCGCGGGCCGCATCGACGTAGTCGAGTTTCCTGACCTGGGTCGTGACGCTTTCTGCAACGCGCGCGATCTGCGGGATGAAGACCACGGTCAGCGAGACCAGCGCATTGGTCAGGCCCGAACCAAGGGCGCCTGACAAGGCGACGGCGAGCAGCACGGAGGGGAATGCGTAAAAGACGTCGATCGTGCGCATGATCAGCGTGTTGGTGATCCCGCCGGCATAACCGGCAATGATGCCGATCGCCGAGCCGATGACGAAGGCGATCGGAACCGGGATGACGCCCATCACCAGAGAGAGACGGGCGCCATAAATCAAACGCGAGAGCATATCGCGTCCAAGTTCGTCGGTGCCGAGGATATATCCGGGCGTGCCGATCGGCTTCAGGCGGCGAATGACGCTGCCTTTCGACGGGTCGTAAGGGGCGATATACGGCGCGAATATCGCGATGAGCACCAAAAGAATAACGACGCCCAAAGCCGCGAGCGCAACCGGATCACGACAAAGACGGCGACCGACACCGCGCCAGAATCCCGGTGATTTGAAGACTTTTGGCGCTTCCGAGGCCAGATCTGCTGTAATGACGGCCATGGGTCAGCTCCTCTGGATGCGTGGATCGATTGCGCTCTGCAGCACATCGACGATGAGGTTCAGGAGGACGAAGAACATCGCAAGTACGAGGATCGTGCCCTGCAGGATCGGCAGGTCGCGGGTGAAGATGGCGCCGTTCAACAGGAAGCCGGTGCCCGGCCAGGAGAACACGGTCTCGATCAGGATCGATCCGCCCAGGAGATAACCGAGCTGCAGGCCCATGACAGAAATTGCGGTCGGGGCGGCATTGCGCACCACATGGCGCATGATCTGCCGGTTCATCAGCCCCTTGGCAGCCAGCGCTTGGGTGAAATCCTGTGACAGAATGTCGGCCACCAGCGAGCGGATGGTGCGGGCGATTATTCCCATCGGGATGACGGACATCGTGACCGCAGGCAGGATCAGGTATTGCAGATATTCCCAGCTGAAGCTGCGTCCGTCCGATCCTCCGGGCCCGCCGCCCATTGCCGGCAGCCAGCCGAGCGTGACGGAAAATGCAATGACGAGAACCATGCCCAGCCAGTAATGCGGGACGCTGACACCAAGCATCGCGAAAGCGGAGGCGAGGCGATCGATCCAGCCGCCCCGGAAGACGCCTGCCACGAAGCCGAGTACCGAGCCGACGGTGAAGCCGATGATCGTCGCGGCAACCGCCAGGATGATCGAGTTGACCGAGGCGTCCATGATTTCGCTGAGCACCGGGCGGCCGGACGCGATCGAGACCCCCAGGTCGCCATGCAGCGTACGCCATGCCCACAGGGCATATTGCACCGGCAGCGGGCGATCAAGGCCGTAGAAGGCCCGCATCTGGTTCTGCATCTCTGCAGAGGCGTCGGATGGCAGGATCGCGGCCAGTGGGTCACCCGGAGCTATATGGATCAGCATGAAGCAAACGACGCTCACACCGATGGACACGGGAATGACATGCAGCAGTCGTTTCAAGGCATAGGCGAGCATGGTTTCCTCACAATACGGTTCGGATCGGGCATCATGGGCTGCGCATCGGCGGGCCGGCGCGCAGGCCCATGCGTTGGATCAGGGGTCCATGCTGATGGTGGAGAAGTCCTGGAACCAGTTCTGTGCCTGGACGAAGCCCTTGACCTTGTCGGTCATGGCACGCGGGTTGACGTCATGCGTGACCATCAGGAACAGTGCTTCGTTTACGTATTTCTCGTGGATCTGCTGAAGCACCTTGTCCTGTTCGGCAGCGTCGAAGGTCGTGCGCACCTTGTCGAAGAGGGCATCCATCTCAGGGTCGCAATAGTAACCCCAGTTGGTACCGTTAGGTGGTGCGAGGTTGCATTGCGACTGGCGGATCAGCGCGGTGAAGGGATCCTGGATGAAGTAACTGTAGTTGATCGCCGTCGCACCCTTGGCGCTCGGATCCTTAGCACCGGCACGCCAAATGTTGATGACGGTGTTCCAGTCAGCGACCTCGTATTCGATCTTGATGCCGATTTCAGCCAGCGTCTGCTGGATGTATTCGTTCATCTGCAACGGCAGCATCTGGCCCGAGCCGGAGGACGAGATGATGACTTTGGTCGTGATGGGCTTGTCCGGACCGAAACCGGCCTCAGCCATCAGCTTCTTTGCCTCTTCGACATTGTAGCTCAGCTTGAACGTCGGGTTGCCGAACCACTGGTGGCCAGGCGGCAGATAGCCCTGTGCCGGGATCGACAGGCCGCCGAGTAGTTCGTTCAGGCCGTCGCGATCGACCGCAAGGTTTGCCGCCTTGCGAACGCGAATGTCATTCCACGGGGAACCCTCGACACGAGAGAAATGCCAGGTCCAGTTGTGCGGATAGGAGTTGGTGATGATCTTGAAGCCTGCGTCCTTCAGCGAGCTGACGGAATCTGGAGCCGGTGCTTCGATCCAGTCGACCTGGCCGGATCGAAGCGCGGCGACGCGGGTGTTCGGTTCAGGCAGCGGGATTAGAACCAGCTTGTCGAGCTGCGGTACGCGCTTCTTGTCCCAGTAGTCCTTGTTCGGCGTCAGCTCGACGCGCTCGCGCGGGGTGAAACCACTTTCCATTTTCCATGGGCCGCTGCCGGAGGGCTTCTGGGCAACCGCGTCCCAGCTCTTGCCCTGGGCTTCCCAGTTCGTCGGCGATGATATCAGGATCCAGCTGATCTGATAGGGCAGGGTGGCATCCGGTGTCTTGGTGGTAATTTCGACCGTGAGCGGATCGATGACCTTGTAGGAGGCAACGGCCGGAATGCGTGATTTGCCTTGCGCGGACTGACGCTTGTCGAATTGTGGGGCATCCTGCTTCAGGATCTTGTCGAGATTCCATACAACGGCATTCGCGTCAAAGGCGCTGCCATCATGAAACTTCACCCCATCACGAAGCTTGAATACCCATTTCGTTTTATCCGTCGCGTCGACGTCCCAGGAGACCGCAAGGCTCGGTATCAGGCTCGAAGGTTTGTCTGCGCTCGTCAGATCCCATTCGATGAGCGAATTGTAGACGGTATAGCCCATGAACCGCTGACCCTCGCCCCCTTGGTCAGTTTGGCCAGTCGTCAGGGGAATATCGGAGGCAGTCATCCCGATGCGCAACGTACCCGCAGCCAGCGCTCCGGTTGCGTTTGCCGTCATCATTGCAAACGTAGCAGATACTGCAAGGATTGCCGTGCGGAAGATCATGGTCATTCGCTGGCTACGGGAAATGTGAGTGTCCCTATGCGTCATTCTGTTCCCTCTTTTTTGCTGCCGCTGAGCGTCTGCCCAGTCGAGGGAAGAGAAGCAGGTTTCGTGCCAAGTTATGTGAAACTATAATTTCATCTCATTGGTCAATTAGATAACCTCTTAGGGGGAGATGTATTGCTCGCTCATGATGACTTTGATGTTGCCGAGTTTGTGAACTGCAGAAAGCATATGCTCAAACAAGCGCCAGGGCTCCACCGTGAGCAAAAACAGCTATTTCTCAGCCGTGGGCGGACGGACTCCTCAGACAAATATTCCATCGAGCAAGGCTGTGTTTACGACGTCCTACGCGGTTACACGCGTGGCCTCTTGACGGCCAATCTTCGCAATGCGCGTCGCGGATCGCGCCTGGAAACGATCGCCGGATCCCCCAGCGCTCGTAACGAAGCCGACCAACTGCTCATTTGCCCCTCACTGCGCCCGTGTAGTTCCGGCTTGCTTGGAGACAATCCCGCCAGTGATGAGCTTGGGACCTAGACGAAGAGTGCGCTGTTTTCTCGGGCCACCGGCGCCGATGTGCTTCCGGCAAGAACGCTCTTTTTTTGCCGGGCACGACGTGGGAGCGGAGAACAGGGCCACGATCGCTCGCTCATCGAAACCTGCAAGCTCAACGCCGTCGATCCGCTTGCCTATCTGACCGCCACTCTCACCGCCATCGTACGCTGCTCCGTATCCTCACGTTAGGCACCTTGTTACCAAGCGACTTCATAGATCCTCGCGGCATCCGACAGCGACACCGTGCGCGGATTGTTGACCAGCAAGCGGGTCTGTTCCATCGCACTTTCCGCTAGCCGGGGAAGCCCGTCCTTGGGAATTCCGACATCGCGCAGGCGTACGGGCAGGTTCAGGCGCAAAGGGATCAATGCCAGTCCTTCGATGAAACCGGAAAGCCGTTCGGCCTCACCGGCAGACTCAAGGTGAGGAAAGAGGCACGGCGCCAGTTCCGCATAGGCATTACCACACACCGTCGCGTTGAAGCGCAGGACATGCGGCAGGACCAGACTGTTGGAAAGGCCGTGCGCAACGTGATAGCGGCCACCGATCGGGTAGGCGAGAGCATGGACGGCAGCGACCGGCGAATTGGCAAAGGCCTGACCGGCCAGCATGGCGCCGAGCAGCATCGCCTGTCGGGCGGCGAGATCGGTTCCGTTCATCACCGCGATTTCGAGATTCGCCCCGAGAAGCCGAAGAGCCTCCTTGGCAAGGGCACGGGAAACCGGATTGTTGTTCGTACTCGCGGAGGTAAAAGCCTCGATGGCGTGCACCATGGCGTCAATCCCCGTTGCAGCCGTCACGGCTGGAGGAAGGCCGAGGGTCAACTCCGCGTCGAGAAGTGCCGCATCCGGCAGTAGCACCGGCGATACGACGCCTTTTTTCTCGTGTGTGCCGGTGGTGACAATGGAAATCGGCGTGACTTCGGAGCCGGTGCCTGCCGTTGTGGGCACAAGCACCAGCGGCAAGCGCTGCCCGCTTACTTTGCCTACTCCATAGATATCATCGAGTGCTTCGCCGCTTTTGCAGAGAAGGGCCACCAGCTTTGCCACATCGAGCGACGAGCCGCCGCCAATGCCGAGCACACCCGTGGCGCCGAATCCGATCGCCTGCGCAACGGCCGCATGAATGATGGCTTCCGGCGGATCGGCGACAACGCCGGTGAAGACCGATACGTCAGAGCCGCCGTCCGCAAGGCTCGCCAGGGCCGGCTGAACGAGCCCCGCCTTGACGACCCCTTCGTCTGAAATCACCACGACGCGCGGCCCGAGTCGCGTTTTCGTCAGCTCCGAAAGTCTGGCGATGCAACCCGGTCCCGCGATGATCTGCGGGACGGTCGCGAATGTGAATGTGGACATCTTGCCGGTCTTTCACTGATGCCATTTGACGAGCGGCTGATAGTGATGCGGCTGGCGCATGACGACAAGATCCTTTCGCCGGACGATGTTCGTCGGATAGGGCGTATCGAGATTGGTGGTGTCGACGGCTGCCGCCGCAATCCCGTCCTCGTCTAGGATTGCCGATTCCTGGCGCGGAAAGGCAAAGGAATCCGGCCCGAATACCGCACTCTTGCCTTGGTATCCCCGTGCCGCATCCAGGACGTTGGCGAAGGCGAAATAGAGGTTGTTCTCGCCCCCGCGCACGCGCAAAGCATGCCAGTGATAGGGATCGGCGCCCTTGGGTATCGGATAGTTATGCGGAATTTTCGTGCCGTTGTGGCTGCCGGTGAAAGTGCCTGCTATGGCTGATGGGCAAGCGACCACGTCGCATCCCATCAGCGCCAGCGAACGGATGGCTTCCGGATAGAGCGCGTCATGGCCGATCGCCAGGCCGACGCGGCCAATGGCAAGATCGTAGACTTTCCATTCGTCGCCGGCGGTCGCCCAGCTGTCGGCAATGCCGAGATGCGTCTTGCGATAGCTGCCCACGAGCCCCTCGGGGCCAGCGAGAACAGCGCTGTTGTAAACCTTGTCCCCGTCCTCTTCGGCAAATCCGGCGACAAGATAGAAACCGAGCTTCATCGCCAGACGAACGAAGGCCGATACCGTCGGGCCCGAGAGCGGTTCCGCCCGGCCTTGCGGGGCCGCTAGTCCGGTCAGCGACAGTTCCGGGAAAACCAGAATATCCGGTGCTGTCGTTGCCTTCGCCTCGGTTGCCAGATCGGCGATGCGGGCGAGATTGTCGGCGACGACGGAGGTGGGGGCGAACTGGGCGACAGCGGCGCGGGATGCGCGTCCGCGCGGGATCGGCTGGTAGCCATAGAGACGGAAGTAATCGCCCGGGTTCCAGGTGAAGCTGTTGGTCATCATGTTCATGTAGAGCTCGGGCCGGCGGGACTTGAATACCGGTTCGAACAAGACCTCGCGGCGGCGGGCGCGGGCAGGATCGATCGTGCCATAGGCAATCCCGTCGCCCGTATCGATCGATGCGGCAACCGTACCGTCGGGCTCGATCAGGCAGCTTCCGCCTGAGAACTGCACCGTTCTCTCCAGCCCCCAACGGTTGCTTTCAATGACGTAGCAGGCGTTCTCAAAAGCGCGGTTGATCCAGTAGGGTGCCGGCGTGCGCTCCTGCAGCCAGTTGGAGATGTGGCAGATGATGTCGGCACCGGCCAGAGCCTCCAGCCGCGCCGTCTCGAAGAAGTGCAGATCCATGCAGACCAGCATCGAGATCCGGCCGATCTCGGTTTCGAATACCTCGTGGACGATGTCGCCGTTGGCAGCCCATTTCGGCTCCGCGATATAGGGATGCGATTTGCGATGCCGGCCAACGACGCCGTCGGGACCGATGAGGACGGCGGTATTGTAATAGAGATCGCTCGCCGGATCGACTTCCGGCATGCCGACGACGATATAGCAGCGGTGTTTTCTGGCAATGGCCTGGAAAACATCGGTGGTCGGTCCGGGGATAACCTCGACGAAAGGTTTCACTTCGGCCCTGTCGAACCAGCAATAGCCGGTCGTGCCCATTTCGGGCGTGACGATCAGGCGTGCGCCTGCCTCCGCGGCCTCTTCGCAAAGGGCTGCCAGCCGGCTGATATTGCGGGCCTTTTCGAACATGGTCGGTTCGAACTGGATGGTGGCCGCGGTATAGCTTTGTGTCGATGTCATGGTTGTTCCCATTGTCTCTATGAAAGGATATCGGTCTGTTTCAGACAGCCATATGCCGGTGAACAAGCGCGTCGGAGAGCGTGTCGATGGCGCCGGCCGCGACCACGCCTCCCTTCTCCAGCATTGCGAACTGGTGAGACGCGTGCCGCGCAAATGCGACGTTTTGCTCGACGAGGATGATCGTCATGCCGATCTCGCGATTGAGCCGGATGATGATCTTTTCGATCTCCTCGACGATGGAGGGTTGGATGCCTTCGTTCGGTTCATCGAGAAGTAGCACTTTCGGATCTCCGGCCAGCGCGCGGGCGATGGCGAGCTGCTGCTGCTGGCCGCCCGAAAGCACGCCGCCCGGCCGATCGAGATTGGCCATCAGGTATGGAAAAAGCTCTGGCACCAGCGCAGGAATCTCGCGTTTGCCATCGGTGCGGGCAAAGGCGCCCATCAGGATGTTCTCGCGGATAGTAAAATCGGGAATGATCTCCCTGCCCTGAGGGACGTAGGCAATACCGGCCCTTGCCCTTTCATGCGTTGGGGATGCGGCCATGTCCTTTCCCTGCAGACGCATCTCGCCAGTCATGCGGTCGGTCAGTGCCATCAGGGTTTTCAACAGGGTCGTCTTGCCGGTGCCGTTGCGGCCGAGGATGCTCGTCACCTTGCCGGCCGGAATCTCGAGCGTGACGCCGTGCAGGATATGGCTGCGGCCGTAGTAGCTGTGCACGTCTTTCAACGACAGCATCAGGATATTCCTTTCGAACCGAGATAGGCTTCACGGACTTTAGGATTGCGCTCGATATCTTCGACGCCTCCTTCCGCCAGAACCTCTCCGAGATGGAGAACGGTGATGCGTTCGGCGATTTCGCGGACGAACCCCATGTCGTGCTCGACAACGAGGATCGTATGGCGACCTTTGAGATTGTTGATGATCTGGGCGGTCTTACGGGTTTCCGCTTGGGTCATCCCGGCTGTCGGTTCGTCGAGCAGGACCACCTTGGGATCCTGAACGATGAGCATGCCGAGCTCCAGCCACTGCGTCTGGCCGTGGCTCAAATAGGCGGCCATCACGTCGCGCTCGGCATCGAGACCGATGAGGGCAAGGACGTCGTCGACGCGGTTTGCCTCCGCTCGTGAAAAGCCGAAGCGAAGATTGGCAAGCACCGAAGGATTGCGGCAATTGGCGACCTCGAGATTCTGCCGCACGGTAAGGTCGCGAAAGACGCTGGGGATCTGGAATTTCCGGCCTATGCCGGCGCGCGCGATGCGGTGTTCGGGCCAGTTGGTGATGTCGGTGTCGTAGACGAAGACCTTGCCCTGCGTGCTGCGCGTCTTGCCGCTGACCAGATCCATCAAGGTCGTCTTACCCGCGCCGTTTGCGCCAAGCAGCACACGCAGCTCGCCGTCGAAGACGGTGATGCTGACATTGTTGACGGCGCGGAAGCCGCCAAAATCGACGCTGAGGCCGTCGATGGTCAATGCGATCGCACTCATATCACAATGCCTCGCTTTGTTGCTGCAACGATGGAGATCCCGCGCCCGGTTTGAGCCGGCGGATAAACTGCCGCAGCACATCATGTGCAAGGCCGCCAAGGCCACGCGGCATGAACAATACGACGAGCACGAAGATGAGACCGATGATCGCCTTCCATGCCTCGACCAGCGCCTCGGTCTCGCTGACCTCCGCCTCGATCATGTTGATCAGGATCGCGCCGATGCAGGCGCCAAGCAGGGAGGAGCGGCCGCCGACGGCAGCCCAGACCACCATCGTCACGGAAAAGGACAGGTCCATGAAGGTCGGAGACGCAAACTCCGCGACGACCACGTAGAGCATGCCGGCAACGCCGGCGATCCCCGCCGAAATCACGAAGAAGAACACCTGGTAGAGCGAGACATCGAAGCCGAGATAGCGGGCGCGCACGTGATCGTCGCGGATCGCCTGCAGGATCATGCCCGCGCGGGTTTCAACGATGAGACGGGCACCGATGAGTGTCAGCGACAGGCACGCGGCACACAGATAATAGGTCGCCCGGCTATAGGGATCGAATTCGATGCCACCGATCGTCAGCCAACCAAGATCTGTCAGGCCGTTGAACCCGTTTGTCACCGGTTGCGCATCGACCATGACGAGACGGACAAGCAGAACGAGCGCCAGCGTGATGATCGAGACGAAAACGCCGGAAATGCGCTTGCGGAAAACCAGCATGCCGAGTGCTCCGGCAATCACCACCGGAAGCACGATGCCGAGCACAAGCCCCACCGACTGGCTTTGAAACGGAAGCCAGAGGAAGGAGCCCTTGTTGATGCAACAAAGCTCCGTCGGCGCGCCAGGCTCGGCATTCCAGAGCATGAAATCAGGAACCGGCTTGTCGGAGCCCTGTTGGAGACTGGTCAGGCTCGACAGCTTCAGCGACATGGCCAGCATGTAGGCGCCGAGACCGAAAAACAGCCCCTGGCCGAGATTGAGAATACCGGCATATCCCCATGTGAGCGCGATGGCGACGCCCAGCATGCCGTAGACCAGGTATTTCGAAATGCGGTTCAGCCAGAATTCGTCGCCAAAAACGGGCGCTGCAAAAATCACCGCGATGAAGAGCACATAGGCGGCGACCTGGAATTTCCGTTCGATGCTCATGTCAGCGCCCCTTGAACGAGAACAGCCCGCTGGGCTTGACGAGAATGACGAGAATGACGACGCCGAACACGACGGCACGCGCCAGGATGTCGTTGGTGCCGATGGCGACCAGTGCATTGATTTCGCCGAGCAGCCCTGACGACAGGATGGTGCCGAAAAGGCTGCCGACCCCGCCGGTGACGACGACCATGAAGCCGTCGACGACCATCGTCGTGCCCATGTCGGGAAAGACGGTCTTGAAGCCGGACATCATGACGCCGGCAACGCCGGCAAGGCCGGAACCGAACGCAAATGTCATGGCGTTGACGCGTTTCACGTCGATGCCGCAGGCTGCGGCCATTTTCGGGTTCCGGATGATGGCGCGAACCTGCATGCCGGCCGCCGTCCAGTAGAGAATGAACCATGTCGCCAGTGTCAGCGCGGCGGTAACGGCGATGATGAAGGCGCGGTAGGCGTTGATGTCAGCGCCGGCGAGCCTGAACGTGCCCTGCAGGTAGGCAGGCACCGCGACGTTCTGCAGGCCGGCCCCAAGACCTTCGACATGAATGCCGAAAAAGGATAGGCCGAATTCCAGCCGCACGGCCTGTTGCAGGAGGATGGCGATCCCCCAGGTGGCGAGAAGCGTGTCCAGCAGACGGCCATAAAGCCGCCGCACAACCACCCGCTCAATCAGTAGACCGAGCAAGGCCGTCACGACGAAGGCCAGCGGGATCGCAAGCAGAAGGCTTGCCTTCAGCCAGATGCCGGAGAGGACGGCGACATAGGCGCCGATCATGACCATCTCGCCATGGGCCATGTTGATGACGCCCATGGCGCCGTAGGTGATGGCAAGGCCAAGCGCCACCAAAAGAAGAATCGAGCCGAGACTGAGGCCGATGAAGAGAATGTCGAGCATAACGCCACCGTTCGTGAGAAGGGCGGGCCGGACTTTCCTGCGACTTGCACCTCCTGAAGACAGGATGGCAGCTTGCGGAAGAAGAGTGGAGGCCCGTCTTACCGAGACATGATCCCGCCACCGATGGATGGCGGGACGACGCGGGGAGGAGTCAGCCCTTGAGCTTTGCGGCGTCGAGACCGTTGCTGGTGCAGAACAGATTGCTCTCCGTCTCGCCATAGGCCGAATAGGGCAGAGGCTTGATCGGCGCCGGGTAGGCGTTCACCACCTTGCTCTGGCCGTTCGCCTGCCATTGCCCGATGCGCGGCGTCAGCCAGCAATGCAGGTTGTCGGGGTCGGTGGTCACCTTGCCGCCAGGCGCTTCGTAGGTTTGGCCACGAATGCCGGCCCTGATCGCGTCAGCCGAAAGATCGCCGGATTTTTCCACGGCCTGCTTCCACAGGAAGACCTGGAAATAGGCGGCTTCGAGAGAGTGGTAGGTCACGGCCTTCGGATCGTTGACGAAGGTCCTGAAGCGGTCGATGAAGCTCTTGTTCGCCGGCGTATCGATCGACATGAAATAGGGGAAGGAGGTGTAGCTTCCGGCCGCATATTCGGCGCCCATCGCCGCGATTTCGATTTCGGAGGTGACCGTCGCGCAGATCGGCAGAACCTCCTGCGAGAGCCCCTGGTTCTTGAACTCGCGGTAGAAGGCGATGATGGAGTCGCCGACCACGTTGGACAGGACCACGTCGGCGCCGGATTCCTTGATCTTGCTGACCATGACGGCCCATTCCGAATGGCCGAGTTCCAGATATTCGTCCGCCACCCATTCGGCGCCGGCCGCCTCGATCAGCTTCTTGGAAACCTTGGCCATTTCGCGCGGATAGACATAGTTCGAGCCGACGATGAAGAATTTCTTCTTGCCCAGTTTCTCGACGATCCAGGGAATGTAGTTGGCGAGCTGCTGGTTCGGAACGGCGCCGGAATAGACGACGTTGCGCGAGCACTCGAAGCCTTCGTAATGCGTCTGGTAGAACAGCATCACGCCGCGTCGCTCGAAGATCGGCAGCACGGCTTTGCGGCTGGCCGATGTGTGGCAGCCGAACACGGTGGAAATCTTGTCCTTGAGGATCAGTTTCGAAGCCTTCTCGCTGAAGGTTTTCGGATCGGAAGCACCGTCTTCGACGACCACCTCGACCTGGCGGCCGAGAACGCCGCCGGTCGCGTTGATTTCGGCCACGGCCATCATGACGCCGTTTGCCAGAAGCTTCTCGGCAACGGAAAGCCCGCCCGTCTGCGAGTAGAGCGCGCCGACCTTGATGGCATCGGCTGCGAAGGCGCGGCTGCCCAGAGCCGGCAGGGCGAGTGCGGCGGAAGCGGTCGCTGCGGTTTTCAGAAATTCTCGTCTGTTGAACACCATCTTGGTTCCCCTTTTTTTGATTGGCGCGCACGGCGGCACGGCCCGCCGAATGGCAAGGCTTTCATGCCGGAAATGAGTAGAGAACTGACGTCACTGTCAGCAGACAACAAAAAACCCGCGAGGCTTGTCACAGCCTGCGGGCATCCTTGCCATCACCGCATCACGGCTGCGCCGCGTGCAACAGCGGCACATGGCTTCGTCAAACGAAGGGATGTGCCGGAGGTGTTTTGTTCGAAACACGTGAAAAACTAATCATGTTTTTGGGACGGGCGCAAGAGCTGTTCGGCGTTGATAATCGAATTGGCGATTTCATCGATCGGCACGCGCCGAGCCATCGCCTGCTCGCGCATTTCACGATATGCCTCATTCTCGCTGGTGCCGCGATTGGCCATCAGAATGGCTTTGGCCCGGGCAAGTTTCTGGTCTCCCAGTACCTTGCGCTTGTATTTGCGCGCTTCCTTGACGAGCTTTTGCCGCTCCAGCCAGAGGTTGCGGGCGATGGCGAGATTGGTCAGCAGACCAAAGGGTTTGATCGGTCTCTCGACAATGGCGAGCGCGCCGCTTTCCAGAACGATCTGCAACGTCGAGGGGTTTTCGTAACCGACGATGGCAAGCATTGTCGGGGCAGGATTGGGGAAAGACTTCAGCAGGCGTTCGATTTCCGGTCGCGCCTCATCTTCCATGGCAAGGAAGACGACATCCGTGCCGTGCGGCAACTCGGCTGGCACCGGCCAGAGGCAACTGACCGTACAACCGATACGGCGCAGGTGATCCACGAGAAACTCCCCTTCGGATGTCCAAGGATGGATGACCAGAACCTTGAGATCCCGCAAATCTCTGAGAAGGGCGAAAGACATCGTCGCTCCTTCTCAAACCTGAACGCGATGTGGGAAAGTCTGCGTCAAGTCCGGGCGATATTCGCGCATGAACGGGTCTGGCGCCACCCGGAGCGACGGATCGTAGACGATGTCATAGCTGCCCTGTGGATTCACCCTTGCCACTCTTGGCCACAGATGCGTGTGATTTGTCAGCCGGTCTATCTTCACCGCACCCTGCGGTGCATCGTACTCGACATCATAGAGAGCCGGCAGAAGCTGCTCA
This sequence comes from Rhizobium sp. SU303, assembly GCF_021052345.1. Taxonomy (NCBI): domain Bacteria; kingdom Pseudomonadati; phylum Pseudomonadota; class Alphaproteobacteria; order Hyphomicrobiales; family Rhizobiaceae; genus Rhizobium; species Rhizobium sp. SU303. The sequence goes on from NZ_CP088096.1 coordinate 601,806, forward strand.
AGCCCGTCGCCACCGGCGCGCTGCAAAGCCGCCGCATAGAGATAAACCTGGAAATAGGCCGCTTCGGCCGGTGCGGTTGGCAGCATCTGTAGGCCGTATCGCCGTTGGTAAGCGGAGACGAAGGCGCGGGCGCGGGGTGTATCCAGAGAGGCGAAGAAGGGGGCTGCGGTAATATGCCCCTCGGCCACCTCCGGTCGCATACGGATCACGTCCGCCTCGCTGGTCGATTGGCTTGCGATCGGCATCGTCGCCGCATCGAATCCGGCCTCCTTGAACGCCGTGTAGAAGGGAATGATACCGTCGCCGACAATCGTCGAATAGATGACATCCGGCTTTGCCGCGCGAATATGCCGGATGATCTTGTCAACGTCCTCGGTTTTGAGGTTCAGGGGAACATACATCTCGTCCAGCACCTTTCCGCCCACCTGAAGAAACAGGTCACTGATCGTCCGGTTGGATTCATAAGGATAGACGTAGTTCGACCCCACAAGGAAAACCCGCTTTCCATAATGCTCGGTCAGGAAGTCGACGAGTTGGACGGAGTTCTGGTTGGGGGCTGCACCCGTATAGATGCAGTGACGGGAGTATTCGAACCCCTCGTAGAGCGTCGGGTAGAACAGCAGTGCATCACGGGCCTCGACGACGGGCAGAACGGCTTTGCGGGTGCTCGACATATGGCAACCGAAAACGACCCGGACCCGATCTTCGTCGCAAAGCTTGACTGCAAGTTCTTTGTAGAGATTGGGCGTCGATTGCGGATCGTACACGACGGGCTCGATCGTCCTGCCGAGCACGCCGCCGGCCGCGTTGATTTCGTCGATCGCCAGCAAGGTCGCGGCCCTCTGGGTTGTTTCCACGGCTCCCGTCACACCCGTTTCGGAGAACAGCACACCGACCCGCCAGTTTTCTGAATGCATCATCGCCCACCAAAAATAAAAAAGCTCCCGCCCGTTTCCGGTCGAGAGCTACCCTGCTCATGGATTATCAGCGGCCCGTTGAAGCCTGCCAAACTATGATGTCAGTTTCCGTGTCCGGTGACAATAGCGGAACGAAAGGCCATGCATGGCTATTCGCGTGCATCCTCAAGCAGCATCGCAGCACCTTTCATCGCGATCATCGCCGTCGGCGTATTGGTGTTGCAGGAGGTGATCGTCGGCATGATCGACGCATGACAGATGCAGTCTGAACGGGCGCGGCATTGGACGAGGGCGGAGACCGAGTTCGGCAAGCGGCCGTAGGTCTGGTGCTTCAGGCCGTCCCACGCACGACGATGTGAAAATCGACATTGATCATCGTCTCCACGGTCTCACCCGCGAGCTTTCTGAGGATCGATTGCGCAGCCTTGGTGCCGATATCGCGGCGGTCGATGCGCACGGTGGTCAGCGGAGGATGAGTGTGCGGGGCGAAGTCGAAGTCTCCGAACCCGACGATGGCGAGATCGTCCGGCATCGTGCATCCCCGCGCATAGGCTTCGGCCAGCGCGCCATGGGCGACGACATCCGACGAGCAGATCACGCCGAGCGTGCCATGGCCGCGGTCGAGAAGCTGCGCCATCGCCTGGCGCCCATCCCGAAACGTCGAAGGCGAGTTCATCTCGAGATCCGGCAGCTCGACCTCGGCAATGCCCGCAAGACGATGGACGAAACCATCCCGGCGCTGGACCGCGCGCGGATCGTTCGCCCCAATCTGGGCGTAACGGTCGTAGCCTTTGCGAAGCAGATGGTCCGCGACCAGCGCGCCCACGGCCGCGTGGGAAAAGCCCACCGCCGTGTCGAGCGGCGACGGTGTCGTATCCCAAATCTCGACGATCGGCAGGCGGGCGCCCGTCAGCATGGCGCGCGTCTCCTTGAGATGCGTGATACCGGTCAGGATGATGCCGTCCGGGCGGCGCGCCAGAATCGCACGCGTCAGCTCCAGCTCCCGTCGTGCGTCGTAGCCGCTCAGGCCGAGCAGCAGCTGATAACCCGCCGCGACGAGTTCCGTGTTCAGTCCCTCGATTGTTTCCGCAAAGATCGTGCTGGAAACCGCGGGAACGATGGCGGCAATCAGCTTGGTCCGACGGGATGCCAGGCCGCCGGCGAGCAGATTGGGAACGTAGCCGGTCCGGGCTATGACGCGTTCGATCGCTTCCAGGGTCTTGGGCTTGACGAGGCTCGGCGTATTGATCGCCCGCGACACGGTGACGGGGGATACGTCGGCCATTCTTGCGATATCGGCCAACGTGACCGGGCCCGACGATGTTGTCTGCCTGTTTTTGATTTGATCCGCCATGGTTTCCCCCTGTAAAATGATCTACGCTTTCATTTCATGTTCGATCAAGAGGCTTGAGGCAAAATCGCCGCCCAATAATACTAAGCGCTTGATTATAATACACTAAAAATTTTCCTTAACGGCTTGCGGCGAGCCAGCGCGACGATAAAATGGAAGCGCTTTCATTTCATCTGGGAGAGGACCTGGAAGAGGTGACGATTCAAAACTGGCGAGAGCCAGGCAAGGGAGGAGAGACCATGCACCTGAAGAAGTTCGTGACATTCACAATTGCGGCGACGTTAGGACTGGCCGGCGCACAGCCTGGGCGAGCCGCCGACGAGTATCCGTCTAAGACCGTCACCGTCGTCGTTCCGTTCGCAGCTGGGGGCAACACCGACACGTTCGGCCGCCTCGTAGCCGAAGAACTGGACAAGCGCCTGGGGCAACGGTTCATTGTAGAAAACAAGCCCGGAGCCGGCGGCAATATCGGCCTTGGCGATCTGGCACGGTCGAAACCCGATGGTTACACGATCGGCATGGGTACGGTGAGCTCGAACGCGATCAACCAGACGCTTTACAAGACCTTGCCCTATGACAAGGAAAAGGGCTTCGAGCCGATCTCCCTGATTGCGAGCCTGCCGAACGTGCTGGTGGTCAATCCCGACAAGATCAAGGCAAATTCCGTCGAGGAGCTGGTTGCGTTCCTGAAATCGGAGCCAGGCAAGCACACGTATGCTTCTTCGGGTGTCGGCACCTCCATCCACCTTGCGGGCGAATTGTTGGCCACCAAGACCGGCATCAAGATGACCCACGTTCCCTACAAGGGCAGCAGCCAGGCCATTCTCGATGTCGTAGCGGGTCACGTAGACATGATGTTCGACAACATCCCGACGGCAGCGCAGCAGGTCAAGGCCGGCAAGGTCAAGGCGCTCGCCGTGACGAGCCTGGAGAGGGCCGACCTTCTTCCCGATGTGCCGACAATGGCAAGCGTCATCCCCGGCTTCGAAGCGACGTCCTGGCACGGCCTCTTTGCCCCTCCCGGCACGCCGCCCGAGATCGTCGAAAAGCTCAGCAAGGAAGTGCAGGCCATCATCGCCGATCCGGCCATGACGGCGAAGCTCAAGGGGATGGGAGTCAAGCCTATCGGCAGCACGTCGGCCGAGTTCAAGGACTTCATCGCCAAGGAAACGGCGAAGTGGGCCGACGTCATCAAGGCTGCGAACGTCCCCCTGCAATGACCTGTCTTGCCGGCCGGCGCTTGCCGGGCCGGCAACACCCTTCATATGCGAGACCTTTCCTATGCTGAAGATAAGAAACGGCCGTGACTTCATCGGCGGCTTGACGATGATCTGCGTTGCCCTCCTGTTCATCTGGTTCGGCCGGGAACTGAACGTCGGCAATTCCTTCCAGATGGGGCCCGGCTATTTCCCGGTCATGCTGAGCCTGCTTCTGATCGCAATCGGAGCACTGATTGTTGTGGGATCGATCGTCGTTCATGCGCAGGAAAGCGAACCGGAAACGTGGAACTGGATGGCTTTCGCACTGGTCATCCTCGGGCCTGTCGGTTTCGGCCTAGCACTATCCGGTCTCGGATTGGCGCCCACCATGTTCCTTCTCATCGTCGGGGTAGCGGCTGCCAGCCGCTATGCGAACTGGCGGCATTCGATCCTGCTCGGCCTGTTTCTATCGGTCTGTTCCGTTCTGCTGTTCACGCGGCTGCTGGCACTACCTGTCAGCGCCTTCGGGCCGTGGGTTCCCTTCTTCGGCAGCGTTTGACTTTGGCGGGCAGCCGACAACCGGATTGGATTTTCTATGGACCTTTTCTCGAACCTCATGCTCGGTGCATCGACCGCCTTTCTTCCGATGAACCTGCTCTACGGTTTCATTGGGTGCCTTCTGGGCACGGCCATCGGCGTGCTGCCGGGCCTCGGGCCGACCGCGACGATTGCCATGCTGCTGCCGATCACCTTCGGCTTGCCGCCCGAATCCGCGCTCATCATGCTTGCGGGCATTTTCTACGGCGCCCAGTACGGCGGCTCGACGACGGCCATCCTGATCAACCTTCCCGGTGAAAGCTCCTCGGTCGTCACGGCGATCGATGGTTATCAGATGGCACGCAACGGTCGGGCCGGCGCCGCTCTCGCGACGGCCGCGCTCGGCTCCTTCTTCGCCGGCACGGTGGCGACGATCCTGCTGGCCATGGCGGCGCCGCCCCTGGCTGCCGTCGCACTCAACTTCGGCCCGGCGGAGTATTTTTCGCTCATGGTGCTCGGGCTCGTCGCATCGGTGGCGCTGGCGAGCGGATCGTTGCCGAAAGCCATGGCGATGATCGTTTTCGGACTGATGCTCGGCACAGTGGGAACCGACGTCGAGAGCGGCACGCCACGCTATGTCTTCGACGTTCCCGAACTCTATGACGGCCTGAATTTCGTCGCCGTCAGCATGGGCATATTCGGGATCTGCGAGATCCTTCGAAATCTCGAGAATGAGCAGGAGAGGTCGGTCGGTGTCAAGCGCGTGACCGGGTTGATGCTGACGAGGGATGAAGCCAGGCGCATTGTCGGCCCCGTCCTGCGCGGCACGGCGCTCGGCTCGTTTCTCGGCGTCCTTCCCGGGGGCGGCGCCATGCTCGCGTCCTTTGCATCCTACGCGATGGAGAAGCGCCTGTCCCCGAATCGGGCGGAGTTCGGCAAGGGTGCGATCGAAGGCGTGGCGGCGCCCGAGTCGGCCAACAATGCCGGTGCGCAAACCTCGTTCATCCCCATGCTGACGCTCGGCATTCCCGGCAACCCGGTGATGGCCCTGATGGTGGGGGCAATGATCATGCAGGGTATCACGCCCGGCCCGAACGTCATTTCGGAAGAGCCGGCCCTCTTCTGGGGCATGATCGTTTCGATGTGGTCGGGCAACCTGATGCTGGTCGTTCTCAACCTGCCGCTCATCGGTCTTTGGGTGCGGATGCTGACGGTGCCTTACCACCTGCTGTTCCCGGCCATCATCGGCTTCTGCTGCATCGGCGCCTATAGCATCAACAACAGCGTCTTCGACGTTTTCGTCATGGCGGGCTTCAGCGTCGTCGGCTTCGCGCTGAGCAAGCTGCGCTTCGAGGCAGCGCCCTTGCTGCTTGGTTTTATTCTTGGCCCGATGCTGGAGGAGAACCTGCGGCGTGCCATGCTAATCAGTCAGGGCGACCCGACGATCTTCCTGCGCAGCCCGCTCAGCCTCTCGCTCCTCGTTTTCGCCGTCGTCGTCCTAGCGCTCGTGCTGGCGCCGGGCATCAGCCGCAAGCGCGAAGAGGCATTTACGGAATAACGGACGGTCAACGTCCAATGCACGGGTGCCGGTCGGCACGGGAGTTCGGAATGGCAGACGGAAAGACATATGAAGACCTGCGCTCGGCGCGATGGATGGTGCCGGACGACCAGCGCTCCTTCGGCCACCGCTCGCGCACCATGCAGATGGGATATGCGCCGGAAGACTGGGAGGGAAGGCCCATCATCGCGATCCTCAACACGTGGTCGGATGCCCAACCGTGTCACATGCATTTTCGCGAGCGGGTGGAGTGGGTCAAGCGCGGCGTGCTGCAATCGGGCGGCTTCCCCATGGAGCTGCCGGCGCTCTCGCTGTCGGAAAATTTCGTCAAGCCGACCACAATGCTCTACCGCAACATGCTGGCCATGGAGACCGAGGAGCTGCTGCGTTCGCATCCCGTCGACGGCGCCATCCTGATGGGCGGGTGCGACAAGACCACGCCGGGTCTGGTGAGGCGCAGTCTCGATGGGCCTTCCCTTCATCTACCTTCCCGCCGGCCCCATGCTGCGCGGCAACTATGCCGGCAAGGCACTGGGTTCGGGAACCGATGGCTTCAAGTATTGGGATGAGAGACGGGCCGGAACCTTGTCCAAGGAGGAATGGCAGGGGATCGAAGGCGGCATCGCCCGCAGCTACGGCCATTGCATGACGATGGGCACGGCCTCGACTATGACGGCGATCGCCGAGGCCATGGGCCTGACACTTCCCAACGCCTCCTGCATTCCGGCAGCGGACGCGAACCACCAGCGCATGTCCGCAAGCTGCGGCCGGCGCATCGTCGAGATGGTTTGGGAAGACCTGACGCCGGACAAGATAATCACGCAGGCGGCCATCGACAATGCCGTGACCGTCGCCATGGCCACCGGCTGTTCGACCAATGCGATCATACATCTGATTGCCATGGCGCGCCGCGCCGGCATACCGCTCGCCCTCGACGATCTCGATCGGATCGGCCGCACGACACCCGTCATCGCCAATATCCGCCCTTCGGGAACGACGTACCTGATGGAAGACTTCTTCTATGCGGGCGGGCTTCGCGCGCTGATGAAGCAACTGGGCGACAAGCTGGATCCCACTGCCATCACCGTCACCGGCAGGCCGCTGGTCGAGGGGCTCGAACAGGTCAAGGTGTGGAACGAGGACATCATCCGGCCGCTCACCGATCCCGTCTATCACGAGGGTTCGCTCGCCGTGCTCAAGGGCAATCTCTGCCCGGATGGCGCTGTGATCAAACCGGCCGCCTGCGACCCGGTGTTCCACCGCCATCGCGGTCCGGCCCTCGTTGCGGATAGCTATGCGGAACTCAAGGCGATCATCGACGATCCGGGTTATCCGCTGACGCCGGAGACTGTGCTGGTGTTGCGCAATGCCGGCCCTCAAGGTGGACCGGGCATGCCCGAATGGGGCATGATCCCGATGCCGAAAGCGCTCTTGAAGCTCGGACTGCGCGACATGGTGCGGATTTCCGATGCGCGCATGTCTGGGACGAGCTTCGGCGCTTGCGTTCTTCACGTTTCGCCCGAGGCCTATATCGGCGGCCCGCTTGCGCTGCTGAAGACCGGCGACATGGTGGAGCTGGATGTCCCGGCGCGCAGCCTCAACATGTTGGTGCCGGAGGCAGAGCTCAACGAGCGGCGCCCACGCTGGGTCGCGCCGGAGCCGCGCTATGAACGAGGCTACGGCTTCATGTTCACGAAGCACATCGAGCAGGCCGACAAAGGCTGTGACTTTGACTTTCTCAAAACCGACTTCGGCACGCGCGTATCCGAGCCGGTGATCAATTGACCAGATGGGACGATGTCCAAGGAGGAACGATGAACCCCGTAACCCGTGAGAAGCTGATGGGCGTTTCCGTCGCGACGTTGTGTTCGGCGCTCTACAAGCGCGGTCTGCGAAACCAGACAATCCAGGACGTGCGCCCTGTCAGGGCGAAGGGCCGGAACATGGTCGGCCCCGCATTCACGCTGCGCTACATGCCGGCGCGGGAAGACCGGAACCCCATGACGGTCTTCCGCGATCCGAAGCATCCCCAGCGCCACGCTATCGAAACCTGCCCAGAGGGCCACGTTCTGGTCATGGACAGCCGCAAGGATGCCCGCGCCGCGTCCGCCGGTGATATCCTGATCACCCGTCTGATGGTGCGCGGGGCAGGGGTCGTTACAGACGGCGGCTTTCGCGATGCGATGACGATCGGAGAGCTCGACATTCCGGCCTACCACCATCGTCCCTCCAGTCCGACGAACCTGACGCTGCATGAAGCGATCGACATCAACGTGCCGATCGGCTGCGGCGATCTTGCTGTCTTCCCCGGCGACATCATGGTCGGCGACGACGACAGCGTGATCGTCATCCCGGCCGAGATCGCCGACGAAATCGCGCATGAGGCGGTGGAAATGACCGCCTATGAGGACTTCGCCGTCGAAAGGGTGAAGCAGGGCCACACGATCATCGGCCTTTATCCTGCAACGGACGAGAACAATCTCATGCTATTTGCCGAGTGGCGAAAGACCAACAACCAGTAGGCAATAGGCTCTGGTTTCCAGAGCTCAAATGCGGAGTGCTGAGCCGCCTTATTGCAGATCCAGCACTCTGGATTGATTCATCAAAGTTCATATAGCGTTAGACCATCATCCGCGGCCTCGAAAACGGCCAGATCAATCTCGGCGCCAGGCAGATATCGGCTCCCTGATGGCGCTCGATTCGATTACCGTCGTGGTCATCGGCGGTACCTCGCTGATGGGCGGCGAGTTCTGTTTGGCGCAGTGCGATCGGCCTGCTGATCGTCGCCGTCTTGACCAACCTGCTCGCCAGCCTTGCAGTGCCAGTGCCATCAGCACCCATGCCGGAAACGTCCTGATCGTGCAGTCCATGCCGACCTGAAGAACTGCAAGTGTTCGCGACCGGCAGGAGCCTTTGTAACGCCGCCGAAGCCGTCGCGTGGAACCGGGCCAATCCTACGAACACGTCAGCCCCACTAGTCTTCGGCATGGTGAAGCCAAAACATTTCCTCACCGGAAAATCTTACGATGCCACTGATGCTAGACACGCCGACCGACGAAACCTGCTGGCCGCGCGGCTGTTGCTCTTGACCGTCATCCCAAAGGAACAACACTCCACTTAAGGGGTTTGCCTTCCTCAATCGACAGGAGGACGACATGGTAACGATAGAACGTGAGATCAACGCCCGCTGCCCGATCTATGCACCGAGATGAGCAGGGTGCACCGAGGATTTCCCAGCGCCGGTAACTCCAGTGCCGCGTAGGCTGACACTTCGTCATGAACCGAACGCACCAAGGAGACCTGTTTGCCCAAGCCGAAGCGGAGCTGCCTGAAGGCTTCCGCTACGGAGCAGCCATCGTTCCTGAACCCGAACAGTCTCGTCTTCTCGAACAGATACCATTGTTGCCGCTCAAACCCTTCGATTTTCATGGCTTCGAGGGTAAAAGAAGGGTCGTCTCCTTTGGCTGGAAGTATGATTTCGAGACGGAAAGGATGAAGCCCGCTGAGAGCATCCCCGATTTCCTTCTTCCGGTGCGTGAGCTTGCCGCCGCCTTTGCCGGGATCGAGGCCAAGCTGCTGGAGCAAGCGCTGGTCAGCGAATATGGCGAAGGCGCGCCGATTGGATGGCACAAGGACAAGAAAGTATTTGGCAGGGTCGTCGGCCTGTCGCTGTTATCCCCTTGCATATTCAGGCTGAGACGGCGGGCTGGCTCCAAGTGGCAGCGCGTCTCGCTTACGGTTGAGCCGGGCTCAGCATATCTGCTATCTGGGGCGGCCCGAAGCGAGTGGGAGCATTCCATTCCGGCGGTGGAAAAACTGCGCTATTCGATCACGTTTCGCGAGATAAGCCGATCGATGTCAGGTGGTGACCTTGCAAACGGCTCCGGCTGATAAGACGGGGCCGACAAATAGCAGGGGATTGTTTCGATTTTTGCCTCGTGAAGTCGGCTGACGTTTGGAGGCGGATCTTCCTGACCAAACCGTCCGCCGTGCGGAAGATCTTTCAGCAGCAGCGGCTGAATAGCCGTCGAACGTTGGCCGTCAGCTTCTCGTCGATAGGAGGGCGGTAAAAAGTCACAGCGTTTGCGCTCGCTAACGGTGTGCCCCGCTTCGAGCAACGCGACGGCACGGTGCGGTACAAGACGGAGGCGGGATTTATTGGAACATTGCTTTCGGACACCCATTCCCAGTTCTCCAGTTCAACGCGAAGGAGAGCCTAATGGCCACCATGGTCGGTAACGAATCCAGCATACCGATCCGCGAGATATGGTTCCACGACGTGAACCGCTGTTCGCAGTCGGGGTATATTCGGGTATGCAAGGAACTAAAACTCTACGGGGTAGTTGCTTGCTCACGGTCGTGAGATCGCGGCCGAACCGAAAAAGACATTTCCAAATCAAACATGACTATGCCGCGACGCAGCCACCGCTGGTCGCCCGATGTCTTCGCCCAATGACCGCTTCAAATGAGCCTTGACTCGGCCACGCATCCCACCATGCGATACGTTCGCTGACTGCCCATGCCATAAGGAGAAGAAACTGACCGAGTTCCAGGACATCAGAATAACCGAACTGGATGTAGATGCGTCCGGCCCGGCTGAAAGCGGGCCGTTGATGAACATGGTTCTCAACTTGTCTGCCGACGCGCCTGCCTACTGGCGCGACGCGTTCACGGATGCGTGGAAGCAACCCGCACCCGCAATGAGGCGGCAGGCTGTCGTCGATGGCAGCAAGCTCACCTCGACTTGCATGGCATTCGAACTTCAGGGGCAGATCGACCAATTGAACGAGGTGATATCGGCGACCAACGACGCCTGTCGCCTTGGCACCGAGCAAGTCGCGCTTAGACAGAGCGGCGAACTCAGCGACTTGAAGGCCAAGCTGCGATACGACTGAGCACTTACGAATAGGATGTGCGCCTCCATCCAGGTCGAGCGCATAAGTTTTCCTTTGAAGATAGGGGGCGGGCGGTGAGCGGAGCGGAACTTTCAAAGACCACGAAGGGGCCGACCGGCGAACCCCATCGACTCGCAGTGGGCGAGGGCGAGCTTCGCAGCAAGCTGTCGGGCAGCACAATATTGATTCTCATTGGAGTCGCCGTCATCCTCCGGCTGGGCCAGGAGATCTTCGTTCCCCTCGCGCTGTCGCTTCTCCTTGCGTTCACGCTGGCCCCGATCGTCTCTTTCCTTCGCAAGCGATCCGTTCCAAAGATCGCCGCTGTTCTTCTCGCCGTTGTGTCAGCGTTTTGCGCGATCGCCGTATTCAGCATGGTCGTGGCGACGCAGGTGACGAACCTTGCGGAGAACATCCCCACCTATCAAAGAAATCTGGTCGACAAGGTTCATTCCCTCGCCCAAGCGGGCGCCGGAAACGGCGTCCTCGACCATCTGAGCAGGGCGGTCGAACGCGTCGGCGCCGAGATCCAGACGCGGGCCATCGAAAGCAAGAGCCCGACGGCCCAGACGCCCACGATCCGCGAACCGATGCCAGTCGAGATCGTGACACGTTCGGATCCGATCCAGACGCTGGGCAACCTTCTTCTGCCGCTCATCAGCCCGTTCGCGACCGCTGGTCTCGTGGTCGTGCTTGTGATCTTCATGCTCCTCGAGCGAGAAGACCTGCGCGACCGTTTCATCCGGCTGATTGGTTTGGGAGACCTTCACCGCACGACCGCGGCTCTCCAGGACGCAGGCAAGCGGGTCGGGCGATACCTGCTGATGCAGTTGGTGGTGAACACGCTCTACGCCGTGCCGATCTCCATCGGCCTGTGGGCGCTCGGCATTCCGAACGCCATCCTCTGGGGGCTGCTCACACTTGTTCTGCGGTTCGTGCCATATATCGGCGCGATTATCGGCATGATCCTTCCGTTGTTTCTGGCCCTCGCGATCGCGCCTGGCTGGTCGCTCGTGGTCTGGGTCGGCGCTCTCTATCTGACCACAGAACTCGTCAGCAACAACGTGCTCGAGCCATGGCTCTACGGGGCCAACACCGGTCTTTCGCCTCTTGCCATCATTATTTCGGCGATCTTCTGGTCGTGGCTGTGGGGGCCGCTGGGACTGATGCTCTCGACGCCTTTGACTGTCTGTCTGGTCGTGCTCGGAAGACACGTCCCCCAGTTCGGTGTCCTCGATGTCCTGCTTGGCAACGAGCCGGTTCTGGAGCCTCACGAGAAGCTCTACCAGCGTCTCCTCGCGGGCGATCCGAACGAAGCCTCCGACAACGCCGAGGAGTTCCTGCAAGAGGAATATCTCATCGACTATTACGACAATGTGGGCCTTCCTGCGCTCCTGCTTGGCGAGACCGACCGTCAGCGCGGCGTATTGTCGGAAAACCAGATCATTCTGGTGGCGTCCAGCTCGCTGTCTTTGGTGGAGAACCTGTCGGACATTGCGGAGGAGGAGGAGAACGAGGACGAGACCGCATCGGACGCCGGTCTCGAAACGGGTTCCGAACGGGAACTTCCCGATGGCCAGGGCCGCTCCTTATTGTGCATCGGAGGCCGCGGCGGTTTGGACGACGCCGCCGCCGCGATGCTTTCGCAGGTGCTGGAGGTCCAGGGAGCAACGTCAACGACGTCATCATATTCCGATCATGCCGCGCGAGGATCTCTCGCTTTTCCCATCGACGGGGTCGACACGGCGATCGTCGTATATCTAAACGGCAATTCGAAGTCTCGCGCCCGTCAGATCATTCGTCGACTGAAGCGACTTAAGCCTGACCTGCGCGTCGGGCTTCTCATGCCGACGGCGAATGGTGTGGATTATCCGCCGATCGACCCGTCCGAGATCGATGCCGACTTCATCGAGACGTCGATAGCGCAGGCGGCCCGATCCGGCCTAGTCATGTCGACGCCCGTAAGTCTCAAAACCGTAGTTCGGAAGATTGCGCGGCGCGGACTGCCCTCCGGCAGGCCATCCGCTGCATCGAATTGAAAATCGGTTCTCCTTCGCTGCTCGTATTGACGGTGCTGGTGCTTTCGTTTTCCGCCGCCGTGAAAGAGTCGCCTTCAAGCCGACGCGGTCGCGACCCCTTGCACTTCGATGGCCTTCGGACGACATGCCACGTAAACCGCAAGGGTAATTGCAAGCGCGGTTGCCGTCGCTCCAAAGACCAGGCGATACGTCACGTCCGCGCTGAAAGGAAGCTCCGCGAGGACTCCAAAAACTGAAGACGGCGCCGACACCCCAGGAAAACTAGCGTGTTGAGTGCTCCCAGTCCGATGCCTCTCATTCGATACGGCAACAATGCCTGTGCCTCGGTAATCGCCACGGGATGAACATTGTCCATCGCGTAGAGAAGGGCCAATCCCGCAGGTGCGGAAAGAATACTGAAAGCCGGCGTGAAGGCGAGAAGAAGCGCACTAAGAAGGCCGACCACGTAGGTTGCGGTTACCGCTCGTGATCGCCTTCCAGCGGCATGTGCACGGCCTGGACGTCGAAGTGGTCTTCATCGGCCAAAGAGATAATCCCCTTAATCCGCAGCATATCCATGTCCGTTCGGTCAAAACGGTGCCGGTGGTGGTTCGATCTGAGACACGATGGTGGTCCTCCTGAACGATGTGCAGCAGGCAGTTGCTGCCGGCGGTCCGTTCGCACAGCTATACGACCTCATCCGACAGTTTGGCATCGATCCAACTGCGGACAGGATGGTCGCTTACGGGCAGCTTCTGTCTTTTTTCGTGCCACGAGGCTCGGTCTGGCCGCGTGGGGTCATATCGCCAGATGCCTGGCGAGATAATGGAGACCGTTTATCCGAATTCCCCAACCCTGCCAACGCTGAAAACAACCTCGGATTCGCCTTCCTCGCCGACAACAGGGTCATTCTGCCGCCGCCATACCACAACCCCAACATGTTTAGTTATCAGTACCTCCGCCTCCTCGATCGCGGCCTCCTCGTTCGCCGCCACCCGTGGCTCGAACGCTCGGACGGCCTGATCTCGGTCATCAAGGTCAAAGGCGACGATGTAGACAGTTGTGAACGTGCCGGGCATGCAGGTCTCCCTTCCGTTGGGAAACGGAACGTCGACCCTGATGTTCCACGCTGTTTCGAGCGGTCGAGACGAGTTGGCTAGGAGCCGCAATGCTGGCGATCAATGGCGCGTTCAGCGGGAAGGCGGTGTCGTTACCCAGTCGTTCGGCAGCTGTTCGATCTCTCGGGAAGCCTGGCGGGTCTCGCAGATCGCGGTCTGAAAACTGCGCTGAATTGCTGCCCATTCGTGTGGATAGGGCTCGTGATCTCGCGGACCTTCGCCTCGCCCCAGCCTTGGAGCGTCCAATATTTGGTCATGGCGTCAAATGGCTATGTCCCTTCAATTCGGCGGCCTTTACCGCTCCTGGTTTAAGGAGCGCCCTGAAATCATTGCCCATGGGGCCAGCAAGACAAAGATCAGGGAGCATCTGACCATCAGGTTCGGGATCGAGCCAGACTTCGTGGATGAGTTCATTTTTCATTGGAACGCGCTATTACATTACGCATCGAGCGGGCGTCGGTTGGCAATCGAGATCAGCTCCTTGAAGTGAGTCCCAATCCTACCTTCGCGGCTAGCGTCCTCGGCTTCCCAACCGAACTTCCAGGCGTCGTGACGCGCAAGCCAATCCCCGAGAGCGCTGGTGTCGGCAGTAGGCATCCCATGGGCCGCGAGGTATGGGTTCTCGTGGGCTTTCAGGCCAAGCACCCGCGCCCTTGATCCTGCTTCCTGTAGATCAATCAGCTCTTCAATTGTCATGCGCGATCCCCCACGATGTCGGAGACGGTAGCATCGCAATCCGCGCATGCAAGCGGTTGCTAAAGAATGGGTTAATTTGGGACAGTTGCGTGTGACGAGCGGCTCCGGTCAGCAATGTCGACCGGTCGAAAAAATTGAGGAAGAGGTTCACGAGGGGTTCAGGTTATCTGGCGACACTGGAGACTGGGAGAGGGCTGGGGCAGAATTTGAGATAATGTCGTGATCTTCGCGATGATTGTGGTCGCCAGCAGTTTCGTGGCGAGCAGAGTTGTAGTGATCGGCGGCATAAGCCAGGCGAGCCCAATGTCCGCAGATTTGAGGCAGGCGCAGGCCTCGGCCATCAGAATGGTGTCAATTCCTTTCGTTCGAATCGGAGGGTCACAAAAAGCGCTCAAATGTTTTCGTTCGCGGGTCGGCCGCTCCGCTGCAGCCGAGCACGAGCGCCGCAGGTGGGCCGTGGCACCTCTCGCTGGCCGCCACGCGAAGTAGTCCCTGCGACGACGCGTCAGACTGTACTCCGCCTCGCAAATGGTAGAAGGAGTGCCTCGCGGAATTCGGATGAACTGTCTACCGCTGGACCCGGGCGGTCGTGCTGGACTATGAAACGCTTTTTAAACGTCCGGCCACCAAAAAGGAGCTTTAACGACATGAACGTCCTCTCTAAGATTGTGAAACCCGCTGCCGCACCGTCCGTCGGAGCCCTGTTTGCGGAAGCTCGTGCGGCTCGCGGCTATTCGCTGGATGACGTTGCAGAAACCACTGGTCTGACTGTGGCCGAGGTGACAGCTCTGGAGAACGACGTGGATTACGACCTCTCAAGGATACGAAGGACCGCAGCCGCGCTAGGGGTTTTGGACAAGATTTGAAACTCTCGTCGGGCACTGCGCTTTTTGCGCGACGGCGTCCTGCCTGTTGACCCGGGGACTATGTCCCGGATCTAGCAGAACCCGTTCAACTTGAGGATTTTATGGGCGTCGATTGCCGCCTGGAGCTCATCTTCTGAATTTCGATCTCCGAGGTTGGCGTCTGGATGGTGCAACTTGAGCATCTGCTTATACCGGCGTCTAATCTCCTCGGGCGTCGCGTCTTGCGAAAGGCCGAGTGTTTCGAAGGCTTTTGCTTCCAAAACCTTGAGCTTGCGTCGCTGGAGATCAGCTTTCTTTGCTTGATGCAGTGCAGCAATCTTGCGTGCGTTAAGGGTTTTTGCCGTGCCGGAGCGGACGGTCGAAGGGAGCGGCGTCTCTGTCGCATGATCTACGCAGGTCCCCCATGTCTTACGGCTGCCGCTTGCTGCTTCCTTCTGATAGCGGGCCGTTACCGGATCGGACAGATTGCTCGCGAAATTATATCCCTTGTTGTATTCCCTCGTATGTTGCGGACAGAACATAAGATACAAACCATCCGCGTCGCGACCAACGGGCGCACGATTGGTGCCGCCTCTTTCGCAGCCGTCCCATTGGCATTTCGGCTGGGAAGGCTCGGGAAGCGGAGCTGATTTTTTGCCGGTTGGCCTCAGGCCGACGAAAATTTTCGAATCAAAAGTCATCGCGCGTTATATGGTGTCTTCATCGAACCGGCAAGCTACGACGCAGAGTGTCGTTCGAGGCTATGCAGGATTCCGCGGGCTGCTCCTCCTGTCAATTTGGGCAGGGGCTGCTGCGGCCCGTCGAGCAATTGTGGCGATCCTCAGACGGGCCAGCAGCCGCAAATAGGAAACTGCTAAAAGACTATTTGGTGAAGGCGAAATTAGCGAACTTGTCAAATTTTAGGGTTTTAAGCAGCGAGTGATCCTTCCGATAAATGGGTCGAGAGACGCATGGTTATGCACCCGTCGCCGGCTTGAAGCCAGATTTGATGCTGGCTGTTTGACCACATCGAAAGCCCTCTTCGCCGGCCGGAAGACCGCACGACACAATAAGAGTTGCCATTTTTGACGCCGAATTCATCCTAAACGACTTCAGGCTCTTCATTTAAAGTATCGGCAGATCTGCGCATGAGGCGCACGAGCTGAAGGCAGTCAAAGGCATTGACTTCCCGATCGAGCTTGGCGTTGGCTGGAGCAAGGACGGCTCAATCGCCTCGAGTGATGACATCGTGGTCGCCCGGTCATTGGTGTGGCCGGGCAGGGAAGCCACCTTCGCTGCGGTTCATCTGCGGTGTGGACGACCTGATACCGCTTTGCGGATCTGCCTTCTACCTCCATCAGCACCTCCCGACCAGGATTGCAGCCTTGCGTCCTGCGCCGGCTTTGGTCCTGCCAGGCTCGCGCCGCCGGCAACGGCTTTGCCGTCCTCCACTGCGTTGCGGCCCTGCGGGTGCAGGCAGCACTTGCGGCCCGGCTTTCGGACCGCCGTAGCAGGTCGCGGTGGCCGCGACCTCGAAACGGAGGTTCAGACATGAGCAGACAACGATCCGATATCTACAGCCGCATCACCGCCAGAATCATCGCCGATCTCGAACAGGGCGTGCGGCCATGGACCAAACCCTGGACGACGGGACATGCGGCAAGTGAGGTCAGCCGGCCACTGCGCCACAACGGCCAACCCTACACCGGGATCAACGTCCTGCTCCTCTGGTCCGAAGCCATTGCCCGTGGCTTTGTCTCATCAAGATGGATGACGTTTCGCCAGGCAATCGAACTCGGCGGCGCCGTTCGCAAGGGCGAAACCGGCACAACCGTCGTCTTCGCCAGTTCGTTCATCCGCACCGAGACGACCGAGACGGGCACCGAGATCGAACAGGATATCCCGTTCCTCAAAGCCTACACGGTGTTCAACACCGATCAGATCGCCGGTCTCAACGGCCACTTTGACGACATCGCACCTCACCAGGATCCGATGAGCCGGATTGGCGATGCCGGCCGCTTCTTTGCCAATACCGGCGCCCTGATCCGGCACGGAGGATCGGCTGCCTATTATGCCGCTCAGCGTGATTACATCCAGATGCCCTGCCTGGATGCCTTCAGGGACGACGCCGCATATGTCGCCGTCCTCAGCCACGAGATGACGCATTGGACCGGCGCACCGCGACGACTTAATCGCGATCTCAGCCGCTACGCGAAAGACCGGAGCGAACGCGCTCGGGAAGAACTCATTGCCGAACTCGGCAGCTCGTTTCTCTGCGCCGATCTCGGCATCGTCCCCGAGCTCGAACCGCGCCCGGACCACGCACGCTATATCGATAGCTGGCTGAAGGTTCTGGGCAACGACAAGCGCGCCATCTTTTCGGCAGCAGCACATGCGCAGCGCGCCGTCGACTACCTGCATTCCTTGCAGCCGAGGCTCGACGAGGAGGAGGCGGCGTGAGCCGTCTCTTCCTTGGCTGATGACATGCCTGCATGACCAGGCCGCCCCGGGCCTTGCACCCCCGCAGTGAAAACCTACGCGCGGCTCTGCAGCCCTGTCGCGCCGCCGACGATAAGTTGTCACCCGTCATTGCCTTTTCGGCAGACCGATCCGGCCCTGTAATTTGAAGGCGGCCTGCATGAAATCCAGGGAGATGGGAGAGCGATGCAGAATTGTTTAGGCCTGTTAGCGGCAGGAGTCTTTCTCCTCCAGCCATGCTCCTTCGCCAACGCACAGGCACCGAATGCCCTGGAGAGGGCCATCGGAGATGCGCAGCCATGCAGGTCGTTGAAGACCAAGGTATCGAGCTTCGGTATCAGTGTGGAGGTAGGCGTCGACAAGCTCGATTCGGTGAAGATCGAAAACCTGCAATTGTCGGTCAATGGCAACACCGCGGTGGCGAGCGCCCGCGGCACGCTAGCTTGCAAGACCTCGGACGAAGCGCTGGTAGAAGGAGGGTTTTCAGCGACCGCTGAGGTTCGGCTGAAGGTCGACCTTACGACCTGCAAGATGACCGAGACCTCCATCGAGATCGTGAAGACCGGTGGCCGGTTCGGCGACATCGTCAAAGAACTGGAAACCGAAATCACCGGCGCCCTTCGACGAAGTCTAACGAAGAACTTGGTCAAGCTTTGCGAGAAGTGACAGCAGATTGACGTCGACGGGCCTGCTGGCGGTCGTCGGAGGCAAGAAAAGTGCGGCATCGCACGACTTCTCGACGCTGGGCCGTTCGAGACAGTTGCGGATTGACGCCCCCGGTCGAAACACACTCTGGGCTAGTAACCGCCAACGTCGCCGCGAACTGGGCCAATCCCCTGCGGTTGCGCATAGGTTGTATTGTCAGATCCACTTGTTGCGCATCCAGAGAGTGACATCAAGACGATTGCTGCTGCGGCCAGAATGCTCTTCAGAGGCACGGCGTTCTCCGATCATGGCAGGCTGCCCAGGCCTCAGGGCCACGCCGGGGATTTTCCGTTAAATCGCCCAGAATGGCAAGCGCCTGATCAATTGGCGGTAGGTGGCGGCCTGTGTCTTCAAGCGCCCCACTAACCGGATGGTAGCGCGGCGAGGCATCTTTCCAAAGGCGCTAACATCGATACGCTTGCTGCAAACGCCACGACGGCAACTATCTCCTCCGAAATGAAGAGGTGGGCATATCTTGTTGCCGCGTAGTGGAATCGCGCCAGCTTTATCGTGGCGTCTTGATGGAACGGCTTGCCGGGAGCAGTCGGTCCCGGGTTCCGCTCGTTCCAAGCGGCGCTTTGCTAACCCTCCTGCGGCTGCCCTTTAACCGGTCAAGCCGTGCGCGAACGGGCGCCGGCGAGGACGCGCCTTTGCTTGGTATGCTCATTGTTTGGAGGGGCGCCTTGCCATGGCCCGCACGGCGGCGCCTTAAGCTTGGGCATGCTGCCGCGGTCGCCTGCCACAATGCTGTTTGCGGATTTTCTGTCGCCACGTGGCCAATCGCGAGCCATCCGCTCGGTAGCCCGACAAGTGTTTGCCCACTACAACGATCACGAGCGACGATCACCGGAGGCGACCTTGCAAATGCCGCCGACTGGCTGCGATCTGCCGTGGACGCGACCTTTTCATGCAGGTTCGAGAAAAATCTCGATTAACCGTATATCTCGATTAGTATTGGCGAGGAAAGCGGACGCTGGACCACATACAACCGCTTCGATATCCAGTTCATCAGCATCATTTGGTAAACAAACCACTAAAGGTTTCGCGTGCGCTTTGAAGCAGGCTGGCGTCCACAATAGCAACGATCGACGCCGGATATGTCGACACAGCACCAAATGGAAAAACATTATTTGTCACTGCAGCTATGCGCCAAGGTCGAGCCACACAATACCGACACGGGCGGAGCCTAGTAATTGATATCTCGTTCGATTCCGCCCACATTAGGCGAACCGATGCAAGCTGGTTGCGATCACGGAAGCCGCGGCATTTCCCCCCGCGCGACACGCCAGATCCATGCAGTGATTTCCCGTCTTGCCTCGATCATCTCAGCCAGTATTTTCTCGTAATCTTCGCCGGCGCCGGGAGGCACAATGAACATGGCGACGGGAGCCGGGCGCTGGTCCTGCAGGGTCACCGATACCACCGGGTGCTCCCGCGAGAGATTGAAGCGCAGGCCCTTCACGCTCTTTCGCTTCAGCCTTGAAAGCCGCTCCAGGAGACGTAGCTCATGGATACTCTCGAACGGAATCCAGTTCTCGTTGACCACCATCATGGCGATCTCCTCGATCGAAGCAATCCCCGCGCCTGATATCCCGAAAGTCGCAATCATGATCAGATGGAAGTCCTCGCTCGACCGCCAGAGCTCCAGCTCCGTCTCATATCTGGCGCTGAACCGGTTCCACGTCCGTTCCTCGATTATAAAGCAGAAGGGAAGGTGACGAATGACGATTTTCTGGCCGCCGCGGGAGGCCGTGAACTCTTTCACCTCCGCCACAGTCATCATCAGTTTCCGCGGCCCGGGACTGAAGGTATGGGCAGGAGCCAAGGCTGCCGCCCGGCGCGTTGCTATTCCCTCGCGCTCCTCCTGATGAAACACTTCCGGCACGAACAGAATGTCGCTCAACGGCGCGCCGCGTGCGGTCATTTGCGAGGCCGCGTTCATGAGGCTTGACCGGACGCGACCCCAGCCACGTTTGCCTGTCCATGACGAACGCCATTCCGTCAGTTCGCCGGCTTCCCAGAGATAGTGCAGGACGGCGCGCAACGAGAGCTTCCTTGTCTCATTGCGCAGAGCCGGCTCAGCTGCGTCGGTTGAGGATGCTGGCGTATTGGGAGCGCCTCTCTTTGTCATGGGAAAATCGAGCTTCAGAGCAGCCTTTCCGTTTCCATCGATCTGGATCGCGTTGCCGATCAAAGACCCAAGACCTGATAACTCGTAGGGTGGCTCATAGGACGGACATGCGGGGTCGTGGTCTCGTCCCGAAAGCGGCATGCGCTTGATGACAGGGAGACCGTCGAAGCGTGCAATGTACATCGGAAGCGGCGGCTCTTTGCATCGGCAAAGCGGGCGGAGCTTCTGCGCATAAGCGTGTTCTAGCCTGGCCGGAAGCTCTGGAGCGTCTTCATCGAACGTCTGCTCGCCAATCAAAAACCGTCGCACATCACCCCCATGACCATCTGTCGGGCCGGCTGACCGGCACGTGCAGACATGTAGCATGGAGTTAGGCAATTATACTAGCGCAAAATAACGAGTATAATGTTGCCGGAACGCCGTTCATGGGCAGCATGACCCCTCGCTTGCGCCTGAGTGAGGAAGAGGGGCCGGGAAGGATTCGTCTGACGGGATTTGGAGAGCACCCCGGCACGCCGGTCCTTCCTCGCTCAGTCTTCACACCCTGAAGACGTTACGATCCCTTGCGCGCAGACGATCGCGCTGTGCTGGTGAGCGGTCAGGTCATCACTAACGGCATCGCAGCCTTGGTCGGCCTATAGCCCTTCCGACGCTTCCGGCGAGCAAGATCGAGAAAATGCGCGACGGCTTCCTGTTCGGTCCCGAACACGTCGGTCCTCTCGCCACCACGTCTGCCGATCCGTCCCCAGCTGCGCACGACCGCGGTTTCGCCAAACAAGGTAGGCTGGATCGCGAGCATGTAATAGCGCGCCATGTTGCGGCTCGCATCGATGCGCTGGCAATGGAGGTGGAACGACATTCGGCTCATGCCGGGAATCATTTCCGCCGGGACCGACCTTGTCCAACGAGAGTTTTGAATCCTTTGCAGCCGATGGATTCCGTTTTGTGATGTGTTGGCGCGCCATGGCTTGCGAAGAACGCCCGACGAAGCCGATCCTAGTCACTCGGGCTGGTCCGGATGTTCAAGCCCGGCGCCCGGCGGAACACTGTCGGATCCGTCAGCACGCGCTGGTGGGCGTGTTGGCTAAGCTCACGTATTCGATCTCGGAGCGAACAACTCCACCCGGCAGATGCACCACCTGCAGCGCCGATGCGATCATCGTGTCGGCCCCGTCGGGCGACAAAGGATGATGGAGCAGCCGTGAGCGCATCTCGCTTGCGATGGCCAGGAGCGGCGAGTCTTGGCCGCGAACGGTGGCGAGGCATTTCAAAAGCCGTAGCCTCCTCCCACGCAGAGCCGGACCGGCGGCCATAATGGTTCGTCCGCCCCTCGGCTGCACGAGACCATTCCCGTTCTCCATGTCGCCTTTCTAGGGGCCCGGCCGCCATCAGCGTCAACCCGCAAGGGGTTCCCCTGCGCTGCGCTTCGGTGACACCTGCGGTTCGGTCCCTTCTTCGGGCGCCATCGGGAATGGTCCCGAGCAACCGAAGGAGACAATACCATGGCTACCACGATCGCAACTCTGACCGCAAAGAGCGACGGCAGCTTCGAAGGCATCTTCGCCACCATCCGGGTCAACGCCCCGATCGCCATCGTCCCGAATGCCAACAAGGCGAGCGAGGAAGCTCCCGACTACCGCATCATCCACCGCAAGACCGGCTTTGAGATCGGCGCGGGCTGGAACCGCATCGCCCGCCTGACCGGCGAGGAATATCTCTCGGTGAAGCTGGAAGCGCCGGAGATCGGCGTGATCTTCGGCAACGTCGCACCGGCGCCCGGCGGCGAGCCGAACCGCAAGGTTATCCTCTGGAACAACCCGGCCTGAGCCGCACAGCAGCCGGTCCCGGCAACGGGGCCGGCTCCCAAAATGTCTCTGCCGCGAGCCTTGTTGTTATTCGAGCCGGCAATGGGCATCGAGCCCGTTACCGGCTTTTCCGGTGGCATACGGAGAGGGAGGGTCTGCTCAGTCCGTCCTAGGGTGCCATGGCGGCATGAAGGCCCCAAGGACGATCGGTACCCCCAATTTTGCCTCCGCTCCGGTCCCCTTCACTTCGACAAAATCGGCTCCCCCACTCGCCGGCTCCGCCGGTTGCTTCGCAATCCTTGACCCCTGCATCCCGCCATGGCCGCGGCCGTCGTCTTTCACAAACGTCAAGGAGACGACAATGACCACTTGCATCGACGAAATCATCGCGCTGCTGCAGGCCGAGCTGCGGAACGCCGATCCAGAAGAGCGTCGGCAGATCGAGAACGAACTCGAACTGGCTCTTGCCGAACGCGAGGTGATCTGGGCCGAGCAGGACGGCCGCATCGACGCTGAGCCTCCGTTCTGACGGAGGCTTATCGCTGTGTTCGTGAGCCAGGCCGGCCGGATCGACCGGCCGCCGGGCTACAGGGGTTTCACCCCTCGACACTCCCCGCCGGCTGACGCCGGAAACGGTCGCGACCCCTTTGGGGCCGCGGGTCTCTTCTCTCTCTGACATCCTATTTTACTCCAGCAAATCCGGCGTCAAGGACGGCGCGGTCTCCCCCAATTTTGCCACAAGCGACAAAATCGGTTCCCCCGCTTGCGAGCCGCGTTCCGCGGTCCTTGACCCCTCTTTGCAACAGAGAGTGGCCGATCTCTCTCATCAAGATGAAGGAGATCACATTATGACATCCGACCACAACCTCATGCTCTACACCAAGCTTGCCGGGTTCCGGCTCGTCGTCGTCGCAAACCGCTTCGGCGGCGACACCGATTTCTCGCGAGAGCTTCACGACCGCCTGATTGAAGGGCTCGACGCGGCAATCGCTCGGATCCATTTGATGATGGCATTGGAACGACGTGTTCAAACCGGAGAGGATGAAGTCGCCGAATATCAGCTGCAGGGCGAGACCGAGATATTCGGGCGCTTCACCATCAATCTGCTGGATGATTTGGAGATCGACGACGACACACATGAATACCGCATCAACGGCGGCAACTGGATCAATGCTTTGACGGCCGATGACGGTGGGGTCGAGGTCAAATTTCCGGCATTGGTTCGGTTGACCGACGATGAACTCGGCACACTGGCGTCGATAATTCAGGATATCACGCTAGAAACTGACATCCCCGTTCATGCGGTGCGTGCAATATTCAGCTATAAAGAGATGTCCGATAAGGCCGAGGAGCAGGCGCGCAAGAAATTCTCTGACGAGGGCTATAGCCAGCAGTTGGTTATCCAGAACCCGCAGGGCAACGGCGTCGATCTCATTGGACGTGACCCAACGACCAACAAAATAATTTTTGGGGAGGTCAAGTCTAACGGCGCTATTTTGAGCGAAGATCAATCCTACATGGGTGGGCCGGCTTATGTAAGGGATCGCCTGGACCGTGTTGCGTCCCAAAGTGGCGAGTGGAAGAATGCTACCCCAGCTCAGGTTGCGGACGCGCGGAAGGCCTTGAGATGGTTGGACGAAAGCCCCGACTTCAAAGAAATCAAATATGACGTCGATGCCGACACCGGTGCAGTCACGAATTATCGTGAAAGAGACTGGGACTACGCTCCGGGCGAACGCGAGGCCCGCGTAAAGTGGTATGACGGCGGCGGCGGGCAGGTTACAAGCAAGGGCAAGCCGATCGGTCGGGGAAGCCGCAGTCGTGGTCCTCCGAAAAAATAGATGTGTTCAAGGTGTAGCCAAAGGCAGGGTTTAGGGTGAACATGAATCTGTCAGAAATCAGAAAATACGTTACGGCGGAATTTCCGGAGTGGCTGGTCAAGTACGAGCAAATGCTGGCTAGCTTGGTGCGTAGCGACCTGCAGGAATGGCTCGACGGCGATGACTCCCACGGCAAATCCATCGGCCGATATCTGAGCCAGCTCAGCCTTCTGGAGTTGAAGGCCTTTGTCTTGAGCGCCGTCGAGGGCCATCTGGCATCCGACCGGCTAGCGATGGCGGCACGCCTGTCCGCTCCGCGGCTTCCCTATGCGATCGGCATTCAGCATCTGAACACCAACAGTGCGGCATCCTTTCCCGACTTCGTCAACGGGCTGGCCCTGACGATGACCGTCGGCTGGAAGGACTGGAGCGAGTTGCTTGGCCGGCTTGCGTTGCAGGAACTGGAGAAGGATGCGATCCAGCGCGGCAAGTTCCATGGCGGAGCCCTGGGGCAGGGCGTCACCAGCTTCGGTTTTCCCTATGCGATGATGGATATCGTCGCGGACTGGTTGAAGGCGGACGAGGCCGCGACAATGACCGAGTGGCGCGAGAAGGCTTACGACGAATATGCAGGCGGTTATGGCGGCTGGAGCGAGCTTGTCGAGCACTGGCGGGAGCCGGACGCGGTTGCTTTCCACCGTATCCTCGCCAAGGCGGCCGACTACCACGTCGCACAGAGCAGCGACATGACGACCACCGGCGACAAGCGCAACAAGCGCGAGAAGCATTACGAAATAGAGCCGGATGCCTATTGGGCGTTTCCCGCTCTGCTGCTGATGATCCTGCGCATGCGCGAATGGGAGGGCTTGCAGAACCCCGGCTATCTCAATCACGACCTGTTCCAGATGGGCGTCTTCAAGGAGCTTCCGAAGCCGGTCGCATGGCCTGCCGATGCCCTTTTCGACGCAGTGGACAGAAAGTTCCGTCAGGAATTTCCAGACACGCCCTCTACGGCAGATCTGCCTAGGCTGCGTGCAGAGCAATCCTAGTCATTGCTGTCTTTGCGAAAGGAGGTGAGCCGGTGACGAATGTTTCACTTAAGGGCCACAACCATGTTTGTCCGATGGTCGAACCCGGGCCGAAGCCGCATGTGGGCGGCCCGATCTCGGAAACGCAGACACTGGTGACGGTGGAAGGGGTTCCGGTTGCGGTTGTCGGCGACAAATGCACCTGCGCGGTCGGTGGGCCCGACACGATCAGCGGCGGCTCGTCGATCGTCTTTATCGAAGGCAAGGCGCTTGCCCGCATCGGTGACCCGACGGCCCATGGCGGCCGTGTCGTCGAGGGTCTCGGCTGGTTCACATCCGAATAAATTTAACTGCGCGTGGCCGACAGTACGTCGGGCTGGTCGGCCCGTCACAGTCGGCACAGGGGGAGGGTCGGGTGCGGCGGCTGAGGCAGGGCTCGTTCGACCGCTGCAATGAAGTCAGCTGTTGGCGGTATCTTGGGACGTCGCCTGTTGAAGGATTGGACAATGAATGACGCTCAACATTGGCGGATCGAGCCGAGACTCTGGGAGAGAAGCCTCTTATTCTAAACGAGGAAGTCGTTTTTCCAGCCAATTTCATATTCCTGTTCGAATTCGGAGGGGAAGCTGGAAACGTATACTCGGAGGGCAGTCGAACCGATCGATCCATCATATGGCGATCCGGACCGCGAGAAGGCGGGGTTGATCTCTCCGAGTATAAACCGATGAAAATTTGAGGATGGCGGGGCCTCCGCCTCGACACAATAGGTATACGTGTTTTGACAGCAAAATTTTGTAAGAGATTGAAAAATGCCATCGGTCGCGCAGACGATTAAAGCAAACCTGAACCAAGAGAAGCGCGACATCCGGGACTGGGTCGAGGATTCCTTCAACAAGGAAATTCTCTACGACGAACCGCTTTCTGAAACGATCGAGCCATTCGTTCGTGACGGGAACAGCGAAAAGAAGCTGGTTCCGGATGCGCTCGGTTCCATCGCAAGCTGGCATATGCGGATGGCGATGAACAAGAGCCTTCACGAAGCCCTTTATCCTGCTGACGAGATTGCGAGGTCCGGCATTTACCGGTTCTGGCACTACGAATGTGCGCATGCGGTCATGGAATCGGACGATCCGGCCGGCTACAAATTTCCAATGCGGCCGTTCACTGACGTTTCCACCATGCTGGCGCTTGGTTGGCTGAGCCATGCTAACCGCCTGGCCGAGACGATTTTCGATCGGTGGGACGCACAGACCGACGGTAACGGCGCCGTCGGGTGGAAAAGTCTGCCGCAATATCTGCCATGGCTTTCAGTCAAACTCTACAAGGCGTGGCGGGAGAGCGACGAGACCTACGATCTGGAGCCGGATGACGGAGAAATGGGTGAATTTTCCCCACTGCTCGAAACGCTCTTCGATCCGCGACCCCGTAGATTCGGCGAGGCATTGGCAAAAGCTGCGGAGTTCCATGCATCGGGGTGCGGGACGGATGACTACGACGTCGTCAACGAAGAAGAATTGTGGTTCTTCCCGGTCGAATTGCTGGCCGCATGCCGGCTCCGCCAGCAACGTGGCCTCGATCTCCCGCCGTTGGATTATCCCCTGTTCAACGCCACGCCGCTTTGCCGCTTCCAGAATGCGCTGCCGGTTCCGTTCGACGAAACCTTGGCAAAACTGCTGCCGGCTTACGCTGCCGCGACCAACAAGTTCGATCTGAAAGTCTGAACGGGCAATGGTATGCGATGCCGAATACAACGCGGAATTCGATGAACATGCCGAGTGTCGACTTCCTCGTGGATGGCGAGATTACCGCGCCGGAGGAACAATCGGTCAACAAGGTTGACGTGGGCTCTGAACTCGCCGGCCATGCCAACCGTGCCGTGGCATTCGGTGCGCGACGGCTTCGCATGCAGGGCGACGCCATTGGACAGCCACATGGATGCAGAATTGCTGGACCTTTTAATCATGGATGGCCGGCTCCACGCGAGGATGTGAATTTCAAAAATGATTGCGACTGCTCTGGCGGCGGCAGTGCTGATACAGCTCCACGATATTTGACGCTGGCCGCAAAGCGCCAGGTCTCAAGAAAATGCTACAGCCAGGTAACTGTTGCTTGCCCTTGATAAGGAGAAATAGGTGTCGGAAGTTCTGTTCGAAGCCGATGAGCGAACCATGGACAATTTGATGAGGGGGCCTCATGTCATAGTGCGGACGGCTGCATCCCGATTTGCAAAGAAGGAAGCAGCCTTCAACAAGGAAGGCTTCGAAAAATACGGTGAGCTGATCGACCAATATGAATGTGATGGCTTCTCCATCGAAGTTCAGGATGTCGCCGAGGGGAGGCTGCAGGAATACTTCGCCCCTAGCCTCGATGGTATCAAGAACAAGGATGCCATCGGAAAGATCGGCATTTCCGGATCGGGCGCTTTTGCTAAGGATTTCGATCTCGACAGGTTCAAGCGGTTCGGCAGCGTCAAGGCGATCACAGCCCAAGATGTGCCTTTCGGAGATGTGCTGCCGGACCTGTTTCCGCAACTTGAGGCATGGCTCAATCTCGATTGGAAGGCCAATAAGATCAAAGCGCTGAATGGCAAATGGCCCAACCTCGCCAATCTCTCGCTCCAAGGCTTTTCCGGCTCCCTGTCGATTTTCGAAGGAGCTCCGATCAAGAGGCTTTTCCTGATCGCTTCGACCATCAAGGACGCCGAGGACATTCTGCGCTTCAAGGAGGTCGAAGTTTTGCAGATTTCCTCATGTAAGATTGCAGGCGATGTTTCGGTTCTTTCGCAGCTGAAGAAACTCCGGTCGCTACGGATATATGGGAAGAACAAGCTGGAAGGCTGGGAAAACCTAAAGAATGACATTATGCAAAATCTGGAAATATCTCACCTTCCTTGCAAGTTACCGAAAGAGCGTTTTCCGAAGCTGCGCAACTACGTCATCAATGCCTATCGGCCGCGTGACCCCTTCTATGAAGAAGGTGGCGATCTCGGGAAGCTGGGGCGCGTGTTCAGCAGCATTTTTGATTGAGAGGGCTTTTCCCGACCTGCAGCGCTGCGTGTCTTTTCAGACGCGCGAAGGATGCTGTAGCAATATGCAGTAGGCAAGCGCGAGATGAATCGATGAAGTTGGGTTTCCTCCAATCCATGACGGACACGAGTTCCGCATTGTGGGTTTCCCACACTCTGATCATGCGGCTCGCAGACCTTATCTCGGCGGCGGGCTTCGACGAGACAAAACGGACCACCGCGCATAAGTGACTAGATATCACTGTCTACGTGGACAGTCTGCGAGGCTCGGTGCTGGCCGCGCAACAAGGGATTGCCGCCAGCGCGAACGATCCGGACGTCTTCTTGTATGGCAGGGCGTCCCAGCCTTCCGGATGCAACTGCGTGGAGTATTACGTGCGCCTGCGCTACGAGGCGATCACCGGCGCATCCAACAAGCTCGACCGGTTTCTCGAGATGATCAGAGCGGGGCTTGCTGCGGTTGTCCAAAAGGCCAAGGTGAAGATCATCGCATTGGATCAGTGGGAAGAGATCGCCGCCGCCATCAGAAAAGAGGTGACCAGCGATACTTCGCTGCATTTTAACCGAACGGAAAGCGAGGGAACCGTCGTCGTGTGACGCGGTCGGTTTCTGTTAGCGGGCATTGGATGCCGTGCGCGGCATTAACCGGGATATGAGGCCGCTCAGAGACGGTGGCGGGAAAGCACCGGCTTGACCAAATCGAACGGCGGATGAGCAACTGACGGCTTCACGAGGACTGGGAAATCCATATTGCGATCCCGCTGCGTGGCACCGAAGGTCATCCGCTGATCGCCAAGAATGTCGTGCGATTGCAGATCCGGCCGAACCCGGACTGGCAGTGGGAACTGAATGCGCGTATCGCCGAGCGCGGAGAGTTCTCGGAAAGCGAGAAAAAGACCTACCGGAACGATCTCGGCCTTCTCCTTCTCGGATGCGGAAACCTTGATGCCTTTCCGACATGGCTGAGACAGGTGCGGGAGAAAAACGGCCTGGATTTCGACACCGGCGCCGCCGACATTCGTGTGGGCCGCAAGCGGGCGGCAGCCAAGCTCATCGCCCAATGGCTGGAGAGCTGAACTCGGATCGATCGCAGTCGCGGTTCGCCGCCCACGCCACACCGAAGCTGAAACGTCTCCCTAAGAGCGGTGCGAAATCTCTTTCGCCGGTCTGAGCATAGGCCGTGCCACGACCGAATGGCGTCGTGGCACGGTGACGTCTGTCAAACCAGCTCAGAAGGGATAGTGCTGGGCGGAATCCTCGACCGTGATCCAGCGCAGATCGGTGAATTCGGCGATCGCCGCCTTGCCGCCGAAACGGCCATAGCCGCTGCCCTTGACGCCGCCGAAGGGCATTTGCGCCTCGTCGTGCACAGTCGGGCCATTGATGTGGCAGATGCCGGATTCGATCCGTGCCGCAACGGCCATTGCCCGCTGGACATTCCGGCTGAAGACGGCGGATGACAGGCCGTATTCGCTGTCGTTGGCGATGCGGATTGCTTCTTCCTCACTGGTAACGCGAATGATCGGCTTGACCGGGCCGAAGGATTCTTCCGAGTAGACACGCATCTCGGGCGTGACGTGATCGAGCAGCGTCGCCTCGACCACGGTGCCGGAGCGCTTGCCGCCGGCCACGAGCTTTGCCCCCTTGGCGGTCGCATCGGCAATCAACTCATCCATTTTCTTCGCCGCGTCGAGGCTGATCAGCGAACCGAGAACAACGTGGCCGCGCGGATCGCCGGCCGGGAGCTGGCTGGCGCGGGCGGCCAGTTTGGCGACGAACTGGTCGGCGATCGTCTCGTCGACGATGATGCGTTCTGTCGACATGCAGATCTGGCCCTGGTTCATGAAGGCGCCGAAAATGGCGGCATTGACGGCACCGTCGATATCGGCGTCGTCGAGAATGACCAGCGGCGCCTTGCCGCCGAGCTCGAGGAGGGCGGGTTTGAGATGCCTGCCGCAGGTCTCGGCGATGATCTTGCCGACCTTGGTCGACCCGGTGAAGTTCACGCGCTTGACGGCCGGATGGGCAATCAGCGCGGCGACGATCTCGGGCGCATCCTCCGGCGCGTTGGTGATGACATTGACGACACCCGCCGGCAGGCCGGCTTCGGTCAGTGCCGTCGCGATCAGCCGGTGCGTGCCGGGGCATTGTTCGGATGCCTTGAGGACGACGGTATTGCCGCAGGCGATCGGCATGGCGATGGCGCGGGTGGCGAGGATGACGGGCGCGTTCCAGGGGGCAATCGCCAGGCAGACGCCTGCAGCCTGGCGAACGCCCATGGCGAGCGTGCCGGGTTTGTCGGAAGGGATGATTTCGCCTGATATCTGCGTGGTCATGGCGCCGGCCTCGCGCAGGATGTTGGCAGCGAACATGACATTGAAGCCGGCCCAGGGCGCGGTGGCGCCCGTTTCCTCGATCATCAATTGGGTAAACTCGCCCACCTTGGAATCCAGGATATCGGCGGCCTTCATCAGGATCGCGCGGCGCTGGCCGGGGCCGGTCTTCGACCAGGCGCCGAAGGCGGCGCTGGCGGCATCGACCGCAGCGGCGGCATCCTCCAGGCTTGCCGCGGCGGCGCGGCTTGCGAGCTTCTCGGTGAAGGGATCGATGCGATCATAGGTCCGGCCGCCGGAGGCCGCGCGGTCTGCGCCGTTGATGAGGAGGGAAATATTCATCGGGGGTCTCCTTGGGACAAGAACTAGAAGCCGAGGACTTCGGCGTTGATGGAAGCTTCGAGGCCGCCGTCGACGGCAAGATTGGCGCCGTTGATCCAGCGCGCGCCATCCGAGCAGAGGAAGAGCACGGCGGGTGCGATATCGGCGGAGGTGCCGGCGCGGCCGACGCGGGTGATGTCGCTATCGACCCTGGCGTCGCCGAGCACGGCGCGGAACTGCTTGAGGATCGGCGTTTCCACCGGCCCGGGGCTGACAGCATTCACCCGGATGCCGCGGCTTTTGAACAGCGGCTGGTGAGCGGCGCGCATGGTCCAGAGCAGTAGCAGCTCCTTGGAGAGCGGGTAACCTTCCTCGTCTTTGAGGCCGTGCTCAGTGACGACCGCCGCCACTTCGGGAAAGCCTTCGATACCGGTCAAGGACTTTGCCCGCTCGAGGTTGGCGCGCCAGCCGTAGCCGGCGATCGAGGCGACGTTGACGATGGCGCCGCCTTCGCGCAGGCGGGGCGCCACGGCTTCCGACAGGGCGCGAAGCCCGTAGAAATTGACGGCGAGCGTCGAGACGACGCCGGTGCTGCCGGAGAGGCCGGCGACATTGGCGAGCGCGTCGAGGCGGGCTGGAAGCTGCGCGACGATCTCGGCAACGCCTGATGCCGTGGACAGATCGCCCTTGATGAAGGCGGCACTTCCCCCCACCGGCTCGCGCACATCGACGCCGATGACCTCAGCGCCCATCTGGCCGGCCAGTTCCGCCGTGCGGGCGCCGATGCCGGAAGCCACGCCGGTCACCAGAATTGTTTTACCAAAAAGCATGAACGTCACCTTTCGCAACAGAATCCGGAAGCAAGCCGGCTCATTCTTCCCATTTGATTTTATGCGGACCGGGCAATTTCAGCCGGTAGCCGACGGGCAGAAGTTGAAAATCGAAGCGGCGCTCGATTTCGCCCCAAAGGCCGCGCGGCAGGTAGAGCGAGAAAATCAAGGCGGTGGCGCCGAGGCCGATCAGGTACCAGACGCCGGCTCCGCCGAAGACGGTCTCGATCACGAAGAACAGGATGGCGCCGAGGATCGCGCCTTCGAACTTGCCGATCCCGCCGACCAGCACCATGAAGATCATGTAGGCCGTCCATTGGACGCTGAAATAGGTCTTCGGCTGGAAGGTCGTGGCGGTCGCCAGCCACAGGCCTCCGGCGACCGCGATGCCGAAGGCGGCGAGCACGAAGAGCAGCCTCTTGGTTGCGATCACGCGCACGCCGACCGAGGTTGCCGCCTCCTCATTGTCGCGGATCGCCTGCATGGCTGCACCCGCGCGGCTGCGCATCAGGATGAAAAGAGCGCCGAGCAGGGCGGCCATGGCCGTCAAGGCGAGCCAGTAGATCGTCGCCCGCCGCGTCGCGCCGTCATAGACGTTGAGCGAGATCAGCGAGGTTCCCGTTTCCCCCTGGATCAGCCGGTCGAGGTTGACCAGCAGGTGGGCGAGTTCCGCGATAACCCACATGCCGATCGCGAACTCGCCACCCTTCAGGCGCAGCATGAACAGTGAAAGCGGGATCGACAGCGCGCCGGTCACGATCGCGGCGGCAAACAGCGCGACGAAGGGATTGAGCCCCGCATCCGCCAGGCGGATGGTGAAATAGGCGCCGAGGCCGAAGAACACCTGCTGGCCGACCGAGACGAGCCCGCCGAAACCGGCAAGCGCATTCCACATGGCGGCAAGGATCACGTAAATGAACAGGGCGGTCATCCGGTCGATCGCGCCGGCGCCGAGCACAGCGGGGGCAAACATCAGCAGCGCGAGCACCGCGGCCATGCAGCCAAGCGCCACCCGCGACGACTTCGTCCAGCGTTCTATCGATATTCCGTTGGAGGCAAGGGTCGCGTTGGGGCTCATGTCGGGCTCCGGAGACGGGTGCGCAGGGAGGCGCCAAGTTTGTCGAGAACCGGCATGCCGAACCCGGACAGCCGAATGAAAAGCACCAGCAGGAACACGGCATGGCCGCCGATCAGGAAGCCTTGCGGATGCAATTGCGCGCCGAGCGATTGGGCAAGGCCGAGAACGATGCCGCCGGCAAGTGTGCCCCATAGCGATCCCGCGCCGCCGATGACGGCTGCCTCGAAGGCGAAGAGAAGCTGCGGGCCGCCGGAATAGGCGCTGAAGGTTGCCCGCATCCCGAGAAACGCACCGGCGATCCCGACCGTGACCATGGCGATCGCGGTGGCGACGGCGTTTACCCTGCGGGCATCGATGCCGACCAGCCCCGCCGTATCGGGATCTTCGGCCGTGGCGCGGATCGCGCGGCCAAGCGCAAAGCGGCTGAGGAAGAACTGCAGCCCGCCGAGAATGAGGACTGCCGTCACCATCATCATGACGGCAAGCTTGCCGACGTAGATGTGGCCCGGCAATTGCCAGGAGGCATAGGACAGGTTGCCGATGAAGGGCGCGAGCGAGCGGGTGTCGGCGCCGAACTGCTCGAACAGCAGGTTGTCGATGACGATCGACAGGCCGAAGGTCGTGAGGATCGGCAGCAGCGTGCCGCCGCGGGCGCTGCGTTCCAGAATGAAGCGCTGCAACAGCCAGCCGGCCGCCGCCATGACCGGCAGCACGATCAGCAGGCCGGCGAAAGGCGGAATGCCGGCTTTGGCGGCGAGCAGCCACAGCCCGTAAGCGGCTGCGACCGCCAGGCTGCCATGCGCGAGATTGATGATCCGCATGACCGAGAACATGAAGGACAGGCCGCAGGCGATGACGGCGTAGTAGCCGCCGAGCAGAATGCCCTGGAGCAGGGTGTTGATCACGATGCGCTCCTTTCGCCGGCTGCCCGGTGCAATCCGAAATAGGCCTGGGTGACGTGCTCGCGCGTGACGGCAGCGGCCGGCCGGTCGAGGACGATGCGTCCTTCCAGCATGCAGATGAGACGGCTTGCGACGCTCATGGCGCGGGCGAGATCCTGCTCGACGAGCACGATGGTCGTTCCAGATGTGAGCAGTGCCTGCAGCTGGGCATAGACGCGATCGACGACCAGAGGCGAAAGCCCGAGCGAGACCTCGTCCAGGAGAAGAATATCGGGATTGCTCATCAGCGCCCGGCCGATGGCGGTCGCCTGCTGTTCTCCGCCCGAAAGATGCCCTGTTTTGGCGTGACGACGGGGTTTCAGGTTCGGAAAGGCGTCGAGGACGCGGTCGATGTTCCACTCGCCCTTGCGGCCGGAGCTCTTTCCGAGAAGCAGGTTCTCTTCCACCGTCATCTGTGAAAACAGGCGCCGGCCTTCCGGCACCAGGGCGATGCCCTTGGCGATCCGCTTGTGCGACGGGACGGCGGCCAGATCTTCATCGTCAAGAAGGACGCGACCGGAGGACGGCAGATGGGCGCCGGCGATCGATCTGAGCAGCGTCGTCTTGCCCGCGCCATTTGCGCCGACCAGCGCCAGTACCTCGCCCTTGGCAAGATCGAAGCTGACACCGCGCACTGCTTGGAGCAGGCCGTGGCGGACGTCGAGGTCGCGGATGGAGAGAAGGCTCATGCGGGTGTCCCTCCTAGATAGGCCTTGACCACTTCCGCATCGCTCATGACCATTTTCGGTTCGCCATCGGCGATGATCCTGCCGGCATCCATGCAGATCAGCCGTTCGGCCACCTGCAGGAGGATATGAACGATATGCTCGATCCAGACGATGCCGATGCCGCGGCGGCGCAGTTCCAGGATGGTTTCCACCAGTTCGCTCGCCTCGCCATCCGTCAGGCCGCCGCCGATCTCGTCGAGCAGCATCAGCCTCGGCTGCGTGGCAAGCGCACGGGCAAGCTCCAGGCGTTTGCGGTCCAGCAGGCCGAGCGTGTCGGCGGGGCGGTTGGCGACGGAGAGCATGCCGCAGAGCGAAAGCGAATCCACCACGCGCTCATAGGCCTCGTCGCGGCTTGCGGCATTGCCGTGCGATGCCGCGACGAAGACATTTTCGAAGGTCGTCATGCCGCCGAAGGGCTTGGGAATCTGATGGGTCCGGACGAGCCCGGACCGGCAGCGCTCCGCCGCCGTCCGGCGCGTGACGTCGACGCCGTCGAAGGTGATGCTTCCTTCATTCGGCGGGAAGGCGCCGGCGAGCACGCTGAGCAGGGTCGTCTTGCCGGCGCCGTTCGGCCCGACAATGCCGATTGCCTCGCCATCGCCCATAGAAAAATCCAGATTCTCCAGCACCACCAGCGCGCCGAACCGCTTGTGGATCCCCTTGGCCGAGAGAAAGGCTCCCCCCGGCCGTCTTAGCGCTTCCTGTCGCTGCACTTGGTTATCCATTGTATGCGGTGAGCTTGGCGCCGACCGGGACATTGGAGTCGGTGGCGTTTTCGGTGACGACATAGTCGAGCGCGAATTTCGAGCCCTCCGGCGCTTTCACCCATTGCGTGCCGATGATCGGTCCGGGAGAGACGTTGGCGACGGGGCCGCTGGTGAAATCGACCTTGCCGGCGATCGTGGTGGTCTTCAGCGTGCTGATCGCCTTGGCGACGGCCTCCTTGCTCTTGACGTCTGTGCTGGCCTTCAGCGCTTCGAAGCCGGCGTCGAGAAGCGCAAGGCTGGCGCCGAGCTGCTGCGTCCACTGCTTGCCGCTTGCCGTCTCATAGCCGTCGGCGAGTTCGGTTCCCGATACGCCAGTCAGCGTGGATTTATAGGGGAAGGCCTTATGCCAGTAGGCAGCACTGCCGATGTTCAGGCCAAGGTCGCCGAGCGCCTCGATGTCGGAGGGAAACAGGCCGGTCTTGGCGATCTGGCAGATCTTGATCTGCTGGGTAAGGCCCTGCTGCGCGGCCTGACGCCAGAAGGCGGCGAAGTCGGGCGGTATCGGGAACGAATTGAAGATCTCCACGCCCTCCTGCCTGAAGAGAGCGATCTGCGCGGTAAAGTCGGTGGTTCCGGTTTCATAGGCTCCGGGATCGACGATGGTGAAGCCCGCCTTGGAAAGCGCCGGCGCCAGATGGGTGCGGATCGCATTGCCGTCGGCGTCGTTGGGATACATGACGCCGACCTTCTTGTTGGTCTCGAGCAGGTTCCACTGCGAAACATAGGCCTTGTGGAACTCTTCGACGCCGAAGCCGAAATGGTAAGTCCACTTGAACGGCGAGGGCGCGCCCGGCTTGGCGCCGCGGCCGAAATACCAGGCTTCCCAGGGCATGACCGTCGAGAGGCAGGGAATGCCGGCCGCTTCGCAGGCATCGGCCACCGGGTTGATGGTTTCGGGCGTCGAGACGGCGAGCATCAGGTCGATCGCCTGGTTGTTGATCAGGTCCTTCGCCAACTGGCCGGCACGCGAGGGATCGGACTGGGTGTCCTGGTCGAGGATCTCAACCTTCCAGGTCTTGCCGCCTGCCTGCAGGCCGTTAGCCAGCGCCTTGCGCGCCAGCTCCAGCACATAACCGTCCGTCTCGCCGAAGCCGCCGAGAGGGCCGGTGCGCGGGCTGATGAAGCCGACCTTCAGCGTATCGCCGCTCTGAGCGAAGGCCGTGCGGCCGGAAAGCGCCAGCGCCGCACCACCCGCCACGGTCGATGCGATGAAAGAGCGGCGGCTCAGAGATGCCGCGTTGAATTTTCCGCTGCGGAAAATGCCGTTCATGAAATCATTCCTCCCTCTTGATCGGGCCTCCCAGCCCGTTCCCATTGTTCATGTCGGCCGATCTCAATTCAGATCGGGTAGTGCCGTTTTCCCGAGGCCATGGTGATCCATCTGAGCTCGGTGAATTCATCGATCGCGGCCTTGCCGCCGAAGCGGCCGTAGCCGCTTGATTTGACGCCGCCGAAGGGCATTTGCGGTTCGTCGGAGACGGTCGCCTCGTTGATGTGGCAGATGCCGGATTCGAGCCGCATGGCGACGGCAAGTGCCGCATTGACGTCGGCGCTGAAGACGGCGGCCGACAGCCCGTATTCGTTGTCGTTGGCAACCGTCACGGCCTCGTCGACGCTGCCGACGCGGACGATCGCCGCGACCGGTCCAAAGCTTTCCTCGCGGTAGATGCGCATGGCAGGCGTCACGTGATCGATGACGGTCGCGTCCATCAGCGTGCCGTTGGCCTGGCCGCCGCAGACGAGGACCGCGCCCTTCTGCAGGGCATCGTCGACGAGTGACCGGACGCGGCGGACGGCCTCAGTGTTGATCAGCGTTCCGAGCGGCGTGTTGCCGTCCTTAGGGTTGCCGGCGACGAGGGTTGCGGCTTTCGTGCGAAACTTGCCGACGAAGCCGTCGGCGATCTCGTCCATCAGGATGATCCGCTCGGTGGACATGCAGATCTGGCCCTGGTTCATGAAGGCGCCGAAGGCGGCAGCACGCACGGCCTCGTCGATATCGGCGTCGGCAAGGACGATGAACGGCGCCTTGCCGCCGAGTTCGAGCAGGCAGCGCTTGAGATGCTTTGCCGCGGATTCGGCAATGATCCTGCCGACACGGGTGGAGCCGGTGAAATTGATGCGGCGGACGGCCGGATGGGCGATCAGCGCATCAACGACGGCGGCAGCATCGCTCGGCGCATTGGAAACGACATTGACGACGCCGCGCGGAAAACCGGCGTCACGCAGGACGTCGCCGATCAGGCCATGGGTCTTCGGGCAGAGTTCGGAGGCCTTGAGGACGACGGTGTTGCCGCAGGCAAGCGGCATGGCGACGGCGCGCGTGCCGAGGATAACAGGCGCATTCCAGGGGGCAATGCCGACGCAGACGCCTGCCGGCTGGCGGACCGCCATGGCAAGGCTTCCGGGAATGCCGGAAGGAATGAGCTCGCCGGATATTTGCGTGGTCATTGCCGCCGCCTCTCGAAGAATATCCGCGCCGAGCCGGCAATTGATCGCCGCCCATTGCGCGGTGGCGCCGGTTTCGCCGGTCATGGCGGCAACGAGTTCGGATGTGCGGGCCTCCAGGATGTCGGCTGCGGCATTCAGAAGCCTGCGCCGCTCGCCCGGGCCGGTCTGCGACCAGTCCGGAAAGGCTGCTGCTGCCGCATTGGCTGCCCTCGTCATGTCGGCAACGGATCCTGCCGAAGCGATCGTTGCGACGTCGCCGGTCAACGGATCGATGCGTTCGAAGGTGGTCCCTTCGGAAGCATCCATCGCCTCGTTGTTGATCATCAGCTGTGCCGAAAACACTGTTCCACCCATTCCCAACGCGTTGGTTCCGCGTGATGACGCTTGCATTGTTGCCATGGGAGAAAACGAGCGGACGCGGCGCCACGAGGGCGGCCTGACCGTTCCTGCATCTGTTGAAGTGCCTCCTCCCAAAGGCTGATGGAGAAAAGGTTACGCCGATCTGGCGCGGATGGAATGCGATTTATTGGGTTAATATTGTAATTATCCGGTGATATCAGCATTGTTTGACTTGGGGGATGGAGGAGAAGCGTTGGCGACGGACGGAGGGATTCATCATTATGCCAGGGGCGAGTGGCACGCTCCGTCGCTGTCGCACCGTCGCATCCGTTTCCAAAAAGGGCTGTATGCCGATTTCCACCATTTCCTTCTGCTCGGGGAGGGGAGTGGCGAGCTTCATTTCGACAATGGCGAACATCGACCGCTGCACGGACCGCTGCTTGCCTTCCTGCCGCCGCAGGCGCGGTGCGATCTGTCGATATCTGCCGGAACCGCGGCTCATCTGGTCGGCGCTTCGCCGCAGATCATGGTCGATGCGATCGGCGACAAGATGGAATCCTATTCGCTGCGCATCTTCACCGAACAGCGCAAGCTGGTCGAGGCATTGGATCCCTTGACGGTCACTGAAATCAGCCCGCTGATCTCGGGCTTCGTGCGGGAACTGGGCGATCCCTCCCGCTCCTCCTGGATGGTCGCCTCCGCTTATATCAGGCTCATTCTGATGGCGCTGTGGCGCGGCTCCGATGGCGAAAGAAGCGAGCAGCGCGGGCAGGGCGAAGTGGGATCGATCCTGCAGAGATATCGGCAACTCGTCGAGGCCGGTTTCCGCCAGCACCGGCCGATCAGCGATTATGCTGCGGAACTGGGCGTCACGGCCGACCGGCTGCATTCCACCTGCCAAAGGGCGCTCGGCCGCTCGCCGATCCAGCTCCTGCACGAGCGCGTGGTGCAGGAGGCAAAGCTCAGATTGGAGCGATCCGCCCGCAATATCCAGGAAATCTCCGACAGCCTCGGCTTTCGCGACCCGACCTATTTCAGCCATTTCTTCAAACGCAAGACCGGCCTTTCGCCCGCCGGCTACCGCGAAATCGCCCGCGCTTCGGCCGGCTCGGAAAACAGCATGCTGTCCTCGGGCTATGCAGATTGGCCTTAGGCTCCGGGCTTATTGGTCAAAGTTGGAAATTGCCGGTCTTGAGTCACGAATCATGCTGCCGGAATCCCAAGCGGCCTAGGACTGCAATGCGAAGGCGTTCAGATAACCACGACCATAGAGGTCCGTACGCTGAAGGTGTTGCCCAAACAGAGCATTTAACCCAATCGGACATGCAAACCGTATAAGCCTGCTATGTACGCAAAGCTCCTATTCCCCGGCCTTATACCGTCTATGTCGTAAGGCTGGCGCGGAAAGGTCGTGCGCATTGCCGGGAGGGGATTTGGGCGCGTCGAACTAGTCGCATCTCAGTGGGAAACGGCTACGCGAAGGGGCTTAAATACCCCTCGAAAAAATTTGTCGTTTTGAAAGTCCCTCGATTCCCGAAGAAATTCTCTTGTGTAAAAATACAGTTATTACCAATCTCTGGTTGAGTTTTACGCCGTTGCGGCTCAAGCTCAGAGGTGAAGGCTACTGCGTGGATGACATC
This sequence comes from Rhizobium sp. SU303, assembly GCF_021052345.1. Taxonomy (NCBI): domain Bacteria; kingdom Pseudomonadati; phylum Pseudomonadota; class Alphaproteobacteria; order Hyphomicrobiales; family Rhizobiaceae; genus Rhizobium; species Rhizobium sp. SU303. The sequence goes on from NZ_CP088096.1 coordinate 641,354, forward strand.
ACGCAGGGACGAGCAATTAATAGGGACCAATATGGCAGGTATTATTCAGCATGAGATTCCACAATTATTTCAGCGCGGTTTTTTAATACCTGAGACTGGTGATGCAGAACGGGTGTTTGTATTTCGGCGCGGCGGTAAGTCGTATCCGTCTCATATTAATAGATCAGGCGCAGAGAGGTACTTCTATTCACAACCTTCGCTCGCTGGCGAACGAACACTTGACGATGAAATTACCGATTATGAAAGTAGATTGGCAAGGCTAGTGGCGCAACTGCGCTCCCTTTCTGCAGGAGCAAATGCTGATGCCACAATAGCTGCCGAGGTTATCGCACATCTCACGACCAGAAACGCTCATTTGCGCGGGACTTTAGTCCACGGCTTTGATGGCCTTGCACGAGGTGCAATTGAGGTCTTTGGCAATGAAGCCAATTTGCGTGGGCTATTTGGAATTCAAACGCCGCAAATTTCTGACACGTTTCGCGCCAGGATTGGTGAAATATTCAGCAAACAGCCGGCTGTACAGATGTCTGGTATACCGCTTGAGTTGCTGGAACGGTTTGCCTTTGCCGCATTGCGGGAAGGGCTCTCCCCTTTTTTTGAGCAACAGTTGCCCTTCCTCCAACAAGCCATTCAAACTCTATCAATCGAGGCACCAGCGAATGCTCGCGATGCCCACAATAGGGTACTTGAAGGAGCGCCTGCGCCGGTAGCACGTATTAATGCACTTAGCACATTGGTCTGGCGAACCCACGAAACGGCATTCAATGTGATCTTACCAGATTGCGTCGCCATATCGAGGGATCGAGACGGGCAATATCATCCACTGATGATGGCCCCCTTTGATGGCATCCAAGAGGTATATCTTCCTCTCACATCTCGAAAAATTCTGGTCGGTTCACATGAAAAGGATAGCCACGATATTGGCATAAGCATGTTTAACGGTGCTGCTGCCGGGTGCAGTCATGCTTACTTTATCAGTGGTTCTAATTGTCCGGAAATTACCTCGTTGACGGAATCAATTGGAATACGGTCAGTCGGCGTAATTGATGCTGCCATTTCGGACGCTCTTTCGAGCTATAGTCATGAGGACGTGCGCGAGGCATCTACCCATGCCATCTTTGGTGAGCGCAGTTTAAAGGCTTCCTTGCACATTTCTGTTAATTTCACTGGGGCGTTTGAGCAGGAGGACGTGCACCATATCTCTGCGGCTCTTTCTGAGGTTTTAGCGAGCGCAATTTGGACGATACCCTTGGAGCGATTGGATGGGATTACGTTTGCCGATGACTATGCTGCGGCTCTTCACGAATTGGATCGTGGGATGCCGGATGCCCCTCCTATCAGCACTAAGGATGACGAAGGTGGTGTAGGTGTCGCGCAGGCGCCGATGGTCATTCGAGATGGTGTGATAAAATGCCATATCGTATTGAGAGGGCTTATTGGTCGTATGCTAATCAGCGAGGACGATGCCGACCGGTATCATGCTCAATACGTCGTTGCGCACGAACTTGCACATGCCGGATTTACGCAAGTAATCGACGAGACGTTGCCGGGCGTTTTGCTAACTCCAATACAGAATTCGATGGATGGGGACTTACACAGGATCACCTATGCTGCGTGGAACGGATACTTTGCTGCCCGTGCCAGCGCTAATTTCGCTAAACGCCGCCTTGCAGACATTCAATCTTTGCTGTTGGCAGGCATCACCGAAGCGTTCATCGATATACCTGAGGCGAGGCTGGCTTATCGCGACCATGCCGATTTGAATATCCTCATGGCGATAGCTAGTTCAAAGATTGCTTTCGTTCTTGAATGGGCAGGAAATCTTTTAGGGCATGCGGCAGGGGCAGAGTGTAGCGCGCTAGAGAGCAACCGTGCACTTGAGGAAGAACTGGCTCACCGAGAGCTGCGGGCATGGCTGGAGGACTTCGGGCGAGACCTTGAGTACCTATGGGATCGGCGTGGACGGTGGGCATCCTATGATGAGTTTTTGGCAATCAATCGACATGCTGAGCGCCTCTTGTGGTGTTTTGGAATTGTGCCATGGACAACGCCGGATGGAATTTACCGAATAGAAGTTCCAATATCGACAGACGCGGAAGTTCTTATGAGGCGGCTGCCTGAAAGCGACCTTTGAAATGGCATGACGCCGACATCAACGAGAAGTTATCCAACTTAGATTTGCGCGGCCGTAACGGCCAATCTGCATGTTTCAATGTGCAGCCTTTAACAAACATGGAACCGACATGCTTTCGTCAATATTGGAAAACATTTCGCTCTCTGCCGACGACATCCGCAACTTTCAGATATTTTATCCGTATGCGCTCGGTAAAACGCTAGAGGCACTGACTTCAGGACATTCGTTTGTTCATTACTGCAGTAGCACTGCAGCTGCATCCATGATCCAGCATCAGCAGGTGTGGATGAGAAATGCTACGTGGATGAACGACAGCTCAGAGATAGCACATGGCAAAGCCTGCTTGGCTGGCGCTTTGGAGAGCGACGCCGCAGCCGAGCTAGCGACAGTATTAGATGGCTGCTTTACGGGTCTCACCGATCATCTGTTAGAAGTTCTGAACTCTTGGATACCGCACTTCGAACAAGAAACGTACATAACTTGCTTAACAGAGCAATTGCCAGATGAAGAACAAATGGGACGACTATCTATGTGGCGAGCCTACGGCGCTGGATCAAATCCAGTGGCGTTCGTCGTGAACAGCGGACCATTCCTTCGCCCCTCCGATGCGCTGGATGCTTACACCAGCCCGGTAGCCTATCTTTCGCCCGCTCAGTTTATTGAGCGATACACACAGGTTGCCAAAAATATTGTCGACAATATCGAGTATTTACAAGAGCGGGGTCGCGACCATGTATTCGCTCACCTCTTTGCCGCCTACCGACATGCAATCATATGTACGAAGCACCCAAGCTTTCACGAAGAGCGTGAATGGCGGATTATCTACCAGCCAACATTTCAGCAATCCAAGCGACTCCTGCCAGATCGTGTTACAATAGCAGGATCACCCCAGCGCATATTCAAGATACCAATGATCGATGTTCCGGAAGATGGCTTTTACGGTGCAACGTTGCCTGATCTTTTTCAGAGACTGCTTATCGGCCCGAGCAATACTGCGGCACAATCGAAGCGCGAATTCATTCAGCTTCTTCACGAAAATGGCGTTCCGGATGCCGCCCTAAAGGTCGAAGTCTCTGACGTTCCATTGCGCGTGTGAGACTGGCCGATGCCTATCCAGTGTTCTAATTGGCGGCTTTTCCACGCTTACTCAAGGCATGAACCCAACCAAACTTCGGAGCCGCCGGTAAATGTCTTCAACGCGATGGCGCTTCTGTCTTCAACCGAGAGGAATGAAATTGATGAAGCTTCAAAGATAGTCCGAGCGGCTCATTCCTCTCTTCACATCGCCAGAGCGGTTATAACTAATCGCGACGATCTCCTTGATCTGATAGTGAAAATCGGCGCGACATTTCTTGATGATCCGCAAGCGTTCAGTGACGGTCTCAACGAACCGCTTGCCGAACTCTCCTGCAAGATTTTAAATCTCTGTGCTTCTTTTCGCTCTTATCTTGAGCATCAAGAAACGCATCTCAAAAAGCAGATTGGCCGAAGCTCACCAGCTTGGATCGCTTGGCGAAGCTTTCTCACTCAAATTGAGCGTGATAACAAATACTACGCACTGATTTACGGGTTGCGCAACTACATACAGCATGTCGATATGCCACCTTTGCACCTGAGCCTGCACAGCGGTCGTGCTGAAGAGGTTACCCTGTCAGTGGATTTGATGGCGGAAAGCTTACTGATACCAACCGCGCAATGGTCGTCAGAAATGCGCGACTTCATCAATTCATACGGCGCCCGCATCTCACTATGGGAAGCTCTGAAGGGTTGGGACCAAGCCTTTCGTCTGATCCTAGAAAAAGGCACTGAGTTCCGTATCCGGCCTGCGAGATCAGCGGCCGAGTTCATCTTAAACGTGCGCTGTAGGTATAACGTGCCAGACTACGGCATGCTAGGAATTGCGCTTGAACCTGCTCCGAAAGACGATGGCAGTATCACAATCAACATTAGCTGGGTTGAGGAGCGCGCGGCAGCCGCCCTTGTTGAGTTGCTCGGTACCGACGTAAACGGTCTGCATACAGCTGCTCTTGATGGATAGACGCAGCGAGTTGGTGGCAACCCAAGCATGTTGGCTTGCACGCAATGTCTTACGTAGGCGGCACCATTTCACGCTTTCGTATTTCCTGTCCGTATTGAGATCTTACGCCTCAGCTTCACGCTGGGGGACATTGTGCCCCTTGTTATCCTGGAAGCCCAGTTTCTAAGGCTAGCGGAAACTGCTACCGCTGGCTCGACTCCGAAGAGCAGACCAACCTCACGACAGCGCAAAAATCCTTACCTCTCTCCCGATGCCCTGAAGCTCCGCCATCCGGGAAGCCGAGGTGATGCCGCTGTCGCGGAGGATCTCTGAAACCTGGGCATCCTCGACGATCGCCTCCGTCGTCATGATCACATTGGGATCGGCAAGGCCCTGGACGCGCGACGCGATATTGACGGTCTGGCCGAAGTAGTCCTGCCGGTCGTTCAGGTTGACTGCGAGGCATGGTCCCTCATGGATGCCGATCTTCAGGAGAAGATCGTCGCTGCCGTGTTCGGCATTCAGTCGAAGCATCGCCTCGCGCATCTTGAGTGCGGCCGCCACGGCGCGGTCCGGGCTCGGAAAGGTCGCCATCACGGCATCGCCTATGGTCTTGACGACCGCTCCGGCCTCTGTGGCGACGATTTCGTGAAGAACCCGGAAATGCGCGCGCACCAGATCGAAAGCGGCAAGATCTCCGACGCGCTCGTAAAGCGCGGTCGAGCCCCTCAAGTCGGTGAAGAGGAAGGTCAGGCTGGTGATCTTGAGGCGCTGGTCGACGTCGAGTGTGTCGGTCCGGTAGATGTCGCGGAAGCTCTGGTTCGTCAGCAGACGCTTGGCTGTCAGAAAAGGCCGCCTGCGGCCCAGCAGGTCGTGCAGCTCGTCGCCTGCGATGCAAACGTTCGGCACCACCCTGCGATCGGTGTGGTTTTCGAGCGTCAGCCGCAGTGAGCCAGGACGCAGGGTCAGCGTTTCGTTCAGCGCATGCGTCCGACTGATGATCATCGAGAGGGTTTGACGTTCGTCGGTGGGCTCACCCTGCACGTCGATGAACTGCGCCGAGTGTGTTACCGGATCGAAGATGATGACGAACTGCGCCGGCAGCTGCAGGGAGACGAAAGCCTTCTCGCCCGGAGCCAACTCGATCATCTCCAGCTGGATGCGCGAAAACCTCGCTTCGAGATCGTCAGGCAGGTCGACCCCGGAGCTGAAGAAGATCTGGCGGTAGTATTCGAGCGGCGGCAACCGATCGGGATCGTGACCGGCAATCCTGCGCACGCGCGGGCTGACCGTAAACGTGACCTCGACCATCTCGTCGAGGGTCGGCTCGTATCCGGCCGCGCAGAGCGCGCAATGGTACGTCTCGTGGACGACGGTTTTGAGGGTTGCGCCGCTGTCGAGGACGCCGCCGCATCCCGGGCAAAGCACATTCCATGTCATCTCGAATGCGCCTATGCGGGCTGCATGGAGAAACGCAGCGATGGTTTTCTCTTCATCGAGATGGTGCTTATCGGCGAAAGCGAGTGCATTGATGCGATTGAGCTCGCGATCCGAGCCATGCATGACGACGTTCTCGATGCACTCGACCGTCCGCGGGTCAGCTGCCTGTCGCAGGGAGGCAAAAAGGACGTCCACTTCGCTCATTAGACAAGTCTCCGTGTGCAGAACCCACGGCGGACGACGCCAGGATGGGGATCATAACACGGGGGTTACCCAATAGAAATCTAAAGGCTTGGATGCTGCTTGCTTCCCAAGCGAAGGCGGGTTTCAGTTCCCCTTGTATATCCGCTTCAGCGCCGTCAGCAACGCTTCCAGTTCGTCGCGCGAAAAGAGCTCGATGAAACGCTGCTCATGCTTGTCGATCAGCTCACGCGCCCGTGCGAGCATTGCGCGTCCCGCCTTCGTCAGATGAAGTTCCTGGCGGCGGCGGTCGGCCGCGGAGGGACGGCGTTCGATGAAGTCGCGCGCTGCCAGTCGGTTGACGAGGGCCATCATCGTCGCCCGGTCCGTGCCGAGCGTATTGGCAAGGTCGATCTGCGATGCGCCCGGATTGCCGGCGACGAGTTCCATCACCGCCAGCTGCTTCTGCGTCAGCGCCAGTTCCTCCACGGTTTCGGCGAAGTCGCGATAAACAGCGACATGGGCCATGCGCAGATGAAATCCCAGCAGGTCCCCAAGCCGGCCGACGTCGAGGCCCGGTGTCACGGGCGCATCTTCGCCCTCGAAATCGTCCTGCGGTGATTTTATCGCCATCGTTCGTTCTCGCCTCGTCCAGGCGCCATAACCATCAAAATCAGCGGGTTAGTCAATATCCGTAGAAGGCTTATCCCGTTCGTACCGTGCGGACGAAAATTCACTTCGGACTTCGCCAACGATTTCGCCTGCGATGAGTACCTGGGCAAAGAACCGGTGGCGGAGCGGGTTTAATGCCCGAAGTGCAACGGCAACCGCGCTTCAATACGCTTCGAGAACGGCTGCGACATCTTCGATGCCCTCGATGATATCCGTCGGGAGGAGCGCAGCACACGCCGATACGCCCACCCGCCGAGTCTTTCGGCTAAAGAAATCGCTGCCGGTTACCTGCGCCACATCCCAAATCTTCGGAACCGGGTAGCAATGCGGCCGCTTGATCTCCGCAACGCTGGGGTTGCTCGCGGCGGCCATTATCCGCCGAGTAAATCTAAGCGGGCGCTCCGGCGGAGCCGGGCACTTCGCCAAACCTGTTAGGATTCTTCGAGCCAGGAGTGAGGATGATTGCAAGATGGACCGCCAGCAGAAAGATGCCCATGAGAATTGTCGCGGTCAGGGAGCCAACCGCCTCGTAATGGCCGTAGACCAAGTGAAGCACTAAGACTGAAGCGGTCCACCAGCCACTCTGATCGAAGTCATGCAGTCGTCTCACCATCAGGCAGAGGCTGGCGATGATAGCCAGCACATAGGTTAGGGCGATTAACCCCTGAACTATTGAAAACGCCTGCCGAGTTCCGACCAGCGTCAGTAGGCGAGTGAGCACGAAAACCGCGGCCGCCGCGATAGCGATGACTGCCACGCTAAACAGGAAATAGCGAAGACGACCAAGCCTACCCTGTAACGAGAATGTTTTCAGCATTGTACCCCCGCAACTGATCGAGAAAACACTCTCGTGCTCATAGTTAGACGGTTGCATTGAAGCAGCGTCAAACGGCAATTGAAAGACTTAACACAGGCAGTGTTTTTGGCGAGGAGCGGCTCTTCCGCATCAAGAAGGAGTTCCAGACATCGCGACCTCTAAGGAGGTCGGTAAACCTTAAACAGCCTCTTGCATCCTGCCGGGAAAAGATATTAGTATGTGTTGCATACAAATTTGATGCCTGCCGCGGAGGAGTGGCGGGCATGGGAGGAGAAAATGGCGCATTCCATTTCCGGGATGGCTTCGTCGGCGGATTGCGGACTGGTGACGGATGATCCGATCCTTTACCGCGCCCGCGTCGCACCGGACCGTGTGGCTCTGTTTGAAATCGCTACCGGCCAGCAACTTACTTATGCCGACCTCGATGCGCGGATCGCCCGCTGCGGCGGCCTCCTGAGCGATGTGCTCGGAGCGCGCCGCGACGGGGCGCGTGTCGCCATGCTGGCGCGCAATTCCGTAGATTCGATCGTGCTTGCCTTCGCCTGCCAGCGTGCCGGCGCCATCTACGTGCCGCTCAACTGGCGCCTCAACGCCGCCGAGCTTCGGCCGATCCTTGCCGATTGCGCGCCGGTTCTGCTCGTTCACGACGAGGAGTTCGCGGCAACCGTCGCCAGCCTTGCGAGCGTCGATCCCGAGATGGCGGTGATATCGACGGCCGACGGCCCGGCCGGGCTCGCCGCGCGTATCGAGGCGAGCCTTCCGGCCGCTCCGCTGCCCGTCGATGCCGACGGACCCTGCGTCCTTCTCTACACCTCGGGCACGACGGGACAGCCGAAAGGTGTCGTCATCACCCGCCGCAACGCCTTCTTCGCCGCGATCAATTTTTCCGTCGTCGGAGAGATCGGGCCAAAATCCGTCGCCCTGTGCGATCTGCCGTTCTTCCACACGATCGGCCTGATCGCGGTGGCGCGAACCACATTGATGCTGGGCGGCACGCTCGTCGTCTCCGATCGCTTCACGCCGGCGCGCACACTCGCAGCCCTTGCCGACCGGCAGCGTGCCATCACCCATTATTTTGCCGTGCCGCAGATCGCGCTCGCCTTGCGCAACGACCCCGCCTATAGCGCCGCGGCGCTCGCCGGCCTGCATGCGCTCTTTGTCGGCGGCGCGCCGCTGACGCAGGCGCTGATCGAAAGCTATCTCGACGACGGCGTTGCGCTGGTCAACGGTTATGGCATGAGCGAGGCCGGAACGGTGCTGCACGTGCCGATCGATCGGCGCGCCGTGCAGGACAATCCCGGCAGCGTCGGTCTTCCGGCACCCTTGCTCGACATTCGCATCGTCGGCGAGGACGGCCGCGAGGTTGATGAAGGCGAGATCGGTGAACTCTGGCTGCGTGGGCCGGCCGTGACGCCGGGCTACTGGAACAAGCCTCAGGAAACCGCTGCCGCCTTCACCGACGGCTGGTACCGCACCGGCGATCTCGGCCGACGCGAAGCGAACGGCTTCTATCGCATCGTCGACCGGCTGAAGGACATGTACATCAGCGGCGGTGAGAATGTTTATCCCGCCGAGGTCGAAGCAGCACTCGCAAGTCATCCCGATATCCTCGACGCCGCGGTCGTCGGCATTCCCGATATCCGCTGGGGCGAATGCGGTGTCGCTTATGTCGTGCTGCGGCCGGGTGCCGTGGCAACGGGCGATGAGATCGCCGGCTATTGCGCGGCAAGGCTCGCCGCCTTCAAGCGTCCGGCCCGCATCCTCTTCATCGAGGCCATTCCCCGCACCGCCTCCGGCAAGGTGCAGAAACATGTCCTGCGCCAGTTCCATTCAGATGAAACCCTTCAACGACAGGCCCTGTGAAGCGGCCCCGGCATTCACGCCGAAACCCATGGAGTAATCTCATGACCGATATGCAATCGCCGGTTCTGGTCGAATTGGACAACGGCATCGCCTTCGTGACCCTCAATCGCCCGGAGAAGCGCAATGCGATGAACCCGGCCCTGAATGCGCGGATGCTCGAGGTGCTCGACGAGCTCGAGGGCGATGAGCGCTGCGGCGTCCTCGTCCTGCGCGGCGCCGGCGAATCCTGGTCGGCCGGTATGGATCTGAAGGAATATTTCCGCGACAATGACGACAAGCCGCGTGACGTCACGCTGAAGGCGCGGCGCCAGTCCGGCAACTGGTGGGGCCGGCTGATGTATTTCGAAAAGCCGACGATCGCCATGGTCAACGGCTGGTGCTTCGGCGGCGCCTTCACGCCGCTCGTTTCCTGCGATCTTGCCATCGCCGCCGAGGAGGCGAATTTCGGCCTTTCCGAGATCAACTGGGGCATTCTGCCGGGCGGCAACGTCACCCGCGCAGTCGCCGAAGTGATGCGCCATCGCGACGCTCTCTATTACATCATGACCGGCGAGTTGTTCGGCGGGCGCAAGGCCGCCGAAATGGGTCTCGTCAACGAGGCGGTGCCGCTGGCGGAGCTTGAAATCCGGGTCCGCAAGATCTGCGCCAGCCTGCTCGAAAAGAACCCGGTGACGCTGAAGGCCGCCAAGGACACCTACAAGCGCGTGCGCAACCTGCCATGGGATCTCGCCGACGATTACATCTACGCCAAGCTGGAGCAGATGCTGTTTCTCGACAAGACCAAGGGGCGCGACGAGGGGCTGAAGCAGTTCCTCGACGACAAGACCTATCAGCCGGGGCTCGGCGCCTATAAGCGCGGCCGCTGATAGCCGTTGACGAGCCGATCATCGGGAGGAGGAAAGCAATGAAAATCCATGCTGCGGTGGCGCGTGCGCCCCATATGCCGTTTTCGCTGGAAAGGCTCGATCTGGAGGAGCCGCGCGAGGGTGAAATCCTGGTTCGCGTCGTGGCAACAGGGGTTTGCCACACCGATATCGTCATGCGTGACCAGCATCTGCCGGTGCCGCAGCCGGTCGTGCTCGGCCATGAAGGCGCCGGCATCGTCGAGCGTGTCGGGCCGGGCGTTGCCAAGGTCAAGCCCGGCGATCATGTGGTCATGACCTTCAATTCCTGCGGTCATTGCCCGAGCTGCAACGATCACGAGGAGACCTATTGCCACGAATTCTTCCCGCGCAACTTCTTCGGTGCGCGCGCCGATGGTTCGAGCGGGCTCTCATGCGAGGGAGAGCGGGTTCACGGCAATATTTTCGGCCAATCCTCCTTTGCCAGCCACGCGCTGTGCCATGAGCGCAATATCGTGAAAGTGCCTGAGGATGCGGATCTGGCGCTGCTCGGGCCGCTCGCTTGCGGCATCCAGACCGGCGCCGGCGCCGTCATGAACGCGCTGAAGGTCGAGCCGGGAAAAGTGCTCGCGGTTTTCGGCATGGGCTCCGTCGGTCTTGCCGCCGTGATGGCGGCGCGGATCGTCGGCGCGTCACGGATCATCGCCGTCGACGTCAACGAGACGCGGCTGGCACTTGCAGCGGAACTCGGTGCGACCGACATCGTCAACGGCAAGGCGAGCGACGCGGTTGCCGCGATCATGGCGCTGACCGGCGCCGGCGTCGATTATTCGATCGATGCCTCCGGCGTGCCCGCCGTCATCGACCAGTGCGTGCGGGTGCTGGCGCCGCGCGGCACCTGCGGCATCGTCGGGGCCTCGCCCCATGGCGCGACGCTGACGCTCGACCTCACCCATATCCTGTCCGGCGGGCGCCGGGTCCGCGGCATCGTCGAGGGCGATTCCAATCCCGACGTGCTGATCCCGTTGCTGATCGACCTGCATCGGCAGGGCCGCTTCCCGTTCGACAGGCTCATCACCTTCTATGATTTCGCCGACATCAACCAGGCCGTGGAGGATTCGGAAAAGGGCATCGTGCTGAAACCGGTCGTGCGCCAGCCGGCCGTCTGACACCGTTCAAGGGAGGAATCAATGAACACCGTCACCCCAATCGCCCCTGATACCAATGCCGATGTCATGAAGGCGCTGCTTGACCGGCAAAGGGCGTCTTTCCTGAGGGAAGGCCCGCCGGGCATCGACACCCGCATCGATCGCATCGACCGCGTCATTGCCCTTCTCGTCGACCATAAGGATGCGATTGCCGCTGCCCTGTCGGAGGATTTCGGCAGCCGCAGCGTCGAGGCGAGCCTGCTTCTCGATGTCTTTACCTGCGTCGGTTCGCTCAAATATGCCAAGGCCCATCTGGCCGAATGGCTGAAGCCCGAGCAGCACGAGGCATTGTTCCCGGACGCAGTGGCCGAAGTGGTCTATCAGCCGAAAGGGGTTGTCGGAATCCTCAGCCCGTGGAATTTCCCTTATCAGCTCGCCCTTGCACCGCTTGCCGGCATTCTCGCCGCCGGCAACCGCGCCATGATCAAGCCGTCGGAGGTAACGCCGGCCTCGGCCGCCTTGATGGCGGAACTCATCGCCGGCGCCTTCGACGAAACGGAAATATCAGTCGTTCAGGGCGGACCGGCGACGGGCACTGCCTTTACATCACTTGCCTTCGACCATCTGATCTTCACCGGCGGAACCGCGATCGCCCATCACGTCATGCGCGCGGCGGCGGAAAACCTGACGCCGCTGACGCTTGAGCTCGGCGGCAAGTCGCCCGTCGTCGTCGGCCGCTCGGCCGACCTCGCCGACGCGGCGCGCCGCGTCATGACCGTCAAGACGCTGAACGCCGGCCAGATCTGCCTGGCGCCGGATCATGTCTATGTGCCCGAGGAAAGCGTCGAGGCCTTTGCCGAACACGCGGTCGCGGCGGTCGGCGCGATGTATCCGGCGCTGAAGGAAAATCCTGATTACACCTCGATCGTCAATGCCCGCCATCTCGCCCGCATCCAGGGCCTGATCGACGATGCCAGGGCCAAGGGCGCGAGGATGGTCGAGATCAATCCGGCGGCAGAGAATTTCTCCCAGCAATCGGCGCACCGCATGCCTCCGACCCTGATCCTCGATCCCACGGAAGACATGCGCGTTCTGCAGGAGGAAATCTTCGGACCCGTACTGCCGGTCCTTCCCTATCGCGATATCGCCGACGTCATCGATCGCATCAATGCCAAGCCGCGCCCGCTCGCTCTCTATTACTTCAGCCAGGATCAGCAGGAGGAGGCCCGCGTCCTCGACAATACGACCTCCGGCGGGGTGACGGTCAACGACTGCATGAGCCACGTCACGGCGGAAGGCCTGCCCTTCGGCGGCGTCGGCCATTCGGGCATGGGTGCCTATCACGGCAAATTCGGCTTCCTCGCCTTCTCACATCCGCGCGCCGTTTACCACCAGAGCAGGATGGTGGAAGCGGAATACATGATGCGGCCGCCTTATGGCGAGGCGATGCGCGGCTTCTTGGCGGCGGCGATCTGCAAGTAGAAGAGAAGTGGCGGACGATGCCATCGGCAACCGCGGCTGCCGATGGCACGGGATGGCTACTCGCAACGAATGGCCCGATCGCGCAGACGTATCCTGATAACGCTATATTGTTTCATTGGGCCAGGTGTCCCGACGCAGAGGATGCCGTTGTTAAATATGCCTTATGCATCGGCTGCTAGCCGTTGAACTCCAGGGCGTAGCGGACATTATGTCTCCTGCCGCCCCTCGGGCATGACCTTTCAATTCCGGTTTCGCCCACTTCTGATGTCGTAAACCTGGCAGCGGGCCTCTCTGCCCATACCTCACCGTCGCGGCGGACGCCCGCTTTCCTGTCGTCGCGTTGCTGGCCACCAGCCTGGAGACGCAACTGCTGACGAATATAGGCTGACGGGTCTGCAGCTTAACGAAGCTCAAACCAGTGTTGCCCTATGATTGGGTCGGTAGATGTATTGGAAGGTGGATCCAACGCGGTGAATGGCATCTGGACGCAATTCGGTGGCAACCTGTCATTCGTGTGCCTGGCGATTTCGCTCTGGGCGCATTTCTCGATCCAATTTCAGAGTCGTTCGGTTATACAGGAAAAAATCGCCTTCGGACTCATAGCCGGCGGTGCCTCCATCGGGTCCATATTGCTGGCCGTCGAAGTCAATCCCGGCATCTATATCGACATGCGCTTTTCGCCGCTTGCTTTGGCGGGCATGTTTGGCGGACCGATCGCAGCGGCTTTTGCCGCGTCGCTGGCAATGGCCTTCCGCTTTGCTGTCGGCGGCACGGCCATGATCGATGGCCTGATCGCAATTGCTGTCGCAACCGGGATTGGCCTGGCTGCAAATGTCTGGATCCGGAAGAGATCTGCCGAGCTCATGGACGTTGCGCTGCTGAGCCTCGCGCTCGGCTTTGCACTTATCGTATTGATGGCGGTGCTTCCCACACTGGTGCACGCCCGCGTATTGGCCATCATCGGTCTGCCGATGACGGTATTAAACTGCCTGGCGACGGCGCTGTGTGGTTTCGTTCTGTTGAAGACGCAGCAATGGGAGCTGGAGCGGAGCATCTTGGTGACCGCGTTTTCGCAGTCGCCCGACTATCTCTACGTGAAGGACAGAAACAGCCGGTTCATCACCGTCAATGAAAATATGAGCCGCCTTTTTCGTTTCAGAACCACGGCGGAGATGACCGGATTGTCGGATTTCAATCTTATATCGCGGCCCCGCGCTGAAGAATTTTATTATCTCGAACAGCAGGTCATGGATACCGGGGTGCCCCTGATCGACTCCGTCGAGCGTATCGAAGACAGATACCTGCTCGCCTCCAAGGTGCCGCTGAAGGATAAGCAGGGACGGGTGATCGGCCTTGCCGGCGTCACGCGTGACGTGACGGAACGGACTGCCCTGGAGCGGGAATTGCGCAAGAGCAAGAACCTGCTGTCACATGCGATGGCCGGCATGTCCGATGGCATCGCCATGTACGACAGCAAGGGTTTTCTGGTTTTTTGCAACGACCAGTATCGCGCCGCCTTTCCGCTATCCGGAGACGCCCGCGTGGTTGGCGCTCATATCAGCGACATCCTTCGCCGCGTTGCCGAAACCGGCGAGCGCACGGGTATCCCGGACGTTGACCGCGAAGAGTGGATCAGGTCCGTCAGTGCTACGTTGCACAGCAACAAGGACGAAGAGGTTCAGCTTCACAACGGCGACTGGCGCAGCATCCGGACAAGGTTAGCGGAAGACGGCACAGCGATGGCCGTTGTCTCCGACATCACGGCGACCAAGCAGGCGGAAATCGCCCTCAGGTTGTCGGCGGAGCAACTGAGGAATCTCGCCGAGACCGATGGGCTCACCGGCATCGTCAATCGCCGGGCTTTCGACGAAGCTTTCGCACGCGAGACCGCAGGCAGCGCCAGGAAAAACACGTCGTTCAGCCTTCTGATGGTCGATATCGACCGCTTCAAGGCCTATAACGACACCTATGGTCACCCCGCCGGAGACCAATGCCTGCGTGTCGTCAGCAAGTGTCTGCGCCAGTCCGTAAGCCGCCCGGCAGATATCGTCGCACGCTACGGCGGAGAGGAATTCGTGGTTCTGCTCCCCGCTACCAGTGCGAAAGGGGCGATAATCGTTGCCGAGCAATTCGCGCGTCTCCTAAGCCAGGAGAATATCGTTCATTCCGGCAGCGAATTCGGCCGGGTGACGGCCAGCATCGGCATATCCTGCGCGACGGGAGCCACCCTGAGGATCGACCCGAGCCGCCTTCTGACCGAGGCCGATGCCGCGCTCTACGACGCCAAGACGCAAGGCCGCAATCGCATCCTGGCACATTCGCCTGAAGAACGGCATGCCATGAAGGACGTAGGCTAGATTCTTGATAGGTTTTTCCTATCGAGCCATCACTCGTGCGCCCTTGATGTTTTCCCCGCTTCGACAATAAGGGCGCATGGACACAAAATTCATTGGTAAAAAATCGGCGGCAGCCGGCGGCTGGGGCGCTTTGAAGAGCTGCGGCAAGCAGTTGCTGCAAAGCGGCATGCCCATTTCAGGGGTGCGGACGATGCTGAAGGCGAACCAGCCGGATGGATTCGATTGCCCGGGCTGCGCCTGGGGCGACCCGGAGCACGGATCGTCGTTCGAGTTCTGCGAGAACGGCGTGAAGGCCGTCGCCTGGGAGGCGACGGAGAAACGGGCAACGCCCGCCTTCTTCGCGGAAAAAACGGTATCGCAGCTTCGCCAGTTGACGGATTATGAACTGGAACTCAATGGCCGCCTCACGCATCCGATGCGCTACGATGCGGCGAGCGACCGTTACCTGCCGGTCGCGTGGGAGGATGCCTTTGCCGAGATCGGCAAGATTCTGACGGGCTTCGATAATCCCAACCGGGCGGAATTCTACACGTCGGGCCGGGCGAGCAACGAGGCCGCCTTCCTGTACCAGCTGTTCGTGCGCGTCTACGGCACCAACAATTTTCCCGACTGCTCCAACATGTGCCACGAGGCGAGCGGCATTGCCATGCGTCAGGCGGTCGGTGTGGGCAAGGGTACCGTCCTGCTGGAGGATTTCGAAGAGGCCGACGCGATCTTCGTGATCGGGCAGAACCCGGGCACCAACCATCCGAGGATGCTCGGCGACTTGCGCCGGGCGGCGATCCGCGGCGCACGCGTCGTCGTCTTCAATCCCATCCGCGAACGCGGCCTGGAGCGCTTCTCCGACCCACAGGACAAGGTCGAGATGCTGCGCGGCGGTTCGACCGATATCGCCAGCCTCTATCTGCAGCCGCAGCTCGGCGGCGACATGGCCGCGGTGCGCGGGATGGCAAAGGCCGTTCTGGCTGCGGAAGACGCAGCGTTCGCCGCCGGTCTGCCCTCCGTTCTCGATCACGCATTTCTCGCCGAACACTGTGCGGGTTTTGCAGAATACCGGGCAGCGGTCGAGGCGACCAGCTGGGCCGAGATCGAGGACCAATCGGGACTGAGCCGGCAGGAGATCGAACGGGCGGCCGATGTCTATATCAACGCTGAGCGGGTCATCTGCACCTGGGCGATGGGTGTGACCCAGCATCTGCATTCCGTGGCGACGATCCGCGAGATCGCCAACTTCATGTTCCTGCGTGGCAATATCGGCCGGCCGGGCGCCGGCCTTTGCCCGGTTCGCGGCCATTCCAACGTGCAGGGCGACCGCACCGTCGGCATCAACGAAAAGCCATCGGATGATTTCCTCGATACGCTGGAGAAGCACTTCCGCTTCACCGTTCCCCGCGAACATGGCCACAATGTCCTTGCCGCGATCGGAGCAATGCTCGACGGCTCGGCTGAGGCCTTCATCGGGCTTGGCGGCAATTTCGCCCGCGCCACGCCCGACAGCGCACTCGTCGAAAAGGCGCTGCGGCGGCTGAAGCTGACAGTGCATATCGCCACCAAGCCCAATCATTCGCATCTCATGCCCGGCGAGACGGCCTTCATCCTGCCGTGCCTCGGGCGCACCGAGATGGATCTGAACGCGGCGGGCAACTCACAGCTCATAAGCGTCGAGGATTCGATGAGCATGGTGCATGGTTCCGCCGGCATCAATCGCCCGGCCTCGCCGCACCTCCTCTCGGAAGTCGCCATCATTGCCGGCATTGCACAGGCGACGGTCGGCTCCGCCGTGGTCAACTGGGCAGAGCTTGCCGGCGACCACGACCGCATCCGCGATCATATCGAGGCGACCATCCCAGGCTTCGAAAACTACAATGCGCGCCTGCGCAAGCCGCGCGGTTTCCACCTGCGCAACCCCGCCGCCCACAGGGAGTGGGATACGCCGGCAGGCAAGGCATCATTTTCTTGCGAAGCGCTTCCGGAGGAGACGGTGCATCAGCGGGCGCGAAAGGGTGAGGGGCGTTTCGCCCTGCAGACGTTCCGGTCGCACGATCAATACAATACGACGGTCTACGGTCTCGATGACCGATACCGCGGCGTCTACGGGGAGCGGCAGGTCATCTTCATTCATCCAGCCGACCTGGAGGCGATGAATGCCGAGGCCGGTGACCGGATCGACGTGGTCGGTGAGCATGATGACGGTATCGAGCGCATCGCTGAGAATTTCCGCTTCGTGCCCTACGACATTCCGCGAGGAAGCATCGCGGGTTATTATCCCGAACTGAACGTGCTCGTGCCGCTCGGCAGCGCAGGTACGGAAAGCGATACGCCCACTTCGAAATCCATCATGGTTTCCTTCCGCCGGCGAAAAACCGCGTGAGCGAAGAGGCCTCCGACGCCGATCGTTTTCTTGCCCTCGTCGCCGCGGCGCAAGGCAGGGATATCAGGCTGACATCCATACAGGCCGGTCTCCTGGTCGCCGCGGAACTGGGGATTGCGCGTGACAGCCGCGCCTTTGCGCGCCTGCTGGGGATTGCGCATTCTCTCGTGCTCAGGGAACTCAGCGACCTGGCGGAACGCGAAGGGGTGCTGCAGATCGTGAAGCGGGATCTAAGGACAATGAGAGTGCATTACACGTTGCCGCCGCCGGACGAGGCGTAAACATCCTTCGTCAGTGTCGGGGACAACTGCCTCTTCACCGCAAGTCGCGGCTGTTATCGACGGATCACGCGTTTCCTGGTGTCGGAGGGGTATTCTCCGTATGTGGTCTTATAGACTGCGGAAAACCGGCCGAAATGAAAGAAGCCCCATTTGAGGCAGATGGCCTTCATGGTCTCCTTGCTCTCGGGATCGAGCAGATCCTGGCGCGCGGCGCGCAGCCGAAGCGTCAGCAGATAGGCGGCGGGAGAGGTTCCCCTGAATGCACGAAAACCGGTTTCGAGCGCCCGGCTGGAGACGCCGGCCGCTTCGGCCACCTTCGTCATGGTGATCGGTTGATCGATATTGGCGTGCATGAATTCGATCGCTCTGCGGACATGCCGGGGCGCGATCAGGGCGGGGCCATTCTCCAGGAAATGCGATAGCCGGTGCGGCACAAGGCGCACGACCAGATCGGCCAGCGCCTGCGTCATATGCGCCATGGCGATCGGCGACTGCAGCAAGGGGCCGTCGTCGCGCATGCCCGAGATGATCATTTCCGTGAGGTTGCCGATCAGCCGGCCTTCCGGCTTCGACAGATCCAGTTCGGGCAGCAGGTCGAGAGAGCCGCTGAACGGCATCTCGAATGTCTGGCCGATCGTCTGCAGAATGACGGGCCAATTGATCAGCAACTCGTCGATGACGTTCGATTGCCCATGCATGATGACGCTGTCGGGCTCGAAATTGTTATAAAGAAGCAGTTTTCCTTGCCCGGCCTCGGCGATGCGGGATCCATAGGTGACGCCCATGCCGCCGCTGCGCGGCACGACAATCGACAGATACTCCGACGTATCGACGGTCGGCTCGATATTGAACTGAAACTCCGCCTCATGATAGCCCGTGAGCAGGACGGCCTTGTCACAGACGGAGAAATCCAGCCCCCAATGGAAGTCCTTGGCGCGGCCGACGGGCTCGGCATCAAATGCGCCAAAAGCGCCGCCCAGCGTTTCGACCATGTTGTCGAAGGACGAACCACTAAATCGAAACGAAAATGGGGGAGGGCTATTTTCAGTCATGCTGCTCCCGTTGTTCGGTGTGGCTGTTTCGACATGCCCTTCTTGACCGCTCTGAGATGCCAGCCTGATGCGCGATGCGCGCGGGTGTCGGATTGGTGCACCTACCTCTGCCAGTCTTGTCAGTCGTCATGCATCCTCCGCTGCAGGGCTTCATCAGGACCAGCAGACGGTCTGGATGAGCGGAGCATGCCTGTATATTAGATGATTATAATTTATAGTGAAGCGGCTTGCCGCCGAGCCGGTGGATTTCCGCGCGGCATCGGCATCGACACCAGCGGCTTTAGGCAGCCGATGCAGTCCGAATGCGGGCGTGGCAGGCGTCAAAAAGACCAACCCGTTGAATGCATTATCGATCGTTCCCATCCAGCGCAGATTTGTCGCCCAGACGACAGGAGCTGACAGAACCCGCCGGAATAGGCAAGACGTCAGGCTGCCGGTTATGGTGACAACCCGCTGATAAAACGATTACGCTAAAGGAATGATTCTACAGCTGTATCCGCCACGCCACAGATTTACCCGCGGCGATCTTGCCGGATGCACATCATCTGAAGTCTATGGAGAACGCCCCATTCGAGAGCCGCGCAGTCGCCTGCCGAAGGTTCTTAGTGGACCGCTTAAAGAGGGCCTTCGGCAGGCGACAGGCACGCAGGCATACGCACGGGATGGAGTGCGTATGTACGATCCCTTCCATCCTGTTGGGGGTGATGGGATGGACGGGCTTGGCTTTGGGACCGCAAACCATCATGGTCTTGGTCGGCTTTCATCTTACTGTTCCTTAGCTATGGAGCAATTGTCGGGTCCCGATATTGTCGGTCAACCGGCTTTTCGTGACGCAGTCTGGACTGATCTTGCGCAAAATGTATATGAACCAGCGCCGCCGAAGCCGCCTGTTCCACGCAATGAACTGTGCGAAGTGGATAGAGATCTTTAGTTTCTCATTGGGCACGAACGATGGGACACGCCGGCATGATGCCGCCGCGCGATGCATTCGGTTCTTTGAGCTGAGCAATGATTTTCTCACTGAAGGCACAAGCGACGGATCGTTTCCAACACGCCGATGTCGACGTCGAGATTATCGGTTTCCACGACGCTTGCGGGCTTCGCTCTGTCCCCGGGGATACGGACTCCCTTGGAACGCAGCCGTTCCAATTGGGCCTTGGCGCGCTCCGGGAAACCTGCATCCACGGCCGCGGGGAAGAGCGCGATCACGGTCATTCCTGCATTCACCGGGTGCTCGCCCGACAGAAAGTGGCCCGCATCGAGCGACCACGCGGCCCCCGAAAGACCCGCGGACAGCATCTCGACGATAAGGGCGATATTGGCGCCCTTATAGCCGCCGAAGGGCAGGAGAGCGCCGAGCATCGCCTTGACCGGATCGGTGGTGATTGCGCCGGTCTCGTCGATGGCAATGCCGTGAGCGATCGGTGACTGTTCCTTTGCCGCCTCGGCAAGAGTTACGAAGGCCGTCGCACTCGTCGCCTGGTCGATGACGAGGGGCGGCAAGGGTTCCGGCAGAGGCACGCCGAAAGCGAGCGGATTGGTGCAGTAGACGCGCTCCCCGCCCTCGGCGGCGGCCATCAAGGCCGGTCCGTTGGCGGCGGCGATGGATATCAACCCGTCCTGAGCGAGACGCCGGACGTAGTATCCCAATTCCCCGGCGGTATAGCTGTTTCTTTGCGTGAGGACGGATATTCCGAAGGTTTTTACGCGTGTCGTGAAGTCGTCGTAAATGAGGTCAAACCCGAGCTGCGCTATGCCGCCGTCCGCGTCGGCCTGGATCAGGGCCGGCAGCACATGGTTGAAGCGGGGCTTGGCGTCTCCGTTGATCCGCCCGTCGCGCAGGCTGGTGAGATAATCGACGAAATGCGGAAAACCGAGCTCAGTGCGCCCGAAGCAGGCGGCCGACAGCGTTGCATCGACGAGCGCCTTCGCCATGGCCGGGCTGCCGCCGCAGGCGAGGCAGGCTTCGAGCGCCAGTTGGCGGAGCTCGTCGATCGGCATTCTCATCTTCTGCCCGGCCATCGCAGCTCCAATGCGGCTCGTCCGCCCTCATGGAAGGCATCGGGTGACGCCATGCGACACCCAGCATCTTCAAGGTCTGCGCCCGCGCAAGCCGATCGGAGTTTGACATGGTGATCCCCGGGGCGTCAGGCGGCCGACCTCCCAGTTCGGGAGATGGCGATATGCCTCGCCAACGAAACGGAAAGACGGCCGCATTTGGAGCTTCAAAGTGCGACCGAGAGGGCGCTGTCGCGTCGGGGAGCCACCTCTTGCGAGTTCACCATCGCGCCCGCGAGCTGGCGGAAGGTGACAAGCCCCAATGATTCCCCGGATGGTGAAACCACCCGGGCATCGTCGTGCGCCGCCGATGCCAGGATCCGGACGGCATCTTCGACGGTCGTGCCTGATGCGATCGTCAATCCGCCTGGCACCGCACCGGAATGCAGGGATGTCATGACGGCATCGACCTGGATGACCCGGCCTCGATTGACCTCCTTGACGAAGTTGGCGATGTAGGCGTCGGCCGGACGCAGAACGATGTCCTGGCTGGTGCCCTGCTGGATGACTTCGCCATCGCGCAGGATCGCAATCTGGTCGCCCAGCCGAAGGGCTTCGTCGAGGTCATGGGTGATGAAGACGATGGTTTTCTTGATCTCCTTCTGAATGTCGAGAAGGACCGTCTGCATATCCGTGCGGATCAATGGATCGAGCGCCGAATAGGCCTCGTCCATCAGCAGAACCGGCGCATCGTTCGAGAGGGCTCGCGCCAGGCCGACGCGCTGCTGCATGCCGCCCGAGAGCTGGTTGGGATATTTGCTCTCGAAGCCCTTCAGGCCGACCCGTTCCAGCCAGCCCATGGCGACGTCGACGGCTTTCGAGCGCTCCATGCCCTGCACCTCGCGGCCGAAGATAGTATTGTCGAGAACATTCCGGTGCGGCAGAAGCGCAAACTTCTGAAACACCATTGCCGTCTGGTGCCGGCGAAACGTCCGCAATTCGGTCTCGTTCATTTTCACCACATCGACGCCGTCGACAAGCACTTCGCCGGCGGTTGGATCGATCAGACGATTGATGTGGCGGATGAGCGTCGACTTGCCCGAACCCGAAAGACCCATGATGACCTGAATGCGGCCCGAGGGTATCTCGACATTGATATCTTTCAGGCCGAGCACGTGGCCGTGCTTTTCGTTGAGCTCGGTCTTCGACAATCCCTTTTTGACGGCATCGACATGAGCGCCAGGATTGGGACCGAAGATCTTGTAGAGGTGGCGGATCTTGATGCCGCCGAAACGTTGATCAGCCATGGACGATCTCCCGATGCTTCTGGAGCCGTTTGCCATACGCCTGGCTGACCCGGTCGAAGATGATGGCAATGCCGACGATGGCAAGGCCGTTGAAAATACCCAGGGTGAAGTACTGGTTGGCGATGGCCTTCAGAACCGGCTGGCCAAGGCCCTGGACGCCGATCATCGAAGCGACGACCACCATGGCAAGCGCCATCATGATAGTCTGGTTGATGCCGGCCATGATGGTGGGAAGCGCCAGCGGCAACTGGACCTTGAACAGCTTCTGCGAACTCGACGTTCCGAACGCATCGGCTGCCTCGAGCACGTCCTTGTCGACCAGGCGGATGCCGAGGTCGGTCAGCCTTATCATCGGCGGGATGGCGTAGATGACGACGGCAATCAGTCCCGGCACCTTGCCGATGCCGAGCAGCATGACGACAGGGATCAGATAGACGAAGCTCGGCATGGTCTGCATGACGTCGAGGATCGGATTGATAACGCGCTGCAGCCGGTCGGAACGCGCCATCAATATCCCCATCGGAATGCCGATGGCGATGGAGAGCACGGTACAGACGAAGATCATCGAGACCGTCCGCATCGTATCGTCCCACATGTCGAAATAGCCGATCAGCAGCAGCGTGACGAGACAGCCGAGGACGATCTTCAGGCTGCGGCTGGCAAACCATGCGATGACAAGGATGATTGCCGTAATGATCGGCCACGGCGTCTGCGTCATGAAGCGGTCGGCGGCGATCAGGAAATGCTGCAGCGGGGAGAAGAGGCTTTCGATCGCGTCGCCGTAGCTGCGGGTAAATGTACGAAAGCCGTCATCGATCGCCTTCTTCAGATTGCGAAGGGCGTCGTCATCCATATGCGGGAATTTATAAAACCATTCCATTCGGTTCCCCTTTTCTTCAAAGAGCCGTGGCAGTCTTTTTGATTTTATCGGCAGCGAGAGGCGGTGCGCTTTACGCGCACCGCAGTAGTCGGTGTTAAAGAGCAGCTTCGATCTTCGTGGCTGCCTCAGGCGAAACCCACTTGGTCCAGAGGTCCTTGTTTTCTTTGAGGAAGTGCTTGGCACCGTCCTCGCCGGTCGCCTGGTTGTCGGTCATCCACGCCATCAGCTTGTTGACCGTGTCGTTGCTCCAGGAGCGCTTCGTCAGGTAGTCCATGACCTCAGGGCCGACCTTTTCCGAGAAAGGCTTTGCAACGAGGGTGACGATCTTGTCGACCGGCCATGCATTCGGCTTCGGGTCGGGGCAATCGGCGACGGTATTGCAGCGCTTCCATTCGGCGGCGTCGTTCGGCACGCCGGCTTCCAGCTTGACCATCTCATACTTGCCGAGCAGCGCGGTCGGCGCCCAGTAATAGCCGGCCCAGCCTTCCTTGCGTTCGTAGGCCTTGGAGATCGAACCATCGAGGCCGGCAGCCGAGCCGGTATCGACGAGGGTGAAGCCGGCCTTGTCGGCTTCGAAGGCCTTGTAGAGCTGCGTGGTCACCACGGTGCCGCCCCAGCCCTGCGGCCCGTTGTAGATGGCGCCCTTCTTCGGATCCTCGGGAGCGGGGAAGAGTTCCGGATGCTTCAGCACGTCGCCGATGGTCTTGATGTCGGGATGGGCATCGGCCAGATATTTGGGAATCCACCAACCCTGCACGCCGCCATCGGGCAGCGGAGAGCCGACCTGGACGATCCGGCCTTCTTCCGTTCCCTTCTTGACGACATCGGGCAGCAGGTCGATCCATGCTTCCGGCGCGATATCCGGCTGGCCCTTTTCGGCCATCGAGGTAATCGTCGGGACGGTATCGCCGACGGTGATTTCGGCCTCACAGCCATAACCCTCGTTCAAGATGAACTTGTCGAGGTTGGAGAGAACCTCTGCACTCTGCCAGTTCATGCTGGCGATGGTGACGGTGCCGCATTCGGCGGCGCTGGCGAAAGACGCCCCGCCGATCAGGCCGAACGTCAGACATGTCGATGCGAATAGTTTTTTCATTCTCGTTCCCTCTATTTAGCGGCCGGTTTTGCTGAGCGGGGCGCCGCAGGACCCACTCCAACGGTTGTCAGGAAGCGTCTCCCATACTCACCGATTTCTTGAATGCTGCCGATAGTCCTTCCGCAACCGAAGCGTTGAACCCCGCAGCGCGCATGCCTTCGATGGCTGCCGCCGTGGTTCCGCGATAGCCGAGAAAGGTTTGAACGACATCGTCAGGAGATTCGTCTTGACGCTCCAGCAGGCGGCCGGCGCCTGTGATCACCGTGTTCACGGCGCGGCGCGCAATCTCCGCCGGCAGGCCGTTTGCGACGGCGTCGCGCATCATGGCGGCGGCGAGCAGCGCCGGGAATGCCGGTCCGGACCCCGAAAGACCCGTGAGGTAATCAATGTCGCTTTCCCTTGCGACCTCGTCCTCAGATCCGCATGCCTGAAAAATCGCGCGGACGAGGGCCCGGTCGTCTTCGGTGACATCGCTCGCTCCAATCCACGGCGTATAGGACTTGGCCACTTCGGCGGCGGCGTTCGGCAAAGCGCGGATAACGCGGCCGGTGTTGTGGCGCTCGGAAAGTGCGTCCAGGCGGATGCCCGCCATGACAGATATCACAAGCTTGCCGCCGGCCTCGACATCAAGCGCACGCCAGTCATCAGGACGGACGGAAAGAATGATCACGTCCGAGCGGTCGGCAAGCGCCTGATTGTCGGTGGTCAGGAAAGAATTCGGGAAACGGCGCGGCTGCTCGCTGCGATAGGAGAGGGAGAGATTTCGAGGTTCGACCAGGCCGGCGTCAAGGATCGAGCCGGCGATTGCTCCGCCAAGCCAACCGCCGCCGCCAATGATGCCGATCCTCAAGGAAACGCTCATCCGGCTCTCCCTAACCGGGCCTGTAGCCATGCCGCGAGAAGAAGCGATCGAGCTCCCTCTGCTGCGGCACTTCGCCGGTGTAGATCGCGATATATTCGGGAATCCGTTTCATGCGGACGGCGAGTTCCTCCTTGGCTTGCATGGAGATATATCCGATCTGCACGAGGTAAGTTGTTCGCGCTCGGACATCTGATGTCGCTTCTGGTAGCCCGAACCGGATAAACATCCGCTTGAGCGCATCAAGCCGGAGCTGATCGGCTTGCCGGACCTCGGCGAGAATCTCGTCGGACTGCAGCGCCCAGCTGCGCACGGCGAATTCGAACCTGGCGTCGAACAGATCATTGTTGAGCCAGCAATCGAAGACGTTGAGCATCGCCTCGGCAAGCGATTCCGCATAAGCTTCGGACTGCTTGACGATGTTGCCGGTATTTTTGTCGCGCCACCGCGCCACGAGCCCGGCCAACAGCTCCTCCCGATCCTTGAAGAACCAGTAAAAGCTCGTGCGCGAGAGATTGAGCTTCTTCGCCAGCGGCAGAATTTTCACCGAATCCACGCCGGAATCCAGCAGCGAGTGGTAAGCTGCTTCCAGCCACCCCTCCTGTGATCCGCGCCAGCCAGTGTCGTTCAAAGCCTGATCCATGGGCTATCTCCTATCAAATTATCAAGCCGCGCACAAGAAAAATGTACATCAGTGTCGAAAACGACGACCTGGTTGTTTTCAATGTTGACACATATGTACATTGTGCTTAGCGTCTGCTCTGACGTTTTTAATCCGGAACCACGGCCCATGTCGAACGATCCCCTTCTTCAACCCTACCAGCTCAAGCATCTGACGCTACGCAATCGTATCATCGTGACCTCCCACGAACCGGCCTATCCGGAAGACGGCATGCCGAAGGAGAGGTACCGTGCCTATACGGTGGAGCGGGCAAAGGGCGGGGTGGCCTTGACGATGACGGCGGGCTCGGCCGCGGTTTCCAGAGACAGCCCGCCGGTCTTCAACAACCTGCTCGCCTATAAGGACGAGATCGTACCCTGGGTCAGGGAAATGACCGACGCCGTGCATGAAGAGGGCGCGGCGATCATGATCCAGCTCACCCATCTCGGCCGGCGCACGCGCTGGGACAAGGGCGACTGGCTGCCTGTCGTGGCGCCATCGCATCAGCGCGAGGCGTCCCACCGCGCCTTCCCGAAGAAGATGGAAGATTGGGACATCGAGCGCATCATCAAGGATTTCGCCGACGCTGCCGAGCGCATGAAGGCAGGCGGCATGGACGGTGTCGAACTGGAAGCCTATGGCCACCTGATCGACCAGTTCACGTCTCCGCTCACCAACGAGCTCGACGGTCCCTATGGCGGCTCGCTCGACCACCGTTTGCGCTTCTGTTTCGATGTCTTCAAGGCGATCCGGCAAAGGGTGGGGAACGACTTCATTCTGGGTGTGCGCTACACCGCAGACGAATGTCTTCCCGGCGGCACCGGCAAGGGCGACGGCATCGAAATTTCCAAGCGCCTGAAGGAAAGCGGCCTGATCGATTACCTGAACGTGATCCGCGGTCACATCGATACCGATGCGGGTCTGACCGACGTGATCCCGATCCAGGGCATGGCGAATTCACCGCATCTCGATTTCGCCGGCGAAATTCGCGCCGCAACCAATTTCCCGACCTTCCATGCCGCGAAAATCCCTGACGTTGCCACCGCGCGCCATGCGATCGCCTCCGGCAAGGTCGACATGGTCGGCATGACCCGCGCCCACATGACCGACCCGCACATCGTCCGCAAGATCATCGAAAAGCGGGAAGACGATATTCGTCCCTGCGTCGGCGCCAATTACTGTCTCGATCGCATTTACCAGGGCGGCGCAGCCTTCTGTATCCACAATGCCGCCACCGGCCGCGAGCTGACCATGCCGCATATCGTGGCAAAGGCAGACACCAAGAAAAAGGTCGTCATCGTCGGCGCCGGCCCGGCCGGTCTGGAAGCGGCGCGCGTCGCCGGAGAACGCGGCCACCAGGTCGTCGTTTTCGAAGCGGCCAACAATCCCGGCGGCCAGATCCGCCTCACCGCCCAGAGCGAGCGCCGCAGGGAGATGATCAGCATCATCGACTGGCGCATGAGCCAGTGCGAGAAATACGACGTCACCTTCCACTTCAACACCTGGGCGGAAGCCGATACCATCGAGGCCGAGAACCCCGATGTCGTCATCATCGCGACCGGCGGCTTGCCGCATACCGAGGTTCTCGCCAGCGGCAACGACCTGGTGGTCTCCTCATGGGACATTATCTCCGGCGATGTGAAGCCTGGAACCAACGTGCTGATCTTCGACGATGCCGGCGACCATGCCGGCCTTCAGGCGGCCGAATTTCTCGCCAAGGCAGGCGCCAAGGTCGAGATCATGACGCCGGACCGGTCCTTCGCGCCCGAGGTCATGGCCATGAACCTGGTGCCCTATATGCGGTCGCTGCAGAAGCACGACGTGACCTTCACCGTCACCTATCGTCTCGAAGCCGTCGAAAAGAGCGGCAACCAGCTCGTCGCCCATGTCGGCAGCGATTACGGCGGGATTGCCAGGCAGCACAGCTTCGACCAGATCGTCGTCAATCATGGGACCATTCCGCTCGACGAGCTCTATTTCGAACTGAAACCCAGCTCGAGCAATCTCGGCGAGATGTCGCACGACCAGCTTCTTTCCGGAGAACCTCAGTCAGTGATCCGCAATCCTGATGGCAAGTTCCAGCTGTTCCGGATCGGGGATGCGGTCGCCGCACGCAACACGCATGCCGCTGTCTATGACGGGCTGCGCATTGCGAAAGATATCTGATCGCAAGAGCGGACCGCTTGCCGGCCGATCGTCTCGGGAGGTGATGACATGAGTTTACGCAATGAAAGCCTCCAGGTTTTCCTGGACGCGACTTTCGTGGCTTTCGATCAGTTCGCGAATGCCCCGGAAGCCCGCCGCTCGGTCCGTCAGATTTTTGCGGCGCTCGAGCGCCCAGGAGCCGCGCGGGCGGGAGAGGGAAGCCGATTGCCCGTGTGCGCTCAGCTTGATGTGGCGCTTTCGGTCGATACGTCCTATCCTTCGCTGATGCGTTTGATCGAGGGGTTCAAAGGCATCGAGCCAATGCTTGAATGGCGCCGGCGCAGCAAGTATGACCACACGGCCAGCGGCAATTTTGTCGATGGGCATGCCAACGCCATGATTATCGGCCCGGGAGGATTGGAGGAGCGGTGCGACCTGTGGATCGGCGTGACTTTGATGGCGCCTCACGTGCGCTATCCCGATCACGACCATGCGCCCGAGGAAGTCTATCTCGTGCTTTCCGAGGGAGAGTTCCAGCAGGGGGAAGGTGACTGGTTTTCGCCTGGTATCGGCGGATCCTTCTACAATGTCCCCGACATCAAGCATGCCATGAGGTCGCTCGACACGCCGCTCTTCGCCTTCTGGGTATTGCTTGCTGAACGACCGCACTGACCACCAGCAGTCTAGAAATAAAGGGGGTTGCCCATGAAAATTCTCGTGCCAGTCAAACGGGTTGTCGATTACAACGTGAAGATCCGGGTGAAGCCGGATGGCACGGGTGTCGAGCTTGCCAATGTGAAGATGTCGATGAACCCGTTCGACGAGATCTCGGTGGAAGAGGCGCTGCGGCTGAAGGAAGCCGGCAAGGCCGAGGAAGTGGTGGTCGTCTCGATCGGCCCGGCCAAGGCCGAGGAGACGCTGCGCACCGCCCTTGCCATGGGTGCCGACCGGGCGATCCTCATCGAGACCGACGATCAAATCGAGCCGCTCACCGTCGCCAAGATCTTGAAGGCCGTGGCTGACGCCGAACAGCCGGGGCTGATCATATCAGGCAAGCAGGCGATCGACGACGACAGCAACCAGACCGGCCAGATGCTGGCGGCGCTGATGGGAATTGCCCAGGCGACCTTCGCTTCGAAGATCGAGATCGGCGATGGCAAAGCTCAGGTCACCCGCGAAGTCGATGGCGGCCTGCAGACGATCGAGATCAAGCTGCCGGCTGTTGTGACCACCGATCTGCGCTTGAACGAGCCGCGCTATGCCTCGCTGCCGAATATCATGAAGGCGAAGAAGAAGCCGCTCGACAAGAAAACGCCCGGCGACTTCGGCGTCGACACCACGCCGCGGCTCAAGGTGTTGAAGACCGAGGAGCCGTCGGGCCGCAAGGCCGGCGTCAAGGTCAAGTCGGTCGCTGAACTGATCGACAAGCTCAAAAACGAAGCCGGCGTGCTGTAATCAGCTTGGAACAGGAGCCATCATCATGACCATTCTTCTTCTGGCTGACCACGACAATGCCAGCCTGTCCGATCAGACCGCCAAAGCGCTGACGGCAGCCGCAAAAATTGGCGGCGATATTCATGTGCTCGTCGCCGGCAAGGCTGCCAAGCCCGCTGCCGAACAAGCGGCAAAACTTGCCGGCGTCTCCAAGGTGCTGCTGGCCGAAAGCGACGAACTCGCCAACAATCTGGCCGAGCCGCTGGCCGACCTGATCGTTTCGCTCTCCGCCAGCTACGACACGATCCTGTCTGCCGCCACCTCGGTCGGCAAGAATGTGCTGCCGCGGGTCGCTGCCCTGCTCGATGTCGCCCAGGTCTCCGAGATCATCGAGGTGATCTCGTCCGACACCTTCAAGCGGCCGATCTATGCCGGCAATGCCATCCAGACGGTACAGGCGAGCGATGCCAAAAAGGTGATCACCGTGCGCACCGCATCCTTCGCCTCTGCACCGGACGGTGGCTCGGCAACGATCGAGGCGATCCCGGCGGTTTCCGATCCGGGGCTTTCGACCTTTGTCGGCGATGCGCTGTCGGCCTCCGACCGTCCGGAACTGACCTCTGCGAAGATCATCATCTCCGGCGGCCGGGCGCTCGGCTCGGCGGAAAAGTTCAGGGAGGTCATCCTGCCTCTTGCCGACAAGCTGGGGGCCGCCGTCGGTGCCAGCCGTGCTGCCGTCGATGCCGGTTATGCGCCGAACGACTGGCAGGTCGGCCAGACCGGCAAGGTGGTGGCGCCGCAGCTATACATTGCCTGCGGCATTTCAGGCGCCATCCAGCATCTGGCCGGCATGAAGGATTCGAAGGTGATCGTCGCCATCAACAAGGACGAGGAGGCGCCGATCTTCCAGGTCGCCGACTATGGATTGGTCGCCGATCTCTTCGATGTCTTGCCGGAATTGCAAAAGGCGCTCTAGCGGGGGAGACCGAACGTGGCGCGCGTCGTGGGACGTCCAATCAAACCTGGTGCCGACCTTCTCCTCAACGATGACGAGAAGCCGGCATACATACGGCTGCACGACATCGGCAGAGAGCGGCGCTCTCGGCCGCTGCAGGAATTCCTCAACGATGTCGGCGGACTGATGTTGTCGGCGGAGGCTCCTGCGGTCGCCAGCTTCGTTGCGGGCAAGGTTCTCCAGAGGCTGCTCAAGACCGGCAAGGTGCGTCCGGAGGGCGGGCCTCTTCCCGGCGCGCCCGAAGGGCTGGATGACGCCATCGGCCATCTTGCAAAATCGGGACGGAAATACGAGGCGATCGCCGGCCAGTTCCAGAGTCTCGCCGATAAGCTGCTCTGGAGACGCGGCCGCTCCGGTCCGTTCGCAAGCCTGAATTTTGGCAATACGCACTCCCATGCGGTCTTGGTCGGTCCCGGCGGCATGGAGGAACGCGCCGATCTCAGGGTCGGCGTGATCTACATGGATCGCTACACAAGATTCCCCGATCATGTTCAGACGCAGCCCCGCGCCTTCATTCTGCTTTCGCCGGGTGAAATCCGCCTTGGCGACTCCGAGTGGTTCTCCGCCGGTGTCGGCACGGTCTTTGCGAACGACGCCGGGCAATCCTTTGCGATAAGATGCACAGCCCGGCCGCTGCTTGCGGTCTGGTGCCAGGTTGAGCGGGAGACGTGATGGGGTCCTTGGCGACTATGGGTCCGAGATGAACAAAAAGCCCGAAGGCGAGCGCTTGAAGTCTCGGCGATAACGCAGCGGAGCAGATCGGCGAGAAGCCGGTCGTTCGGAATATGCAGCATCAGAATTCAATTTAAGAGGAAGGATATCAAGATGGACGTTCGCGCCGCCGTTGCCGTTCAGGCCGGAAAACCGCTCGAAGTGATGACCGTGCAGCTCGAAGGCCCGAAGGCCGGCGAAGTGCTGGTGGAGGTCAAGGCGACGGGCATCTGCCACACCGACGATTTCACTTTGTCGGGCGCCGATCCGGAAGGCCTCTTCCCGGCGATCCTCGGCCATGAGGGCGCCGGCATCGTCGTCGATGTCGGCCCCGGCGTCACTTCGGTGAAGAAGGGCGACCACGTCATTCCGCTTTACACCCCGGAATGCCGCGAATGCTATTCCTGCACCTCGCGCAGGACCAATCTCTGCACCTCGATCCGCGCCACCCAGGGCCAGGGCGTGATGCCGGACGGAACCAGCCGCTTCTCGATCGGCAAGGACAAAATCCATCACTATATGGGCTGCTCGACCTTTTCGAACTTCACCGTGCTGCCGGAGATCGCGCTTGCCAAGGTCAATCCCGACGCGCCATTCGACAAGATCTGCTACATCGGCTGCGGTGTCACCACCGGCATCGGCGCCGTCATCAACACCGCCAAGGTTGAGATCGGCGCGACCGCCATCGTGTTCGGTCTCGGCGGCATCGGCCTCAACGTGCTTCAGGGTCTGCGCCTTGCCGGCGCCGACATGATCATCGGCGTCGATATCAACCCTGACCGCAAGGCATGGGGCGAGAAGTTCGGCATGACACATTTTGTCAATCCGAAGGAGGTCGGCGACGACATCGTGCCCTATCTCGTCAACCTGACGAAGCGCCACGGCGACCTGATCGGCGGGGCCGACTACACGTTCGACTGCACGGGCAACACCAAGGTGATGCGCCAGGCGCTGGAATCTTCCCACCGCGGCTGGGGCAAGTCCATTATCATCGGTGTTGCCGGCGCCGGCCAGGAAATCTCTACCCGCCCGTTCCAGCTGGTCACCGGCCGCAACTGGATGGGCACCGCCTTTGGCGGCGCGCGCGGCCGCACCGACGTGCCGAAGATCGTCGACTGGTACATGCAGGGCAAGATCCAGATCGATCCGATGATCACCCACACCATGCCGCTCGAAGACATCAACAAGGGCTTCGAGCTGATGCACAAGGGCGAGAGCATTCGTGGCGTGGTCGTGTACTGAGCCATGAAGACGATCTCGACCGAAAATTCTCATGGCGGCACCCAGGGCGTTTACGTCGATCGCTCGGATGTCTGCGACTGCGACATGACCTTTGCGGTATTCCTGCCGCCACAGGCCAAAGCACGAAAGCTGCCGGTTCTATGGTACCTTTCCGGTCTGACCTGCACTCATGCCAACGTCATGGAAAAGGGCGAGTATCGGCGTCTTGCCGCAGAACTCGGCATCATCGTCGTCTGCCCCGACACCAGTCCGCGGGGCGATGCCGTCCCGGACGAACCTGATAATTGGCAGTTCGGCAAGGGGGCCGGCTTTTACGTCGACGCCACCGAGCCGCCGTTCGCGCAGAACTATCGGATGTACAGCTACGTCGTCGATGAATTGCCGAAGCTTATCGAAGCCGAGTTTCCGGTCGACATGACGCGACAGGGCATCTTCGGTCATTCGATGGGCGGACATGGCGCGATCACGATCGCGCTCAAGAACCCGGAACGCTTCGGTAGCTGCTCGGCCTTCGCGCCGATCAGCCATCCGTCGGTCTCCGGCTGGTCAAAGCCGGCATTCCGGAAATATCTCGGAGCGGATGAGACGGCCTGGCGGGCATATGATGCCTGCTCGCTGATCGAAGACGGTCACCGGTTTCCGGAATTCCTCGTCGATCAAGGGACGGCGGATAGCTTCCTGGAGGATGGATTGCGCCCTGAAGAGCTCCGGCAAGCCTGCGAAACGGCCGGCATCAGCCTGCGGCTTCGCATGCAGGAAGGCTACGGCCATTCCTACTTCTTCATTTCGACTTTCATGGAAGACCATCTGCGCTGGCACGCGCGAAGGTTGGGAGACTGATTGCAGAGCTTGGCCGGGCATATCGCAAACGGCCCAGAAGGGGAGGAGAAACCCATGACCAGCATAGCCATACATCCGGCAGTGGATTCAGGCTTTCGGGCGACTGACGCTGCTTTCGCAGGCGGGACGCTCGTCTGCAAGTGCGCAAGCAACCCCGTGAAGGTCAGGATCAAGAGCGACATCGCCCACAATCATGCCTGCGGCTGCACGAAGTGCTGGAAGCCCGAGGGCGCAGTCTTTTCGGTCGTGGCAGTTGCGCCGACCGAAAGCGTCGAAGTTCAGGAGAATGGCGACAAGCTCGCCGTCGTCGATTCCACAGCCTTGATCCAGCGCCACGCCTGCAGAGAATGCGGCGTGCATATGTATGGGCCGGTCGTGCGCGAACATCCGTTCCAGGGATTGTCGTTCGTCCATCCGGAGCGCTTTCAGGAAAGCGGCTGGGCGAAGCCGGGCTTTGCGGCCTTCGTGTCGTCGATCATCGAAAGCGGCTTCGACCCCGCGAAGATGGACGCCGTCAGAACGCAGCTGAAGGCGTCGGGCCTCGAGCCTTACGATTGCCTAAACCCTGGCCTTATGGACTACATCGCAACCTGGATGGCCAAGAAGAGCGGCGTCCTGGCCGCGTGATCGACCTTGGGGGGCGCCAGGTCGGCGCTCCCCGACAAAACCGCCGCTATCAGGATATCGAGATACTCCGTGATGGCCGCACACCGCTGGTTTGCCGGCGGTCGGGCTTGCGAAGCCTGATGGTCAACGTCGATGCGCACTGCATCAACCTCGACTGCAGAGAAATCCTCACCGACCTGCCACGATAATCCGCTTGGAAAGAAACTCCTCGATGGCCGCCGCCGCAGAGCGCCGATCATGGGCAGCGCTTTGAAATGGCGCTCGACATGCACCGGCATGACTTCGCCGGTGTCATTGTGTATTTCACGCATACTAATTGTGTACGCAAAGTACACAATATTTGACTCCTTTGGAAAGGCGTGCCATCTTCACGGCGTAGAGCAACGAGCGGCGGAGAGCGACGATGGCAAAGACACCCAAGAGCAATCTCTACGAAGATCTGAAACGGCAGATTCTGACGATGGAGCTGGATCCGGATACCGATCTGGACGAGGCCAGTCTGAGCGAAAAATACGGGCTCTCCCGGACGCCGGTTCGCGACATATTCCGTCGCCTTGCCGGCGAGGGCTATATCGACATCCGTGAGAACAGGGGTGCGCGGGTCATCCCGATGAACCATTCCACTCTGCGGAATTTCTTTCTCGTTGCGCCGATGATCTACGCGGCGATCGGCCGTCTCGCCGTGCAGAACTTCAAGCCTACTCAGCTTTCAGACCTGAAGCAGACCCAGGAGCGGTTCCGCGCCGCCAGCGAGAACATGGACCCTCTGGCGATGGTTCTCGAGAACAACCGCTTTCACGAAATTTTCGGCGAGATGTCGGGCAACGTCTATCTGCAGCCGAGTCTCGGCCGGCTGCTCATCGACCACGCGCGTATCGGCCACACCTTCTTCCGGCCGAGGAACGAGGACATGAAGCGGCGGCTTCAAGTGGCTGTCGGCCATCATGACAGCTTCATCGATGCACTCGGCGCTCACGACGAGAATGCGGTCGTCGACCTCGTCTTCGAACACTGGGAATTGTCCCGCGAGAACATGGAAATGTTCATCGCCCCGCAAGGCCTCAAGGCGGACGCCTTCCTCGGCGGTCCCGCCACGCAAATATTGGAGAAATCGTCGTGAAGTTTGACGGGATCTATACACCGGCGGTGACGCCGCTTGATCAAAATGGCCAGATCGACAGGGCTGGATTTGCCGCCGTGCTCGAGTCGCTGATCGAGGCGGGCGTCCACGGCATCATCGTCGGCGGCTCGACGGGCGAGTATTACGCCCAGAGCAGCCAGGAGCGTTTCGAGCTCGCGGCCTATGCGAAAGAAGTGATCGGTACGCGACTGCCGCTCATTATCGGAACCGGCGCCACGCGGACCGAAGATTCGGTCGAATACGCCAAGGCGGCGAAGGAAATCGGCGCGGATGCGATCCTGGTGTCGTCGCCGCCATACGCGCTGCCGACCGAGCGCGAGAATGCGGTCCACGCCCTGACCGTCGACCGCGCGGCGAATCTGCCGATCATGCTCTACAACTATCCGGCCCGCATGGGCGTGGTGATGGGCGAGGAGTATTTCTCCCGCCTCGGCAAGTCCAGGAACGTGATCGCCATCAAGGAAAGCTCCGGCGACATGGGCAATCTTCACCTGCTCGCCCGGAAATTTCCGCACATCGCGCTGTCCTGCGGCTGGGACGACCAGGCGCTCGAATTCTTCGCGTGGGGTGCGAAGAGCTGGGTATGCGCCGGCTCCAATTTCCTCCCGCGCGAACATGTCGCCCTCTACGAAGCCTGCGTCCTCGAAAAGAACTTCGACAAGGGCCGCGCCATCATGATGGCGATGCTGCCGCTGATGGATTTCCTGGAATGCGGCAAGTTCGTCCAATCGATCAAGCACGGATGCGAGTTGATCGGGCTGAAGGTCGGCTCGGTCCGCGCGCCGCTGCGCCCGCTCAACTCCGAAGAAAAGCGAACCCTTCAGACCGTCGTCGCCACATTGAAGCGCACGGTCGCCCAGATCACGTCGGGAGCCAATCATGCATGAACCCTTGACCGTCGCCGAATACAAGGCGATCGCCGCCGAGCTTCAGTTTCCGACGAATGCCTTCATCGATGGCGCATTTCGTCCGGCAAATTCCGGCAAGACTTTCACCTCCACGAACCCTGCGACGGGCGAGGTCCTTGCTGAAATCGCCGCCTGCGATGCCAGCGACGTCGATTTCGCCGTAAAGAAGGCGAAGGACGCGTTCGACGATGGACGCTGGCGGCTGCGCTCGCCGGGCGAGCGCAAGGGAGTGCTTCTCAAGCTCGCCAAGCTCATGGAGCAGAACAGGCACGAGCTCGCCGTCATGGAAAGCGTCGACAGCGGCAAGCCGGTGCGCGAATGCCAGACCGTCGACGTTCCCGATACCATTCATACGCTGCGTTGGCATGCCGAACTGATCGACAAGCTCTATGACAACACCGCTCCGGTCGGCGCCAACGCGCTGACGATGATCGTGCGCGAGCCCATCGGTGTCGTCGGATGCGTGCTTCCGTGGAATTTCCCGCTTCTCATGCTGGCCTGGAAGATCGGCCCTGCGCTTGCGGCCGGCTGCTCGGTCATCGTCAAGCCGGCGCAGGAGACAACGCTTACCACGCTACGTGTCGCCGAGCTTGCCCATGAAGCAGGCATTCCGGAGGGCGTCTTCAATGTCGTCACCGGCAGCGGCAAGGATGTGGGCGAACCGATCGGCCTGCACATGGATGTCGATATGGTGGCCTTCACCGGATCGACGCCGACCGGCCGCCGTTTCTTGCGTTACGCCGCGGACTCGAACCTCAAGAAAGTCGTGCTCGAATGCGGCGGCAAGAATCCCGCGGTCGTTCTCGACGATGCCGAAGACCTGGACCTCGTTGCCGAGCAGGTCGTCAACGGCGCCTTCTGGAACATGGGCGAAAACTGCTCGGCCACGTCGCGTCTCATCGTTCATTCCAAGGTCAAGGACGAACTGCTGAAGCGCATCGGCGCCTATATGCGCGAATGGAAGACCGGCGATCCGCTCGATCCTGAAAACCGCATCGGTGCGCTCGTCAGCCAAGCTCATTTCGAGAAGGTGAAATCCTTCCTCGACGACGCCAAGACGGAGAAGCTGTCGGTCGCCCACGGCGGCGAAACCTATAACGGCATCTTCATCGAGCCGACGGTGGTCGATGGCGTGACGCCTGCCAGCCGCCTCTTCCAGGAAGAGATCTTCGGGCCGGTGCTTTCGGTGACCACCTTCAATTCGCTAGCCGAGGCAATCGCTCTTGCCAACGATACGAATTACGGCCTGACGGCATCGGTCTATACCGGCAGCCTGAGAAACGCGATCAAGCTCTCGCGCGAGATCCGTGCCGGCGTCGTCACGGTCAATTGCTTCGGCGAAGGGGACGCCACCACGCCGTTCGGCGGCTACAAGGAGTCCGGCTTCGGCGGCCGCGACAAGTCGGTCTTCGCCCACGACAACTACTGCGAACTCAAGACGATCTGGATCGACGTTTCGGATCGCTCGGTCGACGAGACGATCCGATGACCCACCATGTGATCAAGCGTCTGCCGATCGACACCGGCGTTTCCGGATGGGAGGCGATCAGCGAACGCGCCTTTCCCGCAACGGCGCTTGAGCACGACATTACTGCGGACTGGCTGATCGTCGGCGGCGGATTTGCCGGCCTGTCGGCGGCGCGCCGCCTGTCGCAGTTGCGCCCCGAAGACAAAATCGTTGTCCTCGAGGCCCGCGAAATCGCAAAGGGACCGGCCGGCAGGAATTCCGGCTTCATGATCGACGTGCCGCACAATCTGTCCTCGGGCGAGTATTCGGTTGATGACGAAGAGGCGACCAAGGACGAGATCAGGCAGAACCGTCTGGCGATTTCCTTTGCAGCCGATGTCGCGGCGGAATACGGCCTGTCCAGGGAAACCTTCGATCCGTCGGGCAAAGTGAATGCAGCCGCCTCCGAGCGGGGGCTCCGGCTCAACGACAATTACAGGAAATCGCTCGAGAGGATCGGCGAGGAGCATCGCGTTCTCGACGCCGATCAGATGCGGGAGATGACGGGCTCGCGCTATTATCGAGGTGGCCTCTATACGTCAGGCGCCGTGATGATCCAGCCCGCCAACTATATACGCGGCCTGGCGCACGGACTTTCCTCGAAGGTCGCCATCCACGAGCACTCGCCGGTGCTGGAGCTTTCGCGCGAAGGGCTGTCCTGGAAGGCGAAGGCCGGCCGAGGGTCGGTTTCCGCGCCGAAGGTCATTCTGGGTGTGAACGGCCATATTCAAAGCTTCGGCCACTTTCGCGGGCGGCTGATACACATCTTCACCTACGCGTCGATGACATCAGCCTTTTCCCAGAACGAATTCGGCGGCGATGTCACAGGCGCAGATCGCTGGGCGCTGCTGCCGGCCGACCCGATGGGAGCGACGGTGCGAAAGATCACCACCGATGGTCGTTCGCGGATCGTCATCAGAACCAGGTTCACTTACGACCCGAGCCTTCAAGTGTCGGAGAAGCGCGTCGCCGGTGTGGCGGTCGAGCAGCGCCGGTCGTTCGACGCGCGCTTCCCCGGACTGGAAAGCCTGCCGATGGAATATAGCTGGGCGGGCGCTCTGTGCCTCAGCCGAAACCATGTGCCGGCATTCGGCGAGGTCGAAGAGGGGCTTTTTTCCGCCTGCTGCGAGAATGGTCTCGGCACGGTCAAGAGCACGCTTGCGGGAATGATGGCGGCCGATCTCGCGACAGGAGCCGCAAGCCCCGAACTCGACAAATACAAGAACCAGCCGGAGCCGGTGAGATTGCCGCCCGAGCCTATCGCGTGGCTCGGCGTCAACTCGGTCATCCGCCTACAGGAATTGCGTGCAGGTCGCGAGGGATGATCCCTCGGCCCGCGCAATGTGAAGCTGCCCGCTCGCAGACTTCAATGAGAATGGGAACGTAAAACAGGAGTAAGAACAATGAAAAATTTGTGGAGGGCGCTCTGCGCCGCTGCGATGATCGGGGTTAGCATCCTTCCTGCTCGCGCGGAAGAAAAGACGATCACGATGGGTACTATGTCGTGGGAGGACCTGACGCCCATCACCGGTATCACCAAGAAGGTTCTCGAAGACGCCGGCTATACGGTCAAGGTGACCGAGTTCTCCGAATGGGGCATCGCCTATGCCGCTCTCGCCAAGGGTGACATCCAGGTTCTGACCTCGCAGACGGACTATGTTGCGCAGGACTACTGGGACAAGAACAAGAACCGGCTCGAAAAGATCGCACCCGTTTCGCACGGCCTCTATCAGGGCGTCGCGGTTCCGAAATATGTCCCGATCGACTCGCTGGAACAGCTCAATGAAAATGCTGACAAGTTCGGCGGCAAGATCATCGGTATCGAGCCGGGCGCCGGCCTGATGCGCGATACATCGAATGCGGTCAAGGACTACGGCCTCAAGCTCCAACTCGTCGAGGGCAGCACGGCCGCGATGACGGCGGCGCTGAAGTCCGCCTATGATCGCAAGGAGTGGATTGCGGTGACGATCTGGGAGCCGTCCTGGATGGTTCAGAAATACGAGGTCAAGTACCTCAAGGATCCGAAGGGCGTGTTCCCGCCGCCGCAGAGCTACTACTGGATTGGCCACAAGGGTTTCTCCGAAGAGAACCCGCATGCGCGCGAAGTCATGGCCAGCGTCTACGTGCCGATCGCCGACATCACCGCCATCAACGGCGCCGTCAACGAAGGCAAGACCATGGACCAGGCCGTGCAGGATTGGATCGGCGCACATGCCGACCTGATCAAGCGCTGGGAAAATATCAAGAAGAACTAAACGCGTCGTGGCCGCCCGATCCGTCGGGCGGCCATCCTGAAACCTAATGAAGAAGCCAGCGCCGAATGGCTCAAAGGGGATCGCTATGAAAACCGTAAATGCCGATATCAATGACGTCCTGATCGACTGCCAATCCCTTTGGAAAGTCTTCGGTGACAAGTCCGCTGCGGCAATGAAGTCGATCAAGGAGCGCGGCCTCGGCAAAAAAGAGGTGCTCAACGAATTCAACTGCGTCGTCGGCGTATCCGACGCGAGCATTGAGGTCCGGCGCGGCGAAATCTTCTGCATCATGGGCTTGTCGGGAAGCGGAAAATCGACGCTCATCCGCCTTCTCAACAAGCTGATCACGCCGAGCTCCGGCAAGGTCCTCGTCAAGGGACGCGACCTCGCCGCCCTGTCGCCGGTCGATCTTCGGCAGATGCGCGCCAGGAACATCGGCATGGTGTTTCAAAGCGTCGCTCTATTGCCGCATCGGACAGTCCTGGAAAATGCGGCCTTCGGCCTCGAGGTTCAGGGAATTGCCAAGCCGGAGCGAAACAAGACAGCCGTTGCAGCGCTCGAGAAGGTCGGCCTCGCCGACTGGGTGAACCGATATCCGAACGAGCTTTCCGGCGGCATGCAGCAACGCGTCGGGCTCGCCCGCGCTCTTGCTTCCGACCCCGAGATCATTCTGATGGACGAGCCATTCAGCGCTCTCGATCCACTTATCCGGCGTCAGCTTCAGGACGAATTCCGGCAGTTGACGAAAGCCTTGGGCAAGTCCGCGGTCTTCATTACCCATGATCTCGACGAGGCGATCCGGATCGGCGACCGCATTGCAATCATGAAGGACGGTGTCATCATCCAGACCGGCACGGCCGAGGATATCATCCTCAACCCGGCGGATGCCTATGTCGCCGAATTCGTCGCCGGCATATCCCGCCTCCATCTGATCAAGGCGCATTCCGTCATGCGCAGCGTCGCCGAATTCCAGCAGAGCGCGCCGAATTTCGACATCGCATCGCTGGCGCGCACAACGCCGGACGCCGATATCGACGAACTCATCACATTGACGATGCAGTCGGAGCGCGACGCCATTGCCGTCGTCGACAATGATCAGGTCGTCGGCGTGGTGACCCCACGCAGCCTGCTAATGGGCGTCAAGGGAACGTCCACCCACGATCTCACGGCGGCGTCCCACAACTGGAGCTGATTGACATGGATAGTTCAGGCTTCACCGACCTTTTCGACGAATGGACGGACTCTGCGCTCGAGTGGGTGAGCGACAACGGCGAGTTTCTCTTCGACTCCATCAGGCAGGTTCTCGAAGGGCTCTATGACGGGATCCTGTGGCTCCTGGAGCTTCCGCCCTTCTACCTGGTCGCGCTCATCGTGGCGCTCATCGGCTGGCGACTGGTGAATATATGGTTCGGCGTCCTTGCGGGCATCGCGCTGGCGCTTTGTTTTTCGATGGGGCTCTGGCCGGAGACCATGAGCACGCTGGCGCTGGTCTTGACCGCAACGGCGCTCGCCCTGGTGATCGGCATCCCGATCGGCATCGCCGCCGGCTTCTTCACGAGCCTCGACCGTTTCATGGAGCCGGGTCTCGACCTGATCCAGACGCTTCCACCATATATCTACCTGCTGCCGGCGATAGCCCTGCTCGGCTATGGACCGGCGACGGCACTGATTGCGACGGTGATCGTCGCCGTGCCGCCGGCGATCCGCCTGACCTCTCTCGGTATCCGGATGACGCCCAAGGAGTTCATCGAGCTCGGAGAGGCGCTCGGTATGACGCCGGCGAGGATGTTCTTCAAGATCCGCCTTCCCTTTGCCCTGCCGAGCATCATGGCAGGCATAAACCAGAGCCTGATGATGGCCTTCGGCATGGTCGTCATCGCCGGCATCGTCGGCTCCGGCGGGCTCGGAGAGACGATCTACGGCGCAATCAGGACGCTCGACATCGCGACCTCGATCAATGGAGCGATAGCCATCGTGGTTCTGACCATGGTGCTTGACCGGATAACCCAGAGCGCCGCTCGGCTCGGAACGGAGAGGAAGTCATGAATCCGTCCATCCTGCAATTTTCGCCCGGCGCTTTCCTGGCGCCGTCGGTCGATTGGCTCAACACCAATCTTCATCCGCTGTTTGCGGCGATCAGCTATCTGGTCGAAGCGGTCCTTTCCGGATTCGAGGCGGTGCTCCTCTTCTTGCCGCCCTATGGGCTTATCGCGATCGTCGTCGTCCTGGCATTCGTCGCCGTCGGTCTGCGCGCGGCAATCCTTGCGGGTCTATGCCTGGGGTTCTGTCTTCTTATGGGGCTGTGGACGGCATCGATGCAGACCCTTTCTCTGGTCACAGTCGCTGTCCTGATTTCCGTGCTTATCGCCTTCCCGATCGGCGTCCTGTGCTCGCGCCACAAGACATTGGAGGCGATGGTTCGCCCGGTTCTCGACGTGATGCAGACCGTACCGCCATGGGTCTACCTCATTCCTGCGGTGATGATCTTCAGCCTTGGACGCGTGCCGGCAATCATCGCCACCATCGTCTACGGCATTCCGCCGATGCTCCGCCTGACCACGCTGGCGTTCAACCAGGTGCCGAAAGAGTTTGTGGAACTCGGCAGCGCCATCGGCGCGCCGCCTCGTTCGGTGCTTTGGAGGATCGAGATCCCCTTGGCCAGGCAGACGCTCCTGGTCGGCCTCAACCAATGCATCCTTCTGTCGCTGGCGATGGCCGTATTGGCGGGCCTCGTCGGCGCAGGCGGTCTCGGCGCCGAGGTGACGCGCGGCCTGACGCGCATGGAGATGGGGCTTGGCCTCAGGGCCGGCTTGGCGATCGTCGCGGTCGCCCTTCTGCTCGACCGGCTGTCCCGTAGCCTGCTCGATCGCGACAGGCCACGGAAGGCGGGATGAGCAAGGACGTGGAAAGATGAGAAACAGCTTCTTCTGCATCGATGCGCACACCTGCGGCAATCCCGTCCGCCTCGTCGCCGGGGGCGGTCCGCTGCTTCCTCATGCGCCGATCAGCGAGCGACGGGAAATCTTCGTCCGGGACCACGACTGGGTGCGCAAGGCGCTGATGTTCGAGCCAAGGGGGCATGACATCATGTCGGGGGCGATCATCTATCCGGCCTACCGAGAGGATTGCGATTTCGCCGTGCTTTTCATCGAGGTGAGCGGCTGCCTGCCGATGTGCGGCGCCGGCACCATCGGCACCGTGACCGCTGCGATAGAGGAAGGGCTGGTCAAGCCGCGCGAACCCGGCCGGGTCGCCATCGAGACGCCTGCGGGGAGGGTCGACGTCACCTATGAGGAGAAGGCCGGATATGTCGAATCCGTTCGTCTCCACAATGTTGCGAGCTATCTCCATGAGGCGGATGTCGAGGTCGATGTGCCGGGAATGGGCCGTCTGCGCGTCGATATATCCTACGGCGGCAATTATTATGCCGTCATCGAACCACAGGATAACTGGAGCGGCCTCGACGGCATGACAGCATCCGATATCGTCGGCTGCAGCCAGAAGCTCAGGTCAGCACTTGCCGACGTCTGCGATCCCGTTCATCCCGACGATCCCAGGATCAGAGGCGTGCATCATGCCATCTGGTGCGACCGCCCCGTCAATGACACCACGGACGGGCGCGGCGCCGTCTTCTACGGGGAGAAGGCCATCGATCGCTCGCCAGGCGGCACCGGCACCTCCGCCCGCATGGCCCAACTCTACGGGAAGGGACGGCTTACCGTCGCGTCGAGATACCGCCATGAAAGCCTGATCGGAACCGTCTTCGAGGGCCGGGTCGAAGCCGAAGCACGCATTGGGCCCTATAGCGGTATTCTTCCAAGTATCGGGGGCTGGGCGCGCGTCATCGGGCACAACACCATTTTCGTTGACGATCGTGATCCGCTGGCGCATGGCTTTCAGATCCGATGAGCGCGTTTTCGACAGGGAGATGAGTATGCGACCCGATCAGCACCGCCAGGCAGATGACGCTGCGAAGTCGGCCAGCCGCCTCAAGGTCGGGTTCGTTCTGGCGCGATCGTTCACGCTGTCCGCCTTCGCCCTCTTCGTGGACACGCTGCGGCTCGCCAGCGACGAGCAGGATCGTTCCGGAAGGCTCCTTGCCGACTGGCAGGTGATTGGCAGCACGAGGCACCTGATCACCGCGAGCTGTGGTGTCCAAGTCGCGCCGACGTCGGATTTCGTCGACCCGTCGAAGTTCAATTACATCGTGGTCGTCGGCGGCCTTTTGACGGTGGAAAACCCTGTCGACCAGGAAACCATCGCTTTCCTCAAGCAGGCGGACGCCAAGAAGGTGCCGCTGATCGGCGTGTGCACCGGCACATTCATTCTTGCCGCGGCGGGCCTGATGAAGCGGCACGACTCCTGTGTAAGCTGGCTGCATTACAAGGAATTCCGGGAGCGGTTTCCGGACCTCAGCGTTCGCTCCGATCGGCTCTTCAATCTCGATCGCCAGCGTGGGTCCTGCGCCGGCGGCAGCAGTTCAGCCGACATGGCCGCGCTGTTGGTCAGGAAATACATCAGCCGCGACGCCGAACGAAACGCACTTGAGGTGCTGCAGATCGAGAGAGCCCGCGCAGCTGCGGACGTCCAGCCCCGGCGTCCGCTCTATGACGATTATGACGATGCCCGCGTCAAGGCGGCGATGATCACGATGGAACAGTTCGTCGACGGTAGCATGTCGATCGAGAAGCTTGCCTCCACGGTTGGGCTCTCAAGACGACAGCTGGAGAGAATCTTCATCGACAAGACGGGGATGTCTCCGGCCAAGGCGTATAATCGTGTTCGCATGGAGCGGGCGAAATCGATCCTTGCCCAGTCGAAGGCGCCTCTGATCGAGATCGCGCTGGATGTCGGCTTTGAAAACGCCTCGCAGTTCACAAGAACCTTCAAGCGCACATTCGGGCAGACACCGTCACAGCATCGTGCTGCTTCGAGAGCGCACTAGAACAGGGATGATTTAGGCCGGGCCGGCCTCAATCATCCTGTTCTAAATTATATAGTTAGAGCATGATGTTGTCCGAAAACCGATCACACTTTTCGGCATCATGCTCTGGGCTTATTCAGATCTCTTCCCACGGAAACGTGTCCAGCCGCTCGGCTCCCCGTGCCGTGATCAGAGCCTGGGTTTCCAGTTTGATGCTCTCGGATCCGGCTTCGGCAATCAGGCTTTCGACGTTGAGAACCATGTTCTCCTCGATGATGCCGCTGA
The DNA here is from genome assembly GCF_021052345.1 of Rhizobium sp. SU303. Taxonomy (NCBI): domain Bacteria; kingdom Pseudomonadati; phylum Pseudomonadota; class Alphaproteobacteria; order Hyphomicrobiales; family Rhizobiaceae; genus Rhizobium; species Rhizobium sp. SU303. Next base: position 685,845 of record NZ_CP088096.1, read on the forward strand.
AATCAGGGTCGAAATCCGGATGCAGAAGGATCCCCGGCCATTCGTCCGCCATTCCGGTTCCGTGCAAAGCAAGCGTGTATCGATAAGGCTGGTATTTCTCTGGAATCCGCCACGACAGCGCATTGAACTCTTCGAACGTCATGCCGGGCTTCAGGACGGCGAGATTGTGCTCGATCTGATCCCTGGCAGCGGCGTAGAGTTCCTTCTGCTTGGCGCTCATCGCCACATGTCCCGCTGTCCACGAACGCGACAGGTCGGCGCAATAGCCGTAGGGTCCGATCATATCGGTGTCGAAGGATATCATCTCCCCGCGTTTGATGACGTAGTCCGAGCATTCCTGATACCAGGGGTTTGTTCTCGGGCCTGCGGTCAAAAGCTTGGTCTCCAGCCACTCGCCGCCGCTGCGTGCGTTTTCGAAGTGAAGCTCGGCCCAGATCTCTCTTTCGGTGCGGCCCGGCTCGGATACCTCGTACATCCGCGCCATGCCTGCTTCGCAGACACGGATCGTCCATCTCATCAGCTCGATCTCGTCGGCGCTCTTGATGGATCGCGCCCGCTCGGCCAGTTCCTGGCCGTCTAAGAGCATGAAGCCGCGTTCCCGCAATTCGAACGCGCCCGCCGGTTCAAGCCTGTCCACCGCCACGCGTTTGTTGCCGCCATTGCGGCTTACGAGGTCCGCGACCTCGTCCGCCCAGGTTTTCAGTCGGGGTTCCATAAGGTTCCCTGATGTGAAGAATATCCATGACTTCGCCGGCCGGATCTCGTCGATGCCGGGAAGCCCGTCATTGACGTGTTCGGCGCCTTCGAATTCGAAAAGTATGGCCGGCCCATCGGCGAGGATCAGAGCGTAGCGCGAGGCGTTGTGCATCGTCCAGATGCTCATATTCGATGAATCGAAGGCATATCGGATGTTGACGGGATCATAGAGAAGCAGGGCGCCGCAGTCCCATTCGCGCATCTTCGTACGCAGGCGCTCCAGACGATATCGGCGAGCCCGATCGAGCGTCGTGACCGGCACAGGACTGATAAGAGGCCGGTCGGCGCCTTCAGGATTGAAGTATGCCTGCTTTCGCGCGTCCTTGAAGACCGTCGAGCCGGTTAGCTCGGCGGAATCGCTTTCCTCTCGCAGCATCTCAATGAGCTCCTGTTGTCGGTGAATGACGCGACGCCACGCGTGTTCAGCGCTCGATGACCAGATCGCTGAGCGGCTTAGAGCAGCAGGGCAGGAAGAAGCCGGCGTCGATTTCCCTCTGACGAATTCCGCCATTGTGGTTCATGTCGACCGTGCCTGACGTAAGCTTCGACTTGCAGGTGCCGCAGACACCGTTTGCGCAGGACGACGGGATCCTGACGCCTGACTTTTTCGCACAAGAGAGCACGCTCTGGTCGCCGGAGACGTCGATGCTGCGCGCCTGCTTCGAGAAGGTGACCTGAAAGACCTTGGCAGCTGCCTCCTGAACCACGGGGATCTCGGGTTCGTCGATGACCGCGGCGTCGAAGCTTTCCTCCAGGTAGTTCGAGCCGGGCACGCCGAGTTCGGCGGCAATGCCGCGCGCGGCGGCCATGAACGGGGCGGGGCCGCAGCACATCACAGTTCGCTCGGCGATATCGGGAACCGCAAGCCGCATGTAGTCCTTCGAAATACGGCCGGTCAGACCGGGCCAGGACGGCTCGCCGGCCACGGTCTCCGGGAGGAAATGCAGGCGAAGGCCTTTCAGCCTGCGGGCGATGCAGGCTAGTTCGTCGCGAAAGATCAGATCCTGCGGCGTCCGGCCGGCGTGCATGAAGACGACGTCGGCAGGTTCGCAACTGTCGGCGATCTCACGCAGAATGGACATGACGGGGGTAATGCCGGAGCCGCCGGACAAAAGCAGAAGCTTGCGTCCCGACGTCTCGGGCCTGACGAAGTGGCCGAGCGGTCCATTCGCCTTGACGGTCGCGCCGGGAACCAGGGTGTCATGAAGCCAGTTGGAGATCTTTCCGCCGGGGACGCGCTTCACCGTCACGGAGAAGGCGTTCGTCCGATGCGGCGAGGAGGAGATGCTGTAGCACCTGTTTTCAGCGTCTCCATTATGTTCCAGGTCGAACAGAAAATACTGCCCTGCCTTGAACACGAACCGCTTGCCCTCACGCGAGGCAAAGGTGAACGTTTTGACGTCATGCGTCTCCTGCTGGACATCGAGGCAGACGAGCGCGTCGTCTTCTTCCGGGTTCCAGACGTCGTGAAGGGCGGCCCTGGCTACGGGCATCTGCGGGCTCCTAGTATCCATGGGCGCGCATCCGATCGATGTACCAGCTGGCGAACTTGTCGAGGTTCGTCTCGGAAAAGCGGGAGTAGGGGCCCGGCTGATAGGCCGGGTCGAGAGTGCCTGCATGGGAGCGCGCGACGAGATCGGCGTCCTGGTCCGTCGTCGCGACCCAGACATCCGTCAGCTTGTCGAGATCGTAATCCACGCCTTCGACGGCGTCCTTGTGGACCAGCCACTTGGTTCTGACCAGCGTCTTGCCCGCCGAGAGCGGGATGACGGTTGCCACCACGGCATGGTCGCCCATGAAGTGATTCCAGCTGTTGTGGCCCCAAAGATGCGTGTCGCCGAGATCCTTGCGGGTCATGTGGCCGAGAAGCTTGGAGGATGCGGCGGTGGCGTCGTGGGTCTGGGATTCGCCGGCGCCTGCGATGATCAGCCGCTGGGTGCGGAAGTTGGTGGCGCAGTCGGCGAGCTGCTCGACGGCCGCCGAGGGGAAGCCGTCAGACTCCCACGCCTTCGTCCGCTCTTCATACAGCCTGAAGTGCTCCTCGGCCTGTTCGCGATCCTCCGGGCTCAGCGTCTCCGGGTCGAAGCCGAAGTCGAGATCGACGAAGGAGACGCAGAGCTCCGGATGGTTCGCGGAGCAATGGTAGCATTCGCGATTGTTTTCCATCGTGAGCTTCCAGTTGCCATCCTCGATGACATCCGTTTGGAAGGCGATCTTTGCGTTCCGGATGTCGTAGGGGGCGAGGCGCTCGGTCATGGTCTGTTCGAGGATGGTGATGTCCTCGGGTGGATTGTCGGAGAGACAGACATAAATCAGTCCGCCGATTGACTTGAAGGTGACGGGCTTGAGGCTCCGACATTCCTTGTCGAAGTCTTTGCCCATGTGAGGTGCGTAACTGAGCTCACCCGTCAGTTCGTATGTCCAGGTGTGATAGGGACAGACGAGCTTTGAAACGATCGTCTTGCCCGGATCGAGAAGGCGGGAGCCGCGATGGCGGCATACATTGTGCAGGACGCGAATTTCTCCGTCGTCGTCACGCAGAAGGATCAGGCTCGTCTTGCCGATTTCGATCACTGTGGCGTCACCGGGTTCGGGAACATCGCAATCGAGACCGACACAAATCCAGTGATTGTGGAAGAAGACGTCGATGTCTGCTTCGAACACGTCTTCCCTGACGTAAAGGCCGGCCGGCAGAGAGTGACCATTGGCACGAGCGTCGAGAAGGGCGGAAATGGAAGATGGGAGCTTGTTTAGCATCAGAACCTCTTATGCGAGAGTTTCCCCAAATTGCTCTTGCAGTTCCGATGTTTCAACGGCATAAAAAATTAGGTTCGCATGAGTTTTTATCATGCGATAAGGGGTTCTGTGATGCACTTTAGAAGACGGATCCCGTCGTTGACGGCATTGGTGACCCTGGAGGCGGTGCTCAGAAAGAAGAGCTTCACCACGGCTGCGACCGAATTGGGTGTCACCCAGGCGGCGGTCAGCAGGCAGATTGCCTTGCTGGAGGAGGAATTCGGCCAGCCCCTATTCGTGCGCAAGCATCGAGCGATCGAGCCGACGGCGGCATGCATCAACCTCGGAGCCACGCTGGCCAAGAGCTTTGCCGATATTGCCGAGAGCGTGGAAGCGCTCCAGTCGCGCAGCCAGGACGTGTTGACCATAGGGGCGACCGTTGCATTTTCTTCTTTCTGGCTGCTGCCGCGGCTGGCCGAATTTCGCCGTGCGAACCCCGGCATCCTGGTGCGGGTGATATCCCAGGACAGCCCGATCGCTCTCGATGACGGAGAAGTCGATGTGGCAATTCGATATGGTGTGCCTCCCTTCAGCGATAGCACCGTCATCGCCTCGCATGGCGACGTCATCTGCCCCGTCTGCTCTCCCGACTATCTCAAGCGTCGCGGAGATGGCCCGCTCGGCTCCGCCGACGAATTCATCGAAACGGATGTTCTCGATCGTTCCTGGTATAGCTGGGCACAGTGGTTTTCGCTCACCGGTGCCAACCTCGAGGTAAAGCCGTCGCTTCGGTTCAACCACTATACCGAAACCATCGCAGCCGCGCGCGCAGGCCAAGGCATCGCGTTGGGATGGCGTATGCTGGTGGGCACCTTTCTGGAGGATGGAACCCTGGTGCAGGTCGGCGGCGGCGAGCTTGGCGCGGAGGATCGCTACAACGTGATCGTGCCCGTCAAAGCCAAACGAAGCAATGCGCGGGACCTTGCCGCCGCCTGGCTGACGGCATCCCTGCACGGGTGATCGAAGCATAGTCACAAACCCAACCCCACGGTTGCCGTCCGGTGAACGCCCCTAGGGACGAAGGCGAAGCGATCTGCCAGGCCGAGAAAATCGGCCGCCAGGTGAATGACGGAAAGCCACATTTCCGTTCCCTGCAAGCTCGGTTCACCACCGTCGGCAAACGGGAATCCCTCGCCATCCCGCCATCTATCCAACGCCCTCGACATGACCTTGCGGGCGATAGCCTCCCCGTCGGCCCGCCTGTAGTCTGTCTGCCGGGCAATCAGCAACGGAGGATGAATCGTATCGAGCAGGTTGCACGCATTGTATTTTGCAGCAATGAAGCCCTTGTGGTTGCGATAGTTGAGGTGAACCGTCTCGAGCGAGGCGTGCGGGTGGGGAAGGGCCACGCCGAACTGGGCGTAGGTGCCGCGCGTCAGGCGATAAAAGCCGTTCACCGGTTGAAGCCATCCTTCCGCCGCGGTCGGTTCACCCCACAGCCCCGAGACGCTGTTGGCATTCCGGCTCAGCCACTCGAAGAGCGCCTGCCGTGAATGCCTGATGCCGAAATACTTCGCGTTGAAGTACATGGCAGTTCCGATCGCATCGACCACGCTTCCGGCGTGCCATGCCCGGGTCGACCAGGGCAGGGCGCTTAGCCATTCATCCAGCTCCCTGGCCCCGAGCTCGACCGCATGGACGGGTTGCCGCGGACCGGAACCAAGCAGTTCGAGCGCATAGCCAACCGCAAGGACGTTATAGAGCGCCTTTGAATCATCCCTCAGCGCCTTGCCATGCATTCGCGCATGCTCTTCCGGGAAAAGGCCGGTCTCTCGGTCCTGAAGACCTTGGAGACGCTCGACGGTCTCCGCCGCATCGAGGTCGGGCGGCAGTTGGCCGAAGCCTGCAGCGATCTCAATTGCATCGCAGAGATGCCGGATCGCTGGTCGCCGGATGCCGTCTGCTTCCAGCGATTCATAGGCTCCGTCCGTTTTCCAGCGTGCAAGGACATCCGGCCATTGGTCTTGCGCTTTCTGACCCAGCCTGACCAATTGATCTTCGATGTCGCCAGTGCCAGATTTCCTGGGCGCCGAGCCTCGGCTCCGCAGCACCCGAGCGGGCACGCCACCGGCAATCGCCATGGCGGGAATGTCGCCCGTGACCACCGCTCCGGCGGCGATCACCGCACCGTTTCCAATCGTGGCGCCATCGAGGATCACGCAATTGGCGCCGATCCAGACATCGTCACCGATCGTGATGCCGATGCTGACGACACCCTGGCGGTGTATGGGAATGGTCGGATCGTCGAAGCCATGATTGAAGCCGACGATCGAGGCATGCGAAGCAATCCGCACGCCATTGCCGCACGTCACCGTGCCGGAAACACAGGCATAGGGATTGATGGTGCAATCGTCGCCGAGGATCACATGGCCACGGACGAGCGCGTGCCCGGCGATCCACGACCGCTCACCCATCGTCAGGCTTTCGGTGAAGACTGCGGCATGCTCGGCGATGTAGGACATTTCGGCCAGCTCCGCACCGCATGATCGCCTGAGTTCTGCCTTGCGGGCGAGGTGAGCCGGATGACGGAGGTCCGACGCAATGTGTTCCCAGGTCAGGTATTGAAGCCTGCGCGCTTCGCTCTCTTCGCTTGCCGATGTTTGCGGGCTGTTGGCCTGATCCATCCTGCTCCTCATTCCCAGGTTCAACCGCCGAATATTCATCTGAGTCAGCGATCCGTTGCCTCCCCGTATCAGACGGCCTGATCCGTCCAAAAGCAAGACTTCCGGCAATGGCGGCCTTCTTCAAGGTTGGCCGGCGTGATCACAAGCTGATCTTTCGTGACGTGGAATTTCCGCTCCATCTTGCGCGGCCGATGCGCTCCCGTCCGAATTCGCGATTTGCAGAGACGTCATGCGCCAACGCACCGATCATCGGCAACGTGCTCAGCCATCTGGAAACCTTGAGTCGAGTTATGCCGCGTTCAGAAGTTCAGCGCTAACCGGCATTCCCATATGAAAACCCTGGACGCGGTCGATGCGAAGATCCTTGAGAAGGGAAAACTGTGCGGCCGTTTCGACGCCTTCCACCAGAATCGTATTCCCGCGATTGCGGATGAGAGCAATCATGTCCTGAAGCATCGTCAAACCGCGTGGGTTCGAGCAGTCGTGCAGGAAGGTTCTATCGACCTTGACCGTCTGAAACTCGATTGCCCTCAGCCAAGAGAGGCCCGCGAAGCCGCAGCCGAAGTCGTCGAGCCAGATTTCGACGCCGAGTGCCCGCAGATCGGCAATGCATTTCAGCACCTCCGCCTGCATATCCATGTCCAGGCCTTCGGTGACTTCCAAGGCGAGTCGCGACCCGCAGACCCCGCAGCGATCAAGGATTTCAGCGACACTGGCAGCAAAGCCGGGGGAACGCAGTTGTATCGGCGACACGTTGACGCTGACGGTCGCCATGCGATCGGTCATCAGTATATCCCGGCAGGCCGTCTCGATCGCCCACCTGCCCAATTCGAGGATAGCACCACTCCGTTCTGCAACTGGAATGAATGTCTTCGGTGAAACCGCGGTGCCGTCCGGCATCCTGAGGCGCATCAAAGCCTCGACAGCTCTTGCTTTCCCGTTCGTCACGTCGAAGATCGGTTGGTACACGAGCGAGACCAGTTTGCGATCGATAGCGGCCGCCAGCAACGGGACGAGTTTGCCAGCGTGGTCGTCGGGGCGGGGTAAAAACGGATCAAAACTGCGAATGCAGTTTCGGCCACTTGCTTTGGCATTGTAGAGAGCGAGGTCGGCTTCACGTACTATTCGTTCGACTTTCTCGCCAACTTTCTCGCGGGTGAAGGCGACGCCGATGCTGACGGTTACGGTCGACATATCATCCGGTCGCTCGTCGTGAGCAATCGCAAGAGACTCGACTTCCATTCTGATCTTCTCGGCGAGAGTCATCGCGACCTTGGGGAGGGCAGCCGGCATGACTACGATAAACTCCTCGCCACCATACCTGCCGATCATGCCATCGGACGACTCTACAACCGCCTTCAGCGCATTGGCGATGACAGTCAGGCATCGGTCTCCTTCCTGGTGTCCGTAGCGATCATTGAAGCGTTTGAAAAAATCTACGTCGATGAGGAACACGGAGAAGCCGCGGCGCTCGTCTTTCCAGGCGGCCCAGCATTCGTCGAGCCGCCGATCCAGCGCGCGTCTGTTGCTTATGCCTGTCAGGTAGTCAGTATGTGAAAGCTCGAGCAGTGACCTTCCTCGTTCGGACGCTTCCCAGTGCTGATGGCGAGCCTCCGCCGCGTTCAGCAACACGTTTCGACGCTCCACATTCAATCGCCAATTGACGAAAGACGTGAAAGCGAAGCACGAAATGTAGAACAGCCCGAAAGCGAGCTTGTAGGTTTGGCTTGAGGGAAAAAATTCCTCGATGGTAATGAAAAACGCGCATAGAACGAGGCCCGAGGTGATCACCGAAAGCCGAAACGGGAAACTGAAAAACAGGTTGGCGCCCATCATGAAGATGGCGCCGAATACCATGTAGTATGACATGGCGGTGACGTCGCGGGTGGCAATCGCCGGGTAAAGCCAGGCTACATAGCCCACAAGCAGCGCAGCGGCGCATGTGATGTCGAGCCAGACGGTTTTCGCATTTGCCAGTCGCAAGATTTCGAACGCCAGCAGAGCGATCGTCGCAACGACGAATCGAGCGGCGATCGTCATGGAAGCGACATCGGGGATCAGCCAGCGGTCGGGAAGTGCGAAGGCCACATAAACGGCGACCGCCATCCAAAGACCACACCGTGAGCTCTGCCTTCGGACAGCATCATTTTCGGTTTTCAGAGATTTGAGGGCCTCGGCGAATGAAAAGCTGGCGGCTGATTCATCGCGCTGGACATTAGCGCAAGCCGCGATCATGCAACGACGCCGACCCGACAGCCATCTAAAGTATGTTGAAAAGTAAGCCATACTTCGGCGCCCTCCAAAATCGCGTTCGGCAATCTGCAACCGGTTTGTCTTATTGCTGAGCTTTGTTAGAGGGGTAGCATCTGACCCGCAAGAGTAGAATTACTCTTATCCCGTGTAGATTCTAGTCGCATCCTATTTCGAGGTTGATTATGCTTAACGCTAAGTCAAGAGGATCTCGAAATGGAACAAAGCCTGGTCTTGGACGGTGAAAGTCTTGTAGCGCCCGGCGAGATTCGTCGGTCGGCCAGGAGGGTTGCTGCCCCAGATCCCGGCCACCTGATCGTTGCCAGAGCTGAGCTTGCCCTCAGCCTTGAGGTGTCGATCCGTCAGTTCAAATCCGGAGTCGAGCCTAACGCGATCATCGAGCGTCTTACTGATGCCTTACATCAAATAAGGCGGCGCTTTCATCCGGAGGCGTGGGACGTCCTCGTTCAGATCGCGCAATCCCATCCCGTTGCTCACTATCTCCATCAAGATCCATTGACCCGCTGGTCGTTCGAAAAGCCGCGCGGCTATTCTGGCGACGCACGCCTTCTCGACTTCATCTACGGCAGACCTGAGATTGAGGACGATGTCGCATCAGCGAGCGACTTGGGACGTTCGATCTACGCCTACACTCGAAATGCTTCGTCATCCGTCGCGGTAAGGGAGCGTCGAGACATTCTGGCGCGCCGCGTTGATGAGATCGCTTCGGCCCGGCCTGGTTCGACCGAAGTCCTCGCCATCGCCGCCGGGCATCTTCGTGAGGGACCTTTATCGCGCGCGCTCAGCGCCGGCGCGATCAAACGCTGGGTGGCTTTAGATCAAGACCCGATGAGCGTTGGAACCGTCGCCCGCGATTTCGCCGGCACTTCCGTCGAGGCGGTGAACGGGTCGGTCAAATCCCTACTCGGTGGAAGGCATGCGCTGGGAATGTTCGATTTCGTTTATGCCGCGGGCCTCTATGACTATTTGCCGGACGCGGTAGCCGTAAGGCTGACCAGAAAGTGCGTCAGCATGCTGAAGCCTGGCGGCACATTCCTGTTCGCCAACTTCTCTCCGGAGACGGACGTCGATGGCTATATGGAGACATTCATGAACTGGGCGTTGCTGTTGCGGTCAGAACGAGAGATGGGCTTGATCGCCAGTGAAAGCGTGACCGGGGCGGATGTGAAGGTGTCTGTTTGGCCCGGCTCAAACCGCAACATTGTCTACTGTGAAATTCAAAAGCCGCAGTAGGCCGCACGCTGGCCGACATATAATGGAGTTTGAGCCAATAACTGGGCGCTGCCGTCCGTTCCGGTAGTCTTCGGGTAATTCCTCAGTTCAAAATCCTGGGTCGACCCTATCAGAGGCTGCATGAGAAAGGTCGTGGCTGCTCTCCCGCCACGGCCTTTCAGCTGTTTATCGGCCGGGGCTAATCAGGCGGCTCATGGCTGTGTCCAGCGTGGTCGTGCCCTTCACCGGCTCGCCGTCGAACCGAATCCAGCCTTCGTTGAAACCATCGATCATGCGCATCCGCGGGAGGGGGTTTTGCATGCCTTGGTCGGTGAAAATCTGCTCCCAGGTGTCGCGGGCGACCGGCTCTGCCCGGACGGTTTTTCCGAGGATGGACGAGAGGACAGCGGCGATTTCGTTGGGCGTGACGCCCTCTGGCCCCATCAACTCGATGACCTGCTTGCCCACCCAGTCGTGCTGCAGCAGTTCTGCCGCCTTGGCTCCGACGTCGAAGATAGAAACCATCGGATAGAGCTGATCGAGCGGCTGGAGGAAACTCGAGAGGACACATGTCTCGCGCGCCGGCGCGATATCCGAAGCCGTGTTCTCCATGAACCAGCCGGCACGCAGAAAGGCGATCGGCATTGGCAAGGCAGATAACTCCTGTTCAACGAGACCGAGCTGGCTCAAGAGGTTAGGTTCTCTGGCCTGCGCGCCGATGGTGGAGAGGCAAACGACCTTGGCGGGACGAGACGAAAGAAGCGCGGTCTTCAGCGCCGCAATGACCGCGCGCACTTCCGTAAAGCCGGGGGTCGGATCGAAGGTAGGCGGGATCAGCAGAAAGACGCCGTCGGCGCCGGCGAAAGCCTCGGTGAGCGCGTCGGCGTCGGTCATCTCGGCCAAGGTCAGTTCTGCGCCTTTGTCCTTCCATTCCGCTGCTTTCTCCGCATTGCGCGCGACGGCGCGTATCGGCACCCCCCCATCCAGCAGACGCGCGGCGACGATGCCTCCGACTTGGCCAGTTACTCCGGTAATCACAAACATGGCTAGACTCCTTTGCTGTTCCGCCGCCAGCAGGTTGGCGGTTTGTTATGCTGATCATGTCCTTCGGAAGCCTTTGACTGAAGCGCGCTTCTGTCACATGATTGGTGACTAAAAATCACGGATACGCGATGTTTGACGGACGATTATTGAATGGCGTGAGCGTATTGGCCGCCGTTATCGAGAGCGGAAGCTTTGCGCGGGCAGCGGAGCTAATGGGATTATCGGCGTCGGGTGTCAGCCGCGCCATTTCCCGACTGGAGGGGCGGATCGGTCTGCGGCTGCTTGATCGGACAACACGCACGATGCGGCTCACCGATGACGGCGCGCGGTTCTACGAACAGGTGGCCCCACTCTTGAGCGGCATCGAAGAGGCTGCGCAGACAGCCGTTGGCGCCAGACAGGCGGTGCGTGGGCGACTGCGAGTCAATGTCGACCCATATTTCTCACGCCTTGTGCTCGGCCCGCGGCTCGGCGCCTTCCTCGATCGTTATCCGGATATCCAGATCGAGGTCATCACCCGCAACGAGATCGGCGATCTTGTTGCTGATGGCATGGACGTCGCGGTGCGCTTTGGCGAGCCTGCACAGCGGTCGCTTATTTCGCGCCTGTTGATGCAGACGCGCGTGATCACGATTGCGGCTCCCGCTTATATCGAGCGGCATGGTCGGCCGAGCCGTCCACAGGATTTGAGCGAGCATACCTGTATCCAGTTCCAGGACCCGCTGACCGCAAGGCCTTTCGAATGGGAGCTTCGGCGGGGTGACGAAGTCGTCTCGATCGAGACCCGCAGCCGCATTTTAGTCAACGATGCCGGCACGACCTTGGCGACCTGCCTTGCGGGGATCGGCATCGCGCAAGTCTTCTCACTCGGGATGGCGGATTATCTGAACAATGGGCAGCTCGTGAACCTCTTTCCCGACTGGTCGGACGAGACATTCCCGCTCTACGCCTTCTATCCCTCGCGCCAGCATGTTCCGGCTAAGGTCAGGGCCTTTATAGATTTCTGCGTCGAGATCATCGAATAGACGGAGGCGCCCCGTCGAGCGGCCTCTGCTGGCTTAAGCCGGCCGGGGCTTCTGGTCCCGGAAGTTTATCGTCCTTGGAGTTCTTTCATGCTTCGGAGGAAGGCGAATTGATATCTCCGCCCATAAAGCCCTTGTCAGATGCGTTCTATGCGGACCGGATACTCGCCGCGCACCAGCAACGGCTCAAAGCCATTGTCGAAGCGGCCGAGCCGGATCAGCCCGTCCCAGCGGTAATCCGCGTAGAACAGCGCCAGGTTACCCCAGGGTTTGAAGTAGCAAAGGTCGCCCGGCTGCTCGTTTCCGAAAGCACCGCTGCCTTCTTCGGTCAGCTTGCGCGGCAGATGGACGATCTTTTCGTTCCTGCCGTAGTCCTCGATCGTGAGGTTCAAGGGCAGCATGGAAGCAAGATCGCGCGCGGTCGGATTGTCGGAGAGCGTCGCGGTCAGGATCAGATTGTTGAAGCCAATCCTGATCCTGACGTCTGTCGCCTTGTGACCCGTCGAGCTGCGCTCGTCCTGCCCGTGCGCCACAAGAGGGAGAGCGGCGGCGGCCAAGGTTCCGCCCAGCACCGTGCGACGGCTCATGAACTTGGATGTCATCGACATAGCGCGCCTCGCGTCAGACAGGTTGAGCCGTCGGCCGGAACAGGATTTCGTTGATGTCGACATCATCTGGTTCGTTCACCGCGAAGGCGACCGTTCGGGCGAACGTGTCCGCGCTGACGGCGATCTTGCTGACGAACTCCTTGGTGCCTGCCTGGATGTCCTTCTCACTGATGTGCTCGAGCAGTTCGGTGCTCACTGCGCCGGGTGAAATGATCGTGGTGCGGATGTTGTATGGCTTCACTTCCTTCCGCAGCCCTTCGGAGAGGGCGCGCACGGCGAATTTAGTGGCGCAGTAGACGGTGGCACCCGGATCGACCACATGACCGTAGACAGAGGACACGTTGATGATATGCCCCGACTTCTGCGTTTTCATGTGGGGCAACGCTGCTGCGATGCCGTAGAGCACCCCTTTGATGTTCACGTCGATCATCCGATCCCACTCGTCAACTTTGAGCCGTTCGAGCGGCGCAAGTGGCATCAGGCCGGCATTGTTCAGCATCACGTCGATGCGACCGAACGCGTTGACGGCCGTGTCGACGAGCGTCTTGACTTGAAGTTGGTCCGTGACGTCGGTTTGGACTGCCTTGGCCCTATAGCCTTTCGCAGTCAGTTCCTCAGCCAGCTTGGCGATGCGATCGCTACGCCGCGCGCCGAGGACGACGGAGGCGCCACGCTCAGCAAGGTGACGCGCCGTGGCTTCGCCGAGCCCGCTGCTTGCCCCGGTGATGACGACCACCTTGTTTTCAATTCCTTGGGACATAATGATCTCCTGTTTTGAGGTTTTGACAAAGTTCAGGAACGGCGGCCAGCGAGCGCGGCGAGGCCGGCCGAACCGGCGAGAAGGCAGGCGGCCAGAAGGAAGGTGCTCCACCATCCCGCGGTGTCGAACAGCATGCCGCCAGCGAAAGCGCCGCCTGCAATGGCGAGCTGGATCAGCGCCACCTGCAGTCCACCTGCCGCTTCCAATTCACCGGGAACGATGGCGGCCATCCAGGTGTTCCAGGCGACCGGAATCGGGGTCGAGAAAAATCCCCACATGACGAGCAGGGATGCCGTAACCGCCGCGAACGGCCCGAGAGCGATCAGCAGCAGGGCAAGGACCGCAAGAGCGGCCGGCAGGCCTACGAGAACGAGGAGGAGGTGGCGCCGGGCGACGAAGCCAATCACGGAGGTTCCAGCTAGTCCGCCGACGCCAAGGCCGAGAAGCACCATGGACAGCGCATTCAATTCCAGTCCGGTGACGCCTTCGAGGAACGGACGAAGATAAATGGACAGCGCGTTCTGGCCGATGAAGGCGAGACCGGTCGCCGCCATTCCTATCGCGAATGTGCGATTGCGTAGCAGCCCGAATATTCTGGCCGCCGAGACGGTTGATGTCGCCGGCATCCTTGGCAGGACTGCCAGTTGCCAGACGAGTGCGGCAATTCCGATTGGCACGGTGATGAAGAAGGTTCCGCGCCATCCGATCAACCCGCCAAGAAAACTGCCGAGCGGCGCGGCAAGGACGAGCGCGAAGGCGGTGCCACCTTGAAGAAGCGCAATGGCCTTGGGCAGGTCACGGTCCGAAGCCAGGCGTGCCAGAATAGCCGTCGATAGCGACCAGAAGCCGCCGATCGAAACGCCGACCAGCGACCGTCCGACGAGAAAGACAAGGAAGTTGGGTGCGAGGGCAACCGCCAAGCTCGATGCAACAAGAACCGCCGTATAGAGCAAGACGATAAACTTCCGGTCGATCCTCGCCAGGAATACGTTGCCGAAAAGGCTGGTGATAACCGCGAAGACACCCGACACGGTGATTGCCAATCCGGCTTGCCCCTCTGACACCGAGAGGTCCCTGGCGATCGGGGTCAGAAGGCTCACAGGAAGAAATTCCAAGCCCACCAGAAGGAATGTGAGAAGCGAGAGACAGGTCACAGCAGACCACGAGGTCGCCGTGTCGTCCGTCAGTGAGGTCTCATTCAATGTCAACTCGACGGTCATCCACGTTCTCCTATCCGCTGCCAGATAGATAACCGGACTGGTTTTGCGCGACTAGAAGCTATAATCTGAATGTCGTGATGAAGGAGATTCAACAATGCGTCGCGACGAGTTCACGGAAATGCGTGCGTTTCTGGAGGTGGCTCAGGAGCGGAGTTTCACGCGCGCTGCATCAAAATTGGGAGTCACGCGCTCGGCGTTGAGCCATACGATCAGCGCGCTCGAAGCACGGCTCGGCGTCCGGCTTCTCTCCCGGACGACACGCGACGTCGCCCCGACGGCGGCAGGCGCGCGCCTCGTGGAAAGTATCCAGCCGCATTTCGAGAGCATCGCCGCCGGGATCAGCGCCCTCGGCTCGCTACGCGATAAGCCCTCAGGCACAGTCCGCCTCGTATGTCCCGATGATGCCGTGGAGCTAGTGTTCCGTTCGAGGCTGCCGGCATTTCTACGGGATTACCCCGATATTATCGTGGAACTCATCGTCGACAACGGCTTCACAAATATCGTGGAGCGCCAATTCGATGCCGGCGTGCGGCTCGGCGAAGCGATTGCGCGCGACATGGTGGCCGTTCGCATCGGGGCCGATATCTCTTATGCCGTGGTCGGATCACCGGAATATTTTGCGGCCCGCACTGCACCTTCGACCCCGCAAGACTTGACGGACCACAATTGCGTGAACCTGCGTCTTCCGACGTCAGGCGCTCTCTATGCCTGGGAGTTTGAAAAGGATGGTCGCGAGTTCAGCGTACGTGTGGAAGGCCAACTCGTGATGAGCAACATAGGGCCTGCGATCAATGCCGCTCTCGATGGGGCGGGGCTGTCTTATGTGCCGAGGGATCTGATCAGACAATATTGTGACAGCGGTCAACTGCACGAAGTGCTTGCGGACTGGGCGCCAACATTCCAAGGGTATCATCTCTATTACCCCAGCCGGCGCCATCCATCCGCTGCTTTTTCCGCCTTCGCTGAAGCTTTCCGCTACCGGTATCGGTAACCAACACTCACGTCGGGAGGCTCTGCCGGACAACGGGGCGCAACACGCTGCGCCCCTTGCTCATCGACGGTTGCCGAGGGCTGTTACCGGGCGCTGTCGATGATTGCGCCGCCATCGGGGGTAAGGCTGTATCCCGTAATGAATTGGGAATCCTTGCTGGCCAGGAACAGCACCACCGGGGCAATGTCGTCTTCCGGCGAGCCGAAACGAGCAAGTGCGCTCATCGGTGGAGGAACCTCCTTTTCTGCTGCGCCCCAAGTGTCCGCGATCGGCAGGATGTTGTTCACGGTGATGTTGTCGCCACCCCATTCGCGTGCCGCCGTGCGGGTCAGCGCGCGCACTGCCTCCTTCGCCATGTTGTACGGGCCGTACCCGGCCAATCCAATCGTGCCGGCCATCGACCCGAAATTGATGATCCGCCCTTCTCCGCCTTCTCTCAGGTGAGGATAACAAGCCTGCATGAAACGTAGATATGCGATCGGCCCGGTGTCGAAGTTCCGTTGCAATTGCGCGACCGAAAGGTCGATGACCGAAGACAAGACCGCAGAACCATCGAAAGCATTGTTTACGAGAATGTCGATGCGGCCATATGTTGCGATAACCTTGTCCACCGCGGCCGTGATCTGATCGGCTTCACCGACGTCGCAGACGACACCGAGGGCGGTGCCGCCCGCGTCGACGATATCCGCGACAACGCGTTCGACGCCTTCGGATGTCCGCGAAAGAACTGCGACCTTCGCGCCTTCGGCCGCAAACAGTTTTGCGGTGGCGCGGCCAATGCCGCGGCTTGCGCCAGTGATAACGGCAACTTTTCCATTGAGTCGATCCATGTGTATCTCCATTTGATAAGGCTTGGGAATCGTCGAGGCGTCAGAGGACGGCGGCCTGGACGTAAGGGGAGGGGACGTCGCGGGCGTCGTTCTGCGTCATGAACGAGGTGATCAGCAGCGCCAGGCCGATCGCCGCTGGCAGGGCGCCGACAGGTTTTCGAACGCCGATATGCGCGAGGCCCGATAGCAGCAGGTGAAAGAAGATGCCCGCATAGGCGAGATCGCTGAGCGGGACGCTGACGCGCGAAAGGATCGCGAGCGGGCCGAGGACCTTAACGATGATCATGAACGGAACGAGGTTGTTGGCGCTGTATCCGAGTTCCGTCAGCGCCTCACGAACCCACTGTTTCTTTGTGGCATACATGTAGGCTGAAGCGAGGTAGAGCACGGATAGAAGTGCCGTGCTGATCCAGTATCCGTAAAATTCAAGCATAAGCTCATCCCTGTCGCTGCTCACGCAGCAACATTCCTCTCGTCGAGTCTGTCGGTTTCTATGTGAGAGGCGCTCCTTTTACTGCGCCCC
Organism: Rhizobium sp. SU303; assembly: GCF_021052345.1. NCBI lineage: Bacteria > Pseudomonadati > Pseudomonadota > Alphaproteobacteria > Hyphomicrobiales > Rhizobiaceae > Rhizobium > Rhizobium sp. SU303. The sequence goes on from NZ_CP088096.1 coordinate 702,502, forward strand.
CGATGCACGGATGAAAAATGTCGTCAAAGGTCTATCTTTGCAAGTAGGATGAATTACTTACAGCTAGTATGGAAAACCAGACTATGGCCGATGGCGAAATCAATATGCATGAGGAGATGCGCCGCGCATTCGCGCTGCTCTCCGGCAAATGGAAGCTGGAAATCATGTGGCTGCTCCATCAGCGGGTCCACCGGTTTGGCGAACTGAGAAAGGCTATTCCCGGCATCACCCAACACATGCTGACGGCGCAACTCCGCGAGCTCGAAGCAGACGGGCTCGTGTCCCGCACAGTCTTTGCGGAGGTTCCCCCGCGCGTCGAATATGCAATCACGCAGAAGGCGCGGGGCCTCGGCCCCACGATGGAAGCTCTGACGGCATGGTGGAATGAGTACGGCAAAAGCGTGCCGGCGAAGCCGAGCGCACGCGGCCGTAAAGCGAAAGCTGGCTGAACTGCTTTGGGTCGATAAACGACATTACCCTCACGAAAGACTGGAACCGAACTTGTCCCAGCTTTCCTTGACCGTTTCCATCGCGACATTCGTCGATGTGCTGGCAACGTGGGGCAGCGTCGAGATGCGCTCGCCGAGAACGCGGCGGTAGCGGCCGATATCGCGCGTGCGGATCTTCAGCAGATAGTCGAACCTGCCGGCGATCATATGGCACTCTTCGACTTCGCTGATCTTCTTGATGGCATCGTTGAAGCTTTTCAGCGCGTCCTCGCGGGTATCGGAAAGCTTCACCTCGACGAAAGCAATATGGTCGAGCTGCATTTTCGACGGATTGAGGACGGCCTTGAAGCCTTCGATATATCCTTCGCTGATCAACCTTTTGAAACGGATCTGGCACGGCGTCTTCGACAATCCGACACGCGCGGCGAGATCAGTGATCGACAGCCTGCCGTCCTCGGCGAGTGCGGCGAGGATCTTTCTGTCGAATTGGTCCAATTCACTAAAGATGTCGGTTTCAGTAGCCATTTGAACTCTCGCGGACGGATTAATAAGTTCATACAGCCTGGAAACTGTTGAAATCAAGTGAGATTGCGATTTTCGATTATGATAGATTATCTGCCGGGCAGAAGAGTGCTGAAATCGGTATTGGCGCCGCGCTCAACACGGGGATCATACATGCATAACAAAGAAGCGGATGACGATCGGACGCCGGATCTGCTCGCTCACTACCGGCCGCTGGCGATCAGGGCCGTGGCTGCGGCGCTCACCCTCAAGCGCGACAGACCGGATGCGCGCCCGCTGCGGGAGACCGAATATTCCGGCCCCGCCTTCACGGACGATGCACACTGGGACGACGAGCCCGGCATCTCATTCATCCGTTAAAACAGACATCGATTGAATAGGGACTCCCATGTTGAACGCAGCGATCGACCCCGCCCCCTCCAATGATCCCGCCGACGGCGCGCCGTTTTCCGGCTTTGCCCCACCGATCCGACCGCAATCCGAACTTCGCCAGGCCATCACGGCAGCCTATCGCCGGCCGGAAACCGAATGCTTGCCGCCGCTCGTTGCAGCCGCGCGTGTCTCCGAGGCAAAACGCTATGACATTCGCAGCACGGCCCGCAGCCTGATCGAGGCGTTGCGCGCCAAGCACAAGGGGACCGGAGTCGAAGGGCTGGTGCAGGAATATTCGCTTTCCAGCCAGGAAGGCGTGGCGCTGATGTGCCTCGCCGAAGCGCTGCTGCGCATTCCCGACACCGAAACCCGGGACGCGCTGATCCGCGACAAGATCGCCGAGGGCAACTGGACCTCCCATATCGGCGGCGGAAAATCCATGTTCGTCAACGCCGCCACCTGGGGCCTCGTCGTCACTGGTAAGCTGACGTCGACGGTCAACGACCGGAGCCTGTCGGCAGCGCTGACGCGGCTGATCGCCCGCGCCGGCGAGCCGGTCATCCGTCGCGGTGTCGATATGGCGATGCGCATGATGGGCGAGCAGTTCGTCACCGGTGAAACGATCGCCGAGGCGCTGAAACGCGCCCGGCCGCTGGAAGCGCGCGGCTTCCGCTATTCCTACGACATGCTGGGCGAGGCCGCCACGACGGGCGCCGACGCCGAGCGATATTACCGGGATTACGAAAAGGCGATCCACGCCATTGGCAAGGCGTCGGACGGGCGCGGCATATATGACGGCCCGGGCATATCGATCAAGCTTTCGGCCCTGCATCCCCGTTACGTGAGGTCGCAGGCCGGCCGGGTGATGAGCGAGCTGCTGCCGAAGGTCAAGGCGCTGGCCGTTCTCGCCAAGACCTATGATATCGGCCTCAATATCGACGCCGAGGAAGCCGATCGGCTGGAGCTTTCCCTCGATCTCCTTGAGGAGCTTTGCTTTGCGCCTGATCTCACAGGCTGGAACGGGCTGGGCTTTGTCGTGCAGGCCTATGGCAAGCGCTGCCCCTTCGTCCTCGACTACATCATCGATCTCGCACGCCGCTCCGAGCGTCGGGTCATGGTCCGTCTCGTCAAGGGCGCTTACTGGGATGCGGAGATCAAGCGCGCCCAGCTTGACGGTCTCGACGACTATCCAGTCTATACCCGCAAGATCTACACCGATGTCGCCTACATCGCCTGCGCGCGCAAGCTGCTCGATGCTCCGGATGCGGTCTTCCCGCAATTTGCCACCCATAATGCGCAGACGCTCGCCACGATCTATCGTCTGGCGGGTGCTGATTTCACCGTCGGCAAATACGAGTTCCAATGCCTGCACGGCATGGGCGAACCACTCTACGACGAGGTTGTCGGAAAGGAAAAACTCGACCGGCCCTGCCGCATTTATGCGCCTGTGGGAACGCATGAGACGCTGCTCGCCTATCTGGTGCGACGCCTTCTGGAAAATGGCGCCAATTCCTCCTTCGTGCACCGCATCTCCGATCCGAATGTCTCGGTCGAGGCGCTGATCGCCGATCCCGCCGAAATCGTCGCGGCCATGCCTGTCGTTGGCGCGCCCCACGCGCAGATCGCGTCGCCGAAGGCTCTTTACGGCAGCGCCCGAGCCAATTCCGATGGTCTCGATCTCTCGAACGAGGCCACGCTTTCGGATTTGGGGCAGGCGCTCGCCTCCACGGCTGCTGCCCCGTGGCATGCGCTTCCCATCCTAGCCGACGGCTCTATGGATGGGGTTACGCGCGATGTTCTCAATCCTGCCGATCACCGGGATGTCGTCGGCACGGTGACCGAAGTGAAGGTCGAGGAGGCAGCGCGCATCGTTCGCATGGCGGCGGAGCATGCGCCGCAATGGGCCGCCGTGCCGCCGGCCGAGCGTGCCGCTTGCCTGGAGCGGGCGGCCGACATCATGCAGTCCCGCATCAAGGTGCTGATGGGCATCGTCATGCGCGAAGCCGGCAAATCCGCGGCCAATGCCGTCGGCGAGGTGCGTGAGGCCATCGATTTCCTGCGCTACTATGCCGAACAGGCTCGCAAGACCCTCGGCCCCTCGCATGCGCCCCTCGGCCCGGTCGTCTGCATCAGCCCGTGGAATTTCCCGCTGGCGATTTTCACCGGACAGGTCGCCGCAGCCTTGGTGGCCGGCAATCCCGTGCTTGCAAAACCAGCCGGCGTCACGCCGATCATCGCTTCGGAGAGTGTGAAGATCCTTCACGAGGCGGGCGTGCCTGTCGGTGCCCTGCAGTTCGTGCCCGGCAGCGGCCGTCTCGGCGCCGGCATGGTCGGGGCGGAGGAGACGGCAGGCGTCATGTTTACCGGGTCGACCGAAGTTGCCCGCATGATCCAGGCGCAGCTGGCCGAACGGCTATCGGCGACCGGCAAGCCGATTCCGCTGATTGCCGAAACCGGCGGCCAGAACGGCATGATCGTCGACTCCTCGGCTTTGGCCGAGCAGGTGGTGGCCGACGTCATTGCGTCTGCCTTCGACAGTGCCGGTCAACGCTGCTCGGCGCTCCGGGTTCTCTGCCTTCAGGACGATGTCGCCGACAGGACCCTCGCCATGCTGAAGGGCGCCTTCCGCGAGCTTACGATCGGCCGTACCGATCGGCTGAGCGTCGATGTCGGCCCAGTCATCAATGACAGCGCAAAGACGGAGATCGACCAGCATATCGAGCATATGCGCGGCTTAGGCCGGAAGGTGGATCAGCTGCCGCTGCCCGAAAGTGCTGCGGCGGGGACCTTCGTTCCGCCGACGATCATCGAAATCAAGTCCCTGTCGGACCTGACAAGAGAGATCTTCGGCCCGGTTCTGCATGTCGTCCGCTTCAAGCGAAACGGGCTCGACCGTCTGATCGACGACATCAACGCATCGGGTTATGGTCTGACATTCGGCCTTCACACTCGGCTTGATGAAACGATCGCGCATGTGACCAGCCGCATCAAGGCTGGAAACCTCTATGTCAACCGGAACATCATCGGCGCCGTCGTCGGCGTGCAGCCGTTCGGCGGCCGCGGCTTGTCGGGAACGGGTCCGAAGGCCGGCGGTCCGCTCTATATCGGCCGGCTGGTGCAGCGCGCGCCCGTGCCGCCACAGCAGGATTCCGTTCATACGGACCTCGCCCTTCGTGACTACATCGTCTGGCTCGACAAGAAGGGCTTGTCGGGCGAGGGGGAAGTGGCGCGTGGGTATGCGAGCCGCTCGGCGCTCGGGCTCGAACGTGAACTCACCGGTCCGGTCGGGGAGCTCAATCTCTACGCGCTCCATCCCCGCGGCCGTATTCTCCTCGTGCCGCAGACCGAAGGCGGGCTTCACCGCCAGATCGCCGCAGCCCTTTCGACCGGCAACCACATCGTCGTCGACACAGGTTCCCTATCGAAGTCAGTCCTGGCGGACCTTCCGGCGGCTGTCGCCAGCCGGGTTTCCTGGACGTCGGATTGGGAAAAGGATGGGCCGTTCTCCGGGGCGCTCGTCGAAGGGGATCGCGACAGGGTTCTGGCCGTCAATCAGAAGATCGCTCACCTGCCCGGTCCGCTTCTGCTGGTCCAGGCCGCGACGACCGAGGAACTGGCGAGCGATCCCGAAGCCTATTGCCTGAATTGGCTGCTGGAGGAGGTGTCGACGTCGATCAACACCGCGGCTGCCGGCGGCAATGCAAGCCTCATGGCCATCGGCTGAGTAACAGGACGAGGGCGCAGAAAATGCGCCCTCGAAACTCCAGACGGAAAAGAGGCCCTCTTCCCGGAATTCAATCTGGCTTCCTCGGCCCATACGGCGTCGGGCGGCGATCCGCTCGCGACACAGTATTGCTGGCGTGAGGAACGACGATTGGAAAGGCAGTTTCGGGAAACCTCGCCGCCTTCATGTACTTGCTCGAACAAGTCTTTCCAGGTCATCGGCATCCAGGGACTTTACGACGGCCTTGCGGCTTGCTTTCCCGTCCACAGGTTGCCGTCTTCGTCCGCAAGCGTAAAAGCCGCTTGACAAAAAGCGTTCGCCGCGACTATTGGGTAATCGATCACCCAAGGAGGATGGTGCGGATCGTGGCAGTATCTCTTTCTGACATTGCGGAACGTGCGGGAGTCTCGGTAAAGACGGTTTCCGGTGCATTGCACGGCGGCTCCGCCCGCATGTCGGACGATACGCGCCAGAAGGTCAAGGCCATTGCGGAAGAGCTCGGCTACGTGACCAACCTTGCGGCGCGTGGCGTGCGACAGGGCTGGCTGCCGCTGGTCGGCGTCGTCTCCGACGGTCTCATCACTTCGCCTTTCGCCACCGAGATCGTACGTGGCCTCGACGGGGCGGCCCGCAGCGCCGGGATGGCGGTCTTTGCGGTCAACCACCGCAGCGGCCAATCTATCGGCTCGGTGCTCGACGAGGTGCAGCAGTTCCGGCCGCGCGCCGTTGCTTACGCCGCCATGTACCACAAGGATGTCGCCCTGCCGGACAGGTTGGCGGGCGCCGTCGGCGTCATGATCAACTGCCGCGAGGCTGCCGGCCGCGTCACAGCGTTGGTGCCGGACGAAGAGGGCGGCGCGCGGGAGATCGTGCATTATCTCCTCGGCGCCGGCCGGCGGCGCATCGCCTTCATCAACCTGCCGGGCATTCTCGCCGGCACGCTACGCGAGATGGGGTTTCGCGCGGCGCTTGAGGAGGCGGGCATCGACCACGTTGGCGTGTTGCCGGCGGTGCGCCGCAGCGTCTACAGCGACCGCGCGCCAAGCCTTGTCGCCTCTCATGTGGAGGCGCTTCTGAAATCCGGTCAACGGCCGGACGCCATCCTTTGCGGCAATGACCGCGTGGCGATGGAAGTCTATGCGGCGCTTGCCCGCGCCGGCCTTCGCATTCCGGATGATATCGCGGTGGCAAGCTTCGACAACCAGGTCGAGATAGCCTCGCGGCTGGACCCGCCATTGACGACGATGGCCCTGCCGCACCGCGCCATGGGCCGCCTTGCCATGGAGATCCTCCTGGCCGAGCAGCCCGAACCGCCGCATCTGCGGAAACTGCCGTTCCATCTGGTCGAACGGTCATCCGTCTGAACTTGAATAGTGCCCAACAGGAGGAGAATACAAATGAGAACTTTAATGGGTAATCGATTACTTTCCGCACTCCTAGCGTCCGCCGCGCTGGTCGCGACCGCCGGTCTCGCCGAGGCGAAGACCGTCATCCACGTCATGCACCAGGGCGATCCCGGCTGGGTGAAGGCCTATGGCGACGTTGCCGCCCGCTTCGAGGCCGCCAATCCCGATGTCGACATCGAGATGATCTACGCGCCGCACGATGCCTATAACGAAAAGTTCAGCGCCGCCGTCATGGCCAAGCAGCTGCCCGATATCATGGAACTCGATGCTCCGTTCCTCGCCAATTATGTCTGGTCCGGCTATCTGCAGCCCGTCAAGCCGCTCATTGACAAGGACCTGCTCGATGACATGACGGATTCGAATATCGCCCAGGGCACCTATCCGATCGACAAGGACCTTTATGCGATCGGCCTCACCGACTCCTCGGTCGTGCTCTACGGCAATAAGAAATATCTTGAAGCGATCGGCGCCCGCATTCCGAAATCGGTCGATGATGCCTGGACCCGCGAGGAATTCGAAGGCTATCTCGAAAAGCTTTCCAAACTCGAAGGCGTGAAGTGGCCGATCGACACCTTCCGAGGTTACGGCATCAAGACCGAGTGGATCACCTATGCCTACGGCCCCCTGCTCGAAAGCGCCGGCTGCGACCTGATCGACCGCAAGACTTGGAAGGCCAGCGGCACGCTCGATGGCGAGGCCTGCGTCAAGGCGCTGACGATGATGCAGGACTGGGTGAAGAAGGGCTGGGTCGTGCCGACTTCGTCGGGCACCAACCAGTTCTACGCCGAGGGGCAGCCGGCCGCGCTCGCCATGGGCGGCCACTGGTTCTACGCGGAGGCATCGGCAGCGATGAAGGACAATATCATCGTCATGCCGCTGCCGAAGATCGGCGACAAGGGCGTGAGCCCGAACGGGACCTGGATCTGGGGCATTTCCGCGACCTCGGAAAACCCTGAGATCGCCGGCAAGTTCCTGAGCTTCCTGCTGAAGGACGAGGAGTACCGGGAGTACGCCAAGACCCAGTCCGCCTATCCGGGCCTGAAGAGCTTCGCCGCCGGTTCCCCGCTCTATGCGGAAGGCGGTCCGCTCGCCGTCGCCTTTGAGCAGGCTTCCAAGACCGCGATCGCCCGTCCGCCGCACCCGGCATATCCGACGATCACCTCAGCCTTCATGCAGGCCGTCGACAAGATCTTCAACGGTGGCGACGCGCAGGAAGTGCTGACGGCCGCTGCCAAGAAGATCGACGAGGATATCGAGGACAATGCCGGCTACCCGCCCTTCGACGAGCAGCAGTAAGGGGTTTTGACGGGGCCGGTTCGTCCTGCCGGCCCCTGGACCATCTCGGGAAGGATGACCGATGAGGAGGAAACAATGACTTTGCAACAGACCTCCACGCCCGCTTTGCGGCGTCCGGCGAAACGCCGCGATAGGCAGCGGCTCTGGCAGGAAATGGCGATGATCGCGCCTGCCTTTCTGCTTTTGGCGATATTCCTGATCACGCCGTTCCTCTTGTCTTTCTGGACGGCGATGACCAACCAGCCGCTCGTGCCGCGCCCGACGCCGGTGCGCTTCGTAGGCCTCCTGAATTTCGAGCGCGTCTTCGCCGACCCGCTGTTCTGGACCTCGCTGTGGAACGTCACGCGCTTCACCGTCTGGGTGCTGCCGCTGCAGTGCGGCCTCGCCTTCCTGACCGCGCTGCTCTTGCATCAGAAGCTGCCGATGCAAAACCTGCTGCGCGGCCTGTTCTTCCTGCCGGCGATCACCTCTATGGTGGTGGTCTGCGTCATCTGGGGCACGCTGTTCCAGTATCCAAGCGGCCCGCTCAACCAGATCGTCGGTTTCCTTTCCGGCGGCACGATCCAGCCGATCGACTGGCTCGGCGACCCCAACTGGGCGATGTTCTCCATCGTGTTGCTTTCAGCCTGGCAGGCCTATGGCTTTCAGATGATCATCTATCTCGCCGGCCTGCAGGGCATTCCCGAAGAACTATACGATGCCGCCCGCATCGACGGGGCAAGCGCGTTGCGCCGCTTCTGGCACGTCACCATGCCCGGCCTTCGCCCGACCCATGTCTTCGTGCTGGTTATCACGACCATCCAGGCCTTCAAGCTCTATACGCAGGTGGCGATCCTCACCCAGGGCGGCCCGAACGAAAGCACCGAAACCGTTGTCCACTACATGGTGCGCGCCGGCTTCGAGGAGCAGAAACTCGGCTACGCATCGGCCGTTTCCGTCATCCTCTTCGTCATCGTTCTTCTGATCGCGCTCCTGCAACGCAAACTCCTGAGGCGCTTCGATGTCTGATCTCGCTTTGACCCAGCCCGCCTCCCTGGCAATCGCAAGGGGCAACGGCAAGAGAAGCCTGCGCATCGTGCAGAGCCTCTGCATCCTGGTCATCGCGCTGGTGATGATCTCGCCGCTGTTCATGCTGCTGATCGCCAGCCTGAAGGACGACCGCTTCCGCATCCTCGCCGACATGGGCAGCTTCCGCGCCTTCTGGGTCGGCGACCCGACCCTGTCGAACTACAAGGAGATCGCCCATTTCTCCGGCGAGCTGGCCTATGGCCGATATCTTTTCAATTCGCTGGTGATCCTCGTCGCCACAGTCGTCTCGGGTCTTATCGTCAATTCCATGGCGGGCTTCGTTCTGGCCTGGGGCTCGCTGCGCGGCAAGGCGGCGCTCTTGGCGCTGGTCGTCGCGCTCTATGTCATCCCGCAGGAAAGCATCATCATGCCGCTCGTCGTCATGATGTCGCGGGCGGGTCTGACGGATACCTTCGCGGTGCAGATCCTGCCCTGGGTGGCAAGCCCGCTCTATGTCTTCCTCTTCTACCAGTTCTTCGCGCAGCTGCCGAAAGAACTCTATGAAGCGGCGGAAATGGATGGCGCATCGGCCTTCCGCATCTACCGGTCGATCTACATGCCGCTCAGCCTGCCGGCGCTCGCCACGGTCTCGATCCTCATGGGCATCGAAAGCTGGAACCAGTATCTCTGGCCGACGCTGGTCACCCAGACCGACTATGCTCGGCCGATTGCCGTCGCCATCGCCACCTTCTTCGGACAGGACAGCATCTACTGGGACCGGGCCATGGCCGCCTCGGTGCTGATGATGATCCCCGTCCTCATTCTCTATCTGGCTTTCCAGCGCTGGTTCGTCAGTTCATTCGTCGGCTCCGCCGTGAAAGGTTGATCATGTCTCTACAGGCAAAATCCGAAACCTCAGCACCTGAAACCATCGAAGCGGAGCTGCCCGAAGGCACGGTCCTGCATCTCTGGTTGAAGGCGCGCCATGCCGGCGGCGAGGCGAAGCTCTTCGTCGCCGTTAATGGCAACGACATCGGCGAGCCCTCGACCCGCCGCACGGGGGAATTTGAGTTCTTCGCTGTGACGCTCGCGAAGGGCGGCCGTGCCACGCTGTCCTATGATGCGACAACCACAGCGCTTTCCGTCGCTTATGCCTTCCGGCCGGAAACCGTGATGAAGGAGGGCATCTGCGTCTTGCACAGCGATGCCCGCACCGCCGCCCCCGACGTGCCCGACAGCTATCATTTCCGCCCGCCCTTCGGCTGGATGAACGATCCGAACGGTTTTGGACGGTTCGGCGGAAATGCTCACCTCTTCTACCAGCATTATCCCCACGAGCCGCGCTGGAACACCATGCACTGGGGCCATGCCGTCTCAAAGGATTTCGTCCGCTGGACACATCTGCCCATATTCCTCTTCCCGGCGGCGCATCTATCGGAAAAGGACGATGGCGGCGGCGGCGCCTTCTCCGGCTCGGCGATCCCCGGCATCGGCCCAGAAGGCGAGGAAATCCGCGTCTTTTACACCGAGCATGTGCGTGACCGGCAACCGGAAGAGCAAATCCAGCTTTCAGCCGTCAGCCGCGACGGCATCGTCGCCGGGCCGTCGGAGATCGTGATGCCGCTGCGCCCGGAAGGCTTGAACCTCACCACCGATTTCCGCGACCCCTATGTCTTCAAAGGCCCGGACGGCCGCTGGAAGATGCTGCTCGGCAGCCGCGACAGGCAGGGCGGCGTCGTACTGCTCTATGAAACCGCAGACCCGCAAGGCGCCGATGGCTGGACCTTCCTCGGCATCCTCCATCGCGAGGACGGTTTCGGCATGACGGCGGCGGAATGCCCCTGCATGGTGCCGTTTTCCGGCAAAAACGCAGAAACGCGCTGGGCGCTGATCTTTGGTCTGCTCACCAGCCGCGACCCGGCCACCGGCCGCCGCAACCTCACCTCCGTCACCGTCGGCGGTTTCGATGGCCGCACCTTCACTGCGGAGTTCGAGCAGGAGTTGGATTTCGGTTCGGATGCCTATGCCTTTCAGGCCTTCGTTGATGGCGACGAGCCGGTCGGCATCGCCTGGCTCGCCAACTGGACGGATTTTTCCAAGAAGGACGATTTCCCGACGACCATGACCCTGCCGCGCCGCGTGCTTCTCGACGGCGACACGGTGCTGACCCCGCCGGTCGCAGCCGTCGAAAGCCTGCGCCATCAGTTGCTGGACGACACCGCGCTTGCCGCCGGCAAGACCGTGCCGCTCGGCACCGGCGCCGTCGAGATCGTACTTGATCTTACCGAGCCGGGCGCCGCCTTCGATCTCAGCTTCGATCATCCGGACGTCGATCTAGGCGTGAAACTCGATGCCGATGGTCTGGCGATTGTCTTCGACGCTCGCACCGGTATGACGCCGCCACGTTACGTCGCCACCGGCGCGAAACCGTCGAGCCTGCGCATCTTCCTCGATGCCGGCTCCATCGAGGTATTCGCTGACAACGGCCGCTGGACGGGGTCCAAACGCATTCCGAGCTTTGCCGCCGCACGTTCGGCAACGCTCACCGGCGCCGTCGCCGAGGCGGGCGTCTGGCAATTGAAACTGTGAGGGAGGACAGACAATGGCATCGGTAGCAATCGACCGGGTTCTGAAGCAATACGGCGCGGCCTCCGTTATCCACGGGGTTTCCGCGGATATCGAGGACGGTGAGTTCGTCACGCTCGTCGGGCCGTCCGGCTGCGGCAAGTCCACGCTTCTGCGCATGCTGGCGGGGCTAGAGGATATCAGCGGCGGTGAAATCCGCATCGACGGGCGCGTCGTCAACGACGTCGCGCCGAAGGAGCGCGATATCGCCATGGTGTTCCAGTCCTACGCGCTCTATCCGCACATGACGGTGCGCGAAAATATGGGCTTTGCCCTGAAGCTGCAGGGGCGCGATAAGGCGACAATCAACAAGCTGGTGAGCGAAGCCGCAGGCATTCTCGCACTTGAACCCCTGCTGGAGCGCCTGCCGAAACAGCTTTCCGGCGGGCAGCGCCAGCGCGTCGCCATGGGCCGCGCCATCGTACGCCATCCGAAAGTGTTCCTCTTTGACGAACCGCTGTCCAACCTCGACGCCAAGCTGCGGGTGACCATGCGCAGCGAGATCAAGGAGCTGCATCAGCGCCTTGGCACGACCATTGTTTACGTCACTCACGACCAGATCGAGGCGATGACCATGGCCGACAAGATCGTCGTCATGCGCGCCGGCCACATCGAGCAGATCGGCAAGCCGCTCGATCTCTACGACCGCCCAAATAACACCTTCGTCGCCGCCTTCATCGGCTCGCCGTCGATGAACCTCTTCGAGGGCGGCATCAGCGACGGCGGCTTCCGTATCGAAGGCGGTGTTTCCCTGCCGCTTCCGCCGCAATTGAGCCACAGCGCGGCACGCACCTACGGCATCCGCCCGGAAGACCTCGACATTGCGGAGACGGGCATTCCGGCCACCGTACTGACTGTCGAGCCGACAGGTGCGGAGACCCATCTTTCGGTGCGTGTCGGCACGCAGACGGCAACCATCGTGCTGCACCGGCGGGTGGATTTAAAACCTGACCAGCAAATCCACCTCGCGCCCAAATCCGAGAAAGTCCACCTCTTCTCCGCCGAAGGCCTTCGGATAGACTGATCCCCCGGCGCCTGCCGCCGAGCCACGACCGTCGATGACGGGCGTGGTTCGGTTCCAGTGCCATCCAGGCTTGCGACGTCTTGGTTTTGGGTGCCCGGCTTTTCACTGATCCAATTGGCCAATTGCGCGGCGATGTGTTGCCACGGGTTGTCGGCGGCCGGCCCGAAGCAGATTGGTTCTGGAGGAGGTGTTGACTTCGATCAACACCGCCGCTGCCGGCGGCAATGCAAGCCTTATGGACATGGGCTGAATGACAAGACGAGGGCGCAGAAAATGCGCCTTCGTCCGCCTGCAGCATGTGCCGACCAAACTCGACACCATTGACCATTTTTTTAACAGTTGTGACTACTGTGATGGTCTGGCGTGATCGCTGCTACCGGCTGTCATCATGAAATGACCGCTGCCACTGCAGGCCAAGGCGAGGGGTCGCGTCGGAAAAAGAGCCAACTTTGCTGGGGTGGGGGCCATCTATGGCGCTGATTGATCGACTGTTGCAACGTATGCGGATCGTCACGAAGGTTCTCGTCTTCGTGGTGCCGCTGATCGTCCTGATAGCCGGGATCGGCCTGTTCGGCTATTTCACTGCCGGTACGCTCAACGGCCAGATGACCCTGACCCGGCAGACGATCGAAACCCTTTCCAGTTTTCAGCAACTGCGATCCTCGCTGACGGCGTTTACCGATCTGCCGAGTGCGGCCACGCGCGATCGGTTGACCGCCAGCATTTCGGATCAGGAAAAGGGTGCGGCGACGCTTGATGCGATGTTGACCGATCCGGCGCAGAAGCAGCAGATCTCTGCCGTGCGCGAACTCGGGGCCAAGATGCAGGGCGGCGCCGACGCGTTATGGACGGTGTCACAGGAGCGCGCCAATACCGAACAGTCGATCGACGGCGAAGTGGCCCGACTGTTCAAGGAAAGTCAGAGCGCCCGTCAGCAACTCGACGTGCTTCAGGATCAGGCGAACGGAAAAGAGGCCTTCGTCCGGGCCCTTCTTCTCGATGCCTCGGCCTATAAGAGCCTCGGGGAGCGCATTGCGAAATTGCGCAAGGCGACTGCACGCGCAGCCACCCCTGAAGATCTCGCCAAGGCCATCAGTAGCCTGCTGCCGCCGCTCGTCAAAGAAGCGGGTGCGAGTGAGGCGCTTGCGTCCGAGAAGGCTCAAACCCAGATCGCCTTTGTGAAGCCGCTATTGGACAGGCTTGCTGCCATGGTCGAAGGCAGCAATCTGTCGCTGGACACTTACGCTCCCCTCGACCAGGAACTGCAACGTCTCGAGGAGCAGTCTGCAAAGCTCGCCGCTGCCAATGCGGACACGGCAATCGAGCGCTTTGCCGGCATGGACGCGAGCATATCGACACTTCGCTCGATGGTGGTGATCGTCAATGCCGCTTTCAAATCCATAGACGATCTGCGCTTACACCTGAGCGAATTGAACAGGCGGGTTGATGCCGAGGCAAGGGATGCGGTTCTTGCGGATCTCAAGGCACTGCGTGAAAACGCTGCAAAGCTTGTGCCCTTGAGCGGGCGAAACGCCGCGTTGCAGGATCTTGCCAAGAAAATCGAGCCATCGCTTGCCGCAATCGAAAAGCACACATCGCTGCTGATATCGATCGCCGATCGCTGGCAGGCCAACAAGCAGGCTGCGACGGAGCTGGTGGCGACGGCAAGTCATACACTCGAGCAGTTCGTCAGCACGGCGCAGGAGAGCGGCAAGGAAATCAGCCAGCGCTCGGCGACGATGTCGCTGTCGGCGATGATTGTAGGCACCGTGCTTGCGATCATCGGCGGTCTCATGCTGATCGAAACGCTGCGCGGACCGCTGAAGCGGATCACCCAGACGATGATGCGACTGGCCGACGGCGATCTGAACGTCCCGATCGGCGACGGCAAGCGCGGCGACGAGATCGGCGACATGATCCGGTCCGTCACCGTCTTCCGCGATCATGCGCTTGAGAAGACCAGGCTGGAAGAGCTTGCCGAAACAAACAGGGCGCGAGACGAACTGGAGCAGGCCAGCCGCGCCGCTGAGCAGGCGCGCATCGAGGCCGAACAGAGCAAGGCTCTCACCGCTCTGTCTGATATGCTCGGCAAACTTGCCGATGGCAATCTTGCAGCCGTCATGAGCGAGGATCTGGCCGCCGATTACGTCGCCATGGCCCGAACCTACAACCACGCCATCGATGCGCTGCGCCTGACACTCGCCGAGGTGCGCAACACGACCTACGAGATCGCCGAGGGCAGCACCAATCTTTCCGGCGCCGCCGACGATCTGGCCCGCCGCACGGAACAGCAGGCAGCGTCCCTCGAGGAGAGTTCGCGGGTGCTGGGCGAACTCACCGCCAGCGTGCGAACGACGGCCGAAAACGCCCGCCAGACGTCGCTTTCAGTCGCCGAGGCGCACCGCCAGGCGGAGCATTCTGCGGCCGTTGTCGCCAAGGCGATCGACGCCATGGGCGCTATCAACCGGTCATCCGAAAAAGTCACCAGCATCATCGGCGTGATCGACGAGATTGCCTTCCAGACCAATCTCCTCGCGCTCAACGCGGGTGTGGAAGCGGCCCGTGCAGGAGAGGCGGGCAGAGGTTTTGCCGTCGTTGCGCAGGAGGTGCGTGAGCTTGCGCAGCGTTGCGCGACGGCCGCCCGCGAGATCAAGGGTCTGATTTCCACCAGCGCATCGCAGGTCGGCGCAGGCGTCCGGCTCGTCGAAGAGACCGGCCAGGCGCTTTCATCCATCATGGAACATTTCACCTCGATCAATGGACTGGTGCAAGTCATCTCGTCTTCGACCACCACGCAATACAAGGGGATCGACGAGGTCAACAATGCCGTTCGCGATGTCGAGCACATCACCCAGCACAATGCCGCCATGGTGGAGGAGAACACCGCGGAGATTCATCGGCTCCGGCATCAGGTGGAAGTGTTGAACGAAAGAATCTCCCACTTTCAGACCGCCGATATCCGCAAGGCATCGCCCGCCGCCCGCCCGCCGATGTCCCTGGTCTCCTGAGGGGATGTCTCCTGAGTGGACGCCTTCGGAAATCCCTCCGATATGCAAGGGAACCTGCTGCTCAATGAGAGCAGGCAGAAGGTGATCGCTCAGGCGTAAGGCGTGCCCGCCAGTGCAGCGTTCAGGCCGGCGGTTCCCCTATCGACCGCGGCGAGAATCAGTTGGTATTCATGCCGCCGCGTGCCATCCATTGCGGATATGGCGGTAGCCTTCGCGATAGACCGCTTCAGGTGTCTCGGAAAAGTCGCGCCAGACCTTTGTGGCGGCGGCGAGTTCCTTGAGCGCCCGACCGAAGGCCTCGATTGTCAGCCACCCGTCGTAGCCGCTCGCGCGTAGCGCCTTGAACGTCTCCGCCCAGGGAATGTTGCCGCGCCCGGGTACGCCGCGATCGTTCTCCGAAATGTGGACATGGACGATGCGGTCACTGTTTCGCGTGAAGGCGCCGATGGGATCGGCCTCTTCGATATTGCTGTGGAAGGTGTCGTACATGGCGCGGATATTCGGATGTCCGACCGCGTCGATATGGGCCGCAAGGTCGTCCATCGTGTTGAACAGGTAACATTCGAAGCGGTTTAGCGCCTCAAGCCCGATCGTGACGCCGTGCTTTGCTGCATGATCGCCGACCGCGCGTTGCGAGGAAATTGAGTGCTTGAGTTCCGCCGCGCTCGGCCCGCTTCCGGAAAATTTGCCGAGCGTCGAATGCAGCGGCCCGCTCAGCATCGTCGCGCCGAGCGCATCGCTGCAGTCGATGGCCCATTTCACGTAGTCGATGCCGCGCCTGCGGGTCGCAGCGTCGGGGGCGATCAGGTTCATCTGAGGGTCGCCCATGGCGGAAACGGCGGTCCGTTCCAGGCCGATCCGGTCGAGCAACGCCCCCAGCCGCCGGTAGTCGTCGGGTGCGCCCGAAAAGATCGGGATCTCGACGCCGTCAAACCCCGTGTCCTTGATATCGCGTAACAGTGCCTCGTGTTTCCGGCCGACACTTGTCGTCCAGAGGAACATGCACATGCCGATCTTCATCTCCCCTCCACTTGGCCCTGCGGCCACTGCGCGACGATTTCAACGTCCTATCGCTTTTCCAAATCTGGTCATACCAAATCTTCGAATCTGGTCAAGCCAGTTTATTGCACGCTTGGGTGCCGGATTCGCGCCAAAGCGGGAAATGCAGTATTAAATATCGATCGGCAGAAGAAATGTCGCCCTTTTGGCCCGTCTTGCAGAGGGTTAAGAATTGAGTTAGAGCTTTCAAATAACGAGAATTGGCCTAACCAGATTGCCGAAGGTGGCGAGAGTGGCCAACCATAACATGACCTTTTGCCGCCCGATTGGCGGTCGAACGTGCTGCAACTGTCTGGGAGGACCTCATGCATCTTTCGACACATAACTGGATGCGGGCCGAACCGCTCGCCGTCACGCTGAAGCGCATCAAGAAATATGGCTACGAGAGCATCGAGATATCCGGCGAACCGGCACAGTACGACGTCAAGGAGACCCGTGCGCTGCTGAAAGAGCATGGCATCCGCTGCTGGGGCGCCGTTACGCTGACGCTCGGCGAACGAAATCTTGCCGCCAGGGATGAAGGCCAGCGCGCCAGGTCAGTGGACTATGTCAAGAGCGTCATCACCATGGTCAGTGAACTCGATGGCGAGATCGTCACCCTCGTGCCGGCCACCGTCGGCAAGGTGGTGCCGGATGGCACCGAGGAGGAAGAGTGGACATGGGTGGTGGACGCCACCAAGGAGTGTTTTGCCCATGCCCAGAAGAGGGGCGTGCGCATTGCCGTCGAGCCGCTCAACCGTTTCGAGACCTATTTCTTCAACCGCGCCGCCCAAGCGCTGGCGCTTGCCGATGCCGTCAGCCCTGAATGTGGGGTGTGCCTGGATGCCTTCCACCTGAACATCGAGGAGGAGGACATGTATGAAGCGATCCGGCTCGCGGGAAAGCGCCTGTTCGATTTCCACGTCGCCGATAACAATCGTTTTGCCGCCGGCCTCGGCCATCTCGACTGGCCAAAGATCATCGGCACGCTGAAGGAGATTGGTTACGACGGCGCCGTCACCAACGAATTCGTCGCTCCGGTCGACCGGACGCCCGCCGCCAAATATCCAGACATGGTCGAGCGAAACCCTGTCGACATACCCCCGGAGCAGCTGAAATTCATCCAAGACCACGGCTCGAGCCTTCTCACTGAGAAGTTCTACGACGATCAGATGCGGATCACTGCCGAGACGATTCTGCCGCTGATCAAGTAACGAACGGAAAGACACATGCCGTGCGGCTCGCGGGCCGTGCGGGGCAGGGGATCCGAGACATGCGCATCAAGACCGTAGAGGCCTGGTGGATTAAAATTCCCATCGAGGCCAGCCGTCAGCACCGCAGCGACTTCGGCCGACTGACGACCTTCGATAGCGCCATCCTGCGGATCGAAACGGACGACGGCATCGTGGGCTGGGGAGAGGGTAAGAATGCCGCGGGCAGTGCGGGCACCTACGGCACGCTGGTCCACATGATCAACCACGAGGTGGGGCCGAAGCTCATCGGCCGCGATCCTGCCGATATCTCCACCATATGGGAGATGCTTTACAACGGCGTACGCCACGAGACGGCGGCGCGTTCGGGTCACGCCATGCCGGAGATCGCGCGGCGCGGCCTTTCCGTCGCGGCGATCAGCGCGGTCGACATAGCGCTCTGGGACATTCTCGGCAAGTCGCTCGGCGTCCCGGTCTGGAAGCTGCTGGGTGGCCGCAAGGCCGACAGGTTGCCCGCCTATGCCTCGGGTGGTTGGGAGAGTGCGGAGCGGATCGGCGATCAACTCCGGTCCTATATCGCGGCCGGCGGTTTCAAGTCAGTCAAGATGCGCGTCGGCGCGATGGATGGTGCGCCGCATGTCTCGGCATCGCGCGTGCGGGCGGCGCGCAAAGCGGTCGGGCCCAACGTCGACCTGATGGTCGATGCGCACGGGACGTATACTGTTGCCGATGCGAAGCGCTTCATCCAGATGGTTGCCGATTGCGACCTCGCCTGGTTCGAGGAGCCGGTGATTGCCGATGACAAGCCGGGCATGGCGGAGGTGCGCGCGGCTGGGAACGTGCCGATCGCTGCGGGCGAGAGCGAGGCGACGCGTTTTGCCTTCCGAGATCTTGCCATGCTTCGGGCCGCCGACATATTCCAGCCGGATCCCGCCTTCTGCGGCGGCATTACGGAGGCGATGCGCATCAGTTCGCTGGCCAGCGCCTTCAACCTCCGTTTCGCGCCACATCTTTGGGCCGGCGCGCCCTGCTTCTTCTCCGGCCTGCACTTGTGCGCCGCTTCCCCGGCAAGCTTCATCATCGAATATTCGCTCGGCGCCAATCCGATGATCCATGATCTTGTCGAGGACACTGTGTCGGTGAAAGACGGTATGATAGAGATCCCGGACAGGCCTGGCCTGGGCTTCACGATCAATCAGCGGGTCCTGGAGACTCACGCGCAAAGACAGTGACGATGAAAGAAAACTCCCTCCTCTCCGATCTCGCGGCCCATCTTTTCTCGAACTCGAGCGGCAACGGCCGTACGCCTTCGGAGCGAGAGCTTGCGGAGCATTTCGGCGTCAGCCGGGGCCAGGTTCGCGAGGCACTGGCCATTCTGGAGGCAATGCGCATCGTCGAGCGCCGGGCCAAGTCGGGCATCTATCTGACGACCACAGAGGCGAGCGTGGAGGCAATGGCGCTTTTTGCCCGCGCCGGCGTGCCGCTTGATCCCATCCTGATCTATGAGACCGTGGAGCTTCGCAAGATCCATGAGATCAAGGCCGCGGAGCTCGCCTGCGATCGGGCGACAGCGGAGAATTACCAGCACTTGCGCGATATCCTCGCCGCGTCAGAGGCGAAGCTTGCCGCCGGCGAGGGGCTGGCGCGCGAGGACCGGGATTTCCATTTGGAGATCGTCCGCGCCACCAAGAATAGCGTCTTCCATCGGGTGTGCAGCGTCTACTACGTCATGGGCGAGCACCGCCTGCCGATCTATTTTGCCGACGCCGCCCGCAGCCGGCGCTCGCATGAAGAACATATCCGCATCTACGAGGCGCTACTTGCCCGAGACGGCAATCTCGCCCAGGCGCTCATGAGCGCGCATCTTCAAGGTGCGGAAAGCTATTGGAAGGGTCTTATCGGCGGTCCAGCGACGGCCGCCGGATAGGCGCAACCGGCGGGAGGGCCGATGAGCTTCATCTTTTCCACACATCCCCTGCACCCTGCGGCCAGGTCCATGCTTGAGGCTGCGGGTGATCTGCGCGTGGCTTCCGCGCCCGATCCCGAAACGTTGCTGCGAGAAGGCCGCGGCGCGGGCATCGTCGTCATACGTGCGCCGATCCCTCCGGCCTTCTTCGAGGATGCACCGGCGCTTCGCGCGGCGATCCGCCATGGCGCCGGGCTCGACATGGTGCCGATGGATGCGGCGACCCACGCTGGCGTGCTTGTCGCCAACGTCCCGGGCGCCAATGCCTCGACTGTTGCCGAGCACGTCTTCCTCGTGACACTGGCTCTGCTTCGGCGCTTCCGCCTGATGGACCGTGAACTGCGTCAGAACGGCTGGGCGGCGGGCCGCGCTCAGTCGGATACGGCCGTCGACCTCGCCGGCCGCACCATAGGCATCGTCGGTATGGGCAATGTCGGCAAGGCGATTTTCAAGATCGCGAAGTTCGGCTTCGGTCTGGAGGTGGTCGCCACGAGCCGGTCGCCGGAAAACGTGCCGGACGGCGTGCGTTTCCTGGCTATCGATGAGCTTGTTGCGACGGCCGACATCGTGGTGCTCTGCTGCCCGCTGACGCCGGAGACGACCGGCTTGCTCAATGCCGGTCGCATCGGGCGCATGAAGCCCGCGGCCATTCTGGTCAACGTTTCGCGCGGCCCGGTGATCGATGACGCGGCATTGATCGAGGCGCTGCGCGACGGCCACATCGGCGGAGCCGCGCTCGACGTCTTCGCAACGCAGCCGCTGCCGCTCGATCATCCCTATTTCGGCTTTGACAACGTCATCGTCACGCCGCATCTCGCCGGTCTGACGGAAGAGAGCATGATGCGCATGGGAACAGGCGCGGCGAGCGAAGCCCTGCGCGTCATCAAGGGCGACTTGCCCGTTAATTTGCGCAATCCCGAAGTGGTAGAACACTACCGCCGGCGCTTTCCGGCATAGCTCCGAGCCCGGTCGCGGCAACTCGAAACGCGGGCATGCTCTGCCGTGCCCCGATACCGCCGGCATCTTTCGGACCGATCAGGTCAGCCCGCGTGCCGCAGGCTGACACCGCTTCCGGCGTCAAACAGCACGACCTTTTCCGGATTCCACGAAAAGCGAACCTCATCCTCGATCCGAAGCGCCGTCTGTGTCGGCACGGTCGCGTGGATGAACTTCTCGCCGGTGCGCAGCGTCACGATCTTTTCGACACCATGGTTTTCCACGTCGTGGACCCGTGCTTCGCCGGGCGCGCCACTGTCGAGAAAAATGTCCTCGGGACGGATGCCGAAGGTGAGCGGGCGACCGTCTGTCGCGATCCCGTGTCCGTTGCCGAGGGGCAGCCGATAGCCCTCGCTGGCCACTGCCTCGCCGCCGGCAAGCGTGCCGGCGATCAGGTTCATCGGCGGCGAACCGACCGCGCGCGCGACGAAGGTGTTGACCGGGTTTTGGTAGATCTCCTGCGGCGTACCCGTCTGCACCAGTTGACCATTGTTCAGGACACCGATCTTGTCGCCCATCGACATGGCCTCTATCTGGTCGTGAGTGACGAAGAGGAAGGTCGCGCCGAGGTTCATCTGCAGGTTTTTAAGCTCGGTGCGAAGTGCTTCGCGAAGCTTCGCGTCGAGCGCCGAAAGCGGTTCGTCCATCAAGAAGACACGCGGTTTGCGCACGATGGCCCGGCCGATCGATACGCGCTGCATCTCGCCTCCCGACAGCCGGTCCGTCTTGCGGTCGAGCAGATGCTCGATGCGCAGTGTCTTCGCAACGCGGTCGACGCGCTCCTTGATTTCTCCGGGTTCAACGCGACGGATACGGGACTTCAGTGGAAATTCCAGGTTCTCCCGCACCGTATAGCGCGGGTAGAGCGAATATTGCTGGAGCACCAGGGCTACGTCGCGCTCGGCGGCACCCCAATCGGCGACGTCCTGTCCATCGATGAAGATCTGGCCTGCGGTCGGCTTCTCGAGACCGGCGATCAGGCGCAGCGTCGTCGTCTTGCCGGCGCCGGTCTGCCCGAGCAGCACGAAGAACTCGCCGTCAGCAATGTCGATGTTCAAGTTTTTCAGCGCCGTGTGGTTGCCGAAGGTCTTGGTGATGCCCTTGAGTTCGATGTGCGCCATCAGAGTCTGATCCCCAGCGACGAGCCGGTCGCGGTGTTGAAGAAATGTGCCTGGGCGGGGTCGATGCGTGCCCAGACGGCTTCGCCGGGACCGGGCACGAAACCACTCTTGGTGCGTGCCCTGATCATCTGGTGACCGACCTTCAGGTCCACGATGTCGTGCGAGCCGAGAGGCTCGATGATATGCGCTTCGACCGGCATGAAGCCCTCGCGAGCCTCCCGTGAAACAAGCACGCCCTCAGGCCGGACCCCGAGTGTCAGCTTGCCGTTCTCGGCCCTTGCGTCGGAGAGGCGATCAGCCAGCACGGCGGGGAACTCAAAGCCCGTCGTCCCGTCGCCGACCTGCACGCTGGTATGGCTGCCCGTTGCGCTGATGATCGCCGGCGCCATGTTCATGACCGGGCTTCCGACGAACTGGGCGACGAACGTGTTTGCGGGTTGCGCGTAAACCTCTTCCGGCGTGCCGACCTGCTGGAGGATGCCCTCGTGCATGATGACGATGCGGTCGGCGAGCGACATGGCCTCCACCTGGTCATGCGTCACGTAGATGGTGGTTGAACCCTGCTTGATATGCAAACGCTTGATTTCCGCCCGCATCTCTTCGCGCAGCTTCGCGTCGAGCGCACCGATCGGCTCGTCCATCAGCATGGCCTTTGGCCGTCGCACCAGCGCCCGGCCGATCGCGACCCGCTGCATGTCGCCGCCTGACAGCGCCGAGGGCTTGCGGGCCAGCAGACTGGTGATGCGCAGCACACCGGCGATCTCGCGGACCGACGCATCGACATCGGCACGGCTCATCCGGGTCGCGCGGAGCGGGAAGGCGATGTTCTCGTAGACCGTCATGTGCGGATAGAGCGAGAAGGATTGGAATACCATGGCGATATCCCTGTCGGATGCCTTGATGTGCTGCACCGGTTGCCCGTCGATCAGAATGTTGCCTTCATCGATCGTCTCCAGCCCCGCGACGGCGCGCAATGTCGTCGTCTTTCCACAGCCCGATTGTCCAAGCAGCACGATGAATTCATTGTCGGCGATGGCGAGATTAAGGTCTTTGATGACCTGGACGGCACCGAAATATTTCTGAATCCCGCGAAGTTCGATCTGCGTCATGAATGGTTGCCTTCGTCTGGTTGCGCGTCCCGGGGGATTTTGGTCGCCACCATGAAGGCGATCAGTCCGACGAGCGTCATCGTCATGCCGTAGCGGTGCAGAAACAGGTTCCAGGGCTGGCAGAGCGCGATGATGCCGAGGATCATCAGATACTGCGAACCGGGTTCGAGATATTTCTGGTTGAAGGCGCGAAAGGTCATTTGCGGATCGCTCCGAAGCTCATGCCGCGCAGGAGATGGTTCCTGAGCAGGAAGGTGAAGATGGCGACCGGTAGCAGGAACAGGAACGTGCCGGCGGCAATCACCGTCCAATCCGGCAGGCCGGAGCCGACCTGGCTCGGAATGAAGGGTGGAGCCGTTTGCGCGCGCCGGTTCGTCATGATCAGCGCAAATGCATATTCATTCCAGGCCGTGATGAAGCAGAAGACCGCGGTTGCGGCGATGCCGGTGGCCGCTTCCGGGATGACGATCTTGAAAAAGGCCTCCATCCGCGTGTATCCGTCGACGAGCGCGGCCTCCTCGTATTCCTTCGGGATCTCGTCGATGAAGCCCTTCATCAGCCAAACGGAGAAGGAAAGGTTGAAGGCAGTGTAGAGTATGATGAGGCCCCAATGCGTGTCGTTGAGGCCGACGACGCGGTACATGAGGAACATCGGGATTGCCACGACGACGGGCGGCAGCATGCGCGTCGACAGGATGAAGAAGAGAAGGTCTGCCTCCCCCTTCACTTTGAAGCGCGAGAAACCGTAGGCTGTGAATGTCCCCATGCCGACAGCCAGCACCGTGGACGTGATGGCGACGATCAGCGAGTTCATGAAGCGGTTCGGATAGCCGGAGGGCTGCACCTCGCCGCGCCCGGAGCGAACGATCTTCTCGCCGCCGTCGAACACCATCCGCTCCCACCAGGGGGCGGCGGCATATTCTTCAGGGGTAGGCGCCCCGCGCAGTTGCGAGCGCTTCGTGAAGAGCTTCACGAAGGGCGAGAGTTCCGGCTCGAAGAGCACCGTCGGCGGAATGGTGGTAGCGAGATTGCGCGGCTTGAAGGCCGTCGAGGTGATCCAGTAGATCGGCGCCAGGAAGATCAACGTGATGATCAATACGGCGGCGATCGCCACCCGGTTCAGCGCGCGTTCGGAGCGGGTTTGGACGGCAGCCATCTCAGCGCTCCTTCACTTTGTTGAGGTACTTGACGTAGATGTTGGTGATCGCAAGAACCATGATGAGCACGATGTAGGCGAGTGCGCAGGAACGCCCCGTCTGCCATTCCTGGAAGGCCATCTTGTAGAGCCGGATGGAAATCACCTCGGTCGTCGGTTGGCTGGTCAGGATGTAGGCGAGATCGAAGGTCTTGAAGGCCTCCATCGTACGGAAGATGATTGCGATCATCAGGATCGGCGCCACCAGCGGCAGCGTGATGCGGAAGAAGGTATAGAACGGTCCCGCCCGGTCGATCGCCGCTGCCTCGTAGAGATGTTTTGGCACAGCCGAAAGGCCGGCAAGCGACAGCAGCATCACGAAGGGCGACCACATCCAGATGTCCGTGATTGCGACCGCATAGAGCGCCATGTCCGGATTCGACAGCCACTCAAAGGAGCCGAGGCCGAGCGCGTAGTTGATGATGCCGAAGGACGGGTCGTAGAGCAGCTTCCAGAAGAGGCCGACCACGGCCATCGACAGCATCATCGGCAGCAGCAGCAGCGTCGTCAGTAGACCCTTCAGCGGAATGTCACGGTTGAGCAGCATCGCGGTGCCGAAGCCGACGATCACCTGCCCCGTCACAGAGACGATCACATATTTCGCGGTGATGGCGAAATTCGACCAGATGAAAGGATCGTTCAGCAATTCGCGGTAGTTCTGCAGGCCGACGAAGTTGGCCGGCGCGTTCGTCGAGGCGCGAAAATCCGTGAACGAATAGCCGAGCGAATAGATCAGCGGAAAGATGTTGAAGATGATCAGAAACAGGATCGTCGGGATAATGAAGAGATTGCGAATGCGGATGTCGCTCATGCCGCGGGATGCGGCACGCGATTTCGTGTCCAGCGATGTCATGACTGCGGTTGCCAATCCTCTCCTCCTCCGAGAGTCGGCGCCGGATGCCGGAAAAGGCATCACGATGCGCGAAGTGAATTCCGGGCGCCGCGCCCTCTCGAACCGCGCCTTTGGGCGCGAGATGCAGAATGCAAACGGAGGGGCGACGGAGCCCCTCCGCTGATCGCGTTTGCTATTTATTGCGTCCGTATTTCTTGAACGTCGCGTTCCAGTCCGCTGCCAGGGAGTCGAGCACTTCCTTCGCCGTGCCTTGGCCGGCGGTGACGAAGGGGTAGATGCGCTGGTTCATCTGGATCAGCAGTTCGGCATATTCAGGCGTCGCCCAGAAGTCCTTCACCTTGAACATGGTCTCGTAGAAGGCCTTGTTATAGGGTGTCGCGTTCTGAAATTCCGGCGATTCAAGCACCTTGGCGCTTGCCGTGTAGCCGCCGAGTTCAGCCCAGCGCTTCTGGGTCTCGTCCTTGATGAACCATTCGAGGAATTTCATCGCCTCTTCCTGGTTTTTTGAGTAGGAGATGACCGATATGCCTTGGCCGCCGAGCGCTGCGAATTGTTCGCCGTTCGGCCCCGCCGGATTGGCAAAGAAGCCGGTAACCTTGGCGTTCGGGTTGGACGCCTCGTTCACCAGGGCCGGGAAGAAGGCGAAGTAGTTCATGCTCATCGCCGCCAGGTTCTCGGTGATCGCCTGGTTGTTCTCGACGAAGAAGGACTTGGCCCAGCCCGGAGGCGTAAAGCCGTAGAGCTCGCGATACAATTCGAGCGCCTTGACGTTCTTCTCGGAATTGATGATCCCGTCGACCTTGTAGCTCTGGTAGTCGCCGAGTTCGCCTCCAAAGGAGAAGATCGCGTTCTCGACACCCATGACGAGACCGTCATAAGAATTGTCGGTGTAGATGGCGATTCCGTAGCGCTTCTGGTCGGGACGGTGGAAGAACTCGGCGATGTCGCGCATCTCGGCCCATGTCTTCGGCGGGGCGAGGTCGTAACCGTATTTGGCCTTGAACGCCTCCATCTCTTTGGGATCTTCGAACCAGTCCTTGCGGTAGGACCAGCCGACGGCGTCGCCTTCGGCCGGAACTGACCAATACTTTTTCGAGTTCGACGGATATTCGGCGTAGTATTTCACCGTTGCCGGAGCCATCACCTGGGTCAGATTGTGCTTGGTGAAGAAGTCGGTCAGATCGACGTAATGGCCAGCTTCTGACGCCGCCCCGATCCACTGACTGTCGCCGACGACCATGTCATAGGCTGAGCCCTTGGCGTTGAACTCGGTGAAGGCCTTGGTCTGGAAGTCGGCCCATGGTGTGGTCTCGACCGTGACCTTGACGCCGGTTTCAGCCTCGTATTCGTTCGCCAGTTCCTGAAGGTAATTTGCCGGGTCCCACTCGGCCCAGAAAATCGTCAGTTCCTGGGCCTGTGCGGATGTTCCGCAGGCCCACATCAATCCGACACCGGCAAAGAGACCGGCCATAGTTTTGCGCATAACATTTCCTCCCATTTATGCACGCTTCCCGCGTCATCGCGGGCCTCCCGATCTGGCTTCCCGATCCTCCTGGGTGATTTTCGTGCTGGGGTCCTCCCCGACCCTGGCGCGTTTCAGATCTCAAGCCTGAATGTTATTTCCCTGATCTGGTAGTACCAAACTCCATTATCGTCAAGAGTGAGCCTCGGAGAGCATTAGCAAAGGTTCGTCATCCCGACTTCTGGATATCTTCCTACAATTGCGGCTCCGCTCATGCAGTCTTGTCAGGCGACCTCACGTTCCTCCTGGCCAATCCCCGACCACATTTGCTTCATCTGGTCCAACCAATTGTTGGATTAATTTGAAGGTTCCCCACGTCATGTTTCGCTCTGCGCCTGCCGTAACGCCGTATCAACAAGCGCCTTGGCGGCCCACTCGGCAACAGACTGCGCGCTTTCGGAGGTCAGGCCCCAGATATCCTTCAACACGATCAGCACCTCGACGCCGAAGACAAGCGAAAGCGCCTGCGCAAGGCGTTCCCGGGATTCGGGCGGCACGGTGCCCTGCAGAGGGGCCGTCACGCACTTGAGCAGGTCGACCCGGTGGCCGCGCGTGAACAGCGGCTCGTTGCCGAGCGTGCCGGCCTGGCGCTGCGCCCACTGGTCCAGCGAAAGTTTCAGCGCCGCCTTGAAGGTGGCTTCGAACTCATCGATGCGCGGCATTGCGGTCGCCAAGAGATCGGCAACGCGGGTGCGTGCATCCGGACTGTCCGACGACCAGCTGAGTATCGGCCCCAGAGCCTCATCCACCACGGCATGCACGAGCGCGGCCTGACTCGGAAAGTAACGGTAGGCCGTCGCGCGCGAGACTTCGGCAGCCTCGGCGACTTCACTTACCGACGGAGTGATGCCGGACTGCATGAGCCGCGTTGCCGTTTCGAGCATCAGTTTTCGCGTACGGGCACGCGGGCCTCGCTCGGTCCCGGTTGTTTCGTTCTGTTGACGTGAGACATCCATATCTTTATGATACGCGCGTCTCACAAATTTGCAAGGGCCCATCGCTTTGCCCGGGCGTGGGATATGCTGGGAGAAAACCCAACCGGTCTCGGAGGGGAAATGAAGCAGATCTACGTGGTCGGCACGGCCGACACGAAGGGCGAGGAGCTTGCTTATCTGGCCGCTTGCATCGAAGCGGCGGGCGGGGCTGTCGTCCGTGTCGACGTCGGCATCCGCGAGCCTCAAACCTCCGTCGATGTGAGGGCCGACGCAGTGGCGGCGTGCCATCCGGACGGGGCTGGAGCCGTTCTTGCCAGCGACGACCGCGGAACGGCGGTCGAGGCGATGGGCATTGCCTTCGCGCGCTTCCTCGTGGAGCGCCAGGACATCGCTGGCGTCATCGGTATCGGTGGAGGCGGGGGCACTTCGATCATTACCGCAGGCATGCGCCAATTGCCGCTCGGTCTGCCAAAGATCATGGTCTCGACGCTCGCATCCGGCGATGTGGCTCCCTTTGTCGATGTCTCAGACATCGTAATGATGCCCTCGATCACGGACATGGCGGGCCTGAACCGGCTGAGCCGCGTCATCCTTCACAACGCCGCCCAGGCGATCACCGCCATGGCCCGCCGGCCGGCTGAGGTGACTGCATCCAAACCAGCCCTCGGGCTTACCATGTTCGGCGTTACGACACCTGCCGTATCCGCCATGGTCGAGCGCCTCCGAGCGGACTATGACTGCCTGGTCTTCCACGCGACAGGCACGGGCGGGCGGGCGATGGAGAAGCTTGCCGACAGCGAGCTCATCTCTGGCATGCTCGACATCACGACGACCGAGGTCTGCGACCTGCTGTTCGGCGGCGTCTTGCCCGCCACCTCGGACCGTTTCGGCGCCATTGCTCGCAAAGGCCTGCCCTATGTCGGCTCGGTCGGTGCGCTCGATATGGTGAACTTCTGGGCGCCGGAGACCGTCCCGGAGCGTTATGCCGGCCGGCTGTTTTACCGGCACAACCCGAACGTCACCTTAATGCGCACGACGTCGGCCGAATGCGCGCAGATCGGCCGCTGGATCGGCGATAAGCTCAATCTCTGCCACGGCCCCGTACGCCTCCTCATTCCCGAAAAGGGCGTTTCGGCCCTCGACATCGAAGACGGTCCGTTCTTCGATCCGCAAGCCGACGCCGCGCTTTTCGCCGCGCTCGAGGCGACGGTGAAGCCGACGGCGTCACGGCGTATCATCCGCCTGCCACTCCATATCAACGATCCAGATTTCGCCGAGGCCGCCGTCGCGGCCTATCGTGACATCGCCAACCCCTGAGAGACAAATCGATGCCAGTCATACCGCGCAGCACCATCCTCGAAAAATTTCACGGCATGATCGCAGCCGGCGTGCCGATCGTCGGGGGCGGTGCCGGCACCGGCATCTCCGCCAAGGCTGAGGAGGCAGGCGGTATCGACCTCATCATTATCTACAATTCCGGGCGATACCGCATGGCGGGCCGCGGTTCGGCGGCCGGACTGCTCGCCTATGGCAATGCCAACGAGATCGTCAAGGACATGGCGCTTGAAGTGTTGCCGGTCGTGAAAAAGACGCCGGTGCTTGCTGGCGTCAATGGCACGGA
This sequence comes from Rhizobium sp. SU303, assembly GCF_021052345.1. Lineage (NCBI taxonomy): Bacteria > Pseudomonadati > Pseudomonadota > Alphaproteobacteria > Hyphomicrobiales > Rhizobiaceae > Rhizobium > Rhizobium sp. SU303. The sequence continues at coordinate 731,503 of NZ_CP088096.1, forward strand.
CCCCTTCGTGCTGATGCCGCGCTTCCTCGCCGACCTCAAGGCAATGGGCTTTTCCGGCGTACAGAACTTCCCCACAATAGGCCTCTTCGATGGGCGGATGCGGCAGAGTTTCGAGGAAACGGGCATGAGCTACAATCTGGAGGTCGACATGATCGCCACCGCCCACGGGCTCGACCTGCTGACGACGCCCTATGTGTTCAACGAAAGCGAGGCTATCGCCATGACGACCGCTGGCGCCGACATCGTCGTGGCGCATATGGGGGTGACGACCGGCGGCACGATCGGCGCCACATCCGGCAAGTCCCTCGATGACTGCGTCGAGGAGATCGCCGCGATCGCCAAGGCGGCACGTTCCGTGCGTGACGACGTCATCGTGCTCTGCCACGGCGGCCCGATCTCCATGCCGGAGGATGCGCGCTACATTCTCGAGCGTTGCCCTGGCTGCAACGGCTTTTATGGCGCAAGCTCGATGGAGCGCCTGCCGGCAGAGGCGGCAATCCGGAAGCAGACGGAAGATTTCAAGGCGCTCGCCATCGGCGCGGTCGTCTGAGGATGGGCATGGGAGGAGGCCGTTTCATGGTAAAGAACAAGTACTTTGTCTATCCTGAGGATGTGAGCGCCTTCGGTTTCGACTGGGGCAAGCTGTCGCTGACTGTGGCGCCCGAGATCAACGGTGCCAGCCGCTTTTCCGGCGGCGTCGTCGAGCTGCCAAGCGGCGAGGGCCATTCCCGCCACAATCACCCTGGCGCGGAGGAAATCATTTTTGTGATTTCCGGCGAGGGCGAGCAGATGGTCGAGGACGAGAATGGTAATCCGATGACGCAGAAGGTCGCCAGCGGCTGCACGATCTATATTCCGGAAAGTCGCTTTCATTCGACGAAGAACACTGGCGGCGGGAAGATGCTCCTTTTCGTGATCTACTCACCGGCCGGCCCCGAGCTTGCGCTTCGCGATTTGCCGGACTTCCGCCTGCTGCCGCCGGGCTTCTGAGACGGCGCATCCATTTTCTGGGAGGAAAGACAATGAACGACAATCCAGGGCAAACAAGGCAGGCCGCCGTGACGCCGTTCGATACGGCCAAGCTCGACCGTCTCATGGAGGAAGCCGGTATCGACGTCATCGTCGCCACCTCCAAACACAACACCCAATATCTCATGGGCGGCTATAAGTTCATCTTCTTCGCCGCCATGGATGCGATCGGGCATAGCCGGTACCTGCCGATGGTGATTTATGAGAAAGGCGCGCCTGATCACTCCGCCTATGTGGGTAACCGCATGGAGGGCGCAGAGCACCAGAACAATCCATTCTGGACGCCTGCCGTGCATACGGCGAGCTGGGGTACGCAGGATGCCGCAGGGCTCGCCGTCGAGCACCTGAAGAAAATAGGCAAGGCCGGTGGGCGCATCGGCATCGAGCCAGCCTTCCTGCCATCCGACGCCCGCGACCTGCTTGCCTCTCGGCTGGATGGCGCTCGATTTGTCGATGCCACGCATGTGTTGGAGCGGCTGAGGGCGGTCAAGACGCCGGATGAACTGGCAAAGCTGAGACGCGCTTCCGAACTGATCACCGACTCTATGCTGGCGACGATCGCGGCGGCCCGCGCCGGCTCGACGAAGATGGAGATCATCGAGCAACTGCGCCGGGAGGAAACGAACCGCGGCCTGCACTTCGAATATTGCCTGCTGACGCTCGGCTCCAGCCACAATCGCGCGGGCTCGCCGCAGGCCTGGGCCGAGGGCGAGATCCTGTCGATCGATTCCGGCGGAAACTATCACGGATATATCGGTGACCTCTGCCGCATGGGTGTGCTCGGCGAGCCGGATGCGGAGCTGGAGGACCTTCTGGCCGAAGTCGAATCCATCCAGCAAGCGGCCTTCGCCCAGGTCAGGGCAGGGGCTGCGGGCAAGGAGATGATCGTGGCAGCGGAGGCCGAGCTCAAGGCCTCGCCGTCGGCGGCCTTCACCGACTTTTTCTGCCATGGCATGGGCCTCATCGCCCACGAAGCGCCATTCCTCATGACGAACCACCCCGTCACCTATGATGGCATCGATGCCGACAAACCGCTGGAGGCCGGGAGCGTGATCTCGGTCGAGACGACGATGCTTCACCCGAAGCGCGGATTCATCAAGCTGGAGGATACGCTTGCCATCACCGATGGCGGCTATGAAATGTTCGGCGACCGTGGCCGCGGCTGGAACCGCGGCGGAGCGTGATTGCAGGCCCATTGCAAAAAAAAGGCCCGGCAGATGTCACCTGCCGGGCCTTTCGTTGCTTGGTGCCGTCGTCTCAGCTGTGGTGGATCTCCGTTCCCAACACCTTCAGGCATTCGCGGATAAAGGCGGCGAGCGCCGTCCAGCCCTTGGCCGAAACCATCGTGCCATCGACATAGGCTTCGGTTGGCGACAGGTCGATATAGGTTCCGCCCGCCAGGGTGACCTCCGGTTCGCATGCCCCAAGTGCACCAACCTTCTTGCCGCGAACGACACCGTCGACCGCGATCAGAATCTGGACCCCGTGGCAGATGGTGAAGATAGGCTTCTTCTGCTCGTGGAAATGACGCACCATCGCCTGCACCCGCTTGTCGGTGCGGATATATTCCGGTCCACGCCCGCCGGCGCAGTAGACGGCGTGATACTGATCGAGCTGGTTCTCGGCCTCGGAAAACGTCTTGTTGATAGTGACGTTGTGCCCGAGTTTTTCGGTGTAGGTCTGGTCTCCCTCGAAATCGTGCAGCGACGTCCTGAGGATGTCGCCGGCCTTCTTATCCGGGCACACGATATGCACCGTGTGGCCGACCGCCTCCATCGCCTGCTGAAAGACGAAGATTTCGTACTCCTCGGTGAAATCGCCGGTGAGCATCAGGATTTTCTTGCCTGGCATGGGTTCTCCTCCTCATTGTCAGATCGGGCAGGCACGACCTTGCCTGCTGGGTTGCTCAGATTTCGTCGAAGGCCGGCAACAGCCGGTCGCGCGAATGTTCGATATGGATGCGCATTGCGTTCGCAGCCGCGCCGGGGTCGCGCGCCGCGAAGGCATCAAGCAGCGTCTGATGCTCGGCGAGGGCCTCCTCGGTGACACGGCGATGAAACATCAGGCGGAAGATATGGAAATGCGTGTGCTGGAATGTCAGCATCTCGCGGATCAACTCGTTGCCGGCAAATTCCATGATGCGGTCATGGAAAATGGCATCCTTGCGGGCGAAGGCCGAATAGTTCGCTCGTTCGTCCCTGTTGTCGCTGCGTGTCATCACTCCTGCGGCCTCCGTCAGGATGGCCAGCTTTTCGTCGTTCATCGCCTCGGCTGCCTTCGCAGCGCCGGCAGGTTCCAGCAGCAGGCGCAGTTCATAGAGTTCGTCGAAGCGGTGGCGCGTGATTTGCGGCGCGGCACGATAGCCGACCAGATGCTGCTTGACGACGAGGCCTTCGCCTTCAAGCCGGCCGAGGGCTTCGCGGATAGGGGTGTGTGAGACGTTGAATTCCCTGACCAGGTTGTCGACCGTGATGCGCGTCCCCGGCGCGATCTTCAGCGACATGAGCTGGTTGAAGATTGCCTCGTAGACGTCGCCCGCCAGGCTGTTGGCGCGCGGTATCTGGGTTGTGCCCGTCGAGGGTTCCTTCGGTCTCGTCGAAATCATCTGCTGCCTTGCCTCTTGACAGGTTCAATCGCTAGCACGATGCTGCGGCCAAGACAATCCTATATCCTATACGATTTAATATAGGGAGGAAAAATCATGCGCATATCCGAAGCGGCAGCGCTTGCGCTTGCCACCCGCCTGCTGGAAGAGCATGGCGCACCGCGTGACCATGCGGCCCTGCAGGCTCGCATCCTGGTCACGGCCGATATGAAGGGGCACCCTTCGCATGGCCTGTACCGGCTTCCACGGCTGGTCGAGCGCATCGAGCGCGGTGTCATTGACCCGCAGACGAAGGGCACGCAGCGCTGGCGCGCGGATGCGGTGCTGGAGGTGGAGGGTTCGTCGGGATTTGGCCCTGTCGTCGCCATGGCCGCGATCGAGCGGCTGGCGCCTCACATTCCGGATCTTGGCATCGGCCTCGTCGCCGTGCGCAATGCCAACCATCTCGGCATGCTCGCGCATTATGTGGAGGCCATCGCCGCACTGGGTTTCGTCGGCATCGCGCTTTCGTCGAGCGAGGCGCTGGTCCATCCCTTCGGCGGTACCCGGGCCATGCTCGGCACCAACCCCATCGCCATCGCCGTGCCGACCGCCGAAGAACCGCTCGTGCTCGACCTGGCCACCAGCCTCGTGCCGATGGGCAGGATCCATCACCACGCGGCGACCGGCAGGCCTATTCCCGAGGGATGGGCGCGCGATGCGACCGGCAAGCCGACGACCGATCCGGGGCGTGCGAAGGCCGGCGCGATTGCGCCTTTTGGCGACGCGAAGGGCTACGGCCTCGGTATCGCTTTGGAGCTGCTGGTGGCAGCTCTTGCCGGCTCGGCGCTCGCGCCGGATGCGCGCGGCACGCTCGACAGCCAGTCGCCGTGCAACAAGGGCGACGTCTTCATCTTGATCGAGCCCAATCTGGCGCCGGGACTGCCGGAGCGGCTGTCGACCTATCTCGATGCCGTGCGCGCTTCACCACCCGCCAGCGCCGGCGAACCGGTTCTCGTCCCGGGCGATCGTGCCCGCGGGCGGCGAGCGGCGGCAAGCCGCAACGGGTTCGAGATCGACCAGCGCCTCTGGGAAGACCTCAACGCGCTTTCGCGCCCGCGCATTCTGGCCTTCGAGGGACAAAGATCATGAGCCTGTTTGCCGCCTTGAGGCTGCCGCGGGAAATCCTGTTTGGCGTCGGCCAGCGCCATGCGCTCGCGAGCGTCGCCAGCAGGACCGGCCGGCGCGCACTCGTCTGCACGGATGCGCGTTTTGCCGCGACACCCGTCTTCGCGGAAATGATCGCCGCGCTCGAAGCGGCCGGCATCGTCGTCCTGGTGCATGACCAGACGCTGCCGGACGTGCCGCAAGATACGGTCGCGGTTTGCGTTGAGGCCGCGCGTGGCTTTGAGCCGGATATGGTGATCGGCATCGGTGGAGGCAGCTGTCTCGACATGGCCAAATGCGCTTCGCTCCTGCTCGCTCACGGCGGCGCGCTCGCCGATTATTACGGTGAGTTCAAGGTGCCGGCGCCCGTCCTGCCAGTCATCGCCGTGCCGACGACGGCAGGCACGGGCTCAGAGGTGACGCCGGTTGCGGTTGTTTCCGATCCCGATCGTATCCTGAAGGTTGGCATTTCTAGCCCATATCTCATCGCCGCAGCGGCGGTCTGCGACCCGGAACTGACCCTATCCTGCCCGCCTGGGCTCACGGCGATTGCCGGTGCGGATGCGTTGACGCATGCCATAGAAGCCTTCACGGCCATGCGCCGCCCCGGCGATCCTGAACTCGCGCAGCAGCATGTCTTCATCGGCAAGAGCGATCTCTCTGACCAGTTCGCGCTGCATGCCATCCGGCTCCTCAGCCGGAGCCTGGAAAAGGCCTTCGTCGACGGCGCCGACATCGATGCGCGCGCCGATGTGATGATGGGCGCGCTCGCAGCCGGCTGCGCCTTCGGAACGGCGGGCACCGCTGCGGCCCATGCCGTGCAATATCCGGTCGGGGCCTTGACCCATACGCCGCATGGCCTCGGGGTTGCGACCATGCTGCCCTATGTGATGACATATAATCGCCGCGTCGCGAGCGCGGACATCGCCATTGTCGGCAGGGCGCTCGGCCTCGATCCCACCGGAGTGGAGGATGACGAAACGGTTGCCGATGCCGCGATCGCAGAGGTGAGCCGCCTCTTTGCCGCGATTGGCATCGCTCCGACGCTTGCCGGGCTCGGCCTGCCGGAAGACCGGATCGACTGGGCGGCCGAGCAGGCGCTCGGCATCGGCCGGCTGATCAAGAATAATCCCCGCTCCTTCGATGCCGCCGCCATGCGTGGCCTGGTGCGCGCCGCCTATGACGGCGATCTGGCCGCTTCCGCCCTCTGACCTGGGAAATCATCATGAACGTCAACCAGCATTCTCCGCATCCAGACCACGATCCCTTCGGGCTCAGCGCGTTCTCCGACGGCCTCTATATTGGCGGCGCCTGGCGGCCTGCAGCGGGCGAGGGCCGGCTCGAGGTGATCGACCCCTCGACCGAGGCGATCATAGCCACCGTGCCGGATGCGACCCTTGCGGATGCGGCAGCGGCCGTGGAGGCTGCGGCAAGTGCGGCGGAAAGCTGGCGCGAGACGCCGCCGAGAAAGCGTTCCGAGATCCTGCGCCGCTGCTTCGAACTCATGGTGGAGCGCTCCGAAACGCTCGCCGGGCTCATTTCGCTCGAGAACGGGAAGGCGTTGCGCGACGCGCGCGGCGAGGTCGCCTATGCAGCAGAGTTCTTTCGGTGGAATGCCGAGGAGGCGGTGCGCATTTCCGGAGAGTTCGGCGTTGCCCCGGCCGGTGGAAACCGCATCGTCGTCGATTACCAGCCTATCGGCATCTGCGTTCTCATCACACCATGGAATTTCCCGGCCGCGATGGCGACCCGCAAGATCGCGCCTGCCCTTGCCGCAGGCTGCACCGTCATCCTGAAGCCGGCGAGCGAGACGCCGCTGACGGCCTATGCGCTTGCGGCTCTCTACGAGGAGGCTGGCGTGCCGCCGGGCGTCGTGAACGTGATGACAACATCGACGCCAGGCCCCGTCATCGCCGCCATGCTGGCCGACCCCCGCGTGCGAAAACTTTCCTTCACAGGTTCGACCGGCGTCGGCCGCACGCTTCTAGCGGAAGCGGCAAAAAATGTCATCTCCTGTTCCATGGAACTCGGCGGCAACGCGCCATTCATTGTTTTCGACGATGCGGACATTGACGCGGCGATCGAAGGTCTGATGATCGCGAAAATGCGCAATGCGGGTGAGGCCTGCACGGCTGCAAACCGCATTTATGTCCAGTCCGGTATCCACGATGCCTTCGCGGAAAAATTTACACGACGCATGGCTGCCCTTAGGGTTGGCCCGGGTGTGGATCTGGATACGGAATGCGGTCCGATGATCACGCGCAAGGCGGTGGAGAAGATCGAGCGCCTGGTTGCGGACGCCATTTCGCGCGGCGGGCACGTCCTCTGCGGCGGACGAACACTAGCCGGACGCGGCTTTTTTTATCCGCCGACGGTGCTTGTCGATGTTCCCCCGGCCTCCGACATGGGCTGCGAGGAGATTTTCGGTCCCGTCGCGCCGCTCTATCGTTTCGAGACCGAGGCCGAGGTCATCGCTGCCGCCAACGATACGGAATATGGCCTCGCCGCCTACATCTATACCCGCGACATTGGCCGCGGCATGCGGGTCGCCTCTAAGGTCGAGGCCGGCATGATTGCGCTTAATCGTGGACTGGTCTCCGATCCCGCTGCCCCCTTCGGCGGTGTGAAACAGAGCGGCCTTGGACGTGAAGGAGGGCAGCATCACGGTATCGCGGAGTTCATGGAAGCCAAGTACATTGCGACAAGTTTCTGAGGGAGGAACCTGTGGCCGCCGATCCGTTCCGCATTCGTGACCATGTCGCAGATTTCGACGCGATCGTTGGCGATATCCGAGCTCGCAGCCTTGCAACGCGGCGCACTGTCGCCATGGAGGCCAACATCGCCTACGGGGCTGGACCTGGCGAGACGCTCGACATCTTCCTGCCAGATAGCGCCGGCTCGGACTTGCCGATCCACATGTTCATCCATGGCGGCTATTGGCGGATGTTTTCCAAGGAGGACTATTCCTGCATCGCTGAGACCATTACCGGTGCCGGCGCGGTCGCAGCCATCGTCGATTATTCCTTGATGCCCACGGCGAGAATGGACGTCCTGGTTGGTCAGGTCCTCAGGGCCAAGGCATTCTTGCTGGCGCATGCCGATCGTTTTGGCGCCACACCGAAGCAATTCTCCGTCAGCGGTCACTCCGCCGGCGCACATCTTGCAACCTTTCTCTTCCATCGCTCGCCAGCGCCTTCGGGCGTAGGTGCTGCTTTCCTGCTTGGCGGGCTATACGATCTCGAACCCCTGCAGAGGTCTTTCCTGCGCGATGAAATTGCCTTGAGCGACGAGGAGGTGCGACGGTTTACGCCCATGCGTCACGAGCACGACCCTGCAACGCGTGTGGCTATCATGAGCGGGGAACTGGAAACTGATCCGTTCAAAATTCAGGCAAATGCTTTCAGGGACATTCTTGCCGCCCAAGGCCTTGACGTGCGGGCATCGCAGGTCGCAGACGGCAATCACATGAGCACAGTACGCGATCTCGCCGTCGCTGGCACAGCTGTGGCGGCAGCATTGCACGCCTTGATTGCCAATGATGCCGGTGAGGAACCGAAGCGATCACTCTTCCTCTGATCGCCGATTTGTCGTGATCGTGGCAATCGAAACGTGATGCATCAGCTCTTGTGGCTGGTACCAAGCCGTGCCGATCCGCGTTGCCGACATTGCGCAAAGGCCGACTGCTCCCTAGAAATCAGCCACTTTGCCCCAGGCGGATGTCCCGAAGCGCTCGGGGTGGTAGGGCCTGGGATCAACGATCGGCTCATCGCCTGTAACGATATCGGCGATCAAATGGCCGGCGCCCGGCCCGATGCCGAAGCCGTGGCCGCTGAAGCCGGCAGCGAGGATGAAACCGGGCAAGGTGGCGATCTCGCCGATCCCCGGCACGCCGTCGGGCGTGCTATCGATATAGCCTGCCCAGGCCGCGCTGATATCGGTTTTCTTCAATGCGGGAAGAAGCTCGAGCGCCCGCGAATGCGTGAGGGCAATGGTGGCCTCGTTTGCCGCCGGGTCGAGGATGCGCATGCGCTCCATCGGTGTCGGCCTGTCGAGCCGCCAGCGTGCCAGAGATTCATGCCCTGAGCGAAAACCTTCCAACCCGCCGGGTGCGAGACTGCGCCAGCGCCGGGCAAACATCGGCAGGAACTGCCGCGCGAAGCGAAGCTGCTGCGGCGTCGGATCGACGCGGCCGCGGCCGCTGATCGCCAGCGTGTAGCCGCCATCGCGACGTCGCGTCACCGACACGGCTGATGTATGCAATGCATCCGGCAGGCCGCTCGCGCCTGGGGATACGGAGAGGATCGAGGAACGTATCGAGGCTTGCGGAAATCGAATGCCAAGCTGGCGGCAGAAGGAGGAGGCCCAGGCGCCACCGGCGAGGATCGCGATCTTTGTCCGGATCGTGCCATGCTCGGTGACGACGCCCGAGAGCCTGCCGCCTTCGACGTCGAGGCCGCGGGCCGCACAGGACTGATGCACCGTGCCGCCGAGCTTGAGGATCGCACGCGCGACGGCCGGCGCAGCGCTCGCTGGGTCGGCGGTGCCGTCGGTCGGCGAAAACACCCCGCCTTTCCATGAGGTGCCGGTGGCATGCCCGCGTTCGGTTGCCTCCGCGCTGCTCAGCATATGTGTCGTGACGCCGACCGAGCGGGCGAAATCGCGCCAACGGGCCCAGCCGGACAGTTCCTCGTCGCTATTGCTGAGGTAGAAGAGACCGCAACGACGGAAGCCGGTGTCCTCACCGGTCTCAGTGGCGAAACGCTCCCACAAATCGAGGCTCTTCGTCGACATCGGCAATTCGCGCGCGTCGCGGTTCTGCTGCCGGCACCAGCCCCAGTTGCGGCTCGACTGCTCGGCGCCGATCAGGCCCTTCTCGACGAGGGCGACCTTCAATCCGCGCCGGGTGAGATAGTAGGCCGCGAAAACGCCAACGATGCCGCCGCCGATCACCACGACATCAGCGGTGGGAGGCAGTTCCGGCGTGGTGTCGACGCGATTGAGCGGTGCGGGCATGGGAGAGTCTCCGTTTTAGCGTAGTGTAGCGGATCCGACGCCACGGCTTTGCCGGAGATCGGTTGGTGGCAGCAGAAGATTCCGCGTGGGGAGGATGCCAGCAGCCGTTTGTGCTTCGGCCTGTCTCGCAACGCGATCGACAGATCAATGTCATGTGTTAAGGTTGGTGTCGGGAACAAGCAGCATAATCTGCTGCGTCATTGGCGATCTCCAGCAAGTGAGGGCGTGTGAGATGAAACTCGACCGAATCGACGTAAAAATCCTTTACGAACTGCAGAAGAATGGCCGCGTCACGAATGTGGAACTCGCCGAACTGGTCAATCTGTCGCCGAGCCCCTGCCTGATGCGGGTGAAGAAGCTGCAGTCGGAGGGCTACATCGAAGGTTATTCAGCCCAGATCAACGTGAGCAAACTGGGGCAGACGCTGACGGTGTTCACCGAGATCACCCTGAAGAACCACCGGCAGATCGACTTCGCCCGCTTCCTGGCGGCGATCGAGAAGGTCGATCAGGTGATCGAATGTCATCTCGTTTCGGGCGGCTACGATTATCTGCTGAAGTTCGTCACCGCCGGCATCGACGAATACCAGACGATCATGGAGCGGCTGACTGACCTGGATGTCGGCATCGACAAATATTTCAGCTTCGTCGTCCTGAAGTCGCCGATCATCAAGGCCCACATGCCGCTCACCACCTTGTTTCCGCATTAGTCGGCGAGAAGGACCGCACAGGGAGCCGCTCCTGATATCACGGCTGGATGTCCTTTCGTCCGCCCCCGTGGCCGAATGTCCCAACGCACTCTGTCAGGGCTCCAGATCGACCTTACCCAACTGCACCTCCTCGACCCAATCGAGAGGCCGATTCTCTCTGTCGCAGGTTGTTCTCCCTATAATAAGAGTTCCATACTGGTTGGAAGGACTTGCGACAGGATGTGGGGCCTGCTCTCTAAAGCCATATTCTTTGCCACTTGCTGATCTCTGCCGTGAGGCCGGAGACGTTCCAGCACGACCTGACCGGGTGCGCGCTAAAGTCCGGCAAGCATCTCGCTTTTGGCTCCGAGCAGGGCAGCGCGGCAACGCCTTGAATCGGCGCTCAGTGCCTGCAATAGGCCCGCACCAATTCCGGATCCTGCTGGAGCCCGTCGAGCCAGGCCGGATCGAGGGTCGGCACCGATGAGAAGAGCAGCTGCGAATAGGGGTGTTGCGGCGCCTTCACCGTCGATGAGGTGATCTCCTCGACCTTCCTGCCTCCATACATCACGACGATCTCGTCGCAGATTGCCTCCACCACCGAGAGGTCGTGGCTGATGAAGATGTAGGAGAGGCCGAGTTCGCGCTGCAATTCCTTGAGCAGGTCGATGACCGCGGCGGCGACCACTGTGTCGAGCGCCGAGGTAATCTCGTCGCAGAGGATCAGCTTCGGATCGGCGGCGAGCGCCCTGGCGAAGTTGACTCGCTGTTTCTGTCCACCCGAGAGTTCGCCCGGCCGCCGATGGCGCAGATTGCGGGGCAGGCGTACCATGTCGAGCAGTTGATCGATCCGGGCGTTCCGCGCCTTTCGATCCATGCCGTGGTAAAAGACCAGAGGTCTGTCGAGGATGTCCTCGACCGATTTTGCCGGGTTGAGTGCGGTATCGGCATATTGGAAGACGATCTGCATCTCGCGCAACTCATCACGCGAACGCTCGCGCGCGTTGCGGCGCAGTTCCGTGCCGTCGAAGACGATCTTGCCGACCGCGGCCGGCAGGATGCCGGCGATGGTGCGGGCGAGCGTCGACTTGCCGCAACCGGATTCGCCGATGATGCCGAGATTACGGCCTTTCTCCACTTTCAGGCTGACATGCTCGACCGCGCGAACGAGCGGCAGGCCGTCAGCCTGGCGCTGTCCATAACCCGCGACGAGATCTTCGATGCTCAGCAGGGGAGCGGTCGCGGGTTCGGCGGGGCCAGTTGCGCCGCGCGGTTTCGGTTCGAAGGCTGCGAGCAGCTCCCTGGTATAGGGGTGCTTGGCATTGTTGAGGATTTCGCCGGTGGTGCCGGTTTCCTGGGTCTCCCCGCCTTTCAGGACCACGATGCGGTCGGCGATCTGGGCGACGACGGCAAGGTCGTGCGAGACATAAACGCCAGCGATGCCCCCCTTCTTCATGACCGACTTGAAAGCCCGCAGCACTTCGATCTGGGTCGTGACGTCGAGCGCCGTCGTCGGCTCGTCGAAGATGACGAGGGTCGGGTCGCCGATCAGCGCCATGGCGGCCGCCAGACGTTGCAGCTGGCCGCCGGAAACCTGGTGCGGATAACGGCTGCCGATCGTCTCGGGTTCCGGCAGGGACAGCGCCCGGAAGAGTTCGACGGCCCGGGCACGCGCCTCGTCCGGCGACATCAGCTGGTGAATACGCGTGACTTCGATCACCTGGTCCATGATCGATGTGGCCGGGTTGAAGGCGGCAGCCGCCGATTGCGGGACATAGGCAACTTCGGTGCCGCGCACCTTGGCGCGCTGCTTTTCGCCGAGCGTGACCATGTCCTTGCCGCCGACCGAAACGCTGCCGCCGGAGATGCGACAGCCCGCACGGGTATGGCCCATCAGGGTCAGGGCGATGGTTGTCTTGCCCGAGCCGCTCTCGCCGATCAGCGCAACGATCTCGCCCTCGGCAACATCGAGGCTGACACCTTTGATGATTTCGACACGCCGACCGGAATCGGTAGTGGCTTCGACCTTCAGGTCACGGATTTCGATGAAATTGCTCATGACACACTCCGGTCGCGAATTTTCTGCGGCAGGTTGTCGATCAGCAGGTTGACGCTGATCGTCAGGCTGGCGATGGCAAGCGAGGGAAACATCACCGCCGGTGCACCAAATGGCAGGCCGCCGATATTCTCGCGCACCAGCGCTCCCCAATCGGCATAGGGCGGCTGGACGCCAAGGCCGAGGAAGGAAAGCCCGGAGAGCAGCAGAACGATGAAGACGAAGCGGATGCCGAGATCGGCAAGTACCGGCCCGACGATGTTGGGCAGGATTTCCGAGCGAATGAGATAGAGCGTGCTTTCACCGCGGATGCGCGCAACCGTAATGAAATCCATCGCATTGATGTTGACGGCGAGCGCCCGGGCGAAGCGGTAAGCGCCGGGGATGTAGATCACCGACAGCGTCATGATCAGCACCGGGACCGAGGAGCCGACGGCAGCGACGACCACCAGACCGAACAGCTTGCTCGGGATGGAGTTAAGCGCATCGAGGAAGCGGCTGAGGATCGTGTCCAGCCAGCCGCCGGCGACAGCTGCGATCATGCCGAGCACGACGCCGCTGAAGCAGGCGATCGTGACCGCCGCCAGCGAGATGCCGACCGTATAGCGCGCGCCCATCAGAATCCTTGAGAGCATGTCGCGGCCGAGATAATCGGAGCCGAGCCAGAGTTCCCGGCTCATCGGGCCGAAATAGTCGAGATCGATGATCTCGCCGACCGGGTAGGGGATGATCCATGGCGCGAAGATCGCGACGAGCGCCCATAAGAGGATCACAGTGAAGCCGATCGCGCCGACGATGTTGAAGCGATAGCCAAACCGGGTTCCGGACAGCCGGCCGGAGGTGGTTTCGGAACTGGTCATGGTCATCGGAGCCTCGGATTGGAAAGGATGGCGATGATATCGGCGATGGTGATCAGCAGCAGGTAGCCAAGACAGAAGATCATCGCGCAGCTCTGGATCAGCGGCAGGTCGCGGGTGGCGACGGCATCCAGCATCAGCTTGGCGATACCGGGATAGTTGAAAATGGTCTCGACGATGATGACGCCTCCGAGCAGATAAGACAGCGAAAGCGCAACGGCATTGACGATCGGGCCGAGCGCATTCGGCAGTGCATGGCGAAAGACGATGCGCGGCCGGGAGGCGCCCTTGAGCAATGCCATCTCGACATAGGGTGTGTGTAGCGTCTCGATGACAGCCGCCCGCGTCATGCGGATCATCTGGGCCGAGACGACGAAGGTGAGGGTGATCACCGGCATGGCATAGACGCGCAACAGATCGGTCAGACTGTGGACCTCATTGGCGAAAGAAAGTGCCGGCAGCCATTTCAGATAGACGGCAAAGATGAGCGCCGCGGAGGTCGCGACCATGAACTCCGGCACGGAGATGACGCCGATGGTGATCACCGTGACGATCCGGTCGTAAAGGGTGCCGCGCAGCATCGCCGCAGTGATCCCGAGCGTCAGCGCGATAGGTACGGAGAAAAGCGCGGTGACGCCGGCAAGTTTCAGCGTGTTGACGAAGCGGCCGGCGATGAGAGCGGCGATCGGCATGTCGTTGGCATAGGACGTGCCGAGGTCGCCTTGCAGCAGCCCGACTAACCAGCGCAGGAAACGAAAGAGCGCCGGTTCGTCGAGATGCATGGCCTTGCGCAGGCCTTCGACGGCTTCCGGGGTGGCGGCTTGGCCGAGCAGGATCGTCGCCGTATCTCCAGGCAACAGCGTTGTCGCGAAGAAGACGGCGAAGGAGACGATCACCAGGGTGATCACGGCGACGAACAATCTGCTCAGTACAAGGGATAAGACCTGGCGGTTCACGGGCGTCTTCCCTTTGCGTTCGAGTTAAGTTCCATCAAGGCAGATGGACGAACTGGGGCGCGGCTGCAGCCCCAGTCTCCTTTGCTGCATCAGGCTTCAAGCCAGACATATTCCGCGAAAGCGTATCCCATCTGGCCGCCGAGCGGGTTGGCTTCCAGGCCCTTGAGCTTGGCGGTCGTTGCATCGACGTTCGAGATATAGGCTGGAATGATTGTACCAGCTTCCTGGGCGACCATGCCCTGCATCTCGTTATAGATCGTCTTGCGCTTGTCTTGATCGAGAGAGCCGCGCGCCTCGATCAGCATCTTGTCGAACTTCTCCGACTTGTAGTGGCTTTCGTTCCACGGAGCGTCCGAGGTGTAGAGCAGGGAGAAGAGGATATCGGGTGTCGGCCGCGGGTTGATATTGCCGAAGTGGACCGGCGCCTTGAGCCAGTAATTGTCCCAATAACCATCGGATGGCACTCGCTGTACATCGAGCTTCATGCCGATTTCGGCGCCGGCCGCCTGGATGATCATGGCCATGTCGATAGACGAGCTCGCCGCATCGGAAGCGATGATCGGAATGGATTGGCCAAGCACACCGGCCTTTTCGAAGTGGAACTTCGCCTTCTCAGGATCAAAGGCTCGCGCTTTCAGCTCTGCGTCATGATAGAAGTTCGCCGGCGAAACGGGTTGATCGTTGCCGACTTCACCGAGACCGCGCAGCGCCGATTTGACGATCTGTTCGCGGTTGACGAGATACTTCATGCCCTCGATGAAGTCCCGCTTGTTGCCGGGCTCCATATCCAGTCGCATGTTGAGATTGGTATAGTTGCCGGACGTCGTCTTAGACAAGGTGAAGCCGTCGCCCTGGGCCTCGACGAGGCGCATAGAGCGCGGATTGATCGTGGCTGCGAGATGGATGTCGCCCGCAAGCAGTGCGTTTACACGGGCATTGTCGTCGCTGATCGCGAAATATTCGAAGGAATCGACATTCGGGCCGGATTTCCAGTAATTCTTGTTCTTGATCCCGACGGACCGGACGCCCGGCTCGAAGACTTCCTTGACGAAAGCGCCGGTGCCGTTGGCCTTGGTGAAATCGGTCGTGCCGTCGGCGACGATCATGAAATGATGCATCGACAGGATGGTCGGCAGGTCGGCATTCGGGCTGGCGAGTGTGATCTCGACGGTTTGTTTGTCGACCGCCTTGAACCCGGTCATCTGGGCGGCGATCTTGGCGACCTTCGAGCCGACGGATGGGTCGAGATGGCGCTTCAGCGAGAAAACCACGTCATCGGCGGTCAGCGGCTTGCCGTCATGGAAAGTAACGCCGTTCTTCAGCTTGACCGTCCAGGTCTTCGCATCCTTGGACTCGATCGCTTCGGCAAGCTCCATCTGCGGCGTGCCTGATTTGTCGAGGAAGGTGAGGCGGTTATAGAAGGAGCAGCACCGGACATAGTCGGTGGAGAGCGACGCCTTGGCAGGGTCGAGCGTATCGGCTGTGGAGGACGACCAGCCGGCCGCCTTGAGCGAGCCGCCGGAAACGGGCGTAGCGGCGAGCGCCTTGCCGGCGCGGCCAAGCACGAGCCCGCCAGCTGATATGGCCACGCCGCCCGCAAGCATCATATGCAGCAACTCGCGACGAGTGGCGCCACGACGGATGGCGCTTTCGACCATGGCGTCGTCGGAGCTGGTCCAATTGGTGATCTTGTCGTTCATCTCATTCCCCTTTTCTTGTGTGGCGGGCTGCCCGTTGCGGGCAGGCCCGATCTGCTTCAAAGTCAGGCGCGCGCGGCGGCCACGGCATCGGCAAGGCCGGCCATGGAGGTGAAATGGTAGTCGGGTTTGGTGAACTCGGCCGGTTCGATCGTGCCGCCGTAACCCTTCTCGGCATGTCGCCGCTCGATCCAGCAATTGGTCAGCCCGAGTTTCCTGGAAATCCCGATGTCGTGGTACTGGCTCTGGGCGACATGCAGGATGTCGTCCTTCGAATGTCCTTCCGAGGCGACGTAGTCGAATACCTTCTCGAAGAAGGCGGGATCGGGTTTCTCGGTCCCGGTATCATCCGCGGTGAAGGCGGCATAAAATGGATTGCCGAGTTCTTTCTCGAAGAAATCGAATGCCCAGCGGCGGGCATTGGTCATTGCAACAAGGCGGTAATCCTTCGCAAGACTTGCCAGCGCTGCGGCGCTGTCTGCAAAACCCTTCCAGCTCTTCGCCGAATCCCGCAGCCGTTCGCCATATTTTTGCTCAGTGGGCAGGCCGAGCTTCGGCGCGATCGCGAGATAGACGCGCACGAGGTCGTCCGGAAAGAGATCGGCATCTTTGGAGTAGCGGGCTGCGCGGTAGAGACTAAGCGCTTGCTCGCCGTCGACGGTACTTCCGACCTCGGCCGCGATCTCGGCGAAGCAGGTCTTGAGGCCGCCCTCGAAGTCGATAAGCGTGCCGACGACGTCGAAGGTCATATATTTGAATTCCGAAAGGCTCTTGCTCACGCGAATTCCCCAGTGTTCGGCTCCGATGGGAGCTCGGCTTCTCGAAGAAGAAAATTCTGTTCCGCTGGCGGGGTCATTGTCCCGCTCTTTTATGGGAAGGCCCGCATCTGCCGGGATCCAGGCCTTTCGTTGACTTCAGTTTGTCACCTGCACTGCGCCGGATTCGCCGAATAGACGCCATGAGGCGGCACAAAATACCGAATCTGACGGTTTCCCGATATTCTCAGGCCTGCAGCGCCCGACGCACATCCGGATCCTCCAGCGTCTCGTCCAGGGTGATGCGGGTGCGCTCGACGATCGCGTCAATCTCCGTCTCTGTGCAGCAAAGCGGCGGAGCATAGCCAATTGCACCATTGCCGAAGGCGCGGATGACGAGGCCGTTTTCCCATGCGCGATCGAAGATGCGGCGGGCGGGTTCGGCAGATGCCGGCAAGGGCGTTTTGTTCACCTTGTCGACCACCAGCTCGACGGCGGCCAGCATGCCGCGGCCGCGGACATCGCCGACGAGCGGATGATCCCTCAGCGATTCCAGGCCCCGCATCAGCCGTGCGCCGGCCCTGACGCCGTTTTCGAGAAGGCCGTTTTCGTAGAGCTTCAGGACTTCGAGGCCGACCGCGGCGCTGACGGGATGGGCCGAATAGGTATAGCCATGGCCAACGGCGGCAGCACCCGCGCCCTCGGCGATCGTTTGATAGACATGATCGGCCATCAAGACGGCGCCCATGGGAACGTAGCCCGAGGTGAGGCCCTTGGCGGTCGTCATGAAGTCGGGCACGACCTCATCCTCGCTGCAGGCGAAAAGCGGGCCGGTGCGGCCAAAGCCGGTGATCACCTCGTCCGCGACAAAAAGGATGTCGTGCGCGCGGCAGAATTCGCGCATGGCTTTCATCCAGCCTTTCGGCGGCACCAGAACGCCGCCCGATCCCTGGATCGGCTCGACGTAGAAAGCGGCGACGCGTTCCGGCCCGATCGCCTCGACCTTGCTTTTCAGCGCCGCAAGCGAGGCGTCGATGATCGCCTGCGGATTGTCGCCCACCGGGTTGCGATAGGCGTAGTGAGACGGAATCTTATGCTGCCAATCGAATGGAACGCCGAAGCCGGCATGGAAGGCAGGTAGCGCGGTCAGACCCGCGCCGACCGTCGAGGAACCATGATAGCCCTGTTCGACGGAGATGAACTGATCGCGCTGAGGCTGTCCACGGGCATGCCAATAATAGCGGATGAAGCGGATCGTGCTGTCCACCGCATCGGAGCCGCCGAGCGTGAAATAGACGTGGTTGAGATCGCCCGGTGCGCGGTCGGCGAGTTCGCCGGCAAGCCGGATCGCGGGCTCTGAGCCGAGGCCGAAATAGGCCGTCGCATAGGGAAGCTCGCGCATCTGCCGGGCCGCTGCCTCGACGATGCTCTCGTGGCCGTAACCGGCATTGACGCACCAGAGGCCGGCGAAGCCGTCGATCAGCTGCTTGCCGGAGGCGTCGGTGACCGTCGCGCCCTTGGCCGAGGCCAGCACCCGCACGCCAAGCTTTTCATGGCCTCGATAGGAGGCGACAGGATGAATGAGATGGGCGCGATCGAGTTCGATGAGAGAATTGCTGTACATGGAGATCTCCGGATCAGCCGAGTGCCTGGCTGGCGAGGGCAAAGGTGGTGACGGCCGGTTCGGCGGCGTGGTGGACGAAGGGCTTTTTCATGGTGATTCCGCCGCCGACATGGGCGAGCCCGTGTTCGGCGAGCCACGGGGAAAGCCCGGTCTCGGCCGTGGTGTCGACCCTGAGGAACTGCCCGGGCCGCTTGGCGATGAAATGTTCGATGAGTTTCCTGGCCTCGCCGACGTCGGCGGCCACCACGGGTCCGATCACTTCGCCGCGGCCGAAGGGACGCAGGCAAGCGAAGCCGGAAACGTGGCCGTCGCGACGAATGACGGCGAACTCGCCGATCCCGGTGAAATAAGAGAGCAGCCGTTCGCGGTCGGCGCCGAAGGCAAGGCGGTCGAGTGCCGCGATAGCAGGGAGGTCGGCGTCGGTGGCGGCTTGCGTTTCCGCCGGCGCGGCGATGTCTCCGGCAAGGCCCTGATGTTGCGCCACGGTTCCCGTCTCGAGGAAGCCAAGCTTCTGGTAGAGCGGCAGGCCTGCCACCGTCGCCACCAGCCTCAGCGGCCGGTCTCCGGCGGCCAGCAATGCGGCGTCCATTAGCTTGCGGCCGAGACCCCTGCCGCGCATCGTCTCGTCGACGATGACCATGTTGATCGTCGCACAATCGCCCTTGTACGGCGTGACGAGGACGGTGCCGACGACCCTGCCATCCTCGACCGCAACCATCCCGTCGCTCAAGGCGAGCGCCAGCTGCCAGTCTTCCGTCCGATGCGGCCAGCCCGCCTGTCTTGACAGCGCGACGGCGGCTTCCAGATGGTCGGGGCCGAACGGGACGATTTCGATCTGACTTGTTTGCATGGAGGCGTCCTTCATATCGTACCCGCCAGTCTGCCGGAGCGCCGGCGGGCAGATCGTCTGAAGGCCATGGTTCAAGCAGTATCTTATGGCGTTGCTGTCATGGGGAGCCGCATCTTATGCTAGAACCGACCGATATTCATCGGGTCCCAGGTCTGTCAGTGCATCATCGCCAGCGCTGCCGTAAAGAAATCTTCGCCTCCGAAGTTTCCTGATTTCAACGCCAGAAGCATATCGCCCTGGGCATTGCCGATCGTGCGCAGCACCGGCACGCCGGGCGCAATCTCCGGCCCGATCAGAAATGCCGGAATGGCGAGCCGGTCGACGGCCGCGCCCGAGGTTTCGCCGCCGGCGACCACCAGGCGCCGCACGCCTCTCTCCACCAGCTCGGCTGTGATGATCGACGTCGCGGTCTCGATCGCGTGGCCGGAGGCCTCTCGTCCATAGAGCAATTGCAGCCGGGACACGGTTTCAGGCGCAGCACTCGCGGCGATGATGACGGGGCCGGCGGCGATGCGCTCTCCGGCCCAGGAAATCGCCGTGGCGATCTCATCCGGACCAGCAAGCAGCCGCTCCGGATCGAGCCGCAGGACGGGCATCGACCGTTCGGCGACGTCGAGCTGACGGAGCGTCGCCTTGGAGCAACTGCCGGCAACGATCGCTGAAAGTCCGCCCACGGGGCGAATGGCGTCCGCCGTCGTTGCGCCGCCGGAGGATATCCGGCCGGAGCGGACGAGCGCACGGGCAAGGCCGAGGCCGAGGCCGGACGCACCGGTGGACACCGGCGTTTCGAGAGCGACCTCGCCGAGCGTTTCAAGATCCCGTTCGAAGATCGCATCGGCGATAACAGCAGTGACGCCTGCGGTGCGAAAGGCATCGAGCCTCATTTTGACGGCGCCGGGTCCGGCCGCGATGGTCGTCAGATCGATCAGTCCGACGACATTGCGCGACTGGCGGGTCAGAACCCGCACGAGATTGGCGTCATGCATCGGATTGAGGGGGTGGTCCTTGAGCGGGCTTTCGTTCAAAGGCTGTCCGCCGACGAAGAGATGGCCAAGATAGACGGTGCGTCCCGTTTCCGGAAAGGCGGGCGTTACCAGTACGATGCCGCCGCCGGCAGCATCGCTCAAGGCCTCGGTGACCGGACCGATATTGCCGGCATCGGTGGAATCGAAGGTCGAGCAGATCTTGTAAAGCACATGGCCGGCACCCCGCCGGCGCAGCCATCGCTCGGCGCTCGCCGCCGCCGCCACGGCGTCCGAGGCGGGGACGGAACGGATCTTCAGGGAAACGACCACGGCGTCGACATCCGGTAGTGCCAGCGACGGGTCAGGGATGCCGACCGTCTGCACCGTGCGCAGACCGTTCTTCGTCAGGGTGTTGGCGAGGTCGGACGCGCCCGTATAGTCGTCAGCAATTGATCCGAGGAAAATAGCCATCGTCTAGCTCCGTGCAAAAGGTTTGAACCAGCTAAGACCGTCGAGTGTGTGGCCGCGCGGGATGTATTCGCAGCCAATGAAACCGTCATAAGCCAGGCTGTCGATTTCGCCGAACAGAGAGGCATAGTTCAGTTCCTCCCCATCCGGCTCATTGCGTGACGGCACGCTGGCGATCTGGATATGGCCGGTGATCGGCAGCAGGCGCCGCAATGCGATAGTGACGTCGCCATGGATGATCTGTCGGTGATAGATGTCGAACTGCAGCTTCAGGTTCGGCAGATCGCATTCGGCAATCAGCCGCTCGGCGGCGCCGAAATCGTTGAGGAAATATCCTGGCATGTTTCGGCCGTTGATCGGCTCGAGCAGCAGATCGATGCCCTTTTCCGCAAGCCGCCCGGCAGCATAGGTGACGGAGCGCCGATAAGCGGAGGAGGCGTCTTCGTCATGACGGTCGGCGATGCCTGCCATCAGGTGCAACCGTCTGACGCCCGTTGCCGCCGCATAGTCCAGTGCCCGCTCGACATCCGCTTTCAGCGCATCGAACCGTCCCGGAAGAGCGGCGATGCCACGTTCGCCTGCTGCCCAGTCGCCCGGCGGCAGGTTGAACAAGGCCTGTCGCAGATTGTTGCGGTCAAGCCGTTCGGCGATTGCCTCCGGCGTGGCCTCGTAGGGAAAGAGGTATTCGACGGCGGCAAAGCCAGCATCGGCTGCGGCGTCGAAGCGGTCGAGGAACGCCCATTCGTTGAACATCATCGTCAGGTTGGCGGCGAAAACCGGCATGTCTAGCGTTCCTTCTACAGGCTCTGCGGCTCTTTGGTAGAGCTGGGCAATTCAGCGCCGGAAAGCCTGGCATAGAGCCGCGCCAACGAGGAATCGTCATCACGGCCCATGCCGGCCCCGGAGGCGGCCAGATACATCTGCAAGGCCGCTGCCGTCAGCGGTACCGGGTAGCGCTCGGAGCGGGCCATGTCTTGGACGATACCGAGATCCTTGACGAAAATCTCGATGCTGCTGAGCGGCGTATAGTCTCCGGCCAGCACATGCGGCACGCGGTTTTCGAACATCCAGGAATTGCCGGCCGAAGCTGTGATCACCTCATAGACCTTATCGAGGTCGAGGCCCTGCTTGGCGGCAAAGGTGATGGCCTCACAGGCGGCCGCGATGTGCACGCCGGCGAGAAGCTGGTTGATCATCTTGAAGGCAGCGCCTTTTCCGGCCTCGTCGCCGAGCTCGTAGACCTTGGCGGCCATGGCGTCGAGACCCGGGCGCGCCGTATCGAAGGCCTGGCCGGAGCCGGATGCCATGATCGTCAGTTCGCCACGCGCCGCCTTGGCCGCGCCGCCCGAAATCGGCGCGTCGAGGTAATGCAGGCCGAGAGCCTCCGTCCGCTCGGCCAGATCACGTGCGACGGCGGGATCCATGGTTGCCGACGAAATGAAGACGGCACCGGGCTTCATTGTGCTCGCGACGCCTTGCGGCCCGAACAGCACGGCCTCGGTCTGCGCGCCGTTGACGACTACGGAGACGACGATGTCGGCGTCCTTTGCCGCAGCGGCAGGGGTCGCCGCGCCACGTCCGCCCTCGGCGACAAAGCGGTCTACCGCCGCCGGCGTGATGTCATAACCAACGACGTCGAGACCTGCGCGCTTCATCGACTGGGCCATCCCAAGCCCCATCGAACCAAGACCGATGACGGCTGCGATAATGTCGGGACCTGAGTTTTCAGCAAGCGGTGGCATGAGGAGGTTCTCCAGTCTTGTGAGGAAAGGTCTGCGCCCCTCCGGGTGCCATCCCGGAGGGGCTGTAGCTCAGCGATTGACGGTTTTCGCAGGAACCGTCAACACGGCCAGCGAACCAATGACCAAGGCAGCCGCCAGCAGATACATGCCGGCGCTGTTGGTGCCGGTGAAGTCTTTGAGATAGCCTACCAGAAACGGCCCGAGAAACCCGGCGAGATTACCGACCGAGTTGATCCAGGCAATGCCGGCCGCAGCGCCCGTGCCGGCGAGAAAAGCCGTCGGAAGCGACCAGAACAGCGGCGCGCAGCTGATGGCGCCGGCGGCAGCCAGCGAGAGGCAGACAATCGAGACCGTCGTGCTCGTCGCCATCGTCGCCGCGACGAAACCACCGGCGGCGATGAAGGCCGGGACGACGAGGTGCCAGCGGCGTTCGCGCAGCCTGTCGGCGGAACGTCCGAGGGCCAGCATGACGACGAATGTGCAGATATAGGGGATCGCGGAAATCAGGCCGATATTGAGGTTTCCGTTGACGCCCGAGGCCTTGACGATGGTCGGCATCCAGAAATTCAGGCCATATTGCCCGAGCACGAAGCAGAAGTAGATCAGGCACATCAGCCAGACGCGGCGGTCGGCCAGCGTTGCGGCGATGCTGTGCGGGCTTGCTGTCTTGGCCCGGTTCTCCGCCTCGATATTGGCCGTCAGCACGCGCTTTTCCTCATCGTTCAGCCATTTCGCGCCCTGGATCGTGTCATCAAGGTAGAAGAACGTCGCAACGCCGAAAAGTATAGCCGGAATGGCTTCGATCAGGAACATCCACTGCCAGCCGGAAAGGCCGTGCGTGCCGTGAAAACTGTCCATCAGGAGACCCGAAAGCGGATTGCCGAAAATGGCGGATATCGGGATCGCCGACATGAAGGTGGTGATGATCCTGGCGCGGCGATGGGCTGGATACCAAGCGGTCAGATAAAGAATGATGCCGGGAAAAAATCCGGCTTCGGCAACGCCCAGCAGGAAACGCAGGACATAGAAGACGGTTTCCGACGAGGTGAACATGAAGGCGGCGGAAACGATGCCCCAGGTGACCATGATGCGGGCGATCCACACCCGCGCGCCAACCTTGTTCATGATGATGTTGCTCGGCACTTCAAACAGAAAATAGCCGATGAAGAAAATGCCTGCGCCGATGCCATAGGCGGCTTCGGAGAGGCCGGGTTCGCTCGACATCTGCAGCTTGGCGAAGCCGACATTGACGCGGTCGAGATTGGCGACCACGTAGCACAGCATCAAAAAGGGTACGATGCGCCAGAATACCTTGCCATAAGCACGGTCTTCGAGCGTCTGGGCGGGATGTGCGCCAACAACTGGCGCTTGCGTCTGCAGCGTCATGACTTTCTCCTCCGATTGTTGCCGCGGTCTCCTTGAGATCCTACCGCGGCACGCCATGCCACTTTTTTGGCAGCGCTGCCATTCTCATTAATCCATTTTGGCAGCGCTGCCAACGGCAAATTGGTAGCGCTGCCAAAAAAACCTTGCTTCTTGACGGTAGCGGTGAAAAATGGGGGCAGAGCGGTGGTCATCGGGCGGGCAGGCCGGGCAACCACCTCAACAGTCGGGTTCAAAACGTAACGATGGAATTCAAACATCAGGCGACGGTGACGCTTGCCGAGGTCGCAGAAGCGGCCGGTGTTGGCGAGAGCACGGTGTCGCGCGTACTGCGCAACCACGGTTCGTTTTCCGGCAAGACGCGCGAGCGGGTAATGGTCGCCGTCGAGCGGCTGGGCTATGTGCCGAACCGGATCGCGGGAACGCTCGCCTCCACCGGTTCGCGTCTTGTCGCCTTCGTCATTCCGTCTTTGTCCAACATCGTCTTTCCCGATGTGCTGCGCGGCGCCAGCGCCGTTCTGGAAGAAAACCGGTATCAGGCGGTTTTCTCCGTGACCGATTATGATCCGGGCAAGGAAGAAGCGCTCGCTGCTGCGATGCTTGCCTGGCGGCCGGCGGCGGTCATGCTGGCGGGATGCGAGCATACCGAGGGCACGGTGAAGATGCTGCGCGCCAGCGGGTGCCGGGTCGTCGAACTGCTCGATCTGGACGGCGATGCTCTCGATATCGCGGTCGGTTTCTCGAACCGCGCGGCCGGGCGGGAGAGCGCTGCATTCCTGCTGAAGCGGGGGTATCGCCGGATCGGCTATGTCGGCCACGACCTGAACCGCGATACCCGTGCCGGCAAGCGGTTTTCCAGCTTTTGCGAAACGCTCGCTGCGCATGACGCCCCGCTCGTCGCCCGCGAAATTCTCCCAGGCGCTTCGTCCGTGGAAAATGGCAGGCTGGGGCTGGAGCGGCTGCTTGCCCGGACGAATGATCTCGATGCGGTTTATTTCTCCAACGACGACATGGCGCTGGGCGGCTATTTTCATTGTCTGGCCGAGGGGATAGCGATTCCCTCGAAGCTCGCCATTTTCGGCTATAACGGCCTCGATATCGGCCGGGCAACCCCGCAACCGCTGTCGACCATCCGAACGCCGCGTGTGGCGACGGGGCAGATAGCCGCGCAGTTGGTCGTCACTAATGCGCCGCCGCAGGCCGTCGATCTCGGCTTTGAATTGATCGAAGGGGCAACCGCGTAATATTGGAGGAACTGTCATGTCCGACGCGCGCCTGCGTGAGGAAATCTGCCGATATGGCCGCTCGCTGTTCGAACGCGGGCTGACGCCCGGTTCGTCGGGCAACATATCGCTGCGGCTGGAGGATGGCGGCTGGCTGGTCACGCCGACCAACGCCTCGCTCGGTTTCCTCGACCCGGCACGGATCTCCAGGCTCGATGCCGAAGGCCGGCTCCTGTCCGGCGACAAGCCGACCAAGGAGATCCCGCTGCACACTGCCCTCTATGATACGCGCGGCAGCGCCCGCGCCATCGTCCATCTTCATTCCACCCACGCGGTGGCACTGACCATGCTGCCGGAGATCGATCCGCGCGCCGCCCTGCCACCAATGACGCCATATTATCTGATGCGCGCCGGCGAAACCGCGCTGGTGCCCTATTATCGTCCCGGCGATCCGGCGGTGGCCGACGCGATCCGCGGACTGGCGGGCAAATATTCGTCAGTGCTTCTGGCCAATCACGGACCTGTTGTTGCCGGCGACAGCCTGGAGGCGGCGGTCTTTGCGACCGAGGAACTGGAGGAAACGGCGAAGCTCTATCTGCTGTTGCGCAACCTCAATCCCCGTTTCCTCAGCCCGGCGCAGGTGGCCGATCTCGTCAACACCTTCGGCCTCGACCTCCCGTCGCATCACGATCATGATCACGACGGCGATTGAATGAGTCACTCCGCCGACCGTTGACCGCGGGCAGGCGCGCAACCTTCTGCCAAACCCTGCTTTCGATACGATAGATTCTGCTTCCGATGGCGGCAATTCAGGCGAGCTGTGGGTGAAGCGATGCCTATGATTGTGACACGTCCCCAGTTCCGATCGCTCAAGGATACTCAAATGACGACGTTCCGTCCGAAATACATCACCTTCGACTGCTACGGCACGCTGACCAACTTTCAGATGGCGGAGGCGGCACGCGATCTCTACGGCGAAGAGCTCGACGAGCCACGCATGGCGGAGTTCATCAAGAATTTCGCCGCCTATCGGCTCGACGAGATTATGGGTGACTGGAAACCCTATGCCGAGGTGGTGCACAATTCACTCGAGCGGACGTGCAAACGCAACGGCGTGACATTTCGCGACGAAGCCGCCCGGATGGTCTATGAGCGGGTTCCGACCTGGGGGCCGCATTCAGATGTCCCGGCCGGTCTCGCCAAGGTCGCCAAGGAAATCCCCTTGGTCATCCTTTCCAACGCCATGAATTCGCAGATCATGTCGAACGTCGAAAAACTGGGCGCGCCCTTCCATGCGGTCTATACCGCCGAGCAGGCGCAGTCCTATAAGCCACGCTTCAAGGGCTTTGAATATATGCTCGATATGCTGGGTTGCGGACCGGAAGACGTGCTGCATTGCTCGTCCTCCTTCCGCTACGACCTGATGTCGGCCCACGATCTCGGCATCAAGAACAAGGTTTGGGTCAATCGCGGCCACGAGCCGGCCAACCCCTATTACGGCTATGTCGAAATTCCTGACATCTCGGGCCTGCCTGGCGTCGTCGGGCTCTGACGGAGACGCGCGGATGCAATTCGAATCCTACTGGCACAACACGGCACCAGCCTTTCCCGGCGGCGCTCAGGGCCCCGTCGAAGGACATTATGACGTCGCCGTCATCGGCGCCGGCTTCACCGGGCTTGCCGCTGCGCGCCAGCTTGCGAAAACGGGCGTCAAGGTCGTCGTGCTGGAAGGCGAACGGGTCGGCTGGGGGGCATCGGGGCGCAATGGCGGCCACCTCAACAACGGGCTCGCCCACAGTTTCCTGTCCGCCAAATCAGCACTCGGCGTGGAGCGGGCCGTCGCCCTCTACAAGGCGTTCGACGATTCCATCGACACGATCGAGGCGATTATCGCCGAAGAGGGGATCGACTGCAATTTCCGCCGCGCCGGAAAGCTAAAGCTTGCCTCCAAGCCGCAGCATTTCGATGCCCTTGCCCGCAATTTCGAGGCTGTTCACAGAGAGGTCGATCCGGACACGGCGCTTCTGACGGCGAGTGACCTGAAAAGCGAGGTTAGGTCGCCCTTCCATGGCGCCATGCTCTCGAAGAAGAGCGCGATGATGCATATGGGCCGCTATGTCGCGGGGCTCGCCACTGCGGCCACCCGTCACGGTGCAGTCATCTTCGAAAAGGCCTCCGTGACCGCACACCGGCAGGGCAACGGTCGCCACAGCCTTGAGACCGCACGCGGCACCGTCACCGCAGACCACGTCCTAGTCGCGACAGGCGCCTATACGCCGTCGCTCTTTAATTATTTCCGCCGCCGGATCATTTCCGTCGGCAGCTTTCTGATCGCGACCCGTCCGCTGACTGACGCCGAAATCGCCGCTACGATGCCGGGCAACCGCACCTGCGTCACGTCGATGAACATCGGCAACTATTTCCGGCTGTCGCCCGACAAGCGGCTGATTTTCGGCGGTCGCGCCCGGTTTTCCGCCACATCGGATCAGCGCTCGGACGCAAGGAGCGGCGACATTCTCCGCGCCAGCCTGGCTGAAATCTTCCCGCAGCTTGCCGGCGTCGAGATCGACTATTGCTGGGGCGGGCTCGTCGACATGACCAAGGACCGCTATCCGCGCGCCGGCTATGTCGATGGTGTCTGGTATGCCATGGGCTATTCCGGCCACGGCGCCCAGCTCTCCACCCATCTCGGCATGATCATGGCCGACGCCATCCTCGGCAAGGCCGACCACAATCCGATCAAGGGGCTCGAATGGCCGGCCGTTCCCGGCCATTTCGGAAAGCCGTGGTTCCTGCCGCTCGTCGGGCTCTATTACAAGACCCTCGATCGCTTCCAGTAACGGACCGGATCAGTCCGATTGCAGCCGAAACGGCTCGATGGGGCAGGATTGAGATGACCGCCTGCCCGGCGCTCAACTATCTGGCCTCGCTGACTGGATAGATCCTGAGAATCCCAAGGCGGTTATCAGTCGTGATCGCTGCAATACCCGCTTCATATGCGGCGCGGACGATTGCCTCATGCAATTGCTCGGGTTCGCTCTCTCCAGTAAGAACCTCCAAACAGATTCTCACCGCCGTGAGGAATTCCTCACCATCGTCGGTGGGCCATTCCTTCAGCAACACTTGGGCAGCCTCGTGAGCGGTACGGATCACCTTGCGATCCTTCCCTTCGGCAAAAACAAGAATTATCGTTGGGAACTTTCTCACCATATCGAATCTCATTGCCCCTGAACTCCGCGGGATGGCCAGTGCCAATGCCGGGTCATGGTTCGGACCGAGATTGGCCACACATGCTCGTCAACCATCTTCCGCGTCGTTTCGACAATCACGTGCCTATCCTCCGGTTGGTGGGAAGGAGGAGTTCGCTAGATTGGCCTTTAGCTCGCGGGCTGCCGCCTCAAGGAGTCGCTTGAATTCTTCGGAGGTCACGCCATCCGCGCGCATCACGATGGCGATCAGTGGATCACGAAGAGCTTCGGTTATCGTCAGCTCATCGTTCTTTCCGGCAGTTGCGCCAACGGGGCAACAATATTCCGAGGAAAATAGCGCGATCATGGACATACCTTACATTCGGGGTGTTTTAAGAGAGTGCAGCTCGGCTTGATCGCCTTTGAGGTCCAATATCCATTGGCGTCCCCGGGCGACCGAGTGTCTCGAACGGCAGTTTTGGGCGATCTGCGACACAGCAAGGCCGGCGACCAATGGGTTGTCGACGGTGGCCGGCGGCGCGCGAAAGCTGCCGTCGGTTGCGACTTGGGTGGCGCAATGGCAGACGGAACAAGCGTCCTCATGCACCAAGACCAAAGGACCTGCCATGCAATAGTTTGCAGAGCGGCCGACATGCAGATGCGGCGGCAGGCCGGCTTTCAATGCTCGGCAGGCCGACAGGAGATCTTGGGTTGGACGAGAATCGTCGCCGGCGAAAATGAAGAACGGGTTATTAGCGTAGTCTGCGATTAACCGCAGCGCCGAGGCGCCTTCCGCAAATTCCGGCAGCGTGAAGACATAGGCCGAGAAACCCGCGGCCAGATGGGTTGCCAGCCTGTCGGTCTTCAGCCAGCCGAGATCAGCCTCACCTGCCCAAGGGAGACGGTTCAAATCGTTTTCGTCGATACGATCGGCATCCACGAGAAGGAAATGGCGCGCGCCGAGGGCCGCGAGCTGGATGGCGATCTGTGAGCCCAAGTCGCCGCATCCGATGATGACGAAGTCGATATCGCCAAACCGTGCGATGTCGCGTTGCCGATGGAGAGGCGTCAGGATGGCGTCGTGGTGATCGATTGCGGCGGAGTCATATTCGTCCTCCGCCGGCATATCGGAAGCCTTCAACGAGACGACGAATGCAGACCTGGTAACATGGGGGCTCTGTTCCTCGACAGAATCGGCACTATTGCCGGTGAACAGAGCCCCCCGGCCGCCCCGCCCAAGGCTGTGGGTGACGAGGTTCGGGAAGTCGACGGACGCGGTGGCGGCCGCCGATAATCGTTTGGACCGATCATTGACCATCACATCGCCTCCATCTCGCTGGGCGCAACTCCGCGGATCGTCGCGGCGTAGTGACCGTAATCCTCGCCCATCGCATGGTCGGGGGTCTTCACAATCACGTGGAATTTGCCGTCGTACCAGAGGCTGACATTGTCGCCGCTGTCATCGATCTCTCGCCGGCCCATCCGAGGATCGATCGGCTCCTTGCCGCGCAGCAGCATCTGTCCGATATCCCAGGCTTGGCGATCGAGAACTCGCTGGCGCTCGGCAAGATGCGCCTGCCGGTGCGCAATGGGTTCTTCGGCAAGCAACTGGCTGACGAGGAACAAGATCCGACTGCTCCAGGAAGGAATGGCGGCGATGTCTGGGAGGTCGAGGAGGACATCGCCGCCGAGACGTTCGATTCCTTTCCGAGCGATGTCGACAAGCGGGACTTGCCGCGCGGCATAGGCGATTATGAATGCCGCTTTCCGGGCGCGGCGCTCAGGATCCGTCTCGGTGGATAGGCATGCCATGCGCAAGGCGCACTCCCAGGGAATGGTGTAGGCCGTATGCAGGATGCTCTCGAGCGTCTGTAAGTCCTTCTTGTATGGGGAAACATATTGGAACTCGCCGGGCAGGGATGCCGCCGCCGAGGCCGTATAGAACCCGAGCAGGATATTCCCCGCCTCATGAAGCAGTTGGGCCGCTGTCGCGGCATGATCGCCGGCGCGCAATCTCTCTCTGGAAAGGACGATGAGCGCGCTGCCCGGCAATTCGTTCGAACTCGAAAAGGAGCACTGCGGTTCGCGCCGCACGCCAACGTAAAGCGTGTGCAGGCCGGCGATCAGACGCTGATGGCCGTACTCGTCCAAGTCCGCGATCAATGCGAAGGCCTTCTCCAGATGGTCGGCGATTCGATCCAATTCCGCATCGTCGGTGATCGGATAGCCGGGCCGGGGATAGTCCGGCATGCATTGGCGGAGGAGGGCTTGCATGATACGGCTTCGCGCCGGACTTTCGATGTGCACGAGGCCGATGCCGCAAGAGAGCCGGCACGCTGTCTGACGTTCGAGTTCAAGATCCGATGCGATCAGATCCGGCTGCAGATAGCGGCCGACGACCTGCACATCGGGGCGGGCTGCCTGCCATTCCAGACTGCGCGCGAGCGCACCCATCCAGGCTGCAAGTACGGATGAACGGTAAGGGTCGGCGCCGACCGGTCCGGCAACCGCTGGCGGAAGCTCCGGCAGGCGAGTGTATCCGCCATCTGCAAGATCGGGGAAATAACCTGACAGTGCCTCTACCCCAGCCGAACAACCGGCGAGCTTCGAAGCCGCCGCAAGCGTGCGGCCATATTGGAAGCGTCGCTTCAAAAGGTTGCGTGTTGCCACGCGCTGCAGGGAGACGGAACTTGCCATCAGGGGATTGCGCTTGAGCAGGAGGCGCGCCTCATCTGCCAACTGTTGTGTGCGTGACGCGGACATCGGCAGCCTCCGTGAGTTTGTCTTCGGGCGGATCAAGGTTGCATCTCGGGCAAGAATGCCGGAGTTCGGGCCGGCTTCGTCGAGTATTGGAACGGTATGCGCCGTCCGTTGAGAGGCACTATTGCCCAAGGGCGTCATTCGCCCGCCAGTACCGCGTTAAAAATCCGTAAAAAGGGGCGTAAACAAAGAAAAAGCCCCCTCGATAGAGGAGGCTTGGAATCTCTCGAAAAGCATCCCCGGGCTTCAGATGGCCAGGGCTGCCTGTACCGCAGCCCGCGCATTTGGCAGGCCCGATCCAAAGAAATAGCCCATCTCGACGGCGTCCTCGCTTTCGGCGTTCATGCAATCCGCCGTCAATTTCCTCGTACCGGGGGCGACAATGGCGTCCAGGCGGGATGTGGTCTTCAGAATCGATTTCACTTGAGGTCCCGAGAGGCGGTCACCCAGATTGTGGCGGCTTTTGTAGGCCCGCTGTATCAGGGCACATAGCCCGCCCACCTGCGCCGCCGCGCCTGATGTGCCCCCGAAGGTGGTGTAGTATCCGCCCCCGATGCCGGGATTGGTTCCGAACGGCACGACGGCCGACCACGGATCGGAGCCATGATCATAGCCGAAAATCCCCGATAGGTCGGTCGTCAGCAGCGAGAAGTGCGAATAGCAATATTCCCGCGTTCGAAAAGCGCTGTAGTCGTGCTGCGCGGCAAATGGAGAAAGCCGGTCGAGGCGCAACTGATGCCTGTTGAAGACTTCCCCGTCGTCGGAGGGGGAGACAACCGTCAATCCTTCGCCGTAATTGCTGTAGCCCGAACGGAAACCTTCGACGGTAACGGCTCCAACTGCAATGACGCCGTTGTTGTCGGCGGCAAGACTTGCCGGATAGATCAGCTGGCTCTCGCCACTGTTTCCTGCGGCGCAGACGATCGGGATGTGCCGGCTGATGGAGAGGATGAGTTGTTTGAGGACATGCCATGGGCGATCCGGATTGGAGCCTTTCTGCGCAGCCTTCGGCTCCAGTTCAGGCCCGCCTTGATCAGCAACGGCAATGCGCGTGAATAGGTTGGCGGCATCCTGGTTTTTCCATAATTCCAGGTCGGCCTTCAGCTCGTTCTTCGGATCAACGATGCTGCGTTTCGGGTCAGGCAGACCGCGCGGCAAGACGATCACGTCTGCTTTCTGAAGATAGGCATAGAGGAAGGCCGCAATGAACTGCCTGACATCGTCTTCGAAGGATGTTCTGATGGAGATGAGCCTTGAGAAAGGATCAACGCCGAAATAGGGGATGACATTGCGATTGCCGCTCGTATGCAGCTCGTCGCCATTCCCGTAGAAGGCTCCTTCCGGCGGAAGGCTTGAGGTGCCCTCTTCCGCAACAACGGCGGGTTCGCCGACGATCAGCCCAGCGCAACAGGTACCATGCGACGCAAACAGCGATTCCGGATTGTAGAGCCGCCGGAGAACACCCTCCGACGCGGCGTATTCGGCAACCAGATCACCGAGATAGTCTCGGTCGTCGTTCGAAAGGCCCATATTGCCGAGCGGAGCGATGTCGAGCCCGGCAAAGAAGGCATGTCTTTCCTCGCGGTCAAAAGACGTGGTCGTATCGAGAATTTCGAGCACGCGGGCGCCGTAGCGATGGGTCGTCAAATCGATTGACGCCTCCCGGTCAAGCCGGGTTGCCAGATTGGGATGATCCGGAGATACGCCGACATCGATCAGCGCGACCCGTGCGGGTCGCAGCGGGCCGGCGGAAGCGATGGCATCCCAGACTGTGCCGGTGATGAGGGGATCGGGGAGCGCGCGTGCGGCGCTCGCATCGGGCGCTGGAGGCGCCGGCGGAGCCGATCCGTATTCCGCGTCGACGACGCCAAGAGCAGTCAGGTGCCAGAGATAGTAGTAGTTGATCGGCGCGGGCCCAGGCATTTGTGTTTGATCCGTCATGGTTGTAACCCTGTTGAGCAGCAGCTGGAGAATTCAGACCCATTCGTCGTGTACGGCCTGGAACAGAGGACCGAACGCGTCGTGGAGGTAGGGAGCGAAGCGTCGGGCGAGATCTCGCCCTGCCTGCGTGTCGCTCGGATAGTGCAGGCCGGCCCATTCGCGATTTTCGGCGACGTTCTGGGCGATGCGGGCAAGCTCGTCGGTAGCGGGATGTTCCGGCAAGATCGTCGAGAATGCGAAGGCGATCGAAAAGCACTGGAACGAATGGTTGCTGGGATAGGACTCGTGAACCGGCACGGACAGCAAAGGCCGCAGCAAGGGCTCAAACTGGTTTGGTCGCTGCCGGTTGAACTGGCTCTTGTAGATCAGTCCGACATACTCGCAGGCCGTCAGGATCGCCTGGAAAAGGCCCTCCGTCTGCTCGAAACCGCCGAGATCCTCGATATACAATGCGCGGGTGAATTCCCCGACAGAGATCGTCGCCTCGATTTGGATGTCGGGCAGGCGCCGCACGCGTTCGCGGTCGCGGCGCTGCATAGAGAGCAGCACCGTCGTTTCGAGGCGGGTATAATCCGGGCCGGGCGGCGGAAGTATATCCAGCATTTCCCAGGTGAAGCGCCGAGCCGCGGTATAGGCGTTGCGTGACGGCTGCTGGTGCAGCCTGCGCAGCTCGAAGGAGGGGATAAGCTGCGACACGCCGAGGCTGGCGCCGTCCATCGTCGACTTGTTCTTGTTTTTGTTCTTGTTCTTATTTTTGTTCTTGTTTTTGTTCAACGACGCCTTGTTGAGCACCGACTTGTTCGCCACGCTCGTGAGGACCGAGGCTGCGGCCATTGTCGCCATCATCGGCTCGGCCAGAGGCGATGCATCTTCACCCGTGCCGGAGAAAAGCGCAGGTTCGGAGGCCGCATCAGGTGCAGCCGGCGACGCGCCAGCGATAGGATCAGCACCGGCATCGTCCCTCGGTTCGCATGGAAGGACCGTATCCGGCTCAATCCTGAATTTATAACTGTTTAGAAATAAAACTAATTTTGATTGCGATTCGTGGGCAGTGTCCGCTTCCATTGCAGCCTCCTTGCGCGATGATGTGAAGAATTGTCCGAGGTTCAGCGCAGCTTGGCGCCGGCCTTGAGCAGGCCGTCGATCAAGATCTGGCCGCCGCCTGTGTCGAGTAGCGGATAGCCGCTGCCGCGGAAGGCGTTGATGGAGAAGCCGCCCTCGACTGCCTCAAGACGCTGCAGGTAATGCCGCGCGCCGCCAAGATCGTTGGAATGGGCATGACTGGAGGCAAGATAGCGCAGCAGGCTGTTGAAGTTCGGTCGTGCCCGCAAGGCTTCTTCGCCTGCGGCTATGG
This sequence comes from Rhizobium sp. SU303, assembly GCF_021052345.1. NCBI lineage: Bacteria > Pseudomonadati > Pseudomonadota > Alphaproteobacteria > Hyphomicrobiales > Rhizobiaceae > Rhizobium > Rhizobium sp. SU303. Next base: position 765,803 of record NZ_CP088096.1, read on the forward strand.
CTGCGGCATGATCGCCTGCAAGCGCTGCCGCAATGCATTTGGTCGTATCGAAGTAATATTTATGCGGGCTGTAGACGCCGAGTTCCTGTACCCAACGTGCCATCGCCACCGCCTTGTCGGGCTGGCCCGCATAGCAGTGCAGCATTGCGTAGAGGTCCCAACCGAGCGGCAGGGCCGGATTCAGGCGGATCGATTTTTCGAACAGGTTGGCCGCATAGTCGTATTCGCCGAACAGGAACGAATGGACGTGGCCGACGAGCGCGAGCGACACGGAATTCTGCGGATCGAGTTCCAGCGCCTTGCGTGCATAGGCCTGGGCTTCCTCGATCAGATGCGCGTCCAGCGCGTTGAAACCTTGGCCAACCTGGAAAGTGCGAATGAATGACAGCCAGGCAAAAGTCGATGACCGCGGCTGATACTGGATCTGTTCTTCCAGCCGCCGTTCCGCGTTATCGAGGTCGTCGCGCGACAGCCGGAAGATCGCATTGACGGCATCGATCAGAAGACCGTCTTGCGACAATCGACTGTCGGTTGCCTGGATCTCCTGGAAATAGGCCAGCTGATCGACGGCCTGGCTGATCAGCGCAGCGGCGATGCCGAACTCGCCCCGCTCGAACTGCGTGCGGTTGATTGCCTGACTGCCCAGCCAATGAATACGGTTGTTGATCAGGTGCTTCATCGCCAGTTCGATCAGCACCATGTCACCATCAAACGTCAGGCGAAGCTGCAGGCATATGGGAAGGCTGATCTGCTGTTCGTTCTCTTCAGTATCCGGCAAGGTAAAGGAGAGGTCGGTGACGCCAAAGCCCAGCCCATCGATGATGGCTTTTGCAATGAGGTTCTGGAACCGTGTCGCAGCAATTTGTCCACCCTCTCCGGCACCCACCACGATGGGGGACAGAAGAGCCATCATCCATTGCCAGCCACCGCCGACCCGCCGCCCATATGGGTCGCTGCTGGCGATGTCCACGGATTTGCCTGTTCTCGACGTATCCGGGGCGCCTGTTAAAGGCAGCAGGGCGGAATGTTTGGCGATATCGCGGCTCGGCTGCTGTCGCGGCTCGAATACATCGTGGACTTGTCCTTCATCGAGACGGCGATACCAATTTTGCCTTTCCAGCGCCAACCAGTCCTCGAATTCGGGATCGCGGATGTCTATACCTTCGAGCAATTCGTCGGTAACTTGATCCGGAGACCGCTCCGTCCGAAGCACCAGGTCGGTATCGAGCACGAGTCGGTCCGTATCCAGCCAAACGGTGTTCTTATCCGCAATCAAGAGATCGCGTGCCGGCCCCAGACTCTTATGAATGTCCAAAAGCGCCTGGCGTAGACTGGCTGCCGCCTGGTCATCGGAGCGATCGCTCCATAACTTGTCCCTAAGCCAGATTCTCGAGCGCGAGCCCCGGGTGGACAATGCAAGCATTGCCAGAAGAGCCTGTGCCTTTTTGGATTTCGGAGCAACCGACCGCCCCCCGGCGTCCACAAGGGCAAAAGGCCCAAGCAGGAACATCCGAAACGGATAGTGCTCCTTGTTTATGCGATCCAACGGCCCCGCCCCCGCTGCCTCCGATACGCTCGTTTGGCGGCCGGAAAACCTGGCATCCAGGGGCCAGTCTGCCACAACTTCGGCTCCTGACAAGCAACCGGGAAGGGAAACCGGGATTGCGAAATGTAAATCTATGCTATGACGATGATCGAACTGAAGCATAACCGGTTGAAATCCCTCTGCGTAACTTCGCAAAGCGGCCGTAGCATCCTGCCGTCAAAGCAGCGTCAAAGAAATGTTGTTTAGGCACCGTAATTTTGCAGGCATCCGCTAAAGGCTGCGGAGTACTTTAAAACGACGTGTCGGAGTTGCTCCAGCAGGAGCATCGACCGTCGCTCCGATCATCCAGCGCCGGGATGATGTCCCGGCGCTCTTTTGTTTTCCTGTAGTCAGGCGAGCCCGCCGATGTGGAAGCTCTTCATTTCGAGATATTCCTCGATGCCGCATTGCGCGCCCTCCCGGCCAAGACCGGATTGTTTGACGCCGCCGAAGGGAGCCACCTCGGTCGAGATCGCCCCTGTGTTCAGGCCGACCATCCCGAATTCGAGCGCTTCGGCGACACGCCAGGAGCGTTTCAGGCTCTCGGTGTAGAAATAGGCCGCAAGCCCGAAGGGCGTGGCGTTGGCGATGCGGATCGCCTCCTCCTCGTGGTCGAAACGGAAAAGCGGGGCAACAGGCCCGAAGGTCTCTTCGCTGGCAAGCTGCATCTCGGTCGTCGCACCGCCAAGCACCATCGGCACCGCATATTGATCGCCTTCAGGCACGGAACCCGCGGTGGCGAGGATCCTCGCTCCCTTTTCCACAGCATCGTCGACATGACGCTTGATCTTCTCGATCGCTGCCTTGTTGATCATCGGCCCGATATCGGTGCCGGCATCCGTGCCGGCCCCGACCTTCATGGCCGATACGCGCGCGGAAAGTTTGGCGGCAAAGGCCTCATAGACACCGGACTGGACGAGAAGCCGGTTGGCGCAGACGCAGGTCTGCCCGCCATTGCGGAATTTCGAGGCGATCGCGCCTTCCACGGCAAGATCGAGATCGGCGTCGTCGAAGACGATGAAGGGTGCGTTGCCGCCGAGTTCGAGGCTGAGCCGCTTGACGCTGTCGGCCGCGCCGCGCATCAGCAGCGAGCCGACGCGGGTCGAGCCGGTGAAAGAGATCTTGCGGACGGTTTGGTTCGCCATAAGTTCGTCGCCGATGCCGGCCGGCATGCCGGTGACGATATTGATCACCCCCTTGGGAATGCCGGCGCGCTCCGCCAATACGCCGAGCGCCAGCGCCGAAAAAGGGGTGAGGTCCGATGGCTTGACGATGACGGTGCAGCCCGCGGCGAGTGCCGGCCCGACCTTGCGGGTGATCATCGCATTCGGAAAATTCCACGGCGTGATGATCGCCGATACGCCGACGGGCTCTTTCAGAACGACGATCCGCCGATCTGCCGTCGGCGAGGGGATGGTCGTTCCGCCGATGCGGCGCGCCTCCTCGGAGAACCATTTGATGAACGAGGCGCCGTAGCGGATTTCGCCGCGCGCTTCCGTCAGTGGCTTGCCCTGCTCCCGGGTGAGGATCAGCGCCAGATCCTCGATATTGTCGAGCATCAGATCGTGCCAGGCTTCCAGCAATGCGCCGCGCTCGGCATTGGTCTTTGCGCGCCATGGACCAAAGGCCTTTTCTGCCGCGGCGATCGCCGCCCTCGTATCGGCTCCGTCCATGTCGGGCACCGTGCCCAGCACATGCTGGGTCGCCGGATCGATCACCTCGATCGTGTGCCCAGCCGCGGCCCCCCGCCATTCTCCGTCGATCAGTCCCTGCTGACGAAGCAGGCTGCTATCCCTTAATCCGTTCATTCTGTTCTCCATTGATCAGCCAAGTGCCGAAAGCACCGATGCCGTGATCGCGTCGGTCTTGTCCTTGCCGGGAATTGCGCCGATGCCGCGTGCCGTCGTCGCCTCGATTGATGCCATCACCCTTGCGGCGGCAGCCTTTTCTCCGAGATGCTCCAGCATCATTGCGCCCGACCAGATGGCGGCGATCGGATTGGCGATGCCGAGATGAGCGATATCGGGCGCTGAGCCGTGGACGGGTTCGAACATCGATGGCGCCGAGCGATCGGGATTGATATTGGCAGAGGCGGCAAAGCCAAGCCCGCCCTGGATGGCGGCGCCGAGGTCGGTCAGGATATCGCCGAACAGGTTGGAGGCGACCACGACGTCGAGACTATCAGGCGCCATGACCATGCGGGCAGCCATGGCGTCGATATGGTAGCTGGTCACCTCGACATCGGAATATTCCGCAGAAAGCCTCTGGGTGATCTCGTCCCAGAAGACCATCGAATATTTCTGGGCGTTGGACTTCGTCACCGAGGCAAGTTTGCCGCTGCGCGCACGCGCCTGCTCAAAGCCGAAACGCAGGATGCGCTCGACTCCCTTGCGGGTGAAAATCGAGGTTTCGACCGCTACCTCATTATCGGTGCCCTGGTGGACGCGGCCACCGGCGCCGGAATATTCGCCTTCGGTGTTTTCACGAATGCAGAGGATGTCAAAGGCGTCAGCCCTTAACGGCCCCTGCACACCCGGCAGCAGCCGGTGCGGGCGGATATTGGCATATTGAACGAAAGCCTTGCGGATCGGCAGCAGAAGCCCATGCAGCGACACCGAATCCGGCACTTTGCGAGGCCAGCCGACGGCGCCGAGCAGGATGGCGTCGAAGGATCTGAGCGTTTCGATGCCATCGGCGGGCATCATGCTGCCGTTCTCCAGATAGTAGTCGCAGGACCAGGGATAGCTGGTTGCGTCAAGAGCAAATCCGTTCAGGCGCGCTGCCTTTTCGAGCACGGCCCAGGCTGCTGCCGTCACGTCACGGCCGATGCCGTCTCCGGGCAGAAGGGCGATCTTGTAGGTTTTCATCGCAGATCCTCACAGGCTGATGAGCACACTCTTGCTCTTGCGGTTGGCGAGATAGGCGTCGCGGCCGAGATCCTTGCCGATGCCGGACTGCTTGTAGCCGCCGGTCGGCAGGATATGGTCGCGCGAGCGGCCGTAGCGGTTGACCCAGACGGTGCCGGCCTGCAGGCGGCGCGTCACGCGGATGGCACGCGAGAGATCGCGGGTGAAGAGGCCGGCGGCGAGCCCATAGGCCGGATGGTCGGCGAGGCTCAGCGCCTCCTCCTCGTCCTCGAAGGTCTGAATGGTCAGCACCGGTCCGAAGATTTCTTCCAGAACCGCCGGCGATGTTGCCGTCACCCCCGAAATCAGGGTCGGTGCATAGAAATAGCCCTCGCGGTCGAGGCGGCGGCCACCGGTGAGGCACTCGGCGCCGCCGTCGATCGCGGCACGGATGATACCGTCCATGCGGGCGATCTGTCGTTCGGAGATGACGGGCGAATAATCGGTCGCTTCATCCCAGGTGGGGCCGGGGCGGATGGCCGCCAGCCTCTCGACGAGTGCAGCTGCGAGCGCGTCCGCCACCTTCGCCTCGACGATCAGGCGGGATCCGCAAACGCAGGCCTGACCGGCGTTGGAGAGAATGCTGCCGGCGATTGCGCCTGCTGCAAGCTCGAGATCGGCATCGGCGAAAACCAGTTGCGGGCTCTTGCCCCCGAGTTCGAGCGTCATCGGCTTGACGCCGGTGCGGGCGATGTTGGTCATGATCGCCGCGCCTGCTGCGGTCGAGCCGGTGAAACTGACCTTGGAGATGCCCGGATGTCCGGTGATCGCGTTTCCTGTGGTCGGGCCGTCGCCGAGCACGATGTTGACGAGACCGGCCGGCAGGCCGGCTCGCACCGAAAGTTCGGCGAGGTAGAGTGTGGAAAACGGCGTCATTTCCGATGGCTTCAGCACCACTGCATTGCCCGCCGCCAGCGCCGGGCCGAGCTTCCAGCCGGCCATGGACAAGGGAAAATTCCAGGGCGTGATGGCGCCGACGACGCCATAGGGTTCCGTCATGATCATGCCGAAGTTCGCATCGTCGGTTGGGACGAGGTCGCCACCTTCCTTATCCGCGAATTCGGCAAAGAAGCGGATTTGCTCGGCAGTGACGGTGATATCGCCGGCGACGAGATGACCGATGGGCCGTGTCGAGGAGAGCGCTTCGAGCCTGGCGAGGGTCTCGGCCTCGGCTTCGATCAAGTCCGCCCATCGGTGCATCACCACGGTGCGCTCGCGCGGCCGCATGCCGCCCCAATTGCTCGTCTTCAATGCGGTCCTGGCGGTTTCGACGGCCTGGTCGACAAGGGCTTCGTCGGCCAGCGGACAGCCGGCATAAGCCTTGCCGTCGGATGGACGGTGCATGTCGATGACGGCTTCGGCCGGAACCAGCCGGCCGCCGATGAAATGTCCGACGGGCAAAGAAATCGTGTTCGGATCGAAGCTGAGTGTCATCGCATGTCCTCGGGATGGGCTGAGGCAAGCCTAACTGGGGAAAGCGAGCAGCATGCGTCGACCGGTGATGCCGCAGCGGCGAAAAATTGCGTTTTCGCCGCCGCCGCAGTCAAATCTACGGCGTCGGCATCACGACACGGTGACGTAGATCTTGCGTACCGTCTCGATCGTCTTCCAGACACCAACGAAGCCCGGCTTCATGACGAAGCTGTCGCCGGCCTTGTAGACCACCGGTTCGCCGCCGTCCGGCGTGAGTTCAATCAGGCCGGAAAGGATATGGCAGAACTCGAAGGTCTCGCCCTTGATCGAGCGCGTCTCGCCGGGTGTCGCTTCCCAGATGCCGCTATGAACCGTCTCGCCGCGGGCGACATCCTGCGCCCAGGTCTTGAAGGCAGGATTGCCCGAGATCAGCCGTTCGGGGAGGGGGCCGGATTCGCGCGGCGCGAAGGATGGGTTGGTGTCGATCGTTTTGAGGAGGGACATGATTTTGCTTTCCTAGGTTGAGAACTCAGTAGCCGCGGCTGCGATCGATCAGTCCAATCGGATCGAGGCCTGCCTGATGCCGTTTGATGTTGCCGATGACGGCCGCCGCGGCGGTTTCAGGCTGGGTGACGCTCGCAATGTGCGGCGTCAGCAGGATCTTCGGATGGTTCCAGAAGGCGTGGTCCGCGGGCAGCGGCTCCGGATCGGTGACGTCGACGACGGCGCCGGAGAGATGCCCGGCGTCGAGTGCGTCGACGAGCGCCTGATGGTCGAGTTGAGCGCCGCGGCCGACATGGACGAGTGCGGCGCCGGCCGGCAGTCCGGCGAAAAGCTCGGCATTCAGGAAGCCGCGCGTTTCATCCGTCAGCGGCAGCAGGCAGACGAGAATGTCGGTGGTTGCAAGCAGAGTATCGAGGCCGTCGCGGCCGCTCAGGCATCGGACGCCGTCGATCTCGCGCGGGCTGCGGCTCCATCCCGAAAGCGGAAAGCCGAAGGGCTGCAACCGTTCGAGCACGGCGCTGCCAAGCATGCCGAGGCCAAGCACGCCGATACGGCGTTCCGAGGCCTGCCTAGAAGCGATCGTCTGCCAGGTCCGGCGCCGCTGCTGGTCGAGATAGGCCGGCAAGTCGCGATGCAGGGCAAGTACGGCCAGCGTCACATATTCCTGCATCATCCTGACGATGCCGTCCTCGACCATGCGCACCACCTTCACCGAAGCAGGCACTGCATCGATATGGAACTGGTCGATGCCGGCGCCGATCGAAAACAGGATTTCGAGATTGCGATAGCGTGCGAGATCATCCGGCACGGTCCAGGTGATCAGGTAGCGCACGGCGTCCGGTTCGACCGACTTGGGATCCATGGAGAAAGCAATGTCGGGCATTTCGCGCGCGAAGGCTTCGGCGAAGATGGCGCCGCGCTTCGCATCGGAATTGAAGAGAAAGGTCATGGCGTCGGCTCCTTGATCCGATGTCATCAGGTGCAGCGGCGGCCAAGCGCCTCGACCATCGCCTGGCAGGCGAGCAGTTCGCTGGCGAGGATGAATTCGTCCGGCTTGTGGGCGCGGCCGATGTCGCCGGGTCCGCAGATGATCGCATCGATGCCGGCGCGCTGAAAAAGGCCGGCCTCGGTGCCGTAGCTGACGGCGGCGAGCGGTTCGATGCCGGTCAGTTCGCCAAGCAGCGCCGCAAGCGGCGCATCGGCGGCCAGCGAAAGCGCCGGATAGGCGCTGAGTTCGCGCCATTCTATCTGGAAGCCTCGCCGCGATAGCGCTTCGGCCGCCGCTCGGAGTGGGGCAAGCAAGATGATCGGATCGACGCCGGAAATGGCCCGCGCTTCGAACTCGGCCTCGCAGGTGTCGGGAATGATGTTGACCGCCTGGCCGCCCTTCAGCGTGCCGACCTGAAGCGAGGAGTAGGGCGGTTCGAAGGCAGGCTCATACGGGCCGCGCGTGAGCCGTTCGGCTTCGGCGCGAGCGCAAGCCAGGACGTCGGTAATGGCATGGATTGCGTTCAGTCCCTGGTCCGGACGCGAGGAATGACCGGACCGGCCCCTGACCGTCAGCCGGGCCGCGGCCTTGCCTTTGTGGGCGCGGATTGCTCGCATGCCGCTCGGCTCGCCGATGATCGCGCCAAGCGGAGTTTCGCAGAGCTCCGGCAGGCGTGCGATCATGTGCGGCACGCCGCGGCAGCCGGCCTCTTCGTCATAGGAAAAGGCAAGGTGGACAGGCCGGCGAAGCGATGCGGCCGCCAGCGCGGGGACGGCCGCGAGAACCGCGGCCAGGAAGCCCTTCATATCCGTGGCGCCGCGACCGTAGAGGCGGTCCGCTTCGGCGCGCAGGCGAAACGGGTCGCTGGTCCAACCGCCTTCGGCGGCGGGGACCACGTCCATATGGCCTGAGAGGATATAGCCCGGCTCCTCCTTCGGGCCGATTGTGGCGAAGAGGTTCGAGCGATCGCCCTCCGGGCCGAGAAGCTCGGTGACGACGGCGCCGTGGCTTTGCAGGTAGTGCCGGATCCACGCGACGATCTCGCCGTTCGGCGTGCCGACGACGGAGGGGAAGCCAATGAGCCTTTCGAGAATTTCAATGGCCTGCATCGGCGACCTCACAAACATGCCCTGCTTGCCGAGACGGCGGCCATGCCGTCGACGGAAACGACAATTCGGCCCAGCGAGATGTTAGAGGTGTTTGCAACTGGGCTGAGGGAGGTGACATTTCCGGGCTCTCACAGTGAATGGCGACTCCGGCCGCTGGATCTGTTGATGAGTCTAGAGGGAGGCGCAGGCGTTACTTGCCGAAAGCGCATCGGATTTGGTCGATTGTTGTGTTTGCGCAGACTTCACCAGTGAATTGTATCGAACGATCTGTTCTAGTCTGGGCGGAGAAGTTTCCGGGCGCAGACTTGGCCAGAAAAATGCGGCAGGAGGGCGGGAGTGAGTGAACTGATATCCGAATCCAGGTTGGTCGATAGTTTCGAGACGCATATCGCCGGGATCGACAGCGTTGCCCTTGACCAGTTGCACGCACTTTCGATGACCGTCGCCTGGCCGCATCGCGGTGAGGACTGGCAGTTCCTGCGGGAGTTTGGACAGGGTATCGTGGCGATCGATGAAATCGGCCGTATCCTGGGCTCTGCCATGTGGTTTCCCTATGACGCGCAATTTGCCACGGTCGGTATGGTCATTACCTCGCCGCGTCTTCAAACAAATGGCGCCGGTCAATGGTTGATGGGCCATGCGCTGAATCAGGTCGCCGGGCGGAACCTCGGGCTGAATGCGACGCGCGCAGCGCGCCGTCTTTATCGGTCCCTGAATTTTGTTCGGGAGGCGCTCGTCTTTCAATGCCATGGCGAAGCGATATTGCCGCCGGATGTGGCGCCGCCGTCCGGCGCCGTGATACGGGCCGTCGAGGCTGGCGATCTGCAAGCGATCGCCGAATTGGATTGCGTGGCCTTCGGCACGGATCGCAAACTGCTGCTGGCCCGGCTCATGGCAAGTTCCAAGGGCATCGTGTTGAGCCGCGCCGGCCGGATCGAGGCATTCTCGCTTTGCCGGCGGTTCGGGCGTGGCCATGTCATCGGTCCCGTTGTGGCGCGCAGTGACGCAGACGCGATCGCCGTCGTCCGCCCGCATGCTGCCGAGCACGCAGGAGCGTTCCTGCGCCTCGACACGCGCGAGCAGGGCGGAGCCTTTTCCGATTTCCTCTCCCGCTGCGGTCTTCCTGTCTACGATATCGTGACGACCATGTCGCTCGGTGGCCCTTGGCTTCCGGTTGCCGGACGTGCGGTGGCGCCCGAGCCGAAGACTTATGCACTCGTCAGCCAAGCACTCGGTTGAGGAAGCCTACCTGGCGATCGTTGTCGGGGTTTAAGCGCCCGGACAGACCGGTATGCAGGTCAGAGCCTGCTGACGTTCGAATTCGGGCCGGAACGAGCGGTATTGCCAGAAACCATCCGGGCTTTCCCTGCGGTATACGGTCTCGAGCCAGAACACTGTGTCATCGATCGGCAAGACAGGATGCCACGCATACCATTCCGACCAGATTTTTCCTGCCGGGTCGCTGTCCATGATCGCCACTCGCCTCCTCATCATCGGCGCAACTCGAACATCCGTGCGGCACGGGAGTCGTTGCGGTCCCGGCGTGCCTCGACAAATGTTCTATTGTGGAGAATAACAGTGAGAGAATATTCTTCAATGGAGATCATTTTCCCGTATTGCGCGAAGACTTTCTTGTCCGCGGTCGGGGGATGTTTCAGGTTGTAAGATGTGGCTCTGTTGACGAATGATTTCGCCGGTGGATACAACGCCTCGATTGGGCTTCGACACCGGCGATGAGCTGCGGTGTTCAATCACCACTGATCTGCTTGCGTGATGGTTGGATGGCTCAGCTAATCGAACGCAGCCCGAGATAGGCCGCCAAACTGACGGCGGAGAGAGCGATCGTCAACCTGGGTCTCGCATCGTCGAACATCGCCGCCAGCAAAAGGCCGATCAGCAGAATGGCGGATTTTGCCCAAAGATCCTGATCGGAGACGGTGAAAGCGATTGCCGCCAGAAAGACGGCGCTTGCGACGATTGTCACTGGGGCAGATTTCTCGGCGAGATCGCCGCTTGAAAAATACGGCAGAAGAAAACGCCGCATGCTCAAGCCTGAAGCGACGCTCAGAAGAAGACAGGTCAAGACAAGATGCAACATGAGGTCGTCGCCGATCGATCTGCAGATGGCCTTGCGGATGCAAACCTCATGCCAGCCCCAAACCCTAAAATCCTCATCCGACAGAGGCGATGTCGCCGCCTGCATGGCTATTTCCTCGGCGTCGCGATCCTTTTTTCGGCAATCGCCTGCCTGCTCGGTCCGCGGATGGCGTTTTTTCGCCCAATGCCGAAACCGGCTTGAGTTGGCATAATGATTTTTATATAGAGAATTATCTATCGTCTTAATTCCGGAAACGAGATCTTTTCATTGGACCTTTCATCGATCGAGATATTCCTCGCCGTTGCCAGCGACCGCAGCGTGACGAAGGCTGCCAAGGCCGTCGGGCGGGTGCCGTCGAATGTGACGACGCGCATCCAGCAGTTGGAAGAGGACTTCGGCGTTTCCCTCTTCAGTCGTGACGGCAAGAAGATGACGTTGACACGGGAGGGCGAGACGTTTCTCGGCTATGCCAACCGGCTTATGGCGCTTGCGCTCGAAGCGCGCCAGGCCGTGCGGCCTCTCGCCCCATCGGGGACGTTGCGGGTCGGCACCATGGAGAGCACGGCGGCAAGCAGGCTGCCGGCGGCGCTGACGCAATTCAATCAGATGTGGCCTGATGTGTCGCTTCATCTGACGATGGGAGCGTCCCGCGATCTGACCCGCGATGTTCTCTCCGATGCGCTGGATTGCGCGCTGATTGCCCGCCCGCCCAAGACGATGCGCGAGGAAGATTCAGGTTTAGATGCCGAACTCAAGGCGCTCGAGATCGAGCCGATCTTTGTCGAGGACCTGTTGATCGTCTTGCCCTCCGGACATCCCCCCATCAAATCCGCCGCAGACCTGCGTGTCGGATCGCTCGCCGCTCTAGAGCCCGGCTGCACCTATCGCAGGATCGCCGAAAACTGGGCGCGCAAATCGAGCGCCCTGCCGACGAGCGAGCTCGGCTCCTACCACGCGATCCTGGCGAGCGTTGCGACCGGCAACACGGCCGGCGTCATGCCGCGATCCGTCCTTGATCTCATGCACTGGCCGACGCCTGTCCAGACCCACCAGCTGGGACCCGTCGAGACGCTGCTCGTCTATCGCAAGAATGATCGTCCCAGCGCGTTCAGCGCATTCCACGAAGTCCTCAGCGCAACAAAAGGCAGAGATATCAGGCTCGCGGCAAACTAGCCTGAACGTCTTCCTCCTTGGTCCGCTAGATAATCCTCGCTTAAAATTGGTCTTGTTATGCAGTATCCCGTTTCCCCGAAGGTGGGACCGAGCCGCTTCCGCCGCTTCCGTTTGTTTTCACCTATTCTGGCCGGTGCGACCTTACGAGAGCGATTGATTGCATGTCTCGGCGCTTTGCTGGCCATTGGTTTCACCGGCGTCATCAGCGGCTATCTGTTCGGCCAGGGGCCGCATCTTCCCCTGATCGTCGCGCCGATGGGGGCGTCCGCGGTGCTTCTTTTCGCGGTGCCGGCAAGCCCGCTGGCGCAGCCTTGGTCGATCATCGGCGGCAATACGATTTCCGCCCTGATGGGAATCATTGCCGCCTATTTCATTCGTGATCCGATCATCGCGACCGGTGTCGGCGTTTCGCTTGCCATCGGCGCGATGTCCTTCACGCGCTGCCTTCATCCGCCGGGAGGAGCCGCTGCCCTGACCGCCGTTCTCGGCGGCCCTGTCGTTGCCGGCTGGGGATTCCTCTTTCCCTTCGTGCCCGTCGCTTTGAACTCCTGCATTCTCGTCGGCCTTGGCCTGCTGTTCCACAAGCTTTCCAAGCGGAATTATCCGCACGTCGTTCCGAAACCCGCGGAGAACACCCATCAGACGATCGACTTGCCCTCGGCCGTGCGGGTGGGTTTTCGAGAGGAGGATGTCGATGCTGCCCTCGAAGCGCTCGACGAAACCTTCGATATCGATCGGGCAGACCTTGGCCGGCTGTTGCAGCAGGTCCAGCTGCAGGCGGCCATCCGCTCAAACGGCAAGATCAGCTGTGCCGATATCATGTCGCGTGACGTGATCGCCATTGGCGAAGCTCCGGAGCCGGATGCCGCACGGCATCTTCTCTTGAAGCATAATATCCGTACGCTGCCGGTGAAGGACCCGGAGGGCCGCCTCATCGGCACCGTCGGCTTGCGGGAATTGTCGAGGGGCACCGAGACCATCGCGCATGCGATCTCGAGACCGACGGTAGCGAGGCCTTCGGACCCCGCCCTGTCGCTATTGCCCGTTCTGACGGACGGACGCACGCATGCCGTCATCATTGTCGATGACGATTATCGGATCCTTGGCGTGATATCGCAGACGGATCTGCTGAGCGCAGTAGCGCGACTGCTGCCGAAGGAAGAGAATGCGATCCCGGCGGTGGCGTGAGCGGTCGGCGTGAGACGTAGCTGGAGAAAAAGTCGGTGCTGATCGAGCGCGATTCAAATGGCGACTTCATCCTGGAATCATCGGAACTGGCGGAGCGGTTCGGGCTGTCGCTCGCCGATCTTCGCCGCCACATGCGCCATGGTTCCGTCGTCAGTTCCGTGGAAATCGGTACCGCTGAACATGAGGGGACGAAACGGGTGTCGCTTCGGCTCGGCAACAGGCTTTGGCAAGCCGTTTTGAACGATGAAAATGAAGTGCAGCAGGAACAGATGACCGTTCTCCGGGGAAGATCCTCCGGACGGCACCCGCGCTGACACCATCATGATATGTGCTCCCACGCGGTGCTTATTACGCGCAGGCACGGCATTCCCTACCGCTCGTTCGTTTCGAAGAGGCCGCGGGCCGCCTCGACCATCGACTGCAGGTGATTGGGGTCGCGTACGCCCTGTCGGTAGAGCTCGATGACGATGCTCGCCATTCGTTCGGCTTCGTCGCTGTCCTTTGCCACCTGGTAATCGGATCTGATCTTGTCGAAGACCTGCTGGCAGATTTCGAGATCGCGGGAGTCCAGCGGTACCTGCGATCGGCTTTTGATCGTTTGAACCATCTCTATTCCCTTAGACAAGGCCCGCCCGGGGTGCGGGCGGGCCGGCAGCCTTTCTAGAAATCCATGCCGGCGCCGGGAGGCATTGGCGGAGCGGCGTCCTTCTTGGGTTTTTCGGCGATCATGGCTTCCGTCGTGACGAGAAGACCGGCAATGGAGGCGGCATCCTGAAGCGCAGTGCGAACAACCTTGGCCGGATCGATGACGCCCTGGGCATAGAGGTCGCCATATTCGCCCGTCTGAGCGTTCCAGCCGTAGGAGAACTCGCTTTTCTCGCGCAGCTTGCCGACGACGATCGAGCCTTCCGCTCCGGCATTTTCGGCGATCTGGCGAGCCGGCGCCTCGAGAGCGCGACGGACGATATCGATACCGACGCGCTGGTCCTGGTTGGCCACGCTGAGATTATCGAGCGCCTTGACGGCGCGCAGCAGCGCCACGCCTCCGCCCGGCAGGATACCCTCCTCGACCGCCGCGCGGGTTGCATGAAGCGCGTCGTCGACGCGGTCCTTCTTTTCCTTCACCTCGACTTCCGTCGAGCCGCCGACGCGGATGACGGCAACGCCGCCGGCGAGCTTGGCAAGGCGTTCCTGCAGCTTCTCGCGGTCGTAGTCGGACGTGGTTTCTTCGATCTGGGCGCGGATCTGGGCAACACGGCCTTGGATGTCGGACTTGGCGCCCGAACCGTCGACAATCATGGTGTTTTCCTTCTCGATCGACACCTTCTTGGCACGGCCGAGCATGTCGAGCGTGACGGATTCGAGCTTGATGCCGAGATCTTCGGAGATGACAGTGCCGGCGGTCAGGATGGCGATGTCTTCCAGCATGGCCTTGCGGCGGTCGCCGAAGCCAGGCGCCTTGACGGCGGCGATCTTCAGGCCGCCGCGCAGCTTGTTGACGACGAGGGTCGCAAGCGCCTCGCCTTCGACGTCTTCAGCGATGATCAGCAGCGGCTTGCTGGATTGGACGACGGCTTCGAGAACCGGGAGCATCGACTGCAGGTTCGAGAGCTTCTTCTCGTGGATGAGAATATAGGGGTCTTCAAACTCGACCCGCATCTTGTCGGCATTGGTCACGAAATAGGGGCTGAGATAGCCGCGGTCGAACTGCATGCCTTCGACGACTTCGAGTTCGGTTTCGGCGGTCTTGGCTTCTTCAACCGTGATGACGCCATCATTGCCGACCCTTTCCATCGCTTCCGCCAAAAAGCGGCCGATTTCGGCATCGCCATTGGCGGAGATCGTGCCGACCTGGGCGATTTCGGAATTGTTGGAGATCTTGCGGGCGTTGGCCTTCAGTTCCGCAACGATGGCGCCGACCGCAAGATCGATGCCGCGTTTCAGGTCCATCGGGTTCATGCCCGACGTAACGGCCTTGGCGCCCTCCTTGACGATTGCCTGGGCCAGCACCGTTGCCGTCGTGGTGCCGTCGCCGGCGACGTCGCTGGTCTTCGAGGCGACTTCGCGGACCATCTGGGCGCCCATGTTTTCGAACTTGTCTTCGAGTTCGATTTCCTTGGCGACCGAAACGCCGTCCTTGGTCATGCGCGGTGCGCCGAAAGACCTTTCGATCACGACGTTGCGGCCTTTCGGGCCGAGGGTCGCCTTCACGGCGTTGGCCAGGATGTCGACGCCACGCAGCATCTTCTCACGGGCTTCGGTGCTGAATTTGATTTCTTTAGCAGCCATTGTCCTCACTCCTTCATAGGCAGCCAGAGCAATTCCTGGAAAAGTGCGACGTGGTTTTCCGTTTGGAATTGCGTCAGAAATAAAAGGTTGGAGCGGTTCTGCGTTTCCATGAAAAGCCGATGCGCTCCTGCATCGACGGATGCCCGCAGGAATCTCAGGCGGCCTGCTTCTTTTCGCCCCGGGTTTCGATAATCCCCATCACGTCGCTTTCCTTCATGATCAGCCGATCTTCGCCATTGATCTTGATCTCGGTGCCGGACCATTTGCCGAACAGGATGCGATCGCCGGGCTTGACGTCGAGAGCCTGAATCTGTCCGGCGTCGTTGCGTGCGCCGGGGCCGACGGCGATAACCTCGCCTTCCTGCGGCTTCTCCTTGGCGGTGTCGGGAATGATGATGCCGCCCTTGGTCTTTTCCTCTGAATCGACCCGGCGGACGAGAATACGGTCATGAAGCGGTCGAAACGACATGTCTTCCTCTATCGATGAACAATGATGACGTTGTTCCCGTGGCCGGACCGGATAACCAATCCGGGCGGGTGCAGGTTCGCGCGCGCGCCTTGCGCGAATGATCTGGTTCGAGGGTTCAGCAATTTCAAGAGGCGGCGAAAGAAAAATTAGCACTCTCCGCCGGAGACTGCTAACGCCCAACAGGGAACAGACAATCGGCTCCTGCGTTCGAATAAAAGGGCGAACGGCATTGAGGCTTGAATCCGTATTTCGGCATTCCTAGTTCTTTGGTGGCCGAGGCTTGATGAGCTCGGTCACCGTCCCACGTCTTTAGGAGTGAGTGACATGGAAGAGAACACCAAACTAATCAAAGACCTCAGTATCGAGGAACGCGAGGAAATCCTCGTCGATATCGCTCGTACGCTGGAGGACACGGCGCGTGAGGCCTTTGTCGAAGGCAATACGCATTTTGCGGCACTCTCCAACAACATGGCTGAAGCGATCCGCGTCAACGCCGATGAGCTCGCCCGTGACGATCCGGAAAATGCCGAGCTCGTATTGCAGCAGGCAACGGCGATGATCTCGCAATTCGAAGCCGTGCACCCCTATCGGATGGTGAGCATGGCCGTCCATTGATCGCCGCTTCGGGCCCGCCTCGGTCGCCCGCTCAAATCAATCGCCACCCACACGGAACTCTCACTGCTTGCGAAGGTTATTGGATCACAACATCGAAAGGTGATCCATGATGACTTCCAGATCCAACGTGCCGCCAGAGAGCGGCACCGACGATGCGCGGTCCGCCGATAGCGAACGGGCCGAGACCGACCGCAAAAGGGCATTGGAGACTGCCCGGCGCAACGTGAGTTCGGCATTAGATCGCGATCGCGGCACCGAAACCCCAAGCCTGAAGCTTGCAAAGGAATATCTCAGTCTCGGCGGCCAACGCCGGTCGATGATCGATGACAATATCACCGATGTTCGCCACTGGGACAAGGATCCGCCGGAGGCCGAACGGTTCTGGAAGGAACGGGTGGAGACGCTTCCAAAGGATCAACGCAAGCAGGTGGAGGATTTTCTTCCAACCATCAACACGCCCTGAAAGGGCGGCCGAGCCGCTCTTCGGGCGGGCTCGTTCCAATGCGCTTGGAGGCGATCATGGCTATAGACAAGCACGAGCAGATCCGTCGCCGTGCCTACGAAATCTGGGAGGCCGAGGGCCGCCCGGATGGCGCTGACCAGCGCCATTGGCTTCAAGCCTGCGACGAACTTGCCGGCGAGGACGAGAATGAGACGCTGCAGAACCTGCTCGATGAAGACGACAGGGATGACGCGGCGCTGCTTCAAGGCGCCGGCGAGAGTGGCGATCTCGATCGGCCACGGGCGAGACCTGTCCAGGCCGCCGCGGCTCCCGTCCCTGACATCGAGATGACGACGGGCGAAAAGCCTTCCTGGCGGAAGATCAGGAAGACCGAAGGGCCTTGATCGCCATGCAGCATCTCGACCATGCCATCCAGATCGCTCTTACGGCCCACGAAGGCCAAGCGGACAAGACCGGCCGGCCGTTCTTCGAGCACTGCCAGCGGGTAGCGCTTCTCGTTTCCGGTGAGGAGACGCGAACGGTCGCCTACCTTCATGACGTCGTCGAGAAGGGAAGCGGCTGGACGCTCGACAGGCTGAGGGAAGAAGGCTTTCCGCCGGCGATCATCGCCGCGGTAAATGCTCTGACACGGCGACCGGACGAACCGGATGACGGCTTCGTCAGACGTGCGGCATCAAACCCGCTGGCCTTGCCCGTCAAACAGGCCGACCTCGAAGACAATCTCCGACAGGCCGAACAAGCTGGCAAGAAAACGGAAAAATACCAGCGCGGCCTGGATCTCCTGCGCGACATCAGGAACGGACAATAGGAACGCGGACAAAGGTCGGGAATCGGCGCAAGGGCGCACTCCTCGGCTTCCATGTCACGTGCAGAGCGTGACCGCAACCTGGCCTCCGCTTGCAGCGACGGAGCCCGTTTGGCCGCATTTCATGCTTTGTTGGCAAACCACACCGTCGGGGCGCCGAGCACGCCTCCCGTGCGCATCGCCGTCTTCAACTCGTCCAGCTTGCTGAATGCCTGCGCCGCTTCAAGCGTGGCAAACTCGTGGGTGACGGTAATATCGTTCGGATTGTCGATGGCGCGATAAACGGCTTGCGCCGTCACCCCATTGGCCTTCTGCACCGGCGAAAAGCCATCATATATCTTGCGCCAGGCGGCATAATCGGAGACCTCGTGCCTTACGAATAATGTCGTCATATCATCCTCCCGCGTTGCATTTCCAAGTCTCGTCGAGATGTGTGTTATGATTGAACGAGGAACGTCATGGTCTCGGGCAAGACGCCGTCACTGGCCATCGCATCGGCCGCTGTCTTGGTCTGCATGAAGGCCATCAACTTTTCCATGTCTGCAACGTCCATGACCAAGCCGACGCGGTTGGAGTTTTGAGGGTCTGTAAACGTGCGAATGTTCGTGACGCCAACGGGTTCCAATACCTGCTTGCGGATCGGTGAGGCGAGCCAGTGTTTCGTGTCTTTGACGTCGTGGCAGATCATTATGGTAGGCATTGCGTCCTCCTCTCAAGATTTCGGAAACTGAAAGCTGAGTATGCTGCGCTTTGCCGGATTTCATTACAGCAATGTTGCGAAGAGTGGGTTTTTCTTATTCATTAGTTGAAGGTATAAATATAATTATTGGGTAATTCGAAAATATTATGCGACGGCGGCGTTGAGCGCGCATTGGTTTTTGAAAATAGCTTTGGTGACGGTTCCGGAGTCAGCGAGCGTCATTGGCGCTAAGATATGATCGTGATGCCCGCACGGCGCCCATAGTCCCGCAGTTCGAGAAGGCGATCGGCGTCCGCACCGGCGTCGATGGATTGAACGACGTCGAGCCGGTCCTCTGCCAAGCGATCCTCGAACAGGATGATGCATTGTTCGGGGTCGCACTGGCGGGACGTCCAGATCAACCCGTCAATGTCGGTGCGCGCCCGATGAATGGTTTCGGCCCACAGGACGGTCTCGCCATAGGTCGACTTCGGCGTTTCGATGAGATCCGTTCGACGGAGTTTCCAGGCCTTCAAATCGGGTGCGAAAAGGCTTGCCAGCTGCAGATCACGCTTTGGCGCGATGACGCTGACCGTTCGCGCTTCGACGACGGCAAGCCGGACGGTCTTGAAAGCGGCGGCCGGTTCGATGTCGTGAAAGATCGACTCGAAGGCGGCCGCCTCTCTGCTCGTTGCCGCATAGAGCGTCGCGACACAATTGCCGTGCGCGTCGTTGAACGGTGCGAATTGGGTCGCTTGTCCCTTGCAGGGATTGAATTGCCCTGCCCGGAACGAAGACAGATGGCTTCGATGAAGCGCCGTACCTGCCTTGACCGTCCGGATGTTGATCGTTGGAAAGGGCGACGGCGGGCTTGGCAGAGGAGGGTGGCTCACCCAGCGACTTCTTGCCGCTCGCGGGTCGCGGCAGCCGTCACCGCGTCCATATCGTCAAGCACATCCATGGGCGCCTTGTCGTCAAGCCAGCCGTTCGTTGAAACGAACCAGAATGCGCGCTGCCACGGAGACAGGTTCTCCGGAAGAGCCGCAAGCGCCTTCTTGATTGCAGGATGTGGCCGTCCATCCCGGAGCTGAAACGCCGGAAAATATTCGGTACCACGATGATGTACCGAGAAAATGTCACCGGCTTTCTTCCAGCGCGCTGCGGTCGCGTACAGGTTTCTCGCGCTTGAGCCGGCGCGGTTTCCGATCTCCGCGCTGGTGAGTTGCGACACCTCAGCGATGAAGCGATCCCTGAGCTCCAGATTGTCCGCTGCGAGCACACCGCGCGCCTCGCCAAGCTCATCAGGCAGAATAACGTCCGCGAGCTTGTTGATCGCGTCTTCCAGCCGGCTTTCCTCCAGGGAGCCGCTGACGCGGACCATCATCTGGAAGAAAGTCTTGACGGATCTGCGACGTCCTTCCGGGAGATCGGGTTTCAAGCGGATTACCACGGAATCCCCGACCGCAACATTTGCCATCGCCCTGGCGAGCTTGGCGAGCTCGGGGTCCGCGTTCTCAGGAAAAGCAGATCGATCGACGGCGAACTTCGTCAGGGTCTGCAGGAAGGCATCCGCGAAAGCATCACGCAGAGCGTTTTCATCCGAGGTCCGTTCTGGAGCAACGCCTTTGCGCCGGCGGCCAGCCAATGGCACGGTTCGTCCCTCGTTGGCGGACGACCGGTCAATCATGAGAAATTCGGAAAAGAGAGCTTCGGTCATTTCGGCCACGTGAGATTAGTGATGAACATCTCAATATCACTTAAGTCATGCAAAGTCGATTGCAATGGCGAGTGTCAGGATGACCATAACCTCGCATGTGCGCCGTGGACAGATTTGATGGCAGGATCGATTTGACTTCCCAATATCGGTTGTCGCACCAATTTGACGATCGGATACGCCTCGGCGCGTGAGACGACAGAGGTTCAGGATGAGCGAACGCCAACCATTTGATCTCAAGGCCTATGGGCGCGACATCGGAACAAGGCCATGCTTTATCTGCGGCTTGGTCAGGAATGACCCTGCCTTCTTCCATCATCGCATTTTTGAAGACGGTGAGACGATCATTTTCCTGAGCAAATATCCCACCCTGCCGGGCTATTGCCTTGTCTGTCCGAGGGAGCACCTCGAGGATCTCGCGCGAGACATGTCGACCGATGAATATCTTCGATTACAGGAGAAGGTGCATATTTTGTCTCGCGCCCTCAAAAGCCTGTTCGACGCCGAGCGAGTTTATGTGCTTTCTCTCGGTAGCCAGCAAGCCAATAGCCATCTGCATTTTCATGTCGTTCCCTTGCCCTCAGGTGTGCCGCTTGAAAAGCAGCAATACCATGCACTGATGGCGGAGCACGGGGTTCTGCAGATCCCTGACGATCAAATGGCACAGTTGGCGCAGCGCATTGCCGAAGCATACCGTTCGGAGCTGACCGCACGATAATCAACCATCCGGCTCGTGGTCGAACCCGAAAGCCAATGCTCCAGGCTACGTTCCGAGGGCGAATGCCGGCACCCGCGCACCTTTCTCGCGAAAGAGCCGCTCCACCTCGTCGAGGCGAGGGCAGGCGGGCGGGTTATCGAGCGCTTTTGCCCAATTATCGCGACTGGGCAGGGCCATCGCGGCGGTTACGAGCACGGTGGTTCCGGGGCCGATTTCGCCGCGCAGCTGCGGCAGTAGGGTCTTGGCGTGGATGAGATTGGTGTTCGGGATCGGGCTCATCGCATGGCCGACCCTCCGATCGGGCGACAGATCGACGATCGCGCTGATGTCAGTTTGTCCGTACCAGACAGCCCGGCCATCCCTTGCATCGGAGCGGTCGGCATTGAAATCCGCGCGCTCGATCGCAAAACCGCCCTCGATGGTGCTGAGTGTGCGTGGCGTGGCGATGCTGTGAATGCGGATGTGCCACGGATTTTCAGGAAGCAGCCAGGTTTCGATCGTGACATCGCTCCAGGGGCGCCAGCGCGAATAGAGCAGGTCGCCAGCGATCAACGCCTCTTCGAGGGTTTCGCGCATGCGGAAATGGACGCCGTCATCGGAGAGGCCGAGCATGCCGTCGAAGCTGGCGGCGGAGAAATTCCGGTCGTCGGCTTCGACGTTGAAGGCGTAGCGGGTGGAATAGACGAATTTCGAATATTTCTCGTTTGCGCCGAGCATCTTGTCGTGCTGCTGCCCTGAGGAGAGCACGACCACGTTTCCCGGCGTGTGCATGGCGACCATTCCCGCCGGCTTCAACGCAACCGGCTCCGGAAATTCCGGCTGCGGTGCCTCCTCGGCCGCCCAGAACGGATGATCTCCCGGAAGAGCGAGCGGCAGGAAGAATTTCAGCGCCCAATAGGGCGAGCCGGGAGAGTTGTAGCTCTCGCTCATGAAGAGGTTCGGATAGCCGTAGCCGACCGAAAGAACGCCGTCGCGATCGGCAATCGGCATCGCCGACCACCAGCGGATATGGCGCATGTAATAGCCCTTGATCTCCGTCCAGGGCAGGGCTTCGATGCCGGCAAAGGCAAGCGCACCCCAAAAACCTCCCGCCGCGAAGCGGTAAGTCTGGCTGCGGCCGAAGGCAAGGGCTGCGCCATCGGGGCCGAACCAGTGGCGGATATCCCTGGCGAAGATCTCTGCACGATCGCGGAAGCGATCCTTGCGCGCCTCGTCGCCCTTGGCCAGCGCCGCATAGATCAGGCCGTAGAAATGCATGGCGAAGGGAATGTAATGATCGACCCGCCGAACCGGCCCGTCGCGATACCAGCCTTCTCCGAGGTCGAAAGCCTCTACTTCGTCGAGATAGGTGAGGGTCTTCCGGTGATCGAATGTCACGCTCACGCGTTCCAGTCCGAGATCGATGAGCACACGGAAGAATTTCCAGTTATTGTCGATGAATTCCAACTCGCGCGCTCTGAGAAGATAGGCAGCGACCGTCTTCTTCTCGCTGTCGTCGAGCGGTTCCCAGATGTGCTCGGGCACGAGCGCCAGGGCGAAGCCGACGGCGGCGAGCTCGACCAGCCGCTGATTGCGGTCGGCAAGATCGCCCCAATATTCGGGATGAGCGGGATTGGTCCCGTTCGCCAGCCCACGGCGATAGAGATCCCAGTGCGGAAACGCGCCGCCGCCGGCAACGAGCGGAACGATCCCCCAGAGCGGCCGCGCAAATCCCTCCAAATCCGCCGCCGCCCGATCGAAGATCGCGCCGGCCGCGCCGAGGCGCACCCGGGCGCCGCCTTCGGAAAAATACGGCAGCAGCGGCTCGAAGAGATCGATGATGGCCTTGGCGAGGTCGTCGCGTGTCTTCAGGGGATTGCCGAAAAGCGGATTGGCCCGGGCGGGATCATAAATCATTGTCAGGCTCGAAATTCATGAAAAACAGGATCGGCCGCGGGCAGATATTGCCCGCGGCCGTCGACATTTCTGGACGCCTACTTGATCGCCTTCACGCCTTCGGTCATTTCCTTCAGCCCTTCATCGACGGAGGTGCTGTCGGTCATGATCGCGTCATGCGCCCGGTTGAGCACGACCTCGATCTTGGCGGCGTTCGGGTTGACCGCCATCTCCAGGTAGGTTTTCGACGGCTTCAGCGCCTCCTTGCTGGCCGCATCCTCAGGAAAGCCGGGTGTCGCCGCGATCTTGGCGCTGACGTCATCCGTCTTGAGCGCAGGGAAGGTACCCGTCGACGCGATGACTGCCGCGCCATCAGGACCGGTGACGAACTTGATGAAATCGAGCGCGGCCTCCTTGTGAACGGAATTGGCGTTGACCGCCAGGCCCGAGATCTGCGCAGCGGTCGTGCCGGTTGCCACGCCGTCGGGATGCGGGAACTTGACGATGCCCCAGTTCTTGCTCTTCGATTCACCCGATTTCACCTTGGTGATCTGGGTGCCGACGAACCAGGTTCCCATCGGCAGCATGCCGATCGTGCCATTGAAGAAGAGTGCCGAATAATGTGTGTTCGACGTCTTCAGGAAGGCATAGGAGGGAATCGCGCCATCCTTCTGCAGGGTCAGCGCCCTCTCGTACCAGGGCTTCAGGAAGCCGTAGTCGCCATCGACCAGCGTGTGTTTTCCGTCGAGGATGGCGGGCAATTGAACGGTCGACCGCCAGGTATGCAGAAGCGCGCCATAGGTTTTGTTGGTGCCCATGCCGCCCGAAAGCTTCTCGGCGGTCTCGTCGAACTGCGCCCAGGTCATGTCATTGGTGGGGTAGGGGACGCCTGCTTTGTCGAAGATATCCTTGTTGTAATAGACGACCCAGAAGTCGGAGCGGAACGGCAGGGAGTAGATCTTACCATCGATGGTCAGTTCCTCGATCAGGCCGCCAAAGGGAGCCGGGTCGATCTTCTGATCCTTCACGAAGCCGCTGAGATCGGCGATGTTACCGGCGCGCACCAGATTGGTGTAGCCCGGCACATCCTTGATGGTGACGATGTCGATGTCCTTGGAGCCGCCGGTCAGCTGCGTCGAGATCATCTGCTGGTAGTCCTGCGAGCCGAGGTCCATCGGCTCGAACTTCACGTTGGGGTGCTTGGCCTGATAGGCCTCGATCAGCGGCTTGTAATAGGCGGTCTTGTCCCAGTCCCACAAAGCCCATTTGAGCGTCACGGCGTCCTGGGCAAACGCTGCCCCGGCCGTCATCGCCGCCAAGGTGAAACCCGCCACGGCAAGTTTCATCGTCCCCCCGAATTTATCCAAATACATTCCCGTTCTCCTTCCCTGGATCATCTCTGGATCAGTTATTTTATGAAGCGTCTCGTCTATGCGGTTCGCGGTGCGGCTGTGTTTCGTTTGGCAGGTCTAGAACCGTCACCGCCGCCCGATGGACGCCGAATGCGACGGCGAACATTCCGAGTGAAAAATTGAAGGTTGCCGGCATGAACACCGAAACCGGATAGAAGAGGATGTGCGCCAGCCAGAGACTGGCGGTAAAGGCGAGCGCTGCAAGCGCCGGAAAAGGACGGACAATGGAGGCGAGGGCGGCGAGGCGTAGCAGGCTGAGAGCCGGCAGATCGCGCATCACCATGAGAACGAAGAGATGGCAGGCGAGGACCGCGACGAAGGCGGTGGCGACGAGGGCGATCGTCAGCGGTGCGCTCAGCAACAGATTGTCGCGTGCGCCTGCGGCATAGGTGACGATCGCATAGAGGCCGATTGCGAGCGCGCCGCACAACGCCAGACCCCAGGCGGTGGCGCGCCAGAAGTAGCGCAGAAAGGCTTCCGTGAAGTCCCGCAGCAGATAGGTGTTGCGATCTTCCACCAAGGCCACCGAGACCCGGGCCATGGCGGCGAGCGCTGCCGGCAGCGTCACGACGAAGAGGCCAGCCAGGATGAAGAGGATGTTCAGCTTGACCATCTCCCACCATTCGCGGACGAGGATCTCGGCGAACAGGGCAAGGCCGTTCTTCTTCGGCGCATCCTTCGGAATGCCCGGCCCCTCCCTCGTCCACATGTCCCGCAACCACTGCATAGCCGTCTCCCGCAGGCGCCTCAGTATAGAATCGAGCGTTCCGTTTCCTTGTCGAACAGCTGCGCATTGGTCATATCGGCGACCAGCGTCGCCTCCTCGCCGATATCGGGCCGGTAGCGCGGCGAGACGCGGGCGATCAGATTGCGACCGCCTGTCACCATGTTCAGGTGCACTTCCGAGCCCATGGGCTCGGCAAGTTCGACGATCGCCTTGAGGGGCGCCAGGTTCTCCGGTGCGATGTCGGCCGGCGGCAGCTCGTGGAAATTCTCGGGACGGATGCCGAGCACCAGTTCGCGGCCCTCGTAGGGGGCGATCCTGGCCTTGTCGAAATGGGCAGGCAGCGGCAGTTCCCGGCCGTCGAAGACGGCGATGTAGTCATCGCCCCGTCGCAGAATGGTCGAGGGCAGCATGTTCATCTGCGGTGCGCCGATGAAACCGGCAACGAACATATTGACGGGGCGGTCATAGAGGTTCTGCGGCGTATCGACCTGCTGGATATGCCCGTCCTTCATGACGACGATCCGGTCCGCCATGGTCATGGCCTCGACCTGGTCGTGGGTGACATAGATGAAGGTGGCATTGAGACGCTTGTGCAGCTTGGTGATTTCGGAGCGCATCGTGCCGCGCAGCTTGGCGTCGAGATTGGAAAGCGGCTCGTCGAGAAGGAAGACGGCCGGATTGCGCACCATGGCGCGGCCAAGTGCGACGCGCTGGCGCTGCCCGCCCGAAAGCGCCTTCGGCTTGCGGTTCAGGAGATGAGAGATGTCGAGGATCCTGGCGGCGTCCTGCACCTGCGCATCGATGAAGTCGCGCGATACCTTCCTGAGCTGCAGGCCGAAAGCCATGTTCTTGTAGACTGTCATATGCGGATAGAGCGCATAGTTCTGGAAGACCATGGCGATATCCCGATCCTTGGACGGGACATCGTTCATGACGTCGCCGCCGATCTTAAGCTCTCCTCCCGATATTTCCTCGAGGCCAGCGATCATCCGCAGCGTTGTCGATTTGCCGCAGCCGGAGGGGCCGACCAGAATGATGAATTCCTTATCTGCGATCTCGAGGTCGATGTCGTGGACGACGGTGAGCGCACCGTAGCTCTTGTTCAGCTCTTTAAGCGAAATGCTGGCCATCGGGTTCTCCTGAATTCACCAATAGGAAGACCAGCTGCGCGAAAGGCGCGTCAAAGCTTCCATGTAATAATAATCTCCCCAGGAGACGCATTCATCGACACCCTCGCCGCGGCAGGTGTTGAACGGCGATTTCTTCGAATAGGTGGCGTGCAGCACCAGGCCGTTGGAGACGGTGGGATCCTTGACCGCATAATGATCCGTAAGGCTCTTCATCATGCGGCGCGCCAGTGTACGATAACGTGCGGCCGGTTCCGGCTCGACGAGATCGGCCATCTCCAGAAGGCCGCAGGCGGTGATCGATGCCGACGAACTGTCGCGCGGCTCGCCGTCGCCGTCAGAAAAGACGAGGTCCCAATAGGGCACCATGTCGGCCGGCAGCCGGTTGAGATAGAAGGCGAGCAGCCGGTCGAAGGTTTGGCGATATTCCTCGAGCCGCTCATAACGATAGGAGAGCGCCATGCCAGCGATTGCCCAGGCCTGTCCGCGCGCCCAGGCGCTGTCGTCCCTGTAGCCCTGCTTGGTGGCGCCGCGCACCGGCGCTCCGGTAACCGGGTCCATATAGAAGGTGTGATAGGTGGAATCATCAGGCCGAACCGAGTTGGCGAGCGTGGTGCGGGCGTGAATGAGAGCGATCTCACGGTATTTCGGATCGCCAGTCTCGCGGCTTGCCCAGTAGAGAAGCGGCAGGTTCAGCAGGCAGTCGATGATATAGCGGTATTCTTCCGCCACCCCCTTGCGGCCCCAGGCCTGGATGAACTGGCCGATGGGCTGGAAGCGCTCGATCAGCTGGTCGGCGGCCAGGATGGCGGCCTTCCGGCCATCCTCGTCTCCGACGAGCTTCCAGGCGGCGATGCAGGAGGGCGAATAGAGAAAGCCCATGTCGTGATGATCCGTCTCGATGCGGTTCACGATCCGATGCAGGAACGACTGGACCTGGACCTGCGCGGCATCCCGGAAAACCGCCTCGCCGCTGTGCTCGAAAGCGAGCCATAGCTCGCCGGGCCAGAAGCCCGCGGTCCATTGATCATTCGCCACCGCGGGATAAAAGTTGCCGACGCTCGAATGGTTCTGCGAGGCATGGGTGAACTGGGGGAGGTTGCGCCTGATCTGCTCGACGGCAAGATCGAGCGCGGCTTTGACCTCCGGATCGGTGATCGGTTGCGGGGCGACGGACGAGACGGCGTTCATGGATTTAACCCTTCAGTCCCGTCGAGGCGATGCCCTCGACGAAGAAACGCTGGAGAGAGAGGAAGACGATGAGAACCGGAATGAGGGCGACGACGGAGGCCGCCATGATGAGCCCGTATTCGGCCGAATATTGCGAGATGAACATGCGCAGGCCGATCTGGACGGTCTTCAGCTCGGTCTTGGTCAGGTAGATCATCGGCCCGAGAAAATCGTTCCAGGTGGTGACGAAGGTGAAGATCGTCAGCGTCGAGAGCGCGGGCTTCGACAGCGGTAGCATGATGCGCGCCCAGATCTGATATTCGTTCATGCCGTCGATGCGGGCCGCCTCGCAGAGCTCGGTCGGGATCGACATGTAGAACTGCCGCATTAGGAAGACGCCGAAGGCGGTGAAGGCCTGCAGGCAGATCAGCGCCAGATGCGTGTTGTTGAGGCCGAATTCACGCATCAGCAGGAATTGCGGCACCATATAGACCTGCCAGGGCATGGCGATGGTGGCGATGTAGCCGAGGAACAGGGTGTTCTTGTAGGGGAAATTCAGTTTCGCGAAGGCGTAGGCCGCAAAGCTGGAGGTCAGCAGTTGCAGCAGAGTGACGATGATCGTCAGCTTCGACGTGTTGTAGATGAACAGCGCAAGCGGGATCTTCGTCCAGATATCCACATAGTTCTGCCATTGCGGCTCGGGCGGTATCCACTCGATCGGGAAAGCGAATACGTCACGGCTGAGCTTCAGGGATGCCGAAAGCATCCAGGCAAAGGGCATCAGCATGATGAGCGTGACGGCGATGACGATGGCGTAGATCGCGACCGATCTGACGGTGACCTTGCGTCCGGCGATCCTCATGCCTCGTCCTCCCTCTGGCGCCGGAACTGGAAGACGGTGACGGCGAGCACGAGGAAGAACAGCACGAGCGAAACCATGCTGGAATAGCCGAGATCCCAGGAAATGAAGGCTTCGTTGTAGATGTGGTAGACGAGGACGAGCGTCGAGGTGCCAGGCCCGCCCTGGGTGATCATGTAGATCTGGTCGAACACCTTGAAGGACTGGATCGTCAGCATAACGGTGACGAAGAAGGTCGTCGGCCCGAGCTGCGGCACGGTGACATGGATGAACTTCTGCCAGGAATTGGCGCCATCGAGATCGGCGGCCTCATAGAGCTCCGAATTGATGCCCTGCAGACCGGCCAGGTAGATGACCATGTAATAGCCCATATTCTTCCAGATGCCGAAGAGGATCACCGTCACCATCGCCCAGTGGCGATCGGCTGCCCATCCCGGCATGTTCTTGGGATCGAGACCGAGCGTGTAGAGGATCATGTTCACCGGCCCCATCTCGGGATTGAAGATCATGTTCCAGACGACCGCGACGGCCACCAGCGAGGCGACATAGGGGAAGAACATCGCCGTACGAAAGAAATCGCGCCCCGCGATCTTCTGGTTGAGAAGAACGGCGAGGCCGAGCGCGCAGATGAGCGTCGCCGGCACGGAGGCGACCGTATAGATCACCGTGTTCCAGAACGCCGCGATGAAGGCCTTGTCCTCGAAGAGCCGCCAGAAATTGTCCAGCCCGGCGAATGTGATCGCATTCGAGCCGTCCCAATGCATGAAGGCGAGCGCGAAGGCGAAGAGGATCGGGCCGAGCGTGAAGACGGCAAAGCCGATGAAATTCGGGGCAATGAAGGAATAGGCGACGAGCGCGCTGCGTATCCTGCGCTGGCGCTTGGACAAGACCGCGACTTTTCGGCTTGAGATTGCCGGAGCGCCGTCCGTCGCGATGACCGAATTCGATATGGACACCGAAGCCTCCTCTTCCTCCCGCAACCACATAGCACATATCCGGTATTGGTCAAACAAGTTCTGAATAGGTCATACGAATTTTATGGAAAGCGCAGAACACATATGATAGGTGAGCATGAAGACCAAGCGCTCATCGATGCTTTTCCGGTGCGGGGACGGACATGTTCAGCGAGATTTCAGAGGAGCTGCCGGATGTGCTGGGCGACTTCACGCCCTGGGCGGTCGGCTCCGATCGCCCCAGATGGAACTCCGTGCCGCAGGCGGTACGGGAGCTGGTCATTGGCGAGGCCGAAGAGACGCTTGCGCGCGCCTGGCCGCTGATTGCGGCCTCGGATTACCGGGAGTTCACCGCAACGGGCAACCGCTCGCACTTCGAGGCACTCTATTTCACGCGCCGCCGGATGCTCAACAATCTGGTGCTCGGCGAACTCATCGAAGGCGGGGCGCGCTTCCTGCCGAAGATCGTCGACAGCATCTTCCTGATTGCGGAGGAAAGCGGCTGGCAGCTTCCGGCGCATAACGCCTATGAACGAAGCGGCGCACGCCTGCCGCTTCCCGACAGTTCGCAGCCTGTCGTCGATCTCTTCGCCGCCGAAACGGCCGCCCTGCTTGCCACCATCGTCGCATTGCTTCGCGACGAGCTCGACGGCATCAGCCCCGAGATTGCGGCACGCGTGGAGCGCGAGATCGAGATCCGCATCCTCTCGCCTTATCTCGGACGGCATTTCTGGTGGATGGGCCGCGGCGAGGAGCGGATGAACAACTGGACGGCATGGATAAGCCAGAACGTCCTGTTGACGGCCTTCTCCCTGAAAACAGATCAACCCACGCGTCACGCCGTCGTCAAAAAGGCGCTCGGCAGCCTCGACGCCTTCCTGAAAGACTATGCCGAAGACGGCGCCTGCGAGGAGGGCGTGCTCTATTATCGCCACGCCGCGCTCTGCCTGCATGGGGCTTTGACCATCCTGGATAGGGTGGCGCCGGGCCTGTTCGGCCGATTTTGGCAACAGCCGAAAATCCGCAACATGGCCGAATATATCGCTCACATGCATGTGGCCGGCCGCTATTATTTCAATTTCGCGGATTCTTCCGCGGTGGTCGAACCCTGCAGCGCGCGGGAATACCTGTTCGGACAGGCGGTTGGCTCTGAGATGCTCGCTGAGTTCGCTGCATCCGACAGAGCCGCTTCCGATAATCCCCACCTGCCGGGGGAATGGAACCTGTGGTATCGCGTGCAGGAACTGCTGGTCGGCCCGACGCTTCCCGCTGCCGCCGGGCCGCATCCCGCATCCCGACGCGATATCTTCTATCCCGGCATCGGCCTGTTCATCGCCCGCGACGAGCAGTTTTCGCTCGCCGTCAAGGGCGGCAACAACGGCGAGGGCCACAATCACAACGATGTTGGGAGCGTGACGCTCTACAAGAACGGTCGTCCGTTCCTGATCGACGTCGGCGTCGAGACCTATACCGCAAAAACCTTTTCGGCGCGGCGCTACGAGATATGGACGATGCAGTCGGCGTTCCACAACCTGCCGACATTCGCCGGTGTCATGCAGTCCGCCGGCGAAGCCTTTGGCGCGCGCGATGTCGAGGTCGGGTTCGACGAAGGGAGCGCGCGCATATCGCTCGATATTTCAGGCGCCTATCCCCCCGAAGCGCAGCTGCACAGCTATCGGCGCGTCGTTTCGCTATTGCGCGGCCGCCATGTCGAGATCGTCGACACCTATGACGGCGGCAAGCCGGCGGCCCTGTCGCTGATGACATGCCTGGCGCCGACCGTCACCCCGGACAGGATTGATCTCGCCGACCTCGGCAGCATTTTCGTCGACGGCGCCGGCGAGATCGAAATCGACGAGATCGTCGTGGAGGACGCCCGGCTGAGATCGGCCTGGCCCGAGAAAATCTATCGGCTGCGCGTGCCGTTTGCCGGCAGGCTGCTGAAGTTGCGGATCGTCTAGAACAGGATGATTTTAGGCCGGGTCGGCTTAAAGTCTGAATCCCGTTCTAAATTAAAGAGTTAGAGCATGATGTCGTCCGAAAATCGCTCACACTTTTCGGCGTCATGCTCTGGGGAGGGCGAGCATGGAATTGACACTGAAGATCGTGGATGCCGATGGGGTGGTGCTGGCGCGTTCCACAGGCCGGGACGAGACGTTCCTGGTCTATCGCCAGAGCTATCGCGAAGGCGATCGCGTGGTCGTGGAGGTCTCCGAGCCTGGGCATGTGTTCCTCTCCCTTGATGGCGCGATCCAACCCGGCCTGGTCTACATGAAGGAGTGCGCCTATTCGCTCGCCGTACCCTTCGGCGATAGGCGCAAGCCCTATTCGCCGAATGCCTTCAGGGGCGATATCCACCGGCTTTCAGCGCGAAGCACCCGCCCTGACGAGATTGTCCATCGGCGCAACCTCGCCCTGAACCCCTGGGACGATCACGCCAATCGGGCTCTGTTTCCGCATGCGCGCGCCAATGTCGAGACCCGGGGCGAAGCGGTCTTTGCCGCGCGCAACGCGATCGACGGCGAAAAGGCCAATGACGATCACGGCTTCTGGCCCTATACGAGTTGGGGCATCAATCGCGATCCGCAAGCAGCACTGACGGTGGAATTCGGCAGGCCGGTCAAGATCGACGAGATCGTTTTCTATCTTCGGGCTGACTTCCCGCATGATTCCTGGTGGGAGGAAGCCAGCGTCACCTTCTCGAACGGCAGGACCTCCTGCTTTCCGCTGGTGAAATCAGGCGCCGCGCAGGCCTTTCCGATAGAGCCCTGCATCGTCGAATGGGTGGAGCTGCACGGTCTGATCAAGGCCGAGGACGCCTCGCCCTATCCGGCGCTGACCCAGATCGAAATCTGGGGAACAGAGGTGCAGGGCGCCGACCTCAAGCCGTCCGCCCTTCCTCTCGCGCTATGAGAATGTAGGCAGCGTTGACCGTGCCGCGCTCGGCGGGCCGTCATTCAGGCGGTTCCAGGCGCGGCGGAGCTGCCGCGCCGAGCCGAAGCCGGCGCGCATCGCGATGTCCTCCATGTCCAGCCGCGAACCGGAGAGCATCTCGCGGGCAAGAGCCACGCGCATAAGGTTGACGAAATCCGTAACGCTCATGCCCGTTTGCTCGTTGAACAGCCTTGAAAGGTTGCGCGGGCTGGCACCGCTGAGGCGGGCGAGGGACGCCACCGACCAGTCCTGGGAGGGGTTGGCGACCACCGCGTCCTGCGCGCGATGAATGACCGGGTGGATATGGTTGCGACCTTCGAGCCAGGGCGAAAGCTGCGGATCCGAGCCGCCGCGCCTGAGATAGACGACAAGATATCGCGCCACCGCAAGTGCGCAGGTATGTCCCGCCGCTTCGGCAACGATATGCAACATGAGGTCTATGCCGGCAGTGATGCCGGCGCTCGTGAGGCGGTCACCGTCCTCGACGTAGAGCCGGTTGTCCCGGACGCGCGCGGTGGGCGCGAGCCTCGCCAGATCCTCTATGCAGGCATGATGGGTGGTGCAATCGCGGCCGTCGAGCATTCCTGCCTCGGCGGCGAGCAATGCGCCCGAGCAGATCGAGACCAGACGAATTCCCGGAAGAATGGCGCGCTTCAGCCATGCGACGATGGCGGCCTGGTCGGCGCGTTCCTGTTCGTCCCACGGACGGCTGTTTGCCATCGGGGCGTCGGCGCTGCCGGCAATGACGACAAGCGCGTTATCGGGCAAGCGTTCCGGCAATGCGACGACGCCCGTAACGGCAAGACCGATCGAGCTGCCGACCGTCGCCGTTGGGCCGATATAGGTGGCGGTAAAGCGCACTGTGCGCTGTTCGAGGTTCGCCTTGCGCAGCACTTCGATCGGGCCGGCGACGTCGAGCAGCAGCACGCGCGGCGGCACGACGACGAAGACCGGGATATCGAAGGGCTGCGCGGCGTCCGTCATACGGCGAGTGACTTTTCGCGCCGGGCCAATGCCTGTTCGACGGTCGCGATCCGAGCGAAACGCCCCGACAGGACCAGTTCGGTCCGGTCCCGGATTTCCTTGGCGCTCCAGGTGCGTCCTGTGGCGTCGGTCATCGGGAAGGTCAGTGTCGCTTCGCCGACATAGTCGACTTGATAGCCGAGATCGGAGGCGTGGCGGGTGGTGGTCTCGCAGCACTGTTCGGTACGAATGCCGGAGACGAGGATCCGACGGACGCCGTTCTCGGTCAGCCACACGTCGAGACCGGAACCGACCAGGGCGCTATGGCGCCTCTTCCTGAACGTCGCCTTGGGAGCGATCCTGAGCGGGGCGAGTGTGCTGACGAACCCGGATGCTTCCGAAAATGGCCCGTTTTCGTCGACATGGAAGATCTGGATGATGGGTATTCCATCGGCTTGCGCGCCGTCGATCAGAGCCTGCTGACGATCGATATAGCCGGAAGCGAGGTTTTCATCCCAGTAATCGCGGTGTCTGAAGGACTCCTGGGCGTCGATAACGAGAAGGACAGTATCATGGCCGGACATTTTTTGCTCCATGCAGATTGATCATGAAGTCATACTCGGCGATTTCAAGGCAGGGGAAAATGCGCGCGCCGGACAAATAGCGGACAATTCGCGCCAATAGATGCGTTCATGGCGACCTTATGTCAGGAGCCGCGGGTCACATCCGGCGCGCCTGCCGGCCGTGCGCACATAATCAGTCCGACTTCCACGCAATTCCGGATCGGATGTCAGCTCGTAAAGCTTCGCAGATCCCTCAGCAGGTTGCGGTACCTGGCCTGGCTGCCGACCAGATGGTCGCGCATGGCGTTGCGGGCGGCCTGCTCGTCTCTGTCAGAGATGGCGACGACGATTGCTTCGTGCTCCTTGTGGATCAGCTTTCGATAGGCGGTCTGTTCGGCCGTCCTCGATTCCGGAACGAGCCTCGACTGCGGGATGATCGCCGAGCCCTGCGATTCCAGGAACTGCCTGAACAGCGGATTGTTCGTGGCTTCGGCGATCGCGGCATGGAGTTCGAGATCCGCATCGCGAATGGATTGATCAGTCTCGATGCATTGGAGGACTTTCCGATGACATTCGAATATCGCCTCCTCCTGTGCCGGCGAGCGGCGCAGGGCTGCAAGGCCCGCCGCCTCGATTTCGACAGGTGTTCTGATCTCGAGTACCTCAAGATCGGAGGCGACGCGGGCTTTGTCGACTTTCCGCGCGGAGAGCGCCGGATCGGCGCCGAGCACGAAAATCCCCGCTCCCTGGCGCACCTCGACAAGCCCGTCGGAGCGAAGTGCTGCCACCGCCTCGCGCACGACGGTGCGGCTGACGCTGTGAGTTTCGGTCAGTTCGTGCTCACTCGGAAGCTTGTCGCCGGCAGAATATTGGCCGCTCAATATGGCTTGCCGGAGGCTTTCGCCGACCTGTGAGACCAGCGACCCGGAGCCTTTGCTGCGATCCTTCACCTGCATAGCCACGCCTGCCCCCGCATCGGCTTTGATCCGAATGCCGTTCAAACGCGGCATTGCGAAATTCACGATTCATCACACATGTATGACAAATTTGGCCGCCTTTCAATGGATAAGGGCCGAACAGTGAAAATCCGGCGCTGCGCTTATATCTCTCGACGCTGCCTCGGCAGAAGCACTCAAAGCCGCTTGGTCGACTCCCCGCGCACGAACCTCGGCGTCAGGATAAAATCCTGCGGCGGCGCTGCGGCCCCCTCGGGGCTTGCTATTCTTGCCAGGAGGCGCTGTGCCGCCAGTTCGCCGAGCTTCTGTGCATCCTGCACCACCATGGTGATGCGGGGTGTGATGACGTTGCTCCAGGGCACGTCGTCGACCATCGCCAGCGACACGTCGTCAGGGCAGCGGAAGCCCATCTCCTGCATCACCTGCAGTGCCGCGAGGCCCGTCATGTTGTTGGCGCCGATGATGGCGGTCGGCCGATCGCGACGGGTGAGCAGGCGCATGGCCTGCGCATGGCCGCCGGTTCTGGTATAGCCGCCTTCGGCCACCAGCGAAGGATCGATGTCCACGCCGGCGCCGGCCATCGTGTTCATGAAACCCTTCAGGCGCTCGTCGGCGGTGTGCAGGCCGCTCGGCCCCGAGATGAAACCGATCCGCCTGTGGCCGAGCTGCAGCAGATGTTCCGTTAGGATGGTGGTGGTCAGCGGATTGTCGGAGCCGACAAAATCGCGTTCCGCGCCTTCCACCTTCTGGTCGAACATCACGATCGGCGTCTTGAAGTCGCGCAGGAAGGTTGCGTATTCCTCGCCATGCCCGTTTGCCGCCAGCGCGATGCCGGCGATCTTCTGCGCCTCCAGCCGTTCCAGCAGCGCCCGTTCGAGGTCGGCCCTGCCGGAGGAATCAGCGATCAGAACGAAATAGCCGTTGTCGAGCCCTTGGCGCTCGATCTCGCGGCGGATGTCGCCGAAGAACATATTGCCGAGATTGGCCGAAACGAAACCGATCAGTGAGCTGCGTCCGCGCGCCAGCGTCTGGGCCACCGGGTCGATGCGGTAACCGGTCGATTTTATCGCCTGCTGGATGCGGTCGAGCGTCTCGACGCCGACCCGCTTCGGGCTGTTGAGTGCCAGCGAGACGGTCGAGATGGAAACTCCCGCAAGGCGCGCTACGTCTCGTATCGTGGTCATGTCTGTCGAACCGGTTCTAATGTCTTGTTATGTCCGATTTTATTGGCCGGTGCAACATTCATACTTCAAATCAGTTGCTTTACGGGGTTCGTCTCTCTGATCTTGCGATCACGAATTTCGGCTTGACAGACATCGGATCAGGCGAGATGATCATTTACCGAACCGGTTCGATATGATGTTGAGCCGGAAAACAGGGAGGAGAAACCTGTGACGAGTTCGGAACGCCAGCCGGAAAATCCGGCATCGGGAGGGGCGGAGAAACACGCCTGGTTCAGCCAGGATCGCCTGGGCATGTTCATCCATTGGGGCCTCTATGCCTTGGGAGCCCGGCACGAGTGGTTGAAGAACCGCGAAGAGCTGACCGACGAGCATTACCAGCGCTATTTCGACAATTTCGATCCCGATCTCTACGATCCCAAGGAGTGGGCCCGCCGGGCGCGTCTTGCCGGTATGAAATATGTCGTGGTGACGACCAAGCATCATGAGGGCTTCTGCCTCTGGGACAGCAAGGTGACGGACTACAAGGCGCCGAACGCGCCCTGCGGCAAAGATCTGCTCACGCCGCTGGTCGAAGCCTTCCGCGCCGAAGGGCTGAAGATCGGCTTCTACTATTCGCTGCTTGACTGGCACCATCCCGATTTCCCGATCGACGTTCACCATCCGCTGCGCAACCATCCCGACGCCAAGGCCCTGAATGCCGGCCGTAACATCGCCAACTACGCGGCCTATATGCGCGAACAGGTGCGCGAGCTTCTGACCGGCTTCGGCCGCATCGACATCATCTGGTTCGATTTCAGCTATCCCGGGCGCGAATATCGCGGCCTGCCCGGCAAGGGGCGCGCCGATTGGGAGAGCGAGCGGCTGGTCGAGCTGGTGCGCGAGCTGCAGCCCGGCATCATCGTCAACAACCGCCTCGATCTGCCGCCCGGCACCCTGCCTGACGTGACGACGCCGGAGCAATATACGCCGCGGGTCGCCCCCGCTATCGCCAGCCAGGGGGTGCTCTGGGAAGCCTGCCATACGTTCAGCGGCTCCTGGGGGTATCACCGCGACGAAGATACTTGGAAAAGCCCGGAACAGATCATCCAGTTGCTGATCGATTCCGTCGCGCTCGGCGGCAACCTCCTGATGAATGTCGGCCCGACCGGCCGGGGCACGCTCGATGCGCGCGCCATCAGCGCGCTCGAGGTCTACCAGAACTGGATGGGCGTCAACGCACGCTCCATCTACGGAGCGGGTCCGTCCGGCTTTCCGGCGCCGGCCGGCTGCCGCTACACTCAGAACGGCAATCGCCTCTATCTGCATGTCTACAACTGGCCCTACCGCCACATCCATATCGAAGGTTTTGCCGACAGGATTGCTTATGCGCAATTCCTGCATGACGCCAGCGAAGTGCGCTGGCTCAGCCAGACGAAGGAAGTGGATTCCAATATCGGCGTGATGGTGCCGGAAGGCATGATCACGCTCGAACTGCCGGTCCGGCGCCCGGACGTTACCGTCCCGGTGATCGAGATCGTCCTGAAGGCGTGAGCTCGATCGCACTCGCGTGTCCTTTGCGTTCATGGAGGGAGGAGAAACCCATGAAGGTTCTGAAGAAAACGCTTTTGCTTGCCGCTATCGGCAGCAGTCTTTTTGCCACAGCCGCATCGGCCGAGCAGGTCAACCTGACCTGGCAGATGTGGACCGGCTCCGAAACCGACACCAAGAGTTGGCAGCACCTGGCGGAGATGGTGACCGCCAAGTATCCCGATATCAAGGTGACGCTGACGACGACGGGCTGGGTCGACTACTGGACGCGGCTGCCGGTGCTGGCGGCATCGGGACAGCTCGCCGACATCGTCTCCATGCAATCGCTGCGCATGCCGAACTTCTATTCGCTGCTCGAGCCCCTGAATGACCGGATCGAGGCCGATAAGTTCGACGTCGCCGCCTTCACACCCTCGATCATCGGCGGCATGTCCGTCGACAAGCAGCTATACGGTCTGCCTTATGACGTCGGTCCGTGGGTCATCTATTATAACCAGGACGCGCTCGAAGCCGCTGGCGTTCCGCTGCCGAAGCCGGGCTGGACGCTTGCCGAGTTCACCGATGCCGCCAAGAAACTGACGAAGGACGGCAAGTACGGCTTCGGCATCACCCCGACGAACTATTCGGTCCTGGCCGCCGCCTGGGGCGATAAATACGTCAACGACGCCGGCGAGCTTGATTTGACCAGTGCGAGCGCAGTTGCTGCCGCCGACAGGCTGATCGGCTTTGCAGCCAAGGATAAGATCGCGCCGCTGGTCCCCTCCGGTGGCGCGAATCCAGGTGATGTCGTCCAGGGCCGGTTCAATTCGGGCAATGTCGCCATGTATATCGACGGCCCCTGGTCGATCATCGGCATGAAGGGCCAGGCCAAGTTCAAGATCGGCCTCACCACGCTGCCGCGCGACGAGGGCGAACTCTCGGCCGTCACCGCAGGCTCCGGTTTCGGCATTTCCACGACGAGCAAGAATAAGGACGCGGCCTGGAAGGCGATCCAGGTGCTGACCAGCCCGGAAGCGTTATCCTATCTCGCCGAACAGGGCCGTGCCTTGCCTGCGCGCACGGCGTCGCAATCGGCCTGGTACAAGGTAGCGGCCAAGGACATCACCAACGGCGGCGAGGCCATCGACTATTCCCTGGCGCACTCCGTGCCTTACGTGATCACCAACAACTGGGCAGCGGTGGAAAACCTCTTCAACCAGTATTTCCCGCCGGCTTTCGCCGGCAGCGTCGACGCCAAGCAGACGATGGAGTCCATCCAGAGCCTCGCGCAGCAATAGAGTCAGCGCGTCCGACAGGACGCGCCGTCGCATGGAGGAAGACATGTCGCAAAGCGCTGTTGCCGAAGTTCCCTTGCAGCCCGGTCGGCCCCGGCTCTTCCTGAAGCCGGAGACGCAGACAGCCATGCTGTTCCTGTTGCCGAGTTTCCTCGGCTTCATGGTCTTCATGGCCTTGCCGATTCTGGCGTCGCTGGCGCTCAGCTTTACCAACTGGCAGCTGATCTCGACGCCGTCCTTCGTCGGCTTTCAGAATTACATCAGGCTCTTCACTGTCGATCCGGCCTTCTACACCGTGCTGAGCAACACGCTGTTCTTCGCCGTCGAGTATTTGGCGCTGAATATCATCGTTTCGCTGACGCTCGCGGTCTGGATATCGAGCCTGAAGCGCGGCAAGGCGATCTTCCGGGTGATCTTCTTCCTGCCGGCCTTCACGCCGACGATCGCGGCGTCGGTGGTCTGGCTGCTGATCTTCACGCCGGACGGGCTGGCCGATACCATCATCCGCGCGCTCGGCCTCGGCCTGCCGAATTTCCTGCTGAACTCGACCTGGGCCATGCAGGCGGTCGTGCTTGTCACCCTGTGGGCGAATGTCGGCTATAACGTCGTGATGTTCAACGCCGCCCTCGACCTGGTGCCGAAGCATTATCTCGAGGCGGCGACGATCGACGGCGCCAATGCCTGGCAGCGCTTCTGGCGCATCCGCCTACCGCTCATCTCGCCGACCATCTTCTTTGGCACCGTGATGACGGCGATCACCTCGCTGCAGGTCTTCGACGAGATATTCGCGATGACGCGCGGCGGCCCGGGCTCGGCAACGGCGACGCTCGGTTTCGCCATCTACCAGAAGGGCTTCACCAACTTTCAGATGGGCTATGCCTCCGCATTGGCCTGGGTGATGTTCGTCATGATCATGGCGCTCACCATCCTGCAATTTCACATGCAGCGCAAATGGGTGCATTATGACGATTGATCCGACCTCACGGCACCCGCATTCCATGTCTCAGCATCGTCACCGCCTATTGCGGCGCGTCGGCACCTTCGTCAGTTACACGGCGCTTTCGCTGATCGCGCTGCTTTTCCTCTTCCCCTTTTTCTGGATGGTGTCGAACGCGGTGCGTT
Organism: Rhizobium sp. SU303; assembly: GCF_021052345.1. Lineage (NCBI taxonomy): Bacteria > Pseudomonadati > Pseudomonadota > Alphaproteobacteria > Hyphomicrobiales > Rhizobiaceae > Rhizobium > Rhizobium sp. SU303. Next base: position 805,165 of record NZ_CP088096.1, read on the forward strand.
CCAATGCCGAGGTGATGGCCGTGCCGGTCCGCATCTTGCCCGAGGAATATCATTGGGGAACATTCGTCGAAGCGCTGGTTTCCCTGCCGTTCGGAACCTTCCTGTTGAATTCCTTCGTGGTCGCCTGCGGCGTTACGGCGATCGTGATTGCGGTATCCTGCCTGTCGGCCTACGCCTTCGCCCGGCTGAGGTTTCCCGGCCGGGAGGGGCTGCTGCTTACCTATCTCAGCACGCTGATGATCCCGCAGGTGATGCTGGTCATTCCGCTCTTCCTCATCGTCAGCAAGTTCGGCTGGATCAACACCTATCACGGCATGATCCTGCCGGTCGCCTTCAGCTCTTTCGGCACCTTTCTGCTGCGGCAGTTCATCCTCGGCATTCCCAAGGATCTCGACGAGGCGGCGATGATGGACGGGGCTTCGCGCCTGCGCATCCTGGTCACGGTCATCATTCCGCTTGCCATGCCGGCCATCGGCCTGCTGGCGCTATTCACCTTCATCGCACAATGGAAGAGTTTCCTCTGGCCGCTGATCGCCACCAGCGGCGTCGAAATGGCCACGCTGCCGCTCGGGCTCACCCTGTTCCAGACACAGCAGGGCACCGCCTGGAACTACATCATGGCCGGTGCGACGATCTCCATGGTGCCCGGCGTCATTCTGGCCATCGTGCTGCAGAGGGTGATCTACAAGGGCATTACCGTCAGCTCCGGCTTTGGTGGGCGCTAATCTTCATAAGAACGAAGATTTAAGCGCATCACATCAAGTTTGCTGTGATGCCATTCAAGTCCGCTCGGTTGCCGCCGAAGAAGGCGCTGCTGCCGCGGCAAGATCATGCCCTCGCGCTTAACTTTTGCTTCCGGAAGAAAAGTAAAATTTAACCAAACTTTGAAATAACCCCTTCATATCCGAATTGCGCCAGGGGAATTCATGAAAACGGCCACGCTTGCATCCATCGCCTTGGCGATATCGATCTCTGCTGCCCATGCTCAGACGATCGGGGTTTCGATGTCCGATCTCGACAAATTCAGAACAGCACTTCTGAACGGCGTCGTCTCACATGTACAGACGATATCAGGCCTCAAGCTCGTCACCGAAAGCGCCAAGGGCGACAACGAGCTCCAGAAGAAGCAGGTCCAGCAGTTCGTTGCCGACAAGGTCGACGCGATCATCGTTGCCGTCTCCGATGGCGATCTCGGGCCGCAAATGACCAAGATCGCGGCAGATGCGGGCATTCCGCTGATCTACATCAACAACGTCCCTTCCAACCTCATGGACCTGCCTGATAATCAGGTAGTGGTGGCCTCCAACGAGAAAGAGTCGGGAACGCTGGAGACCAAGCAGGTCTGCACGCTCCTCAAAGGCAAAGGCCGCGTCGTCGTACTGATGGGCGAACCCTTCCATGCAGCCGCCCGCGCCCGTACCCAAGACATATCAGACGTCATCGCCACCCCGGATTGCAAGGGTCTTCAGATCGTCGAGCGGCAGGCCGCCTATTGGTCGAGCGATTATGCCGACCAGCAGATGCAGGAATGGCTGTCGGCCGGCGTCAAGTTCGACGCTGTTATCGCCAATAACGACGAGATGGCGCTCGGCGCGATCCGGGCCATGAAGAAGAACAATATTCCGATGAAAGATGTCGTCGTCGCCGGTGTCGACGCGACCGATGACGCGCTCGCCGCGATGGTGGCCGGCGATCTCGACGTCACCATTCTCCAGAGCGCCGTCGGACAGGGTGCTGCCGCTGTCGACGCTGCCGTCAAGTTGATCCGCAAAGAGAAGGTGCCGCGCGAAAACAACGTTCCATTCGAACTCGTCACACCTGAGAACATTGCCACCTATCTGCCGAAGAGCCAGTGAGCATAAGAGGACTATGATGTTGCATTTCTGGAATAAATTCGGCATTCGCGCACAGATCACCTCCGGCTTCGTGCCACTGATCCTGTTGATGAGCCTGCTCACGATCAGCGCGATCTCGGGTATGAACGGGCTCGCCTCGATCTTCTCGTCCTATCGGGTCACGGCCGGCCAAAGTCTCGCCATCTCGGACTACAGCGACCAACTGAACGAGATTCAGATGTCGGCGGAAGCCTTCCGCTCCACGCCGACGCAGGCTGTCGTCGAGCGCTTCCGCGCCGGCGTGAAGGCGTTCGACGCCGACGATCCGCGTTTTGCCGGCAACAAGGACCTGCAGTCCGGTCTTGCGGCGATCCGCCAGGACATCGCCACCTATGGCAAGGCTTTCGAAGAAATCGTTGCGCTGCAGGCCAGGCGTGATGCCTTGATCTCCAAGGTCACCGAATTCGGCCCCTGGACCAGTATTGCGCTCAACGATGTCGTGCGCAGCGCCTGGCGCCAGAATGATGTGCCGCTGCTGCAGATGACGGCGGCGACACTGGAGGCGTTGAACCGCAGCCTCTATTTCTCCGAACGCTTCGTGCATTCCGATGATTTTGCGGCCTATGACACGGCGCAGGCAGCACTGGCCGAAGCGGTCGCGCTCAACGAAGCTGCCGCAAAAGCCGCAAAGAACGAGCTGCAGAAGAAGCGCCTGATGGGCGCCGGCCAGCTGATGCAGAATTACACCGCCCGTCTCGGCGACATGAAGGACGTGCTGCAGGCCTCGGGCAACATCCGCCAGACGCAGCTCAGCGTGCTCGCGCCGAAAATCTCGGATGGCTTCAAGGATCTGCAGGCAACCGTTACCGGTGCGCAGAAGACCCTTGATGGTTCGGTGGACGCAACGGTTGCCTCCGCGACCAGCACAACGCTGGTCATCAGTGGGCTGCTGATCGTTATCGGCCTCGTGCTTTCCTATTTCGTCGGCCGGCTGATTTCCTCGGCGGTGCGCAACATGGCGCAGTCCATGGAGCGGCTTGCCCGCGGTGAGGAAGGAATTGTGATAACGGGCGTCGAGCACCGCCACGAGCTGGGGGCCATGGCGCGTTCGCTGAAGGTTTTCCAGGAAACGGGGCGCGCCAAGCTGATTGCGGAAGCCAATGCCGAACGCGCCCGCCTGGCGGCCGAAGAAGAGCGGCTGCGCCAGGAGGCCGAGCGGCTCAGCGATGCGCAGGTGATGGAGCATGCCTTCCGCCAGATCTCTGTCGGGCTGGACGCACTCTCGAAGGGCGACCTCACTGTCCGCGTCGGCGAAGTCGACCATCGCTATGTCAGGATCCGGGATCATTTCAACAATTCGGTCGCGAGCCTCGAAGAGGCGGTTGACGCCGTCATCCGCGCGGTCGGCACCATCCGATCCGGCCTTGCGGAAATCTCCACCGCTTCCAACGATCTCGCCCGCCGCACCGAGCAGCAGGCAGCCTCGCTGGAGGAGACCGTCGCGGCGCTGGGTGAGGTGACCCGCGGCGTCAATGGAACGGCGGAGGGCGCAAGCCGCGCCCAGGGTGTCGTGGCAACCGCCCGCACCAATGCGGAAAAGGGCGGCGAGATCGTTGCCCGCGCAATCGATGCGATGACGGAAATTCAAAATTCGTCGTCCAAAATCGGCAACATCATCAGCGTCATCGACGAGATTGCCTTCCAGACCAACCTGCTGGCGCTGAATGCCGGCGTGGAAGCGGCGCGCGCCGGCGAGGCCGGCAAGGGCTTTGCCGTCGTCGCCCAGGAAGTCCGCGAGCTCGCCCAGCGCTCCGCCAACGCGGCAAGGGAGATCAAGCAGCTGATCTCCACCTCCTCGGCGCAGGTCAAGACCGGCGTTCAGCTGGTAGGCGAATCCGGCCTTTCGCTCGAACAGATCGTCGAGCAGGTCACGGCCATGAATGCGACCGTGGCCGAGATCGCCGTTGCCGCCCGCGAGCAGGCGACCAGCCTGCGCGAGGTCTCGGCTGCCGGCGACCAGATGGACAAGGTGACGCAGCAGAACGCCGCGATGGTCGAAGAGACCACGGCGGCTGCCCAGAGCCTGACCCATGAAACTGAAAGCCTTGCCGAGCTGCTGCGGCGGTTCAGGACGGGCAGTGGCCGGGCATCGGAACGCCACTACGCAATGGCATCCTGACGTTCTTCCGGTACAGCTAAGAAAACGCCGCCGTCTCGAAAGGGCGGCGGTGAGCGAGTATCTGACGCCGCGTCAGTGGCTCTCGGATGCAGGGCTGTTGGAGTGGCCGGCAATGCTCTTTCGAACATGACGAACTGCCGCCCAGACGGCGAAGAGCACGAGCGGGATGGCGCCGAGAACGGCGAGCTTCGTCACGTGCGGATCGACGCCCAGTTCAGAAATGCTTTCCAGGCAGATCTTTGCGAGGCCGACGGTGTAATAGGTAATGGCGATGACGGAGAAGCCTTCGACCGCCTGCTGGATATGCACCTGGATGCGCGCCCGCTCTTCCATTGAGGTCAGCAGTGAGGCGTTCTGATCTTCGAGCTGCACCTGCACGGTGGTTCTGAGCAGGTCTCCGGCCAGGCTCACGCGTTCGGCCAGTTCATCGAGGCGGCGTTCGGCGGCGTGAACCGCACGGACGGCCGGCTGAAACCGCCGGTCGATGAAGGTGCCGATCCGCTGGCGCTGCTCGACGCGCTCCTCGCGCAGCTCCGACGATCTGCTCGCGACGATCTCGGCATAGGCTTTCGTCGCGCCGAAGCGGTGGCGGGCGAGAGCGGAGAAATTGAGCACATCCGACGAAAGCTTGGTGACCTCGGAAAGCAGGGCTTTGTCGACCTTGACCGCACTCTGCATATGCGAGATCAGCAGGTCGAGGCGCCGGTCGAAGATCGAGAGCTTCGACACCGTCTCGCGCGCCATCGGCAGCGCCAGTAGCGCCATCATCCGGTACGTCTCGATCTCCAGGAAACGCCTGACCATCCGGCCGGTGCGATAGGCGTTGAGATTGCGGTTGAAGAACAGGAATTCCACGAAGCCGCTGTCGGTCAGCCGGAAGTTCGAATGCACTTCAGCGTCGCCGCCGCCGACCTGTGAAGCGACATAGTCGAGCTTCGGTTTTTCCGGACGCTGCCCGTCCTTCTCGTCCCGCACGAGCACCCGGACCGCCGCGATGACCTTTCCGTCGATCTGACGGCAGCAGGCCTGAAAGGCTTCCGGCGGATTGCTGCCGGGCTCGGCCGACGCGGGAACGACGAAGGTCAGCGTCAGAAACTCGGTATGCGCCTCCCACTTCAGCCGGCCATCGCCGATGCGGCCGATGCCGTGGTTGCCTTCGCGGGTCGTGGAAACGTCCTCCAGTCCTGGCAGGGAATTGGGCATTTGAGGAGGGGCATTGTCGCCGACGATGGCGACATGCCACACATCCGTGTCGCCATCGAAGTAAAGCGACGGCCGCGCGTGGAGCTCGTTGTGAAGTTCCCTTCGCAGCGGATGCTCGGAGCCCATCGGCATGGAAATGCACCTCTATACGGATGGACAGCGCTGGGTCGCCGGAGGTAACCGGGTTGCCGGCATTTGTGAGTTGACCATGGCGCCTGCGAGCCGGCGAAGGCTGACAACGCCTATAACCTCTCTCGAACCGCGTGTCACCATTCCTTCGCCAGTCGCCGCCGTTCCCAGCATCGCGCCGCGGAACTGGCGACGCTACATTTCCTGGCGGCAGTTGTAGTGTGGTTCAGATCGTCGACAATTGGAAACCGATCAAAGTGTCGGAGAGGACGCCAGGCAGGGCGAAAAACGATCAGCCACGGCCCGTTGCGAGGCCGTGGCTGACGCAGCGCGCAATCTGTGGGAGACAGGCGCGGCCGGTTACTTGTTGGCGGCGAGCGCCACGTTGACCTTGTCGACGTCCGCGCTCATCGCCTTGAAGGTCTCGTCGAGGGAAAGCTCGCCGACGATCAGCTGGCTCATCCGCTGGACGATCAGCTGATAGATGGCGGAGGAGCCCTTGAGGCGTTCCAGGTCGCGGGCTGCCTTCGGTGCGCTGTTGCGGCTTCCGAGGAAGACGGCCATGGCATCCTTGGCGTTCTTGCTCTCGAGCTTGTATTGCGGGTCCTTGATGTCGGCGCCGGTCAGGATGACGTAGTTTTCGGCGATTTCACGCTGGACCTTTTCAGAGCCGAGGAATTCGATGAAGGCGGCGACGGCCTCCGGATGCTTGGTGCGCTTGAAGCCGACGATCGCGGTGCCACCGGGCATCGCATAGCAACCGGCATCGCCGCAGGGGGCGCTGATCGCCGTCCAGTCGAAGGCGTCGCCGATCTTCTTCTGGAACGGATTGACCATCCAGTTGCCGGCGACATACGTCACGACATTGCCGTTGACGAATTCGTCGCCCATGTTCTTGTACTGGGTTCCGCCGGCCGCACCCCACATTTCCTTGGGGAAAGAGCCGTCCTTCGTCCAGTTGTAGAGATCGGTGATGTAGCGCTTGGCGGCATCGTCGGGGAACGAGAACTTGCCGTCCTTGACGTAATTCGAGCCGTAGGAGAAGGCCGCGCCGGAGAAGCGATGGCCCGAGCGGTCCATCGTGAAGGGGATCTGGGCGCCGGTCGCCTTGGCGACGCGCGCCGAGGCTTCGACGATATCCTTCAGCGTGGCTGTCGGCTTCGGAAGTGGTTCATTCGCCTGTTCGAAGAGCGTCTTGTTGACGAAGGGCAGGTTGAAGGTCTGCGACGCGACATAGCCGTTGATCGAGTTCGGATCGTTGACGCCCGGGAAGCGAAGCGTGTTCAAGCTTTCGCCATGCAGCTTGGCGAAGCCATCCGGGTCTTTCATCAAGGGGCGCATGTCGAGATAGTAGGGCGCCAGCTGCCAGTCGGTGATCTTGGCGATGTCAGGACCTTCGCCGATGGCAAGCTGTACCGGCAGCTGCTTGGCGACTGCGTCATAACCCGACGAGACGAAATTCACCTTGATGTCGGGATGCGCCGTCTCGAATTCCTTGCTGAGCGCTTCCATCCGTTCGACATAAGCCTGGTCGTCGTCGGTGAAGAGAAAGGTAATCGTCTGGGTTTCCGCCATGGCGACACTCGACCAGGCGAAAGAAGCGGTGGCCAGCGCCAGTGCGAAAGCCCCTAATAGATAGGTTTTCATTTTCATCCTCCCATGAAAATATTTTCATCAATCGCGGCATCAGCCGTCGATATGTGAATTTCATATACTTGACATTCGTTCCGTTCAAGCTATTTCCTGAGCAAATAGCGATGTTTTTGAGCAAATTTCAAAAATAACGTACCCAAACAACCTGATGAAAATATTTTCATAGGATTGCAGAGGAGGCGATCTGTGAAAACGGAAAGCATCAAGCAGCCGGACGACAAGGCGCCGACATACAGCGTGGCCGAGCGGCAGACGATAACGGCATGGGCTGTTTCCGCCCTCATCGTCAGCTATTTTCCCGGCGAACCGGCTCCGGCCGAAGATCGGGTGAAGTATCGCTTCATCAATGGTTTCGTCGATGTCGGCGATCTGCCTTGCCGCAAGGCGTTCTGGTCCACCATGGTGGGCCGCGCGCTCATCCCCGACACGTCCTGGCCGACCGAAAGCCTCTATCTTCCCGGCTCGAACCGCCGCGTCGAGTTTACCGGCTTCTGGCATGTGCCCACGCATGTCAGGCGCTGGTTGAAGGGCACGTTCCGGACGGAGGCCCCGCGCACGCTCAATCTCGCGCTCAAGACCTGCGGCGGTGTTCGCATATGGGTCAACGGGCAGGAGGCTGCGCGCTTCGAGCCCTTCAAGCGCAACGTCGAGAGCGCAACAGAGATAATGCTGCCGCTCGCAGCCGGCGACAACGAGATTCTCGTTCATACCGAAGACCTTGCCGAGCGCGATACGACCTGGTTCTTCGAGCTCGAGATGCTGGACAAGGAGCCGCTCTCGGTTCTGCTGCCGGTCGCACTTGATCAGGACGAGGTGCGCGAACTGGAAGCGCTTTCGCGTGGCGTGCGCCCGGCGCGCGACGTTTTCGTCAACCAGCCGTTGGAAATCGTCTTCGATACCGCACCCGGGCGCGACCTGCCGGTGGAGCTCAAGGTGGTCGGCCACGGCCACGAACGGCCGGTTCTCGCCCATTCGAAACTGACCCTTCACGCCCATCAGGGTGGTCTGCTGATCGCCGAGGATGTCTGCGGCATTGCCGACGGTTATCACGGCATCCACATGACGATCGGCTCCGGGCCTGGCTCGGTCACCCGCGTCATCGATGCCGCCTTCATGAGCAGCATTTCGCCGTTGCCGGCCGAGGCGTCGCTCGCCGCCCGCAAGTGGCAGGCACTGGAATACAGCGCCCGCTTCGGCGCAAACCGCGTCGGGCGCCTGATCGCGATGATGGAAACCGGCCACCACGACCAGGAAAGCTTCGACCGCATCATCGACGCGACGCTCGCCTCCATCGATGCGCGGGAGGATTGCTCGGATTTCATCATGGTGCCGTTGTTGTGGCTGCTCGGCGCCTATGCCGACCGGATGCCCGACGCCGTGGTCGCTCGCATCCGGCATTCCGTTCGCTCCTACCGCTACTGGGTCGACGAGCCGGGCAACGACGCGATGTGGTTCTGGAGCGAGAACCACGTGCTCTGCTTCCATACGAGCCAGCTACTGGCCGGACTTCTCCTGCCCGACGAGGTGTTTTCGGCCTCGGGCCGGACGGGGCGGCAGCAGGCGGAACTCGGCCGTGAGCGGCTCGGGCGCTGGTTCGACAGCGTCGAAGCCCATGGGTTGGCGGAGTGGAACTCGGCCGCCTATTACCCGATCGATTTCATCGGCCTGCTGGCGCTGGAGCGCTGGGCTGAGGCGGCGATGTCAGCGCGCGCCCGCGCCCAGATCGATCTCATCTTCCGGATGATCGCTCTTCATACGCTCGCAGGTGTTCCGGCCGGATCGCAGGGCCGCGCCTATGACAAGGAGTTGCGCGCCGGCCCGCTGACCGAGCTCGCGCCCTTCGCCCAGGTCGCTTTCGGAACCGGCTGGTTGAACAACGGTGTTGCGGCATTGACCATGTTCTGCGCCGGCGGCTACGAGCCGCCCGCCGATCTCGCTGAACTTGCTTCGCTGTCGCGAGGAAGAAGCGTCGAAGCGCGTTACAGCCAGGGGCTCGAGAGCGGAAAACTGGTGCTGTTCAAGAACGAGGCAGCGCAGCTTTCGACGGTCGTCGATCACAAGACCGGCCAGAAGGGGCACCAGCAGCATGTCATTGACATCAGGCTGGCCGGCCACCCGATGGCGAGGCTGTGGGTCAATCATCCCGGTGAGGACGATCCCTGGGGCAATCAAAGGCCGTCCTATTGGGCCGGCAACGGCATCCTGCCGCGCGTTGCCCAGCATCGCGACGTCGCCCTCCTGATCGAGGACACAAGCGACGCACGCCATGCATGGACGCACGCCTATATCGGCCGCGACGGGCTGGACGATCTCATCATCGAAGACAAGTGGCTCATCGCGCGATCGGGTCGGGGATTTTCCGCCCTCTGGGCGTCGAACGGCTTGGAGCTGATCACCGATGGCCCGACCGCCGGCCGGGAGGCGCGCTCCCACGGAGAGCTTTGCGGTTGGGCTGGTATCGTCGGATGCGGCAATGGCGACGCCTTCAAGACGTTCATCGAGCGCCTGCGCCGGACGACGATTTCCTTCGATCCCGGGCTTCGGCGTCTCTCCCTCACTCCGCCGGGCGGCCCGGCGATCTGCCTGTCCTATGCTGACGGTCTTTCGATCGGCGGCGAGGCGAGGCCCTTCACGCACGAGCAGCCGCAGCCGATCCTCACCCACGACAGTGCAGCCTCCGGCGCGGGTACTGACGGGCCGTTCTACTCTTAAACATAGGTCTCCTGCATGAACACAACATCTGTCGATAACGCCGCCCTCCTGACGACGATCGATCGCGTGGCAACGGCTTTCAGCCGGCTCAGAGGCATCAAGGAAGGTCTCGTGACCGGAAATTCCGCCTCCGGAATCCAGTTCGACGAATGGGACTGGGAAGTCGGTGTCGGTCTTTACGGCTTCCTGCGGCGCGCCATTTCCACCAATGATCAGAAAGCGCTGCAGGAGCTCGTCGCCTGGTATGCCGGCCAGATCGAACGCGGCCTGCCGCCACGCCAGATCAACAGCACGGCGCCGATGCTGCCGCTTGCAATCCTCGTCCAGCATGTCGACCGTCCCGATTTTCGTGCTCTCGTCGAGGACTGGGCCGAATGGCTCGTCAAGGAACTGCCCAAGACCGAGGACGGCGGCTTTCAGCACGTCGTCAAGGAGCGTCTCAACGACGGCGAATTGTGGGATGATACGCTGTTCATGGCCTGCCTGTTTCTCGCCCGGGCCGGCGTGCTCTGCGAGCGCAGCGAGTGGATCGACGAGGCCGTTTATCAGTTCGTGATCCACACCCGCTATCTCTCCGATCCGGTGAGCGGCCTCTGGTATCATGGCTGGACCTTCAACGGCCGGCACAATTTCGCCAATGCCTTCTGGGCGCGCGGCAATGCCTGGATCACTGTCGCCATCCCCGAGCTCTTCGATCTCGTTCCGACGCTCGGCGAGAAGGACCGGCGGTTTCTATCGAATGTTCTCGTCAGCCAGGTGCGCTCCTTGAAAGCATACCAGCGGCCGGACGGGATGTTCACCACCCTTCTGGACGATCCGTCGTCGCCGCTGGAAACCTCGGCCACGGCAGGCATTGCCTACGGCATATTGCGGGCCATCGATGCCGGTATTCTCGACAAGGACGACAGGGCCTATGCGGAGCGCGCGCTTGCGGCGGTGTTGGCGCAGATCGACGAAGAAGGTGTCGTCCACGGCGTCTCGGACGGCACGCCGATGGGCCATGACCTCGATTTCTACCGGCGCATCCCCAACGTGCCGACGCCTTATGGCCAGGCGCTGACCATGCTGCTGCTGACGGAAGTCTTTCTCAAGAACGGCGAGCGCCAATGAGCCCTGTGTCTCTCGTCGCGATCGAGCCGGCGCGGGGTGACGATACGGTCCGCCTTCAGGCGGCTATCGACAGCCTGTCGGCTTCGGGCGGCGGACGCGTGGAGCTCATGGCCGGCATTCATGTCTGCCGCGGGCTCCAGCTCAGATCCGGCGTCGACCTTCATCTGGCCACCGGCGCGATCCTGCGTCCCGTTCCGGACTATGCCGCCTATGCGCATACGAGTGTTTCGGTGATCGCCGAAAAATCGGACCGCGGGATGATAGTCGCAAAGGATGCGCGGCGGATCAGCCTGACGGGGGCGGGTCGCATCGAAGCCGGTTGCGACAGCTTCATCGTGGGGGACGACGAGACGGTGGGAACTTTCATCCCGGCCGAATTTCGTCCCCGCGTCGTCGTCTTCGAGGACTGCGACGAGGTCGAGATCAGCTCCGTCCATATCAGCCGCTCGCCGATGTGGACGCTGCACTTCGTCAACTGCACCGATGTCGCGGTCAGGAACGTGACCATCGACAACGACCGCCGCCTTCCCAATACCGACGGCATCGTGCTGGATGCCTGCCGCGGCGCCGTTATCGAGGACTGCCGGATATCGACGGCCGACGATGGCATATGCCTGAAGACGAGCATTGGTCCCGACCGTGTCGCCATCGGGCGATGCGAGAACATTCTTGTCCGCCGCTGCTCCGTTCAGAGCCTCAGCTGTGCGCTAAAGATCGGCACTGAAACCCATGGCGACGTCACCAATGTCGTGTTCGAGGATTGCAACGTCTCATCCTCCAACAGGGCGCTCGGCATATTTTCCCGCGACGGCGGCCGGATATCGAACGTGAGGTTTTCACGAATTGCGGTAGAGTGCCGCGAGACCCCCGATGGTTTCTGGGGCTCGGGGGAGGCGCTGACGGTCAATGTCGTCGATCGTGTCGCGGAGCGTACGGCAGGTACCATCGAAAATCTCATCGTCGAGGACATAACCGGTCGGATGGAGGGGGCGATCACGGTCATTTCGACCTCGTCGGCCGGGATCCGGAACGCATCGCTTGCGCGCATCGCTATAGACCAGCAGCCGGGGCAACTCGGCACGGCACGATCCTATGATTTGCGTCCGACGAACGCCGACCTTTCCCCGAAAGCCGATGGCGGCGGTCGCGCCAATGCCTGGACCCGCGGGTCGGACGGCCGGGTGATTGGTCTTGAGCACTATCCGGGAGGAATGCCGGCCGTCTACGTGGCTGATGTCACCGGGATCTTGATGAACGAGGTGCGGATCACGAGGCCGACACCGCTGCCGCAAGGCTGGAACAAAAAAGACGCCGTCTTCGAAACGGCGGCACCTGATGGGAGTGGGACATGGCAGAACTGAAACTTTCCAACGTCAACAAGTCGTATGGCTCGGTCAAAGTCCTGCATGACGTCGAACTCGATATCCAAGACGGCGAATTCGTCGTCTTCGTCGGCCCGTCGGGATGCGGCAAGTCGACCCTGCTGCGTGTCATCGCCGGCCTCGAGGAGGTCACGGAGGGCGCAATCGCGATTGGCGGCCGCGACGTCAGCGCGCTCTCGCCGGCGGAGCGCAAGATCGCAATGGTCTTCCAGTCCTACGCGCTCTATCCGCATATGAGCGTTCGCAAGAACCTCGCTTTCGGCCTGGAGAACCTGAAGTTCAAGCGTGCCGAGATCGAAGCGCGGATTGCCGAAGCCGCCAGGATGCTGGCGATCGAACCCTATCTGGACCGACGGCCGAAGCAGCTTTCGGGCGGCCAGCGCCAGCGCGTGGCGATCGGCCGGGCCATCGTGCGCGAACCGGACATTTTTCTCTTCGACGAGCCGTTGTCCAATCTCGACGCGGCGCTACGCGTCCAGACCCGGGCCGAGATCACCAAGCTCCACCGCGAGATCAAGACGACGATGATCTATGTCACGCATGACCAGGTCGAGGCGATGACGATGGCCGACAAGATCGTCGTGCTGCGCGCCGGCCGGGTCGAGCAGGTCGGAGCACCGCTGGACCTGTTCGACAGCCCGCGCAATCTCTTCGTCGCGGGCTTCCTCGGCTCGCCGCGCATGAACATCATCAAGGGCAAGGTATCCGGCATCGGCGAAAGCGGCGTCGTCATCGATGTCGGCAACGGTGGCAGCATCGTCAGCGATGTCGATCTCGCCGGCATTGCGGTCGGCCAGGCCGTTCTCGCCGGTATCCGGCCCGCGCATTTTTCACGCTCCAGCGAGCAGGGCCTGCCGTTCATCGTCCAGTATCACGAGGGCCTCGGCACTGAAACCTATGTTTACGGCAACCTTGCCGGGCAAGACGAGCAGATCATCATTCACGAGGCCGGCCATTTCGCGCCGGCGCCTGGTGATCACATCCTGATCAACGCCGCCCCTGGGCGGGTTCATCTGTTCGATCCCGAAAACGGCCTCGCTTTTGACCGGCGGCCCGGACAGGGGAGACGCTGAACATGGCGGCATTCAAGGCAGGTGCATTGCTGTCCCAGACGGGGGAAACGGCGATGAGAGTGGTCGAAGCCCCGATAAATGTGATCGAGCGCATCTTCGGCCGCAAGCGTATGCCATGGCTGTTCCTGGCGCCGAACCTCGTTCTGTTCGCCATCTTCACGTTCCTTCCGATCGCGATCGCGGTCGGTTACGCCTTCACCGGCGGAACCAATCTTTTCGTCTCGGAACGCCCCTTCGTCGGCCTGGATAATTTCCGCACGCTGCTTTCCTGCGGCAATTATCTGCAGCCCGGAACCTGCCAGGAATCGCTGTTCTGGACGGCTGTGTGGAACACGCTCTGGTTCGTGGCCTTCAATGTCGTCGCTACATTGTTGGTGGCGCTGATCACGGCGCTGATTCTCAACCGGGCGATCTTTGCGCGCGGCTTCTTCCGGGCGATGTTCTTCTATCCCGTTTTGCTGTCGCCGGTCGTCATCGGCCTGATCTGGAAGTGGTTCCTCGATCGCAACGGGCTCCTGAACGCCTTCTTTCAGATGCTCGGCGTCCCCCCGGAGATCTTTCTGCTCGATGTTGGCTGGTCGCGCTTCTTCGTCGTCGTGGTGTCGGTCTGGTTCCACATGGGCTTTTACACACTCATCCTGCTCGCCGGCCTACAGGCGATCCCCAAGGAGCTCTACGAGGCTGCCTCCATCGACGCCGCGTCGCCGCGCCGCACGCTGTTCAGGATCACGCTTCCGCTCCTTGCTCCGAACCTGCTTGTCGTATTCATCCTTCTGATGATCAAGTCCGTGCAGATCTTTGACGAAGCCTGGGTTCTGACCAACGGCGGCGGTCCGGGCACGGCCAACAGCTTCATCGTCCAATATATCTACCAGATGGCATTCAGCAGCGATCTCCGCCTCTTCGGATTGGCCTCCGCCGCATCGGTTCTTATGGGGCTGGTGCTTCTGGTGCTCACCCTCATACAGCTGCGCCTCGGCAAGCGAATGGAGTCCTGAGATGAACCCGATCAGCTTTCTCTCGCGCACGCGCCGGGCCGGGCGCATCGACATCACCGATATATTGTCATGGGTCTGGCTGATCGGCGGCACGTTCGCCGTGCTCGTTCCCGTCGTCTGGGCGGGTCTCTCCTCGCTGAAGCCGGCAGCTGAGATCACCCGGTTTCCGCCGGCGCTGCTTCCGCGTGCCGCGGTGGAGCAGACGGTGCCCGGATTCGACAAACCGCTCAGCCTCTGGCAGGTGACCATCGACGGTAAGCCACGCGAGATGGCCATGGTCCGCCGCATTGGCCTCAAGGCCCAGATGGTCGATCCCGCAAATCCGGGACCACCCGTCAGCGTCGACGTCAAAGGGATGACGCCGGTGCAGCATTTAACCGTCGCCACCGAGAATTACACCGATCCGCTGACGCGCTTCAACTTCCTGACCTTCCTCAAGAACTCGGTGTTCGTCACCGTTGTTGCGACGCTTCTGACGCTCATCGTCAACGCCATGGCGGCCTTTGCGCTGTCGAAATACAAATTTCGTGGCGACACGACCGTTTTCGTCATCATCATCTCGACGCTGATGATCCCGCTCGCCGTCGTCATGGTGCCGGCCTATCTCGTCATCGTCGGGGTCGGCCTTGCCGACAATCTCTGGGGCGTCATCCTGCCGACGATCGCCTCTCCAACCGCCGTCTTCCTGCTGCGGCAATATATGCTGACCATACCCGATGAACTGATAGAGGCGGCGCGCGTCGATGCGGCGAGCGAATTCTGCATCTTCTGGCGCATCATACTGCCGCTGACGGCGCCGGCTCTCGCGGTGCTGGCGATCTTTTCCGTGCTCTGGCGCTGGAACGATTTCCTCTGGCCGCTCATCGTCCTCAACAGTCGCGAGAATTTCACCCTGCAGGTCGGCCTGAATGCATTCCAGGGAGAGTTCTCGGTGCAGTGGCACTATATCCTGGCGATGACGTTCCTCAGCCTGCTGCCTGTCACCGTCGTCTTCCTGTTCCTGCAGAAGTACATCACCACGGGCATCGCCGGAACAGGCATGAAGTGAACGGCCCTGTTCCCAACTAATCGCCTGGACCTCTCCAATTCCATCTACGAGATGCCGGAATACAGTATCACGCCCGGGACATCTAACGCGGCGGCGCGATGCTGCCGCGCAGGACGAGGTGGCATCCGAGTTCCAGGCGATGAGCCGGCCGCTGCGGATCGTTGGCGATCAGCCTCTGTTCGATGAGCGCCAAAGCGGCAGCGCCGAGCCGGTCTGTGGGAACGCTGATCGTCGAGAGCGGCGGACGGCTGAACTCGCCGGGGACGATATCGTCGAACCCCAGCACGGATATCGCTTCGGGCACGCGGATGTCGCGATCGGCCAATGCCTTCAGGCAGCCGAGCGCCAGATTGTCGGCGGCGCAGAAGACGGCGGTCGCTCCTTTCACCGTGGGATCGCGGTCGAGCAGCGCGTTGATCGCAGCCTCGCCGTGCCTAGGCTCATATCCCTCGGCCTCGACGATCATATCGTCCGGCACGGGAAGCTGGGCGGCAAGATAGGCATCGGAAAAGCCGTCATACCGGCGCTGGATCGTCGTGCGCCCCTTCCAGGTCAGGTGCAGGATGCGGCGATGTCCGAGCGCCAGCAGGTGCTCGATGCCGAGCCTCGCGCCGAAGCGGTTTTCGGGGGTGACTGTATCGACCAGCATGGCCGGATCTTCGCCGTTGACGATGACGACAGGCATATCAGGGGAGGCGAGGCTGCGGATAAGTTCCGGCTGATCGTCATTCAGGACCACGATGCCGTCGGCACGTTCCGAGAGCGCGATCTGCCTGACCTGAGCGCCGTCGATGCGCCGGCCGGTGCTGACGAAAGGCACGATCCTGATGCCGCGACGTTCGCACTCCCTACGAAGACCGTTGAGGATCGTCCAACTCACCAGATTGAGATCGCTCTCCGGTGCTGCATCGTCGGGAATCGCAAGAAGCAGGACGCGCAAGGCCGCAATCGTCGCCTTCTTCCTCCGGCGATCGAGGTAACCAAGGCGTTTGGCTGAATCCAGAACCCTTTCGCGCACCTCGATCGTCAACGGTGCGGTTCCGTTGAGCGCGTGCGAGGCCGTGCTCAGCGACACGTCCGCGTCGCGCGCGACATCCTTGAGATTGACTTTGCGTTCCACTTTTTCCGTCGCGAATTGAGGTCGTGCCTTCGAAGCCACAGCTAACTCAATGTTTTCACATAAAAACTTTAGAAAAGCTACGTGCCTGGCGCGGTATTTTTCGTCATTCGGCGATCAGTGAGGTTTGGCAAGCAGGCCATTGAGCAGCAGGTCGAAATAGGCCCGCAGGAAGGCCTCTTTGTTTGGAGTGGGCACGCGGCGGTCGTCGAATATCAGCCGCAGAACTGTCGTCGTCAGGATGGGCGCGACCACGATGTCGGAGAATTCCACCGGAACTTCGCGAAACTCCCCTGACGCCACACCCTCCAGAATGAGAGAGTCGACCTTGGTGATGATCGGCTCAATGAACTGGTCGTGGTGGCGGTCGATCAGGTCGGGGAACCGGTGTCCTTCGGCAATAACCAGCCGCGTCAGTTCGCGGGTCGTGCGATCCTCGGCGATTTGTTCGTAGAGCAGGCCGAGAATGGAAATCAGCCGGTCGGTGGCGCTGCCGCTGAGGTTCTCGGTGATCCCCAGCAGTTCCTGAAACGGCACGGAAAAATGGTTGATCATGGCTTCGAAAAGCTTCTCCTTCGTCTCGAAGTAGACATACACCGTACCCTTGGTGACGCCGACTCTGTCGGCAATGTCTTCGACTCTCGTACCTGTGAAACCGCATCTCACGAATTCTTCGAAGGCGGCATGGAGAATCTGGATGGGCCGCAGCGACTTCTGTTCGGCGCGTGTGAGCTTCTTCTGGGCTGTCATTTTCTGATCCTCCAACCTGCTGCGTGCGCTCTCTCCCTGCGACGCAAAGTTTCATTGACTAATCGGTCAGTCAATTATATAGCAGCTGCCGTTGAGAGCAAGAGGTCAACTATGAGAACCATTCTGGTCGCCACAGCGATCGTATGCGCCATGGGTCTGGGATCATGCAGCGATGAGAGCAGACCGGCTGGGCCAACCCCACGAGAGGTCGGCGTCGTCGTCGCCAAGGCTGAGCCGCTGGCTCAGGGCGGCGCGGTCACAGGAGAAGTGCGGGCGCGTGTTCAGACCGATCTGTCCTTCCGCGTCAGCGGCAAGATCATCGAGCGGCTGGTGGAAGTCGGACAGTTCGTGAAGGCGGGGCAGCTCCTGGCGCGGATCGATCCGGAAGAGCAGAAGGCCGAGCTGGATGTGGCGGCAGCCAATCTTCAGTCGGCTGAGGCGCAGCAGACCCAGGCGCAGCTCGCATACGACCGCCAGCAGAGCCTGTTTCGGACGCAGGTGACGACGCGTGCAGCACTCGACCAGGCGCAGGAGGCGCTTCTGACCGCGCAGGCATCGACGAAGTCGGCCCAGGCGCTGTTGGAAACCGCTCAGGATACCTTGTCTTACACAGAGCTGAAGGCGGATGCCGACGGGGTGATCACCGCCCGCAATGCTGAGGTCGGGCAGGTGGCGCAGGCCGCTCAGGTCGTCTTCACGCTTGCCCATGACGGCGACCGCGATGCTGTCTTTGAGGTGGTCGAAAGTGCGTTCCTGCGCCCGATCGACGGCGATGGCACAGTGGCCCTTCTATCTGACCCGACGCAGAAGATCGCGGCGAAGGTTCGCGAGATTTCGCCGACGATCGATTCCTCCACCGGAACCATCAAGGTCAAGGTCGCGATATCGAGCGACACTCCGATGCCTCTCGGCGCTCCCGTCGTCGGAAGATTCAATTACGTCTCCCAGGACGTCATCCAGCTTCCCTGGTCCGCCATGACATCCAAGGACGGCAAGCCGGCCGTCTGGATCGTAGATCCCGCATCGTCTGCGGTTTCGGTTCGGGCGGTGGATATCTCCGGCTATGAGACCGGCAGCTTCATCGTCAAGTCGGGCGTATCGCAAGGAGAGGTCGTGGTGGCAGACGGAACCAAGTTCCTCAGGCCGGGTGAAATCGTGTCTTATGTCAAGGAAGCTTCCAAGTGAGTATTCGTCTCAACATAGTCGCTCTGATGATGGGTACGGCCCTGATCTCCTCCTGCGCGCCGCAGGAGGAAAGCAAGGAGGAAGCGCCCCGTCCCGTGCTGTCGATGACAGTCAAGCCGACGTCGGCCTCAAGTTTGAGCCTCACCGGCACGATCGAGCCGACGATCAAGACCGAACTCGGGTTCCGGATTCTCGGGCGGATGATCGCCCGCAACGTCAATGTCGGCGATCTTGTCAAGAAGGATGACGTCGTTGCCGCCATCGATCCTCTGGCGCTGGAGCTTGCCGTGCGCAACGCGCAGTCCGACGTCGAAAACAGCGACGCCCAACTCAGGAATGCGGTGACCACGGAGCAGCGCCAGCGCGCGCTGCTGGAATCGCGATCCGGCACCGAAGCCTCGCTCGAAGAGGCTGAACAGGCAAGGCGGACGGCGGCGGCCGCCGTCGCCAAGGCGCAGGCCAACCTCGACAAGGCCAAAGAGCAACTTGGTTACGCGCAGCTTCGGGCGGAGTTCGACGGGGTGGTGACGGCGACCTCGGCCGAGGTCGGGCAGGTGGTGTCGGCCGGTCAGACGGTCGTGACCATCGCCCGGCCGGACAAGCGCGACGCCGTGGTCGACGTGCCCCAGGCCGCCGCCCAGAAACTGAAGATCGGCGCGCCCTTCGAGGTGACGCTGCAGCTCGATCCGGCCATCCGCACGTCCGGGATCGTGCGTGAAATAGCACCGGAGGCGGAGACCTCTACCCGCACGAGCAGGACCAAGATCGCGCTCAGCAATCCGCCCGAAGCCTTCAGGCTCGGCTCGGTCATCACAGCCTCGGCAACCATTGCCGCGGATCCTGAGATCGTGCTGCCTTCCTCGGCAATCCTTGCCGGCAGCGACGGCCCGAGTGTCTGGATCGTCGATGCGCCTGCCGGAAAGGTATCGCTTCGCCGCGTGAAGATCGATGGCGACGTCGAAGACGGTGGCAGCGTCCGCGTCACCGAGGGGCTCGCCCCCGGAGAAAGGGTCGTCGTGGCAGGCGTGCATAAACTTGAAGATGGCCAGGCCATCAGGATCGACCAGGAGATCAGCCAGTGAAGTCCTTCAACCTTTCCGACTGGGCGCTCGAACACCGTTCGCTCGTCTGGTACTTCATGATCGTCTTCATTCTCGCAGGCGCCTTCTCCTACGTGAAGCTCGGCCGCGAGGAAGACCCGAACTTCACGATCAAGACGATGGTAATCACCGCCCAGTGGCCCGGCGCCTCCGCCGAAGAAGTGACGCGGCAGGTGACCGACAGGATCGAGAAGAAGCTCCAGGAACTGGAATCGCTGGACTATACCAAGAGCGAGACCGTTGCCGGCCAGACGACCGTCTTCGTCGAGCTGCTGCCGACGACCAAGGCAAAGGATGTCGCGCCGACCTGGCTGCGCATCCGCAACATGATCGCCGACATCAAGGGTGATTTCCCGACCGGCGTCGTCGGTCCTTTCTTCAACGATCGCTTTGGCGACGTGTTCGGAAACATCTACGCCTTCACCAGCGACGGCCTTACCCAGCGGCAGCTTCGCGATCTCGTGGAAAACGCCCGCTCCGAGGTCTTGACCGTGCCCAACGTCGGCAAGGTCGATGTGGTCGGCGCCCAGGACGAGGCGATCTATCTGGAATTCTCCACGCGCCAGATCGCAGCACTCGGGATCGACCAGCAGTCGGTCATCCAGACCCTGCAGGCGCAGAATGCCGTCACGCAATCCGGCTTCGTCGACGCCGGGCCGGAGCGCATTGCATTGCGGGTGAGTGGACAATTCACGTCCGAGGAAAGTCTGAGATCGATCAATCTTCGGATAAACGACCGCTTCTTTCCGCTGACCGACGTCGCCACGATTAAACGCGGCTACGTGGATCCGCCGTCGGCGTTGTTCCGGTTCAACGGCCAGCCTGCGATCGGGCTTGCAATCGGAATGAAGCAGGGCGCCAATCTTCTGGAGTTCGGCGAGGGGCTCGACGCGCAGATGAAGCGTGTCGTCGCCGACCTCCCGATCGGCGTGGATGTCCACCGCGTTTCCGATCAGCCGGCCGTTGTCGACGAAGCGGTGTCCGGATTTACCCGCGCGCTCTTCGAAGCGATCGTCATCGTGCTGATCATCAGCTTCATCAGCCTTGGTCTTCGCGCCGGCATGGTGGTGGCGATCTCCATTCCGCTCGTGCTCGCCATCACCTTTGTGGTGATGGAGTATTCCGGCATTTCGCTTCAGCGCATCTCGCTCGGAGCGTTGATCATCGCACTCGGGCTGCTTGTCGACGACGCCATGATCGCTGTCGAGATGATGGTGGCCCGCCTGGAGGCGGGCGACGATCTCAGGAAGGCCGCCACCCATGTTTACACGTCGACCGCCTTTCCGATGCTGACGGGAACGCTCGTCACCGTAGCGGGCTTCATTCCGGTTGGTCTCAACAACAGCGCTGCCGGTGAATTCACCTTCACGCTTTTCGTCGTCATCGCGGTTTCGCTGATCGTCTCCTGGGTGGTGGCGGTGCTGTTCACGCCGCTTCTCGGCGTCACGATCCTGCCGAAGACGATGAAATCGCATCACGAGAAGAAGGGCCGCTTCGCCTCGGTCTTCTCCTGGCTCCTGGGCCTGGCGATGCGCTGGCGCTGGGTCACCATCATTCTGACGGTCGGCGTTTTCGGGCTTTCGATTGGCGGCATGGGGCTGGTGCAGCAGCAGTTCTTTCCCAGCTCGGACAGGACTGAGCTCATTATCGACTGGAACCTCCCCCACAACAGTTCGATCGCTGAAACCAACAGGCAGATGGCGAGATTCGAAAAAGAGATGCTGGCCGACAACAAGGATATCGATCATTGGACGACCTATGTCGGCCAGGGCGCCCCGCGCTTCATCCTGTCCTTCGACGTGCAGACGCCCAACGTGTCGTTTGGACAGACGATCATCGTCACCAAGGGGCTCGACGTGCGCGACAAGGTGCGAACAGAGCTGCAGGACTATCTGACGAAAACCTTCCCCGGCACCGACGCCTTCGTGAAACTTCTCGACATCGGTCCGCCCGTCGGCAAGCCGGTCCAGTACCGGGTCAGCGGCCCTGATATTCAAAAGGTCCGCGATCTCTCCCAGAAATTTGCCGGCGTCATCGGATCGCATCCGCTTCTGGCGAACATGGTCCTGGACTGGAACGAGCCGTCTCGTGTGGTGAAGGTCGATGTGCTGCAGGACAAGGCGCGCCAGCTCGGCGTATCCTCCGAAGACATCGCCACCGCCCTCAACGGCATCGTCGAAGGCTCGACGGCCACCCAGGTTCGAGACGACATCTACCTGGTCAACGTCATCGGCCGCGCCAGGGCATCCGAGCGCGATTCCATCCAGACGCTGCAGAATCTTCAGCTCTCCACCTCCAACGGCAAGGTCGTGCCGCTCTCTGCCGTGGCGAATTTCCGCTACGAGCTCGAGCAGCCGACCATCTGGCGTCGCGACAGGCAACCCACCATAACGGTCAAGGCGGCCGTCGTCGGTCCGACGCAACCGGCCACGGTCGTCGAACAGCTCAAGCCGAAGGTCGAAGAATTCCAGAAAGGCCTTCCGGTGGGATACGAGGTGGAAGTGGGCGGGGCGGTCGAATCCAGCGCCGACTCACAGGGGCCGATCGTGGCTGTGGCTCCGCTGATGCTGTTTGCGATGGCGACGATCCTGATGATTCAGCTGCAAAGCTTCAGCCGCCTGTTCCTGGTGTTCGCCGTCGCGCCGACGGCCCTGATCGGCGTCGTCGCGGCCCTGCTCCTCAGCAACGCCCCCATGGGCTTCGTCGCGATCCTGGGCGTGCTCGCGCTCATCGGCATTCTGATCCGCAACTCTGTCATCCTGGTTGTCCAGATCGAGCATCTCCGCAGTGAAGGAATGGCGGCCTGGCAAGCGGTCATCGAGGCCACCGAACACCGCATGCGGCCGATCATGCTGACGGCCGCGGCCGCCACGCTGGCGCTGATCCCGATCTCGCGCGAGATCTTCTGGGGGCCGATGGCCTACGCCATGATGGGCGGCATCGTCGTCGGAACCGCACTCACCCTGCTGTTCCTGCCTGCGCTCTACGTCGCGTGGTTCAGGATTCCGAGGGACGAAGGCGTTCGGGCCGAAGCCGCGGCGGCAGAGGTATGACGCAGTCTTCGACGGCCATCGCCCACGGCCGCCGCGGCGGCCGCTGCAACACGGGCCGCGATAAAATGTGTGGGGTGGCGCAGGCGATGCCATCCCACGCGGGAACGAGAACGACATGCCGCATGACGAGATTGGCGCGCCCGAGAGCCTTGATCCCAGGGGAAATTTATCGATGACGGAACGATATTCTCCGGAGCCCTCGAAGGCAGATCACCGAGAGCTCCTGAAGACCGGGCCGGCCATCATTGCCGCGATCGGCCTGGCGATGCTCGCAGGCTGTGCGACGAGACCATCGCCGGACGTATTGAAGCCAGTTCATCTGAGTCAACCGACTCATGCCGAAAAGACCCCGGTCAGCGTGAACGTGCTCGTAGCGACCAACAGAACCCCCGATAGCATACGGGGCGGGTTCGGGAGCGCCTGGGCTGACAATCTTACCTACGAGCAATATGCGTTTTCGGTCCCGCCCGGCCGGAAGGACACCGCGATCACATATCCGACATCGAGACCGGATCCCGAACGCCAATTTGCTGTCATCAGGCGCAAGCAGCTTGCAAAGGACGCCTTCGTAGAGGAGGCGCTCCGCTCTACGCAGTCCGACGGCACTGTCGGCATCTTCGTGCATGGCTATAACTATAGCTATCAGGAGGCGCTGTTTCGCACCGCGCAGATTGCCGCGGACGCCGACATTCCGGGTTCTCCGGTTCTGTTTTCGTGGCCTTCGGCCGCTGCCGTCGCCGGCTATGTCGCCGACCGCGATGCGGCTCTCTCCTCGCGCAGCGACCTCGACTCGCTTGTCGCCGCGCTCTCGGCTTCAGGAAAGGTGAAACGCATCATCCTTTTCGGACACAGCATGGGCGGATTCCTGGTCATGGAGACTGTGCGCCAGCTCAAACTACAGCATCGCGACGAGGTCATCGGCAAACTGGCGGTGATCCTCGCCGCCCCTGACATCGACGTCGATGTTTTCCGGTCCCAGCTGAAGGATATCGGTCGGATGCCGATCCCCATATCTCTTCTCGTTTCGAAGGACGACCGGGCGCTGGTGGCCTCGAGCTTCATAGCGGGAGAGCGGGCGCGTGTCGGACGCCTCGATATCGACGATCCCGTCATCAGGGAGGCTGCCTTGAAGGAAAGGCTTCGGGTCATCGACATCACGTCGATCCAGGCATCCGACGGGCTGGGGCATGACCGCTACGCATCGCTCGCCAAGTTCGGAGCGCAGCTTGCCTCCTTCGAAAGCGGAAGGCGTTCGACCGCCGGAGATGTTGGCGCCTATGTTTTCGATGCCGCCGGCGCCGCAGTCGCAAGTCCGTTTCGTCTGGCCGGCCGTGTCGTTGGCTCGCAATGATGAGAGCTGGGCGCTGTTCTCCTCGATCCTGCCGACCTTCACCGCCATCCTGCCGGACTGGTGGGGCACCTGCGGCTGGTTCTTCGGCGTCGCCATCGGCGGGGCGATCTATTTCGTGTTGAGAATGGGCGCGCGGCGCAATCCAGCCTTCGCGTCCTGACCGAATGAAAAGCGCCTGGCAATCGCCGGGCGCCTTTCTGTCTCGGGGTTTCCTGTCGCCGCCCGTTTCAGCGGCGAGCGGCAACCGCATGGACGGCTGCACGCGAAAAAAATTTAACGATTTGTCCCAGATGTAAAAACGCCGTTTACCAGTTTTCCTGAAAATCGCCGCCGCCTTCGTGCTGAGCCTCCCGCTGATTGAGGAAAATCCCTATCGATGCGGCATCAGGAATGATGGGAGCCAGAAATGATGAAGCGCATATTTTCCGCCCTTCTCGCATTGATCCTTCCGATGCATGCAGCCGTTTCGCAACCCGCCGACGAAGCAGGGGCACGCAAAGCTCGGTCTATCGCCCAGCTTCAATCGGAAGGGGTGCCGACCATCGATCATCTGCCGACCATCGAGCCCGAGAGCGAGAGCACCCGCCGAAATACAAAGGCTGTCGTTCAGCGCACGATTGCGCTTGCGATCGTCGCCGTGAAAGGCGAGACCGGCGACCACGAAATGGGTCAGGCTCTCATCCAGCAGTTCGACGCGACAAGCTTTTTTACCCCGAAAGAACGGGCGTTCATGGAGGATCCCGATCCCACGGATCAGGACCGGACGAACTTCGCCTGGCGCTATGAGGGCGTGCACGTCATGTTGTGGGCGCTCGGGATCAGCTCCGATCTTAAACGTCCCGACCATATTTGCGACGTGTCATTCATTGCGAACACGCTGCGCGAACTGGGGACGGACGGGCTGATGCGTCGCGCCAAGCTTCGTCCGCAGAAAGAACTCCTGGACGCCGCCGACCTCATTTACCGCTACGATTGGGCCGCCGTGAATGCGCAGCTGAAGGGAGAGGAGCCACCTGCGGGATTGGATAAGGGCGTGGTCTACGAACGGCATTACGCCCTCAACTGGCTGATTGGCTACATGGACCAGGATTGGGACGATATTTCCACGGACACATGACGCTGCCCGGCGCCTGGCCACAATGAAGGCGGCTGGTCATACCCGGCACCGATCCAGTGATGCATGTTTTACGAAATAGCATTATGATCGGCTGAGCGCCTGACCGGCGAAGGGAATGGCTCCGCGGATATATGATCCCGTGCGGCCATGGAGAGGATAGCTCGATTTGGAACGGCTGAAGGATCTGAACGGTATTTCCGCGCTGGCAGACGGGGGTTCCACATCGCCTCCGTATGAACGGCCCGGCGTCGTGGCCGCCGCCGTTTATCAGCATGGGCAACGCATTCGCGACATCAGGATAGAGGAGGCCGGCGAATGGCGAAGCCGGGAGAATGCCGTCGTCTGGATCGGCCTGCACGAGCCTGATGAAGTGCTGCTGCATCAGGTCCAGGCCGAGTTCAACCTCCATGCCTTGGCGATCGAGGATGCGGCGCAGCCCCACCAGCGCCCGAAACTGGAAATTTACGGCGACGCGATGTTCATCGTCGCCCGGACCGCCCATATGAAGGATGACGAAATCGTCTTCGGCGAAACGCATTTGTTCGTCGGTCGCGGTTATGTCGTTTCCGTCCGCCACGGGGATTCGTCCTCCTATCTGGCGGTGCGTCAGCGATGCGAGGCCACGCCGGCAGCACTTGCCCACGGCGAGAACTATATTCTCTATTCCATCCTCGATTTCATCGTCGACAACTACATGCCTGTCATCGAGGTCGTGCAGGAGGAGGTCGAGAAGCTCGAGGATCTGGTGCTGCGCGAACAGCTGGAAAAGTCCGACATCGAACGGCTTTACCTGTTGCGGCGCAAGCTGCTGCGGCTGCGCAATGCTGTGGTGCCGCTGGTAGACGTCTGCCGGCGATACGAGCACATCGATCTTCCCGGCATGGATCCCACACTCCAGTCGCTGTTTCGCGACGTGACCGATCACGTCCGCCGGGTTCAGGAAGATATCGATGCACTGCGCGAGGTCCTCGCCTTCGCCTTCGAGGCCAGCGTGATGATCGGCCAGACGGAGCAGACGGCGATCGCTCGCAAGCTCGCCGCCTGGGCGGCAATCCTCGCCGTTCCCACCGCGATTGCCGGAATCTACGGGATGAATTTCAACGATATGCCGGAGCTGAAATTCCAGTACGGCTATTTCGTCGTGCTAGGCGTCATCGTCACCTTGTGCCTGGGCCTCTTCACTTTCTTCCGTCGGAAGAAGTGGCTCTAAATATGTGATGCAGGGGGTATGCGGCAGACATTCGGCTTGGCGATGGTACGTCAGCACAACGCCTTCAGCAGCCGGTCCCGATTGCTGCGAACGTAGTCCATATCGCTGAGATACAGCCGGGCGTCTCCGGCAACCACGTCCTCCATGAACGTCTCATCTCCGGCGCCCGCACTTGCCAGCATGAAATCGACGAGCGCCTGCAGCCGTCTGCAGATCATCTCAGGCAGCTGGAGCCGGTCTTCCATCGTCGCCCCATATGCCGTGCAAAACATTTCCGCGCGATGCAGCTGTTCGTCGATGCCGAAGGTCACATGAGGATTGGCGGGATCGGAAAGCGGCGCCCAGCGGTAGACCGAATAGGCCAGATCCCATAGGCGCGGTGCGGGATGGGCGGTATCGAAATCGATAATCCCGACAGCCTCATGGTCTGCCGTCGCGACATTGTAGGGCGCGTAGTCGCCGTGGCATATGATCTCGCGCGGCTCCTGTGGCGGCAGCATCCATGTCTTGATCTCGTGATCCGATTCCAGAAACCCCTGAGATGCCGAATGAAAATCGCGCAGAAGCCTGGCTGCGGAAAGCAGCATGCGTTCCGATCCGACAAACTTGTCGCTCAAGTCTTCGCAGACGCGCCCGCTGACATAGCTGACGACTTCCTGGTTCTCGGTTATCTCGATAGGATCCGGCGCTCCCAGAAAGCCTCTGCTCCTGAGATGGCGCAAAAACCGGTGCACCGTCGGCGTCCATGCGCCCGAAGGCCTGATCACGGTATTGCCGTCCTGCCAGATCTGCCCGGTTCGTCCGCCCTCCAACAGTTTCACGTTCCGGCCTCCAGACGTTCTTTATGCGAATTCAGTTTTTCGATATGGGCCTGAACCGTGGCGCCAAGGTTTGTCTCATGGCAGTTCCGGTAGAACGCCACGACGTCGGAAGGCATTCCGTCGGGGATGGGGACGAAGTCTTCAAGCCGCAGGCCGCTTGAACTGCCCAGTTGCGGATCCGCCAGCTGGCTCTCGCTCAAACTGCCGACACGATCGGCCAGGGCTTGGAAATAGGCGAGGTTGTCATCCACCGCCGAAGGAGAGTGCGTCCGGCCATGCGCCGGGATGACCAGTCTTGCATTGAGGTCGCGTATCCGCTCGAGCGAGGAACGGATCAAGCGCAGGTCGCCGGCATTTTTGCTCCAGACTTCGGGGATGGGGTATTCTACCGCGTCGACGGCCAGGCAGATGCGAAGTTCGGGAATCCATACGGCGATATGGTCGGGCGTGTGTCCCGGCGTATGAATGAGTTCCAGCGTCAGATCGCCGCCGTTGAGGGTCATCGAGCCGGAGAAGGTAATATCGGGACCGATGAGGTCGACGTTCCGAAACCTCGAATCCTGGCTTGCCTTGTGCCTCAGGACTTCCCGTGCGGAAGGGTCGTGTAAACGGTCGAGCGTGGCGGCATGCGCGATAATCGGAGCGCGCCCAGCAATGGCGGCATTCCCCCAGAAATGATCCCAATCCATATGCGAATTGATGACGATCAGCGGACGAGCGTTCGTCTGTTCCCCGAGCAGGTCCAGCGCCGTCAGGCACAGTTCGGGCGTTCCGAGCGTATCGATCAGGACATTGAACCTTTCGGTCCGGACGAACACGGCATCAACTTCGTCTCCCGCCCTGACGATCGCGATTCGATCATCGAGTCCGGGGTATGAACACAATTCCACCGATGGATCCACGCCTGGCCGCCTCTATTGCAATCGCAGTGATTTCATTCGGATACATCAAGTCTCGTTCGGGCGCCTGATCTTTCAGAACGGTGCGGGGCGGCGACGGGGCTTCCGTCGGCAGCCAAATGGGTCATCGTCCCAGAAAGCGCAAGACTATTCAATTACGTCGCGAACCTTCAAGGTCCGTCTGCGCAGTTCAAGGCTTTTGACGCGCGTATCGAGCGCGTTCCATCGGTCCTCGCCGGTGCGGCCGGCGATGTCTGGCGCAACCTGAATTGAAACTTTCGGTGGAACAACGTCCGGCAACAGAAGTTTGCCTTCAAACCAAACTCGAGCGGCGGCCGATGTCATTCTCTCCAAACCAGGGTGTGTTGAGCACCCCACCCCGGATCTATTATGTCAATCCACTCCTTCTTCAGGGTATCGACGCGTGGCGCGAGGTATTCGACCACGCGGCGGATACCGGTTTCGACCGTGTGCTGACGGCACCTCTGTTCGATAGGGGCGGGGAGCGCAGCATCTTTGCCTCCCAGGATCTGAATCGCCTTGATCCTCAACTGTCGCTCGGAAGCGCAATCGAGGATGGGGTGGGACGCTTGGCGGAGGCCGCCCGCAAGAGCGGCATCGCCTTGATGATGGACCTGATGCTCGACGGCAAGGCCCGGAATTCCGAGGCGGGCTTTCGCCCCGTCGATCCGAGACGCTCACCATTGGATCCGGAAGAGCCGATGATCGCGATGGAGGCGGAGTCTCGATCCCGGCTGTTAGAAGAGTGGACAGAACGGTTGCAAGAACTTGCCGGTCTAGGCCTCTCTGGCTACCGGGTGCTCGGGATCGATCGCATTGCGCCGGCGGCTTTCAAATCGCTGATTTCGGCGGTGCGCGAGAAGGCGGACGCGCAATTCTTCGCCTGGACGCCCGGCACTGATTTTGGGGCGAGGAGCGCGGTCAAGAATACGGGCTTTGATGGATGTTTTTCATCGATGGCCTGGTGGGATTTTGACGAGAGATGGTTCATCGAAGAACACCGCGTCCAGAAGCAGCTAGGCTGGCAGATCGCTTTTCCGGAGCCGCCATTCGCCAGGCGGATCGCGCACGGAACCGAGAGCCGCGAAATCGTTGAACGGCGCGCCATAAGGGCGCTGCGCCTAGCTGCCTCGCTCGGCGGCGGCCTGATGGTCCCGATGGGCTTCGAATATGGCGCAGCCGCGCCGCTCGATCCGACCCATGGGAATGGAACGGGTTTGCGGGGACTGCGGCATGACCTTGCTTTCGATATCTCCTCCGAAATTCGCCTTGCGAACACCGAGGTCGGCAAGGCTCCCCCTGCGCTTGCCTCATCGCTTCGGCTCATCCGCAACGCCAATGGACCTGTCTCAGCGCTGCTGCAATCGGCGGCGGAAGATCTTCGCAGCGCCGAGAATGTGCGGTTCATCCTGCTCAACAGGGACCTTCGGAAAAGTGCGCTCGCTCCAGTGACCGCACTGCGTGAAGCGGCCTCCGGTTTTCTTCCCGCCGCAGCCGACGGCACCGCTCTGAGGCTGCGGGCAGGGGAGGCCCTGGTGGTCGAAGGCAAGGCGCCGGCGCCGATCACATCGCGGTCGATCCTCGACGTCGCGCAGGCGATAGCATCACCGCGGCTCACCATCGAAAACATCACGCCGCGGGTCGATGACGGACGCTTTCCCGTCAAGCGGGTGGTCGGCGACATCGTCACAGTGGAGGCGGATATATTCGCCGACGGCCACGACCCGATCGCCGCGGTCCTGCTCTGGCGGCCGCTCGATGCGGCGGACTGGAACGAGACGGAGATGCAATTGGTCGAGAATGACCGCTGGCGCACCGAATTCCTATTAGAACGGGTCGGGCGCTATGAATTTGCCGTCGAGGCATGGAAGAACCCGTTTGCGATTTTTCGCTACGAACTGACGAAGAAGAACGATGCCAGGCTGGATCTGAAGCTTGAACTCCAGGAGGGGATAAAGCTCGTCCGTTCGGCCGAGATGCATGCAGGTGACACGCTCCGCGCCGAATTAAAGGCGCTGCTCGCCAATCTCGAGAGCGCCTCAGATGCCGAGCGAACGGCGATCCTGCTCGATGCCGGAACATCTGAATTGATGAACAAGGCGGACAGGCGGCCGTTTCGGCTTCGCTCGACGGCAAGCGCCGTCGATGCCGAACGCAAGGAGGCTGCCTTTGCCAGCTGGTACCAGATCTTCCCGCGATCGCAGAGCGGCGATCCGAACCGACACGGCACCTTCGACGACGTCATCCCGAGGTTGCCCGCCATCCGTGACATGGGCTTCGACGTGCTCTATTTCCCTCCCATTCATCCGATCGGTTCGACCAACCGGAAAGGCCGCAACAACAGCCTGAAAGCAGGGCCAGATGACCCCGGGAGCCCCTATGCCATCGGCTCCGAGGAGGGCGGCCATGATGCCATCCACCCCGAGCTCGGCGAGTTCGAGGATTTCCGCCGGCTGGTGGAGGAGGCAAGCCGGCACGGTCTGGAGATCGCTCTCGACCTGGCGATCCAGGCGTCGCCGGATCACCCCTGGCTGAAGGAGCATCCCGGCTGGTTCGACTGGCGTCCCGACGGCACGATCAAATACGCCGAAAACCCGCCGAAGAAATACGAGGACATAGTCAACGTCGATTTCTACACAAAAGATGCGCTGCCTTCACTATGGGTGGAGCTCAGGGATATCGTCCAGCTTTGGGTGGACCAGGGCGTCAAGCTGTTTCGCGTCGACAATCCGCACACAAAGCCCTTTCCGTTCTGGGAATGGCTGATCGGCGATATCAGGGCCCGTCATCCCGATGTGATCTTCCTGTCGGAGGCCTTCACCAAGCCGAAGGTGATGTACCGCTTGGCGAAGATCGGCTTCTCCCAGTCCTACACCTATTTCACCTGGCGCAATGCCAAGTGGGAACTTGAGCAATATTTGCGGGAACTGACAGAGACGGCGCCGAAGGAATTCTTCCGCCCGCATTTCTTCGTCAACACGCATGATATCAATCCGGATTTCCTGCAGAACGCCCCGCGCCCGGCCTTCCTGATCCGCGCAGCACTTGCTGCCACGCTTTCCGGATTGTGGGGCGTCTATAACGGCTTCGAACTTTGCGAAGGGCGTCCCGATGCCAAGCGCAAGGAATATGCCGACAGCGAGAAGTATGAGATCCGCGCCTGGGACTACGACCGCCCGGGCAATATCATCGCCGAGATCAGGATGCTCAACCGCATCCGGAACGAAAATCTTGCCCTGCATTCGCATCTCGGGCTGACGCTGCTAAACGCCTCGAACGACAACATTTTGTTCTTCGAGAAGGCGAGCCGCGCCCGCGACAATGTTTTGTTGATCGCCATCAGTCTCGATCCACACAACTTTCAGGAAAGCGACGTCGAGCTGCCGCTCTGGAAGTGGTCGCTCGGAGACGGTGGAGCGCTCGACGCGGAAGATCTGGTCGCTGGGCATCGGTTCAGATGGAATGGCAAGTGGCAGAGAGTGAGCTTCAACCCTCAGATCCTGCCCTTTGCGATCTGGCGCGTTCGCGCAGCGGAGGCATGAATGGACACGTTGAATCCTGATGGTTTGACCCAGCCGCTCTGGTACAAAGACGCTATCATCTACCAGCTGCACATCAAGTCGTTCTACGACGCCAATGGTGACGGGGTCGGCGATTTCGCCGGCCTGCACCAGAAGCTCGATCATATCGCAGCCCTCGGCGTCAACGCCATCTGGCTGCTGCCCTTCTTTCCCTCACCGCGCCGGGACGACGGTTACGACATTGCCGATTATGGCAATGTGAGCCCCGACTACGGAACGATGGAGGATTTCCGGGCTTTCGTCGACGCCGCCCATCAGCGCAATATCCGCGTCATCATCGAGCTCGTCATCAACCACACCTCCGACCAGCATCCCTGGTTCCAGCGCGCGCGCCACGCCCCGGTGGGGTCGCCGGAGCGCGACTTCTATGTCTGGTCGGACAGCGACCAGAAATTTCCTGAAACCCGCATCATCTTCCTCGACACGGAAAAATCCAACTGGACGTGGGATGCGGTTGCCGGCGCCTATTATTGGCACCGCTTCTATTCCCACCAGCCCGATCTTAATTTCGACAGTCCTCTTGTCATGGAGGAACTGCTGAAGGTGATGCGCTTCTGGCTGGAAACCGGTATCGACGGGTTCCGTCTCGACGCCATTCCCTACCTTGTCGAGCGCGAGGGAACGATCAACGAAAATCTTCCCGAGACCCATGCGATCCTCAAACGGATCCGCGCCGCCCTCGACGCCACTCATCCCGGCGTGATGCTGCTTGCCGAGGCCAATCAATGGCCAGAGGACACGCGCGAATATTTCGGTGAGGGCGACGAATGCCATATGGCCTTCCACTTCCCGCTGATGCCACGCATGTATATGGCGATCGCCAAGGAAGATCGGTTCCCGATTACCGACATCCTGCGCCAGACGCCCGAAATCCCCGAGAATTGCCAATGGGCGATCTTCCTGCGCAATCACGACGAGCTGACCCTCGAAATGGTGACCGACGCCGAGCGGGATTATCTCTGGGAGACCTATGCATCCGACAAACGCGCCCGCATCAACCTCGGCATCAGGCGGCGCCTGGCGCCGCTGATGGAGCGCGACCGCCGGCGCATCGAACTGATGAACGCGCTTCTGCTCTCGATGCCCGGAACACCTGTCATCTATTACGGCGACGAGATCGGCATGGGCGACAACATTTATCTCGGCGACCGCGACGGGGTGCGGACGCCGATGCAATGGTCGCCGGACCGCAATGGCGGCTTCTCCCGCACGGACCCGGCTCGTCTCGTCCTCCCGCTGATTGCCGATCCGCTATACGGTTACGAGGCGGTCAACGTCGAGGCCCAAAGCACCGATGCCCATTCTCTGCTCAACTGGACGCGCAAGATGCTGGCGCTGCGCGGCAGGCATCCGGCCTTCGGGCGCGGCTCGTTGCGGTTCCTCTCGCCTGAGAACCGAAAGATTCTCGCTTATCTGAGGGAATATGACGGCGAGACGCTGATGTGCGTCGCAAACCTTTCCCGGCTGCCTCAGGCAGTGGAGCTCGACCTCTCCGCCTTCGAGGGCCGCGTGCCTATCGAGCTCACGGGCATGTCGCCCTTTCCACCGATCGGGCAACTGACCTATCTCCTGACGCTGCCGCCCTATGGCTTTTTCTGGTTTCAGCTGGAGGCTGATGCCGATCCGCCGGCATGGCGCACCGCGCCGCCGGAACAGCTTTCCGATTTCGCGACGATGGTCCTCCGCCGCGGCCTGCTCGATGTCGTCGACGAGCCCGCGCACATGCGCGTTCTCAGCAACGAGATCCTGCCCGCTTATCTCGCCAGGCGTCGCTGGTTCGGAGCGAAGGATCAGCCGCTTCAGGCGGCGCGGTTGATCTCGGCCACTCCGATCCCCTATGCCGACGGCGTCGTTCTCGGCGAATTGGAGGTAGAGCTGCCCGATCACAGCGAATCCTACCAGCTGCCGTTGACGGTTGCCTGGGACGATGCGCAACCCTCGGCTCTCGCCCAGCAGCTTGCGCTCGGGCGGGTTCGCCAGGGCAGGCGGGTCGGCTTCCTCACGGACGCGTTTGCCGTTGAGCCGATGGCCCGCGGCGTCCTGCGCGGGCTTGCCGACCGCTCGCGCATCACGGGGCGTACCGGCACCCTCGAATTTCTCGGCACGGAACGGCTCGACCGTCTCCAGGTCACCGACGATATGTCGGTCCATTGGCTCTCGGCCGAACAGTCCAACAGTTCGCTGATCGTGGGCGACGTCGCGATGATCAAGCTGATCAGGCATATTTTCCCCGGCGTTCATCCGGAGGTCGAAATGACACGGTATCTGACCCGCGCCGGCTACGACCATACTGCACCGCTTCTCGGCGAGGTGGCGCATACCGACTCCAGCGGGCGCCGATCGACCTTGATTATCGTTCAAGGTGCGATCCGCAATCAGGGCGACGCCTGGAACTGGATGTTGAGCAATCTGCGCCGCGCAGCCGACGAGCTCGTGATGAACGATCCGGCGGTCGAACCTGGCGACGACGTCTTCCAGTCGCTGATCAGCTTCGTTGCAATGGTGGGACGGAGGCTCGGCGAATTGCATGTTGTCCTCGCGGGGGAGAGCGCGGACGAGGCTTTCAGTCCCCTTATCGCCGGCGACGGCGAGGTCGAGGCGATCAAGAAGGCGGTGGCGGGCGAAATCGCCTATGCCATGTCGAAGCTTGCCGAACGCGAGGAAAATGCCGATCCCGCGGTCGATCTGCTCGCTCGCCCGCTTTTGGAGCGCCGCGCCGAACTCGTCGAGCTTGGCGCAAGCCTGGCGGAGAACACTCGCGGCACGTTGATGACGCGTACGCATGGCGATTTTCATCTTGGCCAGATTCTGGTCAGCGAAGGCGATGCCGTCATCATCGACTTCGAAGGAGAGCCCGCGAAAAATCTCGCCGAGCGCCGAGCCAAGACCGTTCCGCTCCGCGACGTCGCCGGGCTTTTAAGATCGCTGAACTATCTCGTCGCCACCGCGCAGCTCGACAATGACGCGGTTACCGAACACGAGAATGAGGTGCGACGGGACGCCATCGCCCGCTTCGGGCGCGGTGCCGAGGAAGCCTTTCTCAATGCCTATTGGCAGGAGGTCTCCGCATCGAAGGCGCTCGCTATGCCGCCCGACCAACGACGGAGGGTCCTCGATGCCTTTCTTCTCGAAAAGGCTGCCTATGAAATCGCCTATGAAGCGCGCAACAGGCCGAAGTGGTTGCCGATTCCGCTCGCCGGTCTTACCGAAATCGCATCGCGCTTAGCGGGGGTAACGGCATGAATGTTGAACGCATGGAATTTCTCGCAGGCATTGGACAGGATGCGCTTTGGGCTCTGATAGACGGCCGCCACGGCGATCCCTTTTCGATCCTCGGCCCTCACGAAAGCGGCGGCATGACGATCGTGCGGGTATACTTGCCTGGCGCCGAAGCGGTCGATCTCATCGATGCGACGAGTGGCCGGGTGGTGACGCCGTTCAGTATCGCCCACCCGTCCGGCCTGTTTGCCGCGGCGGCCGCCTCGAGGACGGGATACCGGCTGCGGATCACATGGCCGGATGCAGTCCAAATCACCGAGGACCCCTACAGCTTCGGTCCGCTGCTCGGAGAGCTCGACCTCCATCTGATATCGGAGGGCACTCACTATAGTCTGAGCCGGACGCTCGGCGCGGTGGCGATGTCGATCGACGGTGTATCGGGCGTTCGCTTCGCCGTGTGGGCTCCAAATGCGCGCCGCGTCTCGGTCGTCGGCGACTTCAACGCCTGGGATGGTCGACGAAACCCGATGCGGCTGAGACAGTCGGCGGGCGTCTGGGAGCTGTTTATCCCCCGGCTGGCTCCCGGCGAAAGATACAAGTTCGAGATCATCGATGCGCAGGGGACCTGCTTGCCGCAGAAGGCCGATCCGGTGGCGAGGGCAAGTGAGGCCGCTCCGTCCACCGCCTCGATCGTCGCATCGTCGACGCCGTTCCGATGGACTGATGACGGCTGGATGAAGGGCCGGTCCCGACAAGACAGGCTGGAGGGTGCGTTCTCCGTCTATGAGGTACACGCCGGCTCCTGGCTTCGCGATCAAAAAGACGGCAACAGGTCGCTCGACTGGGTGGAACTCAGCCAGCGGCTGGTTCCCTATGTCAGCGACATGGGCTTTACCCATATCGAGCTGCTTCCGATCATGGAGCATCCGTTCGGCGGGTCCTGGGGCTATCAGCCGCTCGGTCTGTTCGCTCCCACTGGCCGATATGGGACGCCTGAGGACTTCGCCTATTTTATCGACCGGTGCCATGGCGCCGGGCTAGGCGTCATCCTCGATTGGGTGCCGGCCCATTTTCCCACTGACGTCTGGGGACTTGCCCGCTTCGACGGCAGCGCGCTCTACGAGCACGAAGATCCGCGTGAAGGCTTTCACCGCGACTGGAACACGCTGATCTACAATCTCGGCCGCAACGAGGTAAAGGGGTTTCTGATCGCCAGCGCGCTGGAGTGGCTGGAGCGCTACCATATCGACGGCTTGCGGGTCGATGCCGTTGCCTCGATGCTCTACCGCGACTATAGCCGCAACGAGGGCGAATGGATTCCCAACCAATATGGCGGCCGGGAAAATCTGGAAGCCGTCGAATTCTTCAAGCACCTGAACAGCATCGTTCATGAGCGCTGCCCGCACGCGGTGACCATCGCCGAGGAATCGACAGCTTGGCCCGGGGTGACGAAGCCGCCGGAGCAAGGGGGCCTGGGCTTCGACATCAAATGGAATATGGGCTGGATGCATGACAGCTTGAGCTACATCGAGAAGGACCCGATTTACCGGAGCTATGCCCACGGCACGATGACCTTCGGCATGATCTACGCCTATTCCGAACGCTTCATTCTGCCGATTTCACATGACGAAGTCGTCTACGGAAAGGGCTCGCTGCTGACGAAGATGCCGGGCGACGAATGGCAGAAATTCGCCAATCTGCGCAGCTATCTCGCCTTCATGTGGGGCCATCCCGGCAAGAAGCTTTTGTTCATGGGGAGCGAAATCGCCCAGCCTGGCGAGTGGAACCATGATGGTTCGGTAAGCTGGGATGTGCTGGACCGGCCTCAGCATGTGGGGATTCAGCGGCTGGTGAAGGATCTGAACGGCCTTTACGCGGACGAGCCGGCATTGCAGTTTGGCGACTTTCATCCCGAGGGCTTCGAATGGGCGGCAGCCGACGACGCCACCAACTCCGTCCTCGGCATGCTCCGTTATACGCCCGATCGGGCTTCGTCGGTTCTGGTCATGTCGAACTTCACGCCGGTGCCGCGTTACGGCTACAGGATCGGCGTGCCGCAGGACGGGGTGTGGATCGAGCGGATGACGACGGATGCGCGGGAATATGGCGGCTCGGGCCTTGTCAATGGCGCCGTGTCGAGCGAGCCCATTCCCGCCCACGGCAGGCCCGTCTCCCTGTCGCTGACGCTGCCGCCGCTGGCGACGATCTTTCTCAAGGGACCGTCATTTTGATCGGGTTTCATTCGGTGTGCGGAGCCGGATGAATGAAAGGCCAAGGGCTCGCCTCGGATCCCTTCTCGATGGGAACCTCGATGAGAACAGGTTCGTCGAGAGATAGGGCTTTCTCGATCGCGTCTTTCAATTCGCCAGGGCTCGTCACCTTGAATGCTCGAATGCCGAAGCTCTCGCCAAGCGCGACAAAGTCTGGATTGGTCAGCTCCGAGCCAAGATAGCGGCCTTTATACGCCTGCTTCTGGTCACGCAGTACGTTGCCATAGGCCGAATTGTTGAAGACGATGGCGATGACATTGATCTTATGCTGGACGGCGGTAGCGAGTTCCTGAACCCCGAACATGAAGCCGCCATCGCCGGAAACAGAAATAACGGCCTTGTCGGGATTGGCGACTTTCACGCCCAAGGCCGTGTTGAAGCCGAAACCAAGATTGTCCTGATAGCCGCATGTGACGTACTGACGAGGGGCGTAGACCGGGAATGCAAATCGGGCGGTAAAGCCCATCTGGCAGATTTCCTCGACGAAGAAGCCGTCCCTTGGCAGGGCTTCGCGAATGGCATCGAGATAGACGAGCTGCGGCTGCACTGCCGAGAAGCGAGACCTTGCCTCTTCGTTGAGCTCGGCAAATTCGCGCGTGCGATCTTCACGGCCCAGCCCGGCAAGCGCAT
Organism: Rhizobium sp. SU303; assembly: GCF_021052345.1. Classification (NCBI taxonomy): domain Bacteria; kingdom Pseudomonadati; phylum Pseudomonadota; class Alphaproteobacteria; order Hyphomicrobiales; family Rhizobiaceae; genus Rhizobium; species Rhizobium sp. SU303. Next base: position 842,811 of record NZ_CP088096.1, read on the forward strand.
CAATGAGGGCCTGTGTTCCGGCCTTGGCATCCGAGACGATGCCGACATCAGGCTTGAGACGGACCATCTCGGTTGGATCGATATCGATGCGGATCACCTTGAGATCCTTGGGAAGCCACTTCCATCGCATGAACTGCAATTCCAGCCGGCTGCCGATCCCGATGACGACGTCCGTCTTCCGCCAATATTCATAGGCCGCGACGAAATTCAGGTAGTTGGGGTGGTCGTCGGCGACGATGCCCTTGCCGGAGCGATGGGACGTGACGGGCGACTGCAGCAATTCCGCAAGAGCGGCGATTTCCGCTCCAGCATCCACCGCGCCGCCACCAACCATGATCATCGGGTTGCTGGCACCTGATATCAGTGCCGCCGCGGCAGCGACCTGATCAGGGTTGACGGCCGGATGAGGTGCTCTCGTGCCGACCGGCAGATCGGTTTCTGGGCCGAATTGCCCGAACACGTCCCATGGCGCTTCGACCGCTCCTGGACCCTGGCGGCCGGAGAGCATTTTGGCGACGACCTCGGCCGTGACAGGACCGGTTTCGGACTGGTGATTGATCCGCTCCGCCGTTTTCGTAATCCCGCGCATCGTCGCGAGCTGATCCGGCAGTTCGTGCAACTGTCCTCTGCCTTGACCGATCAGGTGGGACATGATGTTGCCGGTGATGCACAGCACCGGGGCATTGGCGCCGTAAGCGGTGCAGAGCGCCGCGCCGGAATTGAGGACGCCTGGGCCTGGAACGACGGTATAGGCGCCGATCTGGCCGGTGGACTTGGCATAGCCATAGGCCATGTAACCGGCGCCCTGCTCGTGTCTGGTGTGAATGAACCGAATTTTGTCACCGGCACCGTAGAGGGCATCGTTAAAATCATACATGTGGGCGCCGGGGATGCCGAATACGGTGTCGATCCCATGGGCGACGAGTGAACGGGTCATCGCCTGACCGGTCGTTTCTTTCCTGCTCATCCGGAGGCTCCAATGGCTTGAATTCGGTCAGGCGACCGTCGACGATTTCAGGCAGCCTTCGGCTCTGAGCGCCGCGACGATGGCGTCGGCGTCTGCCGGTTGCATGCCCGCGAGATTCATACGCCCGGAATCCGCCATGTAGATGCCGTGCCTAGCCCGGAGGGCCGCAGCCGTTTCTTTGGACATGGAAAGATTGGAAAACAGGCCGCGTTGCCGGCGGATGAAGGTCAGATCGAGAGCGGCGTCGGCCAGCGCTGCACGATTGCCGTTGACGCGCAGGCACATCTCTTCGAGCTCAGCGCGCCACATGGCCGACATCTCTTCGCTTTCGAGAATGGACCTGACGACCGCGGCTCCATGATCGGGCGGCATGGACCAGTTGACTCGAGCAAGTGCCGCAATGTTACTTTCGGCCTTTCTGAGGGCATCCTCATTGCGGGTCATGACATAAAGCGCGCCGACACGCTCGCGATAAAGACCGAAATTCTTGTCGCAGGAATAGGCGATCAGCGCCTCATCGACCGCCTCGAGGATCATGCGCGTCGGCGCGGCGTCCTGTTCGAGGCCGTCGCCGAGGCCCTGATAGGCGAGATCGATGAACGGCACCAGCCGATGCGCAACGAGAATCCCGGTAATCTGCCGCCACTGTTCCATGGTGAAATCGATGCCGGTCGGGTTGTGGCAGCAACCGTGAAGCAGCACGACGTCGCCTTCCCGAGCGGAAGACAAGGCGGCGACCACACTTTCGAATTTCACCTGCTGCGACATCAGGTCAACGAAAGCGTACTCCTTTACCGGCAAGCGCGCCGAGCTGAAGATCGGCGCATGATTTGGCCAGCTTGGCGTCCCGAGCAGAACCTTTGCCGACGAATTTGCCGCTTGGATGAGCTCAGCACCGAGACGCAGGGCGCCGCTTCCACCGGGTGTCTGAATGCCGACAAGGCGTTGAGCAAACGTCGGCGATTTTCCGAAGATGATGGGCTGCAGGAGGCGCACGAATTGCAGGTCGCCTTCCGGGCCAAGATATTTCTTGCTGTCCTGGGTCTCCAGGAGAAACTGCTCCGCCGCTTTGACGGCTCGCATCACTGGCGTGCGTCCCATGGCGTCACGATAGACGCCGACGCCGAGGTCGATCTTTCCGGGGCGATCGTCGGCCTGGAAGGCCTTGATCAGTGCAAGCAGGCTGTCGGCTGGCCGACTGTTCAGTTCGTCAAACACAAGTCCACCTCGTTTCCGTAATTCTGGCTCGCAGACTAGCTGAACTTTCGCGACGAATTTCTGCGATTATCTCCCTGTAATGGCGCATCTATGCAGACAATCAGCGCGATATGGCTATGATGTGCAGAAATTCACCGTCCGAGGAGGGTGGCCATGCTTGACCCATTCGATATCAAATTGCTCGCCGCTCTCCAGCAAAACAGCGAGCTGACGCAGAACGAACTCTCTCTGACGGTCAATCTCTCCGCGACCCAGTGCGCACGCCGTTTGGAAAGGCTGCGTAACGAGCAATATATCCAGAGTGTCGTCGCCATCCTCAATCCCGTGAAACTGGGTTTCACTGTCGTCGCTCATACGCTCGTCAGCCTCAGAGCGCATACGGAAGGTGGAAACGAGCAGCTTCATCGTTTCATCGAGACCGCGCCGGAGATCCTGGAATGCTATTCGCAGACCGGTGACGCCGACTTTCTGATGAAGGTCATGACGCGCGACCTCGAACATCTCAGCCAATTTCTCGAAAGAATGATCCGGGTCACCGACAATCTGGCGTCGGTCAAGTCAAGCATCGTCCTCAAGACACTGAAAAAGACGACCGCTTTGCCGCTGCAGATCGTGACGTGAGAGCCGCTCTCACCTGAGATAGTGGATATGCGGGCGCGAATGATAGGGAGAGGTTTCGATACGGGCCTCGACGGAAAAGACATCCTTTAGAAGATCCTCGCTCAACACGTCCTGCGGCGCGCCGGAGGTGACGATCCTGCCATGCTGCATAATGATCAGCTGGTCGCAGAACATGGCGGCATGGTTGAGATCGTGCAGGGCGACGATGCTGGTGATCGGCAGGCCGGAGACGAGCCGCATTAGCCCGATCTGGTGCTGGATATCGAGATGGTTTGTGGGCTCGTCGAGGATCAGTTCCTGGGGCGACTGGGCGAGCGCCCTTGCGATATGGGTGCGCTGCTTTTCGCCGCCCGACAGGCTCTGCCAGCGATCGTCGCGCTTCTCCGCCATGCCGGCGCGGACCAGCGCGGCTTCGACCGCCTCTTCGTCGGTCTGCGTCCAGCCTGAAAACATCGACCGGTGCGGGAACCGGCCGAGCTTGACGACGTCGACGACCCTGAGATTGGCATTTGTGGTGGCGTGTTGCTCGACGAAGGCGATCCGCCGGGCGATCGAGCGGCGGCTGATCGTGGCGATGTCCCTCCGGTCGAGCGTGATGCGGCCGGAATGCGGCCGCTTCAGGCCGGCGAGAAGCCGAAGGAGCGAGGTCTTGCCCGAGCCGTTCGGTCCGAGCAGGCCGAGCATCTTGCCCGGCGGCGCGTCCAGGGAAACGCCATCGAGAATGGTCTTCCTGCCAATCTTCCAGATGAGGTTGTCGGCTTTGATGCTCATGATGCGCGCTGGAACCGGTAGAGGATGATCGAGAAGAAGGGGACGCCCACCAGCGCCGTGACGACGCCGATCGGCAGGATCTGGTTCGGAATGAGGGCGCGCGCGGCGATGTCGGCGAGCACCATGAAGATCGCCCCTGTTATGGCGCAAGCCGGCAGGAGGCGGACATGCAGCGGCCCGACGACAAAGCGGGCGACATGCGGCACGACGAGGCCGACGAAGCCGATCGATCCTACCATGCTGACGATCGTCGCCGTCATCATTGCCGTCAGCGCAAAGAGCGCCATCCGCGCGCGGCCGACATTGACGCCGAGCGAGGATGCCGCCTCGTCACCGAATGCGAAGGCGTCGAGCACGCGAGCGTAAAACAGGCACCCGACAAGGGCGACGCCGACGACGATAGAAACCAGCGCAAATTCCGGCCAGCGCACGCCGCCGAAGCTGCCGAGCAGCCAGAACATGACGTCGCGGGCCTGCTGTGCATTGGCCGATGTCGTGACGATATAGGACGTCGTGGCGTTGAAAAGCTGCGAAGCGGCGACACCGGCAAGGATGGTCCGATCCGCTCCGCCGCGCGTGCCGTTCGACAGGAGCGCGACGAAGAAGAAGGCTGCGAAGGCGCCGGCAAAGGCGCCGGCCGATATCGAAACCGCCCCCGAGCCGATCCCCAGGATGACGATGGCGACGGCGCCGGAAGAGGCGCCGGCCGAGATGCCGAGAACATAGGGTTCGGCAAGCGGATTGCGCAGCAGCGACTGCATGATCGCGCCCGACAGCGCAAGGCCCGCGCCGCAAAAGGCGGCGACGAGCGCCCGGCTGAGACGATAATCCCAGATGACGGTTTCATGGATGCGGTTCAGTTCGACCGCGGTCCATCCCAGCCGGTTGGTGACGGCCGAAAACGTGGTGGCAAGCGGGATCGGCAGGTCGCCGATCCCGACGCTGACGCCAATGGCGATAGCGATGAGGCAGAAAGAGGCGAGGAGCAGTGCGAGGACGGCTCCCAGCTGCCGGAAGATACGGCCCGCTTCCGTCACTTCAACAGACCGAGAGCCTTCAGCTGGCCGGCCACCTGCTCAGCGCCGTAGACCGTGCGGACGGTCGGGTTCATGGCCTGGCCGTCCATGATCACGATCGCCTTGTTCTTGACGGCGGGGATCTGGCTGACGGCCGGATCGGTGTTCAGGAAATTGATCTTCGCCTCCGGCTTGTCGAGCTCCCAACGGTTACGATCGAGACTGGCGACGACGATGACGTCGGGATTGGAGGCGATGATGCCTTCCCAGCCGAGCGTCGGCCATTCCGCTTCCGCTGATATCGCGTTGTGCCCGCCGAGCAGGTCGGCGATGAAGCCGGACGCACTGTTCTTGCCGCCGAGATAGGCGTCGGCCGACGGGCTGGGGCTGGAGAACCAGAAGACGTAGGAAAGGTTCTTGCCGTCCTTCGAAACGCTGGAGCGAAGCTTGGCTTCGCGCGCCTTGAAGTCGGCGATCAGCGCCTGGCCGCGATCGGCGACATCGAAGATCTGCGAGAGTTCGTCGATCTCCTTGTAGAGAAGGTCCATGTTCCACAGCTCGGCGCGGCTGCCGTACTGGTCTTTGACGTCCTTGGTGCTGAGGCAGGTGCTGGGCGAGAGATAGGTCGCGACGCCGACCTCGTCGAAATCCTCGCGCTTGGCGACCTTGCTGTTCGGCCCAACCAGGCTCGGCAGAGCCGCCGCCACGAAATCGGGATTTTCGGCCAGGATCGATTCGAAAGTCGGCATCTCGACGGTCAGAAGCTTGACCTTGGCATTGGCTTCTGCGAGCTGCGGCAGGACCTTGCTCGGCCAGAACGCTGTGCCGGCCATCTTGTTCTCGAGGCCTAGCAGCAGCAGGATTTCAGCGCTGTTCTGGCCGAGGCCAATCGCTCGTTCGGGCGCCTTCTGGAAAGTCACCTGCGCGCCGCAGTTTTCCAGTGTCAGCGGGTAGGTCGTCGAACCGGCCAAAGACGGATTTGCGGCAAGGCCGATCATAGCGGAGAGGCCGCAGGCGGCCAGAAGCGATTTGAGGCTGGTCACGTATAGATCCCGGTGCGTGAGTGTGTACGGCCGGGGTATAGCCACAGGAGCCGCCGAGAAACAAGACCGAATGGATCAACTTATAGCAGAAACCGGCAGCGCTGAACATTCTCCCCGGATGGCGCACTACCGAAACGTGTCTCGATTTCAGTTCTATCGGCGGTCGAGAAACTCCCGGATCGCCTGCGAGAGCGCTTCGGGATTCTCCTCGGCCACGTGATGGCCGCTGTCTATGCCGAAGCCGTGCACGTGATCCGCCCAGTTCCGCCAGATGGCGACGGGATCGCCATAGATCTGCTCCATGTCGTCGCGTAGCGACCAGAGGCAGAGCATGGGGCAGGTCACTTTCCGGCCGGCGTCGCGGTCCTCGCGGTCGTGGAGATGGTCGATGCGGAGGCCGGCGCGGTAGTCCTCGATCATCCCGTGAATCACGGCTGGATCGCGGACGACGTCGACGAGGTCGTCATAGGCTTGCCTTCCCATCAGCGCCGGCGAGAGTTTGTCATACCACGCGAGGGGATCGGCCAAGATCGCCCGTTCCGGCTTTTCCGGTTGAGCGAAGAAGAACCAGTGGTACCAGTCTCTCGCAAATTTCCAGTCGGCGCGTTCGAGATGCTCGATCACGGGGATGCCGTCGGCGATGATGAGTCTCTGCACGCGGTCGGGATGATCCATCGCCATGCGGAAGGCAGTCAAGCTTCCGCGGTCGTGGCCGACCACCGCGAAGCTCTCGTGCCCCAGCCTCAGCATCAGTTCGACCAGGGCTTCCGCCTTTGCGCGCTTCGAAGAGTTGCGGCTGTCGGGAGCATCGAGCGGCTGGTAGGAGCGGCCGAAACCGGGAAGGTCGGGGCAGACGATCGTGAAATGGGGCGACAGCAGATCGGCCACCGTGCCCCAGGTCATATGTGTCCTGGGATGGCCGTGGAGAAGCAGAACGGCCGGTCCCGTTCCGCCGTGACGGACGCGAAGCGACCCCGGCCCGGCGTCGACGGTATCGAGAGAAAAGCCTTCGAACATGCTCAGCTGAGCTTCCCCACACGCTTGGCATAGTCTGAAAACGTGGCCCCTTCGCCCTTCCGACCGGCTTCGCCGGCTAGCTGCAGCACGCGGATCGGAAACAGGATCGCCGCCCGGTTGGCGCCTGACAGCTCGTGGTCGTCATCCTCCTCGATCGCCTTTTGAGCCTTCGAGAGCGCAGCGTCGATCTCCCCGCGCGTGAGCAGTTGCTTATCGACGATCGCATCACATATCGAGGCCATCGCCATGATCAGGCCCTTGAGCTGCAGATTGGCGGTATTCATGAGAACTCCCCAGGTGAAGAAAGAATTTCTAGTCCGGTTCGACCGGCCGGATCGTGTCGACGGAGACCGTACCGTCGAGGATGCTGCGCTTTATATCACGTCTGTTCCGATCGATTTCGATCACGGTGTAAAGCTTGTCGTCGCGGAAGGCACTGGCATTGACTGTCGTCACGTCCTCGGCGGGCGCTGCGTCGACTTCCATGAAGTCGAGTTCGCGCGCCGCGGCGACGATCCTGGCATCGCCTGGCGTTCTCGCGGCGACGACGACGGTACCGTGTCCGGGGGAATTGTCCCATCTCGGATCGTCGGGTGCGGCGATCGGCTCCAACCGGTAGATGTTGAGCATCTCGCCGCCGGCGTCGGGCGACGCTTGCGCAGCCGCGTCATCGATTTGCGCCTGGCTCTCGACCGACTTTCCGAAAGTGGTCGGGCTGGTCGCGTTGTTGATCTCTTCCTTGCCTGTCCTTGAGACGTTCGACATGTCGCTCTCCATTGTCAGGACGGAAACGACAGCCGGCAGCAAAGTGTTCCCGCGCACGAAAAACCGCAAATTCCACCGGGGCGGGTTCTGGCGAGCATTTCCGATATCTGCAACTATCAGGCTCATTTTGAGCGATGAATCATGTTAGGATGGACGCGGGACGGCCCATACCATTTTCTGAGTTGAGCGCTAAATTACCGATCGTCGAAGAGGGGGATTTTCGTGAGCAACCAAACCAGCGAATTCGCGCGCGACAGCGTTGCGGTAGACAGCCTCAATGGGCGTGACCACAAAACGATGGCGTTCGACGACGCCAGCGCGCTTCTGGAAGTCCTTGTCGCAGTCCGGCGCGGCGACTTTTCCGTACGGATGCGATCCGACCTGACGGGTCTCACCGGCAAGGTCGCCGATGCCCTCAACGACATCATCGCCGCCAATCAGCGCATGGCCCAGCAGCTCGAGCATGTCGGGCAGGTGGTCGGCCGGGACGGGCGAACGAGCACGCGCGTACGCTTCGGCCTGTCGGACGGCTCTTGGTCCGAAATGGAAGGATCGATCAACGGTCTGATCGACGATCTCCTATGGCCGACAACCGCCGTCACGCGCACGATCACGGCAGTCGCCAAGGGAGATCTCTTGCAGACCGTGCCGCTGGATGTCGACGGGCGGCCGCTCAAAGGGGAATTCCTGCGCTCGGCCGATATCGTCAACACGATGATCAAGCAGCTGAGCGTCTTCACATCGGAAGTGACGCGCGTCGCCCGCGAGGTCGGCACGGACGGAAAACTCGGCGGCCAGGCACAGGTGCCGGAGGTGACGGGCGTCTGGAAGGATCTCACCGAAAGCGTGAACTCGATGGCGTCGAACCTGACGGCGCAGGTGCGCAATATCGCCGAAGTGACGATCGCGGTTGCGAATGGCGATCTTTCCAAGAAGATCACCGTCGACGTGCGCGGCGAGATCCTGCAGCTCAAGGAAGCGATCAACACCATGGTCGACCAGCTCAGGTCCTTCGCCTCGGAAGTGACGCGCGTCGCCCGCGAGGTCGGCACCGAAGGCAAGCTCGGCGGACAGGCGCTGGTGCCGGGTGTCGCCGGAACCTGGAAGGACCTGACCGACAGCGTCAACGCCATGTGCGGCAACCTGACGGCTCAGGTGCGCAACATTGCCCAGGTGACCACGGCCGTGGCGCGCGGCGACCTGTCGCGCAAGATCACCGTCGACGTCTCGGGTGAAATCCTGGAGCTGAAGGAAACCATCAACACGATGGTCGATCAGCTGAACGGCTTTGCCGGCGAGGTGACGCGCGTGGCGCGTGAAGTCGGCACGGAGGGCCGCCTCGGCGGTCAGGCGCAGGTGCCAGGCGTCGCCGGCACCTGGAAGGACCTCACCGATAACGTCAATTCCATGGCCTCGAACCTCACCGCGCAGGTGCGCAACATCGCCGAGGTCTCGACTGCGATCGCCAATGGCGACCTGTCGAAGAAGATCACCGTGACGGTGTCGGGGGAAATCCTCGAGCTGAAGGAAACGATCAACACGATGGTTGATCAGCTGAATGCCTTCGCTTCGGAAGTCACCCGCGTCGCTCGCGAAGTCGGCACGGAGGGACGGCTTGGCGGCCAGGCCAATGTGCGCGGCGTCGCCGGCACATGGAAGGATCTGACCGAGAACGTCAACTCGATGGGCGGCAACCTGACGGCACAGGTGCGCAATATCGCGGAAGTCTCGACCGCCATCGCCAATGGCGACTTGTCGAAGAAGATCACCGTCGACGTGAAGGGCGAGATCCTCGAACTGAAGGAAACCATCAATACGATGGTCGATCAGCTGAATGCCTTCGCTTCGGAAGTGACACGTGTCGCCCGCGAAGTCGGCACAGAAGGCCGGCTCGGCGGCCAGGCCAATGTGCGCGGCGTTGCCGGCACCTGGAAGGACCTGACCGACAGCGTCAATTCCATGGCTTCCAACCTCACCGGGCAGGTGCGCAACATCGCCGAAGTCGCGACCGCCGTCGCCCAGGGAGACCTGTCCAAGAAGATCACCGTCACCGTGTCGGGCGAAATCCTCGAACTGAAGGAGACCATCAACACGATGGTCGATCAGCTCAACGGCTTTGCCGGCGAGGTGACGCGTGTGGCGCGCGAGGTCGGCACGGAAGGGCGGCTCGGCGGCCAGGCGAACGTGCTCGGCGTCGCCGGCACCTGGAAGGATTTGACCGACAGCGTCAACTCCATGGCGGGCAATCTGACGGCGCAGGTGCGCAACATCGCGGAAGTCTCGACTGCGATTGCCAATGGCGACCTGTCGAAGAAGATCACTGTGTCGGTTTCGGGTGAAATCCTCGAGCTCAAGGAAACGCTGAACACCATGGTCGATCAGCTGAACCGCTTTGCTTCCGAAGTCACCCGTGTCGCCCGCGAAGTCGGCACCGAGGGCAAGCTCGGTGGCCAGGCGCAGGTGCCGGGTGTTGCAGGCACCTGGAAGGATCTCACCGAAAACGTCAACTCCATGGCCTCCAACCTGACCGGCCAGGTCCGAAACATCGCGGAAGTGACCACGGCGGTGGCCCGCGGCGACCTGTCGCGCAAGATCACCGTCGACGTGAAGGGGGAAATCCTCGAACTGAAGAACACCATCAACACGATGGTGGACCAGCTCAACGCCTTTGCCGGCGAAGTGACGCGCGTCGCCCGCGAAGTCGGCACCGAAGGCAAGCTCGGCGGCCAGGCGCAGGTCTCCGGTGTTGCCGGCACCTGGAAGGACCTGACCGACAGCGTCAACTCCATGGCCGGCAACCTGACGGCGCAGGTGCGCAACATCGCCGAGGTGGCCACCGCTATCGCCAACGGCGACCTGTCCCGCAAGATCACGGTCGACGTGCGCGGGGAAATCCTGCTCTTGAAGGATACGCTGAATACCATGGTCGATCAGCTTCGCTCCTTTGCCGGCGAAGTGACGCGTGTCGCCCGCGAAGTCGGCACCGATGGCAGGCTCGGCGGCCAGGCCGTCGTTCCCGGTGTCGCCGGCACCTGGAAGGACCTGACCGATAACGTCAACCTGCTTGCCGCCAATCTGACGACCCAGGTTCGAAACATTGCCGAAGTGACGACGGCCGTGGCGCGCGGCGACCTGTCGCGCAAGATCACCGTCGACGTGAAGGGGGAAATCCTCGAACTGAAGAACACCATCAACACGATGGTGGACCAGCTCAACGCCTTCGCCGGCGAAGTGACGCGCGTCGCCCGCGAAGTCGGCACCGAAGGCAAGCTCGGCGGCCAGGCGCAGGTGCCGGGTGTCGCCGGTACCTGGAAGGACCTGACCGACACCGTCAACGTCATGGCCGCCAACCTGACCGAGCAGGTCCGCGGCATCGTCAAGGTGGTGACGGCGGTGGCGAACGGCGACCTCAAGCAGAATCTCACCGTCGCATCGAAGGGTGAGGTGGCTGCCCTTGCCGAGACCATCAACAACATGACCAACACGCTTGCGACCTTTGCCGATCAGGTGACCACGGTTGCGCGTGAGGTGGGCGTGGAGGGCCGCCTCGGCGGTCAGGCGAATGTTCCGGGTACTGCGGGAACCTGGAAGGACTTGACCGGCAACGTCAACCTGCTGGCCGCCAACCTGACGACGCAGGTGCGCGCCATTGCCGAGGTGGCGACCGCCGTCACCAAGGGTGACCTGACGCGCTCGATCAAGGTCGACGCGCGTGGCGAAGTGGCCGAGCTCAAGGACAACATCAACACGATGATCGACAACCTCAGGCTCACCACCGAGCGCAACACCGAGCAGGACTGGCTGAAGACCAACCTGGCTCGCTTCACCAACATGCTGCAGGGGCAGCGCGACCTGACGCTGGTCGGCAAGATGCTGCTGTCGGAGCTGGCGCCTCTGGTCGGTGCCCATCAGGGGGTCATCTACCAGGTGGATTCCGACGAGCGGCAGCCGATCTTGTCGCTGCTCTCTGTCTACGCGAAAGGGGGCGAGGCGGCGCACCCGGCGCGGCTCGAATTCGGCCAGGGACTTGTCGGCCAGTGCGCCAGCGACGCCCGCCGCATCCTGGTCACCGACCTTCCCGACAATGTCGTTCCGATAAGCTCCGGCGTGTTCACGACTTTGCCGAGGAGCGCCATCGTGCTGCCTGTGCATTTCGAGGGACAGGTTAAAGCAGTGATCGAGCTGGCCTCCGTCGGCGAATTCACCGAGTTGCAGCTGTCGTTCCTCGACCAGTTGACGACATCGATCGGCATCGTCCTCAACTCGATCGAAGCGACGATGCAGACCGAAGGCCTGCTCAAGCAGTCCCAGCAGCTTGCCGCCGAGCTTCAGACGCAGCAGCGCGAGCTGCAGCAGACCAACGAGCAGCTCGGGCAGAAGGCGCAGCAACTGGAGGAGCGCAACGTCGAAGTCGAGGCGAAGAACCAGGAAATCGAGCAGGCCCGGCGCGCGCTCGAGGAAAAGGCAACCGAGCTGGCGCTGACATCGAAGTACAAATCCGAATTCCTCGCCAACATGTCGCATGAGCTGCGCACGCCTTTGAATTCGATCCTCATCCTCGGCCAGCAGCTGGGAGAAAATCCGGATGGCAACCTCTCGGGCAAACAGGTCGAGTTCGCAAAGACGATCCACGGCGCGGGAACCGATCTGTTGAACCTCATCAGCGACATCCTCGACCTGTCGAAGATCGAGTCCGGAACAGTCTCGGTCGATGCCGAGGAGATTTTTGTCAGCAACCTGCTCGAGATGATGGCGCGACCATTCCGGCACGAGGCCGAAAACCGGGACCTGTCGTTCTCGGTCGATGTCGGCGCCGATGTTGCAAAGAGCCTCATCACCGATTCGAAGCGACTGCAGCAGATCCTCAAGAACCTGCTGTCGAATGCCTTCAAGTTCACCGCGCAGGGCGGCGTGACACTTCGCGTCGCGTCGGCAACGAGCGGCTGGTCGTCCGATCATCCCTCGTTGAGGCACGCGCCGTCTGTCATCGCCTTCGAAGTCGTCGATACCGGTATCGGCATACCGCCTGAAAAACAGCGCATCATTTTCGAGGCGTTCCAGCAGGCGGATGCGTCGACGAGCCGCAAATACGGCGGCACCGGCCTCGGCCTGGCGATCAGCCGCGAATTGGCGAACCTCTTGGGCGGCGAGATCCAGCTGCGCAGCACCCCCGGTGTCGGCAGCACCTTCGTCCTCTACCTGCCGCTCACCTATGTCGGAGCCGGCGCGGCTGCGCCCAAGACCGTTCCGTCGGCAAATGTAGTGGAATTCGCCGAGGCGGCAGCAAACCGCCGCGCCGAAAAACCGACCGAACATGTCGAAGACGATCGTCATCAGATAGCGGCCGGCGACTCGGTGCTGCTCGTCGTCGAGGACGATGCGCATTACGCCCGCGTGCTGGTGGATCTTGCCCGCGACAATGGATTCAAGGTTCTGGTGGCGATGCGCGGCAGCGATGCGCTCGCACTCGCGCAGGACTACAGGCCGGCGGCGATCTCGCTCGATATCTTTCTGCCCGACATGCTCGGCTGGACGGTGCTGAGCCAGCTCAAGCAGAATCCGCAGACGCGGCATATTCCGGTCCAGATCATCAGCCTCGACGAGGATCGTCAGCATGGGCTGACCCGCGGCGCCTTCGCTTTCATGAGCAAACCGACCACGCCGGAAGGCCTCGGCAAGGCACTGTCGCGATTGAAGGCCTATGCACAACCGCGCCGCAAGCATCTGCTGCTCGTGGAGGACAACGAGGCCGAGCGTCTGAGCGTCACCGCCCTTCTCGGACATGACGACATCGATATCACCAGCGTCGGCTCCGGATCGGAGGCTCTCGCCGCCCTTCGGCAGAATTCTGCCGACTGCGTGGTGCTCGACCTTTCCCTTCCCGACATGTCCGGCTTCGACGTGCTGGAGCAGATGCGCGACGACGCCGAGATCGGCGAGGTGCCGGTTGTCGTGTTCACCGGCCGGGAGCTTTCCGCCGAGGAAGACGCGGCGCTGCACAGCATGGCCCGCAGCGTCGTGGTGAAGGGGGTCGAGTCGCCCGAACGTCTCCTGGATGAGACGGCTCTGTTCCTGCACCGGGTGGTCGCCGACCTGCCGGCCGCAAAACAGGCAACGCTGCAGGAACTGCACAGCTCGGACGAGGATCTGGTCGGCGAGACCGTGCTGCTCGTCGACGACGACGCCCGCAATATCTTCGCGCTGAGCAGCGTCCTCGAACGCCGGGGAATGAAGGTCCTGACCGCGACGACCGGCAGCGAAGCCATCGACGTCATCAACAACGAACCCTCTGTCGCGATCGTGCTGATGGACATCATGATGCCTGGAATGGACGGTTACGAGACGATGCAGGTCATCCGTTCGGAGCCCCGGTTCCGGCGGTTGCCGATCGTGGCGCTAACGGCCAAGGCGATGAAGGGCGACCGCGAGAAATGCCTGGAAGCGGGCGCGTCCGACTATCTGGCGAAGCCGGTCAATACCGAACAGCTTCTGTCGGCTCTTCGCATGTGGCTGCATCGCTGAGGATCTGGCCATGAACCCCGTCAACATTCTCCTCGTCGACGACCAACCGGCAAAGCTCCTGAGTTACGAGGTCATTCTCGAAGAGCTCGAGGAAAACCTCATCAAGGCGCAATCCGCTCGCGAAGCCTTCGAGCATCTGTTGCGCACCGAAATCGCGGTGATCCTCGTCGATGTCTGCATGCCCGAACAGGATGGGTTCGAACTCGTCAGCATGATCCGGCAGCATCCGCGCTATCAGAACACGCCGATCATCTTCGTTTCCGCCGTGATGCTGGCGGAACCGGACCGGCTGCGCGGCTATGCGGTGGGCGCGGTCGACTACGTCTCCGTCCCGATCGTCCCCGAGGTGCTCAGAGCCAAGGTGCGGGTCTTTGCCGATCTCTACAGGAAGACGAGGGAACTCGAACGCCTGAACGCCGAGCTGGAGGCCCGCGTTCAACAGCGAACCGCCGAGCTCGAGGCCTCTGCAGCGCAGTTGCGTGAGCTCAATGAGGAACTCGAGCACCGGATCGACCAAAGGACGCGGGAGCGCGAAGAGGCGCTTGCGCAGCTGTTCGAGGCGCAGAAGCTCGACACGATCGGCCATCTGACGGGTGGCGTCGCCCACGACTTCAATAACCTCCTCATGGCAGTTCTCGGCAGCCTCAACCTTCTGAAGAAGCGGCTTCCGGCCGATGAACGCAGCGAACGCCTGGTGACGAACGCGATCCAGGCGGCCGAGCGCGGCACCGCGCTCACCCAGCGCCTGCTTGCCTTCGCACGCCGCCAGGAGCTCAAGCCGCAGGCGGTCGACTTCTTCAGGCTGTTCGAAAACGTCGAGGATCTTCTCGCCAAGGCGGTGGGGCCGCGCATCGAAATCCGCAAAAGCATTCCGGCGGATCTGGCGCCCCTTCTGGTCGACAGCAACCAGCTGGAACTGGCGCTGCTCAACCTATTCGTCAATGCGCGGGATGCGCTCGAAAGCGGCGGAGCCGTGACGGTTGCCGCGGCGGCAGCCGAAGACGCCCGCCCGGCCGGGCTCGCGGGCGGAAATTATATCAGGATATCGGTGTCGGACGATGGCGAGGGGATGGACGAGGCAACGGTCTCGCGTGCCGCCGAACCGTTTTTCACCACCAAGGGTGTCGGCAAAGGCACCGGTCTCGGCCTGTCGATGGTTCATGGCCTTGCGGCGCAATCCGGCGGCTCTATCCAGATATCGAGCGTCAGGGGCAAGGGCACGACCGTTTCCCTATGGCTGCCCGTTGCCGAAACCTTCGTCAGGGTGCAGCAGGCCGTCGAGCCTCCGGCAACGGAGCCTTTGAAACCGGCGTCGCGGCCGCTTGCCATTCTGGTCGTCGACGACGATGCGCTTGTCAGGACCGGAACCGTGGCGATGCTGGAGGATCTCGGGCATCTGCCGCAAGAGGCATCTTCCGCTTCCCAGGCTTTGGAATTCTTTGCCGACGGACAGGGTTGCGATCTCGTCATCACCGATCATGCCATGCCGGGCATGACGGGCGCCGAGCTTGCGCGTCACCTTCGCTCCTCCTTTCCAGGCCTGCCCATCATCCTTGCCTCGGGCTATGCCGAGTTTTCCGAAGACCATGGCCTCGGGCGGATGCTGCGAATGAAGAAACCATTCACGCAGGAACAGCTTCAGGCGGCCATGGATCAGGCGCTCTCGGGTAAAGTCGCTGCGGCCTGAGGGTTGAAGTGCCGCGGCTGCAAGTTCTGGTCGCAGTCAAGGTGGTGCCGTCTGTTTTATTTGTCCGGGTTATCAAAAACTGATAATATTGCCTCGATGAAAGGTATTGCCATGCCCTCCAGCTATAATATTGGGCCTCGCTATGAAGGCTTTGTCCGTGAGCTTGTTGAAAGCGGGCGCTATGCCAGCGCCAGCGAAGTTATGCGCGATAGCCTCCGCTTGCTGGAACAGCGGGAGGAAATTCGTGCGCTTGAACTGGAAAAACTCAAGCGGGAATATGCCGAGGGCAAAGCCAGCGGCGAACCCGAAGAGATTGATCCTACGGCCTTCCTGCAAGAACTGAAGGCAGAACGCGCAGCTCGTGGCTAAATATAAGTTGACTCCGCGTGCCCAGCGCCAGATGCGCGATATCTGGCGCAATATCGCCGTTCACAATGAACTGGCTGCCGACAGGCTCCTGCAAAAGCTTTTCGACAAGTTCGAACTCGTCGCTGCTCATCCCGAAATGGGGCCTGCGCGCCCGGAAATCAGCCCCGTCGCCCGCCTGATTATCGAGGGGCGTTATATCGCCATCTATGAACCCACCAATTACGGCGCCGAAATTGTCGTCGTTGTCCACGGGATGCGCGAGCCCACGACCTGGCTCGATTGACCTAACCTTCTATGTTCCGGTGAATATCGTCACCTGGTGACAGCGGCGGCTTTCGCGCGTCCCCTTGCGGACGAAACTTTTTGCTCCCGCAAAAGTTACCCAAATCTCATCCTAATTTCATCGAAGGCTTTCCCTTGACCAAAATGACGTTCGGCCCCGCATTCACCGAAGAGGGCATTCTATTCCGCCTCTGGGCTCCTCTGCATGAAAGCGTGTCGTTGAAGATCGAAGGCGCTGATCCGCGGCTGATGCAGGCGGTCGGGGACGGCTGGCACCACTCTACGGTCGCGGATGCCGGTGTCGGTACGCGCTACCGCTTCGTCCTGCCGGACGGTCTTGAAATTCCCGATCCCGCCTCGCGGTTTCAGCCGCAGGATGTGCACGGGCCGAGCGAAGTGGTCGACCTTTCCTTCTATCGCTGGAAGACGAACGACTGGACGGGACGGCCCTGGGAGGAGATGGTCATCTACGAGATGCATATCGGCTGCTTCACGCCGGAGGGCACTTTCAAGGCCGCGATCGCGCGGCTCGACCATCTGCAAGCGCTGCGCGTTACGGCGCTGCAGATCATGCCGCTTAGTGAATTTCCCGGCCGTTACAGCTGGGGTTATGACGGCGTGCTTCCCTATGCTCCTGACAGCAGCTACGGCCGGCCGGAAGATTTCATGGCGCTGGTGGACGCAGCGCACCAGCGCGGCATCTCGGTTTTCCTGGACGTGGTCTACAATCACTTCGGGCCCGACGGGAACTATATCCCCTCCTATGCGCCGCTCTTTACCGACCATCACAAGACGCCCTGGGGCAACGGGATCAACTACGATGGCGACGGATCGGAGATGATCCGCGAGTTCATCATCGAAAACGCCATCTACTGGATCACCGAGTTCAGGCTCGACGGTTTCCGCTTCGATGCCGTCCACGCCATTAAGGACGACAGCGCTGAGCATCTGCTTCACGCGCTTGCCCGCCGCGTCAGGGCCGCGGCCGGCGACCGGCATGTTCATCTGATCGTCGAAAACGAGGAGAACGACAGCGACCTGTTGCAGCGTGGCGAAAACGGGGAAGTGAAGCTGTTCACCGCCCAGTGGAACGACGACGTGCACCATGTGCTGCATATCACCGCCACCGGCGAAACCTTCGGCTACTATGCCGATTACACCGGTGACGCCGGCAAGCTCGGCCGAGCGCTGGCGGAAGGCTTCGTGTTTCAGGGAGAACACATGCCCTATCGCGGCGCAAGCCGCGGCAAGCCGAGCGGCTATCTCCCGTCCACCGCTTTCATCTCCTTCATCCAGAACCATGACCAGATCGGCAACAGGGCGCTGGGGGATCGGGTTCTGGCTTCGAGCCCTGCCGATGTCATCAAGGCCGTCGCCGCCATCTACCTGCTGGCGCCTGAGATCCCGATGCTGTTCATGGGCGAGGAATGGGGTGCCAGAGAACCTTTCCCCTTTTTCTGCGATTTCGACGAGGATCTGAACGAGAAGGTCAGGAAAGGCCGTCGCGAGGAGCTTTCCCGTCTCCCGGGCTTCGACGCCGACGACCTTCTCGACCCGACGGCGCCATCGACCTTCGCCGCCGCCAAACTGGACTGGTCGAAACTCGCCTCTTCCGAGGTCCTTCGTTTTTACAGGGCGCTTCTCGACCTCCGGCACCGCAGGATCGTGCCTTTGCTGAACGGCGCCGGCGCCGGAAACGCGGTCTATCGCTCGGCGGGAAGCGCGCTCGCGGTGGATTGGACCCTGGCGCAAAACCGGCGTCTTCATCTGCACGCCAACCTCGGCGCCGAGGCGGCGGCGCTCGTCTCGCAGCAGAACGACGGCGAGACGATCTTCCGTCTCGGCGGCAGCGATGGTGGCAATCTCTCGCCCTGGACGGTGATCTGGAGCATCGGCGAAGCGTGACGGCGTGCTGACAGGAAGGCGATCGAACGATGAAATCTGCTGAGCTCGACAAGCTCGCCCGCCGGCACGGCATCAGCCTGACCAGGCCGAGTCCCGACAATCGGGAGGTGGCGATATCAGGCGAGACCAAGCGCAAGATCCTCTCGGCACTGAAGGTCGACTTGCCGGGAACGGCCGATCCCGAGACTGGCGCGCCGCGGCGGGAGCCCAAGCCGGCGGCTAAGAAGATCGCCAGGTCATTTCTGCCCGATTTCCTTTCCGGTACGCGCGTCTGGGGCGTGAGCCTGCAGCTTTACGAGCTTCGTTCGGCACGCAACTGGGGCATAGGAGATTTCGAGGATCTGTCCGATATGGCGGATCTCGCGGGATCGCTGGGCGCCGATTTCATCGGCCTCACCCCGCTTCACGCGCCGTTTCTCGCCGATCCCGACCGTTGCAGCCCCTATGAGCCCTCGAGCCGCCAGCATCTCAACCCGCTCTATATCGCGGTCGACCGGTTGCCGGGTTTTGCCTGCAGTCCGGAACTCGAACGGCAATTGGCCAGCCTTCGCCAAACCGATCTCGTCGACTACGTCGGCGTCGCACAGATCAAGCTGAGGGCTCTGCGCGATCTCTGGCCGGCCTGGCAACAGCGCAGCGTGATCGACGACGCCTATGATCCGGCCGATTTCGACGCCTTCATCACGCAAGGTGGTAACAGCCTGCGGCTGCATGCGCTTTTCGAATGCCTCTCGTTTTCCATGGTCGAGCGCGGGGTGGGCGCCGGCTGGCAATGTTGGCCGGCCGATTTTCAGCGCTTCGACAGCGCCGCCGTCGCCCAATTCGAGCGCGGACACGCGGACGATGTCCGTTTCCATATGTGGCTGCAATGGCTTGCTCACCGGCAGCTGATGCAGGCGGCGGACCGGGCGCGGAAGGCCGGCCTGCGGATCGGGCTCTATCTCGATCTTGCCGTCGGGGAGGCGGTCGACGGCTCGGCGACATGGAGCGAGCCGGATACCTATGTCTCGAAGGCCACCATCGGCAGCCCACCCGATCCATTCGCCGTGGACGGGCAGGACTGGCACCTTGCCGGATATCTGCCTTCCGCGATCGCCGCAGGAGAAATGTCGCCTTTCCGGCGCATGGTCAGCGCTGCCATGCGATATGCGGGCGCCATTCGCATCGACCACGCCGCAGCGCTTCGCCGCCTCTTCCTGGTGCCATTGGGCAGCAGGCCGGACGGCGGCGCCTATGTCCGTTATCCCGCGGATCGGCTTCTGCAGATCCTCGCAGAAGCGTCCGCCGAGCATCGGTGCCTCGTCATTGGAGAAGACTTGGGACTGATCCCCAAGGGATTGCAGGACGATTTGGCGGCGGCCCACATTCTCTCCTACCGCATCCTTTCCTATGAACAGGACGAGAAGGGCTTCAAGCCGGCGGAGGTCTATCCCGCCCTGGCTTTGGCCTGCATTTCGACGCACGACCACCAGACCCTTGCCGGCTGGTGGCGCGGCGCCGACATTCAGGCCCGGTGCGACCACGGCATCGTGCCGCCCGATCTCACCGAGAAACATCTCGAAGACCGCAAGCGCGAGCGGAGGAAGCTGAAAGCGGCGCTGAAGGCTGCCGGCCTCGAACTGCCGACCAGGCTTTCCCAAGCGCGGGCAAGCGAGGAGACGCTGAGGGATTTGACCGTCAGCGCCTATCGCTTCATCGCCAGGACGCCCTCGCTTCTCGCCGCGGTCCGTCTCGCCGATCTCACCGACGAAAAGAGGCCAACCAATGTGCCAGGCACCAGCGACAGCTATCCGAACTGGAAGCCGAAGCTATCGGTTTTGCTCGCGGATCTGATGTCGAGCCCGCTGCTGAAGAGCGTGACGGCGGCAATGCGGGAGGAACGCCCGCGGGAGTGTTAAGGCCGGGCGAGCCGTCCGCTTCATCATTGTCGTTCGATAGGACCGCCGCGCATATGGAAATCGCTTCGCGCAGGGAACGAATAGTAAGCCGGCGAATTTTGAATGAATAAGGACAGGCATTGCCGAGATGAGGACCCGTCCGCTCTCGCCGCTTCAGATGCGGCGACCAATATTGGAAAACAAGACCATGACGAGCGCATTCATCCTTATCGCATTGGCTCTGATCATCATCTACGCCGGCCCCACGCTGCTGTTCATCTGCGTCGGATATGTCGATTATATGCTGGAGCGGCGAAGGCATTTGGTGGCGTTGAGGCACGCCGTGAGGCGTCGCAGCGACGAGTTTTAGAGCCTTTCGCGGGAAAACCGCTTCGCACTTCTCCTGGAGTGGCTAGAGGTGAGATGGGAGTCACTCGTCCGCGGCGCGCTGCAGGGTTCAATTGCGCATTGCCGACACTCGCCCGCCCAACAGATAGGCGAGCGCAAAGACCACCAGGAAGGGGTAGACGAGCACGATCAACGGCAGACCGGCAGCCAGCGCATCGTCTTGCATATAGATGTTGAGCATACCGGCTCCGAGCACCAGGGGGTACACCGGCGCAAATCTGTCGAACCACATCCTGAAAGGCCCAGCCAGGAGCAGGACGAGTGCCGGCAGAATGAAAATGCCGAGATTTCTTGCAACATTCATGAGCTCAGGACCGAACGGTTCGGTGGAGGAATAAAGTCGGCCCATCTGGCGGGCCGCCCACAGGGCAGCGATTGCGGCCCCGGCATATCCGGCTGGTCTTGCTAGCATCACCGAACTTCCTTTTGTTCACACGCCGCGTTGATACGGTTTGTCCCCTCACCATAACCGGGTGCATTCTCGGATTTACCACTCGGTCTCCGAAAAATTCAATGCCAACGTGAGGGGATGGGCGACTGCATGCGCCCCGACCGAGCGACGCGATGGCGCGGTCGTTCCGGTTTCGGGCCGAAGTTTCGCCTGCACTGACGTCTCCGGCCAAATTCTGGAACAATGTCTGTCGTCCCCTGTTACATTGACGATAGAGGCGGGTGCCGCGCGAAGACGAGGCAGCTGGAGGGATCGATGAAGCGGAGCATAGGATTTGGGCTGGTTTTTACCGTTGTGCTGACAGGCTGCACGACGAGCGCAGGCAATTATTCGTCGGCAGGACTGGCGCCCATTCCCGGCAGTATCACTTATAATGGTCAGCCTCGCACGAAGTTGACGAAATCGCCGGTGGGCTCTTCCTTCCCCCACAGCTTCACAGATCAATGGGGGCGCCAGGTCGAGGAGATCTACATCATCCGGCCCGACCGGAGCTTGCTGATCGCCGAGCGCCACTATCGGCCGGTCTTCTCGCTCGACGACGACTAGAACAGGAGGACTTTAGGTCCCGTCGACCTGAATCCTGTTTTCCCAAAGCCGCTCAAACTTTTCGGCATCATGTCCAGGAAGGAGAAATGATCATGCCGCGCCGCAAGAGCACTGAGACGACGACCCTCGACACCAAGGGAGCCAAGATCGGCGAGCCCATTCCGAAAGCCGTCATCGATACGAATACGGCCTCCGTCGGCGTTCCCCGGCAGTCTGATCATGACCTGGCAGAAGAGCTCGGCGCGCTGCGAAAGCAGATCGGCACGCTCCAGCAGCAGGTCCTCGATGCCGCCCGATCGGCAAAGGGGAGTGCCGGGAAAGCAATGCGTCAGACGGAAGCAGCGGTAAAGCTTTACCCGGCCTCAACGCTGCTGCTCATCGCGGCGGTCGCCGGCGCACTTGCCTTTGCCGGACGTCGCGCCGCCCTGCCGCGCCGTAGGCCTCAACCCGCACTGCGGGAGTTGAGGGATCTCTACGACACGATCCGCGAGCGCCTCTGACAAGATTTCAGGATTGTCAGCATCACGATTCTGGCCGACCCTTCATTATCGAAGCGAGGGGACGGCATGTTCGACATCATCATACGCAGCGCGCTGGATATCGTTGGGCGAACTGAGCGCCTTATCGAGGCAATGAGGCGAATGCTCCAGAATGACGACCTCGACGAAGTCGAGGTCTACGAGCTCGATCATGAGATCGAGCGGCTCGGGGACGTGGTTTTCAACGTGGACGAAGCCGTTCGATCGTTGGCGCGCACGGTCGAATGCTGGCCGCAGGCCGCTCTCGCGCACGGAATCCATCGGACATTGCATTGACGGTTGATGGCCGCTTTGGCAACTGACGCGTCACCAAATCCGCCCTGAGTTGGCAGTGTCGATTCTGCATGTCACGCCGATGTCACGCGACCGTCGCAGCAATATGTGCTTGATAGGCACCGTTAGGCTCAGACCAGGGCGCGGTGGGGCTAAAATTGCTTTTTTCGTTGGGGCATCGCAATGACCTTGAAAACCTCGGGGGAGAAATCTCAACCCCATGAATTCATCTTTCCGGTTCACACCCGGACGATCGCAGAGATCAGGTACAATAGTCTCAGCCGCATCATGACGGTGGTCTATCACGACGGCCGTTCCTGCGCGACTTCCGGCATACAGGGCCCCGCAATGCTGAGGATCCTCGCCCAGCGTCCGTTGGAGAGTTCTCCGTTTCTGTTGCAGACGGTCATCTGAGGCGGAAAAGACGTGGCCGGCCGTTGCCGGTGCGGCGCTGCTGGGCATCGGTTTGTTTAATCAGCATGGTCGTGCATCTATTTCCCCTGGGCTGCGTTCACTCCTAACAGCCAGACCTATGGAGGGAACGCCGATGACCTTTCCACCACCGAAAACCGAATCTCCCGCGCAGCGCTTCGAAGACGCGACCGCAGCCGCGCGCGACGCTTTGGAAAGGCTGATTGCAGCCGCCAATGAAGCCGGATGGGGCACCGAGGAGGTGACCGCGGCACTGCTTAAGGCCGCGCAGTTTCTGAGCGATGCCAACAAGAGAGATCCCGATCCGGCCGACGATCCCTCAATCAGCGATGCGCCTGCAAGGGAGCAGATTGGTCGCGGCGAACTCTACGATTAGAGGGCGTAGCGCTGGTTTTCCAACGCAATGAGACAAGGGTTGCCGGAATTCATGTCGAGTGTCGCACGCCTTTGCGCTCGCAACCCGTTCGCAATATGCAAAGGCTCGCTGACCATGCGGGCGGTAGGGACGAATTGCAGAACGTTGGTCAGCGCATGAGCAGCGCGACCAAACCAACCCGGGAGTTCACCCCGAGCTTGGAATAGATGTTTCTGAGGTGGGTTCTGACCGTTTCGTAGCTGATGTGATCGGCTATGGCCACCTCTTTTGGCGAATGGCCTGAGGCAATGCTTGATGCGATCCGAATCTCCGTCGCAGTCAGTTTGTAGGCTTCCATTAGGAAGTCTCGCCGCTCATTGAGTGGCGTGGCCACCATCGGCTCGACAATGACGGCCACGGTCGGCCCCTCCAAGAACTCAGTGAATGCATCGGACTGGAGCCGGAGGAGTGTGATGCGATAGCTAGCCTTGTTCTTCCCATTTGCAATCGCCGTATGCGGCCTTGTTTGCACGCCCTTTCTGGAAGTCAGGAAATTAAGAACGGCAGTCGACCTCTCGCATTGAAGTTCGAGCTTGCCGCTTGGGGCGACTTGCACAGGAAAGCCAGCCTCCATCAAGGCTTCCGCGCTCTTATTCCATTGACGTGCTCGCCCTTGCTCCGAAACGTAGATCAATCCGACGCCGATGCTATCAAACAGGGTTTGCGTCGTCTGTCTTTCCGGGGCGAGTAGATCGCGCTTCCGGATGAAGTCGAAAGCTCTTTTCAAATGAGGCGCGAGTATCGTGTAACGCCCGGCTGCCTCTTTGTTGAAATCGGGGTCGGCTGACGAGGTGCAGGTCGAAAGGACGAAGGTGCGGGTTTCCTCCCGAATGATCGAGACACCGATGCTCGTCTCGCATTGGGCCTGTCCCTTCAGCCAATCATTGTAGAATTCCGATTTGAGCAAGTCTTCGCGTGGAAAGATTTCGTCTCCGCAGACACCTTGACCAACCGGCACAAAGCTCAATCTCGGAATCCAGGGGTTCACTGCGGCAAAGTGGCTGCTGAACTGGTCGACCTCGGTCCTCGAAAACCCCGATACGTAGGGAACATGGGCCACAGGTGAGGCCAGATCGTGGTAATGGAGGGCAGCCTTTCCATTCGGCGAAGTTTGCGCAACGCGATCCAGAAAATCCTGCCAGTTGCACTCCCCGAATAGACTTCCATAGATCAAATCTATCAGCTCAGATGAAGCGTCTTTTGACTGGAGCATGATCTTTCTGAAAATCCCACAGCGAGTATTTTCGGTATTAAATAACGTTGGTCAGGCAAAGACAACAGCAACCCCATGTAATATCAAGCTGGCGGCCATGGGCATTCGTGACCGATCGCAGTTCGGTACTACTCGCTGCTTCACAAAGCGATGGGGTATAGCCAACTCCATAGGCCTCACCGGCTAATCGTGGCGACGGAGCCGCGCACGACGAGGCTCGTGCTGACGCGTAGACGTTCGACGGCAAGAGGGGTGCGTTCGATACGGGCGATGAGCCGCTCGCCGGCGAGCTTGCCCATCTCGTAGACGCGCTGGTCGACGATGGTGATCGGCGGAACAGTGACGCTGGTCCAATCGGCGTCGAGAAACGAAATCATCGACACGTCCTTGGGGATCGACAGGCCGAGCGATTGTAGCGACTTGAAGATGCGCAAGCCGACGAGACTGTCCGATGCCAGCAGCGCCGTCGGCGCGGCACTGTCAGAGAGCAGGTGTTTGATCACGCCGTCCGTCTGTTCCTGGTTCGTGGCGCCGAGCCTGACATAACGAAGAGGGTTCGGCAAACCCGCCTCGGTCAGGACGCTGACAAAACCTTCCACGCGTTCGCGCACGGCGGAATTCGAGATCCGCCCAATATCGGTGAGCCCACCGTCCTCGGCATCCATGGCAGAGACGTAGGCGAGGCGGCGATGTCCTTGCCCGATCAGATACCGGGTCGCCGCGATGGCCGCCTCCCGGTCGTCGCCAGTCACTGCGTCGACATCGAGTTCCGGAATAGCCCGGTCGAACAGGACCAGCGGCACCCCGGCACGGCGGACGTGCTGCAGATGGTCAAAGCTGTCGCATCGGGCTGGCGTCACGATAAGACCATCGACGCGTTTGCCGATCAGGAGGTCGACGGCAGATTTTTCCGCATCGAGTTCTTCGCCTGAATTCGCGATGATGACGTTGAATCCCGCAAGACGGGCCGCATCGCTGATACCGCGCACCGCCAGACTGAAGAAAGCGTTCTCGATATCGCCGACCACGACCCCGATGATGCCGGATCTTCCGGTGCTCATGCTCCGGGCGAGCTCGTTCGGGCGGTATTCGAGGGCGGCGGCCGCGGCCATGACCTGATCCGTGATCTTGGCGCTGACCACGCCGTAGCCGCCGAGCACGCGGGCGGCCGTCGCCTTCGAGACCTTTGCGGCCTTCGCGACGTCGGCGACCGTGACTGAACGTTTCGGATGAGCGGAATCTTCCATGGCCGAGGACTACAAGAATTGTTGACGACCGGTCAATTGACAGATATCAAATATGTCGTGAGACCGGTCTCTTTATATCAGAGACCGGTATCTTGTTCCATTGATCACTGTCGCAGTAAGCGGCAGCGGCGGGACGATCTACAGTGCCGACAAGAGCATTCCTTTCAGAGCGGAGAACGACGATGCAGCCTTTTTTATCACTTCCGGCCATCATGGCCCCGTTGCGGGCCGGTTTTTTGACGTGCCTTCTTGCGATGGCGGCGGGCTCTGCGGCCGCCGCCGACAATCCCTATAACCTGATCGAGCCCGGAACTATCAGCGTCGGCACGATGGGCGATTCCAAGCCCTATACGTTTGCCACGGCGGACGGCCAGTTCACCGGTTTCGATATCGAACTGTTTCTCAATGTCGTCTCCCGCCTCGGCTTTGAAAAAGACAAGGTGACGTTCACGGGCCAGGAATTTTCAGCACTCCTGCCGTCGGTGGCAAACGAAAGGTTCGACGTTGCCGTTGCTGCGATCGGAACGACTGAAGCCCGCAAGAAGACTGTCGACTTTTCCGACGGCTATCTTGCCGGTTATCTCTCCGTCCTGACCCCGGATGCCGGCATCAAGGATGCCGATGGCCTCAAGGGCAAGCGTCTCGGCGTCGTGCAGGGGACCTTGCAGGAGGTCTATGCAGCCAAGAATTTCGGGGGAACCGATCTGGTAAAATTTCCCGACAACAATTCTGCCGTGGCCGCCCTCAACAACGGAACGGTCGATGCCCATTTTCTCGACTACGAGGCCGCCAAACAATATGGCGAGCGCTATCCCGCGCTGAAGGTTGCCGTGAATATCCCGTCCTTCGATGCGCCTGCTGGCTTCGTGGTCCGAAAAGGAAATGATGCCTTCCGCACGGCGCTCAACGGCGCGCTTCACGATGCGATGCAGGACGGCACCTGGAAGACCCTTTACGAAAAGTGGTTCCCCGGCTCACCGATGCCGGAACAGTATCTTCCCAAGAAGTGACGCCGTAAGCCGCCCGCTCACGGCGGGCGGCTACCAAGGCACTACTAAAGCATGTCGCGCAAAAGTGTGCCGCGGTTTTGCGATAACGACATGCGTAAAAACAAAGACCTAAAGCGCGACAAGCGAATCTGAGAGATCGCGATCCGCTTTAGTCGGCGTCTGCGCCGGGCAAGAATTCATGGGGATCTGAATGAACTGGCTTGAAAATCTGCGCCGCAGCTTCCTGGACTGGGACGCCATGGCGGAAGTTCTGCCGAGCATGATCAGCGTCGGCCTGAAGAACACGCTGATCCTGGCCGCTGCCTCGACCGTGCTCGGTGTCATCATCGGTATGGCTCTTGCCGTGATGGGCATCTCGCAATCCCGCTGGCTGCGGCTGCCGGCGCGCATCTACACCGATGTTTTCCGCGGGCTGCCGGCGATCGTCACGATCCTGATCATCGGCCAGGGTTTTGCCCGGATTGGGCGCGAGATCTTCGGTCCGTCTCCATTTCCGCTCGGCATCCTGGCACTCAGCCTGATTGCCGGTGCCTATATCGGAGAAATCTTCCGGTCCGGCATTCAAAGCGTCGAGCGCGGCCAGATGGAAGCCTGCCGGGCGCTCAGCATGAGCCACGGGCAGGGCATGCGCCTGATCGTCATTCCCCAAGGCATCAGGCGGGTTCTGCCGGCGCTGGTCAATCAATTCATCGGAA
Source organism: Rhizobium sp. SU303 (assembly GCF_021052345.1). NCBI lineage: Bacteria > Pseudomonadati > Pseudomonadota > Alphaproteobacteria > Hyphomicrobiales > Rhizobiaceae > Rhizobium > Rhizobium sp. SU303. The sequence goes on from NZ_CP088096.1 coordinate 870,100, forward strand.
ACGTCAAGGATTCCAGCCTTGTCTACTTCCTCGGATTGCTTGCTTCCGAGCGGGAGATCTTCCGTGTCGGGCAGGATCAGGCCGTCGTCACCGGCAATCTGTCGCCCTTGTTACTGGCGGGCGTCTTCTATCTCGTCATCACCGTGCCGCTGACCCACTTCGTCAATTATATCGATGCGAGACTGCGGCTCGGAAAACAAGGCCGCGGCTCGGGTGCTGCGAGCGGATTGGTCGAGGTAAGCGAGTTGCGGGCCGCTGCCGGCCCCCATCCCACGGGCACGGCCGAGGAGAGTACGCCGCGCTTCAAGGGCGGCGCCCTGAACATCCGGGACCTCACCATGGCCTATGGCGATCTCGACGTGTTGAAGGGTGTCGATCTCGACATCGCCGCTGGTACCGTCACCTGCATTATCGGCCCTTCCGGCTCGGGCAAGTCGACGCTGCTGCGCTGCATGAACAGGCTTGTCGAGCCGAAGGGCGGCGACATCCTGCTCGATGGCGAGAGCATCCTGGCGATGAAACCGGAGAGGCTGCGCCGGCGTGTGGGCATGGTGTTCCAGCACTTCAACCTGTTTCCCGACCACACGGCACTCGAGAACGTCATGCTTTCGCTGACCAAGATCAAGAAGATGCCGAGGCAAGAGGCGCGGCGCATCGCCGAGGCGCGTCTGGCCGAGGTCGGTCTCGCAGAGCGTCGGGATCATCGGCCGGCAGGTCTGTCGGGTGGGCAGCAGCAGCGCGTCGCCATCGCACGCGCGCTGGCCATGGATCCGGAGGTCATGCTTTTCGACGAAGTGACGAGTGCGCTGGATCCCGAGCTGGTGAAGGGCGTGCTCGACCTGATGGCCGCTCTCGGCCGCCAGGGCATGACGATGGCCGTGGTGACGCATGAGATGGGATTTGCGCGCAGGGTGGCCGATCAGGTCGTCTTCATGGATGAGGGCCGCATCGTCGAGGCTGGCTGCCCGCAGCAGATTTTCGACAATCCCCGAAGCGAGCGGCTGAAGCGCTTCCTTGCTGAAGTTCTCTGAACCGCCTGAAGCAACGCATGGTGCCCCCGGTCGTCCTCATGGCGGGCGCGCCGGATTTCATTCGATCTAGCAAGAGCAGAAAACAAGGTTATCGACATGAATGCTTCCACCAAACCTTCGAAGGTCGTCGTCATCGGCGGCGGCATCTTTGGCGTCTCGACCGCTGTCCATCTGGCCCGGCTCGGGGTCAGCACCGTGCTCATCAATGATGGTCCGCTTGCTAACGGCGCCTCCGGCCGTTCGCTCGCCTGGCTCAATTCGGCGCGCAAACGCACCGATGCCTATCACAGGCTGCGCTTGGCCGGCATAGATCGCTACCGTACGCTGGCCGCCCGGTATCCCGATGCGCCGTGGCTGCGCTTCGACGGTGGCCTGACCTGGGATGCGGACGATGCCGCCAACGAGATCGCCGAAATCTTCGACTATGAGCGCGACCTCGGCTATCACGCGCAGTGGCTCACCCCGGATAGAATTGCTGGGGTAACGCCGGGTGTGGACGCCAGTACTGTGACGCGCCAAGGCGCGATCTTCAATCCCGGGGAGGGCTGGGTCGATCTTCCGTTCTTGATCGGCGTGCTCGCGCAGGAATTCCGCACGCTGGGCGGCGAGATCATCACGGACGCGGGTCGCGCGACGGTCGATGTCGAAAGCGCGCGTGCCCGTGGCGTGATCACGGCAGACGGCATGCGCCGGGATGCGGATGCCGTGCTGCTTGCTGCCGGCGGCGACGTTCCCGCAATCGTGGCCGAGGCCGGCCAGCATATCGGCGATGCAACGCCTGTCGCCCTTCTGGTCCGGACCAAGCCGATCCGCCATCCGCTGAAGGCCGTGCTCAACACCCCTCGCGTCGCCATCCGGCCGACGCCCAACGGTGGCTTCGCGCTCGACGCCGCTTGGTCCGAGGAAGAGGTGAGCGTGAAGCCCGACGGCAGCTATGATGTCAGGCAATCGACGCTGGAAGGATTGCTGCGCGAGGCCTCCAGGGTTCTCGAAGGCAATCCGGTGCTGGAGGTCGAAGATTATGGGGTCGGCCCGAAGCCCATCCCGGGCGACGGCGAGCCCGTCTTCGGCGAACTGCTATTGATCCCGGGTTATTTCGTCGCCTTCAGCCATAGCGGCGCCACCCTCGGCCTGATTGCCGGCGAACTGCTGGCGGACGAGATCGTCACCGGACGCCGCCATCCGCTGTTGGCGGACTTTCGGCCGGAGCGTTTCAGCGCGTCGCGAAGATGAAGGCAGCAGCGGAGGCCGATGCATCCTTCTGAGCCGTCGAGCGTTCTATCGCCAGGAACAACTGGAGACGCATCATGAAGGACGAACTCAGGGACACCGGCACAAACAAGGACATGCGCGACGGTGTGGAAACCGCGCCGGCCTCCTTCGAGGAGGCGAGCATCAACCCTGATCTTATCAGACGTGAGGGTTTCGCCAGCGAGGCCGAATATCGGGCATATATTGCGACGCTCGGTGGTCATGCTTCCGTTGGAGACACTGTCGAGGAGCCTCTCCCGATCTACGAAGGTCATGTCCTGGAAGGCCGTCTGCAAGAACTGAGAGAAGAACTCGAAAACCTCCGCGCTCGCCTTCACGTGATCCAACATCAGGCCGCGACCGTCGTTACGGAGAACGTCCGATGGGCCGATGCCAGCGCCCATGCGCAGCTCGGCAATCAGCCGTGGCTCAAGCTGGCAGGTGCTATGGCGGCGGCCTTCGTCGTCACGCGGGGCATCATGCGGTTGCCTCTGGGAGCCGTGGCGACGACGGCGCTACCATTGGTGGCGGCAGCGATGAACCGGAAGCTCGCCCAACGTCGATGACTATCAGGCAAAGCCGATTTCGGCGAGCAGAGGCAGGTGGTCCGAGGCAACCCTTGTAAGGCGGTTTTCCAGGACCGCCGCCTGTTTGACGATGAGATCGTCAGTGACGAAGATGTGGTCGAGGCGCATCAGCGGGTAGCGCGAGGGAAAGGTCGCTCTCGGCGCGGCGCTGCCTGCAAGCTGGGCGTCCTTCAATGACCGCGCGGCAAGTCGGTAAGTCGCCGATGACGGAATAGCGTTGAAATCGCCGCAGAGGATGGTTGGAAGAGGTTCATCCGCCATGCCGTGCAGCCAGCCGGGGTTCAGCAATGTCGTCATCTGCCGGATGCGCTCGCGGCCACGAAGGCCGAGATGGGTGTTGACGACCAGCAGTTTTCTGTCGCCGACCAGTATTTCGACGGAAATGGCGCCGCGCTGTTCGCCGATGGATGGCAATGGTCCGGCCTTGACCGCGCCTGTCGGCAGCGAAGTGATGATCGCATCGCCATACTGCTCCTCGGCGATCGACAGCGCCGGATGGAAATGAGCCTGCATCTTCAAAAGCGAGGCGATCGCATGGGCCTGGTCGACGCCGCCGGTCCTGCGCCTGAGGACGTCGACCTCTTGAAGAGCAACGATATCAGCCTCAGCCTCGGCGATGACAGAAGCTATGCGGGCGGGATCGAGCTTCCGGTCGCCGCCGATACAGCTATGCACATTATAGGTGAGGAGTTTGATTGATTTGTCCGGCATAGACCCGCTGAAAGCTCGTTCCCCGAGGACATAGAACTTGTCCTTCGGGGGAACACAGAACTCGTTTGATCGTTCCAGATCATCGAGGTTAGCGCGTTCGTGCGTTTTTCGAACGCACGAAGGACGCTCTGACCCGTAAAATCTGCGCATTGCGTTTCGAAATGGATAATCAATGAGCTGGAGAAGCATAATCTGGAATGGACTGTTGGTTGCCGCCCTTTGTCTTGCGGTCTTCCTTCTCTATCGGATCTTCCAACAGTACAGCCTGGATGAGATCGTTCAATCGGTTCGCAGCATTCCATTCTCGACCTTCTGCACAGCGCTTCTGTTTACGGCGGCATCTTATCTTTGCCTCAGTTGCTTCGACCTCCTGGCGATCCGCTCGCTCGGCAAATCCTTGCCCTACCGGAACATCCTGCTCGCCTCGTTCGTCAGTCTTTCGCTCGGCCACAATATCGGCTTTGCCGGGTTAAGCAGCGGCGCCTTTCGCTATCGCTTCTATTCACGCTGGGGGCTGACGGCGGAGGACGTGGCGAAGATCATCCTGTTTTGCGGCGTCACGGTGGGGCTTGGGCTCATCACGCTTGGCGGCATCGCCATGATCGTCAATCCCGGCGATGCCGGGCGCCTGCTGCGCATCGATCCGGCGAGTGTGCGCATCTTCGGCGTTCTGGCGCTAGTCGTGCCGGTCGTCTATGCCGGCCTGGCGTTTTTCATCCGCGGCATCTTACGGCTGTGGCGCTGGTCGTTTCAGCTGCCGCGATTTTCGATCGCGGTCGCGCAGATCGGAATTGGGACGATCAACTTCATGTTCGTCTCCGCCTGCCTGCACCAGATGCTTTCCACTTTCGGCGACGTGGCCTTCTTCAGGTCGGTAACGGCTTACGTCCTTGCCAATTCCGCGATCCTCGCAACGCATATTCCGGGCGGTCTCGGCGTGCTCGAGGCGACGGTCTCCTATGTCGTGCCGAAGGAAGCCTCGATCGGCGCGCTGATTGCATTCCGTTGCGCCTATTTCTTCATTCCGCTGGCGCTCGGCACGACGCTTCTCGTCATCAGCGAGATGATCTTCCGGCGGAAATCACGCGGGGCGGAAGATGAGGCGGATGAGCGCGTCGAGGCCCAGTCGGTTTAAAGCTGCGAAGGGTCGAGCCGGGTCGAAGATCGCCGTGCCAAAAATCGGTGAAATGCTGCCCGACAGTTCCACGGTGAATTCCCGTAAACCCCGAGGCCCGTCATTGAGCGCCTCAACCGCCTCGATCAACGAGCCGCTTTGCATAAAGGCTGCGGCAAAGCTTTCCGGGGTGGTTCCGAGATATTCCGAAAGCAGGCGATTGCGCAGATCCACGATCGCGCGCCGGTGCTCGCCATTACTGGCCTCTACAAGCATGTCGCATTCGCAATCCAGCCCTTCCGAGCGATTGTTTAAGTTGGAGGAGCCAATGCGGACCAGCTCGTCATCGGCTATGATCAGTTTGGAATGGACGAGTACCTCCACCTCGCCGCTCTCTTTCGCCTTGACTGGCCCGGGCACGATTGGCCCGGGCACGACGGCATAATAGACGCGCAACCGGTCCGCACGATCGGCGCGTTTCAGGCGGCGGATGACTCGGTCGCGATTGCCACCCATGACAATCCTTTCGATCAGCCCGTGAGAGCTGCGCGTGCAGATGATGACGACTTCAGGCCCGTCTTCCTCCTGCAGCCGCGCGGCAATGGCGTCGGCGACGCGGAAGGAGGCGAGATATTGCGCCTCGATGTAAAGCTGCCGCCGTGCCCGGGCGATGACGTCCAATGTCATGGCGATGCCGTCGCTGATGCCGGGGCGAAGTGCGGTCGAGGGCTCCGTCAGCGCGAAGCTGACCGCGGTCTCCCTCATGGAAACGGCGAGATCGTCCGGCCAGGCAAAGGGGACGTTTTCGGCCAGCGGCAGGTGGTTTTCACTGGTGGTGTTTTCCCAGCGCCGCCTGGCGATATCGCCGATCAACTTGGCAGCGTCGCCGGTGACCATTGCCTGAACGTCGTGCAGCGGATCATAGGAAACACCCTTGGGGTCACGTCGCAATGTATCCTTGGCGCGGTGGAGCCAGGTGTCCCACCGGCGCGACGTCAGGTCTATGCCGCCGATGAAGGCGACGGCGTCGTCGATGCAGACGAGTTTCTGGTGGTGGCAGCCGCGCAATGTCGGCTGAAGCTCGAAGCGTAGATCGATCCGCGTATTTCTGGGAAAGCTTTTCTTCCGCAGCATCTGCAGGGACTTGCCAGAATAAACGGGGCCTAGCGCCCAGATGAGGATGCGTATTTCAAGCTCCGGATTTGCCGCTGCCAGGGCATGCAACAGGTCGGCCAGGGTTTCATCGGACTTATCGGGTTCCAACCCGATGTATGCATTGAAATCCCACCCGATGATCCAGATGGTGCGCCTCGCCTGCCGCAACGCACGCGCCAGCTCGGCGAAATAGCTGTTGCCATTGATCAGGAAGGCCGCCTTGGCAGCGCTCCCTTCCAGGCACAAGGCGCTGCCCTCCTGTTTTTGGCGGTCGCTCGGCCGTTTTGATTTTGTCTGCGACAAGCTCGGGTTATTGAAGATGGTTTCGAATGTCGTCATGATTGCCTCGGCCACTAACTGGAGCACAAACGCCCGGAATTTGCCTGGGTTCCCCGATGGCGTTGGACGGCGGCCGCCAGCGATGCAGAATGCAAGGAAACGAGATGTCACAACGAGCAGGTAGCGCCGATCTTCCCCTTCACGGGGGACGCGTGCCGCATTGGCTCGGCGACCGGATGACGCGACTCGGAACGCTGATCACCGAGGCGATCGTCCATCACTATGGCCGCGACGAATTCCTGCGCAGGCTCGCGCATCCCTTCTGGTTCCAGTCCTTCGGCTCGGTCATGGGCATGGACTGGCATTCTTCCGGTATCACCACCAGCGTTCTCGGCGCGCTGAAGCGTGGGCTGAAGCCGCGTGCCGGCGAACTCGGCCTGCATGTCTGCGGCGGTCGTGGCGCGCATTCTCGCAAGACGCCACAGGAACTCGTCTCGATCGGCGAGCGTATTGGTCTCGACGGCGAGGGGCTCGCGACCACGAGCCGTCTCATCGCTAAGGTCGACAGCGCCGCCCTTCAGGACGGGTTCGACCTTTATCTGCACGGGTTCATCGTTGCCGATGACGGCCATTGGGTGGTGGTGCAGCAAGGCATGAACGGCGACAGGCGTCAGGCCCGGCGCTATCACTGGCTGTCCGAAGGGCTGGAGAGCTTCGTCAACTCGCCGCATGCGGCAATCGAGGGAAGGAGCCAGGGCGAGATCGTCAATCTTGCCGACAGGCGCGCCGAACGCTCGCGGCGCGGTCAGCTCGATCTGCTGACAACCCTCGGGCCCGACCGGATCATCCGTGAAGCCGCCGCCTTGCTGCGTGCCGAAGAGCCGGCGCCCGAACCTGCCCAACAGCCGATGCTGCCGCACCTGATCATGCCCGCCCATCACGACGTCCGCGAGAGCGACGTCAACATGCGGCGCCTGCATGGAAATCTGGCTGCCGCGGCCGACCGCGGGCCGGCGGATTTCGAAGAGCTGCTGCTTGTGCCAGGTGTCGGAGCCCGCACGGTAAAGGCGTTGGCGATGGTGGCGGAAGTCGTTCACGGCGCCCCCTGCCGTTTTTCCGATCCGGCGCGCTTCTCGATCGCCCATGGTGGTAAGGACCGCCATCCTTTTCCGGTCCCGCTCAAAGTCTATGACGAGACGATCGCCGTCATGAAATCGGCGGTGCAGAAGGGCAGGCTCGGGCGTGAAGAGGAGTTGCAGGCGCTGCGGAGGCTGGACGATCAGTCCAGGCAGATGGAACGCTATGTGACGGGTCCCGACCTCAAGGAAATCATCGCCGGCGAATTCCGCCAATCCGCCGATTTCGGCGGCCGGAGCGTCTTCGGCTGGGAGGAGCCGCCCGCGGAGTAGGGCGCCCTTTTATGCCATTACCCTAGCTCGCTGAGCCAGGCAGGACGACCTCGCCGTTTTCCTCACCATCCCAGTATCGGATGGAGGATGCTGAAACCTTGATAAGAACCATCCCGGGAGTGTCCGCTCCTTCAGGAAACCACCGCTCGAGATCGGGGACCCAATGTTCTTCGAATGCCGCCTTGTCCCGCACCAGCGAGGCAAAGCCCTCGACAGCGATGAAAATCCCCGGCTTGCCGAGGAGGCTGGGAGGCGCCGTGAACGTCAGCGAGACGGTGTCGATGCCTTCGATCTCGGTGATTTTCCTGCTGTCCTCATACGAAAAGAACCAGGAATCCCCGTCATATTCGACGTCGCCGTTATTGCTCATCGGTCGGGCCGAGATGCGGCCCGACCCGGCGTTCGTCGACAGCATGCAGAAATCGATCTTCTTCAGTTGCGAGGATAGGTCTTCGAGGGTCATGGACGCCATTGCGATCTCCCGGGTTTGATGCTCGGGAGTAGCGTGCAAGCGTCCAGATTGTTCCGGGAAAGTCCACGTGACTAAGCCTCCATCCGTTTGATCTATACCCGCAAGGTTTAAGGATGGAAGTATGCTGGAATTCCAGGGATTACGGCAGCGTCCTATGCGAAGCCGAAAGATAAGCGGCGCTGTAGCCTCAATGACCGTCGGGCGGGACGGCCTCAGTCGGCACCGTTTCCTTCAAATTCTTCCGGTGGAAGATGAAGAGCCCCGCAACGACGATGATTGCCGCACCGATGATGATCTGCGCGTCGGGAACATCGTTGAAAAAGATATAGCCGAGGACGATCGCCCAGAGCAGCAGCGTATATTGCAGCGGGGCGAGCAGCGATGCCGGCGCGAGCTTCAGCGAGCGCGTGATCAGCAGATGCGCGCAGGTGGCAACGATGCCGAGCAGCAGCATGCCGGACCAGTCGACAATCGTTCCCGGCTGCCAATGGCCGATGCTCAGGACGATGCCGGTGATGAGCGCGGCGATCGTCTGCCATGTCACCAGTGTCGTGTCGCTGGTCGAGCGGAGATAACGGCTCATCACCAGCGACAGTGCAAAGGCGAAGCTGCCGGCAAGGCCGAAGAGCGATGGGAGCGACAGCATCGCCGTGGACGGACGCAGCGCGATGACGACGCCGGCGAAGCCGATGAGAACAGCGAGCCAACGTCGCCAGCCGATTTTTTCTCCGAGAAAGAAATGCGAGAGCGCCGCAATGTAGATCGGCCCGGCCATATAGAAAGTCATGACGTCTGCGAGCGGCAGATAGGCGACGGCAGCGTAGAACAGGGCGACATCCACAGTCGCCATGAGGACCCGTATGAACTGGAGGCCCTTCTGCTCGACGCGGAACAAGGCCATCGGCCCTTGCCGGAGGATCATTGGCCCGAGCACGATGAAAGCGCCAACCGAGCGGATCACCAGCACCTGGCCGACGGCAAAGCTTGCGACCAGCCACTTGCCCATAGCATCATTCAGCGCAAAAAGCAGATCGCCGAGCAGCATCAGCACGACGCCGGTCATGATCAGGTTTCCGGCGTTGGCGACGCCAGTCTTGGTTGTCATCTTTGGCCTCCTCGCAAAGCAGCCGCGCATGGCGTGGCCGAGTGCGGCTTCTGCCTTAACCCTGCCGATGTCAAGCCGCCGGCGCGGAGGATCAGACGCCTAGAGCGCCCAATCATCCCAATTCTGGACTTCGGCAGCTTTATCCTCGCGGCAAATGGTTTCCAACGCCAGCGAGGCACGACTCGAGTGCCTTTGCTTATGCCGCAGGATTGCAAATTGTCGGGATGGCAGGGGAAAGCGGGCCTTGACCAGCAAACCTTGCGTCAAGAGCGGTGCGGCAACGGCACCTGAGACGACCGTCGCGCAGAGGCCCTCTCTTGCCGCCGATATGACTGCCTCGTTCGATGGCAGTTGCAGCGCGACAGCCAAATCTGCGGGGGCTATGCCGAGATTCGAAATCGCCGCCTCGAAAGCCGACCGGGTTCCGGACCCCTTTTCCCGCATGACCCATTTCGTCCCTGAAATCAGGTCCGCCGGTGCAATTGGTTTGCCACGCGCCCAGGGATGGCGGGGACCGACGACGACAAGGAGTTCGTCCTCGGCAAGCGGCTGAACATGCAGCGCCGGCTCGTCAACGCTGCCTTCGACGAAGCCGACTTCAGCCAATCCATCGAGGACCGCTTTTGCCGCCGTGGTCGTGTTGCCAATCATCAGCTTCAGGTCAATGCCCGGGTAGCGGATCTTGAAACGCATCAGCATCGCCGGTAGCCAATAGCTTGCGATCGTTTGGCTTGCAAAAACGACAAGCTCACCCTTTTGCAGGCCGCCGAGGTCGGACAAGACGAGCGCTGCGGCCTTTGCGCGCGCCAGCGTCGCTCTAGCCTCCCCGAGAAACACCCGTCCTTCATATGTCAGCTCTATGCGGCGTCCGACGCGATGGAAAAGCTTGACGCCGTAGGAGGTCTCGAGATTGCGGATAGCCGAGCTGACGGCCGATGGCGTCAACCCGATCGCAAAGGCGGCTTTGGTCAGATGCTCACGTTCCGCAACCGCGACAAAAATGGAAAGCTGTTCAAAGGTCATGGTTCAATCGTTCGATTTTAATGAATGAACTATGCTATACTATTCAATGGAATTCGACAATTGAGTGTGGGAGATTACAGTCCTCCGCAAGGTCTTGCCGATGATTGTTTCCGCCTCACGTTCCCTGTCGCTTCCTGCCGTCCTGCCGGGACTTGTCCTGTGTGCGGCAGTCACGTTCTCTGCCTATCTCGTTGAGCAGCTGCAGATGATGATTTTCGGCTCGCACTGGATCGAGAGCCTCGTGCTCGCCATTCTGATCGGCATTGCCGTGCGCTCCTCGGTCTGCCTGCCGCAGACCTTCATTCCCGGCATCCAATTCGCCGCCAAGACACTGCTCGAGATTGCGGTCGTGTTGCTCGGCGCCTCGCTCAGCACGGCTGCCATCAGGCAGGCTGGACTGCCGCTTGTCGGCGGAATTGCCGTTCTGGTTGCTCTGTCTTTGGTCGGCAGCTTTGTTATCGGGCGGCTCTTCGGCCTGTCGGCCAGCTTGGCGACGTTGGTTGCTTGCGGCAACTCGATCTGCGGCAATTCTGCGATTGCCGCCGCAGCGCCGGTGATCGGCGCCAAACCGGACGATGTCGCGGCCTCGATAGCCTTTACCGCGCTCCTCGGCATCGGTGCAGTTCTGACGCTGCCGCTTCTTCATCTGTTTTTGGGTTTGAGCGCGGTACAATATGGCGTTTTCGCAGGGCTGACAGCCTATGCCGTTCCGCAGGTCTTGGCGGCCACGGCTTCTGCCGGAGCCGTCAGCACCCAGGTGGGCACGCTCGTCAAACTGATCCGAGTAATGATGCTCGGACCCGTCATCCTCGTGCTCGGCGCAGTTCATGGCCGCCGCCCTGGCGGTTCCGCAGTCAATCTCCGCCATGTTCTCCCATGGTTCATCCTCGGTTTTGCAGCCATGGCGACGCTTCGTTCCCTCGACGCGATCCCGGCGCCGCTGCTGCCCGGGATAGCGGCTGTCTCCGCCGCCTTCACCGTCACCGCCATGGCCGCTTTGGGCCTCTCCGTTGATGTCAGATCCGTCGCCCATACCGGTGGTCGTGTCCTCGCAGCGGCGGCGCTGTCGCTGTTGGCGCTGGCGGCTCTTGGGCTTTGCCTGATCGGGCTGCTGAATATCGTCTGATCGAGGTGATATGCCCAAAATACTTGCAAAGATTCCGGTTGCCTTCCAAACGATCAACGGCTAGCCTGTATATACAGGCCAGGCGGAGCAAAGATCGTCATGCGGGTCATCTCTTCACAGCAAGCTGCGGATCTTCTCGAAGACGGGATGACTGTCGCTGCCTCCGGTTTTGGAGGATGCTGCCATCCCGAGGCCATCACGGCCGCTGTCGAGGAGCGTTTCCTCGCCTCTGGAAAACCCCGCAACCTGACGCTTCTGTTTGCTGCCAGCACGGGCGATCGGCAGACGCGCGGCATGGGGCACTTCGGTTATGAAGGCCTGGTCGCCTGCGTGATTGCCGGGGGATGGCGCGGAACACCGCGCCTTGGAAAGCTTGCGATCGAGGAAAAGATCGAAGCGCATTGCTGGCCGCAAGGCGTCATCGCGCAGCTCTATCGGGCGATTGCCGCCGGTCAGCCTGGCGTGGTCACCCATATCGGGCTCGGCTCTTTCATGGATCCGCTTCATGGCGGCGGACGCATGAATGTGACGACACCGCGCGCGCTAGTCGAGCGTGTGTCGTTGCGCGGCAAGGAATGGCTGCTTTATCCGTCGATGCCGCTCGACTGCGTGCTCTTGCGCGGGACGACGGCCGACGAAGACGGCAACATCACCCTCGAGGATGAGGCCTTCCCGCTCGACGTGCTCGCCATGGCACAGGCGGGCCGAAACTCCGGCGGTATCGTCGTCGTGCAGGTCAAGCGGATTGCCGAGCGCGGCTCGCTGCAGCCGAACGATGTTCGCATCCCGGCGGCGCTCGTCGATTATGTCGTCGTCTGCGATGATCCGGCCCAGCACGGCATCAGTTTCGCCGAGGCGGACAATATCGCCTATACCGGACGCGTCCGGATGGCGGTGAGCCGCCTGCAACCGGCGCCGCTGTCGGTCGATAAGATTGTTCAGCGACGCGCCTTCCTGGAACTGGCGCCGCTGAACCGCCCGACGATCAATCTCGGCATCGGCATTGCCGCGGGTATTGGCCGTATCGCCAGCGAAGAGGGATTCGACGATTATACGGTAACGATCGAATCCGGCGTCATCGGCGGCGTACCGGCCGAGGAGCTGTCCTTTGGCGCCGCCGTCAATCCGACCGCCATCATCCCACAGGCATCGCAGTTTGACTTTTACGACGGCGGCGGCCTGGATATCGCCTTTCTCGGCATGGCAGAGGTGGATCGGCATGGGGCGGTCAATGTCAGCCGCTTCAATAATTCCATCGTCGGGGTCGGCGGATTCACCAATATCTCGCAGACGGCCAAACATGTTGTCTATCTCGGCGCATTTTCGGCGGGCGGCGCGCAAATTGCGGTTGCCGACGGCAGGCTCGAGATCATCCAGGACGGCCGCCTTTGCAAGATCGTCGAGGCTGTCGACCAGATCAGTTCGAGCCCAGCCTTTGCGCCGGAGGGACAGTCCCAGCTCGTCGTCACCGAGCGGGCGGTTTTTCGGGTGATCGGCGGATGCTTGACGCTGACGGAGTTTGCCCCCGGCATCGATCTTGCCGCCCATGTTCTGGACCGCCTGCCGAAGGGCATCGCGGTGTCGGACCAGCTGAAGAAGATGGATGCGCGCCTGTTTTCGACCCATGCCATGAAGGACATTGCCCCATGAAAATCGATGGAGCCGCCATCATCGTCACGGGCTCGGCAACGGGTGTCGGGGCGGCGTGCGTCAAACAATTCGCCGAGGGCGGCGCCCGGGTGGTCATCAACTACAGCCGCAGCAAAAAAGAGGCCGATGAGACCGGCGATATCTGCCGCAGCCTGGGCACGGAGGTGGAGATCGTCCAGGCCGACGTTGCCGATGACGCGGCTTGCCGCCGGATGGTGGCGATTACAGTCAATCGATGGGGGCGGCTCGACGCCCTGGTGAACAATGCCGCAATGACGGTCAAATCCGATCCTTTCGATCTGGAAACATTGTCGGCCGAAGATTTTCAGAACGTTTTCGGTGTCAACGTTATCGGTGCCTATCAGATGTGCCGGGCGGCGGTGCCTGCGATGCGTGACAGCGGCGGCGGTGCGATCGTCAATGTCTCATCCAATGTTGCCTTTACCGGCGGCGGCAGCTCGCTTGCCTATACGGCCTCCAAAGGCGCGCTCAATGCGCTGACTTTGGCTTTGGCGCGCACCTGCGGTCCCGATATCCGCGTCAACGCGGTTTGCCCCGGCATCATCGATACGCGCTGGATGCGCGATACGCTCGGGCCGGATGCCTATGGAGCCATTGCCAAGCGATTTTCGGAAACCGCCCCGCTTGGCCGGGTCGCAACACCGGAAGACGTTGCCGGCGCCATTGTCTGGCTTGTTCAGGGTGCCGACTTCGTCACCGGTGAATTGCTTTCCGTTGACGGCGGCATCCGCCTATCCGGTGGCGCTCGCAAACCCGCGACATCGGGGGGAGCTGCATTGTGAAGCTGTCGGCTCAATCCATCCTCGATTTCCCGGTGCCGCAAGCGACACAAGTGGTTACCGCAAGGGATGCCATTCTTTACGCCCTCTCGGTTGGCTACGGCACCGACGCGCTCGACGAAAGAGCATTGAAATACGTCTATGAACGCGATCTTGTATCCGCGCCGACCCTTGCCAATATCGTGGCGCATCCGGGGCCATGGATGCAGCAGACAGGCGTCGACTGGGCGCGTCTGGTGCATTCCGAACATCGCTTGACGATCCACCGGCCGGTTCCCCTCGATGTGCCGCTCATCTCCCGCTCGCGCGTCTTGTCGGTGATCGACCGCGGCGTTGAGAAAGGAATGTTCGTCAGCTTCGAGCGCCTGATCGCGACCGCTGAACGTGATGAGCCAATCGCGACGATCGTCCAGACCAATGCGTGCCGCGGCGACGGTGGATGCGGCTCGGCGGGATCTGCGCCCGAACCGTTGCCGAAAGTTCCGGACAGAAAGCCGGACCTTGAATTCAATGTCGACATCCCTGACAACGCCGCACTGCTCTATCGCCTGAACGGCGATCTCAATCCGCTGCATGTCGACCCGCAGGCAGCCGGCAGGAGCGGCTTTGACCGGCCGATCCTGCATGGGCTATGCAGCTTCGGTTATGCGGGCTACGCCATTGTCGCTGCCATCGATCCAAGTATGGCGAGCGGCTTAAGCGCGATTGCGGCGCGTTTCAGCGCGCCGATCTTTCCCGGCGAAACGATCACCGTGCAGATGTGGCGGAACGATGCCGAGATTCGTTTCCGAGGCCTCGTTGCTGCGCGCGGCGCGACCATCCTCGACAATGGCATGGCGAGGTTGTCATGACGAAAGCGCTCAAACCCGCCGCCGGCGAAGCGCGCCATTATATCAGGATCAAGGAGCAGATCCTGGCCGAGATCGCCCAGGGCAAGCTGCAGCCGGGAGACCGGGTATCCTCTGAGAGCGAATTGGTGGCTGCATTCGGCGTCAGCCGTATGACGGCGAACCGGGCGCTGCGGGAGTTGATGTTCGAGGGTGTTCTCAAGCGATCCGCCGGGATCGGAACCTTCGTTTCACCAAAGCACCTCGACGTCGATCTGCTTCAAATCCGCAACATAGCCGACGAAATACTGGAACGGGGTCACACGCATAAGGCGGTTGTCGTCAAGGCCGGCTTGATGAAGGCGGATGCCAATGTTGCCGATGCGCTCGAACTCATCCTCGGCGCTGAAGTGATGCATTCGCTGATCGTGCACATGGAAAACGACCGGCCGATTCAGGTCGAGGAGCGCTACGTCAATCCGCTGGTCGCGCCCGACTATCTCTCGACCGACTTCCGCAGCATGACGCCGCACGAATATCTGACGGAGGTGGCTCCGATAACGGCATTCGAACATATCGTCCAGGCGGTCAAGCCGGATCCGGCGATACGCAAATATCTCGACCTCAGGAATGATCACCCTTGCCTGCGCGTCTTTCGAAGAACCTGGTCAGGCGAGGCCGTCGTGACCTGTGCGCTGTTATACTATCCCGGCGCGCAATATCGGCTGGAAGCACGGTCCACCAAGGGTCCCTCCAGACCCGTCGCAATTCTCGGAGAGAAACAGTGAGCGCTACCAATTCTCCATCGATCATCTTCAGCGCGGCGCCGCCGACGATCGAGGACATCGCAGCAATTGCCCGTAGTCACGCAAGGATCGAGATATCCGCCGAGGTCGAGGCCCGAATTGTGGCCGCGCGCGCCGTCGTCGACCGCTACACGGAAAGCGATCTGCCGGTCTATGGCCTGACGACGGGCCTTGGGGCCGGGGTCGATACACGACTTGCAACGGAAGATCTGGTGGCGTTCCAGATGCGCGTGCCGCAAGCCCGCTCCGTCGGCGTCGGAGAGCCGCTTGCCCAGGAATCCGTGCGGGCAATGATGGCCGTCAGGGCCGCCGGCATGGCGGCGGGCGGCTCCGGCGTTTCGCTGAGAGTCTTCCAGGGTCTGATCGCCGCCATCAATGCAGGTGTGCATCCTGTCGTCCCCTCATTGGGCTCGATCGGTGCGGCGGATTTGGCGCCGCTTGCCCATATGAGCCGGGGCCTTCTGGGCTTCGGCGAGATCGAGCTTGGCGGCGAAGTGCTGCCGGCCGCCATCGCCCTTGAAAGGGCCGGCTTGAAGCCCCTCGAATTCGCGCCGAAGGACGGGCATGCGCTGGTGGTGGCCAACAGCCTCTCCATCGGCCTCGCCTGCTTGACGCTTGTGGATATCGAGCGGCTGTTCGATTGGTCCCTGAAGGCGATTGCCGTTAATTTCGAAGCGTTCCGGGCCAATGTCAGTGCCTTCGACGACCGCGCTCTGGCTGCGAGACCGGCCTTTGGGCAGCGCCGCGTCGCCGCTCAGCTGATGGAGCTTCTTTCGGGCAGCTCCTTGCTTGCCGCCGATGCAGCAAGGCGTCTGCAGGATCCTTTGAGCTACCGCTGCACGCCGCAGGTCTGGGGCGCGTTGCGGCATGCGATCGATGAGGCAAGGCAGGCGACTGACATAGAGCTCGTCAGTTCCAGTGACAATCCTGTCGTGATCGCATCCGAGGGCGTCATTCTTTCACACGGCAATTTTGACATGACCGCTTTTGTGCTCGCCTGGGAAAGGCTGGGGCAGGCGATGGCGCATTGTGCGGCAGGCACCGCCTATCGGATCATGAAGATCATGTCGCCTGGCATGTCCGACCTGCCACGTTTCCTGACCCCGATGGGCCAGAGCCGTACCGGTTTTGCGACCGTGCAAAAGACCGTCTCGGCCATGGAAGCCGAAATCCGCCATCTGGCCATGCCGGTTTCGCTTTCGCCCATTCCTGTCGCCGATGGTGTCGAAGACCAGGCATCGATGGCTCCCAGCGTTTTGGCAAAGGCGCAGGCGATCGTCGAGCGCCTGCGCTATCTGGTCGCCATCGAACTGATCGCATCGGTACAGGCCGTCGAGCTCAGAGGCGTCTCAGGTGAATTGGGCAAGGGATCGGCGGAAGCCTATGCCTTTGTCCGCACCCACGTCCCAGCACTTGAAGAGGATCGCGCGCAAGGGCCGGATTTTGCGACGATTGCCGCATTGATCGGGCGTGGCCCGCAATAAGCCGGTTCGCCACTGCCCCGGCAAGAAGGGCAGAGCGCCGACCGGTCATGCCGACGGTTATTCCGGAGAACCCGTCGGTTCGTTCATTGAAAAGTCAACAAGAGGGAATGACTATGAAAAATTGGACAAAAGGCATCTTTGCAGCCGGCATCATGGCAGCCGCCCTGTTCCAGTCTGCATCCGCAGAGACCATCAAGGTCGGCAGCAAGAATTTCACCGAGCAGTTTATCCTCGCCGAAATGTACGCCGCCGTTTTGGAAAATGCCGGCATCACCGTCGAGCGCAAGATCAATCTCGGCGGCACGCTGATTGCTCACCAGGCATTGGTGACCGGCGAGATCGATCTCTATCCGGAATATACCGGCACGGCGCTCGCTTCTGTCGTCAAGGGTGAGATGTCGACCGATGCCGAGAAGGTCTACACGCAGGTCAAGGACTTCTACGCCAAGCAGTTCAATCTCACCTGGCTGAAGCCGAGCGGCATCAACAATGGCTATGTCATCGTGGTCCGTCAGGAAACGGCGCAGGCCAACAATCTGAAGAGCCTGTCGGATCTCGCCAAGGTTTCCAAGACCCTGGTCTTCGGCGGCGGCGCTGAATTTCCGGACCGCGCCGATGGCTTGCCCGGCCTGAAGCGTGTCTACGACGCCGAGTTCAAGGAGTTCAAGCAGTTTGCCAAGCTTGGCCTTCGTTATGACGCGCTGGAACAAAAGGACATTGACGTTGCCAATGGTGCGGCGACCGACTGGCAGATCGGCTCGAAGAACCTCGTGCCGCTGGCAGACGACAAGGGTCTGTTTCCGCCCTACTACGTGGCCCCTGTTGTCCGCCAGGACGTGCTGAAGGCCAATCCGAAGGTTGCCGAACTGCTGGAAGCGGTCGGCTCCCTTCTCGACAATGAGAAAATGCGTGTCCTCAATGCCAAGGTCGAGACCGATCACGAGGAAGCCAAGGACGTGGCGGTCGAATTCCTCAAGGAAAACGGCCTGCTGCCGAAATGATTGTCACGCCCGCGGCCGGATATCGATCCGGCCGCGACCTGGCGTGGCGAACTTCTTACGGTGTTTGTTCGAAATCCGTCCGCTCAGCAGCCGGACTGGAATGTGGAGAAGCGGGAAATGCAGGAAATCTGGATCGAATATCTCAATGCTCTCGATGCCAAGGCGCTGGCGCTGACGGATGACGAGATTCTCGATGCGGTGTCGAAAGCACTGGATGCGCAGGGCAGGGGCGAAACCGTCATCGAGCCGCGGGTTCATCTTGTGCCGGAGAGCTCCGACAAAGGCCATTTCAACGTGCTTCGCGGCTATGTCAAAGCGCTGAATTATGCCGGCGTCAAAGTCGTCGGCGACTTCGTCGACAACTACAAGGTCGATCTGCCCTCGGAGCTTGCGGTCCTCAACCTGTTCGATCCGAACACCGGCGTACCGAAGGCCATCATCGACGCAACTGCCATCACCGACATGCGCACCGGCGCCGTGACCGCCCTTGGCGCAAAATATCTCGCCCGCAAGGACAGCAAGATTCTCGGCCATATCGGCGCCCGCGGAACCTCCTACTGGAATGTCCGCCTTCTCGATCATCTCTTCGACTTCGATGAAATCCGCGTGCATTCGCGCCGCCCGGAAAGTCGTAATGCCTTCGCAAAGCGTCTTGAGGCAGATCTCGGCAAGGGGATCATCGTCACCGACAATTGGCAGGATTGCCTCAACGGCGCCGATATCATGGTCGAGGCCAGCCGCCTGCCGGAACCGGCGCCGCTGTTCAAGACGGAATGGGTGAAGAAGGGAGCCTTCGTCGTGCCTTATGGCACGATGAGCGCGCTTGAATTCGATCTCACCGATATCATGGACAAGGTCGTCGTCGACGATTGGGGACAATGCGGCCCCGGCAAGCCGTTCGGAGCGCTTCGTCGTCATGTCGATGAGGGCAAGGTGACGGCCGAGAATTTGCATGCCGAAATCGGCCAGATCGTCTGCGGCATGAAACCCGGCCGCGAGAGCGACGAGGAGACGATCCTGTTTTGGCATCGCGGCCTCAGCACGACCGACGTGGCGCTCGGCGCCGCCATGGTGGAGAAGGCCAGGGTGATGAATATCGGCCAGCGCCTGCGGTTTGCATAAATAGCCATGGTCATATGCAAGCCAATCGCCTGTTCGAGAATGTATAATCTCAGCCCGCGCATTCGCGGCCTGTGGGACGCGCTGTTTGCGTTGGTCAGCCTACGTTCCGGCGTCGAGCTCGAGATCATCGCCCATGCAGCACCGGCACCCTTGTCGGAATTATGGGCGAGGCCGGACATGGGAGCGGTCTTCATGTGCGGCTACCCGTTTTCGCGCACGCCCGAGGGCTTAAGACCGGCTGCCGTTGCTGCACCGGTCTCGAGCGAAGCATGGTCTTTGGAGCAGCCGCTCTATGCCAGCCACATCCTCGTCGCCTCCACCGGGCCGGTGAACGCGGTGGCGGATCTCGCTGCGGCACGCTGGGGCTGGACCGTGCGCGATTCCCAATCGGGCTACCACGCGGCGCGTTCCTTCCTTGCCGGCCAGTTTGCCGGGAAAATGAAGCCGAGCATGACGGTCGGACCGCTGCTCAACCCTTCAGGCATCATCGCCGCTCTCAAGGACGGCAGGATCGATGCGGGCGCGATGGATGCTTATGCCTTCCAATTGTTGTCGATGCACGAACGCGACGAAATCGATGGTCTTCGCATTCTGGCCACGACCGATCCGCTTCCTGCGCCGCTATTGGTTGCCGCGCAAACATTACCCGCGGACATCGCCACAGCGTTACAGCGGAGCCTCGTGACGTTGCATGAAACGTCTGAGGGAGCGGCGGCTTTGAAACGGCTCGGCCTCAGACGATTTTCGGCGGTCGTTCCGTCGGCCTACGATGTTCTGCCGCAGAGAGCCGACGACGCCGATCGCAGATTGGGGATCTCATGGTAGACAGGCGAACGAGCGCCCGGACGCGGAGGTCTCGACGATGAAATGGGTCCCTAAACACCTCGATCGGCTGTTCGAAGCGCTGTTGGAGCACCTGTATCTCGTTTTTTCCTCGGTCGGCATTGCCCTGGTGATCTCGCTGATCGTCGGGATATGGGCGGCAAGGCGACCGCGGAGCTTCGCGGTTATCATCATCTTCACCGGTATCCTGTTCGCCGTGCCGAGCCTGGCGCTGTTTGCGCTTCTCATCCCCATCATGGGGATTGGGGCGGCACCTGCCATTACCGGTCTTGCCGCCTACTCGCTGATGATCCTGATCCGCAATATCGGCATGGGGTTTCAGGCAATTCCGCGTGACATACTCGAAGCTGCCGATGGCATGGGCTACGGCACGGCGCGCCGGATCTGGGAGGTCGAGCTGCCGCTGGCGATGCCCTATATCGTCGGCGGCATCCGCATTGCCATGGTGACGGTCATCGGCATCGCGACTGTTGCCGCCTATATCAATGCCGGCGGGCTCGGCGTCATCATTTTCGAAGGCATCGACCAGCGGTTTCCCGAAAAAATCATCGCGGGCGGGCTGCTGACGTCATTTCTGGCGCTCTTTGCCGACTACTGTTTTGCATCGTTCGAAAAGCTGCTGCGCCGGCGCAGTGGAGGTAAAGCAGCATGATCGTTATCGATGCATTCAGCTGGATCTTCAGCAACTCCGGCGCCTTCTTCAACGCTTTCAATCGCCATCTTCTGATGTGCGTCCTATCGCTCGGCATCGCTTTCGTCATTGCCGTGCCACTCGGATTTGCCGTAGCACGGGCACCTCGCGCCGCCTTTGCCGTGGTCAATATTGCCGGCGCCTTGCGCTCCATCCCGAGCCTTGCGATCCTGTCGGCGGCGATGCCGTTTCTCGGCATCGGATTGTTGCCGTCGGTGGTCGCCCTCATCGTCCTTGCCGTGCCGCCGTTGCTGTTGAGCACGATCATCGGCATCCGCGAGATCGACGCCTCGGTGATCGATGCGGCCGATGGAATGGGTATGAGCGCCGGACAGATGCTGCGGGAGATCGAACTTCCTCTGGCCGTGCCCTCGATTCTGTCAGGCGTCAGGACGAGTGCCATCCAGGTCATCGGCGGGGCGGCGCTGGCCTCCTTCATCGGCGGCGGCGGGCTTGGCGATTTCATCAATGCCGGCATTGCGATCATGAACATGCCGCGTCTTCTCGTCGGAGCGGTTCCGATCGCCCTACTCGCGATCTTTGCGGAATTGGCGTTCGGCGCCCTGGAGCGCGTTTTCACTCAACGGCGGTAAGCGGCCGAAAGCGGATATCAGGATGATTCATCTCGACCATGTTACGAAGAATTACGACGGAAGCGGCTCGCATGCGGTCGACAATCTCGATCTCCTGATCGAGACCGGTTCGACGGTTGCGCTGATCGGTCCTTCGGGCTGCGGCAAGACCACGACCATGCGCATGATCAATCAGTTGGAGACGCCCACGGCGGGACGGGTGCTGGTCGATGGCAGAGATATCGCCCGGGTCGATCAGAAAGAACTGCGCCGCAGCATCGGCTATGTCATCCAGCAAGTTGGTCTGTTTCCGCATATGTCGATCGCACGCAATGTCGCGACCGTGCCGCGGCTTCTCGGTTGGGAAAAGGCGCGCAGCGATCGTCGGGTCGACGAGCTCCTGGATCTCGTCGGACTTGATCCGACCATCATGCGGCAGCGCCTGCCACACGAATTGTCGGGCGGGCAGCGCCAGCGCGTCGGTTTCGCGCGCGCTCTCGCCGCCGACCCTGCCATCATGCTGATGGACGAACCGTTCGGTGCGATCGATCCGATCACTCGCGTTCGGCTTCAGGACGAATTCCGGGATATTCTCAGGAAGGTGAAGAAGACCGTCGTCATCGTCACCCATGACCTCGATGAGGCAATCAAGATGGGTGATCGCATCGCCATCATGCGGGATGGTCGCCTCCTTCAATATGATACCCCGCAGGAAATCCTCGCGCGTCCCGTTAATGAATTCGTCGAGAGTTTCCTCGGTCCCGACCGGGCTATAAAAAGGCTAAGCTTGATTGCCGTATCGATGATCATGACTGCTCCGGAACCGTCGAAAGGCGATGCCGAGATTGCCGCTGATGCCACGGTTCACGACGCCTTGGCGCTCATCCTCTCCGGTGAGATGCCGGGCCTGCAGGTCAAAGCCGCAGATGGGACACTTGTCGGGTATTTGTCTCGTGACACCTTGTTGCGCGCCAATCGGCTGTAGAGCAATTCGGTCCTGCGCCCGGAATTGTGGTCGGAATGGCCGTAGGCTCCATTCGGAGCCTCGGATTTCGGCACCTCCGAATTTAAGGACCGGTTGCGGGGGCAATCTCCATCTGCGCAGGCCGGCGCTCATCCTGTCGTTGGCCGGAAGGTGGTGGTGCCAGGCCGGTCGGGCGCTTAGCGGGCGATGCCGATGGTGTTTGGGATTGAGCAGCCGATCCCGTCATCTCCGTTCCGATGTTTGGATCTCCATCGGGAGTCTGATCTCGCGCCGCATTCGTCGAAGCTTGCAATTTCACTTGGTCCGTGCCGATTGGCTGCGGCGTGATTTTGCCGTCGGACGACGATATGCGCCAGACGGTATTGCCGGCGTCATCGGCGACGAGCAGCGCTCCCGTCCCGTCGATCTCGACGCCAACCGGCCGTCCCTTCGCCTGGTCGCCCTGGATAAACGCTGTGACGACGTCCTGCGCCTTGCCGGATGGCTTGTCGTTTTCGAATGGTACGTACACGACTTTGTAGCCGTTGAAGCTGTCCCGATTCCAACTGCCGTGCTCGCCGATGAAGGCGCCGTTGGCGTAGGCGGCCGGCAGCGCTGAATTCATAGAAAAGGTCAGTCCGAGCGCGGCGACATGGCTCGACAGCGCATAATCCGGTGGGATCGCCCTTTCGACCATGTCGGGACGCGGCGGATGCACGCGCGCATCGACATGCTTGCCATAATAGCTCCATGGCCAGCCATAGAAACCACCTTCCATGACCGAGGTCATGTAATCGGGAACGAGGTCCGGTCCGAGTTCGTCGCGCTCGTTGACGACCGTCCAGAGCACACCTGTCTCAGGGTTGAAGGTGAGGCCGTTCGGATTGCGCAGACCTGAGGCAAAGACCCGCGCCGCGCCGGTGTGCCGGTCGACCTGCCAGATCGCTGCACGGCCCTTTTCCGCCTCAAGCCCGTTCTCGGCGACGTTGGAATTCGAGCCGACCGAGACGTAAAGCATCTGCCCGTCGGGGCTCAGCGCCAGATCCTTGGTCCAGTGATGATTGATCGGACCACCCGGCAAGGGCGTCAGGGTTTTCGGTTGGGCGGTGATTTCATTCTGGCCAAGTTCATAGGGGTAGGCGAGTATGGCGGACGTCGAGGCGACGTAGAGCGTGTTGTCGACCCAGGCGACACCGAACGGCGAATCGAGTTTCTTCAGAAGATCGTGCCTCTCATCCACTTTGCCGTCGCGGTTCGCGTCACGCAGCAGTGTGATAACGTTGCTTTCCTTCTGCTCGCCGCCGCCACCACGAGCGATCGACATGATCCAGCCCCGGATCAAATCCTTCGGCCGTGAGGTCGGTTTGCCGGACGGGCCGCGCGACTGAATCACCAGTACGTCGCCGTTCGGCAAGGTGTGGACTGTCCTCGGATTGGCGAGGTCCTTGGCGTAAGCAGTGACCGTCAAACCATTCGGAACGGCCGGCGTCTCACCATCCTTCCAGCCAACGACCTCCGCTACCTTCAGATCAGGCAGCAGTGAGGCGGTTGGTTCCGGAAGGACGGGATTCGGTCCGATCTGCTGAGAGATATCAAAATCTCCGCTTTGAGCGTCAGCGGCAAGACCGACGCCAAGAGATATCGACAGAACCGAAGCGCCGAGTATCTGGGATTTTTTCATCATATCCTCCAGGCCAGTCTGGCATATTTTCGAGCGGAAACTGCTGCGGCCACCAGGCACAAGACAAAGGTGAGGGCCGAAAGCATCAGTCCATATGGGACGACGGCCGTCCATCCATCGCCGGCATGGATAAGGTTGTTGGCAAAGGCAATGCCCAGTATGATCAGATAGAGGAGCGCGGACAGGATCGGCGGCCGCAAAGGGCGGGTGCGGGGACGCATCAGATCCATCAATCCGGCCAGAATCGCAAGCGAGCCCAACATAAGCCCGGCGAGCAACAACCATGCAGAGAAATTCTGCCACATCAGATTGCCGGTCTGCCAGAAAGCGATATCGGTCGCTAGCGCGAGCGTGAAGCAGACGAAGGGAAAGGGGACGAACAGCGACTGCATCGGATAGGCGGCCGAGTCTCGATTGCTGGCGGATATAGCCATCGCACGCTCCGTGGGGCTGAGAGCTTGAGGATGCCTATCCAACCCGCGGCGAGAGCAGATGGTTCCGTTGCAGTACCTTGGAAAGAGCAACCTTCGTCGCTCAAATAACCCCTCAACTGCTCTGTCCCCTGTCAGCGGTAATAATCCAAGCACGAGAATCAAACAGTACGCCTTCTAAACGCCCCTAAGGCGCTATCGACATCCCGTCACACGTCTTTTGTGAAATATATTTCACAGCATGAATTATATTGACAGCGCTCTGCCGTTGCGATTATCTGCCCGTACCGGACTTCGAGGAGGAACTCCGGTCTTCAATGGATCATCGGCAGCCGCTGAGGCGCCGCCGGATATTTGGGAGGGGCTTCGGCCTCGAGGAGGAAACTTGCGCAAATTTCTAAGCACGACCGCATTGGCGGTCCTCGCATCGACGCTTTTCGCCGGCGTGGCCAGCGCGGACACGGAAAATCCGTTCCGCTGCAAGCCCGGTGAAAAATACGTCATGAACGTCATGGTATCGGGCGTCGAATATTGGTTCCCGGTCTATGAAATGTTCAAGCAGGCCGGTCAGCAGCTCGGTTGCGAGACCGCCTATACCGGCACGCCGGAATATGACGTCAACAAGCAGATCGCCACCTTCGACCAGGCGCTGGCCCAGAACCCGGCCGGTATTCTCGTTCACCCGATGAACTCCGATCCGTTCATCGAGCCGATCAACCGGGCGATCGACCAGGGCACGGCGGTGGTGACCTTCGCAGCTGATGCGCCGCTCTCCAAGCGCATCTCGTTCGTCACGTCGGACAATACCCGCGAAGGCACCTATGCGGCAGACGCGATTGCCGAAAAGATGGGCGGCAAGGGTGAATATGCCGTTCTCGAAAATCCGGGCCAGGACAACCACGACAAGCGTATCGCCGCCTTCATCGCCCGTATGGAGGAAAAATATCCTGATATGAAGCTGGTCGGCCGCGCTGCGTCCAACCAGGACCCGAACAAGGCCTATCAGGGCTTGATGAGCCTGGTGCAGGCACATCCGAACATCGGCGCCGTCTTCATGCCGGAAGCGAACTCGGCCATCGGCGCTTCGCAGGCCAACAAGGAAAGCGGCGGCAAGATCCTCGTCATGTGTGCCGACGTCAACGCCAACATCCTCGACATGATCAAGGCGGGCGAAGTGTTCGGCTCGATCAATCCGAACCAGGGCATGCAGGGTTATATGGGCTTCATGCTCTTGTGGCTTGCAAAACATCCGGAACTCATCGACCCGATGAACGACGCCAAGCGCGTCGGCTTCAATCCGATGAGCATTCCGTTCGTCGACAACGGCCTGTCGATCGTCACGGCTGCCAATGCCGACGACTTCTACTGGGACAAGTACCTGAAGCGGCGGGGCACCAAAGGCATCGAGGAGTAAGCCTTTGTGCCGGCTGTCCGGGGCAGGAAACTCCGGACAGCCACCGCGAGCGTGAGGAGGGGACGATGATGGTGTCGGTGCCGGTTCTGGAAATCCGCAATGTCAGCAAGCACTTCGGTGCGGTGAAGGCGTTGACGGAGGTGAGCTTCAGCCTGGAAAAAGGCGAGGTTCATGCGCTTTGCGGCGAAAACGGCGCGGGCAAGTCGACGCTGATGAACATCATTGCCGGCGTGCTGCAGCCGACCGAGGGAGACGTTCTCGTCGATGGCGCGCCGGTAAAGGTAACGTCGCCGGCCGTGGCGCAATCGCTCGGGCTGGGGCTCGTGCATCAGGAAATCGCGCTCTGCCCCGATGCGACGGTGGCCGAGAACATGTTCATGGCCGCGACCAACCGCCGCCGCTCGCCTTTCATGAACTATGGCCGGCTGGAGCGGGATGCACAGGTCGTGATGAACCGTCTGGCGCCGATCGACGTGCGCCGCAAAGTCGGCGACTTGTCGATTTCCAGCCAGCAGCTTGTCGAGATCGCCAAGGCGCTGACGCTCGATTGCCGGGTGCTGATCTTCGACGAACCGACGGCGGCATTGACGGAATCGGAGACGCAGATCCTGTTCGGAATCATCCGCGACCTCAAGGCGCAGGGAATTTCGATCATTTATATCAGCCACCGCATGGCCGAAATCTTCAGCCTGTGCGACCGGGTCACCGTGTTTCGCGATGGCCGTTATGTCTCGACGGAGAAAGTGGCGGATTTGACGCCGGATGATGTGGTGCGCCGCATGGTCGGGCGCGAGATTACCCAGCTCTATCCAGAAAAGCAGGCTCCCGCGGAGCGGACCGATGAGATTATTCTGAGCGTTCGCGATCTCGGCGACGGCAGCCGCTTCACGGATGTCAGCTTCGACCTGCGCAAAGGGGAAATTCTTGGCGTCGGCGGGCTGATCGGCTCGGGCCGCACCGAGATAGCCGAAGGTATTTGCGGATTGCGGCCGGTAACCGGCGGCGAAGTGCAACTGCATGGACAGCGGCTGCGGGCGCGCTCCTATGCGCAGGCCGCGCAGGCGGGCGTCGTCTACCTGTCGGAAGACCGGAAAGGCTCCGGCATTTTCCTCGATCTTTCCATCGCCCAGAACATTGCCGTTCTCGATTTGAAATCGCTGACCGGACGGCTGGGACTATTGAATTCCAAGGCCGAGGCGGATCGTGCCCACAACCTGGTCCGGCGGCTCGGCGTGCGGATGGGTGGCATCGACATGCCGGTCTCATCGCTGTCCGGCGGAAACCAGCAGAAGGTGGCGATTGCCAAGCAGCTGGCGGTCAATCCCAAGGCGATCCTGATGGATGAGCCGACCCGCGGCATCGATGTCGGCGCCAAATCGGAAATCCACCGGCTGCTGCGCGATCTCGCGCGCTCCGGCATCGGCATCGTCGTCATCTCGTCGGAACTGCCGGAACTTCTCGGTCTGTGCGACCGGGTGTTGGTCATCCACGAAGGCACGGTTGCAGGCGAGGTCGAGGGCGAGGCGATGACGGAGGAAGCGATCATGCGGCTCGCCTCGGGTATCGGCGGCCACAACAATTCGAAGGCATCAGAGCATGCCGCGTAGGGAAAAAGCAGGGGCAGGAGGCAGGGTCATGGCGGACGCTACATTGGCAACGGCACATCAGGCACGCGCGCCCGGCTGGAAACGGCTGGGGACGATGCGCGAGGCGGGACTGATCGCGATCATCCTGGCGCTCTGCATCGTCATGAGTTTTGCCTCGCCGCATTTTCTGACGCTCGGCAACTTCCGGGCGATGCTGATGTCGTTTTCGGTGGAAGGGATCGTCGTCGTCGGCATGACCATCCTGTTGATCGTCGGCGGCATCGACCTGTCGGTCGGCTCGGTCGTCTGCTTCTCGATGGTGCTGTCGGGCTCGCTGTTCCTGATGGGGCTCGATCCGTGGAGCGCATCCCTGATCGGCATTATTGCCAGCGGCCTGATCGGCTGCGTCATGGGCTTCTTCGTCACGATCGTCGGGCTCAACCACTTCATTACCTCGCTTGCGGCCATGGTCATCGTGCGCGGTATCTGCCTGATCATCACCAAGGGCACACCGCTGTCGCTATTCACCTTGCCGCCCTCGTTCAAGGCGGTCGGGCAGGGCACATTCTATGGCGTCCCCTATGTGATCCTGATTTTTGTCGCGGTCGTCGTGCTGTTCGATTTCCTGCTGCGCCGGGCAACCGCCTTCCGCAAGGTGTTCTACACCGGCAGCAACGAGAAGGCGGCGCTCTATTCCGGCATCAAGACCAACCAGGTGAAGTTCTGGGTGACGGTGCTCTGCGCCACGCTGTCCGGTGTTGCCGGGGTGATCTACATGTCCCGCTTCGGTGCCGCGACCCCGACCTTTGGCGTCGGCATGGAACTCAACATCATCGCAGCCGCGGTGATCGGCGGTGCGTCGCTGAATGGCGGTTCCGGCACGATCCTGGGCGCAATCCTCGGTATTGCCCTGCTGTCGGTCGTAACAAGCTCATTGATCTTGCTCGACGTGTCTGTCTATTGGCAAGACATGATCAAAGGCTGCATTCTGCTTGCCGCCGTCTCGATCGACCATTTCCTGCACAAGCGGAAGGCTGCCTGATATGCCGATAGCCAAGCTCAAACCCGCAAATGCGCCGCGCGAGGAAATCGTCATCGCCCGGCAGATGCACCAGGCTCTGGTCCTGCATTTCCTCGAGGGACTGACACAGGCGCAGATTGCCGATCAGCTCGGCATCTCGCACGCCACCGTCAACCGCCTGATCAAGCGCGGCCGCCAGCTCGGCCTGGTCGAGATCAAGATCAAGTCGCCGGTCGAGCCGCTGGTCGATATGGAAGAACGGCTACAAGCGCTTGGCGGCATCGGCCGCGCCGTGGTGGTGCCGACGGTGTCCGAAAACCCGCAGACGGCACTTCAAGCCGTCGGCGAAGCGGCAGCGAGGTTGCTGCTGGAAGAGATCACAGACGGCGATACGATCTGCATCACCGGCGGCAAAGGGGTAAGCGCCGTCGTCGCCGGCCTGCAGCCGCCGCGTCGTTTTGATGTCGAAGTCATTCCAGCAACCGGCTGCGTGCAAGGTAAGCACTATACCGATGTCAACCATGTCTCGACCTTGATGGCCGACCGGCTTGGGGGGCGTTCCTACCAGATCCACGCGCCCCTCTTTGCCGATAATGCCGAGCAGCGGGCGATGCTGATCAACATGCGTTCCGTCGCAGACGTTTTCAAACGGGGGCGCGAGGCGAAGGTGGCGGTGGTCGGCATCGGCTCGATCCTGTCGGACGATTCGAGCTATTATGACCTGCATCCGTCCTCGAGCACCGACCGCGCCGCGATCGAGCGCTCCGGCGCCTCCTGCGAATTGCTGGCGCATCTGCTCGATGATCATGGCCAGGTCTGCGACTACAGCCTCAACCGTTCGCTGGTGTCGCTGACGCTGCCGGAATTCGCCTCGATCCCCACCAAGATCGGTGTGGCGAGCGGGCCGAACAAGGCGGGCCCGATCCTCAGCGTTCTGCGCGGCAATCATCTGGATACGCTGGTGACCGATGAGGCGACGGGTGCGCGGGTGCTGGCACTGGCGAATGGCGAAGGGAAATGGGCATGAGCGGACAGCAACTGACACGTGAGATCGGCAAATCGGGCGTTTCCGCCTCGGCGGTCGGACTGGGCACCTGGGCGATCGGCGGCTGGATGTGGGGCGGGACCGATGAGGACGAATCCATCGCCGCCATCCAGGCATCGCTCGATGCCGGCGTGACGCTGATCGACACGGCGCCGGCCTATGGGCTTGGACGTTCCGAGGAGATTGTCGGCAAGGCGCTGACCGGGCGCCGCGACAAGGCTGTCATCGCCACCAAATGCGGTCTTGTCTGGCATACGCAGAAGGGCCGTCATTTCTTCGACCAGGGCGGCAAGCCGGTGCACCGTTATCTCGGCCGCGACGCGATCCTGCATGAGGTCGAGGAAAGTCTGAGGCGGCTCGGAACCGACTATATCGACCTCTACATCACTCATTGGCAGGATCCGACGACCCCGATCGAGGAAACGATGCGGGCGCTGGAAGATCTGCGCATATCGGGCAAGATCCGGGCGATCGGCGCAAGCAATGTCAGCCCCGACGACCTCAATGCCTATATCGCTGCCGGTGGTCTCGACGCGATCCAGGAGCGGTTCAGCATGATCGACCGCGAGATCGAGGCGGAGCTTCTGCCGCTGACCGGGGCCAACGGCATTGCGACGCTGAGCTACTCGTCGCTGGCCTTGGGGTTGCTGTCCGGCACCATCGGTCCTGACCGGGTGTTCTCAGGCGACGACCAGCGCAAGGGCAATCCGCGCTTTTCGGTCGGCAACCGCCAGAAGGCAACGTTGCTGGCCGACGCCATCCGGCCCGTCGCCGAAAAACACGGCGCCAGCATCGCCCAGATCGTGATTGCGTGGACGTTGGCGCAGCCGGGCGTCACCTTTGCACTTTGCGGGGCGCGCAATCCGGCACAGGCGCTCGACAATGCGCGGGCGGGGACCATCCGGCTGGATGCGGCCGATCTTGGGGCCATCGATACGGCCATAGTGGCGAAACTGACTGACATGGACAGGTAGCGGATCGCCATCATGAAACGGCAAGAGATATTGGACGGGCTCCGCCAGAGCCCGAAGGTGGACGTGTGTGTCATCGGCGGCGGCATCAACGGCATCAGCGTCTTTCGGGAGCTGTCGCTGCAGGGGCTGAATGTGCTGCTCGTCGAGAAACACGACTATTGCTCCGGGGCCAGTTCGGCGCTGTCGCGCATGGTGCATGGCGGGCTTCGCTATCTTGAAAACGGCGAATTCAAGCTGGTGCAGGAATCGCTGGTCGAGCGGGACCGGCTGCTGCGCAATGCGCCGCATTACGTTGCGCCGCTGCCGACGACGGTGCCGGTGTTCGATATCTTTTCCGGCCTCGGCAATGGCATCGTCCGCTTCCTGGGCCTCAGCCGCCGCCCGAGCCGGCGTGGCGCTATCGCCATCAAGGCGGGCCTGAGCATCTATGATTTCCTGACCCGCAAACGGGCGCTGATGCCGCGCCACCAATTTCGCGGCCGGCGCAGAACGCTTGCCAAGTGGCCGGCGCTCAATCCCGACATCAAGAGTTCGGCCACCTATTTCGACGCCTGGGTCAGCCATCCGGAGCGGCTAGGCATCGAGCTTCTGCAGGATGGTCTTTCGACAAAGTTCGGAGCGATGGCGCTGAACTATGCGGAACTTCAGCGGACAGAGGATGGTCAGTACCGCGTCGAAGACCAGATCGGCGGCGCGTCCATTGCCGTCGAACCGACGCTGATCATCAACGCCACCGGCGGCTGGATCGACATCGCCAATCAGACCCTGTTTTCGCCAGAAGGGCGGCCGGCTCCGCTGATGGGCGGCACCAAGGGCTCGCATTTGATCGTCGACAATGCGGATCTGCGCGACGCGCTCGCCGGTCACATGATCTACTATGAGAACGCAGACGGTCGGATCTGCATCCTGTTTCCGTATCTCGGCAAGGTTCTCGTCGGTTCGACCGATATCCGCACCGATGATCCGGAAACGGTGCGCTGCGAGGCCGACGAGCGGGATTATATCCAGCAATCGCTCGCCTTCGTCCTGCCAAGCATCCCAATCCGGCCGGAACAGATCGTTTTCCAGTTTTCCGGCGTTCGGCCGCTGCCGGCCAGCACCGACAGCTTTACCGGGCGCATTCCGCGCGATCATTTCTGCACGGTCGTAGAGCCGAAGGATGGCGGCCCACCGGTTCTGTGCATGATCGGCGGCAAGTGGACGACATTCCGATCCTTCGGGGAACTGGCGGCCGACATGGCTCTGGAACGGCTAGGCAGGCAGCGCCGCGTTGCGACAACCGATCGGCCGATCGGCGGCGGGCAGGCATTTCCCGCCAACGCGCCTGTCTGGCTTGCGCAGGTGGCGGCCAGCAAAGGCCTTTCCATCCGGCGCATGGCTGAGCTGTTTGCTCGATACGGCACGGATGCCGAGGCGGTTGCCGGCTTCATCGCCGCCGGCCCCGATGCAGTGTTGCCGCACGCCGGCTACTCGGTGCGCGAGTTGCAGTTCCTGATCCGCTGCGAAGCGGTGGAACATCTCGACGACCTGCTTTTGCGGCGCACGACGCTGGCCGTTTCAGGCGAGCTTTCGCTCGAGATGATGGATGCCGTACTCGACCTGCTGGCGCAGGAAAAGCACTGGACGCTCGCGCATCGCACCCGTGAGCGCGACCGTTTTCTCACCCTTCTCACCGAACGCCACGGCGTCGACGAAGACATGCTTTCGGCAAGGAACGAACCAAGGAGCATAGAATGCGACACAACAGCAAAGTCCGGTTGAACCGGCTGTTCGGCGGCGGCCGCTGCCTCGACGTGGCGATCGATCATGGCGTCTGCAACGAACCGTCCTTCCTCAACGGGCTGGAGGACATTCAGGCCGTCGTCAAGGCGCTGGTTTCTGCCGGGCCGGATGCGATCCAGATGAATTACGGCCAGGCGGACCTGCTGCAGGAGGTACCCGGCAAGGACAAGCCGGCGCTGGTCATGCGCATCGACATGGGCAATCCCTATAACCGGATCCGCCACCGCGACATGTGGGCGGTGCTGCAGAACGAGGCCGAGCCGTTGATCGGCGCGATCGAAATTGATGCGGCCTGCGTCGTCGTCAACCTGTTCATGCTGCCGGACGAGCCGGACCTGTTCCGCCAATGCGTGCAGAACATTTCCCGGGTGCGGGCCGATTGCGACAAGTATGGCATGCCGCTGATGATCGAGCCGCTGGTAATGCAGCCGGTCACCGAAAAGGGCGGTTACATGGTCGATGGCGATGCCGACAAAATCGTTACCTTGACGCGGCTCGCCCGCGAGATGGGGGCGGATATCGTCAAGGCGGATCCGACCACCAATGCCGAGGATTTCCACAGAGTGGTGGAAGCAGCCCGTTGCCCGGTTCTCGTCCGCGGCGGCGGCAAGGAAGATCTTCGTGCCGTCTTCGACAAATCCGCAGCATTGATGCGACAGGGCGCAATGGGCATGGTCTATGGGCGCAACATCTATCAGCACGCCAATCCGAGTGCCGTGGTGCGCGGGCTGATGGCGATCGTGCACGAGGATGCGAGCGGCGAACAGGCCTTTGCACTCTATCAGCAGGGCTGAGTGGCGATTTCGAATCTTGGGAGGGGTTCTGCATGGGAAACTATCTTTTGGGGCTAGACGCCGGAAACACCGTCATCAAGGCGGTGATTTTCGACCGGGCGGGCAACGAGATCGCGGCTGCGTCCGAAGAGGGACACAGCCGCATGCCGAGCCCGGGCCATGTCGAGCGGGGGCTGGACGAATTATGGGCGAATGCCCGGCAGGTCATCCGCACCTGCATCGAAAAGGCAGAGATCCCGCCGGAGGAAATCGCCGCGATCGGTTGCGCCGGGCATGGCAACGGTCTCTATGCGCTTGATCGCGACGGCGCTCCGCTCATCGGCATCCAGTCGCTCGATACGCGGGCGGCCGGGCTGGTCGATGAATGGCGAGAAGCCGGCGTTGGTGACCGGACCTATCCGATTGCCCGCCAGCGCCCGTGGCCATCCCAGACGCCGACATTGCTTGCCTGGCTGAAGCGTCACCGGCCGGAACTGTTCAACCGCATCGGTACGGTGTTCTTCTCCAAGGATTTCGTCGTCAACCGCCTGACCGGCCGCCGCGTCAGCGAAGTGTCCGACATGTCGGGTGCCGGTTTGCTCGATCTTGCCGCGCGCCGCTACGACAGGGCACTGATGGAGGCCTATGGACTGGGCGATTGCATGGACCTCTTGCCGCCGCTCATCGAAAGCGCCGACATTGCCGGTACGGTAACGAAAGAGGTGGCGACGCAAACCGGGCTCGCCGCCGGTACGCCTGTGGTCGGCGGGCTGTTCGACGTCGTCGCCTCGGCGCTCGGCTCGGGCGTTTCGCGCACCGGCAGCGCCTCGATCATTGCCGGTACCTGGAGCATCAACCAGGTCATCATAGACGGTCCCGACCTCGACGGGCCGGTCTTCATGTCCTCGACTTTCGATCGCACCCGCTACATGGCGATGGAAAACAGCGCCACCTCGGCTGCCAATCTCGAATGGCTGGTGCGGGAGTTCTTCCAAGGCGAGCATGCAGAAGGCGTTTCTCCCTTCGATGCCTGCTGCGCGCTGGCCGGGGCGACCGAGCCCGCGGCAGACGACCCGCTCTACCATCCATATCTCTATGGTGCCCAGCAAGACGGGCATGCGCGCGCCGGCTTCTACGGCATTGCCGGCTGGCACACCAAGGGGCATCTCGTTCGCGCGCTTCTCGAAGGTGTCGCCTTCGGTCATCGCCAGCACATCGAGGCGATCCGAACGGCCGGCGCGGTGTTCAACGAAGCCGTGCTGTCCGGCGGCGGCTCGCGCAGTCTGATCTGGCCGCAGATCTTTGCCGATGTGCTCGGCGTACCCGTCACTGTCGCCCGCTCGCGCGAAACCGGTGCTCTGGGGGCGGCGATCGCGGCCGGAACCGGCGCCGGCCTCTTCGCGGACTTCGGCGCTGGTGCTGCGGCCATGGTCCGGACCGAACGCCATTATCGCCCGGATGTCTCGCTCGAGGCGCATTATGCGCGCCGCTACGCTCTCTATCAGGATCTCGCCGAGGCGATGGCGCCGCTCTGGCGGCGTCTGACGACGGTCCCGCCGGTGGCAGCGGGGGCGGCGGCGTGAATATCCGTGTGAACGATGCAGCCATTGATGCGGGGAGCTACGACTTCATCATCGTCGGCGCGGGATCGGCCGGATGCGTTCTAGCCAACCGGCTGTCGGCCGATCCGAAGACCCGCGTCCTGCTGCTCGAAGCCGGCGGCACCGACCGCTATCATTGGGTGCATGTGCCGATCGGCTATCTCTACTGCATGGGCAATCCGCGCACCGATTGGATGATGAAGACGGCAGCGGAAGCCGGACTGAACGGTCGGTCACTGCCCTATCCGCGTGGAAAAGTGCTGGGCGGCTGCTCGTCGATCAACGGCATGATCTACATGCGCGGCCAGGCGGCCGATTATGACGGCTGGCGGCAGGCGGGCAATTTCGGCTGGGGCTGGGACGACGTTCTGCCCTATTTCCTAAAATCCGAGGACAACTATCGGGGCCAGTCGCGGATGCATGGAGCAGGCGGCGAATGGCGGGTGGAAAAGCAGCGGTTGTCCTGGCCGATCCTCG
Organism: Rhizobium sp. SU303; assembly: GCF_021052345.1. Taxonomy (NCBI): domain Bacteria; kingdom Pseudomonadati; phylum Pseudomonadota; class Alphaproteobacteria; order Hyphomicrobiales; family Rhizobiaceae; genus Rhizobium; species Rhizobium sp. SU303. Next base: position 904,908 of record NZ_CP088096.1, read on the forward strand.
ATGCCTTTCGCGATGCGGCCGAAGAACTCGGTATCCCGAAGACCGACGATTTCAACGATGGCGACAATGAAGGCTCAGGTTATTTCGAGGTCAACCAGCGCGCCGGCCTGCGCTGGAACACGACGAAGGCCTTTCTGCGCCCGGCGATGAAGCGGCCCAATCTGCGCGTGCTGACCGGCGCCGAAACCGAGCGGCTGGAATTCGACGGCAGAATGGTGACCGGTGTACGGTTCCGGCTGAACGGGCAGAACCATCTGGCTCGCGCCGGTCGCGAGGTCATTCTGTCTGCCGGTGCGATCAATTCTCCGAAAATCCTGGAGCTTTCCGGGGTCGGTCGACGGGATGTGCTGTCCGCTGCCGGACTGGACGTCGTCCATGAACTTCCGGGTGTCGGCGAAAACCTGCAGGATCATCTGCAAATCCGCACGGTCTTCCGCATCGAGGGCGCAAAGACGCTGAACCAGCTCTATCACAACCTGTTCACCCGGGCGGGCATGGGGCTTGAATATATGCTGCGCCGGTCCGGGCCGCTGTCGATGGCGCCGAGCCAGCTCGGTATCTTTGCCAAGAGCGATCCGGCTGTTGCGACCGCCGATCTCGAATATCACGTGCAGCCCTTGAGCACCGACCGGCTCGGCGAGCCGCTGCACAAATATCCCGCCGTCACCGTCTCCGTCTGCAATCTGCGGCCGGAGAGCCGGGGGACCGTGCATGTTGGCGGCCCGGACTTTTCCGTGTCGCCGGAAATCCGCCCGAATTATCTTTCGACCGTCGGCGACCGGATGGTTGCGACGAAATCGATCCGGCACGCCCGCCGGCTCATGGAGGCCGGTGCGATCGCCAAGTACCGGCCGCAGGAGATGCTGCCGGGCGCGGAGTACCGGACTGACGAGGAGCTGATCCGTCGCGTCGGCGATATCGCCACAACGATCTTCCATCCTGTCGGTACCTGCAAGATGGGCAGCGACATGATGGCGGTTGTCGATCCGCAATTGCGGGTGCATGGGCTGGTGAAACTGCGGGTAGTCGATGCCTCGATCATGCCGACGATCGTGTCGGGCAACACCAACTCGCCGGTGATCATGATTGCCGAGAAGGCCGCGAATAGCATTCTGTCAGGGGCGTGATGTGATCCGCTCATCGCATCGTCTAAAACGAATGCATGGAGCATCCTTTGTCAGAGAGACAATGCTCTGATTGCCGCCACTGCGCTGGCATGAGCGTCCTCACGCGTCATATTCATGATTTCAAAGGCGCGGACATCAAACGACACGGCCAGGCTCAATCGTCGGCGTTTCGGCTTAAAGCATGTGGCGCAAAACTGTGCAGCGGCTTTGCGACAACGACATGCGTAACACAAAGCCTTAAAGCGCGAAGAGCACGACGCGCTTTAGAGTACGAAGGCATTCGCGCCCGCGACTCGATGAGCCCAACCCGCTCAACGCAGGCTGGGCCATCTTCGATTTCGATCAGAGCGTCGAGACGTTCTCAGCCTTCGATTTTCCGGTCTTGCGATCCTGTCCAATTTCGAAGCTGACCTTGTCGCCTTCGCGGAGCGACCCGCCGCTCTGCAGCGCAGACACGTGAACAAAAACGTCCTGGCCGCCACCCTCAGGGGTAATGAAGCCGAAGCCCTTGTCGTCATTGAAGAATTTAACGGTACCTGTCGGCATGAGATAACTATTTCCTTGTATCGTTCGACGATTTGCGAAGGCGAAACTATAGCTTCGGGGCTTCTCTATCAACCCTTTAGCACGACAACGGCTCTTTGAATGCAAAAAGATATCAGCTCCGACGAAGCTCAATGCGGCTCGTCACAACCGATCGACCTGTTGCGGGGTCGGTATCGACGGTTGTGAGACGCATGCCCGACGCCCCGGTTTTTTCGATCGTCATCTGCGCACGTCGGTCGCCATTCACTTCTTTCGCCCATTTGATCGCGAGGTTTATGGCATTACCAGCGCGTTTTCCGCCGAGGCCCGCGGTGCCGGTGCCCGCGCCCACGTAGGAGCCGGTGTAGATTTCACCGCTGGCCCTGAGGTTGGCGCTGATGACACGGGAAAAAATGGCGAGACTGGTGCAGCGCCCATTGAGTGCAAGGGAACCTGCATTCGCATCCGACTTGAAACGGCAAGTGACTTTCAAGGTGGGTGCATTTGTCCGCACTTTCACCGTACCCTTACCGCTCCAATTTCCTGCCAATGTCTTGAGGAAAGCAGACTCGTCGGCATTGGCGGAGCCGGCCATGAGCATTGACGCCGTCGCAGCGGCAATGGCGCAGGCAAGGACCTTGATCATCTGAGTAACTTTCGGGCCGCTTAACATCCGCATCATGACGCTCCGCTGATCGAGGAGGAGGGTGTCATATAACCGCTCGGCGATGATTTGGTTCCGTATGGGAGGCATTGACGTCGTTCCCAACGCAGCGCGCACGTTTTCAACAAGATCAATGGACCAATGATGCCCACGCAGGCTGAAAGGGATTGCGATCTCCCGCCTCAGGTTTTAGATCGGTCTTACACAATGAGATTGTGCAAGCCGGCCGGAACGACGTCAATTCCGCTATAGCGCCGCGCGTCTTTTCAGATGCACAAAGGACGCCGCAGCGCTTTGAGTTGCGGCCTCATTGGCCGCTGCCCGAGCTTGCCAGCCCATTGCGCTGTCACATATGAGGGGTCCGACGCCATTGCCTTCACTTGTTCTTCCTGGTCGCCCGCTCTCGTTGGCGCGCAACGTCATCTCCACGCCGAGCGCTTATTTCTGGTCGACGCCCATTATCCTGGCGCTGGCTGTCTTTCTATTCGTCTCGGAAGCACCAGGGGTGATCCGCGATTTCCAGATCAGCCAGAACCCTTTGACGCTCGAAAATGGCGACGTGCAAAACGGGCGATGCACGACACGCAAGGCAGTGCTTACCGATTGCGAGGCACGCCTTGTCTACAGCTACGGTGGACGAGACTACGACACCGAGGTGGAGGTCATGTTCGTCGATTTCCATACCGGCGACTACGAAACCGGCCTTGTGATATCAGCCGATCATCCTGAACTTGCGACGATGAGCCTGGGTCTGGACATGCTCTGGAATCGGATCATCACGCTTACGGTATTTGCGCTACTGTTTGGTGGCATGAGCCTGGGGATGATTTTTCTCGCTATCCGCATTTGGTGGGTCAAGGGCCAATTGCTTCGGCCTGCCATGCTGACCCCCGTCCCGGTCGAGATTACCGCATTCGACCGCAAACGCGGCGTCCTTTCCATCACCTATAATGACAAGATCGCCGACGACAAAACCGGGCGATCGGCTTACACGCGCATGAAGAATGGAGAGGAGCCTCTGATCGTCGGTGAAGCCAATGGCAAGGCGATCGGACTGGCCGTCAGGCACGGCAATACGGCCCTGCCGGTGCTTCTCGACGATCGTCTGCAGCGCGTGGAGCTTGCGGATAACGAGCGCACCGCAGCTCTTGCACCCTTTGCGTATCAGCAAGAACACGACCGGAATGCACCGGTTTTGATTGAAGAACCAAAAAGGACGGTATCGATCTGGAAGCGGCTGCAGCTTTTCTTCGGTGTCTTGCTTCTGATCGTCGTGGGCGTGGTCGGCTTCTGGCTTTGGTACGTCACGACCTCCACAACAGCATTCCAATCGCCTGGCATGGACATCAACAATCTCATGCCAGCGCCGTTGAACGAGTGGGGATGCGAGCAGCTGAAGAAGCGGTTCGGTCAGGATCGCGCGCCGTTTGGTTGCGTCGCCGACGATTATACGAGCTGGAAATAGAGGTTGAACCCGCTGACCCGGACCTGCCTAGGGTAGTCGCGATCTTTACCTTTTTAGGGACAAGCTAGGCGAAAAACCTGCGGATGCAGGCAACACACCATTGCGAAATCAACAGCCTTCGGCGAATGTCACCTCACGTAGCGTGAGACGAGTTTATGCCATTTCGGATCGAGCGTCTGATTGAAAAACACATTAGCGGCGCGGCCAGCGTGTTGGTAAATGCCTATGCCCTGCCTCCGTGGAATGAGAGCTGGTGCCTTGAGGCGGCTGCAGAAAATGTGACCTATGTGCTTGAAACTCCCAGGTCAATTGCACTTGCGGCAGTTGACGGAGACAAGGTGCTCGGCATTGCGCTCGGGATACGACAGCGGCGCCATACAGGCCCCGTCATCTATGTGGACGAGCTTTCAGTGCAGCCCGACGCACAGGGTAAGGGAATAGGGACCGCTCTACTTTCTGCAATGTTCGAAACAGCCACAGCTGAAGGATGTAGCAGCGTGTGGTTGATCTCACAACGAGGAGGGGCGCTGTCGGAGTTCTATCAGCGTTGCGAATTTGCCGTGATAAGCGACCTTGGCCTGTACTCTAGATCAAGCGGATAACGCTAGATTGGGAATCCCCGATCCGCCCAGCGAAAATCTTGAGCATGCCGGGGTGAACATGCGAATGGCCGAGCGTCTTTCAAAGGTTACGCAACATCATCGGCGATCGATACTGCCTTTGGTTTAGGCAGCCGGATCGGCTTGACGTGTATGGCGGGCCTGCGACGACTTCAAGAAGCAGGCGCGTATCGATCGAGAGTTACCCCTTTCCGTACATCCGGCTGGCGCGCAGCAGGCGTTGCGAGTAGGGGTGTTCGACCGCACCTCTTCGGAGGGCACCGACATCGACCTGTTCGACGATCTCGCCCGCTTCCATGATGGCGACGCGGCTGCACATGTGCGAGACGACGGCGAGGTCGTGGCTGACGAGCAGATAGGTCAGCCCGCGGTTGGTGCGCAGATCCTGGAGGAGATTGAGGATTTCGGCTTGCACTGAGACATCGAGCGCCGATGTCGGTTCGTCGAGAAGCAGAACGTCCGGATCCAGCATCAGCGCGCGGGCGATCGCCACGCGCTGGCGCTGGCCACCGGAGAGCTGGTGCGGAAATCTGTAGCTCAGCGCCGGATCGAGGCCGACCGATCTCAGGACGGCGTTGACGTCGACGGAATTCGTATCCAGGCCCTGGTTGCGCAGCGGTTCTTTCAACTGCGAGCGGATGGTCTTGCGGGGATGGAGAGATCCATAGGGGTCCTGGAACACCATCTGCACCTGGCGGAAGAATGGCCGACTGCGCCGTTGAGTCAACGGCTCGCCTTGGAGTTCGATCCGGCCGTCATAATTGGCGTTGAGGCCGGAAAGCGCCCTCAGGACAGTGGACTTCCCGCAGCCGGACTCGCCGACCAGGCCGAAAGCAGTTCCCTTTTCGATGGCGAAGCTTACGTCTCGAACGACAGGTCGCTGCCCGGGTCCGAAGCGGACCGTAAGATTGTCGATTTTAATCACCGCGGCGGCTCCAATGCGAATTCTTCAAGCCAGGCCGGATCCCGTTTCAGGATCGGCAGCCGGGCAGGGGGATCTTCGATCGTCGGCAGGGATGCCAGCAAGCCTTGCGTATAAGGATGTCGGGCCTTGTCGAGATCGCGCGCTTCGAGCACTTCCACGACCCGCCCCGCATACATGATGAGGACGCGATCGCAGAAATTCCGGATGAGATTGAGGTCGTGGCTGATGAAGATCAGCCCGAGATTGCGTCGCAAGACGAGCTCGTCGAGCAGGGCCAGGATCTCGAGCCTCACCGTCACGTCGAGCGCTGAGGTCGGCTCGTCGGCAATCAGCACTTCGGGTTCGGCAATCAACATCATGGCGATCATCGCCCGCTGGCCCATGCCGCCCGAGATTTCGTGCGGATAAAGGCGGGCCACACGCTCCGGATCGCGGATCTGGACGGCCTCGAGCATATCGAGCGCCTGTTGCCAGGTCTTTACCTTGCTCGTCCTCGGATGATGGAAGCGGTAGGTCTCGGCGATCTGTTCGCCGATCCGCATGACGGGATTGAGCGAATATTTCGGATCCTGCAGGATCAGGCCGATCCGCCGCCCCCTGATCGTCATCATCGTTTTTTCGTTCGCCTTGAGCAGATCGACGTCGCGAAAGCGCATCCGCTCGGCATTGACGATCGCCGTCGGTGGCAGCAGCTTCATGATCGCGCGGCCGACGGTCGACTTTCCCGACCCGGATTCGCCGACGATCCCGAGCTTTTCCTGTCCAAGCGAAAAGCTCACGCCGCGCACGGCCCGCACCTGTCCGCCGCCAAATGCGATTTCGAGGTTCTGAATATCGATCAAGGGCTCTGTCATTCTGAACCTCGGGGATCGAGAACATCGCGAAGCGCATCGCCGACAAGGTTGAAGGCGAGGCTGACGAGCGCAATGGCAATGCCGGGTGCTGCGATGACCCAGGGGCTATCGAGCATGAATTCACGTCCGCTGGCGGCCATCGAACCCCATTCCGGCCACGGTGGCTGCGCGCCAAGGCCGAGGAAGCCGAGGCCGGCGGCAGTGATGATGATTCCGGCCATATTGAGGGTGACGCGGACGATCACCGAGGGAATGCACATCGGCAGGATGTGACGGGTGATGATCGCGATCGATGTCGCGCCCTGCAGGCGTACGGCGGCGATATAGTCCGCCTTGCGCAGGCTGAGCGTCTCGGCGCGCGCCAAGCGCGCGATCGGCGGCCAGGCCGTCAGTGAAATCGCGATGATCGCATTGGTGATGCCTGGACCGAGCGCTGCGGCAAAACCCAGCGCCAGCACGAGGCCGGGGAAGGAGAGAAAAATATCGGTGATGCGCATCAGGATTTCATCGACGATGCCGCCGAAATAGCCCGAGACGGTGCCGATCAGCAGGCCGAGCGGGGCGACGATGACCGTGACGAGCATGATGATGTAGAGCGTCGTGCGGGCGCCATAGATCACCCGTGAAAAGACGTCGCGGCCGAAATTGTCAGTGCCGAGCCAATGGCTCGCCGATGGCGCGGCAAGCCGCCCGGCCATGTCCTGAACGATCGGATCGTAGCTCGTCAGCAGGGGGGCGGCGAGCGCCACGACGATCAGCAGCAGGATGATGGCTAGTCCGGCCAGGCCAAGCGGGTGCAGGCTGAATTTCCGCCAGCCCTGGTGAATTTGCTGCGCCGATGACTGGAACCAGCCTCGAGGCTCCGGTGCGAGCAGCCAGGTGCGAAGGCCGCCGGTGTTGACGCTGTCTGCGTGCTCAGAGGAGATCGTCATGGCGTCACCGTGTCCTCGGATCAAGAATGCGATAAAGGAAGTCCGACAGGATGTTGATCGTCAGGAAGACGGCGCCGATCGTCAGCACCGAACCCATGACCACGTTCATGTCGTTCATCTGCAGCCCCCGGGTCAGGTACTGGCCGAGCCCCGGCCACCCGAAGACGGTCTCGATCAGCACCGCGCCTTCGAGCAGACCGCCGAAGGTCAGCGCCATGATCGTCAGGAGTTGTACGCGGATGTTCTTGAATGCATGGCGCCAGACCACCTTGCGGGTGCCGAGCCCCTTGGCCCGGGCGGTGATGATGTATTCCTGGCTTAGCTGCTCCAGCATGAAGCTCCGCGACATGCGGCTGATATAGGCGACGGAATAGTAGCCGAGGATAGCCGCCGGCAGGATGATGTGGCCAAGGGCGTTGTAAAACACGTCCCATTGGCCCTGAATCGCCGCGTCGATCAGGAGGAAGCCCGTCATCGGCGTGACGAGGCCTTCATAGAAGACATCGATCCGGCCCGAGGCGCCGACGAGCTTCAGCTTCGCATAAAAGACGAAGAGCGCCATCAGCCCGGTCCAGAAGATCGGGATGGAGTGGCCGGCAAGGGCGACGATCCGCGCGATGTGGTCGATAACGGTTCCGCGCCTGACCGCAGCGGTGACCCCTAAGGGAATGCCGACGATCGCCCCGATGATCATGGCGATGATCGCAAGTTCGATCGTCGCGGGAAAGATCGTCAGGAGATCGGTGAGGATCGGCTGGCCCGTCGTCGCCGACATACCGAGATCGCCTGTGGCGATGTTGCCGACGTAGGAGAGGAACTGCATCCAGATCGGCTGCCCAAGACCCAGCTCGTTATAGACGCGATCGTAAACCTCCTTGCTGACTTCCGCCCCGGTGATGGCGAGCACCGGGTCGGCGGGCAGCAGGCGGCCCATCGAGAAGGTCAGGAAGAGCAGGCCGAGCAGCGTCGTCACGACGGCCACGACGCGTCCCGCCAGGCGCCGTAGCAGGCTCAGTGCCGGGTGCGGGGCCGCCTCGGCGAACCCGCCCAGCGGGGAGTGCCGGCTGCTCTCCCCCTTCGATGTCATATCGGCGCTTGCCACGGCGTTCTACTCCTTGATCACGTCATGCCAGCGCGTCGACCATGTCGTATGCCCGTGATAGCCCTTCACGTTGGCGCGCATGACATAGGGGTCGGTTCGCTGGAAGAAGATGACCAGCGGCGAAGCCATGCCGGCATAGATGCCATCCATCTTCTTGAAGATGTCGGTGCGCTTTTCCGTGTCGCGCTCCTTCATCGATTGGTCGATGAGCGTGTTGAGTTCGTCCACCTTCATGCCCGTGCGCCAGAGGTAATAGCTGCCGAGGCGTGCTTCGTCGCTATTGTCGGGGTTGAAGGCATATTGCGTGGCGACCGCGAAGGGATCGGGCAGGCGGGCGCCGGAATTGCCGAGCAGCACTTCGAATTTGCGCTCGCGGAAGGCGGGCGTGAACTCGCCGGGCACGAGATCGAGATCGATGCCGGCGGCGCGGGCACTCGCCTGCAGCGCTTCGGCGAAGGGCAGGGTCGGGGCTCCCGACGGATTGAGCACCTTCTTCAGGCCATTGGGATATCCGGCCTCCGCCAGCAGTTGCTTGGCTTTGGCGGGATCGTAATCGTAGCGCACCTCCGCCTCGCCGGGAGCGCCGATCATGCCGCGCGGGATCATCGACTGCCAGGGAAAGCCCGTATGGCGCATGATGTTGCCGGAGATCGCTTTCCAGTCGAAGGCATGCTGGAAGGCCTCGCGAACTTTCGGCTTCTGCAGATCCGGGTCTTTCTGATTGAGGGCGATATAGTAGAAGCCAAGACCCGGGACATTCTCGATGACCATGTCCTTGTTGGTGGCGAGCGCATCGAGGTCACCGCTTGCCACATACTGGCCGACATCGACGTCGCCGGCTTCGAGCTGAAGCCGGAGATTGCCGGATTCCGGGATATGACGGGCGACGACGCGCGCCATGGCCGGCTTGCCGTCCCAATATTTCGGCTGCGCATTGAAGATCGCGACATCGTTCGGCCGCCACTGCGCCAGGCTGAATGGGCCGCTGCCGGCAGAATTGGCGGAAAGCCAGGCGCCGCCGAAATCGCCGTTCGCCTCGTGCGACAGAACCGTCTTCTTGTCGACGATGCCGATCGACGAGCCCGCCAGCGAATAGAGCACCAGATCGGTATTGACCGACTGCGGCAGCTCGATCTCGAGCGTGTGTTCGTCTTTTGCGCGAACGAGCTTTTCGACGTTTTCAGGCGTAAAGCCCCAGAGCGCGATGTCGGTGGAGCCGACCTGGCCCATCTTGATGACGCGCTGGATCGACCAGGCCGCATCCTCGGCGGTCACCTTGTTGCCGCTCTGGAAGACGGCGTCGTCGCGTAATGTCAGCGTGATGATCTTACCATCCGCCGAGACGCTCCATTGCGTCGCGAGCATCGGCTTCAGCGTCTTAAGATCGTCCGGCGACAGCTGCACGAGGTTGTCGTAGAGGTTCGAGATCAGTTCGGAAACCGTGCGGGCATTGTTCTGCGCTGGATCGAGCGTCCTTATACCGGTGAGATTGGTGCCGATCACCAGCATATTGGGCGGCGACGCCGCGAAGCTGGGCTGCGCCGTCGTCAGGGCGCCGGCAATTGCGATCGTTGTCAGTACTTGTCTCAGCATCTCAAGACCTCCCAATCCTGTTGTTTGTGGATAGCGTCGAAATCAGCCGGCCGCCTTTACGGCCGACTGGTCTGAATGAGTTTGAATGTCGCCTTCGGCCTCCCAGCCTTGAAGCAGCCGATGAAGCTCCTCGCGGTCATGCTGGTCGAGCTGCGGCAATCCCGGCACACGCACGGGACCGACATCGAGACCGGAATAGGTGACGGCTTCCTTGACGACGGTCACGTTCGTGCCATTGCGGAATTTGGTTCGCATCCGCTCGAATGGCTCGAGCTTGTTGACGATCGCCCTGGCGGCGGCAAAATCGCCTTTTTCAAGCGCAGCGTGGACCGCAAGCGAGAGCTTCGGCGCGACATTGACGAGGCCGGACGTGAAGCCGCGGGCGCCGGCTGCGGTAAATGTCGGCGCCCAGCTCTCCGCCAGGCCGCAGACGAACAGCGCGCCGCCGGGGCTCGCCGCCGGGATCGCTCTCGACAACAACATCAGATCGGTTGTGGCGAATTTGATGCCGGCAATATTGCCGTGATTTGCGAGGCGGACGATATCGGCGACGGCGAAACCATCCGCCCTGACATAGGCGATGAGCGGCAGGGCGGAAGCATCCGCAAGATTGCAGAAATAGTCGATCTGGGCCGCAGGTGCTGCGAAAGGATCGACGGGCTGATGCGACATGACGGCGGATGCGCCGATCGCGGCCGCATCTTTCGCCATGCCGATCGCCTCGCGCAGCGACCGGCCGATCGCCGCCGTCACCGGTGCCTTGCCGTCGACACCTGAAACCGCCGCCTCGTGGACGATCCTGATTTCCTGCGGTGTCAGAGCATAGAATTCCCCGGTATTGCCGGCAGCGACGATGTTGTGAATGCCCGCTGCCGCCACCCGCTCATAGACCTTCGCCGTGATCCGGGGTTCGACTTCACCCCTGCCGTCATAGGCGGTGACCGGAACACCCGATACGCCTGTAAGCGCCTTGCGCATGGTTGCGATGCTCATCTTTCTTCCCCGTTATCTTTCCATCAATCCGTCGTCACCCGAAGGATAGGCACGCTGTCATCCGACGGGATGATCCCCGAAGCGGAAGGGCGGCAGGCCCTTTGCATCCACGTCGAAGGCGATCACCGTTCCCGCTTCGAAACGCCCGCTGCGATCCGTCGACAGGCTCGTGACGAAGAGGGTACGCAGATCCGGCCCCCCGAAACACGGCATCGTCGGTGCGGGGACCGGCAGAATGTAGATTTCGACGATTTCGCCTTCGGGCGATATTCGGTTGAGGCGGCCGGCGGAAACGCCGGCGCTCCAGTAGAACCCGTCACGATCGGTTGTCGCTCCGTCCGGCCGACCCTCGTCTTCCGTGAAGCTGCGAAGCCGGCGCCCATCGCCGAGGTCGCCCGTATCAGGATCGAAGTCGAATGCCTGCAGGAAGCATTGCCGGCTGTCGGAGTGATACATCCGCCGGCCGTCCGGCGACCAGGCAAGGCCGTTGGAGCTCGTCAGTTTTGTGGCCACGGTCCGCGTGCTGCCGTCGGCGCTCACGCAGAAAAGTGCGGCCTCATTGGTCTGCGGCTTGGCTTCGCTGAACGAGCCGATCCAGAAGTGCCCGTCGGGGCCGACCTTTCCGTCATTGAGGCGGCAATTGATGTCGCGTCCAACCGGATCGCACACAAACTCGAAATCTCCCGAATCCGGATCGAAGAGATGGACGCCCGTCTGGAGCCCCACGACGATCCTGTGATCGCGGCAAAGCCCGAGCGCGCCGATTGCGGCCGGCATGTCGAAGCGGTCGATCTTTCCTGAATGCGAAAGCCGGACGAGTGCCGGCGCCAGAATATCGACGAACCACAGAGTGCCGGTCTCCTCGTCCCATACCGGCGATTCACCGACCGTCAGCGGTTGCTGGATAACGGAACGGACGTCCGGGCGGATGACCCGAGGCGCCGTCATTCAACCGTCTCCGGGCTCTTGGCCAAGCCATCGGCGTCGCGCATGCGGATGGTGCCGTCGTGATTGATCTCACAGAACCCGCCACCCTGGAACGCCAGCGCGACCGGCCCTTCGGATCCCTCTTCGATCAGGGCGTGGTCACGCGGCCGGTCCTGCGGCTGGTAGCCCAATCGTGTCGCCAGATCGTTCTCCCACCACATCTCCTCGGTGTCAGAAACGCCGTAGACCACTGTTGCTGCGATCAACGGGTGCGAAAGGCCGATCCTGACCAATTGCGCCAGGTCTCGCGCGCTGATCCAGATGGCAATGGATCGCTCGCTGTTGGGATAGGTGCCCGCATTGCCGATGCGGATGGAAAGAGAGCGAATGCCCGATGTGTCGTAATAAAGCCCCGCCACAAGTTCGCCCCAGCATTTGGAAAGTCCATATGGGCTGTCGGGGCGCATCGGGTCGAGCGGCGACACCAGCTGGCCGCGCGGATAAAAGCCGGTGGCATGATTGCTCGATGCATAGACGACCCGCTGAACCTTGTTGATCCGCGCCGCTTCGTAGAGATTGTATGTTCCAAGCACGTTCGCGTGCAGAATGGCGTTCATGTCCGTGCCGCTTGCGATACCCGCCAGATGGACGACGCCATCGATATCCTTCAGCGCAGCCGTCGCCTCGTCGAGCTTTGTAAGGTCGGCCCTGACGAAATTCTCGTTTTCGCCAAGCCCGCCAGGTTCCTGGAGATCGATCAGGCTGAGGTGCTCGACATGCGACCGAAGAAGCGGACGCAGCAGCGTCCCTACACGTCCGGCAGCACCCGTCATAGCGACCCGTTTCATCGTCTCTCCTCCCATATCGCTCAAACGCCCTGGAACATGCGGGCGCGCGCATTCAGTATGTGTCTTTTCATCGCATCGTGCGCTTCGGTTTCCCGGTGCGCGAAGATCGCCTCGACGATCACCGCATGCTCATCCTGGACGCTGCGGATCTGTTCCGGCGTCCGCTTCAAGCTCAAGCTTCGTGTAACGGAATGCCCGATGGCGAAATGCGGCTTGAACCACTCGCGCAGGGTGATGTGGAACTGGTTACCGGTCGCCATGGCAATTGCATCGTGCAGAGCCTGGTCCTCCTCGGCGCCAAGCTCCCCATTGCGCAAGCATTGCTCAATCGAAAGAAGCGCTGCCGTTATGCGCTCCTTGTCGACCGGTTGCCAGTTTCGCGCTGCAAGCTCCGCCGCCTCGGCTTCGAGACCGGCGCGGAATTCGAAGAACCGCTGGACATCGGCCAAGGAGCCGACCGGCACCATTTTCAGCATCGACGAATCCGGCCTTTGCCTGACATAGGAACCGGAACCCTTGCGCGAAACGACCAGGCCATCGGCTCTCAAGCGTTCGAGCGCTTCGCGCACGACGGGTCTCGATGCGCCGAAATCCGCGGCGAGCTTCGTCTCCGGCGGCAGTCGTTCATTCACCGGAAAATTGCCGTCGGCGATCATCCCCACGATCTTCTCGTAGATGATGTCACTGAAGCGCGTTGCGCTCCTGTTCGAAACGGCATCGACCGCGAATGTCATCATGGTCCTTTTCTCTCAACGCCACGTGCGCCGGGTCGGCGGCCGCACCCTGGCTGTCGCCGACCATATGTTCAGGACGGCGTACAGCATTTGACAGATCCAACGTTTTTCGTCCGGTTGGCCGTATTTCAACGGCACAACGTCGCATTTCAATGCAACATGGCTACAAAATTTGTAATTATCTGTCAACTCTTGTAATCATTTGAGAACGTGTCTATGGTTTCGGTCGTAGCGCCGAGGAGGGCGTCAGCGTCGGGTCGGGAGCCCGCCGCATCAGCCGGCGCAAAGGCTGCGCCGGCCCAAAAGGGAGGAATTCGATGGCCAAAGAAATACTGTCGCGTGGCGTCACCCGCCGCGCCGTGCTTGGCGGCATGGCTGGCGTCGCGGCGCTGTCTATTGCCGGTCGCGTGTCCGCCGCAGGCGGCGAAGCGCCGGCCCTTGCGCAGCTCGCCAAGGATGGAAAGCTACCGCCGCTCGCCGAGCGCCTGCCGAAAAAGCCGATGGTCGTGACGCCGTTCGAGAAGGTCGGCACTTATGGCGGTTCGCTGCGCCGCGGCCTTCGCGGTTCATCCGACCATAACGGCATCCTGCGTATGGTCGGCAACCAGAGCCTTGTGCGCTGGAACCTCGATTTTACCGCCGTGCAGCCGAACCTTGCCGAGCGCTGGGAAGTTAGCGACGACGCAACACAATTCACCTTCCATCTGATCGAAGGCGTGCGCTGGTCCGACGGTCATCCCTTTACGGCCGATGACGTCGTCTTCGCGATTGAAGACTGTGTCAAGAACACCGAGCTCTACAGCTCGACACCGGCGCAGCTTGCTGTCGCCGGCAAGCCGGTCACGGTCGAGAAGATCGACGATTACACGGTGAAGTTCACCTTTGCTGCGGCCAACGCGCTTTATCTGGAAAACCTCGCCACGCCGCTTGGCCAGCATCCGACGCTGTTTCCGAAGCATTATTGCAGCCAGTTCCTGCCCAAATGTAATCCCAATATCGAGGCCGATGCGAAGAAGGCCGGTGTCACCAGTTGGACAGAGCTGTTCCGCAGCCGTTGCGGCGACATCGAGATCCCGTCGCGATGGGGCAATGTCGACAAGCCGACGCTCGATCCATGGGTGGTCAAAGAGCCCTATGCCGGCGGCGCGACGCGCGTCGTCATGACCCGCAACCCTTATTTCTGGCAGGTCGATACCGAGGGCAACCAGCTCCCCTACATCGATGAAATCAACTTCGGCATCTCGCAGGACGTCGAATCGCTGATGCTGAACGTCATCTCCGGTAAGATCGACATTCAGGAACGTCACATCAGCGTTCTCGCCAACAAGCCGACGCTGTCCAAGAACATGGAAAAGGGCGATTACCGGCTGCTGACGCTCGTGCCTTCGGCCTCGCAACAGTGCCAGATCTATTTCAACATCACCCACAAAGATCCTGCCATGCGCAAGATGTTTGCCGACAAGTCGTTCCGGCAAGCGCTCTCGATCGGCATCAATCGCCAGGAGCTCATCGACATCGTCTATTTCGGACAGAGCGAACCCTACCAGGCCGGGCCGCGTCCGACCCATCCCTGGTATAACGAGACATATGCGCGCCAATTCACCGAGTTTGACGCCGACAAGGCAGGCGCGATGCTCGATGAGGCCGGCTATAAGAAAGGCGGCGACGGTTTCCGCCTCCGGCCGGACGGCCAGAAGGTGTTCTTCTCGATCGACGTCATTCCGACGCTCTATCCCGACCTCGTCGATGCCCTGGAACTGGTCAAGGCGCATTGGGCTCAGATCGGTGTCGACATGAAGGTCAACACGATCGAGCGGGCGCTCTATTACACCCGCGGCGACGATAACGCCCATGATGCGGCAGTGTGGCCAGGTCCTGGCGGTCTCGATCCGATGCTCGATCCGCGCGATTTCTTCGCCTTCCATCCGCAGGGTTCGCGTTACGCCATCCCATGGACGCTTTGGTACACCTCTAACGGTGCGCGCGGCGAAGAACCGCCGGAAAGCCAGAAGAAGCGCATGAAGCTTTTCGACGAAGCGCGGTCGACAGCCGATCTCGACAAGCGCGGTGCGATCATGAAGCAGATCTTCGACATCGCGGCCGAGGAATTCGAGACCGTCGGCCTTTGCCTTGCCGTCGGCGGCTTCGGCATCATCCGCAACAATCTGCGCAATGTTCCCGAGAAGGAGCCGGATAGCTGGTCCTGGCCCAATCCCGGCCCTGCAATGCCGCAGCAATTCACCTTCACGAGCTGATTTTCGTCTTAAGCGCCGTACCATCAGGTACGGCGCTTTCTTTCAGTTCGCCCTCCGAGATGCCTTGCCGGTCCTGACGGCCGACAAGGCCGGGAAGGCGGTGTTCAATGCAAGAGGCGCCTCATGCTGGTCTTTATCGCCAAACGCTTCCTATGGATGATTCCGTCGCTGTTTGCCGTCAGCTTCCTGGCTTTCGTGCTGATCCAGCTGCCGCCGGGCGATTATGTCACGACCTATATTGCGACGCTGGCAGCCTCCAACGAGATCGTCGATCAGAACACGGCGGCGCAATTGCGCGAGCGCTTCGGCCTCGGCGACCCGATGCTCGTCCAATATTTCAAATGGATGTGGGGCATTCTCACGCGCGGCGATTTCGGCATCTCCTTCGAATGGCAGCAGCCGGTCTCGGACCTGATCTGGGAGCGCATGGCGCTAACGCTCGTTCTGGCCTTGTCGACATTGATCGCCACCTGGGCAATCGCGCTGCCGATCGGCGTCTATTCCGCCGTGCGCAAATATTCGATCGGCGACTATTTCTTCACCGCCTTCACCTTTTTCGGCCTGGCCGTTCCGTCCTTCCTGCTGGCGCTGGTGCTGATGTATGTCGCGGCGGTCGAATTCGGACAGGATGTCGGCGGGTTGTTTTCGCCGGAATACGAGAACGCGTCCTGGAGCTTCGCCAAAATGGTCGATCTCTTCTCGCATCTCTGGCTTCCCGTCATCATCCTTGCCGTCTCCTCGACGGCGAGCCTCATCCGCGTCATGCGCGCCAACATGCTCGATGAACTGCCGAAGCCTTACGTGACCACGGCCCGGGCAAAAGGGCTCTCTGAGTTCCGGCTGCTGATGAAATATCCTCTGATGATCGCGCTCAATCCGTTCATCTCGACGATCGCCTGGCTGCTGCCCAATCTCATTTCCGGCTCGGTCGTCGTCGCCATCGTCCTCAATCTGCCGACGGCCGCACCTTTGCTGCTGCAGGCGCTGATGGCCCAGGACATGTATCTCGCCGGCGCCTTCGTTCTGCTGATCTGCGCGCTGACGCTGATAGGATCTCTGATCAGCGATATCCTGCTTGCGCTGGTCGATCCCCGCATCCGGTTGGAATAGGAGCCTTACGTGGTCGACATCCCCATTACAAATATTCCCCCGGATCGCGCCGCCGTCGCATCGCAGTGGCAGCTCATCTGGTGGGCTTTCCGCCGGCACCGGCTTGCCATGGTGGCGCTTGTCGTCACCGTGCTGATGTATATCGTCGCCGTCATTCCCGGCTTCTTCGCCATCAACGATCCGTACCTGCAAAATGCGCGGGCGACCTTTCACCCGCCGCAGAAATTGCATCTGATCGATACTGAGAACGGGTTCTCCTTCGGCCCGCATTATTATCCGATGAAGCTGACCCGCGATCCGGAAACGCTGGCAGCCATCTACAAGGAAGACACGACGAAGCGTGTCGATGTCCAGTTCTTCGGGCGCGGTTATGAATATTCCGTGTTCGGCCTGTTCAGGACCAACATCCATCTGATCGCCTCGCCCGACAAGACGACGCCGCTGCTTCTCTTCGGCGCCGACAGGCTTGGGCGCGATGTCTTCAGCCGAACGGTGCAGGGCTCGCAGATCTCGTTGTCGATCGGCCTCGTCGGTGTCTTCTTCTCGTTGATGCTCGGCATCGTGCTCGGCGGCATCTCGGGATATTACGGCGGCCGGATCGATTTCTTCCTGCAGCGGGTGATCGATTTCGTGCTGTCGTTGCCGACGATCCCGATCTGGCTCGCAATGGCCGCGGCCCTGCCGCAGGACTGGCCTGCGACGCTGCAATATATGATGATCACGATCATCCTGTCGCTGACCGGCTGGGCGCAGCTCGCCCGCGTCGTTCGCGGCCGCTTCCTGTCTTTGCGCACCGAGGAATTCGTCGCCGCCGCCAGGCTCGACGGCGTTCGCGAAAGGCGCATCATCTTTCGCCACATGCTGCCGAGCTTTGCCAGCCATATCATCGCGTCGATCACGCTTGCGGTGCCGGCAATGATCCTTGCCGAAACCTCTCTCTCCTTCCTGGGCCTCGGTCTGCAGCCGCCGACCATCTCCTGGGGCGTGCTTCTGCGCGAGGCCCAGAACATTCGCTCGATCGCCACTGCGCCATGGCTCTTCATGCCGGGCTGCGCCGTCGTGGTCGCCGTGATGGCGCTCAACCTTCTCGGCGACGGCCTGCGCGATGCGGCCGACCCCTATAACAAATGAGGCCGGCATGACCGATATCCTTCCCATTGCCGGCAGACCGCTGTTGCAGGTGAAAAATCTGACGGTCGAGTTTCCTCTGCGCACCGGCGTCTTTCGCGCGGTCAGCGATCTGTCTTTCTCGATCGAGCCGGGCAAGACGCTCTGTGTCGTCGGCGAAAGCGGATCCGGCAAGTCGGTGACGGCGCGTTCGATCCTGCAGATCGTCGATGCACCCGGCCGCATATCCGGCGGATCGATCATGCTGAACGATCAGAACGGCGGTTCGATCGATCTGACCAGCCTCAATCCGCGCGGGCGTCAGATCCGAGCGATCCGCGGCCGCGACATCGCCATGATCTTCCAGGAGCCGATGTCGTCGCTGTCGCCGATCCACACGGTCGGCAACCAGATCGTCGAGGCGCTTCGCCTTCACACCCGGATGAGCAAGGCAGAGGCGCGCGCTGAAGCCATATCGCTGCTCAAGCAGGTCGAGATTCCCTCACCGGAAAAAGCGCTGGACCGATATGCCTTTCAATATTCCGGCGGGATGCGCCAGCGCGCGATGATCGCCATGGCGCTCGCCTGCAAACCGCAGCTGCTGATCGCCGACGAGCCGACCACGGCCCTCGACGTGACGACGCAGGCCGAAATTCTCGACCTGATCGCCCGGCTGCAGAAGGCCAAGGGCATGGCCGTTCTGTTCATCACGCATGACATGGGCGTCGTGGCGCAGATCGCCGACGATGTGCTGGTCATGCACAATGGCGTCGCCAAGGAATATGCGCCGGTCGAGCAGATCTTTCATGCGCCGAAAGACGACTATACCCGCATGCTGATCGGCTCGGTGCTGAAGCTGGAAGCGAAGGCCGAAATCCGGCTGGCGCGCCCTCCGCTCGACACGACGGCGCCACCGATCCTCGAACTCCGCAATGTATCGATGGATTTCGGCGAGGTAAAAGCGCTGGACGATGTTTCCATTTCGCTTCTGCCGGGCGAGACGCTCGGCATCGTCGGCGAGAGCGGATCCGGCAAGACGACGATGGGTCGCTCCATCATGCGGCTGATCGATCCGACTGCGGGCGAAATCCTCTATCGCCGCGCCGACGGCGACATCATCGACCTGGCAACGGCAAAAGGTCAGACGCTCGCCGCCGCAAGGCGGGAATTGCGGATGGTGTTTCAGGATCCTTTCGGCTCCCTCAACCCGCGCATGACCGTCTCGCAGATCATCGGCGAGCCGCTGCTCGTCAATGGTGTCGCAAAGGGGCGGGCGCTGGAGGAGCGCGTTTGCCACCTGATGGAGCAGGTCGGCCTCGACCCGAGGGCGCGCGAACGCTACCCGCACGCATTCTCCGGCGGCCAGCGTCAGCGCATCGGCATTGCCCGCGCCATCACCCTCAATCCGCGCGTCATCGTTGCCGACGAGGCAACCTCGGCGCTCGACGTCTCGGTGCGCTCGCAGGTGCTCGATCTGTTGATGCGCCTGCAGGACGAACTCGGTCTCGCCTATATCTTCATCAGCCATGACATCGGCGTTATCCGTTACATGTGCGACCGTGTCGGCGTCATGTACAAAGGCCAGCTCGTCGAAATCGGCGATGCGGAGAAGGTCTGCCGCACGCCCGAGCACGCCTATACGCAGGCGCTCATATCAGCGATCCCGCGCCCCGATCCGCGTGATCGCGATCATTCGCGGCGTTTCCGCTACGTCGCGCCGGACATTTTGAAGAATGGGAGTTTTCAGCGATGAAAATCACCGGGATCCGCACTTTTCTCATGCATGTCGGTCAGCCAGATCCCGCGAACTGGGCTTCCGACCAACGCTCTGGCGGCGGCGCCTCCAAGCAGTTCGGCGGCACCAGAAACTGGCTCTTTCCGATGAGGGCATCACAGGCATCGGTGAATGCTCGGGCTGGCCGCGTGTCGTCGAGACGGCGATCCATGATCTCGCCCCCCTCCTCATCGGCGAGGATCCGGCACATACCGAGCGCTTGTGGCAGAAGATACAAATCGCGATGATGGGCCATGGCATGCTCGGAACGGTCGGAGGCGGTGCGATGACCGGCATCGACATGGCGCTATGGGACATTAAGGGCAAGGCGCTCGGCGTGCCTGTCTGGATGCTGCTCGGCGGCAAGGTGCGCGACCGGATCCCGATCTATTCGCATGCGAATACGCCCGAGCGCGCGCTTGCCATCAAAGCGCGAGGCATAAAGGCGATCAAATGCGGCGGCGTCGCCGATCCGGTCCGCAAGGTTGCTGCGCTGCGTGACGCCGTCGGTGACGACATGGACATCGCCATCGATCTGCATGGGCCGCCGTGGCTGACGCCTGCGGATGGCTGCCGGCTGGTGCGGGCGCTCGAACCCTATGAATTGATGTGGGTGGAAGATCCGATTGCGCCGGAGAATATCGACGGCTACCGTCGCATCCGCGACGCAGCACATGTGCCGCTTGCCGCCGGCGAGCGCTCGGCGACCATCTTCGGCGAGCGTGAGCTCATAGAGAAGGAACTGGTCGACATCATCCAGCCGGACACCGGCCGGGCCGGCGGCATCACCCAGATGAAGAAGATCGCGGCCATGGCCGAAGCCCATCATATCCAGATGGCGCCGCATTCGGGTTCGCTCGGGCCGGTGGCGGAATATGCGGCTCTGCATCTGCTTGCGGCGATCCCCAACGCCCTCATCCTCGAGCGGCTTGACGACGACTGGGACGGCCGCCGCCAGACGATCGTGCCGCACCCGCAACAGGTCGACGGCTTGATCGCCGTTCCCGATGGCCCGGGACTTGGCTGCGATATCGACGAGGCCTTCGTGGCGCGCTTCCCCAGCAACGGCAATGTCTCGGTGCCGCAAAGTGCCGGTGCCTACAATCCCGGAACCGACAACGAGCATCTCTACGTGCAGACGCGCCAGTCGCGCCGCACCTATTTCAATCGCTAGAAGGACAGAAAGATGAAGATCGACCGCATGCGGGTTTTCATGACCCGCGACAAGGACCGTCCGCGCGTGATCGTCGCGCTCGATACCGATGACGGGCTGACGGGTTGGGGCGAATGCTACAATCACGGCCCCGACAAGGCGCTGCCGCCGCTGCTCGATTATCTCTACGAATTTGTCTCGGGCCAGGACCCGACACGCGTGGAGTATCTCGTCAATCTGCTGATCCAGCAGAGCCGGTTTCCGCCGGGGGCGCTTGGCCTTGCCGCGATCTCGGCGCTCGATCACTGCCTGTGGGACCTTGCGGCCAAGGCGGTGAATGTCCCGGTCTACAAGCTGCTCGGCGGCGAAGTGCGCGACCGCATCAAGGTCTATGCCGGTGTCTACACCGCGCCGGATGCGCCAGCAGCCCGCGACGAATTCGATCGCCTGAAGGAGGGATGGGGGTTCACCGCCTTCAAGCTCAGCCCCTGGCGGATCGACATGCACTCGAACCGCTGGGGTAATGTCGTCAAAGCCTCGGCGGATTATTTCCGCTCGCTTCGCGAAACGGTCAATGACGAATACGAAATCGCCTTCGATGCCCATGCGAAGATTTTCGAACCGATCGCCGCTCGCCAGCTCGGCAATGCGCTGGCGCCTTATGACCCGCTGTTTTTCGAGGAGCCGTTGCGTCCCGAGAACATCGAGGCCTGGGGCGACCTGAAACAGGGGCTCAACTGCACACTTGCGACCGGCGAGTCGCTCTATAACAGAAACGAGTTCCTGCGGCTGCTGCAGGTCAAGGGCGCCGACCTAATCCAGCCCGACATCTGCGTCGTCGGCGGCATCAGCGAAATGCGCCGCATCGCCACGCTCGCCGAAGCCTTCTTCGTCGGCGTGGCGCCGCACAACCCGATGGGTCCGCTTGCGACGGCGGTCAACGTTCATTTTTCGGCGGCGGCACAGAATTTCCGCATCCTCGAATACCGGCTGCCGAAAGGACAGGCCTATGTCTATGGCGGCCTCGATATCGAGAAGCGGGAGGGGAAAACCCGCTACGTCGTCGATCCCTACCTGCCGAAGGACGGCTATCTGGAGCTGCGTCCCGACCGGCCGGGCTGGGGCGTCGAAATGGACGAGAAGGCGATGGAAGAGGAAGGCTACATCCACTGGCAGCGGCGCGTGCCGAAACGGCCCGACGGCTCCTACGCCTTCGCCTGAGGGCATCGCCCGCTTTTAAAACAGGAGCTGGTCCCGGATGGCCTGGCCAGCTCCCGCAGGGCGACGCTTCTAGAGCATGATGCCGAAAAGTGTGAGCGGTTTTCGGGTGACAACATGCTCTAACTATTTAATTTAGAACAGGATTCAGATTTTAGGCCGACGGGCCTAAAATCATCCTGTTCTAGGCATCTTTCGGTAGGACTGAGCGAACCCTTGCGATGAAGACATGGAAGTCCTGCATGAAGGTGCGAAGGAAATCGGCGGTTTTGTCGTTCGTGACCTCGCCGTCATCGGTGATCAGCCCCGGTGTGAACTGGATGTAGGCTTCCGGGGCATTCATCTGGGGAGAGTTGCAGAAACTGAGCACACTGCGCAAATTCTGCTGGGCAACTGCTGTGCCTATCGCGCCTGGCGACGTGCCGATTACCGCTGACGGCTTGCGTGTGAACGAGTTGGTGCCGTAGGGGCGGCTCGCCCAGTCGATTGCATTTTTCAGCCCGCCGGGTATGGACCGATTGTATTCGGGCGTAACAAACAGCACGGCGTCGACGGCAGCGATTGCCGCTTTGAATGCTTTGCCAGCCGGAGGGTAGTCGGCGTCATAGTCGTAGCTGTAAAGCGGCAGGTCCTTGAAGGATATCTCCGACATTTCAAGTTCCGGCGGGGCGAGCCGCACCAACGCTTTCGCGAGCTTTCGGTTGATCGAGCCCTTGGCGAGGCTGCCGATGAGATAGCCTACTTTATGGGTGGTCATGGCGTTCTCCAATATCTCGCATGATAAAGGACCTATCATACGCAAAAATCAAAGAAGGGTCTCTGGTCCTTGGATCGCAGGCAACTAATCGCCGACGAACGTGACCGTCTCGTCGAGCGGGGCGCGGCCTGTGCGGGTGTAACTGACCGTGGGATCCTCGTGCCCGATCGACATGCCGCAGAAGAGGATGAGCTCGTCCGGGGGTGACAGGACTTCTGCGACCGTCTCGCGAACCTGCGACCACGCCATCTGCGGGCAACTGTGCAGACCTTCGGCACGGAGCAGCAGCATGACGGTCTGCAGATACATGCCGACATCGGCCCATTGGGATAGGCCCAGGTCACGGTCGATGTAGCAGAACAGGGCGGCGGGCGCGCCGAAACAGTTCCAGTTGGCGATCGCTGCCCGCTGGCGCGCCTCCCAGTCCTCGCGCGCAATGCCGAGCGCGCTGTAGCGCTCCTTGCCGAAGGCGGATCGGCGCTCCCCGTAGGGGGACTTCAGCACGGGCGGGTACATCTCGTACTGCCGCTTGTCCCAGGCGTCGCCATGGGCCACGCGCTCGACGGCGGACGTCTTGAGCTCAGCCAGCGGTGCGCCGGTCATCACATAGGTGTTCCACGGCTGGATGTTCGAACCTGACGGCGACCAAGCTGCGGCGGACAGCACTCGCTCAAGCACCTCCCTCTTTACAGGCTCGCCTTTGAAACCCCGCACCGCCCGTCGGCTTGTGACTGCTTCATATACGTCCATGATCGCCTCCATGCCGCCGGTCGTTCGGTACGTCCATACTCATGGCGTCTCCTCCTGACTTTTCCCGTTCCTGATGTGATTCATTATCTCCATTTGCAATGGAGGCGTAATCACACCGTCGTCTAGGAGGCGTACATCAAACGTACATCAGGGATCGAGGCATTCGAGGGCCATGTGGGCGAAGCAATCGCGGGACCCCCGCGCCATTGCATCCAGGCCTTGGAACTACGCCCATTGAGCGGCCTCGGCTTCGCGCTTGCGCTCAAGCCGCGGTCATCTCTTTCGCCGTCCTCGCCATTGCGCTGCTCTTCGTCGCCGCGGTGCCGATCCCGAGTTGCCTACAAGATCATGTTCCAATCATGAGCCGCAAGAGCAACGCTTCGTCATTTCGTCAGGTGCCTACGGCTCGGCCGCGTTCCACTGGGGAGCGAGGGTGCCATCCGAAGATGTCGGCGAGCGTATCGAGCATCGCCGTGGCCGCGGCGGATTGAAGTGAATAGTAGATCGTCTGGGCATCCCTTCGCGTCCGCACGAGGTCCTGTTCTCGAAGAATTGCCAAATGCTGTGAAGTCGAAGATTGGCTCAATCCCACCTCGTCAGCCAGGACGGACACGGACATTTCTCCTTCGGCCAGCAGATGCAGGATGTGAAGCCGTTTGGCATTCCCCATGGCCGACAGGAAGTTTGCTTCGTTGTCGAAGGCGTTGGTTTCAGGGGAAGGCGCAGCTGACGATTGATTGTTCAAGGCGAGATCTCCTTTAGGGAACCAAAGCCGGGCACCAGGTCATATCCCCGAGCTTTAATTTAGAGATAACGCATGGGTGCGGGGCCGAAACCCATTATCGGCGCCGCATCGTCTTTTCCGGCGCGAATCGGATACGGCGCGCATCAAATGGACAGCGGCAGATCGTCTTCGAGTCCGGCATCCTTCGCCTACTAGCGCGGGCCGATCTGGCGCATTTGCGCCGGCAGCGTTTCCCAGGCCCGGATCAGTTCGCCGATAGAGGCCGCCTCCATCTTGTGCATGACATTGCTGCGATGCAGCTTGACCGTCACCTCGCTGATGCCGAGGTCGAAGGCGATCTGCTTGTTGAGGCGGCCGCGCGCCACCTCATGCAGGACCTCGCGCTCGCGCTGCGTCAGCGTCTCCAGGCGCTTGATATTGCGCTTGGCGATAGCGGCTTCCGCCCGTCGCTCGGCATCCATCGCAATGCCGGCAGTCACGGCGTCGAGCAACGTCTGGTCTCGCACCGGTTTGGTGAGAAAATCCACGGCGCCGGCCTTCATCGCCTGGACGGTCATCGGGATGTCGCCATGCCCGGTCAGGAAGATGATCGGCTTGGAAATGCCGTTTTCGGCCAGATGGCTCTGCAGGTGAAGGCCGCTTGCGCCTGGCATGCGCACGTCGAGGATCAGACAGCCGGGGCTATCCAATATATCGGCGTCAAGCAATTCTCGGGTCGAAGCAAAACTGGTCGCCTGGAAACCCGCCGACAGGATCAGCTCCGACAGCGCTTCGCGAACCGATGCGTCGTCATCGACGATAATAACAAGCGGCTGGTTCTCTTCATAACTGCACTGCAATGATAACGGCGCCGATCTCCGCGGCAACGGCTGGTCAACTCTCATGTCACCCTCCATCTGTCGATTTATGCAAAGCGTTGGCAATGGCCGCCAGCAGGGCCTGGGCATCGAAGGGCTTGCGGAAAAATCCGCTCGCGCCTTGAGCGCGTCCCTGATCGGCTATCTCGTGGCGGCCCGTGATCATGAATACCGGCAGCTCCGGACGCGACTTCCGCACCAGGTCACGAAGTTCGAAGCCGTCGATGCCAGGCATTCCGATATCGGTGATGAGCAGGTCGAGGTCCGACAGCCCGTTGACGAGCAGCGAACCTGCCGATGAAAAGCTGCGGGCCACATAGCCCGCCGATTCCAGAAGGTCGCCCATCGATTCAAGCAACCTTGGATCGTCATCTACAATTGCCACGACATGTCTTGTCTTGTTCATCTTCAATTCCCTCCCACCCTGCGCGAGTGGGTTATCGGTATTTCCAATCTCTCCGCGATCCGCACCAGATCGGCGAGCGATGCCGCGGCCATTTTCTGCATCACGTTTCTTCTGTGGATCTGCAGCGTGACTTCGCTGATCCCCAGTTCGGCTGCGGCCTGCTTGTTGAGAAGGCCGCTGACGACGAGCGGCAGCACCTCGCGCTCGCGCGGCGTCAGGTCGAGATAGTGTTGTCTGAGCATGTCGATCTCGGCGCGCTCGGCTCTCTTTTCCCGATCCTGAGCAATCGCCGCGTGGATTGCCGCCATGAGATCCGCATCGCTGAACGGCTTGGTCAGGAAGTCCACCGCGCCATGCTTGATCGCACGCACCGAGGAGGGAATGTCGCCGTGTCCGGTAATGAAGACGATCGGCGGATGATCCCTGTCGGCGATCTGTCTCTGCAGATCGAGACCGTTGATGTCAGGCAACTCGATATCCAGAACGAGGCAGGCGGGCACATCCGGCTTGTCCGCTCTCACGTAGTCGCAGGCCGATTCGAAGGCGATGGCGTGCATGCCGTGCGAGTCCAGCAGCTCGACGAGCGCTTCCCGGATACGTTCATCGTCGTCGACGATGAAGACGATATGGTCGTCGGCCGTCATAGCGCCGCCTTCGTTTCAATAGGCAATGTGAAGATCAACGTCGCTCCGCACGGATTGTTCTTCTCGGCCCACAATCGCCCGCCGTGCAGTTCGACGATCGAGCGGCAGATGGCCAGCCCCATGCCCATGCCTTTTTCCTTCGTCGTGAAGAACGGCTCGAACATCTTTTCGGGAAATTCGATGCCCTGGCCGCGATCGCTGATCTCGGTCTGGAGGATATTCCCGATCTGGCGCACGCGGATTTCGATGACCCTGTCGCCTGTCGTGGCGTCCATTGCCTCGATGCCGTTGCGTATGAGATTGATTAGAACCTGCTGGATCTGGACGCGGTCGATTGCGATGAGCGGAAGGGTGGCGTCGACCTCCACTTCCATCCGAACGTGACGACGCCAGGCCTCGTCGGCCATGAGGTTGCGCACTTCGTTGACGATGCCGGAGAGCGTCGATGGGGTCCTCCTGTCTACGGATTGCTTGAACAGAGCGCGAATGCGGCTGACGACATCCGCCGCCGAGTTGGCATCCCGGATGATCCGCTCGACCGTCCTCTGTGCCCGCTCCATATTCGGCGGCTCGGCCATGAGCCAGCGCTGGCAGGCGTGTGAGTTGGCTACGACGGCCGCGAGCGGCTGGTTCACCTCGTGCGCGATGGAGGCTGAAAGTTCGGCCAGGCTCGCCACTTGGCTCGCCCGTGCAAGACCCTCTCGCGCCCGACGCAGATCTTCCTCCGCGTGAACCTCACCGTCGATATCAAGGCAGATGACATTCCACTGGACGATGACGCCTTCGGCATTGCGCATCGGTGCCGCGCGCGTCTCGACCCAGCGATATTCACCATCATGGCGGCGCAGACGGTGCCTGCGCGCATAGGGCTCGCCCGTGGACAATGAATGGGCATAGTTTTCTTTGACCCCTGCCACATCGTCGGGATGAACACCGGCATCGAGTGTGCCGTCCAGCCGGGTTTTGCCCGTTCCATCCAACTCTTCGAGATTATAACCGAGGAAGTCGCGCAGTTGCTGGCTGCGATAGATCGGTTCTCCATCAGGTGCTGCGCAATCGATCATCGCCGGCAGCGTTTCAACGAGCTGCCAGAGCGATCGTTCTCTCTCCCGCAGTGCCTCCTCGACGCGCAGTTGATCGTCGATGTCATGCGAGAGGCCGTACCACTGAACGATCCGTCCATTATCATCCCGCAGCGGCTCCGCGCTACCTTTCACCCAGCGGTAGACACCGTCGGCGCGCCGCAGGCGATATTGGCTGGAGAAGCGGTCCCCGGTGGCGAGAGAATGGCTGAGCGCTTGCTCGAGGCCGGCTGCATCGTCCGGATGGACGGCGGCCTCGATGAGCGCCGCCAGCCGGCTCATGCCCGACTTTTCCATATCGGCGATATCGAGACCGAGAAAATCGATCAGGCGTTGGTTGAAGAAGGTCGGAGCGCCTTCCGGATTGAGCCGCCAGAGCAGGCTCGGAACCATGTCCACGAGTTGGGAAAGCTCGCGCTCCCGGTCGCGCAGCGCTTCCTGCGCGCGCATCTCATCGTCGATGTCGACGGAGATGACATACCATTGCATGATCGCGCCGCTTTGATCGCGTAGCGGCTCGGCTCGGCCATCGACCCAGCGATAGGCTCCGTCGAAACGGCGCATGCGATATTTTATCGAGAAGGGATCGCCGCTGGCGAGGGAATGATGAACCGTCTCGAGCAACCTTGATGCGTCATCGGGATGGACGAGGGTGTGGATGACTGAGGAGAGGCGGCTCATGCCGGGCCTGTCCATATCGCCAACATCGAGACCGAAAAAGTCAATGAGCCGCTTGTTGAAGAAGACCGGTTCGCCTTCTGGCGTCAGGCGCCTGATCTGGGCCGGGACCATATCCACGAGCTGCGACAGCTCGCGTTCGCGGTCGCGCAGCGCCTCCAGCGCGCGCACCTCCTCGTCGATATCGAGGGAGACGCCGTACCATTGCACGACCGTTCCGTCGTCATCGCGGCGCGGCTCCACCCTGCATTCGGCCCAGCGGTAGACGCCATCCTTTTCAAGCCAGCGAAACCGCATGGTGGAGCCGCCGCCGGTTTCGAAACAATTACGCAGCGTGCGCTGCACGCCGGACGCATCCTCAGGATGAACCAACTGCTGCAGCAGTTCGTCGATGCGCGGTTCGGCCTGCGCGTCAAAATTGGCGATGACGGCGCGGAAATGGTCCTGGTAGCGTTTGTTGAAGTAGGTCGATCCGCCTGTCGGTTCCACGCTCCATACGCGGACCGGCACGGCGTCGATCATCTGTTGAAGCTGCCGTTCGCTCCGCCGAATGGCCTCTTCGGCACGCATCTGATCGTCGATATCGTGACAAAGCCCGTACCACTGGACGATGTTTCCGGCCTGATCGCGCATCGGCTCGGCGCGGCTCGACATCCAGCGATAGAGACCGTCGGCGCGCCGCAGCCGATACCGCATGACGAAGCTCTCGCCGGTCGCGAGGCAATGGCGAAGGGCGTCCCTGAACCCGGCTGTATCATCGGGATGAACGGTGGCCTGCAGGACCGCCTCCAGCCGGCTGATACCTGGCTTGTCCGAGTCCGCCACGTCAAGACCCAGGAAATCGACCATCCGCCTATTGAAGAAGGTCGGCTCGCCCTCGGGCGTCAGACGCCAGACATGGCTCGGAACCATATCCACGAGTTGCGAGAGTTCCCGCTCCCGGTCGCGCAACGTCTCCACGTTTTGGCGCAATGTGAGCACTGCCAGCTGGTGCTGGCGGGATATGGCGGCGACAATCAGCGCCGAAAATGCCGAGATGGCGAGAAACAGCTGCAGCATGATCTGCTTGTGTTTCTGGGATTCGGGATCAGCGGCAAACTGGCTGGCGCCTGTTATCGTGAATACCGCCGTGATCAGAGCAAGCAGAGCGAGCGATACCGCGGCGCCCTTGAACTCGAAGCGGACCGCGGCCCAAAGAAGAGACGGCATGATGATATAGGCGAAGGGAAGGTAGCCGCTCAGTGAAAGAGCCGCGACACCGAGAAAGATCAGCCCCAGGACGCAGGCTTCCACCCATTGCGCGGCCGAGAACTGCGTCTTGCCGCGCCAGCTGTGAAAGAGGACCAAGGCCAGCGGCGAAACGATGAGGACACCGGTTGCGTCTCCGATCCACCATAGCGGCCAGGCCGTCGCGAAGGATTGCGATTGAATCGCGAACCAGGCAAGCGTGGCACTTCCCACGGTCGCGCTCACGATCGGTGCAATTCCGGCAGCCAGGACGACGAATGTCAGAACTTCCTGCAGAGTTTCCATCTGAACAGGGTGCTTCAAGGTCCGGTTCACCAGCCATGCGGCGACCATTGCTCCAAGAGCGTTGCCGACATAGATCAGGAAGGCCGCGGGCACGGGGCTGTAGAACCACAGGAAATTGCTGAACATCTCTGCCAGGCAGCCCGCCAGGATCCACCACGGCCAGCTGCGCCTGGAGGCGAGGATGAGCGTAGCGACGAAAAGCCCGCCCGGAGGCCAGATGGAAATACCCGTTCCCGGCACGATTGCCAGCGACTGTGCGAAGCCGCAGGCGAGTACATAGGCGAGGAAGAATAGCCCCAGATGCAGGAACTGGGGACGGTGCGACCAAACGCTCAGCATCAGCTGCTCCTGCCGGACAGAGAGAACCGGGGGATCGTCAGCATTTCCTGCAGCAGTCGTTCTCGATTTTGGGGCTGGCGAGCTCATGTTCAAAGCGTAATCCCGCCGAACCACAACCGCAACTCATGGAAACCCATGCATTGCGCGGGAATGTAGCCGGAATTTTCGGGCGAACGACGGATCTGAAGACTGTTCTGTTTTCCCGATGGCGCATCCTAGACTTCAGGCTGGTTCCGCTATGCCCTACGGCTAGGGCGCCAGACCTCAGGCACGATGGAAGGCGTCCGGCTTTCCGGTCATTGTCGATTCGCGTCAGGCATTGCAGAAAACATGCAACAGAGGATGCCGATATGAAAGTCACGGTGGTGGGAGCAAGCGGTCTCATCGGAACGCGGCTCAGCGAGAAGTTGCGCCGATCGGGCCACCACGTCGCGGCCGCATCATTGTCGCTTGGCGTCGACACGGTTACCGGCAAGGGACTTGATGTGGCGATGGCGGGAACCGAAGTCGTTGTGGACGTGACCAATGCCGCATCGTTCGGCGACAGTTCGGCGTTCGATTTCTTCAAGGCGTCGACGAAGAACTTGCTCGCAGCTGCGGCGCAAGCCGGCATCCGGCACTATCTCGCACTCTCGGTCGTTGGCACGCCGCGCCTCGTGGAGAGCGACTATTTTCGCGCGAAAATGGTGCAGGAAAATCTGATCCGGGCTTCAGGTCGACCCTACACAATCCTCCGCTCCACGCAATTTTACGAGTTCATAAACGGATTGATCGACATCGGGGCTGAAGGCAATGTCTTGCGGTTGCCATCGGCCTTGATGAGGCCGGTCGCAGCCGGAGATGTCGCCGCATTCCTGGCGGAACTGGCAGCCGGTGCTCCCTTGGGCGATGTCGTCGAAATCGGCGGCCCGGAGCAGTTCGGCATCGATGAAATCGCCCGGATCTATCTCGCCGCGAACGAAGACGAACGCCAGGTGATAACCGATCGATCCACGTCGTATTTCGGTGTCGAATTGACCGACGACGCCCTGATTCCCGCCGCCGGTGCGCGCGTGGCGCGCCAGACGCTTTCCGACTGGCTCTACCAATCGATGGCCGCTTAGCAACCGGCTTCTGCAGCAAGCATTGGCTTGAAATTTTGCAATGCAGGTAATACTCTTCAATAGAAGAGTATTACAAAGGCACCCAATATGGCCACGATCGTTACCGCAAAAGGGCAGGTGACCATTCCAAAGCGGGTCCGGGATTTGCTTGGCATCGTTCCCGGCAGCCGGGTCGACTTTCATCGCGCTGCCGACGGCAGTGTGGTTCTGACGCGCGCTGACCAGAAGCGGCCCGCCAGTCGCTTCGAGAAGCTGCGCGGCCATGCCGGCAAGGGCCTCGGTACCGACGCCATCATGGCTTTGACGCGTGGCGAAACGTGACGCTCGTCGACACCAATGTTCTTCTGGACCTGGTGACCGATGACCCGAAATGGTCGAGTTGGTCGATAGCCCAGCTCGAGACGGCGAGCATCGAAGGTTCCCTGCTGATCAATGATGTCATCTATGCCGAACTTGCGGTTCGATACGACAGGATCGAGGCTCTCGAGACTTTTCTGGAAGAGGCCGGCCTCGAGATGAGACCAATGCCGAAGGCCGCCCTGTTTCTTGCGGGCAAGGTCTTCACGCAATATCGCAAGGCAGGCGGGTCACGCACCGGCGTGCTTCCCGATTTCTTCATCGGCGCTCACGCAGCCGTAGAACAGCTGCCGCTTTTGACCCGTGATGTCGGCCGCTATCGCACCTATTTTCCGTCATTGAAATTGATAGCGCCTGTTTCCTAAGCTCATCGATACGGCTGTCGAAGCCTTCAATAAACCTTCATGAAGCTCAGGGTTGAAATGGTCGCGACCAGCTCCAAATCCCGTCGGCGGTAGTCGAAACGCGAGGGGAGGGCGCATGGGCAACGCGCATATTAATCGGATCGGCCTGGGCAAATCGGCCTTGGGCTTCGTTCTCGTCATTTTCTGCCTCCTGTCCTGCTCCCAGGCATTGGCGGCGCCCGCCGATATCGGCGGCCTGACGGTGAACTTGCCCGATGCCGCTTCCGGCTGGAGGAAAGCCGGTAAGGGCAATCTCTTCATGCTGCAGAAGGATTTTCCGGAAACGGAGGACAACAAGCGCGGCAATGCTTTGATCCAGATCACCAAGCCGCTCCCGGCAACGCGCAATTCCCTGCAGGCCGGCATGAAGACCTTCGTCGCGACGCTTCCCGACATGGCAAAGGAAGATATCCTGATCAAGCATTATGGGGTCACGGTGAACGGCTACGACATCCGCGTGGAAGAACGCTGCTGCGTCCACCAGAAGAACGTGACCATCAGCCAGATCGTCGTCGGCATCGCCGGCGACAAGCGGCAGGCCTATCTGCAGCTCGTGCTCCTGAATGTGAACGGCGACAGAAGCAGCAGCGCTGAGGCCGATTTCGCAACCCTCGTGCGCTCGGTGAAGCTTGATCCTTCCGACAAGGATTTCGATCTCGTGCCGGCGAGTGACGACGGCGGGCTGGACGGCGTCTTCACCCATCTCGATACCGGACTCCGGCCGAACGTCTTCGGAGGCATGGATTTCTATTCGGACAGCACGATCACCATGTTCGATCCGAAGGGCCTGTTCAGCAGGGAGCTGCCGAAGGGCGGCCGGAGCATTGCCGAACATTGCAGGGACACCCCGACCGATTGCGGCATTTACAAGCTTGCCGGCGGCGGTTTCTTCTCATCCGCCGGGTCGATCGAAATGCGCAGCGTCACCTCTGCCTACGGCACGATCGAGATCGAGACGAAGCCGTTCTCGAAAAAGGGCGAAGACCTGGTGATTGCCGACGCAGACCACCGCGCCGTGCCGCCGTTTGATGAGGGCACGACGCTCGACGGCGAATGGGTATCCACCTTCGCCTCGAGCGGCATGACCGCGACCTCATCGGGATCGGTGACGTCCAGCCATACGCTGACGCTTCATCGAAACGGTACTTTCGAACGTACAGGCTGGTCCGGCGCCTCGATGACGAACGAAATCGGCGGATCGCAATCGGGCGTCACCACGTCAAGCAACCGGCCGGGTGCAAGCGGACGCTACAAGCTTTCCGGCTATCGCCTCGATCTGACCGACGCCAGCGGTAGGACCGAGACCATGAGCATATTCGAACCCGACAAAGGTTCCGACGGGCTTCTGGTGATCAACGGCAACAACTACCTGAAGGACGATGGGAAATAGAGATGTAGCACCCAAGATATTGATAAATATGGCTTATAAGGCGACGTGATTGACCTCCCGGTCGGCTGGAAAGCCACCGTAGTTATCAGTCACTTCGAGTCATCGGCAATGCGCGAATCACTTGAAATCTGGCTCATGTCGCCAGCCGTCTCGGCGGGCTGAAACGGGCGGTTTGGTTAAGCATTTGTAAATTGGTAACGAATCGAGGCATATAGTAACTGCGCAACTGAAGCGCTTTCGTTCAAAATTGCGCAGTTACCTGGGAAAAAGATC
>NZ_CP088097.1:0-529550 GCF_021052345.1 Rhizobium sp. SU303
TTGGACAACATTAGCGTATCGACGACAGATGTACGGATCGAGCGGCATGCGAACCAGCTTTCGCGGCAACTGAAGCTCCTCCGCGACAAGTTGTTTCCGCCGCTCTCGCAAAAGACGCTACGAACATTCTCCTCCGGCGAGGCGGCCCAGATGATCGGCGTCTCGGACGGCTATCTTCGCCAGCTTTCACTGGATGGCAAGGGACCGCAGCCGGATCTTGCCCAGAATGGTCGGCGTTCCTACACACTCGGCCAGATCAACGAATTGCGCCAGTATATGGCGAAGCTCAAGCCGAAGGACGCGCTTTCCTATCAGCCGTGGCGTCGCCCTGGCGAAAAGCTGCAGACGGTTGCCGTCACCAATTTCAAAGGCGGCTCGGCCAAAACAACGACGACGCTCTATCTGGCGCAGTATCTGGCGCTGGCGGGCTACCGGGTGCTTGCGATCGATCTCGATCCGCAGGCTTCGCTCTCCTCCATGCTCGGCGTTCAGCCCGAATTCGATCTTTCCGAGGGCGATACGCTCTATGGCGCAATTCGCTATGATGAGGGCCGCAAGCCGCTGAAAGAGATCGTCCGCAAGACCTATTTCGATGGGCTGGATCTGGTGCCAGGCAATCTCGAACTGATGGAGTTCGAGCATGAGACGCCACGAGCACTGAACGACCGGCAGCGACCCGGCGAGCTGTTCTTCCGTCGCGTTGGCGTCGCCATTGCCGAGGTCGAGGCCGATTACGACATCGTGGTGATCGACTGCCCGCCGCAGCTTGGCTATCTGACGCTTGGCGCCGTCTGCGCGGCAACATCGCTGCTCATCACCATCCATCCGCAAATGGTCGACGTCGCTTCCATGTCGCAGTTCCTGCTGATGACTTCGGATCTGCTTTCTGTCGTGCGCAAGGCCGGCGGCGATCTGCAGCATGACTTCATCAAATATGTCGTCACGCGTCACGAACCCTTCGATGCGCCGCAGTCGCAGATCGTCGCGCTGCTGCGCGGCCTCTTCAGTGATGATGTGTTGACGGCGACCATTCTCAAATCGACGGCGATCGCCGATGTCGGCCTGACCAAGCAGACGCTCTACGAGATCGAGAAGGGGCAGGTGCGCCGCTCGACCTATGACCGGGCGCTGGAATCGGTCAATGCCGCCAATAGCGAGGTTCTCGCCGGTATTCACAAAGCCTGGGGTCGAGCATGAGCAGACGGGATCGCCTGAAAGGTCTTTTCGACGATACGGCCCAGGAGTTGGCCGCGGCCAACTACGAGGAACCGTCTTCGCGCGGATCGGCCGGGCCGGTTCGGACGATGGCGCTGACGCTTGGCCGCATGGAGGAAGAGAGCAGGGCAATGCAGGAGGCTTTGCTCTCCGGTGAACGCATCGTCGAGCTTGATCCCGATCTGATTGATTCCTCCTTCGTCCGTGACCGCCTTGCCGACCAGCCCCTCGATATCGAAGACGAGCTGGTGCATTCGATCGCCGAGAACGGCCAGGAAGTGCCGATCCTCGTTCGCCGCCATCCCAATGATGAGGATCGCTACCAGATCGCCTATGGCCATCGCCGTCTGCAGGCTGTCAAGCTGCTCGGGCTCAAGGTGCAGGCGATCGTCCGCAAGCTCGACGATACCGATGTCGTCATCGCGCAGGGCATCGAGAATTCGGCGCGCCGGAACCTTTCTTATATCGAGCGCGCGGTCTTTGCCCTCAATCTCGAGCTCAAGGGTTTTGAGCGTCCCGTTATCATGAAAGCGCTGTCGACGGACAAGACGGAGCTATCGAAGCTGATATCCGTCGCAAAAGCCATCCCCGCCGAAATCGTCAGCTCGGTCGGAGCCGCGCCTGGCATCGGGCGACGCAGGTGGATGGCGCTTGCCCAGGACTGGAATGGGATGACGGCCGCCCGGCTTGCCAAGCTCATTGCCTCGGGAAGTTTCCTGGCGGAAGAGAGCGACCGCCGTTTCGAGCTTTTGGTTGCTGAGCTCGCCAGGAAAGAGGCGAAACCCGAAACCACGGAATATGACTGGAAGCCGAAGAGCGGCGGCAAGATTGCCGGCCGAATCAAAAGCGCCGGCAATTCCTTCACGATCGCGTTGAAGACCGGCGATGCGCCGGATTTCGGCGCTTACATTTCACGCCGTCTCGATGAGCTTTACGAAGCCTATCGGGCCGGCAAATTGCAAGCAGGAGAGTAGACCGCAAAAGAAAAAAGCCTCCGAACGTTGCCGCCGCGGAAGCCTTTCTCATATCTGGACAATCTGAGAATCGCACTTCCTCGAATCACTGTCAAGCGTCTTCGGCATCCTTTTGGGTGGTAGGTTTCTTTTGCCTTGAAAAAAGGTGAGGGACATGGAGCCTCAATATATATCGACGCCCTTTGGGCGGCGATCGATGACACGTGGCATGCTGGCAAGCCAGGAGAGCGCCAGCAAGGTCGATCCGGACGCATCGGTCGACAAGTGGAAGATATTTCGTGCGCTCTGCGAAGCAAAGGACATGGTCGGCGTATCCGACCGTGCCCTGGCTGTTCTCAACGCGCTATTGACCTTCTACCCGAAGAACGAGATTGCCGAGGCCAACGGCTTCGTCGTCTTTCCCTCAAACGAGCAGCTGTCGCTGCGCACGCATGGCATGGCCGGCACGACGTTGCGGCGGAACCTGGCGATGCTGGTGGAAGCCGGCCTGATCATCCGCCGGGATAGCCCGAACGGCAAACGTTTTGCCCGCCGCAACGGCGAGGGCGGGCTTGGTGAAGCCTTTGGCTTCAGCCTGGCGCCGCTTCTGGTGCGCGCCCACGAGATCGAGGCGCAGGCGGCTCAGGTGATGGCCGCCAAGCTCGAATGGAAGCGCCTGAGGGAGCGCCTGACACTTTGCCGGCGTGACATCACCAAGCTCATCGAGATCGCGCTGGAAGAGGAAATTGCCGGCGAATGGATCGAGATGCAAAAGCATTTCAATCTGCTTTCCGCAAGCCTGCCGCGCCGCCCGTCGGCTGCCGAGATGGAAAGCCTGCTGGCTGATCTCGAAGCTTTCCGGGAATTGATCGTCAAGACGCTGGAATCGAAGTCGAAAACAGAAAAATCAGACGCCAATGATAACCAAAACGGTCGGCACATACATAATTCAAACCCACACCCTATATCTGAACTTGAACCAAGCTTCGAAACGAAGCAGGACGCAAAGCCGGAGGAAGAACCGCAGCCGTGGCGGGAGCCGCCGAAATCCTTCCCCCTTGCCATGGTGCTGCAGGCCTGCCCGGAGATCATCGCTTACGGCCCGGGCGGCGGCATCGGCAGCTGGCGCGATCTGATGGCCGCGGCCGTCATCGTCCGTTCCACTCTTGGCGTCAGCCCCAGCGCCTATCAGCTGGCCTGCGATGTCATGGGGCCGGAAAACGCCGCCACGGTGATCGCCTGCATTCTGGAAAGGGGCGGACAAATCAACTCGGCCGGCGGCTACCTGCGTGACCTGACGCGGCGGGCGGAGCGCGGCGAGTTCTCGCTCGGACCGATGCTGATGGCGCTGATGCGGGCAAATGGTCCGGCGGCGAGGAAAACCGGATGAGCGGCTATGAAAAAGTTTCGCGCCAGCTGCGACGGCTGGAAGCATATGCGGCCGGTCGATCAACCATCTTAACGGCTTCCATTTCCGCAGTTTTGTTGAAATACGCTGTTAACCATGTCATACATGGCGGAAGGAAACACGTGTTTTGCTTCCATTTGTGAAAAACGGTAAAGCTTAACAATGCGCTACGATATCGACGGCACGATGCTTCAAACCCTGCTTCCAGCCCTTGCCGCGGCGGAGGATGCGGTGGCGCGGCTGGACGAGCGGGTGTTGCGCTCGCCGGTCGGCGAGGGATTTGCCGAACGCAGCCATTTCTTCGATGCCGCCGGCGCGCTGTGGGTGGCCGGCGAACTCGTGCATGTCGAGGATCTCGTTTTGCATGATGCGCATATGGATAGCCGCGCTCCCACCCACGAACTGACGATCGCCCATTCCGTGCTGCGGGCACGTCGGCGCATCTGGACAGGCGAACCCTCCTGGGCACTCGGCGTCTCGGGTCTTGCGACGCTGACTGCAACCGGCGGGGAAGGGGAGGGGAAGGTGCCGGACGCGAAGAGCCCCGCAGTTCCGGCCGAGACCGACGAGGAAGGCGAGGATGAGAGCGGCCCGCTCGCTGCCGAGATGGCGGAGATCGATGCGCTTCTTGCCCGCTCGCAGAAGCTGCTCGATATCCATACGGGGAAAACGCCGGCAAGCGAGACGGCTGCCCTTACCCCGGCAAGGCGCAACGAAGATCCTCTCGGCTTGCTCGGTGACGACGAGTGGGACGAGGAACAGCGGCTAGCGGAGTGGCGAAGCGTCCAGCCATTGGCCGATACCTTGCCGCCGGTTCTCGGCGCCATCATCCTCTTCGAAGCCTGGGAAAGGATCGAGCCGTTGCGGCGTCAGCACTGGCTCGGCGGCCTTCTGGTCGCAAGCCATCTACGCGCCCGCGGCAAGGTCGCCTCGCATCTGTTTTCTTTTTACGGCGGGCTGAAGCTGGTGCGCCATGAGCGTCGTCGAGCACGCGATCGCGTCACGCGGCTGCAAGCCTTTCTGGAGGCGATGCATCTGGGCGCTGTGGCCGGCCTCAAGGAAATCGACCGCTTGACCTTGGCGCGCACGCAGATGGAGCTGCGCTTTCGCGGCCGCCGTTCGAACAGCAGCCTGCCGGAGCTTGCCGATTTCATCCTGTCGCGGCCAATGGTCTCGGCGGCGATGATTGCCCGTCATCTGCGCATCACGCCGCGCGGTGCGCTAAACCTCGTCAACGACATCGGCATTCGTGAAATCACCGGCCGGGGGCGCTACCGCGCCTGGGGCATCATTTGAAACGAAAACGGCCGGGCGTTGGCCCGGCCGTTTCCTTTGGGTGAGCACCCAGTCCGCCATCCTGTCACAGACTGCAGACCAGGCGCTCTTGCGCTTCCTTTGCCCCCAGAAGCGCAGTCCCTATTCCCGCTCGCCGGTGAAGTTGAGCAGAAGCTGGAAGATGTTGACGAAGTTCAGATAGAGCGAGAGCGCACCGAAGACGGCAAGCTTCTGGTTCGATTCCTGATCGTAGTTTTCCGAATACTGTTCCTTGATGTTCTGCGTGTCATAGGCGGTGAGGCCGACGAAGACGACGATGCCGATCACCGAGATCGCAAATTGCAGTGCGCTCGAACCCAGGAAGATGTTGACGACTGAGGCGATGATGACGCCGAAGAGGCCCATTATCAGGAACGAGCCCATGCGCGACAGGTCACGCTTGGTCGCATAGCCGTAGAGGCTGGTGGCGCCGAACATCGTCGCGGTGATGAAGAAGGTCCGCGCGATGCTCATCCCGGTGAAGACCAGGAAGACGGAAGCGAGCGACAGGCCCATCACGGCGCAGAAGGCCCAGAAGGTGATCTGAGCGGTGCCGGCTGACATCGTCTGGATCTTGAACGAGAAGAAGAAGACGAAGGCGAGCGGCGCGAGCATCACCACCCACTTCAGCGGCGAGCCGAAGATCGGGACATAAAGTGCCGGCGTCGAGCCAACGACAAAGGCCACCAGGCCCGTGATGACGAGGCCGAGAGCCATATAGTTGTAGACGCGCAGCATGTGCTGGCGCAGGCCCTCGTCGAAGAGGGCTTGGGAGCCGGCGACGGCGCCGTAGCGGGAATTGATCGGGTTCATGCTGATCTCCTCGGTTTGAATTAATAGAGCGAGCGGGCGAGCCGTTCGGCCGCCTGGTCGAGATTGAGACCGCTATCGTCGGCGATCAGCGCATAAGCGACCTCGCCGATCTGCCAATAGGCGGCTTCCGCTTTTTCCAGCGTGAGATGACTGACCGGCTTGACCTCGAAAGCGCCCGGACGGACGGCGAAAAGCGACAGTTGCTTTCCATCCGCTTGTTCGATCGCCATCTCGACGCTGGGACCGAATTCGGACGGGAAGATCTGCACGTCGGCGACCTTCCAATCCCTGGGCAGTTCGGGCATCACAATCGCCGTGGCGGCGCGAATATCGTCGGCGCTATAGGTGGCCGGCGTCTGCGGAGGCATCGATTGGCGCAGCGCCGCGGTCTGATAGGCGCGGACGGCATCCTCGACATAGGCGGGTGCTGGAACCGATGCCACCACCTCGGTCGCCGAGAAGGCGCCGAAGGAATTGTGCGCCACCCAGCCGGCGGCGATCAGAATGCCGACGGCGGCAACGCGCTGCAAGGAATGGAAGATGCGGCCATAGGAAAGGCCACGTTCCAGCCGGCGGGCGGCATCGCGGGTCTCGGGCCGGCCGAAGGCACTTTCGCCGGCAAGCGCCAGGCGCAGTTCGCCCTTCATGCTGAGGTCGGCCATGACCTTAGCGG
Organism: Rhizobium sp. SU303; assembly: GCF_021052345.1. Lineage (NCBI taxonomy): Bacteria > Pseudomonadati > Pseudomonadota > Alphaproteobacteria > Hyphomicrobiales > Rhizobiaceae > Rhizobium > Rhizobium sp. SU303. The sequence goes on from NZ_CP088097.1 coordinate 6,377, forward strand.
CAATCGCCGGATGGTCGGAAAGATAGGATTCCACCTGGATGCGACGGGCGACATCGAGCTCGCCATCCACATAGGCGTCGAGATCGGCATCGATGATCGGATCAACTGCTTTCATTGCCGTTCCCTCCGATTAATCTCAGATGCGAAACCCGCGGCGTCTTCTCCTCGAATTCGCGCAGTTGAGCGCGGGCGCGGGAGATGCGCGACATCAGCGTCCCCACTGGAATGCCAAGCGCCTCGGCGGCCTCCTGGTAGGAAAGGTCTTCGATCGCGACGAGCTGCAGCGCCTCGCGCTGTTCCTCCGGCAGGTCGAAGAAGGCGTCGCGCACCTGCTGCAGGCGTACGGCGTGTTCCTGGCCGGCCGGCAGCGACTGCTCGGCTTCGACAGCCGCCTCGTCGTGGCGGCGCGTCAACGACCGGTTCTGGCGAAGACGATCGATATGGGCATTGTGCAGGATGGAGAGCAGCCAGGTGCGCAGGTTGCCGCCGCTGCGGAAGCTTTTCCGCTTCTCGAAGGCGCGCACCAGCGCATCATGCACCAGATCCTCCGCCTCGTCCGAATTGCGCACCAGCGAGCGAGCGTAGCGCCGCAGCGCTGCAAGCTGTCCAATGACATCAAAGGGGCGATCTTTGCGTTCCATGATTGAGTATACGGAAATCCGGTGGATTTTATTCCCGGCGGGCGTAAAAAAATCATGCGGGGCCGAAACCGTCGTCGGATCATCTCAAATATCCCTCTCCAGCGGACGGGCGCCTTAAATCCGCGATTGTTTATGACAATTACATGACAGATCATGGCGCCGCTGATTTGGAGGGGAATAGAAAGAATGAAGGAAAAGAAGCGGGTCTACGAAGCTCTCGTGGACGGCGCCATGGAAGGGCTGACCGATCAGGCGCTCTACGATTTCGTCAAGGCGCGTTGTCCGAAGGCCACCAGCAGGAAGATCGTCCGGGCCTCGCTTCTCGCCCTGACCGATTCTCACCTGAAGGACCGCAATATTCTCGACGTGATCTATGCGCTCGCGATCAAGCATCGGTTGGATGACGGCGTACTGGACGACGGCGAAGACGAGGGCCCCGACGAGCAGCCTCAATCCTCGCAGGCGGCCAACCAGAACATTCCTCAGCTTTCCTGATGCAGATCATCTGAAACGCGACGCCTGCTCTCCGGTCAGCTGCCGTCCGAAAGCTCTTCGAGGATCGGACAGTCCGGCCTGTCGTTGCCGTGGCAGGCATGCACGAGATGCTCGAGCGTGCGGCGCAGTTCCGTCAGTTCGCGGATCTTGCGGTCGATCTCGGCAAGCTTGGTTTCAGCAATATCCTTGACGTCGGCGCTCGCCCGGTCCTTGTCCTCGTAGAGCGCCAGCAATTGACGGCATTCCTCGACGGAAAAGCCGAGGCCGCGCGAGCGCTGTAGGAATCGCAGCTTGTGGATGTCGGTCGCGGCATAGTCGCGATAGCCGTTTCCGCCCCTTTCGGGGCGGATGAGGCCGATGTCCTCGTAGTAGCGGATGGTCTTGGAAGGCAGGCCGGACCGTTCCGATGCTTCGCCGATATTCATCGTCATCACCTATAGTTTTGCAAAGCGCAGTCTCAGCGCATTTGATATCACCGAGACGGAGGACAGGCTCATCGCCGCCGCCGCGATCATCGGCGACAGCAGCAGCCCGAAGATCGGATAGAGCATGCCGGCCGCGACCGGTACGCCGAGCGCGTTGTAGCCGAAGGCGAAGCCGAGGTTCTGGCGGATGTTTCGCATCGTCGCCTCCGCCAGCCGCCGCGCCCTGACGATGCCGTTCAAATCGCCCTTTACCAATGTGATGCCGGCGCTTTCCATCGCGACGTCGGCGCCGGTACCCATGGCGATGCCGACATCGGCGGCGGCAAGCGCCGGCGCGTCGTTGACGCCGTCACCGGCCATGGCGATGATGGCGCCCTTGGTACGCAACTCGTCGATCAGCGCCTTCTTGCCTTCTGGAAGCACGTCGGCGCGCACCTCGTCGATGCCGAGGCTTTTTGCCACCGCACGCGCCGTCCGCTCGTTGTCGCCTGTCGCCATGATGATCTTCAACCCGCTGTCGTGCAGCGCCTTGATGGCGGCTGCTGTCGTCGGCTTGATTCGGTCGGCGACGGCGACAAGACCGGCAAGCGCACCGTCGAACACCACGAACATCACTGTCTTGCCGTCACCGCGCAGCGCTTCGGTCTGCTCGGCGAGTACCGCCGGATCAATGCCGAGATCGGTAAGCATCGCCGCATTGCCAAGCGCCACCGACGTGCCGTCGGCAAGGCCCTGAACGCCCTTACCGGTCTTTGCCTCGAAGCCGCTGACCTCGACGAAGGTGACGCCACGCTCCTCGGCACCGGAAACGATCGCTTCGGCCAGCGGATGTTCGGAGCCGCGCTCCAGGCTTGCCGCCAGCGACAGCAGCCTGTTTTCGCTAACCCCGCCGAAGGCGACGATATCGGTAAGCTTCGGCTTGCCTTCAGTCAGCGTGCCGGTCTTGTCGACGATCAGCGTGTCGACCTTTGAAAAACGCTCCAGCGCTTCGGCGTCCTTGATCAGCACGCCTTCCTGCGCGCCGCGCCCGGTCGCGATCATGATCGACATCGGCGTTGCAAGGCCGAGTGCACAGGGGCAGGCGATGATGAGAACGGCAACGGCGGCAAGCAGCCCATTGGCCATGCTCGGCTCCGGGCCGATCGCGGCCCAGACGATGAAGGCAAGGATGGCGACGGCAACCACCGCCGGCACGAAGACGGCCGAGACCCGGTCAACCGCACCCTGGATCGGCGCCCGCGAGCGTTGCGCCTTGGCGACCATGTCGACGATACGCGACAGCACCGTGTCTGCGCCGACCTTCTCGGCGGCCATGACGAATGTGCCGTTCTTGTTGATCGTGCCGCCGGTCAGCGGGTCGCCCTTCGACTTCTCCAGAGGCAGGGGCTCACCAGTGATCATCGATTCATCGACGGTCGACTGGCCTTCGAGGACGGAGCCGTCCACCGGCACCCGCTCGCCGGGGCGCACGCGGAGGCGATCACCAGGCTGGATCTGGTCCAACGGCACGTCGTTCTCGCTGCCCTCGGCATCGATGCGCCGCGCCGTCTTCGGCGCAAGGTCGAGCAAAGCACGGATTGCCGAGCCGGTACGTTCGCGCGCTTTCAGTTCCAGCACCTGGCCGACGAAAACGAGCGCGACGATGACGGCTGCCGCCTCGAAATAGACCGGTACGGCATCGCCATGGCCTCGGAAGCTCATCGGGAAGATGCCGGGCGCGAGCGTGGCGACGACGCTGTAGACATAGGCGGTGCCGACGCCGAGACCGATCAGTGTCCACATATTCGGGCTGCGGTTGGCAAGCGACGCCAATGCGCGGCGGAAGAAGGGCAGGGCCGCCCAGAGCACCACCGGCGTTGCCAGTAAGAGTTCGATGATGGTCGCCTGCGGCTCGCCGATCGCGTCCCGCAGCGGCAGGCCGAGCATCGGCCCCATGCCGAGCGCCAACAAAGGTATGGCAAGAATGGCGCTCACCCAGAGTCGCCTGATGAAATCGACGAGTTCCGGGTTCGGGCCTTCGTCCTCAGGCGGAATGCCCATCGGCTCCAGCGCCATGCCGCATTTCGGGCAGTCGCCGGGACGATCACTGACGACCTCCGGATGCATCGGGCAGGTATAAAGCGTACCCTTGGGTGCCGGCTGTGCCGCTGGGCGGTTGCCGTTGCGATAGGCTTCTGGGTCGGCTTCGAACTTCGCTTGGCAGGCGGCCGAGCAGAAATAGAATTTCTCGCCGTCGACTTTCAGAAAGTGTTTCGCCGTCGAGCGATCGACGGTCATGCCGCAGACGGGGTCCTTCGCGCTCAGGTAATCCTGCGGCGCAGCCGCAAACTTTGTCCGGCAGCCTTCGGAGCAGAAATGATAGGTGCGGCCGTCATAATCGAGCGAGGGCTTGCCGACCCGGGGGTCGACCGTCATGCCGCAGACAGGATCGCGGATCATGGCGCTTGCAGCCTGCTCCTGTTCATGGCCGCAATGGCAATGATCGTCGCCATCGGCATGACTGTGATGGTGATCGTGTTCGTGCTTGATATGCATGACTATCTCCTGTGCCCGGAGGGGCATTTGGATAGGCTTATGAACCTTCCAGCGACTGGAAGGTCAAGCACTATTTTCATGGACGAGATTTTACGGCGGCTGATCCTCAGATCGGGGTGATCAGCCCGACCGGCTGGCTCCCGAGCAGAGCGGCGACTGAAATGCTGCCCCCGGGCTCGATTGTCTTTCCGGTCACCAGATCGGCCTTCAGACCATGAAGCGGGGAGGGGACGGCAACCGCCGTATCCTCCCAGAATTCCGCACCGGCAAAGAGCACGCCTGGATCGAGCCAGCCGAACATCAGCCGCGGCACCGCGATGATGGCGCAATCATCCTTATGCACCCGGGCAAAGGCAAGCACATGGTCGCGCCGGTTGCCCGTCACCTTCAGCGGCAGATAGTCGCCTCCAGCAAAGAGGTCTGCCTGCCGCTGGCGCAGCTGCAGGCCGATCCCGACGAGGCGCTGCTTCAACGCCGCCGCCTGCAGTTTGGCGATCGGCCCGGATTCGGCCAACCAGGCCGTCAGCGGCTGATGGTCGACCGGCCGGCGGTTGTCGGGATCGACGAGGCTGAAATCAAAGCCCTCCGCACCCTGGTAAATATCGGGAATGCCGGGGGCAGTCAGCTTGAGCAGCGTCTGCGACAGGCTGTTGAGGTAACCCGCCGCGATGAAAGGCTGCAGTACCCTTTCGAAATCCTCGAGAAAGACGTCATTGTCAGGCGAAACCAGTGCCGCAGCATAGGTGGTGACCGCTTCCTCGTAAGCGGCATCCTGTTCTGTCCAGCCGCTGCGCAGTTTCGCCTCGCGCACGGCCTTGACCGCATAATCGGTGAAGCGTGCGCGGAGTTCTTCCGTCTGTCCTCGGTCGAAATCCTCCGGCCAGATGCCGGCCAGGGCCTGATAGAGCATCCATTCGACATTCGGCTCCGGCGCTGCGCCCTCCGGCAGATCCTTCAGCCACGGCCGGTTCATGTCGCGCCAACGCTCGACCGCCTGGGCAAAAACATCCGCGCCCTCGCTCAACGCATAAAGCCTTGCGCGCGCATCCTCGCCGCGTTTGGTGTCGTGGGTGGCGCTTGCCGAAAGCCCATGCGGCTGCAGCCGCGCCCGTTCGGCCATGCGGCGGTGGAATTCCTCCGGGCCGCCAGGCGCCTTGCCCGGTTCGCCGCCGACTTCGTTTGCGGCAAGCAGCCTGTTATAGCGGTAGAACAGCGTATCTTCCGTCGCCTTCGCCATCACCGGCCCGCTCAATTGCTGGAAGCGGATACGGAAGTCATGGGCCGCGTCACCTTCGACCTTGCCTTCGAGAAGCTTCAGCACATGGTCGCATGCACGCCGATCGTCGAGCTGCGCCATGGCTTGCGACGCGGTTGCCGCAAGCACCGCTGAATCCTGCCAGGAAAGCGGTCCGCCGTCGCCATAGGTGCGGTAGACGGGAAAGGCGATCAGCAACTCGCTGAGCGCGGTGGCGATCTCGCCTCTCTTCACCTCGGGAAAGATGCCTGCTGCGATCGACACCAGCCTGTCGGTCTCGCCGGCGAAATTGCGTTCGATCATCAGTCGCTTGGCAATTCGCCGACCCTCCTCGAGATCGCCCGTCTCACCGGCGACGCCGCGATAGGCATCGTCTAATATGCGCAGACCGGCGCCGTCGATGAACAACTCGCCCAGCGCGGCGATGAATTCATATCCCGTGGTGCCGGCGACCGGCCAGCTCTCCGGCAGGACCTCGCCGGTTCCCAGGATCTTTTCCACGACGATATAGGTGTCCGGTCCGGCAGCCTCCCGCAGCCTGTCGAGATAGGCCGTGGGTTCGGCGAGCCCGTCGACATGATCGATACGCAGGCCCTGCACCTTGCCATGGCGCACCAGTTCGATCACCAGCCGGTGCATGTCCTCGAACACGGGGGGATCTTCAACGCGGATGCCGACCAGTCCGGTCACCTCGAAAAAGCGGCGATAGCTCAGATGTCGTGCCGCCTCCTTCCAGTGAGTCAGCCGCCAATGCTGTGCCTCATGCAGGCTTCTGACGAAATCGCGATCGGCCGAGACCTCTTCGAGTTTTTGCCGGAGCACGGCCCGATCGCCGCCTTCGAAGAGAATGTCACGCATCGCGCGGTTGAAATTCTCGCCCGAGGTGACCGCTCCAGCCTCCGCCATTCGCGTTGCTACCGGATCGTCGAGCCGGTTTGCGATCGCTCCGTAACTCCCGGGGTTGAGTGGCAACAGCGTCTCGAAATAACCGAAGGCGAAGTTACCGTGCGTTTCGTCGAGCGTGATGCGCAGTTCGCCGTCGGCCAGTGCTCCCTCGAAGTCCTGGCCGAGCTGCGGCAGGGTCAGCGGCTCGCTCCAGTCGATGTCGAAGTGGTTGAAATAGGCGCTTTGCCGGCCAAATGTCAGCACGTCGCGCCACCAGCCGTTTTCCGGCGAGGCCGCCATGTGGTTCGGGACGATGTCGACGACCAGCCCCATGCCTGCCGAGGCCAGGCGTTCCGTCAACCGTTCGAATCCTGCCCGGCCGCCGAGCGCCGGGTCGATCTCGTTGGCGTCGGTGACGTCATAGCCATGGGTCGAGCCGCTGACGGCGGTGAAGATCGGCGAGGCGTAGAGGTGGCTGATGCCGAGCGTCTTGAGGTAGGGGACGAGGTCGCAGGCGCGATCGAAGGTCATGCCGTTGCGGAATTGTATCCGGTAGGTCGCTGTCGGAAGTGTCATGGGGCCGTCTGACGTTGGAAGGAGATTGTCCCCAACGGTTGCAGCGCGGCTTTTGTTCCTTACCGCGAGGGGTGTCTTTTCAGACGCGCAAAGAACGATGCTTCAGTCGATGAAAACGCCGACGCTTGCGGCGCGTCCGGCCGAGTCGATGACGGTGAGTTTCGAGTAGCCGCCGCCATCGGGCAGCCATTGCTGGGTGCGCCGGCGGGAGAGGTCGGGCAGCGGCTTGCCGTTGGCAAGCCAGCGGAACGGCGCGCGGCCGCCCTGAAGCTTCAGCATTAGGGGTGACGGGTTGCCTTGCCCAGCGCCAAGATCGACATGCGCGCCTTCGGGCGGATAGATGATCTGCGGTGCGGCCTCGCGGCCGGAGGCGAGCAGGCCGCTGGCATTGAGGGCGAAACGCCGCTGACTGATCGGCAGCTCGGACTGGGCGATGCGTACGGCGCCCGCAGGCGGGCGTGGCAGCGGCGTCGTCGCGATGCCTGATTTGGCGAAACCTTCAAACAGGATGGGTGCTGCGGTACCATAACCGGTCAAGCCCGGCACGGCGCTATTGTCGGGCCGTCCGACCCAGACGCCGAGCACATAGCGCCCATCATAGCCGACTGACCAGGCATCGCGGTAGCCGTAGCTCGTGCCGGTCTTGTAGGCGATGCCGCGCTGCGGCGCGCCGGCAGGCGGAATGACGCCGGAGAGAATATCGGCGACGTTCCAGACTGCGACCGGTTCCAGCAGCGGTTCACCGTCGAGCTTGGCCGGTTCGCCGGTGACGCCATCGCCTAGCCTAACCGGCTGACCGCGGTTGGCGAGCGCCGTATAGAGCTGCACCAGATCCTTCAGGGTTATGCCGACGCCGCCAAGCCCGATCGCAAGCCCCGGCGCCTCGTTCGGCGGCAGGACCGGGTGTACTTCGGCGCGGCGGAAGCGCACCATCAGCCGTGACGGCCCGACGGCATCGAGCAGCTTGACGGCCGGCACGTTCAGCGAAAGCTGCAGCGCCTCGCGCACGGTGACGTCGCCCTGATAGCTCATGTCGAAATTGCGCGGCCGGTAGCCGAAGAAATCGGCGGGCCGGTCTTCGATGATCGTCTCCTGGGACACCAGGCCCTGCTCGAAGGCCAGCCCATAGATGAAGGGCTTCAGGGTCGAGCCCGGCGAGCGATTGACGCGCGTCATGTCGATCCAGCCGGAGCGGCTGGCATCGAAATAATCGGCCGAGCCGACCTCGCCGACGATCGCGCCGGTTTGCGCATCGGCCATTATCATGGCGAGCGAAAGCTTCGGCCCGAGCTTCATGGCCGCTGCCCGCGCAACCGCCTCCAGCCCTTGCTGCACCTGTTTCCTCAGCGTCGTCTGATGCTTGAGAATCGTCGGCTCCTTGCGAAGTGCGGCTTCGGCGACATGGGCGGCAAGTGCCGGCAACTGCATGCGCCGGGCCGGGATCGCGACACCCTCGGCCCGTTCGGCTTCACCGTCGCCAACCGCCTCGGCGACCGCCACGCGGTCGAGCACACGCTTGCGTGCGGCCTCGGCCGCCTTGAGATTGCGGTCTGGCCGGCGCCGTTCCGGCAATTGCGGCAGGGCGACGAGCAGCGCCGCCTCGGCGACCGTCAGACGCCGCGGTTCCTTGCCGAAATAGGCAAGGCTTGCGGCGCGCACGCCTTCCAGATTGCCGCCATAGGGCGCATGCGTCAGATAAAGGTCGAGGATCTCTTCCTTCGACAGCCGCCGCTCGATCTGCACGGCGCGCACCAATTGCAAGAGCTTTGCCGAAAGCGAGCGCCCTTCGCGCGGCTCGATCAGCCGCGCCACCTGCATTGACAGCGTCGAGGCGCCGGAAACGATGCGGCCGTTGCCGACCAATTGCGCGGCAGCGCGCCCGAGCGCCCAGGGGTCGATGCCGCCGTGATCGTAGAAACGCTGGTCCTCATAGGCGATCAGCATGCGCAGGAATTGCGGATCGACCTCGGGGACCGTCGTCTTCAGCCGCCAGCGGCCTTCCGACGTCGCAAAGGCACGCAACAATTGCCCATCGGCATCCAGCACTTCGGCAGACACGGCATTTGCCCTGTCCAGTGGTGGCGGAAAGGCCTTGTCGGCGGCATCGAGCGCAAAGAGAGCCGCGCCGGCAAGAATGATGCCGGCAGCCAACCCGATCGCAAACTTGTGCCGCCGCCTCATGGTTGCGCCGTCACGACCTCCATCTTGCCTGTTGCCGTGCGGGCCGAAAGCTCCGGCCGGTACATATCCTCGACGTTTGCGGCCGGATGGTCGTAGGTGCCGGGGGTGACGGCGCGCACGACATAGGCGACGTTGAATTCGCGGTTGTCGCCTGCTGCACGGTTGAAGGCGGCAACGAAGCGGTCGTAGCGGAATTCGGTATGGGCAGCGGAGATCTCGCCGATCCAGTCGAAATTCGTCATCTGGGCGCTGTCGACGAGGTTAGGATTGTCGATCTCGAAGCCGGCGGGCAGAAGGTCGGTAATGACGATGCGCGACGGCCAGTCATTGGTTTCGCGCACATGGATGACGACGACGTAGCGTTCGTTCTGCTTCGCCTCGCTGACATTCGCCTGCTCGCCGTCGAGCGTGTAATAGGTCCGCTCGATGATGAAGCCGTCGCCGCCGGCCGGCAGCGGCACTGTCGGGGCGGCAACGGTGGTGACCACCGCCGAGACCGTGTCGTTGGTCTGGTTGGTCAGCGTCAGCGGATGGCCAGCCAGGGCATCGCCGGTCATGCGTGCCATGTAGGCACCGGTGTGCGCGGCGCCATTGACATCGACCTTCAGGCCATCGTCACCGCCCTGGATGGCGCGCGCGGCGAGCAGCATCCAGGCCTCTTCCTGCGTGCTCTTGTATTTGCTGCGCTGCCATTCCTTGCCGACCGCCTTGGCAAGTTCGGGGATGACGGGCGGCACCGGCCGGCTTTCGGCGGCAAGCGCCAGGATCGCCGCGCCGTCGCGCAGGATCGTGCCGTAATCGGTGCGCGACAGGTTCACGCGCGACACCATCGACTGCTCCGACATCTGCAGCGCGTCGAGGAAAATATTCTTCGAACGCTGCGCATCGCCGTAGAGCGCCAGCGCGGCGGCGATATGCGCCTTGGCGAGCGGCGTCGGGAAGTCGTTGATCATCGTATCGGCATAGTAACGCAGATCGCTGATCGCGGCCTTCTTGTTGCGGGCAAGGACGTAGATGGCATAGGCGATCTGGTCGCCCTGGCCCTTGATGTCGGTGGTGTAGGACAACGTGTTCTGCAGGTTTTCGAGCGCCTGCACGAAAGCCCTTTCCGGCACGTCGAATTTCATTTCGCGGGCCCGTGTCAGGAAATCGGTGACATAGGAATCGAGCCAGACATCGCCCGAATCCGGCCCCCAGAGGCCGAAGCTGCCGGCCGAGGCCTGATAGGAGAGCACGCGGTAGATCGCATCCTGCACGCGCTTCTTCACATCATCATCGTTTGCCATGCCGGCCTGCTTCGCCACCTCGGCGAGGTAGAGCAGCGGCAGCGCCCGGCTGGTGGTCTGCTCGGCGCAGCCGAGGGGATAGCGGTCGAGCGTCATCAGCAGGGCCGGGATATCGAAGGCGGCCGAACGGGTGACGTTGACGCTGATCGAGGCGCCGGGCAGCACACTGTCGGCGAGCAGGTTCTTGTCGACGGTGAGCTTTGCCCCCGGCTTCAGCGCCAGCACCCTACGTTCGGTGATCGGCAAGGAGGCCGGGCGCACCGGCACGTCGATCGTCTGGTCGAGCGAAAGGCCGGAAGCGTCGGAGAGGTTGATCGAGACGCTGCCGGCGCCCGGCTGTTTGCCGATGAGCGAAAGCGTCAGCTCGGATTTCGCGGCGGCCTCAAGGCGGATCGTCTGCGAGGCGGATGCCTGCTCAATGCCGACCGCGTCATTGCCGGTCAGCTGCAGCTTGTAATCGCCGGCCGGTGCATCGGTATTGGCGATGTCGAGGCGCAGATTGGCCTTGTCGCCGGGGGAGAGGAACTTCGGCAGGCTTGCGGTCACCACGACAGGATCGCGGATGATGACATCCTTGACGCCGTGGCCGACGCCTGATTTCGACCAGGCGACCGCCATGACGCGTGCCGTGCCGTTGAACTGCGGGATGTCGAAGGAGACATTGGCCTTGCCTTCGGCGTCGAGCCTCACCGGCCCGGAGAAGAATGCGACGAGCTTCTGCGTCGGCGGGCTTGCCTGCAGCGCGATGGCACCGCCATCACCGCCGGTCCGAAGCTTACCGGTCGCACCCAGCGAGCCATCGATCAGGCGGCCATAGAGGTCGCGGATTTCAAGGCCGAGCTGGCGCTGGCCGAAATACCAGTCCTCCGGGTTCGGCGGTTCGTAGCGCGTCAGGTTGAGAATGCCGACATCGACGGCGGCTACCGTCACATAGGCGTCCTCGTTGGCGCCGGCGCCTGCCACCTGCAGGCCAATGTTCAGTGGCCCGCGCGGCAGCATCTTTTCAGGCGTGTCGAGCGTTACCTGCAGCGCGCGCTGTTCGGGGTCGACTTTCAGCCATTTGATGCCGATCGAGCGCATCGGCATATGGCTGTCCTGGGCGTCGCCGGGACGGAAGAGCGTGGCGGTCACATAGGCGCCGGCACCCCAATCAGCCGTGACGGGGATATCGACCTCGCCGCCGGTCTCGCCGATCGTGGCGTTCTGCACGGCAACCAGCTTTTCGGTTCCTGATGTCACCATCAGTTCGCCGCCATGGCGCGAGGTGACTTTCAGCTTGGCGGTTTCACCGATCTTGTAACTGTCCTTGTCGAGGGCGATTTCCAGCCCATCGGGCGTTTCGGTCGAGGTCGAGCTCACGAACCAGCCGGCGTCGAGTTCGACGCTGGAGGTCGGACCGTCCGCATCGGGGCTTTCCACTTCGAGGCGATAGCGGCCCCAGCCCACCGGCACGGAGATCTTGCCGCCGTCCATCGTCGCGTCGACGCTGCCGTTGGAGACCTGCTCGGCGGTATAGACCGGCTCATATTTCCATGCCGTTCCCTCGCGATACCATTGGTACTCACGGTTGAGGCTGTAGAATTTCCAGCGCAGGCCCTTCGCCTCCTGCTTCTGTCCATCGGCATTGACGCCGATCACCGTGAAGTTGGCGATCGAGTTCTCCGGCAGGTCGTCGGAAAATTCCGGCTTGATGCCGATCGACGCGCGCTCGTTCTTCACCGGAATGGTCAGCGTGCGCTCGATGGCGCGCCCACCCGCCTCCTGCATGCGCATATAGACCGTGGCGTTGAGCAGTTGCGTCGTTGCCGGCAGTTCGCTGATGGTGAGATCCGTCGAGGCTTCGCCATTCTCGTCGAGTTCCGGCAGGCCGCCGATCGGCAGGCGCGAATCCTCGCTCGCCTCTTCGTCGGCAAGCCCGAAGAGGAAGCCTTTATAGGCCGCGCTCTCGCGCGTCGGCTTGACGACGACGTCGCCTTCGAGCGTCAGGCCGGAGGCCGGCGCGCCGTAGAGATATCGGCCCGATACCGTGATCGTCGCCGGTGTGTCCGGACCGACTTCCTTGGCCTCGGTCTTGATCTCCATCTCGGTGCGATCGGGCACGAAATCGTCGACCAGGAAACTCTTGGTGGCGATCGCGCTGCCCTTGGGATCGGTATAGATGTTCATCGTCCAGGTGCCGCGCATGGCGTTTTCCTGGGTCGGGAAATCGACGGTATAGCCGCCGAGATTGCTGGTCTGGCTGACGATCCGCCGGTCCTCGACACCGTCGGGGCGGCTGAAGATGAAGGTGAGCGGCAGGTTCTCGATGGCGTTGCCATCGGTGTCGCGGGCGAGCGCCTGCGCATGCACCGTCTCGCCGGCACGGTAGATGCCGCGTTCGGTAAACGTCAGCACGTCGATCGCGCCGGGTGCCGCGCGACCCGTCACGCCGCGGTCGGAAAGGTCGAAGCCGGCGCGCGTCATGTCGAGGAAGACGTAGTCCGAGGTGCCGTTCCTGGCGGCAATGACGGCGGGCGTCAACGCCGCCGTGCCGCGGATCAGGCCGGCGGTGAAGGTGGCGCGGCCGTTCGCGTCTGTTGTCGCGGTGCCGAGCACCTCATTGTTCTTGGCAAGCAGCTGCAGCTCGACGCCTGATATCGGCTTGGCCGAGGCGAGCGAGCGGGTAAAGACGTTGAGCCCGTCCGTGCCGGCATAGGTGGTGACGCCGATATCGGAGACCAGGAACCATTGCGTCGCCTGCGAATCCCACTCCTGCGCCGGGCCGTTTGCCGCCGTTGCGGTCATCACATAGATGCCGGGCTTACGTTCGGGCAGCGCCTCGTCGACCGGGAAGCTGGTGACGATGTCCTTGTTGAGCTCGTTGGCGATATCGATCGAGCCCTGCCAGACGAGTTCGCCGTTCTGATCCTGGATGTTCTGGGCGCTGTAGCCGTCGAGCTGGCTCAGGAACTGCGAATTGGTCAGCAGCGGCGCGATGGCACGATCGCCGATGCGGTAGAGTTTCAAGTTGGCCGAGGTCATGTTGACCGAGACGATCGGGATGCCGCGGCGCGCCGTCGAGGGCAGCACGAAGCTGTCGCCGGTGAAACGCACCATCTGGCTGCGGTCCTTGATATAGACGTCGATGCTGACAGGTGCTTCGAGCACCTCGTCGACTGATGACGGCAGGCCCGTACGGAAGGCGATCTTGTAGGTCTGGCCATGCGTCAGCCCCTCGACGCAGATCTGCTTGTTCTTGGTTTCCAGCGCCTTCGGCGCTTCGCCGTTCAGCATCACGAAGGGCGTGTAGTCGGTGGTTTTGACCAGCGCCTCGGAGAAGGTGACGCAGGCACGCGGCGTGGCGCTGTCGGCATCGACCGTGTGTTCGGTGACGCGGAAGCCCTGCGTCGATTTCAGCTGCAGGTAGGCCGCCTGCACATCCTTGGCACCGACAAGCGCCAGGCTCGCCTTGTAGGCGTCGAGCGCCGGGCGGTAATTGGCATTCCGCTCCAGCGCAGTGGCGAGCACGGCGAGCGCCTCGGCGCGTTTGGAGGTGGTGCGCGTCAGCTCGTAACCGTTCAGCGCGTCGACCACCGCCTGTCCCGTCGTGCTACTCTCGGCGCTGCCGAGCGAGGCTGCTGCGCGGGCGGTTTCGAGCCAGAGATCGGCGTCGTCAGGTGTGATCGACAGCGCACCATGGAAGGACTTCAGCGCGTCGGCCAGATTGTTGGCGGTGAGGTCGAGGCGGGCGTTGGCCGTCAGGCTCTCGACGCCCTGGCCCTGCTGGTCGTCGGCGAGGGCGAGATTGTCCTTGAAGTCGTGGGCCTGCTGGATGAGATCGTTCGTCAGGAAGGTCAGGCGCGGCGCAGCACCTATATCCCGCTCCTGCTGGCCGGCCGTTTCGACGATCTTGCCGGCGATGGCGCCGGGGAAGGCGTTCATCGTCTTGAAATCGGATTTCAGGAAGCACCATTTCACCTTGGGATTGTAGGTGAAGGCCTTGCAGCTCTTGTCGCCGATGCAGGAGGTCTTGCACTGATCGAGCGAGACGTTCTGCTCGGTGCGAAGATCGAAGCCGAAGAAATCGGCGTCCTTGATCGTCTGGATGTCGCGCTTGGTGTCCGCAGCGACGGAGGGAAAGCTGATGGCGATCATGGAAAATGCGATTGTCGCGAAAGCAAAGAACGAGCGCACGGACATAGGTTCCCCCCGGAAATGCTGGCTCTGACCGGCGGGCACTGTCCTCACTCCTCGCGAGATTGTCAACTCAAGTCGAGCGGTGTTTCATGTTCGCACAGGCGCTTTCGTCTGGCTGTCACATCGGCGTGAGTGACCGGCTTGTGATTTGCAGCATCTACAAGGATGAGCAAGGATTTTGGCCGTCGCAGGAGGTAGCGCCATGTCCACGTCTTCCCACCGCAGGAGCCTTGTCGCGCTCCTTGCTGCCACTCTATTCTCGCTCGGCGTGTGTGCCGCGGACGCGGCCGAGGATGCCGTCGTCATCCCGCCGCCGGCCGTTGACGAGGTGGCCAGCGCAGGCACCGAGACCGCCATTTTCGCTGGCGGCTGTTTCTGGGGTGTCCAGGGCGTCTTCCAGCACGTGAAGGGTGTCGAGAGCGCCGTCTCCGGTTATGCCGGCGGCGACGCCAAAACGGCGCAGTATGAAACCGTCAGCACCGGCTCGACGGGTCACGCCGAAGCCGTCCAGGTGACGTTCGATCCGAAACAGGTGAGCTACGGCAAGTTGCTGCAGATCTTCTTCTCGGTGGCGCACAACCCGACGCAGCTGAATTTCCAGGGTCCGGACCGGGGAACGCAGTACCGTTCGGCGGTGTTCGTCTCAGATCCGCAACAGCGCAAGGTCGCCGAGAGTTATATCAGCCAGCTCGACAAGGCGCATGCCTTCCCGCAGCCGATCGTCACCAAAGTATCCGAAACGACAGGTTTCTATCCGGCCGAAGCCTATCATCAGGATTTCCTGACGCTCAATCCGACCTATCCCTATATCGTCTACAACGATCTGCCGAAAATCGAGAACCTGAAGTCGCTGTTTCCCGCCGACTACCGCGGCAAACCGGTGCTCGTGATGAAGGTCAAGGGCTGATTAACCCATCGGTGCTGGCATTATCGGGGGCGGCCATGGTGCCGCCTTTTTTGCGCCAACTCTGTGCACTTAAGAATTTATCAACGTTAACAATATCTTAAATATAAAAAACGGCGTTCCACCGCGGAACATATCGTCGAGTTGCCCGTTACCACCTTGAGTTTCGCGTGGGATAGGCTGCCGGAGCGGATCCCTCTTTAGAAGTACAGGCGTAACCAAGGGGACGTATCATGGCCACCAATGTCGTGCGGCGCTGGCAACGAGATGATCTCATGAAACAGAGAGTATTGATCGTCGAAGATGAATTCCTGATCGCCCTGGATCTCGAGGCGACGGTGGAAGGCATGGGCATGCAGGTCGCGGGCCTTGCGAATGATCGCGAACAGGCGCTGCGGCTGGCGCCGCTGGCCGATATCGCCTTCGTCGACATCAATCTTGCCGACGGCCCGACGGGGCCTGAGATCGGCCGACAGCTGGCGCAAGAGCATGGCATTGCCGTCGTCTTCATGACCGGCAATCCCGAAGTGGTCGCCGATGGCGTCAAGGGCGCGGTCGGCGTGGTCCAGAAGCCGGTCATGCCTTCGGTTGTCGAACAGCTGGTGAAATACCTTGCCGCGCGCCGTGTCGGCATGTTCGCGGTCGTACCCTCACAAATGACGGTCTTTGCCTGATCGGACGGGCTCGATCGTAAGGGCCTGATCAGCCAGATATGGCTGCGAGCTGCGCCGGATGGCCGGCCTTTTCCGCCTCCAGCCTGCCATAGGCCTTGAGAAAGGTATGGACGGCGTTGCGCGCCGCCTTTTCCAGTTCTTCATCGGTGGGCGTGCCGCCGAGAAGGATCATCATCTGCAGATCGGCATTGCCGAGCGCCACGAACTGCCTCGCGGCGACGTCGAAATCGTCGATGGCGAGCGCCCCCTTATGGGCAAGCCGTCCGAAAAGTGCGGAAAGTGCGGTGGTCAGCTTGCCCGGCCCCTGCTGGCGCCAGCTTTCGAAGAGGTGCGGATATCGCTCGCCTTCGGTCTGCACCAGCTTGCGCAGGAATTTTCCGTCATGGTTGCAGATGCAGTTCTTGTTGAGGCGCACGGCAAACGCCGTCAGCTCGTCCTCCAGATTGTCGGCACGGTCCGGGAAGGTCGACAGCACGGAGAACAGCATGGCGTTGGCGCGGTTCATGACGTCTTCGACGACGGCGACGAACAGCGTTTCCTTCTCGCGATAGTGATTGTAGATCGTCTGGCGCGAGACACAGGCGACGGCGGCGATCTCGTCGATGCTGGCGCCGGCAAAACCCTGGCGGCAGAATACGTCGGCCGCGGCATCGAGGATCGACATGCGCTTGGCGCATTGTCCGCGCTGCGTATGCCCCGTCATCCGGACTGCCGGTGTCATGCGATCTTTCATGACAGCGAAGATAAGACGTCTTGACGTTTTAGACAATGGCGTCTAATTTTACATCTGTGTCCAAATTTATTGACACTCCTGGTTCCGCCGCTGAGACATGAGCTCCCAACTTCGTCTTCGCGCGAACGATCATCATTGAACCCGCGCATCGGCCCGAAAATCGGAACCGATTTTCGGAAAGCACGATGCGTAGATTTAAAGTGTTGGAGCGTCCTTGTGCGTCCGAGAGGACGCACGGCGCTCTCAGAGCAATGCCGCGGAGCGACGATCCGGTATTTCCGCTGCGCTTTTATGAAAGATCACCATTATGACGGCTCCCTTCTTTCGCATTGCCCTCATTCTCGGCCTTCTGTCGGCCATCGGGCCTTTCGCCATCGACATGTATCTGCCTGCGCTGCCATCCATCGGCCAGGACCTGCATGCTGATAACAACGTCACCCAGCTCACCCTTCTCGCCTTCTTCATCTCCTTTGCGCTCGCCCAGCTGGTCTATGGCCCGCTGTCGGATATGTGGGGCCGCAAGCTGCCGCTCTATCTTGGTATCGGCCTCTTTGCCGTCGCCTCGATCGGCTGTGCGCTGGCGACCGATATCGAAACGCTGATCGCCTTCCGTTTCGTTCAGGGTATCGGTGGTGCCGCCGGCATGGTCATTCCGCGCGCCATCGTCCGCGACATGCACACCGGGGTACAGGCCGCCCGCCTGATGTCGCTCTTGATGCTGGTCTTTTCGATCTCGCCGATCCTGGCGCCGCTGACGGGCAGCGCCGTCATCGAATTCTACGGCTGGCGCGGCGTATTCTGGGCCGTGACGATCGCAGCCTTCATCGGCCTCGTCCTGCTCGCCACCCAGCTTGACGAAACCCGTTCGGCAACCGAACGCAGCGGCAGCGGTCTGAAGAGCGCCATGGCCGCCTATCGCCTGCTGCTTGCCGACCGCAACTTCCTGACGCTGACCTTCATCGGCGGCCTCGGCATTTCCAGCTTCCTCGTCTATCTCGCCAACTCGCCCTTCGTGCTGATCCAGCATTACGGGCTGACGCCGACGCAATACAGTTTCGCCTTCTCGATCAATGCCGTGTCCTTCTTCGCGGTATCGCAGGCGACGGGTTGGCTTGGCGCGCGTTTCGGCCTCGTGCGCGTCATGCGGATTGCGGTCAGCGCTTTTGCCCTTGCCATGGTCGTCATGGCGGTAGTGATGGCCGCCGGCTTCAACCAGCTGCCTGTCCTGGCGACTTTCCTGTTCATCGGCTACGGCTTCCTCGGCCTCGTCATCCCGACGAGCGCGGTGCTCGCCCTCGAGGATCACGGCGAGATTGCCGGCACCGCCTCGTCGCTGATGGGCACGCTGCATTTCGTGATCGCCGCCGTCGCCATGGTCATATCGAGCGTCTTCTTCGACGGCACGGCCGTTCCGATGGCCGCCGGCATCGCACTTTGCGCCTTCTTGGCCTTCGTGCTGACCCAGGCAACGATCGGCCGCCGCGCCGCCGTCGCCGCCGCTGAATGATTAAAGACCGTACTCGGCTTCGGGTACGGTCACATCATCAGGGTTGCGGATGCGAGAAAATGCCGCGCCCGATTGAATATCGGCTGGCCGCGCTATCTACCCGATCCCAAGCATGGTCATACCGGAGAATACTTATGGTCGACGAGAAGCGGCTGATCTCGAAAATCACCTGGAAGCTGATGCCGTTTCTCGGCATCCTTTATCTGATCGCCTATATCGATCGGCAGAACGTCAGTTTCGCCAAGCTGCAGATGGTCGATGCCCTTGGAATAAGCGAATATGCCTATGGTCTCGGCGCATCGCTCTTCTTCATCGGCTATTTTCTCTTCGAGGTGCCGAGCAACCTCTTCCTCGACAGGCTCGGCGCCCGTGTCTGGTTCGCGCGCATCCTCGTCTCCTGGGGTATCGTCACCATCGCGCTCGCCTTCACGCAGAACGCGACGATGTTCTATATCCTGCGCTTTCTGCTCGGTGTCTGCGAAGCCGGCTTCTTTCCCGGCGTCCTCTATCTGCTGACGCTATGGTTTCCGTCGACCTATCGCGGCAGGATGGTCGGGCTGTTCATGATCTTCAGCGCCATCGCTAATGCCGTCGGTGCGCCGCTCGGCGGTGTGCTTCTCGATCTCGACGGTCTCTACGGCTTTGCCGGCTGGGAGTGGGTCTTCCTGGCGACGGGCGTTCCGGCTGTGATCGCCGGCATCGTCACCTTCTTCTATCTCCCCGGCCGGCCTGAAAATGCAAGCTTCCTGAGCGGCGAGGAGAAGCAGTGGCTTGAACGAAGACTCACTTCCGAAAATGCCGGCATGGGCGAGCATGCCGGAAACGGCTTCAAGGCGCTCATCGACCCGCGTGTCCTGCTGATGGCGCTCTGCTATATCGCCTTTCCGCTTTCGGCCTATGGCCTCAGCTATTGGCTGCCGACCATCGTAAAGGCCTTCGGCGTCAGCAACACGGTGAACGGTTTCCTCAACATCATTCCCTGGGTGCTGGTCGCGATCGCACTTTATGTCGTTCCCGCCATGGCCGACAAGGCGCAATCGAAGACGCCCTATATCGTCATTCCGGCTTTCATCGGCGCCGCCTGCCTGCTGCTCTCGGCGCTGATCCCGAACCACACTTTGCAATTCGCCTTCCTCTGCGTCGCCGCTGCCGGGATCTTCGCGCCCCAGCCGGTGTTCTGGAGCCTGCCCTCTCGTTTCCTCAAGGGCGCGGGGGCTGCGGCGGGCCTTGCCGCCATCAATTCGGTCGGAAATCTCGGCGGTTTCGTCGCCCAGAACGTCGTGCCCTGGATCAAGGAAGCGAGCGGCAGCACCATCGCGCCGATGTTCTTCCTGGCTGCCTGCCTTGCTGCCGGAGCCCTGCTGGTCTTCGTCGTCACGCGTCAGCTGTCGCACAGGGAGCATTCAGCGGCTCCGAGCCGGGTCTGATCAAAGCCGCCAAGACTATCTACGCGGCTTCAGGCCGTCAGCGTGAAGGCGTCGCTTTCGCCGGGAACGAGTTCCAGCGGCCATATCCTGTTGCGGGCGCCCTGCGGATAATGATCGGCATAGGCCGGCATGGTGGCGAGCAGGGTTTCGCCGAGCTGCGCGCCGAGATCGCGCAGCGACATGCGGAAGGAGGTCAGCGTCGGCTGCAGGAAATGCGTGCGCGGCTCCTCGCGGAAACCGACAACGGCGAGGTCGCGGCCTGGCACGATGCCGGCCTCGGCAAGCCGGCGGTAAAGCCCGATCGCCATCAGCTCGTGGATCAGGATGATCGCCGTCGGCCGCTCTTCTATCATCAGCAATTCGTGGCCGGCCTGATAACCGCCCTGTTCGCTTGACTTGACCCGGATGACGAGGGCCGGGTCAAAGGGAATACCGTGCCGTTTAAGCGCCTGGCGGTAGGCGTCGAGGAAGAGATAGCCGAGATTGATGTCGGAGGAGGGGGCGGCCACCGCGATCCGCCGGTGACCTTTGGCGACCAGCCGGTCGACGCCGCGCGCCGCCACGCCCTCGAAATCGAGGTCCATCCAGGTGTAGCTGCCGCCCGACGCGCTGCGGCCAAGCGCCACGAAGGGGATGCGGGCCTTTTCCAGAAGCTCGATGCGCCTATCGGTGCGCCGTGTCGCCGAGATGATCAGCGCGTCGACAAGCCGGCGCGCCACCATGCGCTTCAGATATTCATGCGGGTCCTCGTCATCGGGACAGGGCAGCATGACGAGATCGAGCTTGTGGCGGGAAAAGACGCTCTGCAGCCCGTCTGTGACGCCAAGGAAGAAGTCGTCGCTGTTTTCGACCGTCTCGCGGCTCACTTCGAGCATCAGCCCGATGACGTTGGTCATGCCCTGGCGAAGGCTGCGGCCCGATTGATTGGCGACGTAACCGAGCTCTTCGGCGGCGGCGAGCACGCGCCGGCGCGTTTCGTCGTTGACGTCGGGCTTGCCGTTCAGTGCACGGGACACCGTTCCGATCGAAATGTCGAGATGCTCGGCGAGCTGGCGGATTCCCTTCATCTCAGGCGATGTTCCTCCCCATGCATGTCGCCCAAAAGTGTGCAGCGGTTTTGGGATAACGACATGCGTCAAATAAATAGTCAGCCCTTCTTGCCACAGGATGGCGCCTGCGAAAAGCCGTGGGAGAGGGTCAGGGTCTGAAGCTCTGGCGGATGACGAGCTCCGGAATGACGCGTTCGTAACCTGGAGGCAAGCCCGGGTTTTCAAGCCGCCGCTCCATCAGCTCGACGGCGCGCTGCGCCATGGTCAACGGATCCTGGCGGAAGGTGGTCAGCCGGTAGCTCAGCCAGGAGGATTCCGGCACGTCGTCGAAGCCGATGACGGCGACGTCTTCGGGGATGCGCAGCCGCGCTTCCAGGCGCACGACATCCATCAGTCCGAAGGCAATCTGGTCGTTGGCGCAGAAAACGGCGTCTGGCTTTATTGTCTGCGAGAAGAGCGCGCGTGCGGCAGTGACGCCGCCGTCATAGTCGGAATCGCCGCCTCGTCCCACGACGACGGATGTGCCGAGCGATTCGGCTGTCGACAGGAAGGCGCTTTCGCGCTCGAAGATGGAAGGCGTTCCGGTGTTGGAGCCGATGACCGCCAGCCGCCGTCTGCCGCTTTCGTAAAAGGCCGTCGCCGCCTTGCGGGAGGCCTCGGAGTTGCCGGCGCGCACATGGTCGGCATCGGGTTCCGAACGGCCGATCACCACGAGCGGCTGGCCATTTCGCTGTGCGAGTTCGAAGAAACTCGCCGGCGGCGAGCCGGACAGGATGATGATCGCCTCGGCACGATGACCGATCAGCATCTTCTGGGCGGCAAGCAGCTCGTCTTCCGTCTGGCCGGTATTGATGAGAATCGGGATGCTGCCGCGTTTGATCAGGCATGTGGCAAGCGCTGCGGCCAGATGCGCGCGAAAACCCACTTCCGGCCGGGTCGCGACAATGCCGACCAGGCGGCTCTGATTGGCAAGCACGCCGCGCGCCAGGTCGTTGACATGGTAGCCGAGCTCTTGCGCCGCCTGCAGCACCTTTTCGCGCGTTGCAGGCGCTACGCTGGTGCCCGGCGTGAAGGTACGCGAGACGGCGGAGCGCGAAACGCCCGCCAGTTGCGCCACCTGCTCGGCGCTGACGAAGCGCATGCGTTCTTTTTTTTGCGACTTGCCGTCGTTCACTGGACCATCATTCATCGGCTTTCAGCTATTGGTCGTCTCTAACAGCCGCATGACAGGCGGCCGAGGCAGCCAGAAATTTTTGCTATGGGAGTGACCGCAGGCTAACTGCATTGGCCGAGCAAAGAAAAACCGAGGCTTGCGGATGCAGCCTCGGTGATGGCGAAAATCAACGGCGACGACGAATGATCAGATCCGCGCCGATGGAAGGCGAGGTCCGCCCGCTACTCGCAGACCCGCACGGTTTCGATATGATAGCCGCCGTCATAGCGGTTGCGGACATCGCGGTCCTCATACCAGCATCTCGGCGCGGGTTCGACATAACGCGGACCATCGACGTAGCGAGGGCCGCTATTGGCGATCGCGCCACCGATCAGACCGCCGACGACGCCTGCGGCAACGCCACCAGCGATAGCCCGGCCCGTATCATCGTGGTGATGGCGATCACGCGCGGCAGCGGGCTGAATGGCCGATCCAACAAGGGCCGTTGCGATCAACAGGCTGCTAATAATTCTCTTCATAACATTCTCCTCAGTGGCACTCGTCCCCCGATAGGAAATAAATGCGGCAGCAAGGCGTTTGTTCGTTCAAACTTTGCGACAGGCATTAATGCATGTCGCCTGAGATCACGTCGCCGACTCCGCTGCCGTCGTCCCTTCCAGCACATCTTCGGGAATGTCGTCGAAGGAGGAGTAGTTCAGATTGTAGAGCTTGGAATAGAGCTTGCCGTTCTTCATAAGCTGGCTGTGGTCGCCGCTTTCGATGATTTCGCCGTTCTGCAGCACGATGATGCGGTCCGCCTCGCGGATCGTCGCGAGGCGATGGGCGATGACGAGGCCGGTGCGGTTTTCGAGCAGCTTCACCAGCGCCTTCTGGATCAGCATCTCGGTATAGCTGTCGATATTGGCCGTCGCCTCGTCGAGCACGAGGATCTTCGCGTCCGCCACCAATGCGCGGGCAAAGCTCAAAAGCTGGCGCTGGCCGAGCGAAAGGTTGCCGCCGCGCTCGCCGAGAACGCTGTCGTAACCATTGGGCAGGCGCATCACGAAGTCATGCGCGCCGACGGCCTTTGCCGCCTCCATCACCTGTTCGCGCGTCGCCTCCAGCTTGTGGTAGCGGATGTTTTCGAAGACGGTGCCGGTAAAGAGGAAGGGTTCCTGCAGCACCATGGCGATCTGCGCTCCGAGCGAATCCTGCGTCAGATCACGCACATCGTCGCCGCCGACCAGCACCTGGCCCTGCTGCACGTCGTAGAAGCGATGGATCAGCGACATGCAGCTCGATTTGCCGGACCCCGTCGGCCCGACCAGCGCCACCGTCTCGCCGGGATTGACCTTGAAGCTGACGTGCTTCAGCACCGGATGTTTCGGATTGTAGCCGAAGACGACGTCCTTGAATTCCACCGATCCGTCCATGTCGCGCGACAAGGCCTTGGCATCGGGCGCGTCCTTGATGTCGACTGGCACATCGAGCACTTCGGTCAGCCGCTGGCCCGACGCCATGGCGCGCTGCATCACCGAATATTGCAGGGTCAGCGAACGGATCGGGTCGAAGAAGCGCTGGATGTAGAACAGGAAGGCGACGAGCACGCCGACATCGAGCGCCTGATTGAGAACGCGGGCGCCGCCGACGACGATGACGAGCGCCATCGCCACGCCGGTCAGGCTGTCGACGATCGGCACCATCACCTGCGCGTAGCGCGCCGCCGTCAGATGCGTCTTGAGGTTGGCATGCGCCTTGTCGTCATAAAGCGTGAAGTTGACCCCCTGCCTATCCATGCTCTGGACGGCACGCACCCCGTGGATCGCTTCGGCAAGCGCACCATTCGCAACCGAATTGGTCTCGTGCGCGGCCATGAAGGATTTGCGCGCCAGCGGCAGCCAGAACAGTCGGACGATGAACAGCACCGGCAGCACCGAGAGCGTCAGCAGTCCCAATTTGAAATCGAGATAGAGCATCACGAAGACGATGCCGAAGAGCAGCACGATGTCGCCGACTGACAGCACCGAGGTTTCGAGGAATTCCTGCATCGAGTTGACGTCGCCCTGCAAGCGCGACATCAGCCGGCCGACTTCGGTCTTGTCCATGAAGGACAGCGAGACGCGCTGGAGATGCGAAAACATCGCCTTGCGGATATCGAAGAGCACGTCTTCCGCGACGCCGCCGACCAACGTCTCCTGCGCGTAGCTTGCCGCATAATTGATTGATATGGCGATGGTAAAGGCGACGATCGACCACACCAGGGCCGAATGGTTACCGCCCGGCGACATGCCATGGTCGATGGCATAGCGGATGATCAGCGGGATGGTGAGCTGCATCATCGTGAAAGTCAAAACCGCGACGACCGACCACAGGACCTGGCGGCGATAGGGGTGAACGAAAACCCAGATGCGCTTGACAATGTTGCCGTCGAAGGCCTTGCCGAACATCTCCTCCTCGACGCGATGCGAGCCGACCACCGCCCGCGGCGGGCGGCGTCCATCCTCGCGAACGTCGGGACGCTCGGTTTCCAGTTCCTCGGCCATGCCATTCCTCCCGCGGCCATCACGTCCGGTGGCCTGCACATTCAGTACTTGTCTTCTCTTCTCCCCAGCGGGGAGAAGGTGCCCGAAGGGCGGATGAGGGGGCCACACGACACACCCTTATTTGCCCATCGCTTCCGCTCGGGGCACTCGTCGCTGCCGCTCCTCGCCCCTTCATCGCCTCGCTTTGCTCGGCACTTCTCCCGCTGGGGAAAAGAGGGAGTAGGTCGCTAAGCGCTCAAGACCTCGTCGCCCGGCCGCACCTGCAGGTCGTATAGCGCCTTGTAGCGCCCGCCGAGCGAAAGCAGCGCTTCGTGCGTTCCGCGCTCGACGATCCGGCCGTCTTCGACGAACAGGATCTGGTCGGCATGCATCAGCGAACTCAGGCGGTGTGCGACAATGATCGTCACTCGGTCGGCGGCGTAGCGGCGCATGGCGCCGCGGATGCGCTGTTCGGTGGCGGCGTCGATTGCCGCCGTCGAATCGTCGAACACCATCACAGCCGGTTTCAGCATCAGCGCACGGGCGATCGAAAGACGCTGCCGCTGGCCGCCGGACAGCGAAACGCCGCGCTCGCCGACGACGGTGCCATAACCTATGGGAAGACCGAGCACGTAATTGTGCAACTGGGCGCTCTCACTGGCGCGTTCGATGCGGCCTTCCTTCGCCCACGGGTCGCCATAGGCGATGTTGTTTTCGATCGTCGTGGTGAACAGGAAGGAATCCTGCTGCACGACGGCAACCGCCCGGCGCAGCGATCGCAGCGTCGCCTTGCGGATGTCCTGGCCGTCGATCGTGATCTTGCCGCTGCTGACGTCGTAGAAGCGGGGAATGAGATGCGCGATCGTCGACTTGCCGCTGCCGGGGGGGCCGACGATGCCGATCGTCTGGCCGCGCCTGGCTTCGAAGGAGACATCGTCGAGCACGGTGCGCTTTTCGGAACCCGGATAGGCGAAACTGACATTCTCGAAACGCAGCACGCCGTCCGTGAGGTTCAGCTCTTTCGCATCCGGCGCATCCTTGATCGCGATGTCGAGGTCGAGAAGGGCAAAGAGGCGTGAGCCGCAGGTGGAGGCGCGGGCAAAGGCATTGACCATCAGGCCGAGCTGGCGCACTGGCATCTGCAGGATGGTCATGAAGGTCAGGAACGAGGCGAGCGTGCCGACGGTGATCTCGCCCGACATCACCTTGCCGCCGCCGACCCAGAGCACCAGGCCCATCGCCGCGAAGAAGGAGAAGGTCATGGCGCTGGTGTTGGTAACGCGGATGCCGACGCGCTGATGGGCGAGCGCCAGCGCGCTCTTCGACGCCGCCTCGAATTTC
Organism: Rhizobium sp. SU303; assembly: GCF_021052345.1. NCBI lineage: Bacteria > Pseudomonadati > Pseudomonadota > Alphaproteobacteria > Hyphomicrobiales > Rhizobiaceae > Rhizobium > Rhizobium sp. SU303. Next base: position 32,142 of record NZ_CP088097.1, read on the forward strand.
GAAATCTCGTGTTCATGGGCGGCAAAGGCGCGCACGACGCGGATGCCGCCGAGATTTTCCTCCATGATGCGGGTCAGCACCGAAAGCCGCTCCTGCAGGTCGAGCCAGGTGGCGCGCAGCTTGAGTTGCGTCACCGACGAGCGCCAACCGACGAAGGGCACGAAGGAGAGCGCCAGCAGGCCGAGCACGATATCGGTCGACAGCAGCATATAGGCGCCGATGCCGATCAGGATCGACAGCAGGATCATCCGGACGAGTGCCGTGGAGAAATACATGCGCACGCCTTCGAGATCGAGCAGGCCGACGGTGATCAGGTCGCCGGAATGCACGGTGTCATGAAAGCTGAAGGAGAGCCGCTGGATCTTCTCGTAGCAGGCCAGCCGCAACTCGTAGCCGATGTGATGGCCGACGGCTTCGCTGTAATAGTTCTGAACCATGGTGAAGAGGCCGCGCAGCACGCTGGCGCCGAGCAGCAGCAGCGCCGTGGTTAGAAGCGCGTCCTGTGCCGCCTGGCCCGCCGCACCGCCGCTCATCGCCAGCTGCGTGTGGTCGACGGCCTGGCCGAGAAGGTGCGGGATCATCAGCTGGAAGGTGGAGGCCACAAGCGTGGCGCCGATCGCAAAGCCGGATTGCCAGGGGTGGCGGAAGGCCATCATGGTGATACGCACCAAGGTGAAGAGACCTCGGCCCCAGCCTGCCGCAGTTGCAAGCGCCATCGAAGCCGAAGGCTTCGTCGCGCGTATTAACGCATCGCTGCTCACGGTATTTTTTCCAATAGATGTGTGGTCGGACGCTGGCCCGAAAAGACGGCAAATCCATGAAGGGATTGATAGCACCTTCACTTTTGCCGATTCCATTTGGGGGTTCAAGTAAAGAATTCACCAGTTGGTTATTTTTACGTGAGGTCTCCTCGCATCCGGGCGGGAACAATCTGCGCGCGAACGGGTTGCAGCAGGCGAACGCCAACCGCCGACCGCTACCGGAGTGACCGATGCCGCTCAAAGCCCTCGCCCTCAACGCCACGCTGAAGACGAGCGACGCCAAGGACGCGTCCTCGACCGACCGGATGATCGGTCTCATCGACAAGGCGATGTCCGCACACGGGGTGGTGACCGAAGTGCTTCGGCTCGCCGATTTCAACGTCAAGCCGGGCGTCACCTCCGACGAAGGCGCCGGCGATGACTGGCCCGATATTCGCGCCAAGGTGCTGGACGCCGATATCCTGCTGATGGCGACGCCGATCTGGCTCGGTCAGCCATCCAGTGTCTGCAAGCGGGCGCTGGAGCGCATGGACGCCTTCCTCGAGGAGACCGACGATGAGGGCCGCATGGTCTCCTATGGCAGGGTCGCTGCCGTTGCCGTCGTCGGCAATGAGGACGGCGCCCACCATGTGTCTGCCGAGCTCTTCCAGGCGCTGAACGACGTCGGCTTCACCATTCCGGCCAATGCGGTCGCCTATTGGGTCGGCGAGGCAATGGGTTCCACCAATTTCGTCGATCTCGACAACGTGCCGAAGGTTGTGACGAAAGCCGTCGACATGCTGGCACGCAACACGGTGCATCTGGCAGGCCTGCTGAAGGCAAAACAATATCCGGGCGAGGGCAGCTGAGGTCGCTGCCGACCTGACTTTTTGAGATCAATTCGCAGTTCGGGATGCAAAACCCGGCCACACTTCCACGGAACACTTCTAATTGTATTATTTTTCAATAACTTGAAAAGATGTGGCAACAAACCTCTTGCCACCTGCGCCATTTAGCGCTTTCATACACTACCAGTTTGATAGACTATGGACGGGCGTGATTGCTCCCCTAGTTCTCTTGCGGGGCCGCTGGTTCGGACCCCGATGCCGCGGCAGGTGTTTTGAATGGCCGCATGACCCTCATCAACGCGTGAACCGCTGTTTTATGCGTTGAAGCCTCGATCGACCCACGGTGCGGATGAAGCCGCAAAGGAGTTGCGATGACGGTTCAGGGACTTTTTTCCGCGAGAGCCAATGCCGCGGCGCAGATATCAGCTGTGCCGCGCATTGCCATCGTCGGGCGCGGTTTTTCCGGCATGATGACGGCCATCGCGCTGATGAAGACGGTGCGCGCGCCCTTCCACCTGCAGCTGTTCGATCCGAATTCGTCCGTCAGCGGCGGGCAGGCGCTGGCCTCGGCCCACTCCTCGACGATCCTCAACACCCGCGTCCGCGATCTCTCGGTCTCGGTCGGCGACAACGACGATTTCAACGATTGGCTCTGCAGCAACGCCGCCTTCCGCGCCGCCGTACCGGCCGCCATTCCCGGATTCCGGCAGATCTTCGTGCCGAAGGAGATCTTCAGCGATTATGTCTACCAGCGCTTTTCGGAAGCACTCGCCGCGCGCAGGGATATCACGGTCCAGGTCTGCAACGATCCGGTCGTGGCGATCCGCAGGAGCCACGGCAACCGCTTCCTGCTCGAAAGCGCCAATCCCGCCAATCCGCTGTTCGACACCGTGATCCTCGCCACCGGCTACGGCCTGACGGCGCCGGATGCCGGCGGTGAGGAGGCTTCGCCGGTCAGGGCCCAGCGCCTCGTCGCGCGGCCGCATGCGGTGCTGCTCGGCAGCGGCATCCGCGTCGTCGACCAGCTGCTGCAGCTGCGCGATTCCGGTTACACGGGCCAGGTGACGATCATTTCAAGGCGCGGTTTCCTGCCCCAGAGTCATACGCCGAATTCCGCCGATCCGGTGTTCCCGGCCGAGACGCTGCCGCAGAGCCTGCCGGAGATCGTGCGCTTTATCCGTGAAGCCTGCCGCGAGGCAGAAGAATCAGGGCGAAGCTGGCAATCGGTGATGAACGGCCTCAGAAAACATGCCCGCTCGCTCTGGCGCTCGCTGCCGGCCCGCGACAAGCATCAGTTCAACCGCCATCTCAGGGCGATCTACGACAGCCATCGCAACCGCCTGCCGGAGGCCATGCACCTGCGCCTGAAACGCGAGCTCGCCGAAGGCCGCACGGTGCTGCGCCGTGGCCGGGCCGGCCGCCGGGGCTTGAGCGGCCTGTTCTTCACGCCGGCCGGTTCCGCTGCCGAGGAGGTCATCCATGCCGAGCGCATCATCGATTGCCGCTGTCAGGCGCCTGATCTTTCAGCGCCGCTGATGCAGAGCCTGCTTTCCGCCGGGCTTGCCATGCCGGACGAGCTCTCGCTTGGCCTGGCGGTCAGTGCGCGCGGCGAGCCCTTTCTAGAGGACGGTTCGACGGTCGCCGGCCTCTTTGCCGTCGGCCCGCTCGGCCTCGGCAGCCTGCCCGATATCGATCTCGTCCCGGAGATCGTCTCGCAGGCCTATGCCGCTGCTGAGCGTGTCGGCGAGAGGTTCTACCCGCAGGTCAAGGCCGTCTGAAAATTTGAGGCTGTTTCTCGGAACCATCCATCCGCCGCGGCGTTATAAAGCGCTGGTGACTCAGAGGGGCCGATGGAAGCGTTGAATCGACATGATACGTCTCTTGACGAAGAGGGACGCTTTCGCCTTCTGGTCGATGCCATCACCGACTACGCCATCTATATGCTGAGCCCCGAAGGCATCGTCACCAGCTGGAATACCGGCGCCCAGCGCTTCAAAGGTTACAAGCCTTCCGAAATTCTTGGCGAGCATTTTTCCCGTTTCTATCTGGAAGAGGATCGCGCCGCGGGAGTGCCGGCGCGCGCGCTGGCCACGGCGGAGAAGCATGGCCGGTTTGAGGGAGAAGGCTGGCGCCGCCGCAAGGATGGCAGCCGCTTCTGGGCGCATGTGATCATCGATCCGATCCGCCGACCCTCCGGCGAGCTTATCGGCTATGCCAAGATCACCCGCGACCTGACCGAACGCAGGGCGGCCGAAAAGGCGATCCGCCAGAGCGAAGAACAGTTCCGCCGGCTCGTCCAGGGCGTCTCGGACTATGCGATCTACATGCTCGATCCCGAAGGCAATGTCAGCAGTTGGAATTTTGGCGCCGAGCGTATCAAGGGCTATCGGCCGCAAGAAATCATCGGCAGGCATTTCTCGACCTTCTATACCCCCGAGGACCGCGAAGCTGGCGTGCCGCAGACGGCGCTAGGCATTGCGCGCGCCGAGGGCCGGTTCGAGAGGGAAGGCTGGCGCGTCCGCAAAGACGGCACCCGTTTTTGGGCCAGCGTCGTCATCGACTCCATCCGCGACGACGAAGGCGATGTGCTCGGTTTCGCGAAGATCACCCGTGATATCACCGAGAAGATGGAGACCCAGCGGGCACTGGAGCAGGCTCGCGAAGAACTCTTCCAGTCGCAGAAAATGGAGGCGATCGGTCAATTGACCGGTGGCATCGCCCATGATTTCAACAATCTGCTGATGGCTGTGCTCGGCAGTCTCGAAATTCTCAAGAAACGCATGCCGCAAGATCTCTCGCTGACATCGCTGGTCGACAATGCCATGCAGGGCGCCCAGCGTGGCGCCGCCTTGACGCAGCGCATGCTTGCGTTTTCCCGCCGGCAGGAACTGCATATGGAGCCGATCGACGTCTCCGGCCTGGTCCGCGGCATGATGGATATGCTGAGCCGTTCGCTCGGCCCGCTCACCGTGATCGAGACCTCTTTCCCCGTCAGGCTGCCGACGATCCTGACCGATCCGAACCAGCTGGAGATGGCGATCCTGAACCTCGTCGTCAACGCCCGCGACGCCATGCCATCCGGCGGCCGGATCATGCTTCGCGCTTCCGAGGAATCGCTGCCATCAGGCAAGGGCCCGCTGTCGCCCGGCCGCTATGTCCGTATCGCGGTGATCGATGAAGGCGAGGGCATGGATGCCAAGACGCTGGAGCAGGCCATCACGCCGTTCTTCACCACCAAGGGTGTCGGCAAGGGCACCGGTCTTGGCCTTTCCATGGTGCAGGGCCTTGCGTCCCAGTCCGGCGGTCGCCTGATGATGAAGAGCAGCCTCGGCGAAGGCACGACGGCCGAATTGTGGTTTCCGGTCGCAATTGTCGAACAGGCGACCGAGGCCGCTGCCGACCGGCAGCAACAGGAGGACAATGCAGCGCGCCGGCTGCGCATCGTCGCCGTCGATGACGATGGTCTGGTCCTGATGAATACGACACTGATGCTGGAGGATCTCGGCCATACCGTGTTCGAGGCGATGGCGGGTCCAGAGGCGCTCGACATCCTGCGCAAGCAGCAGGTCGACCTGGTGATCTGCGACCATGCCATGCCGCGCATGACGGGCGCGCAGCTCGCGGAAGCGATCCGCAGCGAATGGCCTGAGATGCCGATCATCCTCGCAACCGGTTACGCCGAGATCCCCGAAGGCGCCGGGATCGCCAATCTGCCCCGTCTCGGCAAGCCGTTCTCGCAGGCGCAGCTCGCCGATGCAATAAGCCGGGTCGCTTCATAAGGGGATCACTGCTGCATTATGCAGCAGCCCTCTCGCCGCGAAGGACGAAGACCAGCAATGCCAGCACCATCGCCGCCAGCCCGTACCAGGTGATCGCGTAGAGGAGATGGTTGTTGGGGAAAGCGATGATCGTCAGGCCGCCGACAGGCAGGCCTCCAGGATTGGCCGTGGCATCGGCATCGATGAAATAGGGCGCTGGCGCACTGACGCCGCGCTTTTCAGCGATCGCCGCGACATCGCGCGAATACCAGCGGTCGGCCGCGACGTCGTTGGATTGCAGCAGCGATCCCTTCGGCTCCGTCATCCGCATCAGCCCGGCGATCTCGACCGGGCCTGATGGTTGCCCCTCGCGCCGCGTGGCCGGGTCGCGCCTGTCGGTCGGCACGAAGCCGCGATTGACGAGGATTGATGTCCCGTCGGCAAGCGTCAGCGGCGCCATCACCCAATAACCCGGACCGAGCGCGGTCGAGGCATAGACCAGCGTTTCCTTGTCGTTCGCCAGCGTTCCGACCACGGTCACCCGCCGATATTCGTCATCGGTGGCATTGACCTTGTCCCAGTCGGCGCGTGTCGGTGCCGGCATGGGTGCGGCATGCACACGCTGATCGACGCGGGCGACGAGATCGCGCTTCCAGGCAAGGCGCTCGACCTGCCAGGTGCCGAGTGCGGCGAGCGCCGCGGCAAGCAGCACCAGACAGACGGTGAAGGTCGCGCGTTTTACCCGATAATGCCGTCCAGCCGATTTTTCCGAGGGAGCCTGGGGGTGACGCTGCCGCCGCCCCTTCGTGACCGTCACGGCATGTTCTTCATCATCTCGGGGCTCATCGGCATCATGTTGGTGTTGAGATGATGCATGACCCAGAGCGAACCGGAGAGCGCGATGGCGACGATGATGAGGGTGAAGATCAGCGCCATGATCGTCCAGCCACCCTCGCTCCTGGTATTCATGTGCAGGAAAAACACCATATGGACGACGATCTGGATCGCGCCTAGGCCCATCACCAGCACCGCTGTCAATGCCGGGCTGTCGAAGGCGCCTGACATGACCAGCCAGAAGGGAATGGCGGTCAGGATGACGGAAAGCACAAAGCCCGTCATGTAGCTGCGGAACGTGCCATGACCGGCCTGATGGCCGTGGCTGTGGCCGTGATGAGCCTCGTGGGCATCCTCATGGGCAGGTGCTTGCGGACTCATCCGAGAACTCCCAGCAGATAGACGAAGGAAAAAACGCCGATCCAGACGACGTCGAGGAAGTGCCAGAACATCGAAAGGCACATCAGGCGGCGGCGGTTGGCCTCGATCAGCCCATGCATCGACACCTGCACCATCAACGTCACCAGCCAGATGATGCCGAAGGTGACGTGCAGTCCGTGGGTGCCGACGAGCGTGAAGAAGGAGGAGAGGAAGGCGCTGCGCGTCGGCCCGGCGCCTTCGCGGATCAGGTGGATGAACTCGTAGAGTTCAAGCCCGATGAAGGCCGCGCCGAACAAACCGGTCACACCGAGCCAGAACAGCGTTTCCGCCTTTGCGTTGCGCTCCATCTGCAGCATCGCGAAGCCGTAGGTGATCGAGGAGAAGAGCAGCATTGAGGTGTTGAGGGCAACGATCGGCAGATCGAAGAGATCGGCAGGCGAGGGGCCGGCGGCATAGTTGCGGCCGAGCACGCCATGCGTCGCGAACAGCACAGCGAAGATCAGGCAGTCGCTCATCAGATAGAGCCAGAAGCCGAGATTGGTGCTGTTCTCAGGATGATGGTCTTCCGTCAGGTAGAATTCAGGCTTTTCGGCCGTGTCGATAGTCTGATCGCTCATTGTCATCACACCTGCTCGGCAAGCAACGCGGTGCGCTTGCCTTCCGTTTCGGTCACCTCTTCGGCGGGGATGTGGAAATCACGTCTGTAGTTGAAGGTATGGCCGATCGTGACCACCAGCATGGCGACGAAGGAGACGACCACCAGCCACCACATATACCAGATCAGGCCGAAAGCGAGGGCGACGCTGATGGCCGACAGGATCGCGCCGGTGCCGGTATTCTTCGGCATATGGATCGGCCGGAAGCCTTCCAGCGGACGCGCATAACCGCGGTTCTTCATGTCGTACCAGCTGTCATGATCGTGCACCACGGGCGTGAAGGCGAAGTTGTAATCCGGCGGCGGCGAGGAGGTCGACCATTCCAGCGTGCGGCCGTCCCAGGGATCGCCGCTGTCGTCGCGCAATTCCTCGCGTTTCATGAAGCTGACGACGATCTGGATCAGGAAGGCGGCGATGCCAAGCGCGATCAGGCCGACGCCGAAGGCGGCGATGATGAACCAGATCTGCAGCGACGGATCCTCGAACTGGCTCACACGGCGGGTGACGCCCATCAGGCCGAGCACATAGAGCGGCATGAAGGCGAACCAGAAGCCGATCTGCCAGAACCAGAAGCTCATCTTGCCCCAGAACGGATCGAGCTTGAAGCCGAATGCTTTCGGGAACCAGTAGTTCACGCCGGCGAACATGCCGAAGAGAACGCCGCCGATGATGACGTTGTGGAAGTGGGCGATGAGGAACAGCGAATTGTGCAGCACGAAGTCGGCCGGCGGCACGGCAAGCATGACGCCGGTCATGCCGCCGATGACGAAGGTTACCATGAAGCCGACCGTCCACAGCATCGGCACCTCAAAGCGGATGCGACCGCGATACATGGTGAAGAGCCAGTTGAAAATCTTCGCCCCCGTCGGGATCGAGATGATCATCGTGGTGATGCCGAAGAAGGAATTGACGCTGGCGCCCGAGCCCATCGTGAAGAAGTGGTGCAGCCAGACGATGTAGGAGAGAATCATGATCACGCAGGTGGCGTAGACCATGGAGGCGTAGCCGAAGAGGCGCTTGCCGGAGAAGGTGGCGACGACTTCCGAGAAGATGCCGAAGGCCGGCAGCACGAGGATGTAGACCTCCGGATGACCCCAGATCCAGATGAGGTTGATGTACATCATCGGATTGCCGCCGAGGTCGTTGGTAAAGAAGTTCGTGCCGGCGTAGCGGTCGAGCGACAGCAGGGCGAGCGTTGCCGTCAGGATCGGGAAGGAGGCGACGATCAGCACGTTGGTGCAGAGCGCCGTCCAGGTGAAGACCGGCATCTTCATGAAGGTCATGCCCGGCGCACGCATCTTGACGATGGTGGCGATCAGGTTGATGCCCGAAAGCGTCGTTCCGACACCGGCCACCTGCAGGCCCCAGATATAATAATCGACGCCGACGCCCGGACTGTAGGCCGCGCCCGACAGCGGCGGGTAGGCGAGCCAGCCAGTCTGGGCGAATTCGCCGATGAACAGCGACAGCATGATGATGATCGCGCCGGCGGTGGTCATCCAGAAAGAGAAATTGTTGAGGAAGGGGAAGGAGACGTCACGCGCGCCGATCTGCAGCGGCACCACGAAGTTCATCAGACCGGTGACGAAGGGCATCGCCACGAAGAAGATCATGATGACGCCGTGGGCGGTGAAGACCTGGTCGTAATGGTGCGGCGGCAGATAGCCCTCCGAGCCGTTGAAGGCGATCGCCTGCTGGACGCGCATCATGATCGCGTCGGAGAAGCCGCGCAGCAGCATGATGACGGCGAGGATCACATACATGATGCCGATCTTCTTGTGATCGACGCTGCAGATCCAGTCGCGCCAGAGCGGACCCCAGAACTTGAAATAGGTGATGATGCCGAGCACAGCGAGACCGCCGATGACGACGCCGATGAAGGTCACGACCAGGATCGGCTCGTGATAGGGGATGGCATCGAGGGTCAACCGGCCGAAGACGAACTTCAGGAGGTCAGGATTGGAAAACATGGAACAACCCGTTCATTATGTCTTGCGACGCAAAGCGCCAGGTTAATTGTTGTTGTTGAGCTGCGCCGGCGCCGGATCGGCGCCATTGCTCGTGCCGGGCATGGAATGACCCTCATGCTGCATGTCCATGCCGGGCATGTCGTGCTGCATGCTGTTGCCGTCGGTCCGCTCGGCAGGCTCACTGCGTGCCGGTGCCCCGGTCGCCGGCACGGTGGCGGCGGGCGCCACGATGCCTTCGTCGGCATGACGGTTGTCGTATTGCAGCTTCTCGCGGTTCTCGGCACTTTCCTTGCCGCCGCCGCCCATCATGTCGATATGCATCATCTCGTTCATGCACATCTTGCCCGGAGCGGCGCACATGTTGAGGATGGCGTTGTAAAGGTCGGCATCGGCGCCGGCATAATAACGCACTGGTTCCTTCTCGCTCGGCTTCTCGAGCTTGAGATAGGCGTCGCGGTTGAGCATCGTGCCCTGCTGCTTGACCTGCGCCACCCAGGCGTCAAAGCCCGCCTGGTCGAGGCCGTGGAACTTGAAGCGCATGTGCGAGAAGCCGCTTCCGCTGTAATTGGCGGAGAAGCCCTCATATTCGCCTTGCTTGTTGATGACGGCGTGCAGCTTCGTCTCCATGCCGGGCATCGCATAGATCTGGCCGGCCAGGGCAGGGATGTAGAAGGAGTTCATCACCGAGGAGGCAGTGATCTTGAAATTGATCGGCATGTCGACCGGGGCAGCGAGTTCGTTGACGGTGGCAATGCCGAGTTCGGGATAGAAGAACAGCCACTTCCAGTCGAGCGCCACGACCTCGACGATCAGCGGCTTGGTATTGGCCGGAATGGCGCGCTCCGCATCGAGGCGGTCGAGCGGGCGATAGGGATCGAGCTTATGCGTGGAAATCCAGGTCACGGCGCCGAGCGCGATGATGATCGCAAGCGGCGCTGCCCAGATCACGATTTCGAGGCGGGTCGAATGGTGCCATTCCGGCGCGTAGGTTGCGGCCGTATTGGAGCGGCGGTAGCGCCAGGCGAAGAACAGCGTCAGGAAGATCACCGGGATGATGATCAAAAGCATCAGCACCGTCGAGATCACGATCAGATCGCGCTGTTGCGCGGCGATGTCGCCGGAGGGCGCCATGACCACCATGTTGCATCCTGCCAGGAAAAGCAGCGGCAAGACGGATAGAAGGCGGGAAAACTTCACCAGTTTTAGCACGTCTCTAAGCTCTTGTTGTTTCGTTCGTTCCGCGACTAACGCACTGAACCTGACAGCGACATGAGGTGTTTGGTCGCAGTGCAGCAATCATGCCGCACTGCGACACAAATCAGGGTGCACTACAGCTTTGGAATCCTGATGAAATCCAAGAAGGATTCTTTCGCCAGCGCATGTTTCAAATCAATATATCCGCAAGAGCCGGCCAAGCCAGCGTCCCCGGGAAAAATCGCGGTCCGGATCACGCTGTTTTTTCCGCCTAAGCCTCATTTTGAGCCGTGATGATGAACTATTTACGTCTTACGGACTTGATAAGCCTGCAGGTTTGATCAAGATCAGGCTGAGGCGCCTTGCCGAAAGCGCTTCAACGAGGGAGGCGTTTTATGGTTACAACATCGCATTACGGTCCGTCATCGTCGTCGCTGGAACGCGACGCGCGGCGCATTCACGACGACAAGCCGGTTTCGCCTGGTAGTATCGCCATCGGCGTGGTGATCGGCCGCATGTCGGAATTCTTCGATTTCTTCGTCTATGGCCTTGCCTCGGTTCTGGTCTTTCCACAGTTGATTTTTCCCTTCGCGCCGGACAGGCTGACGGGCACGCTCTATTCCTTCGCCATCTTCTCGCTTGCCTTCCTGGCTCGCCCCGTCGGCTCCGTCGTCTTCATGACGATCGACCGGCTGTACGGCCGGGGCACGAAGCTGACGATCGCGCTTTTCCTGCTTGGCGGTTCCACCGCCTCGATCGCCTTCCTGCCGGGTTACAACGAGATCGGCGTCTGGTCGATCGCCTTGCTGGCGCTCTTCCGCCTCGGCCAGGGCTTCGCGCTTGGCGGCGCCTGGGACGGCCTTGCCTCGCTGCTGGCGCTCAACGCGCCGGCCAAGCACCGCGGCTGGTATGCGATGATCCCACAGCTCGGCGCGCCGATCGGCTTTGCGCTGGCCAGCACCCTGTTCGGTTATTTCGTCGCCAATCTTTCCAGTGAAGATTTCCTCTCCTGGGGCTGGCGTTATCCCTTCTTCGTCGCCTTCGCGATCAACGTCGTAGCGCTGTTTGCGCGTTTGCGGCTCGTCATGACCAAGGAATTCGGCACGCTGCTGGAGCAGCATGAGCTGGAAGCAGCCCCCATTCTCGACGTGCTGCGCGTTCACGGCCGCGACATTCTGATCGGCGCCTTCGTTCCGCTCGCAAGCTTCGCGATGTTCCACCTCGTCACCATTTTCCCACTCGGCTGGATGAGCCTTTACGGCAACCAGCCGATCGGCACCTTCATGGTGGTGCAGGTGATCGGCGCCGCGGTCGGCATCCTCACGATCATCGCCTCGGGCCTGATCGCCGACCGTATCGGGCGGCGCGCCCAGCTTGCCATCTGCGCCGTCATCATCGCCGTCTTCAGCTTCGTCGGGCCGAGCCTGATCGCATCCGGCAACAGCGGCCATGACGCTTTCGTCATCATCGGCTTCGGCGTGCTCGGCCTTTCCTTCGGCCAGGCGACGGGCTCGATCTCGTCCCGCTTCGGCCGCGGCTACCGCTATACCGGTGCCGCCTTCACGTCGGATCTGGCCTGGTTGATCGGCGCGGGTTTTGCGCCCCTGGTGGCGCTCAGCCTCTCCAGCCGCTTCGGCCTGACCTTCGTCGGTTACTACCTGCTGTCCGGCGCCATCTGCACGCTTGCAGCGCTTGCCTTCAGCAGGGCGCTGGAGCAGCGCGAATAGGACTTTGCGAGGAAGCCATGCCTGGGAGAGAAGTGGGACCGGATCGTGCCGAGGCTTTGCGGCGAACTCACGAGGCGGCGGCATACGAGGGATGGTTTCTCGAACGGGTCGAGGAAGCAATCCGGGAAGCCGATGATCCGAACGCTGTCTGGATCCCGCATGAAGTCATTAAGGGAGAGATGGCGCGCGAGAGTGCCGAGTTGCTTGCCTTGCTCAAGGATGAGGGCAAGTGAGGATCGTTTGGCCACCCAAATCCTATAGCTGAATCCTACTGCGCCATTTGCGGCTGCTTTGCCGCCCGGGCCGCGGTCAGCTCCGCCGTGGTGTGGTTCAGGCGGTCGGCCAGCACCCGCATGATTTCCACGGCCATCTCGGGGAAATCGCTGAGCAGCTTCAGGAAGTGCTCCTTGCTGATGCGCAGCACCTCTAGCGACGAGGTGGCGCGGACCGTTGCCGTGCGCGAGACATCGCAGAGGATGGCGATTTCGCCGACGATGGAATTGGGTTCGACGTCGGCGACCTTGATCTCGCCGGCCGGCGAAGCGACGACGATATCGGCGGTGCCAGAGAGGATGACATAGGCAGCATCACCGACGTCGCCCTGATGGAAGAGGTCCTGTCCGGCCTTGTAGGTCATGCGATCGGAGGTAAAGGCCAAAAGCTTGAGCTTTGCTGGCGCGATCCTTGAAAAGATCGGCACCCTTCGCAGCATTTCAACTTCGTCTCTCAACAGCATGAGCGTTTCAATCCCCTGACGCAGGGTCCGCGGGACCAAGCGTCTTCAAAACTCTGAGGCGCCCCACCGGGAACGCCCATTATCGCCGCCCCTATAGAATATTACGATAACAGTTCCTTGAACATCCCGTTTTTCTCGGAAAGTTCCGGATAGTTTCCGGCTTCCGCCAATCCGCCGCGATCAAAGAGCAGTATCCGGTCGAACATCTCGGCCTGCCGGGCGTTGGAGAGCACCCAGATGATCGCCGGGCGATGGCCCTCTTCGTGCAGGCCCTCGATGATGTTGCGGGTGATTTGATCTTGAACGCGCTGGTCGAGCGCCGACAGCGGCCGGTTGAAGATGAAATAGTCCGAGCGCTTCAACAGCGCGCGGGCCAGGTTCAGCTTCTGGCGCTGCACCATGGTCAACCGCTTGCCGCCGGAGCCGACGTCGAATTCGAGGCCGATCGACAACACGTCGTCATAAAGGTCGAGCGCGTCGAAGAGTTCGCCCATGATGCCGCGGATGCGGTCGGAAGCGTCGGCCTGCTGATAGGCGATACGGCCGAAGAGCACATTGTCCATCAGGCTTGCCGAAGGCGTGAAACGCTCGGCGTCATAGCGCTCGATCAGCTCGGCGAGATCGGCCGGAATATGCTCGTGGAACTGCTTGCGGGCGCTGACGATCTTGTCCATGAGTTCGTTCGACAGCAAGCCGAAGCGGTGGCGCGGCTCGATATAGGCAAAACTCAGCCGGATGATGGCCGAACGTTCTTCCGGCGTGGCGTCCTCGAAGCGGCGGCTTTGCAGCTTCTGCAGCAGCGCCTGGTAGGTCGGAATGTCGTCCGCCGTCATGAAGGTCAGCTGCTGGAAGAATGGATGGTCCGGCGGCAAGTCGTGGAAGAGTTCCACTGCGTTCTCGGCGATCTCGAGGCCCATGGCGTAGAGATCGGTGCTAAGGCCGGTCTCACGGAAGAGCTGCTGGAAATAGGGATGCGCGGCAAGCCTGCGGTTGGTCATCAGCGGCCGCTTCATCGTGCCGAAGAGCAGGTTCTCGCCGACCGTCGCCTGGGCGTTATAGGCATCGAAATCGAAAGGCACGACGATCGTGTCGAGCCCCTCGTCGCGCAGCCGGTCCCTGAGCGAGGCGCGTAGCGCCACGACGTGGTCGCCGAGCGCCACATGAACATCGGTATTGACAGTCGAGCGCAGCGCCAGATCGAGGATGTCCTGCGAGATCAGGACGGCGTCGAGCACCGGGCGAATCGCTTTCAGAATGTCCTCGGGCCCGCTGGCGCCGGCGGCCTTGTAGTCCACCCAGTCGCTGTTGAGGTCGAGCGTCGGATTGCCGGCCTTCTCCGCCTCGGCGGAATGCCATTTATACTCCAGCGCTTCCCGCTCGTCGTAAACCGGATCGGTCATCGGCGCATGTTTCAGGCCGTAGAGCAGATTGCTAGCGAGCGTGCCGTGGAAGAAGAAGGTGTCGGACGAGGCATAGGAGATCCGCCGGCCGGTGATCGATTCCGGCATGTCGAGAAGATCGCGGCCGTCGATGGTGATGCGGCCGGAGTCCGGCCAGACCATGCGGCCGAGCGCTTCGGCGAAGGCTTCCGCGCCGCTGCCGTTCGGCCCGACGATCGCCACCGTCTCGTTCGGCTTGATCTCGACCGAGACGTGGTCGACGAGGCGGGCGCCGCTATCGTCGGAGAGCGACAGGTTGGTGACGACGAACGCGCCCGTCAGCGCGCCGACCGGGGCGGTTGCGAGTTCCTGGATGCGGCTGTCGATCAGCGGCTCGACATTGAACTGCTCATAGACCTGCTGGTACTTCACCTGCACGTCCTGGCGCATCTGGTCCCAGTCGATCAGTTCCTTCAGCGGACCGGGCAGGTCCTTGTAGGCTGATATGACGGCGACGAGCTGGCCGATGTCGAGCCGGCCCTGCAGCGCCAGGTAGCCGCCGATCGCGTAAAACAGGAACGGCGTGACCTGAGCGAGGAAGTTGTTGATGAACTTCACCAGGAATTTCCACTGGTAAAGGTCGTAGCGGATCGAGAAAATCCGGCCGAGCCGCGAGGCGATGTCGGCGCGTTCGAGGTTCGACGTGTCGTTGCCGTGGATCGTGCCGATGCCCTCGACGATTTCGCCGACGCGGCCGGAGAGTTCGCGCGCCGTCAGCTGCCGCTGGCGGCCGAGTTCCAGCAGGCGCTTGCGCATGCGGGGAATGACGACCGCCTGAACGCCGACGATGCCGGCGGCAATCATGCCAAGCCAGAAATTCTGGACGATGATGAAGACGAGCGCGGTGATCGCCTGGCCGCCGAGAAGGGCAGGGGAGACGAAGGCGTCGCCGGTGAAGCCGCCCATCGGCTCCACCTCGTCCTTGATCATGGTGGCGATCTCGGCCGATTTCACCCGCTTGAAGTGAATGGGCGGAAAGCGCAGCACCCGGTCGATCAGCTCGAAGCGGATACGGCGCAGCATGCGTTCGCCGAGCCGGCCCTTATAGGTGTTGATGTAAAACTTGAAGAGGCCGTTCAGCACCACCAGCGCCAGAAACACCAGGCTGAGGGCCATCAGCATCTGGAAGCGGTTGAGCTGCAACCCTTGAAAGAATTCGACATGGCCGATCAGCGGCAGGTCGTAGGCAATATGCATGAAGGTCTGCGTCGCGCCCGGACCTTCGAAGCCGTCACCCTGGATCGGTCCGTTGACGATCTGCTTCGGCAGGTCGAAGGACAGGAAGTAGGGCACCATCGATGCGGCGACGACAGCCAGAATCCACAGCTGCTGCAGCCGCGTGTTCTTCCAGATGTAGCGGGCGAGGCTTTTTTCCATGGCTAACCGTCAGCTTGCTGGGAAATTCCGGGGGCGCGATCCGGGCGCCGGGACGGGAAGGAATTTTGAGAACAGGATCATGCAGCCGGACCGCCGATATCGCAATGAAAACAAGGCGAAGCGACCGGCTGCAGAAATGCCGATTCTCGCCGGAACATTGCTTATATCACAGGAATTTTGGATTAGGCGAGGGATTCGGCAATCATGGAGCGAATGATGAGGGCGGTTTTCTCCGCCCCGTCGAGGTCGAGCAAGATCGGCCCCCGTGGCTGTGCGGCGAGCGCCTTTTCCACCGCCTCCTTCACAAGGCCCGACGTCAGCCCGTTTTCCGGCAGGATATCGGCGAGGCCGAGCGCCTGCAGCCGTTCGGCGCGCACCGTCTGCTCGGTCTCGCCGCCGGCGACGAAGGGGATGAGGATCGCCCGGCATTCGGTACGCAGCAGGTCGCCGACGGTGTTGTAGCCTGCCTGCGAGATCGAGACCTTGGCACCGCGCAGCAGCGAGGGAAAATCCTTGCGGAAGCGCACCAGCGTCACATTCGCCGCCGCGTCCTCAGCCAGCGCGGCGAAATCGGCCTCCGGCAGGTTCGGGCCTGATACCAGCAGCCAACGAAGATTGTCCGGCAGCAGCGCTGCCGCCTCTTTGGCCGCGCCGATCAGCGCGGCGCCGACCGCACCGCCGCCCGCCGATGCGATGATGTCGAATGTCTCGGCAGGTTCCGGCGCCGGCGGGGCTGCGACGAGGCCGGTATAACGCAGCCTGTCGGCGATCTCGGGTGTCAGCGGGAACGTGTCCTCAAGCCTGATGAAACCGGGATCGCCGTGGACGAGCACGGCATCGAAATGATCCTTGACCAGCGTGACGGTCTCCGCGTCGCGGCCGGCCTTGCGGTTTTCCTGCAGGATGTCGCGCACCGAGCTCAAGAGTTTCGGCCGCGGTTCGGCCTTTTCGATCGCCTCGAGCAGCGGCAGCAGTTCGAAACGCATCTGTCGCCGGCCGAAGGGGAAGGCTTCGATGATGACGACATCCGGTCTTGCGGCATGGAAGGCATCGAGCAGCAGCTGGCGGCGGGCATGGAGGAAATCCTCGCCGGCCGGCCGGCCATCGGCATCGGCGAGGCCGGAGAAACCGGCATTGCTGGCGACGACCGCCGGCAGGGCCACGGTCTTCACGCCTTCGCCCGGAAAGCCCGGCACCGGCAGGCCGCCGGTCACGACAGTGACGTCAAAACCGTCCGTCACCAAGGCATTGGCGATGCGGCTGGCGCGGGCTATGTGGCCGATGCCGAGCAGATGCTGGACATAGAAGAAAATACGCGGTGCCGTCATGACGCCTTCTGCCATTCGGCCTCGAACAGGCCAGTGAGCTGTCTGATGCTGGAGTGATAGTCGAAATATTCGCGCACCTGGCTTTCGGCGGCGTCGCCGAGGCGCTTGCGCAGCGCCGGGTCGCGGATCGCCACTTCCAGCGCTCCGGCCAGCAACGCCGGATCCTCCGGCGGCACGACGAGGCCGTTTTCACCGTTCTTCAAGAGTTCCGGCACGCCGGATACGTCGGTCGAGAGGCAGACGAGCCGCTGGCTGGAGGCTTCGACGAGGACGTTCGGCAAGCCGTCGCGGTCGCCGTTGGCAGCGATGCGGCAGGCAAGCGCAAAGAGGTCGGCGCGGCGGTAATGATCGAGCACGTCTTCCTGCGCCATGGCGCCCTTCCAGACGATGCGGCCGGAAATGCCGAGTTCGGTCGCCAGCGCCTTCAGTTTCGCAAGCTCCTCGCCGCCGCCGATATGGTCCATGCGCCAGTGAAGGTCGGCGGGCAACAGCGCCAGCGCGCGCAGCAGCACGTCGTAGCCCTTCTTCTCGACGGCGCGGCCGACGCTGAGGATGAAGGCCGGATCGTCGGGATCGCTGCCGGTCCGGTTCGAACGCTCGCCGGCAAAGTGGCCGAAACGGGCGAGATCGAGACCGTGGTAACTCAGGTGCACGGCCTCCCTGCGTGATGTCAGCGTCCGCATATGGTCGTAGCCCGTCCTGGTGCAGGTGACGGTCCAGCGGGCGCTGCCGAGCTTTTTTTTCAGCTCCCAGTCTGGCGACGTCCATATGTCCTTGGCATGCGCCGAACAGGTCCAGGGCGTGCCCGTGAGGATGCTCGCATATTCCGTCACCGAGGCCGGTGTGTGGATGAAATGGGCATGCAACCATTCGCCCTCGTCCGGCCATTCGCGCCCCAGCACCAGTGCCTGGCCGAGACGGCGGAAGCGATTGCGGGAGATGTCGCGCTTGAGATCGGCGAGGAAGCGCTTCATCAGCGCCTTGAAGCCGGGTTTGGAGAAACCGGCGATGAGGCCCTTCAGCACGCGGATCGGCTCCTCGTGCAGATATTCCGGCAGATAGACGACGCGCGCCCGGATCTCGTCATGCACGGGATGGCGCTTCCTGTCGGTCGGCCGGCGCATCGAAATCAGCGTCAGGTCGAAGCCGGCCTTTTCGAGGCCGAGCAACTCCTGGGCGATGAAGGTTTCCGAGAGGCGGGGATAGCCTTTCAGCACGACGAGGATCTTGCGGCGTGGCGGCAAGGCTTTGCCCTATTCCGCGCCGACGAGGGAAAGGTGGCTGCCGCGGCCGTCGATCCACCGGCCGACGGTCTGCGAGATATGGTCCAGTCCTTCGAGACGCATATTGCCGCCGCTCTTCGACGGTGGCTGGCGGGAGGGCAGGCGCTTTAGCGCCTCGGCCATGATTGTGGGGTCGACCGACTGGTCCGGCAGCAGCATGTCGACGAGGCCGAGCTCGCTTGCCCGCTGGGCGCGCAGCAGCTGCTCCTCGCGCGGCTTGACACGCGGCACGATGAGGGCCGGTTTGTCGAAGGAGAGGATCTCGCAATAGGTGTTGTAGCCACCCATGGCGACGACGCCGGTGGCGCTGTCGATCAGCTCTTCCATGTGATTGTCGAACTCGATCACCTCGATATAGGGAATGGCTTCCCCCTTCTGCACCAGCTTGGAGCGCTCGGCGGCCGGCATATAGGGCCCGAGCACCACGAGCGCCTTCTGCGTCAGCGTCGGATCGGCCTCGTAGGCATTCATGACGTCGTGGACGAGATCGGAGCCGTCGCCGCCGCCGCCCGTGGTGACGAGGATGTAATTGTCCTTGCGGGCGTTGATCGAGGTCTTGCCCCTGGAGACGCTGCGCTGCAGGAAGCCGACGAAATCCATCTTCCGGCGCAGGCTGGCCGGCACGTCGAGGCCGATCAGCGGATCGTAGAAATCCGGCGGACCATAGACCCAGACACTGTCGTAATATTGGTCGATCTTCTGCATGATGCTGTTCTTCTTCCACTCGGCCTCGAGCAGATGCGGCGCGTCCATGATCTCGCGCAGGCCGAGAACCAGGACGGTGCCGCGGGCCTTGAGATAGGCGAGCGTATCCTCGACCTCGCCCTTCAGTCCCATCGGTTCCTTGTCGACGATGAAGATATCGGGCTGGAAGGTCTCGGCCGTGTGGCGAATGCTCGATTCGCGCATCTTCAGCGTCTCGTGCAGGTCGATATGGCTGGCGAGCGAGGTATATTCACCGTTGCGGAGCTTGATGACGCTCGGGATCTTCACGAAGTCGACACGGGCGCGATAGTCGAAGGCGCCGGCGATCGTGGCACCCGAAATGATCAGAATATTGAGGCCGCGATAATCCTCGACCAGCGCATGGGCGATGGCGCGGCAGCGGCGCAGATGGCCGAGACCGAAGGTATCGTGGCTGTACATGAGGATGCGCGCATCTTCGAGACGTCTGGACATGGGCATCCCTTCTGGGCTCAGCAACATAGTTAGTACCCCCACCGTCCGGAGGCCAAGAGGTGGGGGCGGTGCCGTGATGCGCCGCCGCGTTTCCTGCTATTTGTAGGGATCTGCCGCATCACGCAAGCCGTCTCCCAGAAAGTTGAACGCCAAAATGACGAGAACAACAGGAATGATCGGATAGAGCAGCCATGGATAGAAGGCGATGACGCTGACGCTTTTTGCCTCGGTCAGCAGAATGCCCCAGCTGGTGATCGGCGGACGAAGCCCAAGGCCGAGGAAGGAGAGCGCAGTCTCTCCAAGGATCATGCCGGGGATTGAAATCGTCGCCGACGCAATGAGATGTGACATGAAGCCCGGCACCAGATGGCGGCCGATGATGCGAGGCGTGCTGGCGCCCATCAGCTGTGCGGCCTGGACATAATCTTCCTCGCGCAGCGCCAGGAGTTTGGAGCGCACGGCACGCGCCAGACCCGTCCAGTCGATGATGCCGAGGATGACGGTGATGCCGAAATAGATGACGATCGGGCTCCACGTCACCGGCATGATGGCGGCCAGCGCCATCCACAGCGGCAGACTCGGCAGCGATTGCAGCACTTCGATCAGGCGCTGGACGATGAGATCGAAAATGCCGCCGCGATAACCGGCAAGGCCACCGATGACGATGCCGAGCACGAAGCTGATCGAAATGCCGATCAGACCGATGGTCAGCGATATCCGCGCGCCGTAGAGGATGCGCGAGAGTACGTCGCGGCCGAGCCGGTCGGTGCCGAGCAGGAACATCTGGCCGCCGATCGCCGGGCAGACGAGATGATAGTTCGAGGCGACGAGGCCCCAGAATTTGTAGGCATCGCCGCGGCAGAAGAAACGGATCGGCTGCACGTCGTTCGGCCTGTCGGTATAGACGCGGTGCAGCGTGTCGAGATCGAGCGCCATGCTGCGGCCGTAGACGAAGGGACCGACGAAGCTGCCCTTGTCGAAGAGGTGGATCTGCTGCGGCGGCGCGTGGATGAAATCGACATTGCGCGTGTGCAGGCCATAAGGCGCCAGGAACTCGACGATCAGGATCATCAGGTAGACGACGGCGAGAAAGATGCCGGAGATCAAGGCGAGCCTGTGCTGCTTGAACTTCCACCACATCAGCTGCTTCTGCGAGGCGAGATGGATGCGCGATTGCGCCGCCGTCAAGTTTTCGGTCGCCTGGGGATCGAAGGGAGCGGTCGAGACGTAGTGCGGCAGCGGCGCGCCGGGTGCGGGAAGGGGCGACATTATTTGGTGCTCCTGCCTTGCAGACGGATACGGGGATCGAGGAAGCCGAGGGCGATGTCGGAGATCAGTACGCCGATGACGTTGAGGAAGGCCAGGAACATCAGGAAGGAGCCGGCGAGATACATGTCCTGGCTCTGCAGCGCCTTGATCAGCATCGGCCCGGTCGTTTCCAGCGACAGGACGATCGCCACGATTTCGGCGCCGGAAATGATCGACGGCAGGATCGAGCCGATATCGGCGACGAAGAAATTGAGCGCCATGCGCAGCGGATATTTGACCAAGGCCCGCATCGGATGCAGGCCCTTGGCCCGCGCGGTCGTCACATATTGCTTCTGCATCTCGTCGAGAAGATTGGCGCGCAGCCGCCGGATCATGCCGGCCGTCCCGGCAGTGCCGACGATGATAACGGGGATCCAAAGATGGCCGAGGATCGACTTCGCCTTTTCCCAGCTCATCGGCGCGTTGAGATATTGCTGGTCCATCAGATGGCCGATCGACAGACCGAACCAGACATTGGCGAAATACATCAGGATCAGCGCCAGCATGAAGTTCGGAATGGCGATGCCGAGCAGGCCGAGGAAGGTCAGCCCGTAATCACTCCAGCTGTACTGATGCGTCGCCGAATAAATGCCGATGGGAAAGGCGATCAGCCAGGTGAGCAGGATCGTCGTGAAGGAGACGAGCATCGTCAGCCACAGCCGTTCGCCGACCACGTCCGAGACCGGGAGCTGGTATTCGAAGGAATAGCCGAAATCGCCGTGCAGCATGCCGCCGACCCAATAGAAATAGCGCACGATTTCCGGCTTGTCGAAGCCGTATTGCTGGCGCATCTCTTCGATTTCCTGGAGATTGGCGGTCTCGCCAGAGGCCCGCAGCTCGGCGATCTGGCTCTCGAAGAAGTCGCCCGGCGGCAGCTCGATGATGGTGAAGACCAGCGCCGAAATGACGAAGAGCGTCGGCACCATGGCGGCGATGCGCCAGAGAATGTATCTGAGCACGCCTCAGGCCTCCTTGTACCAGAATGCATCCGGCATGTAGACGCCGAGATAGGAGGTGGGGTCGAAGCCGTAGAGCGCTCTGTCCGGCAGGTTCTGCAGCTTGGCGGCGCGAAGGATCGGCTGCGGCGTGCTGTTGATGAGGCCGATCGAGAAGACCTGCTGCGTATAGATCGACAGCATCCTGTGCCAGATCACCTGGCGTTCCTCGAACTTCGCCGTCGAGCCCCATTGGCTGAGCAGGTTGACCAGCTCGGCTGCCTCCGGCAGGTCGGGTGCGACCCCCTCCTGGCCGGCGGAGAGGTAATGCATGCCCCAGAGCGGCCATTGCAACTGATCGTCGAGTGTGGGCGCAAGGCCGGCCGGCGACATGTCGGCCGTCGGCACGCCATTGTCGAGGCCGTACCAGATCGACATCATGATCGAACCGCTCATAGCGCGATTGCGGAAGACATCGCGCTGCGAGGTCCGGGTATAGAGCGCCAGGCCGATATTGGCCCAGTGATCTCGCACCAGTTCCAGCACGTCGGTGTCCAGATTGCTCTCGCCGGCGGTCTCGACGGTGATCTCGGCGCGACGCCCGTCCGGCAGCAGCCGAATGCCGTCGTCGCCGCGTTTGGTCAAGCCGAGTTCGTCGAGCAGGCGGTTGGCCTCGTCGGGATCGAACTTCACGAAGGCATCGGCATATTCCTGCTTGAAGAGCGGGCTATCGGGCAGGACGGTATCGGCGCTCGGCGTTCCCAGACCGTAAAAAGCGACCATGTTGATCTCGTGCCGGTTTATCGCCAACGACAGCGCCCGGCGCAGGCGCACGTCGCGGAACAGGCCGCGCCACACCTCGTCGGCACAGTTGAGGTTCGGCAAGAGCGTGATGCGCGAGCCGCGCGCCAGCTTCCAGAGATTGACCTTCACCGGGAAGCGCTTCTCGGCCTCCTTCAGGAAAGTGTAGTCGTTGAAATCGATGCCGGTCGCCTGCAGGTCGGCTTCGCCGGCCCCGGCCTTGGCGGCGATGATCGACGAGGAGGAGACGTTGAGGACGAAACGGTCGAGATAGGGAAGCTGCCTGCCGGTCTCGTCGACGCGGTGGAAGAACGGATTGCGCTCGAAGACGAATTGCTCGGCCGGCAGTGGCGTCGTGTTGCGCCAGGGATCGAGCGTCGGCAGGTTCGGATTCTCAGGACGGTACGAGCGCGCCATCTTGATGTGCAGGTCCTGCCACTTCTTGACGCGGCTGGCCTTCATCATCTGTTCCATCTTCGCGTCGTCGGGCTGAAATTTCTTGTGGAACTGCTTCAGGTAATGCGCCGGCCCGACGATGACGAGCGGCAAGGGCCCCGCCAGGGTCGGCAGGAACATCGGGTTGGGCTTTTCCCAGGTGTAGCGCACCGTCAGCGGATCGAGCATCTCGAAGCGCGGCAGGCTGCCATGCGGACGAAGCTCCAGCGCGCCGCCGCCCGGCGTCAGCTTCTCGTTCAGGATGACGTCTTCCCACCAATAGCGGAAATCGTCGGCTGTGAACGGCTGGCCGTCTGACCATTTATGACCTTCGCGCAGCGTGAAAGTGAAGACCCTCTCGTCCTCGGCGTGGAAATCGGCCAGAATATCCGGCTGGAACTGCAGGTGCTTGTCATAGCCGACCAGGCGGGCATAGCCGTAAATCGTCATGAACCGGATGTCGCGCTGGCCGCCGATGATGGTGCGCACCGTGCCGCCATAGGTGCCGGGCTGCAGCCCCATCTCCTTCAGGTTGACGATGCGTGGGCGAGCGGGAATGCGCTCGGCCATCGGCGGCAGGCTGCCTGATGCCAACCGCTCCTTCAGGAATTCCGGCTCGCTGTCTTGTCCGGCGCGAAGCACCGCGGGTGCGATCGCAGCACCGACAAGGCCGCCGAGAAAGATGCGACGCGTCACCATCAGCGCAACTCCTTGGCATCGGCGCCTTTGCGGGCGCGCACCAGATGGCCGTCGCCGAGGTCGGCATAGGCAAGTTCGGAAGCGTCGTCATGCTCGGCGGTGAAGGTCGCGCCCCAGTTCTGCTTGTCGGCGGCGCCGTTTTCCCTGAGCGCCTTGAAATCGAGCGGCCGGTCGAGATCGGGAAAGGGGACGGCGGCGAGCAGCGATTTCGTATAGGGGTGCACCGGATCGCGCAGGATGATCTCGCGCGGCGCAATCTCGACGATGCGGCCCTTGCACATCACCGCGATGCGGTCGGCCATGTAATCGACGACGGCGAGATTGTGCGAAATGAATAGATAGGTAAGCCCCAGTTCCTTCTGCAAGTCCTTCAACAGGTTGAGGATCTGCGCTTGCACGGAGACGTCGAGCGCCGAGACCGGCTCATCGAGGATGACGAGCTTCGGGCCGAGCGCGAGTGCGCGCGCGATGCCGATGCGCTGACGCTGGCCGCCTGAAAAACTGTGCGGGTAACGGCTGAGATAACGCTTGTCGAGGCCGATTGCCGCCATCAACCCTTCGACCTTGCGCTTGCGCTCGTCACTGTCGCCGCGGTCATGGATCTCGAGTGGTTCACTCAGGATGTTGCGCACCGTCATGCGTGGCGAGAGCGAGGAGACCGGGTCCTGGAACACCATCTGGATCTTGGTCCGCATGTCCTGCAGTTCTGAGCCTTTGACGGAGAGGACGTCGACGACCTCCTTGCCGTCATTGAACACCACCGCGCCGCTGTCCGGCGTGATGGCGCGCATCAGGATCTTGCTGAGCGTCGTCTTGCCGCAGCCGGACTCGCCCACCAGGCCGAGACATTCGCCGCGGCGGATGTCGAAGCTGACGTCGTCGACGGCGCGCAGGACGGTGGCTTCGTGCTTGCCGAAGAAACTGCGCTTGCGCGTCTTGTAGGTCTTCGAGAGATTGGCGACGGAAAGCAGGATGCCCGGCGCCTCTGCCTGGAGAGGCTTTTTCTTGCCAACCAGGGACTCGAGATTGACCGTTACATCGCGCAGCGCTTTCAGCCGCTCGCCCGGTTTCATGTCAAAATGCGGAACGGCGGCCATCAGGCCCTTGAGATAGGGATGCTGCGGATTGCGGAAGATATCCTCGACGGGTCCTGCTTCCATGATCTCGCCGTGGTAGATGACGACAACCTCGTCGGCCATGTTGGCGACGATGCCGAGATCGTGGGTAATCAGCAGCATCGCCATGCCGAGCTTCGCCTGCAGCTCGCGGAGCAGTTCCAGGATCTGCGCCTGGATCGTCACGTCGAGCGCGGTCGTCGGCTCGTCGGCAATCAATAGCGCCGGTTTGCAGATCAGCGCCATGGCGATCATCGCGCGCTGCCGCATGCCGCCGGACAGTTCGAACGGATACATGTCGTAGGTGCGATGTGGGTTAGAGAAGCCGACCAGGCCGAGCATCTCCTCGGTCTTCTCACGGGCTTCCTGCTTGTCGGCTTCGGTATGGATCAGCAGCACTTCGCTGATCTGATTGCCGATCGTATGCAGCGGCGAGAGCGAGGTCATCGGCTCCTGGAAGATCGTCGCCATGCGCCGGCCGCGCAGATCGCGCATTTCCTCGCTGTCGCGCGGAAAGGACAGGATATCAGTTGTGCTGCCGTCGAGCGGATCGGTGAAAAGGATGCTGCCCGAGGCCTTGGCCGGATTGGGCAGGATGCCCATGATCGACTGGCTGATTACCGATTTTCCCGAGCCGGATTCACCGACGAGAGCGGTGACCTTGCCCGGAAGAATGCGAAGATTTGCTTGTTTTACGACGCGTAGCCGGTCACCGAAAACCGAGAAGGAGACGTCGAGATTTTCAATACGCAACAGATCCGCTGCAGACGCCATACCAATGAAATTCCCCAGTCTTCTATGTTCCCGTTAAGGCACACTATCGTACCGTAAACAGGGTGTCTAGCTGATGACAATCATAGATAAACCAGCATGCCCCGCCGAAGTTCCCCGGGCGAGACGCGCAGATTATGACAGGGGTTGCACGCGCTTACTGGATGAACTTCTCCATGCTGGTGCGCTCGACATGTTTCTTTGCATCGCGATGCAGGAGAATGACCTGCTCGGCTTCTGAAAGTCCGTTCTGCACGGCCTCGCGGAAGCCCTCGTCGACGTTGATTGCCGGCGCCGGCGCGCGCGGCTGCAGCACGGTCACCTTCTGGCGGATGCCGCGCAGCTTCTCTTCGCCGAGCGTCGTCCATTCGCCGCCGCAATAGCCGGCGAAGGCCTGGCTGGCGACGACCTCGCGGCCGTATTTCTTGGTCAGGATCTGCAGACGTTGCACCTCGTTGACCGCCGAGCCGAAGGCGGAGAAGGTCAGGCGGTCCTTGAGGCCGACATTGCCGAACATGACGTTGCCGACATGCAGGCCGATGCCGTAGCCGATCCTGGTCAAGCCCTTCTGCTCGCGGTCCCTGTTGAGTTCGGCAACCCGCGCCTGCGCCTGATGGACGGCCGAAAGAGCTGCCTCGCAGGCAATTTTCGATGGGTCCTTGTGACGTCCGCAAGGATAGACGGCGAGGAAGCCGTCGCCGAGGAAACTCAGGATCTCGCCGCCGTTACGATTGAACGGGGCGGCGATCGCGTCGAAGAACTGGTTCAGCGTGTCGATATAGGCCTGCCGGCCTTCCTTTTCGGCATACATGGTGGATTCGCGCATGTCGCCCATGACCAGCGCCGCGCGGATCGTCTCACCGTCGCCGCGGCGGATTTGGCCATTCAGCACCCGCTTGCCGGCGTCGCCGCCGAGATAGGTGGTCAGCATGTTGTTGGCGAGCTTGCCGAGTACCGCCATCTTGGCGGCGACCGCCAGATGGTTCTGCATCCTGAGCAGCGCATCGATCATGTCGTCGGAAAAGCCGGTGTTATGGTCCGTCGACCAGGAACCCATCATGCCCTGCACGGAACCGTCGCCGAAGGGCTGCACGAAGGCGAGATAGTCGGTGATGCTGTCCTTGCGCAGGTCCTCGAAAATCGGAAATTCGTTCGGCCCATCCTGCATCAGCCGGCGGCGGATGTGCTGCAGATTGTTGTCGAGCAGGTAATAATAAGGACTCTGCAGGAAGCGGTCCGGCTTCTGCCCGGCGGGCATGCGAAAGCCCTCGATGGTGACGCCGCTGGCGCGCCGCCAGGTGAAGCTCAGCGCATCGTAGAGCGGATGCAACATCGAGAAAGAAAGATGCACGCGCGCAAGCGGCAGGCCTGCAGCCGTTAGCCTTTCGCAGAAACCGCGGACGATGTTTTCAAGCTCGTCTCCGGCCAGCGAAGAGTTCGTCAGCCATTCAGCGACCCGGTCCAACAGGATGGAGGACACGCTGGATTCGATCGTGCTCATTCTTGGTATGATCCTCATAAGGCACGCCATCCCCAAGAGTCAAAAGTCCCTCGGCCGGCACATTTTCATGCGCAGGTCACAAGGAAATCAGGATGTACGAGCGGTATTATTGTGTCAACGGATCTGCCGAAAGCCCGGCAGCGGCGCCCCTCAGGTCCCCATATCGGGAGATCGGACGGGTTGTCCTTTCCAGGTGGTTCATTATCAAAAGTCAAAATAGGGATGCTGCAAATGCGAAACAATGGGATGCGCATTTTTTTGTGCGCTCAAGTTGCAGCAAAGCCCGTCGCCGAGTCATTTCGGCCACACCCGGATAAGCATCGCAAAGGGGTTGCGGCCCTATTTTCTGCTCCTGTCGTCAGCGGAGAAAAGCAGCCCGGGTTTAATTTGCCTGGAGCATGCATTAGATCAGCCTCCTCTTCCCCGTTTGAAAGATCCCGCCTTGGCCATCTCCACCTTCGATACGCTTTTGCAGAAGATCGAAACCCGCGCGGCGCGTGCCGGCATCATCGGCCTCGGCTATGTCGGCCTGCCGCTGGCGATGGCGGTGGCGCGCAGCGGCTTTGCGGTCACCGGCTTCGACATCGATCCCTCCAAGATGGTGGCTCTCGATGCCTGCCGCTCCTATATCGACGCGGTGAGCGACGAGGCGCTTTCGGCCGAGATCGATGCGGGCCGCTTCAAGGCGACGACCGATTTCGCCGGCCTTGCCGAGTGCGACGTCGTCATCATCTGCGTGCCGACGCCGCTCACCAAGCATCGCGATCCCGATCTTTCCTTCGTCGAGGCGACGTCGCGCTCGATCGCCGCGCATTTGCGCCCCGGTCAGCTCGTCGTGCTGGAATCGACCACTTATCCCGGCACGACCGATGACGTGGTGAAGGTCATTCTCGAAGACACGGGGCTGAAGTCCGGCTCGGACTTTTTCGTCGGCTTCTCGCCGGAGCGCGAGGATCCCGGCAATCAGCATTATCATACCGCCACGATTCCCAAGGTCGTCGCCGGCGACGGGGCCGAGGCGCTGGCGCTAATGAAGGCCTTCTATGGTGCGGCGGTATCGTCCGTCGTTCCGGTCTCTTCGAATGCGACGGCCGAGGCGGTGAAGCTCACCGAAAACATCTTCCGCTCGGTCAACATCGCCCTCGTCAACGAGCTGAAGACCGTCTATGCGGCGATGGGCATCGACGTCTGGGAAGTGATCGACGCGGCTAAGACCAAGCCCTTCGGCTACATGCCCTTCTATCCCGGCCCCGGCCTCGGCGGCCATTGTATCCCGATCGATCCCTTCTATCTCACCTGGAAATCGCGCGAGTACGAGCTGCCAACCCGCTTCATCGAGCTTGCCGGCGAGATCAATTCGGCAATGCCGCGTTATGTCGTCGGCAAGCTCGCCGAAGCCCTCGACATCCGTGCCGGCAAGGCATTGAGCCGCAGCAGGGTGCTGGTGCTCGGGCTCGCCTACAAGAAGAACGTCGCGGATATCCGCGAGAGCCCGTCGCTGCGGCTGATCGAGATCATCGAGGAGCGTGGCGGACACGCAGATTACCATGATCCCTTCGTCGCCGAGATTCCGCCGACGCGCGAATACCAGGCGCTGAAAGGCCGCAAGTCGGTGACGCTGACGCCTGATACCATTGCCGGCTACGATGCGGTGCTGGTCGCGACCGACCACGATCGGGTCGATTATGCGGCGCTCGCAAAAAGCGCCTCGCTCATTGTCGACACCCGCAACGTCTTCAACCGGCTCGGCCTCTCGGCCGATCACGTCATAAAGGCGTGACGGAAACGTCACTGCATAAGTCTGCTATTCGGCAGCGACCCTCACCGAGATGGCGGGCGGGCTGATGGCCCGTACTTGACATTCCAGCAATCTGTACATATATCCGTACGCTTGGTAACTAGGAGAGGATGTCGAATGGCCCATGTTCGTTTGACGGAGTTCCGGCAAAACATTGCAACCTATTTTGATCAAGTCCTCTCTTCTCGGGCTCCTCTGCTTGTGACCCGTCAAGGCTCGGAAGCAATGGTCCTGGTTGCCGAAGGCGAGTACGAGAGTATGCAAGAGACGCTACACCTGCTCTCGACGCCTGCTAATTCTGCCCGGCTACGCGAAAGTATAGGACAGCTTCGAAAGGGGCAGGTGATAGAGAGCGATCCAACTCTCTGACATGAAATTGCTATGGACCCCTAATTCCTTGGAAGAGTACGAATACTGGCAGAAAAACGACCAGAAGATGGTCGAGAAAATCAACGAACTCCTGAAGGATACAAAAAGGTCACCCTTTAAAGGTCTGGGCAAGCCAGAGCCACTGAAGGGCGATCTATCCGGATTTTGGTCAAGGCGCATACACGGAGAGCATCGGCTCGTCTACTGCGTCACTGGCAAGGGTGCCAACCAACAGCTGGAAATCATCCAGTGCCGATTTCACTACGAAAAATAGGTTCTTGCGCAGTGCAGTTGATCGCGACGTGCGAAAGCTTGCGCGATCATAGTGTTAAATCATGCTCGGCGCTGTAGAAAGCGATTTGCCGGTCATCCGGCTCGCGGCCACCGCATAACCGCCGGCCGCACCGTCGATGAAATGCATATGGTCGCGCGAAATTGGCGTCGGCACGAAGCAGGTCATCAGCGCCGAGGCCTGCCGATGCAGGCCGTAGCGGACAATTCCCTTGGCCCGCGCCGCTTCCAGTAGCGTCTCGATCCGTTTCAGATGTTCGGCGTCGACGTCGATCGTCATCTTCAGCCCGTCATCGAACTTGCGAAAATCGGAATTGCCGGCGACGTCGCGCTTGTAGCGGCGGGCGTCGAAGCGACCGAGTGGAATGCCGAGCTTGTAGCACACGACGGTGATGGCAAGCTGCAGGAAGATGATGAGCTTCTGCCGCAATCGCCGGCCAGCCGGCGCGGTGGCCTTGGCTTCGCGGTTGATGCCGTGCAGGGAGAAGGCAAGGTTTGGACCATCCGCCGGTACCGGATGGCTATCCCGGTTCTGCTCGGTGGTGATGGCGACGATGCCGTTGACGAGGTCCCGGAATTCCTGCCCCGGCCGGCCTTCGCCGGGAACCGCGATGATCGAGACGATCTCGCCGTGCCTGGCGTCGATCGGGCTCCAGCGGCAGGAAAGGCCGGTGAGATCGGGGCGCGTTCCCGGGGCCGCGCGGGTAACGCCGTACCGGCCGAGCTTCATCTGTTTTTCAGCCCAGCTGGTGCCGCCGCCCCAGAACATCGCATAGGTGACATAAGGGCTTGCGGAGTAACGCGCGACGCGGACGTCGAGGCCCTCGGCGCGGGTGTCGGCGACCGGCACGATGGCGATGCGCAGCGTCAGGCCCAAATCCTCCTCGACCCAGACCTGCACGGCGGCAAGGGCGTCGCGCGCCTGCTTTTCCAGCGAGCCCGGAAGCGCAATCAGCGCGCCGTCGCCGCCGAATACGAAGGGGTAGTCGCCCTTGCCGACGGAATTCAACACCGCTGATATGACGCTGGCGCCTGCCATGTTGACGTCCTTGTAACGGCCGGCAGCGATCGCCGGCGTCGAGCCGACGATGTCGGCCAGCGCCAGCACCCAACCGTCCGGCAGGGGCCGGTAGTTGGCGGCGTCGGTCACGCCCTCGAATTCGCTGAAGAGCGGCACTTCGGCAAAGAAATCTTCGTCGGTCACGGTTTTCATATCGTCCAGCTTAGCACAGACCCATGTTGCCACTGCAACGCCAATTCCCATTTACGGCAATCGACTTGGCAAGGTTTCATGTGTTAGCACGCGCTCACGATTTTTCATCACGGATACGGATTAGATGAGCCGCCTCGACAGCTTCATTCGCCGATTGACGGCTCAACGCGACATTTTGAACTCGATCATCGATCTGGTGGGACAAATTGAAGGCCCCGTTCTGGAGTTCGGCCTCGGCAATGGCCGCACCTATGATCATCTGCGCGAGAACTTTCCCGGCCGCCGCATCGTCGCCTTCGACTGGGAAGTCCGTTCCTATTCGGCCTCGACACCGGGGGCAGGAGACATGGTGACCGGCAATATCCGCGAGTCCGGCCAGGCCTTCGTCGGCATCGGTGCAGCCCTTGCCCACGCCGATATCGGCACCGGCCATGACGAGGTCGACGCGGTGACGCTGACCTGGCTGCCGAAGCTGATGGCCGGCGTGCTGGCCATTAACGGCATCGCCGTCAGCGGGCTGCCGCTGGAGCATCCCGAGCTGGTGGCGCTGCCGCTGCCGGACGGCATCAAGGAAGGCCGTTATTTCCTCTACCGAAGGACGTAAAGGATAGCATCGGCAGCAGTACAAAGTGCTACAGCGCCGCGCGTCTGAAAGACGCGCGGCGCTATCGTGTTTCGGTTACGCCACCAGACCCTTGGTCAGTTCCAGCGCCTGCCGTTCGAACAGCCGGCGATAGATACCGTTATTGAGCCGGATCAGCGCCTGGTGGTCGCCTTCTTCGACAATATTTCCCTTGTCGAAGACCAGCAGCCGGTCCAGTGCTCGCACCGTGGACAGCCGGTGGGCGATGACCAGCGTCGTGCGGCCGTTCATCAGGCGCTCCATCGCCTGCTGGATCTGCACTTCGCTCTCGCTGTCGAGGCTCGACGTCGCCTCGTCCAGGATCAGCACCGGCGCATCAGCCAGGAAGGCACGGGCAATGGCGACACGCTGCCGCTCGCCGCCCGACAGCTTGACGCCGCGTTCCCCGACCATCGTCTCATAGCCCTTGGGAAGCTCCATGATGAAGTCGTGGGCACTGGCCTGTTTTGCCGCCTGCTCGATCTCGCGTCGCGAGGCGTTCGGCCGGGAATAGGCGATGTTTTCCGCCAGCGTGCGGTGGAACAGGA
Organism: Rhizobium sp. SU303; assembly: GCF_021052345.1. Classification (NCBI taxonomy): domain Bacteria; kingdom Pseudomonadati; phylum Pseudomonadota; class Alphaproteobacteria; order Hyphomicrobiales; family Rhizobiaceae; genus Rhizobium; species Rhizobium sp. SU303. The sequence goes on from NZ_CP088097.1 coordinate 63,998, forward strand.
TGGGCTCCTGCTGCACGATGGCGATCTGGCCGCGAAGGCTTGATTGCTTGACCGCCGCGATATCCTGTCCGTCGATGCGGATTTCGCCCGAGTTCACGTCATAGAGCCGCTGGATGAGCTTGACGAAGGTCGTCTTGCCGGAGCCCGAATGCCCGACCAGGCCCACGCGCTCACCCGGCTTGATGGTGACCGAAAAGTCCTCATAAAGCGGGGTGGGATGCGCCCCATACTGGAAAGTGACACGATCGAAGACGATCTCGCCCTCGCCAATTTTGATCGGCTTGGCGTTGGGCTTGTCTTCGATACCGAGCGGCATCTTGTCGAGCAGCACCAGTTCTTCCATGTCGTTGACGGCACGCTGCAGATTGCGGATGTCCTGGCCGACATTGCGCAGATAGCCTTGCAGAACGAAGAACATGGCCAGCACGAAGGTGATGTCGCCAGGCGTCGCCAACCCCTGCTGCCACATGACAAGGCCCGTTCCCAGAATACCTGCCTGCATGGAAACCATCATGAAGCCCTGGATCGTGCCGCTCAAGGTGCCGCGCTTCCATGTCCGTCGCGTCCGGCTGTCCCATTTGGTCAGCACGTGGCGCAAGCGTCCCTCTTCGCGGTTTTCAGCGCCGAAGGCCTTGACCACCGAATTGCAGCTGATGGCATCTGCCAGCGCACCACCAAGCTTGCTGTCCCAGGCATTGGCAAGCCGTGCCGCCGGCGACACGAAGCCCATGGAAAGCGCCACGGTCACGCCGATATAAATCAGCGACCCCGCAGCCACGATCAGGCCCATGATTGGCCAGTAGCTGCCGAGCACGATGCTGGCGCCCACCAGCATGACGATGGACGGCAGCAGGGCGACCAGCAGCAAGTCGTTGAGCTGGTCGAGCGCCCACATGCCGCGGGTGATCTTGCGCACCGTCGAGCCGGCAAAGCTGTTGGCGTGCCAGTCGGTCGAGAACCGCTGCACCTTGTGGAAACCGTTATTGACCACATCCGCCATGGTGCGCAGCGTCAGCCGGATGATGCCGTTGAAGATGAACCAGCGCAGCACCACGCTGGTGAGGCCGAGTGTCACGACGATGGCGAAGGCGCGCAGAGCACCATCAGCCGCATTGCTGCCGGCAATGGCATCGACGATCCGGCCGGAAAACACCGGCACCATGACTTCAGCCAGGGTGCTGACGACCACCAGCACAATAATAATGGCCACCAATAGAGGCCGATGGGTCCAATGATGGAAAACAAAGCCGAGCACATGGCGATAGGCATCGGCGCGGAAATCGAGCTTCTTGCGAGTCATTTTAATCGCTCGGCGCCGTGTTCGGCAACCGGTCCTCAAAAATAGAGAGTTGGATGGCACAGCCCAAGCGGGAGACGAAATAATCCCGTTGGATCAATCGGGCTGTGAATTAAGGGAAAACCGCATGTCGGGCGCGCGAGGCGGGCCGCGAATGGAAATGACCTAGCGTCGGAACATTCCGTGCGGGAAGGTTTCGATGATTGCTGGTGTCATGCAACGCCTCCCTTATGTTCGAACTAAAGCGGTGAGCGTTTTGTACCGAAGCAATTCGCCATTGCCAAGCGGATATTTGCAACCTTACGGAAAGTGATGCGGAAACGACACACCCTGTGAGCCGCGACCGCTCAGGAGGCGCAGGAATAGGATGTGGCCGGGCGGGTGGCCAGTTTCGCCTCGAAGTCGGCCGCGATTTTGTCCAGCGTCACGCCGCCCAGCCGCTGGAGGAGCAGGGCCTGGGCCTCCTTCATAGCGTCGCCGAGAGCGACATTCACCGCCTGTTCCACCAGGCATTGCGGCTGGTCGTCGGCCGGGCCGATGGCGAAGAGATGCGGTTCCCCGATGGCGTTATAGACGTCGAGCAGGGTGATGTCAGACAAGGGACGCACCAGCGTCCAACCGCCGCCATGGCCTTTTTCGGAGCGGACGTAGCCCTGTTCGCGAAGGCCGGCCATGGTGCGGCGGACGACGACGGGATTGGTGTTCAGCATTTTCGCGATCATTCCGGAGGTCGCCGAATGCTGGTGCTTATCCATGTGGATCAGCACGTGCAGCATGCGTGAAAGGCGGCTGTCATTGCGCATGGGTCTCTTCCTGTCGATCGGACGGGTCATTATCGCAAAGGGATCGTAACAAGACAAGTAACATGATGCTTGACGACGTTGGTTCATGTAACTTATGTTGAGTCATGAATTCGATATCAAGGGAGAGTTCCATGTCGTTCGAAGCCATCGTCATCGGCGGAAATTTTGCGGGCCTTTCGGCCGCCATGCAGCTGGCCAGGGCGCGGCGGCGGGTTCTGCTCGTCGATGCCGGTGCGCCGCGCAATCGGTTTTCCGAAGCCTCGCACGGGTTCCTCGGCCAGGACGGCCAGACGCCGGCGGCGATCATGCAGGAGGGAAAACGGCAGCTTTCGCTGTATCCGACCATCACCATCCGCGAGGGGAAAGTCGTCCGGGCGCAGAGCGATGGGGACGCGTTCATTATCGGCACCGAAGACGGCGGCGAAGAACGAGCCGCGCGCATCGTGCTCGCAACCGGCGTCAGCGACACGCTGCCCGAAATCCCCGGTCTGCAGGAGCGATGGGGCCGCTCGGCGCTGCACTGCCCCTATTGCCACGGTTTTGAGGTCAGCGGCGGCAAGCTCGGCGTTCTCGCAAACCATCCGCATTCGGCGCATTCCGCCATGATGATTCCGGACTGGGGACAGACGACCTATTTCGCCCAGGCGTTGTTCGAGCCCGACGAAGAGCAATTGGTAAAGCTGACGGCCCGTGGCGTCCGGATCGAACGGAGCCCTATCGTCGAATTGTTGGGCGACAATCCGAAGCTTGAGGCGGTTCGCCTCGCCGATGGCCGCGTTGTACCACTCGATGCCGTCTTCGTCGCACCGAAAACGGCGATGGCGAGCCCGGTTGCCGAACAGCTCGGCTGCGCCTTCGACGACGGCCCGTTCGGGCCGGTCATCCGCACCGGTGATAACAAGGAAACCACCATCAAGGGCGTCTTTGCTGCCGGGGATGCGGCAAGCGCCATGCATAATGCCACACTCGCCTCCGCCGCCGGCGTGCTCGCCGGCGTGCATTGCCATCAATCGCTTGTCATGCAGTCGGCCGCTTAGGGCAGAAACGGCAAGTTAAACGGGTTGATTCTTCCCCAGCAGGTCGGGGGGCCTTCGTGCCCCACCTCGCAGTCCTCGAAAACAGATATCATGAGCATGCGCGAACAAGCGCGAAGAAACTGGTTTGAGGCGACCCACACCTCCCACATTACCCGCCTCCTCGCCCTGAGTGTTCTGCTCCCTGCGATATATGCGGCGCACGCATATTTCCCTTGGGCGTGCGCTCAAGGAGACATCTAATGCGTCTTCGATAAACGCGGAGTCGGTTTGAGGAGTTATGCGAGAGACAGCGCGCTTTACGGACTCAGCTTCCAACGTCAATCGCCGACGACATATCCATCACCGCCGCGACAATGGCACGTCTCAACCATATATGCCTGGGCGCGTCTTGCTGGCGCGCGTGCCAGGCGAGGCTCATCGTGAAGCTCCCAAGATCGAGGGGCGGCGGCAACGATACGAAGCGCCTCATGTTGGCGGCCGCTCGTGCCAGGCTCGATGGCAGGGTCATGATGAGGTCCGAGCGAGCGGCGATCTCGACCGCTGCGAAGAAGTTCGGCACGCGCAGCTTCACTCGTCGCGTTCGCCCCATACGCGCAAGCACCTCATCGACAGGTGCAAGCCCGACGCCGGTAACACTCACCACGATATGCTCAAGCGCCAGAAAGCGGTCGAGCGTGAGTTTTTCGGTGAGCGCAGGATGATGCGCCCGCATGAGCGTCACGAGTTCTTCGTCATAGAGGCTGCGCCGACGAATGCCGGCTGGCGCGTCGTCGATCAGCGCCACCATCGCATCCGCCACGCCGTGCTCCAGCGCTTCGATCCCGTTCGTGCCCGGCGCGACGATATCGAGATCGAGGGACGGTGCCTCGCGGGCAAGGCGGGCGAGCAAATGCGGCGTGAGCGCGGCGGCCTGGAGATCGGGCATAAGCAGCCGGATTCGACCCGTCGCCGTCGCGGGATCGAACGAGTTCGCTTCCAACAGTTCTCCTACGCCTGCCAGTATCCTGCGCAGCGCCGGATGCACCTCTTCAGCACGAGAGCTGAGGACGTAGCCACCCGGCCCATCGACCAGCAGCACATCCGAAAACAGCGTGCGCAATCGGCCTAAAGCACGGCTCGCGGCCGGCTGACTCATGCCGAGCCGGTCGGCGGCCCGTGTGACGTTTTTCTCATCCAGCAGCGCCTCAAGCGCCACCAACAGGTTCAGATCAATCCGGCGTAAATTCACATCGCGCATGCTTAGTATATACATCATGCATTGGACGCATGACAACTCCGCGCCTATTGGTTCCTCTATCGAGAACTGATGGAGTGGCAATCATGTATGTTGTACTTGGAGCAAACGGGCGGGCCGGCGGCGAGGTAGCGCGCGCCCTTATCGAAGTCGGCGAGGCCGTGCGTGTCGTCCTGCGTTGCAAGGAGCAGGGTGAAAAATGGACAGCCCTCGGCGCTGAGGTGGCCGTCGCGAGCATCGAGGATGCCGAGGCGATGGCCGAGGCGCTGAAGGGCGCGTCGGGAGCATTCCTACTCAATCCGCCGCCGGTGAGCGATGATCCCTATGCACGCACTGAAGAACTTGGCGCGGCGCTGACGGATGCAGCACGGCGGGCGCGTCTGCCGAAGGCCGTTGTCCTGTCGTCCATCGGAGCGCAGCATGTCTCCGGCACTGGCGTCATCGCCACCCTCAACCGGTTCGAGGAGCTACTTGACGGGGTGGCGCCGGCGACCGCCTTCCTGCGGTCGGGCTATTTTGTCGAGGCCTGGGGCGAGGTGGCGGAAGCTGTCATGTCGCAAAGCGTGCTGCCGACCTTTCTCGAACCCTCCCAGAGAATTCCGATGGTGAGCACAATCGATGTCGGGCGCGCCGCGGCAATCGTGTTGCGCGAGGAATGGACCGGGAAACGGATCGTTGAGTTGAGCGGACCGGAAGACTGGAGCGCTGGGGATGTGGCGTCGGCCTTCGCGGAGGTTCTCGGCCGCCCGGTGGTGCCGGTGCTTGTTCCGCCGGGGCGCCGCGCCGCGCTGCTCGTCGAGGAAGGCCTTCCCCCCGAGGTGGCCAGCGCGCTTCTCGGCATGTATGAGGGAATCGCCAACGGCCTGTTCATGCACCAGAACGACAGCGAACGCAGGCGCGGCACGACTTCTCTGGCGACAGCGATAGAGCGCATTGCCGCGACGGTTGAACCAGCCGGCGGCGGCCGGATATGATCGGAATAAGTCGAATCTGCTATGGCAGGAACAGCACGTTGTACTGATCGAACTCCCCCGGCAGGTCGCGGACCTTCATCTCCACCTCGCGGTCCTCGAAGAGGGCGAGGCAATCCTCGTAGAAGCCGGACAGCGTGGATATGAAGGCTTTCGTTCCTTCCGGGCCGTAGAAGAGCGGTGTGAACTCCATGTAGAGCGGCACGCGGCGGGCAAGCAGCGGCTGCATCGACCGGCAAGCGACCGGCTCGTAGCCTTCGATATCCATCCAGACGAGGCCGATTGAGGCCGGGTCGACCGAAAGACCGGCAAGGATCTCGGAAACCGGCTTCACCGGCACGCTGATCTTCCTGTCGCTCGGGGCTTGGCGGATGGCGCTGCTCTTGCCGTGATTGTTGAGGTTGAGGAAAAAGTCGATCTCGCCTTCGTGCTCGCCGGCGGCGCAGTTGACGAGGCGGACCTTCTCCTCCAGCCGATTCTGGCGAATATTGAGGGCAAGGAGCGGGAAATTGCGCGGATCGGGCTCGATGCTGATGATCTTGATGTAGGTGTCGCTGAGGGCGAAATAGACGGTCTGGGTGCCGATATTGCCGCCGATCTCGAGCAGCGTCGCGTCCTTTCGCAAGAGGCCGCGCTCGCGCAGGATGACGATCAGCCGGTCGACGGCCTCGCGCTCGAAATGGCCCTTCCGGAACACCTTGCGGCCGATATAGTCGGCGGGAGAGAAGGTCATCAGGTGGTCGCCTGCATCGACCGTCATCGAGACAACGCGCGGGCCGATATTCTCGATCAGTAAGCGGCGGCCGAAGCGGGTGTCGAAGAAGCGCGAAGCGGCGGCATTGCGCGCCTTACGCAGCCGGCGGATCCAGTATTTGGCGGTCAACCAGGGCTTGCCGGGCATCAGGTTTTTCCTTCGAGCGGTTCTGCCGCTTTCTCTCTCGGAATGACGTAGACTTTCAAGGGCAGGGCCCGGCCGCGCACGCTGATTTCACGGCTTTCGATGCCGGAAAGATCAGCACCGGAAAGGTTCGCCACCGGTTCGGAGATGACGATCGCCGCCTCGAATTCCTTGGCAGCGCTTTCCAACCGGCTCGCAACATTCACGGTGTCGCCGATCGCCGTCATGCTGCGCACCCGGCCGTATCCCATCGTGCCGACGACGGCCGGGCCGGTGTGAATGCCGATCGCGATGCGCAGCGGCAGCGCCAGTTCGTCGGCCAGCTCGGCGGCGAGTTTCTCGATCTCGGCGACGATCACTGCTGCCGCGTTGAGCGCCTGGCGGCAGGCTTCCTCCGGCGCCGTGTTGAGCCCGAAGAGCGCCATGGCGCCGTCGCCGATGAACTTGTCGAGCCGACCGCCGGACTGCTCCACCGCCTTGCCGATGATGGCGAAATAGCGGTTCAGCAGGAAGACGACGTCGAAGGGCAGGCGAGTTTCCGTCAGCGTGGTGAAATGGCGGATATCGACGAAGAGCACTGCGATCTCGCGCTCGCGCCCGGGGCTGGTCTCCTGGCTGTTGGCGGGAAGCGCCGCCTCGATCGCCGGCACGAGAAGCGGCGCGACGGCAACGTCACGGTTCGGACGAAGCTGGCAGGCGAGCCGGACATCGGGGCCGGCATTGATGCGCTTCAGTGTCGTCTGTTCCATCTTGTCGGGGATCGGCAGGCTCTCGTAATCGCCAAGGATCTGCACCCGGCAGGTGGAGCACTGGCCCTTGCCGCCGCAGACGGCATAATGCGGCAGGCCGCCGAGCCGGCTCGCTTCCAGCACCGAGAAGCCGCGCGGCACACGGATCACCTCGCCGCCCGGATAATGCACGGCGACCTGGTCGAGCCGCTCTTTCAGCTTGCGCCGGGCGCGGGCGACGACGACGATGAGTAGCGAAGCCGAGAAAGCGCCGTAGAGCCCGGCGCGGATCATGGCGACCTGCCGGCGAACTTCCGGGTTCGAGGCGTAACGGGTGTTGACGCCCTCCTTGTAAGCGCTGACCGTCATTGACCGCTGGTAGAAAGGGTCGGCGAGCGTCCGGCCCATTTCGACGAAGCCGAGCAGCGCGAGAACCGGCACGAGGATGGCGAGCGCCAGCATGAGCGGTGCGAAGTCCGGATACCAGGAGCGGTAGCGCAGCCAGAAATGAATGCCGATGCAGCCGTGGATCCAGACGGCGACGACGGCGAGCGCCTGCCGCGCGCCGTTCGCCGGATTCCGGATCCAGAGCATGCTGACGACCGTCTCGTAGTCGTCTATGTAGCCGTAGAACTCGTGGGCGATGCGCGTGCCGATGACATGATCAAGGAGAAGCAGCGGGATCATCAGGCCGAGCACGATCTGCGCCATTTCCCCCTTCGGCATGACGAGGCTGCGACGCATGTAGATGGCGCGCAGCACCAGCGCGATATGGATGAGAACCGACGAATAGAAGACGGCGGTCCCCAGGGGATTGCGCCAGATCGCCAGGAAGAAATGGGCGGCTTTATCGGCGGCGGCGACGGAAATCAGGCCGATCGCGTGGTTCGACAAATGCAGCAGGACGAAGATAAAAATGACGAGGCCGGAACCAAGCCTCGCCTTTCTGATCGTACGCTCCGAAAAAATCTCTGTGGCCGAGACTGTCGTCATTCATTCCCGTTCTTGTCGATGTAACCGCACGCCCATAGAGATTGGGAAAGAGGCGGAATTGCTTCTATCGCGATCACATTCCATATGCTTATGCGCAAGTTTTCGGCAAAGGGACAATAGCGGGATTATCCCGACAGGCGCGAAAGTTGTAAACAGTGTGTCTTACCTGAGGTGTCCCAATGCGGGTGGCTTTCTACGCGCCGATGAAATCGCCGAACCATCCGGTGCCCTCAGGCGACCGGCTGATGGCGCGGCTGTTGATCCGGGCGCTGGAGCTTGGTGGGCATCAGGTCGACGTCGCCTCCGAATTCCGCACTTATGTGTCTACACCGGAAGCGGCAGCGGCGCTCGAACCAGCCATCGGCGCTGAGCTGGAGCGGCTGCGGCTGACATGGAAATCTGGGCCGCGGCCGGAGCTCTGGTTCTGCTATCACCCCTATTACAAATCGCCCGATCCGTTCGGGCCTGTTATCTCTGCCGAATTCGCCATTCCCTATATCACCGCAGAAGCCTCCTATGCGGCAAAACGCGACCGGACCGGCTGGGCCACTGCCCAGAAGCTCGTGGGCGAGGCGATCATGCGGGCGGCGGTCAATATCAGCTTCACCGAACGCGATCAGGCTGGGCTTGCAGCCGCCTTTCCGCAAGCGCGGCTTGCCGGGCTGAAACCCTTCATCGACACGGCGCTCTTCGAAAAGGCGTCGTCGGTACCCGATCCGTGCCGGCTGATGACGGTCGCGATGATGCGGGCCGGCGACAAGATGGACAGTTATGCGATGCTTGCGAAAGCATTGCGGCTGATCGAAGACCGGCCCTGGACCCTTGCCGTCATCGGCGATGGGCCGATGCGCCAAGAGGTGCAGGCGCTGTTTGCCGACTTTCCCGGTCGCGTCGAATGGCTGGGCGAGCGCAATGCCGGCGAGATCGCCGCATTGCTCGGACGCGGCGACCTCTATGTCTGGCCCGGATGCGGCGAGGCCTATGGTCTTGCCTATCTGGAGGCCCAGGCCGCCGGCCTCCCTGTCGTCGCGCAGGAAACGGCAGGCGTGCCTGATGTGGTCGAGGCTGGTGTGACCGGCCTGCTGACGCCGGATGGCGATGTCGCCGCCTATGCCGTGGCCGTGGCTGCCCTGCTTGACGACAGGCAGAGGCGCGACGCCATGGGGCAGGCGGCGCGGCGCTTGGTGCTTGGGCAACGCTCACTTGCGATGGCGGCGCAGGTATTGAACGGAATTTTGCGCGACAGCGCAGCAACAGGAGTGACGCGATGACCGACCGGATAGCCTGGGCCCCCCTGCACCGCGAGCTTGACCGCTGGCAGGCCGCCGGCCGCGTGGCGCGCTTGTGGCTGCGGGACGACGACGCCGTCGAGCCGACGCCTGATCTGGAGACGCTGCTGGCGCTGACTGGCGAATGCGGGGTGCCGCTAGCGCTTGCCGTCATTCCCGGCCTGACCGGCGAGGCCTTGGCCGCGCGGTTGGCGGAGGAGGCTGGCGTCGCTGTCGCCGTGCATGGCTGGTGTCATACGAACCACGCGGGGACGGAGCGGAAGAAGCAGGAACTCGGCGGCGAGCGGCCGGCGGATGTCGTGCTCGGCGAGTTGGGTGAAGGGTTCCGGCTGCTGCAGCGGCTGCATCCGGCCCGCTTCCTGCCGGTGCTGGTGCCGCCGTGGAACCGGATCGATACGGCCCTTATCCCGGCGCTGCCCGGCCTCGGATTTGCTGCCCTTTCAGTCTATGGGCGGGCAAAGCAGGATCGGCCGATGCCGCTGCTCAACGCCCATGTCGACATCATCGACTGGCACGGCACGCGCGGCGGACGGCGCGCGGCGGAACTGGTGACCGAGTTGGTGGCGGAGCTTGACGACCGGTTTGCCGGCAGCGACGAGCCTATCGGCGTGCTCACGCACCATCTGGTGCATGACGCGGCCGCATGGGATTTTTTGTCAGCCTTGTTTGCGACGACCGGGCGGCATCCCGCCGTCCGCTGGTCCCCGGCGTCGACACTTCTCAAGGCTCAGGCGCGTGAACCCGTTCAAGGAACTCGCGCATGAGCGCGACGACGCCATCGAGATGCGTCTCGAGCAGCCAGTGCCCGCCGCCGAGCAGATGGAGTTCGGCATCCGGCAGATCGCGCAGATAGGCCCGCGCCGATTTTTCCGGCATGTAGTGGTCGTTGGGACCCCAGACGATCAAGGTGGGCGGCCGGTATTCGCGCAAGTATTTGCGGTGTTCCGGAAACCAGGCCCGGTTCTCCTTCAGTCCGGCGATCAGGTCTATGGCAATTTCCTTGCGCCGCGGCGTGATCAGCGACCAATGCAGCTTCCAGAGATCGGGAGGGATCGTATCGGCCAGGGGAGGCGGCAGATCGTTGAGGAATTCCTCCTTGAAATTCTCCTCGCTGATCGCCTCCGCCAGCACTCTCCTCATCTCCGATCTCGGAAGCGTCCATGTCGCCTCGATATCCGCATATTTCGGTCCGAGGGCATCTTCATAAGGGATGTCGCCATTCTGGATGATCAGCCCCGCGATGCGCTGTGGGGTCCTGATCGCCAACCGGGCACCGATCGGCGAGCCGAAGTCGTGGAGGTAGAGGACAAACCGGTCGACATGCATCGCATCGACGAAGGCCTCCAGCCAGGCGGCATATCCATCGAAGCTGTAGTCGAAATCGTCAGGCGTGCCGCTGTAGCCCGCACCCGGGAAATCCGGCGCAATCAGGCGCCAACGGTCGGCAAGGCGCGGCATGAGATTGCGAAATTCATAGGATGAGCAGGGATATCCGTGCGGCAGCAACAAGACCGGCGCATCTTCCCGGCCGGCCTCACGGTAAAAGGTTTCGACGCCGGCAACAGTAATCCATCGATGTCGGACAAGAATGGCCAAGGCAACCTCCTCAGAACTGTTCTTCACTTTCGGTCTTCGTCATACTGCTTGGCGCCTTCCACCGGTCGCAGCCACGGTTCGCGGCGTTTGATCCAGAGTTCGTAGCTCGGTACCAGAGGCGTCGGCGCCTCGGAGAGGATGCCAAGCTTGATTTCCGCCTCCCGGTCATCGGCGGAAAACAGGCGCGAACCGCAACTTCTGCAGAAATGCCGACCTTGGAACGCGGCGGTTTCCCCTGAATGTTCGAATTGGCCAGCGGGCCAGATGCCATAGAAGGTAAAGGCCGAACCGCTTTCCTGCCGACAGTCCGTGCAATGACAGATCCCAACGCGTAAGGGTTCGCCTCGGACGGAAATACGCACCTGCCCGCAGAGACACTTTCCGGAAAGCACGGTCATGACTTATCCTGATTTCGTTGATTTTGCGCTGCGGGGAAAACGGTCCGGCCCAGCATCTGTTCCGTCGAGACGTCGCAAACCTGCTCAGGTCGATAGCTAGGCTCTCTGCCGAAGAGCTTCGGACTGCACAAGACGGACCGGCCTTCAGCAGCCTGCTAGATCACTACAGTCTGATTGTCGCGCGCGGCGAAGGATTCGGGGAAGGCGGCCTGCGCCTCCGCTTCCATCTGCGCCAGCTGTTCGTCCGTCCGGGATGGGGCGTGGTGGAAGAGCGCGAAGCGCTTGGCGCCTGCCATCTTCGCAAGCTCGGTGCCATGCTGCCAGGTCGAATGGCCGAAGCCCTTGAAACGCTGCATCTCGTCTTCGTTGTAGGTGCAATCGTAGACGACGAGATCAGCGTCCTGCATCATCTCGAGCGCGACCGGATCGTAGGAGCCGGGAGTGTGTTCGATATCGTAGATAAGAGCGATCGAACGGCCCTGCCATTCGATGCGGTAACCAATCGCCCCACCTGGATGGTTCAGCATGAAAGTCTTGATCTCAATGCCCGGGCGCGGGTTCAGCACCTGACCGGCATGGAAATCGCTGAAATTCATCGTCGCCTGACAGATATCGGTCTTGACGGGAAACCAGGGCGGGCTAATGAACTGCTCGACCATTTCCCGGGTGCTCATCTTGCCATCTAGATGGCCGGACCAGATGTTGACGTTGATCGACGGATAATAGATTGCCTTGAAGAAAGGCAGGCCGATGATGTGATCATAATGGCAGTGGCTGAAAAACAGGTCGACGTCGCTGACGCTGTCGGCGAGCATCGAAAGCCCGGCCTCGCGCAGGCCGGAGCCTGCGTCGAAGATCATCCGATGTCCTCCGCAGCGAATCTCGATGCAGGAAGTGTTACCGCCGTAGCGATCGAACTCGGGGCCTGACACGGGAATACTGCCGCGGACGCCCCAAAATTTTACCTGAAACAGTTCTGTCGTCATCGTTCTTCAAACCGGCCTTCCCGCGTCGCCATCGTAGTCATAGTTCGTCTCGATGCGAAGCAGCAGAATTCCACGGGTTTGTCTGTTCCCCTTTGTATTCTCCTAACCGCTAGCGGAAGAAGAAGTAGATTTTCCTAAGCAATCGGCTTTCGGCTCGGAAAGCAAGCCAGTATGGTTGGTTTTCGGTAAACACGTTGCTGAGGGTGGGGACATTTTCCCGTGAGTCATGCCTATTAGATGGTTGCGCGCGATTGAAAAAACAATTGCCGCCAAGTCTAGCCGAAAGTCCAATTTTAAGAGCAGCACGAAAGCCGGCGCCAAAGGGCCAGGCCCACAGCATGGGGCACGTTTATTGTGGTCAGTCCTGCCGACCCGACTTCTCCGCGTTCTCCGGGAAAATCCGCATCATATGAGAAAATTGGGGTTCCTATTCCGTGAATGTTTCCTTGATTGAAAATGCCAAAAGGCGATATATCCGACGATACAAGAAATATAAGAGAGTCGCTATGCTGCAGCCGGTTATCAACGAGACCATTGCCGAGAGCAGCTACAGGCGCATTCGGGCCGACATCATTTTTGGCAGGCTGGCTCCCGGACAAAAATTGAAGCTGGAAAGCTTGAAGGAGTCTTACGAGACCAGCATCAGCACACTTCGCGAAGTGCTGAACCGACTGTCCTCCGAGGGACTTGTCCTCGCCGAGGGGCAGAAAGGTTTCGAAGTGTCCCCGGTGTCCGTTTCAGACCTCAAGGAGACGGCGGCGCTGAGGCTTCTGCTGGAAACACATGCCCTGGAGCAGTCCTTCGTGCATGGCGACGTGGAGTGGGAAGCTCCCCTGGTATCGGCGCATTACAAATTGGCTCGGATGGAACAGGTGATGGCATCCGGCGACACCAGCAGGGCCGAGGACTGGAAGCGCTACGACTGGGAGTTTCACCAAGCGCTGATATCCGCCTGTGGATCGAAACTGCTGATGGAGACGCACTCGGTGATCTTCGACAGATATCTCAGGTATCAGATGGTTGCCTTGTCCTATCGAGGCGATGTCGCGGCCAATGAACACCAGCAGCTTTTGGATGCAGCATTACGACGTGACGCAGAGACTGCCAAGCGGGTGCTCGTGCTGCATATCCAGGGCGGGGTCGAACATGCGCTGGCAAGAGGGACGCTGAAATAGAAATGATCCGGACGTTTCCCTTCGAGCTTAAGTTTACCCAACACAGAATATGTTTCGGCAGAACCAGGAAAAGCCATGCTCAAGCAAGTCCACGACCCGGCTGAAACCGTAAGCGATGTCGTCTTCCGACAGATCCGCGAGGATATCATATCGGGGACATTGCCGCCGGGGGCCAAGATCAAGCTGGAGCAGGCAAAGGAACGCTACTCCATCGGCATTTCATCGCTGCGCGAAATCCTGAGCCGCCTGACCACGGAAAACCTTGTTGTCGCCGAGGGGCAGCGTGGTTTCGAAGTCAGCCCTGCTTCGCGCCGCGAACTCCTGGAACTCGCCGACCTCCGGATCGTTCTTGAGACGCATGCGATCGGCCTTGCCTTCGCTGCCGGAAATCTTGAATGGGAGGGGCGCATCGTCGCCGCCCATCACAGGCTGGCTGCCGCTGAACGCAAGCTCCTTGCGGGCGACGTCTCGCGTACCGTCGATTGGGTCCGATACGACTGGGAGTTCCATCAGGCGATCGTCTCGGCCTGCAATTCAGCGACGCTGATGGCAACATTGTCGTCCGTCTTCGACCGCTTTCTTCGCTACCATATGCTGGCCGAGAGTTTTCGCGGAAAGCCTGTGGTGGATGACCATAGGCTTCTGTTTGAGCTTTCCATTCAGCGCGACGTCGCTGCTGCGACCGACGTCGTCAGACGGCACGTTCAAAGCGGCGTCGAACATGTGCTGAAGAGCGGCCGTATTCTCTGAGCAGGGTCTCAAAAGGCGTCTTTCGGAATTCCCTCCGGTCGCATCTGTTTCTTCAGGGCGGCGATGCGGAAAATTGCGTTCGGGGCGCCGTAGCCGCGGTAGCCGCGGCGCTCGACGATCTCGAAAAAGAAACCCTCTCCATAGGTTCCGCTATAGAGCTGGAAATATTCACCATGCTCGTCGCGGTCATAGAGGATGTTCTCCGCCTTCAGCCGCTCGGTCAATGCGGGATCGAGGCCGAAGCGTGCTTCGACGTCGTCGTAGTAGTTCGGCGAAATGTGCAGTGATCTGAAACCGCAAACACGAAGGTTTTCGGCGGTTGCAAAGATGTCGTCGGTCAAAAACGCCAGATGCTGTATGCCGGCCCCGAATTTCTCGGCAATGAAATGTCCCGCCAGAGTGCGGCGATTCTCGGCGCCGTTCATGGTAATGCGCAGCGCCCCGGTGTCGTTCTCGACGACTTGACTGCGCACCACCCCGGCCGGATCGATGATATCGACCATCGGGGTCTTCCGCGTCTCGAAAATGGACGTGTAGAACAGAAGCCAGGTGAGCATTTCATCGTAGCCGACCGTCTGGGCGACGTGATCAATGCGCAAAAGGCCCGCGGACGGCGCGTCGCTGTCGTCGGTGACCGGCTGAAAGTCGATTTCGGAGAAGCGACCCGATGCGCTCTTGCCGTCGATGAGGTAGACGATCCCGCCTCCGACACCCCGAATGGCGGGCAGCTCCAGCTCACCGTCTGCGACAGGCTGGGTGAATGGCTCGGCATCCAAGGCGAGCGCGCGCTCATAGGCCTTGGCCGCATCGTCGACGATCAGGGCCATGGCATAGGCAAAAGTACCGTGAACGGCGTAGGCCGCGTTCGCGAATCCTGCCTGATCGACATTGACGAGGATGCGGATCTCGCCTTGCTCGAAAAGCGAGACCTTCTTCGTGCGGTGGATTGCCGTCCTTTTGAATCCGAGGGTGCGCAGCAATGCAACCAGCTCGACTTCATCCTGTTCGTCCGTGGCGAACTCGACGAAGCCGACGCCCTTTACAGAGGGCCTTTCCGGCATCGCCGCTCCGGTCATGCTTCCGATGCCGAGATGGCGTCGTACCTGGTCGCCGAGATAGAGCAGCGAGCGGTGGCCGTCGGCAGCGATCGCACGCGACAAACCGCCTCGGAACTGGTCGTTGAAGATCTCCAGGGAGAAATAGCCGTCATAACCTGTCGCCGCGACGGCTTCGGTGAACGCCGTGACGGGAAGATCGCCTTCACCCGGCATATTTCGGAAGTGGCGGCTCCAGTAGAGCAGGTCCATGTCGATATCAGGGGCATCGGCAAGCTGGACGATGAAGATTTTCTCCTTGGGAATCGAGCGGATGGAATTGACATCGATCTTGCGCGACAAAGTGTGAAAGCTGTCGAGGATAAGACCGACACTTGGATGATCGGCGCGACGGACGATCTCCCAGGCGTCGCGGTGGTCGCTGATATGGCGGCCCCAGGCAAGCGCCTCATAGCCCACCCTCAGTCCACGCTTGGCGGCACGCTCGCCAAGTTCATGAAAGTCCGCCGCCGCCCGGTCGATGCCGCCGATGGCGGCCGGCGAGACGTTTGAGCAGACGAGCACCAGATCCGTTCCAAGCTGCTGCATGACGTCGAACTTCCGTTCCGCGCGGTCAAACGTGCGGCTTCGCAGCGGCTCCGGCATGCCTTCGAAATCGCGAAATGGCTGAAACAAGGTGATCTCCAGGCCATGGTCGCGGACGAGTTTTCCGACATCAGCCGGGCTTCCGTCAAAGGCGAGGAAGTCATTTTCGAAGATCTCGACGCCCTCGAAGCCCGCCCGGGCGATCGCCTCGAGCTTCTCCGGAAGTTCGCCGCTGATCGTTACAGTCGCAATCGAGGTCCTCATGTCAAAGCCCTTCCGATATCCGTGCGGGATTAAAACGAGCGCCGAACGCCACGATGCGTCCGGGAAATCGCTCGCTACTATTATGGCAAATGTCGTGAGGAATTCAAATAGCGTGTCTTATTATAAATTCTCATATGATTTTGAAAAACTCTGTTGATTTGAGCGCTCGTCTCTGGCAATCATTGCTCCACAGTCAAAAGGTGAGGTGGCTGTCCGGTCGAGTGACCGCCAAAGGAGGAGGAATCACATGTTCAAGTCTATGCTGACGCGCCGAAACGCGATGCTCGGAGCCGCGGCCCTGGTGGCTGCCGTCACCCTGGCGCAACCGGCCGCCGCCATCACCCCTGATGAAATCAAGGCTCGCGGCAAGATCATCGTCGGAATTCAGGGTGACAACCCGCCTTGGGGCTTTGTGACCAGCGGCGGCAAACAGGACGGCCTCGACGCCGACATCGCAACGCTGTTTGCCAAGGAACTGGGTGTTTCCGTCGAGTTCGTGCCACTTGAAGTCAACAACCGCATTCCCGCACTGACGGCCGGCCGCGTCGATGTCCTGTTCGCGACGATGGCGATGCTGCCGGATCGCGCAAAGGCCGTGCAGTTCAGCAAGCCCTATGTTGCCAATGCCATCGTTCTGATTGGTCCGAAGTCGGCTGAGATCAAGAAGAATGACGACATGGCCAAGTTCACGGTCGGCGTCGCCAAGGGTGCCGCCCAGGACACGCAGGTCACCAAGAACGCACCGCCGAGCACGACCATCCGGCGCTATGATGGAGACGCCGCGAGCGTCCAGGCCCTGGTGTCTGGCCAGGTCGAGACGCTTGGCGGCAACATCTTCTACATGGACCGGGTGGAGAAGGCCCGTCCGGGTGAATTCGAAAACAAGCTTGAATTCCAGAAGCTCTACAACGGTGCCTGCACGCGTCTCGGCGAAAAAGAAATCAATGCGGCGCTCAACACCTTCATCGATAAGATCAAGGCCAACGGCGAACTCAAGGCGGTCTACGACAAGTGGATGAAGGTTCCGGTCCCGGAATTCCCGGAAACGCTGGAAGGCATTCCGTTCGCGGCGAACTGAGCGAACGTCGAAGGCGGACGAGGCCCGGCTTACCGGCTGATATAGGGCCGGCCAATCGCTCTTCCGTCATGCGCGGGCTCGTCCCGAGCATCCACGGCGGCGGATCCCCGGCAGAAAGCCGAGGATGATGTCCTCATAGAGGCAAACCTCACGAGACAAGGCCGGGCATGCGATGCCCGGCAATGCAACCGCCATGCTTAAGGCTCTGCCCGCATCCAGGAGCGCGATCATGAACAAACCAATCTTCGTGCTCAACGGGCCGAACCTCAATCTTCTCGGTCAGCGCGAGCCGGCGATCTATGGAACCACGACGCTGGCCGACATCAGGAAACGGTGCCTCACCAAGGCAAAGTCTTTGGGATTCGACGTCGAGTTTCGGCAAACCAATTTCGAGGGCGAACTGGTCGAGAGCGTGCACCGGGCCCGGACCGACGCCTGTGGCATCATCATCAATCCTGCCGGCTATACGTTCACATCGATCGCTCTTCTCGATGCGTTGAAAATGTTCGACCCGCCGAAGATCGAGCTGCATATTTCGAATGTTCATGCGCGCGAAAGCATCTACCACAATTCGCTGATCTCGCGCGTTGCGACAGCCATTATGATCGGCTTTGGAGCGGATGGCTACGAACTCGCTATCCAGGCGATGGCTGGAATGGTCAAGCGCGACTGAACTTTCAGGAAGACGGACCAGAAGGATCGCCATGAATTATAAGTTGGATTTCACCCCGGTCATAGATGGCCTGCCGAGCCTTCTGCTCGGCTGCCTCGGGACGTTCTTGCTTGCCATTTGTGGGATGCTGCTGGCAATCATCATCGGAATTGGCGGGGTTGCGCTCCGCGACTCCGCGCTGAAGCCGGCGCGATGGCTGGTCATCGCCTTCGTCGAATTGATCCGCAACACGCCGTTTCTGGTGCAGATCTTCTTCATCTATTTTGCGCTTCCGCTCACGGGCGTCAGGCTGGATCCGACGCCGACGGCGATTATCGCGCTCGGCATCAACGGTGGTGCCTACGCAATCGAGATCATTCGCGGCGGCGTCCAGTCGATTCCGAAAGGGCAGATGGAAGCGGGTCTGGCCCTTGGTCTGCACAAGGCTCAGGTTTTCCGGCTGATCATCCTCAAGCCGGCATTGCGGGCGATCTATCCGTCTTTGACCAGCCAGTTCGTCCTGCTGACGCTGACCACCAGCATTGCGTCGGCGATTTCGGCCTACGAGCTGACGTCCGTTTCGCAGCGCATCGAGTCTGAGAGCTTCCGGAGCTTCGAGGTCTACTTCACCGTCACGGTTTTCTATTTCGTGATCTCCTGGCTGATGATGCGCATCTTCGCGCTGTTTTCGGCGCGCTACTTCAAATATCCGGTCAAGTAGGAGGAATTCCATGGGTCACGAAGAATTCGTCTTCCTCCTGATCGGCCTGAAATGGACCGTGCTCCTGTCCGCCGTTGGCTTTGTCTGCGGCGGCATTGCAGGGCTCGGTGTCGCCCTTGCCCGTGCCTCGGGCATACCGCTGCTGGAACGCGTCACGGCCGGCTACATCGCCGTCTTCCAGGGAACCCCGCTGCTGATGCAGCTTTTCGTCGTCTATTACGGATTGGCGCTGGTGGGGCTGATGCTCGATGCCTGGGTGGCCGTTGCCATCGGCCTGACCCTGCACGCCAGTGCATATCTCGGCGAGATCTGGCGCGGGTCGATCGAAGCGGTCCCGCGCGGCCAGACGGAAGCGGCAAAGGCTCTCAGCCTCAGATACGTGTCACGGATGAAGGATGTCATCCTGCCGCAGGCGCTGCGCATCTCGCTGCCTGCCACGATCGGCTTCCTCGTGCAGTTGATCAAAGGCACCTCGCTTGCATCGATCGTCGGCTTCACCGAGCTGACGCGGGCCGGCAACATCATCTCCAACCAGATCTTCCAACCGCTGACGGTCTTCGGCATCGTGGGCATTCTCTATTTCCTGATGTGCTGCCCACTGACGATTCTTGGCGCTCGCCTCGAACGAAAGTTTGCCGCCTCCGCGCGCTGATCCGCATCCCTCGTCTTCGATGCGGTCCAGCCCGCCAATGTGGAGTTCTACCGATGACCAGCCCCAGTCCTGCTCAAGGCGCGGAAACCATGATCACCATGGAACGGGTGGAGAAGTGGTATGGCGCTTTTCAAGCCCTGCACGACATCAACATATCGGTTCGCAGTGGCGAGAGGATCGTCTTGTGCGGGCCTTCCGGCAGCGGCAAGTCGACGCTCATTCGCTGCATCAACCACCTCGAGACCTACGAGAAAGGGGAAATCCGCGTCGGCGGAATTCTTCTCGGCAATCAGGCCAAGACCATCGATGCGATCCGTCGCGAGGTCGGCATGGTCTTCCAGCAGTTCAATCTGTTTCCGCATCTGACCGTGCTGCAGAACTGCATGCTGGCGCCGATGAAGGCAGTCGGTGTCAGTAGGGCGGAGGCCGAGGAACGGGCACGCGGGCTGCTCGAGCGGGTCAAGATCCTGGAGCAGGCCGACAAATATCCGGTGCAGCTATCGGGTGGCCAGCAGCAGCGCGTGGCCATTGCCCGCGCGCTTTGCATGCGGCCGAAAGTGATGCTGTTCGATGAGCCGACGTCGGCGCTTGATCCGGAGATGGTCAAGGAGGTGCTGGATACGATGATCGCGCTGGCCGATGAGGGCATGACGATGATCTGCGTCACGCACGAGATGGGCTTTGCCCGCCAGGTCGCCGATCGCGTGATCTTCATGGCCAGCGGCGCGATCGTCGAGGAAGCCCCGCCCGCCGAGTTCTTCACAAACCCACAGCATGAGCGAACCAGGAAATTCCTCGGAGAAATCCTGCGGAAGTAAGGGTCTCAAGGTCGATGCGTCTGGCAAATTATGGGAGCCGGCAATGAAGCCGCTGGAGATTGCAGTCATGGGAGCCGGCCTCATCGGCAGGCGCCACGCCGAGCGCATCATGTCCGAGCCGGGAACCGTTCTCTCGGCGGTGATCGATCCTTCCGCCGCCGGTCGCGACTTTGCCGAGAATGTCGGCGCTCGATGGTACCGGAACTTCTTAGACATCCGCGTCGAGGACAGGCCTGACGGCGTCATCGTGGCAACACCGAACCAGCTTCACGTTGAGAACGGAATGGAGATCATCGCTGCCGGCATCCCTGTCCTGATCGAGAAACCGATCGCTGACGATGTCGATGCTGCCGTAGCACTGGTTGCCGCCGGCGAGAAGGCAGGCATACCGCTGCTGGTCGGCCATCACAGGCGCCACAATCCGATGATCCAGGCGGTCAAACAGATCGTCGACGGCGGAAGGCTTGGCCGCATCGTCACGGTGCACGGCACGTTCTGGGTGGCCAAGCCCGACGACTATTTCGATATCCCCTGGCGGCGTGAAGCGGGCGCCGGCCCGGTTCTCGTCAACCTGATCCACGATGTCGATCTCTTCCGATATTTCTTCGGTGAGGTCAAAGCCGTCCATGCGATTGAATCGCACGCCGTACGGAACCATGCCGTCGAGGATACGGCCGTCGTCACGCTGCGTTTCGCAAGCGGGGTGCTTGCCACCCTCAACGGCAGTGATGCCGTGGCCGCGCCCTGGAGCTGGGAGACGACAACCGGGGAGGACCCCGCTTTTCCCCGTTACGATCAATTCTGCTACCAGATCGGCGGCACCAAGGGGTCGCTCGGAATTCCCGATTTGACGCTTTGGACAAGTGCTTCGAGGCCCGACTGGCTTGAGCAGCTTGCCCAAGAGCGCGTGCCTTACGCAGCAGCCGATCCCCTTTGCGTTCAGCTCAGACATTTTTGCGAGGTCATTCGTGGCGATGCCACGCCTCTGGTGAGTGGCCGGGAGGGCCTCGCCACGCTCAGGGTCGTCGAGGCGATCAAGAGATCGGCGCGCTCGGGACAGATGATCCACCTCGTTGACGCCAGCGCCTCCTCCGATCCCGAGAAAGTCTGACCACATGATCACCGGGACGACCAAACTCATCGCGCACCTCGGCTATCCGACGGAGTCCTTCAAGGCGCCGCTGATCTACAATCCTTACTTTCAGAAGAACGGAATTGATGCCGTCGTCGTGCCGATGGGCTGCAGGCCGGAGGACTATCCGGCGTTTCTGAAGCTTCTGTTCCGGTTGTCCAATATCCACGGTGCTCTGATCACCATGCCGCACAAGATTTCGACGATGGCGCTGCTCGACGAAACGTCGACCAGTGCGAAAGTCGCCGGCTCGTGCAATGCAGTGCGTCTCGGTTCGGACGGCAGGCTGATCGGTGACATGTTCGATGGCGAGGGCTTCGTTCGCGGCGTGTTGCGCAAGGGTAAAAAGGTTGAAGGAGCCCATGCGCTCATAGCGGGCGCCGGCGGCGTCGGCTCGGCGATCGCGGCATCCTTGGCACAGGCGGGCGTGGAGCATCTCGCCATCTTCGACGCCAATGAGACGACCGCGACCGCGCTGCTGGACAGGCTGAAGAAATATTATCCGCAGCTTCAAGTCACGGTCGGCTCCGCCGATCCTGAAGGATTCGACATCGTCGTCAATGCGACACCTCTCGGCATGCGACGGGGTGATCCGCTGCCGATCGATATCGACCGCATCTCGCCATCGACCTTCGTCGGTGAAGTCGTGATGACGAAGGAGATAACCCCTTTTCTCGAAGCCGTGCGGGCGCGCGGCTGTGCATTTCAGGTTGGGACGGACATGTTGTTCGAACAAATCCCCGCCTATCTCGAATTCTTCGAATTCCCGACGACGACGGCCGACAATCTGCGGGCAATCGCCAAACTCGGATGATGCGTATTCAGAGCATGATGCCGAAAGGTGTGAGCGGTTTTCGGACGACATCCTGTTTCTAGAGCGAGGCGGTGATGCCGCCGTCGACCGTCAGCATATGGCCGTTGACGAAGGAGGAGGCATCCGAGGCGAGGAAGACGGCGGCGCCGACGAGCTCCTTGACCTCGCCCCAGCGGCCGGCCGGCGTGCGGGTCTCCAGCCAGCCGGAAAACTTGGGATCGTCGACCAGCGCCTGGTTGAGCGGCGTGCGGAAATAGCCAGGCGCGATCGCATTGACCTGCAGGCCGTATTTCGCCCAGTCGGTCGCCATGCCGCGCGTCAGGTTCTTCACCGCGCCCTTGGTCGCGGTATAGGGCGCGATGCCGGGACGGGCGAGTTCGGCCTGGACGGAGGCGATGTTGATGATCTTGCCGCGGCCGCGCGATATCATCGCCTGGGCGACCGGCTGGCTGACATAGAACAGGCTGGAGACGTTGGTCTTGAAGATCTCGTCCCATTTGTCGACCGGGAAGTTCTCCAGCGGTGCGCGGAACTGCATGCCGGCATTGTTGACGAGGATGTCGATCGGGCCGATCTCCGCTTCGATATAGGCGATGGCGGTGCGGCTGGCCTCCGCGTCGGTGACGTCGAAGGCGGCACTGACGGCATGGCGATGGCTGCGACGGATATCTTCGGCGGCGGCCTCCGCCTTCTGCGCGTTGCGGCCGTTGATGATAATCGAAGCGCCATGTTCGGCAAGCCCGACCGCCAATGCGCGGCCGATGCCCTGGCTGGAGCCGGTGACGAGGGCGCGGCGGCCGGAGAGATCGAAGAGGGGGAAGGTCACGAGGCTGCTCCGTTGAGGGGAAGAAAAGCTTGCGAGCCGAGGTCACGCCCGTCTTGATAAGTATAGCACCTGGTGCTACATAAACCTATGGTCGGGCGCATATACAAGACGGGTTGGTTTACCAAGGCGGCGCGTAAGGCGCATATATCGGATTCGGAATTGCGTGAAGCTATCAGGCAGGTAGCGGAAGGCAAGGCCGACGATCTGGGCGGCGGTGTCTTCAAGAAGCGTCTGAAAGACAACCGTCATCGTTCGATCGTCCTGGCGAACGCCGGACGGTTTTGGGTGTTCGCCTATCTTTTCGCCAAGAAGGATCGCGCGAATATCGACGACGCGGAGCTAGTGGCTTTCAAGGCGCTTGCTGCTTTGTACCGCAAGAAAACAGCATCCGATATCGAAACCGAACTTCGAGCCGGCGCGCTCGTGGAGGTAGATGATGAAGACGAAGCGTAAATTCAAAAGCGATGCTTTCGAAGCGATCCACACTTCAGTCGAGGCCATGTACAACGCCGGCACAATCGACAAGGAAACGATGCGCTCCTTCGACGAAAGTTGCCTCGTTTCGCCCGGCGTTCTCGATCCTGAAGAGATCAAGGCACTGCGGGAAAGCAATCACGTCAGCCAGCCGGTTTTCGCCCGATATCTGAATACCAGCGAATCCACCGTGCAGAAGTGGGAAAGCGGTGCCAAGCGGCCGAGCGGAATCGCGCTGAAGCTGCTCTCGATCGTGCAGAAGCACGGGCTTCAGGTTCTGAGCTAGAGCATGATGCCGAAAAGTGTGAGCGGTGTTAAGGCGATCCAAGCCGCCTGATATTCCCCGTCAGCTCCTTCGCCAGTCGCAGGCTGGCGGCGGTTGCCATCGTCATTTGCGGCAGCAGCAGCCATTCGAGCGTCCAGGCAGCGCCCGAGCGTTCCTGTTCGTGGACGAGGGACTGGTGGATGCCCGATAAAACAGTGGCGTTGAAGCGGGCAAGCGAGACCAAGACCTCGGCGGAAACGGGGTTCTGCTTGTGCGCCATGGCCGACGAGGTGCCGCCGCCTGAGATTTCGATCTCGTCGCCGGCCTGGGCAAGCAGCGCGATATCCTGCCCCATCTTGCCGAGACTGCCTGAAATCGACGCGAACAGGCCGGCGATATCGGCGATCGGCAGACGCCCGCTTTGCCATTGCGGTGCATCGGTGAGGCCGAGTTCCTGGGCGAGCGAGGCCCGGATGGCCGCGGCCTGCGAACCGAGCTTGTCGAGCGTGCCGGCCGCGCCCCCGAACTGAACGGGAAAACCCTGCTCGGTCAGGCGGTCGCGATAGGTCGCCAGCGGCTCCCGCCACGCACGGAGGCGGTCGGAGACGGTGATCGGGATCGCCGCCTGCATGCGGGTGTGGCCCATCAGCTGGTTCCGGCCGAACTGGCCGTTGAGCGCATCGAGCCCAGCGGCGATGGTGGAAAGCCGGCCGGCAAACAGGAAGACGACGGCCTTCAGGCGGATCATCAGGCTGGTATCGATGACATCCTGGCTGGTCGCGCCGAGATGAAGGCTTTTTGCCGCTTCCTCGCCGACACTAGCGCGCAGCTGCTTGATGAGATCGGGAACGACGACGCCGTCCCTTGCCGTTGCCGATCGAAGACTGGAGACCTCGGGTGAGAAGGCGGCGCAGGTGTCGGTGATGCGCCTTGCCGCTTCGGCAGGAATGAGGCCGTGAGCGGCTTCAGCCTTGGCGAGCGCGGCCTCGAAGGAAAGCATGGCCCGGATATCCGCCTCGGCGCAGAAATAGGGCGCGATTTCGTCGTCGCCGAGCAGGCCGGAGAGGAAAGGATGGTCGAAGGGAGATGCGGTCATGATCGTCTCGGTTCATGGTTGTGGCCCTCATCCGGCTGCCGCCGCCCTCTCCCCGCTGAAGGGGCTCGAGGCGGCGTCCGCGCTTCATGGGCGGGTGATCTCGTACGGCACATCCCCTGGCGGACGCTACCCCGCACATCACCGCCCCAGCAAGCCGATCGCGACGCCGGCCTTTAAATATCGAGAAACACCGTTTCCTTAGGACCCTGCAGATGGATGTCGAAATGACAGGTCGCGCCGTCGCGGGTGGCGACCATCGTTGCGACGCGCTCGCGATGTTCGATGCGGGAAAGCAGCGGGTCGGCGGCGTTGGCTTCCGTCTCCTCGGGGAAATACATGCGCGTGTGCAGGCCGATATTGATGCCGCGGGCGACGATCCAGAAGGTGATGTGTGGGGCTTGTCTGCGGCCGTCCTTGAAGGGGACACGGCCGGGCTTGACCGTCTCGAAGCTGTAGACGCCGTCCTCGGCGCGGGTCGAGCAGCGGCCCCAGCCAGTGAAATTGGGATCGGCAGCACCGCGCATTTCCGACGGGCTGTTGTAGAGCCCGGCGCTGTCTGCCTGCCAGATCTCGATGACCGCATCGCGCACCAATGCGCCGGCGCCGTCGAAGATCCGGCCGGTGACGGTGATGCGTTCGCCGAGCGTCTTGTCGTTGACCATCGCGATGCCGAGATCGGTGTCGTAGACACCCGAGATGTCGCAGAAATTCGGCGTCAGGCCGATATGGACATAGGGGCCCGCCGTCTGCGACGGGGTTTCCTTGAGGTAGCCGAGCTGCTGCATGGTCAGTTGCCCTCCAATTTGTTTTCGAACATCGTCGAGCGGCGACCGCGCAGCACGATATCGAATTTATAGGCGCGTGAATCCATCGGAATGGTATTGCCCCAGTCGAGCGGCGCGATCAGCTGCTCGATCGCCGCCTTGTCGGGGATGGTGCCGACGATCGGACATTTCCAGATCATCGGATCGCCTTCGAAGTACATCTGGGTGATCAGGCGCTGGGCAAAGCCATGGCCGAAGATCGAGAAATGGATATGGGCGGGACGCCAATCGTTGATGCCGTTCGGCCAGGGATAGGCGCCGGGACGGACGGTGCGGAAATGGTAGCGGCCTTCGTCGTCAGTGATGGCGCGGCCGCAGCCGCCGAAATTCGGGTCGATCGCGGCGAGATAGGTTTCCTTTTTGTGGCGATAGCGGCCGCCGGCATTGGCCTGCCAGAACTCGACCAAGGCGCCGGCAACCGGCCTGGCGCGCTCGTCGAGCACGCGGCCATGGACGATGATGCGCTCGCCAATCGCGCTTTCGCCGGGCTGCGCGTAGTTCAGGATCAGGTCGTTGTCGAGTTCGCCGATCATCGAATGACCGAAGACCGGGCCGGTGGTCTCGGAAATCGTGCCGTCGAGCGAGAGCAGCGCGCGCTGCGGCGCGCGCAGGACGGAGGTCTTGTAGCCAGGCGTCAGCGCCGGCGCATGCCAGGCGCGGTCGCGGGCGAAGAAGCCGCTGGTCTCGGGCTTGCGGTTCGGTCGTTCGGACATGTTCCTCCTCTCAGGCCGCCTTTTCGGCGTCCATCTGTTCAAAGGCCTGCTTTGCGATCTTGATCGCGTGATTGGCCGCGGGAACGCCGGCATAGATCGCCACATGCAGCAGCGCCTCGCAGATATCCTCGCGGGTCGCCCCCGTATTGGCGGTGGCGCGCACATGCATGGCAACCTCGTCGTCCTGGCCAAGCGCGGCAAGCAGAGCGATCGTGATGATCGAGCGCTCGCGCTTCGTCAGTGCAGGGCGCGACCAGACATGGCCCCAGGCGGCCTCGGTGATCAGTTCCTGGAAGGGCCGGTCGAACTCCGTCGCAGCAGTGGCGGCGCGGTCGACATGGGCGTCGCCGAGCACGGCGCGGCGGGTCGCCATGCCCTGGCGATAGCGCTCGGAAGGGGACGCGGTTTCATTCATGGGCTGACTTCTCCAGGCGGAATGGATGTGAGGAAGGCGCGGATGATCGCCGTCAGCGCCTCCGGCTGTTCGACGCAGGGAATGTGCGCGCAATCAGGGATGATCTCGTAACGGGCGCCTGAGATCAGCCGCGCGGTCGAAAGCACGAGATCGGGCGGCGTCGAGCCATCCTGATCGCCGACGATGCAGATCGTCGGGACAGCGATCGTCTTTGCAACCTCGGTGAAATCGGCGTCGCGGATAGCGGCGCAGGCGGCGACATAACCCTCGACAGGCTGGCGCGTCAGCATGTTGCAATAGCCGGCATAGGCGGTGCTCTCGGGCCGGCGGAAGGCGGGCGTGAACCAGCGCTCCATGATGGCGTCGACGATGCTGGCGATGCCGTTTTTCTCGACGGCGGCGATGCGGGCGTTCCAGCTCTCCGCCGTGCCGATCTTGTGGGCGGTGTCGCAGAGGATGAGCGCGCGGACCAGATCCGGCCGGCGGTGATAGAGCGACTGGGCGATCAGGCCGCCGACGGAGAGGCCGCAGATGACGGCATCCTTGACCGACAGCAGATCGAGAAGGCCGGCGAGATCCGTCGCATGGTCCTCGATCGATGAGGGGAGCTGACCGACATCGGAAAGGCCGTGGCCGCGCTTGTCGTAAAGCACGATGGCAAATTCACCGGCAAGCCGCACCACGACGTCGCGCCAGATGCGGAAATCCGTGCCTAGCGAGTTGGCGAAGACGATGACCGGCCTGTCGGCGGGGGCACCAATGATCTGATAATGGATCGTCACGTCGTTTATGCGGGCGAATTGCACGTCACTCTCCTCCTGAATGGTGAAATTGACTGGTTGATCCGGTTAAGTAAAATGATATTTATTGGCGTTTCGATAACCCAGGAGTTATGCGATGATCGACAGTCGGGTCAAGTTCCGCCATCTGCAAACCTTTGTCGAGGTGGCGCGGCAGAAGAGCGTCATGAAGGCCGCCGAATTGCTGCATGTCAGCCAGCCGGCAGTCACCAAGACGATCCGCGAACTTGAACAAGTCCTGGGTGTCGATGTTTTCGAGCGCGACGGCCGCGGCATCAAGATCACCCGCTACGGCGAGGTCTTCCTGCGCCACGCCGGGGCTGCGCTGACGGCGCTGCGCCAGGGCCTCGATTCCGTCTCGCAGGAGCAGTTCGCCGATGCGCCGCCGATCCGGATCGGCGCGCTGCCGACGGTGTCATCGCGCATCATGCCGCGCGCGATGGAACTTTTCCTCAAGGAAAAGACCTGGAGCCGGGTGAAGATCGTCACCGGCGAGAACGCCGTGCTCTTGGAGCAGCTTCACGTCGGTGATCTCGATCTCGTCGTCGGACGTCTGGCCGGTGCCGAGAAGATGGCGGGCTTTTCCTTCGAGCATCTTTATTCCGAGCAGGTGGTGTTTGCCGTGCGCGCCGGCCATCCGCTGCTCGACGGCCGGCAATCGCTGTTTGCCGGCTTCGGCAACTACACGGTCCTGATGCCGACACGGGGTTCGATCATCCGGCCGGTGGTTGAAAATTTCCTCATCGCCAACGGTGTCTCCAGCCTGCCGAACCAGATCGAGACGGTGTCGGATTCCTTCGGCCGCGCATTCCTCAGGGCAAGCGATGCGATCTGGATCATTTCCAACGGCGTGGTGGCCGGCGATGTCGCCGACGGGCGGCTGGCGCTTCTGCCGGTTGATACCGGCGAGACCAAGGGGCCGGTCGGATTGACGATGCGCGCCGATGCCGTGCCGTCTCTGCCGCAATCGATCCTGATGCAGACGATCCGGGAGGCGGCAGGCGAGGCGGTCCTTTAAATTCGCTTGATCAATGCCCAGATTTGGACTATGTCTAATTCAAGACAGGAGGCTTTCATGCAGCATGCGCGACGGGAGCAACGGGAAGACCAGGGGCCACAGCGGCTGGACATGGAGCGGTTTGCTCCGGCCAACCGCAAGAGGCTGAGCGCCCCGGCCCTGCGAACCTTTCTGGCGATCGCCGATCTCTGGGGGCTGACGGAAGAGCAACGTCTGCTCGTGCTCGGCTATCCCTCTCGGTCGACCTACCACAATTGGGCCAAACAGGCGCGCGAGCACGGCGCTTTCACGCTCGATGTCGATACGCTGACCCGCATCTCGGCCGTGCTCGGCATCCATCAGGCGCTCGGCGTGCTGTTTTCCGATGAACGCGCCGGCGTCGCCTGGCTGCGCTCGCCGCATCAGGCGCCTGTTTTCGGCGGCCATCCGCCGCTTGATATCGTGACGAACGGGACCCAGGACGGGTTGATGACCGTACGCCGGTTTCTCGACGGCGCCCGCGGCGGTCTGTACATGCAGCCGAATATGCTCGACGAAGCGTTCACACCTTACGAAGATGCGGACATCGTCTTCCGGTGAGCGACCGTTTTGCTCAGGCGCCGCGTCCGTCGTACCGACTGATCCCATCGCAATTTCCGCCGATCGGGCTTTTTGAGACGGTGACGCGGGCGGCCGATCTCCAAGCCGTGATGGATCTCGTCGGCTGGACCAATGATCGTCTCGTCGCCGACCGCATCCAACGGCTTCCCGAGGACCAATGGGTTTACGGCGTTGCCAATGCCAGCATTGTCATGGCGGCCTTCCTGCATGTCGCGCCGGGAGGAATGCGCTTCAACGGCCCCGATCTCGGCGCCTGGTATGCAGCCGACGATCTCAAGACGGCCGCCGCCGAAGTTGGTCATCATCTCAGGCGCGAGGCTGTCGCGTGCGGGGTGGTGACGATGGCGCGCACCTATCGAAGCTATTCGGCCACCCTGTTTGGGGACTATCTCGACATTCGCGGAGAGCAGACGCTACGGCCCGATGTCTATGACGGCACCAGCTATGCGGCGTCGCAGGTGCTGGGGGAAGAGGTGCGTTCGAGCGGCGGCGCCGGTATCCTCTATGACAGTGTCCGGCTGAGAAGCGGAGTGGCCATCGTCGCCCACCGGCCGCGCAATATTCAGGGCGTGGTGCAGGCCGACCACTTCGAAATCACCGTTTCAGCCACCGACCGGCGCATCGATGTCAGGAAGCTTGCTGCCTGACGGCGCCGCCGGGGATGTGGGTGATGCTCAAACCGGCAACCGTTCGGCCCATGCCTTTGCCGCTTTCGCCATCGTGGCGAGGTGATCGGCACTGGAGAAACCGGAGATCGTCTTGCGCGGTTTGAGGTCGTGGTCGCCGTCCTGGAGCCAGAGGATCTCGATCCTGTCGGAGAGATCATAGCCCGGCACCTCGTCCCGCGTGCCGAATTCATCGCGTGTTCCCTGGCAGATCAGCGCCGGCGTCGTCAGCCCTGTGAGATGGCCGGTGCGCAGCTTCCCAGGCTGGCCGGGCGGATGGAAGGGATAGCCGAGGCAGAGCAGGCCGGCGATCTTCCCCTGACGATGGAGATCGTCGGCGACCATGCTGGCGACCCGGCCGCCCATCGACTTGCCGCCGATAATCAGAGGGCCGCTGGCGCCGAGATCTTCAACGGCCGCCTCGTATTCGGGATTGAGCGTTTCGGCGCGCGGCGGCGGCTTGCGGCCTTCCGAGGTACGGCGGGCTGCCATGTAGGCGAATTCGAAACGAGCGACGCGGAAGCCGACGCCGGCGAGCGCATTTGCCGCTGATGTCATCGATGCCGAATCCATCGGCGCGCCGGCGCCATGCGCAAGAAGGATCGTGAAGCGCGCATCCTGAGGCCCCTGCAGCAAAAACCTGTCAAGCATCGGTAGTCCTCCATCCCATCGCCGGAACCATGTCGACGGCCGTGACTTCTTCCTGGAAAGGAGACTGACAATGTCGACGAATGATCAAAACGTAAAGCCCGAGCAGCGGCGCCCCAAAGATGTCGGCGCCGTTCCTGAGAAGCCGGAGCCCGCAGACGCAGAATCGATGGCGCCGCCGGCGGTGCAGCCGGCTGGGGTCAGGGACAAAAGCGAAAGACCTGTGGTCAATCCGATCACCGGGGTCGCCTCCTGATCGACTACGGCCGATTATCGTGCAGAACCGCTGAACCGCCTCTTGAAACCCCGGCGGAAAGGGTCCATATACCCGTCCTGCCTGAAAAATGGATGCGCGCGGTATCGACGTCGTCGAACTGTTCGTTGTCCGACAGGATAAGGGCGCTCCCCGCAAGGGTCGAGCGCCCTTTTTGCTTTCCATTCCCTAATTCCGTAGTCAGCCCAAGTGGAGTGCTCCCTGGTTTCGGCCTCGATCAGCATTCGGGCCTTAACGTTCAGTTCGAGGTGGAAGAATGGCATGTGAAAGATCCCCATGCGAAACCCTGATGCTTCGGAGCAAGGAGGGTAGCAATTGCTAGCGCATGTGTTGCAATAACCGCACAACTCTCCGAAAACGAGCATAATCGAGTTAAGGGCCGGACTGTCGCCGCCGCTCTGATGGTTGCTGCTTGTGCCAATCCGTCTTTTTCGCAATCGCCTATCCCGGCCGAAAAGGCGCCGGCTCAAGCGGCACCGGCCCTAAAATCTCAGAAGTTTGACGACTGTTACTATCGCTGCACCGGAGCTTCGGCATGCGAAGTCGCGCAGTTTGCCCAAGTCGCCAAGAACGTTAATGTGCTCACGTTGGCAATATCAAATGCGCCAGCCGATTCCCAGCACAAGGCAAGTCACGGCTGGTGCTGACCGGCCTTCTGCCCCTCAACGTATTCCTGCCTTCGACGGATCTTCTCCCTGTGATCAAGCATGCTTTGTACAAATGACTGATATAACTTTTGACACGGAAAACGTTTCCTTGGAGCTGGGCTTTCTGGAGCTGGATCCAAACGATCAACGCTCAACGCGTTGGAGCGTCCGAGTGGGTATTAACCATTCCACAGGATGTTTTTCCTACCTCGCGACAGATGTTTGGTTCGATACAGAGATATGGGATCAATTTAGGATCGATCTGTCATCTAAAGAGCCTAAAACCCTCAAGCTTTTGGACATGAGCGAATACTTCCGCTTTGTCATCGAACGAACTTCAACATGCTTTGAAATTACAATTCAAGTGCATGAGCCGATCATTTCACAAGGAACGATATGCCTTGAAGCTCACTTGAAGAGCGACCTGGATGGGCCATTTCTTGGCAACTTGGGGGATGCTTTCGCAGCTTGTCCGAAGTTTTGGTAAGTTGAGCGCCTAAGAAGAATGCGTAGTCGCTCTGCGGGAGGCAGGAGTTCGAGGCTCAGAGCAGGAAGCCCGGCCTCCCTAATTCTCGTCTGACGTCCAGGCCTCGCATAGCCATTCGCCGTCTTTGTCGGCTGATTTGTACGCGTGGATCGCACGTACCCGTCTTACAGAAGCGACCCGATGCGCGGTCCAGGTTTTTCACCATGTCCGGACAACGCGCGGTCTTCTGCTTTGATGAGCTGCTGCAAGCAGGCGAATGTCAAAAGGGGTCAATGTGGGGATTGTGTGCGTGGAGAGCGCCTCTAGTCGACCACCGAACGCGCCATTAAAATTGAGGAAGGAGTACGGCGGGGCCTGCCCCTGACTCTATCGCGCCAACTGCCGCGCCAGCATTCATATACCCGCACTATGTACAAAATTCCGGTCACAAACTGGCGTTATGACCAATCAAATGAACAAAACTTGACTTCGCCCCAAGCGCCATGGCATGGTGTCCAAAATTCTGGACGGGAGAAACTCTCATGTCCACTCAAATGAACAAATAGGTCATAACAGTGCCCCGTCAGAGAAGCTACTCCAGAGTCACGCACCAGGCGCTCGCCATGCTCGGCAAACTGATCCGCGTCGGGCGCGCCGAGCGCGGCCTGACCGCGCAGGAACTGGCCGAGCGTGCTGGTATCAGCCGCACGACATTGTCCAGCATCGAAAAGGGTGCGCCCGGTCCTGAGATCGGCATCGTCTTTGAAGTCGCGTCCCTCGTGGGCATGCGCCTGTTCGACTATGACGAGCGCACTCTCCAGATGCACAATACCCGTCTCGATGAAAAACTGACCCTGCTGCCCAAGAGTGTCCGCCACACGGTAAAGGAGGTCGATGATGACTTCTAAGGCGAATGCCACGGAAGCCTTTGTCTGGATGTGGCTGCCGGGGGCGACGGAGCCGGTGGTAGCGGGCCGCCTCGACCAGAATGGCGAGCGCCTGTTCTTCACCTATGGCGCCAGTTACCGCCGCCGCAAGAACGCCATTTCCGTCTATGAGCCGGAGTTACCGCTTCAGGAAGGCATTATCGCGCCCATCAACGGCCTGTCGATGGCGAGCTGCATTCGCGACGGCTCGCCCGATGCCTGGGGCCGCCGGGTCATCATCAACAGGCTGACGGGCAAGAAGCCCGACGCTGCCGGCGTACCCGAGATCAGCGAACTTACCTATCTGCTCCAGTCCGGCTCCGACCGGATTGGCGCTCTCGATTTTCAGGCCTCGGCAACAGAGTATATCCCCCGCCATGCCGCGCAGGCATCGCTCGACGAACTCATGGAAGCGGCCGCTCTCATCGAAAAAGGCATCCCCCTGACACCGGCGCTCGAACTGGCCCTCAACCATGGCACCTCGATCGGCGGCGCGCGCCCCAAGGCGCTGATTAATGACGGGACGAAGAAATTCATCGCTAAATTCTCGGCAACCAACGACACCTACAGCGTCGTGAAGGCCGAATTCATCGCGATGAAGCTGGCAACCGCCTGCGGGCTTAACGCTGCGTCCGTGGCGATGACCCGCGTCGCGCAAAAGGACGTGTTGATGATCGAGCGCTTTGACCGCACGCTCATAAAGGATGGCTGGATCAGACACGCCATGGTCTCGGCGCTGACCATGCTGGGCCTTGATGAGATGATGGCGCGCTATGCCTCTTACGAGGACCTGGCCGAGCTGATCCGTCGCCGTTTCACGGCACCCAAGGATACGCTCAAGGAGCTCTACGGGCGGATTTGCTTCAACGTGCTGTGCGGCAACACCGACGACCATGCCCGCAATCATGCCGCCTTCTGGGATGGCCGGATGCTCACTCTGACGCCGGCCTATGATATCTGCCCGCAGGGACGCACGGGCAACGAAGCCACGCAGGCCATGCTGATCAAGGGCGATGGCCGCGCCAGCACGCTCGCCACCCTGCTCGCCGCTGCGCCGGACTATCACCTGAAAGAGGCGGAAGCCGCCGCGCTGATTGAAAACCAGGTCACGATGATTGCCGCAAACTGGCCAGCGGTCTGCGCGGAAGCCGAACTGAGCCCCGTCGACCGCAAGCTGTTCGCCGGACGTCAGTTTCTCAATAGCTATGCCTTTGAGGGGCTCGAAGGTCAAAAGGCGCTGCAGGATTCCTTCCGTGCCGCACGGGATGCGCTGATCGCGAGCGGAGACGCTTGACGATGACAGCGCGACAGCGGCTCAAGAGACGCGATTGGCCGGGTGCCTTTCTCCGCTCTCTTGGCCATGCGCGTCGAGCTGGGTGTGAAGTCGACTGATCATATGTCCTACGTCGAGATCGAGGACGCGGGATTAGTCTCTGATGGATTGACGGACCACCCAGCGTTAGACAAAACGCGTCAGCAGGAGTTTATCGATGCGTGTTGCCGCCATCCTCTTCATAGCCGTCTGCCTATTTCTGGCCGGGGCGACCGCTTCCCGCGCATATGTGAGCAACTCGAACCTTTGGCTGCTCGCTACCGCGCTTGTCCTCTACACATTAGGCAATCTCTCGATGATCGCTCTCATGCGGACGAGCGGGCTTTCCCTTGCTATTTCGTTGTCTTCGGTCGCGCAGCTCGTTGCCATCAACGCGATCGCCGTTTTGGTTTTCGATGAGCGGCTCGGCTGGCAGCAGGCGGTTGGCGTCCTCCTCGGGATCGCATCGGTTACGCTCATGGTGATCGGATGAATGGTTCTCAGCCACGTTTGCTTGACTACGGCGGATGGCAGTCGTGGAGCGGACTCTCATGGACGCACAAGGTCATGCGGCCATGTGACCGCGGTATCGGACAAGAGGCTCGGCCGAAATCAGGCTTGGGTTCTGAGGCGACCTGAACATGTACGATATCATGCTTCTTTTCCTTGCTGGCTTGTTGGCAGGCAGCATGAACGCGTTGGCGGGCGGCGGGTCGTTCGTATCCTTACCTGCGCTGATATCGGTCGGAGTGCCATCGGTAGCCGCAAACGCGACGAGCACCTTAGCCTTGTTTCCCGGCGGTATGGCGAGCTCGTGGGTCTATCGTGACGGGGTTAGGAGTGTGTGCGGCGTCAATGTCGTGCCCATCGCCATCGTGACGGTGATGGGTGGTGTGGCCGGAAGCATTCTATTGCTGCTGACCCCATCGAGGATTTTCGATGGTATCCTGCCATGGCTTTTGCTGGTGGCGACATTGATGCTCGCTGCAGGTCCGAGGTTCAGCGCCCAGCTGCAGACGCAGGCACGTCCGAGTGTTCTGGTGTTCGCAACGGTTCAGTTCTTTCTCGGTCTTTATGGCGGCTATTTTGGCGGCGCGGTGGGTCTCATGATGCTTGCGGCATGGAGCGCGCTCGGGGGCGGGGACATCAAGAGCCTCAATCCGACAAGAATGGTGATGGTTACTGCCGCAAACGCGGTCGCCGTCCTCGTCTTCGTACTTGCCGGCGCAATCGTATGGCAGCAGTGCATTGCCATGACGATTGGAGCCGTTATCGGCGGATGGACCGGAGCGCATATCGGACGAAGGCTGCCATCATCGGTCGTGCGGGTGCTAACCCTCGCGGTCGCCTTGTTGACGACAGCAGTATTCTTTTCGCGAGCTTACCTTTGAGCGGGGGTCCGGCCCCGTTGAGGCTCTCAGTCAATATCCAATTGAAGGAGCCGCGATCCCGGCTGCTCGATCAACTAGCGCCCGCAACGCGGCGCGCGCGCCCTCGAAGGCGTAGGGATTGAGGAACTGGCGTCGCCAGAACAGTTCTTTGTCTACCGGTGAAAGCCGGGTTTCCGTTTCGAAAGCGATCAGCGTCCATGTCGTGGCTCGCCGATGGAAATATCGGCTTTGATGATGGTGAAACATGGGCGACGCGGCAGCGCTGGAGCCGGTCCGCAGGGCAATCGCGGTCATGCTCGGATGAAGCGGTATCGACGATGTGCGCGTTCCAGAAAGATTCGGGGCGTTCGACTTCCCCGCGAGCATGTCGGCGGCCTTGATGGCTTCAGCATGGCGGGACCGAGCTAACGCTGGCAATGCTGAGGCGACCGAAGCGCCTTTAAGAAATGTTCTCCTTTTCCATGATGCGGCCTGCGAAACGGGCTTCGGCATGTCAGCGGAGGTCACGGAACGGTTCTTGCACGGTTACCAATATGTTTACCGTGGGGAGACCTAATGTCATGAAATGGCACAGATCCGGAGAGTTTTCTCCCTTGATGCTCGTTGTGAGTGGGCCGGAAAAGTACAAACTTGTCGCAACTCTTTGGGAGGCGGCCAATATGCTGACGGCTTGCTGGCCCATCGACGATGGAGAAGAGTATCTCACAGCGATTAGGGCGTGCCGGGATGCACTTCATGGGGACGTCTCGGCCGAGGACGCGCGAGAAGCGCTGATCCGTGCCGCCGACGAAGCTGGCATTCCGGTGATCACCGTCGTTCACTGAGCTTCACTGCCGACCATGAAAAGTTCAAGGGACGCCTTCGTGATCCTCTCATTCCGCTGCAGGCGCCGGTCCATGCCGCTGAACGTCACTTTCAGGCCGCGCTCGGCCAGCAGTTCTTTCAGCCTCTCTGTGGCGACAAGTGCCGGCTTCCGTTCCTTCATGTACTTCGCGTGCGTCTCCGGCGCATCGACGTCGGACTAGGAACACCTTCCCCCTGCAACCGCATGTTCCGCCCGTCGCATTTTACCGTGTCGCCGTCGCCGACCGTCAAAGATCCGCAGATGAGCCGCCCAGCTATCGTTGAACGATATCTCCACGCTCGGCCGCGGCGCTTCCATCAGCGGCCGCCTGTCGGTGTCGCTCATCTTTCCTCCTGGAGTTGCCAGCCCGCTTTCGGGACCGGCCACCCCTTCCTGGCCGCGCGGATATCAGCCTCAGCTTCGGCTTTCTTCTTGGCTTCCGTGACGCCTATTGCCCAAACGGTGATGCGCATCCGTCCGGCTTTGAATACGAACCGCCGTTCAAGGGTATTTTTGCCTGCCGAGTATCCGCCGCGAAAACATGCACGGGCGACCGACAGGCTGATGCTCTCGCGGAAAGACTGCGGTTGCGACGACCACCAGTCCTTCAGAGCAGTTTCAAACGACACGGACTTTGGTTGGGAACGGTCAAGCATAGGCTTCAGACCTGGTCTCTCGTTCAACGTCGCTGACCGGTGCTCCGAGCCGTTTTCTCTCATGATTCATCTTGGGCATATCAGTCTCGATGGTAGCTCGGCCGCCAGCCGCGGGCCATGCCTCGGCTCATGGCGCCTTCCGTCAATGCTAACTGCCGGCGAAGGTGACGGATATCTTCCAGCAGGGTGTCTATAGCCGCGTGCGTATCGCCTCTGTGGTAGGCAATCACCTTTGCACGCTCGTCGTCTTCCACGGCTTCGCCGATCGGCTGCTCTCGCATATCCGTGCTCCGTATTTCGATTTTCAGAATGGCGGCTGCCGCGCCGATGTTCCTATTATGTTCGCGGCGCGGGCGGAGTCAATATCAATCTGGCTCAATTGCTCTTTTAGGCGCTGCTGATGTCATCGCGCGCGATGACAAAGCCGCCTTTCAAGCCTTCCAAGCCGCTGCTCGGTGAGCCGGCGCGCCGATCCGCAGCCGGTCGCGCCGTCGCCGAGATCCTGCGCTGCCCAATCTCCCCTTGGACCCTATGCCCGCGCGCATCGAGCCGTGCCTTGCGCTGCTGAAGGCCAGGCCCAATACAACTTCTCCCTAACGACCGAAGCCTAGTAGCGTTTGCACCAAGAGATCAAGCGGTGCCATCAACATCGCCGTCTTCGTCCAGTTCATGCACCGGCAGATACGTGTTCTTCTCCATCCACTCCCGGACGATGAACCTGATCGTGTCGTTGCGCGTCATGCCGAACTCGCCGGCCAGGTCGCGCAAGGCGTCCTCGACATCATCCTCCATCGAGACGGTGCCGGCATTGCGCAGCCGCAGTGCCGCGCGGCGCAGCATGATCTGAAGATCCGCTCGTGAGATATCGGCTATCCGATCGGCGGCTTCTTCGAGAAGGGTGGCGGTGTCGGGGGATGTCATGGGTTCACCTGCGCTCGGTCATGGGGGATGGCGCAGCGAAATTGATGCCCCGAACGGACAGTCCATCCAAGCTGCCGGCCGTCCATAGGCGCAGCGCCGAGGAGAAAAGCCGCCGGAAAATGCAAGTGAAGCGGGTCATCAGGTGCTACTCGTCAATCTCGTTGCCATCATCGTCGTACTCCGCCCCGCGATCAGAGTCCTCGACATAAGTCCGGCATCCCTCTTCAAAAGACGACGAATTGCCCGAACAATCGTCCTCACTTTGAATGCTGTTCTCCTCCGCCCATTCATAGCCGGCCCTGTGACCCTCGCAGTTATCGACGCATGAATTCCCACCGAAGCTCTGCGCGAAGACCGGGGCTGCCAGCGTTGCCATCAGCAGAGCGCTCGCAAACAACGTCGCCATCACTCTGCGCACTACCAACCTCCCGGACGAGACATTGCGCTTCGGCCGCCGCACCTATTGCCCGCGGCGTCGTACTGCCAATCGTACTGGCAGTTTCCTGGATAGCGCCGCGGTGGAGTGTACGCACCGCCGCCGCAATTGCCATTCGCGCATACCGCAGCAGCGGTTCCGACCAATGCAAGTCCCACGAGAACCGCGGCGGCCTGCCGTTGCTGGGCAACCATCTGCTCACATTCCAACATGCTCACCCCGCGTCGGTTCACTTCCGCCACGAGCTGGAATTGAAACGCTGGATCCTGCGTTTCCAGTGCTGTCTTGCAAAGCGCGGCTTTGCTGACGGCCGATGGCTTGTTGTTGAATTCAACCGGCGTCGTTGTGCAGCTCGCCAAGGCGAGCGACATCGACACGACGCCGAAACGTCGAGCTAACATATATATTTTCACGGATAACCCCTCAGTTGCCCGCTGCCAACATCGCAGAATTCGCCTCGACGTCAAATTGCATATTAATCTATCGTTAACGCAGCTTTAGGATGTACGCTGAAAGCCGCCATTGGTGTACTGCCCATCCTGTCTTACTGTTTGCGCAAGCGCGGCGCCGCCCGACGAAGCAAATCTGGAGATCCGCTCGCGAGATATCTACGATCAGGTCGGCGGCGTCCTCTTGGAAGAGCGCGATGCTGATCATGAGCTGGTTCGATGATCCGCATTTTGGAACGCACGATCTTGATCTGCTGGGCTTTGGTGATCCGGGCGCCGAGCCGGCCAAAGCGCGTGGCGAATATTTTCCGTCGGCTCTGTCGATTTTGGTATCAGCCGATCGTCCTTGTAATGATGTGCTGGCGCCGCGGTCCCGGCTTCAGCACGTTCTCAGGCAACAGAAGGAGCTATTGTCATGGATAATCAGCATTTGGTACCCGCCGCCGTGCTTGCGGCCAAGAACGGCGTCCGGTTTCCCAATGAGAGTGAGGAATATCGCATTGCCCGCGACGCGCTGCTGGCCGAAGAGATCGAATTGCGCCGGCACATCGAGCGCGTGGCGGTACAGCGCCGGGCGTTGCCGCCAGGCGGCGAGGTCACGAAAGACTACCGCTTCGAAGGCAGCGATGGGCCGATATTCTTCAGCGAACTCTTCGCCGACAAGGAGACGCTGATCGTCTACAGCTACATGTTCGGCCCGGAACGCGAGCGCCCTTGCCCGATGTGCACCTCGCTGCTGTCGGCTTGGGACGGCGAGGTGCCCGACATCCAGCAGCGCGCAGCCTTGGCGGTGGTCGCACTTTCGCCGATCGGCAGGCTGCTCGCCTTCAAGAAGGAACGCGGCTGGCACCACCTGCCGCTCTATTCCGACACGACGGGCGACTATAGCCGCGACTATCACGCGATCGGCAGGGGTGGTGGCGATGACGCGGCCTTCAACGTCTTCACGCGCCGCGACGGCAGCATCCGCCATTTCTGGAGCCAGGAGATGGGCGAGGTGACGGCCGACCCCGGCGAGGATCCGCGCGGCGCACCAGATCTGATGCCGCTCTGGACCGTCATCGATTCGACGCCTGAAGGCCGGGCACCGGACTGGTATCCGAAGCTGTCCTATTAAGATCGGTCGCGGCGTCCGCCGTCAGCCGGTGGAGCGGTTTCTGGCGGTCTCGGGCCATTCGATGCTGGTGACCGCGGCATCCGGCAGCGGCGGCGGATCGATGTCGTAGACATAACCGCTGAGCATGTCGGCGGCGCGTTCCGTCGCCTTGATCTTCGCCTCGGTTTCCGCGACCGCCTTGGAGATCGCTTCGATGCGGGCGCGGAACATGTGGGCGAGCACATCGCGGCCGGACTGTTTTTCGAGCCGCTCCAGATGCAGGCCGATGCGCGAGGCGTGGCGCTCCAGCTCGCTCTTGCTGAAACGCGCCTTTCGCAGTTCTTCGGAAAGGCTATCCTGCATGACGGCGACGGGATCGAAACTTCCGGGTGCGCGCTCGTCGAGCACCGCGTCGGTGACCAGCTTCTCGATCATCACGAGCGCCTGCAATTCGGCCGCATCGGCGAATTCGACGTCATAGCCGGTATCGTCGTAGACCTTGCGCCGGACCGGATCGAGAAGCAGCCCATAGGCTTTCTGCAGATTGGCAAAGGCCTCCGAATCACCGCCCGAATCGGGGTGGGCGACCTTCGCCAGGCGCCGATAGGCGGCCTTCAGCTGCGCCTCGTCCGCATCGCGTTCAACGCCGAGAATATCGTATGGATCCGTCACGCCTGCTCCCTTGCTCCCCGGCACGTTGCGGGCAGTCTAGGTCTTCTTCTGCATCAGAAGGGCGAAGTTTAGACCGAAACGAGGAATGACGTCCATGGCCCGAGATGGCGATGGTTTAAGCGGATGCTTCGCCAAATCCTAGATTGCTTAATGTTTTCAATTGGTTGTTCGAAGATCAGCCTGTGGCGATCGAAGCGAGATAACATCTGGCTTCGCCATCGATTTCCAGCACGCTTGCGGCCGCGTCCTCGATCAGCAGCGCATCGCCGGCCGCAAGCGCGCCGGTCTCGCTGTCCCGCCGGAATGACAATGCGCCGCGATGGCAGAGGAACAGGCATGTCGAGGACGAAAGCCGCACGGTCTTGCTGCCATCGACGTCGACGCGGATCAACGTATGGGCGAGCCCGTCACGGCGGGTCATGACGTTGAGATCGGTGATCGCTCCGTCCTCGAGCCTGGTCGCGACGGGGACATCCGCCGGGAAGGCCAGCGGATCGCTTGCCGTTGTCAGCAGCGCGGGTGTGCTGCCTGCGACGTGGAGCACCATGCCGTTGCCATCAAGGATCGCCAGCGTGCGGTCGATGCCGGGAAAGATCGAAAACGGGCCGTCCTCTGCGACCGTCGCCATGCTGATGCGCCAGTCGAAATCGTTGATCGAAGCGCCGGGTGGAAAGACGGCGATCTCCACCGTCTCTCCCTTGCCGTTTTTCCAGGGCATGCGTTTGTGATCGCCGGCGCGCAGGATCCTCACCGGGCTCAGTTCCCGAGAATGCCGGGCAGGCGCAGACCCTTTTCCTTGGCGCAGTCGATGGCGATCTCGTAACCGGCATCGGCGTGGCGCATGACGCCGGTCGCCGGGTCGTTCCAGAGCACGCGCTCGAGGCGTCTTGCGGCATCGTCCGTGCCATCGGCGCAGATGACCATGCCCGAATGCTGCGAGAAGCCCATGCCGACGCCGCCGCCGTGATGCAGCGACACCCAGGTGGCGCCCGACGCTGTGTTGAGCAGGGCGTTGAGCAGCGGCCAGTCGGAGACGGCGTCGGAGCCGTCCTTCATCGCTTCGGTCTCGCGGTTCGGCGAGGCGACGGAGCCCGAATCGAGGTGATCGCGGCCGATGACGATCGGGGCGGAGAGTTCGCCTGTTCTCACCATTTCGTTGAAGGCGAGGCCGAGCTTGTGGCGGTCGCCCAAGCCCACCCAGCAGATGCGCGCCGGCAGGCCCTGAAAGGCGATGCGCTCCCTGGCCATGTCGAGCCAGTTGTGCAAGTGCTTGTTGTCCGGCAGCAATTCCTTCACCTTGGCATCGGTCTTGTAGATATCCTCCGGGTTGCCGGAAAGGGCGGCCCAGCGGAAGGGGCCGATGCCGCGGCAAAACAGCGGGCGGATATAGGCCGGCACGAAGCCCGGGAAGGCGAAGGCGTTTTCGAGGCCCTCGTCCTTGGCGACCTGGCGGATATTGTTGCCATAATCGAGTGTCGGCACGCCGACATTCCAGAATGCGATCATCGCTTCGACATGCTCGCGCATCGAGGCGCGCGCCGCTTTTTCCACAGCCTTCGGATCGCTTTCGCGCTTCGCCTTCCACTCGCCCATCGTCCAGCCCTTCGGCAGGTAGCCGTTGATCGGGTCGTGGGCCGAGGTCTGGTCGGTGACGATATCGGGGCGGATGCCGCGGCGGACCATCTCCGGCAGGATTTCGGCAGCATTGCCGAGCAGGCCGACGGATTTCGCCTCGCCGGCCTTGGTCCAGCGGTCGATCATCTCAAGCGCTTCATCGAGCGTCTCGGCCTTGGCGTCGACATAGCGGGTGCGCAGGCGGAAATCGATCGAGTCGGGATTGCATTCGACGGCGAGGCAGCAGGCGCCGGCCATGACGGCGGCGAGCGGCTGGGCGCCGCCCATGCCGCCGAGGCCGCCGGTCAGTATCCATTTGCCCTTGAGATTGCCGCCGTAATGCTGGCGGCCGGCCTCGACGAAGGTCTCGTAGGTGCCCTGCACGATGCCCTGGGTGCCGATATAGATCCAGGAACCGGCCGTCATCTGGCCGTACATGGCAAGGCCCTTCTTATCCAGCTCGTTGAAATGGTCCCAAGTCGCCCAATGCGGCACGAGATTGGAATTGGCGATCAGCACCCGCGGCGCATCCTTGTGGGTGCGGAACACGCCGACCGGCTTGCCGGATTGC
Organism: Rhizobium sp. SU303; assembly: GCF_021052345.1. Taxonomy (NCBI): domain Bacteria; kingdom Pseudomonadati; phylum Pseudomonadota; class Alphaproteobacteria; order Hyphomicrobiales; family Rhizobiaceae; genus Rhizobium; species Rhizobium sp. SU303. The sequence continues at coordinate 106,543 of NZ_CP088097.1, forward strand.
ACGACCAGCGTTTCTTCTTCCGTCAGCGTCTTCAGCGTCGCGACGATGCGGTCGAAATCCTCCCATGTGCGGGCGGCGCGGCCGATGCCGCCATAAACGACGAGCTCGTTCGGGTTTTCGGCGACGTCGGGGTCGAGATTGTTCATCAGCATGCGCAGCGGCGCTTCGGTCATCCAGCTCTTGGCATTGAGGTCATTGCCGCGGGGTGCGCGGATTTCACGGATATTGTGGCGTGGATTGTTCATGGCGGTTCCCCTGTCGAGATCGTTATCGTTTCAGGCCTGGCGCAATCTGTTCGATGCGCACCAGAATGTTTTTGAGATGAACGCGAAGTCTGTCTGCCTTGGCGGCGTCGTAGGCAAAGGGTGGCGCCTCGGTCTCAAGATGCGTCGATTGCGCGAGCTCCATCTGGATCGCGTGCACGCCAGTGTCGGGCCGACCATAGTGGCGTGTCGTCCAGCCGCCCTTGAAGCGACCGTTGAGCACGCTGTCGTAACCTTCGGCGGCTTCGACGACGGTGAGCGTCGCCTGCTCGATCGCGCTGTCGCACGTTTTGCCCATATCGGTGCCGATATTGAAATCCGACAGCTTGCCTTCGAACAGGAAAGGAATGTGGGAGCGGATAGAGTGGCAGTCGTAGAGGATTGCGACGCCATGGATTGCTCTCACGCGCTCGATCTCGGCGGCAAGGGCAGCATGATAGGGGGCATGAAAGTCCCGCAGCCGCGCCGCGATGTCGGCCTCATCAGGCGCCAGCCCATCCTTCCAGATCGCCTTGCCGTCGAAATCCGTCTGGGGAATGAGGCCGGTGGTGTTCTGGCCGGGATAGAGGCTGACGCCGGCCGGATCGCGGTTGGCGTCGATCACGTAGCGGTGGAAGGTGGCGCGCACTGTCGTGACGTTGTCCAGCAGGCCGTCATAGAGGTGGTGGATGTGCCAGTCGGTGTCGGCGAGCATCCTGCCATTGTCGTTGAGACGGTCGGCGATCTCAGCCGTTACGTCGGTGCCGGTATGGGGGAAGCCGAGGATGACGGGGGAGGTGCCTTGGCGAATTTCGAAGGCGGGTGCGCTCATTGGCAGAATACTCCGGCGTTGCGGGGGTTACCCCCCTCTGTCCTCCCGGACATCTCCCCCACAAGGGGGGAGATCAGCTCCGGCAGGGCAGAGGGGGGTACCAAGTGCAGATACATCACGATCAGCCCTCCAAAATCGGCAGAATTCCATTCGAAACCGAGGCGTTCAGTGCGCCCGTCGCCACCAGTTCGGCGGCGGCGGAAAGGTCGTTTGCCATATAGCGGTCGACGTCGAGGCTAGGAACTTTGGTGCGGATCGTGGCGATCGCCTTGGCGAGCTCCGGGCTGGTCGATAGCGGCGCGCGCAGTTCGACGCCTTGGGCGGCGGTCAGCGCCTCGATGCCGATGATGCCGAATAGGTTTTCGGTCATGGCGAGCAGACGGCGGGCACCATGGCAGGCCATGGAGACATGGTCTTCCTGGTTGGCCGACGTCGGCGTCGAGTCGACCGAGGCCGGGTGCGACATCTGCTTGTTCTCCGACATCAGCGCCGCAGACGTCACCTCGGCAATCATCAGGCCGGAATTCAAGCCCGGCTTCTTGGCGAGGAAGGCCGGCAGGCCGTAGGAGAGGGTCGGATCGACGAGCAGCGCGATGCGGCGCTGCGAAATCGCGCCGATCTCGCAGACAGCAAGCGCAATCTGGTCGGCGGCGAAGGCGACGGGTTCGGCGTGGAAATTGCCGCCGGAGACGACGGAATTGTCGGAGAGCACCAGCGGATTGTCGGTGACCGCATTGGCTTCGATTTCGAGGGTGCGGGCGACCGAGCGCAGCAGATCGAGACAGGCGCCATCGACCTGCGGCTGGCAGCGAATGCAATAGGGATCCTGCACGCGCTCGTCGCCCTCCATATGGCTCTGGCGAATGATGGAGTTTTCGAGCAGGGCGCGAAGAGCGGCCGCCGTGTCGATCTGGCCCTTATGGCCACGCAATGTGTGAATATCCGGATGAAAGGGCGCCGAAGAGCCCATAGCTGCATCGGTGGACATAGCGCCGGTGATGAGCGCCGCCTGCGCAGCACGATGGGCGCGGAAGAGGCCGGCAAGTGCCAGCGCCGTCGAGGTCTGGGTGCCGTTGATCAGCGCCAGGCCCTCTTTGGCGGCGAGCACGATCGGTCTGAGGCCAGCCCTCTCGAGGGCTTCAGCGCCCGAGAGGCGTTCGCCGGCGAAGAAGGCTTCGGCCTCGCCCATCATCACCGCCGCCATATGGGCAAGGGGCGCAAGATCGCCGGAGGCGCCGACCGAGCCCTTTTCCGGGATCAGTGGAGTGACGCCCTTTTCCAGCATGCCTTCGATCAGCCGCACCAGCTCCAGCCGCACACCCGAGGCGCCGCGCCCAAGCGAGACCAGCTTCAGCGCCATGATCAGCCGCACGATATTGTCGGGCAGCGGCGCGCCGACGCCGCAGCAATGCGACAGGATGAGATTGCGCTGCAAGGTGGTCACATCGGCGCTGTCGATCTTGATCGAGGCGAGTTTGCCGAAGCCGGTATTGATGCCATAGACCGGCGCATTGCCGGCGGCGATCTCGGCGATGCGGGCAGCGGCCTTGGCGATCCCCGCATCGAAGGCGGGATCGAGCCTTGCCGGAACACCGGTCCAGTAGATGATTTCCAGATCCTTGAGCGAGACGGAGCCCGGGTGGAGCGTGATGGTCATCGGCCGTTCCTTTCGCCCTTGAAGACGCGTGCGTGAATCGGGTTGAAGCCGATGCGGTAGACGAGCTCGGCGAGGCTTTCGATATTCCAGACGGCGAGATCGGCGGATTTGCCGGGTTCGAGCGTTCCCGTCTTGTCGAGCAGGCCGAGCGCGCGCGCGCCTTCGCGGGTGGCGCCGGCGATGCATTCCTCGACGGTGAGGCCGAAAAGTGTGGCCGACATGTTCATGGTGAGCAACATCGAGGTGAGCGGCGAGGTGCCGGGATTGCAATCGGTGGCGATCGCGATCGGCACGCCTGCCCGCCGCAGCGCCTCCACCGGCGGCTTCTGCTTTTCATGGATGGCGTAGAAGGCGCCGGGCAGAAGCACGGCGACGGTGCCGGCTGCGGCCATCGCCGCAACGCCATCTTCGTCGAGATATTCGAGGTGATCGGCTGACAGTGCGCCATAGGACGCGGCGAGCTTGGCGCCGCCAAGATTGGAGAGCTGCTCGGCATGCAGCTTGACCGGCAGGCCAAGCGCCTTGGCCTTGTCGAAGACGCGGGCGATCTCGGTCGTGGAAAAGGCGATGCCCTCGCAGAAGCCGTCGACGGCATCGGCAAGACCGAGGCCATGCATGTCGTCGAGACCGGGCAGGACAACATCATCGAGATAATCGCCGTTGCGACCCTTATATTCCACAGGAGTCGCATGGGCGCCGAGATAACTGGTGGCGACGCGGACCGGGCGCACATGGCCGAGCAGGCGGGCGCTCTGCAGCATCTTCACTTCACCGGTCCGGTTCAGCCCGTAGCCGGACTTGATCTCGATCGTGGTGACGCCTTCGGCAAGCAGCGTGTCGAGCCGCGGCAGCGCCTGGGCGACAAGCTCCTCGACCGACAGCGCATTGGTTGCCTTCACCGAGGAAACGATGCCGCCGCCGGCGCGGGCGACCTCCTCATAGGTCGCGCCTGCAAGGCGCATTTCGAACTCGCGGGCGCGGTTGCCGCCGTGAACGATATGGGTGTGGCAGTCGACGAGACCGGGGGTTACCCAGCGGCCTTCGAGATCGACGATGTCGGAATGTTCGATGGCCGATGCCGGCAGCTCGCTTTCGGCGCCGGCAAAGGCGATGCGGCCGTTTTCGATCAGCACGGCGCCCTTTTCGACGATGCCGAGCCCCGATTTTCTCGGCGCCAGCGTGGCCAGCCGCGCATTGCGCCACAGCACTGGGCGGGTGTCGGCAGAAGCGGCTTCGTCTGAAAAATTGTTCCCGGTCATCAGCTTTGCGCCTTTCCTTATGCCAAAACATGTATATACATAATCTACAGGTGACAAGAGAAATTTTGTGCGCTTTTCTGGAAAAGAAAGATCGGCGGCGCGGCAAGAAGAGAGGGAAGGTCATGATCACGCTTCACGCAGGCACGGCGCTGACGCCGCAGGGCTGGCAGAAAGACGTGCGGCTGACGCTTAAGGCCGGGCGCATCGCGCGGATCGAAATCGGCACCGCTCCCGAGCCCGGCGACGAACCCCACGCTCTTCTCGTTCCCGCCATGGCGAACCTGCACAGCCATGCCTTCCAGCGGGTGATGGCCGGCCTTGCGGAAGTGCGCGGCCCGGCCAATGACAGCTTCTGGAGCTGGCGCACTGTCATGTATAAATTTGCCCTGGCGATGACGCCGGAGCATGTCGAGGCGGTCGCAGCCAAGCTCTATACAGAGATGCTGGAGGCCGGTTTTTCCCGCGTCGGGGAGTTCCACTATCTCCACCATGATAGGGATGGCAGCGCCTACGCCAATATCGCCGAGCTTGCCGAACGCATCGGCGCGGCGAGCGAAGAGGCCGGTATCGGCCTGACACTGCTGCCGGTCTTCTATGCCCATTCCGGCTTCGGCGGCGATGCGCCCATCGACGGCCAGCGGCGCTTCATCAATTCGCTCGAAAGCTTCGAAAGGCTGATGGAGGGATGCCGGGCAGTGACCGGCCGGCTCGACGGCGCCGAGCTCGGGCTTGCACCGCACAGCCTGCGCGCCGTAACACCCAACGAGCTCGCAAGGCTGGCGCCGATGGCCGGCGACGGTCCCATCCATATCCATGTCGCCGAGCAGGTGAAGGAGGTCGAGGACTGCATCGCCTGGTCCGGCGCGCGGCCGGTAGAATGGCTGCTCGATCATGCGCCTGTGGATGAGCGCTGGTGCCTGATCCATGCGACGCACATGACCGAGGACGAAACGCGGCGGATGGCGAAAAGCGGCGCGATCGCCGGCCTCTGCCCGATCACCGAAGCCAATCTCGGCGACGGCGCCTTTGCCGCACCGCTCTTCCTCGAAGAGCGCGGGCGTTATGGCATCGGTTCTGATTCCAACGTGCTGATCTCCGTGCCGGAGGAATTGCGCCAGCTCGAATATTCGCAGCGCCTGGCGCTTCGCGCCCGCAACGTCGTCGCAGCACCCGGCGGTTCGACGGCGCTTTCGCTGTTCACACATGCGCTTGCCGGCGGCGGTGCCGCATTGAAAGCACCGGCGGGTCTCGTCGAGGGCCATCACGCCGATATCGTTTCGCTCGATACGACGGCCGTTCCTTATCTCGCAGGCGACCAGATCCTCGATCACTGGCTGTTTGCAGGCGGCATTTCCATCGACTGCGTCTGGGCGCGCGGCAGCAAACAGGTGGAGGGCGGTCGCCATCTCAGGCGCGACGCCATCGACCGGCGATTCCTCGCTGTCATGGGCGAATTGCTGATCACCTGAAAAAGAGCTTTTCCTAGCCGGACATTCGAATTAGAGCGGGAGACCAATCGGAACGTGGCGATGAACCAAAGCAGGGATCCCACCTTGCATCAGCGCATCCTCGGCGACATCGAGGGCCGTATCGTCTCGGGCGATTGGCCGCCGGGGTACCGCATTCCCTTCGAGGTCGATCTCGCCACGCAGTATGACTGCTCGCGCATGACGGTGAACAAGGTGCTGACCCAGCTTGCCAAGGCTGGCCTCATCGAGCGCCGCAAGAAGTCCGGCAGCTTCGTCACCCAGCCGCAGGCACAATCGGCCATTCTCGAAATCCACGACATCAAGGCCGAGGTGCAGTCGCTGAATCTGCCCTATTCCTATGCGGTTTCGAAGAAGGTGAGCCGCAAGGCCAAGGCGGACGACAGCCGCCGTCTGGAACTGCCGGTGGCCTCCTCGGTGGTCGAGGTCGTCTGTATCCACAATGCCGGCGCGCGGCCCTTTTGCCTGGAGGAGCGGCTGATCAGTCTTGCGACGGTTCCTGAAGCCGCCGATGCCGATTTCCTGACGATGGCGCCCGGTCCCTGGCTGCTGAACCAGGTGCCGTGGAGCACGGCAGAACACCGGATCCACGCCGTCTCGGCCAATGCCGAAGTGGCCGCGATCCTCGACATAGCGCGCAATACCGCCTGCCTCGTGGTCGAGCGCCGGACCTGGAGCGGCGCCGGCCCGGTGACGCATGTGCGCTTCACCTATCCCGGCGATCGGCACGCGCTGGTCGCCCGATTCACGCCGGCATCGTAACAAGTCGGCCATGTTCCATATACAACATGGCAGGTGTTTTCATTCCTCGAACATTTTGCCGCTGCGCGCTTCCAGCCGGTAACGGTGACCGGGATAGACGAGGCGGGCGGTCGAGACTACCTGCTTTGCCGACCATGTGCGCCGGCGGATCGTCAGGCACGGCTCGGTCTTCATGATGGTCAAGAGCTTGCATTCCCACGCCTGCGGCATTGCCGCCTCGACGACGTGCTCGGAGCCGCTAAGCGGGGCTGCGGCCGTCAGATAGGCGTTCGGTGTCAGCGTCGAAAAATCCTGAGCGAGATATTCTGGGGCGGCTTCCGGATGGACGAAGCGGTCCTCGATCTGCACGGGAACGCCGTTTTCGCTGTGGACGATCAGCGAGTGGAAAACCGCAGCACCAATCGGCAATTCGAGCGCGTCGGCAACCTCGGGAGAGGCGGTTTCCTGGGCGAGAACGACGACAGCGGCCTCATGGACATGACCGCGTTCGGCGATTTCCTCGGCGATGTTGCGGACTTCGAACAGTGCCGAATAGCCCTTGCGCTCGGCGACGAAGGAGCCGACGCCCTGGATGCGGATGAGTTCGCCCTCATTGGCAAGTTCGCGCAGCGCCCGGTTGGCGGTCATCTTGCTGACGCCGAGTTCGACGACCAGCTCGTTTTCCGAAGGCACGCGGTATTTCGGCGGCCATTCGCCGCTGTGGATCCGGTCGAGGATCACCTGCTTGACGCCGGCATAAAGCGGGGTGCTGTCATTTTCCGCCAGTTCGCGCTTCATCTCGCCGGGACGTTTCATTGCCTATTCCTTTTGCACGAATGGAATTCGCCACATAATTCGACTTTCCCTCTTGCATATCACAAAATATCTCATATGGTACCATATACAACCTCCCAATCGGTCCTTTGAGAAAAATAGGACGAGAAAGGGCAAGCCGGCGAAGATCGGCCGTGGTGCCGCAAGGTCTGTTTCAACTCCAGAGGAGAATTCACAATGAAATTCAGCGCAATCCTGTTTTGCGGCGTGGCGGCTTTTTCCGCCTTTGCCGCGCCTGCCTTTTCCAAGGACTGGACGAAGGCGACTATCACTCTCGAAGGCGCCTATGCGCCCTGGAACCTCACCAATGCCGACGGCACGCTCGGCGGCTTCGAGCCGGAACTCGCCAAGGTGCTCTGCGAGCGCGCCAAGATCGAGTGCACGCTTGTTGCCTCCGACTGGGACGGCATGATCACGGCGCTCAACGCCGGCAAGTTCGACGTCATCATGGATGCGCTATCGATTACCGAAGAGCGCAAGAAGATCATCGACTTCACCATTCCCTATGCCGCCACGCCCGCCGCCTTCGCCGCCGCCAAGGACAGCCCGCTGGCGAACGCCGCCGGCACCGGCGCCACGATCAAAATGACGCCCGGCCAGACCGGCGTGAAGGAGATCGACGCGCTGAAGGAAGTCTTCAAGGGCAAGACGATCGGCATCCAGGCGGCCACCGTCTACGCCAAGTTCGTCTACGACAATTTCGGCGACATCGCCGAGATCCGCGAATACAAGACCGGCGCCGATCGCGACCTCGACCTGCAGAATGGCCGTATCGACCTCGGCTTCGATGACGCCGTCTATTTCGCCAACGCGTTTAAGGCCGCCAACGACACGCTCGCCTTCACCGGCCCAGAGATCGCCGGCTCGATCTGGGGCGAGGGTGAAGGTCTCGGCCTGCGCAAGGCCGATACTGATCTGCGCGACAAGTTTAATGTAGCGATCAAGTCCGCACTCGCCGACGGCACGGTCAAGACCCTGTCGATGAAGTGGTTCAAGATGGACGTCAGCCCGCAGCAGTAAGCGTTTCGGCCTTTCGGCCGCAGACACGGGTCTCCGGCTTTATCGCCGGGGACTGCGTGTTATTGTCAATCCACAAAACACTGCCGCGGACGGGGAACGGACGATATGGCAAGTTTGGAACTGCTTGGCTTTGGCTCGACGGGATGGGGCGCGCTGCTCATTGCCGCCGCCTTGATGACGCTGGCCGTCACGGCAACGGCGCTAGCGATTGGCGCGGTGCTCGGCGCGATTGTCGCGGCGGCGAAACTCTCCGGCAATCTTATCCTCGTTTCGCTCGGCAACGTCTATACGACCGTGTTTCGCGGCGTGCCCGAACTGCTGATCATCTATCTCATCTATTTCGGCGGCTCCTCGGCCGTCACCGCGATCGGCCAGGCGATGGGTTACGAGGGTTTCCTCGGCTTGCCCTCCTTTATCGCAGGCGCGCTTGCCGTCGGCATCATCTCCGGCTCCTACCAGGCGGAGGTGTTCCGCGGCGCCTTCCTTGCCATCTCCAAGGGCGAGCTCGAAGCCGCCTCGGCGATCGGCATGCATCGTGGCATGCGCTTTCGCCGCATCATCATGCCGCAGGTGTTTCGCCTCGCCATTCCCGGCCTCGGTAACGTATGGCAGCTCAGTCTCAAGGATTCGGCGCTGATCTCCGTCACCGGCCTTGCCGAGCTGATGCGAACCAGCCAGGTGGCGGCGGGCTCGACCCGGCAATATTTCCTGTTCTTCATCGCCGGCGGCTGCCTCTATCTCATCCTGACCAGCCTTTCGGACCGCATCTTCAACGGGGCGGAGCGCCGCGCCAACCGCAGCATGCCGGCATCCGCCATGGGCCAGGCGTAAGGAGGCGACAATGGATTTCGCCTTCATCGCCTCGACCATGGTCACCCTGCTCAAGGCCGTACCGACGACGCTCATCCTGTTTTCGCTGTCGATTATCACAGGTGGCCTGCTGGCGCTCGTCGTGGTCTGGATGCGGACCAGCGGCAACCCGGTGCTTTCGGGCTTCGCCAAGGGTTACATCTTCATCTTCCGCGGCTCGCCGCTGCTGATCCAGATGTTCCTGGTGTTCTACGGCCTCGGCCAGTTCGGCTTCATCCGTTACTCCTTCCTCTGGACGTTCCTGCGCGAGCCGATGGTCTGCGCCGTGCTGTCGTTGGCTCTCTGCACCGCCGGCTACACGGCGGAGATCTTCCGTGGCGGCATTCGCGCCGTCTCGCCGAAGGAGATCGAAGCGGCGCGCTCGATCGGCATGTCCGGCTTCCTGCTGGTCCGCCGGATCCTGGCGCCGATCGCCTTCCGCCACGCGCTGCCGGCCTATTCCACCGAGATCGTGCTGATGATGAAGTCGACGGCGCTCGCAAGCCTCGTCACCGTCTGGGAAGTCACCGGCGTCGCCCAGCGGCTGATATCGCAGACCTACCGCACGATGGAAGTCTTTCTCTGTGCAGCGATCATCTATCTCGTCCTCAACTTCATCATCCTGCAGGGCATGGCTCTGCTCGAATATTCGCTGTCCCGACACCGCCGCGCGGCCCCGCAGGCGCTGAAGGCGTAGCAGTTTTGACCCGATTGGAGCACCCATGCCAGGCGTAACCCGACTATCGGTCCGCAATATCCGCAAGAGCTTCGGTACGCACGAGGTCTTGCGCGGCATTTCCCTCGATGCGGAAGACGGCGATGTGATTTCGCTGCTCGGCGCCTCCGGCTCCGGCAAGTCGACCTTTCTGCGCTGCATCAATATGCTCGAAACCGCCAGCGACGGCGAGATCTGGGTCGACGGCGAGGAGGTCCGCATGGTGCACAAGGGCGGGCGAAGCAGGCCGGCCAGCCAGAAGCAGGTGGACCATATCCGCTCTGAGCTCGGCATGGTGTTCCAGTCCTTCAATCTCTGGTCCCACATGACGATCCTGCAGAACGTCGTCGAGGGTCCGATCCATGTGTTGAAGCGGCCGCGCGCCGACTGCATCGTCGAGGCCGAAGCGCTGCTTGAAAAGGTCGGCATCGCCGATAAACGTCATGCCTATCCGGCCCATCTTTCAGGCGGCCAGCAGCAGCGTGCGGCGATTGCCCGCGCGCTGGCGATGAAGCCGAAGGTGATGCTGTTCGACGAGCCGACTTCGGCGCTTGATCCGGAGCTTGTCGGCGAGGTGCTGCGCGTCATGCGCGCGCTTGCCGAGGAAGGCATGACCATGCTCGTCGTCACCCATGAGATGAGCTTTGCCCGCAACGTCTCGAATCGCGTCGTCTTCATGCGCGAAGGGCTGATCGAAAGCAGCGGCAAGCCGGACGAGATGTTCACCGGCGGTGCGACACCGGCTTTCCGCCAGTTCATCGGCCATTTCGGAAGCGGTCAATGACGATCACGATCGATGCCGTGCTGACCTGGCGCGATGTCGCGCGCGTCGGGGCAGGGGAAGCGCTGGCGCTGTCGCCGGCCGCCTGGGGGCGGGTCGAGCAGGCAAGCCGCATCGTTGCGCGTATCGTCGAGACAGGCGTGCGCGCCTACGGCGTCAATACCGGCGTCGGGGCGCTGGCGGATACCGTCGTCGATCGGGCCTCGCAGAGCCTGTTGTCGCGCAGCATCGTGCTTAGCCATGCCTGCGGCGTTGGGCCATTGCTGGCTGCCCGCGAGGTGCGCGCCATCATCGCTGCTGAGATCGCCAATTTCGCTCATGGCCATTCCGGCGTGCGGCGCGAGATTGTCGAGCATCTTGCGGCGCTGCTGGAACATGATTGCATTCCCGACGTGCCATCCAAGGGCTCTGCCGGTTATCTCGTCCACAATGCCCATATTGCGCTTGTTCTGATCGGCGAAGGCAGCGCTCACCTGGGCGGCCGGCGCATGAGCGGCCGCGAGGCGCTTGCTGCGATCGGCCTCGAACCGCTGGTGCTCGGCGCCAAGGAGGGCTTGAGCCTCGTCAACGGCACGGCATGCGCCACGGGCCTGACCGCCGTGGCCCTTTCCCGCGCCGAGCGGCTGCTCGACTGGGCCGATGCGATCGCAGCCCTGACGCTGGAAGCGGCGGGGTGCCAGATCGCCGCCTTCGACGCGGCTGTGCTGGCGCTGCGCCCATCGGCGGGAATAGAGAAAGTCGGAGCGACGCTGCGCACGCGGCTTGCCGGCAGCGGCCTTGTCGCCGCCGCCTTCGGCCGGCGCACGCAGGATGCGCTCAGCCTTCGTTCGGTGCCGCATGCCCATGGCGCCGCCCGCGACGTCTTCGACAATTCCGCCCGCGTCGTCGATCAGGAACTTGCCTCGGTGACGGACAATCCGGCTGTCTCAGGCACGCCGGAACAGCCGGTCGTCTCTTCCGAGGCCCATGCCGTCGCCCCGGCGCTCGGGCAGGCGGCCGACAGCCTGGCGATTGCGCTCGCACAGCTCGGCGCGATCAGCGAGCGGCGCATGGACCGGCTGGTCAATCCGCTGGTGAACGGCCTGCCGCCATTTCTAGCGAGCGATGCCGGCAGCCATTCCGGCTTGATGATCGCCCAATATACCGCAGCCGCCCTCAGCAACGAGAACCGCCGCCTTGCCGCACCGGCGGCCATGGACGGCGGGCTGACCTCCGGCCTGCAGGAAGATTTCCTCGCGCATCCAACGGCCGCCGCCGGCAAGCTGCTCGCAATCATCGACAATGCCGAATATATCCTGGCGATCGAGCTGATGGCAGCTGCCCAGGCGCATGACTTCCTGGCAGCGACGGCGCCGCGGGCTGCAGGTACGGACCTTGTCTATCAAGCCGTGCGGGAACATGTTTCCCATTATGGTGACGAACGGCCGCTCAACGGCGATATCGAGGCTGTCCGCAGCCTGATCCGTGAGACTGCACCGCCGCTTTGATCGGGCTCAGAACGGCTGGGTTTCGGAATTCTGCTTTGGCTTTTCGCCGGCCTCGAGACGTTTGAGGCACTGGACGAAGGTCGGGTAGAGCTGCTCCACCCGCGAGAGCGGCAGCGTCCAGTCGCCTTCGTCACCGGCAAAGGTGATCTGCACGTCAGGCATTCCGGCAAAGGAATTCTTGATGATCTTCTTCAGTCCGGCGCTCCCCTTGCTGGTCGGACCCCAGAGGCGAAGCGTGTTCTTGTCGAAGAAATCGGCAGCGATTACTTTCGTCGCCGTACGGTCGGTCAGCGTCACCTCGGTCTTGGTGCCGGCCGGAATGTCCCATGTGGTCTTTGCGACCAGCCAGAACGTCTCCGTCGCGCTCTGGCGGAATTCCATGGTCTTGCCGATCTCGCTATCCCACAGCAGGCGGCAATAGGGATGCGGGCTCTCGTCGGCAAAGCCGACCGACCATTGTCTCGCGCCGCCGATCCATTCGGTCTCGCCAAAGGCCGAGCCCGGCTGCAGGAGGGCCCCCATCAGAACCATTACTGTCGGAATTTTCATCGCCGAAATCGTCTCCAACGCAATCGTCTCCAGCGATAGCAAAAGAACGTTGAGCTTTTGCTACTACAGCGCCGCGCGTCTTATTTAACACGCAAGGACGCTGTAGCGGTTTGAACTGCTGTTCCCGATTGCCGCCAATCCTATAAGCGATTTGGACGCGGAGGATTTCGCCTCTCACGCCGCCAACCCGGCGATCCGCGAAACCAGCCACAGCATCGCGTCGGTCCCGATTATGTAGGCGCCGAACCGACGCGCCGGTGCGGGCTGTATCGTGCTCAGCGCGCCTGCTGCCCGAAGCACGACCAGCGCCACGGCGACGAAGATCAGCTGTCCTGCCTCGATACCCAGGTTGAATGTAAGCAGGCTCAGCGGCACATCGGATTGCGGCAAGCCGATTTCCATCAGAGCGCCGGCGAAACCGAAGCCGTGCAGCAGCCCGAACGCGAAGGCAACGACCCAGGGGTAGCGCTCGGAGAGCCGCCTTTCGCCCGGCTTCATCTTGATCAGTTCGTTTGCGACGAATGCGATGCTGAGGGCGATCGTCGCTTCCACCGGTTTCTGCGGCAAACTGAAATATCCGAGCGACGCTCCAGCCAGCGTGATGCTGTGCGCGATCGTAAAGGCCGTGATCGTCTTGACCAGCATCCAGCGGTCTCGAATGAGCAGCATGATCGCAAACACGAAGAGCAGGTGATCGAGACCCGAGAGTATATGGTCGACGCCCAGCAGAAAATAGGTCTGGGCGAACTCGAGGCTTGTCTGCGCGCCGGCTGCGGTGAAGGAGGGCGCGTCCGGCATGAGGCGCACGACCTCCGTGTCGCCGTTCTCGTATTCGATGCGGACGAGCGCGTCGGTCATGGTCGACTTGAGGCCGTCGATGCCGATCTCGCCGCCGCTCAATCCCCCAGCACAGGCGACGGTCCTTCGCTCCAGATAAGCTCCGTCCACGATCGACCTCGCCGGTTCGGCTTTCTCGATGCACTGCTTCGGCAGACTTGCGTAGAGCCCGAGACGCATGTCGCCTTGCGCCGGAACCTTCCAGACGACGGCGAACTCGTCGCTCGCCGTTTCGCGCATGTCGAGATAGGCCGGCCGAATCTCATGAGGGTACCCCGGTGTGGCCAGCAACACCGGCATCAGCACGGCCAGCAGCGCCCCAAGCCGCGTCATGGGTCGGTTCCCGCGCCGGCCGGGCTTTCGATGCTCACCACATAGCGCTTAAGGAGTTCGGCGAAGCGCTGGTTCTCGAGTTCTTTGCGTTTAGCGTTCGTCCACTCCCGCGCAACGGCGTCGCGAACCTCGTCGAGCGTCGGCACTCGGCCAGGCACGCGCTCCGTCACGCGGATCAGGTGCAGCCCGAAGCCGGACTTGACGGGACCCGTCCACCGGCCCGCAGGGATCTTGTCGAGTTCTTCCGCGAAATCGGCGCCGAAGGCCTGGCCGATCGATGTCTTGCTCGTAAGTGGAAGCTCCGGTGGAAGCTGCGAGGCATCGCCAAGCGAAGCGGGATCGGCCGCAGGCTGGCTCAGCAGTACTTCGAGGATGGCGGCCGCTTTTTGTTCGATTGCTTCTCCGTGCCGCTGGGGATTCAGAACGATTTGCTGGAAGGCCAGCATCGGATCGATCTCGAACGTGGCTGCATTGGCTTTCAGATAGGCATCGAGCTCCGCATCGGTCGCTGTCAGCGTTTCGGCGTCGGCCGCGTTCAGGAATTCCATCTTCTGACGCAAGCGGCGACGAACGACCGTGTCGTCCCTGTCGAGCCCGATCTCCAGCGCCTGGCGTACCAGAATTTCTTCCTTCACATGGTCGTCGATCAGGCCCTTCAATTCCTCGGCTGTCGGGGGGCGCTGCCAGGTCTTTGTGAACACGGTCGCCATCTGCTCGATCTTCGGCGCCGTGACGACGATGCTGTCCGCCTTGTCGTCCGTATCGGCGCCCAGGAGCCGGTAACCCGCGAAGATCAGCAGCGCGAGAGCCAAGAAGTGGACCAGCGGCTCCCTCAGCACGCGTTTCAACAAGATCGTGCTCACGCGTTCGCCGGTCCTGCATCCGGTTCAACCGCCGGCATCGCGATCACGGCGTGTACCAGATCGGCGAGGTATAGGCGCGTTCGATGACGGTCATCCGGGTGCCCTCCAGCGGCTTTGTCCCGAACCGTTTGGCATCATAGGCGGTCCACCGGGGCGTCGGTATCTCGATGACACGTCCGTAGTAGAAGGCCTTCTGTTTCGGATCGAAGCTTGGATCCTTCCAGACCGCGATCAGTTCCGGCGCACCGATGGTGTTGGTCCAGGTCGCGTTCTCGATGTCGACGGTGCTGCCGACCGATGGCACCTTGCCGTCGGCCCCCGGCTTGCGGTCCCCGCCCCAGGCGACGTCGTACACCTGCTCATGCATCTCGCCCTTGTCGTCGAGCCAGCCCTTGACGATCTGGTAGCGGTCGAGGTTGCCCCCAATCGGGTCTCGCAGCGCAGCGACGAGGAACGACGGTGCCTTGCCTTCCGGCGCTGCCGTCAGGTCGCCGCCCATGGGCACGCCCTTGCCGTAGCCGATCACGCCGGGATTGCGGGTCTCGGCATCGGTAGGCTCGAAATCCCAGCCGCCGAAGAAGCGCACCATCATGCGCGGTCCCGTCGTGGCGTAGGTCTCCTTGCGCTGCATGGCGTCCCAGATCGACTCGCGGGTGTTCTCCGTGGCCCACACGGCGGCGTAACCCGACGCGCTAACCTCCCAGTCCATCACGGTGATGTTCGTCTTGGCATTCTTGACGAAAGTGGCCGTCAGGCGCTCGGGGCTCGGCTCCTGCGGCGTGGTCTTGCCGAAGAAATTTTCCTCTTCCATGGCCGCAAGGCCAGTATGCGCGTCGGAGCTGCCGACCAGCCCGAATTTGTAAGGGTTCGTGCCGAGTTCGGCTTCGAGCTTGAGGCCGTTCTTCAGCGCGGACCGTGTATATTCGAATTCGAGCATGTCAGGCGTCTTCGGCACGCTGGCATCGAGATTACCGAAATCCCAGGTCTCGAAATCCGCGAACTCGTCATTGGGCGACAGGACCGGGTGAGCTTCGCCATCACCCTTCGTCTGGGTTGTCTCGTAGAGGCGTTCCCACCTTGAACGCTGCTCGACATATTCCTTGTCGACCGGCTTGCCGGTGAAGGATTCGATCAGCGGGAACATGCGGCCGTTGGACAGATTGCCGTTGTGCGCGATCGCCAGCACGTTGCCGCCGGTCTTGTCCTCATAGGCCTGCATCCACTTCCATAGGTCGCGCGGATTGTCGCTGCCCAAGGGCTTAAGCGTCGTATAGGGCACGACCTGGTCGGCCTTGTCGGCATTGTCACGGAAGACGACATTGCGATGCAGATTGTTGCCTGCCGTGTTCGAGGTCCACTCATAGCCGATGAAGGCGGTGAAGCGGCCCGGATCGTTGTATTCCTCGGCGGCCTTTATCGTGTCCTGCCACGCGTTCTTGTAGGGACGTGTCTCCGGCCCGTAGATCATGCTCTTAGGGAGCGTTCCCTTGCCGAAGCTGAAGATGATCTCGAGCGCGGCCTTGCCGCCTTGTCCCGCCTTGATCTCCTCGTACCAGGTCCTGGCCTGGGGATCGGAAATGACTTCCGGCTTGCCGGCGAAGAGGTCGGGGAACATGCCCATGTTGTCCGAGTGGTCGGCCACCACCAGAAAGTCGAGCGGCCGTGACAACTTGGCAGGCTGGCCGCTCGACGCCGTGATCTCCTCGCCGCGAGCAAAGCGATAGGCGTCGCGAGGCGTCAACCGTGCGCCGAATGCGCCGGCATCGAACGAGGCTCCGGTGTGGAGATGCGTGTCGCCGAATAGCGGCCGGGTCGGAAAATTGCGCCCCGCATAGGGCGAGTAGACAGGTTTGCTGGAAAACGCCTTTCCGGCCTTCGCGCTGTCCAGAGTACCTATATCGGTGGTCTCCTGGGCCGCGGCCGGCAGGGCAGAGCCCAGGCTTACGAGCCCGGCCACTATCAACTTCGCAGATGTCTTGTTCATCGCTTCCCCCCTTTGCAGCAGTTATACTTGAACTGTCTGAGCTGACTATTTGTTGATTTGCATCATGACAGGAAACCTTGTCTCTCCTTGGTCATTCTTAAGCGTCTTGTGACTGCCATCCCTGATATGACAACCACCGCATACGGCGACTAGCAGAGAGAAATTGTAGTTCGTCGAGAGTAGGCTGTTTCCCGACTATTCAATTGTTCGCGAAAACTACTGCTGGCTTGGTGGGCTGCCGATAGTCGAAGTTGACTTGAGTTTCAGCGGTATCCTTGACCATCTCGACTTCGGGGCCATGGCGATCGGCGAGGCCCGGTACGACCGTTACAGCATCTTTGGCGACGTCATGTATTCCAAGATATCGGCTCCACCGGCACGCCCCGAAGGGTCGTGGCCTCCGACGGTCGCCGGCGGGTTGAAATACTTGCTGAATTCTCTAGCCGCAGCCCCAGATGGGTAGGCTACAGTACATTAGATTATTATAAATTACATCACATAAGGAGCGGGTGTATGCCTTAAATACCGGCCGTATCTTCGGATGGGGTCCAGCGCGCCGCGGCAACCAGTGCCATCCAAGAAGCGATTTTCATCATCAATCCCTCCATGATCCGATTGAACTCAGCCCGCGAAACAGGCTTCCTCCGGAGTGAAAAGATTTAGCTCGGTCCGATCCGTGTTGGATACCGAACTGTGAACCGCTGTTCTTGCCACGGCGGCTCTCTGCTTCCAGGAGGCGTCGTTCGGCTCCGGGCCAAGCGAGCATGCTGGAAGGATAATCGCTCACAGTACGACGTTCGCCGGCCCGGCGTCAGAAACGAATGGCGACCCCTAAGATCGGTCCCTGCTGGACAAAGTCGAAGACAAACCCGTCATTGTCGTAATTGACGCCGAGTGCACGATATCCCGCGACCGCGGAGATGCTGTCGTTGAACTTGTAGCCGAGGCCCAACGCCACGTCCCAGTCGATATCGGCGCCGCCAGCACCCACCAACCCCCATCCGGTGACGTAGATTTCCGGCGTGAAGAAGTAGTTTCCTCTGAGGCCGGCGACGGCGTCGACCCATGTGGCACTGTCTTCGACATCCACTCCAGCGAGAATGCCGCCATTGAAGGAGATCTCGGTTTTGGCCGACCAGACCTTCATGCCACCGACCACGTCGAGGTGGCCATTTTGGTCTTCGAGCACGGCGTAACCGACGCCAAGAAATCCCGCGAAGGTCTTCGACGTTACATCGACGCTCTCGGCGAGGATGCCGGCAGGTGTGTCGGCGTCGGCACCGAGCTTGGTGTAGATCACGTCACCAACGATGCTGAATCGATCATATCTGGCTTCGCCTGCCGCCATGAAGGCGAAGTCGAGGTTGTCGAGAATATCGCCGAAATCGGCGTCGATATGAACCTCTGGAAGCCCAAACTGCCCAATATCGCCGGATATGCCGGCAGCCCAGAAATATGGCGCGAACGTGAATTCCCAGCCGCTCTGGCTCTCGACAGTTTTTGCTTCCGGCGCAAGTGGCGTGACATCAGCGGCATTGCCGGCCGACGCCGCGCAGACGCCTGCCAGTAACAGAATGGCATGCAAGTGTATGGCTTTCATGAGAATCCCCCGATCTCGTTTGTCGCCTCGGCACTGTTGTTCCGAGTCGGCACTTTGCAGCGAGAAGTAGATTTGGACAAGCTAAAATACCTATTTTCCGTTGATCGCCAGCTTCAGCTGCCCGATGAGGTCTGAAATCTGCTGGTCCTCAGGCCTCAGTCGCGCCAGATCTTCCGCATGTCTCAACGCCTCCGGCAGCCGTCGAAGCTTGAGACTGTATTGGAGTGCCAAGCCGATGACGTCGGCGTCTCCGCCCGCCGCCCAACCATCGAGCCTGTCCAACGCCTCTTCCGTCCGGCCAGCCGAATCGAGAGCGACGGCCAAGGTCGTCTTGTAGCGGGAGTTTTGCGGATCGAGCCGCACCGCTTCTGCGAGTTCCGTTATCGCCTCGGCCAACGCCTGCTTGCGCACCAGGGACAGCGCATGTCCGTAACGCAGATCCGCGCGTTCGGGCGCCATGCCGATCGCTTCGGCATAGGTCTGCTCCGACCTGTCGTTCTGACCGGTGGCGCGGTAGAACTCGGCGAGATTGATGCGCATTGCCTCCAGCGTCGGGTCGAGCGAAATCGCTCGCCGGAAGGCGGCTTCGGCCTCGGCCGTACGCTGTCGGGCGAACAGGAAGAAGCCATAATTGCTTTGGGTTTCCGCCACGTCGGCGTTCGTTTCGACATAGGCGCGAAGCTCCGCGACAGCGGCTTCCAGATTGCCTCGCCGATTGCCGAAGAGGTCGGGAGGAGTGCTGGCGAGTGCATTGGCGGCAGCGACGCGTACCGCCCTCGTTGCATCGCCCACCAGATCGCCGATTGCCCCGAGCCTCTGTTCCGGCGCAATGTTGCCTGCTGCTTCCGCGGCACCGAGCCTGACGAGCGGATCGGCATCGGCTGCGGCCGTACGGATGTCGGCGGTGACGTCCACGCCGCCGATTCCACTCATTGCGGCGATGGCGCTGCCCCTGACAATTCCCGCCTGGTCATTATCACTGACCAGCGCGCGCAGAGCCTCCACCGCGGCCTGATCGCCGTTCGCGGCTCCGGCGAAGGCATGGGCGATCGACGGGCGTTCGCGCCATTGCGTCCCGTACCATTTATCCATCGTCTCGGCCGCCCAATCATTGGTTCTGCCGACGTGACAGGTGGTGCACGCATTCGGTATTCCGAGGCTCGCCGACAGGTCGGGCCGGGGGATGACGAAGGAGTGGTCGCGGCGCGGATCGACCTTCATGTAGGTGCGTTCCGGCATGTGGCAGTTGGCGCATTGCGCTCCGGTCGAACCGGCCTGATGGCGGGTGTGCGCGGGCGTGTCGAACAGGCCGCTCGGATCCTGATTGACGAAGCGCTCCGGCTTCGTCTCTGTGTGGCATTGCATGCACAGCGCGTTGCCCTCGGCCTTCAGGCCGGCATCGTGCGGCCGATGACAGTCGAGGCAGGTCACGCCCGCCCTTGCCATCTTGCTTTGCTGAAACGAGCCATATTCGAAGACCTCGTCGAGTATCTGCCCGTCCGGGAAATAAAGATCCTGCCGGAGCAGGGCAGGAGAAAAATAATCGAGAAAGGGCTTTCCCGGTTGATAGCCGTCCAGCAGCTTGGTGCGTCTGGCATGGCAGGCGAAACAGATGCCCGCATCGGCTTTCGGTAGGCCTGTATCCGGCTTGACGGAGGATGAGGCGTTGGCGGAATGCGCCGAAGCGACATGCTTGGCGCCCGGACCGTGACAGGACTGACAGCCGATGCTGGTGGCGACGTAGGTCGAGTTGTATTCATTCGTCTTCGGTTGAAACTTCGCCTGGGGATCGGTCGAATGACAATCGATGCAGGTGCGGTTCCAGCGATAGAAGGGACCTGTCCAATGATAGGTCGAGCCCGGTTTGGCCGGGGTGCCGTCGCCGAGCCGGAACCACTGCCGTCTGGCCGTATCCCAGGCGATGTCGAGAGCCTGCAGCCGTCCGCCTCCGATGTCGATGAGGTATTGCTGCAGGGGTTCGTAGGCAAAGGTATATTTGACTTCGAACTCGGCTTGGCCGCCGTCCGCACCCTCGGTGTTCACGAAGAAGCGGCCGTCGCGGCGGGTGAAGGTGGTGACGACGCCGTCATGTTCGAACCTGCTATTGTCGAAATCGCCGCGCACCGTTTCGTCGTCGGCCAGCGCCATGGCCTTCGCATGGTGGGACTTGGAAAAAGCGGCGGCCTGATCGGCGTGGCAGGCTGAGCACATCCTTTCGTCCACGAAACCCTCGTGGATCAATATTCGTGGGTCGGCGGCGGATGTCGAGAGAGAGTCACTCGCAAGGCTGTGCCCGACAAAGGCGAGCAACAGGAAAAGCAGCAGGGCTATTTCTCTCACCGCTGCCGACCGAACAGACGCTGCCACTCAATCTCTCCCATGTGACGCTTTGGAGGTCCGGCCGCCATGGTTTGGAACCTCCGGCGCAAGGTGCCAGTCCTAGTCCTTGAACACCTGCTTCCAGTCGGTCTTCATGTCGACGACCGTCCAGCCGGCTATGGAGGCGGCATCGAGCGCCTTGTCGAGGCGACCGACTTCGGTATTGCGGTCGTAGGCATATTCACGCTCCGCATCGGTATGATGGATCAGCACGCCGAGCCTGGCAGGCCCACCGGCCATGGTCGTCCATTGCAGCATTTGGAGATCTCCGTCGGAATTGCCGAAGGCGGCGATCGGCCGCCGGCCGATCTGCTGGTTGATCCCGACCGGTTTGCCGGCCTTGTCGTCTATGAAATTGACTTCGGGGAGGCGAAAGAGGGTCGGCGTGTCGTCCTGCATCCGGAACTCGGTCTTGATCGACGAGCCGATAACCTGCTCCGGTGGGATGCCATAGACCTTTTCCGTCCAGGGCCGCATGAGTTCGACCCCGCCGCCTGAAACGATAAAGGTCTTGAAGCCGTTGGCGCGGAGATAGGCGAGAAGCTCGATCATCGGCTGGTAGACGAGTTCAGTGTATGGCCGCTTGAATTTAGGGTGGCGTGCCGACGCGAGCCAATCGGTCACGATCTTCTGAAAATCGCTGGTCGTCATTCCCGCATGCGTCGTCATGATGAGCTCGACGAGGCCCTTTTCGCCCGACGCCGCGAGCGCTTTCATGTCGCCTTCGAGCACGGCCTTGAACGGCTGGGTTTCCTTCCATTCCGGATGCTGCGGAGCGAGTGCCTTAACGCGGTCCAGGGCGAAGGCGAGCTGGGTGTATATCGGATGTTCCACCCACAAGGTGCCGTCATTATCGAACACCGCGATCCGTTCGGTTTCCGGGACGAATTCGGGCGATCCCTGCCCAGTGACCTTTTCGACGAAAGAGACGATAGCAGCCTTCGACGCCGTATCGTTCCAGGAGGGCAACGGATCGCTTTGAGCGAATGCGGAAGTGGCATGAACCAGTGCGGCACCGAGCGCAATGATCATGAGGCAGATCAATCGCGGTGCCAAGCGGACAAAAGACATCGGTCATCCTCCAGGGTTGGCAACAGGGAGAAACAAAAACGGGCGGCGGCCTCATAGAGCCGCCGCTCTTCGTCAATTCCCGGTCGGGAGGGTGAGCGTCACGCCATCCTTGGCGAGCTGATCACGCACCCACTGGAAGCGCTCGTAGTTCGAGAGTGTGATCGGACCCGTGTAGCCGACGCTTTGCATCTTTCTCGGAGGATACTTCATGTACGTCGCCATGATCTTCTGGAGCTCTTCGCCCATGACAACGCCCATCCATGTGCGTTCGGTGAAGTTGTTCATGAAAATGTCATAGCGTTCCTGCGGATCCTGCCAGAGGTCGAACACCTGGGGAACTGTTGCCACGTATTTGTCCGGGCCTTTCCAGCCGAGATTGGAATCGACTGCCAGTCCGCCGGTCTGCGCTCCGTCGTCGCCACGAAGATTGAACGCAAACTTGTAGTTATTGACCCTGATGGCACCTGGCGACAGCTCATTTTCGGTGAAATAGAACCAGGATTTCCGTTCCGATTTCCCTGTGCCGAGGAGGATCGGCGACATGTCGTAGCTGTCGAAAATGATCGGCTTGTTTTCGCGGTCCTCAGTCGGAAGGGGGACCGCACCGACGGCAGCGAATGTCGCCATCAGATCGAGACCGCCGACAATGTCGTGGTTCTTGGTGCGGGGTTTGATCTTACCGGGCCAGACGGCGATCGCAGGGACGCGATTGCCGCCCTCGCGCAACGTACCCTTCGTGCCCCGCAACGGCGTGTACCCAGCGTCCGGATAGACGTCCTGCCAGGCACCATTGTCCGTGGTGTAGAAGACCAGTGTGTTCCGATCCATCCCCGTTTCACGCAGCTTGTCCATGATCCGGCCGATGCGGGCGTCGAGTTCCACGATCGAGTCGGCATACTTGCTCTTCGACAGTGACTTGTGCTCGAATTCCGGCGCCGGCATATTTGGCTGGTGCACCTTCATGAAGTTCACGTTGATATAGAAGGGCTCATCCGGCTTCTTTGCGGCTTCGTCGAGAAATTCGACGGCTGCCTTTTCGACATAGCTGTCGAAGTAGGGGATGCCGACGACGCCTTCCTTGCCGTCGATAACCGGGGTGTCGACATATTGACCGTTGACCTTGAAATCTTCAGTGACAGGTCCTCCCGCCTTGCCGGAAAGCGCCCCTTTCGTCACCCTTTGGAACATTTCGCGCAGCTTCGGGTCCATGTCCGGAAACCAGGTTGGGTCTGCGTAGGTGTAGGCATTCAGATGATAGAGGCCAGCATATTTCATTTCGTCGTAGCCCTGCGCGATCGGAAGCGCATAGTCCGCCTCCCCGAGGTGCCACTTTCCTGTGAAATAGGTGTGATAGCCACCGCGCTTCAAAACGGAGGCGAGCGTCCATTCCGCTGCGGGCAATCCGCCGCCCTGGCCTTGAAAGGCGACCGTCGTCATGCCGCTGCGGTTGGGGATGCGTCCCGTTTGCATGGCGGCGCGACCGGGCGTGCAGCTCGGCTGGGCGTAGAAGGAGAAGAAGGTCATGCCGTCTTCAGCCAGTTTGTCGATGTTCGGCGTCGGCATCCCGCGACCTTCACCCCCGCCATAGGGGCCGAGATCGCCGTAGCCGGTATCATCCGAAACGATGAACAGAATGTTGGGTTTTCGTTGGGTGTCCTGCGCTTGCACGGGCGAGGCTGCACACCACAGAATGGTGGATGAAGCCAAGGCTCCGATGCAGCGGATAAGGATTCTGCTGTTCATGTCAAATCCTTCCGTTGACGTTCTTGAATGACGGAGCCACTCGCGGCCTAGGCTGCGATTGCATGCGTCGATTCAACTGGACTGCTCAAAATGAAGATCCTGCCGGAGCTGCCTCCGGCAGGGATGCGATGGCCGGCCGCATCTCTGCTCCGGCCCGCTGAACTTAGCGAATGCTGCCTTGGCCCGATATTGTACTTAAGGGAATCTCTTCATGCGGTAGCAATCGAAAGTAGTGATGCGCAGATGACGCCGCATCAGGAAGCTGTTATTGTCGCCCGGCTTTGGGGGGAAAGCTGATGGGCTTGGGCGAATGGTCAGGTCGATTATGCTGCACTGCCTTTTTGTTGGCGGTTGTCGCCCTGTGTGTGCCCAGTCGGCAGGCAGCAGCCTCCGACCCCTCGATTGCCATCATCGACCGGGTTCCCCGCGTCCTCGTTCTTTACCCCTATGACGAAAGGATCGCGGCGACGACCGCTGCCGGAGAGGCATTGCGGAGCCGTTTGCTGGAGGCGACCAACGGCAAGATCGATCTGTTTTCCGAGTTCCTGGATCTCTCGCGGTTTCCGGAAAGCGATCATGTCGCGCGCATGGCCCGATATCTTGGCGAGAAATACGCAGCGCGTCGCCCCGACGTGGTCGTGGCCCTCGGCCGGGAATCGGCCAGCTTCATCGTCGAGAACCGCGGCACGATCGCTCCCGGCGCAAAAATCGTCGCCGCCGGTTTCGGCACCGCCACCGCCGAGAAGATCGCTCTGCCTTATGACGTGATAGGAGCCTTCTCGACATTCAACATTCTGAAGACGGCCGAGATGGCCCGCAGCCTGCAGCCCGATGCCCGCCACCTCTACATCGTCGGAGGCTCGTCCGACTTCGACCGGAGTTGGCTGACGACGGCCCGCGCAGATTTGAAACAGTTCTCCAAATCCTTTGATACGACGACCTATCTGGAAGATCTGACGATCGACGAATTCATCGATCGCGCCTCGCGCGTGCCGCCCGACAGCATCATCCTGGCATTGACGGTCTTCAAGGATCGGACAGGACGCAACTTCATTCCGCGCGACGCGATCAGACAGATCGCAGCGACCGCCAGCGCACCTGTCTACGGTCCCTATCAGACCTACATAGGTTATGGCGTCGTCGGCGGCAATACCGTCACATTCGATGGCCTGGGCCGGACCGTCGGCGACCTCGTCATCGATGCGATTGCCGGCAAGCCGGTGTCGGATCTCGAAGCGCCGCAGACATATGTCGCCGATGCCCGGCAACTCCAGCGCTGGGGACTTGCCGAAAAGGACCTGCCGCCGGGCACGGTCCAGATGCACAGGGATAAAAGCCTCTGGGAGGAACACTGGGTCATATTGACGGCGGGGAGCGGGCTCCTGCTGGCGCAAGCCGGCATTATCTCGGTGCTTCTGCTTGAGCGGAGGCGCCGCCGCGACGCCGAGCGCAGCGCGCAACTTCACTTGCTTGAAGCCGTTCATCTTAACCAGTCCGCGACAGCCGGTGCGTTATCCTCGTCCATCGCTCACGAACTGAATCAGCCTCTTTCGGCGATCAGAAACAATGCCGAGGCAGCCTCGGTGCTGCTGCGAAGTGCGAACCCGGATCACGAACTGATCCAGCAGATTCTCCTCGACATCCAGGAAGACGATCAGCGCGCGGGCGACATCATCAGCCGGATGAGAGGATTGCTCAAGAAGAGAAACGAGATCGATTGGCAGGAGTTCGATCTGAACGATGTCACATCGAGCGCAATCCGCATCATTCACGGCGAGGCGGAACGGCGCGGAATTAAGCTGACCTCAACCCAGCCGCCGGGCGAGCTGCCGGTCCGTGCCGACAAGGTTCACGTGCAGCAGGTTATTCTCAACCTGGCGACCAACGGGATGGATGCCATGCTGAACACCGTCCCGGCCGGGAGAACGCTTAGCTTCGCGACGGGACTGGCGAACGAGAAGGCGGAGCTGCGGGTCTCCGACACCGGAGACGGCATTCCCGAAGAGAGGCTGATCCGCATCTTCGAGCCGTTCTATACCACCAAGCAGGCGGGTACCGGGCTTGGGCTTTCCATAGCGCGCGCCATTCTCGAGACCTATGGCGGTACCATCCGTGCCGACAACCGCCCCGAAGGAGGCTCGGTCTTTCGCGTGGCCCTGCCGCTCGCCCACAGGGAGGAGCGATCGAGATGAAACCGGTTGTCCATATCGTCGATGACGACAAATCCTACCGGACGGCGATCGCAAGGCTGCTTTCCGCCCATGGCCTCAGGGTCGAAGGCTATGAATCCGGAGACCAGTTTCTCGCCCGACTTTCCGCTTGCGAGCCGGGCTGCGTTCTTCTCGACCTGCAGATGCCTGGCCAGTCCGGCCTGCAGATCCAACGCCGGCTGTGTGAGCTGGCGCCGCTATTGCCGGTCGTGTTCCTCACGGGGGAAGGAGACATCAAGGCAAGCGTCGAGGCGATGAAGGCGGGTGCCAAGGATTTTCTGGAGAAGAGTTCGACCACGGCGGCATTGATGGAGGCGATCGACCATGCTCTCATTCAATATGGAAGACAGCGGGCCGAACACGACCGTCTCCAGGGCCAGCGGGCGCTGGTGGCGGGGCTTACGCCGCGCGAAGCCGAAGTGTTCCGGCTCCTCATTCGCGGCCGTCTCAACAAGCAGATCGCTCATGCGCTCGGCATCTCGGAGCGGACGGTTAAGGTGCATCGCCATCAGGTCATGGAAAAACTTGGCGTGCGCTCGCTGGCCGAGGCGGTGTCGATCGCCGCGAATATCGGTCTCATCGAGCAGGATACGGCATCGCCGGCGGAGTGACAGGTGTCTCCTTCCCCTTAGGACAATATCAATCGACCTCTAACTGGCCTAGTCTCACCAGGAACCGTCAATCTCTCATATGTTCGAAAGAGGAGGGGGCATGAGGTGGAGAAGCTTCGCCGCACGGTCGCTGTCGTCGATGATGACGCAAGCCTACGGCGCAGCCTCGGGCGGCTGCTCAACGCTTACGGTTTTCTGGCCGAGGAGTATGCATCCGCCGAGGACTTTCTCGCTCGCGATCGGAAAAAGCCGATAGATTGCCTTGTTCTTGATATCGACCTCGGTGGCATGTCCGGAATCGATCTGCAACGCAGGCTGAAGGCCGAGAGGACAACCCTTCCGGTGATTTTCATCACGGCGCTGGAAGCCGGCGCCGTGAAGGCGGAGGCGGAACAGGTGGGATGCGTTGCTTATCTGCAGAAGCAATTTTCCGGAGCCGCGCTGATCGCGGCCATCAACAACGCATTGGCATGATGTCCAAGGAGCCCATCCAGGCTCTCAGCCAAAGCGGGAAGGGTATCGTTGGCCAGGTGGGCTGATCCTCGCGCAAGACGCTGAGTTGAAGGAAGATTTCCCTCTTCGTACACTCCATGGGAACGGCTCCCCGTCGAAATGCCTTTCCCCATCTCGCGGGTGGTGTCGAGACCATGGACGGCGGCCTCGCCGAGCGCAAAAACTCGCTTCAGGAGCGCCGTGGAATGGGGCAGGGCCTTGAATCCCGAGGTTGCATTGCCGATTTGGCGAGGACCGACATGATGTAAAGGGAGTTCGACGGCAGGCATGACCGAGGTTCAACGCGGCGCACGGCCAGCAATCTTAGCGTTTTGGCTTTCGGTCCATGATGCGTTTGTTGTATTTTGCCGCTAGCGCGGGTGCGGCGGCAAAGACGCGCTTTTCAATCTCATCCTTCTGTTCCTGTGACACTGCGCCAGGGCTGAACTCGCAAAGCGCTTCGATGACCTCCGCGCGAGAATGCCCGTACTCTCCAATGCTCTGAGAAATCACGCGGTCCTCGACAAATTGCCAATCTACCGTCGTAGGTTCGGTCGTTGCGAGTTCTTGAGCCGCTATTTTGCCTAAGGTACTTCTCGCGCCAAGCGATTGCTGCAGGGCAGTGATACCGCTGACGCGCTTTTGAAATTCCTCATCTTCATTGAAAGGTGGCTTGAAGGAAGACCGACTGGCAACCTCTTTCGTGCGCGTCTGAGTGATGAATGACGGAACAGACGGCTTTGGCGCATCTATCTCCCCATCTGTGAAAAGATTGGGGAATAGCCGCTCGCGGTAATCAAGCGGGAAAGCTATCCGCACGGGTGTTTTCGGTGAGGAGGACTTCAGAAAGCCACCATCGAGCAGGGCCTTCAATGTGTTTCGCGCTGTACGGTCGGGCGACTTCGTGATGAAGCCGATATCACCGCGATCTATCGAGCCATGTTTCAGGACTGCCGAGATGATGTCCGGGGCACGCTTATCGTCGATAACATCTTCGATCAATTTGCGATAACGGCTTTCAAGCTTGTCGAAAGAGAAGACAGCATTGGAAAACTGAATCTGATCAAGGGCCACCGACAAAAACCATTCGCAAAAGTCTTGAAGTGCCTTTGCAGAAAGATTGCCTCGGCCATCTCTATCATTCATCCGCTGCTGGTCGGCATGATCCATCATGCTTTTGTATTCTGTCTTGTCTTTGAGGCCACGGGCCAAGCCACGCGATATGGACCACAGCCCTTTCCCGCCCACACCTGCTTCCTGAGCCATTGCGTGCGACATCAGCCGGCTCACCCGGCCGTTCCCGTCCATGAAGGGGTGGATGAAGTTGAGACGATGATGCGCCGCCGCGATGGCAACGATCTTGTTGGTAGCTCCGGCCTGCGCGGCTGCGTAGCGCTTGGAAAAATGTTCCATGAACGCTTTGACATACGCGGAGGATGGCGGCTGGTGCCGACCGACGGAGACATCGTCTTCGCTTTTTGATCTGAAGGCGCCGGGAACGATCTCGACCTTAGGTCCATCACGGCCTTCGACGAAGCGGAATTCTTCCGGCATCTCCTCATAAAAGCGACGATGTACCCAAGCGATGAACTCGGAAGATGTTGGTGATGGCAACGCACCATCCCGGCTCAAACGGTCAATTTCACGCTGAACGACAACATGCGCCTTTGCCTCCAAGACCAGAGGGCGCGTAGCCTCCTCAATTTCAACGCCCGCGAGCGCTCGCTCGATGTCCTTAGGACGCGTGTTGTGCCCTTCGATCAGGTTCGAGTAATAGCAGTTCATCACCCTCACGAGGTCAGAGAGCTCGAAGGCGGCGTCGTTGTGCAGGCCGTAGCCCAGCTTCGCAGCTGCCGCCTGAATCTCCACAACCAGATCGGAGATCGAGGATGGGATGCTTTCCTCGAAAAATGCGGGCTCAATTCGGGTCGGGACTTCTTCTGCCATTTTTTGCCGATCTTTTTATCTCGAAAACATGATTATATTTAGGAGGTTAACACGCCTAAATCAAGAAAATTGCCGATGTTGGTTGCCGATCTTTGAAGTTTGCAACATGTCGATGGTTTTGCCGATAGTTGAAAACAAATTTGTATCAATAAATCACACGCTTACCTAAGACGTAGCGACAAACCTGCCGATGTTTCTTGCCGATCTTCGCTGCCCACAGTTCGCCATGAATATCAGGCGGATTCCGCATCTGACGGCCAGGGATCTGGCGAGCTTCACCAGTCTCATCGACCAGGATATATAGCATCGCTGGCGGGGTGATCGGAGCCCTTTCCCTTAGGGCGGCGGCAGCAACGCGTTTTTTCCGACCCGCCTGCGGCAGACCTTTGCCAGGACGCGACCGGATCAATACCTTCCCCCATCACGCGGGTGGCGCCGATGAACCATGGAGGCGGCTTCGCCGACCCTAAAAACTCGCTTCAGGAACGTTCTTGCATGCAGCTGGGCCTTGAATCCTGAGGTCGCGTTGCCAATCTGGCGAGGACCGGCATCATGTAAAGGGAGCTCGACGGGCAGGCATGACTGAGGTTCAACGACAAGGTTTTCTCACAAGGCTTACCGCCTATGAACCGCTGACGCTGATTACGCTGGCGTCGATCGCGGGCGGACTGTTCGTGCTCCAGCGGCTGACGAGTGAAGTCCTGGAAGGCGAGTCCTTTCGCTTCGATGAGGTGATCCTGCTGGCGTTGAGACGTGCGGACGATCTTGCCGTGCCGATCGGCCCCGGATGGCTGACTCATGCCGTCGACGATATCACCGCCCTTGGCGGCATCACCGTTCTCTCGCTCCTGACGGCTCTGATCACCATCTATCTTTTGTTCGACCGGCGCTGGCCGATCGCTATCTTCGTCTTTTCCTCGGTGCTGACCGGCTGGCTGGCCAGCGCGACACTGAAGATCCTTGTCGCCCGGCCGCGTCCCGATATCGTTCCGCATCTGGTCGAAGTGAGCGATCTCAGCTTTCCTAGCGGACATGCCATGGTGTCGGCGGTAACCTATCTGACCCTAGGCGCGCTTGTCGCGCGAACGCAGCGTTATCCGTCGACGCGGATCTTCGTCATGGCCGCCGGCGTCTTCCTTGCCGTCATTGTCGGTTTGAGCCGGGTCTATCTCGGAGTCCATTACCCCACGGACGTCTTCGCCGGATGGTGCGCAGGTGCGCTCTGGGCGCTCGGCTGCTGGCTGATCTCGAAGCGGTTCATTCCGAGCCGCGCTCCTGACGCTGCCGCCGAGGCTGAAAACGGTGACAGAAGATAGCTCTCCCAAGTCTCGTCCATCGCGTTGACGGCGGAGAGATAGGGGATGTCGATCAAGGCGGATGCGCTTCCAGATTTTCGATTTCATCCTTCAATACCTTCATGCACAATCTTTAGCCGCGCACGCCTGTTTCCTTTCTCGCAGCTGTTGCACAGTGCTGCCGGCATCAACAACGCATTGATCTCCGCCGTATAACGGACAAAAACCATGACAACTCTGACAACGATCACCTCGACGGTCGCGGCCGCATTTCTCGGATCCTTCGTCGAGGTTGTTGAAGCCTTCACTATCATCCTCGCCGTCGGCGTCACGCAAAGCTGGCGGCCGTCCTTTATCGGCACCGGTCTTGCGCTCGGCGTTCTGGCCATCCTTGTGCTGGCGCTCGGTCCATTGCTCGGCCTCATTCCGCTCGAGCTGATGCAGTTCGTCATCGGAACGCTGCTCGTTCTCTTCGGCCTGCGCTGGTTGCGCAAGGCGATCCTCAGGGCTTCGGGCTTCATCGCGCTGCACGACGAGGACAAGGCCTTTGCCGCCGAGACGGACAGCCTGAGGCGCCAATCCTCAGAGCGCCGCGCCAATCTCCTGGCGGGCATTGCCGCCTTCAAGGCCGTTCTGCTCGAGGGGATTGAGGTGGTGTTCATTGTCATCGCCACCGGCGCCGCGCATGGCATGATCGGCTATGCCAGCCTTGGGGCCGCTGCGGCTTGCCTTTTGGTGCTGATCATCGGCATCTTCGTGCACAAACCGCTTTCGGCGGTTCCGGAGAACGGTCTCAAATTTGTCGTCGGGCTACTGCTCAGCGCCTTCGGCATATTCTGGGTCGGCGAGGGCATCGGCGCCGACTGGCCGGGCGCCGACCTTTCGCTCCTGGCGATTCTTGCCGTGCTTGCCGTCTTTTCCTTCGCCGCCGTCCGGATGCTGCGCCAGTATTTCAACGCCCATGCCGAGGTCGCCGCATGACGAATATTCTTAAAGGCGTGTTCAAGGAATTCTTCGGCATGTTCATCGACGACGGCGCATTGGCGCTGGCGGCGCTGCTGCTGATCGCTGTCGTCGGCGTGCTGGTGAAATTCGCCCATGCCGACGCGCTGCTCGCCGCCGTCTGCTTCTCCTCGGCTGCCTGCTGATCCTCGCCGAGAGCGTGGTGCGCGCGGCGCGGAAGAAGTTTCAGGGGAAGTAGCCTCGAGCATGATGCCGACAACATCATGCTCTATTTCTTTGATTTAGAGCAGCTATTGGGCCCCTGGAACAGGTGTCACCAGCGAGCTCATCGAGCCGCCGTTCAGCGTGGCGCCCCGGGTTTGCGGCGCCACATGCACGTGAGTGCTCAGCTGCGCGGCTTCAGATTTTCTGGGTCATAGATCGGCTTGTACCCGACGCCGACAACCTCGACCGGAAAAGTTTCGGCGAAATATTCGACATTCAGCCTGCGTCCGACCTGGCAATGCGACCAAGGCAGATAGGCCAAGGCGATGTTCTTTCCGACCGTTGGGCCGTAGGCGACCGAGGTCGTGTAGGACCGACGGCCAAGCTCGTCGACCAGAACCTCTCCCGTGGCGGGATCGACAACCGGCATATTGCCGACGGGATAACGCTTCACGCCTGATTTGTCGGTGTTCTCGGTCATCACAAGCGTGCAGAGCATGGCCGGCTGGTGTTCGCGCGCCTTGTATTCCAGATGTTTTGCCTTGCCGCGGAAATCGGCTTCCTTGACCTTCGGACGGGCGAGATCGGCTTCGATCAGGTTGTACTGGGTCAGCAGGTCGGCGTTCTGCAGGCGTAGGCTCTTTTCCATGCGGCGCGAGTTTGCATAGGTTTCGACGCCGAAGGCCATCACGCCGGTCGACCGCAGCGCATCCCAGACGGCGAGGCCGTCTTCGTACTTCATGTGCAATTCCCAGCCCTGCTCGCCGACATAGGAGATGCGGAAAGCGGTGACGGGCTTACCGGCGATTTCGATCGGCTTGATCGCCGCAAAGGCGAAATTTTCCTGATCGAGCCCGGCCGGATCGGCCACGGCCTTCTTCAGCGTGTCGCGCGCGTTCGGACCCCAGATGCCGATCGTCACGAATTTTTCCGAGACGTCGGTGATGATCACGTCGAGGCCGCGGTCTTCGGCGACGCGTTTCATGTAGTGCAGGTCGCGCGGGCCGGCATCGGCGCCGTTGACGAGACGGCATCGATCGGCCATGCGGAAGACTGTGAAGTCAGCGCGCACCATGCCTTCGTCGTCGAGGAAGTGGGTGTAAATGCCCTTGCCGATGTTTGCATCGCCACCGATCTTGGCGGCGCACAGCCATTCCATCAGTTCGACATGGTCGGGTCCCTCGATATCGACCATGTGGAAGTGGCTGAGATTGACGATGCCGCAATCCTCGCTCATCGCCAGATGCTCGGCATTCGATACGCGCCAGAAATGGCGGCTGTCCCATTCATTCTCGCGGACCGGGACGCGGTCGGCGTATTTCTCCAGAAGGTGTTCGTTGGCGGCGTAGCCATGCGCACGCTCCCAGCCGCCAAGTTCCATGAAGTAGCCGCCGAGTTCCTTTTCGCGCTCGTAGAAGGGCGAGCGTTTGGCGTTGCGGCCGGATGCATAGGGTTCGCGGGTGTGAACAGCCGGGAAATAGATCTTCTGGGCGGCTTCAAAGCAGCGGCCCTCGATGAACTCTTCCGTCAATTGATGCGGATAGAAGCGGGCGTAGTCGATGCTGTTGTGATCGATTTCAGTCCGGCCATCGGTCATCCAGTCGGCGATCAGCTTGCCATAGCCCGGGCCGTCCTTGACCCAGATGGCAACGCAATACCAGAGACCGCGCACCTTCTGGCTCTCGCCGCAGGATGCGCCTCCGCCGGCGGACACTTGCAGCAGGCCATTGAAGGAATGACCCTCGTTATAGCCGAGTTCGCCGAGGATCGGCGTCAGTTCCATGGCGCGCTCGAGCGGCTCGATGATCTGTTCCATCTCGAGGTCACGCTGCGAGGGCGAAAGGCGCGCTTCGTGTTTTTCGAGAATGTCGCGCGGATGGCACATGCGCGGATTGGTGGCTTCGTAGTAGCCCCACTCGATCTGGCCGCCCTCCGTCGTCGCCGGGTCGCCGGTATCGCGCATATAGGCGGAGTTGCCCTGGTCGCGCAGCAGCGGGAAGCCGATTTCCTTGCCGGTGCCTTCAAATTCATTATACGGACCGAAGAAGGTGAGCGGGTGGTCGACCGGCATGACCGGCAGGTCTTCGCCGACCATCTCCGCGATCAGGCGCCCCCAGAGGCCGGCGCAGACGATGACGTGGTCGGCCATGATCGTGCCGCGATGGGTGACGACGCCCTTGATGCGGCCGCCTTCGACGATCAGCGACTTCGCCGGCGTATTGCCGAACACCTGCAGCTTGCCGGCCTTTTCGGCGGCATCGACCAGCTTGCCGGCAACGGTCTGCGAGCGCGGAATGACGAGGCCGGCATCCGGATCGTAAAGGCCGCCCATCACCTGATCTTCCTCGATCAGCGGGAACTTCTCCTTGATCTCGGAAGGGCTGACATAGTGGGCGCGGGTGCCGAAAGCGCGTGCCGAGGATAGCTTGCGCTTGATTTCCTCCATCCAGGTATCGTCGCCGGTGCGCGCCACTTCGAGGCCGCCGATGCGGGCGTAATGGCCCATTTTTTCGTAGAAATCGATCGAATATTGCGTTGTCCAGACCGACAGATAGTCGTGGCTCGTGGTGTAACAGAAGTCCGAGGCATGGGCAGTCGAGCCGATATCGGTCGGTATGCCCGACTTATCGATGCCGACGATATCGTCCCATCCCCGCTCGACGAGATGATGCGCGATGGAGGCGCCTACGATACCGCCGAGCCCGATGATGACGACCTTTGCCTTTTCCGGAAATGCTGCCACGTGCTGTTCCTTCTATTTATCGCACGAATCAAAATACTCTAGCTGCGCTTGACGTACGCTGCGCGCTTGAGATGCAGGTGCCATGTCAGCCTCGTAGGGGTGTCACATTTGCCGAAGCAGCGGAACCCCAAGCCCGCTGCGCATGGACGCTGCGATGAGGGTATTATGCAGAAGGCTCATGACCGCCGTTGGTCCTACGCCGCCTAGTAACGGCGTAATTGCGCCAGTCCGGATCGAGGGCGGCGGGGCAACCGTAAAACAGCGCCGGCGCCCCGGCGATCCGTCCCGCATCGAACGATTTGCAAATGACAGGCATGCGAGCGGATAGGCGAGCCTTTGCAGCTCGCCTATCCGCTCGCATGCCTGGGATCACGGCGCCGCAATCGCTGCAAGCCGGTCGATGTCCACAAGCACGATGTCTTCGGAAACAGGCTCGCGATTGTGCAGCCGGAACCATTCCGCAGCTTCGCGCACCCGATCTCCATGCGGCGGCGGATAGGCGCCAAGTCCGAGAACCCATTCCCGCACGGTCTCGCGCTCCATCCGCCCGGCTCGGTATCGATCGCAGACGGTTTTTGCCGATGCGACGAGATCATTGATACTTTTCACGGAATACCCTCAATGCACGGATGGCTCTTCATCTTCGAGAAACGATCGAATGCCGTCGCGGGCGACGACGGCCAGGAATTCGTCGAAGGCATCCCGGTCAGTCGCAAATGGCTCGTCCCAGCGGATCAGGTCTTCCGCCTGCGTGACCACTTCCATCGTCCAGTCTTCATTGCTGCCCGATGTGCGGAAAATATCGACGAGCACGGTGATCCCGTCGTCGGTGAATTCTCCCGCCAGTTCGGAGTGTTCGAGCTTCTCTTTCTTTGCCATCATTCAGCCACCTGCACCGGGCGGTGCGTCGTTTTCGAGATATTCTTCATATTGAACCGTCTCGGTCTCATTCGTGTCGATCGAGGCATCGGCGCGTTTTGCCAGGCGAACGCCCGCACCCCCGCCATTTTCCGGGATGAAAATGACGCCGCCGCCTTCCAGGGCATGCTTCATGTCCTGAAGGGTTCGTTCGTAGGGAGAGCGCTTTCCCGCCTCGAAATTAGCAATCGTCGCTTTGGCGACTTTCGAGGCCGATGAGAGATCGTCCTGAGACCATGCCAAAAGGGCACGAGCAGCGCGGCATTGAGCGGAAGATAGACACAAAACAATAACCTTGCATCAAAAGTGTGATTCTGCCTCGGGAAGATTATATTAAAAACGCAATCTCGATACAAGCGATGATGAGGGCGGGCGAGTGGATGGCGAGCATGATTGTCCGGCTCGCGCCGATGGCTGGGCTGCCCTTCACCCTAACCTTGCCGGGGTCGAGCCACTGGTCTCGACCCGTCCTGCGGACCCCCGTAAAAAACGGGGCGAAGGTGGCGGCAGCCGGATGAGGGGCAAAACGGCGATCTCTTGAGCCGACGATGAACCTCCTGCTCGTGTTTCAAACACCGTCATTCCATTCTTTGACCTTTAATACTCCACGCTCATCTATCGAAAGAGAAGGTTGATTGACTGAATATCATTAAAGTCTAATTTAAGTCATCATTATCACGCGCGGGGGAGGTAACAATGCGTGAGCCAGATATGCAAAAACTCGATGCGCTTGTCGGTCGTCTTGTTGGGGACGTCGGCGCCGCCATGTCAGGGGCCTTGGTCGTGCTTGGCGACCAGGTCGGAATCTACAAGGCGATGGCCGACGGAACGCCGATGAGCGTCCAGGATCTTTCGGCGAAAACGGGGGTGAAGGAGCGCTACCTCAGGGAATGGCTGAGCGCCCAGGCGGCTGCCGATTATGTCGTTTACGATGAAAAGACCGATCGTTTCAGCCTGACGCCGGAGCAGGCGATGGTATTCGCCGAGGAAAACAGCCCCGCCTTTTTCGTGGGTGCCTTCGAGGTCGTTCAATCCATGTGGATGGACGAGCCCAAGGTCGCCGATGCCTTCCGCACCGGCAAGGGTCTCGGCTGGCACGAGCACAGCACCTGCCTCTTCCGAGGCACCGAGCGGTTCTTTCGTCCGGGCTATAACAGCCATCTCGTCAATGAATGGATTCCGGCCCTTGCAGGCGTCGAGGAAAAGCTCAAGGCCGGCGCCAGCGTCGCCGATGTCGGCTGCGGTCATGGCGCCTCGACCATCCTGATGGCGCAGGCCTATCCCGCCTCCCGCTTTACCGGCTTCGACTATCATGGCCCGTCGATCGAAAGAGCAAAGGCCGCCGCCGAAGATGCGGGCGTTGCGGACCGTGTGACGTTCGAGCAGGGCTCAGCGGCGGAATTTCCGGGGCGCGGCTATGACATGGTCGCCATGTTCGACTGCCTTCACGACATGGGCGATCCAGTCGGCGCCGGCCGGCATGTCAAGGAAACGCTTGGGCCGAACGGCACGTGGCTGATCGTCGAGCCCTTTGCCCATGACCATCTCAAGGACAATCTCAATCCGGTCGGCCGTGTCTATTACGGTGCGTCGACGATGATCTGCACACCGGCATCGCTCTCCCAGGAAGTGGGGCTCGGGCTCGGCGCGCAGGCGGGAGAAATGAAGCTTCGAAAGGTGGCTCTCGACGCCGGATTCACGCATTTCCGGCGCGCCACTGAAACGCCGTTCAACATGGTCTTCGAGGTCCGGGCCTGAGAAGACAAAGTGATCAGCCTATGATCGGTTCGAGCGAGGTGGCGCTAGAGCATGGTGCCGAATGACACCATGCTCTAAATCTTTTAATTGAGAATAGGAGGCCGGGTCGGCCTAAAATCATCCTGTTCTAGCGGTGCTACGGGTTGATCCTAAATAGTCTGACCGAGCCCGCGTCAGGCCCGACGTCCTCGTCAATCACGTCTTTATCGACCGTGACCAATGTTCGATCGACGCCACCCACCTTGAGTAGCTTGCCATTGTTCTTGCCGCCCACAACGGCCAGATAGTCGTTTGGGCGAATGTCGATTCCGCTATCGGCAAGCCTTATTCGGTTCGGAGTCTGGAAGACGATGCCAGTGGCATCGTAGCTCCGAGGGCTAATGCCGTCGTCGCGCGTGAGGAATCGCCAATGACGTTCACCGATCCGCTCCCCGACCTAAATCTGGCGCAAGCGGTGGACGTGGGGATCGTCAAGGCGCATCTGGATGTTGGCGGTAATCGCCTCGGGACTGAAGTCGGACTTGTCATCCTTATGGCCCAGCAGATGCCTCCCAATCGATTGCAGAAGCTCGGGATGGCGACAACGCTCGTCGAGCGCCGCTCTCTCCAGATCAAAGAGGGTTCGCACGCCGAGCTTCCACATTGACGTCATCGCCTCGGCACCAACAGACGCGCAGAGCTGCGCCTGCGCAACCCAGTCCATGATCTGGTAAACACCGAAGGGCGTCTCGACGAAGAGCATGAGCGGGTTGGCGGTCGCCAGGTTCTGTGTTGTTTCGATATGAAAATCGGAGAGCCGATTGCGAATTTCCGTGTCGATGCCGTCGATAAGCTCCACGGGCGTCGCAAGCGTGTATTTATAGACCGAAAGATTTTCGCGCTTGAAGTTCTTTAGCTTCGACCGCCCGACGAGTGTGCGTTGCGCGGCGTCCGGGAAGAAACCGATTGCGAATGCCAGGACAGCCACCACCTGTGGCACACCCACTCCTTTAGGCAGGCCAGAGGTTCCATAAATGGCATGCACAGCATAGGCAAAAATCGCCGCGAGGACGACAGCGGAGAAGATCTGCGTAGCCAACGCTACGATTAATGAGGGACTGAGATCGAAATTCTGTATTGATTGGGTCAAAGCCCGGATCGAATTTAGATAGCCACCACAGAATGCCGCACTCACAGCTATCATGCAAAGAGCAACGGGAGCGTGCGTTCCGAAGAGAGCGTCAGCGAAAGGGGGGTACTGAAAAAACTCGATGCAGATGTAACTTGTTGAACTGACGACAAGAAAGAAGGGAAAGACAGCAACCCCCCAGGCCCAAACTTGGAAGTCCTGCCTCTGCCCTCGCTCAAGTCCCGTCGGAACGAAGTATTTGAATTTGACGAATTCGAAAGACGGGATCAGCCGCTCCGATTCGGGTTCTTTTGCCGAATGGAAGACGGCAGCCAAGTCCTGAATTATCTCACCTCGGTGTAATTTGACGGTTTGTCGGATAGCAATGACGATGACAGGCACGACCAACGAAAGTAAAAAGGCCACAACTAGGCTTAGCGGGTCCATGATGGAGCCCTCCCCAATGTTTGATGGATTGCCTAAGCTTGCAATTTCATGATCATCGACGGCGACATCTGGCTTTTTCGGAAAGCATACCCCTCACGCCGTCATAGAAATACTATAGCACGTCCAAATTGTTTTTCAATAAAACTCGGATCACGTTTAAAGTGTTGTGATTGGCGCGCCGACCATGTCGTTCGGAGGGCGCATCAAATGCAGAAACGCGACGGCGTCTGCATTCTTCAGCTCTCGTTGACGCCTTTGATAAAGGTCTGGACATGCGATATCGAGGCAGCGCAGCGCGTGCCGGCTCGAGCTGCGTCTTAGGTCCTCGATCGATCATCGCGATCTCCTGATGCTCCGGCGGGGCCGAACCGAGGCGCCGACTGGGCAACTGGGACGACCAGCTATCGCAGCTTGCCGATGCTGGCATACATGCCGGTCGTGCGGAATTCGGTGGGGTTGGTGCCATAGACGCGGCGGAAGACCTTGGAGAAATAGTTGGGGTCCTCGAAGCCGCACATGATGGCGACTTCCTTGACCGGCAGGAAGTCGGCCTTGGTCAAGAGCTTGACGGCGCGTTGCAGGCGCTGCTGTAGCACGAATTCGGCCGGCGGCATGCCCTCGCTCTCGGCGAAGCTGCGCGAGAAATGAGCGCGGCTGAGGCCGACGATGCCGGCAAGCTCGCTGACCGGCAGCGGCTTTTCGAGATTGGCGTTGATATGGTCGATCACCGGCTGCATCAGGCTGAGCTCGGCGGCAAAGGCCGGCGAGCCGAAGACGTCGTCATAAAGCGCCATCGCCGCTTCATAGGCGATCGCCGACGCGGCACCCGGCGATGTCGCGCCCTTGACGAGCCGCAGGCTGCAATCGGCAAGATGATCGATGGTCGAGGGCTGCAGCTTCAGCACTGGGCCAGCGGTCGACAGCACCATCTGGTGGATGCGCAGCGTTTCCTCGCCGTTCATCGAGATCCAGAAATATTCCCAGCGGTCGCCTTTCTCCAGCCAGTAGCGATGATTGTGCGGCACCAGGACGAGCAGCGTGTCGCCGCCCTGAAGGCGATAGTTGCGGTGCTGGTAGCGCAGCTGGCCGCTGCCGCTGATCGTGTGCTGCAGTACGGTGAAGGGGGTCTGGCCGCGCCGCCGGCCGTCCCAGTCATAGGTCTCGTTTTCGCGCACTTCATAGCCGGCGCTGGTCGGCATGGCATGCAAACGCTGGCGGCCGCGGGGCAGCGAAACCGTCCTCATCGACTGTCCGTTGGCGATCAAATCCTGCAGCACAAAATTACCCCTGAAAGCATAATCCTTCTCTGGTCGCCCTGCCGATTTCGGGCATAATCCCGCTCGACAAGAGGAAGAGACCACGGCCGACAGAGCGGCCGGGAGGAAAATGGCAGATTTTACGGTGTTTTCAGCCACATGCGTCGGCATGCGGCCGGATCCTCCATGGCCTTCTTTTCCTTAGCATTCGATTGGGTCGAGGTGAAGATCATGAGTTTCAAAATCGCTATCATCGGTGCAGGCAGCGTCGGTTTCACCAAGAAGCTGTTCACCGATATATTGTGCGTTCCCGAGTTTCGCGACATCGAATTCGCGCTGACCGATATCAGCGAACACAATCTCGAAATGATCAAGGCGATCCTCGACCGCGTCGTCGAGGCGAACGGGCTGCCGACGAAGGTGACGGCGACGACCAACCGGCGCCAGGCGCTGGAAGGCGCGCGCTACATCATCAGCTGCGTCCGGGTCGGTGGGCTCGAGGCCTATGCCGATGATATCCGCATCCCGCTGAAATACGGCATCGATCAGTGCGTCGGCGATACGATCTGCGCCGGCGGCATCCTCTACGGCCAGCGCAACATCCCGGTCATCCTCGACTTCTGCAAGGATATAAGAGAGGTCGCCGAGCCCGGTGCGAAATTCCTGAACTATGCCAACCCGATGGCGATGAACACCTGGGCGGCGATCGAATACGGCAAGGTCGACACCGTCGGCCTCTGCCACGGCGTCCAGCATGGCGCCGAACAGATCGCCGAGGTGCTCGGCGCAAAGTCGCTGAGCGAACTCGACTATATCTGCTCCGGCATCAACCACCAGACCTGGTTCATCGACCTGCGCCTCAACGGCCGCAGGATCGGCAAGGACGAGCTGATCGCCGCCTTCGAGGCGCATCCCGTCTATTCGCAGCAGGAGAAATTGCGCATCGACGTGCTGAAGCGTTTCGGCGTCTATTCCACCGAAAGCAACGGCCATCTCTCGGAATACCTGCCCTGGTATCGCAAGCGGCCTGACGAAATCACCCGCTGGATCGACATGTCCGACTGGATCCACGGCGAGACCGGCGGCTACCTCCGCCATTCCACTGAAACGCGCAACTGGTTCGAGACGGAATATCCGCAATTCCTGGAATCGGCTGCAAAGCCGATCGATCCCGCCAAGCGCTCGAACGAACATGCGAGCCACATCCTTGAGGCGCTGGAGACGAACCGGGTCTATCGCGGCCATTTCAACGTCAAGAACAATGGTGTCATCACCAACCTGCCGTCCGATGCGATCATCGAATCGCCGGGCTTCGTCGATCGCTTCGGCATCAACATGGTCTCCGGCGTCACCCTGCCGGAAGCCTGTGCGGCGACCTGCATCGCCTCGATCAACGTCCAGCGCATGTCGGTGCACGCGGCGATATCGGGCGACATCGACCTTCTGAAGCTTGCCGTGCTGCACGATCCGCTGGTCGGCGCCGTGTCGACGCCGGAAGAAGTCTGGCAGATGGTCGACGAGATGGTCGTTGCCCAGGCGCGCTGGCTGCCGCAATATGCCGACGCCGTGCCGGCCGCAAAGGAGCGGTTGTCGAAATCGAAGGTGCAGACCCGCGACTGGGCGGGGGCCGCACGCCGCAACGTTCGCTCGATCGAGGAGCTGCGCGCGGAAAAGGCGGCGCTGAAACAGGCCGTCTGATTTTCATGAAGGATGGGTCGTCATGGGTTTCCGGGAGGGAAGCCCATGACATCAGACCCGCTTTCATGTCGTTCGAGGAAAAAGGAGCCGCGTGAGCCGCGCTCCGGAACAAGAGGGAGAAACGATGATGAATTTCCGAAACGCAAGCATTCTGGCCGGACTGGCGCTCAGCGTCTCAGCCGCGGCTTTGAACGCCTATGCCTCCGAGCCAACCATCCCGCCGGCGCCGGCCGACTTCCCCGCCGAAGGCAAGATCAACTATGTCGCGCGCGACTCCATCCTGGAGTTCAAGGCGCTGCCCGAATATCACGAGCCCGACTGGGTCGCGAAAAACTTCGTCGCCTCCGGCAAGCTGCCGCCGGTCAAGGATCGCCTTCCGAAGGAGCCGATGGTCTTCAAGACAGGCAATATGCCCGACGGCATCGGTGTCTACGGCGATACGATGCGCCACGTCATCGGCGGCCGGCCGGAAGGCTGGAACTATGGTGCCGGCCAGACGCAGGGCTGGGGCGGCATCGATATCGGCCTTTCCGAATGCCTGACGCGCACCGCGCCGCTGTTCCAGGTGCAGGCCTCCGACACCGAGCCGCTGCCGAACCTCGCCAAGAGCTGGGATTGGTCCGCTGACGGCCATAAACTCACCATGCACCTGATCGAAGGCGCCAAATGGTCTGACGGCGCGCCGTTCAACGCCGACGACATCATGTTCTACTGGGAAGACGAAGTCATCGATCCGAACGTCTCGCCGCTTGGCGGCGGCGCCTCGCCGGAAGCCTTCGGCACCGGGACGACGCTGAAGAAGATCGACGACTACACCGTCGAATGGACCTTCAAGGAGGCCTTCCCGAAACAATATCTCTACACGATGTCCTACCCGAACTTCTGCCCGGGTCCGTCGCATATCTTAAAGCCGAAGCATCCGAAATATTCGAAGAACACCTACGACCAGTTCAAGAACGCCTTCCCGCCGGAGTTCATGAACATGCCGGTCATGGGCGGCTGGGTGCCGGTGGAATATCGCTCCGACGATATCATCGTCATGCGCCGCAACCCCTATTACTGGAAGGTCGACGAGAAGGGCAATCAGCTGCCTTATCTCAACGAGCTGCACTACAAGCTCTCGACCTGGGCCGACCGCGACGTTCAGGCCGTGGCCGGATCCGCCGACATCTCGAACCTCGAGCAGCCGGAAAACTTCGTCGCCTCGCTGAAGCGTGCCGCGGAAGAAACCGCACCCGCCCGCCTTGCCTTCGGCCCGCGCCTCATCGGCTACAATCTTCGCATGAACTTTTCCGCCAATGGCTGGGGCAACCCGGACGAGCGCGGTCAGGCGATCCGCGAGCTGAACCGCAACGAGGATTTCCGCAAGGCCGTCACCATGGCGCTCGACCGCAAGGCGATCGGCGACTCGCTGGTCAAGGGACCGTTCACCGCGATCTATCCCGGCGGGCTCTCTTCCGGCACCAGCTTCTACGACCGCAACTCGACCGTCTACTATCCCTTCGATCTTGAGGGCGCCAAGGCCGAACTCGCCAAGGCCGGCCTCAAGGACACCGACGGCAACGGCGTCGTGAACTTTCCGGCCGGCACGGCGGGCGGCAAGGATGTCGAAATCGTCATGCTGATCAACAATCAGTACACGACCGACAAGAGCCTTGCCGAAGGTGTCGTCGGCCAGATGGAGAAGCTCGGCCTGAAGATCGTCATCAATGCGCTCGACGGCGCCAAGCGTGACGACGCCCATTATGCCGGCCGCTTCGACTGGCTGATCCAGCGCAACACGACGGAGCTGTCGTCGGTCGTGCAGAACACCGAGCAGCTCGCCCCTGTCGGTCCGCGCACCAGCTGGCACCACCGCGCCGGCAAGGATGACCAACTCGATCTGATGCCCTTCGAACAGGAGCTTATCGACGTCATCAACAAGTTCAGGACGAGCCAGAGCAACGAGGAGCGCGTCGACCTGATGAAGCAGTACCAGAAGATCTCGACCGAGCACGTCAACACGGTGGGCCTGACGGAATACCCGGGTGCGCTCATCATCAACAAGCGGTTCTCGAACGTGCCGCAGGGCACGCCGATCATGATGTTCAACTGGGCTGAAGACTCGATCATCCGCGAACGCCTGTGGGTGGCCGCCGACAAGCAGGGCAAGTACGAGCTGTTCCCGCAACAGCTGCCCGGCAAGCCCGGCGAGAAGGGCCCCATCAACTGATCCATGATGGCTGAACAAAGCTAAAGCGCGTCGCATCCGATGCGACGCGCGGGAAGAGTTCCCTCCCAGCTGAAGTGAGTTCCGGGCCGCGCGTGCCGCGCGCGGCCTGATATGACCAACGAGCCGGCCGCGCTGACAAGGAGCGACTGGCGGCAAGGAGAAGCGAACCGTCTGATGTTACGATTCCTGCTCGTGCGTATAGCCTCCGCGATCCCCATTCTCTTCATCCTGAGCGTGGTGACCTTCGCAATCATCCAGGCCCCGCCCGGCGACTATGCCGATTACATCCGCTCCCAGCTGATCAACCAGGGCGGCGCCTCCTATGCCCAGGCGGAAGCGCAGGCGCAGGCTTACCGGGTCGAACATGGCCTCGATAAGCCGCTGGTCATCCAGTACGTCAACTGGATCGGCGGCATCGTGACCCGCGGTGATTTCGGCTACAGCATGTTTTACAACAAGCCGGTGGCCGATGTCGTCGGCGAACGCCTGCCGAGGACCTTGCTTCTGGCGCTTGTCTGCCATCTCTTTGCTTCGGTGCTCGGCATCGGCTTCGGCATCTGGGCGGCGACCCGCCAGTACAGCTGGATCGACAGCCTGCTTTCGGGAATTTCCTTCCTCGGCATGACGGTGCCGCGCTTCCTGATGGCGCTGATCATCGTCTATCTGCTGGTCTTCCAGCTCAACGTGACCGAGATCGGCAGCTTCTTCTCGCCGCAATATGGCGGGGCGCCCTGGTCCTGGGCGAAATTCGTCGATCTCGTCAGCCATGTCTGGCCGGTCGTGGCGATCGCCACCTTCGGCGGGCTCGCCTACAATATGCGCGTCATGCGCGGCAATCTGCTCGATACGCTGAACGCCCAGTATGTCGAGACGGCGAAGGCCAAGGGGCTTTCCGGCGGAGCGGTTGTCATGCGCCATGCGGCGCCCAACGCGCTGCATCCGCTGGTGATGTACCAGGGCGTCGTGCTGCCCTACATGCTGACCGGCGAGATCGAAACCGCGATCATCTTCGCGCTGCCGACCGTCGGTCCGGCGATCGTCGGCTCAATGGCGGTCGGCGACGTCTATGTCACCGCGACCTTCATGATGGTGCTGTCGGCGACGCTGATCGTCGGCAACATCATCGCCGACATGCTGCTCGCTTTGCTTGATCCGCGTGTCCGCCAATATGGAGGAGCCTGAGATGCTGGCTTTCGACTCTTCTGCAACACCGCCGACAACCGACATCGTGGCCAAGCCATCGCATGGGCATGAGAGCTATATCGCCCTTGTCTGGCGCCGGCTGAGGCGCTCCTGGACCGGCATGGCAGGCCTCGTGCTGGTCGTGCTCCTGCTCCTGATGGCGATCTTTGCCGATTTCTTCGCGCCGATGGATCCGAAGGCGACCGATGTCGGCTTCGCGCCGCCGCAGATGATGAGCTTCCACGACAAGGATGGCAATTTCGTCTTCCAGCCGCGTGTCTATGCGCTGTCGGATTCCGAAGAGCTCGACCCGGTCACCTTCCAGCCGATCGTCGGCATCGACTACGACAACCCGCGGCTGCTCGGATTCTTCGTCAAGGGCGCCGAATACCGGCTCCTCGGCCTGATTCCGGCCAACCGGCACTTCTTCGGCACGACTGACGGAACGCCAGTGCATTTCCTCGGCACCGACAAGTTCGGCCGCGACGTGCTGTCGCGCGCCATCATCGGCTCGCGCATCTCGCTGACGATTGCC
This sequence comes from Rhizobium sp. SU303, assembly GCF_021052345.1. Lineage (NCBI taxonomy): Bacteria > Pseudomonadati > Pseudomonadota > Alphaproteobacteria > Hyphomicrobiales > Rhizobiaceae > Rhizobium > Rhizobium sp. SU303. The sequence goes on from NZ_CP088097.1 coordinate 151,385, forward strand.
CTGACGGTCGTGTTCATCGTCACCATCATCGGCACGACCGTCGGCATGGTATCCGGCTATTTCGGTGGCACCTTCGATGTCTGGTTGCAGCGTTTCGTCGAACTGGTGCTCGCCTTCCCGCAACTGCCGCTCTATCTGGCGCTGACCTCGCTGATCCCGGTGACGGCGCCGACCAATGTCTTCCTTGCCTTCGTCATCGCCGTCATGTCGGCTCTCGGCTGGGCGCAGATGTCGCGCGAGGTGCGCGGCAAGACGCTCGCGCTCGCCCGCATCGATTACGTCAGGGCGGCGATGGCCGTCGGCGCGACCGATACACGCATCATCATGCAGCACATTTTCCCCAATGTGATGAGCCATGTCATCGTCGCGGTGACGCTGCATATACCGAGCGTCGTGCTCTTGGAATCCTTCCTCGGTTTCCTCGGCTTTGCGGTCAAGCCGCCGCTGATCTCCTGGGGGCTGATGCTGCAGGATACGGCGACCTATTCGGTGATCGGCTCCTATCCCTGGATTCTTGCTCCCGTCGGCTTCGTGCTCGTCACCGTCTTCGCATTCAATGCGCTCGGCGACGGATTGCGCGACGCGGTCGATCCTTATTGAGGTGATGAAGATGGCGCTTGCACTGGTCAATTCCTTCGCCCCGCCCGTCCGCCACGATCATGATGGCCGTTCGGACACGCCGATCATCGATGCCCGCAACGTGGCGGTGAACTTCAAGGTCGAAGACGGCATGGTCGAAGCCGTCAAGGATGTCTCCTTCCAGCTCTATCGCGGCGAGACGATCGCGATCGTCGGCGAATCCGGTTCGGGCAAATCGGTGACGGCGCGAACGGTGATGGGGCTGTTGTCGAAGCGCGCCGTCGTCTCCGAGAAATCGACGGTCGCCTATGACGGCAGCAATATTTTGAAATTTTCCGAGCGGGCGCGCCGCAAGCTGCGCGGCGACCGTATCTCGATGATCTTCCAGGAGCCGATGAGCTCGCTGAACCCGATCTATACGATCGGCAGCCAGATCGTCGAGGCAATTCGCGTGCATCGCCGGATCAGCAAGAGGGATGCGCAGAAGCGCGCGCTCGAACTGCTGGAACATGTGCAGATCCCCGATCCCGCCGCGCGGCTCATGCAATATCCGCATCAGCTTTCCGGCGGCCAGCGCCAGCGCGTGATGATCGCCATGGCGCTTGCCAACGATCCCGACGTATTGATCGCCGACGAGCCGACGACGGCGCTCGACGTCACCGTGCAGGCGCAGATCCTCAACCTGATCCGCAACCTGCAGAAGGAGCTGGGGATGGCCGTCATCCTCATCACCCACGACCTGACGGTGGTGCGGCAGTTCTCGGATTACGTCTATGTGATGCAGTACGGCGAAGTGCGCGAGCACAACACCACCGAAGCGTTGTTTGCCAATCCGCAGGACGCCTATACCAAGCATCTGCTCGCCTCCGAGCCGCGTGGCCAGGCCAATCCGCTGCCCGAAGGGTCGGATGTCATTCTCGATGCCAAGGGCGTGCGGGTCTCCTTCATGATGCGTCACGGTACCTTTCTGAAGCCGGCGATGCGTGAGCTTGTCGCCGTCGACGGCCTCGACCTGACGCTGCGCCGTCACGAGACGCTCGGTCTGGTGGGCGAATCCGGCTCCGGCAAGACGACGTTCGGCCAGGCGATCCTGCGGCTGAACACACCCGACAGCGGTGAGATCCGTTTCGACAATCAGCCGATCCACGGCCTGTCCAGGTCCGAGATGCGGCCGTTGCGCGCCCGCATGCAGGTGGTGTTCCAGGATCCTTTCTCATCGCTCAATCCGCGCATGACGATCGGCCAGATCATCGAGGAAGGTCTCGTCGTCAACCGGCTGGGCGCGACCAAGGCCGAACGGCAGAATCGGGTGCGCGAAGCGCTGATTGCTGCCGGCATGCCGGGCAATATCCTGTCGCGCTTTCCGCACGAATTTTCCGGTGGCCAGCGCCAGCGCATCGCTATTGCCCGCGCCATCGCGCTGGAGCCGGAATTCATCCTGCTCGACGAGCCGACATCGGCGCTCGACCTTTCCGTCCAGGCGCAGATCATCGAACTGCTGCGCAAGCTGCAGGACGAGCGCGGCCTAAGCTACCTCTTCATCTCCCACGATCTCAAGGTCGTCAGGGCGCTCTGCCATCGCGTCATCGTCATGCAGCATGGCAAGATCGTCGAAGAGGGTCCCGTCGACGAAGTACTATCCCATCCCAAGACCGCCTACACCGAACGGCTCGTCAAGGCCGCTTTCGAGGTAGCATGATTATCGAATGCCGGAGGCTATAATGGCAGGAAATCCCAAAATCACTTTCATCGGAGCAGGCTCCACCGTCTTCATGAAGAACATCGTCGGCGACGTGCTGCAGCGGCCCGCGCTGTCAGGGGCGACGATTGCGCTCATGGATCTCAATCCGCAGCGGCTGGAAGAAAGCGCCATCGTCGTCAACAAGCTGATCTCGACGCTCGGCGTCAAGGCCAAGGCCGAGACCTATTCCGACCAGCGCAAGGCGCTTGCGGGCGCCGATTTCGTCGTCGTCGCCTTCCAGATCGGTGGCTATGAGCCCTGCACGGTCACCGATTTCGAGGTGCCGAAGAAATACGGGCTGCGCCAGACGATCGCCGATACGCTGGGCGTCGGCGGCATCATGCGCGGGCTTCGCACCGTGCCGCATCTCTGGAAGGTCTGCGAGGATATGCTCGCCGTCTGCCCGGAGGCGATCATGCTGCAATATGTCAACCCGATGGCGATCAACACCTGGGCGATATCGGAGAAATATCCGACCATTCGCCAGGTCGGCCTCTGCCATTCGGTGCAGGGTACGGCGATGGAACTGGCCCACGACCTCGACATCCCTTACGAGGAGATCCGTTACCGCGCGGCCGGCATCAACCACATGGCCTTCTACCTCAAATTCGAGCATCGCCAGCCGGACGGATCCTACCGCAATCTCTATCCAGACCTGCTGCGCGCCTATCGCGAGGGCAGGGCGCCGAAGCCCGGCTGGAACCCGCGCTGCCCGAACAAGGTGCGCTACGAGATGCTGACGCGGCTCGGATACTTCGTCACCGAAAGCTCGGAGCATTTCGCCGAATACACGCCCTATTTCATCAAGGAAGGCCGCGAGGACCTGATCGAGAAATTTGGCATCCCGCTCGACGAATATCCGAAGCGTTGCATCGAGCAGATCGAGCGCTGGAAAGGCCAGGCGGAGGCCTATCGCTCGGCCGACAAGATCGAGGTCCAGCCGTCGAAGGAATATGCCTCCTCGATCATCAATTCGGTCTGGACCGGCGAGCCCTCGGTGATCTACGGCAATGTCCGCAACAATGGCTGCATCACCTCGCTGCCGACCAATTGCGCCGCCGAGGTGCCCTGCCTCGTCGATGCCTCCGGCATCCAGCCGACCTTCATCGGCGACCTGCCGCCGCAGCTGACCGCGCTGATCCGCACCAATATCAACGTCCAGGAGCTGACGGTGCAGGCTCTGATGACGGAAAATCGCGAGCATATCTATCACGCCGCGATGATGGACCCGCACACGGCAGCCGAACTCGACCTCGACCAGATCTGGTCACTGGTCGACGATCTGCTCGCCACCCACGGCGACTGGCTGCCCGAATGGGCACGCACGTCCCGCAAAGTACAGGCCGCCTGACCCCCTCTCCCGGGCAAGGCGTCAAGGAGCCCCGCGGTCGCAACAACCGCGGGGCTTTTTGCGTGGGGATGGACGGGACGGCCGGGATCAGCAATTGTCTACCTTGGAACGCCTGCCATACGCTCCTTCAAGCTCTCGACCTCTTCGGCCAGCTTGTCGAGATCGCTTTGCGATGCCGCCACTCTCTTGGGAACATAGATCTTCCCCTCGCCATCGAGTTCATCGGGAATGTTGTATTTGAAGATCTGCTGTATGGAATTGACATCCGTCGCCCGGACGAAGACCATAGCTTCGTTGTTGCTATCGAGCGGAACCGATGTCTCGAAGGTCGATGGTCCCGCAGTCAAATTCTCGAGTTTTAGATTATTTTTGTCGAAGTAGGGATTAAGTCCATCGCCCACTGTGAGCGCTGTAACGGCTTGCTCTACAAGTACGGTCACGTCACACGGCATGATTGTTCTCCTCGGTTAGAACTGAGTTTAATCGTTGCTGAGGCGGCCATTGCGATGGGCCATTCTGAGTGTGATAGCGTAGGAGCTCGGAGACCTCTTGCCGGGCAACTGGGCGTCCAGAATAAGCGTCCTGGCGTCGCCGAAAGCCGTCGAGATCTCGAGGATTTGCGAGGATGCCGTCAGCCGCCACATTTTGTACCCCAACGCGGGGTCAAAACCGCAGCCGGCTGCAGGCTCGGCATGCGGACCTGTGACAATGAAAATGCGGCTGGAATCAAGCCTGTAGCAGTGGCCCTCGAACGCATAGCCGTAAGCAAGGACCGTCGATCCGGTGATGCCGACTCTGCTTGCGAGTTTTATCTGCAGTTCCGCCTTTCCCGCCATCCCGACATCCAGGTGGGTAATGCGATTGGCGTCGTTCAAGTCGACGCCGTAGAGTATGATCTGGCCCGCCATATAAGGGAGTCCAGAAGGTGAAGGTGCTGGAACGCTGTCGTCTGTCATCGATGCCTCCCGTCTTTGGTTAAAGAATGCCGCGCCACCTCATGCAATCTTCGAGCTGGTCGATATAAGCGCCCCCGCGCCCGCGCCAGGCGGCCTCGAGTAAGGCCGAGGCCGCAGCCTCGAAGGTCAGGCTATCCGCGTGGAGATATGTCCAGGAACGCGTCACCGCCTCGCCCACCACGTCCCGCGCTTCCTGCAGAGCGGCTTTCGTGGCGAAATGCGTGACGTCATAGGATGTCGCCGATGCCCGAAGTCCTTCTTCTATCAGCGCCGGCGACATCTGCCGGCGAAGGTCGCTGAACTTCCTAGGATTGATCTTCGACAGTCCGCGCTCGAACAGCAGCGACTGGTAGACCTCGATCAGACAGTCGAAGAGGCCCGCCGCAAAGGGCTTCGATTGGTCGTGCACTTCCTGGCTGACATAGCCGATGCGAAGCGAGTTGTTGAGCGATCTGAGCTGCTTTTCGTCGCTGAGCTCGGCAAATTTGTCGAGTTCGTTGTGCAGGAGCAGATTCCCGCTTGTGCGGCGAAGCAGCCGGTCCAGCGCGGTGTCGAAGTGCAGCAATCCCAAGAGCGATATGAAATCGGCGATCGCTTCGTGGTAGGAAAAGAAGTCGCTTCCGGATCCGTCGCCTTCGAGGATCCCAAGTTCGCTCAGCAGAATGAGATGCCCCATTTCATGGGCAACCGCGTCGAAATTCAGCGCGAAACAGGAGGTCGGGCTTTCCGGCTCGCTCTCGCCGAGCTCCAGAAAGCCGAAGCCGGATTGCGCATTCTGCCAATGGGGAATGCGGGGAACGATTTCCAGCCGTTCCAGCGTCGGCTCGAAGAACCAGCTGATCGGACGACCGGCATAGCTCTCGCAGATATCGAGAACCCGGCGGGCGCAGGCATAGCTGTGTGTCGAGAGAAATGCCGGCGAGCCAGGGCCTATGTGATCGAAATGGCCGTCGGGACCCGGCTCTGCAGGCGGCTGCAAAAGGCCGGGATATGGCGGAATGTACGGCGCGGCATAAGGCGATTTCGGTTCGATGGGATTTGCAACATAGATCCGGCTGTCGGACGGCCCTGCCAGGATGGGTCCCGCTGAAGGTCCGATCCACACCACTTCGGGCTTTTCGTAACCGGGAATGAAGGATGGCTGTGGAAAGACAAGGAAACGCGTTCCAAGCGGCCGTTCTAAAACCGGCCCGTCGCCTGTGCCCTCCGGGTGTGTGATGGCATCCAAAGCTGCCCCCACCGCTCGTTGCCCAACGCCGAGCGATCTTCTACTATACCAGTACTACTGGCATTTCGACAATAGCGTGTCGAGCATTCCGCAGTACTCCATGTCATTGGCGAATGATTCCGTAAGTTCAAACTCGAAAGAAAGGGGATCGTTCAAGCCATTGATCTTGTGATCGGCCAGATAACTCAGGAGATTTATAGCGTCGGTTCGCTTCTGGTTTATGGCTCCGGCTTTCAGCCACGCCTTTAGAACTGTGATCTGGTCCACAGCGCTGAGATTGTTTTCTGCCGCCGCGAAAAGCTTGGCGAACGACCTTTCGCTGAAGTGGAGCGAGCGTGCCAGTGACTCAAGCCGGTCTCTCAGCCGTGTTTCGATGACCCCGACGCGTGCCGCTTTTTTCAGGCTCAGCCTGATGTCGATGAGAGCGTCGCCCAATGCGCGCGAGCCCAGCTCGACGGGAGCCATCGGCACCGTGACGTCGGCATCGTCGGCGAGCGGGTGCCGTCGGTACCACCGGTAGATCAGCCCATGCCCGAGCATTCCCTGGGGAGCGAGCTCCGCTGCTCTGAGCGCGCCTATGCTGGCCGCACCGTATATGCGGAGCCCTCGGGCCATCGCCCAGAGAATTTCCTGGTGGCGAACGGCGGGGCGCTGCGCGAAGACGCCGTCGATCAGCACGATCGCCGATGGCGCGTAGTCCGCCACTGCGCGCACGACATCGCCGCAGCCGACCGGAGGCAGATAGATCGCCTCCAAGTATTTCCGTGCTTCCGTCGCGGAGAGGGTGGGACCGAGAAAGACAATGACATCGTCACGCAAGATCCGCCTCCGGATTTGTTTCCAGCGGAGGAGCAACGACCCGGACGACGTGAAGAGGGACGCGATCGTCCGAATGAAGAACCACAAGAATAGCCGCCTTCGCGCCGGCCAGCTTCAACGCCTCGACGATCGGCAGGATGGAGTGGCCGCTGGCGACAGGACCTTCATCGGGACTGTAGGAGCTGCCGCCCTTTACGAGTTGCGTGCGCCATGCGGCGAGCTCCGAAGCATCGGCATATGAGTAGACTTCGCTGCTGATATCGTCGCGCGCAGCCGAGATCACCCCCAGCCGCGATTGACACGCTTCGAGCAATGCGCTCGTCAGCGCGCGATCGTGGCTGAAGCCGCAGCCGAAGCCTTCTGCCGGCAAGGGCGCAAATGGGGCTCTGCTTGCATCTTCCATCATGTGGCACCAGTAGATGGGCAGCGCGTGCGGCGCCGAGATTTGCCAGATGCCGACGACAAACCCCGCCTCGGCCAGCTGTCGCATGATTTCCCCGGCGCCGCCTGAGCAGACCGACCGGGAGTCGATCTGGAAGCGGTCGAAGAAATGCGGCGTCTTCATCGCCGTGCATCGCGCCTGCCGCTCCAGAATCTCCAGGCAGGCATGCAAGGCCGCGCCTTGCAGGCTGGTGCCGGCTGCCAGACCCGTGGTGTCTCTGGGCATCCAATGCGGATGAGCCGAGGGAACGGTGTAGGCGGAATCGACAAGGGCAAGCGGGACAGGGGTTCTCCGGCCCGAAAGGAGATCCAGCCCGTCGATCCAGGAAAGCCCCTCGGCCTCTCGCCCGACGCAGAGGTGCGACCAGAATTTCTGCTCGTTCATCTCGCGGAAGGCCGCTCTGAAGACGCGCTCCGGGGCGATCCGCTCTGAGGCCCATCCCTCCAGGGATTCCATCAGGCCCGATATCGCCGCAAGCGGCAAGGTCAAACCCTTCCCTTGGCTGACGGCGACGGAAAGGGCGCGCGGCCTGACAACCTGGACGACGGGGATCCCGATCCGGTCGAGTTCCGTGACCGAGCCCAGCCTGGTGATCCCGTATTCCTGCTTGCGCGCCAGGATGCGCTGCACCGTCTGCCAGATATCAGGCGGCGAGAGGGTAGGGGCATCAAAGATGTTGTCGAGCACCCCGTGGTCCATCGCCTCCTCCTGGCCTACGACCTTGGCAGTCCGTCTAAGGCGCGCTTTGCTCTTTCGGCCAGCCAGGCGGCTTTTTGTCCTTCGGCAATCTGCACCGCCCTCGTCAGGTCTCCCCTTATCAAGGATGGAGGGTCGTTCAGATCTCGTCTCAGTCTTGCGCTGAGGCGGTAGAGTTCGGCGAGCCAGAACCGTTGACCGCTGTTGCGGCCGACATTGATCGCCTTGTGAATGGTCGCCAGGGCTTCAGCAGACTTGCCGAGCCGCTGCAGCACCTGCGCATGCATGTCGCTGTGCATGGAAAAATTATCGTCGGTGCCCAATTGTTGCTGGAGCAGCAGACCGTGTTGGAATCGCTCTTCACCCCGTTCGGCAAACGACGTCATCAGCTCGGCCCAGCCGCAATACATGTTGGCGCGCGCCTGGCTGGCGGCGAGGCCGTGTCGCTCGGCAAGCGCCAGCATTTGTTCGCCGAGGTCATGGACATCGTCATATCTGCTTTGGCAGCGGCGAAGGACGATGGCGTAATAAAGCGCGTGAACCATGCTCCCGGCATGATCGGTCGAGGCCGCCCAGTCCAGGCACTGTCTGATCGCATGTTCACTGGCATCGGCATCGTTGAGAAGCAGGTAGGACAGGGCGCTCTCGCCCAAGCCGCAGACCTTGGCATCATGTCCGCCGAAGAAGGCGCGATTTCTGACCGCTCTTTCGGGATCGTAAAGATCAAGGCCTCTGGCGACGCAATCGAGGCAGAATTCGTGCTCGCCGGCATGGAAGCTCGTCGCCCATCCGCAGTGATAGGATTGAAGCCGCGTCTCCTGATCTTCGACCGCTTGCATGTCGCCGACGAGGATGCGCGCGCGCGATTGCTGCGTCAGAATGTTGGGCGCCGTGAACCACCATCCCCAATAGACCGGGAAATGTTTCGACCGAACAGCCAAGGCCTGTTTCCTCAGAAGCTGCATTGCGCGGGAATAGGCCCGCCGCGCGCTTTCCGAGCCCTCTCCCTCGAGTGCAGTCGCAACGACCCCCTGAAGTTCGAGCAGGCCCAATGCCAGTTCGGTGCGATCGGGGTGGCGCCGGGAAAGACTGTCGACCTCCTGCGCGCCGAGCTCGAGCGACACGTTCGCCTCGTGCATGGCGGAGCGCAGAACGCTTGCCTCGGCCGCCGCCAGGGCAAACCTGGCCGCGGCGTCGTGCAAGCCTGCTTCGGCGCATTGCCAGGCAGCGATGGCAGCCGGCAGACTGGGCTTTGCTTCTCCGATCAGGAGTTCGGCGATCCGCTTGTGTATGCGACGCCTGTCGCTTTTGAGAAGGCTGCTGTAGGCGGCTTCCTGAGTGAGTACATGCCGGAACTGAAAGGAGCCGGGCGTGGCGGAAGAAGGCTCGATGATGCCTTGGGAAACAAGCCGCTCGACCGCGACCTCCACCGTCTGCCGGCTGACCCCTTCGAGAAGGCGGGCGAGCAGCGAGATGTTGAATTCGCGGCCGATGACGCTCGCAAATTGCGCTGCCCGTCGTGCGGAACCGGTCGCCGCGAGTCTGGCGGAAAGCAGATCATTCAGCGAGCTGACGCCACCTTCCAGAAGCAGCCCTTTCCATTCGGACGAGGCCTTGCCCAAGGGTTGCCTTCCCAGGAAGAAGTTGGCCAGTTCTTCCGCGTAGAGCGGCATGCCATCGCATTGATCCAGGATGAAATCGGACAGGCCCGGCGGGGGACGCTCACGCCAGACCGAGGCGACGAGATCGCGAACCGCCGCAGAGGCCAATCCGGATAATTCTATCTCGGTCGCCAGTGCGAGGGATCGCCTGATCCTCGATGTCTGAACCACGAGGATCGGCAACTTGCCTGCGAGCGATCCAAGCCGATCGATCAGCTCCAACGTCATGCCGTCAGCCCAGTGCACATCCTCGAATACGAGGAGCGTCGGGACGCCAGTCGCTCTGCACGTCAGGATGTCGGCAGCGGCTTCGATGACCTTCCGCCTGAATGCCCGCCCCGACAGATCCGACACGCGAATATTGCGCGAGGTCGCCGGCGATCGGTCTGACGTAAATGAGAGGATGGTGTCGACGACGGTTGCGTTGACGTCCCGGCCGGCGGTTTGAAGAGCCTGCATAAAAGCCCCGCTTTCGCCATCCTTCAGAACAGAAGATTCGGCTACAAGTCTCTCAAGGAACGACATAAATGGGTGCAGAGGCTGGCTCTCCAGGCGCCTGCCGCACTGAAAGATCAGGGTCTCGTGCGAAGTTTGCGATAGACTGCGGGCGAATTCGCCGATTAGTCTGGATTTGCCGATGCCCGCCTCTCCGACCACGGTGATCGAGCTGCCCTTGCCGCCGAGAGCTGAATTCCAGGCGCTCGAAAGAGCGGCAAGCTCTCTTTCCCTGCCTCTTATCGGCCGGTCCCATTCATTGAACGGCGACAGCGCAGAGGTTGATCGATCACGTTCCTGCGGGCGCCAGAGCGCAACCGGCTCTTCGAAGCCTTTGAGTTTGGCCTTCCGCACCAGGCTGTAGTCGAACTTGTGTCGCGTGAGCTGAACGGTGGAATCTGCGACCAGCACCGAATTCGGTTCGGCCTCTGCTTGCAGGCGAGCCGCCAGGACCGGTGCTGTGCCGACAATCTCGTCTCCTCGCGTGGAGAATACGACAAGACCTGTGGCAACCCCGATCCGCAGCCTGAAAGCTGTGCGCGCCTTCTTGGTGCTCGCTGCAATGCCTAACAATTCCAAGGAAGCCTGTACCGCGCTTTCAGCCGCATCTTCGGATTGATCGGGATATCCGAAGAAACAGCATCCCCCATCACCAAGCCGCTGATGAAGAAACCCTCCATGTTTTTTTATGATCGTCTCGGCGCTCTGATGTAATGCCGACACGGAGCGAAAGAACTTCTCCGGCTCGCTCCGCAATAAGAGCTCCGTTGAGCCGACGATATCATAGAAAAGGGCTGTGACCTGTCGCCGCTCACCTGTGAACCGAATTCGCGCATCGAGGTTTTTCATACTGGGTCGCCCAACACCAGAGAAGCCTTTCTCAGGACATCCGATTTATAGCTTGCATGCAAGCTTTTCGTGCGGCGATGCTAATTTATGAATCGGTTGTTGGCCTGCGGCTTGATAATCATGCGCTCTTCAAAACCGCGACGCATGCCCGGCCGCACCGCTTCGGGCTCATCATGCTGTTTGGCGTACGCTCTTCATCAAGGAGGGTCGAGACGACCTGATCGAGAAATTCGGCATCCCGCTCGATGAAATATCCGAAGCGTTGCATCGAGCAGATCGAGCGCTGGAAGGGCCAAGCGGAGGCCTACCGCTCGGCCGACAAGATCGAAGTCGCGCCGTCGAAGGAATATGCCTCCTCGATCATCAATTCGGTCTGGACCGGCGAGCCCTCGGTGATCTACGGCAATATCCGCAACAATGGCTGCATCACCTCGCTGCCTGCCAATTGCGCCGCCGAGGTGCCGTGCCTCGTCGATGCCTCCGGCATCCAGCCGACCTTCATCGGCGATCTGCCGCCGCAGCTGACCGCGCTGATCCGCACCAATATCAACGTCCAGGAGCTGACGGTGCAGGCGCTGATGACGGAAAATCGCGAGCACATCTATCACGCCGCGATGATGGACCCGCATACGGCGGCCGAACTCGACCTCGACCAGATCTGGTCGCTGGTAGACGATCTGCTCGCCACCCACGGCGACTGGCTGCCCGAATGGGCACGCACGACCCGCAAAGTACAGGCCGCCTGACCCCCTCTCCCGGGTCAGGCGTCAAGGAGCCCCGCGGTCGCAACAACCGCGGGGCTCTTTGCGTGAGGATGGGGCGTTTTGCGATTTGGGGACGTGACTCCCATGGCCGGATCGACATCCTGTCACCACTTTCTTGAATGCACCTTCAGAGCCGAATCGAAGGCGCTTAACCGAAGATAAGGCGAAGCTTTCGAAGCACGGCGGTATCGCGAGCGGTTGTTGGGTCGAAAGAGCCTCATGCTGCTGCCAAAATTCCGGCCGGATCGTCCGCTTGGAACAGATCTTCCTAATATACGTTTGTGGGAAGCCTGCCCCACGGAGGACGCCATGATCAGCATCTGGGATGCGAACGTCGAATTGAAGATAGATGATCGTTTTCACGTCATCAGGAGCGCTCGAGAGGCGGTCGCATTTTTGAAGAAATCCTGGCCCGACAACAGAAGCGCGAGCTACGCGACAGCGCGGAAGGTATGCCTGGGCGCGGCGAATGGCGTTGTTCCCGGTGCGGAAGCGCGAGCTGCGTTTGAGGCTGCGGCGAAGGAGGCCGGCATCCTGCGACAGACTTAGGGATTACCTTGTTCGTTGCCTCCTATCGAACAGGAGGCGCTGCCGCAGTGCCAGGAGGAGCGACATGACAGAGAGCGATGCACTCCGCCAGGAAATCTATCGGCTTGCCGCGGCGGCCGAAGCTGACTCAGAAACAACGTCGAATTTGAAGGCGCTGGCCGTGCAGCTCTGGGCAAACTTCGACGAATTCACGGTCGAGGACCTGGAAGATATACTGAGGGACGAATGGAGAACTCGCGGACTGCCGTTCAACGACAACGCGGATATGTAGGCGCTTCTAGAATTGGAGACGTTTGTGCTACCTCAGAGGCCTCTTTGCTGCGTTCGCAATCGGGCCCCCTAGCTGACCTTTGTTCGATCTATGACGCATGCTTGCTCGTGAGCAGTGGCGCCGAAATTTTCCGCGCGTCGTGTCTCCAAATTATGGTACTTGAAAGTACCCAAAAATGTCCCTGTAGTTGAGTCCCTTGGAAAAATCCGCCAATGGACTTCGCACTCCTTTTCAACCTGTTCCGGAAGCCCAATTAGGCCAACGTCACTGACGTCACCCTCTGGCACAAGCACGAGACACTCCTGCCGGTGCCACTCGTCGACGCCGCCGCCCGAAACCCATCGGGACAAATCTGGCGCCGGCTGAACGGTGTGCAATGGGAATATAAGCAGGACCCCGAAACGATTGAAGAATTCGATGCTCGACAATACTGAGGCTTAAAGCCCTACTGCGCACGGAAACTATGCCTCTGTATTTGCCACGTCGGCTGCGGCCCAGCATCATCGTCATGCCTTCCTCCGCGGACAGCGACGATGATATCGGATCGAGCGCCGAGGTTGGTTCGTCGTAAACAGCCAGGCTGTGTTTCTAAAGCGGTCGAAACACTCTCGATGGGCTAGTAGCCGCCTATCTCACCGCGAACTGGGCCTATCCCCTGCGGCTGTGCATAGGTTGTGTTGTCCGATCCGCTAGTTGCGCATCCTGAGAGTGTCATGAAGACGATTGCTGCTGCGGCCAAAATGCTTTTCAGAGGCACGGCGTTCTCCGATCATGGCAGGCTGCCCAGGCCTCAAGGGCCACGCCGGGGATTCTCCGTTAAATTACCTACAATGGCAAGCGCGTGGTTAGCTGGCGGCAAGTAGCGATACGGCCTCTTCAAGCGTCTCCCTGACTAGTCACTCGGCGAGGCATCTTTCCCCAGCACGCTGACATAGATGTAGGTGTGGTGAACGCCCTGACCCAAGTTCTTAGGGGCGTGGTCGGCCAGCGCAGAAAACCTGGTTCCTGCTGACCAGCAGGAACCAACCGCTTCAGAGATCTGCCCCCTCAAATTTCAGCGATAGTCGATGCCGCAGGAGCAACGACCCGACGGGGATCGATGCATCCCCGACCAGCACGTCAGATGGTGGCTCATAGCCTCAATCAGGCAAACCACGCACGAAGCTGAGCGAAAAACCCGTCTGGTTTGGAGCCTGACATCTTCCGCAAACGGCGAGCGACGACTGCCGCGCTGACGCGTTCACCGAAATGGCAGAAGCACACTAGATCATGCAATTGCTCATCGCTGAGTTCGAAGAACCGTTTGGCTTCTCCATAGCTGTCATTTTCCATTCCTGCCGCCCGCAGAGTGGGATCGGCGAATGCAACAGAGATCGGTGTGCCGTCATCCCTGAGAGCAAGCCGATCGACAATGGGCTGATATTCGGTTTCGTGAAGTGTCTTGAGGAACGGTCTGGGGCTGTGTTCGAGACTTTCGGCCCATCGTTCAAGGCGCTCGCGCCTAGTCATTTCAAGGCGCTTGCAGGTCGGGCTGACCGTTGCGATGCTTTTCAACTGGTCTAATGCGTACTGTTCCATTTCGGCCTCCTATCTCCGGAAAAATAGATGGTCCGCCTCCCGATAACAGCGTCGCTCAGGTCGAAGCCGATGTCCAATCACGATTGAAAAACGCCGCTCGTTGACGTTTGCGTAATCACTTGAGGCGCCTTTGCTTGCGGACTGGCTCTTTTCTCATAAGGTTTCCGCGCCATGTCATGCCAAGGCAACCAGACAGGGTTCGGTATGGACGAGATATTCGAACAGCTTCTGCACCTTTCCGAACACACCGAAACTCTAATCGCGGTCTACGACAGCCATGACAGGCTGCAATACGCCAACGACGCTTTTCGTTCGGTCTATTTCATCGAGCCCGATGAAACGCCACTGTGGCCGGATCTGATGCGGCGAAATTTCGAGCTCGCGCGAGGCACGGTCATTCAGACGAGCAAATTCGACGAGTGGCTGCGCTCGACGCAGTCGCGCCGCGGCAAGATCGGCTATCGCGCTTTCGAGACCGATCTGCACGATGGCCGATGGTTCTGGATGACCGAGGCGGTCCAGACGAACGGCTGGATGTTGTGCATTGCGAGCGACATCACCGGTTTGCGGGCGCATGGCAGGATCGTCCGGCAAGATCGCGATCAGGCGATCAAGGCGTCTTATACCGACGAACTCACGGGCGTCGCCAACCGCCGCTTTGCCATGGCGCGCGTCGACGACATGCTGGCGGCCGCCAAGGATGGAAGCGACGGTTGCCTTGCCGTCTTCGACATCGACAATTTCAAACAGATCAACGATCGGCTCGGTCACCACGCCGGCGATCTGGTCCTGCGCGACTTTGCGCATCGCATCCATCAGAGTGTCCGCCGCAACGATTGTTTTGGGCGGGTCGGTGGAGAGGAATTCGTTCTCGTGATGCCGGCAACCGGTCCGGAAGACGCCATTGCCATGGTGGAGCGGATGCTGACGGTGATCCGCTTCTCCCGGCCTCTGCCTGACTCTCCCGACTTCAGCTACACCTGTTCCGCCGGCATCGCCGCCTGTGCCCCGTCGGACAGCGCGTCGGACCTTTATCGCCGCGCCGATCAGGCACTCTATGCTGCCAAGTTAAGCGGCCGAGACAGGGTGCGCGCTGCGTAGGTGCTTAATGCATGTCGCCCGGAAGCGTGCAGCGGTTCCGGGCCAACGACATGCATAAAAACAAAAGCTATCCGGTTGAACCTCAATTTGATCGGGCGACTTCGTCGCGCCGACGGCAATCTGGACCGGTTCGCTGAGACAGGAACAATGGTCCTGCGCGCGATCTATCAAATCCCCGACCCGTAGAGCTCCTGGTCATCGTCGCCTTCCCAGGGAGAGGGCATCGAGGTGCGATTGGCCGAGGGCATCGGCATCCAACACTTCAATTCCGGCTCGGCATATTCGATGATGTGCCCGGGCGAGGAATCAGAGGCGCGCCAGCCTTCTCCAGCGAACTGATCGCCATTCGACCAATAGGCGAGGTCAACCTCCGCTGGCCCCTGTTCAGAAGGGCGAATCGTGACGAGGATCCGGCTACCGTCTCTTGGTGCGCTTGCCATGTCGCGCCAGCGATCTGTGTCGTCCATCGTTTTCCTCCTGCCTCGCTACAGGTTGCAAGTGTCGCCTCGCCATCGGAAACGGTCAATTGAAACTTTGTGCCAACCCTTGAATGTCGGACCCGGAAGAAGTTCTCTGACTCGCTCCGCGGTAACTATTGGAGCCATGATGCCTAATCGCCGTTCACCTGCGAACGGCTGTATTTGAAGGCGCGGTGCAGGCTCAAAGCCTTCGACTTTTCGGAAAGGTATCAATTTCAAAGCGCAGCCAGAAGAGGTTGTCCAGGACAAGCGGATTCCCCTTTGCTCTCCCTTGAAAACTAAAGGTTGAGATCGAAAGGCGGGGTACGGCGGCAGGTTCCATTTCGTTCACGGCGACCGGCGACATACACCTTCTGGACTTGTCCAGTCTTGGAACGGCATCCTAGAGAGGCTTGGGCGGTTCGCGGACCAAAGCTAGACATTGTTTCGCTCAAGCTTTTCTAAATGCTCGGAGCATACGGTTTTGACCAACTCAAGTAGGTGGGCCGTTCGCTCCCCAAGCCAAAGGAGGGCTTCTTCGGTGATCTCGAAATGCGCGGAGTACCTTGCCTTCACGTAGGCTTCGTTCAGCGTGTTGAACCAGGCGCGTTCTTTGTGCTGATCCCGCGGAAAGGCTTCGATTAGTCTTCGGTCCTGCTCCTCGGCAAGCGAGCGGAGGAACTTGATGTTGTGGGATGGCGGGCCGTAATTGGTGAGTGTAAGCAGGACACAGGAAAAGGCCTGCTCGATCGATTGATGAAGCTCAAAAGCCGCCACGCGGAGTTCTTTCTCGCTGACGTAGAACCGAAACCCCTTTAAAAATGCCTGCGCGAGCGAAAACCGATCCAAGTGGTGCTCTTTCGCCACCCGTAGTCGATCTGCCGGCGAGAGCGGTGCCGGCTCGGGAAGCGCTTCATCGTCGAGTTCGTAAAGAACGATGCCTTCCTTGCGGATGTCGGAGAAGAAATATTGCCCTTCCTTGAGATAGGTGTTCACCTCCCGCCTGGAATGGACGATGAAGCTCACTGGCGTTTCGATCGAGGCTTCGTGGATCAGCCGGTCGGCGGCCTTGTGCCAGTACTCGGCGAACTCGCAGAGCTTGCGATTGTTGACGATGATCAGCAGATCGAAATCGGAGCGGTATCCCTTCATCGTGAAAGGTTCATCGACCCATCCGCCCTTGGCGTAGGAGCCGAATAGGATGATTTTTAGGATTCTGCCGCGCTTCTTGAAATCAGCCGTGCCTTCTTTCAGGGCATCCTCGAATTCCTCATGGAGGATCTCGAGAACCCGTCCGAGTTCTCGCTGTTTGCGAAGAGGCATATGGTTGAGGGATGATTTCATCTTGGAGAGCAATAATTGTGGGGCGGCTTGAAATAATTTTTGAGAAGTTGGGCTATTGGTCGAGTCTACACTGGTTGCCCTAGGTCATGTTGACAAAGTGGGGCAGCCAAATCTTCGCTGCGGCGATCGCCAGGAATGCCGCGAATGATGTTTTGGTCTTGTCGTAGCGCGTAGCGATGCGGCGGAACTGTTTGATCCGGTTGAACATCCGCTCGATGCGATTGCGATCCTTATAGGCATGATAATCGCAATTCGGTGGGTTTTTTCTGCTTGCTCGTGGCGGAATAACCGGGCGTGTTCCGTGGAAGAGAAGTTCCTGGCGGATGCTGTCGGCATCATATCCCTTGTCGGCGAGTAGACGACGAGGCCTGTTTACCGGCATTGCGAGAAGATCTGGAACGGCCAGATAGTCAGAGGCTTCGCCACCCGTCAGGACAAAGCCAAGAGGGCGGCCCTGACCGTCTGCTCGGGCGTGGATTTTTGTCGTAAAGCCGCCGCGTGATCGACCAAAAGCCTCCTTATGAGTCCCCCTTTAGCGCCCGCTGCCTGTGAATGGCCTCGAACTGTGGTGCTGTCCAGCATGTGCTGCCAATCATCTGTAAGGCCAAGCTCGACAAGCGTTTCCAAAAGTGCATCCCATACCCCTTGCTCGGCCCAGCGACGGAACCGGACGTAGACTGAATTCCACTTTCCGTATCGCTCATGCATGTCACGCCACGGGCAGCCGACCCGAAGGACATGCAACATGCCGTTCATGAACTGACGATTATCGTGCGAGGGTCGCGATTTACGGCCACGCTCTGCAGGAAGAAGTGGTTCCACAATCCGCCATTCTGCGTCGGTTAGGTCTCCACGCGCCATTGCTGCCTCCTAAAAAGCAGCCTTGAATCAGACCCTACCTGATTTGAAAAGGCACTTTGTCAACAGGGCCTAAACCACAAATCGCAAATTGACTGATGATCCGTCCTAGAAAAAGGACTGAGGTGCCCCCCGATTTTGGGCCAGCGGGAGCTGGAATTTTCCGGGGTTATGAGGTGCTCCCCGATTTTGGGCCAGCGGGAGCTGGAATTTTCCGGGGTTATGGCTCAGCTCGGCGGGGGTGCCGATGAGCCGTTCATAAGCGAAATCGGCACCTTGTTGCCGATGGCGCTATGTGGCCGGAACTCGTTATAGTCTTTACGCCAATCCTCCATCTTCGAGCGCGCGTCGTCAAGGCTCATGAACCAATGGGCGTTCAGGCACTCGGCCCGGAACTTGCCATTGAAACTCTCGATGTAGCTATTGTCGGTCGGCTTGCCAGGCCGCGAGAAGTCGAGCTCGACGCCCTTATGGTAGGCCCAGAGGTCTAGGTCGCGCGAGATGAATTCGCTGCCATTATCGACTCGTATGGAGGCTGGATATCCAACTTCCCTGCATATTCTCTCAAGGGTTTGAACCACGTCTTCGCCTTTGTAGCTGAAGCGAGCGTCGACTGCCGGCGAGAAGCGCGAAAAAGTGTCGACTACCGTCAGCACCCTGATCTTGCGACCGGTGGCCAACTGGTCATGAACGAAGTCCATGGCCCAGACATGGTTGGAATGGGTCGGTTCCGTGCGATCGGCGCGAAGCTTCGCCTTGACCCGTCGCTTCGGAACCTTGTTGCGGAGCTGGAGGTCCATCTCCTTGTAAAGCCGATAGATTCGCTTCGGATTGACGGGCCACCCGTCGCGCTTGAGCAGGACATGAACGCGACGATAACCGTAACGCACTCGCGTCTGGCAGATGTCCCTGATCTTCAGCTTCAACTCGGCCTGCTCGCCGCGCCTGGACTTGTAGACATACAGCGACCGATCGATCTTCAAAACGGAACATGCACGCCGGATCGAGACCTTCCAGTCCACCTTGACCGTGTCGACAAGCTTGCGCTTGCGAGCAGGCCTCAGAGCTTTTTTGACAGCACGTCCTGAAGCATGGCCTTGTCCAGTGACAGGTCGGCGACAATCCGCTTCAGCTTGGCATTCTCCTCTTCGAGCTGCCGCAGCCGCTTCATCTCCGACGGCATCAGCCCAGCGTATTTTTTGCGCCAGTTGTAAAACGTCGCGTCCGAAATTCCCGCCTTGCGGCAGACTTCGCCGATCGGCGTTCCATCTTCCGCTTGCTTCAGCACGAATGCGATCTGCGCTTCCGAAAACTTCGAGGCCTTCATCGAATTCTCCTCTTCTTCCCATCAGGGATCATAAGTGGAAAATTCCAGTTCCAAATGGCCTAAATTATTGGGGGCACGTCAGTTATGGCTCAGCTCGGCGGGGGTGCCGATGAGCCGTTCATAAGCGAAATCGGCACCTTGTTGCCGATGGCGCTATGTGGCCGGAACTCGTTATAGTCTTTACGCCAATCCTCCATCTTCGAGCGCGCGTCGTCAAGGCTCATGAACCAATGGGCGTTCAGGCACTCGGCCCGGAACTTGCCATTGAAACTCTCGATGTAGCTATTGTCGGTCGGCTTGCCAGGCCGCGAGAAGTCGAGCTCGACGCCCTTACCGCGGCAGATATCAGGGCTAGATATTGGCCGATCTTGAGACGGCTGACCCCTCCTAAAAGCGTGTACTCGTGCTCAAGCATGTAAGCTGTCCATCGGATTGGGTCGGTGGTAGGTTGGCTTAGAATCCAACTACGCTGCTTGTTTCCTGATTTGTTCCTTTTGGCATTTTCCGGGCACTGGAAAGTGCCCGGATCCTTAGTTTTATCGCGTTGGCCAGTTCTTGGTTTCAAAATGGCCAGTTTTGGGGCCGCTTGGCCAATACCTGGATTGGTTTTTCAACTACCTATGTCGCGTCCAGGCAAGATAGCCTCCCGAGCTATTTAACCCTCACTGAAAACTCTGCGCTATCTACAGCCCGTCCAAACAATCTTCCTCCCGTCCAAAGTAAAAGCGCTCCCGAGCAGGACAAAAAAAGCCCGGCTCGCTAGCCGGGCTTTTGATCAAGGGCGGAAATCAGATGACGGAGACGTCACGCCGTCGATAGAACCTTGCGCCAACGTCCTCCGGCGGAAAGGCCGGATCTATCCCGAGATGTGTAAGTACCCGTTTTACCGCGCCGATATTTTCACGACGTTCCTTCGCCAGAACGTATAGCGAAACGAATTCCCTGACGAAGTCTGCAAGGGCTTCCTCCCGGACGATCTGCTGTTCGCAACGCTTGACCGGATTGATTGCGATCTCCGATGCGAGATGACCTAGATCGACAAGCCGTCGGACAACGCGGTCGTTGGCGGTGAGCCTCTTTGAAATCTCCCGAAGGCTCAGCCCTCCGTGATCAGGAAGCCTCAACAGGTCGGCGATTTCTTCTAGGTCGAAGCTGCCAATCCATGAACCGGCAAAGGATTCGTAGACGGGAATTCCCTTGGCTAGGGCCGCCTCTTCCAGTTCCACAAGAAGTGGATAGGCGTCTCGTATTGCCTTTCTAAGTCCTCCGATGGTGCAGTTGCTATGGAAGGCGTGTAGGATTTCGGCCGCGTAGAGCCAAGGCCGGTTCATCCATACAGCTCCGACGTCGAAATGACGGACGACCGGAATAAGACCTGCAATGTGGTCGCCATCTTGATGCGAAAGAACCACGTTCGCGATGCGCGCACCTCTGCCGTAGTACTGGTTGACGTGATCGATGATCCGCTGCCCAGTGTCGGCGTATCCTCCGTCGGTAATGTGGATGTTGTAACCAAGTCCGGGCGTGCCGTAGCGAATGCATATGGCGTCACCATTACTGTCGCCGACAGAAAGAAAGTCTATTTCGTATCCCACCCGCGCACCCCGTTGCTATGAGTGCAAAGTGCTATTGCAATGCGACTCTGGCAATGGCCACGGACGAGTTCTCCACCGGATAAGTACAGCTCTCCTTGCAGTTGCCCGTCGATGGTCTCTTCAAAGATGGATGCGGCTAATCTTGAATCGGCCGGCGCTTGCACAGGTTCAGCTCAACCAGAAGAATATCTGGATTGAATGGAGGACTTCATGCTCGCCCCTATCAGACTAGGAGAGGCGATGAACGCGAGCGTCGTCGTCGAGGTTGTGCAACGGCAGAAAAGATTTTCTTGCCTGATACTGCAGTTCTCTCCCCAGATGGCGGCAGAGTGGATCGTGCCGGAAATCTTCGACAAGATATCGAACGGGCGCGTTCAAGCTTGACGAACTGGCATGGCGATCTGAGGAGATCAATGCTATTCCACCAGCTCGCCTACGTTCAAAGTAGCAAAAGTCTTTTCACGATCGGTCCGAGTTGCGAATATGGCAAGTACGACGCGCCGACCACCAACATCGGCAGCAGTGCCGGCCCCAGAACAGGCAGGATGTTGCCCTTGTTGATCAGCATTGCGGACGTCTTCAGCGAGGCGAGGTAGACCGGCTTCACATCGCGGAATTCCGCCACCTCAGGCTCGCTTTCATCACCGACGACATTGTCCCCGAGCGTCGTACGTTCGTTCCACCGCTCGAAATCCGTCACCTTCGAGAGCGATAGCAGGATCGTTTTCCTTTTCAGACGGGAGACTTGCATGACGACGCCGACGAGCGGAACAGCATAGTAGATCGCGACCACCACCAGCCACGCCCCGCAGACGGCGGTGAACAGACCGGGTGTTACGGTCTCGCGCTGCATCACATGGCCGACGCCGGCCGCGAAGACGGAACTCACCGCAAGCGTGAAGAGACCATAGCCGGCAGGGTAGTAGGCGAGGAAGCCGAGGCCGCCATGGCCGTCGGGATGCGTGACCACGAGACGGAGATGGCACCTTGCGACGGTCGATAGGAACAGGCACCAGATCACATGCTTCCATACGAGACGCGTCAGCAGGAACCAGTAGACGGTGTTGCCGACCGCCAGGCACCAGAAGCCTGTCATGGAAACGCTTCCGTCGCCGACCGCCCACGGGGGCGCGGATCCGCCAAGGAACGTGGACGCATTGAAGATCGTCGCTGCGAGCGCCAAACCTAAGCAGACGAGTTCCGGAAAGCCGGCCGTTGTTCGAGCGCCTGCGTCACGCAGGGCCTTCCGGGTGTCTGGCATGGACTGCGACGACACGAGCGGAATCCGAAAGAGCATCGAAACGCACTCGTCGAGGGCGAAGCCGATGGGCTTCTCCGCCAGGGTTAACAGGACGGGCGCGATCAGGAACTTTGCCCACGCTCCCCAGTCGTGAAGGAAGAGGCCGGCCCCGTGACCGCCGCGGGTTGCCAGCAGAAGCAGCACGGGGATCGTCCAGCACAGGCCTGCGAAGACGAATGCCCGCCATCCGCGCTTGTGCATGCCGAGCCGGGTCATCAGCTCGTAGAACGGCCCGCCATGCATGATCCGCAAGCGATCGTCGTCGCCGGCCATTCTACCCCTCCGCCGCCACTACCTTGGCCTGCTGCGTGCGGATCGCCGCCGCAGCAGCGGCAGCGCCGTCCCTGTCGTCGCCACCGACCTGCACCGACGGCGTCGCAAATTCGATGCCGTTCGCCTGGAAAGCCTCGCGAATTTTCGCGTAGGCCTTGCGCCGGATATAGGTTTGCATTCCGGGCACTGTCGTCATCGCAAAACTGAGAACGATGCCATAATCGCCGAACTCCTCGACACCCTTCATCTTCAGCGGCTGGATAAACATCGGCCCCAGTTCCGGGTCGGCCTGCAGCTCGGCGCCGATCTTCTTCGCGAGCTTGCGCGCCTTCTCTATGTCGGCATCGTAGCTGACATTGACCCGGAATTTGTCGATGACCCAGTCGCGGCTCATGTTCTCGACGGCGCCGAGCTCGCCGAACGGAACGGTGAACACCGGGCCGCGGTGATGACGAAGCCGCACCGACCGGAGGCTGAATCCCTCGACGGTCCCCTTGTAGCTCTTCGCCTGGATATATTCGCCGACACGGAACGCGTCGTCGAGCATATAGAAAACCCCACTGATGACGTCCTTCACCAGCGTCTGCGATCCAAAGCCGAGCGCCACCCCGAAGATGCCCGCACCCGCAATCAGCGGCCCGATCTCGACGCCGAGTTCCGCAAGCACGATCAGCCCGGCGATAACCGCCACCATGACCGCCAGTACGTTCCGGAAGATCGGCAGCAGGGTGCGAAGCCGCCCCCGCCGGGCAGCCTGCGAGGGATCGTTTCCAGCTTCGGCCTGCACCGAGAGGCGCCGGTCGATCCACGACTTCGCCAGATGCCATGCGAGATCGGCGAGCAGCAGGACGACGACGCTCTTCAGAAGTCCGTAGGCCACCGAGGCCACGGCAGGATCGCTGTGAACAAGCGAGTTGGGATCGACCCTCCACACGATCGCCACCCATGCGACGGCGACGGCGACAACGACGGCCCGGCTGCCGCGGACAAGCAGGACGCGCTTGGTGCTATCGGGTTCCGAGGGAATCGTGTCGGCTGCCGTCTGACCGGCGAACCGAAGCGCCGAGGGGAGCGTCATCGCGTAGACGCCCAGCCAGAACAAGCCGCGGAGACCGACGCACCAGAGCGCCCAGATGATCACGAAGGCAAGGCAGAGCGCGATGCGCATGCGAAGGGGCCTCTCGGACGAGGAGGCGACGCCCTCGACGGCCAAGATGAGAAGAACGATCGAGAAGCAGAACGAGATCACCGCCGTCACCGAGGGGTCGACCGACAAAGGCCGGCCGAGGCTTGCCGCTGCGATCCCGACGATTGCGGCACCCGCGAAGATCTTCGTCCGCCTGCGAGCGGAAATTGTCAGCACGGCCGTGTCGAGCAGCACGGAGATCGCCCGATATGCCAAGAGAGCCAGCAGCGAGACAAGGAGTACGATGCGTGGGAGTGCGGGCCAATCGAAGGCGAAGTAGACGGCGGCCATCGCCACCGCAAAGAGGACAATGGCCAGCAGGCGCTCCTGCAGCCCTTCCGTGCGCCTTCTTGATCGCGCAAAAAGACGTTCGGCGAAAAGTCCGACCGCCGTCAGCCCAAGGAATGCGACGAAGACAGGCAGCCGGCCATGGGACCGCGCATCTTCTCTCGTGCGAGCAGCGGCGGCCATCACCTCGGCGGGAATCCTTGGTATTGCCTGAACGGCGCCATCGATCCGGCTCCGGGTGGCCGCTTCCCATGTGGCCAGCCCGGCGTCCGCTTCTTCGACGGCCATGGGCGTTGGGCCGGGCGCTTTCTCCAGCCATGACCGGACCTCGGGATCCTGCAATAGCCGCACCAGGTCGTCGACCTTCTGCGGCCGCGGCGCTTCCTGGGCGGTGGCGACGACGGACATCAACACGAACAGCACGAGTCCGCCGATCCATTTCATGCGCATGTCCTTCTATTTCTCGAATGAAAAGACCTTCTTCCAGTCCGCCTTCATATCGACAACCAGCCAGTTGCGGCGCTCCGCCTCGTCGAGCGCCTTGTCGAGCTTGCCGATTTTGCTGTTTCGATCGTAGGCGACCTCCCGTTCCGCATCCGTGTGATGGACGATCATGGCAAAGCTCGGACCCTTGGCGGTGACCCATCGCAGCATCTCGTAGTCGCCGTCAGAATTCCCGGCCACGAAAATCGGCTTGCGCCCGATGAACTTGTTGATGCCGGACGGCTTGCCGGCGCCATCGTCGACGAAGTCGATCTTCGGTAACCTGTTGAGCACGGGCTCGTCGCCGACAATGGCATATTCCGTCGTGATGGTGCTGCCGACCACCTGTTCCGGCGGGATGCCGTACATCTTCTCGGTCATCGGCCGCATGAATTCGACGCCGCCGCCGGAGACGATGTAGGTCTTGAAGCCGTTGGCCCTGAGGTAGTCGAGGAGCTCGCGCATCGGCACGAAGGTCATCTCGTCGTAGGGCTTTGCGGTTTTCGGGTGCTTGGCGCTCGCAAACCAGTCGGTGACGATCTTCGAGAACTGGTCCGTCGTCATCCCGGCATGCGTCGTCATCGCGAGATCCACGATCCCTTTCTCGCCGCCCTTCATCACGCCCATCGGATCGCCTGCCAGCACCGACTTGAACGGCTCCTTGGCCTTCCATTCAGGGTGCTCCGGTGCGAGCGCCTTCACGCGATCGAGCATAAAAGCGAATTGGAAGTAGATGGGTTGCTCCGACCAGAGGGTGCCGTCATTGTCGAAGACCGCGATCCGGTCTTCGGGCGCGACGTATCCCTCGCCACCCTCGGCTGTCGTTGCCTTGACGAAGTCCATGATCCTGGCCTTTGCCGCGGTATCGTTCCAGGA
Organism: Rhizobium sp. SU303; assembly: GCF_021052345.1. Taxonomy (NCBI): domain Bacteria; kingdom Pseudomonadati; phylum Pseudomonadota; class Alphaproteobacteria; order Hyphomicrobiales; family Rhizobiaceae; genus Rhizobium; species Rhizobium sp. SU303. The sequence continues at coordinate 176,453 of NZ_CP088097.1, forward strand.
CGGCAGGACCTCCTGCGCCACGGCCGTTCCGACGACGCCAGTGACGAGCAGAAGGGCGGCGACGAAAAGTGATGCAAGAATCGTATCGGAAGCCTGAAAACGCCTTCTCATTTCGATTCTCCTTCGGTGCGCCTGACGCAACGGAAGCCGACATGGCTGGTGGAAGTATCCTCGGGCTCGGCGTGGCGGGCGGCGGGACGGTAGCGTCTGCAGTAGTTTGGGGCGCAGAGATGGGAGCCGCCCTTCAGCACCCGCCGCGCTATCCGGATTTCAGGCTGGTGCGGATCGTAGCTTGCCTCGGCGTCACGCCCGCGTGGGTTGCTCGGAATGCAGCACGAGTGATTCGCCGGTTCAGGATGCCGGGTCGACCAGTAGTCGCTCGTCCATTCCCAGACATTGCCGATCATGTCGTAGAGGCCGAAGCCATTCGGCGGGAACGATCGCACAGGCGAGGTGCGTTCTTGGCCTTTCGGCTTCGTCGAGTGCGTAGGGAACGTGCCCCTCCAGGTGTTTGCCATCGGGACGCCACCCGGCGCGAACTCATCGCCCCATGCGTATTCCGCGTCATCCAGCCCGCCGCGGCCGGCAAGCTCCCATTCGGCCTCCGTCGGCAAATCGAGGCTGGCCCAGTCTGCATAGGCAGCAGCGTCCGCGTAGGCGACATGTACGACCGGATGATCGAGCTTGCCGCGCAGATCGCTGAGGCCGCCGAGAGGGCGGCGCCAGTTCGCACCGAACTTGAATGTCCACCACTGGGAGATATCGGCGCCGTTCACCGCTTTCGGCTGCGTGAACACCAGCGAGCCTGCCCTCAGCATCTCAGGCTTCGCACCGGGATAGTCCTTCGGATCGGGAGCTTTCTCCGCGACGGTGACATATCCGGTCGTCTCGACGAATTGCTTGAACTGCCTGTTGGTGACCGGCGTCTGCGAAATCCAGAAGCCGTCCACCATGACCGGATGGGCCGGCGCCTCCTCCGGATAGTGATGGTCGGATCCCATCGTGAACGTCCTGCCGGGAATCCAGACCAGTCCGTCGTTCCGCCGGGCCTCCGCCACGCCCTCGAATGCCATAGCCATCGCCATCTCCAGAACCGATGCCTCCGAGCTTAACCTCCGCAAAGCGGGAGGAAAGATTGTTACCGTAACAAGGGGGGTAACAACGGCCTGTCAGCCGTTGGGTTGAGATCGGGCAGCGGGCCTTTCGAACCCCTGCGTTCCACCGATGGCAGCTCGATTGCGGACGCCAGCACCGTCCGATCCAACTGTGCGTCACGCGACCGGAAGAGACGACGCTCTAGAATGGCGACTTGTGCCGCAAGCCGGGGATTCCCCTGCGCTTCAGCCCAGTCGGAAACCGACCAAAATCCGAGGCCCAAGCTCCAATCCTGGAGCGCCCGATAGATTGCCGGATCGGGCCCGACCCTGACGATGGTTCGAATGCGCCGAAGTCTTCGATGTGGAGAATTCCGGCGCCGCTCGCGAAACTGTTTCAAACCTGCGCGAATTGCCGGATAGCGCCGCCATGCGAGCAAGGCAGCGGCAAGATCGACCGCGCCGAGCAATAGCACCGCAAGCAGACCCGTTCTCGGACCGCTATCGCTGGAAGGGGCGCGATCGTCGTCCAGTTTCGGGGGGAGGCGCTCGCCCGCCGATGCCTGTGCGACGACAAGGGCGACGGCGGGAAGGGTAGCTGACGTATTCGCATGACCATCGACGTCGAACCAAGAATAGGAGATGGACGGAAGCGAGAACGATCCCTCGCTCGACGTCGTGTACACGACGGTCTCCGTTCTGGTGCTTCCGGTCTCGACGATGCGGCCCATGCCGCGCTGCTCGACACCATCCGCAAGTAGGGGCGGCTTCACGTATCGGGCAAGGCCGGCGGCATCCCCCAACGTGACAGGCGGAATCAGCATCGCCTGCGTGTCCTCGGCGAAGACGACGATAGTCCTCACCAGCGCGTCTCCCGCCCTGAGACCGACAGGGTCCCTGTCGAAGGATTGGGAGATCGCCAGGTTACGGGCCGCGAAGGGCGTCGAGGTCTGGTGGGCGTCTACAGGGACGTCAAACGAGGGGAGGTCGACTTTCACCTTCGCCTTCGCCGGACTTCCATTCGCCGAGTAGCCAAATTCGATCTCGATCACTGGGAGCGGGAAGGAACCAGCCCTTTGCGGAACGACGGCGTAGCTTCTACGGATGCCCGAATACTGCACGCCATCGATAGTCTGCACCAGGTTCTGGGCGCGATCGTCGGACAGCGTGACGAGAGCCTCCGGAACGTCGAAGAGCGGATACTGTGGCGGAGATGTTAAGAATTCCGGCGCGAACACGTCGACCACGACGTGCACCTGCTGGCCGGGAACGATCCCTTCGGCGCCCTCGATCGACGCACGCCCGAACGGTTCGGCGGCGAAGCCCGGTCCGCATGCAAAAAGGCCGATCAAGACGGCGATCAATCTCATTGCGACATCCTCCCGGCCTCGATGGAGAACTTGCGAGCCATCAGGTCGGCCGGGCTGACGTTGATGTTCTTCATCCACATCTCGGAGGTCTGCTCGGCGATGTTGATCATTCCCTCCTTGCCCTCTTTGCCCTTGTCGTCGAATTGCACGCTGTCGGGTTCTTCGCTCGGTTGCTCCGGCTGCTCTTCCTGCTTCTCCTTCTGGATCTTGAGGAGCTGCTGCGCGATCGCGAGGTTCGCAGTCGCCTCCGCCCAGTCCTTCCGCTTCTCAAGCGCCTTGCCGTACGCAGCGACAGCGTCGTCATACTGTCCGAGATGAAGAAAGGCGTTGCCCTGGTCGTACCAGCTCTCCGCAGTATCGACGGAAGCGAGCGCATTGACCGCCTCCTGAAACCTGCCGGCTCGATAGAGGGATACGCCCTTCCACATCGGATCGGCGAAACGGCCGGCCGCATCGTCAAAGTCGCCTCGTTCAAATGCGATCCGGCCCTGCTGGTCGTGGGTCAGCCACATGTCCGCAAGCCCCTCGGCGCGCGCGCTGCCTGGCGAGTACAGATGGACTGCCAGCAGCAAGACGCCGGTTCGAACCACCCATCCGCTGCGGAAGGAGAAGGCCATGGCGATCGACAACGGCACGACCAGCCACCAGCCCAGGTCGCGCCAGCGGTCTCCTTCCTTGGCCTGCTTCTGCGCGAAATTCGAGCGCACTCGCTGCGCTATCCACCGCACGTCCGTGTCGTCATCGGTCACCGTCGCGACGTCGGCTCCGGTCTCCTTTCCGATTTCCTCCAGCTTGGCTAAGTCGAGCTTCGAGAACACGCGGGTTCCGGAAGGGTCGGAAACGAATCCTCCGTTGGGCGTCTTGACTGGACCGCCGGCCGACGTGCCGACGCCAAGGATGACGATGCCGTTCGAATTGGATTCGATCGCCTTCGAAGCTGCTTCTTCAACCCCGTCGGTCAGCAGCAGGATCGTGCCCGAAGCCCCCTCCTTTTCGAGGAGGCTTTCGGCGAGCGCCAGGGCGGCGGCCGTGTCTTTGCCGGGCCTCGGCATGAGCCGCGTCGCCAGAGCGTCGGAGTAGCTCTCCAGCAAGGCGGCGTCCTCTGTCGGCGGCAGGACGAGATGAGCGGTGCCCGCGTAGGCGACGATCGCAGTCCGGGCACCTTGCCTCGTATCGATCACGTCCTTGATCTTCAGCTTGGCGCGCTCGATCCGCGACGGGGTCACGTCGATGGCGTCCATCGTCTGCGACAGGTCGAGGGCGATGACGAGAGGAGCAGCGTCCTCGACGAAGGGCGGCGGCTGGCGCTGCCACGTCGGGCCCGCCGCGCCGACAATCCCGGCGACGAGGATACCCGCCAGGACCCACGACGGTCGGATCCTCGAGCCTGCCGACCCGTCGACCATCAGGCCGTCGAGCAGATGCGGCGCGATCATGCCCCTCCATTGCGACCGGACGTCGCCCGAGCGGGAGGCCAGCCAGAGGATCAGGACCGGCAGTGGCAGGAGGACGAGAAGCCCTGGCCGGATGAAATGGAAATCCGTGATCATGCGGTGGCTCTCCGACGCATGACCCCCACCGCGCCAGCCAGCATGTGGTATCCGGAAAGCACCAGCACGGCGGCGAGCAACGGCCATTGGAACAGCTCTGCTCGCGGCCGCCGGGACAGGTTCTTCTGGTCTTCCGGCGTGATCTGGTCAAGCGCGTCGTAGATCGCCGCGAGCTGCGCCTGATCGCCCCCGAAGTAGTATCTGCCGCCGGTGCGGGCCGCGATCTTCTGCAGCGTCGCGGTGTCCAGCTTGTCCTCGCCTGTCGCGGCAGGGTCTCCGATACCGACGGTGTGGACGACGACGCCCTTCGACTTCGCAATCTCGGCCGCCTTCAGAGGCGGCATCCTGCTGGCCGTGTCATTGCCGTCCGTCAGAACGATGAGCACTTTCTCCGGCACCTTCGTCTTCTCGAACATCCTGATTGCAAGCCCGAGCGCGTCTCCGAGTGATGTGCGCGGTCCCGCCATCCCCGGCACGGCGTCGGCGATCATCGTCTGGACCAGCGCGTGATCCATGGTGAAGGGTGCTAATGGGTAGGGGGCATCACCGAAGGCGACGAGGCCGATCCGGTCGCCCGGCCGCCTGCCCACGAAGTCCGCGACGACATGCTTGACGGCTTCGACGCGGGCGAGCGGCTTTCCGTCGGCGTCCGGAAAATCCATTGCGTCCATCGATTGCGACAGATCTAGCGCCAGTAGGATGTCACGCTGCGGCTCGACCTTCTCGATCGGAGGTTCGACGAACTGCGGACGGGCGAGCGCCAGCACGACGAGACACCATGCGAGTCCTTCGCAGAAGAGCTGCGGCCACGTCCTGCGCGCAACCACCGATCCATCGGTCGGACGAACGCCGGCCGCCTCGGCGACCTGCGAGAAGAAGGGCAGCCTGATCGAAGCGGACGTTTCCCGATGCGGCGGGAGCAGCCACCAGACAAGCAGGGGCGCGGGGAGCGTCAACAATAGCCATGGGAGATCAAGCTGGTACATGGTGGCGCTCGATCCAGTTGCGGGCGGCGGCCAGGAGGTCGCTGCAGACGTTCGAAGGAAGGTCGGCGACGACCTCGGCACCGTGGTATTCGAAGTCGTCCAGCAGCCGCTCGAGAGCATGCCCGGCACCATCGACAGCATGCTCTTCAAGAAATCGGGTCCAGGCGTTGGCCGAAAGCGAGGCAACTTCAGTACGGGGCCACGCCGCCAGCGCCGTTCGCTTTAAGACTTCGCCAAGGTCTCGAATGCCATCGCGCCGGGTCGCAGGGTTTCGAAGCTGCTCGTCGACGACCTTCAGGAGGGCCAGGGCTTCGCGCCGGTATGCGTTTGCACGATAACGCAAGATCCACCGGATCCCGGTCAGAGCTAACATCACGAGCAGGGCGCCTGCGAGAACGCCCCACCCCCATGTCTGCGGCATCCATGACACCGGTTCGGGCGTCGCGATGTCGTGGAGCGAATGCAGGGCCATCTCCGTTATCCGATCAAGCTTTGCTGCCGGCTCCATCAACGCCTCCGTTGTCGCCAGGCGGACTGCGCGAGAAGTCGCCGAAGCTGAGGCGCGGTTTCCTCGGCGGCAGAGATTGGCAGCATCGCCAATCCGAGTTCGATCTGCCACGCCCGCAGCTCCCGTCCGCGGTTGCGCGCAAAGGCGTCGATCGAGGTCCGAACGCTTGCCGTACGCATCGCGAGCTCCGCCTGCGCGCCGCCGCCGCTGACGACGATGTCGCCCGACGTCGGCAGCTCCAGCAGGAAGGGATCGTAGACGAGAATGCAGACGACGTCGTTGCGGGAGGAAAGGAGCAGGAGAAGGTCTCGGGTCCGCGCCGTATGCCCGTCGAAATCGGAGATCACCACCACGAGATGGTCGTGATGCGCGATGTTCGAGACGGTTTCGAGCACGGCGTCGAGCTGTCCGGACGCCGCCGCCGAAGCCGCATCGGCCCTCAGTTCCTTGTTCTTTTCGGCGATCCTATCCGCGAAGGCGATCACGGCGTTGCGACTGCGATGCGGCTTGACCTCGCTTGTCTCGCTTTCGCCGAAGACGAAGCCGCCGACCCGGTCGCCGGAACCCAGTATGCGCCAGGCACAGAGCATCGCGGCTTCCGCTGCCGCTACCGATTTCATCGATCGCCTGCTGCCGAAGAACATATTGATCCGCTGGTCGACGATGATCAGCGCGGGCCGCTCTTTTTCCTCCGAGTAAACGCGGACCACCGGTCTGCTGGTTCGCGCGGTGACGCGCCAGTCGATGGAGCGGATGTCGTCGCCGGGCAGATAGTCGCGAAGTTCTTCGAAGATCAGTCCCCGGCCGCGCATCGCCGACTGCATGCGGCCTGCAAGCTGCTGGTGGCTGCGCGCCTTCTGAACGAAGCTCAGATCTCGGGCTCTCGATTCGAGCGCCACCAGTTCGTCCGTCGAAACATAGACGCCCGCATCGCTCATGAGACCGCCACCAGTTCGACGATACGGTCGATCACCTTGTCCGGCGTGGTGTTTGACGCATGTGCCTCGTAGGACAGGATCAGCCTGTGGCGAAAGACGTCGTGGACGATCGCCTTGACGTCATCAGGGGTGACATAATCGCGCCCCTTCAGCCAGGCATAGGATCGCGAAACCTTGTCGAGGCCGATCACACCGCGAGGGCTGGCACCCACCTGCAGCAACCTCGCGAGATCCTTGTCGTAGCGGTCGGGATAACGCGTGGCGAAGACGAGCGCTACCATGTACTTCTCGACGGGTTCGGAAACGGTAACAGCGCCGATTTCCTTCCGGGCGTCGAAGATGGCCTGTGGGTTCAGCTTCTCCGGCAACGGCGGCTTCGTGCCGCCATGCGTCTGGTTTTCCTCGTCGCGGTTGAGCCGCATGATTGATGCCTCCGATGTCTCGTCGGGATAGCCGACCTCGACATGCATCAGGAAGCGGTCGAGCTGGGCCTCGGGGAGAGGGTAGGTGCCTTCCTGCTCGATGGGGTTTTGCGTCGCCATCACCATGAAGAGCGGCGGTAGCGGATAGCTCTTGCCGCCGACTGTGACCTGCCGTTCCTCCATGGCTTCGAGCAGCGCGGACTGCACCTTGGCCGGCGCGCGGTTGATCTCATCCGCCAGAATGAGATTGGCGAAGATCGGCCCCTGCTGGAACTTGAATTCGCCCTTGCCGCCCTCGCTGAAGTAGATCTCGGAGCCGGTAATGTCGGCCGGGAGAAGGTCGGGGGTGAATTGAACGCGTGAAAGCTCTGAATCGAGATTCTTCGCCAGGCTTTTGATCGCCCGTGTCTTTGCGAGGCCCGGCAGACCTTCGACGAGCAGATGCCCATTGGCAAGCAGGCCAAGCAAGAGCCGCTCGACCATCGCCTCCTGGCCGATGATCGACTTGCCGATGCGCTGGCCGAGCTGAAGGATGTCTTCACGAGCTGACATGGCGCTCTCTATGATTGAGGGATAGGCGCGCCGGGATCCGGCGCGCCCATATCGTGCTACTTCTCGATCCCGCGATCCTTGAAGGACTGGTCGATCGCCTTGTCGACCTGGTCGCGCACTCCCTCGATGTTGAAGCTGGCGACCCGCTGGCTCGGTGGATACTTGACGAAGGTCTCGAGGAAGGCAGCGCCCTGCAACTGACCCTTCACCAGCAGGTAGTCGTTGCGAACGACAAAGTCGTTATATTGGTCAGACACGACGTCGGCCCGTTCGTATGGATCCATGCGCAGGTTGAACAGCTTCGGGATCCGCCAGGTGACGAGCGGGTTCTGCCAGACCGCAAACCCGCCGGGGAGCTGCTGCTCTTTGAACACCACCTTCCAGTCGTCGTAGCGCGTCGCCACCAATTCGCCGTCGTCGTCGAAGTAGTAGAAGTCGCTGCGGGCGCTCTTATCGGTCTTGCCGGTGAGGTAGTCGAGCTGGTTGTAGCCATCGAGATGGTTGCGGAAGCTGTTGACGCTTCCGTCCGGCTTCCAACCACTCAGGAGGCGGCTTTTGACGTCGGGATCACCGGCGGCCGCAAGCAGTGTCGGGAACCAGTCGAGGCCGGACATCATTCCATTCGAAACCTGGCCCGGCTGGATGCGGCCCGGCCATTTCACCATGGCGGGCACACGGAACGCGCCTTCCCAGTTTGTGTCCTTCTCGCTGCGGAACGGTGTTGTCGCCGCATCGGGCCAAGACCATTGGTTCGGCCCGTTGTCGGTGGTGTAGACGACGATGGTGTTGTCGGCGATCCCGAGTTCCTCGAGCTTGTTCAAAATCTTACCGACCATCTGATCGTGCTCGACCATGCCGTCGGCATATTCGTTTCCGACCATGCCGCTCTGGCCCCGCATCGACTCCCGCACGTGCGTGAAGACGTGCATGCGGGTCGCGTTCATCCAGGTAAAGAACGGCTTCTTCGCCTTTACCTGGCGGTCCATGAAGTCCATCGCCGCGGCGCTGGTCTCGTCGTCGATGGTTTCCATCCGCTTCTTGGTCAGCGGGCCGCTATCCTCGATCTTGCCGTCGGCCGACGCCTTGATGACGCCGCGCGGAGAATAAGCCTTCAGAAACTCGGCGTCATCCTTAGGCCAATAGGGTGCTTCCGGCTCCTCCTCGGCGTTCAGATGGTAGAGGTTGCCGAAGAATTCGTCGAAGCCGTGCTTGGTCGGCAGGTACTCATCGCGGTCGCCAAGATGGTTCTTGCCGAACTGGCCGGTCGCATAGCCGAGAGGTTTGAGCGCCTGGGCGATCGTTATGTCGCCGGCCTGCAGGCCGACCGGAGCACCGGGTGCGCCAACCTTGCAGAGACCGGTGCGCAGGCATGTCTGGCCGGTGATGAAGGTCGAGCGGCCCGCCGTGCAACTGTTCTCGGCATAATAATCGGTGAACATCATGCCTGATTTGGCGATGCTGTCGATGTTCGGCGTCGTGTATCCGACGACGCCGAAGGAATAGGCGCTGATGTTGGTCTGTCCGACGTCGTCGCCAAAGATGACAAGAATGTTCGGCTTTGAATTTTCAGTCGTGGCGGGCGGAGTGGTCGCCGCTGGCGCGGGCTGCTGTGCGAAGGCCGGCGCGACGATGACGGCCGAGGTCATGGTCATCACGACCGCGGCCGAGGCTGCAAGAAGTCTTCGATGGGTGGGCGTACTCATCACGAGATTCCTTTCTACTTGCGAATGCGTCTGGCTTGTCAGGCGGAGTGCGTAGTTTTCGTCAAGTTCCTATGCGCCGCGATACTGTGCTTCAGGCGCAGCAAGGGGGTAAGCTTGTAACAGTTACATTGCAGGCAGCCGGGGGTAACAATCGGTCCAGGCTGCGGTCTACTGGGTCAACGGCGTCGGTTTCCGATCGCTTTCGAGGTCCTCTCCCACCTCCCTACCGGACGGCTGCCGCGTCCTCATTGGCTGTTCGACGATGGTTAGTGGTGCTGCGACCGCAGCGCCCGCGACCGTGCCGACGGTGCGCGCCGTCCCGCCCACGACGGCGGCGACGCCTTGACCGAGCGAGACGTTGCTGTCGGTCAGCGTCTGCCCGGTCATCAGCCTCTGGCCAATGAGCTGGACGATCTCTGGGCTTTCGGCGAACTTGCCGTGGTGCAGGCTGTCTTCGGTCTTGACCTTCGTAAGATCGATGGCCGTGATGCCGGCTTTCTCCAGCCGCGAGCGAAATGGCTCCTTCGACGGATCGATTGCGCCGAGACGCGACACGTTGCCGGTGATGAAGCTCGACGCCGCGAGCGCCCGGTCGTCCTGCGAGACGAAGATTGTGAACTTCGGCTTGGGCTCGCCCATTTCGACGTACTGCTTGGCAAACACCTGGATGTCGATGTCGGGCGAGGCGAGGATGACGTTGTGTACCTTGGCATTGACGTGGCCGTCGCGGATGCCCATCTGCCGCAGCGATTCCATCGCCAGCCACGTTCCCATGGAATGGGCGAGGATGGTGATGTCCTTCACATCAGGATCGGCTGCGAGGACCCGCAGGGACTGCTCCAGCGCCGTGCGCGAATAGTTCGTGCTCTCCTTGTCGTATTCGTATCCGGTGAGCTGCGCGCGCGACGGCCAGGTGAAGAGGATCGGCGTCGCCTGCATGCCGCTGTCGTGGACGATCTGGGCGAGGCGGAAGACCGAGTCCTCGTACTTGTTGTTGAAGCCGTGGATGAAGACCAACGCATGCCCGCCTTCAATGTGCTGGCGGAACCATGCCCGGCCTTCCGGAACGGTGTCGATCTGCTTCACCCGCGTGACGGCAAAGTCCGTGGCAGGATTGGGCGGCAGCCGCCGCGGCCACTGGACGGTGCCCGGTTCGCGCTTCGATGGAATGGAGACCGCGACGTCGGTCATGAATGGCTTCGGGCTGCGCTCGCCGTTGAACAGCGTCGCGGGATCGCCCGAAGGCTGCCTGGTCGTTGCAACGAGCATGTCGACCTGCGTCGTGCTCGTTCCTGCCGCCAGCGCCACCGGTTGCATGACGCCACTCGGGTGTCCGCAGCCGGTCAGCGCCGGGAGGAAGCCCATCAAGACGGCAAGAGGTGTCAGCCGCAGGAGCTTCATCTATTGCGCCGCTATGTTGGTGGGTTTGGTAATCGACAAGGGCATCGAGATCGTCAGATAGACGGCGTCTCCCTCGGCGCGGTTTTCGGCGGCGAATTCGTGGAAATACTTGATGCGGGTCGATATTGGCAGTTCCCCCGCTTTGAACGTCCAGCCGATGGTCGCGCCGATGGCCGCCACGCGCCCCTTGAAGTCGCTTGACGCGCCGGCGCCGCTGTCGCCGCTCACCTGGTCGTAGTAGTAGCCGACGAGACCGGCGTCGAACTGCTCGTTGAAGTGCTGGACGGCGGCCCATTCGACATGGAACTCGTTGCCCGTACGGTAGTCGGTGGCGGGGTTTTCGGCATTGAACGTCATGCCGACCACCGCCGACAGGTCGAGGCCGATCGTCGGGTCAAGCCAGGTCACCCCGGCCGAGACGTCGGCGCCCCAGTGGTGGAAGGCTATGTTCGATATCTCGCCGTCCTGGTAGTCGCCGACCGGAACGTTGACCAGAAGGCTGGTCTGCCAATGGAAGTTGCCGGCCTCCCAACCCATCAGGGCGCCAAGAACCGGATCGCCGATGGTGAAGACCGGATCGGAGATCGATCCGGACGCCGTTCCACCTCGTGGTCCCGCCAACGTCACATCGGCGTCGGTGTTCTTCCAGCCGACAGGGACGGTCAGCGACAGTCCGAGGTGACCGCCCGCAACGTCTTCCGGAAGGATCCAGAGCACGGTAGGCACGTCGATGATGGCCGATCCCTCGACGCCGACCGCGAGCCGACCGCCCGAAGGAAGCGCGCTTCCACCGCCGAGATCGCCGGTGTACATGTAGATGTCGTTCGAGAAGAACACGCCGGGAGGCGGCGTGATCGCACTTGCGGGAAGCTTCGCGCCAAGCAGATAGAAGCCCGCGCCGCCCTCGGCCGCTAGTGCAAGCGAAGGAAGCAACGTCGTCGCTGCTACTAATGCCAGGCGTCTGCCAAATTCAGAGGTCATCGAAGTTCTCAATCTCCAAGATTTCTACGAGGCTCAACGTCTGCGGAAGTGTCCGCCGCCACCACCGTGGAAGCCCCCACCTCCGCCGTGGAAGGCGCCGCCGCGGGAGCCACTAAATTCACGGCCGCCGCCGCCGAACTGCCGTTCGCCGCCGAACTGGCCGATGTCGCGGCGTCCGTAGCTTCGCGACAGATCTCGCTGGTTGCCGACATGCCGAGCGACGCGGTCGACGCCGAGATTGTCGGGGGCGCGTTCCCGAGGTTGCCGCCGAGGAGCGGCGGTCTGGCGGGTCTCTACGCGGTTCTGGACACGGTCATTGGCTGCGGGATTGTTCTCCACCCGGTCCTGGATGTTCTGCGCACGCTCGGGAGCGTTCTGGCGGATGCGGTCGGCGGCTTCCGGATGCTTGGAAGCAAACTGCTCGCCGGCATTCTTCAAGCCCTCGGTCGAAGGACGATTGACCGGATCCCAGCCGTCGGGCGTGTGCTTCTGCCATTCGCCGTTCTCGCGGCGGTAGACGTTGCCATCGCGCCCGGCGTAGATGTCGCCGCCCTTGCCGCCAGCGATGAAACCGCGGTCGCCGGAGGAATTATGCCAGTGCAGACCCGCGGCATTCCCCGTGGACCCGCCGCTGATACGGGCGAACTCGCCGCCATGCTTGACGGCCGCCGTGCCCCACGAGCCGTAGACGTTCGTCCCGCCGCGCGCCGCGACGGCGTTTCCGGTCCGTGGATTGAATGCGGCGACGAAGCCACGCGAACCAGCCGGCCCGGAGATCGCGCCGCCGCGGACATAGGTTCCCGTGCGCGGATTATACGCCGCCCCGCCAGCGATGCCGCGATAGGGACCGTAGGCGTAGCCGTAGCGACCGAAGGTGCCGAAGGCAGGATTGTAGAAGGCGCCGACCCCGTAGGTGACGGGCCTGGGATAATAGGGCCAGTAACCGCCCGCCCAGCCGAAGTCCCACCAGGGCCGGTAGGCCCAGCCCGTGCCCCAGACGAGCGCATCCCAAGCAAGGTACGCCCCGAGATAGCCGGCCGTATATCCGTACCAGACGGCATCAGGCTCCGTGTCGTAGACCCTGACATAGGTGACGTTGTAGACGGGGGAAGACGCCGGGATCCTGTAGACTTCGTCCGGAACGGCTTTCGCCACTTCGAAGGGTCCGGTCGGCGTGTCGCCGACGAACCAGACCCCATCCTTCAGCACGAAATATTTTTCGCCGACCTTGATGACCTGTTCGTTCGAGTTCACCGCATAGGAGAGACTGGTGCCGTCGATTGTCTCGAACTTCGGATCGCCGCTGTAGGCGACGTCGACCTTGACGGTTCCGTCGGTCGCGACGCGGGCCATCTGAGGGATGCTCGCCTTCAGGCGCGCCTCGGCGCTTTCCGACGTTCCCGGCACCGACGCTCGGACGGCGTAGTAGGGCGCGTCCTGCGGAATGTTCTGGAAGTCGGCAGGCAGGTTCGGCGTCGCAAACGTCCAGGGCCCGTCGAGCGACGGCGCCGAGAACCAGCGGCCCGAAAGCAGCACGTACCACGTCGTGTCGAACGGGCGGTAGAAGACGTCGCTGGTCGTGTTCGAGGCCCATTCCAGGCCTGTGCCCGGCACCTTCACCAGCGCAGGCTTGCCTTCGAACACGAGGAGCTCGGCCGGCACGTCCGAATAGAAGACCCTGGGGACGCCGCTTTCGCCGAATTTCACCGCGGGCAGGGCCGCCTTCACGTCCTTCCAGGCGTCGTCGTCGGGCAGGCTGGATATCTCGGATGGCAGCGCATCGGCTTCCGTCCATTCGCCGTCGAGGCTCGTCGCCGTCAGCCAGTTCTTCTCGCTCCTGAGATAGTATGCCTTGTCGGCATCGGTCTGGAAGATGTCCCAGTTGGTGTTGACGACGAAGGAGAGGCCCTGCACGCCCTTGACTGGTGAAACCACTGCCTTCCCGTCGGTCTGCAGGAGAATGGCGGCGGTTTCACTCGTGAAGATCGGCGGCGGATCCGCCTTGAGCCCGGAGACATCGTTCAGCCGCTTGTAATCGGCGAGGCTTGCTGTGAGTCGGTCCTGCGAGACCGTGATCGGATCGGTCGGCATGATCCTGCCGACGCCGAGCGCAAGTTTCGAAAGCTGCTCCTTGTCAAGCGTCGAGAAGTATACCGCGGTCGTCTGGACGTCCGTCAGCACGATATTGTCGGTCTCGTCGTCGGCAACCGTCTTCGCCGTGACGCCGATCACGCCGTAGACCGGCTGGGCGTCCTTCGAGAGCTTGAGTTCCGCGGCGATCAGCGCGTCGAGCTTTGTAAAGTTCGGCCAGTCGATCACCTGCGGCTGGAATAGGGTAAGCGCCGCCCCATCCGCCGTGAACGTCTTCGGCCACGTCGGGGTCTCGGCTGAAGCCTGGCTGAGATAACGCCCGCTGACGAAGCCGTTTTGCCCCCCGAAATCAACCGTGCACCAAGCGCCGCTCGCATCGCATTCCTTGAGATCGATCTGGGTGCCCTCCGGAACCTTTCCGACCGCCGCAAACCCGGTGCCCGGTCCTGAACGCAGATTGACGGCCGCAGTCACGACCGCGGGATCGGCCAGCACGTTGCCTGCGAGAAAGGAGGAGGCGACTGAGAAGACAAGCAGCTTGCGCATCATGGCGGCCTTTCGACGTCATCGCCCGCGATCTGCGGACCGGTCGAAAGGAATGCCATCGGAGCCTTTCCGACAAGGATGTTACTGTTACATCGCACCGTTGCTGGCGAGTTCCGGCATCTTCAGACCGGCTTCCGAAATGCCTGCGCGCAGCGCGTTTCTGAGATTGCTGTCGTAGCGAGCTCCGGAGAACATTGCAGCGACCGTCCGGTCGAGATCAGGATGCTGCAACCGGGCTGCGGCTATCTCCTGCTCCGTCACCGGCCGGTCGCCGAGGCGAGCGATGGCGGCCAGCTTCAAAACCGACGTCGGCGCGTCCGGTGCCGGAACCTGCCGTGCGAGGAACACGGCTTGCGCGTAACGTTCCTGGCGGTATTCGTCGAGTATCATGACGAAGCTTGCATCGCGTATGGGCTGGCCGGCGATCTCCCCAGCCTGTCTGGCAAGCTGCACGCCCTCTTCCCAGTGACCCGTTAGGAAGACGACCATCGAAAGCTTGGCAAGCAGGTCGGCATTCTCAGGGTTTAGCGCGACGCCGCGGCGGCCGGCCGCTATCGAGATCTCGTTCTGTCCGAGCTGATACTGCACGCCCATTTGGGCCAGCGCCGCTCTTGGCGAGGAAGGCGAGAGGGATGCTGCCCGGTTCGCCAGTTCGAGGCCGCGGCCGAAGTAACTGTCGTCGCCGGTTGCGCGGCCGATCCAGACATAGACGCGCGCAAGCGTCGCCATCGCGTCCGCATCCGCGGGGTCCGCAGCGATCGTGGCCGCCAGGCAGGAGCGGGCGGCCTTCAGGCCGGCGTCGTCGCGTTGCTCGACTGCAAATTCGCCTCTGAGGACGCACACGTTGCCGATCGTGGACGCCGGGAGGTTGCGCCTAAGCTCGATCGCGTTGATGATGCCGGCGGGTCTTGCAAGCCTTCGGGATACTGAAAAGACCAGGTCGCGCATGGCCTCCTCGCGCATTCCGGCCGCGACAGTACGCCGCTCCTCGTCGGTCCAGACGGCCTCGCCGCTGGCGGCGTCGGAAACCTGCCACCACAGTGAGACCGAACTTTCATTCTCGGCGTAACGCATGTTGATCTCGTAGAGACTCTGCTCCATCGCATCGCTAGGCACTCTCGAACCGGAGGCACCGGATTTCAGACGGACGGTGCCGAAACGTGCGAGCGACACAGCGAGGTCTTCCATGACCGCTTCGCCGGCCGCCTTGTCGTTTTGCGAGGCGTTTATCGACAGCGCGACGAAGGGCTTCTGCGTGTCCGGAAGCGTTGGGCTGGCGGCTTCATATGCAAGGCCGCCTATAAGCGCAGCGGCGAATAGGGCTGCGCCCCCCACAATGGCGTGACGCCAATTTCTGCCCTCGGGCCGCGAAGCAGCTTGGGTCGGCTCCTCCGTCGGCAGGCCGACGTCCTGAAGTTCGCCGTCCTCCTCGAGGCAGGGCGGGTTATCGCGTTCGACGAACACGGGGACGTAGCGCCCGCGCGGGATGTCGAGGCGGGCACCCGGCTCGTCGGCAAGCTGCGCGTAGTATTTTTGAAGGGATTCCCGCAGACGGGTGGCCTCGATGCGGACGATCGGATCCGAGGAGGGATCGAATGAAGCTGGCCGTTTGAAGACGTCGATCGCTATCGAATAGGCCTTGATGGTGTCGCTCCGGCCTTCGAACCGGGCGTCGACGATGTACCGCAGGAAAGCTCGGTGGCGGTCGGATACGTGAAGCCGTGGATCGGCCAGCAGCCGCTCCGCTTCCGAACGCGCCTCCTCCTCGGAAACTGCGCATGCCCCGCTGCTCACGCCGTTCGCTGCCATTCCGCACCTCGCGCCCGTCCGTCCATAAGCAGTGGAGAATGTATGCTGGCGTATTTCCTGTTGCAACCATAAAGCGGCAAATGCGGAGAATTTAAAATCGTGATCGCGCTGTCCGTGTGCGGCATCGAGCTGCCACGTCCGATTCCAAGGCCCGACACAAGTTGCGGTACTCGTCGATCAGTTCGTCCTCGCCGTCTCTCGGGGACGTCAGGAGACGGTCAAGCGTGGCCGTCGCGTCCTCGTAGGCCTCGCATAGAGCCTCGAACGAAGCGTCGTTTGGCCAGAGAAGTTGAAGCTCGCCACGCAGAGACGGAAGTCTCAGCATCAGCTTCAGCAATCCGCGATGGGCTGCATCTCTGGGAGTGTCCATGGCGAGCAGGCGATCCTTTCGAGCAGGAGGCGTGCGAGGAGCGCGGATACGCATCGGCCATTCTCGCCTCGGTCAATCGAAAAAAGCGAGATTGTTACAGTTACATCTTGATGTCGCCGGGACGGGGCATCGCCTTGTTACTGTAACAATCTGTGCACCCGAAACCTTTCGTGCTGGATTGCCTTCACCGAAACGGGAGATCCTTCGTGCAATTGAATTTCACTCGAATCCTGGCAGTCCTGATGCTGGCGGTCGCCGCACCTGCGGTCGCGCAGGAGGCGGCGCACGACACAGTCAACGAGGCGAACAACCCATTGACCCCGAAGATCACCATCAACCTCCATGACTACTACATCCCAAGCTTCATCGACACGCCCGGAGATCCGGAGGCAAACCAGTTCCTGCTCAGGGGCCTCATTCCGTCGGACATGTTCGGACTGCCGCAGCTTTTTCGCTTTACACTCCCGATCGCGACATCCCGCGATGTTCCAAGCGGATATGTCACGGGGCTCGGTGACCTCACCCTGATGGACCTCTTCATCCTGCCGAAGCAGGGCGCCGTCACTCTCGGAATTGGGCCGTTGCTGGTCGTGCCGACTGCGACCGACGAATCCCTTGGAAGCGGCAAGTGGCAGATCGGCGCGGCCGGCGTCGTCGTCGCACCGCAAAGCTGGGGTCTGCTCGGGGGGCTCGTCACCTATCAGACTTCGTTCGCGGGCGTCGAGGACCGCGAGGACGTCAACCTGCTGACCGTCCAGCCGATCCTCAATATAAACCTGTCGGACGGCTGGTACCTGCGGTCCTCCGCGACATGGAACTTCAACCTCGAGAGCGGCAGCTCGTACATCCCGGTGGGCGCAGGCGTCGGCAAGGTCTTCCAACTCGACAAGGGCGTGACGATGAACGCCTTCGTCGAGCCCCAGTACACCGTCTGGCACGACGGAGCCGGCGCGCCGCGCTGGCAGATCTTCGCCGGTGTGAATTTCCAGTTTCCGGTCGGTCGCTGATAGTCGCCGCAGACAGGTAAGATACGCGAGCGTACGCACATCCTCGCGGGCGATGGTGTCGCGCACCGTTTAGCGCCGCCATCTCGTAGGACGATTTTCCGCCCTCGACTTAGTTCTGGGCTTCCAGTTGCAGATCAGTAGAAGATACGGAGAGACAGATGAACCGATATGCCCGAATCCAAGCAGTAGTGATGTCATCGTTGCTTTCAGCGGCGACTGCCGCAGCCAATCAGTCGGCACCGCAGTTCAAAGCCGATGTTCCAGCAAGCATCCAGACGCCGGGCACTGTCCAGACCCGAATCGGCACGCTCAATTTTGCCGACGGTCTCCCCGATCAGGCTGCAGTGCAGAAGGTATACGACAACATCGACTTTTCGAGGGGCGTCGAAGCGTTCCTATCAGGAATGCCGGCCGCTTCCGTCTATGCGATGTGCGAGGGGCTCGCTGACTCGGGCGCCGTGAAGAACAAGGGCATTGGCATCACGGAGAACCTCCTGGACGCGCGCTCGTTGTTTCTGACCGCCAACACCACCACCGTTTACGTTTTCTTCTGCGTAGATCTGTCGAACGGTCCCGTGGTTGCACAAGTCCCGCCGGGCGTTCTCGGACCGGTGGACGATGCCTTTTTCCGCTATGTCACGGACGTCGGCATCATCGGCCCCGACAAGGGCAAGGGAGGAAAGTATCTGTTCGTGCCGCCGGGGTACTCGGGCGGACTGCCCGCGGACGGCTACTTCGTCACGAAGTCTTCGACCAACACGAACCTCGTCCTCTACCGGGCCTTCGTAAAGGACGGCGACATCGCGGCAGCGGTCAAGGGCGTCAAGGATCATGCCAGAATCTACCCGTTGTCTGAGGAGACGTCCGCGCCGGAAACCACGTTCGTCAACCTCTCTGGCAAGCAGCTCAACACGATCCATGCCAACGACTTTCACTTCTACGAGGAGCTCGACAGCGTCGTTCAGAGCGAGCCCGCAGATGCATTCGATCCAGAGATCGTCGGGCTGTTCGCTTCGATCGGCATCAAGAAAGGACAGCCGTTCGCACCCGACGCCCGCATGAAGACGATCCTGACGGACGCCGTTGCGGTCGGCAACGCGACCGCCCGCTCGATGGTGTTCGCACCCCGCGAACCCCGCGCGAAGTTCTATCCCGACCGCCAGTGGAACAACGGCTTCATCGGCAACAGCTACCAGTTCCTGAACGAGGGCGAACGCATGCTCGACGCCCGTACGATGTTCCATTACGCGGCGACCGGGATCACTCCGGCGATGGCGGACGCGAAACCGGGGACCGGCTCGGCCTACGCGTTCGCCGTCAGGGACGGGGCCGGGGAATACCTCGACGGAGGTAAGACCTACAAGATCACCTTGCCGTCGCCGATACCGGCCGGGCAGTTCTGGTCGTTCACGGTGTACGACAACCAGACGCGCTCGATGTTGGAGACAGACCAGAAGCTCGCGGGCATCGACAGCAATCAGCCGGACATCAAGAAGAACGAGAACGGGTCGGTGACGATCTGGTTCTCTCCCAACGCCCCCGAAGGCCATCAGACGAACTGGGTGCAGACCATGCCCGGCAAGGGATGGAACACGATCCTGCGGCTCTACGCGCCGTTGGAACCGTGGTTCGACAAAAGCTGGAAGCCCGGAGACTTTGAAAAGGTTCAGTAGGAACGAATTTCCGACCTCGGCAACCGCGGAGATCTACCGTTCGTGCGAGGGAACCAGCGAATTGGAGAGATACATGCACACGACACCTCTTGCCATCGCCGCAGCAACCGCAATCACGGCCCTCGTCGCCTCTTCCACGGCGCCATCGGCGGCCGAGCCGGTCACCATCGACAACTTTATCCGTGCCGAGAGCGATCTGTACTTTGGCAATGTCGCCAAGGACGGGGGCTTCGGGAAGTTCTTTCATCGGCGCGAGCCGGCGACGATCGAAAACCAGACCATCATAAGACTGAACCGCGACACGCTCTATTCGGGCGCGGTTTTCGATCTCGAGGCGGGGCCGGTGACGATCACGCTGCCAGAGGCCGGAAAGCGCTTCATGTCGCTGCTGGCCATCAATGAGGACCACTATGTCACGGGCGTGTCGTATGGTGGCGCCTCGACCTTCACCAAGGAGACAGCGGGCACGCGTTACTTGGTGATCGCCATCCGAACGTTCGTCGATCCGTCCAATCCGAAGGACGTGGAACAGGTCCACGCGCTGCAGGACGCCATCAAGGTCGACCAGCCCGGCGGACCCGGCAAGTTCGAGACCCCCGACTGGGACGCCGCCAGTCAAAAGAAAGTGCGCGACGCCCTTCTAATCCTCGCTACGACCATGTCAGACTTCAACAAGTCCTTTGGGTCGAAGGAAAGTGTCGATCCCATACGTCATCTCGTCTCCAGCGCTGCGGCGTGGGGTGGGAACCCAGACAAGGACGCCACTTATCTGAACGTCACCCCTGAGAAAAACGACGGCAAGACGATCTACAAGCTCGACGTCAGGGACGTTCCCGTCGATGGATTCTGGTCGATCAGTCTCTATAATTCAAAAGGCTACTTCGAGAAAAACGCATACGGTGCTTATTCGCTGAACGATGTCACCGCGCGGAAGAACGCCGATGGTTCGATCATCGTTCAATTTGGTGGTTGCGATGGGAAAATTCCAAACTGCCTCCCGATCATGGCCGGTTGGAATTACACGGTGCGACTGTATCGGCCGCGGGAATCCATTCTGAACGGCCAATGGAGTTTTCCCGATCTCACGGCTTTGAACTGATCTCATGTAGACAGCGCTGGTGGAACACGGTCAGGGAGTTTTCGCTCCTCGATGGCTACGCCGTCCGATCGATCCAGGCTGCCGTAGAAAGTTGCGCCGCCGACCGCGGAGCGGACGTCCTCCCATCTCGGTCTTCCGGAACAGGGCGTTTAAGCCTCCGACACGCTGTTCGGGGTGAACGACGGCGGTCGCACAGCAGGACTACAGACGCGTTGAAATTCGATCCGTGCGGTCGCTGGCGATCCTGGTCCAGGATGAGGACCTGCCGACACCGAGACCTGGCTTCGCGCCCGGAAGGACGAGTAACTGCTCATTTCTTCTGGCCCAATTGGCTAGCCCCCTTCCTTTTGGAGGTTGATGATCAGACACATCGACGAAATTGCGAAGTCTAGAATGGCTTACGAGCTCATGTTGAGGTGTTTGTTCGGGACACCGTGAAGAAGCCGCGCAACGGCCGCTAACGGCCGAGTATGGGCCTGGCTAGCCGGCGCGGAGTCATCGAGCCCGCCTATTGGCCTCCTTCGGGACTGATGAACAGCCGAGCCGAGATCATGGAGGCTGTTCGCCGCCTCATCTGAAATCGGCAGCCCCATCGGAACTGTCCGAGGTATTTAGGGATTACCTTGTCCGTTGCCTGCCAGCACAAGAGGCACCGGTGCAGAGCTATGAGGACGACATGACAGAAAGCGATGCACTCCGCGAGGAGATCTATCGGCTTGCCGCGGCGGCCGAAGCCGACCCGCAAACAACGTCGAATTTGAAGTCGCTGGCCGTCCAGCTCTGGGCCAACTTCGACGAGTTCACGGTCGAGGACCTGGAGGACATCCTGAGGGACGAATGGAGGAATCGCGGCCTGCCGTTCAACGACAACGCGGAAATATAAAGATTTTCGCAGGATTGTCTTTCGCAAGCGGGCGAGGGGGCATCGCCGTCTTCGAGAATCGACGAGTTCCTGGTCCCGCTCCCGCTTTGGAAGTGGATGACGTCGTGGAGACAGATCGAGATCTGCCGATTGGCACGTCCACCATTGTGCACGCTCGAAACCACCGAAGAACTGCTCCGCAACCCGCAAGGCGGCTGCTATATGCCCGTCGATTTGGAAGCTCCGCCATTTGTTCGGAGGCGATGATTGCAGAAGGGAGTTCTTGGTCGACTGGCCGCCCGAGAACCATCGGTGCCAAGGTTTAATGCGGGGACTTCCCAAAGGGAGTTTGAAAAGGGTGCTCCGGATCAGGGGCAGACACCCTTTTCGTGCTGAGTTTTGCAGTCTCAGCGGAACGGAAATTAGCAGAGAGATTGCTGTCTACCATCGGACCGAAGTCCGACTCACTCGCAATAATTCGTCGCTGTCAGTGCCGAGGTGAGACCATCAATCAATGCGTCCCTCAATCCGTTTGCCTTTCTCACCGGCATCGTCAACGGCCACAAGCAGAGTCGAATCGTGGAACTCTTACCGTGGAATTATCCGGTGGCTGAAGGTAATGGCCTCCGATGTGACTATGGAAAAGAATGCGCTAGCGGGTGAGTTCAATCCGGGTACCACTTCGACCCCTGGATCCGCAGTCATGTCGTCGGTCGATGGCGCCAACGGAGGCGGATCGATCTCCCGACGATGACGCAGCCTCAGTATCGCCTCCCAGTCGAACTCCATCCCCTGCAGGGCCGAGTACATCGTCAGCCCGACCGCTTGCGCCACGACCGGTGCGACTGCATTCCCGACTGATCGGCTACGCTCGGAATGCCACCGACGAATTCCCAGTCGTCCCGGAAGCCCTGCAGACGGGCGCGCATCCGGTTCGTCAGGCAGGGTACAAATCCTTCCGTCCGGGCTTCCTCGTCGGTGGGGGCGGCGTTCGCGATCGGGGCATACCCACTCGCTTGATGGCCCCGTCAGCTTAGACAGCCGGCTCTTGTCCGGCGTCACGTCAATTTCATTACGGCCATAAATGGCTGCGAAATACGCAGTGAATTTCACGAAAATATTCGATGAGTTATTGACTCTTATTACATCGTCGACATCTTATTTACCCACAAAAAGCGAGAGCGACGATGAGCGAAAAAAGAGAGAAATTCGTGAAGCTTGCCGAAGGGAGGACGCGGTTGGCGCTGGAGGCGCTCAGAAAGATTGGCAACCTGTCGAACAGACGCGCCTACGAGTTCGACGAGGGCGACGTCAAGAAGATCGTGAAGGTGACGTGCCCCCAATAATTTAGGCCATTTGGAACTGGAATTTTCCACTTATGATCCCTGATGGGAAGAAGAGGAGAATTCGATGAAGGCCTCGAAGTTTTCGGAAGCGCAGATCGCATTCGTGCTGAAGCAAGCGGAAGATGGAACGCCGATCGGCGAAGTCTGCCGCAAGGCGGGAATTTCGGACGCGACGTTTTACAACTGGCGCAAAAAATACGCTGGGCTGATGCCGTCGGAGATGAAGCGGCTGCGGCAGCTCGAAGAGGAGAATGCCAAGCTGAAGCGGATTGTCGCCGACCTGTCACTGGACAAGGCCATGCTTCAGGACGTGCTGTCAAAAAAGCTCTGAGGCCTGCTCGCAAGCGCAAGCTTGTCGACACGGTCAAGGTGGACTGGAAGGTCTCGATCCGGCGTGCATGTTCCGTTTTGAAGATCGATCGGTCGCTGTATGTCTACAAGTCCAGGCGCGGCGAGCAGGCCGAGTTGAAGCTGAAGATCAGGGACATCTGCCAGACGCGAGTGCGTTACGGTTATCGTCGCGTTCATGTCCTGCTCAAGCGCGACGGGTGGCCCGTCAATCCGAAGCGAATCTATCGGCTTTACAAGGAGATGGACCTCCAGCTCCGCAACAAGGTTCCGAAGCGACGGGTCAAGGCGAAGCTTCGCGCCGATCGCACGGAACCGACCCATTCCAACCATGTCTGGGCCATGGACTTCGTTCATGACCAGTTGGCCACCGGTCGCAAGATCAGGGTGCTGACGGTAGTCGACACTTTTTCGCGCTTCTCGCCGGCAGTCGACGCTCGCTTCAGCTACAAAGGCGAAGACGTGGTTCAAACCCTTGAGAGAATATGCAGGGAAGTTGGATATCCAGCCTCCATACGAGTCGATAATGGCAGCGAATTCATCTCGCGCGACCTAGACCTCTGGGCCTACCATAAGGGCGTCGAGCTCGACTTCTCGCGGCCTGGCAAGCCGACCGACAATAGCTACATCGAGAGTTTCAATGGCAAGTTCCGGGCCGAGTGCCTGAACGCCCATTGGTTCATGAGCCTTGACGACGCGCGCTCGAAGATGGAGGATTGGCGTAAAGACTATAACGAGTTCCGGCCACATAGCGCCATCGGCAACAAGGTGCCGATTTCGCTTATGAACGGCTCATCGGCACCCCCGCCGAGCTGAGCCATAACCCCGGAAAATTCCAGCTCCCGCTGGCCCAAAATCGGGGAGCACCTCACAAAACCGCTGGAGCGAACTCAAAACTGGATAAAACTTGGGGGCAAGGTCAGTTCATCGCCGACATCGCCTTTTTGATGGCACTGTCGAGATAGCGCCGCCAGAGAAAGGCAAAAGTCACTGATCCCAGGATCGCAAGGATGCCGGTGACGAGAACGCTCTTGTAGTCTGTGTCCACTACAGCGGTCGGCGCCGGATAGCCCGACATCACTGCCAACTTGGTGACGACATAGGCGAATGCGCGGCCAAGCGTGCCGAAGACTAAGACCTGCAGCAGGAAGTCCTCGGTCTTGTGTTCGACCTTCCGTGCCGCGGTCGTCAGCTTGTAGGCGAGATAGCCCGCCACGAGGACGATCTGGATTTCGTAAGGAAGCTTGAGCAGTTCGTTCATATGGGCTCGCTACGCGACAAACTGGGGAATGCCGGGCAGCGGTGTTGGCGCTGATTTAAACTTTCGCTCTGCCGCCGCTCGGGCCGCCTTCCGGACAATTACAAGCTTCTCGTGATCGTCATCAAGAGTACGCAGAATGTCGGCGTCCTCCGCAGTCTCGATATTTGAGACAACGTCCAGTCCGGCTTCAACGAGCGCACAGTAGTCGCCGCGCGTGAGGTTCGCTCCGGCCTCTCTGGCGAGATCGACTGCAGTGCCGGGCACGCCATATGTCAGCCGCACCGTGAGCTTCTGAACACGCTCTGAAAGATCGAGGTCGGGGTGCAGGATCTCGGCCACCCTTGCGGCGATCCCTATCAAGTCCGCGGCGCGCGACGAAACACCCCGGATCGGACCCGCCGATCCGCCAAACGCGCCGCCGTGCTGGCCCATGGTCACCTCGATCTCGCTCATTGGCTGGCCGGACACGTAAAGAAGCGTGGCCATGGCCTTCTTAGCCCTGAGGGTCGCGCTGTGCTGGTCGACCGCCTCCGTATTCAGCTTGCTGATGACGTCCCAATCGATCCTTTGCTGGCCAAGCAGCGAAGGCCAGGTGTGGGGTTCCTTGTGAATGCTCTTCTTGTTGATCGGAAAGTGGACGTCATCCAGCTCGACCGTGTTCTGGACGACCGTGAGGAGCACGGGGTCGGTGATGTGCGACGGCGACAGGTTCGAAAGCGCGCCGACAAGCCGCACAATCGATCCGACCTCGGTGGTGCTTTCTCCCGCAAGACGTCCCAGGGGCGCAAGAGAATAAAGGCCGTCAGCGTCCTTCTCGAGCAGCCGGTGTCTTTCGAGACTCGTCAGCGCCCGCAACAGTTCGTCGTGCGACCAACGCCATCCGCCCTGTCGACGCGCGGCAAGAAATGCTCCGAAGCTGCTCTCGAGGAAAGACACAATGTTGTCGCTCGATACCCCTGGTGCGGCTCCGCGAGGCAGCGCGACGATAACGCGCACGATCAGAGACCGCGGATCTGTTCCGCTCGAAATGAACCGCGACGACAGGTCTTCAGGTTTTCCCACGACATATCTGCGCCAGAGGTAATCCTCGTCGCGAGGGGTGAGCGCCATCAGATAGGAGGTGCCTGCGGCGGCATAACCAAGACGACCCGCGCGACCCACCAGGTTCTTGTACTCGGCAACCGAATACGGAACCTGCCCCGGATGCTCCAAACCCGCGATGATCACGCTGTTGGCTGGCGTGTTGACACCCATCGCAAGCGTTGTGGTAGCGGAAATGACCCGCAACCCGGCTCCCTCCCGACGGAACTCCTCTTCGATGACCTGCCGCTCGGCTGGCTGAAGGTCGGCATTGTGGAAGGCAACGCCATGCTGGAGATCCGCGATCAGGTCCTTGTGTGCCTGCGACGGGTCCAGCCGCGGCATGCGTCTGACCGCCCCTTCTGCCGACGGTAGCCCAAGCTGCGCCGCCAGGTAGTTGCCGACATTGCGGGATTCACTCTTCGTCTCGCGAAAGACGATGACATGCTCTCCTGCAGCCATCAGCTTTCTGATGAGGGGAATGATCCAGTCCTGCGCGCTCTCCTTTATTCCCATCCGGACGACGACGCCCGGTTCGATTTTTTCGGTCCCGTCAGCGGGATCTATATACCGGAAGGAACCATCGTACCTCAGCACGCCTTCGCGCAATGGCACGGGTCGTTCCACGCGCCGAAGCAGCCTGCCGCCGAGCCAAGTTTCCAAGCCTCCCGTATCCCCAATCACAGCGGAGAGGGCGATGATTTGCGGTTCGATGCCTTCTCGTCTCCGCATCCGGATCAGGGTAAGGATGAACTCCAGGTTCGCGCCGCGCGATTGGTCGGCAATCATCTGGACTTCGTCAACGACGATCGTCCCGGTCTGCGCTAGAATATGAGGATAGGCCAACGCGAGCGCTGCGAACTTCTCGTAGGTCAGAAGGGCGATATCGTATTTTCCCCGGATAAGCGGGGACACATCATCGGTCTCACCGGTTGCCTCGAGAACACGGAGGCCGAACCCGCCATAGACCTTTTCGAAATAACGGCGCTTGTCGGCGACGAGAGCCTTCAGCGGAAGAAGGAAGATCGCTCGCTTCCGATCCATGACCTGCCGAAGAGCAGCCAACTCCCCGACCATGGTCTTGCCAGACGAGGTGGGGGCGGACACGAGGAGGTGTTTCCCCAGAAGGATCCCGTACTCGTTGATGGCCTCCACTTGAAGAGCATTCAACGACGGGATCGCTTGTCCCCATGCGGTGATGATCTCGGGAGGGAAGCCGTGAGCAGACAGGCTCTGGATATCCGCAGTGACGGCTGCCGGGCGAGCAGACGGGAAGGCCGCCTCGAAGCGCGCGCCATGAACGAAGACGGGCCAGCTAAGGCCGCCGTCAATCTGCCCGCGCATTGCCGGGTTCTGGCTCTTGCCGATCTGATGGGCGGCGACCTTCACTCTTGCGGTCACGTATTCCAGCATCTGGTAGACGGATAGCCTTCCTGCCTCGACGATTTCTGCCGGTCCGCGCAACGCTTCCAGGAGATAGTAGGTGAGGAGCCCATGGCCGTGGCTCGAGAACTCCCATGCCTCTTCCGACGCCGCCGATGCGGTGAAGATCAGATGTCCGTCTCCAGCCAGGTTCTGAAGTTGAACTTCAGTGGCAGCGAGGCTGCGGGGAATAGCTGGCACCTGCAGGACCTTTGCGCCGAGGCCGCCAGAAAAGCAGCAGTCCAGAAACAGAATGACGCGCCGTGCCGGAATCTTCGAGAACCATTCTTGGAGCCGGTCAAGGGGAAGGGATGTGGTCTCGATACTGTCATAGCCGGTATCGTGGACGATCAGTTCATGGGTCTCCGAACCATGGCCGGAGAAGGCAATCACCACGGTGTCGCCGGCGTCGCATTGAGAGAGTGCTTCGAGTTCGGTCTCGAACCTCGCGAGCGTCGCGTCTTGATCGGTTAGTAGGACGGTCTGGCCACCGAGGGTGTCGCCGAATATTGCTTCGAGCGCGGTTGCGTCGCGAGCAGCGCACGACAAGTCACGGATTTCGGTTGACTGGTAGCGGTCGATACCGACAAACAAACCCCTGAAACCCATCGAATTCACCCTTTGTTCTTAAGGCAATTTTCCGGACGCCAGTGGCGCCCGGAAAGATCATTCGCTGTGGGGAGCGGCTGAGAACTCTCAGAAAGCTTCACACCCTACTTTCGCTCTTAGTGCCTGGGGCGGAGAGCCTTGGATTTCAAGGAAGCCCGCCCTAGGACGATGTTTGGTTGGGGTGACACTGTGCCGCCTGGTATGTTATTTTCCGTCGTGTCGGAGGCGATTTCACTGGATTATCCAGAGTAATAGCCTCCCGGAGCGTTTCTCGCGTGGACGCGACAACAGACCCTAGTCTCCGCCTATCGCGACCACCCGCTGGTAGCGCCGCAGGTGCCATACTTCTAGCAAGTGCCCTTGCGGACCATCGAAATGCTTTCGCATTCCGGCGCACCGATTCGTTCCTCAGCGACAGCATAGCCTCCGATCGAGGGAAAATCACTCAGTTGCCTAGGATGCCACAACCTGCGCACAGGAAATATGAGCGGGGCATCGCATACCCTTGGTGCCACACCAACCATGATCTCGTTTGACATTGCACAACTTGTGACCTTTGGGATCGAAATCAACCTCTTTAAGGCAGTTGGCAGGCCGACCGCTGCGATTGACGGTGCTAGTGTTCCACCACGTCCTCAGCGCGGGTCGTTGATCTGGCTACGCCGTTCTTTTCCCACAGACAATGATGGATCTGTTTGGAAACCCATACTTTCGCGCTTAGCGGCTTCGTTCTTAGTAAGGCACCAGGCTCAGACATGGATCGAAACGAGGAACGAACATTTCTGCCTCGATTGCCGTGGACCTCAAACTCATCATTTGAGCAAGACCTAAACGCCTCGCGCGATGACATCGCCAATATTGCCCCCTCGCTGACTGGCGCGGCTGGGCGATTGGGCCTTCTTCGCTGCAGTTCATGGCCATCTAAGCGACCTGATGCTACTCGCTGGGTTTGCCATATCTGCCTCCGTCTAAACCTCCCCCTTTGATTGCGGCCATCGCGTCCTGCCCCGGCTTTGGTCTTGCCAGGCTCGCGCCGCCGGCAACGGCTTTGCCGTCCTCCACTGCGTTGCGGCCCTGCGGGTGCAGGCAACGCTTGCAGCCCGGCTTTCGGACCGCCGTAGCAGGTCGCGATGGCCGCGACCTCGAAACGGAGGTTCAGACATGAACAGGCAACAATCCAATCAACGATCCGATATCTACAGCCGCATCACCGCCAGGATCATCGCCGATCTCGAACAGGGTGTGCGGCCATGGACCAAACCCTGGACGACGGGACATGCGGCAAGTGAGGTCAGCCGGCCACTGCGCCACAACGGCCAACCCTACACCGGGATCAACGTCCTGCTCCTCTGGTCCGAAGCCATCGCCCGTGGCTTTGCCTCATCGAGGTGGATGACGTTTCGCCAGGCAATCGAACTCGGCGGCGCCGTCCGCAAGGGCGAAACCGGCACAACCGTTGTCTTCGCCAGTTCGTTCGTCCGCTCCCAGACGACCGAGACAGGCACCGAGATTGAACAGGACATTCCGTTCCTCAAAGCCTACACGGTGTTCAACACCGATCAGATCGCCGGTCTTAATGGCCACTTTGACGACATCGCACCTGTCCAGGATCCCCTGAGCCGCATTGGCGATGCCGGCCGCTTCTTTGCCAATACCGGCGCGCTGATCCGCCACGGAGGAACGGCTGCCTATTATGCCGCTCACCGGGATTACATCCAGATGCCCTGCCTGGATGCCTTCAGGGACGATGCTTCCTATGTCGCCGTCCTCAGCCACGAGATGACGCACTGGACCGCCGCACCGCGTCGGTTGGATCGCGATCTCAGCCGCTACGCAAAGGACAGAAGCGAACGCGCTCGGGAAGAGCTCATTGCCGAACTCGGCAGCTCGTTTCTCTGCGCCGATCTCGGCATCGTCCCCGAGCTCGAACCGCGCCCGGACCACGCACGCTATATCGATAGCTGGCTGAAGGTTCTGGGCAACGACAAGCGCGCCATCTTCTCGGCAGCAGCACATGCGCAGCGCGCCGTCGACTACCTGCATTCCTTGCAGCCGGAACTCGAAGAGGAGGAGGCGGCGTGAGCCGCCTCCTCTTTGGCTGGCCATGAGAGACGCACCTTACCGCGGCCGATAGCCTCGCGAGCGCTTCTTGCGCAATAGGATAAGCAGGAGATCAACCGCTTTTAATTCGGTATCGAAGACATGGATCTTCTGCTGCCCGCGGCTGCCGATCCGTCCCCAACTGCGGACGAGCGAGGTCTCGCCGAATAGGTTTGCCTCGATCGACAGCGCATAAAAGCGTGCCATGTTTTTGTCGGGCTCTCTGCGTTCGATGTAGAGGTGATAGGGCTGAAGTGTCATGCCGGGAGGATCGCAAAGAGCAGGCGGCGGCGTCCAACGACATTTGTGAATCAGTCACGGCTGATCGATTCATCTGGGTGATGTGAATTGTCAGGCTCGTCTCTCCTGCCTGGCAAACGATCCGGCAAATTCCGGGTCACATAACAGCGCAACTTTGTCGCAATAATCGGCCGCTGGCCGGCGATGAGAAGCAGCTCGCCGTCGGCATGGATGTTCCCGTGGGCCGTCGCTCGCCGCGCCGAGGCAAAGGATATCGTCGGTGCGATCGAAAGGCGCTTCGGTCCGCGCCTGTGGATCTCGCGGAGAAACTGAGCGAGCCGGGCTTCGTCAGGCTGGTGACGTCGAGCGTATCCAACAGGTCGTCCGTCTTGCCGACCGTATTCATCGTGCAGAACCCACCCAGCAGATGGGGTTGCAGCGATCATTGAAGTGCGGCAAGACCTTGGGGCTTGGGATGTAGAAGTCTGGCTCGGCCCACAAGCGTGTCTTCGAAGTGGTCTGCAGAACCCGCTGGACTTCTTCATAAAACCCTTGCGCTCTGATTTGTATGGATGGCGACGGTCCTGCCGCTGAATTGAAGCTCGCCTTCCGTTTGTGCGCACTGGCCGCGGATCATTGCCGCGATCGTCGATTTTGCCGAACCGCATTTTTCCGACGATCGAGAGGCGTGGGCATGAACTTTAAATTGGCCGCGTTTAGACTTTAAATTAGACGGAATGTGAACTGAGAATGGTGGGAGGAAAACCGATCCTACGGACGTTGAGCACCATGCTGTGCGCTGGTCCGGTTCGGCGGAGGTGGGCAGCGGTTCGGCTCCAATCAAGGCGGCCCGTTCCTCAGCCACTCTTCAAATTTCCACCGCTGGACAACATGGTTGCTAACGAGCGGCGCTGGCTTTCCGGTCGCTGTCCGTCGGTTAACTTGAGTGAACGAGCCGCGTTTCTCTCGTCGTCCAGACCGCGCCAAGTGAAGGACGCAGTTTGATTGCTGCAGCTTCCCCGCAGCACTTACGTCGCCGCACTAAAGTCCGCCGCCAGGACCGCATCCTTCAGTGCCCGCGAGTACTCATGCTGCGGATCATCCAACACGGCCCGCGCCTGTCCGCGCTCGACGATCTCGCCTTTGCGCATGATGATGATGTTGTCGCTGATGTAATAGGCGGTGGCGAGGTCGTGGGTGATGTAGACGATCGAAAGGCCGAGCTCGTTTTTCAAGCGGGCAAAGAGATTGACGATCGCCATGCGCAACGATGCGTCGACCATGGAGACCGGTTCATCGGCCACCAACAGGCGAGGTTGCGGGATGAGCGCGCGGGCGATGGCGACGCGCTGGAGCTGGCCGCCCGACAATTCATGGGGAAACCGGCCTTTCACCTCTTCAAGGGTCAGGCCGACATGGACGAGGGCTGCATCCGCCATCTTCTCCGCCTGCTGCTTGTCCGGCCGGTTTCCCGAGAACGAAAAATTGCGGGCCGTCTCGAAGAGATAACGATCGACACGTTTCAGCGGATTGAAGGCTTCGAAGGGGTTCTGCAGAACCGGCTGGACCTCTTTCATGAAAGCCTTGCGTTCGGCTCTGCTATGGATGGCGACGGTCCTGCCGCTGAATTGCAGCTCGCCTTCCGTTGGTTCGGTCTGACCGAGGATCATCGCCGCGATCGTTGATTTCCCCGAGCCGGATTCTCCAACGATCGAAAGGATCTCCGGCTCCGCTCCCAGTTCGAAGCTGACGTCCTTGACCGCCGTGATCAGGCGCCGGCCGAGCATGCCGCCCTGGCGGTAGACTTTCGTGACATGCGAGAGGCTAAGAAGAGCGCTCAAACCTGATCTCCCGTAACGGCAAAACACGCCACGCGCCGCTGCGGCTCCACGGTGACAAGCGGCGGAACTTTCTGCGAGCAGATCTCCATGCGCTTCGGACAGCGCGGGTGAAACCGGCAGCCCTCCGGGGGCATGGCGAGGTTCGGCGGACGACCCTCCAGCGAAGGGCGGGCCGTCGCGTCGCCGATGCGCGGCAGGCTGCCGACCAGGTGCTGCGTATAGGGGTGGAGCGGCATGTTGAAGAGCTTGGGGGTCGGCGCTTCCTCGACAAGACGCCCGGCATAGACGATGCCGATGCGGTCGGAGACCGTTGCGTGAACCCCCATGTCATGGGTGACGAACAGGAAGGACGAGCCCATCTCGCGCTGGATTTCGCGGATCATCGAGAGCACGTCGCGCTGAACGATCACGTCGAGCGCGGTCGTCGGTTCGTCGGCGATGATGAATTCGGGCGTCAGGATGGTGGCCAGCGCGATGGTCATGCGCTGGCGCATGCCGCCTGACAGTTCGTGGGGATAGGCGTCGAGCAGGTGCGGATCGAGCTTCAGCCGCTGCAGATGGGTGGCGACTCTTTCCAAAAAGACCGGGCCGCTGACCTTCATGTGGCGAAAGGCGAAATCGGTGAAGGAATGCCGGATCCGGCGCACCGGATTGAGCACATTCATCGAGCCCTGCATAATATAGGAGAGATGCTTCCAGCGCAGCGCCAGCCGATCTTCCGGCTTCATCGCGTAGATATCCTGGGTGCCGCCGTCGAAATGAAATGTCACTTTTCCCGACACGACCCGCAGCGGCGGCCGGATCGCGCCGGCGATGGTCTTGATCAAGGTCGTCTTGCCGCTGCTCGATTCACCGGCAACGCCATAGACCTCGCCGCGGGCGATGGTTAGGCTGATATCGTCGACGGCGCGCACCTCGCGATCGACGCCGAAGAGAAAGGCACGGTAATAGGCTTTCAGATTCTCAATTTCGACCAAAGGATCCATTCTAACTTCCCATCCGGTTCAGCCGGCTGCGCGGATCATTGTATTCGTTCATCGACATGGACAGCAGGAAGAGCGCCAGGAAGAGGACGACGATGACGGCGACGGGGGCGGCCACCCACCACCAGATGCCTGATATCAGCGCCGAATGGGCATTGGCCCAATAGATCATCATGCCCATGGTCGGCGTCTCGATATCGGTGAAGCCGAGCACCGACAGGGTGATTTCCATGCCGATCGACCAGATCATGTTGTTCATGGTGGTGGCAAAGACGATCGGCAGAACATAGGGCAGATGCTCCTCGACGAGGATCTTGCGCATGCTCATGCCGGAATAGACGCTCTGGGTGGTGAAGGATCTGGTCTTCAGGCTGATTGCCACCGATCGGATGAGGCGTGCGTCATAGGACCAGCCGAGCAAGGCCATGATGAAGATCAGCGCCGTCCAGGTCATGCTGTCCTTCAGCACGAAATAGAAGAGGATCAGCAGCGGAAATTGCGGGATGACCATGACGCTGTCGTTGATGGCCATCAGCACCCGGTCGACCGCGCCGCCGGCATAACCGGCGACGAGGCCGACGACCAGCGAGATGATGCGTGAGATGAAGGCGACGCCGATACCGAAAAACAGGGTGTTTCTGAGCGCGGTCGTCAGCTGCCAGAAAACGTCCTGGCCGCGCGACGTCGTGCCGAGCCAATACTCGCCGTCCGGCGGCATATCGGGCGGCAGAAGATAGATGTCGGTCGCGCTGTAAGGCGAGAAGTAAGACACCACTATCAATCCAACGATGACGGCAAAGAGCAGCAGGCCGCTGAGGAATTCCATATTCTGGCGCGCGAGGTCGCGGACAATCGTAAACATGCTCTATTCCACCTTGATGCGCGGATCGATCAGCGGGCTCAGAATGTCGATGATGAACACCGCGGCGGCGACGCCGACGATCGACAATGCGCTGAGGCCGAGCACCAGGCTGTAATCGCCGGCATGCACCGCTTGGATCAGCAGATTGCCGATGCCCGGATAGCCGAAGACGATTTCGGTGATGACCGTGCCGTTGAAGATCGCGCCGAGCGACATGGCAAGCCCGGTGAACTGCGGCACCATGGCATTGCGGGCGATATAGGAGCGCAGGATCTTCCGCTTCGGAACGCCGCCAAGCTCGGCGAAGACGACGTAATCCTCGGTGATGATGTTGGAAACGAGCGCGCGCATGCCGATCAGCCAGCTGCCGGCGCCGACCAGGATCAGCGACAAGGCCGGCAGGATCGAGTGTTTCAGGATATCGAAGACGAGGGCAAAGGAGAGGTCCAGATTGGCGTTCATCTCGTAGCCGCCATTGATTGGCAGCACCGGCCAGAGATAGCCGAACACAATCAGCAGCACGAATGCCAGAATGTAATAGGGAATGGGAAGCAGGGCGATGAAGACAAGGCTGACGGCCTTCAGCACCATGTCCTTGCGGTAATAGCCGGCGAGTGCACCGATCGCATTGCCGAGCACGAAGGTAATCAGCGTCGACACCGTCATCAGACCGATGGTCCAGGGCAGGGACCGCAGGATGATGGTGGAAACGGGTGTGGGAAAGGCCGAGAGCGAGGGACCGAGATCACCGGTCGCAAGCCGCAGCCAGAAATTCAGGTACTGCTGCCAGATCGAGCCCTCCATGCCGTAAAGCTCGCGAAGCGACTGGCGCATCAGCTCGATCGCGTTGGGATCGGACTGCCCCATCTGGGTGATGGCGCCTATGCTCTCTTCGACCGGATCGATCGGGGTCAGGTGGGTGACGAAGAATGTGATGGTCACGCCAAGGAATACGACAAGCAGAAACTGACCGAACCGCTTCAGCACAAAGATCAGATAGGACGTCATAGGGCGGTGGTTCCTCTCTGGTTCCCTTCATCAAGTGGAAAGGATCGACGGACATGCCACATGCCCGTCGATTAGGGGGCCGGCGCGCAACACTCGCGCCGGCGTTGGGAGGATTATTTCGGTTGTGCCGGCTTCAGCTTGACCATCATCAGCCTGGAGTTGGCCCAATTCGGCACCGGATCGGTATAGGGATCGGCGATCGTCGGATAGCCGGTCCAATAGGTCGTATCCATCGAGGTAAAGACGTTATACGACATCAACGGGATCGTCGGCATTTCGCGGGCGACCAGCTTCAGATAATCCTTGCCGAGCTCGACGCCCTTGGGATCGTCGGCGCTGATGCCGCGAATGCTTTCGATGATCTTGTCGAGCTCCGGATTGCTCCAGCGCTGCCAGTTGCGCGGCGGCTGGTTGTCACCCTTCTTGGCCACGAACTGCGAATGCCAGCTGTCGAGGAAGAAGGAGAGATCGGGGTCGCCGCCCCAGGTTTCGACGCTCCAGGCGATCGCCACCTGGAAATCGCCGGGCTGTAGCGCCGTCTGCCAAAGTTTCGCGGCCGGCACGGCTTTGGCGTCGATGCCGAAGGCCGCCCATTGCTGTGCGATCAGGGTTCCGGCGCGGGTGAAGACCGAGCGCGTGTCGCCTTCCACCGTCATCCGGATCTTGAAGGGCTGTCCATCAGGGGTCAGCCATTTGCCGCCGGATTTCTTGAAGCCTGCCTTCTCCAGCAGTTCGCCGGCAGCCTTCGGATCCGGTTTCCACCAGCCATAGCCGAAGGCACCGCTGATTGCCTCAGGATCGCTCGGGATCTGGTCCTTGAACTTCGGCTGCTTACGCAGGATATCGGCGATCTGTTGCCCGACCGTCGGGTCATAAGGCTTGATCTTGCTCTTGCCGGTATCGATCTCGAAATTCTTCAGCCAATCCTGCATCGGCGCCTGATAGTCTTTCATCGTGGCCGCCGTCGGCGGCACGCCGAGCGCCGAAAGCGTCGCCGCCCCGCGGTAGCTCGCCATATCCACGGCCTTGATGTCGATCAGCAGGGCAAGCGCCCAGCGTACATCGGCATTGTCGAAGGGCGGATTCTGGGTGTTGAAGATCACGGCCGGAAGCGTCGGGTCCGGATGGGCGAAGGGGAAGCCCGGGAACCAGGTTTCGACCGTCTTGGATTTTTCCTTGAGGGTGAACATGCCCTCCGGCGTGTTGTCGTGAATGATATCGAGATTGTGCTCGAGCTGAGCGATCGTCCGCTTATCCGGCGGGCCGGGATCGGTGTAGGTCACGTATTTCGGGGCCGGCTCGCCGAAGCGGGCAAGCGAGGTCCGCTGCCAGTCGTCACGCTTCTCCCAGGTATACCACTTGCCCTGGGGGTCGTAGGACTTGAGCTTATAGGCGCCGAGCGAGATAGGATTGGCGAAATCATAACGAAGCGGATCTTCGACTTTCTCGAAGACATGCTTGGGCATGATCCAGGCGCCGTTCCAGCGAACGGTGAAGATGGCGTGGAAGCGCGAATTGGGCTTCTTCAGCTTGAACACCACAGTCGAGGGGTCGGTCGCCTCGACGCTTGCCACCTGCACCGAGAAGGCAGCACTCCAGACCATGCCGGGATGATCCATCTGCGTCTTGACGGTATAGACCACGTCGTCTGCCGTGAACTCCACGCCGTCGCTCCAGAAGAGCCCCTTGCGCAGTTTCACGGTCATCTCGGTGAAGTCGGCATTATATTGCGGCTTGTCGGCAGCCAGCGAATTATCCCAGGTCGCGCCGCCAAGTCCTTGTTCGGGGTCGATATACCAGAGCGTATCCATGGTCAGCTGCTGCAGGCCGGTCGATACACCGCCGCCGCCATTGACCCAGATGTTGAACCAGCCGGGATTTTTAATCGTCCCTTCCGGATTTTCGACGATGAGCGTCTCCTTGCGCGGCAAGGAGGTGTATTCTTGGGCTCCGGCCACTGCGGTCAGGCCGAACGTGGCCAGCACGAAGCCGAATGCAAACCTCTTCCACTTTTGCATGAACTCCTCCCTTGAAGCGATCATGCCACGGCCGTAAAGGCACGCATGGGCATGTCGCGGTTGTCGGTTCGCAGAAGCCTCAGGACTTGAACAGTCAGGTCCAGGACCTCGGTGAACCATCCCTACGGCTCACTGCCTCCTCGCAGCGAGCCGAATATCTCAGCCGGGGGCGCCTCAATGGGCTACCCGGCGGTGGCTGTCACACCGACAGCTGGATGACGTTGTAGGAGAACGGTTTCAGCGCCGCCCGCAGCCGTCCATCCTCGATCTTTCCACTCTCGACATTGACGGGGGCGACCGTCTGCGGCCGCGCTGCCGTGTTGACGGCTTCCAGGTCCCCGTGGGTCATTTCCACCTGCTCGACCACCCGGGCGCTTCCGAAGCCTTCCAGCCGCACATCGAGATCGAGCGCCGTGCTCGGATGGCGGTTGACGGCAAAGAAGGTCAGCGTCTTGCCATCCTCGGAATGGACTGCCGATACGTCGAGATAGGGGACGTCGTTCTCCTCGTCGCTGTCATAGGTCGGGCCATCGACGACCAGCTGCAGCGCCGTTCCACGGCCATATCTGGAGGCGTAATAGAACGGGTAATAGATGGTCTGGCGCCACGCCGCACCGCCGTCCTCGGTCATGATCGGGGCAATGACGTTGACGAGCTGCGCGATGCAGGCGATGCGCACGCGGTCGGAGCGGCGGATGAAGGTGTTCAAGATGCCGCCGACCTGCAGCACGTCCTCGAAATTATAGATATCTTCCAGGAGATGCGGCGCATCCGGCCACTCGTCGCGCGCCAGGATCTCCTTATCCTGCTGGTTGGAATGATACCAGACATTCCATTCGTCGAAGGAAATGCCGATCGTCTTCTTCGAGCGTTTTTTTGCCTTGATGTAGTCGATCACGCCGCCGATCGTGGTGATGTAGCGGTCGAGCTTTGTCGCGCGGGCGAGATAGTTGAGCGTATTTTTCTCGCGGTTGGCAAAATACATATGCAGCGAGATATGGTCGGCGCTGTCATAGCACTGCTCGAGGACCTGCGCTTCCCACTCGGGATAGGTCTTCATGTCGGAATTGGACGAGCCGCAGACCACGAGTTCAAGCGACTTGTCGAAGCCGCGCATGGCCTTCGCCGTCTCATCCGCCAGCCGGCCATATTCATAGGCCGACTTGTGGCCGACCTGCCAGGGACCATCCATCTCGTTGCCGAGGCACCACAGTTTGACATCGTGGGGATTGGACCAGCCGTGCTTGCGGCGCAGATCCGACCAGTAGGTGCCGCCGGGATGATTGCAATATTCGAGGAAATTGCGGGCGGCATCCAGGCCGCGTGATCCGAGATTGACGGCGAGCATCGGCTTGGTATTCGCCTTCTTGCACCAGTCGACGAATTCATTGACGCCGATCTGGTTGGCTTCGCGGGTGCGCCAGGCAAGGTCGAGGCGCACCGGGCGCTCGCCACGCGGGCCGACGCCGTCTTCCCAGTTATAGGCGGAGACGAAGTTGCCGCCGGGATAACGGCAGTATGGCGTGTCGAGATCACGGACGAGATCGAGGACATCTCGCCGGAATCCGTCCTCATCGGCGGTCGGGTGTCCGGGCTCATAAATGCCCCCATAGATCGCCCTGCCGAGATGCTCGAGAAATGAACTGTAGAGCCTGGAATCAATGGTCGCGATGCGGAAATCGCGGTGAACCACAACGTTCGTCTTCAACGGATCCTCCCGTTTATATATCAGATATTTTGTTTTCTTGGCTCTAACTTGATATCAGGAATGTTGTTCTGTCAACCAAGTTGCGACTTTAATCATACTAATATCTTTTTCAGAAAAAATTGTTTTATTCCAGTTACTTGGAAGATTTTATCGGTCGCTGGAACTGGAAAGAATCGCGATATTCAAATCAAGATCTCCGATTTTCATTTTTCAGACGTGCAGCCGCATGATGATATCGCGCCCGTGATTTCCGAAGCCGCGCCCGAAAATATTCACGCCGCCGGTATGGCCGGCATTTTCTGCGATACCGACACGGAGCCGGATTGAGGAGTGCTGGGCAAGCGCGAGGGCGCTGAGCGTGACATTCGATGCGGCGACACCGTCGATGAAGGTGCCGCGCGTGGAAATCCGCCAAGTCTTCATCATTCCATATTGCGAGCCTTCGAGCTTCCACCAGGCCGGCGTGAACCCGCCGCGCTTATCGCCATAGTCGCCGGGCGAGGTCCAGGTTCCGATCGCCATTCCATTGACCCAGAGGGTTATATCGGAAGGCCAGTCCGGATTGGTGCCGGGCACTTCCGACGACAGCTCCAGCGAAAACTCGATCGCCCGGATGTCCTTGTTCAACACCTTGGCGTTGTTGGGGAATTTATATTCTACATAGCCCCTGCCAAACCAGACGAGCCCGGCTTGCATGCGCTGCGGATCGAGGAAATAATCCGGAACATCGAGAGGACCGATGACGCTCTCGGTGGAGCAAAGACCACAGGGGGCATGGACGTCACAACTGGTGTAGAGCCCGACCGGCATCTCGACTTCGATGATGTTGTTGGCCCTTTGGGCGGCACTTTCCTCGAAGCTGATCAGAATTTCGCTGTAGATCGCCGAGCAGATCTTCTGGTTTCCCTTGCGGGCCTTCGTCAGCTGGGAATCGACAAGCCGGGCGTCTTCCAAAATCTGGATCCCGGTGGCGACAGTCGATTGAGGGAGAGAAAGAGCACGCGCGATATCGTTGATATTCATCGGCCCTTTGGCGCAAAGCAGCTTGAGCATTTCAAGCCGCGCCGGCGCCGAAAGCGCGCGTATCGCATCATTATTCTCGCCGGCGGCAATCGTCAAAAACGAGCGTTCCATCATTCCCCCAGTATTTCCGATGAAATGATGTATATCGGAAATTATGATACATCAAGTGGGAATGCTTAGGTCGTGGCTGGCTTAGATGGTTTAGAATTCTGCGATGCGAGGGACTTAGAGATCCCTCCACGGATTGATGATCTGCAAGCCGATTCCCTCGAAATCGGACACATTGCGCGTTGCGAGTGAAGCGCCGCGCGAGATGGCGATGGCTGCGATCTGCGCATCGAACTGGCTGATCGGCCTGCCAGCCTTGCGGCGATCGGTGGCAATGATGGCGTAGACGTCTGCCGCGTCACGATCGAATGGCAGGACACGGCCACTCATGTCCTCATTGAATATCGGCAGGACTGCTGCCTCGAGATCACTCCGGCGTCGACCGTGAGGAAGGAGGCGCAAGCCATATAGAATTTCCGCTTCGGTAATCGCGGTCGTGAATACCGATAGTGGATGTTGTGCCCCGAGCCATTCGATTACAGCCACATTCGGCGCCGGCGTGAGCAGTTCCGAAATGACGTTGGTATCGAGAACGATCACGCGTCAAAGTCCGGCGCGTCCCGGATCGGCTGCCGGGGCGGAATTTCGAGCTCCACCCCTCCGACCGATTGCAGGCGGGCGCGAATAGTATCGGCGAGATTGCGCGCCACCGGCTCGGTAGTCGCAAGTGCCGTACGCAGAATATCGCGTGCTTCGTCTTCCATTGACCGGCCATGCGTGGCGGCGCGAACGCGCAGCCGCTGCTTCAACGCATCATCGAGATTGCGAATCGTCATGCTGGCCATCATTGCCTCCATTCATCAATGATAGCATGTAAATCATTGATTGCATATTCTCAAGCAAGGAACGCGACGATGCCGTCGATCTCGGGATCGGTGAGGGTAGGTGCATGCGTCGTCGGCTTCCTGCCGAAGGCGGGGCCCTGAGTGAGATTGTTCCAACTTGCGGCAAGTCGTCATACTTCCGAACCGTGCCATCTGAATTTTCGGATGCCAGCGACCGGGATCGCTGTCGCGCGTCGCATAGAAGACGATGCCGCGCAGCGACCGGTAATAGCCGTTGTGGAAGAAGCTCTTCCTAAGCGCGACATTGCGTAGCGTCGGTGTGCGGAGCAGGCCCCAATATTCGCTGCGTCCGCCCAGATTCAGGTTTACCGTCACCGCCTCAGCAGCGGCCGCAGGGCGGCCTGCGTTTCCTTTAGCAGCGGCAGATAGCGCTCCTTCATCTCCGCGGCCGGGACGAGGGCGGCCGGCGCGCCGATGTTGATCGCCGCGACCGTTTCGCCCCGGTCGTTGTCGACAGGCACAGCAATGGAGCAGAGGCCGATCTCCAGCTCCTGATCGATGATGGCGTAACCCTCAGTGCGGACCCGGCGGAACTCGGTGATCAGCTCGTCCGGATCGGTCTTCGTATTCGCTGTGTTTTGCTTCAGCTCGCTGCGGGCAAGGATGGCACGTGCTTCGCTCTCGCTAAGGGCTGCAAGCAGCACTCGACCCATGGAGGCGCAGTAGGCGGGCAGGCGGCTGCCGGGGGTGAGGTTGATCGAC
The DNA here is from genome assembly GCF_021052345.1 of Rhizobium sp. SU303. Lineage (NCBI taxonomy): Bacteria > Pseudomonadati > Pseudomonadota > Alphaproteobacteria > Hyphomicrobiales > Rhizobiaceae > Rhizobium > Rhizobium sp. SU303. The sequence continues at coordinate 216,919 of NZ_CP088097.1, forward strand.
ATGACGCGGCGCTGCGAGGCGCGGGCGATATAGACGATGTCTGTGCCGTCGAGTACCGAGGCCGAAGCGCTCTGGCCGGCCTTTTCCGAGAGATGATCGAGATGCGGCTGCAAGAGCGCCGGCAACGGCGTCGCTGCGAGATAGGCATGGCCAAGGCGCAGGATCTTTGGCGTCAGCATGAAGAACTTGCCGTCATAATCGGCATAACCGAGCTCGGCGAGCGTCAGCAGCGAGCGGCGCACGGTGGCGCGGTCAAGCTCCGTCAGCTTCGATGCCTCGGCGATCGAAAGCCGCTGCCGCGTTTCGCCGAAAGCTTCGATGACCTTCAGGCCGCGGGCAAAGCCGCTGACGAAATCCGTTTCGCGCATGGGTCCGGTCTCCAATGAGATTCATTCCAATATGTGCGGTATACGAACAAATGTCAAATAGCGCACAAAATACATTGCCGCCTGAGATGCCGCGCTTTATGTGTACGGCTAAGGACGGGATGGAGAGTTCCCGGCCGCATCTAGCCAAGGAGAGGTCCCGCATGGACAAGACAGTCGGGAGCACGGCGGAAGCCGTCTCTGAGATCGGTGATGGCGCGACCGTCATGATCGGTGGTTTTGGTGGCTCGGGCGCGCCGATCGAGCTCATTCATGCCTTGATCGACAAGGGCTCAAAGAACCTCACCGTGATCAACAACAATGCCGGCAACGGGCGCATCGGTATCGCTGCGATGATCGATGCCGGTATGGTCAGAAAGATGATCTGCTCTTTCCCGCGTTCGTCGGATCCGCGCGCCTTCACGGATAAATATCTGGCTGGCGAAATCGAGCTCGAACTGGTGCCGCAGGGAACGCTTGCCGAGCGCATCCGCGCCGGCGGGGCCGGCATCCCGGCCTTTTATACGCCGACCGCCTACGGCACCGAACTGGCCGACGGCAAGGTCATCGCCGAATTCGATGGCCGCCATTACGTGCAGGAGCGCTGGCTGAAGGCCGACTTCGCGATCGTCAAGGCTGCGATCGGCGATATCCAGGGCAATCTCACCTACAACAAGGCCGGCCGCAACTTCAATCCGCTGATGTGCATGGCGGCGGCGAAGACCATCGTCCAGGTCTCATCCATCGTGCCGGCCGGCGGCATCGATCCCGAGCAGGTGGTGACGCCAGGCATTTTCGTCGACCGCGTCGTCGCTGTCCCCCGTCCCCAGCAGGAAGAAGAGCTCATTCGAGCCGGAGTGGCCTACGTATGACCATTGATCACAGCTCCATCAACACTCGCGAAGACATCAAGCTTTCCAATGCGCAGATCGCCTGGCGCGCCGCCCAGGACATCGCCGACGGCGCCTATGTGAACCTCGGTATCGGCTTTCCCGAAATGGTCGCCCGTTATCAGCCGCCAGGCCGTCAGGCGATCTTCCACACCGAAAATGGCATCCTGAACTTTGGCGAGCCGCCGGCGGCAGGCGAAGAGGACTGGGATCTGATCAACGCCGGTAAGAAGGCGGTGACGCTGAAGCCGGGTGCTGCCTTCTTCCATCACGCCGACAGCTTCGCCATGGTGCGCGGCGGCCATCTCGACGTCGCGATCCTCGGCGCCTATCAGGTCGCCCAGAGCGGCGACCTTGCCAACTGGCGGGTGGGCAGCAAGGGCGTGCCGGCCGTCGGCGGCGCCATGGACTTGGTGCACGGCGCCAAGCAGGTCTGCGTCATTACCGAGCACGTCACCAAGACAGGCGAGCCGAAGCTGGTGGAGGCATGCACCTTCCCGCTGACCGGCGTCGCCTGCATCACCCGCGTCTATACGAGCCATGCCGTCATCGACATCGTCAAGGGACGCTTCGTCCTGCGCGAGAAGCTGGCCGCGATGTCGCAAGAGGAATTGCAGGCGATGACCGGTGCGCCGCTGCATGTCGACGGGCCGGTTGCCGACCTCGTCGTCCCCAAACTCTGAGGAAAACCATGACCGAAGCCTTTATCTGCGACTATATCAGGACGCCGATCGGCCGCTTCGCCGGCTCGCTGTCCCGGGTGCGGGCCGACGACCTCGGCGCGATCCCGCTGAAGGCGCTGATGGAACGAAATGCCGCCGTCGATTGGGAAGCCGTCGACGATGTGATCTTCGGCTGCGCCAACCAGGCGGGCGAGGATAACCGCAATGTCGCGCGCATGTCGGCGCTTCTCGCCGGCCTGCCGATCGCCGTACCCGGCACGACGATCAACCGGCTCTGCGGCTCCGGCATGGATGCGGTGATCACGGCGGCGCGCGCTATCCGCTCCGGCGAGGCCGAGCTGATGATCGCTGGTGGCGTCGAGAGCATGTCGCGCGCGCCCTTCGTCATGCCGAAGGCCGAGACGGCCTTTTCTCGGGCGGCTGAAATCCACGACACGACGATCGGCTGGCGCTTCGTCAACCCGCTGATGAAGAAGCAGTACGGCGTCGATTCCATGCCGGAGACCGGCGAGAATGTCGCCGAGGACTATCATGTCAGCCGCGAAGACCAGGATGCCTTCGCGCTGCGAAGCCAGGCGAAGGCGGCCGCCGCCCAGGCAAACGGACGGCTGGCGAAGGAGATCACCCCGGTGAGCATCCCGCAGCGCAAGGGCGATGCTGTTATCGTCGACAAGGACGAGCATCCGCGCGTAACGACGATCGAAACGCTGGCGAAACTCGCTACACCTTTCAAAAAGGAAGGCGGCACGGTGACAGCCGGCAATGCCTCCGGCGTCAATGACGGGGCGGCCGCACTGATCGTCGCCTCCGAAGCGGCGGCGCGAAAATACGGCCTGACGCCGATCGCCCGCATTCTCGGCGGCGCGGCTGCCGCGGTTCCGCCAAGGGTGATGGGCGTCGGGCCGATCCCGGCCTCACGCAAGCTGATGGCACGGCTCGGCATGACTGCCGAGCAGTTCGACGTGATCGAACTCAACGAGGCCTTTGCCAGCCAGGGGCTGGCGGTGCTGCGCGCGCTCGGAATTGCCGATGATGACGCACGCGTGAACCGCAATGGCGGCGCGATCGCGCTCGGCCATCCGCTTGGCATGTCGGGCGCACGCATCACCGGCACGGCGGCATTCGAGCTTCTGGAAACCGGCGGACAATATTCGCTGTCGACCATGTGCATCGGCGTCGGGCAGGGGATTGCGATAGCACTTGAAAGGGTTTGAGGTCGGGACGCTTCCGGCTTTTGCCGGAGGCTGCCGACCCGTTGCGCGGGGCGCCTGGTTTCGTTAGAGATCGGGCATGCTGATCCGACCCGCAGACAAGAACGATCGAAGCGCGATCTGGAGGATCATCGGTCCGACGATCCGCGCCGGCGAAACCTACGCGCTCGATCGCGATCTGAGCGAAGCCGATGCGCTGGCCTACTGGATGGGACCGGACCGCGAGACCTTCGTCGCCGAAGAGGATGGCGCGATCCTCGGCACATATTACATCAAGGTCAATCAGGCCGGCGGTGGCCGGCATGTCTGCAATTGCGGTTACATGACCGATGCTGCGGCAAGCGGCCGTGGCGTCGCCCGGCTGATGCATGAGCATTCGCTGGAGCATGCCCGCTTGCTGGGCTTTCGCGCCATGCAGTTCAATTTCGTCGTCTCCAGCAATGAACGCGCGGTTGGGCTGTGGCAATCTCTCGGCTTCGATATCGTCGGCCGGCTTCCCGGCGTCTTTCTTCATCCGACGCAAGGTTACGTCGACGCATTGGTGATGTTTCGCACGCTTTAGCGGCCACATCTTGCGACGAAAAAAGATGTGAGCGCGCTGTCGAATCCGCCGCGGCCCAAACGTCTTGAGATCGCAGGCGCGAAATGCGGTAGGCTTGCCGCATGCGTCGCGATCACTCTGTCGGCATGGAGGTTATGAAGCCATGGGTATTTCCTATCGTTGGGTCATCGTCGCCGCGGGCGCATTGATGACATGCGTCGCGCTCGGCGCGATGTTCTCGCTGGCGATTTTCCAGGAGCCGATCGCAACGGCGACCGGCTGGTCGCATGTCGGCATAGCGAGCGCGATGACGCTGAACTTCATCGTCATGGGTTTCGGCGGCTTCTTCTGGGGGGCGGCAAGCGACCGGTTCGGCCCGCGCATCGTCGTGCTGATAGGATCCGTGCTGCTCGGCCTGGCGCTGGTGCTGGCGAGCCGGGCCGAGACGTTGCTGCAGTTCCAGCTGACCTACGGCATCCTTGTCGGACTGGCCGCAAGCACGTTTTTCGCGCCGATGATCGCGGCGACGACCGCCTGGTTCGACGAAAACCGCGGCCTTGCGGTGTCGCTGGTCTCCGCCGGCATGGGCGTCGCGCCGATGACCATCTCACCCTTCGCGCGCTGGCTGATCTCGGCCTATGAATGGCGGCCCGCCATGCTGATCATCGGGGTCGCGGCCTGGGTCCTATTGGTGCCAGCCGCGCTGCTGGTCAGGCGCCCGCCTGCGGAGACCGCCGAAGCCGACACCGCGTTCTCGGTCGACGGCGCCCGGCCGCAACTGTCGAAAGTCTTTCGATCGCCGCAATTCATCGTGCTTGGCCTGACCTTCTTTGCCTGCTGCGCGGCGCATTCCGGACCGATCTTCCACATGGTGAACTATGCGACGATCTGCGGCGTAGCACCGATGGCGGCCGTCAGCATCTACAGCGTCGAAGGCCTGGCGGGATTGGGCGGCCGGCTGCTCTATGGCAGCCTTGCCGACAGGATCGGGGTGAAGCCGGTGCTGGTCGCCGGCCTGCTGGTGCAGGCGGCAGCGCTGGCGACCTATCTCTTGGTCAGCCAACTCGGCGAATTCTACGCGCTCGCCATCGTCTTCGGCAGCGCCTATGGCGGTGTGATGCCGCTCTATGCCGTGCTGGCGCGGGAATATTTCGGGCCGCGTATCATCGGCACGGTCTTCGGTGCGGCGACGATGCTTTCCAGCCTCGGCATGGCGTTCGGCCCTCTGATCGGCGGCTGGATATTCGACACCTTCGCCAATTATTCCTGGTTGTTCATCGGCTCCGCAATGGTCGGGCTGGGGGCTGCGGCGATAGCGCTCGCATTCCCGCCTCTCGCCCGCCAAAAGCCGCAGCCGGCCTTCGGCGTGGCGCCGTAACGAGGTGCTTTTCGGTTCCTTCAGGCAACCTCAGGCGGCCGTCAGTGACGATGGCCGCTTGCATGAAGACCGCGTAGCGCTCCCATGGCGATGCAAATCTCGCCCTTTCGTGCATTGCCCTTCGTCGATTTCCCCTGATAAGACTTCTCCTATTCGTTTCATCACCTATGTCCTTGGTTTTTCGGGAGGCAATCGTCGCCATGGTCGAACTTGCGCAATCGCTCGCATCCATCAAGCTGCCGGACCTGTCCGGCAAGGCCGTGCTGATCACCGGCGCCTCGACCGGGATCGGCGCGGCGCTCGCCCGCGCCTTTGCCGCTCAAGGGGCAAAGGTCGGCGTGCATTACAATGCCAGCCGCGAACCGGCGGAGAAGCTTGCAGACGAGATCCGGGCTGCCGGCGGCACCGTGCATCTGATCCAGGGCGACGTGTCGAGGGAAGGCGAGACCGAGCGTGTCGTCGAGGAAACGGCGAAGACCTTCGGTCATCTCGACGGGCTCATCAACAATGCCGGCGGAATGCTGGGGCGCAAGCCGACCTCGGACTATACCGATGCGCATTACGCCGCGGTCATGGACCTCAACGCCCGCTCGGTGCTGGCGGCAACACGTGCGGCGCATCCGTGGCTGAAGAAGCAGGGCGGCTTCATCATCAACACCACTTCGATCGCCGCGCGCAATGGCGGCGGCAATGGTGCGATCCTCTATGCGGCGTCCAAGGGCTTCGTCTCGACGATCACGCGCGGTCATGCCAAGGAATTCGTCGCCGACAGGATCCGCGTCAACGCGGTGGCGCCGGGTGTCATCGCCACGCCCTTCCACGAGCGTTATACCAATGACGAGCAGATGGAGCTGCAGCGCAAGTCGATCCCGATGGGTTTTGTTGGCACGTCGGAGGATTGCGTCGGCGCCTATCTCTTTCTCGCCTCACCGACGCTGTCGGGTTACATCACCGGCCAGATCATCGAGGTCAATGGCGGCCAGCTGATGCCATAGGACCTTCCTTCGGCGCGCAACATCGTTCCCTTTTCCCTTTCACGAGGGAACTTTCGAACCGCCGTTACGTTATCCGCTTGGTCTTTTTACCAAGCGGGGCACCATGAGCTTTTCATTTTCGGAACTCGACTTCCTCAAGCCGGAGCTGGGAGCGGAGTATACGGGTTCTGGCACCCATTTCGCGGTATTCTCCGCCCATGCGGAACAGATGGAGCTCTGCCTCTTCTCGCCTGACGGAAAGAAGGAGGTCGCCCGGCTGCCGCTACCGAAGCGCGAAGGCGACATCTGGTCCGGATATATTGCCGGCGTCGGTCCCGGCACGGTCTACGGCTATCGCGCTCATGGCCCCTATGACCCGCAAGCCGGCCATCGCTTCAATCCGAACAAGCTCCTGCTCGATCCCTATGCCAAACAGGTGACGGGCGACCTTATATGGGACGACGCGCTGTTCGGTTATCAGATCGGCGAGGACGATCTTTCCTTCGACGAGCGCGACAGCGCGCCCTTCACGATCAAGGGCGTGGTGCAGGACCCGGACTTCGATTGGGCGGGTGAAGAGGCGATCCGTCGCCCCTGGCCCGACACCGTCATCTACGAGGCGCATGTGCGCGGCCTGACGATGACGCATCCGAAGGTGCCTGACCGGCTGCGCGGCACTTTTCTCGGCATGTGCAGCGATCCGATCATCGACCATCTCGTCAAGCTCGGCATTTCCGCGATCGAGCTGCTGCCGATCCAGTATTTCCTCGATGATCGCTATCTCCTGGAAAACAACCTAAGCAACTATTGGGGCTATCAGACACTCGGCTTCTTCGCGCCGCAATCGCGTTACATGTCCGGCGACAAGATCACCGAAATCAAGACCATGGTGAAGAAGTTCCATGCCGCCGGCATCGAAGTCATCATGGACGTGGTCTATAACCACACCGCCGAAGGCAGCGAAAAAGGACCGACACTGTCCTTCCGTGGGCTCGACAATGCGAGCTATTACATTCTCTCCCCCGATGATCCGCGCCATACCTTCGATACGACGGGTACCGGCAACACGCTGAACGTCGCCAACCCGATGGTGATGCGCATGGTGCTCGACAGCCTGCGCTACTGGGTGGGCGTCATGCATATCGACGGCTTCCGCTTCGATCTCGCCAGCACGCTCGGCCGGCAGGATCTCGAATTCGACCGCCAGGGCGGTTTCTTCGGCGCCATCCGGCAGGATCCGATGCTGTCAGGTGTCAAGCTGATCGCCGAACCCTGGGATATCGGCGAGGGCGGCTATCAGGTCGGCGGCTTCCCGCATCCCTTCCGCGAGTGGAACGACAAGTTCCGCGACGACGTGCGCCGTTTCTGGAAGGGCGATGGCGGCATGGTGTCGGAGGTGGCGGCGCGCGTCACCGGCTCGGCGCTGCAGTTCAACCATTCCGACCGGGGAGCGACCTCCTCGATCAATCTTCTGTCGGCCCATGACGGCTTCACGCTGATGGACACGGTCTCCTTCAACGACAAGCACAACGAGGCGAACGGCGAGGATAACCGGGACGGCCATTCGGATAATCATTCCGACAATATGGGTGCTGAGGGTGCGACCGATAATGCCGATATCAACGCCGCGCGGGCAAGGCGGCGGCGCAACATGATGGCGACGCTGATGCTCTCCCAGGGCGTGCCGATGATCCTGGCCGGCGACGAGCTCGGCAACAGCCAGGACGGCAACAACAACGCCTATTGCCAGGACAACGAAATCGGCTGGACCGATTGGGCAGGGCTCGACGATCCTTTCCTCGATTTCTGCCGGCAGGCCGTCGCCTTCCGCAAGGCCCATCCCGTTCTGCGGCAGGAGCGGTTCCTGACCGGCGAAACCGGCGAGGACGGCCGCATCGAGATCGCTTGGTACAGACCGGACGGCGGCTTCATGGATGACAGTGCCTGGAACGATGATGAACTGCGGGTGCTCGGCGTCTACCTCTCGAAGAGCGCGAATGCGCCCGAGACCGAGACGATGGATGACCTCTTCCTCATCTTCAATGCCGGCGGCGACTGCGAATTCCACGTGCCGGAGGTAAACGGACTGACGAAATGGTCGCGGATTGCCGACACCGGGGCGGAGAGGGATGCCTTTAAGGTTCGCGATCAGGATAATCCGGTCATGGTCTATGCCCAGAGCGTTGCCGTCTTTGCGCCGGAAGGGCAGACCGAGCCGCTGAAGGACATGACCAAGGCCGGGCGCCGGTGGTGGTTCCAATTCGGCCGCAGGAGCAAGTAACGGGTCGCAGAGAACATGAATGCCGAAGCCATCACCGATCTTGGTCTCGTCTATGTCAGCGATACTGAACCAGGCATCCGCAGACGAAGGAAGGGTAAGGGCTTCAGCTATGTGATGCCCGACGGCACGACACTTGCCGACGAATTGCAGCGGGCGCGCATCCGCGCGCTCGGTCTGCCGCCAGCCTACGAGAATGTCTGGATATGCCTCTACGACAACGGCCATTTGCAGGCGACAGGTTTCGATGCACGTGGGCGCAAGCAATACCGCTACCACAAGGATTGGCAATCCTTCCGAAGTGCGGGAAAATTCCATCAGCTGATTGAGTTCGGCCGGGCGCTGCCTCGGATCCGCCGGACCGTGCTGCGCCATCTCGACACCGGTGCGGAGGATGTCAACGGCGTGCTTGCGGCTTTGACGACGCTGCTCGACGAGGCGCACTTACGCGTCGGCAACCAGGCCTATGTGAGGGAGAACGGCACCTATGGCGCAACGACGCTGCTGAAGCGCCACCTGAAGATCGTCGATGGTCAGATAGAGCTGAAATTTCGCGCCAAGGGCGGCAAGCGCGTCCAGCGCAGCCTCAAGCATCCCAGGCTGCAGAAGATCCTGGAGGAGATAGCCGACCTGCCCGGCCGCCAGCTCTTCGTCTGGAAGGACGAAAGCGGGGCGCTGAAACCAATCGATTCCGGCCGGTTGAACGCCTATCTGGCCGAAATATCGGGCATTCCCATTTCGGCGAAAACCTTCCGCACCTGGGCCGGATCGCTGGCGGCCTTCGGTGTGGCGCGTGAGACGATCCTCAGTGGCGGCCGGCCGACGGTGAAGCAGATGTCGGAGGCCGCGGCCGAGGCGCTGCACAACACACCGGCGATCTCGCGATCGAGCTATATCCATCCCGCGATCATCGCGCTCGCCGGCAACGATCATCCGCTGATCGAGAGCGGTAACGAGCCGCTGCGGGGCTTGCGGGCCGAGGAAAACAGGCTACTTGATTTCCTCACAAGCGAGATCGAAGAATGAGCCCCAGACATCCGCCGGTATCTGATGTATCGCTGACCCATCCCGACCGGCTCTACTGGCCGGACGAGGGCGTGACCAAACAGGCGCTGGCGGATTATTACGCCGCGGTGTGGCCATTCATGGCGCCTTATGTCGTCAACCGGCCCTTAGCACTGCTGCGCCTGCCGGACGGGATAAAAAGCCACCAGCGGTTTTTCCAGAAACATGCGTGGAAAGGCATGAATCCCCATATCGAGGAGATCGCCGACCCGGAGGATGCGGACGGCGAAAAATTGCTGCGCATCGCCGATTTCAACGGGCTCGTGGCGCTGGTGCAGTCGGCCGTGCTCGAAATTCATCCCTGGGGCGTAACGACCGACGATTGGGAAAAACCCGACATGATCACCATGGACCTCGATCCCGGCGAGGACGTGGCCTGGAGCGCTGTCATAACAGCAGCGCTTGAATTGAAGACGCGGCTGGAAGCCCGCGGCCTGGCTGCCTTCGTCAAGACGTCGGGCGGCAAGGGACTGCATGTGGTGACGCCACTCGCGCCGAAGGCCGGCTGGGCGGCGGTGAAGGATTTTGCCCACTCGCTGGCCGAAAGCATGTCGGCCGACGCGCCGGAGAAATATCTGGCAACGGCGACGAAGGCAAAACGCGGTGGACATATCTACATCGATTATCTCCGCAACGGCCGCGGCAATACGGCGGTCGCGGCCTATTCGACGCGGGCACGATCGGGTGCGCCGGTTTCCATGCCGCTGGATTGGTCAGAATTGAACGAGGTGAGCGGTCCCGCCGCTTTCACGCTCGGCAACGTGCCGCGGCGATTGGAGACCCAGCCGAGAGACCCGTGGGGAAATTTCTTCGATGCGGCCGTGCCGCTCGAATGAACGGCTCTTAATCCGCACCGTCGAGCTCTGGATAGTGCCTGAAAATCCCTTCCTCATTGAAGGCGAGGCGGCGGGGGGAGGCGAGATAACGGGCAATGTTTGGACGCTTAGCCACAGCATCATGCAGAACCAGCAGGGCGGGATATTCCGCCTTGCGGTTTGTCATGGCTCGCGGGAAGGCGTAGCTCAGGCCCTCGATCACCTGGAAGAGCGAGAGGTCGACATAGGTCAGCGCATCGCCGACCAGATGGTTGGGGCCTTTCGGGTTCTGCCGCAGCACACGCTCAAAATAACCGAGGAATTTCGGAATGCGGTCGCGGATGAAGGCCGCGGAGCGGGCTTTCGCTTCCTGCTTCTGATCCTCGTAAAAGAGCGACATGTCGATCGGGTGGTGCGTATCGTGCACTTCGGCGACGAAATCGGTTACGGTCAGCTGCAGGCCGTTGACGACATGGCGAAGGCCTTCATCCTTAGGCGCCAGGCCGAGCTTCGGGCCGAGATAAAACAGGATGTTGGCGACATGCGGGACAATGAGATCGCCGTCCTTCAGGAAGGGCGGCGCGAAGGGAATGTGCGGTTCGCTGTCGCTCTTCATGATGTCGAACATGGCGCCGGCACCGCGCCCGGGCTGGCGGGTGATGTCGATATAGTCGGCGCCGGCTTCTTCCAGCGCCAACCGCACGAATTCGCCGCGGCCTTGAATGCCGTCCCAATAATAAAGTTCGTATGCCATGAGCGCTCAATCCTTCGGTCGACGACCGAAGTCTTTTCGCAGTTCGTCCTTGGCCTTTTCAAGGGTGCCGCGCCGCTTTTTCGTCAGCTGGTCGCCGGCGCGGTTGATATAGAAGGTCAGCATCGACATGGCGGCGCGGAAGGGACTCGACTTGCGGCGATCGCTCTCCTCGGCGGAGTGCTTGACGGAGCGGGCAATCTTCTTCGGATCGTCCGATTTGAACACGCCTTCCTTCAGGTCCATCGCATCGCTGTGTTCGGTGACGTCCTGCGACCATTTCTTTTTCGATTTGGCCATGGGTTAAACTCCCTATGCGGCTGACGGAAAGCCTCCGCTTGCCGCATCAGTTGTTAATGGTGGCTGTGGTGTTCGTTGCGCTTGCGCGTCGCGGCGGCCTTCTTCGCGGAAGCGGACCGTTCCTCCTTCGAGCGTGCGGCGGATGCCGCGCCGCCCTTTTCGGAGGATTCATGCGTATCCTTCTTGCCGCGGCCGGAACCGGATTTGTTGCCGCCGCCGCTTTCCTTGTTGACGGTCGCCCAGGCGCGCCGTTCGGCTTCCTTCTCGGAGACGCCGCGATCCTCGTAGCCCTCCTCGATGTGCTCGGCCTTGCGCTTCTGCTTGTCGGTATAGTCGGATTTGTCACCTCTCGGCATCTCGGCCTCCTCTGGTTTGGAAAGGGACTGAACCGATCAGGAGCCCAAAAGTTCCGGCCGCGGTCGTGGTCCGCAAGGCCCGGATTCGGAACAAAAGCCGGTTTTATCAGGTTTCCGATGGGAAAGGCCTGCACAGAAGAAGGAGCCGAGAACATGGAAAAACACATCGTCAAAGCCGATGGAAACGGCGCGATCGACGTGAACGGCCAGGTATCGCCGGTCACCTATACCGTCGGCCTCAAGCAAGGGAAGGGACGTTCCTACGAGGTCGACATCCGCCTGATGGCGCCGCGTGACTGGCTGCTGCAGAGGGGCTTCGAGCGGGATGCCGTGCTGGTCAGTCAGAGCGGCGCGCGTATTCCCGTCTATCACGATGGCGGCAGCTATCACGACGATGGCAATTATCACGATAATGGCCGTTTCGGTCCTGCCGACACGGTCTCGATCGAACTGACGGCGCGCGACGACAGCTGCACCAGCGAAGTGGACCTGATGCGCAAATATCCCGAGTTCGACGGCGCCGACGCATAAAAGCAGAGGTGGCAGCAAAGAAAACAGAGAAACTCTAGGCGCCCGGCCGCTGCTGGACGGCGTTCTTGACCGCCTGGTCGAGCGCCGTGCTGCTGAAAGGTTTCGACAGCAGCACTGAACCGGGGAGACGGTTTGCATCCGGATCCGGCAGACTGCTGTGGCCGGTAGCAAAGACCAGGCCGACCGAAGGAAAGGCCTCGCGCGCCTTGGCGGCAAAGACCGGACCCGACATGCCGGGCAGGCTGACATCGGCGACGATGATGTCGACGATGGTGTGTCCGAGGATTTCCACGCCCCTTTCGCCGCTGTCAGCTTCGATCACGTCATAGCCGAGATCCTGCAGAATCTCGGCAGTATCCATGCGGATGAAGGCGTCGTCTTCCACGAGCAGCAGCTTCAGCTTTTCACGGGGGATCTCGGGATGTTCGTGAACGGTCACCGCGGCATCGCTCGCCCCTTGGCGGCGTTGCGTCCTGATAGTAAGCACGTGGCGGATCTTGCGGGCGAGTTCCTCGCGCGTATAGGGCTTGGAGAGCAGTTCGAGGCCAGGATCGAGCCGGCCGCCATGGACGATCGAATTTTCGGTATAGCCCGATGTGTAGAGCACAGCGATATCAGGCAGGCGCTCGCGCGCCATGCGCGCAAGCTCCGGGCTCCTCAATGGCCCGGGCATGACGACATCGGTAAAGAGCAGGTCGATATGGGCACCGCTTTCGATCACGGTGAGCGCGCTTTGCGCATCCTTGGCCTTCAACACGTAGTAGCCGAGATCCGACAGCATCTCGATGACGGTGGCGCGCACGCCCTCGTCGTCCTCGGCGACAAGAATGGTTTCCGTGCCCCCGGCGGCCGGTACGCTGTCGGCGGCCGCAACCCGATCCTCGCTTCGGAACGAGCGCGTCAGGTAGAGCTTGACGGTCGTGCCTTCGCCGATCTCGCTGTAGATCTTCACGTGGCCGCCGGATTGCTTGACGAAGCCGTAGACCATCGACAGGCCGAGACCGGTGCCCTTGCCTTCCGGTTTCGTCGAGAAGAAGGGCTCGAAGGCCTGCTCCATCACCTCCTGCGTCATACCGGCGCCGGTATCGGTCACGGCGAGCACCACATATTGGCCGGCGGTCACTTCAGGATGGATGCGGCTGTAGGAATCGTCGAGGAAGGCGTTGCCGACCTCGATCGTCAGCTTGCCGGCGCCATCCATCGCGTCGCGGGAGTTGATCGCAAGGTTGAGCAGTGCGTTCTCGATCTGGATCGGATCGGCGAAGGTGTTCCATAGACCGCCGGAGACCTTGGTCTCGACTTCGATCTCCTCGCCGAGTGCGCGGCGCAGCATGTCGTCCATGCCGTTGACGAGACGGCCGATGTTGATGACCTTCGGCTCCAGCGGCTGGCGGCGACCGAAGGCGAGCAACTGGCTTGCCAGCCGCGAGCCGCGTTCGACGGCGGCAAGCGCGTTGGAAATGCGTTCCTTGCCTCGGCCGCTATCTGCCACATCCTTGCCGAGAAGCTGCAGATTGCCTGAGATCACCTGCAGCAGATTGTTGAAGTCATGGGCAACGCCGCCGGTGAGCTTGCCGATTGATTCCATCTTCTGCGACTGCTGGAGCGCTGCTTCGGCCTGCTGGCGTTCGGCAATCTCGGCCGCAACGCGGACCTCGAGCATTTCATTGAGTTTCCGCAGCTGATCTTCCATGTGGCGGCGCTGGTCGATTTCGACTTTGGCGGCGCGGAAGAGCCGGATATTGTCGATCGCGACGGCCGATTGGCCGGCGAGGCTGACGAGGCTCGCCTCGGCCGCTTGGGAAAAACGGCCGGGCTGGCCGTGACCGAAGAACAAGCCGCCGATGACGCTGCCGTCGCGTGATTTCACCGGCACGGCAAGGTAGCTCCTGACCGGAAGATGCCCCTTCGGCATGCCTGCATGCGGCGCATTCTGCCCGTAGCGCGGGTCGAGCAGGATGTCGTCGGAGCGCACGATGCCTTCGCCGTTGAAGGTCGGTGCGAAGACCTTGGTATTGCGCGGCATCGGGAATTTCTCGAAGTTCTTCCGATCGACGCCGGCGAGCGCATAGAGCATGTAGCTGCCGCCCTCGCCATCATCGACATTGTAGAAGAAGGCGCCGAATTCCGCGCCGGTCAGCGTCACGCCGGCGTCGACGACAATCTGGGTGAGGCGCTCGACACTGGGCTCGGCGGTGATCGCCGCACCCGCCTGGTTGACGACCGCAAGCGCCTCCGATTTTGCGCGCAGTTCTTCCAGCGCGGTCTGTTCGCCGCGCTTGGCCGACACCTGGTCGCTGACATCAAGGGCCGCGCAGAGGATGCCGGCGACCTTGCCGTCCTCGTCGCGTAGCGGGGTGTAGGAGAAGGTGAACCAGGTGTCTTCGGTACGGCCGTCGCGGCGCATCGGGATGAGCAGCTCTTTGAAGAGCTGCGAACTGCCTTCCAGCGTGCTGGCGACGATCGGCGAGAACTGTTCCCAGATATCCGCCCAGACCTCGCGGAAGGGTCGTCCGAGGGCATCGGGATGCCGCTCCGGGAAAACAGGCACATAGGCGTCGTTGTAGAGAAAAGCGAGATCTGGACCCCAGGCGACGAATTTGGGCTGGCGGGAATTCAACACCATTTCGGCGATATGCTTGAGAGAGGCAGGCCAGCTTTCGACCGGACCGAGCCCGACGGCGTGGAAAGCCGGATGCCGTAACAATTCGCCGATTTCGCCGCCGCCTCTCGGCCAGCCGTTCCCGACGCTTCCCATTCAAGATCGCTTTCTTGTCGCAGCCGCGCCGGGGTGATCGGCCACCTCGGGGTTCAGCACTTCCAAACCGTCAACATAGAGGCTTGCGATGAGAGGGAAAGGGCGCGGTCGAAATATCCTTAACTGCCGGGTGTTCAACAGTTTTAGCAGTCTGCGGACGGCGCCTGCGGGCTGCTATTTTCGATAGAGTTTTTGCGATGCGGCAAAGGCGCGGCCGATATAGACGGAGACTAGCTGCACCGGCGCGCGCGGATCGCGAAAAACCAGTCCGACCAGATTGTCGACGACAAGGATGAACCCGAACGCGAGACCGAGGTAGAGCAGTGCGGCGATGATGAGGAGCGACATCTCCATCCCCTCACACTATCGCGGTCGAAAAGCGGCCGCTGGCTGCGAAAAGCGGGATTGAGAGGATTTCGATACGGCCGTCGTTCATAGCAACTTCCCCAGTTTCGCCATAAACAGCCATGGGATGCTCTTGTTCCCGGTTATCCGGGCAAGGCTCAATTTTTTTGGAAGCCTCAAAGCTTGCAGCGTCATCCGGCCTCTGTTCACCCCCGCATGGAAGCCCACCCCTGCAATTCAATATCGCACAACCAATTCAGGCATATGACAAAAAGGGATCAAGGGCGTCGAGACGACGCCCTTTTTAATCGAAATGCTCAGTATTCTAGCGTTCAGGACGCGGTCTTGCGGCTCGCGGTGCGCTTCGGCGCCGGCGTGACCACGCCATTCGTCTTGGCGCCCGTCGCAGTGCGCTTCGCCTTGGGCTTGAGCTCTTTGCCCTTGGAAGACGCAGCCGAGCCCTCGAGCGCTTCGCGCTCGTATCGTGCCTGTTCCCAATGGATGGACTCTCGCCCTGTCGGATAACCCTCTTCTTCCCAGAGGGTGTATGCACGTTTTTTTATCCACTCTTCCCGAGTTTCTGCCATCGCTGATCTCCAGTCACATGATGCCGTCGTTCGAACGCGATACTGCTTGGATGGTTCCAGAGGAGGGGAGCTCTTTCAAGCGAAATCGCGCCGCAACCGGAAATATTTGGCATCGCAGCATATTAGGGTTGAGAATCGGCGTTCACTGGGGACCGAAACTCCACCGCCTTGTGCAGATCTGAGACGAAATCCCGGCGCTGCCGGCGCTGCTCCGCCTCGTCGCGGATGCGCAAAAGATAGGAAGGGTGGATGGTGACCAGGACAGGCGGACGGTTTGCCGGATGCAGGATATGGCCGCGCTCCGGCGTCAGCTTCACCTTCGGACCGAGCAGCGCATAAAGCGCGCTTGCGCCGAGCGTCACGACGAGCTTCGGCTGCAGGATGTTGAGCTCGGCGCCGAGCCACCAGGCGCAACGTCTGATCTCGCCGGCATTCGGTTTTGCATGCAGCCGCCGTTTGCCGCGCGGCGTGAACTTGAAGTGCTTGACGGCATTGGTGACATAGCAGCGCCGGCGGTCGAGGCCAGCCTCTTCGAGGCAGCGATCGAGCAGCCGGCCGGCGGGACCGACAAAGGGCCTGCCGGTCAGATCCTCCTGATCGCCCGGCTGCTCGCCGACAAGGACGATCTCGGCTTTCAGAGAGCCTTCGCCGAAGACGATTTGCGTGGCATTCCTGTAGAGATCACAACGGGTGCAGCCTTCGGCCTGATGCCGGAGTTCGGCGATGCTGTCGGCATCCGCGACTTCGAGCGCGAGGGCCGGACCGACATTTGCGACGATGTTCATGATGGCGATCCTCAGTCTCCTCGGGATCAATCGACCAGCGCAGTGATTTGTTCCCTGCAGAAATCGCGCAGCGCCCGGCATACAAAATGATCACGGTGAAAAATTTCGCGTCATGGGAGAGCGACGGCGCGATTGAACGCCGCCGTTTCGCGGCTATATTCGCCAGCGATGTTCTATCTCCTGTCGACCTACTGGCCGCATATCCTCTTTGTCGTCTCGATCGCCATGGGGGCCGCGGCGGCGATCCATGCCGCCATGACCAAGGAGGAGGTGCGCGCCGCGATCGGCTGGGTCGGCGTCATCATTCTGTCTCCGATCATCGGCGCGGTGCTCTATGCGATTGCCGGCATCAACCGTATCCGCCGCAAGTCGCTAAGCGTCCGCCGTGACGCGCTGCTGCTTGCGGCCGAATTCGACGAGTTGGAGACCTTCGACGCCGAGGCCGAGACGGTGATCAGCCAGTTCGGTCGCCGCTTTGCGGCGCTGCAGACACTCGGCGACCGGGTAACGCGCAATCCGCTGACTTCAGGCAATACGATCGACATGCTGGAGACCGGCGACGAGGCCTATGCGGCGATGAAATCAAGCATCGACGAGGCGACGCGCAGCATCCTGCTCGAAACCTATATCTTCGACCGCGATGCGGTCGGCCTTCGCATCGCCGATGCGCTGATTGCGGCGGTCAGGCGTGGTGTGGAGGTCCGGGTGCTGATCGACGCGGTCGGCGCGCGTTATTCGGTGCCGAGCATTCTTGGCCATCTCCGTGAGAGCGGCGTCACCGTCGCCGTCTTCAACGGCAACGTCATCATGGGGCTGCGGCTGCCCTATGCCAATCTGCGCACCCACCGCAAGATCCTGATCGTCGATGGGAAAATCGCGCTGACGGGCGGAATGAACATCAGGGCGGGCTTCAGCGAGGAGGCGACGGGCGAGAGCTTTGCCCACGACACGCATTTCAGCGTCACCGGCCCTGTCGTGGCCGATCTTTTCGACCTCGCCGCCGAGGACTGGCGCTTCTCCACGCAGGAATTGTTGAACGACGAGCCCTGGCGCATCGAACCGCCGCAGCGCAGCCCCGGCGACCCCATCCTGATGCGCGTCGTCGCCTCCGGCCCGGACCGCAGCGTCGAGACCAACCACAAAATCCTGATGGGCGCCTTTTCCGTGGCGCGCCAATCGATCCGCATCATGTCGCCCTATTTCCTGCCGGACCGTGAACTCATCAGCGCCTTGGTGACGGCGGCGCGGCGCGGCGTCGAAGTCGATATCGTCGTGCCTGCTGCTAACAACCTCGTGCTGGTCGACCGGGCGATGACGGCGCAATTCGATCAGATCCTCAAGAACTACTGCCGCATCTGGCGCTCCACCGGCAGCTTCAGCCATTCGAAGCTGCTGACGATCGACGGCACCTGGGCCTATGTCGGCTCTTCCAATCTCGACCCGCGCTCGCTGCGGCTGAATTTCGAGGTCGATCTCGAAGTGCTGAACGAGGGTTTCGCCGCCGAGATCGACGAGCACATCGAAGAAACCCTGAAAACGGCAACGCCGGTGACGCTTGACGGGCTGCAGGCGCGACCCTTCGCGGTGCGGCTGCTCGAGAAGGTGCTGTGGCTGGGCTCTCCCTATCTCTGACGGATTTTTTGCATTCTGACATGGCAAGTTCCGTCCGGCTGCCTATACTGCCGAATGAGTAGCCCTTTTGATCAACGGAACAAGTGCGCCGCCCGATGCACGCCAGGAAAGACAGCCTTCCCGCCAGCATTCTCGCCTCGATCAGGAGCAGGAAAAAGCGGCTCGACGCGGCCTATACGGAGGCAAGGCCGCGCAGTGCGGGAACGCTGATCGCCTCCTATAACGTGCACAAATGCATCGGCACCGACCGCCGCTTCGATCCGGAGCGCACCAGCCGCGTCATCCACGAAATCGGCGCCGACGTGATCGCGCTGCAGGAGGCCGACACGCGCTTTGGCGAGCGCACCGGCATTCTCGATCTCGGGCGGCTGGAGCGGGAAACGGGTCTGATCGCGGTACCGGTTGCCGGCATGGCAAAGGCGCATGGCTGGCACGGCAATGTCGTGCTCTTCAAGAAGGGGCTGGTGCATGACGTGCATCAGGTCAAGCTGCCGGGGCTGGAGCCGCGCGGCGCGCTGGTTGCCGAGATCGAACTCGAGAAGGGCGGGGTGCTGCGCATCATCGCCGCGCATTTCGGGCTGCTGCGCCATAACAGAGCCCAGCAGGCCCGCATGCTGGTCGAACTCATCAACGACAGGCACGAGATGCCGACCATCCTGCTTGGCGACCTCAACGAATGGCGGCTCGGCGACCGTTCTTCGCTCAACACCTTGCAATCCGCCTTCGGACCGCTGCCGCCCGCCGTCCCGAGTTTCCCCGCCGGCCTGCCGCTTCTGGCGCTCGACCGGATTATCGCCAACCGCAAGGGGATCATTTCGGAGGTGGAAGCGCATGACACGCCGCTCGCACGTATCGCCTCCGACCACCTGCCGATCAAGGCGCTGATCGATCTGGAACCGGTGACCGGTTAGCTGGACAGAAAGTCGCCACCCTGGTTCCGCGAGACTGCACGGCTTGATACGCCCAAGCCTCGTTACCCTATTCAATCCTGCTTCGGCTGCTCGCTCCGAACGTCGCAAAAACGGATCCCAAGTTATGAGATTGAACTTCAGCCCCGATAGCGATCCTCCAGCGGAATTGCTCGCCGTCTGGTCGGCAACGATCTCGCACATGATCCACTCTCAGGGATCAAAGGCAACAGAGCGGCTCGGTATCCGATTGCAGGACCGGCGCGGCCCTTTTCGCGACCGCGCTACCCGCTGATCCGTTTAAGCCTCTCCAGGTGCTCGGAGCACACCGCCTTGACCACCTCAATGAGCAATGTGGTTTGCTCTACCAGCCAACGAAGAGCCTCTTCGGTGATATCAAAATGCTTCGAATAACGCGCCTTCACATAAGCCTCATTCAATGTGTTGAACCAGGCTCGCTCCCTGTGCTGATCACGTGGAAAGGCATCCGCCAGCCGGCGGTCCTGCTCCTCGGCAAGTGAGCGCAGAAACTTGATGTTATGCGATGGTGGACCGTAGTTGGTAAGGGTAAGGAGGACGCAGGAATAGGCTTGCTCGAGCGATTGGTGCAAGCTGAATGCGGCCCAATTTCTCCAGGCGTCTCCGGTCCTTTCCGATTTGCTGAGCTGAAATCTGGCCGTCTCAAGTATGGTCGTGGCTTCGGCGAACCTTTGATCAAAATGCTCCTTCGCCAACCGCAGCCGATCCTCCTTCGAAAGCGGTGCGGGCTCAGCCAGCGGTTCGTCGTCGAGTTCATAGAGGACGATGCCTTCCTTCCTGATGTCGGAGAAGAAATACTGCCCTTCCTTCAGGTAGGTGTTCACCTCTCGTCTGGAGTGAACGATGAAGCTTACCGGCGTTTCAATCGACTTGTCGTGGATCAGCCGGCCGGCGGCCTTGTGCCAATACTCGGCAAACTCGCAGAGCTTGCGGTTGTTGACGATAATTAGGAGATCGAAATCGGAGCGATACCCCTTCATTGTGAAGGGCTCATCGACCCATCCACCCTTGGCATAGGAGCCGAACAGGATGATTTTCAAGATCCTGCCGCGCTTCTTGAAATCGGCCGTACCCTCTTTCAAAGCGTCCTCGAATTCCTCGTGGAGGATTTCGAGCCCGGCCGAGTTCTCGCTGCTTGCGAAGCGGCATGTGTTCAAGCGACGATTTCATGAGCAATCGATAGGCGAAAGATCCTGCACCGTCCAGCCGCAGTTTTCGCATTGTACGACCCCAGGTTCGCGTCGGAATGCGTGCACTTGGTTCACCCTTCCGACGCGACCTTAACGTTCGCTAAGGCACTGTAGCTGTCCCGACGTGCTCCTAGGGAACTCCCAGGCCACTGGGCGCATATAGACCGCATAGGGCTCTATTCCGCCGGCGTCGCCGGCTCCGCGAAACTCTGCTGCGCCTTGCGGCGTGACGATCCTTTGCGTGGCGCATGCTGTACTCTCGTGCCGATATCCACGGCGCAATTTGCGACCGGCCATGCGCTCATGGGCAGCGGCTGCCTCTCCTGGCGTATCGAAGAGCTCTACCTTCTGCTGCCCCATGGTGCCGATCCGGCCCCAATTGCGCACGAGAGAGCTGCCTCCGAACAATGTCGGCTGGATCGACAAGTGATAGAAGCGTGCCATGTTCAGCGCGGGGTCGATCCGGTAAAGCAGCGTGATCTTGGCTTTTGCATCCATGACCGGATCCTGCAGTGCTCACCATCAGGCTGTCCAACGACATTCCTGAATCGGTGACTGCGGATCGATTCATGTCCGTGATGCATCTGCCGGTGGACGGCGTCTTCAACTGCATCGCAGTGTTCGCGGCGGCAGGTGACGATGTGGAGGGCTCGCCATGTGGACACGGCGACTGTCGCGCTAGGTAGCTTGCCGGCTGTCAGGAACTTGCAGAGAGCATTTTCATCCGGATCGTATCGGACCATCAGGAGTAGCCGCTTGGCTTCCGGCATTGGGGCCGCAACCGAGTGGCCATGGTATTGTCTCCCACCGGCTGCGGTTCAGGACCATTCCCGTTCTCCATGTCGCCTTTCTAAGGGGCCGGCCGCCATCAGCGTCAACCCGCAAGGGGTTCCCCTGCGCTGCGCTGCGGTGACGCCTGCGGCTCGGCCCCTTCTTCGGGCGCCATCGGGAATGGTCCCGAGCAACCGAAGGAGACAATACCATGGCCACCACGATCGCAACCCTGACGCAGAAGGCCGACGGCAGCCTCGAAGGCATCTTCGCCACCATCCGGGTCAACGCCCCGATCGCCATCGTCCCGAACGCCAACAAGGCGAGCGAGGAAGCTCCCGACTACCGCATCATCCACCGCAAGACCGGCTTCGAGATCGGCGCGGGCTGGAACCGCGTCGCCCGCCTGACCGGCGAGGAATATCTCTCGGTGAAGCTGGAGGCTCCGGAGATCGGCGTGATCTTCGGCAACCTCGCACAAGCCCCCGGCGGCGAGCCGAACCGCAAGGTTATCCTCTGGAACAACCCGAACTGAACGACGAGCAACCGGCCCCGAGCGATCGGGGCCGGCTTCCGCGATGAAACACTGAGGCGGCCGGCTTTGCCCGCCGCCAGTTTTCTGGTGCCAAACGAAACGTGGATTGTCTGCTCAGATCACCAAGTCTGCCGCGAGGACCGTGCCGCCTCAAGGTCGCGCGGCCCCTCCAATTTTGCCTCCGCTGCGATGCTCTTCGCTCCGGCAAAATCGGCACCTCCGCGCGCCGGCTCCGCCGGTCGCTGACGCGAACCTTGACCCGACCCGATCCTCACGACCGCCGGTTCATCTTTCACGTCAACAAGGAGACGACGATGACGAACGAAAACGCCTTCAACATCGAATGCACCATCGAGGAACTGCGCGTTGAAGCCAGAGAGGCACCGACCGTCGAGGAGCGTTGCCGCATCGAGGCGGAGCTGGAAACCGCGCGCGCCGAACTTGCAAAACAAGCCGGGGAGGAATTGCCGTGAGGCAGCTCTTTCCTCACTGAGCACCGAGGTAGCCAAGCCGGATCGACCGGCCCGTCTGCCTGTGAGGGTTCTCCTCGACACTCCCCGCCGGCTGACGCCGGAAACGGTCGCGCCCCCTTGGGGCCGCGGGTCTCTTCTCTCTCTGAAGTCCTATTCTACTCCAGCAAATCCGGCGTCAAGGACGGCGCGGTCTCCCCCAATTTTGCCGCAAGCGACAAAATCGGTTCCCCCGCTTGCGAGCCGCGTTCCGCGGTTCTTGACCCCTCTTTGCCACGGAGTGGCCGATCTCCGTCATCAAGATGAAGGAGATCACATTATGACAACCGATCAGAACCTCATGCTCTACGCCAAGCTTGGCGGTTTTCGGCTCGTCGTCCTCGCAAACCGCTTCGGCTGCGACAGCGGTTTCTCGCAAGATCTTCATGATCGCCTGATTGAGGGGCTCGACGCGGCAATCGCTCGGATCCAGATGATGATGGCATTGGAACGAAGTGTTCTTACCGGAGAGGATGAACTCGCCGAATATCAGCTGCAGGGCGAGAACGAGATTTTCGGGCGCTTCACCATCAATTTGCTGGATGATCTCGAGATTGATTTCGACACACATGAGTACCGCATCAACGGCGGTGGCTGGATCAACGCTTTGGCGTCGGATGACAGCGGGGCCGGGGTCCAGTTTCCGACATTGGTTGGATTGACCGACGAGGAATTCGGTTCACTGGTGTCGATAATTATGGGCATCACGCAGGAAACCGGAATTCCGGTTGACGCCGCCCGTGTCGTCTATGGCCGAGGAGCAGTAGAGGACGAGCTGCCATAAGCAACTCCCCACTCCTAGCGCTTCGCGGCCAGACCGCATGCGCCGGCGTGCTTGACTGTCGATTTGCCGATCCCGTTGTCGTCTTGCGCGCGGGTGAGGTTAGACTCACGCAAAACGATCAGCATCTCCCTGCGCCGGACGTAGATTGCCCGTGCGATGCGGACCGGGCTGTGACCCTGCGTGATGATCTGCTCGACCCGTGTCATCGACTGCGGACCAATCAGCAGTCGGTGCTGCAAGCTGATGCTCTCGCTTTCCCGCCTTCTCGCGTTCGATCGTTAGAATTACCCAGCTGAGATGGCGCGCGAAGCCTCACCCCGACCGTGGAAGACCTCACTATCCCAGTTGTTCACTTTGTGATGAGGGATCTCCGGCGATTATACTAGCTAGAAATAGCTAGTTAAATAGGCTATTTTGTACCAGCCCCAAACCGTTGCGGACGGAATTTCGGCCGACGTCGGTCTTTCGGAAAAGCGGTATCGGCCCTCCGGTCCGATTGGTTTGAGGGCGCAATATACGTCGCTGTCGCGACGTGCTCGGATGGGGTTGGATAAGGCAGTGGCGATCATGTTCGTCAGAGCGCAGGTGATCAGCAGAGGGGCGGGGCGCAGCATCGTCTCGGCCGCCGCCTATCGCCATCGCGCCCGGATGATGGACGAGCAGGCCGGCACGTCCTTCAGTTACAGGGGCGGCGCTTCCGAACTCGTTCACGAGGAACTGACCCTGCCGGACGAGACGCCGACCTGGCTGCGGAGGGCGATCGACGGTCGTTCGGTTGCCGGCACTAGCGAAGTGCTGTGGAATGCCGTCGATGTTTTCGAGAAACGGGCGGACGCGCAGCTGGCGCGTGAGCTGATCATCGCCTTGCCGGAGGAACTGACGCGGGCCGAGAATATCGCGCTGGTGCGCGAGTTCGTCCGCGACAATCTCACGTCCAAGGGCATGGTCGCGGACTGGGTCTATCACGACAAGGACGGCAATCCGCACATCCATCTGATGACGACGCTAAGACCGCTGACGCAGGAGGGGTTTGGACGCAAGAAGGTGGCGGTCACCGGTGAAGACGGCGCGCCGTTGCGCGTCGTCACGCCGGACCGCCCAAAGGGCAGGATCGTCTACAAGCTCTGGGCCGGCGACAAGGAGACCATGAAGACATGGAAGGTCGCCTGGGCGGAGACGGCCAACCGGCATCTGGCGCTTGCCGGCCACGAGATCCGGCTCGATGGCCGCTCCTATGCCGAGCAGGGTCTCGATGGCATCGCGCAAAAACATCTCGGGCCGGAGAAGGCAGCCCTTTCCCGCAGGGGTGCCGAGATGTACTTCGCGCCGGCCGACCTTGCCCGGCGGCAGGAGATGGCGGACCGGTTGCTCGCCGATCCTGAGCTTCTGCTAAAGCAGCTCGGCAACGAACGCTCCACCTTCGATGAGCGCGATATCGCCAAGGCGCTGCACCGCACCGTCGACGATCCCGCCGACTTCGCCAATATCCGAGCGCGGCTGATGGCATCGGACGATCTCATCATGCTGAAGCCGCAGCAGGTCGATGCCGAAACGGGCAAGGCAGCGGAACCCGCTGTCTTCACCACGCGCGAGATCCTTCGCATCGAATATGACATGTCGCGGTCCGCGCGGGTTTTATCGGAACGTCGCGGATTTGCGGTTTCCCATCGCGTGGTTGCGGCCGCGATCGAAAGTGTCGAAACAGCTGACCCGGAAAAGTCCTTCCGCCTCGATCCGGAGCAGGTGGACGCCGTCCATCATGTTACCGGCGACAGCGGCATTGCGGCCGTGGTCGGTCTTGCCGGCGCCGGCAAGTCGACACTGCTCGCCGCGGCACGCGTCGCTTGGGAAAGCGAAGGCCGCCGGGTGATCGGCGCGGCCCTTGCGGGGAAGGCCGCCGAAGGACTGGAAGACAGTTCCGGCATCAGGTCGCGGACGCTCGCCTCCTGGGAACTCATCTGGGCCAATGGACACGAGACGCTCCATCGTGGTGATGTGGTGGTTGTCGACGAGGCCGGCATGGTGTCGTCGCAGCAGATGGCGCGCGTGCTGAAGCTCGTGGAACAAGCAGGGGCGAAAGTCGTGCTGGTCGGCGATGCGATGCAGCTTCAGCCGATCCAGGCGGGTGCGGCGTTCCGGGCGATCACCGAGCGCATCGGTTTTGCCGAACTTGCCGGCGTGCGCCGCCAGCGCGAAGACTGGGCGCGCGAGGCATCTCGGCTTTTTGCGCGCGGCGAGATCGAGAAAGGTCTCGACGCCTATGCGCAACAGGGTCATCTTGTCGAGGCGGCGACGCGCGACGAAATCATCGATCGGATCGTCGCCGATTGGAGCGAAGCGCGCAAACTGGCAATCGAGACGTCGGTCCTCGAAGGCAATGACGGTCGCCTTCGCGGCGACGAACTGCTTGTGCTTGCCCATACCAATGCCGACGTGAAGCGCCTGAACGAAGCACTGCGATCGGTGATGATAGGTGAGGGGGCGCTCGGTGAGGGTCGCTCTTTCCGGGCCGAACGCGGCGCGCGAGAATTCGCCGCCGGCGATCGCATCATCTTCCTGGAGAATGCTCGCTTCCTCGAGCCACGTGCTCCCCGTCTCGGTCCGCAATATGTCAAGAACGGCATGCTCGGGACGGTCGTATCCACCGGCGACAAACGGGGCGAGGTTTTGCTTTCGGTCCGTCTCGACAATGGCCGTGACGTCGTCATCAGTGAGGACAGCTATCGCAATGTCGATCATGGCTACGCCGCGACCATCCACAAATCACAAGGTGCCACCGTCGAGCGAACCTTCGTACTCGCCACCGGCATGATGGACCAGCATCTGACCTATGTGTCGATGACCCGGCATCGCGACCGCGCCGATCTCTATGCCGCGAAGGAAGATTTTGAAGCGAGGCCGGAATGGGGACGAAAGCCGCGTGTCGATCATGCCGCTGGCGTGACCGGCGAGCTCGTCGAAACAGGACAAGCCAAGTTCCGGCCGAATGATCAGGACGCCGACGACAGTCCTTATGCCGACGTGAAGACGGACGACGGAAGCGTCCATCGTCTCTGGGGTGTGAGCTTGCCGAAGGCGCTCGAAGAAGGTGGGGTCTCAGAGGGCGACACCGTCACCCTGCGCAAGGACGGTGTCGAGAAGGTCAAGGTTCAGGTTCCGATCGTCGATGAACAAACCGGCCAGAAGCGGTTCGAGGAAAGAGAAGTCGACCGCAATGTCTGGACCGCCAAGCGCATCGAAACCGCCGAAGCTCGCCTGGAACGCATCGAGCAGGAAAGCCATCGGCCGGACCTGTTCAAGCAGCTCGTCGAACGTCTGTCGCGCGCCGGTGCCAAGACGACGACACTCGATTTTGAAAGCGAGGCCGGCTACCAGGCCCATGCCGACGACTTCGCCCGGCGTCGTGGGCTCGACACTCTTTCTCGAGCTGCCGCCGGCATGGAAGAGGAGGTCTCGCGGCGGTGGGCGTGGATTGCGGAAAAGAGAGAGCAGGTGGCTGAGCTCTGGGAGCGGGCCAGCATGGCGCTCGGTTTTGCGATCGAGCGGGAGCGGCGCGTCTCCTACAATGAGGAACGAATTGAAACGCAACCTGTCTCGGATGCAGATGCTGGCCGTGCGCGGC
Source organism: Rhizobium sp. SU303 (assembly GCF_021052345.1). Lineage (NCBI taxonomy): Bacteria > Pseudomonadati > Pseudomonadota > Alphaproteobacteria > Hyphomicrobiales > Rhizobiaceae > Rhizobium > Rhizobium sp. SU303. The sequence continues at coordinate 243,522 of NZ_CP088097.1, forward strand.
ATCTGATCCCATCCACCACGGTCTTTGCCAGGAGCGTCGACGAGGACGCGCGGCTGGCTCAGCTTGCGTCGCCGACCTGGAAAGAGCGGGAAGCCATCCTGCGGCCGCTGCTGGAGAAGATCTATCGTGACCCGGATGCGGCGCTGTCAGCGCTGAACGCGCTTTCATCGGATACAAGCATCGAACCGCGCAAGCTTGCCGAGGATCTTGCCGCTGCACCGGATCGGCTCGGCCGCCTGCGCGGTTCCGATCTCATCGTCGACGGTCGTGCGGCACGCGACGAACGAAATGCCGCGATCACCGCCTTGACGGAACTGCTGCCGCTCGCCCGCGCCCGTGCGACGGAGTTCCGAAGAAACGCCGAACGCTTCGATCTCCGTGAGCAACAGCGCCGCGCTCACATGTCCCTGCCGATCCCGGCTCTCTCGAAGGCGGCGATGGCACGTCTTGCGGAGATCGAGGCGGTGCGAGAGCGGGGTGGTGACGACGCCTACAAGACCGCCTTCGCGCTTGCCACAGAAGACCGCTCGCTCGTGCAGGAAGTGAAGGCGGCTAGCGATGCGCTGAGCGCCCGCTTCGGTTGGAGCGCCTTCACAGTAAAGGCCGATGCGGTTGCCGAACGCAACATGGTCGAGCGTATGCCGGAAGACCTCACGAGCACCAGACGCGAGAAGCTGGCCCGGCTGTTTGAGGCCGTGAAGCGCTTTGCCGAGGAGCAGCATCTTGTCGAGCGGCGGGATCGTTCGAAGATCGTCGCGGCGGCCAGTGCCGATCAGGGGGTGGAGACAGACAAGGAGAATGCCGCCGTGCTGCCCATGCTTGCCGCCGTCACCGAGTTCAAGACCCCTGTCGACGAGGAGGCGAGGTCTCGCGCTCTGGCCACACCGCTGTATCGCCAGCAGCGCGCCGCCCTGGCGGCCGTGGCATCAACGATCTGGCGCGATCCGGCCGGCGCCGTCGGCAAGATCGAAGAGCTGCTCCAGAAAGGTTTTGCTGCCGAGCGCATCGCCGCCGCGGTGACCAACGATCCGGCTGCCTACGGTGCGTTGCGCGGTTCCGATCGCCTGAAGGACCGGATGCTGGCCGCCGGCCGGGAGCGCAAAGAGGCTGTGCAGGCCGTGCCTGAAGCCGCCGCCCGTCTGCGCGCGCTCGGTTCAGCCTACGTCAATGTGCTCGATGCAACACGGCAGGCTGTTGCCGAAGAGCGACGGCGCATGGCAGTCGCCATTCCCGGCCTGTCGAAGGCGGCGGAAGAGGCGCTCAGGCGCCTGACCGCTGAGGTGAAGAACAACGGTCGCAAGCGGAATGCAACGGCCGTTTCTCTCGATCCAATTATTCGCCAGGAATTTGCCGCTGTCAGCAGGGCGCTCGACGAGCGCTTCGGTCGTAGTGCCGTCATTGGCGGCGAAAAGGATCTCATCAACCGTGTGCCACAAGCACAGCACCGCGTCTTCGAAGCGATGCAGGACAGGCTGAAGGTCCTGCAGCAGACCGTCCGCAGGGAAAGCAGCGAGCAGATCATCTCGGAGCGGCGCCAGCGGGCTGTCAGCCGTGGGCATGGCGTTGGTCTCTGAAGACCAGCCGAGGAGGGGCTCCATAAGCTTAGTCGTGTTTATTTTTACCTGTTCGTCACGAATCCGACACAGGTCGTAAGCCTCGACCGCAGTGAGATTGCGTCGCGTTTTCAGAAGGCCTTCGCTCCTGAGCTACGAGCCGAGGTTGTCTGATTGATGAGCAGATCTGCAAGCGCCGCGGCGAATGGCTTGATCTGAGTCGCAGCGTCGGCGGGATGCAGCTCAGTTGCTCATTTCCGTTCAGTCTGAAGCCTGTATCGTTGAAGTGTCAGTACCCTCAGAACATCGATATCGCAGGAGACGACTGAGAAGGACCGGGCGGTCGATCGTCCCGGGCCGTATGGACCGGCCTTCCAATTTGGAGTCGGTGCCTGGCTGATGTCATGGCGAATGCGGATGCCGGCGCCTTTATTCCCTCGCCTAGTCTTTCACTCGGCATGGCTGAAACGTCACCAGCCGGATGACGTTCAATATGGTCTCGAATATCCGCTTGCGCATCGATATCTCTCCTTCGCGATCATATGCGGCTTCTTGCCTTGCGCCTTCAAACGAGCTTATCGTCGACCTCGAATGACTTGAGGTTATGGATGAAGCGCGGACGCCTGCCATTGACGGCCTTGCGGAGTTTCGAGGTCGCCGGTCGTCTCGAGAGCTTCACGCTGGCAGCGCAGGAGCTGTTCATCTCGCAGGCGGCGGTCAGCCGGCAGATCCGCGAGCTGGAGACGTTGCTGGGCGAAGCGCTCTTCGAGCGCCGCCATCGGGGCGTCCATCTGACCGCCTCGGGCAACAGGCTGCTGGCGATCCTGACGTTATCCTTCGACCGGATCGACGAATGCCTGGAAGAAATCCGCAGCCGGCCGGCGACGGCAGCGGTGACGATCAGCGTGGAACCTTCCTTCGCGGCGTGCTGGCTCGTTCCCCGCCTGCCGGAGTTTCGCGAACGCCATCCCGAGATTGACGTGACGATCGACGCCGATTCACGCCTGATCGAGTTCCGGGGCGGGCAGGCCGAGATCGCCATCCGCCACAGCGCCAGCGTGACCGCCTGGCCGAGGACGGAGAGCGGGCATCTCGCCGATGTCAGGATGGTGCCGGTCGCCGCACCCGCGCTGCTCAAGGCAGGGCCTGCGATCGACCGCCCGGAAGACATGCTCCGTCATACGCTGTTGCATGAGGAGACCCGCGACGTGTGGTTCCGCTGGTTCGAGACAGCAGGCATCACCATGCCGGAAACCGCGCGGGGGCCGGTCTATGCCGATGGCGGGCTGGTGATGCAGGCAGTCCTGCGCGGGCAGGGCATAGCGCTGATGGACGATATCTTCGCCGAGGAAGAGATCAGGGCGGGCCGATTGCTTCGCCTGTCCGATCTTGCCGTTGCCCACGGCGCCTACTGGCTGGTCGCGCGCAGCTTTGAGCGGCTCGCCCCGCCCGCCTCACTCTTTGTTCGTTGGATCAGCTCCCGGATCGAAACATTCTGACGGCGGCCGGTATCGGCAAGACTCGGCCAAGAGGCCTATCGACCGTGACGCTCGACCTCGGTCAGCACCGTGATGAAGGCCCGCAAACCCTGCGGCACATGACGGTGGCCGGGATAATAGAGACAGAGGCCCGGAATGGCGGGACACCAGTCGTCCAGCACCGTGACGAGCGCGCCGCTTTCGAGAAAAGGCCGGGCCGTGCGATCCGAAACATAGGCGATGCCGAGCCCTTTTGCCGCCGCCTGCGCCATCAGCTCGACGTGGTCGAGCGTCAGCACGCCCGGAACGTCGACGGCAAGCTCGTGGCCGTGTTTTTCGAACTCCCAGCGAAAGAGCTTGCCGCTTGGCAGCCGGAAGCGGATGCAGGCATGGGTCTTTAATTCGTCCGGTGTCTGTGGCGCCGGATGCGCTGCGAGATAGGCCGGCGAAGCGACGGAGACAAAGCGGGTATCGCCGCCGAATTCCACCGCGATCATGTCGAGCGGCACCGCCTCGCGAAGCCTTATGCCGGCATCGAAACCGTCGGCAACGACATCGACGAGCCGATTGTCGGTGACGAGATCGAGCGACATATCGGGATAGCGGGTGAGAAAGGTCGGGACGGCGGCATCGAGCAGCACCCGCGCAGCGATCTCGCTGGTATTGATCCGCAACGTGCCGCTGGGATGACCACGGAATTCGTTGACCTCCTCGAGCGCCAGATCGAAATCCCTGAACAGTGGCGTCAGACGGGTGACGAGGCGCTCGCCGGCTTCCGTCGCCGCGACGCTGCGGGTTGTCCGGTTGAGAAGCCGAATGCCCATATTGGCTTCGAGCGAACGCATCATATGACTGAGCGTCGAAGGCGACAGACCCAACTCATCGGCGGCCTTGCGGAAGCTGCGATGGGTGACGATGGCAGACAAGGCTCTGAGATCCGCAAGGGTCGGCCTGTAATTCATGGCTAAAATTCACCAACTCATGCAGCATTCGACGGATGAAAGCAGGAATAGTCTCATCTATCTTTACCTTCAAGAGCAGCCGCAATCCCGCGGCATGAAAGGGTAGCCATGGCAAAGACATGGATGATAACAGGCGCTTCCTCCGGTTTCGGGCGCATCATGACCGAAAAACTGCTGGCGCGCGGCGATCGCGTCGCGGCGACGGTGCGCAGGCCGGAAGCGCTCGCCGATTTGACGTCGCATTACGGTGAGAACCTCTGGATCGCGACGCTTGACGTCAGCAATGATGAGGCGGTGCGCTCGGTCGTCGACGCCGCTTTTGGAGCGATGGGCCGGATCGACGTCGTCGTCAGCAATGCCGGCTATGGCCTGTTCGGTGCTGCAGAGGAGGTCAGCGACGAACAGATCCGTCATCAGATCGATACCAACCTGATCGGCTCGATCCAGGTGATCCGGGCAGCACTGCCGCATATGCGGGCGCAGGGCGGCGGCCGCATCCTGCAGGTGTCTTCGGAAGGCGGGCAGATCGCCTATCCGAATTTCAGCCTCTATCACGCGACCAAATGGGGTATCGAGGGCTTCATCGAAGCGGTTTCGCAGGAAGTCGCCCCCTTCGGCATCGAATTCATCATCGCCGAGCCAGGTCCGGCGCGGACCGATTTCGGGCGCGGGTTGGTCGCGCCGCAGCCGATGCAAGCCTATGACGCGACGCCGGCTGGCGACATCCGCCGCGCCATCGCCGACGGCACGTTCGAGGCCAAGGGTGACCCCGTCAAGATGGCGCAGGCAATGATCGAGGCCGCCGAACAACACGCGGCTCCGAGGCGGCTGGCGCTCGGCGCCGGCAGCTATGCCTCGATCCGCAAGGCGCTGGTCGAGCGGTTGGCTGAGCTCGACGCCTTCAAGGAGGTGACGATCTCCGCGGATGTCGATGCCTGACATCCACCAGCAAATGCTGCTGCCGGCGCCGGCCGGTCGATGCCAGCCGGCGCCGTATGTCCAATCCTGCAATACGCGTTAGAGAGCGCCTGCAGCCTGCAGCAGCGTGCGATCGAGATCGACCGCCACGCGGGGCTCCTTGTCGAGGACCATGGTCGCTGGTTTGTAGGTTGTGTAGGCCGGCCAGTCGGGCAGGCCCTCGGCGCTCGGCTTGCCGTTGCGCGCGAAGTTGACCCAGGCCTGGCTCACCTTCCTGGAAAGCGCGAGCGCGTCGCTGCCACCGCCGGTCGACGTCTTGACCAGGGCGGCGTTGGCGAACACGTAGGGCAGTTCCGCGCAATGCCAGGCCATGGCAATCCCATCCAGGACCGGTGACTCGTAGGCGAACATGTAGGAGTAGACCGGAGCCCCGTTCTGCTTCGCCTTCAGGTCGAGATCACGGATGGCTCCCGGCCGGAAGCGCAGATCCAGGAAATAGGCGTCGGCGATCTTTTTCTCGGGGTAGGCGGCCTTGAATGCCTTGCCGACCGCGTCGGCCTTGTCGGCGAAGCGCTCCTTCAGCTTGGCCCGAGACTTGTCTTCGTCCCAGTTGTTCTTGTTGTCGGCAAGAAGCTCGCCCGCCTTGTGACTGATCACCGTCTCGAATTCGTTAAGGGTGTTCCCGACCATCAGGGGAATGTCCTTGGCCTTGTCGACCCATTGTGTCCCTACGGGGTTCGCCGGAATGTAATCGCCGTCCTGAACGGGCGCATAGCGCGCATCCTTCGCGCCTTGGGTGGTCGCGTCCTTGATGGCCTTGTCGGCTGCGGCAAGGAGATCGTAATAGTCCGCGTCGGCAAGCTTGTCGATTTCGTCAGCCTTGAGACCGAGATTGGCGAGCGTCAGCTCGGCCACCTTCCGCGAGGACGCCGGATCGATGACGGAATCGGTCCGGGAGCCGCTCTGGACGATGGCCTTCTGGAAGAGGCCCTTCGCTGAAGGCGTGCCCATCAGGGCGCGCACCTTGTAGCCACCGCCGGACTGGCCGAAAATCGTCACGTTGCCGGGATCGCCGCCGAAGGCTTCAGCATTGTCGTGGATCCATTTCAGCGCAGCGACGAGATCTGTGACGCTGGCATTGCCCGACCGTTTGTATTTCTCTCCGTAGGCGGAAAGATCGAGGAAGCCGAGCACGTTGAGCCGGTGGTTGAGGGTGACGACGACAACATCGCCGTCCTTGCTCAGATTATGGCCGTCATACGAGGTCAGTTCGATGCCGGAGCCATTGGTGAAGCCGCCCCCATGGATCCACACCATGACCGGCCGTTTCTTTCCGTCCTTGATCGCTGGCGTCCAGATGTTCAGGAACTGGCAGGCTTCGCTCATCGGCAGATAGCGGTGCGGATTGAAGAGTTCGTCGCCGGCCACCTCCTTCATGCGGGGGATGAAGCAGTTCTCGCCATAGGTGACTGCGGGACGGATACCTTTCCAAGGCGCGACCTCTTCCGCCGGCATGAAACGGTCGGCATGAGCATAGGGGACGCCAAGATAGCTGTAGATGCGATCGTCGAGTGCGCCGACCAGACTGCCCTTCTTGGTTTCGACGACCGTCTTGCTCTGCGAAGCAACAAACTCTTCGGCGAGAGCGGGTGCGCCGACAATGGAAGCTGTCATCGCCGACAGCGCAGATATTAAAGCGCAATAATATAGAAACGTCCTTTTCATCAACTTATCCTCTTGTCGTTGATTTCGAGTTTTCAAAAGCCCGACGGCCGTCGTCCCCGGCCGTCGGTGACTAACTAGGTCGGCGCCGACGCTTTTCAGGCCACAGTCAGATGGTTTGCTGGAGAGAGGATCACGCCGGAGGGTTGGACGGGTCTTCTTGCCGACCGGCCTCCAATGAACAAGGAGATCCGACGCCGCGCGGGCTGCTTCTACGCGCTTTGGTCCTGCCGGATCTCGAGCTTCTTGAGCACGCCTGACAGAACACCATCGGCGCCCGAATGGTGGCGATTGGTCAACATTATCCGCACAGGTGATTACACGGCGAGATACATGGAAATCTCGCCGCTTGCCAGGATCGCGCTAGCGTCCGCCACTTGTCAGAAAGATGACGAAGGGACCACGCCGATCGTTGGGACGGGTGGTTTGTGCTCCGGCATCTTGTTTTCTTGCTCGTCGCCGGCGCTCAGTGCCTCGCGCACTTCATCCTCTTCCCAACCCGCCTCGATGGCGGAAGCCACGAGCGTTTCGATTTTCTCCGTTTCCGAGTTGTGCGAAGTCTCATCGAGACGGCGTCTGGCGGTCTCGAGACACTGACGGAGGTTCGAAGCGCGGCTGGCGTCGTTACGGTCGTAGCTTGGCGATGCGACGTAGGTCATTTGGAAGCTCCCTGCTGATCGAGAGGAACACCTGAAGAGAGAGCCGGTTCCAGCGCGTGTCTCGGGAAAGCGAGACAAGGTGCAATCTCCGGCGTAACGGCACTTAAGGTGATCGCGGCCGTTGCGATTGGCGCGGAACGGTCATCTGTGGCGATAGGTGGAAAGATGCCGGCGAGAAGTTTTTGCTGCAACTTTGAAACGGCAAATAGCTTGCCGTGCCTGTGGAACAGATTGCGCTTGTCCCGACCTGCCTGGGTATGTTCTAGGGGGGTGTCAGGACTTGCACTGGAAGGCACCGGCGAGCATGAAAGCTGAAATGAACGCAATCGCAGTACGGCTGGAAAATGTTACCCGTCGCTTTGGCATCACTGCAGCCGTGCAGGATCTTTCTCTTCATATTTGGCGCGGAGATGCGGTTTCGCTCGTGGGCCATTCCGGTTGCGGCAAGTCTACGCTCCTGCGCATGATTGCCGGTGTCGAGACACCGGAATCCGGCCGCATCCTCCTCGAAGGCCGCGAGGTTGCCAGTTCGACCACTTTCGTCGAACCGGAGGCGCGTGGCGTCGGATTGGTCTTCCAGGACTATGCTCTCTTCCCGCACCTGACTGTACGGGACAATATCCTCTTTGGTCTCAAGCGACATCCGAAGGGCGAAGCAACCGCGCGAGCACAGGAGATGATCAGCAAGGTCGGAATCGAACATCTAACGCATCGCTATCCGCACACCCTTTCCGGCGGTGAACAGCAGCGTGTCGCACTAGCCCGCGCCCTGGCGCCTCGGCCGAGTATCGTCCTGATGGACGAACCCTTTTCCAATCTGGATCAGGGCCTGCGTGGAAAGGTACGCAGCGACACCTTGAGCCTCTTGAGGGCACTCGGCACGACCGTGATCATCGTGACGCATGATCCCCAGGAAGCACTTTCCGTCGGTGATCAGGTGGTTCTGATGCGGGCAGGTGAAATCGTCCAATCCGGCTCCGCCTATGATCTGCACGACCGTCCAACGAATCCTTATGCGGCAGAGTTCTTTTGCGCGTCCAGCAAAGTGCCCGGCGTTTACCGTGGCGGATGGATCGAAACCGCGATCGGCAATTTCGCCTATGCGCTTGATTGTCCGCCCGCAAGCTCCGTGACTGTTTATATCCGCCCGCATGCGATTGCGCTGTCCCCCGGCTCGGGAATTGCCGCTCGTATCGAGGACCGTGTTTTGCATGGCGAATTCGAGCAGTTAACGTTGAAGGTTGATGGCCTCGATGTGCCGCTTAAGGCGAGAGCTTTGGAGCGGCTGCCGGCCGACGCCGAGTATATTCAGATATCAATCCTCCCCGAGCGGCTGCTGGCTTTTTGACAGCTGACCTGCGCTGGCCCATGCTGCTGACCTCCTCATCAAGTTTCCGTGATATTCGGCATCAAACCCCAGGGAAAACTTGACTTTCAGGGTCATGAACTGCTCAAGGGATGCGCATTCATTCGGAGGGACATAATGAATTCGCGCTCTATTCTCGCATCCATGCTGCTTGCTGCTTCGGCGCTGATGTCGCCTTGCATCGCTGCGGCCGCAGAAATCAACCTCTACACGACGAGAGAGCCGGCTCTGATCGCACCTCTTCTGGAGGCGTTCACCAAATCGACCGGGACGAAGATCAATACGGTTTTCCTGAAGGATGGCCTGGCAGAGCGTGTCGCCTCCGAGGGCGCCAGCTCGCCGGCTGACATCCTGATGGCCGTCGATGCCGGCAACCTTGTCGATCTGGTCGACAAAGGCGTAACGCAACCGGTCGAATCGCCTGTTCTGAATTCGGCAATCCCGGAACAGCTGCGTGATCCCAAGGGCAACTGGTTTGCACTTTCGATGCGCGCGCGCGTGCTCTACGCGGCCAAGGACATTGACATTAGCACATTCAACTACGAGGAGCTTGCCGATCCCAAGTGGAAGGGCAAGATCTGCATACGCTCGGGTCAACACCCTTATAATACGGCACTGTTTGCTGACTACATCGCTCATTACGGCGCGGAAGAAACCGAGAAGTGGCTGACAGCTGTCAAGGCCAATCTCGCCCGTAAGGCAGCCGGCGGCGATCGCGATTCGGCCAAGGATATCCTCGGCGGCATTTGCGATATCGGTATCGCCAACTCCTATTATGTCGGCCTGATGCGGTCCGGCAAGGGTGGTGAAGAGCAGGTCAAATGGGGCGACGCCATCAAGGTCGTCCTGCCGACCTTCAAGAACGGCGGGACGCAGGTGAATATCAGCGGCGCGGCAATCGCCAAGCATTCACCGAACAAGGCTGAAGCCGTTAAACTTCTCGAATATCTCGTCTCTGAAGAAGCGCAGAAGATCTATGCTGAGGCCAATTACGAATATCCCGTGAAGGCAGGCGTCGCGGCCGATCCGATCATCGCATCCTTTGGCGAACTAAAGATCGACAGCAAGCCCTTGTCCGAGATCGTCAGCCATCGCAAGCAGGCGAGTGAACTCGTGGACAAGGTCGGCTTCGACAACTAAGGACAGGGAAGGCGCCGCTGACAGGCGCCTCCCCCCCGAGAGCGGACCAAGTGATGTTTCCGAGCCCGGCGCCCGCCCGCTCTGCAAAGCGCCCTGGCAGCGCATGGCTGACGATTGCCGCCACTATCGCCCTCATTGCCATGCTGCCGATCGGGGGATTACTCATCGAAGCCTCGAAGGGTTCGGCGGGTCTTTGGGGACATCTTTTCTCGACCATCCTTTCGGTCGCGCTTCTCGACACCGTCATTCTCCTTGCGGGGGTCGGCGTCATCACTGCTGTGGTTGGCACGACGACGGCATGGCTGGTGACCGCCTATGATTTTCCCGGCAGGCATGCTCTGGAGTGGATGCTGCTTCTGCCGCTTGCCGTTCCGACCTACATCGTCGCCTATGCCTATCTGGATATAATGCATCCGATCGGTCCGGTGCAGGATGCCGTGCGCTGGTTGCTAGGCTACGAGACCCCGCGCCAGTTTCGCCTTCCGGACGTCCGTTCCATGACTGGCTGCATCCTGCTTCTCGGAATCGTGCTCTACCCCTATGTCTACATCCCCACGCGCGCGATGTTCCTCACGCAATCCGGTAATCTCGTCGATGCGGCACGCACGCTCGGCACATCTCGCCGCGCGGTCTTCTGGCGGGTCGCTCTGCCGCTCGCGCGCCCCGCTGTTGCCGTGGGTATCAGCCTTGCACTGATGGAAACGTTGAACGATGTAGGCGCCGCCGAATTCCTCGGTGTCCGGACGATCACCGTTTCCATCTACACGACCTGGATCACCCGCTCCGATTTATCGGGAGCGTCGCAGATCGCCCTTGCCCTTCTGCTCATCGTCGTCGCAATTGTTGCGGTGGAGCGATGGGCGCGACGCAAGCAGGGATACTCGATCGATGTACGCCGGATGCGAGATTTCCAACCGCGGCGGGTATCCTTGGGAAAAGGCGTACTGCTGTTTCTCGGCGGTCTACTGCCGGTCATCCTAGGCTTCGCCGCGCCCGCACTCTATCTCTTGATCGAAGCGGCAAAACGCTATCGGTTCGCCGGCATATCCCCACGGATCATCGATGAGGCCGTGAATACCCTCGCTATCGCCACCCTGGCGACAATCACGACCGTCATCCTTGGCCTTCTCGCCGCCTATGCGACCCGCCTGCGGCCGGGCCAGCCGTCCTCCTGGCTCCTGCGCTGTTCCACGATTGGCTATGCGGCTCCCGGCACCGTGGTCGCCATCGGTGTGTTGATCATCCTTGGCGGGCTCGATCAGTTTATCGACCGCACCGCGCTTTCCTTGTTTGACGTGTCCACTGGTCTGCTCCTGATGGGATCGGGTGCTGCCGTCATATATGCGCTCATCGTGCGGTTTCTGGCGATCTCCGCGGGCGGCATAGAAGCCGGTCTCTCGCGCATTTCCCTGTCGCTTGATCATGCGTCACGTTCACTGGGGCAATCCACCGCAGGCACCCTGCGCTACGTACATTTGCCGCTTTCGAAGGCGGCAATCTCAGCTGCCGCGCTACTGGTCTTCGTCGATTGTGTAAAGGAGCTGCCGGCGACGCTTCTCCTGCGGCCACTCAATGTCGAGACTTTCGCAACTCATCTTTATGGAGAGGCTGCCAGAGGCACTTACGAGGAAGCCTCGATTGCAGCGCTCGCCATCGTGCTGATCGGCATCCTGCCGGCCATTTTGCTGTCGCGGATCGGGCGTATCCGCTAGCCGGCATGCCGATGGATATGCCGGCGCCACGACCTCCACTAAGCAACGCAAAGCGACAAACCGGTCGCCATGGGCAATGTCGTGGCCGAATGGCTGCTTGGCCTCTGTAAATCGTAACACCGGCACAAGGGGAGAGAGGCCAATTTGGAGGGGCCAAAGGACGTCGTGGAGGAGCGGGACCAAAAATGGACGTTGCCGACTTGACGTTTTCCGCCGTATGCGAAATGCTAAGATGTCAGACCAATTTCAGAGGTCGGCTGCCTGATAAGAAAATGGGGAACCATGAAGGCAAATCGTAGCGACAGGCCGTTGATCCGGCCGCTTCCTGTCATGGACCGCGCGCGCCAGGTGACCGATGCGCTGGCGGATTATGTCGAGGAAGCCAGGTTGAAGGCGGGCGACCGTTTGCCGGCCGAGCGCGAGCTGATGGCAGCCCTTGCCGTCGGCCGCTCGACCATTCGCGAGGCGATCCGCCACTTCCAGGCGCTCGGCGTCATCGAGACGCGCAAGGGAAGCGGCACCTATCTGCTGAAGCCGGTTTCCAGGGCGACGATCCACATGCCGCTCTCGTTCGATACCGCACACCTTCGCGACGTGCTGCTGCAGACGCTGGAGGTTCGCCGCGGCATCGAATGCGAAGCGGGCATGGTTGCGGCGCGACGGCGCACGAACACGGATCTCGTCGTCATCGAGGAAAAGCTGAACGCGATGGAGCGGGTGCACTTGGAGAAAGGCACCTCCGGGCCGGAGGATCTGGCCTTCCATCTCGCCGTCTACGACGCCGCCCACAATCCGCTGTTTCGCCAGCTTCTCGAGCAGATGCGCGAGACCTTCGAGCGCTTCTGGGAGCATCCGTTCGACCGGCAGGATTTCGCGCGCCGGTCCTTTCCCTTTCACCGCACCCTTTTCGACGCGATCGCTGCCGGGGATCCCGAGGCGGCGCGCGCCGAAACATTGAAAATTCTCGATATCGTCGAGGAAGACATCAAGGAAATGTCCAAATGAGCAACGGCTCTGAACCGTTCGATCTTGCTTCCCTCATCACCGCGCATGACGAAGGCAACTTCGCCGACGCCGTCGTGCCGCCGATTTTCCAGACGTCGCTTTTCACCTTTTCCGATTATGACGACATGATCGCCTCCTACCGCGGCGAGAAGGTGCGGCCGATCTACACGCGCGGGCTGAACCCGACGGTACGTGCCTTCGAGGAAATGCTCGCCAAGCTCGAAGGTGCCGAGGATGCGCTGGGTTTTGCCAGCGGCATGGCGGCGATCTCGTCGGCGGTCTTAAGCTTCGTCGAACCGGGCGACCGCATCGTCGCCGTCAAACATGTCTATCCGGATGCGTTCCGGCTGTTCGGCACCATCCTGAAGCGGATGAAGATCGAGGTGACTTATGTCGACGGGCGCGACGAGGAAGCGGTCGCCCAGGCGCTGCCCGGCGCCAAGCTGTTCTACATGGAAAGCCCGACGAGTTGGGTGATGGAAGCGCATGATGTCGGCGCGCTCGCAGCACTCGCCAGACAGCACGGCGTCGTCTCGATGATCGACAATAGCTGGGCAAGCCCGTTCTTCCAGCGGCCGCTGACGCTCGGCGTCGACCTCGTCATTCATTCGGCCTCGAAATATCTCGGTGGCCACAGCGATGTGGTGGCGGGCGTCATCGCCGGCTCGAAGGCGATGATTGCGCGCGTCAAGGCAGAGGCCTATCCTTATCTCGGCGGCAAGCTTTCGCCGTTCGACGCCTGGCTCCTGATCCGCGGGTTGCGCACGCTGCCGCTGCGCATGCGGGCCCATGAGGCATCCGCTCTCGAAATCGCCAGGCGCCTGCAGAAGCTCGACGTGGTGGAGACAGTCTGCCATCCGGGGCTCGCCAACCGCCTGCCCGCCGGCCTCAACGGCACCTCGGGCCTGTTTTCGTTCATATTCCGCGAAGGCGTCGATATCCGCGCCTTCGCCGATCACCTCAAGCTCTTCAAACTGGGCGTAAGCTGGGGTGGACATGAAAGCCTGATCGTACCGGGCGAGGTGGTGCTTCAGCAGAAGGCACAGCCGAATTCCGCACATGCCTTCGGCATCCATGCGCGATCCGTACGTCTCCATGTCGGCCTCGAAGGAACCGAGGCTCTGTGGAGAGACATCGAGGAGGCGCTCGCCGCCGCCTCACAATCCTGAAACGCGAGAGAAACCTAACAAGGGGGAACTGAGCCATGAAAAAACTAATAATCTCGACGCTCTTTGCTTCGATGATGGCGGGCACGGCCTTTGCCGATACGACGCTCAAGCTTGTCGAAGTGATCACCAGCCCGGAGCGCACCGAAACGCTGAAATCGATCGTCGGCAAATTTGAAGCCGCCAATCCCGGCACCAAGGTCGACATCATCTCGCTGCCCTGGAACGAAGCCTTCCAGAAATTCGCGACCATGGTGTCCGCCGGCGACGTGCCCGATGTGATGGAAATGCCCGATACTTGGCTGTCGCTCTATGCCAATAACGGCATGCTCGAGAGCCTGGAGCCCTACCTCGAAAAGTGGGAGCACACCAAGGAACTGACGCCGCGCGCGCTCGAACTCGGCCGCGACGTCAAGGACACCGCCTATATGCTGCCTTACGGCTTCTATCTCAGGGCGATGTTCTACAACAAGAAGCTGCTTGCCGAAGCCGGCGTCGCCGCGCCGCCGAAGACGATGGAAGAATTCACCGCCGCTTCGGAAAAGGTTTCCAAACTGCCCGGCAAATACGGCTACTGCATGCGCGGCGGAGCAGGCGGCCTCAACGGCTGGATGATCTTCGCCGCCACGATGGCCGGCTCGAACAAGTATTTCAACGACGACGGCACCTCGACGATGAACAGCCCCGGCTGGGCGAAGGGCATCGAATGGATGGTCGATCTCTACAAGAAGGGCTATGCGCCGAAGGACAGCGTCAACTGGGGCTTCAACGAAGTCGTCGCCGGCTTCTATTCCGGCACCTGCGCATTTCTCGATCAGGATCCGGACGCGCTGATCGCCATCGCCGAGCGCATGAAGAAGGAGGATTTCGGTGTCGCGCCGCTGCCGAAAGGCCCCGACGGCAAGTCCTTCCCGACGATCGGTTACGGCGGCTGGTCGATGTTCACGACCAGCGGGAACAAGGATCTTTCCTGGAAGCTGATAGCCACCCTCGAAGGGCCGGAAGGTAATCTTGAGTGGAACAAGCGCATCGGCGCCCTGCCGGCCTATACGGCGGCCGAGAAGGATCCCTTCTATGCCGGTGACCAGTTCAAGGGCTGGTTCGAGGAACTGGCGGACCCGAACACGGTACCAACGGTCATGCCGACCTACCTCGAGGAATTCGCCTTCTTCAAGGATTCGCTGGCGATCAAGACCTCGCAGCAGGCATTGCTCGGCGATATCTCGGCGAAGGATCTGGCCGACCAGTGGGCCGAATACCTCACCAAGGCGCAGCAGAAGTTCCTCGCCAAGAAATAAGCGGCGGATCGACGGCGGCGGCCTCAGAACGGGCCGCCGCCGCTTTTTTATGACACAGACGGCGCATGAACGCCGCGAACGGGAATTTTTGGCTGATGACCATTTCCGCCGATACGCTCGATATGCGTCGCGACCGCAGGCCATGGCTGCGTCGCGTTGCCGATGCTTCGGAGCCCTATCTCTACAGCGCGCCGTCGCTGATCCTGATCATTGCGGTGATGCTGGTGCCGTTGACCGTCGGCATCTCCTACGCGTTCCGCGATATCCAACTGCTCAATCCGTTTTCCGGCGGCTTCATCGGGCTCGATCATTTCCGCGAGCTTGCCGGCGATGCCGCCTTTTACGGGGCGCTGAGGAATACGCTCTGGTGGACGGGCGCTTCCGTCGTCCTGCAGTTCGTCTTCGGGCTGATCCTGGCGTTGCTGCTCGACAAGCCGTTCAAGGGCCGGGCAATCGCGCAGGCGCTGGTCTTCCTGCCGTGGGCCGTGCCGTCCTTTCTCGCCGGCCTCAACTGGGCCTGGCTGTTCAATCCCGTGATCGGGCCGATCCCGCACTGGCTTTTCGGCCTCGGGCTGATGCACGAGCCGGGCAATATCCTCTCCGATCCCAATTATGCCATGTGGGGACCGATCGTTGCCAATGTCTGGTGGGGCATTCCCTTCTTCGCCATCACGCTGCTTGCGGCGCTGCAGGCCATCCCGCGCGATCTCTACGAAGCGGCGTCGATCGACGGCGCCGGCTGGTTCCAGCGCTTCCGCTCGATCACCCTGCCGTTTCTGGCGCCAACGATCGCGATCACCGTGCTGCTGCGCACCGTATGGATTTCCAATTTCGCCGATCTGATCGTCGTCATGACCAGTGGCGGACCGGCCGACCGGACGCAGATTGTCGCCAGCTACATCTTCACGACGGCCTTCCGGCGGCTCGATTTCGGTTACGCCTCGGCGATCGCGCTGGTGCTGCTTGTGCTGCTGCTTGCCTATTCGATGCTGATCATCCTGCTCCGGCAGACGCTGCTGAACAAGGATTGAGATCATGAGACGATCCGTCATTCCCACCATCGCACACCGTCTGGCGATCCTCTGCTACATCGCTTTCGCACTCTTTCCGCTGTTTTGGCTGCTCAAGGTTTCGGTGACGCCGAACGACCTGCTTTATAGCGAGGGCGTTCGCATGTGGCCGTCGCGCACGACATGGGATCACTATGCCTTCGTGCTGCGCCACAGCGCCTTTCCGACCTTCTTCAAGAACAGCCTGATCGTCTCGGCCGCGACCGCCGTCACCGTGACGATCTGCGCCTCGCTGTCGGGCTATGCGCTGTCGCGGTTTAATTTCCGGGCAAAATACTGGATCGTCGCCCTGATGCTGCTGACCCAGATGTTCCCGCTGGTCATGCTGGTCGCGCCGATCTTCAAGATCCTGTCGCCTCTGCATCTGACCAACAGCCTGACCGGGCTCGTCATCGTCTACACCGCCTTCAACGTGCCTTTCGCCACCTTCCTGATGCAATCCTTCTTCGACGGCATTCCGAGGGATCTCGAAGAGGCGGCGAAGATCGACGGGGCGACGCAGTTCATGGCGTTTCGCCAGATCATCCTGCCGCTGACGCTGCCGGGGATCGCCGCCACACTCGGTTTCGTCTTCACCGCCGCCTGGAGCGAACTGCTCTTCGCGCTGATGCTGATCAACGGCAATGACGCGGCGACCTTCCCGGTCGGACTTCTCACCTTCGTTTCGAAATTCTCGGTGGATTTCGGGCAGATGATGGCGGCGGGCGTCATGGCGCTCATTCCGGCCGGCCTCTTCTTCCTGCTCATCCAGCGCTATCTCGTCCAGGGCCTGACGGCCGGCGCGGTCAAGGGTTAAACAAATGGCATCGATCGATATCCGGAATATCCACAAAGCCTATGGCCATGTGCAGGTGCTGCATGGCGTCAACCTGGAAATCCTGGACGGCGAATTCGTCGTGCTCGTCGGTCCGTCCGGCTGCGGCAAGTCCACGCTGCTGCGGATGATCGCCGGGCTGGAGGAGGTCACATCAGGCGAGATCCGCATTGCCGGCAATAGGGTCAACGAGCTGCATCCCAAGGATCGCGACATCGCCATGGTGTTCCAGTCCTATGCGCTCTATCCGCATATGAATGTCGCCGGCAATATGAGCTACAGCCTCAGGCTGCGGAAGGTGGCGAAGGAGAACATCACCAGCGCGGTGGCCGCGGCGGCCGCCAAGCTCGGCCTCGATCCGTTGCTCGAACGGCGGCCGAAGGCGCTTTCCGGCGGCCAGCGCCAGCGCGTCGCCATGGGCCGCGCCATCGTGCGCCAGCCAAAAGCCTTCCTGTTCGACGAACCTCTGTCCAACCTCGACGCGCGCCTGCGCGAACAGATGCGCGCCGAAATCAAGAAACTGCATGGCGACCTGAAGGCGACCTCAATCTACGTGACGCACGACCAGATCGAGGCAATGACGCTGGCGGACCGGATCGTCGCCATGCATGGCGGGGTGGTCCAGCAGGTTGGCAGTCCCCTGGAACTCTACGACCGCCCCGCCAATCTCTTCGTTGCCGGTTTCATCGGCTCGCCGGGGATGAATTTCCTCGAGGCCACCTACGATGCCGGTGGCGTGAAGCTGAAGGACGGCACGATCGTGCCGCTTGCAAAACCCTTGCCGCTTTCAGACGGCGCGAAGGTGACGCTCGGCATTCGGCCGGAGCATGTGCTGATGAGCGATGGCGGGGCGGGGCTTGCCACCGATGTGGAACTCGTCGAGCCCACAGGCTTCGGGATCATCCTGCACCTTGCCCTGCATGGCCTGCCGTTCAAGATCTTCACGCTGAACCGCGAAGCGCTGAAGTCGGGTCCGAAGATCAATGTTGCCTTCCCCGCCCAATATCTGCACGTGTTCGATGTCGAGGGAAAACGCGTCGATTGAGCCGCTGGGCTGGTGGCTCGTTGCTGTCGGTTTTGGCATAGTGTCTCCGGCAGGGGCGGGAGGCAGAACATGCTTGTTGCGCAGATATCCGATATCCATGCGAGGCCGGACCTTTCGTCGCTCCAGACGCTGGAGCGAGCGATAGGCTGGCTGAAGACGTTCCGTCCGGATGTGCTTGTTGTCACCGGAGATCTGGTAGATGACGGATGGCGGCACGGCTATCGCCTGGTCGCCGAAAACCTGCGGTCGCTGGACTGCCCTGTCCACCTTTTGCCGGGCAATGGTGACGTTGCGCAATTGATGCGCTCCGAACTTGCCGCCGTTGGCGCTTGGATCAATGCGACGGGACCGATGCATTTCCGGGCAGCCGTCGATGGCCTGACCCTCTTCGGTGTCGATGTCACCGTCGCCGGCCAGAGCTACGGCGATGTCCTGCCGCATCTGCCATGGCTGATGAGCGCGCTTGCGGACGTGACGACGCCCTCACTTCTCTTCATGCATCAGCCGCCATTGAGGATCGGCATCGAGGTGCTGGACCGGGTCGGATGCAGGAACGACAGTGCGCTTCTCAGCACCCTGGTGGCGATGGACAGGCTACCGCTGGCGATTCTTTGTGGCCATGTTCACCGACCCGCATTTGGCCGGCTGGGATCGATCCCTGTCCAGACCTGCGGCTCCCTTTGCCTGCCCAATCCGCTTCTGCTGGAAGGCCGTGCCGATCTTCCGGTGATCGACGCTCCGTCCTTCCTCGTGCATGAGGTCAGCGACGGCGGGCTTGTTTCCCATGTGGTATCGATTCCGGCATCCGATGGCAGCGCATGAAATGGATTGACTGGGGAAACCCTCACGTGCTGCGGGTGGAAAAATCTTTTGCCGCATCGCCCAGGAGGGCTATATCGTCCGTGTGATCTTACTGGACTGGATGCCATGACCGACACTGTTCTCGACCGCTTTCTCCGTTATGTCGTTATCGACACGCAATCCGACCCTGCCTCTTCGACGCAGCCGACCACCGGCAAGCAGAAGGATCTCGGCCGGGTTCTGGTCGATGAACTGCTGAAGATCGGTCTTGCCGACGCGCATCTCGATGAACACGGCTATGTCTATGCGACCATTCCGGCCAATAGCGACAAGACGGTGCCGGTCATCTGTTTCTGCTCGCACATGGATACGGCACCCGATTTCAGCGGCACCGATGTCAAGCCGCAGATCATCGGGAATTATGCCGGCGGGGATATTAAGCTTGCCGGCGATCCAAGCCGGGTGATCCGCGTCAGCGACCATCCTGAGCTAAAGAACCAGATCGGCAATGATATCGTCACGACCGATGGAACGACATTGCTCGGCGCCGACGATAAGGCGGGACTGGCTGAGATCATGACCGCGGCTCAGATGCTCGTCGGCAATCCTGATATCAGGCACGGGACGATCAAGATCCTGTTCACGCCGGACGAGGAGGTCGGGCGCGGCGTCAACAAGGTGGATCTAGCGAAACTCGGAGCCGACTTCGCCTATACGATGGACGGCGAGACGGCCGGCCATATCGAGGATGAGACCTTCTCGGCCGACGGCGTCGAGATCAGCATATCAGGTGTGGCGATCCATCCCGGTTTTGCCAAGGACCGCATGGAAAACGCCATCAAGATCGCCGGCGCCATCATCGACCGGCTGCCGAGGGATCTTGCGCCGGAGACCACCGAAGGCAGGCAGGGTTTCATCCATCCCACCGGCGTGACCGGCTCGATGGAGAAGGCGTCGCTGAGCCTCATCATCCGTGACTTCACCGACAAGGGGCTGACGGAAAAGGAAACGACGCTCGAAGCTATCGTCAAGGACGTGATGGCTGCCTATCCCGGCTCGACCTATCGTTTTGAGGTGAAGGAGCAGTATCGCAATATGAAGGTGGTGCTCGATCGTCACCCGGAGATCGTCGAGAACGCGATCGAGGCGGTGCGCCGGGCCGGCATGACGCCGGTGCGCGGCAGCATCCGCGGCGGCACGGATGGCTCGCGTCTCTCCTTCATGGGATTGCCGTGCCCGAATATTTTCGCCGGCGGCCATGCATTCCACTCGCCGCTCGAATGGGTCAGCCGGCAGGATATGGAAAAGGCCGTCAAAACGATCGTGGAATTGGTGAGGGTTTGGGAAGAGCGCGCCTAAGCGCGCTTGTATCTAACTCATACCGGAAGGGCGGTTGGTTTAACCGCCGTTCGCCGGAAGGCTTTCACGCAGCATCACGCTGTCATAGGCTGGGCGGGGCGTCGGGATCGCAATGGGCATTCCCGGCTCGGGCTCAACCGATGTTACCGGCGATGTTTCCGGCGCGGTCACCGGCGCCGTTATCCGCATCTGTCCGGTGCTCGCCGTCGCCATGGGATCCGGAGCCGGCAGAGGAACGGGAACCGCCGAGGGTATCAGGGCTTCGAATTGCGGCGGGAGCATGCTTTCGCCGGGCACATAGTTCATCGCCACCTCGTAGGAGGGCAGCGGCGGAGGCGTTTGAAGCATGCCGTTGGAGTCGCGCTTCTCGTAGAAGGCGTTGCCGCCGGCAACCGTCACATAGTGCATGTTGTCGTAGGGGAATTTCAGCCCATTTGTGTGGAAGAACATCGCATCCTTCACCGCAGGATGGCGGGCGCCCTTGATAAGGATCGCATCGGCTGCGCTCGCAAGCTCGGTTTCCGCCTGCGGCTTGACTTCACGCGTCATCACGCCGGGGGCGAATTGCCTTTTCTGGGCCACGACGCCGCAGATGGAAGGGGGATAGGCGCCGGAGGTGAGCCTGTTCATGACAACGGTCCCGACAGCCATGTAGCCGTCCTCGTCCGAATGCTGCGATTCGAAATACATCGCGCGCTGCAGGCAGTCGCGATCCTTGGCCGTATAATTGAACGTGACTTTTGCCGGTTGACCCTGCTTCGTCTTGGTGTTCGCCGCCGTTGCCGCCGGTTTCGATGTCGTCGTGCAGCTTGCAGCTGCCAGTCCTACGAACAAAATCCCGATCAGGGATTTTCCAAAGGAAATCTCCGCCCTCAACGCCAGGTGCCTCCTATGGGATTAGTTCAGCCCTTTTTGATTAAGTGAAAACGTTTTACTCGTCATATGACTGAAATACAAACAACCTTAGATAACAAAAAGCCTAAGGGACTCTCGCCGAAAACGATTCCGGCGATGAGGACTGCATAATTCCTTGGATCGGAATCGATCAAAGGATAAAATCATATAGCAATTCAAAGTGTTACAGCTCCTTTGCGGCTCTCGAAAAGACGCGCGGCGCAGTCGGTCGCCGCCGCATCTCCATCAACTGCGGAACAGTTTCCAGCGGGTCGGCTTGAAAGCCACCCGGTTGCGGTCGAGCCTGTCGGCCTCGCTCGGCGGCAATTCGATCTCGATATGCGGGCGATCGGCACCGATATCCAATTCGATATGGCGGGTACCGGCCACGCGGCGGCTGGAAACCGGCTGGCCGGCGATACAGTTTTCAGCTGATTCGCAGAGCCTGACGTCATGCGGGCGGAAATAGAGCTGCGCCGTGCCATCCGGCTCGCCTTCGGCATTGAGGCCGAGCGAGCGGCCTTCGAAGCGAATGTCGCCGTCGGCAACCTCGACTTCAAGGCAGTTCGACTGGCCGATGAAGCCGAAGACGAAGGGCGAATTCGGATTGTCGTAGACCTGGTCCGGCGTGCCGACCTGTTCGATCGCGCCCTGACTCATGACGACGACGCGGTCGGCAAGCTCCAGCGCCTCATCCTGGTCGTGGGTGACGAAGACGGTGGTGTGGCCGGTGCGGTCGTGGATGTCGCGCAGCCACTTGCGCAGGTCCTTGCGCACCTGGGCGTCGAGCGCGCCGAAGGGTTCGTCGAGCAGCAGCACGTTCGGCTCGACGGCCATGGCGCGGGCGAGCGCCACACGCTGGCGCTGGCCGCCGGAAAGCTGGGCCGGGTAGCGCTTTTCCAGACCGGAAAGCTGGACGAGGTCGAGCAGTTCCAGCGCCCGCCTGCGGATATCGGCCTTCGGCGGCCGCCGCGCACTGTTTCTGACCTTCAGGCCAAAGGAGACGTTTTCGAGCACCGTCATGTAGCGGAACAGAGCATAATGCTGGAAGACGAAGCCGATATTGCGCTGCTGCACTGATTTCTTCGAGGCATCCTCGTCACCGAAGAAGATCAGCCCCTCCGTCGGGCTTTCGAGGCCGGCGATCAGCCGCAGCAATGTCGTCTTGCCGGAGCCGGAAGGGCCGAGCAGTGCGATCAGCTCGCCGGAGCGGATGTCGAGCGAGACATCGTGCAGCGCCGGAAAACGATCGAATTCCTTGCGAATGTTTTGAACGCGTACTTCCATTCCAAATCCTTCAGTGCCGCCGGCTGGCGGCGATTTCGGCGCTATAGCGCATTTCCAGCAGCGTCTTCAAAACAAGAGTTACGAGCGCGAGCAAGGCCAAAAGCGTGGCGACCGCAAAAGCGCCGGTGAAATTATACTCGTTATAGAGAATTTCCACCTGCAGCGGCATGGTGTTCGTCTGGCCGCGGATGTGGCCCGACACCACCGAGACAGCGCCGAATTCGCCCATGGCGCGGGCGTTGCAGAGCAGTACCCCGTAAAGCAGGCCCCATTTGATATTCGGCAACGTCACGTGCCAGAAGGTCTGCCAGCCGCTGGCTCCGAGCGAAAGGGCTGCCTCCTCGTCGGCCGTTCCCTGTTCCTGCATCAGAGGGATCAACTCGCGGGCGACGAAGGGGAAGGTGACGAACATCGTGGCGAGGATCAGCCCCGGCACGGCGAACAGGATCTTGATGTCGTGAGCGCTGAACCACTGGCCGAGCCAGGTATTGGCGCCGAACAGCAGAACGAAGACCAGGCCCGATATGACGGGTGAGACCGAGAAGGGCAGGTCGATCAGCGTCGTAAGGAAGGCCTTGCCCTTGAACTCGAACTTGGCGATCGCCCAGGCGGCGGCAACCCCGAAGACGAGGTTGAGCGGTACGCTGACGCCCGCAACGATCAGCGTCAGGCGAATCGCCGAGAAGGTTTCGGCGTCTGCGAGCGCCTCGAAGAACGGCCCGGCTCCCTTGCGAAAGGCTTCCACGAAGACGGCCGCGAGCGGCAGAAGCAGGATCAGCAGCAGGAAGACGAGCGAGAGGATGATGAGGCTGTAGCGCGCGATCCTGTTTTCGGTGGTTACCGACCGCAGCTTTGCCGGTTGAGCGGTCGCATCAAGCGCCATAACCGTACCTCCGCCTACTCCAGCTCTGGATGAGATTGATGACGAGCAGCATGGCGAACGAGATGATCAGCATGATCGCCGCAATGCCGGTCGCTGCGGCGTAATTATACTCTTCGAGTTTGATGATGATCAGCAGCGGCGCGATCTCCGATTTGAACGGCAGGTTGCCGGCGATGAAAATGACCGAGCCATATTCGCCGACGCCGCGGGCGAAGGCGAGCGCAAAGCCGGTGAGCACGGCGGGCGCCAGCCCCGGCAACAACACACGGAAAATCGTCTGGAAGCGATTGGCGCCGAGCGTTGCCGCGGCTTCCTCCACTTCCTTGTCGATCTCCTCCATGACCGGCTGCACGGTGCGCACCACGAAGGGCAGGCCGACGAAGATCAGCGCCACGACGATGCCGGCAGGCGTGAAGGCGATCTTGATGCCGAGCGGCGTCAGGAACTGGCCGATCCAGCCGTTCGGCGCATAGAGCGTCGTCAGGGCGATGCCGGCAACGGCGGTCGGCAGCGCGAAGGGCAGGTCGACCATGGCATCGATGATCCGCTTGCCGGGAAAGCGGTAACGCACCAGCACCCAGGCGAGGATGATGCCGAAGACGGCATTGACGATCGCGGCGATGAAGGCGCTGCCGAAGCTGATGCGCAGCGCGTTCAGCGTGCGCGGATCGAGCGCGATCGACCAGAATTTCTCCCAGCCGAGCGCGCTCGACCGGACGGCAAGGCCCGAGAGCGGGATGAGGATCAGAAGGGTGAGCCAGGTCAAGGTAAAGCCGAGCGCCATTCCGAAACCCGGAATGACGCTCGGCCGTTTGAACCGCCACCGCGTGGGGCTATGTGCTTTCATGAAGTCTATTATTGGGCCGGCTTGTAGATTTGGTCAAATACCCCGCCGTCGCCGAAGAATTTCGGCTGCGCCTCTTTCCAGCCGCCGAAGTCGTCAATGGTCGCGAGCGTCAGCTTCGGGAAGCGGGCGATGTCAGCCGGATCGGCGGCTTCCGGCTTGGTCGGCCGATAGTAGTGCTTGGCAGCAATCTTCTGGCCTTCGTCCGAATAGAGGTAGTTGAGATAGGCTTCGGCGACCTTGCGCGTGCCCTTCTTGTCGACATTGCCGTCAACGATGGCGACCGGCGGGTCGGCGCGGATGGAGAAGGCCGGCGTCACGATCTCGAACTGGTCGGGACCGAGCTCTTCGAGCGAAAGATGGGCTTCGTTTTCCCAGGCGAGCAGCACGTCGCCGAGGCCGCGCTGGACAAAGGTGGTCGTGGCGCCGCGAGCACCGGTGTCGAGAACCGGAACGTGCTGCAGCAGTTTAGCAACGTATTCCTGCGCCTTGGCTTCGTCGCCACCATTTGCCTGCTTGGCCCATGCCCAGGCGGCCAGGAAGTTCCAGCGGGCGCCGCCCGATGTCTTCGGGTTCGGCGTGATGACCTGCACGTCGTCCTTGACCAGGTCGCCCCAATCCTTGATGCCCTTTGGGTTGCCCTTGCGGACGAGGAAGACGATTGTCGACGTATAAGGCGTCGAATTGTTGGGGAACTTGGTCTTCCAGTCGGCCGGGATCTTGCCGGTCGCCTTGGCGATGGCGTCGATATCGCCTTCGAGGGCAAGTGTCACGACATCGGCGTCGAGGCCGTCGATGACCGATCGGGCCTGGGCGCCGGAACCGCCATGCGATGCCTGGATCGTCACGGTTTCACCGCTGTCCTTTTGCCACTTGGCGGCAAAGGCGGCATTGAAATCCTTATACAATTCGCGGGTCGGATCGTAGGAAACGTTAAGAAGCGTCTGATCCGCGAATGCCGGAGCGATGCTCCCGATTGCGAAGCTGCCTGCCATGACCGCAGCTGCGATGAGCCGGGTGAGCCGTTGTGTCTGCATGAGAACCCTCCTGTTTTCTTTCTTAACTCTATCAAGTCAGTCGTATAATGAAACAAAGGTTCTTCCGGTTCCGGCGTGGCTGTTAGAATGCCATTCCATTTAAGGGGCAATTTGGAAATGGACGTGCCGAAGTTGGCCGCGGCCAATCGGTCGCCGCCCAACCCCTGCCGCAAGGTCGTGTTTTTTTGGCCACAGTTCCTCCACGAAAGCGACATGGTGATGCAGATTTTTGCCAGGATTTTGCCGCGATGACACTTGCGGATTCCTATATGGCTCCCGTGCGGCCGTATTCGCCGACCGCTACGCGGGGGCACCCCTTGAAGTGCGCCTCGCATTCCAAACCTGTTAGGGCCATTCAAAATGAATATCAGAACTATCCTTTTTGCCTCCGTTGCCGCCCTTGCCGCGGCCTCCGGAGCCCGCGCAGCCGACGCCATCGTGGCGGCGGAACCCGAGCCCGTGGAATATGTTCGCGTTTGCGACGCCTACGGAACCGGCTATTTTTATATTCCGGGAACGGAAACATGCCTTTCGATCGGCGGTTACATCCGTACCGAAGTGCGCTTCGGTGAGCAGATATCCGGCGATTCCGACGTAAACTTCTGGACTCGCGGTCAGGTCACCTTCCAGACCAAGAACGACACCGAGTACGGTACGCTCACCGGCGTCATCACGCTGCGTTACAATGTCGACAATGCCTCCGATCAGGAAGCTTTGCTTGATGAAGGCTATCTCGACATTGCCGGTTTCCGCGCCGGTAAACTGTACAGCTGGTGGGATGACGACATGAGCGGCGAGACCGATACGCTCGCCAGCAACGAGACCACCCACAACTCGATCCGTTATCAGTACGAGAATGGTGCTTTCGCGGCCGGCATCTCGGTCGACGAACTGGAAGACGACTACGCCACCAAGCCGGGCGAAGGCCCGAACAACTTTGGTGTCGCAGGCCAGGTCTCCTACAAGGCCGGCGCCATCAGCGCTTACCTGCTTGCCGGTTATGACACCGACACCAGCGAAGTTGCTGTCCGCGGTATCGTCTACGCCGACATCGGCCCGGGCACGCTCGGCATTGCCGGCGTATGGGCAAGCGGCGCCAACTACTACTACGAAGAGTCCGAATGGACGATCGCAGCAGAATATGCCTTGAAGGTCAACGACAAGTGGTCGGTCACCCCGGGCTTCCAGTACTTCGAGAACATCGCTCTCGAGGCTGACGGCAACGGCTTCACCGGCGGCAGCGCCTACACGACCGGTGTCACCATCGACTACCAGATCGTCGAAGACCTGCGTTCGAAGCTCAGCGTGCAATATCACGATGAGGATGAAGGCGACGACGAAGTGTTCGGCTTCCTGCGCTTCCAGCGCGATTTCTAAGATAGTCTGATTGCAGACGAGCAGGCGCGGCCTTCGGGCCGCGCCTTTTTTATGATGCCGAAAAGTGTGAGCGATTTTCGGACGACATCATGCTCTCGCTATCGATTTGGACGTCACACCCGTGAATCGGCGATGAAATCGGAATAGAATTCGTCGACCGTTCTTGCCTTGCGCATGGCGGCAAGCACGCCGTCCGATTGCAGCCGCCTGGCGATGGCGGAAAGCACGTTCAGATATTCGCCGCGATTGTTTTCTCCGAAGAGCAGCACGAAGGCGATGTCGGTCGGGATATCGTCGATCGCCTCGAAATCCAGCGGCTGGGCGAAGCGGAGGAGCAGGCCGCGCGGGCTGGTCATGCCGTCGATCGCCGCATGCGGGATGGCGATGCCGTTGCCGATCCCCGTCGAGCCGAGCTTCTCACGCGCTTCGAGCGCCTTCAGGATGGTCTGGCCGTCGACGGAGAAAGCCTTGGCGGCCTTGTCGGCTATGGTCTGCAGCGCGCGCCATTTGGTCGGTACCGACACGCCGATGAAGGTGTGTTCCGGCCGGATGATGTTGGGAAGGTTCATGTCATTCTCGATACTGTTCGGCTCGATACTGTTTCGGGCAGCGGGAGCGAAGGGACGTCAGTCCGGTTCCCTGAGCCGGTAGCCGACGCCGGTCTCCGTGGTGATATAGTGCGGCTGGTCCGGAATCTGCTCAATCTTTTGCCGCAGTTGCCGGACATAGACGCGCAGATACTGCACGTCAGCCGCCGGCCCCCATATCTGCTTTAGAAGAAACTGGTGTGTCAGCACCTTGCCGGCATGCTGGGCGAGCACGCGCAGGATGTCGTATTCCTTCGGCGACAGCTTTATTTCCATGCCGTCGACCTTGACGATGCGCTTGACGAGATCGATCGACAGCCCGCCAGTCTGGAAGATCGCCTTTTCTCCCTGCTGCTGCAGGCGGTGGCGCAGCGCCACGCGGATGCGGGCGCCGAGCTCGTTGATGCCGAAAGGCTTGGTGACGTAATCGTCGGCGCCGCTTTCCAGCGCCTTGACGATGCCGGCCTCGTCGGTGCGGCTGGAGAGAATGACGACGGGCATGGAAAGCCCTTCGTCGCGCCACTCCTGCAGCAGGTCGTAGCCTGATTTGTCGGGCAGACCGAGGTCGAGCACGATGAGGTCGGGCATGTCGTCGGCGACCGACTGACGGGCGGCGCTGGCGCTCGGCGCCTCCTGCACTTCGTAGCCCTGCGCGGTCAGGCCGACGCGAAGCAGCTTGCGGATCGGAGGCTCGTCGTCGACGACGAGGATTTTGACGGCTGAACCGGTCATCTGAGTTCATCCAGTTTCGGAATGTCGGTGGGTTTCGGCAGGCGGATGGTGAAGACGGCGCCCGAACGGCCCGTCCGGTTGCCGGCGGTGATCGTGCCTCCCATCGCCTCGATGAAGCCGCGGCAGATGGAAAGGCCAAGCCCGGTGCCGGCGCGCACCTGATCGCCCTTGCGTACGCGGTAGAAGGTGTCGAAGACGCGGGTGAGATCGGCCGGCGGGATGCCCGGGCCTTCGTCCGAAATCTGCACGACGACGTTGTCGGCATCGGCCCAGCCGCCGATATGGATCACCGATCCCTCGGGCGCGTATTTCGCGGCATTGTCGAGCAGGTTGAAGATCACCTGCTCGAACAGGACAGGATCGACGCGCACCATCGGCAGGTCGGCGGGGATGCTCATCTCGGCCTTGTGGCCGTCGAGGATCTTTGCGGCACGGCGCAGCGCGCTGCCGACGATATCGCCGGCATAATGCAGCGCGGAGTTCGGCTCCATCGCGCCGGATTCGATCTTGGTCATGTCGAGCAGGTTGGCGATGAAGCGGTTGAGGCGTTCGGATTCGTCGACGACGGTCGACAGCAGGTCGCTGCGATCCTCCTCCGGCATCGAGGCGAAATAATCGCGCAGCGTGCCGGCGGCGCCGAGGATGGCGGCAAGTGGCGTCTTCAGGTCGTGCGAAATCGATGTCAGCAGGGCCGAGCGCAACCGGTCCGCTTCGGCCGCAAGTCTTGCCCGGTCGACATCGGCGACGAGCTGGATGCGTTCAATGGCAAGGGCCGCCTGGTCGGCCAGCGCATCGAGCAGCCGTTGTTGCTCCGGCGTCAGCAGCGGTCCGTCGCGGCGGTCGCTGTCGAGGCCGATGACACCGACAGCGGTGCGCCCGGTTCGGAGCGGCACATAGAGGCGTTTGGCGCCGGGCAGGGTATCGGCGCCGCGGCCGGCGGCATGATTGTGCTCCCAGGCCCACCGGGCGGCGGCGATATCGGCGTCGTCCAGCGTGTCATCAGGGGGATAACCGGCCTTGACGGCAATGCTACCCTCTTCCGGCAGCAGCAGCACGACGCGGACCTTCAGCATCGAGGCGAGCTGGAAGGCCGTCGCCCAGAGCACGTCGTCGAGCGTGCCGGTGCCGGCGAGCTTTTTCGAGAAGAGATAGAGGTCTTCAGTCGTGCGCGCCCGCTGGCGGGCGGCGGCCGCCTGGCGCTGCACGGTCGCGGTCAGGTTACTGGCGATGATGGCGACGCCCAGGAAGAAGAAGAGGGCGAGCACACTTTCCGGATCGCTGATCGTCAGCGTGTAGCGTGGCGGCAGGAAGAAGAAGTTGAAAGACAGTGCGCTGAGGATGCAGCTGTAAAGGGCCGGCCGCAGGCCGTGGAGGACGGCGGAGGTCAGCACCGCCATCAGGAAGACGAGGGCGAGGTTGCGCACGTCGAGCACTTGGTCGAGCACGACGCTGACGCCGAGCGCGATGGCGACATAACCGGTTGCCAGCAGGTAGGCCCTGAAATCCAGCTCAGGCGCAACCGCCGCAGCCCTGACGCCACGCGCGGTGGTGCCGTCCTTCTCGTTGCCTGAAATGACATGGACGCTGATCTCGCCGGTCTTGCGGATCAGCTCGTCGGTGATCGAGCGGCTCCACCAGTCGCGCCAAGTCGGTTTCTTCGGGGCGCCGATGACGATGTGGGTGACGTTGTTGGCGGTGGCGTGGCGGACGAGCTCTTCGGCCACTTCGCGGCCGGGAAGGGTGATCGCCTCGCCGCCGAGCTGCTCGGCAAGGCGCAGTGTGGCGGCGACCGTATCGCGCTCGGCTTCGGTGAGATTGATCGAGCGGTTGGTCTCGATATAGACGGCAGCCCAGGGCGCGCGCAGCCGCGAGGCCATGCGGGCGGCATAACGCACCAGCGAAGCGGAGCGCGGATGGTGGTCGACCGAGACGAGAACGCGTTCGCCCGCCGCCCAGGGGCCTGATATGGCATGGGCCTGCATATGCGTGAGCAACTGGTCGTCGACGCGCTGGGCGGTCTTGCGCAGCGCAAGTTCTCTGAGCGCCGTCAGATTGCCTGGCGTGAAATAATTGGTCAGCGCCCGCTCGGCAGTGCGCGGCATGTAGACCTTGCCGTCATGCAGGCGCTTGATCAGATCATCCGGCGTCAGGTCGATGATCTCGACGTCGTCGGCAAGGTCGATGATCGAGTCCGGCACCGTCTCGCGCACGCGGATACGGGTGATCTGCGAGACGACGTCGTTCAGGCTCTCGACGTGCTGGATGTTCAGCGTCGTATAGACGTTGATGCCGCGATCGAGCAATTCCTTGACGTCGAGGTAGCGCTTCGGATGGCGGCTACCCTCGGCATTGGTATGGGCGAGTTCGTCGACCAGCACGAGATCCGGCCGGCGGGCGAGGATGCCGTCGAGGTCCATTTCTTCAAGCGGCCGGCCCTTGTAGCTGATTTCGACGCGAGGGATGATTTCGAAGCCGG
Organism: Rhizobium sp. SU303; assembly: GCF_021052345.1. Classification (NCBI taxonomy): domain Bacteria; kingdom Pseudomonadati; phylum Pseudomonadota; class Alphaproteobacteria; order Hyphomicrobiales; family Rhizobiaceae; genus Rhizobium; species Rhizobium sp. SU303. The sequence goes on from NZ_CP088097.1 coordinate 273,707, forward strand.
CGACAAGCGCTTCGGTCTCCTTGCGACCATGGGTCTCGACGACGCCGATGACGACATCGAGGCCGTCGGCGATCTTGGCACGGCCGGAGACGAGCATCTCGTAGGTCTTGCCGACGCCGGGGGCCGCTCCGAGAAAGATCTTCAGACGGCCGCGCGTCTCAGCCCGGGCTTTTTCGAGAAGCGCATCGGGCGAGGGCCTGCCGGCCTGGTCGCGATTGTCCTCTGGCATGCGTATGGTCTTTCTGCAGATGGCTGCCGGGGCGGGCGCTAGTTCCCGGTCCCTCATCAAGTCAGTTCGGCCGAGTGGTCGGCATTGTTTGGTTTAGCTGACGCATGGCATTCCTGACACGGTCGTCTGCTCCGTGAGTGGCTCCTTCCGTCAGCCCGACCCTCCGTCATGCTCGGGCTTGACCCGAGCATCAAGCCGCATCCGTCAGCAGCCACGGGCATGGATCCTCGGGTCAAGCCCGAGGATGACGGAGAGCGGGGTTGGCCTTTTCGCCAAACTCGCCCCCAGCCTGGCAAACTCACTGAGTCATAGAAGCATCAAGGGTCTGATTCAACGCCAGAACATTGACCGTGGGTTCGCCGAGAATGCCGATCTCGCGGTCTTGAACGGCGCCGTCGACCAGTGCCTTGACCTTGGCTTGATCCATGCTGCGTGCCTTGGCGACGCGCGGTACCTGGAAATAGGCCGCTTCCGGCGAGATATGGGGATCGAGGCCGCTGCCCGAAGCCGTGACGAGGTCGGCGGGGACGTCGGCCGTCGGGTTCGCCGCCTTGGCTGCCTCGTAGTCACCCTTGACGCGGTCGATCAGCTTCTGGCTGGTCGGGCCGAGATTTGAACCGCTGGAGGCAGCCGCATTGTAGCCGTCGCCGGCGGCCGAGGGGCGGCCGTGGAAATACTTGTCGCTGGTGAAGGCCTGGCCGATCAGCGTCGAGCCGATCACCTGGCCGTTCTTCTCGATCAGGCTGCCGTTCGCCTGGGTCGGGAAGAGGGCCTGGGCAGCACCCGTCATGGCGAGCGGATAAAGCAGGCCGGTGATGACGGTGGTGGCGATGATCATGACGATTGCCGGACGAAGTTCTTTCAACATTGTCTTACTCCTTGGAGTGTTCTTTTGCGAAGAGCTCCGGTTCCGATCCTCTCGGAACCGGGATGGCTCCAGGCCTTAGGCAAGGCCGAGGGCTGCGACAGCCATGTCGATCGCCTTGATGCCGATGAAGGGGACGATGATGCCGCCGGCACCATAGATCAGCAGGTTGCGCGACAGCAGCGCACCGGCGCCGATCGGACGGTAGCGCACACCCTTCAGCGACAGCGGGATCAGCGCGATGATGATCAGCGCGTTGAAGATGATCGCCGAGAGGATGGCGCTTTGCGGCGTCGAAAGCCCCATAATGTTCAAGACGCCGAGCTGCGGGTAGAAGGTCAGGAACATCGCCGGGATGATGGCGAAGTATTTTGCGATGTCGTTGGCGATCGAAAACGTCGTCAGCGCGCCGCGCGTCATCAGGAGCTGTTTGCCGATCTCGACGATCTCGATGAGCTTTGTCGGGTCCGAGTCGAGATCGACCATGTTGCCGGCCTCGCGGGCGGCGACCGTGCCGGTGTTCATGGCGACGCCGACATCGGCCTGGGCAAGCGCCGGCGCATCGTTGGTGCCGTCGCCGCACATGGCGACGAGCTTGCCCTTCGCCTGTTCCTCGCGCATCAGCGCCAGCTTCATCTCCGGCGTTGCCTGGGCGAGGAAGTCGTCGACGCCGGCCTCGGCGGCGATGGCGGCTGCCGTCAGCGGGTTATCGCCTGTGATCATCACGGTGCGGATGCCCATGCGGCGGAGCTCGGTGAAACGCTCGCGGATACCGCCCTTGACGATGTCCTTCAGCTGGATGACGCCGAGCAGCCTGCCGTCGCGGGCAACGGCGAGCGGCGTGCCGCCTGATTTGGCGACCTCGTCGGCGATCGACTGCAGTTCACGCACGACCTCGCTGCCGTTTTTCGAGGATGCGTCGCCGTTGACATAGGCCAGCACGGCATCGACCGCGCCCTTGCGGATCGAGGCGCCTTCGAGATCGACGCCGCTCATGCGGGTCTGGGCGGTAAACGGCACGAAGGTTGCTTTCAGGCTTGCCATGTCGCGGCCGCGGATCGCATATTTCTCCTTGGCGAGTACGACGATGGAGCGGCCTTCCGGCGTTTCGTCGGCAAGCGAGGCTAGCTGGGCGGCATCGGCGAGATCCTGTTCGGAAACGCCGCGAACCGGGCGGAAGGTTGTCGCCTGACGATTGCCGAGCGTGATCGTGCCGGTCTTGTCGAGCAGCAGCGTGTCGACGTCGCCGGCGGCTTCGACCGCGCGGCCGGACATGGCGAGCACGTTGAAGCGGACGAGACGGTCCATGCCGGCAATGCCGATTGCCGAGAGCAGCGCGCCGATCGTCGTCGGGATCAGGGTGACGAAGAGGGCGACGAGCACGATGATCGGTATCGAGCCGCCGGCATAGATGGCAAAGCTCGGGATCGTCGCGGTGGCGAGCACGAAGATCAGCGTCATGCCGGCGAGCAGGATGTTAAGCGCGATCTCGTTCGGCGTCTTCTGGCGCTCCGCACCTTCGACGAGCGCGATCATCCGGTCGATGAAGGTCGAGCCTGCAGCGGCGGTGATGCGGACGCGGATCCAGTCGGACAGCACCTGCGTGCCGCCGGTGACGGCCGAGCGGTCGCCGCCGGATTCGCGGATAACAGGGGCGGATTCGCCTGTTATCGCCGCTTCGTTGACGGAGGCCACACCTTCGATGACTTCGCCGTCCGACGGGATGATATCGCCGGCCTCGACAAGCACGAGGTCGCCGACCTTGAGGCAGGTGCCCGGCACCATGCGATAGCCGCTGCCATTGGCGGTGAGCAGTTTGGCCTGGGTTTCGGTGCGCGCCTTGCGCAGCGAATCCGCCTGCGCTTTGCCGCGGCCTTCGGCGACGGCTTCGGCGAAATTGGCAAACAGCACGGTGAACCAGAGCCAGAGATTGATCTGGAACGAGAAGCCGAGATTGCCGTTGCCCGCCACCAGATCGCGCAGGAAGAGCACGGTGGTCAGCACCGAGACGGTGGCCACGACGAACATGACCGGGTTTCTGGCAAGTGCGCGGGGGTTTAGCTTCTTGAAAGCGGCCCCCACGGCCGGAATGAGGATGCGAGAATCCATGACGCTCGCGGATTTTGCCTGGCTCATAAGAGACTCCAGCTTTGAAACGAGGATGGCGAACCGGAAGCCGGTCAGCCCTGTAGGATTTTGAAGATGGCGGCGATGACGAGGAGGCCTGCCATCATCACCAGGATGATGTCGGAGGCTTGGGGTCTCGGGCCATTCCCCCGCCCCGGCGCACCGGGACGAGGGTGGAAGGCGTTGCGAAGCCTGTGACGGAGGATCATGGCATCACCTCAGAAGGTCTGGCCGGCGATCATGACCAGGTGCTCGACGACAGGTCCGAGCGCCAAGGCCGGGAAGAAGGTCAGGCCGCCGACGATCAGGATCGTGCCGACAAGCAGGCCGACGAAGAGCGGACCATCCGTCGGGAAGGTGCCTGCCGAGGCTGGAACCGTCTTCTTGGCGATCAGCGAGCCGGCGATGGCAAGGGCCGGGATGATGACCAGGAAGCGCCCGGCAAGCATGCCGATACCGAGCGTCACGTTGTACCAGGGCGTGTTGCCCGTCAGGCCGCCGAAAGCCGAGCCGTTATTGGCTGCCGCCGACGTGTAGGCATAGAGGATTTCGGAGAAGCCGTGTGGGCCGGCGGTGCCGATCGAGGCGACGGCGGAGGGCAGCACCGTGGCGATCGCGGTGAAGACCAGCATAGCGAGCGGCAGGCAGAGGATGGCGAGAACGGCCATCTTCATTTCCTTCGCCTCGATCTTCTTGCCGAGATATTCCGGCGTGCGGCCGACCATCAGGCCGGCGACGAAGACGGCGACGATGATGAACAGCAGGATGCCGTAGAAGCCCGCGCCGACACCGCCGACGATGACTTCGCCGAGCTGCATGTTGATCAGCGGGATGAGGCCGCCAAGCGCGGTCAAGCTGCCATGCATGGCATTGACCGCGCCGCAGGAGGCGGCCGTAGTGATGACGGCAAAGAGCGAAGACAGGGCGACGCCGAAGCGGACCTCCTTGCCTTCCATATTGCCGCCACCAAGACCGAAGGCATGCATCAGCGGGTTGCCGGCAGCTTCGGCCCAATAGGTGATACCGACACCGGCGATGAACAGCACGCCCATCGTGGCAAGGATCGCCCAGCCCTGGCGCTGGTTGCCGACCATGCGGCCGAAGACGTTGGTCAAAGCCGCGCCGATCGCGAAGATCGAGACCATCTGGATGAGGTTGGAGATCGCGTCGGGATTTTCGAATGGATGGGCCGAATTGGCGTTGAAGAAGCCGCCGCCATTGGTGCCGAGCATCTTGATCGCAAGCTGTGAGGCGACGGGGCCGACGGCAATCGTCTGCTGCGCGCCTTCGAGCGTGGTCGCATTGACATAGGGCCCAAGCGTCTGCGGCACGCCGAGATAGACGTAGACGATGGTCAGCACGATGCAGATCGGCAGCAGGATGTAGAATGTGCCGCGGATCATATCGACCCAGAAATTACCGATCGCCTTGCCCGACGCTCGTGCGAAGGCACGGATGAAGGCGACAGCGATCGCCATGCCGGTCGCGGCCGACAGGAAGTTCTGCACCGTGAAGCCGGCCATCTGGGTCAGATACGACATGGTGCTTTCGCCGCCGTAATTCTGCCAGTTGGTGTTCGTGGGAAAGCTGACGGCGGTATTGAATGAAAGCTCCGGCGGGACGGCGGCCATGCCGGCCGGATTATAGGGCAGGATGTCCTGCAGGCGCAGGAGCGCGTAGAGGACGAGGACGCCGAGCAGGTTGAACATCAGCATCGCGAAAGCATAGGAGGTCCAGTGCTGTTCCTCGCGCTCGCTGGTGCCGGCAATACGGTAAAGCCCCCGTTCGATCGGAACGAGGACCGGAGAGAGGAATGTGCGCTCGCCATTGTAGACACGCGTCATGTAACCGCCGAGCGGTTTGACGAGCACGAGGACGATCCCGCAGTAAAGCAGGATCTGAAGCCATCCGTTGAGGGTCATTTGGGGTAACTTTCAATTCCCGGCTGCTTCTCGGTCGCGCATGGGCGACCTCAGAAGCGCCAGTTCTCTTCAAAAGCGTTCTGGGCGAAGGAGAGCGTAGGTGAGGTAAACGGTGAGAAACACGGTTACGGCACCGCTCAAGACATAATCGAGGGTCATCGTCGCTTCTCCTGTCAAAGCCTGTCGCAGGCTCGGGTGTAGGCAAAGCACAGCGCGAAGAATATGATCGCGGTGCCGAGTAGAATGATATCCATCATGATCGTGACTCCTGTTGTTCTTCTTGGAGTCAGACAAGACAAAGGGCGCTGGGAGGCCGCCTTTCATGCTTTCTGGCGTGGAGATGATCTTTTCAATCTCTCGGCCATCAATATGGAGCCGAAGGGCATAAAGGTTCGAGACGGACGACAGGCCATCTATATAAAAATCTTATAAATGCCCTTGCGGGGCCGCTCGCCGTCGGACCAGGCTGGTGCAGTTTTTGGACCGGCCGCTGCCGGTGCTGGATCCTCCGGCAAATCCGCGTGAGCATTTTATCATTTGTTGAGCAAAAGCCTTCGCAATCTGGTTGAATTGGGAAGGCTCCGGGCTCTATAGTCGGCTTCAACGCTGCCCGATGGAGTCATGGGCAAGCCACTAGGGAAGGAAACCGACGATGACCAAAGTCCGCGCGCTTGTCCTCGAGCGCCAGCATGAGCTTGCGCTCCGCGATATCGATCTGCCGCTCGAAACCGGCCCCGGCGAGGTGAAGATCAGGATCCACACGGTCGGCGTCTGCGGTTCGGACGTGCATTATTACACGCACGGCAAGATTGGCCCCTTCGTCGTCAACGCGCCGATGGTGCTCGGCCATGAGGCGGCGGGAACGGTGGTCGAGGTCGGCGCCGGCGTCACGCATCTGAAAGTCGGCGACCGCGTCTGCATGGAGCCCGGCATTCCCGATCCGAACTCCAAAGCAAGCCGGCTCGGCATGTACAATATCGACCCGGCCGTGACCTTCTGGGCGACCCCGCCGATCCACGGCGTGCTGACGGCGGAGGTCGTGCATCCCGCCAACTACACCTTCAAGCTGCCCGACAATGTCAGCTTCGCCGAAGGCGCCATGGTCGAGCCCTTCGCCGTCGGCATGCAGGCCGCCACCAAGGCGAAGATTACGCCGGGTGATACTGCCGTCGTCCTAGGCGCCGGGCCGATCGGCACGATGGTGGCGATCGCGGCGCTTGCCGGCGGCTGCGCCCGCGCCATCGTCGCCGATCTCGCCCAGCCGAAGCTCGATATCGCCGCGCAGTACCAGGGCGTCATTCCGGTCAATATCCGCGAGAAGAACCTGGCCGAAGAGGTCAGCAGGCTGACCGACGGCTGGGGCGCCGATGTCGTCTTCGAATGCTCCGGCTCGCCGAAGGCCTGGGAGACGATCATGGCGCTGCCGCGCCCCGGCGGCGTCATCGTCGTCGTCGGCCTGCCGGTCAACCCGATCGGCTTCGACGTCTCGACGGCATCCACCAAGGAAATCCGCATCGAGACGGTGTTCCGCTACGCGCACCAGTATGAGCGGTCGATCGCGCTGCTCGGCTCGGGACGCGTGGATCTGAAGCCGCTGATTTCCGAGACCTTTAAGTTCGAGGATTCGATCACGGCTTTTGATCGCGCTGTCGAGGCCCGACCGAGCGACGTGAAGCTGCAGATCGTGATGGAGTAGGGCGCTACAGCGCTTCTATGAGTGCTTGGCGCTCAGTTTCATCTTGCGAAAGGCAAGAGCCGCGGCTGCGACGACAGCCGCGGCTCCGATTGCAATCAGCAGATGACGATGAAGGGGAAGGTGGCCCAATGTCTGTTGGATGCCGTGCCCGAAGAGATAGCCGAGCGCCGTGAACAACTGCCCCCATACCAACGCGGCCACGGCATTCAGGATGACGAATTTACCGGTCGCTATTCGCGTCGTCCCGATGACCATCGGGCTGATCGTCCGCAATCCCACCAGGAAACGAAACGCAAGGATGAAGCCTGTGGGATATCTTTCCAGAAGCCGGGTGGCGCGCGCCAGCGCCGGCCTTTCCATCAGCCGGCGGACGAGACCCCATCGAGCGGCATAACGGCCGGCGAAGAACCAGAACTGATCGCCGGCGAAGGATCCTGCCGTAGCCGCAAGCGACGCCGACCAATAGGTCAGCAGCCCGCGGTGGGAAATCACGCCGCCTAGGAAGGCCGCTGTTTCGCCTTCGAAGGCCGCACCCAGAAATATCGCCAACAGGCCGTAGTGCTCGATCAGCAGTTCGATAGACACTCAGCCCGCCTCCAGCTATCGCTTTCGAAGCATCAATTCATAGCTGAACCGGCTTCAAATCCCCAAGCAGTGTCGGGATCAGCTCTGACACCGTCGGATGGATCGGCACCGACCATTGCAATGCGGGATAGGTCGTTCCCGCATTCATCGCGTCTATGATGCCGTGGATCACCTCGTCGCCTTCGATGCCAAGGATCGCCGCACCGAGGATTTTTTTAGTCTCGGCGTCGGCGATCACCTTCATGAAGCCCTTCGTCTCGCCGCGCTCGTTGGCGCGGCCGACGCGGCTCATCGGCCGGGTCGAGATCATGATCTTGAGTCCCGAGGCGCGCGCCTGCTTCTCCGTCATGCCGACACGGCCGAGCGGCGGGTCGATATAGAGCGCATAGGCCATGATGCGGCTCGAGACCTTGCGGTCGTCGCCGTCGAGCAGATTGGCGGCGGCGATCTCGAAATCATTGTAGGAGGTGTGGGTGAAGGCGCCGTGGCCGTTACAGTCGCCGAGCGCCCAGATGCCGTCGACATTGGTGGCAAGCCTGTCGTCGACGGTGATATAGCCGTGCTTGTCGGTGATGACTCCGGCGGCATCGAGGCCGAGATCGTCGGTGTTCGGCTTGCGGCCGGTGGCAATCAGCACATGGCTCGCATCGATCCTCGCTGAATCGGTGGCGACCGTTATTCCGTCGCTGCTCTTGGTAAAGGCGATGTCGCTGGCGCCGGTATGAATGTCGATGCCCTCCGAGCGCAGGACATCGGCGATCGCGTCGGATATATCCTCGTCCTCGCGCGACGCGAGCTTCGGACCATGCTCGATGACGCTGACTTCGGCGCCGAAGCGGCGATACATCTGCGCGAATTCCAGCCCGATATAACTGCCGCCGATCACGGCCAGATGCCGTGGCAGCGTGTCGAGATGGATGATCGAGGTGCTGGTGAGGTAATCGATATCGCTGACGCCTGATAGCTCGGGGATGACGGGGCGCGCGCCGACATTGAGGAAGATGCGCGGTGCGGTCAGCGTCTCGCCGTTGACGCTGACGGTCTTCGGGCCCTCGAAGCAGGCATGGCCGTAGATCACGGTCATGCCGTCCATGCCGGCGAACCAGCCGATCAGGCCGTTGCGGGCATTCATGGTCACCGTTTCGGCGCGCGCCCTGACCACCTTCATGTCGATGGCGATCTCGCCCGGGAGATTGACGCCGTAAACGGCGCCGTTTCTTGCAACATGGGCGGCGCGGGCACTGGCGACCAGTGTCTTTGTCGGCATGCAGCCGGCATTGACGCAGGTGCCGCCGAGGAATTTGCGCTCGATCAGCGCGACCTTCATGCCCTCTTCGACCATCCTGGCGGCAAGAAACGGGCCGGCCTGGCCGGCGCCGATAACGATGGCGTCGAAGCTTTTCATGCGACGGCCCCCACGATCAGCACCGCGCCGATGACGGCGACGGCATCCTCGATGAGAGCGGCCGGCAGATCCTTGCCGAAGGAGGCGGCAAGCCTGCTGCGGACGGCGGCGCCACCATATGTGCCGATGACGGCGCCGATCACGCCGGCGATCAGCCCGCCGAAGAGCAGGCTGCTGGCGGCGCCGATCGTGGCGCCGGCCAGCGCGCCCGAGACGATGCGGGCGCCGAATTGCATCGGCACCTTGCGCGACGGCGTGGAGGGCAACTGGTCGGCGATCAGTTCGCCGATGGCGAGAACCGTGAAGATCCACGGTGTCCACTGGTAACCCATGAAGGCAAGCGGCGTCTGCGAGACATCAAACCATCCAAGCGCCGCGGCCCAGGCGACGGCGGCGGGCGCAGTCATCGTGCGAAGCCCAGCAATGACACCAATCAGCAATGCAAGAAGCAGAAACATGCACGACCCCCGTTTTGCCGGCGCTTACGTCGTCAGGAAGGTTGCATATTGTCAGGCGCGTGGCAATTCGCCCTTTCGCGCCAAAGGGCTAAAGCGCGTCGCAACGAATCTCAATCATGCGACGCGCTTTAGGTCTCTGTTTTATGCATGCCGTTGTCCCAAAACCGCTGCACACTTTTGGGCGGCATGCATTAGAGCGCCGTGCGTCCTTTCGGACGCACAAAGGACGCTCTAACATCCTTGAATCTACGCATTCGTGCTTTCCGAAAATCGATTTCGATTTTCGGGCCGATGCGCTAGTTCGCAAAGGCGGCAATGCCTGTTATCGCCCGGCCGATGATCAGCGCGTGGATGTCGTGCGTGCCCTCATAGGTGTTGACCACTTCGAGGTTGACGAGATGGCGGGCGATGCCGAATTCGTCGGAGATGCCGTTGCCGCCGAGCATGTCGCGGGCCGCCCGCGCAATCTCCAGCGCCTTGCCGCAGCTGTTGCGCTTGAGGATCGAGGTCAGCTCCACCGGCGGATGGCCTTCCTCTTTCATGCGGCCAAGCCGCAGGCAGCCCTGAAGGCCGAGCGAGATCTCCGCCGCCATGTCGGCGAGCTTCTTCTGGATCAGCTGGTTGGCGGCAAGCGGCCGGCCGAACTGCTTGCGCTCCAGCGTATATTGCCGGGCTCTCGCATAACAATCCTCGGCAGCACCGAGTGCGCCCCAGGCGATGCCGAAACGGGCCGAGTTGAGGCAGGTGAAGGGTCCCTTGAGGCCGGTCACATCAGGCAGAAGGTTTTCCTCCGGCACGAAGACCCCGTCCATCACCACCTCGCCGGTGATCGAGGCGCGTAAGCCCACCTTGCCGTGTATCGCAGGCGCCGAAAGTCCTTTCCAGCCCTTTTCGAGGATGAAGCCGCGGATGAGGCCGTCCTCGGTCTTTGCCCAGACGACGAAGACATCGGCGATCGGCGCGTTGGAGATCCAGGTCTTCGAGCCGGTCAGGCTGTAGCCGCCGTCGACTTTTTTGGCGCGTGCCGCCATCGAGCCGGGGTCGGAGCCATGATCGGGCTCCGTCAGGCCGAAGCAGCCGATCCATTCGCCGGTGGCGAGTTTCGGCAGGTATTTCAGCTTCTGCGCCTCGGAACCGAAGGTTTCGATTGGCACCATTACGAGCGAGGACTGGACGCTCATCATCGAGCGGTAACCGCTGTCGACCTTTTCGACCTCGCGGGCGATCAGGCCGTAGGCGACGTAACCGAGACCGGCGCCGCCATAATCCGGCGAGATCGTCGGGCCGAGCAGGCCGAGTTCGCCCATTTCGCGGAAGATATCGGGATCGGTCTTTTCATGGCGGAAGGCGTCGAGAACGCGGGGCGCAAGCTTTTCCTGCGCATAGGCGTGGGCGGTGTCCTGCACCATGCGTTCTTCGCTGGTCAGCTGCTCCACCAGGCGGAACGGATCGGCCCAGTCGAAAACCTCGCGCGTATGCTGCATGGCGGCGTCTCCTCACCCTTAGTTCAGGCTTGCCTCACTCAAGTTGGCCATAGACCCGCCAGCCGACCGCGTCAACAGAGAGTCGCCAGCCGAAAAGACAGGCCGCGCCATCTTTTCAAAAGCGTCGGCATGATCCACTTTGCCCACGATCGATTCTGGAACGAGGAGGCGGAAATGTCGTCAAGCGATCTGTTCGTATCGGCCGAAGGCGCCGAATGGGTCAATCCCGAGCCCGGCGTCGTCAGGCGCATCATGACCTATCTGCCCGAGATGATGATGGTGGAAGTGGCCTTCGAAAGCGGCGCGGTGGGTGCGGCTCATTCGCATCCGCACATCCAGGCCAGTTACGTCGCCGAAGGCAGTTTCGAAGTGACGATCGATGGCCGGACCGAGGTGCTGAAACAGGGCGGCAGCTTCATCGTGCCCCCCAATCTGGTCCACGGCGTCAAGGCGCTGGAAAAGGGTCGGCTGATCGATACTTTCACTCCGCATCGGGCCGAATTCCTGAAGTAGTCAGGTTTCCACCTTTGCCCGGCGCGCCGGACCGGCGGCGGTGACATAGGGCGGCACGAAGCGCGCATCCTCGCCGTGCACCGCCTCGCGCAGGAAATCGATGACGGCGCGCACGCGCGGCGCCTGTTTCAGGTCGCGGTGGCAGGTGATCCAGTAATGGCGCTTGAGGTCGATCTCGTCGGGCAGCACGCGTACGAGTTCGGGGTAACGGCTGGCGAAGAAATAGGGCAGGATGCAGAGGCCGAGGCCGTTTCGGGTGGCAGTGAGCTGCGCGAAGATGCTGGAACTCTGGAATTGCGGCTTGATGCGCGGATGCACGTCGCCGAGATAATCCAGGCCCGGCGCGAAGATCATTTCTTCGATATAGCTGACGAAGGGATGCTCAAGGAGGTCGTCCCGGCAGGTGATCGGCGCGGCCTTCGCCAGATAGTCGCGCGAGCCGTAGACCTGCAGGTGGTAGTCGGTCAGCTTCTCGGCGAAATAAGCCCCGCCCTTCGGCTCGTCGAGAACGACGGAAAGATCGGCCTCCTTGCGCGACAGTGACATGATCTGCTGGATCGTCACCAGTTCGAGCGACAGATGCGGATGCTGGGCGGCAAACTGCGGCAGCACGGTTGCGAAGAAGAAATTGGCAAAACCCTCCGGTGCGCTGAGCCGCACCAGGCCGCGCTGCGCCATCGAGCCGGCGGCAAGATCGGCGCGCAGCCGCTCGGTCTCCTGCTCCATCTTCTCGGCCGTCTCGACAAAGCGCGTGCCCATGGCGGTCAAGACGTAGCCGCGCGGATTGCGCTCGAACAGCTTGACCTTGAGGGTGAACTCCAGTCGGTCGATGCGGCGTGAGACGGTGGCATGGCTGGAGCGCAGCTGGCGGGCCGCCGTCGACAGCTGTCCAGTGCGGGCGACGGCTAGAAAAAACTGCAGATCGTCCCAAGTAAACTGCGGTGGATTGTTCATCGCGATCCTCTCTGTTCAAAAACGAACAGATACTGTTTGGAATTAGTTGTAAATCACCCGTTGCCTCAGGGCGGAATTTCCGTGATCGTAAGGTGAGGGTCCGTCGTTCTGAGGAGGACGACTGGCCAAATTTGAACAGATCCGCAATCTGGCCAATCTCTGGGAGGAGAGAATATGCGTAAGAATCTCATTGCATCAGTTGCATTTCTGCTTGCGAGCAGCACTGCGGTGCTCGCGCAGAGCGCGACCGACGGCAAGGTCAAGATCGGTATCCTGAACGATCAGTCGGGCGTCTATGCCGATTTCGGCGGCAAGTCCTCCGTCGAAGCCGCCCAAATGGCAGTCGAGGATTTCGGCGGCAAGGTGCTTGATGTGCCGGTCGAGATCGTCAATGCCGACCATCAGAACAAGGCGGATATCGCCTCCAACATCGCCCGCCAGTGGTACGATACCGAGCAGGTGGATGCGATCATGGAGTTGACGACGTCGTCTGTGGCGCTCGCCGTGCAGGCGATCGGCAAGGAGAAGAAGAAGATCGACATTGTCACCGGTGCGGCGACGACGGATCTCACCGGCAAGGCCTGCTCGCCTTATGGCTTCCATTGGGCCTACGATACGCATGCACTGGCCGTCGGCACCGGCGGCGCGCTCGTCAAGCAGGGCGGCGACAGCTGGTTCTTCCTGACCGCCGACTATGCCTTCGGCTACTCGCTGGAGCAGCAGACCAGCGATTACGTCAAGTCGAGTGGCGGTACGGTCGTCGGCGCCGTCCGCCATCCGCTGTCGAGCCAGGACTTCTCGTCCTTCCTGCTGCAGGCGCAATCATCAGGCGCCAAGGTGATCGGTCTTGCCAATGCCGGCCTCGACACCTCGAACGCCATCAAGCAGGCGGCCGAATTCGGCATCACCCAGGGCGGCCAGCATCTGGCGGCGCTGCTCTTCACGCTCGCCGAAGTGCATGGCCTTGGCCTCGAGGCGGCGCAGGGGCTGACGCTGACGGAAGGCTATTACTGGAACCGCGACGACGAAAGCCGCGCCTTTGCCAAGAAGTTCTTCACCCGTACCGGCAAGATGCCGAACATGGTCCATACCGGCACCTATTCGGCGGTGACGCAATATCTGAAAGCGGTGCAGAAGGCCGGCACCGACGAAACGGAAGCCGTCGCCAAGCAGCTGCATGAAATGCCGGTCGATGACGTCTTCGGCCGCGGCGGCACGGTTGGCGCCAATGGCCGCATGATCCACGACATGTATCTGCTGCAGGTCAAGAAGCCTTCCGAGAGCAAGGAGCCGTGGGATTACTTCAACGTGCTCGCCACCATTCCCGGCAAGGAAGCCTATATCGATCCCGCCAAGAGCGGCTGCAATCTGGTGAAGTAAGCACGATGGCGGTTTCCGCAATTGAAACTCAGGAAAAGCCGCGGGTGGTATTGTCCGCCCGCGGCCTGCGCCGCGATTTCGGCGGCTTCACGGCCGTCAAGAACGTCGATCTTGATGTGCATGACGCAAGCGTGCATGCGCTGATCGGCCCGAACGGCGCCGGCAAGACGACGGTCTTCAACCTGCTAACCAAGTTCCTGCAGCCGACAGCAGGCACGATCACGCTGATGGGCGTAGACATCACGAAAACGCCGCCCGACAAGGTGGCCCGCATGGGGCTGGTCCGCTCCTTCCAGATCTCGGCGGTTTTCCCGCATCTGACCGTGCTCGACAATGTGCGTGTGGCGCTGCAACGGCCGAACAATCTTTCCACACAGTTCTGGCGGCCGCTTTCCGCACTCGACCGACTGAACGAGCGCGCCGAGCAATTGCTCGCCAGCGTCGGGCTGTCCAAGGAGCGCGATCACATCGCCGCCGATCTTTCCTATGGCCGCAAGCGCGTGCTGGAGATCGCCACCACACTGGCGCTCGATCCCAAGGTGCTGCTGCTCGACGAACCGATGGCCGGCATGGGGCAGGAGGATGTCGGCGTCGTCTCCTCGATCATCCGCGAGGTCGCCCGCGACCGCGCCGTATTGATGGTCGAGCACAATCTCTCCGTCGTCGCCAATATCTGCCAGCATGTCACCGTGCTGCAGCGCGGCGAGATCCTCGCTGAGGGCGACTATGCCACTGTCAGCCAGGACGAGCGCGTGCGTGTGGCCTATATGGGCACGGAGGAGCATTGATGGCCACTCTCCTCGAAGTCCAGGGGCTCAATGCCTGGTACGGCGAAAGCCATGTCCTGCACGGCGTCGACATGCGCGTGGCCGAAGGCGAGACGATCACCATTCTCGGCCGTAACGGCGTCGGCAAGACGACGACGCTGCGCACCATCACCGGCATCGTGCGGGCCCGGAAGGGCAAGATCAGTTTTGACGGCAGCGATATGATGCAGGTGCCGCTGCACAAGACGGCGCATCGGGGCATCGGCTTCGTGCCGGAGGAGCGCGGCATCTTCTCGACGCTGACCGTTTCGGAAAACCTGCTGCTGCCGCCTGTCGTGGCAGGGGGCGGCATGACCCTCGACGAGATCTACGAGCTCTTCCCGAACCTTTACGAGCGCCGCGGCAGCCCGGGCACCAAGCTATCCGGCGGCGAGCAGCAGATGCTGGCGATCGCCCGAATCCTGCGCACCGGCGTCAGGCTGCTTATTCTCGACGAACCGACGGAGGGGCTTGCCCCCGTTATCGTCCAGCGTATCGGCGAGGTGCTGCAGACGCTGAAAGGACGCGGCATGACGATCCTGCTCGTCGAGCAGAATTTCCGTTTCGCCAGCCGTATTGCCGATCGCTTCTATCTGATGGATCATGGGCAGATGGTGTCGGAATTCCCGGTCGGTGAACTGCCGCAGCGTATGGATACGCTGCACAAGGTCCTGGGAGTGTGACCAGATGACGATGATCTTCGGCATTCCCCTGCAGGCGCTGTTCGGCCAGCTGCTGATCGGCCTGATCAACGGCTCGTTCTATGCGCTGCTCAGCCTCGGCCTCGCCATCATCTTCGGCCTGCTCCGGGTAATCAACTTCGCCCATGGCGCGCAATATATGCTCGGCGCCTTTGTCGCCTATCTGCTGCTGACTTATGCCGGCATCGGCTACTGGCCGTCATTGATCCTGGCGCCCGTTATCGTCGGCCTTGCCGGTGCAATCATCGAGCGGCTGTTCCTGCGCCGGCTCTACGATCTCGATCCGCTCTACGGCCTGCTCTTCACCTTCGGGCTGGCGCTCTCGGTCGAGGGCACCTTCCGCTATCTCTATGGCTCTTCCGGCCAGCCCTATGCAACGCCGGCGGCCCTTGCCGGCGGGGCCAACCTCGGCTTCATGTTCCTGCCGATCTATCGCGGCTGGGTGGTGGTCGTCTCGCTCGTCGTCTGCCTCGGCACATGGCTACTGATCGAGAAGACCAAGCTCGGCGCCTATCTCAGGGCGGCCACTGAAAACGCCGTGCTGGTGCAGGTCTTCGGCGTCAACGTGCCGGTGCTGTTGACGTTCACCTACGCGCTCGGCGCCGGCCTTGCCGCCTTTGCCGGCGTGCTGGCGGCGCCGATCTACCAGGTCTCGCCGCTGATGGGCTCGAACATGATCATCGTCGTCTTCGCCGTGGTCGTCGTCGGCGGCATGGGATCGATCATGGGCGCTATAATCACCGGTTATGTGCTCGGCATTGCCGAGGGCCTGACCAAGGTCTTCTATCCCGAGGCGTCCAACATCGTGATCTTCGTCATCATGGCGATCGTGCTTCTCATCAGGCCCGCGGGCCTCTTCGGACGGGATGCTTGACATGGCTGACATCACCGAAACCATCCGAACGGACAAAAGCCGGACCGCCCTTTCGGTGCAGGCGGGTTTCCTGCTCGCCGGGCTGCTGCTCCTGCTGCTGGCGCCGTTCTTTTTCTATCCGATCTTCCTGATGAAGCTGCTCTGCTTCGCGCTCTTTGCTTGTGCCTTCAACCTGCTGCTCGGCTATACCGGCCTGCTGTCCTTCGGCCATGCCACCTTCTTCGGCGGAGCTGCCTATTTCACCGCCTATACGGTGAAGGAATGGGGCCTGCCGCCGGAACTCGGCATCCTGATCGGCGTGGCGGGTGCGGCGTTTCTCGGGCTCGTCATGGGCTTCTTCGCCATCCGCCGCCAAGGCATCTATTTCGCGATGATCACGCTGGCGCTGTCGCAGATGTTCTTCTTCTTCTGCCTGCAGGCGGAATTCACCGAAGGCGAGGACGGCATTCAGTCGGTGCCGCGCGGCCACCTCTTCGGCTTCATCGATCTGAACATCTCGATCAACATGTATTATTTCGTGCTGGCCGTCTTTCTCGTCGGCATCCTGATCATCTGGCGCTTTATCAATTCGCCCTTCGGCATGATCCTCAAATCGATCCGCGAGAACGAACAACGGGCGATCTCGCTCGGTTATTCCGTAGCGCGCTACAAGCTCGGCGCCTTCGTCATGTCGGCGGCGCTTGCAGGGCTCGCGGGCGCGGTGAAATCGATCGTTTTCCAGTTCGCGACGCTGACCGACGTTGGCTGGCAGATGTCGGGCGAGGTGATCCTGATGACGCTGCTCGGCGGCATCGGCACGCTGATCGGCCCGCTCTTCGGCGCCGGGCTGGTGGTGGTGCTGGAAAATTACCTCGCCACCTCGGAATTCCCGGTGACGATCATCACCGGCATCGTCTTCATGGTCTGCGTGCTGATCTTCCGCCGCGGCATCATCGGCGAATTCTACGCCTCGCGGCTAGGGCGGAAACTGGGCTTCGTCTATCGCCGCTGAACGGGCGGGCCTCTCTCTTCTCGGGAAAGAAACCCTCTATTCCGGGAAAAGAGACGGGCGGCGGCGCTGCGACTCTTCCTCTCCCCGTGCTGCGGGGAGGGGGAAGCGGCAAGCATCTGGAGTCTCGTGCGGGGCATGGATCGTTACGACTACATCATCATCGGGGCAGGCAGCGCCGGCTGCGTGCTCGCCAACCGGCTGTCTGCCGATGGCCGGAGCCGGGTGCTGCTGCTCGAAGCCGGCGGCAGCGACAACTATCACTGGATCCATATTCCGGTTGGTTATCTCTATTGCATCAACAATCCGCGCACCGACTGGTGCTTCACCACTGCGCCGGAAGCAGGGTTGAACGGCCGGGCGCTGAGCTATCCGCGCGGTAAGGTTCTCGGCGGCTGTTCATCGATCAACGGCATGATCTACATGCGTGGCCAGGCGCGCGATTACGACCTCTGGCGGCAGATGGGCTGCAGCGGCTGGGGCTGGGATGATGTTCTGCCCTTCTTCCGTAAGTCCGAGGACTTTTATCGCGGCGAAGACGAGATGCATGGTGCCGGCGGCGAATGGCGCATCGAGAAGGCGCGCGTGCGCTGGGCGGTGCTCGATGCCTTCCAGCAAGCGGCCCGGGAAGCCGGCATTCCGGAAACCGCGGATTTCAACCGCGGCAGCAACGAGGGCTCCGGCTATTTCGACGTCAACCAGCGCTCCGGCATTCGCTGGAACACGTCGAAGGCCTTCCTGCGGCCGGCGATGAGGCGCTCCAACCTCACCGTGCTCACCAAGGCGCAGGTCCGGCGGCTGCTGGTGGAGGGAGGCGCCGTTGCCGGCGTCGAGTTCCAACATCGTGGCGTGGCAAAACGCGCCTATGCCGCCAAAGAAACCGTCCTATCAGCCGGTTCTATCGGCTCGCCGCATGTCCTGGAACTGTCGGGGATCGGCAAGGGGGAGGTTCTCAGACATGCGGGCGTCGAGGTCGTCACCGAGGTCAAGGGTGTCGGGGAGAACCTGCAAGACCATCTGCAACTGCGTCTGGCCTATAAGGTGACGGGGGTTCCGACGTTGAACGAGAAGGCGACGAAGCTGATCGGCAAGGCGGCGATCGGGCTCGAATATCTCGTCCGCCGCTCCGGACCGATGGCGATGGCGCCGAGCCAACTCGGCATCTTCACCCGATCGGGTCCGGACCGGGAAACGCCCGACCTGCAATATCATGTGCAGCCGGTCTCGCTGGAAAAGTTCGGCGATCCCGTTCATCCTTTTCCGGCGATCACCGCTAGCGTCTGCAATCTCAGGCCGGAAAGCCGCGGTTCGGTGCATCTGTCGAGCCCCGATTTTGCCGCCCAGCCGACGATCAGCCCGAAATACCTCTCGACGCAGCGCGATCGTGACATAGCTGTTCGTTCAATACGGTTGACGCGCAGGATCGTCGCGCAGCCTTCGTTTGCTCGTTACAGGCCGGAGGAATTCAAGCCGGGGCCTGCCTATCAGACGGAGGCCGATCTGGAGCGGGCGGCGGGCGAGATCGGCACGACGATCTTTCATCCCGTCGGCACCTGCCGCATGGGCGCCGACAGGGACAGCGTTGTCGATCCCAGGCTGAGGCTTCGGGCGCTCGGCAAGCTCAGGATCGCTGACGCCTCCGTGATGCCGTCGATCACCTCGGGCAACACCAATTCGCCGACCATCATGATCGCCGAAAAGGCGGCTGCGATGATCCTCGAAGACAATCGATAGGAGAAGATCATGGCAAGGATCGCATTCATCGGCCTCGGCAACATGGGTGGACCGATGGCCGCCAATCTGGTCAAATCAGGTCACGAGATTTTCGGTTTCGACCTCGCGGCTTCGGTGCTGAAGGCTGCCGAGGAGAGCGGCGTCAAGCCGGCAAGCCATGCCAGCCAGGCGGTCAAGGACGCGGAGATCATCATCACCATGCTGCCGCAGGGCAGACACGTGCTGACGGCCTGGACCGATATCCTGCAGTCCGCCGCGCAAGGCACGCTGGTCATCGATTGCTCGACCATCGATGTCGAAAGCAGTCGCAAGGCGCATGAGATGGCCAAGGCCGCCAGCTGCCTGTCGCTCGACGCCCCGGTCTCCGGCGGCACGGGCGGGGCGACCGCGGGCACGCTGACCTTCATGGCCGGCGGCTCGGAAGACGCCTTCGCCAAGGCAAAACCAATCCTCGAGGCTATGGGAAAGAAGATCGTCCATTGCGGCGAGGCCGGCGCCGGCCAGGCAGCGAAGATCTGCAACAACATGATATTAGGCATCTCGATGGTCGGCGTCTGTGAAGCCTTCGTGCTCGCCGAAAAGCTCGGCCTCTCGCATCAGGCGCTGTTCGACGTCGCATCGACCTCGTCGGGCCAGTGCTGGTCGATCAACACCTATTGTCCGGTGCCCGGACCGGTGCCGACCTCGCCGGCGAACAATGACTACAAGCCAGGCTTTGCCGCGGCTCTGATGCTGAAGGATTTGAGGCTTTCACAGGAAGCGGCGCTGGCGAGCGGCGCCTCCACGCCACTCGGCGCGGAAGCAGCGCAGCTTTATGCGCTCTTCGAGAAGCTAGGACATGGGGGGAGGGACTTTTCCGCGATCATCGAGATGTTCCGCGAGAAGGCGTAAGCAGCACGCCGTGAACCGCTCAGCCATCATTGCTGAACCTCCTTTCGCGAAAGCAGCCAGATGAGATAGGGGCCGCCGATCAGCGCCGCGAAGAGGCCGACCGGCACCTGGTAGGGGTAGATGACGACGCGCGACAGCCAGTCCGCCGCCATCAGCACGCCGGCGCCGAAGAGAAGGCTCGCCGCCAGCTGGTGGCCTGGGGCGCGGAAGCCGGCAAGGCGGGCAAGATGCGGCGCAATCAGGCCGGTGAGGCTGAGCGGCCCGACGAGGAAGGAGGCGATCGCCGTCATCAGCGCGGCGAGGATGGCAAGCGCCAGTCGGCTTGCCCCGACATGAAGGCCGGCAGCGCGGCTGGGGCCGGCGCCAAGCGGAAGGATCGTCAGCCAGCGGCTGAGGAAGGGCAGAGGTGCTGTCAGCACGGCGAGCGAGATGATGGCCGTCCAGGCTTCGAAGGCGCCGGCGCGGTTGGTCGAACCGGAAAGCCAGGTGAGCAGGATATAGCCGCGCATATCGCCCTGGGCGAGCACCATCGTCACGATCGCCATGGCAAAGGCGCCGATGCCGACGCCGGCTAGCAGCATGCGTTCCGGCGAGAATTGGGCGCTGGCTGATATGGCGATCATCGCAAGGAAGGCGGCCAGCGCGCCGAGCGCCATGGCAAGCAGCATGATGATGGGCGAGGGGAAGCCGAAGAGGAAGAGCGCCACGGTCAGACCCGCACCGGCACCGCTGCTGACACCCAGGACTTCGGGGCTGGCGATCGGATTGCCGGTGACGCGCTGCATGATGAAGCCGGCTGCCGCCAGCATGGCGCCGGCCCCGGCCGCCACGATCGTTCGCGGCAGTCGGAAGGGCAGGAGATCGGCCAAGAGCGAGCCGGTCGCGGCATGCCAGCCGTCCTCGGCCGGGCCGAGGGTGACGACGACGGCAAAGATCAGGGCGAGGGCAATAAAGAGTGCGCCAACGGCCGGAAGCGGCTTGGCGAGCCTGTTCAGCGCTGCGGTCGACTGAGCGGCAACGGCGGAAACGGAATGCACTCGCGGCAGCAGGAAGAGCAGCAGCGGGCCGCCGAGCAGCGCGGTTGCGGCGCCGGTCGGCGCGAGATCGGTGAAACCGGGGCCGAGGATCTGGGTGAGGCAATCGGTCAGGAAGAGCAGGCCGGCCCCAGTCAGCGGCGCTGTCAGCATCAGCTTGCCGGTGCTGCGCGCGCCGGCAAGCCTTGCGATCGCGGGCGCCGCAAGGCCGAGGAAGCCGATCACGCCGACCTCTGCCGTCACTGAGGCGGCAAGCCAGACGGCGAGCGCGACGATCGCCAGGCGGGTCGAATGCAGGGCAAGGCCGAGGCTCCTGGCACCGCTGTCGTCGAGGGCAAGGATGCGGAGCGGTCGCACCAGGAGAAGAGCGGCGGCAAAACCGAGGATAAGCCGGGGCCCGAGCGAGAGCACGCCGTTCCAATCCTGCTGACTGAGCGAACCGGCGCCCCAGATATGGATCGACATGGCATATTCGCCGCGCGACAGGATCAGCGTGACGCTGAGGGCCGAGGCGATCAGGCTGACGATCAGGCCGGAGAGTGCCACGGTTACCGGATCGAGCCCGCGCCGCCAGCTCAAAGCCAGCACAATGGCGACAGCCGCGAGTCCGCCGCCGAAAGCGGCCATCTCGCGCGAAAATCCGATGAGCAGGGGCGAGAAGCCCATGGCCGCCGTCATTGCCAGTTCCGCCCCGGAGGCAATGCCGAGCGTGGAAGCATCGGCGATCGGATTGCGCAGGACACGCTGCAGCAATGTGCCGGAAAGGCCGAGTGCCGCGCCGGCGATCAATGCCAGCATGGCGCGGGGCATGATGCTGTTCCAGAGCAGCACCCCGTTCAGCATGGCTGCGTCGGCATCGCCGTGCGGAACCTCAGGACGCGTTACGATGAGGAGTGCGAAGGCCGCAATGCAGAGTAGGGGCAGTAATATCGCGAAGACGGGCGCGCCGGCGCTTCCTACGGGCTTGGCGCGGCTAACCATTCCATGCATGTTGAAGCCCCTCCGCCAGAAGATCGGCAAAGCGGCCGGCCGCCGGCAGTGCGCCGTAGGGATTGATCGAACCGAGCATCAGCACGCGTTTTTCGCGCACAGCCGGCAACGCATTCCAGAAGCTGCTGGTCGCGAGCGCGGCGAGTGCATCGGCCGGCTGTGGCGGGATCATCACGATCCAGGCGTCAGGCATCGATGCCAATATCTCGATGCCGACGGGGGCTGCGGCCGAGTAGCTGGTCTGAGCCCGCCAGGCATTGGTGAGGCCGACGCGTTTCAGCACCTCGCCGAACATGCTGTCGGAGCCGAAGACGCGGAAATGCCTGGCATCGCCAAGATTGATCGGGATCACCGGCCGCCCGTCGCCGGCGGCAAGGAGAGCTCGGTAGCGGTCGAGCCTGGCTGCAAGCTCTTCGGTCAACTGTCTGGCAGCGGCAAGCTGCAGACGCTCGCCGATTGCAAGTGTGGCCTGTTCGGCCAGCGCGAAGGGGCTTTCACCGGGTTTGTAGATCGAATGGCTCTCGACCGGTGCGACCCCGCGCATGCGTTCGTCTGCCCAGGCATAGAAGTTCGAATTGAAGATCAGGTCCGGCCGTGCAAACCGCAGCACCTCGAAATTCGGCGTGCCGCGCAGGCCGAGATCGGCGGTCGTAGCGGGCACGTCAGGCGTGACCGCTACCTCGCGGAATTGCCGCAACTCTGTTGCCGCAACGACGTTCGCCCCGATTGCCAGCAGGGTTTCGAGCAGCGCCCAGTCGAGCGTCGCGACGCGCGAGCTCTCCGCCGCCCGCACGCGCGCGCGGTTGGAGAGCGAAGCCGCCGCACTGGCCAGAAACTGCCTGCGGGAGAAGAACGCCAAAAAAGCCATGGCCTACAACAAATAGCTGACCGGCTCGTTTCGAACCGGATGGGGGAAGACGCCCATGCCGACGCCGAAGATCGACTGCAGCGTGTCGGCCTGCATGATCTCGGAGGGCGTGCCCTCGGCAGTGATCCGGCCGCGGTTGAGCGCGATGATCGCGTCGCAATAGCGCGCGGCGAGGTTGATATCGTGCAACACGATGATGACGGTCAGCCCGCGTTCATGGCTGAGTTCCTTGACCAGCGAGAGAACGCTGGCCTGATGGGCGAGGTCGAGAGCCGACGTCGGCTCGTCGAGCAGCAGGCAGCGGGCGTCCTGGGCGAGCATCATGGCGATCCAGGCGCGCTGGCGTTCGCCGCCGGACATGCTGGCGACGAGACGATCGGCAAATTCCTCGAGCTCGGTGCGGACGATCGCCTCCTCGACCATGTTGCGATCCGTTGAGGTGAAGCGGCCAAGCGTGCCGTGCCAGGGAAAACGGCCGAGCGCCACAAGTTCCCGCACGGTCATCCCGTCGGTCGCCGGCGTGAATTGCGGCATGTAGGCGACGTGCCGGGCAAAGGCCCGGCTGCCCCAGTCACCCGCCGGCTTGCCGTCGAAGGAGATGGCGCCGGATTTCGGCGCGACCTGGCGGGCGACGATCTTCAAAAGCGTGCTCTTGCCGGAACCGTTCGGCCCCACCAGTCCGTAAATGCGGCCGCGTTCAAGCGTCAGGTCGATGCCGGACAGGATAGATTTCGGCCCGATGGCATAATCTATCGCCGACAGGGCAAGGAAAGGCGAGGGCATGGTCTGCTCCAGGTTCGGCGCTGCAAACGGGTTCGGGAGGGCAAGCCCTCCCTTTCCCCACAGGTTCCTGCAAAACTAAACTAAGATTGTCAACTTACCACTTCCTGCTGAGCTTGAAGGTGACGGTACGGGCATCGCCGTAACCGCAGACGGTCAGCCCGCCGCAACCCTTGACGTATGCCTTGTCGAAGAGGTTCGCGACATTGAGCGAGGCCCCCCAGTTTTCCTTCTCGTAACGGATCGCAGCGTCGACGAACGTGGCGGCGGGCACCTTCTCGGTATTGGCCTCATCGGCCCAGGACCAGCCCTGATGGCGGACGCCGGCGCCAAGGCTCATGCCCTCGAAAGCCCCTGTCGTCAGCGTGTAGTCGACCCAGAGAGAGGCGGTCATCTTCGGGACGATATAGGGTGAATTGCCGACCAGCGCCGGATTGGCGTCGTTCTCCATCACCTCCATGTCGGTATAGGCGAGCGATGCGAGAACCTTCCAGTTCTCGTTGATATTGACCTTGCCTTCGAGTTCAGCGCCGCGCGAAACCACCTCGCCGAGCTGGCTCTGGGCGAAGGTCAGCGGATTGGTCACCGTGTTGTTGCGCTTGGTGATGTGGAAGACCGAGGCGGTCAGCGAGCCGTCGATGAAGGCCGGCTCATACTTGATGCCGCCTTCGAACTGCTCGCCCTCTTCCGGCTTTAACGCGCCGGAAACACCGGTGCCGACGAGCGGGTTGAAGAAAGTCGCGGCACTGACATAGGGCGTCATGCCGTTGTCGAACTCATAGGCAAGGCCGATGCGGCCGCTGAGCGCGCTGTCGTTGGTACTGTAGGTCGTGCCGATTACGGCGTCCTGGTCGATATCGACATAGTCGTAGCGGCCGTTGAGCGTCAGCAGCCAGCCATCGCCGAAATGGATCCGATCCTGGGCGTAGACACCGATCTGGTTCTTGGTGACGACGCCGTCCGCATAGACGAAATTGGCGCCCTGTGTCGTGCCATAGATGGGATCGGTTGCGCTGATCGAATTGGAGCCGCAGCAGGCCTGCCAATTTTCCAGGCGGTAATAGGTGTAGTCGAGCCCGACGAGAAGATTATGCGTGGCGCCGCCGATTTCGGCCTCGCCTTCGAGCCGGTTGTCGACCGAGAAGCTGTCGACCCCGGAGCGGCCTTCGAAGCCGATGCGCGCCAGCTGGTAGTCCGGACCCGTCGGCACGCCGCCGACCCAGCCGTTCAGGTAGGGGCCGATCTCATGCTTGTCGAGATGGCCGTAGCGCGCATTCTGCGAGAACTTGATGCCATTGTCGAATTCATGCTCGAATTCGTAGCCGATCATCTTCTGCACATAGCTGCCGTCGTCGATGTCGGGCTCACCATAGAAGGCGTCGCGATCGATCTTGCCGAAAGGTGCATCCTCGACAGTGCCGACATAGGGGAAGAAGCCGTTACCGGTATGCACCTGGTCGAGCCCGGCGAGGTAACCCCAGACCGTGAGGCTCGTGCTGTCATCCGGCGAAATGGTGAGCTGCGGCATGATGAAGCCGCGCAGATCCTCGGAAAAGTCCGAATAATTGTCGCCGCCGGCAACCTTGCCGGTGATGCGATAGCTCATCGCTCCGCTGGAGCCGACCTTGTCGGAGACATCGAAGCCGGTGAAGGCGTTGCCGTTGCTGTTGATGCCGATCTCGGTATAGAAGAGCGGCTCGTCGAGCGGGCGCTTGCGGACGAGATTGACGATGCCGCCGGGGTTTGCTCCGCCGTAAAGCACGGAGGCCGGACCCTTCAGCACCTCTACGCGCTCGAGCATGAAGGGATCGAGCTGGAAGCCGCCGAAGCCGTAGCTGAAAAGCGTTAGATTGTCGAAGAAGACGCCGGTCTGGCCGGCGTCGAAGCCGCGAATGTAGAACCAATCCGTATCGCCGTCGCCGCCAAAGGGCTGCGCGGTGACACCAGGCGTATAAAGCAGCGCCTCGTCGATCTTGTTGGTGATGCCCCGATCGTCCATTTCCTGAGTGCCGACGACGGAGACGGATTGCGGGATTTCGTTGAGCGGGGTGTCGCTCTTCGAGCCGGCGGAGGAGCTCTTGGCGACATAGCCTTTGACCGGACTGGTGGCGGTGTCGCCGCCGCCCTGGATGACGATCGGCGCGAGCTCAGTCGAATTCGCTTCCTGTGCCGCGGCCGAGCCCGCGATCAGGCCGGCGATCGCCACTCCTGCCAATAGGATTACCTTGAAATTGAGACCCCTGGTCTGCCCGCGCATATGTCCTATACCCCACTCGTGCCGCGCGATGCTAACGTGCAGCGAAGCCCTGAATAAGATGAGGGATTAACTCAGTTTTACCGGGGTGGATTGTCACGATCGGGGAAAATTGAACGTTTTTGGGCAATTCTCCGCGTTGCAAACAATTGCCCGCCAAGCGTTGCAATCAGGCAACTTGTGCCTTCTTCCAGCTCGCCGGCGTGATGCCGACATGTTTGCGGAAGACGCGGGTAAAATGCGCCTGATCGGCAAAGCCGGTTTCGGCGGCGATTGCGGTCAACGCATTTTCGCTTTCGACAAGCAGGCGCTTCGCCCTGTCGAGCCGGGCATTGGTCTGCCATTGATGCGGAGCAATGCCGGTCGAGGCCTTGAAGGCATGGCTGAAATGCGATTGCGACAGGCCGGTGAGGCCGGCGAGTTCCTCGAGGCGGATATTGCGCAGGCAGTTTTCCTCGATGAATTCGGTGGCGCGGCGAAGCTGCCAGGAGGCCAACCTGCTGCGTTTGCGCGGCATCGCCTTGGCAATCTTCAGGACATCGATGATCAGCGCCAATGCCAAGCCGTCGCCATAGAGATCGTGTAACGGCTCCGGATTGAGGCATTCGGCGGCGACCAGCTGTGCCAGCGACAGCACCCGCTCATCGGAAAACAGAAGTTGCGGACTTTCCAGACGGCGCGGATCGATATCCTCCATCAGCCGGCGGCTGACGGTCTCCGTGTCGAAATGGATGTCGAGGTGGCGCACCGAATGCACGTCGGTCAGATCGGCCCAGACTTCCATGCCGGCCGGCACATAGGAGATCGGCCGTATCTCCGTGTCCTGGACGGTGCCCTGCGCCTTTGGTGTGAGCTTGATACGCGAATTGCCCGGTCCCCGCTTGTCGAGCATGATGAACAGCCGCGGATCGCGCGAGACGTAATAGCCGCCGGCATAGGAGGCGCACTCCACGTCCCAGACGTCGGCGACGATGCCGTTCCACAAGCGGCGATGCACGCCGCCGATGACGGAGAAGCCCTGGATCTTGTTCTGCATCCGCGGTTGAAACGTCATTTCCACTTCCGCCTCCGGCCATGCGCCGAAGTAAACCTTCAATTTGTACTCAAGTTTATTACCGCAGGCGGAACCGGATGGCAATTACCAAATCCGGCACCAAACCGGGGAAAACCAGGGTCAAATCAAGCCTTCGACACCGAGAAGCTGAGCCTGATGTCGCCGAACACGATGTCGATCTCGCCGGGTTCGGTCAGTTCGATCGCGCCGCTCAGCGTGCCCGTCGTGATCAGCGCACCGGCCTTTAGCGATGTCTCGGGGCGCACGCCGTCATTGGCATAATCGACGAGCCAGGTCAGAACGTCGCCTTTCGGATGCTGCGCCGGACTATCATAGATCGTGCGGCCGGCATGGGTGACCTTGAGCGGCGTGCCGGCGGCGGTATCGACGACGGTTTTTTCGACCTCCGGGCCGAGCACATAGCCGCTATTGCCGAGCCGGTCGGCGACGAACAGCAGAAACGAAACGCTGCCGCTTTCCTTAACGGCGCTGACCAGCAGCTCGGCGCCGAGATAGACGGCGGAAATCGCCTCGACCACCTCGGCGCGGCTGTAGGGAATCCCCGCGCGGACCGGCAGGTCGCCGCCGAGACAGACGGCGATCTCGGTCTCGAATTTCAGGCCCGGATACCAGGGAATGTCAGC
Source organism: Rhizobium sp. SU303 (assembly GCF_021052345.1). Classification (NCBI taxonomy): domain Bacteria; kingdom Pseudomonadati; phylum Pseudomonadota; class Alphaproteobacteria; order Hyphomicrobiales; family Rhizobiaceae; genus Rhizobium; species Rhizobium sp. SU303. Next base: position 300,943 of record NZ_CP088097.1, read on the forward strand.
GCCCGAGACGGCTTTGGCATAAGGATACAACGGAGCGGTGACCGCCTGGCCCTGCGGAGAGACCGTGACTTTCCAGGCATTGCTCGAAATATGGTCTGCAGCAGTGAGCAAATTCTGCGCCTCCATCGCCTGATGGAGATCGGCTGGCAGCGCGAAAGTGTCCGTTGTCTCCTGCCGGCCGGCCTGTCGCAGGCTGTGAAGCCTGGCTGCAAGGGTGCGCGGATCGAATGTCTCTGTCATGCTATCTCCTCGACCTGATTTGCGAGGTGCCACACTAACGAGAAGGCAGGGACGAACAAGGCCGCTTTTGGAAAGACTCCTATTCCATCGCCGCGTGCCAGCGGGTGCGATAGGCGGTCAGTCCGGGGATAGCGGTCGGCGGGACATGCGTTTCGGCACCCGATACCGGCCGGATGCCGGTGAGAAGGGCGGCACCCTGGCTGGTGCCGGTCGAGCCGGGAAGGGCCATGACCTCGCGGCCGGTCAAGGCGGCGAGCAGCTTGAGATAGGTCCCATTCAGCGCAAAAGGCCCTTCGACGATAATAGGACCCTTGGCGCCGACCAGTCCGAGGCAGGCATCGGTCATCAAGGCGAGATAGAGACAGGCAGCGGCGGAGCGCTCCTCGCGGCTTGCCTCTTCGGCGCCGATCCAGCGGCTTGTCTTTCCCGGAAAAGGCCCGGAACCCGGCGCGATATTCGGCAGGAGCATCGTGCCCTTGTCGATGACGAGACCGATTGCCGCCTGAGCGGCTTTTTCGTCGACAGGGCCGATCTCGGCCGACAGGATCTCGAATTCCCGTCCCCCCATGAAACGCGAGGAGGGGACGGCACGGCCATAGGCATCGACATTGGCGAGCGCATCGCGTTTCGGATCGAGATGATCGAGATCGCCGCCGACGCCGAAATTGATGACCCATGTGCCTGTGGAGACGACGGCGAAGGGTGCCTGCCGATGCACCAGATGCGGCAGCAGCGAGGCATTGGAATCGTGAATGCCGCAATAGACCGGCACGGCTGCGGCGAGGCAGAGCTCAGCGGCGATATCAGGAAGAACCGGGCCGAGCGCATCGAAGGCGGAGCGGATCGGCGCCATGAGGTCGCGGATGGCGAGCCTGTCGACGAGCGAGGAATAGCGGCCGGCCCTCGGGTTCCAGAGGTCTGTATGGCAACCGAGCGATGTCAGCTCATTGGCGGCGACACCGGTCAGCCGCGCCGTCCAATATTGCGCATAGGTGAGGATGGTCGCCACCTCGGCGAATTCCTCGGGAAAGGCGATCTTCTGGTAGTGCAGCTGCGCGCCGACGTTGAGGCCCATCGCGAGGCGCGGCGAGAAGGTTTCGTCGAAGGAGGGGCGCAGCCGCGTATAGGCATCGCGAATGTCCTGCGGATATTCGTGTTCATAGTCGATGACAGGCATGGCAAGTGTGCCGTCCCGGGCAAGGAGTGCTGCGGAGGCGCCATGGGTGGTGATCGAAATGGCGTCGAAGCCGGGCTCGCGCGCAAGGCTCTTCAGCGCATCGAGCGCAAAGGACCAGAGAGCCTCCACGTCGTAATGCGGATAGAGGCCGGTTTTGATCGCGATATTCGGCCGTTTCAACATAGCGATCTCGGCGCCCGTCTCGCTGTCGAGCACGACGACCTTGGCATTGGTCTTGCCGATGTCGAGGACGGCGATGCGGCGATAGGAGGTGGCGTTCATGGCATATGGAAGACGGTGACCAGGTCGCTCTGGACCGGTGAATTATCGGGATTGGTCGCCATGATATCGGCCATGTGCGCCCACCACTTTTTCACGACCGGATGGTCCGGCAGGCTCGCCATCGTGTGGTCGGCCGGCCGCGTCAACACACCGAACAGCGTGTTGGTCTCGCGGTCGAGATGGATGGAATAGTCGCTGGCGCCTGACTTGTGCAGGAGATCGACCAATTCCGGCCAGATCTCGTCATGCCGCCGGCGGTATTCGGCTTCCATGCCGGGATTGAGCTGCATTTTGAAGGCGTGTTTTTCTAAAGTCATCGGGAGCTCATGACCTTGATGCGGCGGGCGATGATCGGGATGGCGATGGTGATGATGAGAAGCAGGCCGATGAAGATCGACATGACGATGCCGGGCACGTTCAACAGGCCGAGGCCGAAGGTGACGAGGCCCATGACGAAGGCGGCGATGACGACGCCGACGACCGTGCCGGAACCGCCGAGGATCGAGATGCCGCCGAGCACGACCATGGTGACGACCTCGAGTTCCCAGCCCTGGGCGATCGACGGCCGGGTCGAGCCGAGGCGTGAGGTCAGGCAGACGGCGGCAACGCCGCTCATGACGCCGGTCAACAGGAAGAGGATGAATTTGACGCGTTCGACCGGAATGCCGGAGAAGCGGGCGGCGAAGTCGTTGTTGCCGATCGCATAGACCTGCCGGCCGAAATTCGTCGCATGCAGCAGGATGGCAAAAAGGATCGCCAGCACGATGAAGAGCACGAATTCGAAGGAGAACACCCAGACGACGTAGCCCTGGCCGAAATAGGCGAAATCCGCCGGGTATTTGCCATAGGCCTGGTCGCCGAGCACGATATAGGAAATGCCGCGGAAAAGGCTCATCGTGCCGATGGTGACGACGATCGACGGCAATTTCAGCACCGAGACCAGCACGCCGTTGAAGATGCCGCAGGCAAGGCCGGTGCCGATGCCGATCGCGACCAGGCCCGGTGTGCCGATGCCGACCTGCGCTGCCGCGCCCATCGCCGTCGAGGCGAGCGCGATGATCGCAGCGACAGAGAGGTCGATCTCGCCTGATATGACGAGCAGCGCCATGGCGAAGGCAATCATCGCCTTTTCGGTGAAGTTGAAGGTGGCGTCCGAAAGGTTCCAGGCATCGAGGAAATAGGGCGAGGCCAGCGAATTGAAGATGAAGATCAGGACGGCGACGGCAAAGAGCAGCACTTCCCAGCTCGCGACAACGCGGCGGAAAGGTGTGCCGAGGCGATCGGGGATGACCCGCTTTTCGTGTGTGGACACGGTGCTCATGCTGCGGCCTCCGTTCTGATCTCGGCTGCGGCGCGGTCGCGCAGGATGATGCGGCCGCGGTTGCGCTCACGCCTGGCGTTGAAGGCGACAGCGAGGATGATGACGGTTCCTGAGATCGCCATCTGGGTGAAGGGTGAAATTCCGATCACCGGCAGCGCATTCTTGATGACGCCGAGGAAGAGCGCGCCGAGCACGGTGCCGGCGACCGAGCCGACGCCGCCGGCAATCGAAATGCCGCCGATGACGCAGGCCGCAACGCTGTCGAGCTCGAAGCCGTTGGCGATATCGACATAGGCGACGGCATAACGCGACACCCAGAGATAGCTCGCAAGGCCGGCAAGGGCGCCCGACAGAACGAAGGCCAAAAATTTCGTCCAACCCGTATCGATGCCGGCATAGACGGCCGCCGTCGGATTGCCGCCGGTGGCATAGGCTGAGCGGCCGAACTGGGTATATCTGAGCAGGACATACATCAGAAGGACGATGACGATGCCCACCCAGCCGAGAACCGGCAGGCCGAGGATCGGCGTGCGCGGCACCGACAGGAAGACCGGCGTCATCTGGTGGGCGTTGACCCACGCCCCGCCCGAGAGCACGAAGGCCATGCCCCGATAGATGGTGAGCGTGCCGAGTGTCACGACGATCGGCGGGATTTCGAGCGCCCAGACGAGAAAGCCGTTGATGGCGCCGAGGCAGGCGCCGATGACGATCGCGGCAAGGATCAGCACGACGAGCGGCAGGTCGGGATAGGCGGCATTCATCATCGCGATCGCCATGCCGGTGAAGGCGAGGTTGGCGGCGACCGACAGGTCGATCGATTTCGTCAGGATGACCGTCATCTGCGCGAGCGCCAGGATGATCAGGATGGAGGTATCGTTGAAAATGCCGGCGAGATTCTCCGGCGTTGCGAAATCGGCAGCGCGCGTCGAAAAGATCGCGATCATCACCACAATGATGAGGAACAGCAGGGTTTCGCGTTTTCTGATCAGTCTTGCCATGCTCTTACCTTGCATTGCGGGCCTCATGCATTGCCGGTGGCGGCGCGCACCAGCGCTTCCGGCGACAGCTCGGCGCGTTCGAAAATTCCGGCGGCGAGACCCTCCTTCATCACCAGGACGCGGTCCGACATGCCGATGATCTCGGGCAATTCGGACGAGACCATGATGATCGACAGGCCCTCAGCGGCGAGTTCGCTGATGAAGCCGTGCACGGCCGCCTTCGAGCCGATGTCGATGCCCTTTGTGGGTTCATCGAGGATGATGACCTTCGGCGCCGTCGCCAGCCACTTGCCGATGACGACCTTCTGCTGGTTGCCGCCTGACAGCGTGCCGACCGGGACGGAAAGGGCGGCCGCGCGCAGGTCCAGCCGCTCGGCGTATTTGCGGGCGAGGGCGAATTCTTCTGCCGCCCTGAGGAAGCCCCGGCGCGAGGTGCGGGTAAGCGAAGGCAGCGTCATGTTCTGGAAGATCGGCATCGGCAGCGCCAGCCCGTGGCGGCCGCGCTCTTCCGGTACATAGACGATGCCGGCGCGGATCGCGTCCTGCGGCGAATGGATGGTGATCTCGCGGCCTTCCAGCATCATCTTGCCGGAGAGCGGCCTGGTGATGCCGAAGAGCGATTGTGACAGCTCCGAACGCCCGGCGCCGATCAGGCCGTAGATGCCGAGAATCTCGCCCTGGCGAAGGGTGAAGGAGATGTCGCGGAATTCGGTGCGATGGCTGTAGTTGCGGATCTCGAGAACCGGGCCGCCGATGGCGACGTCGACCTTCGGAAAAGCGTTCTCGACGTCGCGGCCAACCATCATGCGGACGATCTCGTCCTGCGGCGTTTCCTTGAGCCGGCCCTGGCCGACGGCGCGGCCGTCGCGGAAGACGACGAAATCGTCGGCGATCTCGTACACCTCGTCGAACTTGTGGCTGATGAAGAGGATCGCCTTGCCCTTTTCCCTCAGGCCGCGGACGATGCGGAAGAGATCATCGATCTCCTTGCGGGAAAGGGCTGCCGTCGGTTCGTCCATGATGACGATGCGGGCCTCGATCGACAGCGCACGCGCAATCGCCACCAGGTGGCGCTGCGCGATCGAGAGGTCCTTCAGCCGGATCGTCGGATCGATATTGCTTTCGAGCGCAGTCAGCAGCGCCTTGGCGCGGCTGTTCATCGCCTGCCAGTCGATGGTGCGCAGACGCGTGCGCGGCGCGTGGCCGAGGAAGATATTCTCGGCAACCGTCAGCTCGTCGAACAGCACGGTTTCCTGATGGATGGCGGTGACGCCGGCATCGATCGCGGCCTGGGCGCTGGCAAAGGTCACCGGCTGGCCATCGACGAGGATCTGGCCTTCGTTCGGCCTGTAGATGCCGGTCAGGATCTTGACGAGGGTCGATTTGCCGGCGCCGTTTTCGCCGATCAGCGCGGTCACCGTGCCGGGGTGGAGCGCGATGCTGACATTGTCGAGCGCCTTCACGCCCGGAAAGATCTGGGAGATGCCGCGCATTTCCAGAATGGCGGGCGCATCACCGGTTTTGCTGTCCGTGGCGGTTTGTTGAAAGGCGGCGTTCATCGAGCTTCTACCAGTGTCGAATGAGAATCCCGGCGGCCACCAGGCCGCCGGGCTTTTATGCGGTGGCTCCGGATCAGAAGACCTTAGAGAACTGGTCGATATTCGAAGCATTGTAGACGAAGGGATCGGCCATGGCGGCTTCACCGTTGTCGCCGACCTTGATCTTGCCCATGCGGCCGGCCTCGATCTCGCTGCCTGGCTTGCCGTCGGTCTCGCCCTTGACGAGGCGATAGGCGATCTGCGTCGCGGAGTAGCCGAGATCGATCGGGTTCCAGATGGCGAATTCCTTCGTGGCGCCCGACTTGATCGCGCCGGCCATTTCGGACGGCAGGCCGAGACCGGTGACGTAGACCTTGCCGACCAGACCCTTGTCTTCGACGACCTTGGAAGCGGCGAGAACGCCGACCGTCGTCGGAGCGACGATGACCTTGATGTTCGGGTTCGCCTTCAAAAGGCCTTCGGCTTCACGATAGGACTTGTCCGAGAGGTCGTCGCCATAGACTGTGGTGACGAGGTTGAGGCCCGGGAAATCCTTGAGCTGCTTCTTCATCTGGTCGATCCAGATGTTCTGGTTGGTCGAGGTGGTCGTTGCCGACAGGATGGCGAAGTCACCCTTGCCGCCGTCGAGATGGTCCTTGACGAGCGTCAGGCACATCTTGCCGATCAGCTCGTTGGACGACGGGTTGAGCTGGAGGATACGGCCTTCAGGCGCGACGCCCGAATCCCAGGAGATGACCTTGATGCCGCGCTGCGCAGCCTTCTTCAGCGCCGGAACAAGCGCGTCGGGATCGTTGGCCGAAACGGCGATGGCGCTGACGCCCTGGGCGATCAGCGAATTGATGACTTCGATCTGGCCTTCGGCCGTCGTCGTCGTCGGACCGGTATAGATGACCTCGACGCCGCCGAGCTCCTTGGCAGCTTCCTGCGCGCCCTTGTTGGCAGCATCGAAGAAGCCGTTGCCGAGCGACTTGACGACGAGACCGATCTTGATGTCGGCAGCACTTGCCGTGCCGGCCATCATGGCGACGGCAAATGCCACGCCGATTGCGAGTTTCTTTGCGAGTTTCATGCTTTCATCCTCCCACTTGATTGACACTCTTCACACCTCCCCGGCGCCTTATGCGACCGACGAGGAATCCTCCTTGATTGCCTGGGCGGCCGGGCTCGCAACGATGAGCCTGATGCCGGCATTCTCGATCATCCTGACGGCTTCCTCTGGAATGCCGTCATCGGTGATGATCGTAGACACACGCTCGAGCGGGCACAGAATGAGGCTCGACCGGCGATGGAACTTGCTGGAATCGGCCATGACGACCAATTCGTCGGCCTGATGCATCAGCTTCTGTTCGCTTTGAATAATCAGCGCGTCGGCTTCCATGATGCCGAGCGGGCCGATGCCCTGCGCGCCGATGAAGAAGCGGCGGGCGTAGAAGTTGCGGATCGCGTCATTGTCGAAGGGCGAAAGGATCAGGCTCTGCTCGCGATAGATCGCGCCGCCCGGCACCGTCACCGTGTTCTTCGAATGCTTGACCAGATGTTCGGCGATCGCGAAGGAATTGGTCATCACCTGCAGGCGGTGCGCCGCCATGAAATGCACCATCTGGAAGGTGGTCGTGCCGCCATTGATGATGATCGCGTCGCCCGGATCGCAAAGCTCGACCGCCTGGCGTGCGATTGCGCGTTTCTTGTCGATATTGACCGATTCCGAAACGCGGAAAGGGCGCCCGGCGAGATTGCCGAGCTGCGGCGGATGCACCGCCTCGGCGCCGCCGCGCACACGGCGGATCTTGCCCTGGACATGAAGAGCCGCGATGTCGCGCCGGATCGTCGCCTCGGAAGCCTCGGTCAGTTCGGAAATATCCTGAACCGTCACGACGGACTTTTCCTGAACGGCGCTCAGAATGATGCGATGGCGTTCGCGTTCGTGCATGGGCTCCTCCTTCAATCGTTTATTTCCCACATGTGACAATGTGTCAATCAAAAACGATCATAAATCTTCATATTGCGCTGCACAATAATCGAATTTGATCGTTTTCGATTGACAACATCGGTTTTGATGAGCGATACCGTCAGCGAAAAGGGGCGCGAACCGTCGCGGCCCGATGAAGACTTCATATGGGAGGATGACATGGCGGCGAACGTCCGGCTTCTGGAAAACCGGTGGGATGATGCTTACGCGGCAGGCCTCGATGAGCCTGGCAAGCTGCTCTATCGTTCCAACCTGCTCGGCGCCGACAAGCGCATCACCAATTATGGCGGCGGCAACACTTCGGCGAAGGTGCTGGAAACCGATCCGCTGACCGGCGGCAAGGTGAAGGTACTCTGGGTCAAGGGATCGGGCGGCGACGTCGGCACGATCAAGCTCGACGGTTTCGCGACACTCTACCAGGACAAGCTGGAATCGCTGAAGGGCATCTACAAGGGTGTCGAGGACGAGGACCGCATGGTCGGCTTCCTGCCGCACTGCACCTTCAACCTGAACGCCCGCGCCGCCTCGATCGACACGCCGCTGCACGGCTTCGTGCCTTTCACCCATGTCGACCACATGCATCCCGACGCGATCATCGCGATCGCCGCATCGAAGAATTCGAAGGAATTGACGCAGCAGATCTTCGGCGACGAGATCGGCTGGCTGCCCTGGCGCCGTCCGGGCTTTCAGCTCGGCCTCGACCTCGGCGCATTCGTTGCCGCAAACCCAAATGCCAAGGGCGTCGTGCTCGAGAGCCACGGCCTCTTCACCTGGGCTGATGACGCCAAGGCCTGCTACGAACTGACGCTCGATATCATCAACAAGGCGATCGTCTGGTTTGCCGAAAAGACCGAGGGAAAGACAATTTTCGGCGGCGCGGTCACGCAGAGCTTGGCCGTTGCCGAACGCCGCGCCATCGCCGCCCGGCTGATGCCGGAGATCCGCGGCCGCATCGGCAAGCAGGAGCGCAAGCTTGGTCATTTCGACGATCAGGACGCCGTGCTCGAATTCGTCAATTCCAGCGATCTGCGCCCGCTCGGCGCGCTCGGCACCAGCTGCCCCGATCATTTCCTGCGCACCAAGATCCGCCCGCTGATCGTCGATTTCGACCCGGCCAAGCCGGATGTCGAGGCGATCGTCGCCGGTCTCGACAAGGCGCTGGAAGTCTATCGCGCCGACTACGCCCGCTATTACAACGACTGCAAGCATGACAATTCGCCCGCCATGCGCGACGCCAATCCCGTCATCTTCCTGGTGCCCGGCGTCGGCATGCTGTCCTTTGCCCGCGACAAGGCGACGGCCCGCATCGCCAGCGAATTCTACGTCAACGCCATCAACGTCATGCGCGGTGCCTCGACGGTCTCGCAATATCAGGGCCTGCCCGAGCAGGAAGCCTTCGATATCGAATATTGGCTGCTCGAAGAGGCCAAGCTGCAGCGCATGCCGAAGCCGAAGAGCCTTGCCGGCCGCGTCGCCTTCGTCACCGGCGGCGCCGGCGGCATCGGCCGCGCGACGGCCGCACGCCTCGTCGGCGAAGGTGCCTGCGTGGTGCTTGCCGATATCGACCAGGCAGCGCTCGAAGGCGCCGAAGCCGATTTCGTCAAGAAGTTCGGCGCTGACGCCGTGCGCAGCGTCCGGCTCGACGTCACCAAGGAAGATGCGGTGATCGCCTCCTTCGCGGACGCCTGCGTCGAATTTGGCGGCATCGATATCCTCGTCTCGAATGCCGGCATTGCCTCCTCCGCGCCGATCGAACTGACCGAGCTGTCGACGTGGAACCGCAATATCGATATTCTCGCGACCGGTTATTTCCTCGTCTCGCGTGAAGCCTTCCGCCTGTTCCGCCGTCAGGCGCTCGGCGGCAACGTCATCTTCGTCGCTTCGAAAAATGGTCTTGCCGCCTCGCCGAATGCGTCTGCCTATTGCACGGCAAAGGCCGCCGAAATCCATCTTGCCCGCTGCCTGGCGCTGGAGGGCGCGGATGCCAGCATCCGCGTCAACACCGTCAATCCGGATGCGGTCCTGCGCGGTTCGAAGATCTGGAGCGGCGAATGGCGCGAGCAGCGCGCCGCCTCGTCGAAGATCGAGGTGGACGATCTCGAGGAACATTACCGCAAGCGTTCGATGCTGAAACTCAACGTGTTTCCGGAAGATATCGCCGAGGCGATCTATTTCCTCGCATCGGACCTTTCGGCAAAATCGACCGGCAACATCATCAACGTCGATGCCGGCAACGTGCAGAGTTTTACGCGCTAGAGCAATTCCAGCAGCAATGTGCAGCGGTTTTGCGTCCGGGCCTGCGTAAAGCGAACGGATAGAGCTATTTCCGGAGGATCACCCATATTGCGTGGATGATCCCCGGCAGATAGCCGCAGAGTGTCAGCAATATATTGAGCCAGAAATGCAGGCCGATCCCGACCTGCAAAAATACGCCAAGGGGCGGCAGGATGATCGCAAGAAGAATGCGGACAACGTCCATCGTAGCTCCTTCGTTTGAAGACATGTAAGCGTTTGAACGCGAACCGTGCCCTATGGTTCGCGACCAGGGAGGAATAGATGACAGATTCCAGGATTGCGCCAGATCTGGTCGCGACTGAAAACGACAAGCGGGCAACCGCTCTGAAAGCCGATTACGAGGCACTGGGCGCGACGCTCGATCGTCGCGGCGTCGATATCGAGGCGGTCACCCGGAAGGTTGCGGAATTCTTCGTTGCTGTGCCCTCCTGGGGCGTCGGCACCGGCGGCACGCGTTTTGCCCGTTTCCCCGGTACCGGCGAGCCGCGCGGCATCTTCGACAAGCTCGACGATTGCGCCGTCATCAACCAGCTGACGCAGGCGACCCCGAACGTCTCGCTGCATATTCCCTGGGACAAGGCGGATGCCAGCGAATTGAAGGCCAAGGGTAACGCGCTCGGCCTCGGCTTCGATGCGATGAATTCGAACACCTTTTCCGATGCGCCCGGCCAGGCCCATTCCTACAAATACGGCTCGCTCAGCCACACCGACGCGGCGACGCGGGCGCAGGCGGTCGAGCACAATCTCGAATGCATCGAGATCGGCAAGGCGCTCGGCTCCAAGGCGCTGACGGTCTGGATCGGCGACGGCTCGAACTTCCCCGGCCAGAGCCATTTCACCAAGGCTTTCGAGCGTTACCTTGCCTCGATGGCGGATATTTACAAGGCGCTGCCCGACGATTGGAAGCTGTTCTCCGAGCACAAGATGTACGAGCCGGCCTTCTATTCGACCATCGTGCAGGATTGGGGCACCAACTACCTGATCGCCCAGACGCTCGGCCCCAAGGCCTATTGCCTCGTCGATCTCGGCCACCATGCGCCGAACACCAATATCGAGATGATCGTCGCCCGGCTGATCCAGTTCGGCAAGCTTGGCGGTTTCCACTTCAACGATTCGAAATATGGCGATGACGATCTCGACGCCGGCGCGATCGATCCCTACCGGCTGTTCCTCGTCTTCAACGAACTGGTTGACGCCGAGCAGCGCGGCGTCAACGATTTCAACCCGGCCCATATGATCGACCAGTCGCACAATGTCACCGACCCGATCGAAAGCCTGATCAACAGCGCCAACGAAATCCGCCGCGCCTATGCGCAGGCATTGCTCGTCGACCGCAAGGCGCTCTCCGGCTACCAGGACGACAACGACGCGCTGATGGCGTCGGAAACGCTGAAGCGCGCCTATCGCGCCGATGTCGAGCCTATCCTGGCGGAAGCCCGCCGCCGGGCTGGCGGCGCGATCGACCCGATCGCCGTCTACCGCGCCAGCGGTTATCGCAGACAAGTGGCGGCCGAGCGCCCGGCATCCGCTGCCGGCGGCGGCGGCATCATCTGAACGACTGATTGTTTCGCATGGCCTGAAGCCATGTGGACTAGGGATGGTGGTTGCCGGCGGCGCAGGGGGTGACGCGCTGCCGGCAACCTCGCCGTTTACGGCTTCCAGGCGCCGGCGATCTGCCGGGTGGCGATGTTCAGCCGGTTCCAGACATTGATATTGGCGATGGCGATGACCAGTGCTGCAAGGCTCCTGCCGTCATAATGCCGGGTCGCTTCATCCCAGATATCATCAGGCACCGGATCTGCCCGATCGCAAAGGCGGGTGAGGGCCTCCGTGAGCGCAAGGGCGGCGCGTTCGGCATCGCTATAATAGGGAGCGTCACGCCAGCCAGCGACGGCAAATAGCCGCTCATCGGTTTCGCCGTGTTTACGGGCAATGCGCCAATGGCCATCGATGCAGACGCTGCAGCCGTTGATCTGGCTGGAGCGCAGATTGACGAGTTCGAGCAGCTTTGGCGAAAGGCCGGTTTCGGCCGGCACCTTGCTGAGAGCCGCCAGCGCCTGCATGGCCGCGGGAAGGACGAGGGCGGGATTTCCCATTCTCTCCTGCATGATATGTCTCCTTATACGTTTCGTGTTCGACGATCCGCCGGCGCTGTCACATCGGCCGGGTTTCATGCGTCATTGCCTTGACGGAACGCAGCGGAGGAATGTGACACATGGACGAGAAAAAATGGCTGACTGAAGAATTCGAGGCGAACAGAGCGCATCTGAGGGCCGCAGCCTATCGCATGCTCGGCTCGCGCAGCGAGGCGGAAGATGCCGTTCAGGAGGCCTGGCTGCGGCTTGGCCGCACCGATACGACAGGGGTCGGCAATCTCGGCGGTTGGCTGACGACGGTGGTGGCGCGCATCTGCCTCGACATGCTGCGCGCCCGCAAGACCCGGCGCGAGGAGCCGCTGGAGGCGCCTGTTCATGCCCGGATCGCCGATCCGGCGAACGATCCCGAGCGCGAAGCCGCTTTTGCCGATTCGGTCGGTCTGGCATTGCTCGTCGTGCTGCAGACGCTGGCGCCCGCCGAACGCGTCGCCTTCGTGCTGCACGATATGTTCGACCTGCCCTTCGACGAGATCGCGCCGATCATCGGCCGTTCGTCCGGTGCCACCCGCCAGCTCGCAAGCCGCGCCCGCCGTCGGGTGCAGGGGGTGGACGAAGCGCCGGATGTCGATTTCGCGCGTAAGAGGACGATCGCCGAGACCTTTCTTGCCGCCTCCCGCAACGGCGATCTGGAGGCGCTGCTTGCGGTGCTTTCCCCCGATGTCGTCTTCCGCCCGGATGCGACGGCGGCACGATACGGCATTGGCGAAATGCGCGGCTCGACCGATGTGGCTGAAGCCTTCAAGGGTCGGGCGCAGGCGGCGGAGCCCGCTGTTGTCGACGGTGAGCTTGGGTTCGTCGTGCACATCGGAGGCCAGATTCGCATCGCAGTGACGCTGGCGATCGGCGATGGCAAGATCGTCGCGATCGATGCCGTCGCGGATCCGGACCGCCTGCGTCAGATCAACTATTCGATCCTTCAGGACTGAAATCAAACGCGAATTTGTAGATCTCTTGGAGACAGGCGCGCTTCGGGAGGAGCGCGCCTTTACGTTTTCAGAGCGTCGGCGGACATGTCATTTTCCTTGACAGTCGCGTCCTCGGCCTTATTCTACTATAAAATCCTATATAGCATAACTATGGAATTGCGGCGATGCCATGCGCCTGAAGCGCCCTCTCTAACTTCCCCATACCATGATGACCCGCAGACGGATGATCGAGGAGTGATCCCGGTCCGAGACTCGAAAGGAATGCAGATCATGCCCGGCGACCACGTGAAGAAGCCGCTTCTCCTCACCAATGTCAAACCGATTGCCTTCGGTGCCGGCGCAGGCGAGGGTGTTATCGACATTCTCGTCAATGCCGGCGGCAGGATCGCCGAGATCGGTCCGTCGCTTGCGATCTCTGAGGATGTAACGCGCATCGACGGCAAGGGCGCCTTCATTTCGCCGGGCTGGGTCGACCTGCACGTGCATATCTGGCACGGCGGCACCGATATTTCCATCCGCCCGTCCGAATGCGGCGTCGAGCGCGGCGTCACCACGCTGGTCGATGCCGGCTCAGCCGGTGAGGCGAATTTCCATGGCTTTCGGGAATATATCATCGAGCCCTCGCGCGAACGTATCAAGGCCTTCCTCAATCTCGGCTCGATCGGCCTCGTCGCCTGCAACCGGGTGGCGGAATTGCGGGATATCCGCGATATCGATCTCGACCGCATTCTCGAAGTCTATGCCGAAAACAGCGAGCACATCGTCGGCATCAAAGTGCGCGCCAGCCATGTCATCACCGGCTCCTGGGGCGTCACTCCCGTCAAGCTCGGCAAGAAGATCGCCAAGATCTTGAAAGTGCCGATGATGGTGCATGTTGGCGAGCCGCCGGCGCTCTATGACGAGGTGTTGGAGATTCTCGGCCCTGGCGACGTCGTCACCCATTGCTTCAACGGCAAGGCCGGGTCGAGCATAATGGAGGACGAGGACCTCTTCAATCTCGCCGAGCGCTGCGCCTCCGAGGGCATCCGCCTCGACATCGGCCATGGCGGCGCCTCCTTCTCCTTCAAGGTCGCCGAGGCGGCGATCGCGCGCGGGCTTCTGCCGTTCTCGATCTCGACCGATCTGCACGGCCATTCGATGAACTTCCCGGTCTGGGATCTGGCGACGACGATGTCGAAACTGCTCAGCGTCGGCATGCCTTTCGACAAGGTGGTGGAAGCCGTCACCCATGCGCCGGCATCCGTCATCAAGCTGTCGATGGAGAACCGGCTTTCGGTCGGCTCGCAAGCGGAATTCACCATTTTCGATCTGGTCGATTCCGACCTCGAGGCGACGGATTCCAACGGAGACGTTTCGGTCCTCAATAAGCTGTTCGAGCCGCGCTATGCGGTAATGGGCGCCGATGCTTTCGCCGCCAGCCGCTATGTGCCGCGGGCGCGCAAGCTGGTGCGCCACAGCCACGGCTATTCCTACAGGTAGGATCTGCGGGCCGGGCGCAATGCTCAGCGGTTGCGCCAGCCCATCAGCTTTTCGATCCGTTCCGCTGAACTGCGCACATGCGCCGTATAATGGTTCTCGTCGGAAAACGCCTTCTGTTCCGGCAGCACGATGGAAATGGTAGCGACGCACTGGCCGTCGCGATCGCAGATCGGCGAGGCGATGCAGGCAACCGCATAATCCGATTCCCCTGCCTGGATCGACAGCCGCGATTCGAAGGCCTTGCCGGCGGCTTCCGACAGCGTGCCCGGATCGATCTCTGCGCGGCCGGTCGGTGAAGAGCGGGCGCAGCGCTTGAACAGTTCGATGCGCTCCTCCTCGGCCAGGTGGCCGACGAGCAGGCGGCCAGAGGCTGTCCAGTTCAGCGGCACCCTTGTGCCGACGCGGGACGCCACCTGAAAATGGCTCGGGCCGTCGGCCATGGCGAGCACCAGCATATAGTCGCCGTCGCGGCCGCAGACCTGGACGGTTTCGCCGGCTTGGCGGCAGAGATCGTGCATTTCGTGGGTAGCGATGCTCATGAAATCCAGCGACCGGGCATAGGCAAGGCCGTAATGGTAGAGCCGCGCGCCGAGCCAGATCGAGCCGTCGGCCTGGCGTGTCAGCATGTTCTTCTCGACGAGATCGTCGACGATCACGTAAACGGTCGACAGCGGCGCCTTTACCGCCTTGGCGATGGCATAGACGCCGGCGGGTGATCCGGTCTCGTAAAGATGGTCGATCACTTGAAGTGCCCGGTCTATGCCGCTGACGCGTGCGCGCCTCGCCCCCTTGCCAGCAGCCTCGCCGCCAACGCCCTCATCTTCGGAGTAAACCGCAGGGGATGTCTTTCCGTCCAATTCCTCGCACCTCATGAAAAACGCCATTATGTTACATTACTATGGCATAGCCGTCGCTGTGGCAAATGGCAACATTTCGCGGGTTGCTAGTCGGATTGGGCCGACTAGATGAGGCTCTGTTTTCAATAACACCGGAAATTTAGGATGCGGCGGCGGGCGTGAGCGTGCTCAGCGCGAGCGGTTGCTGGAGGAGTCATTCCGCCGCGAGACTTGGAACAACAAGCATCAGGCCGAGTTTGATCTCTGAAACTCAGGAGGTCACGATGCCAAATTATCCCACACCGCCTTTCCCATCCCAGAAGCAGCCGATGCCGGGTTTTACGGCACAGATGGACCCGGTTCCCGACCATGGCGAAAAGAGCTATCGCGGTTCCGAGCGGCTCAAGGGCAAAAGGGCGATCATCACCGGCGGCGATAGCGGCATCGGCCGCGCGGTGGCAATCGCCTATGCCAGGGAGGGTGCCGATCTGCTGCTTTCCTATCTCGACGAGGATGAGGATGCCGATGAGACGAAACGTCTCGTCGAGCAGGCCGGACGCAAGGCTATCCTCGTCAGCGGCGACATCCAGGATCCCGCCCATTGCAGACAGATCGTCGAGACAGCGGTCAAGGAGCTTGGTGGTATCGACATTCTCGTCAACAACGCCGCGCATCAGGCAAGCTTCAAGAGCATTGACGAGATCAGCGACGAGGAGTGGGAACTGACCTTCAAGGTCAACATCCATTCGATGTTCTACCTGACCAAGGCAGCCGTCGCCCATATGAAACCCGGCAGCGCCATCATCAACACGGCCTCGATCAATTCGGACAGTCCGAACCCGACGCTGCTTGCCTATGCGACGACCAAGGGGGCGATTCAGAATTTCACCGCCGGCCTTGCCCAGCTTCTGGCCGAGAAGGGCATTCGCGCCAATGCCGTGGCGCCCGGGCCAATCTGGACGCCGCTCATCCCTTCGACACTGCCTGAAGAAAGCGTCAGCAATTTCGGCAAGCAGGTGCCGATGAAACGGCCGGGACAGCCGGCCGAGCTTGCGACAGCCTACGTGATGCTGGCCGATCCCTTGTCGAGTTATGTCTCCGGCACGACAATCGCGGTTACCGGCGGCAAGCCGATCCTTTAAAGCGGCAAGGGCCGCCGTCTGGTTGTGACGGCAGCCCTTGACGGGGGCAGGGAGAGATCCCCAAGCTGTTTAGGCGGCTTCAGCCGAAGCAGGGCACTGCCGGCAGATTGGCGCGGCTTGCGAGTGCTCCGATCATATTGCCCACCGATGTCGAGCGCGGTTCGCGTTTGCGGGCGGCCGTCTCCAGGAGTTGCTTGAAGTCTTCAAGCTTTACGCCGTCGGCGCGCATCACCATGGCGATCAGGGGGTCGCGAAGGGCTTCGGATATCGTCAGGTCATCTCTGGTCTTCGTCATGGTTGTCCTCCTTTCGTGGGCGGTAGCCCGTGTTCCACTTTCCGCTGCCATGCCCTCGGCATTGACTTTCGCATTTCGTGGTGTTACCGGTAAGTAACAATGCATTTGTTACCGATCGGTCACATTGATGTCAAGGACTATGTCCGCAAAAAAATCAGAAACTTCGAATGAAATCCCCGCAGCCGTTAAAGAAGATCGCATCCCGCCGCGGGAGCGTATCGTCTCGACCGCCTCGGAGCTTTTCCGCGAGCGCGGCATTCGCGGCATCGGCGTCGATGCCATTGCCGACGCGGCTCTGACCAACAAGATGACGCTCTACCGGCATTTCGGCTCAAAGGACGAGCTCGTCTGCGAGACGCTTCGCCGGGCCTCCGAAAAGGCGGGTGCCATCTGGCGCGATCTGGAATCGGCCTATCCCGACAATCCGCGCGCCCAGCTGGACGCCTGGGTGGAGATGCGGGCGCAATGTCTGAACGGCGAGCCCGCCGGCTGCGATCTCGCCAATGCCGCCATCGAGCTGAAGGGTGAGGGCCATCCCGCCCACGAAATGATCGAGCGGCACAAGGCCGAACAGCGTGATCGCCTGGCCGCGCTTTGTTCGGCGGCCGGCGCGCGCGAACCCCAGCTTCTTGCCGATACGTTGACGCTGCTGCTCGAAGGCGCACGCGTCAGCCGCCAGGCCATGGGCGCTGCCGGCTGCTGCGGTCATTTCGCCAAGGCCTGCCACGCGGCGATCGCTTCATTCGCCTGACCACCGCAAGTGTGTGGGAGGGGAACCTTACCGCTTCCATGCCGTTTTCACACTAACCCGAGGGCGATGTGGAGGCAGGGAGATGAACTACGTCTATCTCAAACGCCTGTATGCCAAACGCGCCGAGCTCGAAGCCAAGCTGGAGCTCCATGATGCGCGCTATTGTTTTGGCGAGGAAGAGGTCGATGACGGCACCGACAGCGATCTGCGTCAGCGGTTGAGCGAGATCTCCGAGGAAATTGCTACGCTGGAGAGCAGGCCGGGCCGATAACTGTTTCATTTGGGAACGGGTCCAGATTTCAGGCCGGCCTGGCCTAAAATCAGTCTGTGCTGGCGCTGAGGATTTCCATCGTCCGTTCGTCGAATTTTCCCTGATAGAAATGCTTGATCACCTGGTGGAAGGGCGAACCGTGATCGCTGATCGCGGCAAACAAGGTCATCGATGAGCACAGCTTGAAGTCGTCGGGTGAGCCCAGGATTTCGTGCGCCGATCGGCCGTTCACGGACAGGATCGCCTCGACGCAACGCAGCAGCCGGCTTGAGAGAATGGGATCGGCGAGATAGGCGGTGGCTTCCTCCGCCGAGCGGATCGCATATTTTTCGGCCATCGCCGACGTGCCGAGACCTGATATCTGCGGGAAGATGAACCACATCCAGTGGGAGGTCTTGCGCCCGGCTTTCAGCTCCAGGAGCGCTTGTTCGTAGACGCCGTTCTGGGCGTCGATGAAGCGGTGAAGCTTGTAGTCGATGTCGCCGGCCATGGTCCTTTCCCTTTTCCTGCTGTATGCAGCCTGGGCCAAGGTTTCCACGCCCGGCGATCTACAGCGCCGCGCGTCTTTCAGACGCGCAAAGGACGCTGTAGCACTTTGAATGACTGCATAATTTCATCCTTAAATCGGTTTACGAATTAAGGAATTATGCAGTGGTTTTGCTATCAGCAGACCCTCTCAGCGTAGGGGCTGCTGTCGCGGCAATGGCCGTAGGCCGGATGAGCCGGCATGGTATCGCCGGCCGGGGCGGCAATGGCCGATGTCGTCATCGGGTCCGTATTGCCGGAAGAATATGCGGCAAAACCCGCAAAGCTCAAGAGAACCAGCGCTCCGACCACGACAATGCGCTCGAACGCCGAAAGTTTCTGGGCGCTGACATGATCTACATAATCGCGCTCGCCTAAACCGGCGGTTTCGTCCTCTTTTACATGGAGGGTCACCATATCCTGGCGACGGCTTAAAGTTTCACAATCTGTCATTTTAATTACTCCTGCAACACATGCGGAGCCGGGGTCTCAGAGCAAACTCTCACCCTCGTGCCGAACCGGCTTCGCATGCGAGCAGCATGTGTGTCTTCGATCGTGGCAATTGAAGGGGCGATATTCAAACTCAGTGTTCAAAAAATCGTACCAATAAAAGCAAAATATCGTGAAGCTCTGGTTCACCGGAATGATCCGGGGTAGTCCAGATAGGAACATCTCTCTTCTGGATAGTCCCATGAGCAAATCCTTCGGCGCGATGTCGGTCGCGCAGCTTTCGGTCCTCATTCAAGGTGGCGCGGCCGATCCGGTCGAGGTGGCCGAGACGGTCTTCGATTCCATCGCGAATTATGCCGACAAGGCGGTCTTCACCACATTGCTCGAAAGCCGGGCGATGGAGGAGGCGCGAGCCTCTTCGCGACGTCTGCGGGAAGGGCGCTCGCTTGGATTGCTGGACGGCATTCCGATTGCCTGGAAGGATCTTTTCGACATTGAAGGCCTGCCGACGACGGCAGGTTCCGTCGTTCTGGCAAAGGATATGCCGGCCAAGCGCGATGCGGCTGTCGTCGCTTTGCTGAGACAGGCGGGCATGGTCGCCGTCGGACGCACCAATATGAGCGAGTTCGCCTTTTCCGGCCTCGGCATCAATCCGCATTACGGCACGCCGGTAAATCCGCGCGGCACTGATCTGCCGCGCATTCCGGGCGGCTCATCCTCCGGCGCTGGTGTCGTCGTCGCGGCCGGGCTGGTGCCGGTCGCCATGGGCACCGATACTGGCGGCTCGGTACGTATTCCCGCCGCTTTCAACGGTATCGTCGGCTACAAAGCAACACGCGGCCGCCACGCGATGGCAGGGGTCTATCCGCTGGCAAAGAGCCTGGATTCGCTGGGACCGCTCTGCCGCAGCGTCAGGGACGCGGTCTGGATCGACGCGGCGATGCGCGGCCTGACGGCGCCCGACGTCGTTGAGCGTCCTCTGCAAGGGCTGGAACTCATCGTGCCTGAAAATATCGTCTTCGATGGCGCTGAAGCCGGCGTCGTCGCCGCGTTCGAGGCAGCTCTGGGACGTCTTCAAAAGGCCGGCGCCAAGGTTGCCCGCACCGTCATCCCAGCGTTCGACGAAATATTCCAGCTAATGATGAGATATGGTCCACTGGTCACAGCGGAGGCTTTCGCGCTTCATCAGGAACGCTTGGCGGGAGCGGACGCGGACAGGATGGATCATCGCGTCGTCATGCGCACGCGTCTCGGAAGCAAGACGACGCTGCCGGATTACCTGGCGATCCTCGAGGCGCGCAGTCGCCTGATCGCCGATGTCGAGCGCCTCGTCGGCGACCGGCTGCTCGCCTTTCCGACCGTCGCCCATGTCGCGCCGCCGATCGGGCCGTTGGAGCAGGATGACGAGCTGTTCTTCGCGACGAACAACAAGACGTTGCGCAACACCGCGCTCGGCAATTTCCTCGACTGGTGCGGCGTTTCCATTCCCTGCGGTACGGGCGAGGCTGGCATGCCTGTTGGACTGCTGCTTTCGGCCACCCCCCATCGCGATGAGGCGCTGCTGGGGATTGCCCTTCCGGCCGAGGCGGTCATCCGCGACGATTTTGCCTGAATTGGCAATTGAACCGCCGGGATTTAATTGCCATTGATGGCATGAGGAGATCCCGGAGGAAAGCAAGTGCAGGTTTTGCAAAACGGACGTTTCGCGGTTTCGACCTGGTCGCTGCATCGGCTGCTTGGCGCCGTTCATGCCTATAGTCCCGATCCTGACAAAAGTGCTGCTGCGAAAGAGCCCTATGGCCCCGGCGCCGCGGCGCTGATCGACGTGCCGGCGGCGCTCTCGGCACGCGGCATCAACAGGTTGGAGGTCTGTTCCTTCCATCTGCCGAGCCTCGACGCCGCCTATATAGGCGAATTGCGCGATGCGATGGCGGCCTCGAACGTGCTGTTCCAGACGCTGCTCGTCGAGGATGGTGATCCGAGCCATCCCGAGACGGCTGAACGCGACGTCAAATGGATGGCGCAGTGGATCGACATCGCCGCAGCCCTCGGGGCTGAGAGGATGCGGGTCATTGCCGGCAAGCAGAAACCGACGGAGGAAAACCTTACCCGCGCCGCCCGTCATCTGAACTGGCTGGCCGGGAAGGCTGAAGGCAGCGGCGTGCGCGTCGTCGTCGAGAACTGGTTCGACCTTTTACCGTCGCCGGTCGAAATGAACTGGCTGCTCGACCGGCTGGATGGCAAGGTCGGGCTCAACGGCGATCTCGGCAACTGGTCAGCCCCCGCGAAATATGCGGGTCTGGCCGATATCATGCGGCGGGCGGAAATCTGCCACGCCAAGGCCGATTACAATGCCGGTGGCCTCGATGCGGAGGATTACCGCAAGTGCCTGGAGATGTGCGCAAGGGCCGGTTACGCCGGTCCCTTCACGCTGATCTATGATTCGCCCTTCTTCGCCGACGAATGGGACGGCATCCTGCTGCAAAAGACCTTCATCGAGGATTTCCTGCGCGCGGCGCCGGCCAGCAGGACGGCCTAGAACCGTCTGCTATTCCTGGCGCGGGAACCGCTGGCTTTCCTCCAGCACGTTCAGATCCATGTGGTTGCGCATATAGCGCTCCGATGCTTTCTGCAGCGGCTGATAGTCCCAGGGATAATAGGCGCCGTTGCGTAGCGCCGCGTAGACCACCCAGCGGCGGGCCTGGCTTTCGCGCACGGCCACGTCGAAAGCGGAAAGGTTCCAGCGCCGGCCGGCTTGTTCGACGAGCCGCGCCAGCGTCTCGGCATGCGCCGGATTTCCGGCGAGATCGTCGAGCTCTTGCGGATCGGCCTCGAGATCGAACAGCATCGGCGGGTCCTTCTCGCAGAGCGAGAGCTTGTAGCGCCCGTCCCTGAGGCAGACGAGCGGCGCTTCCGAGCCTTCCGCGGCATATTCCATCGGTACCGGGCCACGGCTGCCGGTGCCCGTCGCGAGGGCTGCAAGATCTTGGCCTTCGGTCCACGGTTTCAATGACGCGATATCGATCCCGGCGAGACCGGCAAGCGTCGGCGTTACGTCAAGGGTAGAGACGGGGTGATCGATGCGCTTCGGCGTCCAGCCGGGGGCTGCGATCATCAGCGGAACCCGCGCCGAACCTTCGAAGAAGTTCATCTTGAACCAGAGGCCGCGATCGCCAAGCATGTCGCCGTGGTCGGACACGAAGAGGATGATGGTGTTCTCCGCCATGCGGCTGCGTTCCAGCACACCGAGAATCTCGCCAATCTTGTCGTCGACATAGGAGATATTGGCGAAATAGCCGCGCCTTGCCCGCCTGATCTGCTCTTGGCTGATGTCGAACGCATCGTGGTCGCAGGCTTTCATCAGGCGCTGAGAATGAGGATCCTGCCGCTCGAAGGGGATCGCAGCGACCGCCGGGTCGAGGGCTAGGCAGTCCTCATAGACATCCCAGAATTTGCGGCGCGCGACATAGGGGTCGTGCGGATGGGTGAAGCTGACGGTCAGGCACCAGGGGCGTTCGTCATGCCCACGCGAGAGGTCGAAGAGCTTGCGGGTGGCGTGATAGGCGACCTCGTCGTCATATTCCATCTGATTGGTGATCTCGGCAATGCCGGCGCCGGTCACTGAACCGAGATTGTGATACCACCAGTCGATGCGCTCGCCGGGCTTGGTGTAATCCGGCGTCCAGCCGAAATCGGCCGGATAGATATCCGTCGTCAGCCGTTCTTCGAAGCCGTGAAGCTGGTCGGGGCCGACGAAATGCATCTTGCCCGACAGCGCCGTCTGGTACCCGGCCGCGCGCAGATGATGCGCGTAGGTCGGAATGTCGGAGGCAAATTCAGCCGCGTTGTCATAGACGCGGGTGCGGCTCGGCAACTGTCCCGACATGAAGGACGCCCGCGCCGGCGCGCAGAGCGGGCTTGCCGTATAGCTATTGGCAAAACGCACGGAGCGGCCTGCCAGTGATTTCAGATGCGGCGCGTGAAGAAAATCGGCGGGGCCATCGGGAAAGAAGGTTCCGTTCAACTGGTCCACCATCAGGATGAGAATGTTCGGGCGCGCCATGTGAATACCTTTTGCTATTTGAAGATTTTATTGAAACGCCTATTATCGCGCCTGTAAAGACAGCTTTTTTCGATGTCTGGCCAAAGGATTTTTTATGTCAGAACGCCCTCCCGAGCTTGGATGGATGCGCCTCTTCGTCGAGGTCGCGCGGCTCGGGAGCTTTTCGGCGGCTGCAACGCTTCTCGGCCTGACCCAGCCGGCCGTCAGCTACCAGATCCGCCGGCTGGAACAGCAGTTCGGCGTCAGCCTGCTGCGCCGCCAGCATCGTGGCGTCGAATTGACCGCGGAAGGCGAGCGGCTTCTGGACATCGCCGCCAAGGCCGTCGGCGATATCGATGCGCTCGTCCGAAGTTTTCGCCTCGAAGCCCAGAGGCCGGTCGTCAGGCTCAGGACCGACTATGCTTTCTCGGCGCTTTGGCTGATCCCGCGCATGGATGGCTTTCGCCTGCTGCACCCGGAGACGGACATACAGATCGTCGCGGCGCAGAGGCTTGCGGTCGGGTTTCGCGACGAGGCCGACGTCGCGGTCGTGTTCGGGACGCGGGCGGAATTCGGTTCCGTGGGCACGCTTCTGCTGCCGGAAAGGGTCGTGCCCGTCTGCACGCGGGGATTCCTCGATCGCAACGGACCCTTCGACGATCCAGGACAATTGGCGGGAGCGAGGCTGATCCATCTCGACGCGCCGCTGCCATCGCCCTGGTTCGACTGGCGCACATATTTTGGCGAATTCTCCGTCCTGCGCGGCGCCCACGCCGACCGCGGTGATATCAGCTTCA
The DNA here is from genome assembly GCF_021052345.1 of Rhizobium sp. SU303. Taxonomy (NCBI): domain Bacteria; kingdom Pseudomonadati; phylum Pseudomonadota; class Alphaproteobacteria; order Hyphomicrobiales; family Rhizobiaceae; genus Rhizobium; species Rhizobium sp. SU303. Next base: position 324,454 of record NZ_CP088097.1, read on the forward strand.
ACACCTATTCATTGGTCGTTCAGGCGGCGCTGAGCGAGCAGGGCGTGGCGCTCGGCTGGATGGGGCTCGTCGACACGCTCCTTTCAGCGGGCATGCTGCAGGAAGCCGGCCCGTCGCTGGAGGCGCGAGACCGCGGTTACTGGCTGGTGCCTCCGCGAACTCCAAACGTCCACAGCGAGAGGCTCAGCGCTTGGCTGTCGGATGAGGTGGAGAAGAATGATTAGCGGCGGTTGCATTTCTCCTCGGAAGAAGCCTTGTCATCGGCGATGACGATCGACATTGTGGGCCGAATCCATGGCGGAGGTGACTTAAGCATGCGAACCATCGGATATGTCGTCGGCCTGCTTATGGTCGTGTTCGGCCTGATCTGGATCGGGCAGGGAAGTGGCTATTTTCCCTATCCGGCATCGAGTTTCATGATTGCCCAAAAGATCTGGATGGTCTGGGGCGCCATTCTGGCGGCGGCGGGCATCGTCGTGATGGTCAGCATCTCGCGGCTTCGCCGCAGAGGATGAATTGCTGCTGCCGTTTGGCGGCAACCCGGCCGCTGACGGCCTGTCGAATTGAGGAGAATGGCATGAGCGCAGCTGAAATCGACGGCTTTGCGGACCGGATCAGACAGCACCGAGGCGGCATGATCTCCGCCTGGATAGGTATTCCCGACGCCACGCTCGCCAACCACCTGGCACAGGAGGCTTTCGACACCATCGTGCTGGATATGCAGCACGGCATGTGGGATATGCCCTCGGCAGCGAACGCCGTCGCCCAGGTGCGGCTTGCCGGCAAGCCGGCGCTGGCGCGCATACCGGTCGGCGATTTCGCTTCCGGCTCGCGCCTGCTCGATGCCGGAGCCTCCGGCATCATCGCGCCGATGATCAATTCGGCCGAGGACGCGCAAGCCCTCGTCAAGACCACCAAATACCCGCCTCTCGGCGAACGCAGCTGGGGACCGTCGCTGGCGCTGAACCACACAGGCCTGTCGGCCGATGATTATCTGAAGAACGCCAACGCGCTCACCGTCGCCATCGCCATGATCGAAACCCGGGCGGCACTCGAGGCGATCGACGACATTCTCGGCGTTGCCGGCATCGATGGCATCTTCATCGGCCCTTCCGACCTTTCGATCGCGCTGTCGAACGGCGATCAGGTGGCGCCGAACGCCGCCGAGATCGACAGCGCCATGCAGCATGCGGTTTCGCGCTGCCGCGCCCACGGCAAATTCGCCTGCGCCTTCGCCGGCGACGGCGAGCGGGCCGGTGAACTGCTGAAGTTCGGCTTCGATCTGGTCATTGCCGGTGCCGAGACAGCGCAGCTGCGCTCCGGAGCCCGCCGCGCCATCAATGCCGCCCGCAGGATCGCTTCTGCTTGAACGTCATTTCACTGGCTTGACGGCCAGCCAGATGACGTGGCGGGCGCCACCGCGTTTGCCGTTGGCGCGCGTGTTGACCGCGTCGACGGCAAAACCGCAGCCCTTGAGACGTCGCGTGAAATCGGGGTCCGGACCGGACGACCAGACGGCGAGCACGCCGCCGGGGCGCAACGCGTCGCCGGCGGCGCGAAGGCCGGCAAAATCGTAGAGCCGGTCGTTGGATTTGCGGGTCAGGCCATCAGGGCCATTATCGACATCGAGCAGGATGGCGTCATAGGCGCCTTTACCGGAACGGATCGCCTCGCCGACATCGCCCTGGTGGATACCGACGCGCGGGTCGTCGAGACAGCCCTTGAAGACCTCGGCCATCGGCCCGCGTGCCCAGGCGACCACGGCCGGCACCAGCTCCGCGACGGTGACGCCGGCATCTTCCGGGAGGACGGCGAGAGCGGCGCGGAGGGTAAAGCCCATGCCGAGCCCGCCGATCAAGATCCTTGGCTTCGGATGCGTTTTGATCCGATCCCAGGAAAGGGTCGCCAGCGCCTCCTCCGAGCCGCTGAGGCGGCTGTTCATCAGCTCGTTGGCGCCGAGCATGATCGAAAACTCGCTGCCGCGCCGCTTCAGCCGCAATTCGCCGTTTTCACCGGGAATGGTCGCGGAATCGAGCTGGATCCAGGGCAGCATGACGGTATCGCCTCATCTGAAAGAGACCGTCCCCTAGCATGGGGCGCCAGATGAGGCCAGCAAGCCGGCCTCAGATCATCCGCATGAAATGATCCTGCTCGAATTCGACGATGTCGTCCTGCGGCACGGCCGAACGGCGGCGGATGTCCTCCACCTCGTCGGGCCTCAGCCGGGCCTTCGGGTCGTCGAACCGGACTTCGGGATCGGGCACGGCCGAGAGCAGCAGCCTTGTATAGGGATGTAGAGGATTGTCGATCACCTTGACGACGCTGCCCCATTCGACGATCTGGCCGGCATACATCACGGCGATGTCCTCGGCGACATAACGGGCGGTGGCGATGTCATGGGTGATATAGAGCAGGCCGAGATTCATCTCCTGCTTCATCTCGTTCAACAGGTTCAGCACGCCGAGGCGCACGGAGACGTCGAGCATCGAGGTCGGTTCGTCGGCGACGATCACTTCCGGCTTGACGGCCAAGGCGCGCGCGATGTTGATGCGCTGGCGCTGGCCGCCGGAAAGCTCGTGCGGATATTTCGGCGCGACGAGATCGGGATCGAGCCTGACGCGCCGCAGAAGTTCACGGATCGCGGCGTCGATCTCGGCCCCCTTGATCTCCGGGCGGTGCAGTTTGAGTGGCCGCCGGAGATGATGGGCGATGGTGTGGGCCGGGTTCAGCGAGGCGAAGGGATCCTGGAAGATCATCTGCACCGAGCGGCGGTAGCGGGCGATCTCAGCGGATTTCGCCGCCTCGACAGGCCGGCCCTTGTAGAGAATCCGGCCGGATGTCGGCAGATATTCGCGCATCGCCATGCGGGCGCAGGTGGTCTTGCCGCTGCCGGATTCGCCAACCAGCGCCAGCGCCCGGCCGGCATGCAGCGAAAACGAGATGGCGCGCGCCGCATGCACGGCCCCGGAACCATGGCCGAAAGTCTTGGTCACCTGGTCGAGCGCGAGAATAGCGTCTGTCATAGCAGCACTCCTCCATGCAGCGAGGGGAAGGAGGCCCAGAGCTTTTTCGTGTAGTCATGCTTGGGCGTCCTGTAGATCGCCTCGGCGGTGTTCTGCTCCACCAATTGGCCTGATAGCATGATGCCGATGCGGTCGCAGAATTGCACCATCAGCCCGAGATCATGGGTGATGAACAGCACGGAAAAGCCGAAGCTGCGGCGCAATTCGTTGATGCGCTGCAGGATCTCGCGCTGGACGACGACGTCGAGCGCCGTCGTCGGCTCGTCCATGACGACGAGCTTCGGATCGAGCGCCATGCAGATGGCGATGACGATGCGCTGGCGCATGCCGCCGGAGAACTGGTGCGGATAGTCGCGCATGCGATCCGGCGCGATATCGACGAGCGTCAGCATCTCGGCGGTGCGCTCGCGGGCTGCGGCACGGCTCATGTTCTTGTGAGTGCGCAGCATGTCGTAGAATTGCGTTTCGATGCGCAGCACCGGGTTCAGCGAGTTCATGGCGCTCTGGAACACCATGGCGACATCGCGCCAGCGGAATGCGTTGAGCGCCTGCCGGTCGAGGCCGAGCACGTCGCGGCCGTCGAGCAGTATGCGGCTCTCCTTGCGGATCAGCGCCGGCGGCTTGTGCAGGCGGCTGATGGCAAAAGCGATTGTGCTCTTGCCGCAGCCGGATTCGCCGGCAAGGCCGAAGACCTCGCCGGGCGCGACATCGAAGCTGACATCGCTGACGGCGCGGAAATCCTTCTCCTCGCCGATATAGTCGATGGTAAGGTTCCTCACCGAGAGCAGCGGCTGCGTCACAGGCGGCCCTCCCCAGAGCGGACGAGTAGTGACCAGCGCTTCAGATGATTGCCGGTGCGCAGCCGCGGATTGGCGATCTCGTCGACGGCGAAGTTCAAGAGCGACATGCCGATGCCGAGGAAGGCGAGTGCGAAGCAGGGGGTGAGGATATCCCACCAGGCGCCGACCGAAAGGGCCGAGGCCTTCTGAGCATTATAGAGCATGGTGCCCCAGGAAATCGCTCGGGGATCACCGAGGCCGAGGAATTCCAGCGTTGCCTCGGTGATGATCGCGAAGATGACGCTGCCGATGAAATTGATGCCGACGATTGAAATCACGTTGGGAAAGATCTCGAATGTCATGATGCGCCATTGCGGCTCGCCCATCATCTCGGCCGATTTGACGAAATCCTTCTGTTTGACGGAGAGCGTTTCGGCGCGGGTGACGCGTGCGCCCCAGGCCCAGGAGGTGGCGCCGAGGATGAGGGCGATGACGAGGGGGCTTGCCTGGCCGATGAAGGCTGCAAGCACAAGCAGCAGCGGCAGGTTGGGAACGACCAGCACCATATTGGTGAAGAAGCTGATGATCTCGTCGGTCTTGCCGCCGCGATAGCCGGAGATGATGCCGAGTGCGGTGCCGACAAGGGTGATCAGCAGGCCGGCGCCGAAGCCGACGGCAAGCGAAGTACGGGCGCCGTAGATCAGCCGGGCAAAGACATCCTGGCCGATGCGGGTGGTGCCGAGGATATGGTCGAGCGATGGCGGCTGGTGCGGCCGCCCGGTGCGGGCGGCGGGATCGTACTGCGTCAGCAGGGGCGCTGCGATCGCGACGAGGACGATGAAGGCGATGATGACGAGACCGACGAGCGCCTTGCGGTTTCGAAGCAGGGTCCTCATCTCACGCTTCCTTCAGCCGCGGGTCGAGCAGCACATAGCTGACGTCGACGATAAAATTGGCGATCAACATGGTTGCGGTCATGATGAGCAACTGGCCCTGGATGACGGGGTAATCGCGGGCGAGGATCGCCTGGTAGAGAATGTTGCCGAGGCCGGGGTAATTATAGACGACCTCCGTCACCAGCGAGCCGCCGAGGATCGTGCCGATGGCGATGGCAAGGCTGGAGACAGTTGGCAATAGGGCGTTGCGGGCTGCGTACCAGAGCATCACATGCCGGTCGGAAAGGCCCTTGGCGCGGGCCATGACGATATAGTCCTCGCCAAGCAGGTTGATCATGTTGTTGCGCATGGTGACGGTGAAGCCGCCGATCAGCACGGTGCAGAGCGTCACCATCGGCAGGATGCCGTGATAGGCGAGGCTACCTATATATTGCAGGCTGAAGGCCGGATCGAGCGATGGGTCGGCGGCATAACCATTCGGAAACCAGCCGAGCGTGAAGCCGAAGACGAAGAGCACGATCAGCGAGGTGACGACGGCCGGCACCGAGGTCGCGAAGATCGCCCCGACGGAGACGATGACATCGAACTTGCTGCCGCGGCGCCAGGCGGCGACGACGCCGAGGAAGGTGCCGAGCGCGAAGCTCACGATCGTCGCCGTGCCCATCAGGCCGACGGTCCAGACAAGGGCATGGCCGAGCACCGAGGTGACCGGCAGCGGAAAATATTTGATCGAGCGGCCGAGATCGCCGGTGAAGATGCTGCCGAGATAGGTGAGGTACTGCTGCCAGAGCGGACCGTCGACGAAGCCGAAGGTGAGCTTCAGCGCCTGCAGGCTTTCCGGTGGCAATTCGGTGCCGGCACTCGAAAACATGATCTGCACGGGATCGCCCGGCATCAGACGAGGCAGGAAGAAATTGATTGTCGCTGCCGCGATGAAGGCTGCCATGTAGAAGACGAGGCGGCGAAGCAGGAAAGCCATGAGGACTCCGTCGTGACGGAGCGGCGCTTTACGCCGCTCCCGAGGATTGCGATGCTTACTTGACCGGCTCGAGGGCCAGCAGGTTCAGCAGGCGTGCCGGGTTGGTCCGGGAGATCGACGGATTGACGAAGGGGTTTTCCTTGGTCGACCAGCCGGTGAAGCGCTTGGTGTTGTACTGATACCAGTTCGGATTGTTGAACACGGGAATCATCGGCAGGTTTTCAGCGACGATGCGCTGCGCCTTGCTCATCGCGTCCTTCTGCTTGGCAAGATCGGCGGTATGAGTGAACTCGGTGACGAGTTTTTCGACCTCCGGATTGAACCAGCGCTGCGCGGTGAAGCGGGTCTTGCCCTTGTCCGAGGCGCTGAAGGCGCGCTTATAGGGGTAATAGGGCGAAGCCGATGCCGGCAGGCTGTTGATCGCCGCATCGAAGGTGCCGTTGATGAGGTTGCCGGTCCAGACGGCTTCCTCCGGCGTTTCGATCTTGGCGTCGATGCCGACGGCCTGCATGCCTTCCACGGCGATGTTGACTGTGTCGACCCAATCCGTCCAGGAATTCGGGACAATGATGGAGAAGGAGATCTTGCTGCCGTCGGGAGTGTCGCGGAAGCCGTCGCCGTCCTTGTCCTTGTAGCCTGCCTCGTCGAGCAGCGCCTTGGCCGCATCGGCGTCATAGGTTGCGAACTTGCCAAAGTCGGCCTTGACGGACGGGTCCGCCCAGCTCTTGTAGAGCTCGCCCATCAGGCCGGGGTCTTCGTTCAGCGTCGGATAGCCGTAGCCGGCGACGTCGATCATCGTCTTGCGGTCGAGCGCCATGCCGACGGCACGGCGGAATTTCAGGTCGTTGAAGGCCTTCTTGTTGTTCTCGTTCGCCGTTTCCAAGTTGAACAGAAAGGCGACCATGCTGCTTGGCGAATACCAGTAATGGAAGTGCGCCGGATCCTTGGAAACATAGACGTTGTCGATATCGGGAATGAAGGAGACGCCCCAGTCGAGCGTGCCGTCGGCCGTTGCCGTCAGGATCTGGTTGTTGTCGGCAAGCTGCGGGAAGCGCATGCAATCGACCTTCAGATGGGCATTGTCCCAATAGTGCGGGTTGCGGCACTGGTCGTAGGTCTGGCCGGTGAAGCGCGGCACCTCGGTCAGCGGGCCGCTGCCGACCGGATTCTCATTGGCGAAGGTGACGGGATCGGCGACATCCTTCCAGACATGTTCGGGAACGATCGGCAGCTGCGAGATCTGCTCGGCGGCAAGCGAGCTCGGATTGGCGAGGGTGAAGCGCACCGTCTGAGCATCGACGGCTTGTACGTCCGTGACGAAGGTCCAGATGCTGACGAAGTCGAGCGCCGGGAATTTCTTCAGGTAATCATAGGTGAACTTGACGTCGGCCGCCGTCAGCGGCTTACCATCAGACCATTTCAGGTTCGGGCGCAGCTTGAAATCGATGCTCTTCAGATCGTCGGAGAGCTTGAAGCTTTCGGCCAGGCGATAGACCGGCTTGTTGCTGTCGAAGCGGTTGAAGACGACCAGCGGCTCGTAGATGAAATCGAGTGTCGACTGGCGCGCCGAGGTCTGGTTGAACGGGTTGAAGTTGCGAACCCAGGTCGTCGCCGGTTCGATATTCACGGTGAGGACCGTCTGCGCCATGGCGGAACCCGAAAGCAGTGTTAGTGCGGCGGCGGCAAGAAGATATTTTTTCATGTTCTATTCCCCTTTTCTTCTGTGGTGAGAGATGAGGTGCCGGTCAGGAGACCAGCGCGCTTGCAAACATGTCTTCGACTTCTGCGTGGGCGGCGCGGACATCGATCTTGAGATTGCCGAGGCGGGCCTTGCCGGCAGCGATCCGCTGCAGGGCAGCTTCCGTCAGCGGGCGGGCGGCCTTGGCGGCGGCTTCGCTTTCCGGGATGTCGCCATGGCTGTGGAGCGCGATGTCGAAGCCTGCGTCGAGCACCTGTTTGACGCGTTCCGGCAGGGTGCCGGAGAGCGACTCCATGAAGATGCAGTCGGAAATCAGCACGCCGTCATAGCCCATGTCGTTGCGGATCACGTCGTGCATAACAGGCGAGACCGACGCCGGCAGCTCCGCGTCATAGGCCGAATAGACGACATGGGCGACCATCGCCCAGGGCGTATCCTTCAGCTCCACGAAGGGCTTGAAATCGGTGGCGGCGAGCATCTCGCGACTGGCATTGACCACCGGGCGCTCCTTGTGGGAGTCGAGCGTCGCACGGCCATGACCGGGTATGTGCTTTATAACAGGCATGTTTCCGGTCTCGAGCAGGCCATCGACCACCTCGCGGCCGAGGGCAGCGATGAAATCGGGATCAGGGCCGAAGGAGCGAGCGCCGATGACCGCGCTCGTCGTCTCGAAGACGAGGTCGAGAACGGGCGAGCATCCGCTGGAAAGGCCGAGTTCCGTCATCATCGCGCCCATGGCCTGGGAGGAAAGGCGCAGTGCTTTTTTACCGAGATCGAAATCGCGGCGCGCAAGTTCGGCAAACTGGCCGAAACTGCGGAAGAGCGGCCAGGGGCCGGCATCGAGATGCTGAACGCGGCCGCCTTCCTGATCGGTGAAGACAGGCGCGTCGTCGCGGCCGACGGCCTCGCGGAAGCGGTCGATCAGCCGCTTCGTCTGTTCCGGCTCGCGCTGATTGCGCCGGCCGACGAAAAGGCCGAGCGGATTGGTTTCGCGAAAGAGGGCGAATTCATCATCCGAAATAGTGGGATTCGGAAGGCCGACGAAAAGGGCGAGCGGGGTCGAGGACAATTCTGTAGCTCCGGTATCAGATGGTCATTTCGGCGTGCTTCTCAGCATGCCTTCGTAGATGCCCTTGCCGCGGGCATCGGGATCGACGCCGGTCGGGCCGAAGAAGCCGCGCGCGGTCGTGTCATAGCAGGCAAAGCCGAGCAGCTTGCCGCCTTCGACGGCGATCAGGCAGGCAACGGGCTGGCGGGAAAAGGCGACGGCGACTTCGCTCGCCCAGTTCTCGCTGAACCTTTCGCGAACCCAGCTGACGATAAGATGCAGTTCCGGGGGGAGGGCCGGACGGATGGAGACGCCGACATCTTCGGCCTTGCGTTTCAGGTCGGCGAGCTCTGTGGAACATAGGCTCACAAGCAGGTCTGGCACCTGTCACTCCTCCAGTTATTCCTTTATTGCGGAATATACCCCCTTTTAGTGTCATAGACTTGGTCATCTGGCCGGGCTTGTCAACAAGGTTTTTCAAACGGCCAAAGGGACGACCCGCCGCTGTCCCGAGGGTTTCAACACAAAGTACGTGCCGAACGCAAAAACGGCCCGGGAAGGGCCGGGCCGTTTCGATTGGCGGAATATTGGTTGAGCGAGCGTCTATTCGCCGTCTTTCCAGAGCGCATGAAAATGCTGCACCGGGCCGTGGCCGGAACCGACGGTGAGGCGTCCGGCAGCCGCGACCGCGCCGGCGAGGTAATCCTTGGCGATGGCGACGGCCTCCCGCGCCGAGGCGCCCTTGGCGAGCTCGGCCGCCAGCGCGCTGGAGAGCGTGCAGCCGGTGCCGTGGGTATTCTTGGTCGGCACGCGCCGGGCTTCGAACCAGTGCAGGCCGGCGGCAGTGGCAAGCACGTCAGGGCTCTCGTCGCTGTCGAGATGTCCGCCCTTGACCAGCACCGCGGCCGGACCAAGCGCCAGCAGGCGCTCGGCCTGTTCCGCCATCTCAGCACGGTTTGTCGCCACCGGCTGGTGCAGCAGGGCGGCGGCTTCGGGCAGGTTCGGGGTCAGCAGTGTGGCAAGCGGAAGCAGCCGGCGGGTCAGCACGTCGACCGCTTCAGGCGCGAGCAGGGCGGCTCCACCCTTGGCGATCATGACAGGGTCGATGACGATCGGAATGTCGCGGTGCTCAGTCAGCGCACCGGCAACGGCGTCGGCGATGCCCGCATTGGCGATCATGCCGATCTTGACCGCATCGACCCGCACATCGGCAAAGACGGCATTGATCTGGTCGGCGACGAATTGCGGCGGCACCAGATGCACGCCGCTGACACCTTGCGTGTTCTGCGCCGTCAGCGCGGTCAGCACCGCCATGCCGTAGACGCCGCGGGCGGAAAAGGCCTTGAGATCGGCCTGGATGCCTGCGCCGCCCGAGGGATCGGAGCCGGCGATGGAGAGTACATTGCGGATCATGCGCGGGCCTTTCGAATTTCTGCAGCGATGCGGCGCGTGGCCGCTTCGGGGTCGGGCGTGCCGCAGATGGCGGAGACGACGGCAAGCCCCTGGGCGCCGGCGGCGAACACCTGGGCGACATGATCGGCCTTCAGCCCGCCGATCGCGACCGATGGCACCGGCGAGGCCTTTACCAGCATTGCAAGTCCGTCAAAGCCGATCGGCTGCTTGTGATCGGCCTTGGTCGGTGTCGCAAATACCGGGCCGACGCCGGTGTAATCGACGAGATCAGGATCGACGGCGCCGGCAAGCGCCTCGCTCTCGACCGACAGGCCAAGGATCATCTCAGGGCCGATCATCGCCCTCGCTCTCATCGCATCCATGTCCTCCTGGCCGATATGCAGGCCGTCGGCGCCGATGGCGATTGCCGCCTCGACGTCATCGTTGACAATGAGGAGGGCGCCGGTCCCATCCAGCGCCTGTTTCAAGGCGCGGCCGGTCTCGATCATCCTGATGGTGCCGGCATGTTTGTCGCGCAGCTGCACCATGGTCGCGCCGCCGGCAATGGCAAGGCGCGCGGTCTCGACCATGCCGATCTCCGCGCAGAGATCGGCGTCGAGGACGAGATAGAGCGAAAGGTCGAAAGCCTTCATACCACCGATATCCTTGCCCTGGCGTCAAGCGTTTCGGCGTCGAGCGCGGCCAGCGCATCGAGGAAGCGCCAGGAGAAGGAGCCGGGGCCGGCCGCTCCAAGGGCGGCTTCCTCACCGGCGATGGCGAAGGTTGCAAGTGCAGCGACCGTCGCACCAAAGATGTCCTCAGGCGCTGTCGCGGCAAAGGCGCCGACGAGGCAGGTGAGCGAGCAGCCGAGTGCTGTGACCTGAGGCATCAAGGCCGATCCGCCTTCGATGCGCACGGCCTGCTCGCCGTCGGTGACGAAATCGACGGCGCCGGTGACGGCCACGACCGCCCGCTGTCGCTCAGCCAGCCATCGCGCCGAACCTTCCGCCTGCTCGACCGGATCACGGCTGTCGACGCCCTGGCCGCGGCTCTCTCCGCCAGCAAGCGCGATGATCTCGGAAGCGTTGCCGCGGATGATGGTCGGGCGCAGGGCGAGCAGTTCGGCAACCGCATTGCGGCGGAAGGTCGTGGCATAATGGGCGACCGGATCGAGCACCCAGGGTTTGCCGGCGGATGTCGCCGCCTTCGCCGCCGCCTGCATGCCGTCAATCCATTGCGTCGACAGCGTGCCGATATTGATTGTCAGCGCGCTGGCGATCCCGGCGAATTCGCCGGCTTCTTCGGCGGCATGCACCATGGCGGGCGAGGCGCCCGCGGCAAGCAGGACATTCGCGGCGATATTCATGGCGACGTAATTGGTGATGCACTGAACGAGCGGCGGCTTCTCGCGCATCGCCTTCAGCATCGCTCCTGGTGTGGTCCTGGTCTGCATGTGGCCCCTTTCAGGCGGGGGCGGGCACGGGGCGGTTGGTGCGGGCGGTGCCGCGGCCCCGAGCGACTCCCTCCGCCGGCATTATCCGGTTCAGGTTCGAAGGGTGCTTCTCAGCCCGTCTGTCGACGAACGCCCCTGTCTCTCATCGCGCTCTTTTTCGCAGAGAACGGGACTGATGTCATCCTGAAAATGACAATTCCACGACTGACAGCGCCGTGCGTTTTTTTACGAAAGGCGATCAGCCGACGATCTTTGCCAGCAGCCGTCCGACATCCTCGTTGGCGACATTGTTATGGGCATCCGACGCCGCTGTCTTGATGATGTACTTGTCCGCCAGGAAGGTGTTGACCTTGCCGGCCTGCGGCGTGAACACGGCATCCGTATCGTCCTCGACAGCCTGTCCCGCCTTCAGGTGCTGCGGACCGTTCGCCCCCATCGCCCCGAACTCGTCGTTGGCATCGCCGATGCTCTTGGCGATATCGCGCGACAGGCGCGACGCCAGCGCATAGGCAAGCGTGCAGGCGAGATCGTTGTGGGTGTGGGTGATGCAGATCGGGCCTGTCGGTTTGCCAACGACATCGGGAAAGGCGCCGGCAAGGCCCGGCTTGATCTCCTTGGCGAAGCCATTGTGCGAGAAGGCCCCCTGCAGCAGGGTGAGCGAGAAGAATTCCAGCTTCGGGACCGGGGTGAGCCCGTTGGCTGATGCCGCGACCAGCCGGGCGCCGAAGCTGTGGCCGACGAGATGCAGGCGGATCGGCTGTTGCAGCACGAGCTTCGACAGCACGCTTTTCGTCAACGCCTCGCCGACGATGCCGGCGCGCTTCTTCATTTCGTAATAGGTCAGCTGGTTCAAAAACCGCGCCACCGCCGCTCTCGGGCCGGAGATCAGGCCCGAGACGACGTCGCCGAGCCCTTGAGCCTTGCCGACGGAGCTTTCGAGGTTAAATGTCGGCGCCGCGATGAGAGCTTCCATCAGCATTTTGGCGCTGGTGGCATCGTCCGTGGCGAGCGCAATCGGCGCTGAATCCGCTTTGAGTTCGGAATCCGTTCCCGGAGAACCGAGTGCTTCGTTGCCGTTCTTGACGAGGAAAAACGACGTCGTTTCATCGAGCGTCTTCGCTGCCGCCCGCGCCTTTTCGGCCGTTGCGGCGCCATCCGGCCCGAAGAGATCTTCGAAATCCTTCAGCACGTTTTTGAAGGCCGCATCGTCAAGATCCTCAGGGCCTGCCACCGTTCCATCTGCCGCCAGGGTCCCACCGCCGCCTGGCGTCACCAGCGTCTGTTCGTCGAAATCGGTGCGATAGGCCTTGGCGGGCCAGACGACGCCGGCGACGACGGTGTGGCTCGCCTTGTCGGGCGCAAGCTTCTTGCGGGCGTTCGCCCACAGCGTTCCGTAGAGCTTGCGGGCATCGTCCTTGGTATTCTTCCAGCCATGCGACATGACCACCAGATCGGTCGTTCCGGGCTGGTTGAGCAACGCCGCGAGACTTGTCGTCGTCGCGGGATCGATCGCGCCAGTCTTGTCGAATTCGAGCCATAGGAATGGCGAGGGTCCAAGCGAGTCCATATGTCCTCCTTACACAGCCTGTAGCGTTCGCATCAGATCGAGCAGGCCGGCGCCCTGAAACTCCGGCCGCCGCTTGAGATCGGTCGCAGCACTGACGAAGATCTCTTTGACGCGTTCCGGCTGGCCGAGAAATTCACGCCGAACCGAGAGGAACGCGGCGATCGCGCCGGAGACATGCGGCGTCGCCATGCTCGTTCCGGTATCCTCCCGGAACGGCGCTTCGCCTGACTTGGCACCGTTGTAGAGCGCGCATGAGATGATGCGCTCGCCGGGTGCGACGAGATCTGGCTTCATGCGCCCATCCGCGGTCGGTCCCTTGGAGGAAAAATAGGAGACGCCGTAGGTATGCGGCATGTCGCGATGCGTCGAGCCGACAGTGATGGCGAGCGCTGCGTTGCCGGGATCCATGATCGTGCCGCTATGGGCCGCGCGCTCCGGCGCTCCGGAAAGCTGCGTCACCGTGCCATAGCCGGCGTTGCCGGCCGCGACCACGACGCAGACGCCCGAGCGCACCAGCCTGTTGACTTCGACGCAGAGCGGGCTTTGTCCCGCGGCGAACCACACCGGGTTGAACGGATATCCAAGGCTCAGGTTGATGCCGTGAATCTTGATATTGCGTCCATAATCATTCGAGCGCTGGACGTAATTGATCGCAGCCAACAGATTGCTGAGTTTTCCCTGCTTCTCGTTGATCATCACTTTCAGGCTCATCAGCTTACAATACGGCGCCATGCCCGAAATCACGCCCTTATGCTCATCTGTAACCTGCGACTTCGTATCGTCGGCTTTGCGTATTTCGGATGTGACGCAGATCTTCGTTATTCCATCCGTCTTGGGTTCTTCCGATGTGGAAGTGCGGCCTGCGATGACGCCGGCGACATGGGTCCCATGGCCGGCAAGATCGATCAGCGCCGTTTCTGATGCCGACGCCGGATCGGGATTGTCGACGGTAAAGTCCCAGTGACGGAGACCATCTGGCAGTTCGAGCGTTTTCAACGTCAGGAAATGAGGATGGGTCTGGTCGATGCCGGTATCGGCGACGGCCCACACGATGCCTTTTCCACTGGCCGCGAAAGAGGCCTGCGCCGCATCGCATTTGATTGTCCTCACGGATTCATAGACGCAGCGATCAATGTCATGGTCGCGCCAGATCTTGTAAACGAGCGGAATATTCTTCCGCTTGCCGCTGCTCTTTTTGGCCTCGTCCTTAGACTTCACGCCATCGCCTTTTCCGGGCATCGTCCAGGTCGCAAGCCGGCCAATGGTTTTCCGGGTCAGGGTCGCAAAGACGTAGCTATCGGTCCACAGCGATTTGGCGGCGATCCTGTTGCCGCTGGAAAATATCCGCGAGAGGTTACGCTTGCTGACCTCAGAGACATTGGGCATGCCGAGCGGTGGTGACATGCCGAAACGCCGCAGGCTGTTGCTCTGGTCTGTCGCCCCGATCCTGTCGAGGTACAACAGGAATGCTTCGAACAAGAGCTGCCTCGCCGCTGACACGCCGCCGGGAAAGTCGCGGTTGAATTCGATGACGACGTCGAAGTCGGGATTTTCCGGGGTTTTGCTGATATTGCCGGAGTCGTCGGTGTCGCCTTTCAGTAGCCACGAGAGATCCCCTCCGATCCTCGTCTTGACCAGGTTTTCGCGGATATCATCCGCAGACTCTTTCTCTGGCTGTGCTGGCTGCGGCCCTCTCGCCATGCGGTTCTCCTCCCCTTTTCGGAAAGAATAGCAGTGGCAACCATAGGTGCAATATATTTCTGAAATGCAGCTCTATATTTACTGAATATCCGAATGACTTTAAGATTGCCGATCTAAACTCGCTCCGGCAATGCGCTCATCCATGAATCCCTTTCACCCGATAGACCTCCGGATCGGGGATCGGAACCGCGGCGATCAGTGCGCGGGTGTAGTCATCCCTTGGGTTCTCGAAGATATCCCGCCGCGTGCCGGTTTCGATGATGCGGCCGGTGCGCATGACGGCGACGTTGTGCGACATGCGCTCGACCACCGCCATGTCGTGGGAGATGAAGAGATAGGCGAGCCCCATCGTTTCCTGCAGTTCGAGCAGCAGGTCGAGTACCCGGGCGCGGACGGAGACGTCAAGCGCTGCGACGCTTTCGTCGGCGACGATCAGCTTGGGCTCCAGCGCCAGCGCCCGGGCGATGCAGATGCGCTGGCGCTGGCCGCCTGAAAATTCGTGCGGGTAGCGCGTCGCGGCATCGGGTGTCAGGCCGACCCGGCGCAACAGTTCGGCGACGCGATCCTGCCGCTCGGCACTGTTGCCGATACCGTGGATGACCATCGGTTCGGCGATCGCCTTGCCGACGGCCATGCGCGGGTCGAGCGAGGCATAGGGATCCTGGAAGATCATCTGCGCCGAACGGCGCACGGGCCGCATCTCGCGCTGGCTGAGGCCGGCAATGTTGCGGCCGTCGATCAGGACGTTGCCCTTGAAGGGGATGAGGCCGAGAACGGCCTTGCCTGTCGTCGATTTGCCCGAGCCGCTTTCGCCGACGAGACCGAGCGTTTCACCCGGCAGGATATCGAAGGAGACGCCATCGACGGCTGCGACTGGCGGCTTGCCCCGGAAAATCCGGCTTGCGGCATTGCCGTACGTGACGGTGAGGTCGCGCACATTCAGGACCGGCGTGCGGTCCGGATGCAGCGTCTCGACGGCGCGCTGGGTGATGCGCGGCGGACGGTCGGTGCCTGCAAGCGCGCCGAGCCGCGGGACGGCGGCGAGCAATTGCTGCGTATAGGCCTCCTTCGGCCGCTGGAAGATGGCGAGCGCCGTTCCCTGCTCGACGATCCTGCCATTCTGCATGATGACGACGCGGTCGGCCATTTCGGCGACAACGCCCATGTCGTGAGTGATCAGGATGATCGAGGCGCCGAATTCGCGCTTCAACTCGCGCATCAGCCTGAGGATCTGCGCCTGCACGGTGACGTCGAGGGCGGTCGTCGGCTCGTCGGCGATCAGCACCTTCGGCCGGCAGGAGAGCGCCATGGCGATCATCACCCGCTGGCGCATGCCGCCGGACAGCTCATGCGGATATTGCTTCAGCCGCCGGGCCGGCTCGGTGATCTGCACGGCATCGAGCATCTTCAGCCCCACCGCCTCGGCATTGTCGCTGCCCTGGTGCGCGCGGATTGCCTCAGTCAGCTGGTTGCCGACCGACATGACCGGGTTGAGCGAGGTCATCGGCTCCTGGAACACCATGGCGATATCACCGCCGCGCACGCTGCGCATCGCCCGGTCGGAAAGTTTGAGCAGGTCGCGCTCGCCGAGCATGATGCTGCCGGAGGCGACCTTCAGCGAGGCCTTCGGCAAGAGTCCCATGATCGACAGCGAGGTGACCGATTTGCCGGAGCCGGATTCGCCGGCGATGCAGAGCGTTTCGCCGCTTGCAAGCTCGAAGCTGACATCCTGGAGCACCGGCTTGCGGCCTTCGGGCGTGCGGGCATCGACGCTCAGATTGCGAAGGCTGAGCACCGGTGCTGCGACGGGCATGGCTTCGTTCACGCGAACACGATCCTCGGGAAGTAGAAGGAAACCACCCAGTTAGGCTGGTCGACGATCTCGCTGATGCGCAGATCGCCGCAGACCGAGCAGAGCAAATAGGCATCGATGGCGCTCATGCCGTGTTCGGCGCCGAGAAGATCGATCATGCGCATGACGCTTTCACGCGCCCCGGTCATCAGATCAGGGCCGATGCCTGTCGTGACCTCGTAGCCGGCGCCGTCGAGATGGCGGGTCACCGGTTCGGTGGTGGTGAAGCGCGGCGTTTGCAGCCTGGCGTCCTTGACGAGCTCGATCGTCGCTTCGACGTTCATCTGGCTTTCGATCGCCGTGCCGCAGACTTCGCCATCGCCCTGGGCGGCATGGGTATCTCCGATCGAAAACAGCGCGCCGTCGACCTCGACGGGCAGATAGAGCGTCACCCCCGCCGTCAGGTCGCGGATATCCATGTTGCCGCCGACGCGACGCGGGGGAACGACGGAGTGGGTGCCGGGCTCGGCGGGTGCGACGCCGATCGTGCCGGCGAAGGGCTTCAGTGGCACGCGACCGCCCGGACCGTAAAGGGCGGGCACCATGCTGTTGGCGTCATAGGACCAGACGTGCAGTGCCGGATCCTTGAACTGGTCGGCAAGCAGGCCGAAGCCTGGAATATTGGCCGTCCAGCCGACACCCGAGGGAATGAACTTGCGCAGAGTCACCTTCAGCGCATCGCCGGGCTTGGCGCCTTCGATATAGACTGGGCCGGAGACCGGGTTGATCTTGCCGAAATCGAGCGCGTTCAGCGTTTCCAGGGTGGCGTCGCTTCCGAGCTGGCCACCGGATGAATCCATGCATTCGAAGTGGATCGTCTCGCCGGGCTTGGCGACGACCGCGGGGGTGAAATCCTTGTTCCAGCCGAAATTATGCTGGGCGCGGTGGATGGTGTGGGTGCAGGCGATGCACATGTCATGTGTCTCCCTCGATTTTATAACGCCTTCCCGGGCGGGACCGGGAAGGCTTTGTTTCTTCAGGGCTTATTGCTTGACGTAGATCGCGTCGTAATTGATGACGCGGGTCGGATCGATGTAGATGTTGTCAGCACCGCCCATGCGCAGCGACTTGGCGACGACGCGGCGTTCGTTGATGACAGGGATCCACGGCGCATCGGCCATGATATCGGTGAAGATCTTGCCCCAGGCGACGGTGCGCTCGGCGGCCTTTGCCGGATCGGACATCGAGTCGGCGGCAACGGCGCGCTTGTCGAGATCGGCATTGCAATACCACGACCAGTTCCAGCCGCCCGGAACCGCGCCGGCGCAACCGAGGATCGGGCCGTAGAAGTTGGACGGATCCGGGAAGTCGGCGATCCAGGCCATGCCGCCCGACCAGATCATCGGCGCTTCGCCTTCCGTGCCGCCGGCCGCGATGACGTTTGCCTGGGCGAGTGCCCGGACTTCGGCTTTGACGCCGACAGCGGCCAGGTCTTGCTGTATCGCCTGGGCGATACGCGGCTGCGGGTCGGTGTTGGTCGAGTAGAGCACGGTCTCGAAACCATCGGGATAGCCGGCTTCGGCAAGCAGCGCCTTGGCTTTCGCTACGTCATAGGCGTAGCCGGTGAAGGCCTTGTCGTAGCCCGGCATCAGCGGCGGCAGCGGCTGGTTGGCGGGCGTTGCGCGGCCGTTGAGGATGCGGGTGATGCGGTCCTTGTTGATCGCCATGTTCAGCGCCTGGCGAACCTTGACGTTATCGAAGGGCTTCACCTTGGTGTTCAGCGTGATGTAGCCGGTGTGCAGCTGTTCGCCGTCGACGATCAACTGCGCGCCGTCGGCCGAATTCTTGATTTCGAGGAATTTTGCCGGCGGAATGCCGTCGCCGGCTATATCGACCTCGCCCTTCTGCAGGCGCAAGAGCGCCACCAGCGGCTCCTGGCCGACCTCGACCTTGAAGCTGTCGATGTAGGGAACACCCTTAACGAAATAATCTTTGTTGCGCTCGAAAACGAGCTGCTGGCCGATCGTCCAATCCTTGAGGATGAAGGTGCCGGAGCCGACCGGCTTCTTGCCGAAGTCGCCGGCGGCCGCCTCGACGGCTTCCTTCGGCACGACCGAGGCGAAGTTGATGGCGAGCACGTGCAGGAAGGTGGCGTCAGGACGCGAGAGATTGAAGATGACGGTGCTATCGTCCGGCGTCTCGATGCCGGAGAGCGTCGTCGTCTTGCCTCCGGTTTCATCCTCGAAGCCCTTGATGGCGCCGAAGAAACCCGCGCCAGGCCCTTGAGTCTTCGGGTCGACGGCGCGTTCGATCGAATATTTCACGTCGGAGGCGACGACCTCGCGGCCGTTCGAGAACTTTACGCCCTTGTGCAGCTTGAAGGTATAGGTCAAGCCGTCGGGCGAAACGGTGAAGCTTTCGGCAAGCGAGGGAACGGGGTTCGGCGTGCCGGGCGCATAGTCCATCAGGCGGGAATACAGGCTCTTGATCATCGACCAGTTGACCCAGTCGTAGCCGATTGCCGGGTCGAGCGTGGTGATGTCGTCCTTGTAGGTGACGACGATATCGCCACCCTGCTTGGGCGTTTCCTGAGCCATGACGGACAATGGGGCGAGCGCCACCATCGTTGCCATGGTCGTCTGTTGCAGCCAGCGTTTGAACATCTTGGTTCCCCTTCTTTGGTTGCTGTCAGCGTGTGCGGATGCGCGGATCGATGACCGGCGCGACGAGGTCGGCAAGCAGGTTGCCGATGATGATGGCAAGTGCCGAGGTCAGGGTGACGCCCATGATGATCGGGATGTCGACCTGCTGGATCGCCTGCCAGGCGAGCTGGCCGATGCCGGGCCAGCCATAGACCGCCTCGACCACGACCACGCCGCCCATGAACTGGCCGATATCGATGCCGATCATGGCAATGATCGGCAGCACCGCGTTTGGCAGTGCATGGCGCAGGATGACTCGCTTCGAGGAAAGACCCTTGGCGCGCGCCGTGCGGACG
Source organism: Rhizobium sp. SU303 (assembly GCF_021052345.1). Taxonomy (NCBI): domain Bacteria; kingdom Pseudomonadati; phylum Pseudomonadota; class Alphaproteobacteria; order Hyphomicrobiales; family Rhizobiaceae; genus Rhizobium; species Rhizobium sp. SU303. The sequence goes on from NZ_CP088097.1 coordinate 343,781, forward strand.
TAATCCTGGTTCAGCACGTCGATCATCGACGAGCGCACCATCCGGGCATACCAGCCGGCGCCGCAGATGCCGAGCGTTACGGCAGGCAGGACGAGATGCGAGAAGCTGCCGTAGCCACTCATCGGAAACCAGCCGAGCGTTGCCGCCAGCAGGTAGAGCAGCAGCAGGGCGACGAGGAACTGCGGCGCCGAGGTGCCGACGAAGGAGGCCATCATCACCATACGGTCGACGAAGCCGCCGCGGCGCATGGCGGCGATGGTGCCGAGCGTCAGGCCGAGCACCACCTCGACGAAGATGCCGGCAAGCATCAGCGTCAGCGTCGCCGGCAGGCGGGCGGCGATCAGCGTCCAGACATCGGTTTTCTGTGCATAGGAGCGGCCGAGATTACCGTGCAGCAGATTGCCGAGATAGGTGCCGAACTGGACCAGCAGCGGCTGGTCGAGGCCGAGTTCGTGGCGGATGTTGGCGACCGTCTGGGCCGTTGCACTGCGGCCGGCGATCATGCGGGCCGGATCGGCCGGAAGAGCGTAGAGCAGCACGAAGGTGATTGCCGCGACACCGAGCAGGATGAGAGCCGCCTGCGCCAGCCTGCGGAGCATGAGTGATGCCATCAGCCCCTCCCGCGCTGGGTCGGGTCGAGAATGTCGCGCAGCGCGTCGCCCACCAGATTGAAGGAAAGCGCCGTCAGAAGGATGATCGCGCCCGGGATGAAGACCAGCCAGGGGGCGGCCTGGAAATAGCTTTGGCTCTCGAAGATGATGTTGCCCCAGGAGGGCTGCGGCGGCTGGACGCCGACGCCGAGGAAGGAGAGTGTGGCCTCGAGCAGCACGGTGGTGGCAATGCCGAGCGTTCCCCAGACGATTGCCGTCGGCATAAGGTGCGGCAGGATATGCATGAAGAGCACGCGCATATGGCCAGCGCCGAGCGAGCGCTCCGCCATGATGAAATCGCGCTCCACCAGGCCGCGAGTCTCGGTATAGACGATGCGGGCGACCTGCACCCAGTTGACGAGCGCGATCACCATGGCGACGATCCAGAGGCTCGGCTTCAGCAATGCGGCAAGTACGATGGCGAGCAGCAGCGCCGGAAAGGCCATCATCAGATCGGTGAAGCGCATCAGGATGTTGCCCGGCAGTCCGCGGAGATAACCGGCGACGATGCCGACGAAGAGACCGATCGTCACCGCGATGCCATTGGCGACAAGGCCGATGATCAGCGAGGTGCGGGCGCCGAAGAGCAGGCGCGAGAAGAGGTCGCGGCCGAGCGTGTCGGTGCCTAGCAGATAAGGACCGCCCGGCGGCAGCGGCGCGCCTTCGAGCGAAAGGCCGTCAAACATCTGCTCGTCTGGACTGAACGGCGCGATCCACGGCGCTGCGATGGCGAGTCCGATGACGAGCGTGACGACGATCAGGCCGAAGAGCGCCGTCGGCTGGCGGATCATCTGTTTCAGCACATGCATCAGCCCGCCTCCGGCAGAGGCTCGGCACCCGCCAGAATGAAAGCCGATATCTGCTCCATCGGCAGGCGGCGGCGCATGGCGCAGTTGCGCAAGATTGCGTAAGCGCTCTCCTCGTCGATGCCGTGTGCGGCCCGAAGCTTTTCGACGGCGGCGTGAACGAGCGGCCGCAGCCGGACGCGCTCTTCGAGATATTGCAGCTTTTCAGCGGTCGCCTTGCGCTCCCGATGAATGGAGACGGCCATGACAAGCGCCGGATAGACGGCCGAGGTGGCGATCGGCTTGGCGATGATCGCGCCGGCGCCCTGTCCGAGCGCCCAGGCGATGCGGCCGGGCGCTTCCGAACCAAGCAAGGCGACAACGGGGCAGGCAGGCGTTTCGCCGTTCCAGGGCAGCAGATCGTCCCAGCCCTGATCGGCATCGACGATGACGAGATCAGGCAGTGCCACGGCCGGAAGCGGCGCCCATTGCAGCGTTGCGTAGATGCCGAGCAGGCGAAGCTGGCGGATCAGCCTTTCGGTGTTGCCGTCCTCGCGATGCAGGACCATCGCCTGCCAGCCGGTGAAATTGGGTGTCTCCCTCATGACACCACCCTCAGCCGCGGAAAGGCCTGCCGGTTGCGGCCGGTCAGATAGGGGTCGGCGGCGAGCGGCGGCCGCGAGGCGACGACATCGAAGCCGTTGTCGGCGTTGATCCGGCCGAGATGGAAGGGTAGGGCGGCATGATTGGTCTCGCGGTCGATCGCCAACGCGCCGAACAGGGTCGGCCAGGATCGATTGTGGAGCTCGCGCCGGACGGCGTCGGGCTCGTCACCGCCGGCAGCGACGATCGCGTCGACGCAGAGCCGGACGGCCGTATAGGCGCTGGCAAAGACGCTGGAGACACGTCGCTCTGCGCCGTGACGCTCAGTGACGCTGGCCTTGAAGGCGGCATTCTCGGGGGTCGCGATACTGTCGAAATAGGAAGCGGCGCAAAGCTGGCCGGCAGCAGCTCCGGCGGCGATATCGTCGAGCTCGCATTCCATCAGGTCGCAGCTGACCACCGGGCAGTTTTCCGCGCGAAAGGCCGGGTCGCGATCAGCGAGGGCCTTGATCGCCTCCAGGAAGGCGTAGCTCGAGGGGCCGATCAGATTGTTGAGGATGAAGCTCGGGCGGCGTTGCGCGATCTCGGCGACGATGCGTTCGACGGCGGTCTCCTCGAGCGGAAGATAGCGTTCGCCAAGTACTTCGCCGCCGGCATTGGTAATGAGTTCGCGGGCGAGCCGGTTCATCTCCCAGCCCCAGACATAGTTGGCGCCGACGAGATAGGGCCTTGCGCCGTAACGCGGGATCAGGTGCTCGAACAACGGCAGCAGATGCTGGTTGGGGCAGCCGCCGACATAGATGACGTTCTCGTTGGCCTCGAAGCCTTCATAGGGGCACATATACCAGAGCAGGCCGTCATGTTTTTCGACGAGCGGGATGACTTCCTTGCGTGCCGCAGATGTGATCGTGCCGACGATATGGCGGCAGCCGGCGCGCAGAAGATGGCGCGCACCGTCCAGATAGGCGGCAAGATCGGCATGTGGATCGAAGAAGATGGGCTCGATCGCCAGCCCTTCGACGCCGGCATATTCGGCCATCGCGAAATCGGCGCCGTCGCGCGCGTCGCGGCCCATCGAGCCGTAAGGCCCGGTGGTCGAAAAAAGGATGCCGATTTTCAGCGCGTCATTCATGAAGTGACCACATCAAAAACCCCACGACGCTGGTCCCATCGAGCGATGAGGCGTCATGGGGCGAAACTGCCCGGAGACTATCGGAGTCATGTCAATGCGGCTGGCCTTCTGCCTAATCCGCAGGCCTGAGTAAAATACAGGCAGCTTGTCTTTGTCAAGGGTGCGGCGCTGCACTCGCAGTCATTTGATCTTGTTCTTTCGGTAGAGCAGCCAAAGGTCGCTCTTCTAGCTCAAGTCATGCAGATCGGTGGTAATCGCCGGGCCGATCGAGAATTCGGAAAAGCGGACCGTCAGTCCGCTGCGCTCGGGCGTGCAGGCCGTGGGTCCGACCTCGTAGTGATCGGCAGCCGGGAAGGGGGCGAGCCGCAGCAGCGGCCAGAAGCTGCCGTCGCGCGAAGCCTGGATGCGCATCGCGCCGTTGGCGACGGTGACGCGGATGCGGAAATCTTCCAATTCCTTGAAGGGTTGCGCCACGGACCAGTCGGACTTGCCGTCGGTGACGACGGTGCTGAGGAAGGCTTCGCCGTCTGTGAATTCGACGCCTGTTTTCACCCAGCGTCTCTCGTCGATGCGCACCATCAGGCCGGCCTGGTCGTAGAGCGTGCGGAATTCGCCGCGGACGCGGATCTGTGCGGTGAAGCTGTCGGTGGTGGGAAAGGCGAGGAAGTGGCCGCTGTCACGGGTGAAGCCGTAATGGGTCTCCCGCCAGAAATCGGTCTTCTCATCGGTGGTCAGGGTGAGGCCGGTTTCGGTCGCCTGCCAGTGTGCCGGCTCGTTCAGCCATTTGCCGTCGTTGAAATCGATGCTCATCCTGTTCTCCCGTTCCGTTGAAGCCTCACTGGAGGGCGATTGACACACCTTGGTATAATGCGCGGTCTTGTTGCAGGCGGGCGCAGCCAAAGATTGTGTGTTTTTCGGCGTCTCGGTATCCGCCGAGCGCATAATCCGTCGCTCCTGCTTGACAGGATCGATCCATCTCCTATTCTGTTACAAAAAGATGAATTACATAATTGTGGAACTAAACGGGAGTCCTCACATGAAAACACTGGTCGCATTCCTTCTCGGCACCGCGCTCGTCGCCCTGCCTTCGACGCTCCTTGCCCAGGAAAAGGGCGGCGTCATCAATGTCGCGACGATCGGCGAGCCGCCGACGCTCGATCCGATGTCGTCGACGGCCGATCTGGTCGGCATCGTCACCCAGCACATTTTTGAAACGCTCTACACCTTCGACAAAGGCTGGAACGTCACGCCGCTTCTGGCCGAAAGCCTGCCTGAGATCAGTGCCGATGGCAAAACCTATACGATCAAGCTCAGGACCGGCATCAAGTTTCACGACAATAGCGACATGACCTCGGAAGATGTCGTCGCCTCGCTTGGCCGCTGGATGAAGATCGCCTCGCGCGGCAAGCAGGTGGCCGGCTTCATCGATAAGGTCACCGCCGCCGATCCGGCGACCGTGACGATCACGCTGAAGCAGCCCTATGCGCCGCTGACCTCGCTGCTCGCCTTCAACAATTCGGCCGCGATCATCATTCCGTCCGAAAAGCAGGACGAGCCGATGAAGGACTTCATCGGCACCGGTCCCTATATGCTGAAGGAGCGCAAGGCCGACCAGTATATTCAGCTCGTCCGCTTCGACGGCTACAAGTCACGTGAAGGCGACAGCAATGGTTATGGCGGCGCCCGCCACCAGTATCTCGATGAGATCCGCTTCGTGCCGGTGCCGGATCCGAACACCCGCGTCGAGGCAGCCGTTTCCGGCCAGTACGACTACGTCGACTCAATCCCGGTCGAATCCTACGACAAGCTGAAGGCCTCTACCGCCTCGCAGCCGATCATCCTGAAGCCCTTCGGTTATCCCGTCTTCGTCTTCAATACGAAGGAAGGTATTGCTGGGAATGTCGAGGTCCGCAAGGCGATCCGTCAAGCGCTCAGCATGGAGGATATGCTGGCTGCGGCCTTCGGCAGCACGGATTTCTACGCGCTCGACGGCGCCATCTATCCAAAGACCTTTGCCTGGTCGACGGATGCCGGCGTCGAGGGCGCCTATAACGTCGCCGATCCGGAAGGGGCGGCCGCCGCCGCCAAGAAGGCCGGCTACAATGGTGCGCCGATCCGGATCCTGACCAGCCGCCAGTATGAGTTCCACTACAAGATGGCGCAGGTCGCCGCCGAATATCTGAAGCTTGCCGGCTTCACCGTCGATATGCAGGTTGTCGACTGGGCGACGCTGACGCAGCGCCGTACCGATCCGAAGCTTTGGGATATCTACATCACCCATAGCCCCTTCCTGCCGGAGCCTGCTCTCATCGGCTCGCTCTCGACCAGCTCGCCGGGCTGGTGGGATACGCCGGCCCGCAAGGCCGCCGTCGATTCCTTCACCTCGGAAGTCGATCCGAAGAAGCGCGTGGCGCTCTGGGCCGACGTCCAGAAGGCGATCTATGCCGACGCCCCCTTCATGAAGATCGGCGACTTCAACGCCGTTTCGGCAGAATCGACCAAGCTTGAAGGCGTCGATCCGGCTCCGTGGCCGTATTTCTGGAATGCTTCGATCAAGAAGTAAGCATCGCCACCGATACCGGCCATTCCTGGTCGGTATCGGTCTTCTTTTTTGCAGCATCTGCAAAGGTTTGCCAGGGATTCATGATACGCTACATCCTCCAGCGCCTGTTCGGCATGATCGTCGTGATGTTTCTCGTCGTCACGATCGTCTTCGTCATCGTGCGCGTGACCCCGGGCGATCCGGCCGCCGTCATGCTCGGGCCGGATGCGACACCGCAGGATATTGCCGACCTCAGGTCCCGGCTCGGCCTCGATCAGTCGCTCGGCCTGCAATATGTCTATTATATCGGCCAGATGCTGAGAGGTGATCTCGGCCAGTCTATCTTCCTCAACATGCCTGTCACCTCGGCCTTGCTCGACCGGGCCGAACCGACCTTCTTCCTGACTTTGTTTTCGCTCGCAATCGCCACCATCATCGCCCTGCCGATCGGCATCTATGCCGCTTATCGGCGCGGCTCCTTCGTCGACCAGGCGGCAACGACGCTTGCGATGTTCGCCGCCAGCATTCCGAGCTTCTGGCTCGGCCTGATCCTGATGCAGGTCTTCGCCGTCAGGCTCAACCTCTTCCCGGTCTCGGGTTATGGCGGCCCGGGCTCGACCTTTCTCGATCGGATGTATCATCTGACGCTGCCTGCCTTTGCGCTTGGCATCGTCTCCTCGGCGCTGATCCTGCGTTTCACCCGCGCGTCGATGCTCGACGTGCTCGGCGACGATTATATCCGCACGGCGCGCGCCAAGGGGCTGATCGAGCGCCGGGTCATTCTCAAACACGCGCTGAAGAATGCGCTGATCCCGATCCTGACGGTAATCGGGCTAACGGCAGCGGTGCTGATTTCAGGCGCCGTCGTCACCGAGACGGTCTTCGGCCTGCCGGGTGTCGGCAATCTCGTCGTCTCCGCGGTGCTGCGCCGCGACTATCCCGTCATCCAGGGCGCGCTGCTCGTTATCGCCGCTCTCTACGTGCTGATCAATTTTGCGATCGACATGCTCTATCTGCTGATCGATCCGAGGGTGCGCTACTGATGGCCGACATCGCAATCAAATCAGTCGAAGGCGAGGGCAGCAAATTCGTCAAGCGCCTGCTGAAGCGCAAGACGGTCGCCTTGGGTCTGCTGATCCTGACGATCTTCGTGCTTCTGGCAGTCTTCGCGCCTGTTGTCGCGCCCTATTCGCCGTCGAAGCTTTCCATCGTCAATCGGCTGAAGCCGCCGAGCGGCACCTTTTTCTTTGGCACAGATGAGTTCGGCCGCGACGTCTTCTCGCGAACCATCTTCGCCGGCCGCCTGTCGCTGCTCGTCGGTGTTGCGGTCGTGACCTTGTCGGCCATAATCGGCGTGACGCTCGGCCTGCTTGCCGGCTTCTTCCAGAAGCTCGATACGCCAATCGCCCGGCTGATCGACGCGATGATGGCGTTTCCGGATATTCTGTTGGCGATCGCGCTCGTTGCCGCCCTCGGCCCGTCGTTGACGACGGTCATCATCGCATTGTCGATCGTCTATGCGCCGCGCCTTGCCCGCATCGTCCGCGCTTCGACGCTGGTCATTCGCGAGCTGCCCTATGTCGAGGCGGCGAGGGCGCTCGGCATCTCGACCTTCCATATCATGACGCGGCATGTGCTGCGCAATCTGCTGTCGCCGATCCTCGTGCAGGCCACGTTTCTCTTCGCCAGCGCAATGCTTGCGGAAGCCGGCCTGTCTTTCCTCGGTCTTGGGGTCAGCCCCGAAATCCCGACCTGGGGAACGATGATCGCCGCCGGCCGGCAGTATATCGGCCAGGCCGACTGGATGACGCTATTTCCGGGTGTCGCCATCATCCTCTCCGTGCTGTCGCTGCAGATGGTCGGCGATGGCCTCAGGGACATGCTCGATCCCAGACTGCGTAAGGATCTTTAATCCGCCGACCAAGCGTCGGCCCAATTGAAATTCGCCAAATCGAAAATTGCATGACAGGAGTTTGCGTGAATCAGTTTCCCACCGCGGCCGGCAAGGTCGAGAACTCGCCTTACGAACGGCTTGCCGCCCTCGGCATTGCGCTTCCGCCCCCGCCGCCGCCGATCGCCAATTTCGTCACGCATGTGATCGAAGGCAACATGCTCTATCTCTCCGGCCAGGGGCCGCGCGAGGCTGACGGCTTCATGCATGCCGGCAAGGTCGGCGGTGGGGTCAGTGTCGAGCAGGCCTACGGCCACGCGCGGCTGACCGGCATAAACCTGCTTGCCGTCATGCAGGATGCGCTCGGTGATCTCTCCCGCGTCAGGCGAGTGGTCAAGCTGCTCGGCATGGTCAATGCCGTGCCTGATTTCGAGGATCATCCAAGCGTCATCAACGGCTGTTCGGATCTGCTGATTGAAGTCTTCGGGCCGGCCGGCGAACATGCCCGCTCTGCCGTCGGCTTCGGCTCGCTGCCCGGCAACATCACCGTCGAGATCGAGGCGATCGTCGCCTTGCACGGCTGACGGGAGCTCGACACAGTTGATCGACCGCACCATGTTTCGTTTTTCGACCCAGAATCCTGGAGATCTCCATGTCCACTGATATCCGCCCGTCGCTTGGCCTTCGCCCTGTCATCAATGTATCGGGCACGATGACCAGCCTCGGCGCCTCGATCGTCGTTCCCGAAGCGATCAGCGCGATGGCATCGATCCTGCCGCACTTCGTCGAGATCAACGATCTGCAGCGCAAGGCAAGCGCCGTCATCGCTAGGCTGACCGGCGGCGAGGCGGGCTTCGTCACCGCCTCCTGCTCGGCCGGCATATCGCTTGCCGTCGCCGGCACGATCACCGGCAACAACCTGCTGGCGATCGAGAAGCTGCCGGATGTGGTGCCGGAGAAGAACGAGGTGCTGGTGCAGATGGGCCATGTTGTCAGTTACGGCGCCCCGGTTGACCAGGCAATCCGGCTTGCCGGCGGCAAGGTCGTGCTTGTGGGGCAGGCGACCTCGACGCACCGCTTCCATATGGAAAACGCCATCACCGACAAGACTGCCGCCGCCGTCTATGTCGTCTCCCACCATGTTGTCGACTACGGCCTGCTGAACCTGAAGGAATTCGTCGAGATCGCCCATACCAGGGGCGTGCCCGTCATCGTCGACGCGGCTTCGGAATACGACCTGCGCATCTTCCTGGAGCAGGGAGCCGATATCGCCCTCTACTCCGGCCACAAATTCCTCGGCGGCCCGACCTCGGGCATCGTTGCCGGCAGGAAGGAGCTGGTGCGCCATGCCTTCCTGCAGAATATGGGCATCGGCCGCGGCATGAAGGTCGGCAAGGAGAGCATCTTCGGCGTGATGGCGGCACTCGAAGCCTGGGAAAACCGCGACCATGCCGGCATCCTGGAGCGCGAGACCGGCTATCTCAACCTGTGGAAGCGCACCCTCGACGACCGCCCTGGCGTCACCGCGCTGATCGAGCCCGATCCGACCAACAATCCCCTCGATCGGCTGCGCCTGATCGTCGATCCCGGGCAAGCCCATATCACCGCATGGGATCTGGCCGATGCGCTTGCCAAGGGCAGCCCGCCGATCATCGTGCGCGATCACGAGGTGGAGCACCGCTATTTCTACCTCGACCCTTGCAACCTGCACCCGGGCGAGGAGACGATCGTCGCGGAGCGCCTGGCGCAGGAACTCGACAAGGCGCGCGCCTCCAACGAGATCATCGCAACGCCGATCGAAAACCGCAGCAGGCACCGCTTCGATGGTGCACTGCGCTGGCCGGATTGATCCGCCGCCGCTCATCTGCCGCAAGAGGAACCGCCATGGCCAGCGCCCAAACCCAACCGATCCAGACGACGACCGACGTTCTTGCCGTCGAAAGGCTGACGACATCCTTCCTGGTGGACGGCGTCTGGAAACCGGTCGTGCGCGACGTCTCCTTCACCGTCGCTCCGGCGGAAACGGTGGCGATCGTCGGCGAATCCGGATCAGGCAAGAGCGTCACCTCGCTCTCGATCATGCGGCTGCTGCAGGCCGATACGAGCCGTGTCGAGGGCCGCGTCATGCTCGGCGGACGCGATCTCCTGGCCTTGCCGGAAAATGCCATGCGGCAGGTGCGCGGCAACGAGGTGGCCATGATCTTCCAGGAGCCGATGACATCGCTCAATCCGCTCTTCACCATCGGCGACCAGATTTCCGAGGCGCTGCTCTGCCATTCCGATATGAGCAGGGCCGATGCCAAAGCCGAGACGATCCGGCTGTTGGAAAAGGTCCGCATCCCGTCTGCCGCCTCGCGCTTCGGCGAATATCCGCATCGTTTTTCCGGCGGCATGCGCCAGCGGGTGATGATCGCCATGGCGCTCGCCAGCCGGCCGAAACTGCTGATCGCCGACGAGCCGACGACGGCGCTCGACGTCACCATCCAGGGCCAGATCCTCGATCTCATCAAGATGCTGCAGGACGAGGAGGGGACCTCCGTTCTGTTCATCACCCATGATATGGGTGTCGTCGCCGAGATCGCCGACAGGACGGTAGTGATGTATCGCGGCGAACAGGTGGAAAGCGGCGCCACCGCCGATATTTTTCACCGCGGCAAACATCCCTATACGAGAGCGCTGCTTTCAGCCGTGCCGGTGCTCGGCTCGATGCAGGGCAGGCAAAGGCCGCTGCGCTTTCCCGTGGTCAATACCGCAACGGGTGAATCAGACATTCCCGCCGAGGTCGCCGATACGGTGGCGGCGACACCGGTCCTGCAGGTGAAGAACCTTACCAAGCGCTTCGACATTCATTCCGGCCTGTTCGGCCGGCTGACCAGCCGGGTGCACGCAGTCGAAAATGTCTCCTTCGATCTTCATGCCGGCGAGACGCTGTCGCTCGTCGGCGAATCCGGCTGCGGCAAATCGACGACCGGCCGCGCCATCATGCGGCTGATCGAACCGCAGGCAGGGTCCGTTCTCGTCGAGGGAAGGGAGGTGCTCGGCCTCGACAGGAAGGATCTGCGCGAGATGCGCAAATCCGTGCAGATGATCTTCCAGGATCCTTTTGCCAGCCTCAATCCGCGCATGACGGTTGGTGCTGCGATCGCCGAACCCTATCTCGAACACAAGATGGGCAATTCAAAGCAGGCAAAAGACGTCGTCGCCGATCTTTTGGCGAAGGTCGGCCTATTGCCGGAGATGGCCGCGCGCTATCCGCATGAATTTTCCGGCGGCCAGCGCCAGCGCATCTGCATCGCCCGCGCGCTCGCCCTGCAGCCGAAGGTCATCGTTGCCGATGAAAGCGTCTCGGCGCTCGACGTCTCGATCAAGGCGCAGGTCATCAACCTGATGCTCGACCTGCAGCAGAGCCTCAATCTTGCCTTCCTGTTCATCTCGCACGACATGGCGGTGGTCGAACGCGTCAGCCATCGCGTCGCCGTGATGTATCTCGGCGAGATCGTCGAGATCGGCCCGCGGGCCGCGGTCTTTGAAAATCCGCAGCATCCCTATACGAAGAAACTCATCGCGGCAGTGCCCGTGCCCGATCCGGACCGTCGCCACGAAAAGCGGATGGTGGCGAATGACGAGATCAAGAGCCCGATGCGCCCGGTCGACTATCAGCCTGCAAGCACGTCTTATCGCGAAGTCGGGCCGGGCCACCTGGTCATGGCCGATCGGTAGACTTGCCATCGCGTTTCGGATCTGACGGGCGCTATTCCATCGCCAGAATCATGTTGCGCACGACGGGGTAGATTTCCCCCTCCCAGCGGCGGCCGCTGAAGACGCCGTAATGCCCGACATTGGCCTGAAGATGATGGCGCTTCAGATGCGGGCGCAGTGCACGACAGAGATCGTGCGCGGCCGACGTCTGGCCGAGCGCGCAGATGTCATCGCGGCCGCCCTCAACGGTCAAAAGTGCCGTGTTGCGGATCTGGCCCGGGTCGACCTTGCGGCCATGGTGGGTGAGGTCGCCGGTCGCGAGTTCCGCCTTCTGGAAGACGCGTTCGATGGTTTCGATGTAGAATTCTTCGGTGAGGTCGAGCACGGCGAAATATTCGTCGTAGAACTTCTTGATCTTGCCGGCTTCGGCCGTCTCGCCCTTCGCCAAATGGTCGTAGAGCCTGCGATGGGCGTCCTGGTGGCGCTGCATGTTCATCGACATGAAGGCGACGAGCTGGAGGAAGCCGGGATAGACCCGCCGCCCGGCGCCCCGATAACGCCAGGGAACGCCGGTGATCAGCGAGCTCTCGAACCAGGCGAGCGACTTCGATACGGCAAGTTCGTTGACCTTCGTCGGGCTCTCGCGCGGATCGATCGGCCCGGCCATCAGCGTCATGGTCCGCGGGGTGGCGGGATGCCGCTCTTCCGACATCACGGCAACGGCGGCCAGCGCCTGTACGCAGGGCTGGCAGACGGCGAGGATATGAGCGCCGGGGCCGATTTCCTCCAGGAAATGCATGATATAATCGACATAGTCGTCCATGCCGAAGCGTCCGGCCGACAGCGGCACGTCGCGGGCGTTCGCCCAGTCGGTAATATAGACGTCGTGATCGCGCAGCAGGGTCTGCACTGTGCCGCGCAGGAGCGTCGCGAAATGGCCGGACAGCGGGGCGACGACCAGCACCCGCGGCCGCTTTGCATCGGTGTCCGTTGCAAAGCGCAGCAACGTGCCGAAGGGCATGTCGAGTACGGTCTCGACGGTGACCGGCACCACGCGATTGCCGATCATGACCGAGTCTATGGCGAAATCCGGACGTTGGTGGGTGATCTCGAAGCGTGAGATCATCTCCAGTGCGGCGGCGAAGTGCCGTCCCATTTCGCTGCCGGATCCCCAGAGCGCTGTCGCGGAGAAGATCTGCAGGCGCCGCGCCAGATCGCGGAGCGGCGCGATGAGATCATCCTGGAACTGATAGGCCTGGTAGAGCATGGCCGAAATCTCCCGCACTGCCGCATCGATGCGGCGGTGCAAAAAATGCTAGTGGAATATGTCCTGCCATGCGAGAAGATTATCGAGGAAGAAGCAACATTGTCCGACAAGGATACGAGCCCGATGTCGCAAGCTGCACTGACGATTTCCTCGAAGAACTACTCCTCTTGGTCTCTGCGCGGCTGGTTGCTGTGCCGGATGGCGGGACTGGACTTCGCCGAAGTGCTTGTGGAGATGGATGACGAGGCGCGCCAGGAACTGCTGCTGCTTTCACCATCGGTTCTGGTGCCGAGGCTGACCCATGACGACGTGACGGTCTGGGACACGCTGGCGATCGCCGAATATCTCCACGAAGTGACGCCCGCTGCCGGGCTCTGGCCCGCCGAGCGGGCGGCGCGCGCGCGCTGCCGGTCGGTCTCGGGCGAGATGCATTCGGGTTTCCATAACCTGCGTTCGGCATTGCCGATGAACCTCAAGGCGCGGCATGCGAGCTTCAAGATATTCTCGGGCGCGCGGCCCGATGTCGAGCGCGTCAAGGCGATCTGGACCGAATGCCTCGAGGCAAGCGGCGGGCCGTGGCTTTTCGGGACCGCGCCGACCGTGGCCGATGCGATGTATGCGCCGGTCTGCACCCGCTTCCGCACCTATGCGGTGGAGCTCGAACCGCAGCTCGAAGCCTATGTCGAAACGGTGCTGTCCTGGCCGCTGATGGGCGAGTGGACCGAAGGCGCGATGGTCGAGCCGGACGAGATCGTCGAACTGGAAGTCGAGTTCTGACGGAAACCCGGCCGGGCGGCTCCCCATCGATTTTCACGGGCCGAATTAAGAGTTGCCTGGAAGGTGAGCGGCGCATAAAGCAGATGCAGTGCCACATGCCGCGAAGCCTGGACCGATGAACAGAGATTATTATTCCAAACTCGGCGGATTGCCGCCGCAAACCGAGCTGCTTTCCAGCAAGGCCGTCTTCACCACAGCCTATGCGGTCATCCCGCGCAGCGTCATGACCGACATCGTCACCAGCGTCCTTCCGCATTGGACGGGGACACGGGCATGGGTTCTCTCCCGGCCGCTCTCCGGTTTCTCCGAGACCTTCTCGCAATATGTGATGGAGGTTCAGCCCGGCGGCGGAAGCGATCGGCCGGAGCCCGACAAGCGGGCCGAAGCGGTCCTGTTCGCCGTCGAAGGCGAGATGACGGTGGAGCTCGATGGCGTCAGTCATGCGCTGCGCTCCGGTTCGTTCGCCTATATTCCGGCGGGTTCGGTCTGGCGCCTGAAAAACAGCGGTTCGACGGCGGCAAAATTCCACTGGATTCGAAAGGCCTTTCAGGAGGTCGAGGGGCTGGAGCCGCCGCCGGCGATCCTCACGCATGAGGACCAGCACCCCATCTCGGCAATGCCGGACACAGACGGACGCTGGGGGACCACCCGGTTCATCGATCCGGCCGATGTCCGCTACGACATGCACGTGAATATCGTGACTTTGGAGCCGGGTGCCGTGATCCCCTTCATGGAAACCCATGTCATGGAGCATGGTCTCTATGTGCTGGAGGGCAAGGCCGTCTATCGGCTGAACCAGGATTGGGTCGAGGTCGAGGCCGGAGACTTCATGTGGCTGCGCTCCTTCTGCCCGCAGGCATGTTACGCCGGCGGCCCCGGCCGGTTCCGCTACCTGCTCTACAAGGACGTCAACCGTCATATGACGCTCTGGTAGGATCTATCGCAGAGGGACGATGAGGCTCGAAAGCGAACGTCTGATTTTGAGACCCTGGCGACCGCAAGATCGCAAGCCCTTCGCTGCGATCAATGCCGAGCCCGACGTTGTCAGATATCTCAATCCTCTGACCGACGAACAGTCGGATGCGATGCTCGACCGTATCGACCGGCACTTCGAGGATCATGGCTGGGGGTTTTGGGCGCTGGAGGAGAAGGCAAGCCGCCAGTTGATCGGCATGTGCGGCCTCGCCAAGATTTCACCTGCTTTGTCATTTGCCCCGGCAGTCGAAATCGGTTGGCGGCTTTCAGCCTCTCGGCACGGCGCCGGATATGCGCGCGAGGCCGCGGAACGGTCTCTCGACTTTGCGTTCAACGAGCTGAAGCTTGACCGCGTCGTCAGCTTCACAGTGCCCGCAAACAGCAATTCCTGGGGTTTGATGACGCGACTGGGGATGAGCCGGATCGGGGAGTTCAATCATCCCAATTTCGCCGAGGGGCATCCATTGCGTCATCACGTGCTTTACGAGCTGCGATCACCAAACAGTATTTGAAGCCAGGCGCCTTTCGACATCAACTGCTACGAGCGGCTCACATATTAAAAACTTATAGTTGCAAAAGTGGCGTAATCTATCTTATGGAACTGAGTAGTTGTACAGGCGTACGCGCGATCGGCGAACTGCATTTCTTATACTATGCTTTTCATCGCGATCACGCGACCGTCTGTTCACCGTTGATGACCAGTCACCATCAACCGTAGCGCGGCCTTCTTTGGCTGGTCGGCTGTTATCTGGTTCGAAGCGAGTGTGAATGTCCTGTTCCAGATATTGGCACTGGCAGCGCTCGCTTACGGCGTTCTCACGGCCGCAGCCGTTCTTCAGCGTCGAATGTTCTTCCAGGAACGAGAACCTACCGGTCACGCCACTCGATAAATAGATCGGCGTCCAGATCTGCGGACTTCAATCCTTCGCCGTTTCAGTCACCATTCATGCCAGCGCGCCGCAGTAGAGCCCAGTCGATCAATGCTTCCATCGCCGGACCGAGCGCGACGCCAAGGCTGCTTAAGCTGTACTCTACCCGTGGGGGCACCTCCGGATAGACGGTTCGTACGATTATTCCGTCTTTCTCCAGCTCTTTCAGTTGTTGGATGAGCATTTTCTGGTTCACGCCATTGACCCGCCGTTCCAGCTCAGAAAAGCGGAGGGGACCATGCGCTGCAAAGAGCTGGCAGATGATGACAGTCTTCCACTTGCCCTCGAGAACCCGCAGCGCCTCACTGGTCGCCGCAGCCCATACCTTTCGCTGCTCGGGATCCTGGCAGTTCCAGTCGTGCTCAGTGCGCATACATACCTCAATCGGCAGTAACACACCAAAAGGTGGGTTCTTGCCTGTTTAGCTATCTGCTCCTATTTCCATTAGTACAGAAATACGGAAGGAATAACATATGAAAATCGGCATCTTTGGCACCGGCAATATCGGCGGTACCCTCGCACGCAAGCTCGCCGCCGCAGGGCATGATGTCAGGATCACCAATTCAAAACCCTCCGAAAAGCTCAACGCATTCGCTGCTGACATCGGCGCCACCCCGGTTGATGCACAGGGCGTGGTGGATGGCGCTGATATGATCATCTTGTCGATCCCATTCCCGGCCGTTGCAGAGCTTCCGCAGGATCTATTCGCAAATCTTCCCGCCAACGTCCTGGTCGTAGATACGGGCAACTACTATCCTGGCATGCGCGATCCGCACATTGCCGCGATCGACGACGGATTGCCGGAAAGCGTCTGGGTTTCGAACCAGATTGGCCGCCGCGTTATCAAAGCCTTCAACAATATTCTGGCTGCGACCCTTGCCGATGGCGGGCGTCCGGTCGGTGCACCCGATCGCATTGCAGCTGCCGTTGCGGGCGACGACGAGGCTCAGAAAAGAATCGTAATGGGCATCGTGGACGAGGTCGGTTTCGATCCCGTCGATTCAGGGTCTCTCGATGAGTCCTGGCGCCAGCAGCCGTCGACGCCCGTCTATTGCTGCGACTGGAACGTCGAGAAGACGCGCAAGGCCCTTGCTCAGGCCGTCAAGGGAAAGGCCGCTGCAACGCGGGATAAATTGCCCGAACAATTCGCGGCACTCGGCCCCAATCCAAAGCACGCCGATGTCATCGCCTCCAATCGGGAGAACAATGCCCCGGCGTAAAGGCAATGAACCAACGACACCGCTCATCAGATACCCAGCGTCTCTAATTTAGCGAGCCTACGCGTTAAAGCGCTCACTTTCTTGAGATATTTGTTTGAACGATGTGGTTCTCCGCCTGCAGGATTTTGCCCGAATCCGTTTTGGTCTATCCTATTGCTTGATCAATCAGGCCGAATCTCTCACCACAAGCTTGCCTTTGAAGTTAACCGTCTCCCTCGGCGCTCTTTCCAGAATCATATCTATTGCCGCTTTGACCATCTGGTCGGTGGGTTGCTCGTAGGTTGTAAGGCCGTATGCCGGTGACGCTGCTGGGGCAGCGTTGTCGAAGCCCACAATGGCGAGATCGTTGGGGACACGTAACCCGAACTCGCTCCGGGCAACATCCATCGCTCCGAACGCGAGGGCATCGTTTTCGCACATGAGAACATCGATCCGGTCTTCCGGCGCGACTTTGGACAGATAGTCCCGGGCGGCCTGCGCGCCGGCTTCTGCGCTGTAGCGCTCGGCAGACATCTCGACGAGCTCGACGCGGCGAGCGGTTCGCCAGAACTCCTTAAAGTTTCTCCGTCTGCCAAGCGCTGTAGACAATGTACGCGCCCCGGCCATAAATCCCGGTCTCCGATACCCCCTTTCCAATAGGTGCTTGCCGATCTCGGCAATCGCCACGACCGCATCGCAGGAGATCGCGGGAACACCTTCGATCTGGCTATCTCGAGCGAGAACAAACATCGGAGGCCCAGCGCGTCCCAGCTTATGATCTGTCAACATCTCGTCCCGAAACGCCGTACCAAAGAGCACGATCGCATCAACCTGCCGCTGGTCGGCATTCAATATGGCGTGCACGTGGTTGTAGTGTTGATTGATATTGATCAACATGGTCACGAGCCCCTCCGCCTGCAGGCTGGCGGTCAGTTTTTCAAGAAACGGAAGCTTGTGCGGGTTTGCGAAGTCATCAACTAGAACCGCGACCTGATGTGTGGAATTGGTGGCAAGGCTCCTGGCCAAGAGGTTCGGCCGATAATTGAGCCGCTCTGCCGCCTCCAGCACTTTGGCTTTGCTTGCTTCCGTGATCGATGCACCCGGCGTAAATGCGCGGATGACCGTCCACTTTGAAACGCCGGCCTCCATCGCCACGTTTTGCGCCGTCGCTCGCTTCATAGTCGAACCTCTCCGTTTCGAAACGTTTATTCCATTTCTGCTGGAATGCGAAATGAATGGTTGATTTCTCTTAGCAAGAATCTTATAGCTATGCACGTTTGCTACCGGTAGCAAAAAATATGCACCCGGTAGCAACTTTGGAGGACGCGCCGTCTGAGGCGTTTTTGGTGGTTCTCGCGCTGGGAGGTGCGGGACACCCTTTGGGAGGAGTTTTTATGAAATCGTTTCTTCGTAAAATCGTGCTGGGCGCTGCCATGGTTGGCGCGCTTGGCGCTGCATCTGGCATTGCCATCGCACAGGATATCAACATCATCGCCGTAACGCACGGCCAGGCCAACGACCCCTTCTGGTCTGTTGTCAAGAACGGGGTGAGCGCCGGTGCCAAGGATGCCGGTGTCAGCATCGATTATCGCGCACCGGAAACCTTCGACATGGTGGCCATGAGCCAGCTGATCGACGCAGCCGTCAACCAGAAGCCAGCCGGTCTGATCGTCTCGATCCCGGATTCGTCCGCCTTGGGCCCGTCGATACAAAAGGCTGTCGCCGCCGGCATTCCGGTCATTTCCATCAATTCGGGCTCCGATGTCTCGAAGTCACTCGGAGCGCTTCTCCATGTCGGCCAGGACGAATTCAGCGCCGGCAAGGCAGCGGGTGAAAAGCTCAAGGAAATGGGCGGCAAGGTTGCCATCTGCGTCAACCAGGAAGTCGGCAACGTCTCCCTCGATCAGCGTTGCCAGGGCTTTTCCGATGGTTTTGCGGGTACCGTTACGGTCCTACCCGTCTCCAACGATCCGGCCGACGTTCGGGCCAAGGTGAAGGCGGCGCTCAGCTCGAATCCCGACATCGACACCGTTATGGCGCTTGGCGCAAGCACGGCCGGTGAACCATCGCTGGCAGCCGTTGCCGATGCCGGCATGACCGGCAAGATCAAGGTTGCGACCTTCGACCTTTCGGCGGACTTCTTGAAGGCGGTCGCATCCGGTGAAGCCGCTTTCGCCATCGATCAGCAGCAGTTCCTCCAAGGTTATCTGCCTGTCGTCTTTCTCGCAAACTATGCGAAATACGGCCTGATCCCCGGCGGCAATGTGCCTTCCGGTCCGAACCTGATCACCAAGGAAAAGGCAGCCCAGGTCGTCGAACTATCGGCAAAGGGCATCCGCTAATCCACGACTGCCGAAAGGCTTGATTGTCGAACACCCTCCGCTTTCGAAGGGGGTGTTCGACAGGCGACGTGCGTCGTGAGGAATGCCCTCGGCGCTTCGGCGAATTGCATCTATTGGGAGGTAAGTATCATGGCTCCGATCGAGCAAAAAATAGGAGATGCGTCAAACTCAGACGAGCGCATCAAACAGGTGGGCTTTCTCACACATATGATGCGTCGGCCCGAGCTCGGTGCGGTTGCTGGCCTCATCCTGGTGGTGACGTTCTTCTTTCTTACCGCAGACCGTTCGATGTTTTCGCTTTCAGGTGTGATGACGATCCTGGCCCCGGCCTCACAGCTGGGAATTCTCGCCATTGCGGCAGCTCTGCTGATGATTGGTGGCGAGTTCGATCTCTCGATCGGCTCCATGGTGGCCTTCGCCGGATTGATCTTCGGTGCTGCCCTGACCAATTTCGGCCAACCGCTCTGGATTTCCATTATCATCACGATGCTGCTTGCAGCCGCCGTGGGCGCGGTGAACGGACAGATCGTGATCAGGACACGGCTGCCGTCGTTCATCGTCACGCTTGCCTTCCTCTTTATTCTGCGGGGTTTAACCCTTGTTGGCCTGAAATGGGCGACAGGCGGCTCAACGCAGCTTCGCGGCATCGGTGCGGTCGTCGGCGACGGTCTCTTGAAGCGCTTGTTCTCAGGCGTCGCCTTCCAGGATCTTTTCAGCTGGCTTGCAGCCCAGGGCCTGATCGAGAAGTTCGACAACGGCGTTCCGAAAGTCACGGGCGTGCCGGTGTCCGTGGTCTGGTTCATCGCCATTGCCGGGCTCGCCACCTGGGTTCTTCTGCGCACCCGGATCGGAAACTGGGTCTTTGCCGCCGGCGGCGATCCGAACGCAGCTAGAAACTCCGGCGTACCGGTCGATCGCGTGAAGACAGGGCTCTTCGCGCTCACGGCCTGCGCCGCCGCGCTTGTGGCCATCATCACAGTGTTGGACGCCGGCTCGACGGACGCGCGTCGTGGCTTTCAGAAGGAATTCGAGGCGATCATCGCTGCCGTGATTGGCGGATGTCTGCTGACCGGTGGTTATGGTTCGGCGATCGGCGCCTTCTTTGGCGCCATCATCTTCGGTCTCGTCTCGATCGGCCTGACCTACACGAAGTTCGACTCGGACTGGTTCCAGGTGTTCCTTGGCTCCATGCTGCTGCTGGCCGTTCTCTTCAACAATTTCATTCGCCGCAAAGTGACAGGGGAGCGCTGATCATGACTGGTAACCAATCGGAAACCGCTCCGCCCGTCATTGAAGTCAAGAATATCGTCAAGCACTACGGCTCCGTCATTGCGCTCTCGGGCGTTTCGATGAAGGTGTCGCGGGGCGAGGTGCTCTGCCTGCTTGGCGACAACGGGGCCGGGAAATCCACACTCATCAAGACGCTCTCGGGTGTGGTCCGTCCCTCGGGCGGCGATTTCCTGGTCGAGGGCAAACCTGTCGCATTCACCAGTCCGCGCGATGCACTCGATGCTGGCATCGCGACCGTCTATCAGGATCTGGCGATGATCCCGCTGATGTCGATCACGCGAAACTTCTTCATGGGACGCGAACCCGTAAAGGGCATTCCTCCGTTTCGCCATGTCGATTTCAAGTATTGCAGCGAGGTGACTCGCGAGGAGATGCACAAGATCGGCATCGATATCCGCGACCCGAACCAGGCGGTCGGCACCCTTTCCGGCGGTGAGCGGCAATGTGTGGCGATCGCGCGGGCCGTTTATTTCGGAGCCAAGGTGCTCATCCTCGATGAGCCGACGTCCGCATTGGGTGTCGCCCAGACCTCCATGGTGCTGAAGTACATCCATCAGGTCCAGCAGAAGGGCCTTGGTGTGATCTTCATTACACACAATGTCCGCCACGCCTTTGCTGTCGGTAACCGCTTCACGGTTCTCAATCGTGGAAAGACGCTCGGCACCTTCGACAAGAGCGAGATTTCTCTCGAGGAACTGCAGAACCTCATGGCCGGCGGCAAGGAACTGCAAGTGATTTCTCATGAGCTCGGCGGGACGATCTGAACAATACAAGCATTGGGAAGCAGAAATGACCATGATCCTAAAAACATCGCCTTTCACGCTCGCAATTTGCGCTGAAATGGTGTTTCGCGCCCTGCCCGTCCTTGATCGGCTGAAACGCATCACCGAACTCGGCTTCCAGGCGGAAATCTGGGACTGGACGAAACACGATATCAAGGCGATCGCAAAGTCCGGTGCCACTTTCTCGTCGATGACCGGATACGTGACCGGCACTTTGGCAGACGAGGAAGGTGCGAATGAGCTTCTGCGCACAGCGCGCCTGTCGATCCCCGTCGCCAAGGAATTGAATTGCCCACGCCTCAATCTGCACGGCACGGGGCTCGATGGACAGGGCCTGCCCGTGGTCAAGTCCGAGGTCGTCACCGGCGCCATGTGGCTGAAGGCGGCCGATACGCTAAACCGTATCGCTGATCTCGGCGAGGAGGAAGGCGTCACCTTCGTGCTCGAAAACCTGAACGAGGCCGTCGATCACCCGAAGACGCCATTTGCCAAGGCTGCCGACACGATTGCACTGGTCGCAGCCGTCAACCGACCGTCGCTGAAGCTCAATCTCGACCTCTACCACGCACAGATCGGTGAGGGGAACTTGATCGAGCTTTGCCGCACCGCTCTTCCACATATCGGTGAAATCCAGGTCGCCGACGTTCCCGGCCGCAAGGAGCCGGGCACCGGCGAAATCAACTATCCGGGAATTGCACGCGCACTGAACGAGATGGGCTACCGCGGGACGATCGGCATGGAAGCCTGGCCATCCGGCGATGACGAGCTGGCGCTTTCCCGTTTCCGCGACGCGTTTTCCCTCTGATCCGACAACAGCATTTTCAGGAGCTTTCCATGCCCGCCCACCGTCCCGTCAATCTCGCTCTCATCGGTGCCGGCCGCATCGGTTCGTTCCACGCCGAAAGCGTCGCCCGGCGCCTGGTTGATGCCAATTTGCTCGCCGTCGCCGATCCGGCGCCGGGCGCTGCCGAAAAACTGGCGGCAGCGCTCGATGCACCCAAAGCTTATACCAGCGTGTCGGAGCTCCTCGTCAATCCGGAGATCGATGGCGTCATCATCGCCACGCCGGCGCGTTTCCACACGAGCGTCGTCGTGGAAGCCGCGCGGGCCGGAAAAGCGGTCTTCTGCGAAAAGCCGATGGCGCTGACGCTCGAGGAAGCAGACGAGGCTATCGCTGTCACAAAGTCTGCGAAGGTGCCGCTCCAGGTTGGCTTCAATCGACGTTGGGACCAGGCTTTTTACGAGGGCCGCGCAGCGATCGACGCTGGCAAAGTTGGTTCCGTCCAACTTCTTCGCTCGTTGACGCGAGACCCGGGTCCCTACGACGGCAATCCGGAAAAGACGCCGCTGTGGACGATCTTCTATGAGACGCTGATCCACGACTTCGACACGCTGCTGTGGCTGAACCCGAAAGCAACCCCGATCGAGGTGACGGCGATTGCCGATGCGCTCGTGGTGCCGGACTTTGCCAAAAAGGGTTTTCACGACACCGCCGTCGTCACCATCCGCTTCGACAACGGTTCGATCGCTGTGGCGGAGGCGAATTTCTGCGCCATGTACGGCTACGACATCCGCGGCGAGGTCTTTGGCTCCGGGGGCATGGTGACGATGGGTGACGTGCGCCGTTCCTCGATGACGCTCTACGACAAGAACGGAGTTTCGAACGATACCTGGCGGCGTGACACGGATCACTTTGTCCACGGTTACACCGCCCAGCTCGCCTCCTTCGTCGAGGCCATAAGGACGGGCACCGTCACTGGCCCGACCGGTGAAGATGCCCGCAATGCGCTTGCCATCGCGCTCGCCTGCATCACGTCGGTTACCGAGCGCAGGACGATCCAGCTTTCCGGTCTCTAGGCCGGATCGCAAAAGACGGAGTGTGCCAAGAAATGCCGCAGCATATCCGCAGTCTGAACAGCCCGCCGGCAAGTTTCGAAGAGCTGAAGTCGGCCATCGCTTCCCGCCACGTCACCTTCCCTCTTCGCGTCGAGAATGTGGCGAAGAGGGTCCTGGCCAAACCGGAACTCATGGCCTTTGGTAGCACGACCTCAATCGCGGACGACTGCGGCGTGTCCGTCTCTACGGTCATGCGCTTTGTTGCGCATATCGGCTTCCACGAAATCGCGCAGGCACGCGCAATTTTCAGAAATGAGTTGCGCCGCCGCCTGTCTGTGTTGCCCGGGTCGGGTACGAAAAACGGCAGCGATGGGTAGATGCCTGTCGCCGCTGGCGCATTCATTAGTGCGTTATCTGCCAGCGCAACCCGATCTGTCGGAGTTGCCAGAGATATCGATTATTCTCGGAAGGTTGTCGGTCAGGTCGTTCGTCCAAGGGTGGAAAGTGCGTCCTGCAGTCTGAGCGTCGCCAGCGCCTCGGTTGCCTCATCCGAAGACCATCCCGCTTCCAGCGCCGCAGACAGGACCAGCGATTCCGTTTGCAGCTCAAGCTTCTCATAAAGCGGCTCGATGGCTTCGCGGGCTGTTACAACGTGCTGGTCTGGTGGGGTGATGGGTGTGGCGGCAACCGTAGGCATGAAATGCTCCTCCTATTGAACGCTAAGGTTCGAAACCCGTTAGGGGCATCCTTGTTCCATTCATATCGCCTTTTCGGTCTTTGAGCGGCGATGCGAAAGATGACGACGCCACATATGGCGAAATTTCCTCCATCGCAGGAACGCGCGAATGATGATTGCCGGCGGGATCTTCTTGTGGTCGCCGACAGTCCCCTGCATGGTGATAGATGCGTTCGGGTCGAGCAGAAACGCGACCAACGTGCTTGCACTCTGCGCCTCTACTTCGAGCTTGTCATCCGATAAATGCAGCCCCTGCTCGCCTTCGGCGAACGTCTGCCTATCGACGACAACGGAACCGCTGAAGACGTAGAAATAGAGGTCTCGGCCTTGTTTCTGCGGGAATTCCACCCGTAGGCCTGCGTCCAGCCGCATGTCGAAGAAGTCGATCGCGCTGCGGACATAGAAGGGCGCGCCCTCCCCTTCCGGCCCGACCAGGTGCCGCCAGACGTTTGCCGCGGCAGCCGGCATCGGCCCGTGCTGGATCTTCGGCTCGAGATCGACCGCATAAGGGCGAACGAGGATCTGCAGCATTCGCAGAGGCGGATCGGATGCCAGCGTCTCTTCGGAATGCCAGAAGCCGACCCCGGCATTCATCACCATCAGATGATCGCGGTCGATCACCAGTCGGCCCGCGACCTTGTCGTCGTGACGCATGACGCCTTCGGGCACCCAGGAAATGATCTCATCGTTTCTGTGCTCGTGCATGGCGATCAGGCGGCCAGGATCGAGGATGGATTCAACGACCATGGCGAGAGGGCCGTGGCCGTGATCAGTCGGCTTGCGCCTCAACCAGCCCGGCATGTTGACATGTGCGACGAAGCCTCCCGCATCCCGCACCACGAATGTTCGTGCGCTCTTGAGCAGCATTGCATCCTCCATGCTTGCAAGGCAGTGACGACACCCGGCCATTAGCCATCTGCCGGAAGGGCTCGTCAATGGAAAGGATGTTTGTCGGACCACGATTGACGCCAGGCGGGAAATCCGCTGAGACGTACCGTCCTAATCAGGAACTATGGTCGACGCATTCGTCCAGTCGAGTGCTGCAGCGTCCTTTGCGCGTCCAAAAAGACGCGGCGCTGTAGTGGCAATTTGAAAAATATCGGGCGCAATCGATTCTTTGACAGAGATCTGCAATGACCACCGAAGCACGTAATTCGCATCCCATCTACTTCATCGGAGCCTTTGCCACGGGCGGGCTCCTGACTTTCATGGTGCACCTCAACGGCGAGTTGGCCCGTTATGGCAATCCCCTGTTCTCATCTTGGACCGCGCACGGCACAGGCATCATCGCAGCCGTCATTCTTCTCCTGGTGGTCCACCGCCGGCGCACGCCGTTGGTAGAAAAAGCCCCCAACGCGCCTTTATGGGCTTATCTCGGTGGGATATCCGGTGCGGCAACGGTCATTCTGACCTCGACCGCGGTCAACTCACCGCTCGGGCTCTCCGGCACCTTGGCTTTGGGTTTGGCAGGCCAGGTCGCCTTCAGCGTCGCGGCCGACAGTTGGGGACTGTTCGGTCTGCCAAAGCGGCGCCCAGATAGACGAGACATCGTAGCACTCGGCTTGGTCGTCACGGGGGCTGCGCTCATTATACTGTTTGGGCGAGGTGCGGCGTGACGGTGTTCATTCTCCTCGCCTGCCTGGGCGGTGTGCTCGTCGGCCTCAGTCGTCAGCTCAATGGGCGGTTGAGCATATCGACGACGCCGCTGATCGCATCCTTCTGGAACCATGCCATAGGCTTTGCTGCCCTCACCTGCCTTGGTCTCGTTGTCGGAGGTCTGCTTCCCGCGGGTGCTGCCGAGGCGCCTTGGTATGCCTATCTGGGTGGTCCCATCGGCGTCATCTTCGTGGCGGCGGGCAGTTGGGCGATTGCTCGAATAGGCGCGGTGAATTCGGCTCTGCTGATCATCGGTGGCCAGATGGTAACAGGGGTAGCGTTTGATTATATCAGCGCCGTCCCAGCGTCGTTTTGGGCGAACGCGGCCGGAATTGTTCTCATCGTCGGCGGAATGATGGTCAGCCGGCGACGACGCAAAGCCGGCGGTCCGCAATAACCAAGCGCGCCGTGCTGCGATTCAGGTGCCGCCGACGACCGACAATTTCATCGGCCGGTCGCAAGCCGCGGGGACGGACGGCGGAAACTCACCGCATCTGATCTTTCACTCAGCCGTTAATTGCCGGGCCACATTCATAAGCATCCTGTCGGCGCTCCTTGCGCCGAACAAGGAAAGCGAAACATTTCCCGCGCAATTGACAATGGGGAAAGCCAGTTGTGGGCAACCGCCAAGGCCCGAGAGACACAAAAGCTTGATGCAGGCGGAACGAAATGCGGCAAAGCGTTCCGGTTCTGCATCGCGCCTTGGCGGGTTCATGGCCAAGGTCGGAAGAGCGACAACCATATTTTCGCGGAGTAGCCCGTCGATCTCCGCGGAAAAAAGTTCGCGGATACTGCCTGCCTCGCGCACCTCCTCGTCGTCCAGGCGAGATCCTGACAGAAGACGCGCCGCAATATCGGGCGCAATGGCTTCAGGACTCCGCTCGAAGAGTGTTCTGTTGCTTTCCCAGGCTTCCCTTTGCAGGATGGTGATGAACGCCAGAGCAAGATCGGCGAGGCTGACCGAGGCGATAGCATTGGTCCTGCGAACAGGCATGCCCGCTGATCGAAGGCTGGCGATCATCTCGTCAGCGACCGCGCCGTCAATGGTTGCAAAAATATCCTCAGGAACGAGAATAGATGGTGGTGGGTCATTTGCCGCAGGCATGCCGACGGCGCTCATCAGCGCGGCCATTGGTTCCAGGCTTCTCGTCACGAAGCCCGGCACATCGAAGCTTGGCGCCAGCGGACGCAGCGCCCTGTTGTCGAGGCTTCCATGTGTCGGCCGCCAGCCGATGAGGCCGTTGACGGCGGCGGGCAGCCGGATGGACCCGGACGTATCTGTTCCAAGGCCGATATCCGCGAGGCCAGCGGCAACCGCAACGGCCGAGCCCGACGACGATCCGCCGGGAATGAGGTGGGGATCGCGCGGATTGATCGGCATGCCGAAATGGATGTTGCCGCCGATCAGGGAATAGGCGAGCTCATCCGTATTGGTTTTGCCGACGAAACAGGCGCCGGCATCGAGCAGCGTCTGGACCAGAGGCGCCGTCGATGTCTTGATGCCGGAGGTGGCGAGTAGCGCGGCATTGCCGGCCGCGGTCGGATAGCCAGCAATGTCGAAAAGGTCCTTGACCGCCAGGCGAAAGCCGGAAAGCGGACCGATGGCCGCATGCCCGACATCCGCACCCGGATAGGGCATGAACGCGTTCCATGGGTCTCGCATTTGCTCCCGCTCCCTAGATCTTCAGATGTTGCAGCACCCGGGTGCTGCTATCTGGACCATTGGGGCTTTCGTCTTCGATCGCCCCGAGTTTGAGAATGGCCCAGCGGTCCGCCACCGAAAGGGCAAAATCGAGGTTCTGTTCGACGAGCAGGATGGTCGTGCCGCGCTTTTCGCGATCGTCCCTCAATGCCTTGGCGATGTTCTGGACGACGGAGGGCTGCAGGCCTTCGGAGATTTCGTCGATCAGCAGTAGTTTTGGACGCAGCATCAGCGCCCGCGCCAGGATCAGCATTTTCTGCTCCCCGCCCGATAGCGTGCCGGCCTTCTGCGCCAGCCGGTCCTTCAGGAACGGGAAATAGCCGTAGACCCGTTCCAGGGCGGATGCCAGATCCCGATCACCCTTGAGCGCCAGGCGCAGATTGTCGCGGATGGAGAGATCCTGAAACAACGGCAATTCCTGAGGAGCGTAGCCGATGCCGGAAGCGATCAGCTCCGCAGGTTTCCTGTCGGTGATGACAGCACCGTCCACCTCGATCTTGCCTTTGCCGACACGCAGGAAGCCAAGGATCGTCTTCAGCAGCGTCGTCTTGCCCATGCCATTCTTGCCCATGAGTGCGAAGATCTCGCCCGGCCGGATGGCGAGCGACACGCCATTGACGACATCGACCGCGCCATATCCGCTCGA
This sequence comes from Rhizobium sp. SU303, assembly GCF_021052345.1. Taxonomy (NCBI): domain Bacteria; kingdom Pseudomonadati; phylum Pseudomonadota; class Alphaproteobacteria; order Hyphomicrobiales; family Rhizobiaceae; genus Rhizobium; species Rhizobium sp. SU303. The sequence goes on from NZ_CP088097.1 coordinate 371,220, forward strand.
TACGCCGCTGAGCTTGAGTTTGAACGTATCAGCCATGGGCGCCTCCTGCGTAGATGGTGCGAACCGTTTCGGAATTGACCACGTCATTCACCGTCCCGTCGAGAACGAGCTTGCCCTGGTGGAGAACCACGATGCGGCTCGATATGTCACGCACGAAATCCAGATCGTGTTCGACCAAGATGGCGGCGAAACCCATTTCGTCCGTCAGTTTCTTGAGGATGGTTCCGATGGTCATGCGCTCGGTCTTGGTAAGACCCGCAGTCGGCTCGTCGAGAAGAATGATGCGTGGTTCCAGAGCGACGACCATTGCCAGTTCGAGAGCCTGCCTTTGACCGTGCGACAGCAGCGAGACCGGCTTGTCCAGCATGTCGGCCATGCCGGTGAGCGTCAGGATCTCGGCTGCCGCGGCCGGCAGCATGATCTCGCCAAGCGATCGCATCGGGTTGGGTCTCTCGCGGCTGAAACGCGCCATCTTGAGGCATTCGCCGATGGTCATGCTGTCGAAGATGCTGGCAACCTGGAATTTGCGGCCGACACCGAGGGCGACGATCCGTTCGGGTGCACGACCGGCAATATTCGTGCCGATGATATCCACTTGACCTTCGATCTGCTGGGTACCGTCCGACAGACAACGCATCAGCGTGGTCTTGCCGGCGCCGTTGGGGCCGACCAGGCTGACGAGTTCTCCCGCGCCGATTTCAAGGTCGATGCCCTTGAGGACGGAGAAGCTGCCATAGGACTTGCCGAGACCGCGGATCGACAGAAGGCTTTTGCCTGCCAACGCACCATCCTTGGCGACGATGCGCGTCGGCAGGGAATTCAGAGTGCTGCTGGAGTTCGCCGACTGCAGGAAACGCGTCACCAGGGAAGCGAGGCCGCCCGGCAAAAGGATGATCATGGCGACGAAAAGCGCACCGATGATCAGTTGCCACAGGAAGGGCAGATCGCCCGAAAGGCTGGCGCTCAGATAATCGATGCCGATTGCGCCGAACAAGGGTCCGATGATCGTTCCCCGGCCGCCGAGCGCCGTCCAGACGACGAGTTCGGTTCCGAATACGAAGCCGGTATTCTCAGGCGCGACGACCCCCGATGCGTTGGCATAAAGGAAGCCAGCCAGGCCGCATACGCCAGCCAGAACGCCCGTCAGGACGATCTTCAGCCGGGCGGGGTTCATGCCCAGATAGGCAACGCGGGCTTCATTGTCGCGGATTGCGACGAGCAGACGGCCGGCGTCCGACCGGACGAAGACTATTGCAAGAACGGCCAAGGCCAACAGGCACGCGCCCGACAGGCGGAAATAACCGGGAAGCCCGAGCGGGAGGGTTTCGTAACCGACGAGGCCGCTCGAGGAACCAGTCCAGGTGCCGCCCGAAAAGACGAGCTGTGTGACGACGATCGGCACGACGAGCGAGATCACGGTGGCATAGAGCGGTGTCGAGCCGTGATAAAATGACAGCCAGCCGACGGCGAGGCCAAGCACGAGCGGAACGAGCACGGCGGCGACAAGGGCGACGACGAAAAGCGCCGGGCTTGCGCCGATATGGGTGAGAACCATAGCGGTGGCATAGGCGCCGACGCCAAAGAACGCCGCCTGCCCGAAGGTGAGAACACCCGTATAGCCCCACAGCAAGTCGACGGTGATCGCCAGCATGGCGTAGATCATCGAACGCGTCAGTACGTTGAGGCTGAAGCGGCCGAGAAACATCGGTCCGAAGACGATCAGCAGGAGAGCTGTGAGCGCCAGCGCCAGAAGAAGGACAAGCCGGAGTTTTTGTCTGTCACGCACGGGCAAATCCCTTCGGACGTATGCGCAGTGTGATTGCGCAGAGGACGGCCACGGTGATGCCGCCGAGGATTGGGCTGAAATAGGTGCTGACGAGCACCTGAGCGGCCCCGAAGATGAGGCAGGCGGCAGCAAGCGCAGTGAAAGAAGAGCCTGCGACCATCACCAGCATGAAGGCGCCTGTCAGCCAGGCGACGCCCATATTGGGATCGACGCTGGTCAGCGGCGCGAGGAGCACGCCGGCAAGGGCCGCGAGGCCGGTGCCAATCATGAAGGTCGCGAGCCGTACCTTTTCGGTATCGATACCGAGCCCGCGCGCCAGCGTTTCGTTCATGATGACTGCCCGGGCGGAAAGACCAAGTCTTGTCCCATCGAGCAGCAAGGTGAAGCCGAGACCGAGACCGATCGCCGCGACAATGGCGAAAAGACGGTAGGCCGAGTAGCCGGCGCCAAAGAGATCGAAGGTGCCGGGCAGCAGCGCCGGCGTGAACTGCACGTCGCGGCCAAACCAGAGCGTGATCAGCTGCCCGATGACGATGCCAAGGCCCCAGGTTGCAAGAATGGCGTCGAGCGGGCGGCGATAGAGAGGTCGCACGATGAACCGTTCGGCAACGCCGCCCAGGATCGCGCCGACCAGAAACGCGAAGGGAATGGCAAGCCACGGATTGAGGCCGAACCCGCTGACGACGACAGCGCAGTAAGCCCCGATGGTCAGCCATGCGCCATGCGCGAAATTGATGATCTTCAGCACGCCGAAGATCGCAAGTAGCCCGGCGGCAACGATGAAGAGAATGGCCGCAGTGCTGACAATATCGAGGAAGAGCGTCATTTCTAGAACTCCGATGCTGGTGGCGGGGCGCCCTGCCCCGCCACGCTGGTTTCAGAGATTCGGGCACTGATCGCCAGGATCGACGTCCTTGAAGCTATCGACGACTGCAACGCTGCCGTCGTCCTTGACCTGGCCAAGATACATCGTCAGCGGCGCGTGGTGCTGCTTGTTCATGGAGATCTTGCCGCGCGGACCGGTGAAGGATACGTCAGGAAGGGCTTTGAGCACGTCCGCCGTATCCGTGCTGCCGGCCTTTTCGACGGCTGCCTTGTAAAGGTAGATCGCTTCATATTGTGGCACGGAAAGATCGTTCGGCGTGCGCAGTTCCTTGCCGAACTTCTTGTCCATGGCCGAGAGAAAAGCCTTGTTTTCCGGGCTGTCGATGCCGGTGACATAGGATGCGGAGAGGAAGATGTCCTTGGCATCCGCGCCCATGCTCTTGGCGGTGCCTTCGTCGACCGCGAGATTGCCGTAAGGCAGGGTGACGCCAGACGAGCGCAACTGCTTGGTCAAGGTCACGTTCGGTGCGCCGCCGGCCGTCGAGGTGATGATGGCATCGGCGCCGGAGGAGCGGAGCTTGGAGATGATCGCCGTCCAGTCGCTGCCATCCATCGGCAGATATTCCTCGCCGACGATCTGAGCGCCGGCTTTTTCGATATAGCCCTTGGCGAAGGTCAGCATGCCGCGTCCGAAGGCATAATCCGAACCGATCAGGAAGAACTTCTTTGCGCCCTGTTTGCTGATGAAATTGTCGACGACAGGCGGTACCTGCTGTTCTGGAACCCAGGCATCGACGAAAAGATTGGCGTTGCAGGATTTGCCTTCGTAGAAGGACGTGTAGATGTATGGCACATCACCCTTGGAAATGATCGGCAGGCCGGCATTGCGTGCAGCACTCGTCTCCATGGAGATGACCACGTTCACCTCCTTCTGGAAAACCAGGGAATCGAAGGCCTTTTGCGCGCCGGCCGCCCCCGATGCGTCGTCGGCGATCTCAAGCTGCAGAGGCCGCCCGAGCACGCCGCCTTTGGCATTGATCTCTTCGACGGCGAGCTCGGCAGCTTGGACGACGGATGGCGCGACCACGCTGTTTGCGCCTGACAGCCCGACCGGCACGCCGATCTTGATCGGTTCCTCGGCGAAAGCTGCGGTGGCGAATGCCGCAGATGCCAGCGTCAGGATTATGGTTTTCATTTGCATTTTGTTCCCCTTTCTTGAGTGGGTCGTTGTTACCCGTAGACATCGGCTCGGCGGTCGCCGAGCAGATGATTGAAGCTGTTGAGCGTGCGGGTTTCCGTCACGCTCGACAGATCGATTTGCGCAAGGAGGATTTCCTCGCGATCGGCACTGGCCGGACCAGATATCGGCCAGCCTTGCGGGCCGACGATAAGGCTGCGGCCGATGAAGGACTGGCCGCGCTCGATGCCGATCCGGTCGGCGCAGGCAATGTAGAGACCATTGGTGTGGGCGGCCGCCTTGTGGAGGATATTGGCCATCGGTTCGGGAACGCTTTCCGCACCGGCCATCGGGACCCAGTTGGTGGGGACGCAGACCAGTTCGGCGCCGGCCAGCGCCAACTGACGAAACGTTTCCGGAAACCAGCCGTCGTAGCAGATAGCGATGCCGATACGGCCGAAGGACAGATCGAATACCGGCAGGCCGAGATCGCCCTTTCTGAAAAGACGGTTTTCGTTGTTCCACAAATGAAGCTTGCGGTATTTCCCGATATATCCCTCGGGACCGCAGAGAAGAGCGCTGTTATAAAACCGGCCGCCATCCTGCTCGGCAACGCCGCTGACGATGTAAAGGCCAAGCTCCTCGGCGAGGCGACAGAGCGTCTCGGCACTCGGGCCGCCGGGTACCGGGCCGGCCAATGTGGCAACCTCGTCGCCGTCACGGAAGTTATAGCCGCTATCGGCGAGTTCCGGCAGAACGACGATCTCCGCGCCCCTGGTCTTTGCCGACCTCACCAGCCGATCGATAGCCGCAAGATTACCGGCGCGATTACCGACGATCGGTTCGAATTGGACGGTTGCGACGGTTACCGTCCGTGCGGCTGAGGTCTTGACGGTCAATCTTGTCTCCAAACGCAAAAAACCTCTGGCACGGAATTCAATCCGTGAACCAGAGGCTACATAGCCATGATGTGAATGCGGCAGCCCTGCCGCCGAGCAAACCTGCTCGTTGTCTTTAGGCTTGCACGAAAGAATGTGACCGTCAAGCGGCTTTAGCGGGCATTTTCAGCGACGCAAGGGTTGGCGCTTAAGGTTGAGTTTTTGTGCCGATGGAAAGTCCGAGGCTTTTCATGGTGTCTTGCGCGGCAATGATGGATTCGGCGATCGTCGCCATCGGAACGCGCTTTGACGTCGCCTGATCGCGCAAGAGCTTATAGGCCGCCTCCTCGTCGAGACCATTCATCACCCGCAACGCCGAAACGGCTTTTTCGACCAGTCGGCGACTTTTCAAGGTTTCCTCGAGTTTCTGCACCTTGCCGGCGAGCCGTTTTTCGTAGCCATGCCGATAACGTGCAAGCGCAAATTGCGTCAGGATGCCGAGCGGCCGCAACGGTTTGCTGATCACGCCGTGGGCATTGAGATCGATGATCGCCTGGAGAGCGGTCGGGCTCTCATATGTCACGATGGCGATGATCGCCGTCTGCTGGAGGTCGATAATCTGCAGCGCGTGCTCGACGTGCACATCCTCGACATGCAGGAAGACGGTGTCTACGTCAGGAGGCAAGGCTGGCGGAAGCGGCCAGGTCGCCCGGACCTCGCAGCCAAGGCGCTTGAGGTGAGCGATCAGTACGTCGCCGTCCTCGTCGCGTGGATGGACGACCAGAACGCGTGCGCGCCGTAGATCCTGAACGATCCTGCTCGGTCCCGCCATCTCAGGCCTCCAACCAAACGTCTTCGAACCGCGAAGCCGTCAGGTAGGGATCCGGCCGGATCGGGCCAGGCGCCTGCCAGGCAATATCAAACAGTCCATCGGCGCGCGCCACGCCAATGCGGGGATGCAGCCAGAGGTGGCGGGTATCGGCATCGAAATTGATCCGGCCTTCCGGAGCAAGAAAATCTTCCAGGAGAATTTCTTCGGAAATGCGATGGGTCTCGAGCGAGCCGGCCCGGGCAAGCGCGCGGGCAAAAAGGTGAACCTGCGCATAGGCCGGCTGCGACCAGACGCTGGTGGTGAAGTCCTGGCCGAAACGGGCTTTGAATGCCCCTACGAAGCGCTCATTCGCCTCGTTCTCAACCGTCTGGAAATAAGTCGCCGAGAGAATATGGCCGGTGCAGGCGTCGGCTCCGATTTCGCGAATCTCGCTCTCGGCCATGGTCAGACTGGCAATCGGAACCCGCCTGCGATCGATGCCGGTCTCGGCATACATGCGGTAAAAACGCTGCGCCGGCCGGCCGATGATCGTCGAGAAAATGGCATCGGGCTTGAGACGGACAATATCGGAAATAACCGAACGCAAGGTTTGTTCGTCGGCATGAAGAGGAAGGTATCGCTCGCTGACGACTTCACCGCCCTTTGCCTCTACCACGTCCCGCATCACCCGATTGGATTCGCGCGGATAAATATAATCCGCACCGACAAAGAGGATCCGGCGTCCATGGTGGCGGAGAAGGTATTCCGCGAGCGCGAAAGTATTCTGATTGAGGGTGGCGCCGGTATAGACCACATTCTCCGAATATTCGAAACCTTCATACATCGACGGATAAAACAGCAGTCCGTTGTGCCGCTCGACGATCGGCAGCACCGCCTTTCGGCTTGCCGACATCGACGCACCGAAGATGATGTTGACGTCGTCATCGGCCAGAAGGCGCCGTGCCAGATTGCGATAGGCGGTCTGATCTCCACCCGGATCATAGGCGATCGGAACGATGGGCTTGCCAAGCACGCCGCCCGCCGCATTGACTTCCTCAATCGCAAGCGCGGTGCCAAGAAAGTGCTCGGTTTCCGTAATTTCGCTAATTCCGCTTCTGGAAAACAGCACTCCCACCCGCCATTCGGAGCTTGTCATCTTTGCCTTTTCCGAGGTGTTTGAGGTTCGAAAGCGGTGAAATGCCTCAGTTCCGCGCTTTCGACTTCCATACCCTTAGTGCTTTTTCATGGGATCCTGCAAGCGGGTGCGATGCAGGTCGCTGTCACAATAGACGGAGACGGGAACTACCGGCTGTGAACCGATGCAGGCATCACATCGTCGGGTATCGGGCACACATAGGCCTTGCCGCTGGTCTTTTCCCGCCACTCGGCCTTCGCGGCTGCCAGGAGGTCGGATGACCGCATCAGGGCGAAGCCCGTCGCGGCAAGCGTTTTGGCCGCATGCGCCATGGCCTTGTGCGCGGCCGAACTTTTTCCCTGCGCGACGACCTGCCAGGTATGGGGATTGGTGCCGATCGCCCAGGCTGGCGCCCAGCATTGCGCGGTCGGCGTCACCCAGCTGACATCGCCGACATCGGTCGATCCGGCCCGGAAATGCGATTGTCCTTCGAAATCGCGCAGACCGGTGTGCAACGGCGTCGAGCCATCGACCTTGGCGTTGGAGAACACATCGCCCTTGATCTGATAGAGACGGATGCTGCTCCTGATCGCTTCCTGCGTGAAGGTATCCTGGATTTTCCTGGCAAAGGCGATGTCGGCCTCGTCGAAGGCTATCGGCCCGAGTGCGACCATGTTCTCGTGCATTGCCGTTTCCAGCGTGATATTGGGAAGAAGGTTCGTCGAAGCCGTGTCGAACACGATCTCGACCTCGGTTTCGGTCATCATCGCCGCACCTCGTGCAACTTTCTCGACGCGCCCGGCAAGCTCAAGTGCCTGCGGCATGTCAGGCGCCCTGATCAGATAGAGAACCTCGGCGCTGGCCTGCACGACATTGGCGGCTCTGCCGCCGGTGTCGGTGATCGCGTAGTGAACGCGGCAATCCTGCGGCATGTGTTCGCGCAGGAAATTGACGCCGACATTCATGAGTTCGACCGCGTCGAGCGCCGAGCGGCCGAGATGAGCGCTGTTGGCAGCATGTGCCGCGACACCCCTGAAACGATAGTAATATTCGAGAACGGCAAGATTGTTCGTCGAGCGAACACCGTTGAACGGAGCCGGATGCCAGGTCAGGGCGGCATCGACGTCATCGAATGCGCCGGCGCGAACCATGAAGGTCTTGCCGGAACCGCCCTCCTCTCCCGGGCAGCCGTAATAGCGCACCGTCCCGGGCAGGTTGTTCTCCTTGAGGTGGCGGGCAAGCGCAACCGCCGCCATCAGCGATCCGACGCCAAGCAGATTGTGCCCGCAGCCGTGGCCGGTTGCTCCCGCCGCCTCGGGAAGAGGCTCGGCCAGGTCGGCGGTCTGGCTCATTCCGGCCAGGGCATCGAATTCGCCGAGGAAAGCAATCACTGGCTTGCCGCTGCCGGATTGGCCGATGAAGGCCGTTTCCATGTTTGCCACGCCGCGGCGCACGGCAAAGCCGTTTTCCTCGAGCGTCCTTGCCAGCAATTGCGACGAGCGCCGCTCCTCGAATTTCAACTCCGCGAAGTCCCAGATACTGTCGCTGAGAGCGATATAATCCGGCTTCATCTTTTCGACCGTCGCGGCAATGGAGCTGATCGCGTCAAGATTCATGGTATTCCTCGCTGTCTGCCCTGCCGCCACAGGGACGTGTTGCACCGGACCCGGCAGGACTGCCTGCCGGATCTCCTGTTGACTGTCGAAACGGGATGGCGGCGCCCGACCTCATCGGGCGCGGCAGTTCAGGCTCAATTGTCGAGCGAAACTTCCCAAAGACGGGCATTCGATTGCCAGACGGGCTGGCCCTTCAGCTTCTTGGTGGCACCCCAGACATCCACCATGTCATAGAGGAAGATGCCCGGCATTTGCTTGAGCATCAGCGTGTGAAACTCGTCGAAGATCGCCTGACGCTTCGTCTGGTCGGGTTCCGCATAGGCGGCCTTCATCAACTCGACGGCCTTCGGATCATCCCACATCAATGACGCATTCTTGTCCTTGTTGCCGACATAAAAGCCGTACATCAGCGCCGGGTCGAGCCGCGGCGCGACCGATTGCGAGATAATCTGGTAGTTGCCGGACCGGCGGCGATCGACCTGCGTCGCATAGTCGAGCACCTCGATCTGCACATTGAGACCTGCCTGCTGCATCATGGCCTGCGCCATCACCGCGGCCGGGAAGCTTGGCACGTTGCTGCGCTTGTTGGCGATGATGGTAATCGGCTCGCCCTTATAGCCGGCCGTCGCAAGCTCTTTCTTCGCGGCCTCGATGTCGTAAGGCAGACGATCCTTCTGGACATCGTCGAAATAGAGCGAGTCTTGCGAGACCATCGAACCGTTGGCTGCGCCGGTGCCATTGGAGGCGGCCTCGACGAGCTGATCGAGATCGAGTGCCATCGCCATGGCGCGGCGCACGCCGGGATTGCTCAGAACCTTGTCGCGCGTCTGGATGTAGAAGAGGTTTTTGCCGTTGTTGCGAGCCACGATCAGCTGCATCGTGTCGCTCGTCTTGAATTCGGGAATGAGATCCGGCGAAATCTCCGCGGTATCGAGCACGCCGGACTGAAGGCCGGCCTTTACGGTCGAAGCGTCGGGAATGACCATGAACTTGATGCCATCGACGAGAGGGCGCTTGGAGCCGACCATGCCGTCGGGCTTGCCGTCGTTCTCCGGCGAGACATAATCGTCGAACTTGGCGAGATGGATATACTCGCCCTTCTTCCATTCATCCCATTTGAAGGGACCGGTGCCGATCGGCTTGACGAAGCTTCCGTCCGCGCCGACCGATTCCGGGGAGATCATCCCGGTGTAGCCGCATTCGGGGCGCGACATCAGGCCAAGGAAAACCGCGGATGGCTTTTCCAGCGTGATGGTGACGGTCGAAGCATCGACTGCCTTGATCCCGGTAACATGGACGCTGCCGCTGCCGTCGAAATCAGGAAGGCAGGTCCATTTCGTTTCGGGCTTGAGATAACGGTTCCAGTTCCACACGACGTCATCGGCGGTTAATGTCTTGCCGTTGTGGAATTTGACGTCGTCACGCAGTTTGAAGCTGTAGGTCAGCCCATCCGCCGAGACTTCGAAGCTCTTTGCCAGCAGCGGCTTGACCTCGCCGTTGTTGGCATAGCCGACGAGCCCTTCGACGATATGCAGGATGACGCCATCGGTATTGCCGTCGCGATTGACGCCCGGATTGTTGCTGCGCAGATCGGAACTTTGAGCCACGACGATGTCGCGGGCGTCGACCACGCCGGTCATCGCCATCAACATGGTGCCTGCAAGAAGAAGCTTGTGCATTGTTCTACCCTCTTTTTATGATCGTTAGGATTGGAATTCATCCCAGCAGGCGCGTGAAAGCCTGCCGATGGTTTCAAGCGCGACCGTGTAGCCGGGGGTGCCGTCCGGCACCTCCTGCGGCACGTCGTCGGTATAGGCGGCGATGATGTAGAAGGGGGAACCGTCGCGATAGACGATACCGGCATTCATGCGGCCGCGCTTTCCCGTGCCGCCCTTGTGGGCGACGAGCACCCCGAAGGGCAGCCGGGAGGGAATGGCATAACGCAGGATCTGGTTCTTCAGGGTTTGAAGCGCGTAGGCGCTGAGCGCCTGCGAGCAGCCGAGCCGGTCCGCGGCTTCCTGCGAATCCTGCGCATCCAGGATGGTCTGCAGCAGATAGACCTGATCCCGCGCCGTCGTCGTGGTGACGGCTTTCAAAGAATGATCGGGCGACAGCGCCAAGGGAGGGATGAGGAAGCGATGGTTGGTGCCTGACATGCCGATCGACTTGCAATAGCTGTCGACCTCTTCGAGCGTCAGCCTTTCGAAGACCATCTTGGTGCAGACATTGTCGCTCAGCACCATCATGCCGGTGATGGCATCGCGCAGCGATATGACGATACCCGGCGTCAGATAGCGGAACATCCCGCTCGCCACTTCCTCGGCGAAACGTTTTTCGTAGATGATCGGTTCGTCCAGATCCAGGCGGCCTTCATGGGCGGCCTTCAGGGCGGCCATCATGATCGAGGTCTTTCGGGTGCTGGCGGAAGGGGTTTCCTCGTCCGCGCCTCTGCCGATCGTTTCGCCGCTGCCAAGCGCACGCACCATGAAGCGCGTCACGAACGGCTGGGCATCGCAGATCGCGTTCAATCGCTCGACGAGCTTTCCGGATTCAATCATCGTCGTCATATCAGTTCTCCAGGCGCCATTTGAGGATCACGCCGCCCTGAGCATTGTGGTCCAGAGCGGGGATGGCCGAGAGAAGCCGTTGCGTATAGGCCTCCTTCGGGCTGTCGAAGACCGTATCGCGGTCGCCTTCCTCGATGATCCGGCCGTCTTGCATGACGACGACGCGATCGGCCACCTGTTCGACCACGCCGAGATCGTGGCTGATGAACAGGCAGGAAAAGCCGTAGCGTTTTTGCAGATCGGACAGGAGTTCGAGCACCTGCGCCCGGACCGTCACGTCAAGCGCCGATACCGGTTCATCGGCGATCAGGAATTTCGGCCGGCGCGCAATGGCGCGGGCAATCGCCACGCGCTGCCGCTGGCCGCCCGAAAGTTCATGCGGGTAGCGCCCGGCATAGTCGGACCCAAGGCCGACTTCCTCCAGCGTCTCCAGGGCGCGCTTGCGCTTGGCCATGGCGTCGAGATCGGGAACGAGCCGCAGCGCTTCTTCCACAAGCGCGAGGATGGTCATGCGCGGATCGAGCGAGGAATAAGGATCCTGAAACACCATCTGGCAATTCAGCCGATAATCCATCCAATCGTCGTCGCGGCTGCGTCCCTTGAACCGGATATCGCCTTCGCTCTCCCGGACCAGTCCGGCAATGGTGCGCCCGAGCGTGGTCTTGCCGGAACCCGAACCGCCGACCAGCGCCACGACTTCACCCTCGTGGATATCGATGCTGACGCCATGCAGCGCCCGCTTCGGCGTTGCCTTCTTCATCAGCGACCGCCGGCCCGGATAGTCGACGACGATATCCCGCGCCGAGACCATCGGCGCCCTGGTCTTGTCGATCGTGCGCGTCTCTCCGCGGAACGGCAGGGAGGAAAGCAGTTTCTTCGTATAGGCGCGCTGCGGTGCATGGAGCAGATCGGCGGTGCGTCCTTCTTCGACGATCACGCCCTTTTCCATGACGACGATGCGGTTCGTGTAGCGCGCAACCATCGGCAGATCGTGACTGATCAGCAGCACGGCGGTGCCTTCCGCCTGTGTCAGTTCCACCATCAATTCCATGACATCGCGCTGGATCACGGCATCGAGCGCCGTCGTCGGCTCGTCGGCGATCAAGAGTGCCGGCTTCAGCAGCATCACCGATGCCAGCATGATGCGCTGGCGCATGCCGCCTGAGAATTCATGCGGATAGGACGTGAGCGCCCCGGCGGGATCGCGGATCCCGACCCGGTTCAGCATGTCGAGGATCCGGCTGCGCCGTTCTTCCTTCGAAAGTTTCGTATGCAGCTGCAAGCCTTCTTCGAGTTGGCGGCCGACGGTCATCGAGGGATTGAGCGAGGTCATCGGCTCCTGGAAGACGACACCGATTTCCGCACCACGCAATTGGCGTAATTGCGCGCCGTTCATGGAAAGCACGTCGCGTCCCTTGTAGGCAACGGAGCCGCCGATCACCTTGATGGGTGCCGGCAGCAGCGAGATCAGGGCGCGTGTTGCCAGCGTCTTGCCCGATCCGCTTTCCCCGACGATGCCGAAGATCTCGCCTGGAGCGATGTCGAAGCTGACCTCCTTGACGACCTCCACACCGGTCCCGGTGACCTGAAGGGACAGGTTGCGGACATTCAAAAGCGTTCTATTGGTCATTTCAGCCCCCTCATCCGCGGATCAAGCTTGTCCCGAAGAGCGTCGCCCAGAAGATTGATGCCGAGAAGCGTCAGGGCGATCGCCAGGCCCGGGAAGAGACCCAGCCAGACCGCCTGCTCGATGAATGGTCGGCCGGCAGCCAGCATGTTGCCCCAGGTCGGCGCCGGTGGCGGAACGCCGAGGCCGAGAAAGCTGAGCGCGCTTTCCGAAAGGATCGCCCAGCCGAACATCGAGGTCGCAAGCACGGTGATCGGCGCGATGCAATTGGGCAGGATATGGCGGAACATGGTGTAGAGCTCGCCATTGCCCATCACCTTGGAGGCCTCGATGAATTCCCGCTCGCGCAGCGACAGGACGGCGCCCCGGACAACGCGGGCCATGGATGGAGAATAGGCAATGCCCAGCGCGAAGATGATGCCATATTGATTGGCGCCGAAGACGGCGAGCAATCCCAGCGCCAGAAGGATGCCTGGAAAGGCGAGAAGCGCATTGTTGACGGCCATGATGACGGCATCGATCCAGCCGCGGGCGTAACCGCTGACGAGACCGATCAGCGTGCCGCAGACCGTTGCGAATGTGACCGTCAAGGTGCCGATCCAGACGCTCGCCCGGGCGCCGACGATCAGGCGGCTGAGCACATCGCGGCCGAATTCGTCGGTTCCGAGCCAGTGAGCGCTGCTTGGCGCCGCCAGCCGCGCCGTGAAGCCGAGCTTCATCGGATCATAGGGGGTCCAGAAAAGCCCGATCGCAGCGGAGATCAGCAATGCGGCGATCAGAATGCTGCCGATGAAGCCGTTGAACGTGACGTTTTTCATTCGGCGACTACCCGCGGATCGAACAAGGGATAGAGCAGGTCGACGACCAAATTGACCAGCACATAGGAAAGCGAGACGAACAGCAGGCAACCCTGGATCACGGGGTAATCGCGAGCAAAAATGCTGTCGACCATCAGTCGCCCGAGCCCCGGAATGGTGAAGACCGTCTCGATGACGGCAATGCCGCCGAGCAGATTGCCGAGGATCAGACCGATGACTGTCCAGGTCGGGCCGAAGGAATTCTTGAAGGCGTGCCGCCAGAGGACGGCGCTCTCGGAAAGCCCCTTGGCCCGGGCATGGGTGATATAGTCGAGACGCAGCACCTCAAGCGTCGAGGCGCGTGCCATGCGGATCAACACACCCATCTCGTGAATAACCAGGGTCATGATCGGCAGCACGAGGTAGAGCAGGCCGCCGGTGAGGTTGCTGCCGATCGAGACATAGCCGAGGACCGGTAGCCAGCTGAGTTTCAAGCCGAAGAAAAGCAGAAGCAGGAGGCCGAGCCAGAATGTCGGGATCGACAGCAGGATCGTGGCCGTGCCGACCAGCGCCAGGTCCGTCAGACTGTTCTGCCGCCACGCGGCGATGACACCCGCCGGCACGGCGATGAGGCTCGCCAGAAGCACGGCGACGACGACGATTTCGGCACTGACCAGAAATCGTGATGCGACGAGCGGCAGAACCGCCTCGTCATTGACGATCGAGCGGCCGAAATCACCCTGGACAACATTGGCGGTCCAGATCAGGAACTGTTCCGGCAGCGATTTGTCGAGGCCGAGTTCCGAGCGCATCGCCGCGATCTGCTCCGGCTCGGCCATATCACCCAGCATCAGCGCCGCCGGATCGCCGGGTATGAAGCGGATCAGCGTGAAGACGGTCACCGAAACGAGGACGATCGTCGGCAATGCCATCAACAGGCGGTTCAGAACGAATTTCAGCATTTTTGTTCCCCGCGATGGGCGACGGACAGTGCCCGGCGCCATCGGTTTCATTGCCACGGACTATGATCGAATGAAGAAATATCCGCAATATTATGCGATTCTGTCATAAGTCTATGCGGAATGCGACCGCAACCAAAGCGACTGCGTTGGCGTAAAGGCTCAGGCTAAAAATTTGATTTCAAATATCTTTTTGCGAAAGCTGGATCTGTCGCTTCAAGGCATCGCTCAGAGCGTGGGCGGCAATCGAGAGTGGTGTCCCAACCGCCCTCGCCAATCCGAATTCCTGGGTCGCGCGTGGCACGAAAGGACGGTGAACCACCGGCAGGTGGCGATAGAGATTCGCATAGAAGCTGCTGATGATCGTGACCCCAAGGCCATGCGCGACGTAGGAGCAGGCCGAACTGTTGGTATGCGTCTCGATCTTGACGATCTGCTTGACGCCGGCCCGCCGGAAGCTCTGGTCGAGTGCCATGCGGTTCGGCCGTTGACGGCCAATCAGAATGAGGGGCACGTCCCGCAAATTCCTGACCGTGATTTCCTCCAGTTTCGCAAGAGGATGATCCTTCGGAACGACGCAGACGCTTTCGCCGGTGGCGACGCGCTCGACCTCGATGCCCGGTCCGCTCTCGCCCTCCATGCGCAGAAAGCCGAAATCGATCACCCTCTGCTCGACGAGCTTGTTGATCGCGGTCGTCGTCTCGAAGAAGGTTTCGATCCGCACACCGGGGAAATCGCTGATGTAATCGGCCAGCATGGCCGGCGCGAAGTGCTCCCACATGCTGCTCGGCAGGCCGATGCGGACGATCTCCGGGCCGGCGGCGCCGCTTCTTAAGTCCTCCGCGTGGCCCGACATCCGATCGACCGCCAGCAAGATGTTCTCGGCATCGCGGGCAAGAAGCAGGGCCTCGGGGGTGGGGATGAGACGGCCTTTATCGCGCACGAAAAGCGACATCGAAAGGTCCGCCTCGAGCTGCTGGAGAAGGCGGCTGACGCCGGACTGACTGAGCCCCATCGTCTTTGCCGTGGCAATCGTCGACCCCGTCGCCAGAAGCGTGCGCAGGACTTCCAGTTGCTTGATATTCATGCGTTTGCGATCCCCCGGGACGGTTCAGGCACCGTCATCATGACCAGTCCGAAATGCTATGAAGGAAGAGGCTGGCGGCCTTGGGCATCGGAAATTTCTCTCCGCTGATCAGCGCGTAGGCAACCGGCAGTTCCGGTTCGAGCGGAATGAACTGCAGCGGCAGCGTCGCATATTCGCGGGCGATGATCTCGCCGACCAGCGCAATGCCGAGCCCCTGCGCGGCGAGCGCGCAGGCGCTCGCCACCGAATGCGCTTCGAGCAGGGGGCGTTGGCGGATTCCTGATTTGTAGAACAACGCCTCAAGCTCATGGCGAACGGGTCGCTCCCTGTTCAGCACGATCAGATCCTGCCCCTTCAGGTCGGCGACCGACAATTGGCGGCTGCCGGCTTTCGGATGATCGTTGTGCAGGGCGCAAATGACCCGCGACGACAGGATCTTCTCCTGTTTCAACCCCGGGCTCATCAGCGGCAGACGCGCGAAGCCGAGATCGGCCTCGCCGTCGGCCACCATCCGCTCAATTGCAAGATAGCTGCCGGATGCGACTTCGACGCGCATTGGACCATTCGCGGCGAGAAAGTTCTTCAGCAGCTTCGGAATGCGCGTCGAGGAAAGACTGGAGGGAAAGGCGAGCCGCAGCATGATCTCGCGCGATCGGCCGCTCTCGAGCTCCATCGCAGCCGTTTTCAAGGCGCGCAGCCGGTCGGAAATGGCACGGATTTCCGGGCCGAGCTGCAGCCCCTCGCGGGTCGGTTGCAGCCGGTTCTTTTCCCGGTCGAAAAGCCGGACGCCGAGATAGTCTTCCAATTGCTGCAACAAGCGACTGGCGTTCGATTGCGAGATCCCAAGCTCGACGGAAGCGGCGATCGTCGAGCCCGTCGCGGCGATCGCGTCATAGGCCTCGATATGCTTCAGGCTGATCGCCGCACTCGTGTCTCGCGCCATTCTGTCTCCAATGTCGATAGCCCTACCCGCAAACCGCATAAGATTGCGGAGCTGCGGAAAGTTGAACATTTTCCGCTGAGAACCAAACTCACGGAAAGACTTTCGTCAATGGCCACCATTCTCCGGAAGATCGCAGAACAGGTCCTATCGCGAACGACGTTCTCAGACCTCGCCATGGACCGGGCAAGAGATGCTGCGGTGGACACCATCGGCTGTATGATTGCAGGCAGCGGCGATGAAAGCGTCGCCGCGCTCACCCGCGCCTTCGACGGGGAAATCGCCGGAGGCGGCGCAGCGCGGCTCGTCACCGGCGGCTCCGCTTCGCCCTCTTTCGCCGCGCTCATCAACGCAACGGCGGCTCATGCGCTCGATTTCGATGACAATTTCCATCCGGCAAGGGCGCATGCTTCCGCGGTACTGCTGCCGGCGCTGCTGGCGGTTCTGACGCGCGGCAAGGTGACAAGCGGAAGACGGTTTCTCGAAGCCTATCTGGCTGGGCTGGAAGCGCAGGCGGCGATCGGCTTCGGCGTCAATCCCTCTCACTACAACAGGGGCTGGCACGCAACGGCGACGGTCGGCAGCATCGGGGCTGCGGCTGGCGTGGCTCGGCTTCTCGGCGCCGACGAAGAAAGCCTGGTCGCGGCGATGAGCCTCGCGACGAGCTTCGCCTGCGGCCCGAAAGGGCAATTCGGCACGACCGCCAAACCGCTTCATGCCGGCATTGCCGCGCGCAATGCCGTGGACGCGGCGCGCATGGCGCTGGCGGGCATGAGCGGGCGGCCGGATATCCTCGAACGGCCGCAAGGCTTCCTCGATCTTTTCGGGGGCGATGATGCCAAGGGCTGGGAAGACCTGACATTCGACGAGGACCATATCATCGAAAGCCGGGGCGTGGTGACCAAGCGCCATCCCTGCTGCGCCTCGACCCATCGCGCGATCGATGCGCTTCTGGATCTGAGGCAGGAGCATGGGCTTTTGGCGGACGACATTGTCACGATCGAGACGAAAGTCGGCATATCCGCTGCCCGCAACCTCGCTTATCCCGAGCCTACCGACGAGATGCAGGCCCGCTTCTCAATGCAATATTGCCTGGCGACAGCTTTGCTCAAAGGCTCCCTTAGCCTTTCGGACTTTACACGGCAGGAGATTGGGCGAGCGGAAATCCGGGAATTCATGCCGCGCATCGAAATGCAGTCCTATTCGGCTGATGAGGAAAAAGGCGTGGAGCGCCTCCCGCATGTCGTCACGGTCACGATGCGCGACGGGCGCATTTTGAACAAGTCTCGCTTGCATGCGAAGGGATCGCTTGAAGCGCCGATGAGCGTTCATGAACGTGAAGTCAAATTCATGGACTGCTTGCGCTGGGGAAATCGGAATGTGTCCGGCGCCTCTTTCCTGCAGCTTCGCGGGCTTGCCGATTCTGAAAACCTGTCCGGCGACGATCCCTTCTGGAGCCTGATCGCGGACCGTCAGTCGCCTTGACAAGCCGCGGGACGGAAAAGCGGCGGAAATGGCTCCCCGCCGCAGCTCGTTCAAGTCCGGCCTTCTCAGGCGAGGTATTTCGTAAACCAGTCGACCGTCCGCTGCCAGGCGAGCTTGGCTGCCGCTTCGTCGTAGCGGGGCGTGGAATCATTGTGAAAGCCGTGATTGACGTCGGGATAGATGTAGGCCTCGAATGTTTTTCCGGCGGACTTCAGGGCAGCTTCATAGGCCGGCCAGCCTTCGTTGATCCCCTTGTCCAGACCGGCATAGTGGAGAAGCAATGGCGCCTTGATCTTCGGCACGTCTTCGGCGCGCGGCTGCCGGCCGTAGAACGGCACGGCTGCGGCAAGCTCCGGATAGGCCACCGCCGCAGCGTTGGCGACGCCGCCGCCATAGCAGAAGCCGGTGATGCCGACCTTGCCTGTGGTGAGATCGTTGTTCATCAAAAATTCGACCGCCGCGAAGAAGTCGTTCATCAGCTTTTCCGGGTCGACTTTCTGCTGGAGTTCGCGTCCCTTTTCGTCGTTGCCGGGATAGCCTCCGACCGAAGTGAGGCCATCCGGCGCAAGAGCGATGAACCCCGCCTTTGCCACGCGCCGCGCCACATCTTCGATATAGGGGTTCAGACCTCTGTTCTCGTGCACGACCACCACAGCCGCAACTTTGCCGGTCGCGTTTTTGGGACGGACGAGATAGCCGCGGACATCGCCATTTCCCTTTGGCGAGGGATAGGTGATGTATTCGGCCGATATATCGGGATCGGTGAACTCGACTTGGGTCGCCAGCGCATAGTCGGGGCTCAGCGATGAAAGAATGGCGGCTGCCGTAACGCCGCCGACGGCGAATTTGCCGGCCCGGTCGAGAAACTCGCGTTTGGTAATTTTCCCGTGCGCGTAGTAATCGTAGAGTTCGAGAAGTTCCTGAGGGAAATCCTTGGCTGTCATACGGGTCATGATGGCTCCTCCGTGCCTTCGGGTCTCGCATCATCCTACACACGTAAACTCACGAGTCTTTTCAACATTTCGCGAGTCCCGCGTGTGCTTGCCGGACCGATCGTCGGCTGCGCCAACAGTCGCTGAATTCGCTGCCTCGGCGTCAAGAGATGCGCCCTCTTCCCTTTGGCAATCGGCATCCGGTCGGTTGCAGGCAGCAATCGGCCGCCGGCTATCGATCTATGAAAATTAATTTCATGCTCGCGCTTCCATGCCCGTTTTCTATTGACGCCTCCCGATTTTTGTCCCAACTTAAAGAAAATAAATTACTAAATGGGAACCTGATCGGCATGAAAGTGGGAATCATCGGGCTAGGATTCCGGCTCGGCTATCTCGGCTATGTTTTCAAGGCAATCGATAGCAGCTTCGACATTGTCGGCTATGTGGATCCGGAACCCGCCGGACTTCCCGGATTGACGGAAAAGGGTATTTCAGTCGGCAAGGCCTATGGTTCGCCGGAAGAGCTCCTCGCCTCCGAAAAGCTCGATCTGTTGATGATCGGCTCTCCCAATCACCTGCATCTCGATCATATCAGGCTCGGGCTTCAAGCCGGTCTCAAGGTCTTCTGCGAAAAGCCGATCGTCACGACGATCGCCGAAAGCATCGAACTTGCGCATCTGATGGCAAAATTCGGCCATGAGCGACTGATGGTCGGTCTCGTGCTGCGCTATTCTCCTCTTTACAAGGATCTCCGCGCCATCCAGGCCGAGGGCAAGCTTGGTCAGATCGTGTCGATCGAGGCTTCCGAACATATCGAGCCTTATCACGGCGCCTTCTTCATGCGCGACTGGCGCCGCTATGAGCGCTATTCCGGCAGCTTCATGCTGGAGAAATGCTGCCACGACCTCGATCTTTACAATGGCGTCGCAGGCGCACGGCCGGAACGCGTCGCAAGTTTCGGCGGCCGCAAGAGCTTCATTCCGGCCAACGACCCGGCACGTGAGGGCATCAACGACCTCGAGCTTTTCCACCGCAAGCCGAGCGGATGGATGGGATCGGACAAGGTCTTCGACAGCGATGCCGATATCATCGACTATCAGGTGGCGATCGTCGAATATGCCAATGGCGTCGGCATGAACTTTCACACCAATCTGAACGTGCCCGACCAGTTCCGCCGTTTCGCCATCATGGGTTCGCGCGGCATGGCCGAAGGCGATTTCGTCCGCGGCTATCTCGACGTTCACGAACAGCTGACCGGCAACAAGGTGGTCGAAAACAAATATGCCGCCACCGAGCTCTCCCAGCACTACGGCGCCGATGAACAGATGGCGAGCGACCTGCTTGAAAGCGTACGCACCGGGCTCGAACTTCCTGTTTCCACGCTGAACGCGCTCGAAGCCGGCATCCTCGCCTTGGCGATGGACGAAGCGAGGATGAAGAAAACAGTCGTCGACCTCAGACCCGTCTGGGACCGCTTCGACGAAGCCCTTCACGCGAGAGCGGCTTGAGGAGGGCGGCAAGATGAGTGTTCAAAGAAGCACCTTCATCTTCGCTTGCATCCTTCTTCTTCCGGCTGTGCTCTATGTTCTAGCGATCGTCGCCTATCCGCTGGTCGATACGTTCATTCTCTCTTTCACCGACGCGTCGCTCAGGAAGACCACCAACTGGGTCGGCTGGGCCAATTACGAGAAGATCTTCAACGAGCGGTTTGCGGAAGTGATCATCCGCACCTTCGTCTGGACCTTCTTCTCCGTTGCCCTGAAAATGGTTATCGGCACATTCGGCGCATGCATGCTGAATGCCGCGGTCCCCGGCCGCTCGCTGTTCCGGCTTTTGACCATGCCGCCGTGGATCGTGCCGATGGCGATCGGCATCTTCATGTGGGGCTGGATGTATAATGGCCAGTTCGGGATGATATCGGGCCTGTTGCAGCGCTTCGGTCTCGTCGACGGACCGGTCGCCTTCCTTGCCTACGGAAGTACCGCCTTCTGGGCAACGATCATCACCGACGTTTGGATCGGCGTGCCACTGGTGACGATCTACTTCCTGGCAGCGATCCAATCCATTCCGAAGGATCTCTACGAGGCCGCCTGGACCGACGGCGCCGGCCGCTGGTACCGCTTCCGCCGCATCACGCTGCCGCTGATGGTTCCGGCGATCATCACCATGTCGATGCTCTCGCTGATCGCCACCTTCAACTCGTTCGACATCATCTGGATCCTGACGCAGGGCGGACCGAGCGGCGAGACGACGACGATGATCATCGATACCTATCAGACCGCGATCGGCTCGAAGAAATACGGTGAAGGTGCAGCGCGCGCCGTTTTGATCTGCATCTTCCTGTCGCTCTTCTGCTTCGCCTATTTCCGCGTCACCCGCCGCCTCAATCCGGAGAAGCGCGCATGAGCAACGCAGCCATGATCGACCGTTACCGCTGGTGGGAAATCATCCTGATCTATTGCGGCATCGCGCTGTTTCTTTTCTTCGTGCTGTCGCCCTTCGTCGAAGGTTTCCTGGTTTCGCTGAAGCCGCTCAGCCAACTCTTCTCCTCGCCCTATCGCTTCTGGCCGGAGAACGGCTCGTTTGAAGCCTACCGGACGATGTGGATCAGCGTGCCGGGCTTCGGGCGCTATATCTTCAACTCGTTCTTCATCTCGATCATCGTCACGCTGATCGTGCTCTGCCTCGTCATTCCAGCGGCTTATGCCTTTGCGAAGTTCGAATTCAGGGGCATGGGCATCCTGCTCGGTGCCTTCCTGACGGTGAACATGTTTTCCGGTGCCGTGCTGTTGATCCCGCTCTTCCGGCTGATGCGCAGCATCGGCGTGCTCAACACCTATCTCGCCATGATCGTGCCGGGCGTCGCCTTCCTGATCCCCTCGGCGATCTGGCTGCTGCGTACCTACATGATCCGTATCCCGCAGGAACTCAACGAAGCGGCCTACATGGATGGCGCCAGCCATTTCTACACGCTGCGCCGGGTCATCCTGCCCATTGCGATGCCGGGGATTATCGTCGTCGCCATCACCACCTTCATCGGCGCTTACGCCCAGCAATTCATCTTCGCGCTGACGTTCAACTCGAAGACCGAATACATGCCCTTGCCGGTGGGGCTCTTTGCTTACTTCGGCAAGCAGGAGGTCATCTGGAACGAACTGATGGCGGCTTCCTTCGTCGGTATCGCGCCGGCGATGGTCGTCATCTTCTTCCTTCAGCGCTACCTTGTCGGCGGGCTGACCGCCGGTGCGGTGAAACAATAAGACCAAAAAACGAGTGAACAGCTAACACAAGAATGGGAGTCACGACGTGAGCATATCAATCAAGACAGGCCTTATGGCGCTCGCCCTGCTCGGTTCGACGGCACTGACCGCCGTCACTGCCCAGGCCGCCGACAAGGAAATCAGCTGGATCTATTGCGGCGACACGATCGACCCGGTCCACACCAAATACATCAAGCAATGGGAAGAAAAGAACGCGGGCTGGAAGGTCGCCCCCGAGGTCGTCGGATGGGCGCAGTGCCAGGACAAGGCAACGACGCTTGCTGCCGCCGGCACGCCGGTGGCGATGGCCTATGTCGGCTCGCGCACGCTGAAGGAATTTGCGCAGAACGACCTGATCGTTCCGGTGCCGATGACGGACGACGAGAAGAAGACCTACTATCCGAACATCGTCAACACTGTGACCTTCGAGGGCACGCAGTGGGGCGTTCCGATCGCTTTCTCCACCAAGGCGCTTTACTGGAACAAAGATCTTTTCAAGCAGGCCGGCCTCGATCCCGAGACGCCGCCGAAGACTTGGGCTGAAGAAATCGAGATGGCGAAGACCATCAAGGAAAAGACCGGCATTCCGGGCTTCGGTCTCTCCGCCAAGACCTTCGACAACACGATGCACCAGTTCATGCATTGGGTTTACACCAACAACGGCACGGTGATCGATGCGGACGGTAAAGTTACGCTCGACAGCCCGCAGATTCTCGCCGCGCTGAAGGCCTACAAGGATATCGTCCCCTACTCCGAAGAAGGCCCGACGGCCTACGAGCAGAACGAAGTCCGCGCCATCTTCCTCGACGGCAAGGTGGCGATGATCCAGGCCGGCTCGGGTGCAGCCGACCGCCTGAAGGCGACGAAGATCAGCTGGGGCATTACCACGCTGCCGCTCGGCCCCGACGCCAAGGGTCCCGGCACGCTGCTGATCACCGACAGCTTGGCGATCTTCAAGGGCTCGGGTGTAGAGGACAAGGCGACGGAATTTGCCAAGTTCATCACGTCGCCGGATGTGCAGTCCGAATATGAACTGCAGGGCGGCGCCGGCCTCACACCGCTGCGTCCGTCGCCCAAGGTCGATGAATTCGTCGCCAAGGATCCGCACTGGAAGCCTTTGATCGAAGGCATCAGCTACGGCGGCCCGGAGCCGCTCTTCACCGACTATAAAGGCTTCCAGAACTCGATGATCGAGATGATCCAATCCGTCGTGACGGGCAAGGCCGAACCGGAAGCCGCGCTCAAGAAGGCGGCGGGCGAAATCGAAGCCTTCAAATAAACCCCTCGAGCTCTCTGGGATCGCGGGATGTGACATCCGCGATCCCTTCCCTGACGATGAACGCGCGACCAAGGCTGCCGGTGGAGATAGATTTTTGGGACAACTCCTTCTCAACAAAGTTCAGAAATTCTATGGCGATTACGAAGTTCTGAAGGGCGTGCAGCTCGAGGTGCGGAACGGCGAGTTCGTCGTTTTCGTCGGACCGTCGGGCTGCGGCAAGTCCACGCTCTTGCGCATGATCGCAGGTCTCGACGCGACGACCGCCGGCGACATCGTCATTAATGGCGTCAGGGTCAACGATCTGCCGCCGGTCAAGCGCGGCATCGCCATGGTGTTCCAGTCCTACGCGCTTTATCCACACATGACTGTTTTCGAGAACATCGCCTTCCCGCTTCGGGTCGAAAGGATGGAAGAGGAAAAGCTCAAGGCCAAGGTGGAGAACGCGGCGCGCATCCTTCACCTCGAACAGCGGCTGCAGCAGAAACCCGGCATGCTGTCCGGCGGCCAGCGCCAGCGCGTCGCGATCGGCCGCGCCATCGTGCGCGAGCCAAAGATATTCCTGTTCGATGAGCCGCTGTCCAACCTCGACGCTGCGCTGCGCGCCGACATGCGTATCGAGCTTGCCAAGCTGCACAGGCAGTTGAAGGCGACGATGATCTATGTGACGCACGACCAGGTCGAGGCGATGACCATGGCCGACCGTATCGTCGTGCTGGATTCCGGCGACATCTCCCAGACGGGCGCGCCGCTGGAGCTTTATCACAAGCCCGCAAACCAGTTTGTCGCCGGCTTCATCGGCAATCCGAAAATGAATTTCCTGCCCGTAATCTGCAAGGGCGTCAGCGCCAATGGCGTCGAGGTGGATTATCAAGGCCAGACAGCCGTTCTGCCGGTGACGCCGCGCGACGGCATGGCCGGCAAGGCTTTAACGCTCGGCATCCGGCCGGAGCATATCCAGCTTGGCGGCGGCGATATCGTCTTTACCGTGACCCCGACAGTCATCGAGCGCCTCGGGGCAAATACGGTCGCTTACGCCTCGCTCAACGGAGAGTCCGAGAATTTCTGCGCCATGCTGCCGGGCAGCGTTGGCATCCGTGCGGACGCGCCGGTCGCGACCGGCATCAATGCCGCAGATTGCCACCTCTTCGACGAGGCGGGCATAGCTTTCGAGCGCCGCGTTGAGCTGACCGAAATCGATATGAACGTGATCAACCCGACGGCGGCTTGAACCGACTGGCTCCGTTTCAGCGGTTCGGGCGTCGGCGGTATGGCGGCGTTGCGCCTCTCGTTCAGCGATTTCTGGGGCGACATGTTACGAACTTAGGAAAGGCCAGCCGCGCCCCGAAGCATTCGGACCGTTTCGCGTGACTGTCATCAACCGAGCCGCGCCCGGCGACGAGCGCTTTAGTCCGCAACCCGCGCGCGTAGGCGGGGCAAGATCCAATCGAGGAAGCAGCGCACCTTCAGCGACAGCGGATCGGCTGGTCCATGCATCACGTTCACAGGTAGCGGTTCCGGCGCGAACTCCGTCAGCAATTCCTGCAGAGCGCCGGAGCGCAGCTGATCGGAAATCTGGTAAGACAGTACGCGGATAATGCCGATACCGGCCATTGCAGCCTGAATGGCCGCCTCCGTCGTGTTGACCGCGAGTTTGGGGTGCGGCTCGATGGCGAAGGCCGGACCGTCGCGGCGGTAGCGCCATTCCGGCGCGGTCGCAAAGCCCTGGAAGCTTATACCGTCATGTCGTGCGAGGTCTTCCGGCTGACGCGGCACGCCTCGCCGGGCCAGATATTCGGGGCTGGCGCAGATCACCCGGCGGACACTGCCGACGCGTGTTGTGATCAGGGCACTGTCCGTCAGGTGGCCAATTCTAAGAGCCACGTCAACCTGCTCGTCCGCCAGATTGATCTGCCGATCGACCAGCGTCAGGCGCAGGTTGATATTGGGTTGCTCCTTCAAGAATTGCAGCGAGATTGGCAGCAGATGACGCTCGCCGAAGGCAACAGGTGCGGTCACATGGAGCCCGCCACGCAGCGCCCCATGGTCGCCGCTCGCCTGCCGCTCCGCCGCGTCCAGCTCCTCAAGGATACGGCGTGAGGCGGCGACAAAGGTGCGCCCCTCTTCGGTCAGCGACAGGCCCCGGCGAGTGCGCAGCACCAAGGGCACGCCGAGGTGCTTTTCAAGATCGGCGACCTTGCGGCTGACCGTGGCAAGGGGGGCACGCAGTTGCCGCGCCCCGGCAGAAAGGCTGCCGGCATCGACCACCGCCAGCAGTACCGACATCGCGTCAAAACGATCCATGCAATCCTTCCGCTATCTGAGAGGAATGTTCTCAAAATGGCAGGATACCCTACTGTTTGTGGATATCATAGCTTCACGTCGTTCACCGGCGCTGTTCGGTTTCCCGTATTGCCAATGATCAGGAAGGACGTCATGCCCACACTTTCGCGCCGTGCCTTTGCAAGCGCTCTCCCAATCGGCTTGCTTGGGGGAAGCCTTTTCGGCGGAGGAATGATTGAAGGCGCGTCCGCGCTTGCCGCGACACCGGCTACGGCCAAAGCGCCGGTCAGCGTTACGCCGCTCGCGCAGATCCGCATCGGTCGTTTCACGGTAACGGCGTTGACGGACGGCTATGCGGATATGCCCTATGATTATTTTCCGGGGCGAACCGCGGCGGAGGTCGAACAGGCGGCAGTCGCGCAGTTCACCGCCCGCGCGGGCGGGGTGCGGTTCCTGTTCAACCAGTATCTCGTCGAGGATGGCGAACGCCGCATCCTGATCGATGCCGGTGCGGCAGGCTCGATCGGCCAGACCGGCCAACTGCCGCAGGCGCTCGCCGCGCTCGGCCTGCAGCCCGACCAGATCGACGCGGTGATCGTGACGCATATGCATCAGGACCACATGGGCGGTCTGATCCTCGGAGGCAAGAACAACTATCCCAAGGCGGAACTCTATATAGATCGCCGCGACGTCGCGCATTGGACTGATCCGGCCAAGCGCAGCGGCGCACCCGATTATCTGCAGACCAGCTTCAAGATGGCCGACGAGGTCGTGCGCCTCTATCCGAGACTTCAGGCGATCGACGGAGAGCGAGAAATCGTGCCGGGCGTCTCAATTGTCGACCTGACCGGCCATACACCCGGCCATATCGGCGTGCGGGTCCAAGATGGCGGACAGAGCCTCATCATGGTCTCGGATATGATCTTTCCCGTCGTTCATCCTGGGGCGACCGACGTGTTCTTCCTGTTCGAGCAGGATCCTGCCGCGGCCAAAGCCATGCGCGACCGGTTCTTTCCTCGCGCCGCTTCCGAAGGCGCCCTCATCGCCGCCACGCACATGCCCTTTCCAGGGCTCGGCCGTGTCGTTGCCGACCATGGGCAGATGCGTTGGCAGGTAGCGGATTGGGCCCTGCAGAACTGAGGTCTGCTTGGCGGTCGCAAGAGTAGTGATCGCCATGACCCCTTCCGCGGGGCTGCACCGCGATGAAGCCATCCCCGCGGGGCCGCGACATCCTCGACGCAGCACTTCGCGCCGACATGCGTATCGAGCTTGCCAAGCTGCACAGGCAGTTGAAGGCGACGATGATCTATGTGACGCACGACCAGGTCGAGGCGATGACCATGGCCGACCGTATCGTCGTGCTGGATTCCGGCGACATCTCCCAGACGGGCGCGCCGCTGGAGCTTTAATCACAAGCCCGCAAACCAGTTTGTCGCCGGCTTCATCGGCAATCCGAAAATGAATTTTCTGCCCGTAACCTGCAAGGGCGTCAGCGCCAGTGGCGTCGAAGTGGATTATCAAGGCCAGACAGCCGTTCTGCCCGTGACGCCGCGCGACGGTATGGCCGGCAAGGCTTTGACGCTCGGCATCCGGCCGGAGCATATCCAGCTTGGCGGCGGCGATATCGTCTTTACCGTGACCCCGACAGTCGTCGAGCGCCTCGGGGCAAATACGGTCGCCTACGCCTCGCTGAATGGAGAGTCCGAGAATTTCTGCGCCATGCTGCCGGGCAGCGTTGGCATCCGTGCGGACGCGCCGGTCGCGACCGGCATCAATGCCGCAGATTGCCACCTCTTCGACGAGGCGGGCATAGCCTTCGAGCGGCGCGTTGAGCTGACCGAAATCGATATGAACGTGATCAACCCGACGGCGGCTTGAACCGACTGGCTCCGTTTCAGCGGTTCGTCCTGCCAGGTCGGTTCCGGGCAGGAAGTGACACGCGAGGTGATTGCAAACAACGGTTTGAGGGAACAATGACCAAAAGCTGCCGTTAGGGGCACAAAGCTAGCGGAGGTAGTTGTGATCCACCATGTCTCGGTTGGGACGAATGATGTTGCGCGTTCGAAGCGCTTCTACGACGCCGTTTTGCCCATCGTCGGCATTGTGCCGATGGCCGAGGACGAGGGTGGACTTGGCTACGGCACTGGTACGTTTCATTTCAGCGTCCAGGTTCCGATTGATGGAAAACCAGCGACCGTGGGCAATGGCACTCATATCGCCTTTGCTGTCGAGGACCGTTCGATGGTCAATCGATTTTACGCAGCAGCACTGAAATATGGCGGCAGTGACGATGGCGCTCCCGGGCTGCGGCCGAACTATGATGCGCACTATTATGGAGCGTTCGTCCGCGATCCGGACGGTCACAAGATCGAGGCCGTGACCTACTCCGCAAAATGACTCGCTAACGGAGGCGCGCATGCCGACCCTTCCCTATGCAATTCTCGAAGCCCCCTCCACGCTGGGCTTGGCGACCGACGGTGTGGAGCGCTTGCCCGACCGACTACTGGATCTCGGCCTTGCAGAGCGCATCCATGCGCACCGAGCCGAGCGGCTGGCGGTGCCTCCGAAGGACCCTATGCCCGATCCCGAGACCGGTATCCTCAATGCCAGGGCAATCGCGGCGTGGTCGCCCCGGCTTGCCGACGCGGTGGAAGCGGTGCTTGACGCGGGCGAATTTCCGGTTGTACTCGGCGGCGATTGCACGATCCTGATGGGCTCGATGCTCGCGTTTCGACGGCGCGGCCGCTACGGCCTGTTCTTCATCGACGGCAACGCCGATTTCTTTCAGCCCGAGGCGGAACCCAATGGTGAGGGCGCCTCGATGGATCTTGCCTTGGTCACCGGCCACGGCCCGTCGCTCCTGACCGACATTGAAGGTCGCGGTCCTTTGGTCCGTCCCGAAGACGCCGTCGCCTTCGCATATCGCGATCATAAGGATCAGGAGGAGTACGGAAGCCACCCGCTTCCCAAAGAGCTCAAGGCGATTGACCTTCCCGCCGTGCGCGCGATGGGCATCGAGGCCGCCGCGCGCGAAGCGGTCGACCACCTGACGCGGGAGGAATTGGACGGCTTCTTCATCCATCTCGACGCCGATTGCCTCGACGACGGCATCATGCCGGCTGTCGATTTCCGCGTGCCGGGCGGGTTATCATGGGACGAGCTAGAAACCGCGCTTCGGGTTTCCTTGGCGAGCGGCAAGGCAGTCGGTATCGAGATCACCATCTACAATCCGCGCCTTGATGAGGACGGCAGCGCCGGGCGCGGCCTGGCCGACGTACTAGCCGCAGCGCTCGGAACAGCAGCGCAGTGAACACGGCGAGCACGTCTGTTTTCCGCCGCGGAGACACTCCGAACGAGTTATGCTGGAAAGCACTTCATCGAGCTGTTCCAGTTTCTCCGGCAACGCGGCCGCCCCGACGGCGTCCACAAACAACCGCATGCGTGGTGATCCAGCAACGCGTTAGTGCGCCCGGCAGTCGTAGTGCAAGGCTGCTATATCCGAGCCTGAGAGCTTGCGCTGGCCCAGCAGCTTGAACGGTGCACTCAAGCCAGGCTCGAATGTACGCACGCCCTCACCCAACACGACGTTGCCCACCAGAAGGTGAAACTCGTCGACAAAGCCATGCGCAAGCAAGTTATTGAAGAGAGTGCGGCTGCCAAAGATCAGCAGGTCGTCACCGGCCTGAGCCTTGAGTTCAGCGATCCGCGCATGTACGCGTGTCCTGCTCACCACCTCGGCGCCGGCCCAAGGGGACGTTTTTGCCAGAGCCAGCGTGTCGCTGGCGACGAGCTTGCGTGCAGCGTCGACACGCTCGGCGATCTCGCTTTGCACCGGGTCGTTGGTCGGACTGCGATCGACATTCGGCCAATAGGCCTCGAACATGGGGAACGTGACTGCACCGAAGAGCAGCGTGCCCGCGTTGCGCAAGAGTTCAAGATTGTGGGCGTCGAACGTCTCCCCCATTGGCAGCATGTCAAGCCGGCCATCCGGGCCGGCGCAGTAGTTGTCGAGGGAACTCAGAATGCTGACGACGAGCTTGGCCATCGCGAATGTCCTTCTGCTGAACGAGTGTTGCAGTCCCGAACCTTTCGGGCCTGTCGTTCCCTTAGAGACATAGCGATGCGGAAACTCATCGCTCCGTGGCGAAAAAATCCTAGTGAAACTCGTCGCGCATTCCGAACCGGCTGCAGACTGCAGGGTCAAGAAAGCTGTCGATGGCGGCAATGTGGCCGTCGTACACGCTCAGCAGCACGACGCCACCCGGCCGGAAGCGGTCGTCACCAGCTTGCTTCAGATAGCAGGCGAATCCGGGCTGGCCGTTGCCGCGTAAAGAGTGGAGCCGCCAGGGAGTCTCGAACACGCGTTCTGCGAAGAATTTTCCGACAAACTCGCGACCACTGAACCATGCCGGCAGCGGCGGCATTGTGAAGCGGACATCATCGGCTAGTAGGTTCACCATTGCTGTAACGTCGCGACTTTCCCAAGCGGATACGAAGGCATGCAGCAGGAGTTCGAGCCCCTGCGCATCAACTTGCAGCATCTCGCTAGACTGCACGGTTGCGGGTTTCTTCGCCCTCACCGTTTGTCGAGAGCGCTGCAGCGCACTGTTGACCGAGGCCACGGTGGTTCCAAGGATGTCGGCGGTCTCGTTGGCCGAGTACCCAAGCACCTCGCGTAGCAGGAGTACGGCGCGCTGCGTGCCGGGCAAGTGCTGTAACATGGCAACGAATGCAAGTCCTATGTATTCGCGACGCAGCAGTATCGCTGCTGGATCTTCGTTGGGCGCACCCCCGTACAGCAGTTCGCTATCCGGCATTGGTTCCAGCCACACAGGCCCCTGCACCGGCTCGCCCAGTTCGGCTGTGGACCGAAGCGGCGGGGCGAGATCCCCTGACGCTAGACGCCGAGGGCGTCTCGAAATCATGCGAAGGCAAATGCGGGTGGCGATGCTGTTGAGCCACGTGCCGAGCGAACTGCGTGCCTCGAAAGACCCTAGGCCACGCCATGCACCGAGTAGTGTCTCCTGTAGAGCATCGTCGGCATCAAAGGGCGAGCCGAGCATGCGATAGCAATGCGTGTGTAGCAGCTTGCGGTAGGGCTTCATGAGCTGGTCGAATGCCGATGTGTCACCAGCTCTTGCTTGCTGCAGCCACTCGCTTTCAGCTGGATCGACCGCTTTCTTTACCACCACCTGTCGCACCGTGTGCTGTGACATGTCGAAAACCATGGGTTGGGCGCGCTATGGCCAGAGTGTTCGCTCGCCGAGGGGCACCTTAGTCTGGGCGTTCGCTTTCGAGAAGGTACGTATCTTACCGCTGCGAGCTTCCCCGACTGGCACATGACGTCACGCTTGTCGCTATTTGGACGCCAGGAGCCGCCTGATCGCGAGCGATCCACCGGCAACTGCGGCCTTCGGTGATCAAGGCCATTTCGCCCCCAACCGCAACCGCCTCCTACCAGACGAGACCGCGGGCCGCGACATCCTCGACGCGGGTGACGATGCCGCCCCGATGGAAGACCATCGTATCGAACAGGTTGGACACCACGCAGGTGTGGTTCGGGATGATGAAGAGCTTCTGGCCGATCTGCGGCCGGGGGCCGGTGCAATTCGACAGGTCGATCACGCCGTGTTCTTCCGAGAGGCTGCTGATCCGCGCCTCGGGATAACCGACAATCAACCCGTAATCGCTAAAACCCTGAAGATCCGATGTCAGCGCCTTCGACCCGGCATCGATGACGACGCGGTCGGCGTTTGGCCGCGACACGACGGTCGCCAGCACGTGCATCGCGCAATCGTCCTCGGTGCAATGGCCCATGCGCACCATCTGGCGATCATTATAAATATAGGTGCCGGCGCGGTGTTCCGTGGCTGAGGTGACGAGATGCGCCTCGAAGAGGCTTGGCGTTCCGCCATTGCTGACGATCGGGCAGGTTATGCCTTCCGTTTTCAGCTGTTTCAGCGTTTCGGCGATGAAGGCTTCCACGGCGGCGGCCGATTGCGGCTTCGGATAGGTCACGATGCCGCCGAAGGTGAGGCCGTCGGCAGCGGCGATGCGCCTGGCGAGCGAGGCCGCCTCACCCGGTGTCTGCACGCCGCAGCGGCCGCCGCCGGTATCGCATTCGACCAGCACGTTCAGCGGCTTGTGGCCGGAGAAATGCGCCGCGAGTCCGTCGACCGTCACTTCGCTGTCGGCGACGACCTTGAGGGCCGAAATTCTCTCGTTCAACTTGGCCAGCCGCTCGAGCTTCTGCGGTCCGAGGATATTGAAGGTGATGAGGATGTCCTCGAAGCCGGCTTCGGCAAAGACTTCGGCTTCCGTCACCTTCTGGCAATTGATGCCCTTGGCGCCTGCGGCAACCTGCGCGACGGCGAGGGCCGGGATCTTGTGCGTCTTGATATGCGGGCGGAAGTTCAGCGCGTGCTGATCCATATAGGATTGAACGCGGGCGATATTGGCGGCCAGTCGGTCTTCGTCGATCACGGGGCGCGGCGTCGAGAGATCGGCGATCCGGTCTCCTGCCCTGGCGACGACGGCAAAGCTGCGATCAGGCATTCAGGCGGCTCCGCGTTTTAACCCATGTGGATCGGCCACGATCGGCCAAATCGTCTTCGGCGCCCACCGATACGGCGTCGTCGCCGGATTATTGGGATAGGGCGTTCCGGCGGAGCAGTAAAGGATTTCCGCGGCGATCTTCGAAAAGGAGGCGAAGAAATGATTGGTGGATTTGATGACCAGGATCTTCTGCTTCGTCGGATCGATGCCCATCACCGAAAACAGGCTCGGATCGAAGCTCTGGGCGCGCGTCGAATTGAGGATGATGTCTATGCCATCGAGCACGATATGGGCGGCGTCGCCGAAGGGGGCCAGGCTCTCGCCGAACTGCATCTCGGCATTCCTGACCAGCCTGACGACTTTCACCATGCCGTCGATCGGATTGCCGGTGCCGGGCGCCGACTTGGCGCCGAAGCGCAGCGGAATTTCCGCCCCCTCGCCCGCCGCAAAACAGATCTGGACGGCCACAGGATCCCAGATGGTGCCGATCGCAGCACTCGTGACGCCGCGGGCGATCAGCTCTCCGAGGATAACAGTCGCATCTCCTGCGGTGCCGCCGCCGGGATTATCCCAGACATCGGCAATGACAACAGGGCATGTGGTGGCGGCCATCGCGCGCGCGACGGCTTCCTTCTCGTCGATCTGCGGGACCATGAAGGTGCCGCGCTTCGAAAACAGTTCGAGGCCGAGTTCGCGCGCCCAAGCCGCGCCCTTCTCCGGCTTATTATCAGTCACGACAAGCAGCTTCGTTCCCATTTCGGGAACGTCGCCCACCATGAAGCCGTGGATCACCGAGATCGACAGGATCTCGGGGTCGTCCTTTTCGATCCGCATGATCTTGTCGACGAAGGAACGCATGGGCTCGCGCGATGTCGGGAAGACGTCGATCATCTTGCAGTCGAACACCGACATATCAGGCTTGATCCGCCCTTCGAGCGTTTCGACCGCAATGCGCCAGAGATCCTCGGCGCGGTCGACGAAGTCCGTGTGCGGAAACTCCTTGAAATAGACGGCGAAATCGAGAGCGGCGACACGTTGTGCCGTGAGATGGCTGTGCGGATCGAGTTCGGCGCAGATGAGGACATCAGGCCCGACGATCTCGCGGATGCGCGACAGAAGATCGCCTTCGGTATCCTCGTATCCGGCGGCCACCATGGCGCCGTGCAGGCCCATGACAACGGCGTCGACCGGCATTGCCGCGCGGAGCTGCCCGAGGATTTCGTCACGCAATTCCTCGTAGGTCGTCCGGTTGACGAGGCCTGCGGGATCGGCCCAGGTGGCGGTTCCCTCAATCAGTTCCCAACCCTTTTCCCGGGTGACGCGCCTTCCCACGGTGATCGGCGCAGTGCACAGCGTCGGCGTTTCTGGATGTTGACCGGGGGGCGCATAAAGCGAGGCTTCGAATGCGCGGCGATCCACGCAGATCGGGGAAAAGGTGTTGGTCTCGGTCGCCAGTGCCGCCGTGAAAATGCGCAAGTAAGTCGCCTTCGTGTTGTCGGCTCTGCTTTACCCCATCGGGTTCGGCAGGTAGCCGGTGAAACCTGAGATTTTCCAGCGCCCTTGGTGAAGCCTGCAGTAATAGAGCGTCTGCCATTGCAGGACGTCCCGGGTATCGTCGCTCTTGGTAATGCCGCCGTCGAATTTCTTGCGGACGAGGGCCATTTCGCCCTCGATTTCGATATCCTCAAGCGTCGTCGTGGTGAAGATCGCCGTGCGCGCGTCTTCTGCGAAACTCTGCTCGGCGAAATCCTTTGCCTGCCTCAGCCATTCCTGGCGATAGGCCGACAGCGTCGGAAATGCCAGACGCCACCTGTCGGGGCTGACCTGCTTCTGGGCATCGATACCGATGAAGCCCTCTTCGACGAAGTCATGCTCCACCATCGACCAATCGGCCGCCAGAAACGCATCGATATCGCGCAGAACGAGCATTTCCCAGATTGCATGCCGGGCGCTGTCTGACGGGAAAGGATTCTGGAAAGGATCGCGCATATCAGCCCCGGATTGAAATTCTTTTCATAAACGGTGTTTTTCACTGGCCAAATTCTGCTTTCTATGGTCACTTGTCAACTTATCAAGAAAATAATTTGCAAGGACCTCAGCATGCCGATCAAGCGCTATGGCACTGTTCAAACGGGCGCCGGCGGCAAAGCGCTGCCTTTCGCACGTGCGGTCGAAGCCGACGGATGGCTGTATGTTTCCGGACAGGTTGCGATGGAAAATGGCGAAATCATCGACGGCAATATCATCGCCCAGACCCACAAGACGATCGCCAATGTCCTTTCGATCCTCGATGAGGCCGGATATGGCGTCGAGGATGTGGTCCGCGTCGGCGTCTGGCTCGACGATCCACGCGACTTCTGGACCTTCAACAAAATCTATGAGGGGTATTTCGGCGAACATCCGCCGGCACGCGCCTGTGTGCAATCGTCGATGATGGTTGATTGTAAGGTTGAGATCGACTGCGTGGCCTATAAGAAGAAGGATAGATAGAAAACTATCGGGGGGGACGGGCTTGGATATCTTTTCAACGCTGCAGGAAGACAAGAGCAGGCTCTCTCCCTCCGAGAGCCGCATCGCGGAGATTATCGTCAACGACTTCGAGTTTGCCGTGAATGCCTCGATCATCGAGCTGGCGGAACGGGCCGAGGTATCGCCGCCGACCGTCACGCGCTTTTGCCGGCGGCTCGGTTGCGAGAGTTTCTCCGACTTCAAGGTGCAGCTTGCCCGCACCGCCCATATCGGCGTTCGTTACCTGAAACCGGAATCGAAAAGCACCGATCCGGCCGATGTCGCCCAGGATATCATCACCAAGGCCCAGAACGCGCTCTTTCTCCTGCATCGGTCGCTCGATCTTGCTGCGATCGAAGCCGCCGTTTCGCATATCGCCAAGGCCGATATGATCTATGCGTTCGGGTCGGGCGGCAATTCGTCGATGATCGCCGACGAGCTTCAGAACCGGCTCTTCCGTCTCGGGCTTCGCATCACGGCAAGTTCCGACCACAGCATGCAGCTGATGATGGCTGCCGCGGCAAGGCCCGGCGACGTGTTGATCGGCTCGTCCTTCTCAGGGCGCAATACGGAGCTGGTGCGCGCCTTCGAGCTTGCCCGCCAGACCAAGGTGAAGACGATCGCGCTGACCCAGACGGCCAGCCCCGTTGCCAAGGCCGCCGAAATCGTCGTGGCTATCGACCTTCCCGAGGGCCACAATATCTATCGCCCGACCTCGACGCGCATCGCCTACATCGCGACGATCGATATCCTGTCGAGCCTGGTCGCCTATGCCGTTCAGCCGAAGGCGACGACCACGCTTCGGCGTATCAAGCAGCAGCTTGTCATTCACCGTGACGGCGACGACCGGCAATTGCTTGGAGATTGAGGTTCATGAACGGGAGCTACGGAAAATGACGCAGTCGATAGCCATCGTTACCGGCGCTGCAGGCGATATCGGCGCGGCGATCGCCGCACGGCTCGCCGATGACCACGACGTCGTGTTGCTCGCCGATATCGATGCGGAGGCCGCGGCTGCCGTGGCATTGAAGCTCGGGCCGGACAATCGCTTCGTCGCCATCCAAAGCGATGTCACCAGTGAGACGAGCATTGCCGAATTGGCAAGACGCGCCGCCGACGTCGGTGTGGTTCGAACCCTGGTCAACAATGCCGGTGCCGCCCGCGCGACCAGCCTGCATGAGACGACGCCTGAGATCTGGCGGGCGGACAATGCGCTTAATCTCGAAGCGGCATTCTTATGTTTCCGCGCGTTCGAGCCCATGCTGAAGGCCTCGAGGGGTTCGGTCGTCAACATCGCCTCGGTCAACGGCATGCATGTCTTCGGACACCCGGCCTATAGCGTCGCCAAGGCAGGCCTTCTGCATTTTACCCGACTGGTCGCCGTGGAATACGGCAAGTTCGGCATCCGGTCCAACGCCGTCGCACCCGGCACTGTGAAGACGCAGGCCTGGGAAGTACGCGCGGCAGCCAATCCGAATGTTTTCGAGGAAGCACGCCGCTGGTATCCGCTGCAGCGCGTCGTCGATCCAAAAGATGTCGCCAATGCCGTGGCCTTCCTCGCCGGTCCCCTGGCCGCAGCGATATCAGGCGTCTGCCTGCCTGTCGATTGCGGCCTCACGGCCGGCCAGGCCGAACTCGCGCGGACCTTCTCACAATCGGAACATTACTGAAACCCTGAGGAAGACAAGAGGGGCAGGTTGTGAAGCCGGCTTACGTCTGATCGATGATCGCATGAGCCGACTTTTTCCCGACGTCTTCCGCAATCCGGCGATCCGCGCCTGCATGATTGCCATTTTCACCTTCGGGATGGCGGGAGCGATGACCGCACCTTACCGCTCGATCATCGGCATCCGCGAATTGGGCTTGAGCGACGGCCTCTATTCTTTCCTGAGTTTCATCTCGGCGGCGGTGAACGTCGTCATCAGCATTCTGCTCGGCAATCTCACCGACCGGCTGGGTGAGTACCGATCGACGATGATCGGCGCCTGCCTGTTCGGCATCGTCGGCTACGGCATGGTCTACGCCTTTCCGACTGCAGCCATCTTCGTTATCAGCGGGTTGCTGCCCCTGCCGATCTACGGCGCGCTGAACTCGCTGCTGTTTGCCAATGCGCGTGCGGCGATGCACGGCATGAGCCGAAGCGACATGGTGACGGCCAACTCCGGCGTGCGCGCCATGATCTCGCTGTCCTGGGTGCTGATCCCCGGCATCACCGGCCTGCTGCTGTCTGGCGCATCGAGCATGCTGCCGGCCTACCTCTTTGCCGCCATCTCATGTCTGCTCTGCCAGGGCATCATCCTGTTCGCCTTGCCGAAGCGGGCGGCGACGGAGATGGCAGCAGTTCATCATCTCACCTATCTCGGTGCGCTTCGCCAGGTGGTTTCTCCGCGAATATCCGCGCATATTTGGGGGGTGGCGCTGATCACCAGCACGCTGCATCTCAATGACGCCCTGCTGCCATTGATTGTCACCGGTGCCGCGCATGGCAGGCTCAGCGATGTCGGCATTCTGGTCGGCATCGTCGCATTGCTGGAGGTCGTCTTCATCATCATCTGGTCGCGGATCGCCCGGAAAACCGGCCAAATGACGGCGCTTGCGGCCGGCACCATCATCTACGCCGTCTTCCTCAGCCTTCTCGGTCTTGCCTCTGAGCCGTGGCATCTCTATGCGCTCACCTTGCTCGCCGGCATCGGAGCGGCGGCGATCATCAGCTTTCCGATCACCTATCTGCAGGATCTGATTGCCGACCGACCGGGGCTCGGCAGTGCGCTGATCTCCGTCAACATCTTCGCCAGCGCCGGGATCGGCGCGCTGGTTTTTGCCGCCGGCACCTATGTGACCGGCTATTCTGGAACCGCCATCCTCAGCGCCGTCACCGGATTGTCCGGGATAGCGATCATTGGCCTCTTGCACAGACGCGGTGCCCGTTGAGCAAATAGACGTTCCGAAGAATGGAGCTTTCATCGGTGTTCGTCTTGTGACAAGGGTGACGCACCATTTTGTTGAAGGCGACATGAAGGCGATATCCGGCACGAATCTCGAACAGGCCAAGTCTCACAACCGGCGTGTGGTGATCGAGGCTGTCCGCACGAACGGCCCCTTGTCGCGCGCTGCGATCGCCCGGATGACGGCGCTGACTGCTCAGACTGTTTCGAATATCGTCGAGGAATTGGAGAGATCGCACCTTCTCGTTCCGTCCGAGGCGCAGAAGCTGGCGCGCGGCCAACCGATCATCCCTTACACCATCAATCCGCGCGGCGCCTATTCGATAGGCCTCGAACTTGGCCGCCAGCGCGCAAGCGGGGTCCTGACGGATCTCTCCGGCGCCGTTTGCGCGCGCATCGAACGCCACGTCGAACATCCCGATCCGCAAAGGGCGATGCCGGCTCTCCAGTCCATCGTCGAGGATCTTCAGCAGGCCTTCACATTCGACCGGAACAGGCTGCTCGGCGTCGGGATGGCCCTGCCCGGCCGCTATGCCGATGGCGGCACCACATCGCTCAGCCCGCTGAACCTGCCCGGCTGGCAGGGTTTTCCCGTCGGGCATGAATTGGAACAACGGGTAAAGGTGCCGGTGCTGGTCGAAAACGATGCGACGGCAGCAGCGATCGGCGAGCGTCTTCATGGCGTCGCCCGCGGTTTGGGCAGCTTCGTCTATCTGTTTCTCGCAGGCGGCGGTGGCATCGGCGCCGGAATGTTCCTTGACGGCCACCTCTACAAGGGCAGCCGCAACAATGCCGGCGAGATCGGGCATGTCATCGTCGAGCCGCATGGCAAGCTCTGCAGCTGCGGCAAGCGCGGCTGTCTTGATCGCTACGTGTCTCCGACCGTCGCCTATGAATTCATGGGCATTGCCAATGCCGAGGAGATGTCGCCCGACGATCTCGATGCGCTGATCGCCAAGGGCGGCGAAGGTCTCGACGCCTGGCTGGATCAGGCCGTCCAGCCGCTGCGGCAGACCGTCGATTTTCTGGAACTGGCCTTTGATCCTCAGACCATCGTGCTCGGCGGCAGCATATCGACATCGCTGATGCTTCGGCTTGCAGAGCGGCTGGAGCCGCTGCACACGCCGATCGACCCCAATCAAAAGCGGACCATTCCCCGCGTAATGATCGGCATGACCGGCAAGGATACGGCAATCCTCGGCGCCGCTGCCCTGCCGATCTTTTCCGAAACCAATCCGCGCTTCGACGTCCTGCAAAAGCCGCTCGGCTAGCCATCTCGGTCCGGGAGATTGCCGACGCCGGCCTCTCATCCGCCTGCCGGCAGTCTCGCATCTGACGGCAGCGGCCGACGGGCCAGAGGTCGCGCAAAAATGACCACGTTGCCGAGAAGCGTCAGCGCCAGGCCGATCAGGCCCAGACCGCTCCAGTGGTAGCCCTCGAAGACCGTCGACAACGACAGGGCGACGATCGGGAACAGGACGGTGGCATAGGCAGCGCGTGAGGAGCCGATGCGGGACACCAGCATGAGGTAGGTGGTGAAGCCGATCACCGATCCGATTGCCGCGAGATAGAGCATGGCGGCAAGATAGGTGATGTCAGGCGGCGCGACGATCGGCGTTTGCGTCACGGTAATCAGGAAGAGGAGGACGATCGCGCCATAGGTCATGCCCCAGGCATTGGCGGTCAGCGGTGAGATTCCGACCGCGCTGTTTCGACGCGATGCCATATTGCCCAGCGAGAAGAACAGCGTGCCAAGCGCAGCGAGCCCGATCCCTTTCAACGTGCCCATATCGAAATCGACGACAACGTCCTGTCCGAAAAGGAGGAGAAGGCCGGTTGCTCCGAGCGCCGCTGCGAGAAGTGTGCGGCCGGTAATGCGGTCGCCGAAGAAGAGGCGCGCATTGACGGCATTGTAGATCGTTGCGAGCGAGAAGATCACGGAGATTAGGCCGGACGGGATAGAGGCGGCGGCGTTGTAGAAACAGATGAAATTGAGGCTGAACAGGCAGAGCGCTTGCGCAAGGATGAAAGGTTGATCGCGCAATGCAGGGAGCTTGAGCCGCCGCATGGCAGCCAGGATGGCGACGAGGATCACTGCTGCGACCGCAAATCTGTAAAAGACCGAGACCAAGACCGGCACGGGACCGACCTGCATCGCAATGGCGATCCAAGTCGTCCCCCATATGAGGACGGTCGCGATGAAGAGAGCGGCATTTGCCATGGAGTGATCCTCGTTTCCCCGACCAATATGCGAGCCGTGAGCAGGTCTCTTGCAGATTCTTGCTATGAAATCGATTTGCCCGGACTTCCGGCTCGCCATGCGGGTCGTCCGCCGGTAATGTTCGCGCGGCATGGTCATGTGTGGGGAAGAATTGGTGAAATATAGTCACCCCTCGGTTTTCAGGTTTTTGTCCGCATCTCCCACTGCACGGATGTCACAGTCCATCGATTTGGGTTTCGGGCGATCAGCCGCTATCTGGAGCAATGCACAAGACAGGATGAGCTATCAGCGGCCGAACGGTCATACGTTCAGTCTTTATCTGAGAGGCGGCGCCGGAACGCGTCGTCTGGATGGCAGCCCAGGCGCGCGCGGCCGTCCGGGGGTCCTGTGCATCATGCCACAGGAGCACTCGTCCGAATGGGAAATCACCGACTTCTCCGAATTCGTCCATCTGTATGTTCCCGACGATCAGATGCGCCGGATGTTTGCCGAGACGTTTGACCGCGATGCGCGGCTCATGGCTCTTCCCGAATTAACATTCGCGGATGCACCCGCCTTGGCGCGCACACTTCGGCAGATGACGAAAGCGATGTTGGCGGGCGGTCATCTGCTGGCTGAAGAAGCGATGACGCAGGCGATCAACGATTTCTTCGTTGATCCGCGTTATGGAGGGATGCGCCCCTGCGCGATCAGCGGCGGGCTCGCTCCTCATGTCCGGCGCCGGAGTCTGGAGTATATCGAGGCCCATCTCGGTGAGACAATCCGCTTGCAGGATCTGGCGGCGATCGGGCAGCTCAGCGCTTTTCATTTTCAGCGGATGTTCCGGGCAAGCTATGGTGTGTCCCCGCATGGCTGGGTGGCTCACCGGCGTGTCGAGCGCGCCAAATCGATGTTATCAGCCATGGACCCAATCGCACAGATCGCTTCGGCCTGCGGCTTCAGCAGCCAGAGCCACATGACACGGGCATTTAAGTTGGGCACAGGCGTCACGCCCTCTGCCTACCGGCAACGACAGTGAAGCCCCTTCGCTCGAGCGCACTTCTCTTTCGAAACCAATCCGCGCTTCGGCATTCTGCAAAAGCCGCTCGGCTAAGCCGAGGACTCATCGGATTTCCAGACCTCACTTCACCGCGATCACGACCTTGCCCTTGACGCGTCCCGTTTCGACATAGTCCAGCGCCTCGTTGGTCTTCTCGAACGGGAAGGCCCGGTCAATGACGGGACGGATGGCGCCCGCCTCGATCAGCGCGGTGATCTTGCCGAGCTGCGCGCCGTTTGCCTGCATGAAGAGAAAGGAATAGCCGATCCCCCGGCGTTTCGATTTCCACCTGATGCCGAAACTCAAGAAGCGCATGACCTGCTGCAGCAGCCAGCCGAAGCCGTTTTCCCTGGCGAAATCGGGATCGGGCGGACCTGATATCGAGATCAGCTTGCCGCCCGGCTTCAAGACGCTGAGCGATTTCTCCAGCGTCTCCTTGCCGAGGCTGTTCAGTACGACGTCATAGCCCTTCAGCACCGTCTCGAAATCGTCCTTCTTGTAATCGACCACCACGTCGGCGCCGAGGCTTTTCACCAGAGCTGTGTTCGCGGTGCTGGCGGTCGTCGCCACATGGGCGCCGAGATGCTTGGCAAGCTGGATGGCGATGGTGCCGACGCCGCCGGAGCCCGCATGGATCAATACCTTTTGGCCTTTCTGCAGCTTGGCGCGCTCGACCAGCGCCTGCCATGCAGTCAGCGCCACAAGCGGAATGGATGCGGCCTCTTCCATGCTGAGATTGGCAGGCTTCAGCGCAACATCGGCAGCGTCGATGGCGATGTACTCGGCGAAGGTGCCTATGCGATCCTGGTC
The DNA here is from genome assembly GCF_021052345.1 of Rhizobium sp. SU303. Lineage (NCBI taxonomy): Bacteria > Pseudomonadati > Pseudomonadota > Alphaproteobacteria > Hyphomicrobiales > Rhizobiaceae > Rhizobium > Rhizobium sp. SU303. Next base: position 412,739 of record NZ_CP088097.1, read on the forward strand.
AGGACGCGCATAGACCTCGTCACCGGGTTTGAACTGCCTGACATTGGCCCCAACCCGGACCACGACACCGGCGACATCGTTGCCAAGCACCAGCGGAAGCCGGTAAGGCAGGACGAGCTTGAACTCTCCGTCCCGGATCTTGGCATCCAGCGGATTCACGCTGACGGCATGGATTTCGACCATGACGTCGTTCTTGCGGAGCTGCGGTTCAGGGCTCTGGCCGAGCCTGAGGGCGCCGCCTTTCTTGTAGCGGTCGATCAGGAATGCTTTCATGGGGGCGAACTTTCATTTTCTGCGAGAGCCGACAATGCGGCAAGCCAGGATCAACCGGGAAGTTTGTTGAATTTCCGGAGGCTCTTGTCGACGAAGGACTCCGGCAGGAAGCGGCGGATGAAACGGATCTGCCCTGCGGCCCTTCCGGCCGTGTACCGCCTCTTGGGCGATGGCGCATTGGCGGCCTTGACGACGGTTGCGGCGACCACTTCGGGCGCATCGCCCTTCGAAACGATTTCGCGCATCAGCTTCTCGGCATCGGTGCGCACTGTATCATAAACGGCGAGCGGCCGGTCCGGCCGTGTGATGTTCTCTTCGAATGAGGTGCGCGTGACGCCCGGTTCGACGAGCACGACGCGGATGCCCTGCGTGCGCACTTCATGGTCGAGGGATTCCGAATAACCTTCGATCGCGTGTTTGGTCGCTGCGTAAAGCGCGTTGAAGGGCGCCGGGATCAGCCCGAGGATCGAGCTCAGGTTGATGATCCGGCCGCTGCGCTGCCGCCGCATCACCGGCAGCACCGCATTGGTCATGCGCATCGTGCCGAAGACGTTGACGTCGAAAACGGCTTTGGCCTGTGCCGTCGTCGATTCCTCGGCGCCGCCGAGCAGGCCGATCCCGGCATTGTTGACGAGAAGATCGATCCGTCCCGTGCGTTTCAGAACCTCGTCGACGACGCCCTGCACGGATTGATCGTCGATGACGTCGCAGACCAGCATTGTGATACCGTCGACGATGTCGGCCATCGGCTTTCGGCTGGTGCCGAACACCTGGTAACCGTCGCGCAGCAAGGCCTGCGCCGTCACCAGCCCGATGCCGGAAGAAGCCCCTGTGACCAGGGCAATGCCGCGTTCTCTTTTGCTCATCGACGTCTGCCTTCATTTTGTCGTGGAATGTTCATGGGCATTCTGTTACTATCAATTTGATAGCAAGTCACTACTAAAAAGATATCGACATGAAGAATCTTTCGAACCAGCCCTGCCTGATCGCCCGCAGCCTGGCGCTCGTCGGCGATGCGTGGAGCATGTTGATCATGCGCGACGCCCATGCGGGGCTGACCCGCTTCGATGAATTTCGCAAAAGCCTCGGCATCGTCCCGACAATGCTGACGGGGCGGCTGTCATCGCTGACCGAGGAAGGATTGCTGGAAAAGCGTCGCTATTCCGAGCGTCCGCCGCGCGATGAATATGTGCTGACGGAAGCCGGCCGCGACTTTTTGCCGGTGCTGTTTGCGATCGGCGCCTGGGGCCGCAAGCATCGCAGCGGCGGCGCAGTCACCCGTTTCTTCGACGCTGAGGCCGGAACGGAGATCGATCCCCTCACCATCGACCGCGCGACAGGCGCGGAGATTGGAACCCGTCCTATTCGTATCGCCGCACCCGAATGCGAGCTGCCCGCGGCGCCTGACAAATCCCCTTGAAAGCGATGTCGGTATCCTTGCCATCACCGCCTCCGGCAATGGCAAGGCTGATCCTCAAATCAAAACCCGCGGCCAATCGGAGCGCTACGACTGTTGCAGCCCGTAGAGCAGCGGCATCAGTCCTGCGAGCGCCCTGAAACGCTCCCACGACTTGGATGACGGCTTCGTCCAGCCCGTTTCGGCAAGCGCGGAAAGGCGCGGAAAGACGAGGCGGTCGAAAACGGCGCGATCGGTCATCGGCTCGGACCAGATGCAGGCCTGAATGCCGAGGAGTTTCTGTTTCTGGCTCGCCGTCCAGCCGCCGATGGGATCGAAATTGTAGAGCTTCTCCGCGTCCGAAGTCCCCGCCCAACTGGCGCCGGGCTCATCCCAGTCGGGCCTCAGCGCCATGTCGAGGTAATAGACCTGTCCGGGGCAGACGACCATTTCATAGCCGCGCTCGGCGAGTTCGGCCGAGACCTCGACATTGCGCCAGCTGCAGAGATAGCTCTTCGATTTGTCGATGACATCGCCGTGGGCTGCCTCTTCCCAGCCGCCGGTGATGCAGCCCTTGCTCGCAAGGAAGCGCTGGACGCGGCTCAGGAACTCCGCCTGCAGGATGGCGGCGCCCGAGCCGTGGATGTCGTCGGCACCGTGGGTATTGGTCACCACGTTCAGCCGCTTGGTATGCGCATCGGCAACCTCGTCGCCCGCCACGCTACGCAGGCGTTCGAGCGCTTCCGGCGAACCGGACCACGCGCCAAGAGGAACTTCGTCGGCGCCGAGATGGATGGTCTTGAACGGGAAAAGCTCGATGAGTTCCGAAAGGATCGTCTCGACGATCTCATAGGTCCTTTCGCGGGCCGGATTGATGCAATTATTGGGAAAGCCCTGAACTGAATAGTAGCTGCCGACCTCGGCCGGATCGCGCAATTCCGGTATTGCCTGCAACATGGCGTAGCAATGGCCGGGGACATCGATCTCCGGCACGATCTCCACGCCGAAACTCTTGGCATGGGCGACGATCTCGCGGATCGCAGCCTTGGTGTAGTAACCGCCCGTGCGGGCCGGGCTCGAACCGAGCAGCGGCGGAACGGCGAGACCGTGGCCGCGCCAGGCGCCGACCGCGGTCAAATCAGGATAGGCGTCGATCTCAACGCGCCAGGCCTCGTCGTCGGAAAGGTGCCAGTGGAAACGGTTGAGCTTGTTCCAGGCAAGAACCGCCAGCAGCTTTTTGACCTCGGCTGCGCCATAGAACTGGCGGGCGACGTCGAGATGCAGGCCGCGCCAGCCCATCGACGGCTCATCGACGATCTCGCCTGATGCCGGAAACTGGAAGACCTCGGGATGCAGCCTTGCACCGCGCCAGATCTGGCCGAGCGTGACGAGGCCGTAGAGGAAGCCGGTCTGGCTGCTGGCCTCGATCGTGATCGTCTCACCCTCGAAGCTCAGCCGGTAGGCCTCTGGCCCGAGCCCGGCGGCATCCTTCAAGGCAACCGGATCCGCGCCTTCCGCCTCGCTTCGCACGATGCCTTCGACGGCGAAGAGATGCTCGACCAGCGCTGCGAAACTTCTTGCTGCTGCCTCCCCTTCAGTGCTCTGCGCCTGCGGCGCAAAACCGGCCGGCAGCGGCCGGCGGGAAGTGACTGAAATATGGTTCGGCCAGGGGATGATCGACACCTGAACAGGCGCATTGACGGGCACCGGATAGATCTCGGCGCCACGCTTCAATGGGGCGTTGCTGACCGAAGATCGCGTCGGCTCTATCGTGAGCACGATCGTGCTGCCATCGGAAAGCGCGAGATAGCCGCTCGTCGCGCCGTCCGTCCAGTGACGGAACTGCCAGCTTAGCGCGTAGACCGAGATCGTCCACGTCTCGCCGGCGCCGAGAACGAAATTGGCTGGCGGCTGGAATTCGGTGAAATTCGAGAGCCGCTGCGAAACCGTGGCGCCTTCGACACGACCGGCCGGATCGACACGGCCTGGGCCGCTGACGCAGAGGGAGAAATTCGAAAGCGGCTCGGTGCCGAGGTTCTTGAGACGCAGGACGTAGGAGAACTCCTTACCGTCAGCAGGCGGGTTCCAAAGGGTTTCAAGCCGCAGGGCTTTCGGTCGCGATGTGGACATGGTCACTCTTTCTTCTTGGAGATCGGATCATAAGCATTCCGGCGCACTACCGAGAGCGGAACGATTGCTGCCGCAAAGCCGGCTCCGATGGAAGGAGCGGGGGCATAGTTGATCAAAGTAACCTCACCCACGCGATCCCGTCGTTCTTGAAGTCAATCAAATTGATTTAAGATTGATAGTCAGTTTCCAGCCAGCACGTCAATTGCCGATTTGAAATTTCTGCGGCGCTCCGGAGCAGCTCTCAGCGACGCGCACCGAACTGCAGGAAGACCTCTTCGGGCGTGGGACGGCTGGTCGCGTTGGTGACGTATTTGTGTTGGCAGATCCCTATCGCTTCCGTCCTCATCCGAACTATGGTGTCGGCATCGGCGGAATTGCGCTCCACGTCTTTGATTGCGGCATACCGTCGACCGTCTCGATCTTAAACAGGATCAGCCTTAGTCTTCGCACCTTGGGCGGAGAATGCAGCGCGCGGGATCATCGCATGTCGGAACGACTTGAATCTGCCCGCCCTGATGAAACACCCGCCATCGTCTGGCTCGGCTTCATGGCGATGTGCGTCGGCATGTTCATGGCGATCCTCGACGTCCAGGTGGTGGCGACATCGCTGCCGACCATCCAGTCGGCGCTGGATATCGATCCGGATCAGATGAGCTGGATACAGACGGCCTATCTCATCGCCGAAGTGGTGGCGATCCCGCTCACCGGCTTCTTCACGCGGCTTCTGACGATGCGATGGCTGTTCGTTACCGCCATCAGCCTGTTCGTCGCAGCCTCCGCCGGCTGTGCAATGAGCGGCAGCTTCGGTGAGCTGGTCGCCTGGCGGGTGCTTCAGGGTTTTTCCGGCGGAACCCTGATCCCCTCGGTGTTTTCGGCCGTGTTCATTCTCTTTCGGAACGAGCGCCAGGCGCTTGCGACGACGATCGCCGGCGTTCTCGCGGTTTTGGCCCCGACCGTCGGACCGATCGTCGGCGGATGGCTGACAGAGACCTATTCCTGGCACTGGCTGTTCCTGATCAACATCCTTCCAGGCATTGCCTCGGCAATCCTGGCGGCACGGTCCCTGCCGAGGCAGGCGACCGATCCGTCCGAACTCAGGCATCTCGACGGCCTGTCGCTTCTGCTGATGGCAACCGCGCTGACGAGCCTGGAACTCAGCCTGAAAGAGGCGCCGACGAGCGGCTGGATCTCGGCCTATGTCCTAAGTCTGCTGGCGGTCTGCCTTGCGTCGGGAGGTGTCTTCATCTGGCGAACGCTGCGCAGAGACCGGCCGATCGTCGATCTCGGAAATTTCGGCGATCGAAACTTTCTCGTCGGTTCGGTTCTGAGCTTCGTGCTCGGCATCGGCCTCTTCGGCTCGGTCTATCTCATGCCGGTCTTCCTCGCTTTCGTCAGAGGACACGACGCCCTCCAAATCGGCATGACGATGCTGGTCACCGGCGTCGCGCAATTGATCACGGCGCCGATCGCGGTCGCGCTGGAGAAGCGGATGGACGCGCGCGTGCTGTCGGCCGCCGGTTTCGCGCTCTTTGCGATCGGTGTCGGGATGAGCGCTTTTCAGGACCCTCGTTCGGATTATGACGCGATGTTCTGGCCGCAGGTCGTGCGCGGCGTCGCCATCATGTTTTGCCTGCTGCCACCGACGCGACTGGCGCTCGGCACTCTGCCGCCAGACCGCATTCCCGACGCGAGCGGACTTTTCAACCTGATGCGCAATCTCGGCGGGGCCATCGGCATCGCGCTGATCGACACCATCATCTACACGCGCTCGGAGCCGCTGGGACAGGGTCTCTGGACCCGCCTTCACGCCGGCGACGTCGAGGCCGCGACATTCGTCGGCGCGCCTCTTCAGACGATATCCGGGCATAGCGGCAGCTTCGACGCGGATACCACGGCGCTGCTTGATCCGCTGATCCAGACCGCGGCAAGCGTCCAGGCGATCAACGAAGCCTGGATGGTGATTGCCGTCCTGACCGGCTGCGCCCTGCTCTCAGTGCCCTTTGCCAGGCGGCCAACGTCAACGTGAAAACCAGGTTGACGAAACCGCTTTAAGGGAATCAATTAAGCTGTTGAAAAACGTGGAGACGAGACTGCAATGGCGCCGCCAGCTGTCAGTCTTCGCCACAAAAATTTATTCTGCGACAAGGTCGGAACCCTACCCTCCGCCATCCTGAGATGGAGGCCACCGCATCGGTCAACCGCTTCTAGGCCAGCGTAGCACTGCGTGTCTCTGCATCGATGAAATAGGCTGCGGCACCTGCCAACAGCAGCAGGGCAGCGAAAATCCCGATGACCAGGCCGAAATCTTTAGTCACAAAAAGACCGATCAACGATGGCGCAAGCAGCCCTCCAAGCCGAGCCATAGCACCGGCGGCACCCATCCCGGTTGCCCTGGACGCAGTAGGATAAAGCTCTGGCGTATAGGCGTAGAGTGCACCCCACGTACCAAGTAGCGCGAAACTCATGATTAGCAGTGACGACGCTACCAAGAGTGCGGATGAGCCGACGACGAACAAAATGGATCCCATCGCGGAAAGGATGCAAAATGCCACAAGCGTTGGACGCCGCCCCCACTTTTCGACTCCGTAGGCAGCGAGCGCATACCCGGGGATCTGGGCAAGCGCGATCAGCACAAGAAAACCGTAGCCTCGAACGAAGCCAAAGCCGTCCCCGGCAAGTTTCGGAGGCATCCAGGTGAAGACACCATAGTAAGAAATGGATACCAGAAACCAAACCGCGAGGATCAGAATGGTTCGACGCCGCAGAGCGTGGGAGAATATTCCGACACTACGCGTCGGTGTCGCAGGCGCTATGTCAACCTCTTCTCCCAGGGCACGGCGGCCATTCACCAGGATCATCCGGTCGATGATCGCCTTTGCTTCTCCACCCCTTCCCTTGCGCAGAAGATAGAGCGGCGATTCCGGCACGAAAAACCGCAGACCGAAACCGATAATCGCCGGGACCGCTGTAACGGCAAAGATAAACCGCCAGGCTTCGGCCACGTTCCATAGACTGAGCAGCCAGGCTGCAATTGCGACGACCAGGGTTCCGACGGCCCAGAAACCCTCCAGCAGCACCAGCCACCTGCCTCGGTTCTTCGCCGGCAGGAATTCGGCCATCATCGCATAGTCCACCGGCAACGTCCCGCCGACCGCTGCTCCGGTCAGGAAGCGCATGAACAGGAGGAAGGTGAAGTCTGGCGCGAATATCGACAGCGTGCCAAAGACGGCATCACAGGAGACAGTCGCGATCAGAACGCCGCGGCGGCCGATCCGGTCGGCAAGCCTGCCAAACCCCATTGCGCCCAAAAACATGCCTAGGAAAAACACCGTGCCCGTCTGAAGCGCCTGCGGCACCGTTAGTTCGAAGCTCGTGGCGATCGAAGCCGCTGTGAAGCCCACCGCGATGACCTGCATGGCGTCAGCTGCCCAGACCAAGCCGAAGATGGCCATCAGCCGTCGCTGATATCGTCCTGCTCCCGCGTGGTTGAGTGCATCGTCGATGGTGATTGTGGTCATTTGTTTTCCATACCCGGCTGCCGTGGTCCGCTCATAGCGCATTCAGCCCGAAAGATCACAGCCGCAAGCCGCGATGGCCGTTTTCCAGTTTTACCTGGGCGTTTCATGACATTCTGCAAGGTGATCCGTTCGTACATCTGATCTGAAGCTTAGGGCCGGAGCCTGAGAGGCCGCTGCTAAGGTTGGGCGGAGCTCCTCGTTGTTTAAGCTCCCGAAGATGAACGGTTAACTTGGCGAGTGGTTGAATTCATCAGCTGTGCCGCTCCATGGTCCTATCGCGTAATGGCAGCAAATCTAACCTACGATTTCGGCTTAAAGAACCTATCGGCTTCCTTCATCGCATTCTGCGCCGCGCCATATAGCGTGCTTACGGCATCGCGCATTTCGGCAAACGCCTGCATGGTTCGTGGCGAAATGTAATCGCCTCTTGCTTCAGCATTGAGCCGCAAAGCTCTCTCGCAGTCGGCGGCAATTCTATCCAGCTCCGGGGAAACCCGATAGAGCCGTTCCAAGATAGCGTCGATGTCACCCTTGGCGCGTTCAGACATTCGTTCTGCCATCAAACCCTCACCGCTGTGTCGCTTTCTCTGCAGGAGCCGAACTCCTAAAGCAGTGTCCCCTGCTTGGCTTCGTCGGCCACTTTTACGTCCGCGTCGCCACGGCGTGGCTCGCATATCGCTCCGGTCTCAAAAAACTCTATTGATGACTGAATTACGGTTATAGGACCAAAGCCAGCGCCTGGGAATTGGATGCCGGTCGATCAACCCCGGCGGCAACGCGTGATTTTCGCAGACAAAAAAAGTGGGCCGACGGAAAACCGTGGCCCATTAGTTGTGAAGGTATAAACCTCCAGAGGGGAACAGCTGAAACGACGGAACTGGGAGGAAAGCCGTCGTGTTGCATCAGCTACATTCACCATGCTCCTTTTTTGACCAGTTGGAAAACATTTTTTGTGCAATGCAGCTATGCAGCGGCGGATCATCCAGCCGAAGGAGCCGTGGAGGATGGCATCTTGAAGGCTGCTGCCGCGCCCTGGATCTAGAACTTTTTAGATGGCGTCGATCCGGCGCCGAACTAGGCCGCGATGAAACGAGCCATCCTATGGAGAAGAGGCCATGCGTGAGGACGCAATGCCTTTGATCGGGTTCGACGATTTCGCTTGATTTTACTCGGCGTCGTCGTTCGCCTTTGGGAACAGTTGCAGCACATTCGACCCACTCGGGTGCGCGAGAGCGCGCGCCTTTGGGTGCCGCGAGTTGTTTTCTCCAGCCTTTTGGATAGCTGAAACGAGACCTTCCCGCTGGCGATAATAATCTGGCTTGGCAGGCAGGGTGAGGTCAAACTCTTCGAGCATACGCTCAATAATGTCCATCGCTTCAGCCGCCAGCCCAGCATAACCTTCTTGGCGTCGCTCGAAGAAGCCATCGTATCCGGGCTTGGAAAGGTCGAGACTATCCAACGCATAAGAAAGGGTCTTCACTCGGTTCGACAACCACAAAATTTCTTCTGAAAGCTCGGTACTAAAAAGTCCCCAGTTTGCGTCGTGCGGAAGTGCAAGGGTTGGATCGCGAACATGAAACGCGAATTCGCCTTCATCCATGGGATTGAACTCGGGCATGTCGTGAACGGCCGCGTAGCTGGCTCCGACAAAATCATCTAGGGCCAGCACCGTCAGCATCGCTAGGTTTCTAACCTCGGCTTTCGGGCGCCGGTTGATCCCAGACTTCGCAAGTCGAATGACGATGGGAAGCAGGGAGCCAGCGGCTAAACCGCCAGCGCCAATGAATGCTCCCATTACCATGATCCCTTGAGTGGTTTCGAAGAACTGCGTCAATAGTCACCTCGTTGAATGGGAGCCGCGAGTTGCGTCAAGTAGCACGCACAGACGGAATCAGCGCTTTCCGTCCCAGTTTGCCTTGAACTTAAACGATAGGGAACTCCGTTCCCGCCGTGTGGCGCCATTGAGCAACCGCACGGCATCATCATCACCGGCGACCTCAGTTCCTTTGACGCTTGGCAATGACCTCTCGGTGCAACTTTTCGAATTGAACATCAAGTGATATCGGCTGGCCTGTCTTTCAAGGACCTAATCGAGAACCGGCGATAGTAGTAAGATTTCTCTCAACCATTTTGCGTCATCCTCAAGTTCCCTTCTGAAGCCAATCGACGAGATCTCAATGGCCACGGACCTTGACCGCAGTTTTCAAATGCCCCGACGCGATGAGCTTGGTCTCTTCACGATCAGCAACGGTTCCGGCCTGTCGATATCGGCCTTGCCGAACGGCACCCTGTTTGCCATCGAATACGCCGACGACAAGGGATCAGTGCAGATCAACCAGATCCAGGGCTCGCCGCTTACCGGCGGCGTCAGTCGCCTTTATCTGCGCGTCGGCGGGGCTGCGCCTGATGTCGTCGAGCTTGTTGGGTCTCGCGCCGACGGCAGCTTCGGGCACGATGCGACGAGCCTCTCCTGGAGCGGCAAGAGAGGCGATATCGGCTACACCGTCCGCCTCGAACTTCATCCCGCCGAAACGGCCTGGTTCTGGCGTGTCTCCATCCGGCATCTGAAGGACGGAACGCTGCCGGTCGATCTGGTGCTGATCCAGGACGTCGGTCTCGGCGATCGCGGCTTCCTGATGAATAGCGAAGCCTATGCCTCTCAATATGTCGATCATCATATCGCCGGTCACGAGACCTTCGGCCCTGTCGTGATGAACCGGCAAAATCTCAAGCAGTCGGGCGCCCGCAACCCCTGGCTCGCGCAGGGCTGCCTCGATGGCGCGGCTGCCTATGCCACCGATGCGATCCAGCTGGTGCAGGCGAGCGACCGCCTCGACGACCTGCTGGTCGGCCCCTTCGGCACCAACCTGCCGAGCAAACGGCGGCAGCAGGAGACGGCGTGCCCCGCCATTCAGTCGAAATCGCTCTCCGTGTCGGCAAGTGGCGCGACCGCGACCTTCTTTGCTGTGTTCGCCGCCGATCATCCTGAGGCGTCGAGCGATGCCGACCTTTCACGGCTTGACGAGCTCGCGGCGACAGACAGTGCGGCCGCCGATATCGAGGAGGGAGCACCGGTCCGCAGCCTGCTCCAGGATGCTGCCCTGCTGAAGGCCGAGGCACTGGACAAAAAGGCGATCGGCAAGCTCTATCCGGAGCGGAGCCTGGAAGAGCGCGTCGATGGAAAGCTTCTCTCGTTTTTCGTGCCGGACGGCGTTTTGAACCGCCATGTGGTCCTGCGCGACAAGGAGCTCATGGTGGCGCGCCGTCACGGCGCGATCGTCAGAAGCGGTGAAAACATGCTGCTCGACGATGCGACGCTTGCCGCGACCTGCTGGATGCAGGGCATTTTCGCCGCCCAGCTGACGATCGGCAATACGTCCTTTCACAAGCTCTTTTCCGTCTCCCGCGACCCCTACAATCTGACCCGCGCCAGCGGGCTACGCATCATGGCGGATGTCGGCGCCGGCTGGCAGCTTCTGGCGGTGCCGTCGGCTTTCGAAATGGGGCTCAGCGATTGCCGCTGGATCTATCGCCTCCCCGAACGCACGATCATCGTGTCGGCGGTCGCCTCCGGCGAGGATGCGGCGATGCAGTGGACTGTCTCCGTCGAGGGCAAGCCGTGTCGCTTCCTGGTGTTTGGTCATGTCGTGCTCGGCGAGCGCGAATATGACGCGGGCGGGCAGATCGAATTCGATCCGTCGGGCAAACGCATCCTTTTCCGGCCGGACCCGGCCTGGCTCTGGGGCGAGCGCTATCCCGATGCCGGCTATTGGCTGGTGAGTTCGACGCCCGATGCCATCGAAGAAATCGGCGGCGACGAACTGCTCTACAGTGATGGGGTAACGCGCAACGGCGCTTTCGTCGCACTCAGATCCCGGCCGACGCAGGCGCTCTCTTTCGCTGTCGTCGGCTCGATGACCGATGCGGCGGAAGCCGAGCGGCTGGCGCAACGTTATGAGGCCGGCGTTACCGATGAAGCCATGCTTGCACCGGCATCAAAATTCTGGCGGAACACCGTGCGCGGCCTGACGATCGGCAGCACGGCGCCCGACCTTGCCGCGCAGACGACCCTCCTGCCCTGGCTCGCGCATGATGCGATCGTGCATCTGAGCGTACCACACGGCCTCGAGCAATATACCGGTGCGGCCTGGGGCACACGCGACGCATGCCAGGGCCCGATCGAATTCCTGCTTGCCTATGAGCATGACCGCGAAGCCAAGGAGGTGCTGAAAACCGTCTTTAGCGAACAATACTTGGAAAAAGGCGACTGGCCGCAATGGTTCATGCTGGAGCCCTATGCCAACATCCGGGCGGGCGATAGTCACGGCGACATCGTCGTCTGGCCGCTAAAGGCGCTCTGCGACTATATCGAAGCGACGGGCGATCTCGCCATCCTCGACGAGAAAGTCTCCTGGCGCGACGAAAAGACGATGGCCCGGGCGCCGGAGCTCGACAGCATCGCGATCCATGTCGAGAAGCTGCTCGAGACCGTTCGCGAAGCTTTCATTCCCGGAACGCATCTGATCCGCTATGGCGAGGGAGACTGGAACGATTCACTGCAGCCGGCCGATCCGCATCTGCGCGACTGGATGGTCAGCAGCTGGACCGTTGCCCTGCTCTACGAGCAGATCGTCCGTTATTCGGCGATCCTGCGCCGCCTCGGCCATGGCAACAAGGCCAAGGGCTTGAGGAAGATCGCAACGGCGATGCGCCGGGATTTCAACCGCCATCTCGTGCGTGGCGGCGTCGTTGCCGGCTATGGCATCTTCGATCCCAGCCATGACGGCGTTGAATTGCTGCTGCATCCAAGCGACCGGCGCACCGGCCTGTATTTTTCGCTGATCTCGATGACGCAGGCGATGCTCGGCGGCCTCTTCACGCCGGTTCAAAGACGCAATCATATGAAGCTGATCGAAGAGCATCTGCTCTTCCCCGACGGGGTGCGGCTGATGGAAAAGCCCGCGACCTATGCCGGCGGGGCCGAGACGCTGTTTCGCCGGGCCGAATCCTCCTCCTTCTTCGGCCGCGAGATCGGGCTGATGTATGTGCATGCGCATCTGCGCTACTGCGAGACGTTGGCGCTCGATGCCGAGACGGAGGACCTCTGGAAGGCGATCGCCGTCGTCAATCCGATTTCTGTCACATCAGCGCTGCCGCATGCATCGCTGCGCCAGCGCAACACCTATTTCAGCAGCAGCGACGCGGCTTTCCATGACCGTTATCAGGCAGCGGCCGAATGGGAACGCGTCAAGGCGGGAGAGATCGCCGTCGACGGCGGATGGCGGATCTATTCAAGCGGCCCCGGGCTCTACACCAGGAGCTTCGTCGAAAATATCCTCGGCTTCAAACGGCGCTTCGGCCGGCGCAAACGCAAACCGCTTCTGCCCGCGATCCACGCTTCTGCTGATCTGCAAACCGACCACGCCGCCTGGCGGCGGCTGATGAAGTTGAAGCCTGAGGTGTGAAGCGGGGGCGCCATGCACTGCGGTATTATGCGGTAGCGTCGCGCAACTCTTCGAAGCGCGCGGCACTTTTCGACAGGTGGCTTCGGATGGCGCGGCGCGCGGCGGATTCGTCGCAGTCGCGGATCGCCGCGAATATGGCGTGGTGTTCCCTGCGCATGCGCGCCGCATGACGCTTGCGCTCGGCTGATGTCATCTTGTCCAAGCGCGCCCATTGCCGCGGCACCATGATGTTGCCGAACGTGTCGAAGAGGCGGCCGTAATAGGAGTTGTGCGTCGCGACCAGAATGGATCTGTGGAAGGCGTAGTCCTCCTGCGCGCCGTATCCACCCTCCTCGAGCGCCTTGTCGAGGGCGTCGAGACGATCCTGCATACGCTCGATATCCTCCTGCGTGCGCCGCAACGCGGCAAGACCCGCGGCTTCGTATTCGACCCCCATGCGCAGCTCCAGCACGCGCAGAACCTCGTCGATCGACTGCAGGTCGTTGGGAATGATGGAGAAAGATCGGGGCGTCGGATCGTTCGAGACAAAAGCCCCAAGGCCTTGCCGCGTGGTGATCAGCCCCTTCGCGCGCAGCGCGGCGAGCGCTTCGCGAACGATCGTCCGGCTGACGCCGGTCGCCGTCATGATCGCCTGTTCGGTCGGCAGGCGCTGGCCGGGCTTCAGGTCACCGGACTCGATCTGCGCCGTCAACATGTCGGCAAGATTGCTGCGCAGGTTCGGCGCCTGCTGAATGGTATTGAAGACCGCGTTGTCCTTGTCTGCCATCCTGTTTCGAAATCCTGGTGTCGAGGCGGCTGTGCCGACCCCGTTTCCTGTTCGCATTCCGCATCCACGCCAATGCGGTGGGCAGCGGTGCTAAAGCGCGTCGCGATCTTTCAGATTAGCTCCCCGCGCTTTAGGTCTTTGTTTTTACACATGTCGTTACCGCAAAACCGCATCACACTTTTGCGCGACATGCTTCAGGCCTGATCGGTTGGTGAGACCGATCAGCGCGCCAGCCAACCGCCATCGACGGGTAGCACCGTTCCATGCACGTAGTCGGATGCCGACGATGCCAGGAATACGGCCGCACCACCGAGTTCGGACGGCGTTCCCCAGCGCCCGGCCGGGATCCGGGCAAGGATGGCGGCATTGCGGTCGGCATCTTCGCGCAGCGCCGTGGTGTTGTTGGTCACGAAGTAGCCGGGGGCGATGGCGTTGACGTTGACGCCCTTGCCGGCCCATTCGCAGGCAAGCAACTTGGTCAGTCCGGCGAGGCCGCTTTTCGAGGCGGTATAAGATGGGATGCGGATGCCGCCCTGGAAGGAGAGCAGCGAGGCGATGTTGATGATCTTGCCCCTGCCCTTGGCGACCATATGGCGGCCGGCCGCCTGAGACAGGAAGAAGGCAGTCTTCAGATTGACGTCGATCACCGCGTCCCAGTCTTCCTCGGTGAAGTCAAGTGCATCGGCGCGGCGGATAATGCCGGCATTGTTGACGAGGATGTCGAGGCCGCCGAAGGTCTGGATGGTCTCAGTGACAATCCCCTTGACCGGTTCGATGCTGGCAAGATCGGCCTTGATGACATGGAAGCGGCTTCCCGCTTCCTGCACTAGCGCCTCGGTTTCGTCCATCGAGGAGCGCCCGACCGCGACGATCGATGCACCGGCCTGCGCCAACGCTGCCGCGATGGCCTGGCCGAGCCCTGTATTGGCGCCGGTGACGACGGCAACCCGGCCGGAAAGGTCGAAGGGATTTGCCACGATGCTCACCTCAGATCTGCAATGGCGATATGGTCCATGTCGGTGAAGCTCTTATTGTCGCCGGCCATCGCCCAGATGAAGCTGTAGTTCTTGGTGCCGGCACCCGAATGGATCGACCAGGGCGGCGAGATGACTGCCTGTTCGTTGGCGACAAGCATATGCCGGGTCTGCTGCGGCTCGCCCATGAAGTGGAAGACACGCTGCTCCGCTTCGAGATCGAAATAGAGATAGGCTTCCATGCGGCGGTCATGCGTATGGGCCGGCATGGTGTTCCAGACGCTGCCCGGCTCGATCATGGTGAAGCCCAGGGTGAGTTGGCAGGACTGGCAGACCTCCGGATGGATGAACTGGTAGATCGACCGCTTATTGGCCGTCGCGGCTTCGCCCGGCGTCAGGTGACGGGCCCTTTCGCGGGTGAGCAACACGGTCGGGTGCGTTTGATGCGCTGGCGTCGAGACCAGATAGAATTTCGCCGGATTGGCAGCATCCGCGCTCTCGAAGCTGATGTCCTTGGCACCCTTGCCGACATAGAGGCAATCATATTTGGCAAGATCGTAGTTCGTGCCGTCGACGATGATGCGGCCGGCACCGCCGATGTTCAGGGCGCCGAGTTCACGTTCGGCAAGGAAGGTTTCCTGTCCGATCGCCGTCGGTGCCGTCAGCGTCAGCCCGGGGCCGAGCGGCGTCGCGCCGCCGATGACCATCCGGTCGTAATGCGAATAGGTGAGGCGGATCTCGCCGCTCGCGAAGACGGTTTCCACCAGAAAATGACGCCGCAGCGTCTCCGTGTCGAAATTGCGCACGGCCTCGGGATGGGAGGCGTGCCTCACGTCGATCTGCATGTCAATTTTCCTTCCGCTTCATTGTCGCCACGGGTCGTCGCTGTCGCGGGAGCCGGTCTTGTCCGGCCGGTTCCGCCGCGGCGGTATCCATCCGGTTACATAGTTGTACGACAAGTTTGGAGTCAACAGGTTTGTCCGTGCGCGCTTGAGGAGACGTAAGGCCCGCAAGAGCACGAAACGAATTTGGAGATGATGACGCCATCATCCAAGCAATGGATCGCAAGCGGTCGTTCTTGGCGCGATCCGGCAGTGCTATCGGCCAAAACGAAAAAAGCCTGCCGCGGGAGGAGGTGCGGCAGGCTTTCGTAAAAAACCGAACGACAGCTGGGAGGAGGAGTGCTGTCATTCCACAGACGACCCTGGGAGGAGGATGGGGCGCCTGTACATCGAAGGGACGCGGGAGGAGGTGCATCGCTTCGATAGAAATAATCATACTTATTTCTTGCTCAGTTGATAGGCATTTCTTTGCAGGGCAGCTATGCGTTATGCGAAAAGCGGGAGGCTCGATTACCCTTGTCCATTCGCTGGAAGCACAAAAGCAAAGCGCCCGCTCGGGAGGAAGCAGGCGCTGGCATAGTCTTTGAAGATGCTTGGTCTAAGCTGCCATTAGCGGGCGATGGCTGCGCGGGCGACGTTGCGGATGTCGCCGCGGCCGATGCCGAGGTCGTCCAGTTCGCGTGCGGACATACGACCCAGTTCAGCGACCGTCTGACGGTACTTGCGCCAGTTATTGAAAGAGCGTGCTACGTTCATGATGATCCCCTTTCGTGGGCTTTCGAAGCTTAGCTGCCAGTCCTTGGCGCTTCGTTCGCTTCGATGAGTTGTATATAGTATGAGACTGCTGATTATTGCAGCGCCAATGCATCACTGCACCTATGCGGCGCTTGCATGGGTCGCCATATCTAGTAGTCAATCAGGATCCGAACCGCTTCGCGGTCAGAGTTTGAAGCGATCGAAGGCCGTCAGCCGCACGATCGGCGGCTCCGCCTCGGCCCAGCGGTAAATATCCGAGCGCAGATAGGAGAGCTCATCGCCGAGATCCTCTTCGCCGACTTCGATCCACCAGGACTTCAAGCGACCGTCGCTGCCGTCCGACCAGCGGTAACCCCTCGCCTTCAGATGATCCTTCATCTCGAACGGGCTGTGTTCGGCAAAGATACGGATGCGCGAGCGCTGGCTGGCGCGGTAAAGCTCGGTGAACGGGCTTTCACCGTCGCGCTGCTCCCGATCTAGGATTTCCAGGAGGGCGTGGCAGTCGTCCACGGCGCGATGGCCTTCGTGAAAATAACCGGCTTGGCCGACGAGATAACCGAGCTTCGTGCCCTCGAAGCCGCGGGCGCTCCAATCGATCTCTGAAACCGAGCATGCCCAGGCCTTGCCGGTGAAAATCTTCGAGAAGGCCTCGCAGAACGGCCGGTCGAAACCGGCATTGTGGGCAATGATCAGATCCGCCGGCTCGATCAGAGTTCTCAGCGATTGGATATCGATGAGCTGTCCTTCGACCATCGCATCGGTGATACCAGTCAGCCGGGTGATCTCGGGCGGGATCGGCCGGGACGGCTGTTGCAGGCCGCCGTAAATGCCGACGATATCGCCGATCGCGCCGTCATCGTCGAAGGTGAAGGCGACGGCGCCGATTTCGATGATCTCGTCGCTGCGATGGTTGAGACCTGTGGTCTCCGTATCGAGAATGACGCCGAGGCGCGAAAACCCCGGCTGTCTGACTGACGCAATCGGCCGGGCGGCCAGTTTTCTCAAGATGCGATAGTTGCCGCTCTCTTCGAGCGCCCGCACCATGTCTTCATTGGAGTGGACGACCGGCTGCGATGGCCGCCGGTGCGATGGACCGCGTGCCTTGGCCGTCGCGGGCGATGCCTTGGCAAACATGTCGAGTTGCGAATCTCTGTGCACGCTCATCGAATCTATATGTCACGGAGACGCGATTTAATCCATCGCATGACAACGCCGCGCGTCTTTTCGCGAGGCGCAAGGAACGCTGTAGCACCTTGAATTATGCAGTCGCCAGGCGCGGTGGCATGTCAGCGTCTGCCGTTTTGTCCGGCGGGAAGCTCAGCCGGCAGACCGCGCCGGGACTGCGATTGTCGATCGTCACCTCGCCGCCGTGCATGCGCAGGATGTCGCGAACGAGATTGAGGCCGAGGCCGGCGCCGCGTCCGTCGTGATGGCGCTTGAAGAACGGCTCGAATATGCGATCCCGCATATCGGCGGGGATGCCCGGTCCCTCGTCCCTGACTTCGATCCAGTTGCAGCCTGAAGTCAGCGAGATGGTGCCTTTCCTGCCGCCGTGGTTGATCGCGTTCTGCAGGATGTTCATCAGGGCGCGCTGCAGCGCCAGAGGATCGCCCTCGATCTCGCCGGCGCCGTCGACATCGAACTGCACCATATAGCCCGCGGCAAAGGCCAGCGGCGCCATCTCGATGATGACCTTCCTCGCCAGCTGGCCGAGATCGACCTTGCAGAACTGGGCCTTGCCCTGTTTCAGTCGCTGAAGATCGAGCATCTGCTCGGTGAGAACGGCGAGCCTTGCGGCATCTTCCAAGAGATCGGTCTTGATCGAACTGTGCGGCAGGGATCCAATTCTCGTATTCAGAATGGCGATCGGCGTGCGCAGCTCATGGGCGGCGTCGGTCAGAAACCGCTCTTGGCGCTCATAACCCTCGTCGAGACGGCCGAGCGCGCGATTGACGGCGTGCACCAGCGGCGCGATCTCTTCGGGAATATCGTTTTCCGACAGCCGGCCGCCACGCTGGTCGATATCGATCGTATCGGCCTGGAGCGCGGCCTGGTCGATCCCGACCAACGACCTTCGCACGACGAGCGGCGTCGCGATCAACGCACCCAACGCCATCACTGCGACGATGGGAATAACAATTTTCGCAAGGACTAGCGAAAGCTTGAGCAGGATGAAGGTGGACGAGTTGGGGCCGTCGGTGCCCGTCAGAAACTGCACCTGTCCCCAATCCGTCGCTACCCACTTCATCAGCGCAGCCGGACGATCGTGGTCGCCGAGATTCAAGCCGAACTTGGCTTGGCCGACATGATCGAGTGTGTTGCCGATTGTGGCATATTCTTCCGGGATCCGGCCTTCGGTCAAAACATGTCCCTGCATGTCGCGAACAGTGTACCAGAGATCGGGCGCGTCGTTGCGCAGCTGTCGCAGATCCTCGGTCTCCCTCAGGCTCAGCTCTCCGGTGGGCTGGCGGAAGACGGCCTGGCGCAGGATCTCGATCGTGCCCTCCGTCGACCTGAATTCGGATATCTTGCCAACCGAAATCAGCACGATCATCACCAGGAGGAGCACGACCGATTGCACGACAAGAAGCCGCCAGAACAGGCGCTTGCGCAGCGAATAGGAGCATCGTTTGCTCATGATCCTTCACGCAGGAGATAACCCACGCCCCGGATAACGTTGATGACCACGCCTGCCTGCGATGCTGCCAGCTTGCGCCGCAGCCGCGATATATGGGAATCGAGCGCGTTCGACTGGATCTCGTCGTCGAAGCCGAAGACCGCTTCCATCAAGGCCGGTCGCGGCACCATACGACCGGCACGGCGCATGAGGCATTCGAGCACCAGCGCCTCCCGGCGCGGCATTTCCAGACGCAGGCCGGAGACGTTGATGTCGCAATAGGTCGGATCGAACGAAAGACGGCCGATCGAGATCAGCGCCGGGCGCAAGGTTTCGGAGCGGCGCATCACGGCACGCAGCCGCGCCAGAAGTTCGTCGAAGACGAAGGGCTTGGCAAGGTAATCGTCGGCGCCGGTCTCAAGGCCGGTGATCCTGTCTGGAACCTCTCCCTTGGCGGTGATGACGATGATTGGCAGCGTCAGCCCCCTTTTGCGGATCTTCGGAATGAGTTCGAGGCCGTCGCCGTCGGGCAGTTGCCGATCCAGGAGGACGGCGTCGTAAGCGCCGTCGCCGATCACCAGTTCGGCGTCGCGGAGGGTCGAAACATGATCCATCACCATGTCGTGCCTGGTCAGGGCGCCCCGGAGCGCCACGGCCATTTGAGGTTCATCCTCGATCAGTAATATGCGCATCTCACATTCCTAACGGGGCCGTCGATCCACAGGAAGAGACCATATCACCTCAGCCACGCCTGCAGCAGCAGTAGCGCATCGAACGCCGGATTGCCCCTCGAACAAGGATACTATCTCTCATTATGCACGGCGCTGCTCGATCAGGGCCATTGGCTGGTACCGGCGACTGATGCGGTAGACTGCGGCTGGCGGGATATTGCGCAACGTCCAGCCGATCCTCTTTGAGACAAGACCGAGGGTGTCGAGGACTTCGACGGGCACCGGGCATTTCGGCCCGTAGGTGAATTGATAGAAGGCACCATGCGGTCTGAGGTTGGAAAAGCAGCCCTCGAGCAGCGCCTTCGCATCGTCCGGCCGCATGGCAAGAAGCGGAAGCCCGCTGACGACACCACCGAAAAAGCTTCTGGAAAGCGCCGTCTTCCACATCTCCCGCACGTCCAGATGCAGCACCCTGGCATCGGGAAAGCGATCTTGAAGCAGCGTGGCGAAATCCCGTTCGTATTCGATCAGAGTCAGATCGCGCTCTGCAATGCCGCGTTCCAAAAGGGCGGCGGTGAAAACGCCGGTGCCTGGGCCGAGTTCGAGAACCGGCCCGGTTAACGTAGAAATTTCTTTGGTCATCAGGCCCGCAAGGCGGGGGCCTGATGGTGTGATCGAGGCGATGCGCAGCGGCGCACGAAGCCAGGCAAGAAGAAAGCGTCGTCGATCGAAACGTGGCATGGGACCTTCACGGTGGCTGATTGATCCCCCTATGAACCGGCTCAACATTGCAACAGTCTGTCGTGTCGCAGCCACGGTGACGCAGACGCAGATTTTTATGCCTGAGACGCGACCTTCCGCTGAGCTGCTCTCAGCCCCCTCCTGTCGATCCAGCTTTTGATTTCGGCGGCAATCGCCTCGGGCTGGTCCTCGGGGGCAATATGGCGTGCCGGCCCACAACCCTTGATCTCCAGGCCGGCGACGTTGTCGCGGCACCACGAAATCATCTCGCTGCCGATCAACAGCGTTTCGGAGGGACCGTCGAAGGTCAGCAGCAGCTTGGGAACCTCGGGACTGGCGGAAAGCCAGCGGTCATAGGCCTCGATCCTGCCGACTACATCGGCTGGCTCGCCGTTGATCGGCATGGCGCGCGGCCATTCCAGCAGCGGGCGCCGGCTGTTACGGTCCGGATAGGGTGCGCGGTAGACATCCCAGTCGGCATCGCTGAGCCCTTTCAGCACGGTCGCGCGCAAGGCCTGTTCGATGAAGAAATTTTCGTCGAGGACCTCGGCCTCGCCGGTTCCCGCACCGCGTAACAGTTCATAACGCGCCTTTCCGCCGCCTGGCAGATCCTCCCACCTCATCGGCCGCAGGATGGTTTCCATGAAGGCGATGCCGCGCACTCGCTCGGCGTGGCGCGAGGCCCAGTCGAATGCCAGCGCGCCGCCCCAGTCGTGGCCGACGAGCACGACGCCGTCGAGGTCAAGCGCATCGAACCAGGCGTCGAGATAGGCGATGTGATCGCCATAGCGATAGCCGATGTCGGGTTTGTCGGAGCGCCCCATGCCGATGAGATCGGGCGCCAGGCAGCGGCCAGGCCCGATACCGGGCATGATGTTCCGCCAGAGATGCGATGAGGTGGGATTGCCGTGAAGGAAGACGATCGGGTCGCCCTCCCCCAGTTCCTCGTAGGAGATGAACGAGGTGAGGATATCGATGGTCGGCATATGGAGCTCCACGCTTTCGTGCTGTATAGGCAGGTGACTGTCCATTTATCATATAGACAGTTACCTGTCTATATCGCTGCGCGGGGTTTCATGTCGTCCTCTTCCCTTGGCCTGTTGTTGCGTCTGGTCCATCAGCATTGGACACAGGCAGTCGAAGCGGCACTCGATGAGGCCGGCTACGGCGATATCCGCCCGCCGCATGCCAACGTCTTCACCTTCGCGCGGCCGGAGGGCATCCAGGTCAGCGAGCTGACCAAGCTCGCCCGTGTTCGCAAGCAGACGATGACGCAGGCCGTGGAAGAGCTCGAGCGCCTGGGTTATGTCGAGCGCCGGCCCGATCCGAACGATCGGCGTGGCCGGCTGGTGTTTCTAACGGAAAAAGGCCAGGGGGTCAGGCCGATAGCGATGGCGGCGGGCCGGCGCGTCGATGAAAGCTGGGCGGCCTTGACCAGCCTGCAGCAGATGGACGATCTGCGGACAGCACTCCGGCGGCTGCTGGAACAGCTGCAATAGCGAAGCGGGGCTTGCTTGAGACGACCCTTTCCACTTTAACCGTCGGACGACCGAAGGAAAATACATGCCGGGTGACAACAGCAAGGGCGCCGAAGAGGATGTCGTCATCATCGGCGCCGGTGCCGCCGGCATCGCCGCCGCCCGCCGCCTGCAGGCAATTCGCCCGGATCTTTCCATCCTCCTGCTTGAAGCCGGCGATCGTCTCGGCGGTCGCGCCTGGACGGTCGCACTACTTGAGGCCGCTGATATCGGGCTCGATCTCGGCTGCGGCTGGCTGCATGGCGCGCGGACCAATGCCTGGACTGCGATCGCCGGCGAGGTCGGACTGACGGTCGACCGCACGCCTGCGCCCTGGAACGATGGCGGACGGCGGCTTCAGCGCGATGACGCGGAGGCGCGTGCCGCAAGGCAGGCGATCGGCGCCTACTTCGAGCGCCTCGAGAGCCACGCGGGGAATGACGCAGCCATGGCCGATATGCTCGAGCCCGGCAATCCCTGGAACGGCCAGATCCGGGCGGTCGGCACCTATATCACCGGCGCCGAACTGGAGCGGTCGTCGGTCGTCGATTACAACAGATACGATCCGGCCCTGGTCCTGACTGGCGGGTGCGCGAGGGCTATGGAACGTTGGTCTCGCTTTACGGCAAGCCGGTTCGGGCAAGGCTCGGCACCGAGGTCACGCGTATCGACCATCATCATGCCGGCCGCATCGGCATCGAGACGAACCAGGGCGTGCTCAGTGCCCGCGTGGTGCTGGTGACCGTTTCGACCAATGTGCTTGCCGGCGGCAAAATAGTCTTCGACCCGCCTTTGCCCGACAAGATCGAGGCAGCGGCCGGATTACCGCTCGGGCTCGCCGACAAACTCTTCTTGAGGCTCGCGAATCAGGAGGCGCTGCCGGCGGACACGCATATGCTCGGCTCTACCCGTCGCGGCGCGACCGGTACCTATCAGCTCCGGCCGTTCGGCGCGCCCGTCGTCGAGGCCTATTTCGCCGGCGACCTCGCGCATGACCTGGAGGAGCAAGGCAGAGAGGCTGCCTTGTCCTTCGCTGGAGATGAACTGGCGGCACATTTCGGCGCGGACATCCGGAAGGGGCTGTCAGTCGCCGCGATGTCGGCCTGGGCAGCGGCGCCCCATATCGGCGGCTCCTATTCCTACGCCGAACCCGGCGCCTCCGATCAACGCGGCCGTCTCGCCGCGCCGCATGACGAGCGGATCTTCTTTGCCGGCGAAGCCTGTTCGACGTCGCGTTATTCGACGGCGCACGGCGCATACGAGACCGGCGTCGCCGCCGCCGATCTGATCGCCGGCTGGTTTTCGTGAATTTCATGCCTTCGCCGGCTGCGGCGGCAGGCAGGAATATTTTTTTCTCACTTGGTAGCGTGGGCGGGATTGGTTATGCTGCCCTCGCCTCTGTGCTCCCAGCCCAGGGCGCTATACGTCATCCGGCGGCAAGCGGCCGCCTCAAGCACAATATTGTCATTGTCATTGATTGCAGGAGCCCCGGCTTCTACCCCGACGTTTGCACGTCGGCTGCGGGTATCCGCATGAGGAGGAAGAAATGGATTATCGCAAGCTCGGTCCCAGCGGGACCGTCGTCACCGCCTATTGCCTCGGCACCATGACCTTCGGCGCGGAGGCCGATGAGGCCGCCTCGCACAAGCTGCTCGACGATTATTTCGCCTGGGGTGGCAATTTCATCGATACCGCCGATGTCTATAGCGCAGGCAAGTCGGAAGAGATCATCGGACGCTGGCTGAAGGCGCGCCCGACCGAGGCCCGCCAGGCGATCGTCGCCACCAAGGGGCGCTTTCCGATGGGCAACGGCCCCAACGATATCGGCCTGTCGCGCCGGCATCTTAGCCAGGCGCTCGACGATTCGCTCCGCCGCCTCGACCTCGAGCAGATCGACCTTTACCAGATGCATGCCTGGGACGCGCTGACGCCGATCGAGGAGACGCTGCGTTTCCTTGACGATGCGGTTTCATCCGGCAAGATCGGCTATTACGGCTTCTCCAACTATGTCGGCTGGCACATCGCCAAGGCCTCGGAGATCGCCAAGGCGCGCGGCTATACCCGTCCGGTGACGCTGCAGCCGCAATATAACCTGCTGGTGCGCGACATCGAACTCGAGATCGTCGCGGCCTGCCAGGATGCCGGCATGGGTCTGTTGCCGTGGTCGCCGCTCGGCGGCGGCTGGCTGACCGGCAAATACAAGCGCGACGAGATGCCGACGGGTGCCACACGCCTCGGCGAAAACCCCAATCGCGGCGGCGAATCCTATGCGCCGCGCAATGCGCTGGAACGAACCTGGGCGATCATCGCTGTTGTCGAGGAGATCGCCAAGGCGCATGGCGTCAGCATGGCGCAGGTGGCGCTCGCCTGGACGGCGGCGCAGCCGGCGATCACCTCAGTCATCCTCGGCGCCCGCACGCCCGAACAGCTCGCCGACAATCTCGGCGCCATGAAGCTCAAACTCTCCGACGACGACATGGCGCGGCTCAACGAGGTGAGTGCGCCCCAGCCTTTCGACTACCCCTACGGCAAGGGCGGCATTAACCAGCGCCATCGCAAGATCGAGGGCGGCCGCTGAGCCTTCTGTCTGCAACCGGATGAGTCGTCTCGCCCGGTCCGCAACCACCAATGAAAAAGCCGCCATGTTTCCATGGCGGCTTAGCGGCCTTTCTGCTTGGGAGGCGATTTTAGGCCGGAAGCTGGAAGATCACGTTGGCGATCAGGACGATCGCCAGGCCGCCGGCGAGCGCGAGATAGGGCAGGATGCCGGCTTTCTTGACGCCGAGATCCTGGCCGACGAGGCCAAGATCCTCCATCGCGCCGGCCGGGAATTTACCGCCGTCGCGCACATAGTGGCGATAGGCGAAGACCGGCAGGATCAGGGCGGCGAAGATGAAGCCGACCCAGAGCGCATTGGAATAACCCCAGACCTTGGCACCGGCGCCGAGAAACAGCGCGTTGACGAAGGCCAGCACGGTATTGAGGCCGATCAGCCAGGTCGGCGCCTTCCAGGGGCGTTCGATATGGCCGGAATCCATCCGGTGGATCCAGCCGGAATTAAGATTCAGGAAGTTGAAGATGATGTAACCGACATTCGAGACGGCGAGCACGAAGAAATAGCCGCCGACATCCGAGGCAATCGCCAGCAGGAAGAGATTGAAGGCGAAATCGGTCCACATCGCCCGGGTCGGCGCGCCGTGTTCGTTGACGTGGTCGAGATATTTCGGCAGCCAGCCATCCTTCGAACCCTGGTAGAGCGTGCGCGAGGAACCGGCCATCGCCGTCATGATGGCGAGGAAGAGCGCCATGATCATCAGTACGACGAGCAGCTGTGTAACGACGCGGCCGGCGCCGATCAGGCCGCCGAGCGCTTCGGCAACACCGGTGCCATCGACGATCCCGGGGGCCAGCATGCCTGCATGGCCGAGAACGCCCTGGAAGGCGAAGGGCACGAGGAAGAAAAACAGGCAGCAGGCAAGGCCGGAATAGAAGATCGCCTTGAAGGTGTCGGTCTTCGGGTTCTTGAGTTCGCGGGTGTAGCAGACCGCCGTCTCGAAGCCGTATGTCGACCAGGCGGCGATATAGAGGCCGCCGAGGAAGAGCGTCCAGCCGCCGTTGCTCCAGGTGCCGTCGGCAGCGGAATAGGCGGCTGTCGGCGGCACGAGGCCGGTGACGTTGGTGGCAAGGATCTGGCCGCTGACGATTGGGTAGAGGCCGATGATGAGCAGCGGCACCAGCACGATGATGGCCAGCCACTTCTGCACGCTTGCCGTTTCCGAAATGCCGCGATGCTGGATGGCGAAGATGATCAGCATCAGGATGCCGCCGATGAAGAAGGTGGCATTGATATTGGCGGTGGCAAGGAAGGGAATGCTGAAGCTGAAGAGCGACCAGCTGCGGATCGCCGGCGTGAGCGCCGCGACGCCATCGGTGCCGAGCAATGCCTTGACGGCGTCATCGGGCGTCGTGCCGGCATGGGCTGCGATATATTCGGCGACGCGGGGGCTGTCGGCCGTGACGGAAGCGGCATGCGCTGAGATCCAGTCGAGGACCATTTGCGAATCCGCCGCGGGAATCGGGAAGAAGGCATTGAGGATGTAACCGGCGGCGATGGCGCAGCCGAGCGACAGCACCGGCGACCAGGCAAACCAGTTGCACCAGACGGAGAGCGGCGCGATGAATTTCGAGTAACGCAGCCAGGCGGTGGCGCCATAGACCGAGGCGCCGCCGGACTTGTTGGCGAACATACCGGCGATCTCGGCATAGGTGAAGGATTGCAGGAAACCCATCACCATCGAGATGATCCAGACGACGAAGGCGAGTTTGCCCGTCGTGCCTGCGATGCCGCCAATGGAGAAAAGAACGAGCGGCGGCACGCCCGCAGCCACCCAGAAAGCGCCCTTCCAGTCGAGCGCGCGTACAAGCTTACCTTCGGTGCCGGATGCAATCCCGGCCTCCACAACGTCTGTCATCGGTGAAATTCCCCATTCTATTTGTTCCGGACGTATCTTTGTACGTCTCCCTGAACGTGTCTCCCTGACAGTCTCAAGCCCGCCCGGATGATTTTGGCGATCCGTGTTCCCGACGGATTCCCGAGTCTCAACTCTTTATGCATAGTGAAGATATTTTCTTTTTAGTCAACATCACTTTACTTTCCCGGGGCATTTTGTAACCTGCATGGGTGGGTGTCCGAGGACGCCCGATCCTCCCATGAGGGCAGTATGCGAGAACTTCATCCTGCTATGACAGGCCTGCGGCCGGCGGCTGCGAGCCTCGTGCATTATCCCGGCATTCCCACCCTGCCGGAGGGAACCGAGCGCTACAGGGCAAAGGGCGGCGGATCGGTCGTTATGCGCGTCGAGCCGGGCGACCGGGTCAGCGTCATCGACAGCGAGGGCGGTCAGCTCTGCGAGATCTCCTTCCTCGATGAGAAAGGGCGCTTCCTGGCGGCCGGTCTCGGAACGGCATTCAACAATTCGGCCGGCGGTTTGAAGGCCATTCTTCAGGCGGAGGATGAGAGTGCTGCCCGTACGCGTGCCGCACTTCAGCGTCGCGGCGCCGATCTGGCGGCGGCCGGCGCGCTCAGCATCTTCGGGGCCGGATCGACGCCGGGCAGCGTGGCGGATTTCACGATCTCCATGAAGGGCCTGCTGATCGTCGCAGCACCCGCCAGCGCCATGTCGCCGGAGACGCAGGATACGGCGACGCCGATCGAGATCAGGATCAAGCGCAGCCTGCTGATCCGCGATTATGCCTCCGCCCTGCCGGAACCGGCCGCCGATCCGGTCGAGGACATCCGCATCCGGGCGGCGACAGCCGCAGCCTATTTCGTGCGGGCCGGCGAATTCATCCAGATCATCGACGTCTATGGACGCCAGTGCACGGATTTCCAGGCTTTTGCCGTCCGCAAGGTCGACAAGGGTCTCGACCTCGCGCTCGATTCCACCGTCACCCGCACGCTGCTCGGCCGCAGCTATCCGATGCCGGGTCTGCCCTCCAAAGCCTTCGACCGCGACTTCGAGCCGCTGGTCGAAATCGTCCAGGATACGGTCGGCCGCCACGATGCTTTCGCGACCGCCTGCAATTCGCGCTATTACGACGACATGGGTTATCCCGGCCATGTCAACTGCACGGATAATTTCAATGCGGCGCTGGCGCCCTACGGCATTGCCGGCCGCAAGGGCTGGGAAGCGCTGAACTATTTCTACAACACCAATATCGACCACAACAACCAGCTCTATCTCGACGAGCCTTGGTCGCGCCCCGGCGATTACGTGCTGATGCGGGCGCTGACCGACCTCGTCTGCGTCTCCTCGTCCTGCCCTGACGATATCGACGCGGCGAACGGCTGGGACCCGACGGATATCCACGTCCGCACCTTTTCCGGAAAAGAGAAATTCTCACGAGCGGTAGCCTATCGCATGACCCCAGATGCCGACGCCGAACTGACGCGCGAAACCGCCTTCCATCCCCGCCTCTCCGCGTTGACGCGGGACTACACCGAATATCGGGGCTATTGGCTGCCTAACCGCTTTTCCAGCGAAGGGCCGGTCCAGGAATACTGGGCCTGCCGCGAGCGCGCCGCCGTCATCGACCTCTCGCCCTTGCGGAAATTCGAGGTGACGGGGCCGGATGCCGAGGAGCTGCTGCAATATTGCCTGACGCGCGACGTGCGCAAACTGTCGACCGGCCAGGTCGTCTATTCGGCCATGTGCTACGAAAACGGCGGCATGATCGACGATGGCACGCTGTTCCGGCTCGGTGACAAGAACTTCCGCTGGATCGGCGGCGATGATTTCAGCGGCATATGGCTGCGCCAGCAGGCCGAGAAGAAAGGCTTCAAGGCCTGGGTCCGCTCCTCGACCGATCAGATGCACAATATCGCCCTGCAGGGTCCGAAGAGCCGCGATATCCTGAAGGAGATCATCTGGACGGCGCCGCGCCAGCCTGATATCGGCGAGCTCGAATGGTTCCGTTTCACCGTCGGCCGCATCGGCGGCTTCGAGGGTGCCCCAATCGTCGTCTCGCGCACGGGTTACACCGGCGAACTCGGCTACGAGATCTTCTGTCACCCGAAGGACGCGCTGACGGTGTTCGACGCCGTCTGGGAGGCCGGCCAGCCGCACGGGTTGAAGCCGATGGGGCTGGAGGCGCTCGACATGGTCCGCATCGAGGCGGGTCTGATCTTCGCTCACCATGAATTCACCGATCAGACCGACCCGTTCGAGGCCGGCATCGGCTTCACGGTGCCGCTGAAATCCAAGCAGGACGATTTCATCGGCCGCGAGGCGCTGATCCGACGCAAGGAGCATCCGCGCCATCTGCTCGTCGGGCTGGACATCAAGGCGAACGAAGCGGTCGGCCATGGCGATTGCATCCATATCGGCCGCGCCCAGGTGGGCGTCGTCACCAGCGCCACGCGCTCGCCGGTCCTCGGCAAGATGATCGCGCTCGCCCGCATCGACGTGATGCATGCGAGCCCCGGCACCGAGGTCGAAATCGGTAAGCTCGACGGCCATCAGAAGCGCCTTCCGGCGACGATCGTGCCCCTTTCGCATTACGATCCGCAGAAGACGCGGCCGCGCTCGTAATGCCTGCTTTTGAGGTCGGGAGACGGCGATCGGCTTCTTGCGCTGTTGATGAAGCCGCACGTTTTAGCGGCGGCATGCAAGGTGACCGAGATGCAACCTTATATTGAGTGCATGACCCTGAAAAACTAAAAGTTGACAAATTTGGATTGAATGACTATATCTCGGTTGTCGATATTGCTTGTTTGACTTTTGTTATCGCGCGCTGGCAACGTGCCCTGGACGAACTTCCCTCTTCAAAATCGAGATCATCATCCGTCGTGCTTCCGCACGTGCGGTCGTTCAATTGCTATGAAAGGGTTTGTTATGACCACTGGCACAGTTAAATGGTTCAATTCCACCAAGGGCTTCGGCTTCATTCAGCCTGATGACGGCGGCGCTGACGCCTTCGTCCACATCTCTGCCGTCGAACGCGCTGGAATGCGTGAAATCGTCGAAGGCCAGAAGATTGGCTATGAGCTTGAGCGCGATAACAAGTCGGGCAAAATGTCCGCTTGCAATCTCCAAGCTGCTTAAACTGAAATCTGCTTTCCTTTGACCGCGGATGTACCGGCACTGTCGAAAGTATGATACTATCAAGGTCAGGCAAGTTGCCTGGCCTTTTTGCTGCTTTCGCCAAGCGGGCTCATAAATCCAGGATTAATATGACAGAGTCACACAGCAAATCACGCAAGCAGGCGGAGATTGCCTTCGGGAACGCGCAATCGCAGTTCCTGGCGAGAAGCCGCGCGGTCGAAGAGATCGATTCGACCGTACGTGCCCGCGAGGAAAAAACCTTGCGATTACGCGAAGCGCGTGAGGCCAAGGAATTGCAGGATCGCTTGACAGGGGTTACTGCTCCCGGCGCGAAGCGAAAAAAGAAAATCTGACACTACTGCATAATTCCTTAAATCGGATTCGATTTCAGGATAAACCATGCGGCAGTTCAAAGTATTGCAGCGCCCTTCGCGCGTCTGATGGCGCGCGGCGCCCTGGAACAGGATGATTTTAGGCCGGATCGGCCTAGACACTGAATCTGTTCTAATTAAAGAGTAGAGCATGATGTGGTCCGAAAACCGCGCACGATTTTCGACATCATGCTCTCGGGTCGAAGTCAAACAGTCAGGAAACAGATTTGAAAAACGCCAAAAACAACGAGCTTTCCGATCGCCGCAGCGCCGCTGCCGAAGCCAAGGCGGCTCTCCTCAATGCGTATCGTAGCGCCAAGGATTCAGCTGAACCCACAAGGCTGGCAAAGCAGGCGGAGCGTCAAGCCATTGCCGCGGCCAGGGAAGAACGTCGCGCTCAGCGGGAACGCGTCAAGCTCGAGGAACTGGAGCGGGCTCAGGCCGCCGAGGCCGAACGTCAGGCTGCCGCCGAGGCCGCAGCACGCGCCGATGCCGACGCGCGCGAAGCGGCTGACAAAGACCGGATCGCCCGCGTGATTGCCGATGAAGCCGCCCGAAAGGCCGAACGCGACCTGCGTTACGCCAATCGCAAAGCCAGGAAGTCCTGATCGTCAGCGCCGCCTGTTGTCGTAACAGGCAGCGCTCTCTTTCAAGCGGCCTGTACCGCTGCATTCAGCGGGATTTCGACGTCGATCTCAAGGGTCGAGACGTACTCGTTGCGATCGATCGTCACCTGCACCTTGTCGTGGTCAAGCTGCACATGCTTTGCGATCACCGCCAGGATTTCCTCGCGCAGCAGGGAGACCAGGTCCGACCCCGCCGAGGAACGTTCATGGGCGAGAAGGACCTGCAGCCGTTCGCGGGCGGCCGGTGCGGTTCTCTGCTTGTTGAAAAGACGGAAAATATTCATGCCGCCCTCCGTCCGAAGATCTTGCCGAAAATATTCCTCTTTTCCTCTGGGATGGCGATCGGCACCGTCTCGCCGGCGAGCCGGCGAGCGGCGTCAAAATAGGCCATCGCAGCCGCGCTGCGGCTGTCTGCCAGCGTGACCGGCGCACCGATGTTGGATGCACGCAGAACATCCATGCTTTCGGGTATGATGCCGAGCAGCGGGATGGACAGGATTTCCAGGACGTCGTCGACCTTGAGCATGTCGCCGCGTTCGGCGCGGTTGGCGTCGTAGCGGGTGAGCAGCAGGTGCTTTTCCATCCGTTCGCCGCGTTCGGCCTTGGCGGTCTTGGCATCCAGCAGGCCGATGATGCGATCCGAATCGCGCACCGACGAGACCTCGGGATTGGTGACGACCACGGCAACATCGGCGTGGCGCATGGCAAGCGTTGCGCCGCGCTCGATCCCGGCGGGGCTGTCGCAGATGATCCAGTCGAAATAGCGCTTCAGGTCGTTGATCACGCGCTCGACGCCCTCGGCCGTCAGATTGTCCTTGTCGCGCGTCTGCGAGGCCGGCAGCAGGAACAGCGTTTCCAGCCGCTTGTCGCGGATCAGCGCCTGGGTAAGCTTGGCGTCGCCCTGGATGACATTGATCAGGTCGTAGACGACCCTGCGCTCGGCGCCCATGACGAGGTCGAGATTGCGCAGGCCGACGTCGAAATCGACGACGACGACCTTTTCATTGCGTTGCGCCAGCGCCGCTCCCAATGCGGCGGTCGAGGTCGTTTTGCCAACCCCGCCCTTGCCTGACGTGACGACGATCACTTTCCCCATCATTGTCTCTCCTTTGCCGTGGCCCCAGTAATTCAAAGTGTTAAAGCGTCCTTTGCGGCTCACGAAGAGGCGCGTGGCGCTGTCGTCAGATCAGTTTCTCTGCCATGATCGCGTCGTCTTCGAGCCAGAGCTGAACAGCCTGTCCGCGAAGATTGGGCGCCATGTCTTCCGCCATTTTGTAGATGCCGTCGATTGCAACCAGCTCGGCCTCGAGCTTGCGGCAAAAGATCCGCGCCGATGCGTTTCCGATGGATCCCGCCATGGCTCGGCCACGCAAGGCGCCGTAGATATGGACGGACCCGCCGGCGATGACCTCGGCACCCGAGGCGACCGATCCTATGACGGTGACGTCGCCTTCCGGGAAGATCACCGATTGCCCCGAGCGCACCGGCTCCCTGATGACGATCGATTGCATGGCCGGGCGGGTCTCCGCCACTGCCGGTTTGCCGGGCGGATCGGCGGGCTCCTTTGCCTGAACCTCGATATCGGAAACCGAACGACCGCCTTTGAGTGCCGGCGGCATGCCGGATCCGAGGATCGAAGGCCGCGCGCCCTCGATGCCCATGATGCTGACATTGCGCTTGGCAAGTTCGGCGATCAGGTCCTTCAGCTGCGGTCGGTCGATTTGCAGGTCCGTCAGATCGAGCACGACAGGCCGTCCCAGGAAGAAGCCGGCCGAACGCGCGGCCAGATCGTCCAGCCGGATCAACCAATCATCGATCGGAAGATCCGGAGACAGCATGACCGCGAGGAATGAGCGGCCCTTGATGCGGATGGAGCGAGCGTCTGTTAGCACTTTGGTCATCTATGTGAAGAAATGGTTGACCATGTCTACCGCTGCTATGGTTAACAAAAAGTTAACGCAGCCTTAACATTAGCCATAATCACAGCAGATTCTTCAAGCGCAGGATTACCGCAAGTCATTGGAAAAACATTGGAATCTGCGGAGGCTCCGAACGGTTAATAATGGGGCTTTGAACATGAGCCGCAAATCCGCCGCTGCTTGGGTAAAGCTCAGCCTTCCGCCTTGCGTTGTGCGTTGGAAATGGCGCGTGCGGCCTCTTCCGAGGAGTTGGCAAGCGTGCGCATCTCGGCGGCCAGCACGGCAAAACCCGATCCGGCCGTGCCGGCGCGGGCGGCCTCGATGCCGGCATTGACGGCGAGCAGCTTCAGGTAACGCAGCGATTGCAGGATCTCATTGGTCTTCGAAGCGGTGACGCGCATGTCGGCGGTCTGGTCATCGATTCGCTGGTAGAGTGATTCGATGTTGATGATGCTGCCTTCGAGATAGAGAAGCTCGCTCTTTTCGTCCCAGATGCCGCCGCCCGTCTCGGTCACCCAGATGAGATGGCCCATGGCGTGACGGATGCGATATTCCATCGTCCAGTCTGTGCGCCTCTCCAGCGCCCGCCCGACGATCTCGTCCATCAGTGGCACGTCTTCCTCGTACATGATCGAGGTGAAGGTCCGCGTGCGGTTGCCGATGATTTCGTCGGCTGGATAACCGAAGATGCGCTCGATGCCGTTAGTCATCTCAAGCATCGTATAGTTTTCGTCGGCACGGCAGCGATAGAGAAAACCGCTCATGCGCCCGAGAATGCTCGTTTGAAAATCCATGAAGGCGACATCCGAAGAGAAGAGTTGCAGTCGTCTCGCTCAAAGGCGCGGCTCACAATATGCCGGAGGAGGAGAGTGCCCGCACACCCTCCTCCGGCAGTGTAGGCCCGCCTCATCAGTTGCGCAGATATTCCTCCATGGAATCGTCGAGCGCCTCGACCCAGGGCGTGTGGTGCGTCGGCGACATATTGCCGGTCATCAGCGATCGGTAGGCATGGTCGCGGAAGCCCATGATGTTGTGGGCCTTGTGATGCTCCCACTCCATGAAGGTCTGGTTGGTGCCCTCGATGTCGAAGTTGGGATAATCGGTTTCGGCGAGCAGTTCCTTCACATAGTCGCCCTGATACCAGATCATCTGCTCGGCATCCTCGAGCGTTTCCTCACGGGCGCGCCACATGTCGAAATTGGCTTTCAGCTCCTCTTCGGATGGCAGGGTGATGCGACCCATCATCACGTCGCGTGCCCACCAGGCCTGCACGTCGAACATGTTGAAGGTGTAGAACTGGTCCTGCATGCCGATATAGAAAAGCTGCGGGTTCTTGTCGAAGATCACCCCCTTGTAGAGGCTGTCGGCCCAGAGGCGGTTGGCCGTCTTCAGCCGGAGATCGTCCGGCAGGAAGGGGAAATGGTGCTGGTATCCGGTGCAGAGGATCACGGCATCTACCTCCTTGGTCGAGCCGTCGAGGAAATGCGCCGTGCGGTTTTCGAGCTTCACCAGCAGCGGCCGCTCCTCGAAATTCTCCGGCCATTTGAAGCCCATCGGCTTCGAGCGATAGCTTGTCGTGACCGATTTTGCGCCGTATTTCCAGCATTGCGAGCCGATGTCTTCGGCCGAATAGCTGCGGCCGACGATAAGGATGTCCTTGCCCTTGAACTCCAGCGCGTCGCGAAAGTCATGGGCATGCAGCACGCGGCCATTGAAGGTCTTCACACCCTCGAAATAGGGCACGTTCGGCGTCGAGAAATGACCTGATGCCACGACGACATAGTCGAATTCCTCGTCATACATCCGGTCCTCGATGCGGTTATGCGCCGTCACCGTGAATTTCTTCGTCTCATCGTCGAAGCGAACCATGCGCACCGGCGTGCTGAAGCGCACCCAGTGGCGGACATTGGCCTTCTCGACGCGGCCTTTGATATAATCCCAGAGCACGGCGCGCGGCGGATAGGAGGCGATCGGCTTGCCGAAATGCTCCTCGAAGGAGTAATCGGCGAATTCGAGGCATTCCTTCGGGCCGTTCGACCAGAGGTAACGATACATGCTGCCGTGGACCGGCTCGCCATATTCGTCGAGGCCGGTGCGCCAGGTATAGTTCCAGAGCCCGCCCCAATCCGACTGCTTTTCGAAGCAGACGATCTCCGGGATTTCGGCGCCCTTCTGGGCAGCCGATTGAAAGGCGCGCAGCTGCGCCAGCCCGGAAGGACCGGCACCGATGACGGCTACTCTTGTCATGAAGCATTCCCCTCTTGATTATATCGCATTATCTCGCACACTCGCTGCGCCTCAGTCCGGATAGATGCCGGGGCTGGTCGGCGCCCCGTCGTCATATTTGGAAAGCCAGTCGATCGTCGTCTCGCGGAAGCGGGTGAGGCCCTTGTAGTCGATGAGCTCCGGCGGCAGCGTCTTCAGCACGCGCGAAAAGCGGCGCGCCCATTTCGGCACGGTAACGAGCTCTTCCATGTTCATCAGGTAGCAGCGGATGACGAAGAGGATGGCGTTGGAGCGCGGCAGGCGCCAGAGGCTCTGCAGCTCGACGCGCAGATGCACCTTCTCGCCGACATTCTCCTGCGTCACCGTGGTGCGGTCTGGACCCCATTTGTGGTAATTCTCCGGGCTGGTGTCGAGGCGCGGATTGATCGTCATCGTCCAGTTGAAGCGCCGTGTCGGCTTGCCCTGCTGCAGGTTCAGCAGGAATTTCAGCGCCCGGTCGAAGACGCCGATCTGGTGGGCGAGCGGCACCGGCCCGTGCCATTCCATGAAGTTCATGCCGATATCAAAATCGAGCGACCAGTCGGCCTGCGTCGTCACCATGCCGGCGTCCATCCAGAGATTGCTGTCGCGCTGGTCGACGATGCAGAAATCGCCCTGCGCCTGCCGAGTGATATATTCGAAGGGCTCATAGGGCAGCGTCGAAGCATCACCGAAGGTGAAGCTGTCGTCGATACCGAGCGGGCGGTTGATCCAGCGCCACTGGTCGCCGTCGCGGATCAGGGTGAAATGGTCGGGGTAACCCGCCGCCTGCTCTTCCATCAAAAGTTCGAGCGTATCCCATTGCGCGCTCATCATGTGCGGCAGGGCCTGATAGCGCAGCGGATCTTCCTTCAGGACCAACGCCCGGTCGTGCATCTCGGCGACATAATGCTCGTCGACGTCGATCAGGCTTTCGTAGACGGTTCCCGCCCGGCCGTGCACATGCGGCTCCATATTGACCGAATACATGTATTCATCGCGGTCGAACGGAAACGGGAAACGCCGGATGTTCTCGGGGCTGTTCCGATAGCTGAAATCGTTCCGGAAGGTTTCCTGCTTGAAGACGATTGCCATGTCCCGGTCTCCTTATTCCGCTTCCGATGCCGCTAGAGATCAAGATGCAGCGTGTTTCCCTCGAAGCGGGAAACGCAGATCATCACCTTGCGGCCGGATGCTTTTTCTTCGTTCGTCAGATAGACGTCATGGTGCAGCAGCTTGCCGTCGCAGGTGACGACCCCGGTCTCGCATTGACCGCAGGCGCCGCCGCGACAGAGGAAGGGTGCGTCGACGCCCGCCGCCTCGATCGCCTCCAGCATGCTTTCGTGATGGCCGACCTTCACTGTCTTGCCGGAACGGAGCAGTTCCATCGTGAAGGGCTTGCCTGGCAGAGACGATAGGAACCGTTCCGAATGCAGGTTCTGCTCCGGCCAGCCGGCGTCGAGTCCCGCCTTCAGCACGCTGTCGATCATGCCGGACGGGCCGCAGACATAAAGATGCGTGCCGAGCGGCTGGGTGCCGAGCAGGCGCGTCAGGGGGATGGCGCCGCCTTCGGCGTCGCAATAGATCTTGATGCGATGTCCGCCATAGCGCTCGACGAGTTGGTGCCAATAGGCGCCGCGGTCGCGCGTGCGGATGGCATAATGCAGCTCGAAATTGGCGCCCTCGCGGGAAAACTGCTCCATCATCGCAATGAAGGGGGTAATGCCGATGCCGCCGGCGATCAGAAGATGCTTGCGCCCGCGCCAGTCCGGCTGGAACAGGTTGACGGGATAGCTGACCTTCAGCTCGTCGCCTTCGCTGAGCTTCTCATGCATGAAGGTGGAGCCGCCGCGCGAATCGTCGACGTGCAGCACACTGATCTCATAGGCTGCGCAATCATGCGGCGGCGACATCAGCGAATAGGCGTTGCGGCGCATATGGCCGCCATCATTCATCAAAACGATGACGTGGGCGCCGCCGGAGAAATACGGCATAGGCTTGCCGTCAAGGCGCTCGAAACGGAAGCGCTTGACGCGATCGGCGATCGGCGTGATCCGCGTCACGCGGACAGGAATTTCAGTGCCACCGCTCAAAGGAACAACTCCTCCGGATCAGGCGCGCTGCCCGGTTCTTCCGCATCGATATTGACGCCCTGGAAGGCGGCGAGCCGACGCGAATAATGGTCGCGCACCAGAAGCGGCAGCCCGCAATGGCTACAAGTGAAGGGGCTGGTGGTGACGTCGTCGGTGATGCCCTTGCAATGGACGCATTGCACGCGCCGGGCCAGCGAGCCGCGATGCTCGGTGATGACGGAGGCATGGTCCATGCCGTAATCGAGCGCCACCAGCATTGCCTGGCCGATGAAGCCTTCCGTGCCCGAGAGATAAAGCCGCGTGCCCATATGGGCGGTGGCAAGCGAACCCTTCAATCGGAAGAGCAGCGTCGCGATCGTCGGGGCGGTGAAGAACATGTCGGCGCCGAGGCGGCGCAGCGTCTCGTCCAGGCCGGTGCCTTGCGAGCCGCGGGCGACATAGAGGATTTCGCTGCGGGAAAGCGCCGTTTCGTCAAGCGCCGGCTGCTGATCGAGGAGCGCCTTGGCACCCTCCCCTTCGAGCGCGAAAATGTGCCGCCGGGCGTTGGGCTGGATGGTCAAGCCTGTGTAGACTGGTCGGCTCTTGATGCCTGCAACGAGCATTGGCGTGCTCCTTAACCTACGGCGGTCCTCTTCTTCTTCTCCGGATCGTCGAAAGGAAGCGTGTGGGCGGTGGCGCCTGCCTTCACGGTCTTGCCGCGGACTTCGAGTTTCGTCCCATGCACCGCCTTGTCAACGTCCAGACGGGCAATCGCCATGGATTTCTTCGTCAGCGACGAATAGCTCGGGCAGGTAATGACGCCGACCTTTTTGCCGTCGGCAAAGACTTCGTCGCCGAGATCGGCCGGTCCGTCGGCATCGATCAGCATGCCGAAGATCTTGAAACGTTCCTTACCCTTGAGGCGCGCATGTTCCTCGGCGCCACGGAAGCCTGTCTTGCCGGGGCTGACGGTAAAGTCGAGGCCGAGTTCCCAGAGGCTGTCGCCGGGCGGCTGATCGGCGAAGGGATACATCTGCGAATTGTCGTAAGGGTAGAAGAGCAGGTAGCTTTCGACCCGCAGCATGTCGAGAACGGAGAAGCAGCAGGGGATGATGCCCATCTCCTTGCCTTCCTCGACGATCCGGTCCCAGACCATGACGGCGTCCTGGCCGCGCACGAAGATCTCGTAGCCGCGTTCGCCGGTATAGCCGGTGCGCGAGATCATCACCGGCGCGCCGAACAGCGTCGTCTGCATGTGGTGGAAATATTTGAGGTCGCGGATGCCGGGCACATATTTGGCGAGATAGTCGACCGCGATCGGACCCTGCAGCGACAGGTCGTGCAGGTCGTCGTCGAAGAGCACGGCGCAATTGCGGCCCGCAGCCTGCTTGACGAGTTCCTCGTGGCCGGAGCCGGAGCCATGCACCAGCATCCAGGAATTCGGGCCGGTGCGATAGACGATGCAGTCGTCGGTGAAGTGGCCGCGCTCGTTCAGCATGGTCGCATAGACCGACCGGCCGGGGTAGATCTTCGTCAGGTCGCGGGTGGTGATGGAGTCGAGCACGGCGATGGCGTGCGGGCCGACCAGGTGCACCTTCTTCAGGCCCGAGACATCCATGATGCCGGCCTTGGTGCGGACGGCGACATGCTCTTCCGACATGTCCTTGTCGTAGGTCCAGGCGGTGCCCATGCCGCTCCAGTCCTCGAGCTTCGATCCCAGAGCGCGATGCCGATCCGCCAAGACGGAGAAACGCCATGATAAAGCCATTGTCCGTTCCCTTTTGTTTCCTCTACGGAATATTTATTTCCTGACTATATTCGTCTTTCGCGCCGTGGCAACCCCGCCCGACATGCATTTCCCAAAACTTTCGGCGCCCTTGCTGCACCCCTCACCGAATGAATGAGGGATGCGGCTAC
Source organism: Rhizobium sp. SU303 (assembly GCF_021052345.1). Classification (NCBI taxonomy): domain Bacteria; kingdom Pseudomonadati; phylum Pseudomonadota; class Alphaproteobacteria; order Hyphomicrobiales; family Rhizobiaceae; genus Rhizobium; species Rhizobium sp. SU303. The sequence goes on from NZ_CP088097.1 coordinate 451,158, forward strand.
GCTTTTGCCGTCCCTGAACCCTTCTCTAACCCATGCGTTCGGAGGCGTAGCTGCCGGGGCTTGCCGGAAAGACCACGGTGCGGTTGCCGTTGATGAAGGTGCGGTGATGGATATGGGCGTGGATGGCGCGCGCCAGCACCTGGCTTTCGACGTCGCGGCCGATCGAGACATAGTCGTCGGGCGACTGCGCATGGGTGATGCGCGCCGTGTCCTGCTCGATGATCGGGCCTTCGTCGAGATCGGCGGTGACGTAATGCGCCGTCGCCCCGATCAGCTTCACGCCGCGGCCATAGGCCTGCTTGTAAGGGTTGGCGCCCTTGAAGCTCGGCAGGAAGGAATGGTGGATATTGATGATCTTCCCGGACATTTTCTGGCACATCTCGTCCGACAGGATCTGCATGTAGCGGGCGAGCACGATCAGCTCCGTGCCGGTCTGCTCGGCCACTTCCATGATATGGGCCTCGGCCTGCGCCTTGTTGGCCTTGGTGACCGGAATATGGTGGAAGGGAATGTCGTGGTTGACCACGACCTTCTGGTAGTCGAAATGGTTGGAGACGACGCCGACGATATCGATCGGCAGCGCGCCGATCTTCCAGCGGTAAAGCAGGTCGTTCAGACAATGGCCGAAGCGCGACACCATCAAGAGCACTTTCATGCGCATCTCGCTGTCGTGAAAATCGTAATCCATCGCGAAGGGCGCGGCGACGGCTGCAAAACCGGCGTCGATATCGGCGCCCGAAAGCCCCTCTTCCGAAATGAAGCTGACGCGCATGAAGAACTTGCCGGTATCGAGATCGTCGAACTGCGAGCTGTCGATGATGTTGCAGCCCCTGTCCGCCAGATAGCTCGAAATCGCCGCGACGATGCCGCGCGTCGACTTGCAGGATACGGTGAGTACGAAGTTCTTCATGCTGTCTCTTTCTTCGCTATCCCAATGCAGAGGGGCAGATCACGCCGGAGCTTGTTCGCCCCGGTGCGTTAGCCTGTCATTGGACGCGTCCAGGCCACTCAGATATCGAGCGTGCTGTCGCGTTCCCACTGGGTGAAATGCGAGCAGTAGGCATTCCATTCCTGATGCTTGAGCTTGAGATAGGCGGCGGAAAACTCGGCCCCGATCGCCTGCTTCAAGCCCTCGTCGGCATCATAGGCGCGCAGCGCGTCGAGCAGATTGAGCGGCAGGCGCGGCGCGTCCTTCACCAGATACCCCTCGGCATACATGTCGATATCGTAGTGCCGGCCGGGATCGGCTTGGCTGCGGATGCCGTCGAGGCCGGCCGCGATGATGATCGCCTGCAGCAGGTATGGGTTGACCGCACCATCAGGCAGGCGCAGCTCGAAGCGGCCCGGCCCAGGCACGCGCACCATGTGGGTGCGGTTGTTGCCCGTCCAGGTGACGGTGTTCGGCGCCCAGGTCGCGCCCGATGTGGTGCGCGGCGCGTTGATGCGCTTATAGGAATTGACCGTCGGATTGGTGATCGCGGCAAGCGCGGAGGCGTGCTTCATGATGCCGCCGAGGAAGGTCTTACCCTGAGCGGAGAGCCCAAAGGCCATTTCCTTGTCGGCGAAGGCGTTGACCTTGCCATCGACGTCCCAGACCGAGATGTGGGCATGGCATCCGTTGCCGGTCAGGCCCTTGAAGGGCTTCGGCATGAACGTAGCGCGAAGGCCGTGCTTTTCGGCGACCGACTTGACCATGAACTTGAAGAAGGAGTGCTTGTCCGCCGTCTGAAGCGCGTCGTCATACTCCCAGTTCATCTCGAACTGGCCGTTCGCGTCCTCGTGGTCGTTCTGATAGGGCTTCCAGCCGAGCTCGAGCATGTAGTCGCAAATCTCGGCGATGACATCATAGCGACGCATCACGGCCTGCTGATCGTAGCAAGGCTTTTCGGCTGTATCGAACTGGTCTGAAATCACTGAGCCGTCCGCAGAGATCAGAAAGAACTCGGGCTCCACGCCCGTTTTCACCCGGAGCCCTTCTTTCGCAGCTTCAGCGACCAGTCTTTTCAGCACCACACGCGGTGCCTGTTCGACAGGCTGATCGTCCATGACGCAGTCGGCAGCAACCCATGCGACGTCTTTCTTCCAGGGTAATTGGATGACGGAGGAAGCATCGGGAAGCGCGAACAGGTCGGGATGAGCCGGCGTCAGATCGAGCCAGGTTGCAAAGCCCGCAAAGCCGGCGCCATCTTTCTGCATATCGGCGATGGCTTCTGCGGGGACCAGCTTGGCGCGTTGGCCGCCGAACAGGTCGGTATAGCTGATCATGAAATATTTGATGCCTTTGTCTCTGGCAAAAGCAGCAAGATCCAGTGTCATTCTCGTTCCCCTTTGGATTTCTTCGAGACACTTTGCTTATGGATGCGAGACGGCCGGGACGTTTGCCCGGCCGGTAGTAGAAATCAGTAGCCTCCCTTGCCGGGATACCAGTTTGTGCCGGCGAGCGGGATCTGGGCCATGGCGGCCGCCTCCATCGTCAGCGCGCAAAGATCTTCCGGTTCCAGGTTATGAAGGTGGTTCTTGCCGCAGGCGCGCGCGATGGTCTGGGCTTCCAGCGTCATGACCTTCAGATAGTTGGCAAGACGGCGGCCGGCGGCGATCGGATCAAGCCGCTTCATCAGTTCCGGGTCCTGCGTCGTGATGCCAGCCGGGTCTTTGCCCTCGTGCCAGTCGTCATAGGCGCCGGCCGTCGTGCCGAGCTTCTGGTATTCTTCTTCCCAATGCGGATCGTTGTCGCCGATCGCAACGAGCGCCGCCGTGCCGATGGCAACGGCATCGGCACCCAGCGCCAGTGCTTTTGCCACGTCGGCGCCCGAACGGATGCCGCCCGAGATGATCAGTTGCACCTTGCGATGCATGCCGAGATCCTGCAGCGCCTGGACAGCGGGGCGGATGCAGGCGAGCGTCGGCATGCCGACATTCTCGATGAAGACATCCTGCGTCGCCGCGGTTCCGCCCTGCATGCCATCGAGCACCACCACGTCGGCGCCGGCCTTCACGGCGAGCGCTGTATCGTAATAGGGACGTGCGCCGCCGACCTTCACATAGATCGGCTTTTCCCAGTCGGTGATCTCGCGCAGTTCCAGGATCTTGATTTCGAGGTCGTCGGGGCCAGTCCAATCCGGATGGCGGCACGCCGAGCGCTGGTCGATGCCCTTCGGCAGGTTGCGCATATTGGCGACGCGATCGGAGATCTTCTGGCCGAGCAGCATGCCGCCGCCGCCGGGCTTGGCACCTTGACCGACAACCACTTCGATCGCATCGGCGCGACGCAGGTCCTTGGGATTCATGCCGTATCGCGACGGCAGATACTGGTAGACCAACGTCTGCGAATGGCCGCGCTCTTCATCGGTCATCCCGCCGTCGCCTGTCGTGGTGGAGGTTCCGGCAATCGTCGCGCCGCGTCCGAGCGCTTCCTTGGCATTGCCGGACAGCGCGCCGAAGCTCATGCCGGCAATGGTGATCGGCGTCTTCAGGTGAATGGGTTTTTTGGCGAAGCGCGCGCCGAGGACGACTGACGTGTCGCACTTCTCACGGTACCCTTCGAGCGGATAGCGCGAGATCGATGCGCCGAGAAACAGCAGGTCATCGAAATGCGGAACCTTCCGTTTGGTGCCGGCGCCACGGATGTCGTAAATGCCGGTCGCCGCCGCACGGCGGATTTCCGCCAGCGTGTAATCGTCGAAGGTCGCGGACTTGCGCGGCGGGGTATAGGGGTTGTGATAGCTCATGATGATCCCTCGCCTTAATATGCGTCAGCGTTGTCGATATTGAAATTGTAAAGCTTGCGGGCGGAGCCGTAACGCTTGAATTCCTCGGGCCTCACTTCGGTCACGCCCGCCTTTTCGAGAAGTTCGGCCAGCTTCGTCAGATGCTCGGGACGCAGCTCCTTTTCGATGCAATCGGCACCCAGGCTCTTGACCGAACCGCGCACGAAGAGCTTCGCCTCGTAGAGTGAATCCCCAAGCGCATCGCCGGCATCGCCGAGCACCACGAGGTGGCCGGACTGGCCCATGAAGGCGGACATGTGGCCGATGTTGCCATGAACGACGATGTCGATGCCCTTCATCGAGATGCCGCAGCGTGACGCCGCATTACCCTTGATGACAAGGAGGCCGCCGCGGCCGGTTGCGCCGGCATACTGGCTGGCATCGCCCTCGATGACGACGGTTCCAGACATCATGTTTTCCGCAACACCCGGACCTGCCGAACCGTAAACTGTGACGGTCCCGCCGTCGTTCATCCCGGCGCAGTAATAGCCGACCGATCCCTTCACATCGACCGTGACCGGCGCATCGATGCCGACGGCAACCGAATGGCTGCCACGCGGATTGACGACTTCGAAGGAAAGATCGTTCGAACCGTTCTGGATGTTGTGCAGGGCACTGTTGAGTTCACGCAACGGTGTAGTGGCAAGATCAATGACAGGCATGTTTCGATAACCCTTGGAGAATACGCATGAGGCGCCGGTCAAGCGACCTTCTGGTGATCCCAGAAATAGACGGTTGCAGGCTCCGGCTCCCAGACCCGGGCATTCTCGATGCCGGGCAGATTGACGAGCGCTCGGTATTCCGAACCGAAGGCGACATACTGGTCCGTTTCGGCCATGACAGCGGGCTTGCAGGCAATCGCATCGCGCACGACGCCGAAGCCGGATTTCGTGCCGACGACGAAGGTGAAGAAGCCGTCGAGGTCGTCCACCGCGCCTTCCAGCGCCTGGCCGAGATTCTTGCCCTTGGCCATCTCCGCCGTCAGATAGGCGGCGGCGACCTCGGTGTCGTTTTCCGTTTCGAAGGTCATGCCTTCGCGCTTCAGCTCGCGGCGGAGATTGTTGTGGTTCGACAGCGAGCCATTATGCACCAGGCATTGGTCGGAGCCGGTGGAGAAAGGATGGGCGCCGAGCGTCGTGACGGCCGATTCCGTCGCCATGCGGGTATGGCCGATGCCGTGGGTGCCGGCCATCGAATTGACCGCGAAGCGCGAGACGACATCCTTCGGCAGGCCGGTTTCCTTGTAGATCTCGATGGCGTCGCCGCTGCTCATGATGCGGACGTTCGGGCGCAATTCCACAACGGCTGCCTTGCCTGCGTCGAGCAGATCCTTCGCAAGCGTGATGACGGCATGCGTGCTCTTCACCTGGATGGCGACCGATGCGCCAACCGCCTGGCCAAGTTCGGACTGGAGGCCGGCGAAATCCTTCTTCGGATTGGCCGACTGGATGGTGATCTTGGCATTGTTGCCGCTGGCGTCGCCATAGATCGCGATGCCGGCGCTGTCCGGCCCCCGATCCGTCATCGTCACCAGCATCGAGGACAGCAGTGCCCCGAGCTCCGGTTCGAGACTTTTATCCTTGAGGAAGAGACCCACAATTCCGCACATGACCAGACCTCCGTTCGTGTTGAGAAAGGACTAGCAGGTCTGTTTCGGGTTTTCAACTCGGAAGAAAGATTTTTTCTTTTAAGGCAAGTCAGCTTTTCGAGCTCTGCTGTGGATAGCTGATGATCGAGAGGTATTTGCTCGGCAGTTTCACCAGCTGCTCCGGCCCATGCGGCGCATCGGCGTCGAAGAACAGACTATCACCCGGCTGCATCTGGAAAAGCTGGTCGCCGTGGCGGTAGACCACCTCGCCCTCGAGCATATAGAGAAATTCCATCCCCTCGTGCTGGAAGGTCGGGAAGATGTCGGAGTCGGTCGTCAGGGTGATGAGGTAGGGCTCGACGATGACGCCGCTGGTATTGTTGTCGATATGACCGAGCACATTATATTGATGCCCGGCGCGCGTGCCGCGCCGTTCGAGTTCGATGCCCTGGCCTGCCTTGACGAAGACGGCGTTGCGCGGTTCCTCGAAACGGCGGAAGAAGGCCGTCAGCGGCACGCCGAGCGCCCGCGACAGCGATTGCAGCGTCGTCAGCGATGGCGAGATGTTGCCGTTCTCGATCTTCGACAGCATGCCGAGCGAAATGCCGGTCGCCGCCGCCAGATCTGTGACCGTAATGCCGAGTTTCTTGCGATAGGCGCGCACCTCATGGCCGATCGCCATTTCGAGGTTGTTTTCCTTCGGCTCGCGGACGGCGTGCGGGTCCTGGGAAAAGGGAGCGCGTCCACTATGCGCCTGTTCCGGTTGCTCTGCCGTTGCACGCTTGGATTTCATGGGTTTTCTATCGCCGCCTTCTCTTTTGTCCAAAGGCAACCCTATCGTCATAGTGAAAATTCCTCAATCGTGAAGAAAACCTATTCCCGCCGCGCCGCGCGCGGGGCGATGCCGTAGACGGCACGGAACATGCGGGAAAAATGGCTTAGGCTGGAAAAGCCGGTGGCCACCGCGATTTCCGAGACGGAAAGCGGGCTCTGCTTCAGCAGCCGATGGGCATGCTGCAGCCTGATCCTGCGGTACTGCTCGAGGAAGGTACTGCCGAGGTGAGCCGAAAAGAGCCGATCGAGATGGCGGGTGGTGACGCCGGCAATGCGCGCCATGGCGGCGCGCTCCAGCGGCATCTCGATCGTCTCCTCCATCCGTTCGAGAACGCTGAGCAGGCCGGGATGATAGACGCCGTAACGCTGCGCCAGCGAGGCGCGCTGGGGTGCAGCGGGTTCGTTGACCTCTGTATGAAGGTACCAGTCGCTGACCCGGCGGGCGAAATCCAGCCCCATGCGCTCGGCGATCAGCACATGCATCATGTCGAGCGGCGCAATGCCACCGCCGCAGGTAATCCTGTTGCCGTCGATCAGGAAGCGCGCCTGGCGCGGCGTGAGCTCCGGGAAGGCTTCGAGAAGGGCGGCCGCATGCTCCCAGTGGATGGTGAAGTCGCGGCCGCCGAGCAGTCCGGCAGCGGCCATCAGATAGGGCCCGCCCGAGATGCCGCCGATCCTCACCCCTTCGCGCGACAGTTGCCGCAAGCAGGACAGCACGCCGGGATACCGCCAGTCGCGGGGCAAACCGCCGGCGCAGACGAAGGCCGTTCCGAGACCCGAGCCCCTGACCGGGAGAGGTTCGGCGGCGACGCTGACGCCCGAGGAGGAGAGTGCCGACGCGCCATCCGGCGAGAAGATCCGCAGCCGATAGATCTCGCGTCCGGCCAGAAGATTTGCCGCCCTCAGCGGTTCCGTCGCCGAGGCATAGGACATCAGCGCAAATCCCGGGATAAGGATGAAGCCGATCGTCTGCACATTTCTGCTATCAAGCGAGGACATGTCTCTTTCTTAGCGAATTATGTCCCTTCTGTGCAAGTCAGTCCCCCTCTTTCTGGCATCATGCACCTGTTCTTTCCGGGGTGACCCATGCGCTATTCCGCTCTTTCGATTTTTCTGAACGGCCTTCGCGGCAACAAAGGCTGGGCGCCGGCCTGGCGCGATCCGGCGCCGAAGCCGCATTACGACGTCATCATCGTTGGCGGCGGCGGCCATGGCCTTGCCACCGCCTATTATCTTGCCAAGGAATTCGGCGTCACCAATGTCGCCGTCCTCGAAAAGGGCTATCTCGGCTCCGGCAATATCGGCAGGAACACGACGATCATCCGGTCGAACTACCTGCTGCCGGGCAACAATCCCTTCTACGAGCTGTCGATGAAGCTCTGGGAAGGGCTGGAGCAGGATTTCAACTTCAACGCCATGGTCTCGCAGCGCGGCGTGCTCAACCTCTTCCATTCCGACGCTCAGCGCGACGCCTATACGCGCCGCGGCAATGCCATGCGGCTGCACGGTGTCGACGCCGAGCTTCTCGACCGGCAGGCGGTGCGCAAGAAATTGCCCTTCCTCGATTTCGACAATGCCCGTTTCCCCGTCATGGGCGGTCTGTTCCAGCCGCGCGGCGGCACCGTGCGCCACGATGCGGTCGCCTGGGGTTATGCGCGCGGCGCAGACGGCCGCGGCGTCGACATCATTACCCAGTGCGAAGTGACCGGCATTCGCACCGAGAACGGCCAGGTGACCGGCGTCGAGACCAGCAAGGGCTTCATCGGCTGTGGCAAGCTGGCGCTGGCTGCCGCCGGCAACTCTACCGTCGTTGCCGATATGGCCGGTCTTCGCCTACCGATCGAAAGCCATGTGCTGCAAGCCTTCGTTTCGGAAGGGCTGAAGCCGTTCATCGGCACGGTCGTCACATTCGGCGCCGGGCATTTCTACGCGTCCCAGTCGGACAAGGGCGGCCTCGTCTTCGGCGGCGATATCGACGGCTACAATTCCTATGCCCAGCGCGGCAATCTCGCTTCGGTCGAGCATGTCGCCGAAGCCGGGGTGGCGCTGATCCCGTCGCTGTCGCGCGTGCGATATCTGCGCTCCTGGGGCGGCGTCATGGATATGAGCATGGATGGCTCGCCGATCATCGACCGCACCCATATCGACAATCTCTATCTCAACACCGGCTGGTGTTACGGCGGCTTCAAGGCCACACCGGCCTCTGGCTTCTGCTATGCCCATCTGATCGCCCGCAACGCGCCGCATCAGACTGCCCGCGCCTTCCGGCTCGATCGTTTCGCGCGCGGCTACCCGATCGACGAAAAGGGCGTCGGCGCCCAGCCCAATCTGCACTGAGGACATTTAAGATGGCAAGCCTGATCTCCTGTCCTCATTGCGGCGCCCGACCGAAGGAGGAATTCTCGATCCGCGGGGATGCGGGCCTTGTCAGGCCGGCGCCAGATGCCGGTGCGGAGGCTTGGTTCGATTATGTCTATCTTCGCGACAATCCGAGGGGCCGACACAGTGAATACTGGCACCACTCCTCTGGATGCCGGCGCTGGCTGATTGTCGAACGCGATACCGTCACCCATGCGGTCCACGGCGTCAGGGATGCCGCCCTCTCCAAGCTCGGCGGAGAACCGGCATGACGAGCTTCCGTCTTTCCTCCGGCGGCCGCATCGACCGCACCACGACACTCGGCTTCACCTTCGACGGCAGGCCTCTGGAGGGCCATCCGGGCGACACACTCGCCTCGGCGCTGCTTGCCAACGGCGTCCAGCTCGTCGGCCGCAGTTTCAAATATCACCGCCCGCGCGGCATCCTGACAGCGGGTGCTGCCGAACCGAACGCGCTGGTGACGACAGGCAGCGGCGGGCGCACCGAACCGAATACGCGCGCAACGATGATCGAGCTTTACCAGGGGCTGACGGCAAAGAGCCAGAACCGCTGGCCTTCGCTCGGCTTCGATGTCGGCGCGGTCAACGGGCTGCTGTCGCCCTTCCTCAGCGCCGGTTTCTACTACAAGACCTTCATGTGGCCGGCCGCCCTCTGGGAAAAGCTCTACGAGCCGGTGATCCGCAAGGCGGCAGGCCTTGGCAGGGCCTCCTACGAGGCCGATCCCGACACTTACGAGAAATGCTGGGCGCATTGCGATCTGCTGGTGATCGGCGCCGGCCCCGCCGGTCTTGCCGCAGCGCTCAGTGCCGGCCGTGCCGGTGCGCGCGTCATCCTCGCCGACGAGGGATCCGAACTCGGCGGCAGCCTGCTTTCCGACAGCGGCACCATTGACGGCAAGCCGGCGGACGCGCTTCTCGGCGAGCTGCTTGCCGAGTTGGAGGGACTTCCGAATGTGCGCCGTCTGCCGCGGATGACGGTGTTCGGCTGGTACGACGACAATGTCTTCGGCGCGGTCGAACGGGTGCAGAAGCACGTGGCGATACCCGACCCGGAACGCCCCGTCGAACGGTTGTGGCGCATCGTCGCCCGCCAGGCGATCCTTGCGACCGGCGCCGAGGAGCGTCCGCTCGTCTTCGGCGGCAACGATATTCCCGGTGTGATGATGGCAGGCGCCATGCGCAGCTATCTCAATCGGCAGGCGGTCGCACCGGGCAGAAGCACTGTCATCTTCACCACCAACGACTCCGGATATCGCACCGCCGCCGATCTCGAGGCCGCCGGCCTCGCGGTCGCGGCGATCGTCGACAGCCGCGGGGATGGAGGTGGGAATTGGCAAGGCCGCGCCGAAGTGCTGGAGGGCGCCAGGGTCATCGATGCGTTTGGCGGCAAGAGCCTGCGCGGCGTCAACGTCAAGACCGCAGACGGCACCAGCCGGATCAAAGCGGATGCGATTGCCATGTCGGGCGGCTGGAGCCCGATCATTCATCTTGCCTGTCATCGCGGCGCGAAGCCGCAATGGTCGCACGAGGCCTCGGCGTTTCTGGCGCCCGCCCAGCAGGAAGGTCTTGCCGTTGCCGGCTCGGCCGCCGGCCTTGCGAAGACGGCGACCTGCCTTGGGGATGGCGCCGCAAAGGCAGCTGCCGCATTGAAGATGATCGGCTTTGCAGCGGCGGAACCGGCCTTTGCCGCGGCCTCCGAGACAACCGCACAGGCAAAGCCGCTCTGGTCGGTGAAGGGTTCGAAAGGCAAGGCCTTCGTCGATTATCAGAACGACGTGCATCTCAAGGATCTGGGCCTCGCCGTCCGTGAAGGCTACGGCCATGTCGAGCTCGCCAAGCGTTACACCACATCAGGCATGGCGACCGACCAGGGCAAGCTTTCCAATATCAACGCCATCGGCATCCTTGCCGAGGCGCGCGGCGTGTCACCCGCCGAAGTGGGAACGACGACCTTCCGGCCCTTCTATACGCCGGTCTCCTTCGGCGCCTTGACCGGGGCATCGCGCGGCAAACATTTCCAGCCGGCGCGCAAATCGCCGCTGCATGGCTGGGCCGAGAAGAACGGCGCGGTCTTCGTCGAAACCGGCCTCTGGTACCGTTCCTCCTGGTTTCCGCGCGCCGGAGAGGCGACATGGCGCGAAAGCGTCGACCGCGAGGTGCTGAACATCCGTAGGAACGCCGGCCTTTGCGATGTCTCGACCCTCGGCAAGATCGAAATCTTTGGCAAGGATGCCGCGACCTTCCTCGATCGCATCTATTGCAACGGCTTCGCCAAGCTCGCCGTCGGCAAGGCGCGTTACGGCATCATGCTGCGTGAGGACGGCTTCATCTATGACGACGGCACCACCAGCCGGTTCAGTGACGACCATTTCTTCATGACGACGACGACCGCACTTGCCGCCGGTGTGCTCACCCATCTCGAATTCTGCGCCCAGACGCTCTGGCCGGAACTCGACGTCTGCTTCGCCTCCTCGACCGATCAATGGGCGCAGATGGCCGTCGCCGGGCCGAAGTCGCGTATCATTCTCCAAGAGATCGTCGACGAGGATTTGTCGGATGCGGCCTTCCCCTTCATGAGCGCCCGCAAGGTCTCCCTCTTCAGCGGCCGCCTCGAAGGCCGGCTCTTTCGGATCTCCTTCTCCGGCGAACTTGCCTACGAGCTGGCAGTACCCGCCGGCTACGGCGAAGGCGTTGCCGATGCGGTCATGGCGGCGGGCGAGAGATATGGCATCTGCGCCTACGGCGCCGAAGCGCTCGGTGTCATGCGGATCGAAAAAGGTCATGTAACCCATGCCGAGATCAACGGCACGGTGACGCCCGGCGATCTCGGTTTCGGCCGCATGGTTTCCTCAACCAAGCCGGATTTCATCGGCAAGGCAATGCTTGCCCGCGAAGGGCTGCAGGATCCCGAGCGGCCCCGCCTCGTCGGCGTCAAGCCGCTTAATCCGGCGACCGGCTTCCGCACCGGCTCGCATATTCTTGCCGAGGGTGCTGCGGCGACGCTCGAGAACGACCAGGGCTACGTCACCTCAAGCGCGTTTTCGCCGGGGCTCGGCCATACGATCGGCCTGGCGCTCGTCAGGCGCGGGCCGGAGCGCATCGGTGAAAAGGTGACGGTCTGGAACGGCCTGCGCAACGAATTTACCGATGCGGTGCTCTGCCATCCCGTCTTCATCGATCCCGAAAACGAGAAGCTCCATGCGTCATCTTCCGCAACATAAACCGGTTCTAGCCGGCATGGCATATAATGGCATCTCAGGGGCCGGCCTCCGGCTGGAAGCCTTGCCGGAGGGCCATCTCCTGCATGTGCTCGGCGCGATCGAGCCCACCGCGCTCGCCACGGAATTGGTGAAAGCAGGCTTTGCGAAAAGTTCGATCCGCCAGGCAGGCTTCCGGCAATGGTTCGTCGCCGGCGACGAACCGCTCGTGCCCGCCAGCCTCGATGCTCTCGTTGCAGCGCTTGCGGGAAAGGCCTCCGTCATGGATCAGAGCCACGGGCGCGTGCGTATCGGCGTTTCCGGCCGTTCTTCGCGGGCGCTTCTCTCAAGGGGGACCGCCGTCGATCTCGATCCTTCCGTCTTTCCGGAAGGCCATTCGGCCATGACAATGGTCGGTCATCTCTCGGTGCAGATCGTCCGCACCGGCGATGACAGCTTCGAACTCACGGTCCTGCGCAGTTTTGCCGAAAGCCTCTGGGACGATCTCGTGCATATGGCGGCGAGCGCCGAAAAGGATAGCGTTTAGAGGTCGTCGGTACTCGCAACATCAAGAACGATGTTAACGGGACGGGATGACCGCGCTCCCTCGTCAAAATAGCCAATGAGCGCTCTATCCTATCCGGGTTTCTTGATGTCCTCGAATCTGAGACTGAAGCGCGCGAGATATTTACTCAGGCGATCGGCGTCGTTGCTGCTCTTTTTCTCCAATCGCGAGATCGCGAACAAGGCTCTGCCCGCCGCGCTTGCCGTGGCATGTTGACGGCAGGTATGAAGAACAGTGGCAAGCTGTGCTGCGTCAAAGCGATCGAGGCTAGCAGCAGTCTCTGCACCCAGCACTTCTTCAATAATCAGATCTACCCTGCCGTCGTCACTCGAGCTGCGCCAAAACGCATTCAGCCGCCGGACTTCATCGTCAACGACGTCACTCGTGATGCGCCCATGCGGCGAGAGGGTCGCCATGCGGGTAACCGAAGCCGACAGGTCGCGAAAGTTGGCACTCCAGACGGCTTGCGGGCCAGTTGCGAAGGTAAGATAGCGTTCGCGTGCTTCCTTGTTGAAAGTAACATTTTCGCCCTCGCGTTCCAGATAGCGCCTGAGCTCGAAGTCGAGATTGGGCTCTATGTCCTCCTTGCGCTCGCGCAGGGCCGGCAGCTGGAAAGTCCAGAGGTTCAGGCGGGCATAGAGATCTTCGCGGAACCTGCCTTTGCGGACATCCTCGCCAAGATCGCGATTGGTGCCGGCGAGCAGTTGAAAGTCTGCGGACGCCTCCCGATCAGCCCCCACGGGCAGGAACTTCTTTTCCTCGATCGCGCGCAGGCACATGGCCTGTTCGTCAAGGCCGAGTTCGCCAATCTCGTCGAGAAACAGCACGCCTTTGTCGGCGGACTTGAGCAAGCCGGCACGCTCCCCGGCAGCGCCGGTAAACGCTCCTTTCACATGGCCGAATAGGGTGGACATGGCCTGGTCGCCGCGTAGGGTCGCGCAGTTGACCTCGATGAACGGACCACTGACCTTGCGCTGGCTCTTCTTCAACTCGTAGATCCTGCGGGCGAGTTGCGACTTGCCAGCGCCGGTTGGCCCGGTCAGGAGAACAGGCGCGGTCGATCGGATCACCACCCTCTCGATCTCGTCGATCATTCTGTTGAAGGCGGCGCTGCGGGTCGAAATCCCCGATTTCAGGAAAGAGGCGGCGTCTGCGCGCTCGGAGGCGAAGCGCTTGGCGATCTCGTCATAGCGGGAAAGGTCGAGGTCGATGATCCGATGCGTGCCGGCAAAATCCTGCTCCGCTTCCCGGTCGCGCGGTGGCGAGAGCTGCAACAACTGGCCGGGAATGATGCGGGCTTCGGCCAGCAAAAACCAGCAGATCTGTGCGACATGAGTGCCGGTCGTGATGTTGACGAGATAATCTTCCGTGTCAGGGTCGAAGTTGTAGTTGCGGGCAAAGTCCCTGAGGTTCGTGTAGACCTCCGAAAAATCCCAGGGATCTCGAAAGTTGATGATGTTGCTCCGCACCCCCGTTGCAGGCGCCACGGTTTCGATGTCGGCAACGATACGATGACAGAGAGCTTGCGAGTGGTTGTCGTGGATCAGTTCCAGCCGGTCGATAAACAGGCCCGGTTGCTGGCAGAGCGCCACATTGGGCCGCCAGCGGCTCCAGCGATTTTCCCATTTACCTGCATCCAAGGTGGTTCCCAATATGCTGATGGCCACTCGGCGCTTCATGTCTTATCCAAAATTATAAAACGGTATAATTCGCGATAATATAATCGGGCTACGATTTTCGCAATTCATGATTGAGTCCGACGTGGCAGAAAAATTTTTCCTTTTAAAAACAGGTGGATGCACGAAAATTATTGCGTATCTCTCGCTCCTTTCTCCAAACTGGCACGCGTCTTGAAGTGTATCTGGCACGATAAGAAAGCCCTGGCGAATGCCGCCGGTGACTACAGGGACCGCATGGCGCCATGATTATGGAATGCGCGCGGCGGGATAGATCTCCGGCAACGCTCGTCGCCCAGGTGGTGTGAAGAGAAGTAACTGAACAAGAAGGACTGCAGACGCAGAAAAGACAATGATAACGATAATGAGCGGACAGGATTTGATCGATGCCGGCATGAGCCAGGGGAAATGGTTTCGCCCGGCTCTCGATGCGGCCAATGCGGTTTTGAGCAGGGGTGGCTCGGTGACAGATGCGCTGGAGGCGGCAAGGAGCTTCCAGCCAGGTCCGACGCTTGCCTTGAGGGCTGACAACGATGTCGAGATCTATTCCAATATCCGCGCCGAGAACGCCTTCGAACAGGACAATGTAGAGAAGGTCAATGCGACGATGCGGGCGCTGGTGCGTACGCCAGTTGTCCATTCCGCGGCGATCATGCCGGACGCTTGCCCGGCGGGTCCGATCGGAACGATCCCGGTCGGCGGCGTAGTCGCGTCCGAAGCAATCCATCCCGGCATGCATTCGGCCGATATCTGCTGTTCCATGGCGATCTCGATCTTTCCCGGCACAGATCCGAAGTCGCTTCTGGATGCCGTGCATGCCGTGACGCATTTCGGTCCCGGCGGCCGGCCGCGCGGCGCGCAGATCAGACCTTCCGAGGCGACGCTTTCGGCCTTCGAGCAGAATCCTTATCTGCGCGACGGTGCGCTGAGCGCTGGCATCGAGCATTTCGCCACGCAGGGCGACGGCAATCATTTCGCCTATGTCGGGACGATGAAGTCGACCGGTGAAACCGCGCTTGTGACCCACCATGGATCGCGGGCACCGGGCGCTCGGCTGTACGACAAGGGCATGAAGGTCGCCAACCGGTTTCGGGAGCGCATTTCGCCCGAGACGCATAGGGAAAATGCCTGGATTCCGGCGGATACCGAGGAAGGTGACTGCTACTGGTCGGCGCTGCAGACGATCCGCCAGTGGACGAAGGAAAACCACTATGTCCTTCACGACATGGCGGCGGAAAGACTCTCGGCCAAGGTCGCGGACCGCTTCTGGAACGAGCATAACTTCGTCTTCCGGAAGTCGGACGGGCTGTTCTACCACGGAAAGGGTGCCACCCCTGCCTTCGACAACTGGGCGCATGACGCGACCGATCTGACCATCATTCCGCTCAATATGGCGGAACCGATCCTGATCGTTCGTGGCTCGAACGCTGCCCATGGCCTCGGCTTCTCGCCGCATGGCGCTGGCCGCAACTTTTCGCGCAGCGCGCATATGAGGCAGCTGTCTGCGGAGTATGGGGCGGATTCGCGAGGTCTGAGCCCGAACAACATCGCGGCTATTCTGGAGAAGGAAACAAGCGGTCTCGACGCGCGGTTCTTCTCTGGTTTCGCCGATGTGTCGGAACTGCCGAGTGCCTACAAGAGCGCTGCGAACGTCCGGGCGCAGATCGAGCACTACGGTCTCGCCGAAGTGGTCGACGAGGTAGTCCCCTTCGGGAGCATCATGGCCGGCGACTGGCAGAAGAACGCGCCCTGGCGCAAAAAGCGCCAGTAAACACCGGGGAAGGCAACTAGGCTTGCCTTCCCTCGAATGCACCATGCCTATAAAGGTGCGGTAAGTTTAAAGCTCGGGGCCTTGACTGCAATGGGGTCTTAGCCGATCACAATATATCGCTCGATGATAGGAACGCGGCAGTGCGGGTTTCGTGCGATGCTTCGAGAGTCGGGCAGCCAGGCCCAGGTAGCTTTCGCCAATAGGTTTCAAGCTGTATGCAGCGCGGCGGCGCCGACCCATTCGGGGCGCTCGGCGCCTTGCAGTTCTTCCACCGCATCGGCGGCAAAGCTCGGCACGACACCGGTCCACAGCAGTGCGCCATCGGGATTGGAATGGCCGTCGCCCTCGAGCTTGTAGATGCTTTCGACGATATACTGGCCGTCATTGTTCAGGCCCTTGATCTCGGAGATCTCGATCACCCGGCGCCGGCCGGTGCGCTTGAAGCGGGCGATCTGCACGACGACGTCGACCGCCGAGGCGATCTGGGCGCGCAGCGGCCGCAGCGGCATGTCGATATCAGACATCAGCGCCAGCGTCTCCAGCCGGTGCAGGGAGTCATAAGGCGTGTTCGCATGCACCGTCGAAAGGCTGCCGCTGTGGCCTGACGTCATTGCCTGAATCATATCGAGAGCCTCGCCGCCGCGGCACTCGCCGACGATGACCCGGTCGGGCCGCATGCGCAACGACGAACGGAACAGGTCGCGGATGCTGGCGCCGCCGCGGCCGAAGCGGTCGGGCTTCGTCACTTCGAGATAGACCACGTGTTCCTTGCGGATCTGCAGTTCGGACGTGTCCTCGATGACGATGATGCGCTCGTGGTCGGCAAAGGCTTCCGACAGTGCGTTCAGCATCGTCGTCTTGCCGGTGCCGGTGCCGCCGGAGATGATGACGTTTTTCTGCAGCCCGACGGCCGCCTGCAGCAGCGTCAGCGACTGGTCGGTCAGGCTGCCCTGGGTGACGAGATCGCGGATGCTGCGATGTTCCTTCAAAAAGCGGCGAATGGAAATGCAAAGCCCGGTGCGGGAGGCGGGCGGCTGGATCATCTGCACGCGCGAACCATCCGGCAAACGCGCCTCGACGCTCGGCTCCTCCGGCGTCAACCGCTTGCCGGAGAACTGCGCGATGCTGCGCGCGGCCGATTCCAGATCTTCGCGGCTGGCGAAGCGCGTATCGGCCCGTTCGAGCTTGCCTCGTCTTTCGACGAAGATGTCGGATGTGCCGTTGATCAGGATTTCGGACACGCTCGGATCGTCGAGGAGAAAACGGATCGGCCCGAGCAGCTTGTCCAGCGCCCGGGTCAGGACCTGGAAGGTCGCCTGTTCGGCGGCGTCGTCGGAAACGGCCTTCATCAGAGCGGCATCCCGACCAGGACCGTGCTCATGCCGAACAGCGTCGCCATCATCTGAACCGCGGTCGGAAAGAACATCATTAATGGAATGAGGACCAATGCAAGTATCAAGATGCTGCTCATCGTTTCCATCGTTTTCTCTCCGGATCGACTGGCGGGCGATACCCGCCATTTGAGGAAAGCTTAATCCAGATCCCCAAATAACGCCATGGTTGGGCTCGGCGAAGACGGCCATTATGCGCGCAGCGCGCCGTTTCTTCTATCGCTTTGAAAGAATTGACCAATTATGGAGCAGTAGACGAAGCTCCAAAATGCCGTCCAAAACTTCGTCTCTTCAGGTAAAACTGCAGCTTGTTCAATCAGTTAGTTGAAAGAATCCGACGTCAACTGCGGTTTTGCAGCCGATGCCTCCAAGACAATTGGAACCCTTCGTTTCGTTTGCTTGACGGAGGGCTGGCCTTGGGCGCACTCTTGGGTCTTAATGGTGTTGTTCAACAAACGTTGGCCGCCGGGGAAGATAAGCTGAAGCAGAAAATATCATTGGATCGAGCAACATGCTCGTTCGGATCGATGGCGTATGCTTGGTCCATCTTCACCACGGCTTCGAACCGAAACAAACCTGGGAATGAGGAGTAATCACATGTTTGGTAAACTCAAGACTCTCGCAATTGCACTTCACAAGGACGAACGCGGCGACATGGCCCAGATCGTCCTGGCCGTCGCCCTGATCGTCATTCCGCTGATGCTGATCCTGCTCGCATTCGGCAAACAGATCGGCGAATGGTTCAACGAAAAGAACACGGCGCTCTCGGATGCCGAGAGAATTCCCGAGCCCGGTCAATAAGCGGATCGGGATCATGGATACGACTTATGATCTGACCCTGATGCCTGCGGCGGCGGCTCTTGCCGTCGCCTGCACCATGACCGCGGCGGTGCTCGACCATCGCCACGGTCATATTCCGAACGCCGTCACCTACCCCTGCCTGCTTGGCGGGTTCATGTTGGCGGCAATCAGCGGCGGTCTCGCAGGAATAGGGCTTGCCTTCGCAGGCCTCCTTGCAGCCGGCCTGATCTTCATCATCGCCTTCGCAGCCGGAAGCTGCGGCGGCGGCGACGTCAAGCTGATGGCGGCGCTCGGCGCCATTCTCGGCCTCTGGCCCGCCATCGACGTCACCCTTGCATCGCTGATGGCCGGCGGCGTGATCGCCGTTTTCTCCATGGCGCGGCGTGTTCAGTGGAGCGTGCTGGCCCGAACGGTCGGACTGTTTGCGCTTCTCCTGCCTGCCGGTTTCCGCGATGCCGCGTCGGTGCTGAAGCCGCGCGAGACACATCATACCGTCCGCTTCGGCGTTGCCGCTGCTCTCGGACTTCTCTGGTGCCTTTTCATGCCCGATTTCACCCCTCTTTCACTCGTGAGGTAACGGCAATGCGCGCGGAACTCGAACGCCCCATCTTCGACGGTGCCTTCTGGAGTTCGATCCTGCACTCGCGGACCTTCTGGGTCCCTCAGGATCACGGCGCGCTCCTCGGTACCTTTGCGATCGCCATGATGCTGCTTGCCTCGATGCTGCTGCTGCCGCGGCTTTCCGCCCACCGGCGCCGGATATCGGAGCTGCACGGCGATACCTCCGGCAGCACGACGATGATGGATTTCGTGCTTGTGACACCGGTCTTCGTCTTCTTCATGTTCGTGGTCTTCCAGTTCACGATCCTGGCCAAGAACCACCTCTTCACCCACTATGCCGCCTATGCGGCGGCGCGCAGCGCCCGTGTCTATTTCTGTCCGGCCCTGCCGATCACCATCCGGAGCTTGATCGACGCCAGGACCTGCGACGACGATGCTGCCGCCGGCAAGGCAGATCTTGCCGCCCGCCTGGCGCTGATCCCGGCAGCACCCTACGACCAGCTGAAATGCGTCGGCGCCTGCCAGCCGCCGGAAGATGCGCTGAAAAGCCTTGCCGATGCTTCGGGTCTTTCGAAGAACTGGCGCGCGATGCGCAACCAAGCCCGCTACATGTTCGACCCGCAGAACGTCACCGTGACCGTCGACCGCGCGCCGATGGCGATCTATGCCGCCATCAACCGTTCGCCGCATGTGCCGGTCACCGCCAAGGTGGAAGCGCGCTTCCTGCTGCTCGAATATGCAGGCTGGGTCTTTGCCCGCGGCCAGAGGAAGGACGGCCGCTACTACACGATTTCGACGGCGGAGGTGAACCTGCTATGACCCCGACCCTTATCAAGCGCCTGCACCGCGACGAACGCGGCTTCCTGTCGCCGATCATTCTCTACATGACGATTGCGCTCGCCCTGATGATCGTCTGGATCCTGAATACCGGACAGATGATCTACGACAAGCAGCGCACGCAAGACACGGCGGATGCCGCAGCACTCGTCCACGCCGATTGGGAAGCCCGCTATCTCAACATCATGGCGATGAACAACGTCGCCTCCTCGCAGGCAACCGTCGTCATGGCGACGTCAGTCGCCTTCCAGCTGACGACGGCGGAGCTTGCCCTGCGCTCTACCGCCATTCTGGCAAAACTCGCCCAGTATTCTTTCACCGAAGGCTTCGGGCCGGCATCCCTTTTGCCGCCGATGCCGCCGATGCCCTATTGCCCGGGCTGGCAGAAGGTCCCGATCGTCGGCGGCATCATCTACGGTGCTTGCCTGGCGTTCCAGGGGGTCCGGGCGATAGGAGCCACCAAAGCGCTTGCATATGTGGGCATCGCTCAACACAAATATGATCCATGGGATCTCATCAATAAGTCCAGCGACATCATTGATGCCATGAACGATCTCAACGACTACCTCGTCGAGAGTTTTCCGCAGCGGGTCGGCAACGAAGCCCTGCATCTGGTGCGCCTGAACAAGTCGGATCATGTCGTCTTCCACCCGCCGTGCGAATCCTGCAACGACGCCGGAGAGGGCGCCGGCGGCAACCTCCCGGTCGATCGCGACGGCATCAATCCCGCTGCGGCCTATGCTGAAATGTGCCTGGCGATGAGCAAGGGCACGCAAGGGCAGGACCCGCTCCTCATGCGCGGCGAGTTTGCCAAGCGTGGCTTCCCCAACGGCAAGGGCCCGTTGACCGCAGGCGGCGTCGACGGCAGCCATATCCGCGACTGGGTCAACCACGAGAGCGGCATCGATGATGCTTTAGTGGACTTCTACATCTTTTATGAAGCCTTCGGCCCGGCCTATCTGAGCAAGGTCCCGTTCAAGGCAATCATCGAGCAATTTGGCGATCTCAGCTGGTGGCAGGAATTGCTGCTCGATGGCAGCTTCTATATCGCCGAGGAACTCTTCGGCATCGAGTTCGGCATCGTGAACCCCTTCCAGCTGCCGATCGACGTACCGCCGCGCTATTCCGACAAGCAGACAAAAGACGAGAACGATTTCACCCGCAAGTTCGACATGATCTGGAATCAGGTCTGCGGCCCAGCCGGTGGCGCGATTTCCGTGGCGGGTGCTCCCCTGCCTGTCATCTCCTTCCCGAAGCCTTACTGGCTGAAAGGACGCATACCGTTTAACTTCACGCCCTTCGGCGGCGAGCAGCTCGACGACTACCAGACGCTGGCGATCGTTTCCCGCGCCCCGCGCGCCAGGCTGCAGATCCGCATCTTCAAGGACAAGACACCGTCCGCCTACGCCTTGGCGCAGAGCTGGGTCCACAATTACACGGCCTTCGACCTCTACACGCAGGACTGGCTGGCATCACTTGCCCCCGCGACACTCGCCGACGATACCGGCGCGGTTTCCAACACCATCAAGCAGAGCCCGGCGGCCGATAGTTTCACCGGCCTGACCCGCGTCTTCGACCGAGGAGGAGCCAATGCCTGGGCTGCCGTCAACACACACTGAGCGAATGAGCGGTCCTCCCGGCCGCGGGCTGCTGATGCGGCTGCACCGCGACAGGCGCGGCCTCGCCTCGATTGAATTCGTGCTCGCCGCGCCGGTCATCCTGCTGATCGTGATTTTCGTCATCCACGCGAACAAGATTTCCACCAAGAAGGTCGGAACCATGGTGGCGATGCGCAACGCCGCCTTCGCCGAGGCGAATGGGCTGGACTGCACGTCGGATTTCTCGAACGCCTTCCCGATCCCGGCTTTGCCGGCACTGCCCGGACGCGACGCCATGAGCTGCTCGCGCACGCCATCGCATGAAGGCGGCGGCGACCCTCAGCGCAGCTTTGTCTGGGACGACGTGCAGAATACCCTCGAGAGCGATGGCCGCCAGTTCGGCGATATGGTCGGCGACCTCGCCAATGAAAAGCCGCAGCTCGTCACAGCGACGGCCGACCGGGTCTACAAGTTCAGGGATTCCGACGATCTCGATACGATCAGGAGCATCCGTTGGAAGGACGCGTTCACGGTCGACGATTCCACGCTGTTTGCCTCGCACAACAACGATACCACGCGCCGCGGCTACGATCCGACGCTGCGCCGGGAGATTCGCGGCGTGGCTAGCGATTCCGGCGATCTGTTCGACGGCGTCTTTCCCGGAGCGAAATAAGATGAGACAGGGTTCACGCATCTCCTTTCGTCTCGTCGGCCATCTCGCTGGTTTGGTGCTCGTCTTCGGGCTCGCCGCCGCCATGGCAACACCTGTTCGCGCCGAGATCTACAAGGATTTGAGGGTGACGCTGAATTCGATGCTGGCCAGTATCGTCGGCGCGCCGGAACGCGCGCCGCGCGATCTCGTCATCAACGGCCAACCGCTTGAATTCACGCCCTATCAGAGCGATCGCAGCATTTCCGATATCACCGACGAGTGGCTGCGGGTACTGGCCGTCAATACAAGGCCTGCCCTGCCGAAAAGCAACGACAAGGAAGAACTGACCGCCGTCATTGCCGCCAACATGCTGATCGTCCCGAAGACGAGCCGCATCCGCGACGATCTCGCCGTGGTGGTGCGGTTCTTCGACGGCGACGGCGAGGCTGCCCTCGATTATCTCAGACGGCAGGACCCTGCAAATTCTTCGGCGAGAGCGCCCATCCCGGGCGTCACGATCATGATCCGCAGGCCGGCCGATGCGCCGATGACCGAGGTGCTGATGAGCCGCTTCGACGATGTTGCCTCAACGCTGCCTGCCTTTGCAGCACCTGCCGATGTCGGCAAGCTGCCGATGTCGCTGCGTCCGCCGGCCGGTGTCGAGGTGCTGAGCGATATCGGCGATCGCGACAAGGGCCACACGTCACGCACGGTCGTGTCGAAAGGCACGCTGTCGGCCGTGCGCTGGTCCGATCAGCGCGCCGATCTGCTTTCGCGCGACGGCTTCACCATCGAGACTCCGCCGGCACAGCGCGGCGGGGTCACTGCCCTTTATGGCCGGCGCGGCAGCGTCGAGGCCAATGTTCTTTACACTCGCAGCAAAACCGACGGCCGAACCGTCGAGGTCATCCAAATCAGGCAACCCTTTGTAGGGGGAATAACACCATGAACTGGAAGCTCATCGCGGCCGTCATCGTCGGGCTCATCACCGGCGTTCTGCTCTACTTCTGGACCGAGAGCGTCAAGAACGAGCAGACGGCCTATGCCTTCATGCGGCTCCAGGCCGACAGGAAGGTCACGCGAGGACAGGCGATCACGCCCGACATGCTTGCCGAGCCGGTGATGCTGCCGGAAAGCTTCGGACCGCTCGCCAAGCTCGCGGTGCCTGCCGCCAGCGCCTATCAGGAATGGCTGAAGGACAGGACGGCGGCGAGCGATATTCCGGCCGGCTCCGTGCTGCTCTTCCAGTATTTCGACGATACCGATGGCGGACGCCTGACGACGATGATCGCGCCCGGCAAGCGGGCGCTGACCCTTCCGGTCAACGCGGCCGCGGCCGTTGGCCATTTCGTCGAGCCGGGCAGCTATGTCGATATCCTCGGCACGGTCGACGAACCGGTCGAGCCCGTGGCGCCGGCCGCAGCGACCCAGCCGGGAGCGCCCGGCCAGCCCGCTGCCGTGCCAGCCCAGCCTGCCGTCCCTGGTCAGGCGCCGGCCACAGCAGGACAGCCGCAGGCTCCAGCCCAGCCGCAGTCGCCCGTCGAGCAGATGCTGAAGAACTATCTCACCCAGTATCCGGGCGCCGACGAGAACGATGTCAACGCCTACCGCAAACAGGCGCAGGATTATAAACTCGGCATCAGCTCGCGCACCCGCGTCGTCACCCGCACCTTCCTGCAGAATGTCAAGGTTCTAGCCGTCGGCGCGGCGACGACGGCGGAGGGCGCGGTCACCAAGGCCAACAGCACCTACAACAATGTGACCGTCGAAGTGACGCCGTCGGAAGCTGAAATGCTGATTTTTGCCATGGGCCAGTCGAACGGCAGCCTGAACCTCGTGCTGCGCAATCCGGCCGACAATACCGTCGAGGACCTGCCGAGCATCAACTGGACGCGCATGTGACCGCCGCGGGGGAATGAGCCATGCTGTTGAAGATTTCCTATGAGGACGGCAGTGGTCGGGAGGTCATCCCGCTCTCGGCGAACGAAACCTATTTCGTCGGCGAAAGCAGCACGCTGACGCTGCCCGCCGGTGCGGGCGTCGTGCGGCTGCGCGGGAGCCACGTCTCTTCGCCGCAATTCGTGCTGCGAAAGTCCGGCCAAGGCTGGTCGGTGCAGCATCACGGCCGCAACCCGACGCGCGTCGACGATCAGCCGCTTCGGGCCGGCACGCCGGTCGCGGTCTCGGCCGGCATGTCGATCTGGGTGCCGAACGTCACGATCGAGCTCGTCGAGCCGGCCGCGGCCGCCGAAGTGGTCACACAATTTCCCGATCAGGAACGTGTGCTCGCCCTGCAGATGGAAATCCACGAGCGCCTGCTGAAGGACACGCAATATGACCGGCTGGTGAAATCCGCCGATTTCGGCCGCGAGGAGACGCGCGGCCGCATCCGCGAACGCCTCGACATGTTCATCAAGGAGGCGCTCGACGCAGCACAGCAGGATCTCGTCATCCTCGTCATCAAGAACGCCGTCTATCGCTGGCTGGCCAAACGCATTGCCCGTACGGGGCGTCGTGACGGCTCGTCGAATGCCGCAAGCCTGTCGCGCGAAGAGCAGGACAATCGCCGCCTCTTCGACGTCGGCAAGGCTCTGATTTCGGCGCTGCAGCTCAAGCTCAACTTCGAATCCACCCGCTCGGACTTCGCCCAGCTCGATACCCGGTTCAGCGCCGCCTTCCAATCCCGGCAGGCTCTTTTCAACGCCGGCGACCGCTATGAGATCGCCCATATGCACCTGCGCTCCAGCATCGAGGAGCTGATGTATCGCTGGGGGACGATCTCCGAGCTGATGGATCTCGACGTCATCTCGGAAATCATGGTGACGCGCTACGACGAGATCTACGTCGAAAAATTCGGCCTGCTTGAACGTTATCCCTTCGCCTTCGCCAATGAACGGCAGCTGATGAAGGTGATCGAGCGCATCGCCGTCGATTCCAACCGCTCGATCAACGAGAGCGAGGCGATGGCCGACTTCCGCATGCCGGATGGCTCGCGCGTGAACGCCGTCATTCCGCCGCTGGCGGTCAAGGGCGCCTGCCTGACCATCCGCAAGTTCGGCGGCAAGTCGCGGCTCGATATCAGCAAGCTGGTCACCGCCGGCGCGCTCAGCGAGCCGATGCGCGCCTTCCTCGAGGCGGCCGTCCGTTCCCGCAAGAACATCGTTGTCTCAGGCGGCACCGGCTCCGGCAAGACGACGCTCTTGAACAGCCTGTCGCAGTTCATTCCGGTCGGCGAGCGCGTCGTTGCCGTTGAGGACACGTCCGAACTGCAGCTCGACGGCATCCATGTCGTCTATCTGCAATCGCGGCCGAAGACAGCGGAATCCGAGACCAGCGTCACCATCCGCGACCTTGTGCGTAACGCGCTGCGCATGCGACCCGACCGCATCATCGTCGGCGAGTGCCGCGGCGCCGAAGCGATCGACATGCTGCAGGCGATGAACACCGGCCATGCCGGCTCGATGACGACGGCGCATGCCAACACGCCGCAGGACATGATGACCCGCCTGGAGGTGATGGTGCTGCAGGGCCAGAGTTCACTGCCGGTCATGGCGATCCGCCAGCAGATCGTTGCCGCCGTCGAGCTCGTCGTGCAGCTGAACCGCCTGGCAAACGGGCGGCGTGCCGTCACCGAGATATCGGAGGTGATCGGCATCGATCCGGACACCGGCCTGATCATCGTCGAGCCGATCTTCAATCTCGTCGGCCGCGCCGGCGGCCAGGCCGTGCATGCTTTCACCGGCTACCTGCCGAGCTTCGTCGCCGAACTCGTCGAGTTCAACGACGACGGTGAAATCGAAAAACTGGACATGTTCGTCTGAGGGCAAAGCGATGAATATCAGCATTCTGCAGATTTTTACGGTCGCCCTCGGCGCTATAACGGCGGGGCTGCTCGTCTGGGGCGCCCCGGTGCGCTGGCCGGCGCCGCTGCTGCGCGCCACCGAGCGTGACATTGCGCTCGCCAGCGAGGCGGCGCAGGTCTTCGGGCGTGATGCCGTTCCGCCCTATACGATGATCCTTGCCTACGGTATCACGGCTATCATCGTCTTCATCGTGATCTCGCTGATCTTCGGGCCGATCTTCGGCTTCGTCATCGCAATCCCGGTCGCCATCTTCCTGCCCAAGGGCGTGATCCGTTATTATCTGCAGCGCCGCTGGCTGCAGATCGAATCGCAGCTTCCCTATGCCGTCGACCAGATCGTCTCGGCGGTGCGCACCGGCAAGCCGCTCGCCATCGCCGTCAATGCGGTGGCCGATACCGGCCAGATGCCCGCCTCGCGCGAATTCGAGCGCATCGCCCGCGAACAGAAGCTTGGCATCGGCCTGGTCGAGGCGCTCGACCGCCACGGCCGCAACGTGCCGAGCCTGCATTTCAAGATGGTTGACGCAGCCCTCGGTCTCTTTGCTCGGCAGGGCGGCGACATTTCCGAGCCGCTGACGGAAATGTCGAAATCCTTCAAGGAAATCTGGAAGCTCGATCAGAAGATCACGACCTCGTCGTCGCAGGCGCGCATGAACTT
This sequence comes from Rhizobium sp. SU303, assembly GCF_021052345.1. Lineage (NCBI taxonomy): Bacteria > Pseudomonadati > Pseudomonadota > Alphaproteobacteria > Hyphomicrobiales > Rhizobiaceae > Rhizobium > Rhizobium sp. SU303. Next base: position 477,294 of record NZ_CP088097.1, read on the forward strand.
TCGCGTCGTCAATGGCGGCGCGCTGTTCATGATGCTGATGATCTTCTTCGGTCAGCCGGAACTGATCGACAAGGTGTTCGGCAACGCCATCGGCATCGTCATCGCGATCGTCGGCGCCATCCTTTATGCCACCGGTTTCTTCTGGATGCGCTCGATGATGAAGGTGTCGGTATGATGTCTCAGATACCTCTCGCCCCCATCGCCATCGCCTTTGCCGGGATCACCGCTGCGCTGTTCGTCTGGTGGATCGGCGATATGCTCGGCAGCATTCAGGTGGTGCGCCGGACCGCGGGCGGCGATGGTCCGCCGCCGAACATCGTTGACAGCATCGGCATGCGCACGCCGGTTGAATTCGTGCTGACGCATTTCGAGCCGCTGCTGGCCGATTACGGCGCGCAGCTCGAGCAGAAGCTGATCTATGGCGGCCGGCCTTTCGGCGGCGTGACGGGACGGGAATATATCGCGCTTCTCGTGGTTCTCAGTCTCTTCGGTTTCATCGTGCTCGGCCTGCTGTTCGGCATCGCCAGCGGCAGCGTGATCGGCGGGCTTGTGGCCGGCCTGATCCTCGGCCTGATCCCCGCCATCTATTTCTGGGTCGTCGCCGACGACAAGGCGCAGGACCGCAAGGAACGCATCTCGCGCGAATTTCCCTACTTTCTCGATCTCGTCGTCATGACGCAGCAGGCGCAGGCGACGCTGCCGGAAAGCCTGAGGCTTTATGCCGAGGCCGCACCCGGCACCGTCATGAGCGAGGAGATCGAACAGACGCTCAAGGATGTGGCGCTCGGCACCGGCATGATCGAGGCGCTGCAGCGGCTGGAGCGCCGCATGACCGCCGAGGAGGTCATCCGCGTCATCCGCGCCGTGATCCAGGGCGAAGTCGAAGGCAGCAACCGCGTCGAGCTGTTGCGCGAACATGCGCGCGACCTGCGCTTCCGCCGCTGGGAAAAGGCCGACAGGGCCAGTGAAAAGCTGAAAGCCAAGATCGTCATGCCGGCGATGATGATCGTCGTATCGATCCTGCTTCTGGTGCTGGCGCCTGCAATTGTCGAGATGATGTCGAGTGGGATGTTCTGATCATGGTCTTTTCCTTCTTTCGCGGAAACAAGCCTAGCCTTCTGCAGACCGGTCCCGGTGGCCAGAGCCGCAGCCATGTGCTCGACCGGCCGGAAATGTCGATTGGCCGGGCTGCTAATGCCGATATCGTCGTCGACGATCCGTTCCTGGCGCCGATCCATGCGCGCATCGAGCGGCAGAGCGACGGCGGCTTCATCATTCGCCGCATGGGGCTGAACCCGATCATGCTGCGCGGCGAAGCGCTGTTGCAGACGGCCTCGCTGAAAGCCGGCGACAGCTTTCGTCTCGGCAAGGACGTCGAATTCCAATTCGTCGTCAAAGCTGCTGCCAAGGAGGCGCCGAAGAAGGAGGCATCCAAGGCAAGTGACGACAAGCCGAAAAAGTCGCTCCTCAAGCAGCCGGCCTTCCTCGCCGGCATGGGTGTCGCCTATCTCGCCATCGTCGGCATCATCGGCTACCTGATCCTCTCCGACAGCGGCAGCGCGGAGGGTGGCCCGACGGCCGAACGCATCAATGCGGAGGCCGCCCGCATTCCGACATGCATCAAGAATGCCCGGCGCATGCGCCAGGTTTCGGAAGCAAGCTTCAACGGCGCCGTCGGCGGCCGCGTCGGCAGGGACGGCGACGCAACCTATGCCGCTCTTTCGCTGGCAGCCGAACCGTCTGACGACGCCGCGCTGGTCAAGGCCGCCGAGCCGATCGTCGAGGCCTACAAACGCACGGCGCTCGCAGCCCTTGCCTCGGAAAACCGCGGCAACAATACGCTGGCGCAGACCCTCTACCAGCAGACCTACGATCTCGTTCCCGACGTCAACTGCTCGGCCGCGCGCTTCGCGCTGCAGCGGCGGGCCGCGGTGAAGCCGGTCGCGCGCCGCTGATCCTGGATGCTTCGCACGCTGTAAAGGCACAGATCAGAAAAATTCCACACTCTGACCATCAGCTTCGCTGCCCACGGGAGGAAAAAAAACGGAATGGACGACTGGAAAGGCAAGAAAGTCAGGATCATGGTTTACAAGAAAGTGTCGGAGCCGAGGCCGGGCTCGGCGGACTTATCCACGATCTACGCGAAATGGTGATCTAGGATAAGGCAAGTCCGAAGGAGGCGGCCGATGTCGAAGTATTCGAGGTTCAACGAAAACGTTCTGGGTGAAGACGTTTTGGACGAAATCCTGAATTGGGACGAATGACGGCCGTGGTCCGACAGTAGCCATGCGCTTCGTCCGCTTTGCGCCACTTTCGGACCTTTTCTGGTGATGACGCGAGGGCGCGTCTCGACCAAAGCAGCCTTGCAGTCGATCCTCAATATCGACGCTTACCTTGAACTCGGCGATTCGACGGCTATGGACTCTTCTTTTGCAAAGGCGCAATTTTGAAATAGGAGACGCAAGCTAGAAAACCGTCCGGCGCTGCATGTTTGAATGCGCAGCTGACGCTTGACCTCGCTCCGAAAATTTCCGGGTGAGGTAAGACATTGTGCGCATATCCGTGCCCCGCTGCGGCCGATGGCGCGCTGCAGTTCGTTCCGGATGCATCTGGAGGGAAAACCATGCCTGTTCTTCAACGCAGAGAATTCATCGTTCAGGGAAGCGCGGTTCTCGCCGGAATCGCGGGTCTTTATTCGTCGCTGGCCCACGCTTTTCCGACGCGGCCGGGCGAGAAAGTCATTCCATGGCTCGATCAGCCGACGGAAAGTCCCGATCCGGTAGGGATTCAAACCCAGCTTGTCTGGGAGGATTTGGATGCCTTCATAACTCCGAATGACAGGTTTTTCAGCATCTCGCATTTCGATCGACCGACGATTGACGACAAGTCCTGGTCCCTCGACATCGGAGGGCTGGTCAATAAGCCCTTGAAACTGACGCTCGCCGACATCAAGGCGCGGCCGCGGCAGGAGGTAGTTTTCACCGTGGAATGCTCCGGCAACCACGGCTTCCCCTTCTTCACCGGCGGTATCGGCAATGCCCGCTGGGCAGGCACGCCGCTTGCCCCGATCCTCCAGGAAGCCGGGGTCCTTGAAAAGGGCATTGAGGTCGTCTTCTTCGGTACCGACAAAGGCGAGGTCACAATTCGCGACATCAAGATGCAACAGAACTTCGCTCGCAGCATGTCGCTCGCCGACGCGATGAACCCCGACAATCTGCTCTGCTACGAAATGAACGGCGCAACCCTGCCGGTGGCCAACGGTTTCCCGCTGCGGCTGATATCTCCGGGCTGGTACGGGATCGCCAACGTCAAGTGGCTGAAGGGCATCGAGGTTCGCGACACCCGCTTCATGAGCCTGCTGATGGGCCGCGACTATGTCACCATCCGGGAGGAAGAGCACAACGGCGAGACCGTGTGGGCCGAAACCTCGGTCGGCCGGGCCTTGCTGAAATCCGCGCCCGCGAAGGTCACGCGCAAGGACTCCGGTCACCGGATCGTCGGCGCAGCCTGGGGTGCACCGATCGACCGGGTCGAAGTGAAAATCGATCAAGGGCCTTGGATGCCGGCAGTCATCGATCACAGCGAGGAGGCCGAATACGCCTGGAAGATTTGGTCACTGGATTGGCCAGATCCCTCGCCTGGAGAACACACGGTTACCTCGCGCGCGATCAGTACCGCAGGGCAAATCCAACCGGCAATGGACGATCCGCTGATCGCCAAGAAGCACACATACTGGGAAAGCAATGGCCAGGTGACGCGCCGCATCCGCATCGTTTGAGAAACGTTGCTGCCTCGCACGTCGGCTGCTGAGTGAACGGAACGTTCCACCGAGAACCCCTCACTTGGGACTGCGACATTTCAGGAGAAAGCCGCCGGCGGTCATCCGCTGGCGGCCCTTCCGCTAGTCTGCCCCGTCTTTTTTTGCCCGCTCGATGAATTTCCCGGCGACCGCTTTGCCAAGTGCGGCACCGGCCCGGTTGTCCATTTCATAGTGGATGCCGGCCCAGATGCGGGAATCGCCCGCTTCCTTGCCGACCGTTCGGATGAACTCCGCCTGGTCGGGGAACAGATAGGCAAGCACCTCGCATCGGGCAGTCGACAACGTGGAGTGGTTCGACGGATAACTGGGATGGGCCGGCACTGCGAACAGGGGAGTGATGCTCGGGTCAAGCATGTTGGGCCGCAGGTACCAATAAGCGTATTTCCCGTCGTTGCTTGCAATGTAGGCGTCGTAGTAGACCGTTGCGAGCATCGCGTAAGCCCGCGCGGCGCGCGGCGGGTTCGAATCCGTCTTGTCCTCGAACATCCACTTGCTGGCATAGTCATACCAGTCGGTGAACAGGCCGGATGGGCTTTGCCAGTAGAACGCCTTGTAGCTGTTGGGGAATTTTCGCTCAAACTGCCGGACTGCATCCGTCTCGGCCTTCACGGCCGCAGACTTGCAGTCGGGCGGAGTCGGTGGCCTGAATTCATCGGCTGCCTCGAGCAGGATCGGCTTCCAGTTTGGCATGGTTGCATTGGCGGGTTTGGCTCCGACCCACATGCACGGCCCGGTCGGCACGGTGCCGGTCCAGACGGCATCGGAGCCGTCGGCCTTTGCCCGCGCAATCACTTGCTCTGCCACGCGTTGCCCCAATTCCAGGCCAGCGGATGAATCGCTTGGGAACTGGACACCGGCAAGGACACGCGACTGCGCGGCTTCTTCGGCCATCGCCTGGAACGACAACGCCTCGTCCGGAAAGAAATAGGCAAGGACGGTCGCGGCGGCTCCAGCGGCTGCCGCGTGTTCGGATGGATAAGCGGGACTCTGAGGCGTAGGCAGCGCAGTCGGCAGTGTCGTATCCACCTGGCTCGGGCGCGGGCGATTGTAGAAGTATTTCGACTCCCAAGCCGCGACGGTGGCGTCGTAGACCGCCATCGTCAAATAGGTGTAGACGCGATGCGCATTGGGGATCGTCTGGTTTGCGAGAAGACGGTTGTTGACCAAGTCGATCCATCGATAGCCGGGCGAGCCAGCGTCCCAGAATGTGATCTTGGCGGCGACCTGCGCATCGTTCTTTGCGACAAGTTCGCGGACCTGCTCCAACTCGGTTTCGGAAGTATCCGGAGGGGGCGCCACTCGGAAGTCTTTGCCCGACGTGATTACCCACGTCTTCCACGTTCCAGCGTTTGGCTCTATCTGATCCGATTGGGCGAAAGCGAAGTTCCCTGACAAAAGGATCAGCGCGCAGGCCCTGCTAAAGCCGCTAAGCATGTTCGACCCCCAGTTGATCCCGGCCCAAAGACGGAAGGTTTCTGCTTTGACGGCCGTTCTATTTTCTATTTTAGCCCGCTCTAATTATACCGCGAAGCGCTGCTAAGTGAAAGGATCAAAAATGAGAGCAGGTTGCGGTATGAAAGGTCAGGTCCGAAGGCCGCTGTCTTCCTGACTTGCACCCCGCAGGGTCGCTGTGACGACGCTCAGCAGTCAAGCCATCGGCGGCCCCTCCCCGCGTACCGATGGAATCGGTTGCTGCGGGTCAAAAGCGGACCTTCGAGCCGCTGATGAACGAATGTCAGCTTTCAGCGCCTGCTCCCGAAAGCAGTCCGCCGGCCAACGGCCCCAAATCTGTCGTTCCTTCACGCCGAGCGCAACGACTGCTCCTGGCGCAAACGTGGCGGCGAAAGGCGAGTAGCTCTTCGAAATTCGGACTATCTTTGCGCGCTTGATGGCAGGTCCGGCCGTCGCTCTCCAACTCCCTGCCGGACGAGCGACAGAGCAGCGATGCCCGCCTCATCGGCCGCGCGCAGAAGCGCTTCCCGGAATTGTTCCGGGGCAATCTTCCCGCTCAATGCGTCGACGCAGGCTTTGACGGCAGCCACATATTCCTCGCCGTCATCGCAAGGCCAGTCGTTGATCAGGAGACGCGCCGCGTCGCCCAGCGTCCATACGATCTTGCGAGATGCCGGGCCTCGCAAAGCAAAGCCAACCGGCGTGAATGCTGATGATGTGTTCCAGCACATTGTCCTCGACCCCTCAAGGCACGGATACTGCAGTCCCCAGTTCAATATACGCGCGTATTTTGTAATTTGGAATTGAAATTTGTCGAATAATACGGCTTGAACGCGAGCTGTCGAATGAAGCAGAAACGGCGCACGCGCTCCCCTATTCTATCCCCAGTTTCGCCGCGCTCACCGCAATTCGGCGGTGACGCGAAAGATGCCGCCGGCCGACGCATCCGAGCAGACGACGAAGGTCGAGCCCTCCTGCGCCATGAAGGCGACATTGCCGCCGGCTTCGCAGGGGGTGGCGCTCCATTGCAGGATGATATCACCGTTATCGGGCAGTTTTTCCGGCGTGATCTTTGCCGCACTTGCCATCCATTCCGTCGCTGACGGGAGGTGGACGGGCGCGTTCAGCTGCTTCGACAGCCAGGCCGTATAGTTCTGCGCCACGGCAAGCGGCACGTCGTCGGCCGGCTGCTCAGGATTGTCGGCATAGGCCTGTGCGGCGGCGGGATCGGAATTGGCGGTGTAATATTCCGCCATCTCCGCCCTGGTGACCGCCTTCGTCTGCATGCAGAAGGACTTGTCGATCTTCACGGCGCCATTGGCAACGCCGAGCATGCCGCCGAGTTCCTGCATCGACGAGGTCATCAGCCGGACATTGTCAAGTGAATAGCTTCCGGCCGGCACGGTCTCGAAGGCAAGCGTCTGCGAAACGGGGCAGAAGCCTCGCGCCGACAGCGCCTCGAGATCGGCAAGGATCGGCTGGTAGGCAACGATGGCGAGCTTATAAGCCTCCGCAGTGTAGCGGCCGTCGGCCTCGCCGATCTTCGGGGCGAGTGCGGCAAGCGTCGGATCGGCAGCACCTGCGCGGGTTGCAATGGAGGCGCTGAGATCGGTGACTTTCTGCTTCAGCGCCGTCGCCTCGTCCTTCGCCGCCATGACGTCGGCGATGACGGCATCGAACAGTTTAGCGGCGTCGCCATAGCCTGTGGTCGCGGCCGGCACCTGCCATTGCTCGGCCTTGGCCTTGGCATCCGTCATCAGCCCGCTCGCCTTGGCGACATCGGGGCTATCGCCGGCGCCGATGCGATTGACGGTTTCGCGCTTTGCCGCCGCGTCCTTTTCGGCGGCCGTCAACGCGGTGAGCGCCTTGGCGAGATCGTCAAACGTCGTTTTCGACTCGTCGTAGGCGCCGACCGCAGCGTGCATCTGCTTTGCGGTGGCGGCATCGGCAGCAGTCTTCATCTTGGCGTCGGCCTCGGCAAAACCTGGCGCCTTGTCGCCGCCGGCGGCTGAAGCGGCAGCCTTCGCCTTCTCGGCACTTTCTTTGGAGATACCGATCAGCGCATTGCCGAGATTGATGGCTGCCGTCTGGAAGCCCGGAAGGGCCTTTTCGTAATCTTCGTCCTTGAGCAGGGCATCGGCCGATGTCAGCGCCGCGGCGCCGGTGTCATAGGAGAGTTTCGCTTGGTCACTGGCCGGGCGCTCCGGCGCCTTGGCGGCAATCGCCTTCTGCTTGCGGCTTTCGGCCTCCTTCTTCCAGGTGCCGACATCGGCGACGAGTTTTGGATCTGGGGCCAGCAGCTTCGGGATGGTGACGACGCCGACGCCGATGCAGATCAGGAGCAGCGCACCGATCATGGACAGCTTCGCAAGCGTCCATTTTTTCGGCTTCGGCGCGTCCTGCTGCTGTTGCATGCTGCCGCGCGGATCCCACGACATAGGCTGGATGCCCGTCGTGACGCGTGCGAATTCGCCCAACGCATCGGCGCCCGTTCGCGGTCGCGCGCTCGGATCGCGGCTCAGCATCCTTTCCACTAGGCTTGCAAGACCCTCGGGAAAGCCCGGGATCAGCACGTCGAGGCGGGGAAAGATATTGGAAGGATCGAGATGGATGTTCTTCCAGCTCTGCTCCCGCTGGTGTTCGTCTTCCCAGACCATGACGCTGTCGAAGACGCTGGCATAGGTCTGCCGCGGCAGGAACAGCTTGTAGGCGATCATGCCCATGGCGTAGATGTCGAGCGCCGCGGAGGCGGAAAAAGTACCGCTGGCATAGATTTCCGGCGCGCCGAATTCCGGCACATAGGGCGGGATGATGTGTTCGCCGATCTTCGAGATCAGGTGCAGGTTACCGATCCGCACCGACAGGCCGGAATAATCCTCGGAGACGTAGATGCACTGGTCCGTCAGCGCATTGTGGGCGTAACCGGCGCCATGCAGCGTCGCCAGGCCCTCGAGGATGTGGCGGCCGATCTCGACGGCGCGCTCGTAAGCCACCATTTCCGTTTCGTCGAGATATTGGTGCAGCGTTTTCGACGGCCGCTTCTCGACGATGTAGAAATTGTCGTCTTCCGGCGACGGCGGAATGAGGTCCTCGATTTCGACGAAGCGCCGGGCCGTCAGCGATTTGGCCTCGTTGATGGAGGTCCAGACGCGCTCGAAACGAGCCTTGTCCAGTTTCAGCGCCATATCGGGCGCGACGATGAAGACCGCATGGTCCATCCGCTTGTCCTGGGCCGGATAGACGATGAACTCGTTCTCATAGACCGGCTCGCCGATCGTGTAGCGGGCGATCAGATCACTTCTCATGCACTTGTCCCCCTGCATTCATTGCATTCATGAAACGGAATTCTATTCGCCTGCCAGTAATGGATCGCCGATCAGGCCCGCGGCCAGCAGCAGGCCGGTTCTTGTATCGCGAAGCGCGAAGGCAAAACGGGCATCTGCCACGACGCGGACAAGCTTCGGATCGATGCTGCGTTCTGTGATAACAGCCGTGGCTGCCGCCGCCTCCGTGCCGTTTTCGTCAACCTTGATCATCGTCTTCTGAAGGACGCGCGCCAGGCTGATGTTTTCCTTGGTGAAACCCGGGAAACCCGCATCCTTGGCCTTCTCCGGCGCCACTCCCATCGCATTGAGTATCGGCATCAAATCACGCCCGTCGTTCAGGGAAAAGCGGGGCAGGAAGATTTCGCCCTTGGTGGCCTCGAATTTTTCCCCTTGCAGCCAGGAAGCGAGCGCCTTCAGGTCAGAGCCGGTCACACCCTTGCCGGAGCGCGCCGCCACCACGACCATGCTGTAGCTCTCGCCGGCATAGGCAAGGTCGACGGCGGTGAATTTCTCGTCGGAGCGGAATTTCTGCCCATCGCCGGCAAGATGCATCATCGGCACCGAAATCGTCGAGCCATCCGGCCGCTGAAAGGGGCTTGCCGGGCTCTCCCTATCGAAGGAGGTTTTCCAACGCGCCTTGAAGGAAAGCGCGCCGAGGCTGACGAAGCCGCCGCCCGGCGGTGCGTCCAGGATGACAGGAATGGCTCCCCGCGTCGCCTGTTTGACCCAGCCGTTGATGTGCTCGACCGATTTCGGTCCGTCGAGATCCTCGATCGAGGGCTTGATCCGGTGGCCGGCGAGCATGGAGAGCGCATCGGGGACGAGCACCAGCTTGTCGTCGAAGACGATCGCGACCGCCGTCGTCAACGGCGCATCCGCCGCTGCCGGCTTTTCCTGATACATCGCGTCGAGCACCGTCTCCGGTCCCTTCACCTCGCCGCCGAAGCCGAGGCCCTTGGCGATCGAGGCCTTGCCTTGCTCGGAGGCGCCGAGGGCGGCAAGACCAAGTGCTGCGGCAAGGCTTGCCGGCGACACCATGATATTGGCAGCACCCTCCTTTGCCAGCGTCCGGTCGATCAGTTCGGCGGCGAGCCCGGCTTGCGCTGTAAGCATCGCCTTGCTGTCGCCGGCATGAGCCGAAGCAAGCGCCATCAGGGAAGCGGCAAGACCCGCCAGCAGAGTGGATTTCGGCATGGTTCGCTCCTGTTCAGCGGACGCGATAGAATTTGGAATCGAACGACCATTTGCCTTGGGCGCCGGTTTCGTCGTCGCCGACGATCCTGAGGCTTCGGGCGAGATCGTAGACATAGTTGAAGGCGGCGCGCTGGCCGACGAGAGGCGTCGGCACATCGGGCAGGTCGAGCACTTCGATCGGCTTGTCGCTGAGGATGGCAACGACCATGCCGACGCCGGCCGGGCCCTCCACCACATATTCGAAGCCGGTATAGGGATTGCGCGCATCGGGCACGACGACCGGCCGGGCCGGATCGAGCCGGTTGTCGCCGCTTTTGGCGGTCGGCTTCAAGCCCATCGAGCGTTTGTTCGGGTAAAGCTGCGTCAGCTTGCCGGAGGCGTCGATATCGACCAGGATCAGGTAACCGGACTTTTTGGTGGAGACACGCATCGCCACCTTGTCGCCAATGCTGACCGCGGTACCGGGCAGCACGTCGACGGCGACGCCCGCTTCGTTGTCGCTCTTCAGCGTGTTTTCGACGGCGGCGACCGGCGTCTTCGCCTCTTCGCCGGTGATGACATCCCGGCCGAGCGCATCCGGCTGACCATAAAATTGTGGAACCGGCGTGAAGCGGCAATCCTCAGCATGCGTCCGGCAATATTCGTCCGATTTGCGCCGGACATAATCGAGAAGCGCGGCATTGCTGACATTCGGCTTGTCGGCCGCGCGCGCCACGCCATCCTGCACGCCTTCGATGAAGCGGCGGGTGAAGACGCCGACCGCCGGCTTGGCCTCGCGGTCGACGAGCGCCCATTGCCCCGCGTTAACGGCCGACCAGACCATGGCGTTTTCGCCGCCGAAGGAGAATTTGGCTTCCTTGCCTGATTTGTTCGGCGGTTCGAGCGCTGCCAGCGCCGGGCCGAGGCAACGCACGGTGCCGGAGGGCGCTGCCACCGCGCTGCGGCTGCCGGGCCCGACATGGCAGGCATCGATCAGCAGCGTGACGCGGCGGTCCTTGAGGCTGTTCAGCCGCGCGGCGATCTCGGTTTCGCGGATCTGGTTGGTGACCGTCACTTTGCCGGCCTCGCGGACCAGCTTGGCATCGGCGGCCACCAGCGTCGGGCTGGTCGTCGCGTCGGCGCCCATTTCCTCCGAGCCCTGGCCGCTGAAATAGAGGAAGACGCGGCTTCCCGGCGTCGACTGACGCACCAGCCAGTCGTCGATCTCGGCAAGGATCGCCTCGCGGGTCGCCTTGCGGTTGGTCAGCGTGTGGATCTGTTCCGGGCGGTAGGCGAGCGTCTTGGCGAGGAAGACCTGCATCGCCTTCACATCGGTGGCGGAGCCGGTCAGTTTCGCCTCGCGCATCTCGTAATCGTCGATGCCGATCAACAGCGCGCGGTCGCCGGGCGAGCTTTCGATCACCGGTGTCTGGACGACCGATGGCTGAACGGCGGGTTCGTCAGCGACGGGTTTGTCAGCCGGCGGAGTATCGCCGGTGGGCGCGCCAGGTGTTTCGGTCGTGGCGGCTGGCGCGGTATCGCCGGCGGGCGGGGTCGTGATGACGAGATTGGTCTCTTCCTGTCCGGACTTCCTCTGCTTCGTCCCGCCACCGGTCGTGGTGGATGCGACCTGATCGCTGGCAGAAGGCCCTTCAACATTCGGCACGTCGCCATCGGTCTTGGCCGCGATCCAGTCGCGGAAGGCGGCCACACGGGTATAGACGCCGTAATGCTCCGCCTCGGCGCAGCCGGCGCCCCAGCTGACGATGCCGAGCTGGATCCAGCGCTTGTCGGGACGCTGGGCGACGAGCGGCCCGCCGCTATCGCCCTGGCAGGCATCCTTGCCACCCTCGGCGTAGCCGGCGCAGACATTGCGCTCGTCGATCGGGTTCATGCGCATCGAGCTGTCGCGGTAGGCGGCCCGGCAGTCCTCGCGCGGGACGATCGGCAGTTCCACTTCCTGCAGTTCGGTCGGCAGGTATTTGTCGTCCCAGCCGTGATCGGCCTTGGTGTAACCCCAGCCGGTGACGACGGCCGAGTGGCCCGCGGCCTCCACCTCGTCATCGGAGGCCGAGGCAAGGATCGCCGGCTTCGATTTAGCCGGCTCGCTCAGCTTGATGAGGGCGATGTCGTTGGCGAAGACCTTGCGGTCGAAATCCTCGTGAATGATCACCTCTTCGACGGCAAGACCCGGCTTGTCGGGGCCGTCGACCGCGATCACCTTGTCGATCTTCGACTTGCCCTCGACGATCAGCAGGTCGCGGGCGAAGAGATCCTGCTTGCCGGAGCGGCCGCTGGTGACGCAATGGGCGGCCGTCAATATCCAGCGCGGCGAGATCAACGAGCCGCCGCAATGGCCGCCGAAGCGGCCGCGCTGTTCGGGATCGGGCGCCAGGATCTTCACCTGCCAGGGCCATTCGCCCTTCTTGGCCGCCTGGCCGCCAATGACACGCCCGCCATCCTCGCCGGCGAAATCCGTGTCCTGCTGCGCAAGAGCCGGAGAGCCGAGCAGCAGCATGACGGACGCAATATTGAGGATCCTGCTGATCGACGTGCTCATAGCTTGGCTCCGGCGGAGGTATAGAGGACCGTAAATCCGACGCGCGCGCCCTCGGGCAGGAATTCGCCGAGGCGCTTGGCGATGTTGCCAGCGGTGCGGCGTCTGTCGTTCTGCTTCAGGAATTCAATAAGTTCGGGCATCGGGGTTTCAGAGGTGACGGCAACGAGCAGGTCCGTGCCGAAAGGTGCGACGACGGAAAGGTCGAGATCGAAGGTCTGAGACATCTCGGCATCGACCTCCCTTTCGCCCGGATAGAGGAACTGCACGGTTCCATCGCCGGTGACGTCGAAGAGCACGAGCTTGCGGGCTGATATATCCGAAACCGTGACGCCGACGCGCTCACCTTCGCGATGGACGGTGTCGGAAGGCGTCACGCGCACGGTCTGCGGGTTGGTCTCGGAGAGCCGCTTCAGCGCATCGAGCGCGGCCATCCGGTCGACGACGAATGGCATGTCACCGGCGCCGACGCCGGAGGCGACGACATCGCCGCCGGCAATCGCCTCGTGTTTTTCGGGATCGAAGACGAGTTCGGCATCAGCCCCCTCCGCCAGCTTGAACGGCGTGACGGCTGATACAATCCCCTGCAGCACCGGCTCGGAGCCGAGGGCGGCAACGCTGATCGGCGCGGGCTCGGGGGGCAGCGGAGTGTTTGATTTCTCCGCCGCCGCCTGGGCCCCCGCCCCTTCGTAATGATAGACGACCGCGCGATCGAGATCGGTTCCGGGCGGGCTTTCGGTAAAGATGTTCTGCCGCTGGTTGGTGAACTGATAGACCGCCTGGCGCACATATTCGAACAGTTCGCGGCGGCTGACGGCGCCGTCGCCGTTGCGGTCCGCGGCCCCTTCGAAGGCGCGGGCGGTGGCATAGCTCAGGGCGCCGCGTTTCTGCGGAATGCCTGGAATGGTGATTTCGGGCGACTTGGTGTTTTCGTCGACGGCGGCGAGAAAGGTCAGCCGCTTGAAATCGAAGCCGGTGGACAGCGCATCTGCCGTGGTCGAAATCGGCGCGAGATCGTCCTCCTCGATCGTATAGGAAGGCGCCTGACGCCAGGTGATCTCGGCGCCGCGCGGATCGACGTCGCGGGTCATGCCGCCGGCATGGCAGGTATCGGCGATGAAGACGACATCGGCGCCCTTGGCCTCGAGCTTGCGGATCAGCGTCTTGAATTCGTCGCCGAAGATGCGCTCGCGCGATCCCGGCAGCCGGGTATCGAAGCCAGCCAGAATATAGACCTCGTCGCGGCCGCTCCGTTTGGAACCCTTGACGCGTTCAGGCTCGCTCGACCCATGACCGGCGATGCCAAGCACGATCAGGTCTCCGGACCCTGCGCGTTCCGTCACGGCCTCGATCGCATGGAAAATACCCTCGCGGTCGGCAGCGCCGTTCTTCAGGAGCGTCATGTCCTCGACGCCGACCGAGCGCAGCGAAAGCGAAAGGTCGTCGGCGTCGGCGACGGCGCCGTGCAGCGGCGGAACGTTGCGGTAGAGGTCGATGCCGATCAGAACGGCCCTGACCGCACCACGCTCGGGCGCCTCGATCACCTTTGCCAGGCTGTCGGTGGCCGCCATGGTGAGGAGGGCAAGTGCTGCGGCCATGGAAACGAATGCGGTCATGGCCAGTTCCCCCTCGCCCGGCCTATTCGCGGCGCCATTCGACGCGGCGGTTCAGCGCATCGACATCGTCTTCGGTGAGGTTTGCGGTTGCCGTAACGTCCACCGGTTCGGATGCTCCGCGGCCTTCGGCGTCGATCGTCGCGTCGAGGCCGTTGCTCTTCAGGAAGTCGGCGACGGCCTGGGCGCGGCGTTCGGAAAGCTTCTGATTATAGTCGTCGCCGCCGCGCCGGTCGGTATGGCCGACGAGGATGATGCGGCCGGGCTTCTGCTCCTTCAGCGCCTCCAGCAATTCCTGGGCGGCCTCGGTGCCGATCGAGGTGAAGCTCGACTTGTTGAAGTCGAAGGTGATCGGAACCGGAACGGAGACCGGCACGATGCCGCGCACATTCTCGGAATAGATACCGCCGAGCACGCCGCTTCGGTGGTCCTTCTCGGCCGGCACGAAGCTGCCCTCAGGATTGTCGCTCGTCGGGTTGGCGGCAAGGATGCGGGCCTGGGCGGCGCGCTGGATGAGATCGGAGATCGTCTCGGCGGGCGGTGCTTTCGGCGTGCGGGTCTCGTTCTTGATGATCTCGATCGCCTGCTGGTAGTCGGCGGCGGCATCGGCGAAGCGGCGTGCGGAGAAATAGATCTCGCCGAGCGTGGCGGAGGCCTGCCAGAGCACCTGCGGGCTGTCGGCGGCGACAAGCAGCGGCTCGTAATCGGCGACCGGCTGGTTGGCGGCCATCATCTCCTGAGCTGCGGAAAGCCTGAGGGCCGCGACGCGGCGCTGGGCATTCACCTGGAACTGGCCGCAATCGGCGCTGACGGCGATCGCATCGGCCTCAGCCGCGGCAGCGCTGATATCCTTGGCGGCAACAGCGGTGTTCAGCTTGTCGAGAAGGGCAGTACAAACAGGCGTATCGGCGTTCGCTACCTCGATCTCCTCCCCGGCCTGGCCAGGTTCGGCCGAGCGGCCGAGGTTTAGCTGCGGCATCTTGATGCTGAACCCGCCGGGAAGTTTGAATTGCGGCATCTTGATCTGCGGCATTGGCAGTTTTGGCATCTTCGTCTGCGAAGACTGGCTCGGCTGCTTGTACTGCGTGGGCTGTTTATATTGGGTCGGCCGGGTGGATGAGGTGGTGTCGGCCGGACCGATCAGCTCCAGTTCGTCGGCTGCAAGCTCCTGGCCGGGCGCCAGGTTGGTGACGATCTTGTATTTCTTCGGCGGCTGTTGTGTTGCCTGCTCGACAGGCTTCGGCGCGACCTTTTTCGGGGCAGCCGGCTTCGGTTTTTCGACCACCGTTTCCGGCTTCTTGGCGACTTCCTGTTTCGTTACCGGCTTCGGCTTCGGCGCGGCCGCAGGTTTCGGCGCAACGGGCGGCTTTGCAGCCTGCTCGACCGGTTTCGCCGCGGGGGCGGCTGCGACGGGCGGGATGGCAGCCGGACTATCGACCGTCGTCAGCATCAGCGTCTTGCTGCTGATCTTGGTGCCGAGGCTGCGGGCTTCTTCAAGGCTGCGGGAAACGGCATCCATGCCGCCATCGATCGAGCGGAACATGCCGCCGCCGCTGCCGCCGAGATCGGCGAAGATGGTCAGCGGCTTGGAGGAATAGAAGACCTTGATCTGTTCCTGGCCGACCGGGCCTGAAACCTGCAGCTTGGCGCCGCTTGCGGGATCCGGCACCTGCACGCGCTTTCCGGCGCCGACAAGGGCGTCGGTCTGATACTTGTTCGGGAAAAGCTTCACGACCGCGCCGTTCGGCGAGACGTTCAGCACCGTGACATAGGCGTTCTCGGTCGACTGGATGAAGAGGCCGACCACTTCGCCGATGGCGTATTTGGCTTCAGCGCGATCGAAGGTGATGGTGACAGGCCCGGTCTGCGCCGGCGCTTCGGTCAATGTGCGTTCGTTCTGCGCCTCGACGGCGGGAACCACCGAAAAGAACGAAAGAAAGGTGGCTGCAGCCAGGATGGCTTTGCGGTTCGGCATTGAAAAACCTCCTCTTCGAACATCTCACACTGTGTTGAAGATGAGAATAGCACTGACTGGCGAAATTGGGATGGCTTCGCCTGTCTTGCTTGAGGGAGGGTTACAAATTATTTGGAGCCGGGAAGAATCCGCCAAGGCAAAGACGTGAGCAAGACTCACGCTCGGCAATATCCGGTGCCTTTTATAGTCCCGTTCGACTGCGAGGTGACGGTTAGTTCTTGGGTTTTTGCCCGGCTGATTTCAAAATCGAGATCAGGTCGCTCATTCCCTCGGGAGAGGAATTGTAGAGCCAGAGAATATCCGGATTGTCGACCGTGAATTCCTTGCCAGGGCCCGAGCCCATGTCGCGGCCGGGCGAGGTCGCATCGGGCAGCTTCGCCTCGCCGGGCGCCAGCCCCTTGGCGCGCTCGTGTTCGGCGATGATCGCAGTCGCCGCAGCAAAGGCCTTTTCGTCATGCTGCCGTAGCGCCGCAAGCGAAGGGTTTCGCGCCGCAAGGGCGTCTTCGGCCGGGCCGGAATAGGCGAGCCCAGGTATCTGCAGCGCCAGCAGAAGGCTGATCGACAAGGTTATGAGCCAGGATTTCGTCATCGTCGTCAAATCCGTTATCAACCTGATGCGCAATAGGGCAAGCAGCACGACAATAGGGAGAGGCCGGAAGGAAGGCAACGGCGCTTAGTTCCAATCGATTGGGAGGGTTGAAATCGGCTGGAGATCAGAGGATCTTCAATTGCTGCAGGCCAAGGCGCAGATCGCGCAGCATTTCGCCGAAGATCTCCTCGATCATTCCCGTCGACCAGACGACCATGGTGCCATAGGGCGAGCGCTTGCGCTGCATGAAGCCCGCCGTCTCGAAATCGATCAGCGTCTTGCGGCAGGTCTCGCTCGACATCACCGCGACAAGGAAACGGGCGAGATTGGACTGGTCGATCGCGCCCGCTTTTTCTGCCCAGTTCTGGATCAGCCGCGGCTTGGTGTCGGCGGTGAACATCGAGGCGAGCGCACGGTCCTGCGAGAGCCCCAGGCGCTGCAGCTTGGCGGGATCGCGGGTGAGGGAAACCACGTAATCATTGTGCAGATCGGCGAAGCGTTCGATATCTTCGGCGGTGCTGATGCCGAAGACCTTCATTGAATAGAGGAACTCGGCCATCAGATAGGTCGGCTCCGAGCGCAACTGCGCCAGATGCTTGTCGTCCTTGCTGGCCGAGGCGGCGCAGACACGGTCTGAGAAGTTTATCCGTGCCGCGCGAACCTGTTCCAGCAAGCTTATGTCGAGCGCCAGTTCGTCACCGTTCCATTCCAGCATAAGCATTTCCTGCCGATAAATCTTCGAGACGATGATCTTGTACTATCGCCGACGCAGATCTCCAAATCGTTTGGAAAGCAACGGCTTGCTGAGAAGTCATATCTAGCCTACCATTTTTGAAAGACGTGACGGTAACAGAGCATCATGCCGAAAAGTGTGATCGGTTTTCGGAAGACATAATGCTCTAACCTTAATTGAGAACAGGATTCAGAATTTGGGCTGGGTCGGCCTAAAATCATCCTGCTCTGGGGGTCGAGGCAATGCGTAGTTTTGGGTCGCATATTTTGTTTGCCGCGGCACTTGCGGTCGCCTCGCCGGGTTTCGCCAAAGACACGACGATCATCGAGCTTCGCAGCGGCGATGGTGCGCGTTCGGTCGGCATCATCTCTTCCAACGAGGAAGCGGAGGCATCCGGGCCGGCGGCGATCACCGTCGGCGATGACGGTACCATCTACATCCTCGACCAGAACAACGGCCGCGTGCTCGCAGTCGACGCCGAACGCTCGCAGGCCGAGCCTGAGATCCTGCCGCTGCCGGAAAATGCCACGCCGGAGGATCTCGCCGTCGTTCACAACGAACTCTACCTCTGGTCCGACGGCGTCGTGCCGCTCGAGCGCTCCACCGATGCCGACGGCCGGTCGCAGACGCTGCGTGCCGTCGACGGCGGTGGTGATGCCGACGACTACACCCGCTCGGTCTTCGCCTCCATGGGCTCGGTATCGCCGGGTCCGCTGAACAGCATCATCGACGAGATCGGCCGCAGCACCAGCCGGCCCGAGGCTCGCCCGCCGGTCATTCAATACGTGCCGAGCCGCGGGCTCGGCGATATCGTTGCCGAGGTCTCGGCTGCTGCAAACGACAAGGCGGAGATCCTGCTGCGGCGCAGCAGCTCGGAGGAGAATTTCCTTTCGCTGCAGCTCGCCTCGGAAGGACGGATCGGCACCGTCGAACTTCTCGACATCGACACGACAGGTAGGCCCTACGCGCTGGTCGAGCTCGTACCGGCCGACCGGCCCGAGCGCACCGGCATGCTGGTGGTGCGCTTCACGCCGAATGGCGCGATGGACCGGGTCTACGACCTGCCGATCGAACCCGGCACGGTATTTTCGAGGCGCTTCGTGGCGATCGGCCCGCGCGGCGACGTGCTCTATTTGAGATCGCTGGAAAGCCGGGCGCAGGTGCTCCGGCTCGACGGCAGGGAGCCCGGCCGCAAGCTTGCCGTCGCTCGGCCCGCCAAACAGCCGACTGCCGGCAAGCCTGGCAAGAGGCCGAAGGTGGCGATCGTGCCGAAATCGCGCAGCGACGTCATCGAGCGGGCAATCGGCTTCGAGACGCTAAATTGGCTGGTGACGCCAACTGCCTACGGTAGGGATCCGGGACCTGGCTGCATCAACATGAATCGGCTGCGCCGCCCGATCTACCTGATCGGCAAGCGCGGCCAGACGGTCAAGGGTGTTCCCTACTGCTGGGGCTGCAAGACGCCGCTCGAGAATTTCATCGGCGGCGTCGAAAAGGGCCAGACCGCCGGCAATGTCTGCACCAAGAGCGCGCCGCAATCCAACATCCTCGGCGTCGACTGCTCCGGCTTCGTCAGCGACGCCTGGGGCCTGAAGATGCACGTTTCGACGCGCGCCATCCCCGGTATCACCAAGCGCCTTTCCGACCCCTGGTCGATGCGGCCGGGCGACGCGCTGAACAAGCCGGGCTCGCATGTGCTGTTGTTCATGCGCTTCACGGCCGACAAGAAGGTGGAGGTGATGGAAGCCTCGCCGAATGCCTGCAAGGGCCGCGTCTGCCGCAATACCTATTCGCTCGGCAGCCTGTTGATGCGCGGCTACCAGCCGGTGCGCTTCAAGGGGCTCGACGGTTGAACGGTCGGAGTCTCACGCCGCAAGCAAATCAATGTGTTACAGCGTCCTTTGCGCGTCTTTTCAGACGCGCGGCGCTGTCGGCGCCAGCCGCCGCTTCGCCATCGCCAGAAGTCCATGCGCCGCGACGCGCTCGGCATAGGCCCGATAGGCGGGATCGCGGCTCAGCATGCGCTCCTCCGCCCGTGCCCTCAGCAGGTAGATGAGACTGACGATTGCCAGCATGCCGGTCCGGGCAAGCCCTTCCGCAAGGCCGCTAGCGAGGAATCCTGGGATCGCAACCAGCCACCAGGCGATGTTCTTCGAGACATAGGCCGGATGCTTCATGAAGCGATAGGGGCCTGATGTGATGATGCCGCGATGCGTGAGATTTGAAAATCGTGGCCCGAAAGCGACGGTCGCCCAGACATAGATGACGGTGCAGAACAGCGTCGCGAAGCTCCAGAGGATGAAGACCGCCGACCCTTCCCGGATCACGGTCTCCCAGCCCGGCCCTTCGCCATAGGGCACGAAGGCATGCGAGATCGCGGGGAAGAACGGTTCGTAACAGATGAGGCAGACGAGCCAGCCGAGTGCCGTCGTCTCCGTTGCCCTGACATGCCATCCGAAAAGCTTGAAAGTGGCGATATAGCCGCCCGCGGCAAGCACGACGTCGATAAGAAAGGCAAGCCGCAACAGACCTTCGAACCAGGCCGCCGAGAGCGGCGGAAACACCCAGGCCGGCTTCTCGGCAAGATTGGAAAAAGCCGCCATGCCGCCCGAGAACATCAGGACGAGAAAGAAGCATTTGATCGCGAGCAGGCGCAATGCGAACAGCACGTCCTCCTCGCGAAAATCCTGCATCAACACCGCGCGCCCGACCTGATTGAGATAATCGTCGGGTTCTTCAGCGACCAGATCGGTGACGACTACATAGAGAATGGTGGCGCCGGCAAGTGTGATGGAAATCGGAATAGTGGTGTGCCCAGCCTCGATGATCCATCGGACCGCCGACGACTGCGTGAAAAACGGAAAGACCGAACAGGCAATGACGACCACGCCAAGGAGCGCGGCTAGGCCCACAAGCTTCGTTCCGACGCGACGCCAGAAGATGGCGGGAGCCTCGTCTCGTCTCTTTCGCGATACCCAGGTCGAACGAGCAGCGAATGTGCCGTCGACGGCGATCCACACCAGGAGAAGGCAGAACCCGGCAAGCGCCATTGCCTTGCCGGGTTCAAGCTGCAGATAGGTCGAAAGCGCGATGCCGATCAGGACTCCAGCAAGGGTCGCAGCCTGGCTGACGAGAGGGCTCCCGGTCACGGCATCCCTGTCCTGCGGTATCAGCACGCGCTCGGCTTCCTTGATTACATTGCCGCCTGAACGAAAGGTTGTCGAACGGAGCCCGGAGAGCGTATCCGTGCCGCCCGCGTCGCAAGCGCAATTGCGGCTTCGGCCGTCAAGCCGGACGCATCCTCCGGCAGCGAGACCATCGCAATATCTAGCTTGTCGTAATCGACCATGTAGTAACCCGATGCGGTTTCGATGACTGCCTCAGGCCTGATCGCCAACAGATCCTGCGCCATCGTGCCGACGAACAGCGGGCCGCCCCAAATGTAGCGGAAGGCATAGACCGGTATGCCTTGGGCCGAGGTGCCGAGCCGACGGATATCGATCTTCAGACGGCGATCGGACCAACCCCCGCTTGAACTCGATGAACTGCTAGAGCTCGATGAACTGCTCGAACCAGAAGAACCGCTAGAGCCAGAAGAACCGCTAGAGCCAGAAGAACCGCTAGAGCCAGAGCCGCCACCCATACCGCCGCCGCCGGAATTCCCGCTGGAACTGTTCTCGGAGCGGGCGAAAGCCGGTTGATTGCTCGTTGTGGGCACTCTTCTGACGGTAGACGTGGTTCTCCTGGTCGGCGTCGCGCTCCTGGCCGCCGGCTCTTCGCTGGCAAACAGCGTCCTGGCGCCAGGATCGAAGATGCAACTCTGCAGGATTGCACCGGAACCTGCGATGAATGTCGAGCACAATAGCATACGGATGATGAGCTTACTGTTCATGTAGGGCGCCCCCAGACCGCCGTTTCAGAAGAGATCGTACCTCGGATTTCGCTTGACCCAGGTCGCTTTGGCGAGTTTGACGAGCCTGTCATCCAGCGACTTGGTTTTCGGAATTGCCTTTTTTTCCTGAGCGGTCAGCTCGGCGGCAAAGGCGGCCTCCGCCTTTTTCTTCGCAGCGCCAGGCATCCGCTTGAGTTCTGCCAGCGCCTGGTTTTTCGGATCGCCGCTGCCCGGCATGTTGATGGCGGTCGCCAGCGCGAAATAACGGGACGCGATCGCAAGGCTGTCAGCGTCCGCACCCTCTTCCTTCGCGAGCATCGCGCGGTCGAGCGCACCCCAATAGTCGCCGCGTTCCGCGCCCATCTCCAGCCACTTCACCGCTTCCGCCTTGTCCGCGGCGACGCCGACGCCGTCCCGATACATGCGCCCGAGGTTTGTCGGGGCATAGGGCTGACCGCCCTCTGCTGCCCGCGTGAAAAGGTCGAGCGCTTTCGGGAGATCCTCGGGAGCGCCTTTTCCGAAACGGTAGACGAGCGCAAGATTGTTCAGCGAATAGATGTCGTTGCGCTGGACGCCGGCCTCGTAGAATCGGATAGCCCGCTCCGGATCGGCCGGAACGTTAACGCCGTTCAGGAAGATATAGCCGAGCTCGTTCATCGCATAGGTATGGCCGAGATCGGCGGCCTGCAGCATCAGGCGCAACCCCAGCTGCTGATCGGCCTTGGTGCCGCGGCCGTAGTAGAGGGCCTTGCCGTAGCTATGCAGGGCAAAGGGATCGCCCTTGGCCGCACCACCCTTGGCGATCTGGCTTGCCTTGGCTGCGTCGCGCGGGACGGAGGCGCCGAACTCGTAAAAGCTCGACAGTTCATAGATTGCCCGGACATGCCCGGCATCCATCGCCTTGTTGATCGTCGCGAACGCCGTCTTGGCGTCGCGGTTGGCAAGCTGGGCACGGCCAAGTTGATAGACGAAGCGCGCCACCTCGGGATAGGCCTTTATCGCCTCCGTGCAGGCCGGCAGTGCTTCATCGGTGTCGATCTCGTTCGGCAGCTTGCCTGCTGTCACGCCCTGCAGGTCGAGCGGAGCTGCGGCTGCTGTGTCGCAGGCGTCGAGCACCGGCTTGAAAGTGACGGTCGCCGGCGGCAAGTCGTCGTTGGCGGCCTGCAGCGACAAGGCGAAGGGCTGGTTTTCGGTGCCGATCTGCGGCTCATATGAAAGAGCGGGAATATCGGCTGCTTCGAGCACGTGACCGAGCCCAATCACCCGATCTCCTGCGCGCAGCGTGCCTTTGTCGGGTAGGGCCGCGACCTTGAAGGTCATTTCCGCGGCCGATGCCGGGACGACCGGCAGGCTGGCTTCTACAGGGCCGACGCCGATCGTCGTGTCCACGTCGCGCGGCAGCGTCTTCAGATAGGCGTCGGCATCGGTCAACCGCACCTGCTTTTGCTGTTCGAGTTGGGCGAGCTTGGCGCCGGCGTCCGCCGAGACGGTGATCGCGATGACACCTTGCGTCGCCTGACCGTAAGGGTCGCTCACGGTATAGCCGATCAGGCCGACGGTTCCGGCGGCAACACCTGATGAGTCATAGGTCAGCGCCGTCAGTGCCGCGGCTGGCATCTTCGCGCCCTGCTCGACCGGCTTGCCGTCGAAGCTGAGCTTGCCGGTCCTGGGAAGCTGGTTGAGGGTGACGAGCAGCGCCGAGCCGGTCTCGTCATGCGGTGGGGCGATCGGCAATCTGGTCGTGGCCGCACCCTCCGGCACGCTCACCTGCTGCATTGATTCGACGCTCGGCGGTGGCGGCGCCGGGATGAAATAGAAGCTGTCCATCAGCGAGGAATTTTCCCAGGGGACCTGCTTGCCGCCGGTCATGGCGATCACGTCGCGGCGCACATCTGTCAGAACCTGGCGGATTTCCTTGTTGGGTTCGCTCGCCCGCTTGATGAAGGATTCGGAATAGGGGCTGAGCGCCCCGGTGCCATCGAGCGCCACCTGGCCGGGTTCTGTGGAAAAGGCGATCAGGCTGCCGAGATCGCTGTCGATGCGTGCAAGCCCGCGTGTGGCGCCGACGGGTTCCAGTTTTTCCGCCATCCAGAATTTCTGGGCATTGAAGGGATTGTTGCGGCAGGCGTCGAGGAAGATCAGCTGTACCCGCGAATTCTGCTTGAGATGGTTCAGGATGAGGTCGAGCGGCATGGTCTGCGTCTCGACGTCATAGGGTGTCTCCAGCGTCGCATCGACCGGCACGATGAAATTCTGGCCGCCCACCTGGATACCGTGGCCCGAATAGTAGATGAGGCCGGCCTCGGCATTGCTGGTCGAACGCAGGAAGCGGCGCACCGTATCTTCGAGCCCGATGCGGTCGACATTGACGCCGATCGTCACATCGAAACCGGCCGCGCGCAACGTGGTCGCGACCTCTTCGACATCATTGGCAGGATTGGGAAGCGAGGGCAGTGTCTTGTAGACCGAGTTGCCGATGACGAGGGCGACGCGGCGTCCGCTCTCCTCGGTGATGGCTGCATGTACCGTGCCGGTCGATAGCAGCATTGCCGCGATGATCAGCAGATAAGCGCACAGTCTCTTGACGTGGTGAAACTTGGGCATGGCTCGATCGCAAACATTCTATTGTCTAAGTTCAATAAAATTTGCTGGCCTGCTGGTGCTGGGCCCCCTCCGCATTCACAATTCAAAACTATTCCTCGGCGCTCTAAAAAGCAAGCTTCGCCGCCTCCAAGTCAATTGGAGCAGTCCCGTCAGATTGGAAGCCCATCGGCGGCAGGAAAGACTGTCGATATCAGGAATTCAACATGCGGCCGGCGAAATTTCCTCAGCCTCGAAACGTATAGTTGCTGATCGAGGCCGGTTTCATCTCGATGGAGAAGCCCGGCAGGGTGGGCGGCATGTAGGCGGCGTTCTCGATCAGGCAGGGGTCGAGGAAGTGCTCGTGCAGGTGATCGACATATTCGATGACGCGGCCTTCTTTCGTCCCCGACACCGCGATGTAATCGATCATCGACAGATGCTGCACATATTCGCAAAGGCCGACGCCGCCCGCATGCGGCCAGACCGGCAGGTCGAACTTGGCGGCGATCAGCAGCACGGAGAGAACCTCGTTCAGCCCGCCCATGCGGCAGGAATCGATCTGCACGATGTCGATCGCGCCCTCGGCGATGAACTGCTTGAACATGATGCGGTTCTGGCACATCTCGCCGGTCGCGACCTTCACCGGGCCGATCGCCTGGCGGATCTTGCGGTGGCCGGCGACATCGTCGGGGCTTGTCGGTTCCTCGATGAAGAAGGGCTTGGCGAAGGAAAGCGCCTTTACCCAGTCGATCGCCTGGCCGACGTCCCAGACCTGGTTGGCGTCGATCATCAGGTAGCGGTCGGGGCCGATCACCTCGCGGGCGATCCTGAGGCGGCGGATATCGTCTTCCAGGTCGCGGCCGACCTTCATCTTGATATGGTTGAAACCGGCATCGATCGCCTCCTGGCAGAGGCGGCGCAGCTTTTCGTCGCCGTAGCCGAGCCAGCCGGCCGAGGTCGTGTAGCAGGCATAGCCTTCCTTTTCGAGGATGGCGATGCGTTCCGCCTTGCCCGCCTCGGCACGCTTCAGGATCTCGACCGCCTCCTCGCGCGTCAGCACATCGGTGAGATAGCGGTAATCGACGATATCGGCGATCTCTTCCGGCGACATCTCGGCGACGAGCCGCCAGACCGGTTTGCCGGCCTGTTTGGCGAGCAGATCCCAGACGGCATTGACGACAGCGCCGGTCGCCAGGTGAATGGCGCCCTTTTCCGGCCCGATCCAGCGCAGCTGGCTATCGCTCGTCAGATGCCGCCAGAAGGCGCCGGGATGGGCAAGAACCTCCGTGAGGTCGGCGCCGACCACGAGGTGGCGCATCGCTTCGATCGCCATGCAGCAAATGTCGTTGCCGCGGCCGATGGTGAAGGTCAGGCCGTGGCCGGCAAGATCAGGCGCATCCGTATCGAGAATGACGTAGGCCGCCGAATAATCCGGGTCGGGGTTCATCGCATCGGATCCATCTAGGCTTTGCGACGTGGGAAAGCGGAGATCGAAGACGCGAAGGTCGGTGATGCGGGTCATGGTGTTTTTCTCCCGATTATATGGGCCGATTATAGAGAGCCGATTGCAGTGGCCGGGCCGGACGGCAAGACTGCCGCGCCGGCCGCATCGCTGAAATCAGATCGTCCAGCCGCCATCGATGGCAATCGCCTGGCCCGACGTGTAGGTCGCGCCGGCGAGATAGACGGCGAGATCGGCGATCTCTTCCGGCGAGCCGAGCCGACCCATCGGCTGGCGGGCGATGAAGGCGGCGCGCGCCGCGTCGTAATCGCCCTGCGCCCGCATACGGTCCTGCAGCGACGGGCTTTCCACCGTGCCGGGGCAGATGGCGTTGCAGCGGATGCCCTGACCGACATAATCGGCGGCGACGGCTTTGGTGAGCCCGATCACCGCCGCCTTGGTGACGCCATAGGCGAAGCGGTTCGGCACGCCTTTGATGCTGGAGGCGACGGAGGCCATGTTGATGATCGCCCCGTCCTTGCGCTCGATCATGCCGGGCAGCACGGCGCGGATGGTGCGGATCATCGCCTTGACGTTGAGGTCGAAGGCGAATTCGAGATCGGAATCCTTCATCTCGAGGATCGAGCCGGCATGGACGAAGCCGGCGCAGTTGAACAGCACGTCGACAGCGCCGATCTCGGCGACCAGAGCCTTGACCGCGTCCTCTTCGAGCACGTTCAGCTTATGGGTGGAGACGCCGGTTTCGGCGGCAAGTGTCGCCAGCGCCTCGGTGTTGATGTCGGTCGCGTGGACCTTGGCGCCGATCGCGGCAAAGGCTGCCGCCGTCGCCCGGCCGATGCCCTGACCGGCGGCGGTGATGAGAACGGTCTTGCCGGAAAGTCTGTTTGTCATAATCACGGGCCTTTTCTGGAATGTCTACGCTGGACGATGGAGTGTGGTTAATGTCTTGGCGAAGCTCGGTCGTGATGGAACGCCTCGTCCATCATCGTCCGCCATTCGCCCTCTTTGCGCGTTTCGACCGGGTTCTGGCAAGATGCGCGCGGCTCTCTGTCTTAAATGGAGGAGTTGCCACTGTTGCAAAGGCAGACCAGCGTCGGATCCTGTCGTCGGCTGCACGCGAACGCTGACTTCGTCGGCTGCAGGGCCGACGACCATCCCCATGCGTTGCATGGTCTTCCTCTCTATCTCCGGCCGTTCTTCAGCAATGATTTGTCTGTTTATAGACAAACAGACGATTGGCCAAGGGTCAAGTGCGAAGTTTTCCTTTTCCGGATGCGGTTCTGCGTATATGCAGAGTGATATTCACAGGGGGAAGGAATGGAGACCGACGAGTCCGACCGCTACCGCGCTCCTGCCCTCGACAAGGGCCTCGATATCCTGGAGCTGCTCGCCGGCGTCGACAGCGGTCTCACCCAGGCCGATATCGCGAAGCGGCTCGACCGCAGCCCCAACGAATTCTACCGCATGCTCGATCGCTTAGTGCGCCGTGGTTACGTCACCCGGCTGGATGGCGACCGCTACTCGCTAACGCTGAAACTCTTCGGCCTTGCGCAGTTGCACGCGCCGGTGCGCCGGCTCGCCTCTTACGCCACGCCGCTGATGCGCGATCTTGCCCAGCGCACGCGCCAGGCCAATCATCTTGCTGTCTTCGACCGGGGTGCTGCCGTCGTCATCGCCCAGCAGGAGGCGCCGGACTATTGGGGATTTTCGATCCGCATCGGCGCCCATATCAGCCTCTTCGACACCGGGTCGGGGCACGTGTTGCTCGCCTTCCGCAGCGAGGAGGAGCGGGAGATGATGATATCGGAACACGTGCGCAGTCGCGCGGACGTCGAACTCGGGCCAGAATTCTACGATCGTCTCGACCAGATCCGCGAGCGCGGCTACGAGATGATGGCGAGCGCCCAGACTTCAGGCGTCTACAATCTTTCGGCTCCCGTTCTCGGCCCGGACCGCCGCTGCATCGCCGCCCTCACCTGCCCCTTCATCGCGCTCGTCAACGCGCCGTCGGCTCCCGATATCACCCAGGCGATCACGCTGGTGCAGAAGGCGGCGGCCCAGCTTTCGCTGCTGGCCGGCGCCGATGTCGTCAACCCGGCCTGAGGCCTAAATTTCTATTTGAACAATCCATTCACCGGGAATAGGTTTGCCGCAACCAATCTGGGAGGAGAAGAGCGTGTTCATCGACACCCATCTGCATATCATCGATCGGTCGGCGCTGCCCTATCCCTGGCTCTCGGGCGCGCCTGATCTCGATCATGATTTCCTCTACGAGGCCTATGCGACGGAGGCCCGGCGCTGCGGCATCACCACGGTGCTGCATATGGAGGTCGACGTCGATCCTGCCGCTATACAGGCAGAGACCGATCACGTCGCCAGCCTCGCCAAAAAGGAAGGCAGTCTGATTGCCGGCGCCATCGTTTCCTGCCGGCCGGAAGAGCAAGGCTTCGCCGCCTATCTCGAGCGGCAAAAGGCCGATCCCTTCGTCAAGGGGTTCCGCCGCGTGCTCCATGTCGTGCCCGATGATGTCTCCGAAGGCGCCCTGTTCCGCGAAAACATCAGGCGCATCAGCGGCAGCGGCCTTACCTTCGACCTTTGCACATTGCCGCATCAGGCGGACCGTGTGACCGCCCTCGTCGATCTTGCGCCTGATGTGCAGTTCGTGCTCGACCATTGCGGCGTGCCGGACATCCGCTCGGATGCCTTTGAGCCCTGGAAGGCCGGTATATCAGAGATTGCCCGGCGGCCGAACGTCGTCTGCAAGGTCTCCGGCGTGGTCGCCTATGCCGATGCCAAGACATGGACGGCGCAAACGCTGCAGCCCTACATCGAACATGTGATCGCAAGTTTCGGCTGGGACCGCGTCGTCTGGGGCAGCGACTGGCCCGTCTGCACGCTCGGTGGCGGCCTCTCTACCTGGGTTGCGGCGACCTACTCCATGCTTTCCGGCGTGAGCGAGACAGAGCGCTCGAAGCTGCTTTTCGCCAATGCACAGCGCCTCTGGTCGCTCTGACGTCACAAAATAAAGCGACCGGTCTCCTGGGCGTGCCATTTCGGCATGTTTTTTGTACCATTCCGGGACAAAAAGGGACCGATTTTCGAGTTTAACTCTATCTACATGCAAGCAATTGCTAGCCTTATTTATCTCGGCTAAAAGTTGTTGACACGGATATGGCGAATAACCCCTTGTCCGCTGCCTTCAGAAGGGAAATGAGATGAAAGAAGAACCGCATTCCGTCGACGTTCACGTCGGAAAGACGATCCGCATCCAGCGTCTATTGAGGAAAGTTTCTCAAACGGAACTGGGCGATCGTGTGGGCGTAACGTTCCAGCAGATCCAGAAATACGAAAAGGGCTCCAACCGCGTTTCCGCCAGTATGCTGGTCGAAATCGCCGGCGCGTTGAAGGTTGATGTCAGGACGTTTTTCGACGACCTGTCGACCCCTGATAATGCCAACGACAACCCCGCTCCCAGCGAGGAATTCGTTATTTCGCGCGAAGGCGTCCTTCTCAATGCGGCGTTCTTTTCGATCAAGAACGAGGCGCTTCGTAAGAAGATCCTGAAGCTCGTCCAGGCGATTGCCAACACCGAACAGTTGGATACTGAAGCGGCCGAATAGACCGGTTGTCTTTCACGTGATCCCAACGGACCGAATGAGGGTCAATCAGGATCGATCGGATCAATGGCGATCGATCGAGATCAATAGCAATCGATCGAGATCAATGGCGATCGATCAGGATTAGATTCTCGCTGGCATCCTTCATTGCGATCTTGGCTTTGCTGCCAACCAGCTTTTCGAGATTGACGTCAAGCTCCCTATCGGGATCTATGCCGTCCCAATCGATGACGACCTGCAGCAGCGCCATGTTCGTCAGGTGCATCAAATTGCGCAGCTGAAGCTTTTCAGCCTCCTCCTTGGCTGCCGACAGCAGCCGGAAGATCCTTGCGTATTCGCTGCCGGTACCTTCGTGGTGTTGTTCAAACATCGTTCCCGCCCTCTTTGGTCGTGGAACCCTACGATTCCATCATTACTGCATCTTCCGCCGCGACCGTTATTCAAGCGTTACAGGAACCGCATTGCGCGTGACTTCCGCGTGCAGGAGTTCCCAGTGCGAGGTCGCGGCAAAGCGCCAGTCACGGTTGACAGGGCGGAATTTGTCCCGGCGCAGCCATTCCAGCACCAGTAACGCGTCGCCGCGCTTGCGCTCGACGCGGTTCCCGCGGATGGCGGCGAGGATGTGGTCGCGGCGCGGCTTGCGGAAATGGCACTCGTCGGCCACCTTCGCATAGGTGCGCTCGGAGAAATGCAGGAAACGGCCGGCCAGCAGCAGCTTCTTGCGTTCGCCGGGCGAGATTTCGCCGTTGGCGTAAAGCGCATCGATGGTCGGTTCGAAATCGACCCAGGGTACGGAAAGCGGCAGCCAGCCGAGCTCCTGCGGCGCATGCACCAGCGCGACGGCCTCATCGTCGAGCAGCCGCCCGGACTCATAATCTTCGAAGATCGAGCCGAGCCCGACCATGCCGAAGGGCGCGCATTCGGCTGCCCGCAACGCGCCCATGCTGGCGCCGCCGGCAACGGCGACATCGTGTTCGAGTGCGTACAGGATTTCCTTGTGCCAGACCGAAGGCAGATCGCCGAAATAGCCGTCGACCAGGCCGATCGCGGTGGCGCCGTCCTGAACGGCTTTCAGGATGTCGCCGGCGGCGGCGGGCGGCCGGAAATCGATGCGGGGAGACATGGCTCTTGCCGCGGCAAGATCGCTGCCAAGGCTCGGGCCGACGAACAGCACCTTCATGATTCTGCTCCTCTCATGGTGTTGACTGCGCGGATGCCGAGCTGGACGTATTGGCCTGAAATATCGACCTCCAGCCCCGGCACGATCACCCTGACGACGGAGACCGGCAGGGCCGGGTGCGGAAACGGAACGACGATGATCTGCTCGATGCCGGTCGCCGCCAGCCGGTCGGCAATATGGCCAATGGTGTCCTGGATCGTCGCCGGGCGGCGATCGCGGGCCTGGAACGAGCGCATCCGGCCGCTATCCTGGCAGAGTTCGACCACCTGTTGCATCGCCGCACTCCTGTCGAGCCGCTGATAGATGCGCGGCGAGAAATCGTCGCGGCTGCCGGCAATCGCGGTCAGCCGGCTCTGCGCCGCTTCGGTGATGGCGCGCAGCGCGGCGCGCACGGGATCGGGGTGGCAGCCGCAGCCACCGCAGACATGTGACCAGCGCGCGTCGACACGGTCGGAAAGATTGCCTGGCATGATGACGGCCAGAAAAGCGGGAACGCCGATATCCGTCGTCATGTCGAGCAGCAGCAGTTTCATGCCGGCGCGGGTGATCCGGTCGGTCATGACGTCGATGACCGCATCGCCGAAGGAGGCGGGGTCGATGCGGCTCTCCTTCAGGCGCTCGGGCGATTTCAGCTGGGTCAAGGCCCAGGCGTCGCGCTCCACCAGCTCGCAAAGCCCATGCAGGACTGCTTCGGACGGCGTGTTGCCGGAGGCAAGCCCATCGCTCGACTGCTCGAAGCCCGGCGGCCTCTCGCCGCGATGGTCGAGACCGATGAGCCACCAGGGCACGAAGACGCTGCTGCCGGAAAGAATGTCGAGCCCGGAGCACCACGGGATGGGATTGCTGCCGATTTCGTCGGGCGCGCAGCGTGCGACATTGTCGAGATCGATCATCGCGGCACGCTCCGCCCGCATGCTCTCGACCGTCGCCTGCGTCAGGTCGGCGGGGGTAATTTCGGCGATCCGCGTCTCGACCGCCTCCATCGCCGCCGAGGCCATGGCGGCATCGTTGTCGATACCCTTGCCCTGAAAGACCGACAGCGTATGACTGTTCGGCCTCGTTGCGAAGGCGACGGGGATGTTCAGAACGTCGAGCGCGGTCAGCAGACCGACGCGCGTGATGCCGAATTCGCGCAGATGCGGCCTGATGGCTGCGAGGGTCTGAGCCGGCGGGACCGCGCGGTCATGATAATCGCTGACACCGGCCGATGATCGTTTAAGGTCACCGGCAAGCGTTTCAAGGTCGGTGAAAGCGGACATACCGATCTGTTCCTTAGCGGAACCTCAGCGCATGCGTCAGGCTCTCGAGCGCATTGGCGGAAACGTTGAGTTCGTCCTGCTTCAGGGCCGCTCTGGCGGCTGCAGAGAAGCGCATTGACTGTGTCTGAGCTGCAGTGGTGTCAGCATTGGTCTTCATGTTTCATCTCCGATTGGTCAGGCAGCGCCTTGCTGCCGTTAACCATCGGAAAGAAACATTGCCTGCGTCATTTAAGCGTTACAGGCTTCGTTAAAAGGCCGTGCAATCAGGGAAGACCGGCAAGTTGCAGGCCCTGTATCAGCGGTTCCGTATAGGCGGGATCGCGATCGGGGACGAAATGGCGGATGTCCTCACTGCGGAAATCGGGGAAGTTTTCCAGCACCATCCTGGCGTAGTTCCTGGCCTTGCCGGTGTCGCCTGCCATGGCATGCGAGGCGGCGAGCAGGCGGGCCGTCGCCTGCTTCGTCTTCACCGGTTCCAGCGCCTCGATCGCCATTTCATACTCTTCGCGCATGAAGTGGATGCCGCCGAGGTTCCAGTAATAATAGTCCGGCGGCAGCGGATTGAGTTTGAAGGCAGCGCGGCTGAGCTCCAGCGCTCGATCGAAATCGCCATCATGGGAAAGCGCATCGGCATAGTCGGCCAGGATGTCGGCATCGTTGGGATTGAGATCCTGGGCTTGCTGAAAATATTCCAGGCTTTCGTCGAAGCGGCGCCGATAAAGCGCCACGAAGCCGAGCTCGCGATAGGCCCGGCCGCTGTTCGGGTCGGACTGCTGCGCCTGCCGGGCAGCACCGTTCGCCTCGTCGAGCAGTTCCTTGTCCCGCATGCCGCGGATCAGCCATTCCATGCCGAGCGCGCGTGACATGCCGGCATGGGCGGCGGAGAAATGTTCATAACGATTGAGCGAGGATTTGAACCATTTGCGCGCCTGGCGCAGATGCTGCAGATCGGTCTGGGCAATCAGCCGCTTGCCTTCCAGGTAGAGACGGTAGGCGGACGGCGGCGCGTCGCCGATCGGTATCGCCAGTTCGTGACGCTCGATCGTGTCGGCGAGCGACGAGACGATCCGCCGCGTCAGATGCGCGAAGGATTCGCTGATCTTCTGCATGACCAGCGGCAGTTCGATGGCCCAGATCACCTCCGATGTCGTCGTCCGCGTCAGCCGGCAGGTCGCATAGACATCCTCGTCGCGGCCCTGGATGGTCACGTAGACCGCATAGTCGAAGCTGAGGTCGAGCGGACCGGGCACGGCACGCGACGGATCGATCGAACGGCTGAGGATTTCCAGGCTCGTATGCGCCGCGATCACCTTGAAGCCACGCTGCTGGCTGAGGCCGATGGTGACGTCTTCGAGAAGGGCCCTGCCGACGCGCTCCATCAGCGGATCGGTGAAGATGCTTTCCGGCGGCAGGATGATGATACGCGGCTGACCAAGTGGACCGACGGAAAGGTTAGGCGCCGACTGAGGATGTCCCGACGTCGCCTGTGCTGCCGGCACCAGGTTAAGTTCGCGGGCAAGAGCGGTGGTGCTTTCTTCCGGCTCGGTGTCGAAGTCGTCTTTCAGCTGGCTCTTACACTTCAGATAGGCCTGACGCGCCGCTGCCGGATCGTTCATCCTGACATAGGTGCGCATCAAGGCGCGATAGGCCGTCTCACTGGCAGAATCGAGTTCCAGCAGGCGCCTGGCAAGCGTGACCTGATCTTCATCCGATCTGTCTTCCGATGTCTCGACCAGCCGGGCGAGATTGGCGGAGCGCAACTCGTCGACACGCTGGCGCTCAAAGGTCAGCCAGTCCTCGGCGCCCTGCGTCGGCGATTTGACGCCTTCGAGCAATTCGCCGTTCAGCAGGTCGCCGTCTTCGGGCGCGAGCGGCCCTTTCTGTTTCAGGATATGAACGTCGACCTCCCAGCCATCGGCAAGGCCGATATGGGTTCGGGTCGCGGCAAGCAGCGGTGGAAGGCCGGCGGGAATGCTCTGTTCGATGCGTGCCAGCAGCTGGCGCAGGCTGCCAGCCCGCTTTTCCGGCAGCTCCGATTGCCAGAGCTGTCGCCTGACGGTTTCGCGGTCGAGTTCGAAATTGGGTTCGGCGGCGAGCATGGCGAGGAGAAAATACGACTTCTCCGGCAAGGGGAGTTCCTTCCCCGCCGCCAGCAATCGCGGTCTTCCGAGCAGGCACAGCCTGTTCGTCAGCATCTGCCGGATGTCCGTTGCATCTCGGTTCTCACCCCTGAAAGCCAAGGCGCACAAGCGCACCGGCCAATCAAAAACATGTTAGAGCCATAATAGCCCGGCGCATAGCGGTTTTGCTTTAAAAAGAAGAAGTTTCATCGAATAATTGCATTTTCGCGTGCCGCTTGGGCAAGAAATGCTTGGCCAACACTTTCGACAGGTGCCGGTTGCGTTCTGTGGGGCAGGTTATTTACGGCGTGAAATAAGCCTGAGAGCCCGTCGAGAATGGGGTCGAGTGGGACGCGTTAGGATGAGTTGCGAACAAGCTTACCTATGTAGGTCTGGAGCGAGATCGATCCTCGAATTGGATCCTCGGGATATTCGGGACCATCGACGGTGAGAGCCGTCATCCTTGCATATGAGTGAGCCGCCGCGTCGGAGAAGCCCAAACTGCGGAATACGTCTTCCCAGTTTTCGCGCGGGATCACGTCGACGCGAACGGCCCGGCCGAGGGCGGCGGCGAAGGCTGCGGCGACATCGTTGGGGGAGTACCGTTTCGGCCCCTCGACGTGGTGTATGCCGATCGGTTCGATCGGCTCCTGCAGGATCCGCGCCGCCACCCTTCCCAGATCCTCCGGCGCGACCATTGGGAGCGTGAGGTCTGCAGGGAGCATGGTCGCTAGCACCCCGTCCTTCGTGATGGCCCCCAGCATCGTATCCCAGTTACTGTAGTAGTAGGCTGCGCGGATGACACTGACAGGAATCGGCTGGTTCCTCAGGCCCACTTCCAGTTCGTAGAGGACGTTGAGATCGCCGCATTTCTCGCCCGGCTGCACGCCCATGGTTGATTGCGCCACCACCTTCTCAAGCCCAGATCCTTCGATCGCCTCGAGTAGGCAGCGCACGGTCTCGCGTTCCTCCCGATCCGTATCGCTCGATATGTCAGCGTTCGGGTTCAGTAGGAAGGCCCGCTTCCCATAACGGAACACCTCACGCAGCGACGTCACGTCGTGGACGTCGGCGACGGCGACCTCCGCGCCCCGCTGTCGCCATGCACCGGCTTTGTCAGTATTTCGAGTGACGACCGTGACGGCTTTGCCTTCATCGAGCAGCGTCTGCGCCACGGCGGAGCCGACGTGGCCCGTCCCGCCAACAACGATGTACATTTGCCATGTCTCCAGCAGTGATGTGGCGCATAACCCCTCGCTCTTTCAAAGGTTCCCTTTCGTTGCTGACGTAGTTCACCGACGCGGAGTGCTTCTTCGCCTGTATCAGCCGGACCGCCTGCTTAGGAAAGACCCGGAAGCGACCATCAACTCCGCCAAGGCCTTCCTTTGCGCCGCCTTCATCATGGACCCTCGTCAGACGCATTTGCCCACGCTTCATGAATTGTCGGACGGACTCCGAGGGATCACAGCGCCTGTTCAATCCGTTTCGGGCTAACCTCCGTTGCGGCCGCGGCCTCGACGAAATCGAGCCCGATATCCAGCACCGGCGCGCTGTGCGTCAACCAGCCGACGGAAATGAGGTCGACGCCGGAAGCGGCGATTTCGGCAGCTGTTATCGGCGTGACACGGCCGGATGCCTCGGTAATCGCCCGGCCGGCGACGATGGCGACGGCCTCGCGCAGCTGGTCCGGCGTCATATTGTCGAGCAGCACGGCGTCGACGCCGGTCTCCATCGCTTCACGAAGCTGATCGAGGGTATCCACTTCGACCTCGATCTTCACCATATGGCCGACGCCGGCCCTTGCCCGGCGGATCGCTTCAGCGACCCCACCGGCGATGGCCACGTGATTATCCTTGATCAGCACCGCGTCATAAAGCGCGTAACGGTGGTTCGTGCCGCCGCCGGCCCGCACGGCATATTTCTCCAGCGCTCTGAGGCCCGGCGTCGTCTTGCGCGTGCAGGCAACTGATGCCTTGGTGCCGCGAATGGCGGCGGCGATCTGAGCCGTCACAGTCGCAATGCCTGAGAGATGGCCGAGGAAATTCAGCGCGGTGCGCTCGGCGCTCAGCAGGCCGCGCGACGGGCCTTCGATGGTGGCGATCACGTCGCCACGCTTTACAGCCTCGCCATCATGAAGATGGCGGCGCAAGACGATCTCGGGATCGACGAGAGAGAAAGCGAGTTCGGCGGCATCGAGACCGGCGATCACGCCCGGCTGACGCGCCGCCATCACCACCGTCGAACGGTGATTGCGAGGGATGACGGACGCCGAGGTGATGTCGCCGGCAAGACCCAGATCTTCGAGAAGTGCCGCCCGCACCAGCGGCTCGACGATCAGGCGCGGAAGGGGAACAAGGCTCATCTCAGGCACTCCTTGCAAGGGCATAGGGCGGGGTCGCGCGGGCGATCTCCAGAACGTCGGAAAGGCACATCTGGCGCCGGTTGGCGTTGGCGAGCTTCAGCGGAAAGTCGGTGCGGGCATGGGCGCCGCGCGATTCCATCCGCAGGCTGGCAAAGACGGCGATCAGCAGCGCGACGATGGCCGGATCGGCGGCAGGGCCGCTGCCTTCGGCAAGCGGCAGCAGTGCGGCGATCGCGCCATCAATGGCGCCGGCATTGCGCAACACGCCGAGATGGCGCGAGACGATCGGCCGGACGAATGACGCATCGGCCGGCGCCGGGAGACTCTCGGGGAAGATCGTGCCGGCGGCACTTGCTGGCACGTCTGATATGTCGCGTGCCGCCCGCATGCC
Source organism: Rhizobium sp. SU303 (assembly GCF_021052345.1). Lineage (NCBI taxonomy): Bacteria > Pseudomonadati > Pseudomonadota > Alphaproteobacteria > Hyphomicrobiales > Rhizobiaceae > Rhizobium > Rhizobium sp. SU303. The sequence goes on from NZ_CP088097.1 coordinate 513,398, forward strand.
CATGGCAGCCGCTTCCAGCAGTGAATTGCTGGCAAGCCGGTTTGCGCCGTGCAGGCCGGTCGAGGCCGCCTCTCCCGCGACCCAGAGACCGGGAACCGAACTGCGGCCATTTGCATCCGTGGCCACGCCGCCCATGTGATAGTGAACGGCCGGGCGCACCGGAATGAGGTCCTTCGCCGGATCGATGCCGGCTTCGCCGCAAAGGGCGGAAATGACAGGAAAACGGGCGGCGAAGCGGCTGCCGAGAGCAGCGCGGGCATCGAGGAAGACCCTGCCGCCGCGGGCGATTTCGGCGCTGATGGCACGCGCCACCACGTCACGCGGTGCAAGTTCGGCGCCGGATATGCGGGCCATGAACCGTTCGCCGCGTTCGTTGACGAGCAAAGCCCCCTCCCCGCGCACCGCCTCGCTGATCAGCGCCAGCGGCCGGCGGCGTGAATCGAGTGCGGTCGGATGGAACTGGACGAATTCCATATCGGCCAGCGCAGCACCGGCCCTAGCTGCGAGCGCGATCCCCTGGCCGAAATTGCCCATCGGATTGGTGGTCGCGTCGTAAAGCCCGCCGATACCGCCGGTGGCGAGCACCACCTTCGATGTCGGCAGAATGGCGGCGCCGTTCGCGGTCGCGCAGAGCAGGCCGGCGACCCCTTCGCCGTCCATCAGAATCCGCCGCGCCTCGAAGCCTTCGAGCACGCATATAGCCGGCGTTTTCATCACCGCCTCGATCAGCGCGGCGATGATCGCAGCACCCGAGCCGTCGCCTTCGGCATGGACGATACGGCGGCGATTATGGGCCGCCTCCAGCCCGAGCGAGAGGCCTCCCGCGGTATTCCGGTCGAAGCGCACGCCGGCTTGCTCCAGCGCCGCGATCGCCGCCGGCGCCTCGGCAATGATGCCGGCGGCAATGGCCGGATCGCAGAGCCGGTCACCGGCCGCAAGCGTATCGGCAAGATGCAGCGCCGCGCTATCGTCGGCGCCCATGCTGGCGGCGATGCCGCCCTGCGCCCAGGCGCTCGATGTCTCCGCGCCAAGGGCCGCGCGGGTGACGATGACGGAGGGTTCAGGCGCCAGTGTCAGCGCGGTCATCAATCCGGCAAGCCCGCTACCGACGATCACCGTGCGTCCGGCGAGATGCTCGTGAACCTCGGTCATATCGCCAGCATCCTCTCGACGGCGCGGCGCGCGGCCACCGCAATTGCCGGATCGATGGTGACCTCGTGGCGGTTTTCCTCGAGTGCCGCGCGGATATTGGCCAGCGTGATCCGCTTCATATGCGGGCAGAGATTGCAGGGGCGAATGAATTCGACATCGGGATGGTGCACAGCGACATTGTCGCTCATCGAGCATTCGGTAAGTAGCACGACGCGCGCCGGTTTCTGCCTGCCGACATAATCCGACATGACAGCGGTGGAGCCGGCGAAATCGGCTTCGGCCACCACCTCGGGCGGGCATTCAGGATGGGCGAGCACGGTTACGCCGGGATGGTTTTCGCGCAGCTGGCGCACGTCCTCGGCGGTGAAGAGTTCGTGCACCTCGCAATGGCCATGCCAGGCGATGATCTCGACATCAGTCTCGCGGGCGACATTGCGCGCCAGATATTCGTCCGGGATCATCAGCACCTTCGGCACGCCGAGCGACTCGACCACCTGCTTGGCATTGCCCGAGGTGCAGCAGATATCGGAGGCAGCCTTCACCGCGGCCGAGGTATTGACATAGGTGACGATGGGCACGCCGGGGTGGGCCTGGCGCAGCAGGGCGATATCCTCGGGCGTGATCGAATCCGCCAGCGAACAGCCGGCGCCGAGATCCGGAATCAGCACGGTTTTCCCGGGGTTCAGCAGCTTGGCGGTCTCGGCCATGAAATGCACGCCGGCAAGCACGATGACATCGGCATCGACCTCGATCGCCTTGCGGGCGAGCGCCAGGCTGTCGCCGACAATATCGGCCACGCCGTGGAAGATCTCCGGTGTCTGATAGTTGTGCGCGAGAATGACGGCGTTGCGGCGGCGCTTGAGTTCGAGGATCGCGTCGACGTCGTTTTCGAACGTCATCCATTCGGCTTTGGGAATGACGCGGCTGACGCGCTCGTAGAGCGAGGATGCGGAAACAGGATAATTCATGACCGGCTCCTAATTATGCTCTCTTTGAGCATATCATGGGCAAAGAGATATTCTCACGGTGAGCATATGTCAATTGCGGGAGAGCGGTAATTTCGTTCCTGCCAGCGCCCGTTCTTCGAGCACGGTGTGGCGAAAGCGGAAAAGCTTGGCCGGCCGGCCGCCGGTTTCGCTTTCGGTGCCGCCGGTTTCCTCGACCAGTTCCTGCTGTTCGATGAGGCGGCGGAAATTCTGCTTGTGCAGCGTCAGCCCCGCCAAGGCTTCGATGGTGCGCTGGAGCCTCAACAGGGTAAAACTCTCCGGCATCAGCTCGAAGACGACGGGGCGGTATTTGATCTTGGCGCGCAGCCGGGCGATTCCGGTCGCGAGAATACGGCGATGATCGGCAAACATTGCCCGGCCGAGACTGGCCTCCGACCCGCATCCGGCTTCCGAGACGAGCCGTGCTTCGTAAAGCAGTTCGTAACGCTGCAGGGCCAGATCCTCGTTCCAGCCGCCGCCGTCGAGGCCGAAGGTGAAATCCGCCCGGCGATGGCGATGGTCACGCCTTGCCGGATCGGCATCGGCCCAGTTCCTCAGGCGCGCCATGATCTCGTCAAGCACGGCTGGCCGGCCCTGTCGATGGTCTTCCCAGGGGAAATATTCGTACCAGCCGTGCCATCCCGGCCGGCCGGCGCCCGACTGCTCGTTGACGAGGCCGAGATAGCTGATCGAGATCGTCCGTCCGCCTGGGATGTCGTTGTTCCGGTCGCGGTCGGCGAAGGTATAGAGCTGTTCGAGATAACCGACGGGATGTTCTGTCTGCTCCTGTACCCATTCGCGCAGGCCTGATTGCAGGGTGCGGTGCCCCATTTCGAAGGGGCCAGACGGCAGCGCGTTGCCGGAGCGGATGGTCATCACGCGCGGTTCGTCCCCCGTCACCGCGACGAGCACCGCAATCAATTCCGCATGCGCAAAGCCGATCGTCACAGGGGACCGAATACTCCGTTCCGAATGAATCGAACGGATAATTCCTGACACAGGCCGGGACGGAAGCCAATGGAGAGGAAGCGCCTTTGCGGCGCTTCCCACATCATCGAAGCAATAGAGTGCGTTTGCTCTCAGCTATTGCCCGTCTCGCTTTTCAGCCGCTGCAGGAAGATTTCCAGTTCCGCGACGTCGATACCGACGAGATGGCGCTTTTCCGGATAGGCGCCGGTCCTGACATCCTCGGCAAATTCCGTAAAGGCGGCGATGCGCTCGCGCTGCAGCCGATCGTGTTCGGCGGCAAAGTCGCGATAGATCTTGGCGTGACGGGGATAGTGGTCGCGATTGGCGCCGAGCACGTCGTCGGCGAAGAGATATTGAGCGTCGCAGCCGCTGCCTGCTCCCATGGAGATCATCAGCATCGAGGTGTTGCTGCTGATCGCGGCAGCCACATCTCCCGGCACGACTTCGATTTCGGCGGCGAAGGCGCCGGCCTCTTCCAGCGCCTTGGTTTGCCGCCAGATTTCGGCCGCACTCGCCGCCGTCTTGCCGACGGCGCGAAAGCCGCCCGTCCAGGTCGCCTTCGAAGGGATCAGACCGAGATGGCCACAGACCGGGATGCCTTCATCGCGCATGCGGCGGATCGTCTGCAGACTTGCGGCGCAATAGACCGCGTCGCCGCCCGCCTTTAGCGCCGCGAAGGCCGCACGCAGATAGTCCTCGGCCGAGACATGATCGCCATATTCGAGCCCCGGAATGGCAAAGGGAGTGGGGGCGATCTCACGAAAGACCGGCCCGAGCAGCGAGGGCGGCACGGAGACGATGTCAATCCCCGCTTTTTCGGCGGCGTCCGCCTCCTCCAGCGAGGTGACGCGCAGCATTGTGAGCTGGCGCTTGCCTTTTTCCGAAAGCAGATCGGCGACGGTTGCGCGTTTATGTTTCTTCATCATCAATTCCTTTGAAAATATCGGAGAGCTCAGGCAGCCAGCAGGGATTTCAGCTTGATGTCGCTGGCTGCGAGTGCCGCCGGGTTCGGATGGGCGCGCGCTGCGATCAGCATTTCGGCGAGCCTGATGTCGCGCGCCACCGCATTGCCCGGCCCGATGCCGCTTGCGGCGATTAATCGTCCGTCGGCGTCGAGATGGAAGAGAATGAAGGCGCCTGCACCGAGTTCACGGCGCTGATGCGTGGCAGCGCCTTCGGCGAGGCCTGATATCTGCAGCGTCAAGTCGTATTGGTCCGACCAGAACCATGGCACTGATGAAACGGCTTGGTTGAGGCCGAGCATGTTGGCCGCGGCCAATGTGCCCTGCTCCTGGGCATTTCGCCAGGATTCGAGCCGCACCTGCCGGCCGCCATAGATCGGCAGCGGAAAGGAGCAGCAGTCGCCGGCCGCAAAGACATCAGCTGTGGAGGTCTGGAGATAGGTGTCGACGGCAATGCCATTGTCGATTGCGAGGCCTGCCCTTTCGGCGATCTCGATATTCGGCCGTGCACCGATGCCGACGAGGACGAGATCGGATTCGATCACCTCGCCGGTCGACAATCGGATTAGGGCTTTTCCGTTTTCCGTAGTCAGCGCCTCGATGGAGACGCCGCAGCGGACATCGACGCCCTCGGCTCGGTGGCGCTCGGTGAGCAGATGGGCGATCTCCTCCGGCACGCCACGCTTCAGCACGCGTTCCAGCCCCTCGATGACGGTGACGTCGGCGCCACGCAGCCGCGCCGTTGCCGCAAGTTCCAGTCCGATGAACCCGCCGCCGATAATGGCGATATGCTGTCCGGGCTTCATTGCTTCGCGCAGCGCCGCCGCATCGTGATGTGTCCTCAGCGCGCGAATATGCGGGCTGCCCTGCGGCGCGCCGGGGAACGACCGCGCGGCGGCACCCGTCGCAAGCAGAAGCTTGTCGTAGGAAAGCACGGTACCGTCCGAAAGCGTGACGGTCCTGGATGCGGTGTCGAGATCCCTTGCCTCGAGGCCGGTCAGCAGCCGGATGCCGTTTTCGATATATTTTTCCGCCGCGGCGATGAATTTCGGATCGCTTGCATCGGTGGAGCCGGCCTTCGAAAGCGGCGGCCGTTCATAGGGCGGAAGCGGCTCGGCGCCAACCAGCGTTATCTCGCCGGCAAAGCCCTTTTCCCGCAAGGCGAAGGCGGCGCGCGCACCGCATTCGCCCGCTCCCAGGATGACGTAATGAGCCATGCCGGCCTCCCTCAGAGCGAGATGAAGACGGCGCCGTCTTCGATCTTGACAGGATAGGTCTTGAGATTGACGCAGACCGGCGCGCCCTTGGCTTCGCCCGTCTTGTAGTTGAAGCGGCCGTTATGCTTTGGACATTCGATGATCTCATCCATGACAAGCCCGTCGGCGAGGTGGATATGTTCATGTGTGCAGAGCCCGTCGGTCGCGAAGAATTCGTCGTCCGGGCTGCGATAGACCGCGAAGGTGCGCCCGTCGTGATCGAAGCGGATGACATCCTCCTCGTCGATCTCATCCTTGTCGCAGACCTGGATCCAATTTCCGCTCATCTTGTCCTCCCTCGATTGTCTTTATTGCGCGGCCGGAGCCAGCTCGTTGTGGAATTCCTCGCGATAGGGCCGCGCGGTGGCCGGCAGTTCGCGCTTCAGGAAATAATCCTCGTTGCGCAACTGGCGCAGGAAGGCCGGGATCATCTCGCGATAGCCGGACCAGATCGACGGGTTCGGCGCCGGCAGGTCGTGCTTGATCATCGCGTGCAGCTTGGGCAGCGCGTGGTAGGGCACCATCGGAAACATGTGATGTTCGACGTGGTAGTTCATGTTCCAGTAGATGAAGCGGCTGATGGGGTTCATATAGACCGTGCGGCTGTTCAGCCGATGGTCGGTCACATTGTCGGCAAGGCCGCCATGCTGCAGCAGACCGGTCAGCACATGGTGCCAGGCGCCATAGAGGCGCGGCAGGCCGATCAGGATCAGCGGCAGGATCGAACCCATGGCGATCGCGGCTGCGATCGTGGCCAGATAGATCGCCAGCCAGATGCGGGCGATGCGGATTGCCTTCGGTTGCTCCATCTCCGGAATGAAAGTCTTTTCCGCCGCGCTGACGCCGCCGAAGGCATTGCGCAGCATGTCGACGATCGCATGCCAGGCGTCGAGGATACCGAAGAAATTAAGCACCAGCCGGAAGAGATCAGGCGGCCGCATCACGGCGATCTCGGGATCGCGGCCGACGATCACCGTATCGGTGTGATGGCGGGCATGGCTCCAGCGCCAGGTCACCGGATTGCGCATGATCATGAAGCAGGCAATCTGATAGACGACATCGTTCATCCAGCGCGTCTTGAAGGCGGTGCCATGGCCGCATTCGTGCCAGCGGCTATCGGAGGCCGAGCCGTAGAGCACGCCATAGGCGAGGAAGAAGGGCAGCGCGATCCACGAGCCCCAGAAATAAGTGCCGAGGCCGGCAAGGACCACCATGCTGCCGAGCCAGATGATCGTGTCGCGGATCGCCGGCGCATCGGAGCGCTGCATCAACGCCTTCATCTCCTTGCGCGCAATGTCGGTGTGATACCATTCGGCTGCCGCCAGCCCCGTCTCGACGGCGGTGCGGCCGCTTTCGCCGAGCAGGTCGTAGTCGCGCTTCTTTGTCTGGGTCGCCATTTCCGCCTCCCGTTGCCCTTGCCCCGGGAGAATAGGTTGACTTTGGAAAGCGCTCAATGCAGGCTTGATATAATCTATCAAAAGCCATCACAAATGACTTGCATTCGTGATTGAATCCATCAGGAACGCCGATGCGCCGTCCCACCATCTCCGATCTCGCCCGCGCCTCCGGCGTCAGTGTTGCCACCGTTGACCGCGTTCTCAACGCTCGCCACCGCGTACGCGAGGAAACGGCGAGACGGGTCTATGATGCGGCGCAGTCGATCGGCTATCACGCTGTCGGGCTGATCAAGCAGCGCGTCTTCGAAGATCTGCCGCAATACAAGCTCGCCTTCCTGCTGCAGAAGCCGATGCAGCCCTTCTATCAGAGCTTCGTGCGTGAGATCGAAACCGCAGCGCGCGCGCTGACGACGGCGCGCATCCAGACGCAGATCGACTTTCCGTCAGCCGCGACACCGGCTGCGATCGTCGAAAAGATCAAGACGCTCGGCGCCCGCAACCAGGCCGTTGCTCTCGTCGGTCCGGATTATCCCGCGGTGACGACCGCGGTCGAGGAATTGAAGGAGCGCGGTATTCCCGTCTTCTCGCTGCTCTCAGATCTCGCAACGGGCGTGCGCGACGCCTATGTCGGCGTCAACAACCGCAAGGTCGGGCGCACCGCCGCCTGGACGATTGCGCGCACGGCACACAAGCCCGGCAAGGTCGCCTGTTTCGTCGGCAGCCACCGCTTTCACGGCCATGAGCTCAGAGAAATCGGCTTCCGCTCCTATTTTCGCGAGAATGCGCCGGAGTTCGATGTCGTCGACACGCTGATCAATCTCGAGACCGCCGAGATCACTCATGAGGCGACGTTGACGCTGCTACAGAAACATCCCGATCTCGTTGGCCTCTATGTCTGCGGCGGCGGCATGGAAGGGGCGATCTCGGCATTCCGCGAAGAAGGCGTCGGCGGCAAGATCGTCCTGGTGGTCAACGAGCTGACGCCCGACAGCAAAGCCGGCCTTGCCGACGATATCGTCGCCATGGCGATCGGAACCCCGCTGCCCGCCCTCTGCAAGGAGTTGATGGTGCTGATGACGGGGGCCATCGAAAACGGCGAAACGGCTGTTCCCGGGCAGCTCTTCCTGCCTTTCGATATCCATATTTCTGAGAACATCTAAGCATTGATGGAATTCCATCATTCCGTTCGAAATTCTCTCAGCGATGAAAGCGGGCGCGGGCGATGACGGATGGATTGCAACGCGAATTCCGATAGAGATTCGCGGGACCCATTCACGAGGACCGCTCCGCCCTGTCGCGGAGATGAGGAGGAGATAGCACTCATGACTTCGATCCGTTTTGCGCTCAACCATATGGCAGCACCATCGCTTGCCATCGATGATTTTTTCGCGCTGGCCCGATCGCTCGGCATCGATGCCGTCGAGATCCGCAACGACCTTTCCGGCAATGCCATTCTCGACGGCACCAAACCCGAAACGATCAGGCAAGCGGCTGCCCGCCACGGCGTGACGATCATCTCGATCAACGCCCTGCAGCGTTTCAACGAGTGGAACGCGACCCGGGCCGCCGAAGCGCAGGAGCTGATCGATTATGCCAGCGCGTCCGGCGCCAAGGCGCTCGTCCTCGTTCCGAAGAATGACGGCACCGGCTGCGCCGATGGCGAACGGCAGGCCAATCTGCGCCAGTCTCTGATTGCGCTGAAGCCGATGCTGGAGGAAGCAGGCATTATCGGTCTCGTCGAGCCGCTCGGTTTCGAGATCTGCTCGCTGCGCTCCAAGACCGAGGCGGCCGAGGCCATCGAGGAACTCGGCGTGCAGTCGACCTTCAGGCTGGTCCACGATACCTTCCACCATCACCTTGCCGGCGAAGCCGCGACCTTTCCGCAACTGACCGGCCTCGTGCACATCTCCGGCGTCGACGACCCGGCTGTTTCCGTTGCCGATATGCGCGATTCCCACCGTGTCCTGGTCAATGCCGACGACCTGCTCGACAATGCCGGGCAGGTCAGGGCCCTGTTGCAGGCGGGCTATAACGGCTCGTTGTCCTTCGAGCCCTTCGCGGCGGAGGTGCATGCGCTAAAGGATCCGGCCGGCGCGCTGCGCGCCAGCATGGAGTATCTCAGCGCGCGGGTCTAAAAGCCGCGCGGTCGCTTGACGCTATTCTCTGCCCCTGAACCGGCGCTGATAGGCCGGATCGTAGAGCGAACTTTCGCGGAAATCTTCCACTGCCAACGAAGGGCCGACGAAGATGATCGCTGTGCGTTCGATCGGTTCGGCGGCAACCTTTGCTTCGATATCGGCGAGCGTGCCGCGCAGGATGCGCTCGTCCGGCCAGGAGGCCTTGACGACGATTGCGACAGGGCAGTCGACGCCGTAAAGCGGCGTCAACTCTTCGACCACTTGCTTCAGCGCGTGGATTGCCAGATGGATCGCCAGCGTGGCGCCCGTCGCGCCGAACTTCGCCAGTGTCTCGTCGTTCGGCATCGGTGAAGCGCGGCCGGAAACGCGGGTCAGCACCAGGCTTTGGGCCACGGCCGGGATCGTCAGCTCTCGGCCGAGGGCTGATGCTGCGGCGGCAAAGGCCGGAACGCCTGGCGTCATCGTATAATCGATGCCGTGTTTTTGAAGCCGGCGCACCTGCTCGGCGACTGCACTCCAGACAGAGAGATCGCCGGAATGCAGCCGGGCGACATCCTGGCCGGCCGCGGCAGCGCGAAGATATTCCGCCTCGATCTCGTCGAGCGACATCGGCGCCGTATCGACGATACGTGCGTCCAGCGGACAATATTGCAGCAGTTCGGGCGAGACGATCGAGCCGGCATAAAGGCAGACCGGGCATCGGGCAATGAGATCGCGGCCACGCACCGTGATCAGATCCGCAGCACCTGGTCCCGCGCCGATGAAATGCACCGTCATCTCGTCATCCTTTCGTCCAGCGCCACTGCGTTACCGGCATGGCCGGCCGCCAGCCGCTCATGCCGCCGACGGGCTTTGCGCGCGATATTTCGATCCGCGTGAGGAAGCCGCCGTGTTTGCCATGTTCGCCGAGCAGAACCGCTTCCATTTCCAGCGTCACAGCATTGGCAACGAGCCGCCCTCCCCGCTTCAGCGCGGCAATCGCCGTGTCGACAACACCCGGTTCGCTGCCGCCGCCGCCGAGGAAGATCACATCCGGTTCCGGCAGGCCGTCCAGCGCATTGGGTGCTGCACCTTCGACGACGGCAAGATGCGGCACGCCAAAGGCAGCTGCATTGCGGGCGACACGTGCGGCCCGTTCCGACGACTGCTCGACGGCGATCGCCTTCAGCGACGGATCGGCCAGCATCCATTCGATGCCGATCGATCCCGAGCCCGCGCCGATATCCCAGAGCAGTTCGCCATGACGCGGCGCGAGCGCCGAAAGCGTCATCGCCCGGATTTCGCGTTTGGTGATCTGCCCATCATGCTCGAACAGCTCATCCTCGATCCCGGCAGCAAAAGGCAGAATGCGTGCCCCCTCCCCTGCCGCAACATCGACAGCGCAGACATTCAGCGGATCGATGCCCAGGAGGTCGAAACCCGTCGCCGGGGCACTTCTCTGCCGTTCCCGAACGCCGCCCAGCGCCTCAAGCACCGTAAGCCGTGACTGACCGAAGCCAGCAGCGGTCAACAGCGCAGCCAGATCGCCGGGGCCTTTCTCGTCCGAGGTCAGCGCGATGATGCGCCGTCCGGGGTGCAGATGCGGCCTGATCAGATCGATCGGCCTTCCATGCAGCGAGATCGCTGCGACGTCCTGCAGCGGCCAGCCAAGGCGGGAGGCGGCAAGGCTGAAGGCCGAGGGCGCGGGGATGGTGCGCATCTCTTCCGCCGCCACATGGCGGGAGAGCGTTGCGCCGACGCCATAGAGAAAGGGATCGCCGGAGGCGAGCACGACAACCGGGGTGCCGCGCCTTTCGAGGATAGCCTTGACCGAGCGCTCGAACGGGCTCTGCCAGGAAAGCCTTTCGCCTGTGATCAGCGAGGCAGCGAGTGCATGATGCCGCACGCCGCCGAAGACGGCAGGTGCGGTCGCAATCAGCCTCCTTGCTTCCTCGCCCAGCCCTTCTGGACCATCTTCGCCGATGCCGATAATAGTCAGCCAGCGCTGGCTGGACGCAGGAGAGACATCAGACATGGGAAGACCCCGCATCTTGATCCTCGGCGGCTCCAGCGAGGCGCGGCTGCTGGCCGAGGCGCTGGCGGAGCGTGATGACTGCGATGTTTTGATGTCGCTTGCCGGCCGCACCGAAAAACCGGCCACCCAGCCTGTTCCGGTTCGCATCGGCGGCTTCGGCGGTGCTGCCGCACTTGCCGATTTCCTGAAGGCCGGCGGATATGACCTGTTGATCGACGCCACGCACCCCTTCGCCGAGCGCATTTCGGCCAATGCCGCTTTCGCGGCTGAGACCACCGGCATTGCTGCCATCGCTCTGCGCCGTCCCGAATGGCAACGCGTGGCCGGCGATTGCTGGCAGGAGGTGCAGAGTATTCCCGCTGCCATCGAAGGGCTTGGCCCCCTCCCCCGCCGAGTCCTCCTGGCGACGGGCCGGCAGGGCGCACATCATGCGGAAGCAGCACCGCAACATCACTATCTCGTCCGCAGCGTCGATCCCGTCGAACCTCCACTTGCGCTTGATAATGTCGATTATGTCCTTGATCGGGGTCCGTTCACGCTGGAAGGCGAATGCGATCTTCTGAGGCAGCACGACATCGACGTCATCGTCGCCAAGAATAGCGGCGGTCTCGCCACCTATGCGAAGATCGAGGCAGCCCGACTGCTCGGCATCGAGGTGATGATGGTCGCGCGCACGCCGGCCTCGATCGTCAAGGCGGTCGGAACTGTAGAGGCGGCGCTGGCGGCGATCGATCACCTGTTCCCCCCCGCCATGAAGCGCGGCGTATAGACGAGGTCCAGTCTGCCTGGCCGCGTGACGATGCGAGTCTCGGCCGAGCCGATGATGATGCAGGTCGCCATATCGGCAATCGACGCATCTGCCTGCGACAGCTGCTGGACGGCGATACGTTCGTCCGGCCGCCCGGCTGCCCGCCCGAAAATAATCGGTGTTGCTGCAGGCAGATGGTCACGTAACAGCTTGAAGGCTTCGCCGAGCTGCCAGGGCCGCGCCCGGCTGATCGGATTATAAAGCGCGATGACAAAACCTGCCTTTGCCGCCGATAGAAGACGGTTTTCTATTATATTCCAAGGCTTTAGGTTATCAGACAGCGATATGGCACAGAAATCATGGCCAAGTGGAGCGCCTGCTCTTGCCGCCACTGCCAGCATCGCCGTGATGCCGGGCAGGATGATGAGATCGACCGCGCGCCACGCGGCCGGCCCGTTCTCGATCGCTTCGCAGACCGCGGCCGCCATGGCGAAGACGCCGGGGTCGCCGCCGGAGACGACGCAGACCTTGGCGCCATCAGCCGCCATGGCGAGTGCGGCCCCTGCCCTGCCGAGCTCCTCGCGATTGTCCGAGGCATGCCGCAGTTGATCGTGGCGGAGCTCCAGCCTGTCGAGATAAGGTCCGTAGCCGAAGAAATCCGTCGCCGCATCGACAGCGGCCAGCGCTTCCGGCGTCATCTGCTCGGGGTTGCCGGGGCCGGTGCCGATCACGTAAAGCCTGCCGCTCATCGGCTGCCCTCCCAGCCCGGCACCAGCACGAGCGAAAAATACGGTGCATCGCCGTCGGTCCTGTCGGCAAGCTTTTCCATCGCCGCATTCGCCATGGTGCCGCGCTCGACATAGACGGCTTCCGCAAGCCGGCCGGCGGCCGCCAGTGCCCGGCGGATCTTCGGCAGATTACGGCCGACCTTCATGATGACGGCGGCTTGCGTATCGGCAAGGCGGCGCGTCAGCTCGGTCTCGGCCATCGTACCGGGCAGTACGGTAAGCACGTCGTCGCCCTGGACGATCGGCATGCCCGCCAGCGACCAGCAGCCCGACATGGCGCTGATGCCCGGGATCACTTCCGTGGGGTAGCGTTGGGAAAGCCTGACATGCAGGTGCATATAGGAGCCGTAGAAGAGCGGATCACCTTCGCTGAGAACGGCGACAGTCAGCCCGGCATCGAGATGCCCGGCAACAGCTTTGGCAGACAGATCATAGAATTGGGTGATCAGCCTCTGATAGCGTTCGTCGTTCTTGTCGATCTCGGTCGTCACCGGGTAATAGAGCGGCAGCAGCGTCACCCCGGATTTCAGCAGCGGCTCGACGATCGCCTTGCCGTTGCCGCCCCTGCCCTGCTTGGCGAAATAGGCGATCACATCAGCGCCTTCGATGGCGCGCACGGCTTTGAGGGTGAGGAGCTCCGGATCGCCGGGACCCGTGCCGACGCCGATAAGACGGCCGCTTGTCGTCATAGGCCCGGCCTCGCCAATGCATTGATGGCGGCTGCCGTCATGGCGCTGCCGCCGAGCCGGCCGCGGACGATGGCAAAGGGTACGCCGTAGGAATTTTCCGCCAATGCATCCTTCGATTCCGCCGCGCCGACGAAGCCCACGGGCATGCCGAGGATCGCCGCGGGTTTCGGGGCGCCGTCGCGCAGGAGTTCGAGCAGATGGAAGAGGGCGGTCGGTGCATTGCCGATCGCGACAACGCTGCCGCCGAGCCGATCGAGCCAGAGATGCATGGCGGCGGCCGAGCGCGTATTGCCGGTCTCGCGCGCAAGCTCCGGTGTTGCGGGATCGCGCAACGTGCAGATCACCTCGTTCAGCGCCGGCAGCCGTGCCCGGGTCACACCCTGGGACACCATTTCCGCGTCGCAGAAAATCGGCGCCCCACCCTTCAGCGCGTCGCGCGCCGCGCTGACGAAATCGGCGGAGAACAGGAAATGCTCCGCCGCTTCGACCAGCCCGCAGGCATGGATCATGCGCACGGCGATTTCGGCTTGATCTTCGGTGAAGCGCGAAAGATCAGCCTCGGCACGGATAATGGCAAAGGAACGCTCGTAGATCGCATCGCCGCTGCGGATATAATCGTAGTCTGGCATTCCTATTCCTGTCGCAGCGCCTTCGAAACGCCGGTTGCGCCAAGCCGTTTAAGGCAGGCGGCGGTCGATTCGCCAGCGTCTTTGTTGTCTTCGATGGACTGGGCGAGCCTCTCTATAGCGAAATCGATCCGACCGCCAGCGATCCGTTCGTCCGGCAGATCCGCGGCAAGCCCATTGAGGATGAGGCCATAACCTTCCGCCGAGCCCGTCAGGGTCAGCGCCGGCCGGGCATGAGCGCAGCCCTTGGCACAGCCGGACAGATGCAGCGTCAGCGAACCGTCGAAAAGGGCAGGTGCTGCGGCGATGAGCCGGCGCGCCATGGCTCGCGTCTCGTAAAAGGCGGAACCGCAGGCGCCGGCGCCGGCACAGGCGGCGATATGCTCGCTGTTCTCACCAGGCTGGGTGCTGAAGCCATGTCTGGCTGCGGCGATCTGGATAGCCGGCACTATATCGGCGGAAAGCCCGATGAAGAAAAAACCGCGACCGGGCGCAAGCCGAATGGCTGTTGCGCCAAGGGCTGTTGCCAGATCGAGCAAAGCGACCAGATCGGAGGCTCTCATCTGCCCGAATTCCGGCCGGACGCCGAGTATGGTTTTGCAGTCCTCAAGCCTGTGCGAGCCGGCAAGCGGCATCCCTGCCGCGCGTGAAGGCATGACCTGAATGCCATCCATCGCGGGAAAACGCGTCCGCAGAAGCGCCGGATCGATATCCCTTGTCCGTCTACCCTGCCCGAGGATTGCCAACAAGCTCAGAATTTCGCCGACGGCAGATATCGCCGCTTCCTCAGGACCGATCGCGATCGGCGTTGAGGTTTCACCGTCGCCATCGAGCGCGACAAGCCATTCCGCGCGGGATTGCGCGACGACTCGAATATCGGCGGAAAGTGCTGACAAGCCGAAGGATCCGCCGCCGTCGACGACGAGCGAGAGTTTTGGCGCGAGCTGCGGTGAGGCAAGCTGATCGCGGAGCGTGCTGCGCAAGGCCATTTCCATTGCCGCCGGATCGCATATTTCTTCCGGGTCGATGCCGTGCAGCGGCGATGTCTCGATCGCCGGCCCGTCCGGCACGGTGATCCCGGCGGCATCGATATCGGCGGCGAGCTGTCCGACGGTCTCAGCCCGAAGGCCGCGGATCTGCAGATTGCCGCGGGCGGTGATTTCGAGAATGCCGTTTCCATGGGCCGCGGCCGAGCGGGCAAGGCTTGCGAATTGCGACAGCGTCAACGCGCCGCCGGCCGGCCGCAGCCGTACCAGCAAACCGTCGCCGGTCGGCATGGGCGCCGCAAGCGCGGGGCAGGCGCCGCGCCTACGCATCTCCGCCGCCGGGCGATCGTGCAGATCCGCCTCGCCCGTCCTGTCGCTCGCCTTTGCGGCCTCAATGCTCATTCTCGATCCTCTGGCCACTTCTTACATGATCGCAACCGGGCCGGCAAAGCATGCTGGAAAGGCTTCGGAGTGGCTATTCGTCGAAATCCCGTCCCTTGCGCAGGAGATAAATGTCCATGATCCAGCCGTGCCGCTGCCTGGCCTCGGCCCTGAGCCTCACAATGTCGGTGGCGATATCGCCAAGTCGTCCTGATCTGACGATCTCATCCTTGGTACCGAGATAGGCGCCCCAGAAGATCTCGGCATCGGGATCGTCGATCTTTGCAAAAGCCTGTTCGCCGTCAAGCATGACGACGGTGCTGTCGGTCAGAAGCCCGTCCCGCGCCAGCCTGCGCCCCGTGGTGATCTCGATCGGTTTGCCGACGAGGTTGACCGGGATTTTGTGGCTCGCCGCCAGCGCCTGGATGCTGGTGATGCCGGGAATGACGCTGTAATCGAAATCCAGGCGGCCCTCCCGGCGCACGCGTTCGATGATGCGGATCGTGCTGTCGTAGAGACTGGGATCGCCCCAGACGAGAAAGGCGCCGCTGCCATCATCCGGGAGACCGGAGATCAGTTCTCCATAGATGCGGGCGATCTCGCCGTGCCAGGCGTCGACGCTCTGCACATAGCTCTTGTTTGCCGTCTGCCTTTGCGGCACCGCGAATTCTGAAATCCTGCCAGCCGGCCGCGTGATATAGCGTTCGCAGATATCCCGCCGGATTTCAGCGAGCTCTTCCTTGCCTACGCCCTTGACCGGCAGGAAGACCACGTCGGCTGCGTTCATCGCGGTGATCGCCTGTATGGTCAGGTGCTCCGGGTTGCCCGTGCCGATGCCGATGATATGGATATGCTTCACGCGGATACTCCCCTTGAGTCCTGGGGGTCTTGCCGAAAAAGCTGGCTCGCCGCAAGGGTGGGACAGGGAGTTGGCCGCGGCCAACCTGCTTCATTGTTGCTAACTTGGCCCTGTTGTTGCTGCAATTCCCGAATCGTGTCACTTTCGATACGCTTTTTGACGCTAAGTTGACAGAAAAGCGCATCGAAAAGGATTGGGTGTT
>NZ_CP088098.1:0-333186 GCF_021052345.1 Rhizobium sp. SU303
ATGCCGACCAAGGCCGCGATTGTTGAGAAAGCCAAGAGAGCGAGTCGAGTCTCGATTGACGAGACGATCGCGCAGGACTCGACGATGCTCAGCAGCCAATTGCAAGTGCTGTTCGAGCGGTTGTTTTCGCCCGACGCCCGCAAATCGCTACGGCGGTTCAGCAGCACCGAGACTGCCAAGCTGCTCGGCGTTACCGACAGCTATGTTCGCCACCTCGCCGCCCAGGTGGAAAGCATCAACCCGGAAAAGACGGCGGCGGGTCGACGGGTGTTCTCGCTTGAGGAAATTCATGCGATGCGCCACCATCTCGGGCGCACCAAACCCTCCTATCTGCCGATGCGCCGGCCGGGCGACCATCTCCAGGTGATCGCTGTCACCAATTTTAAAGGCGGCTCCGGCAAGACGACGACATCCATCCACCTGGCGCAGTTCCTGGCTCTTCGCGGCTACCGCGTGCTCGCCGTCGATCTCGATCCGCAGGCATCGATGTCGGCAATGCTCGGATATCAGCCCGAATTCGACGTCGGCGAAAACGAGACGCTTTACGGTGCCATCAAATATGACGAAACGCGCCGCGACGTAGCCGACATCGTCCGCCAGACCTATTTTCCCGGGCTCGATCTCATTCCCGGCAATCTCGAACTGCACGAGTTCGAGCACGATACTCCAAAGGCGCTCGCCGACACCAACCGCGACGACAAGGACATGTTCTTCATGCGGGTCGGCAATGCGCTGCATTCGCTGGAGCAGAGCTACGACGTCGTCATCATCGATTGCCCGCCCACGCTCGGCTTCCTGACACTGTCTGCTCTTTGTGCCGCTACCTCCGTCCTCATCACCGTCCATCCGCAGATGCTCGACGTGGCGTCGATGAACCAGTTCCTGACGATGACCTCCGACCTCCTGGCCGTGGTCAAGCAGGCAGGCGGCAATCTCGATTATGACTGGATGCGCTATCTGATCACCCGCTATGAGGCCAATGATGGACCGCAGGCGCAGATCGTCGCCTTCCTGCGCAGTCTATTCGGCGAGCGCGTGCTGACTTCGATGATGGTCAAGTCGACAGCTGTCTCGGATGCGGGCCTGTCCAAGCAGACAATCTACGAGGCGGGACGCGAGACGATGCATCGCCAGACCTATGACCGCGGGGTGGAATCCGTCGACAGCGTCAATGCCGAGGTCGAGCAACTCATTCGCAGTGCATGGAGCAGGCCATGAGCCCAAAAGGACGCGACATCCTGAAGAGCATGGTCGGTGCCGTCGAGCCGACACGGCCGGAGGTGCCGAGCGTGCAACAGCCGCATCGGCCATCGGGAGCGGTCAAGGCGATGAACCTGTCGCTTGGACGGCTGGGAGAGGAAGCAGCAGCCGCCAAGGCGCTGCGCGAATCGCTGGCCTCCGGCGACAAGGTGCTGGAGATCGATCCGGCTGCCGTGGAAATGTCCTTCATCCGCGACCGCATCCCGGTCGACAAGGATGCCGAGTTCGAGCGATTGAAGCAGTCCATCCAGGAAAGCGGACAGCAGGTTCCGATCCTGGTGCGGCCGGACCCGGTAAGGGCCGGGCACTACCAGGCCGCCTATGGCCACAGGCGCCTGCGCGCAGCAGCGGAGATCGGGGTTCCTGTTAAGGCCGTCGTGCGAAAGCTCACGGATGAGGAGTTGATCCTTGCACAGGGTCAGGAAAATGGCCCGCGTGTCGACTTGAGTTTTATCGAGCGGGCACTGTTTGCACACCGCATGGATGAACACGGCTTTAGCCGCGACATGATTGCCAAGGCGCTGGCGACAGACAAGCCGGAAACGTCAAGGCTCCTGCAGGTGGCTCAGACGATCGACCCCGAGATCATTCTCGCCATCGGGCCGGCCACCAAGGTAGGTCGTCCACGCTGGTTGGCGTTTGCCGAGAAGTTCAGAGAGACGGGCGGACAGAAGAAGGCGCGGGCCGCCATCAGTGCCGCCGGTTTCGACGCGTTGGAGACCAACAGCCGCTTCGATGTCATCTGGAAGGCACTGGAGGAGAAGAGCGCACCACAGCGGGCCGAGCAGACGCTCCGGACCCAAGGCGGCGCGCCGCTTGCTTTGGTGGCCCGTTCCGGCAAAACCTTTCGCATCACCGTCAAATCGGCGGCGTTTTCGGAATTCCTGGCTCAGCGGTTGATAGGCCTCGCCGCCGAGTTCGAAGAGGAAAATCAGGGAAAATGAGGCAGTTAGACCGGTTGTCAGCTGACAATTCGGATAGGAGATAACGCGCAAAAGAAAAAAGCCCCCGAACGTCACCGTCACGGAAGCTTTCCTCGTAGTCTTGAACACCTCCGAGAATCGCACTTCCGAGAATCGCTGTCAAGAGTTTTTGGCGCCGTTTTGGTGAGCGGATTTCTTTTGCCTCGTTGAGGTGGAAGATATGGAAACCGGAAGTGTGACGACGCCCTTCGGGCGGCGGTCGATGACGTTTGGCATGCTCGCAAGCCAAGTCATGGCCGGGGAGATCAAACCGGATCAGTCGGTCGACAAGTGGAAATTGTTTCGCGCGCTGTGCGAAGCAAAGCCGCTGCTCGGCATCGGCGATCGGGCGCTTGCCGTGCTCAACGCTCTTTTGAGCTTTTATCCGAAGAATGAGCTGGCCCAGGGAAACGGTTTGATCGTCTTCCCGTCGAATATCCAGCTTTCGCTCAGAACGCATGGCATGGCTGAACAGACTGTGCGGCGTCATCTTGCCGCGCTCGTCGAGGCAGGTCTTCTGGTGCGCAAGGATAGCCCCAACGGCAAGCGTTACGTCCGCAGGGACAGGGCAGGGGAGGTCGACGAGGCGTTCGGCTTCTCGCTGGCGCCGCTGCTTGCCCGTGCCGAGGAGATCGAACAGCTCGCGGCCGCAGTGATGGCTGAGCGGCTGCATGTCCAGCGCCTGCGTGAACGCATCACCCTTTGCCGCCGTGACATTGCCAAACTGATCGAAGCGGCAGTTGAAGAAGAGATCCCTGGGGATTGGCAAGGCCTATACCGCGAATTCCGGGACCTGATCGAAGGCCTGCCGCGATCGCCGACGACAGCGCAGCTTGAACTGTTGCTGGATGAATTGACGGCCCTGCGCACAGATATTCTTAACCGGCTGGAAATTCGGGTTAAATCAACAAAACAGCGCGGCAATGCCGATTATATCGAGCGTCACATACAGAATTCAAATCCCGACTCCAAATCTGAACTTGAACCAAGCTTCGAAACGAAGCAGGGGGCGATGGCGGAGCAAGACAAAGGGCGAGAGGCGGAGACGCTGGAAGAGGGGAGGGGGGAGACAACCCATCCGGCCCGGCAGGAGGAAAGTCGGCAGTCGGGCGGCCGCAACGATGGTGGCGGCCTGAAATCCTTCCCGCTCGGCCTCGTTCTGCAGGCCTGCCCGGAAATCCTTGCCTATGGGCCGGATGGCGTAATCCGCAACTGGCGTGATCTGATGGCCGCAGCCGTCATCGTTCGATCGATGCTGGGCGTCAGTCCGTCGGCTTACGAAGAGGCCGCCAATGTGATGGGTCCGGAAAATGCCGCGACGGTGATGGCATGCATCCTGGAGCGCGGCGGCCACATCAATTCGGCCGGTGGCTATCTTCGTGGCCTGACGCGGCGAAGCGAAAAGGGAGAATTCGCGATCGGCCCGATGCTGATGGCGCTTCTGCGGGCAAATGCGCCGGCCGGCCGGAAGGTTGGATAATGCTCAGCCTGCGTGTGGGCAGCGTATGGCTATGCGCGGATAAGCCTTCGCTCCAGGAAACTCTGCATGTCGCGCCGTCCGTCGACGACGCAGTAGACGACGACATCCGTGCCCAGGATCCGATAGATCATGCGCCACGGCTTATGGTGCAGTTCCCGATATTCGGAAATTCCGATCCCCGCCAACTCCTTCGGAATATTTCCACGGGCGGGGAATTCTTCAAGCTCGGCGCACGCGCTCTCAAGCTCCGTCAGAATGCGCTCTGCCGTCTCGGCGCCGTCGCGGCTGGCGATAAATCGATAGAGATCCTCGATGTCGCGTTCCGCATCCTCAGCGAAAAGAACACGATATGGCATCAGGATCGGCTGTCGGCCAGACGTTTGCGGATGCGCGCGAAGGACTCCGCAGCAGGGCGCAGTTTGCCGTCCTCGACTTGCCGGTTGGTGAGCGCCAACACCTTCAGGAGCGCCAGTGTCTCCTGGGTTTCTTCGTATTGGCCGACGTCCTGAAGGATGGCTTTCGCCTCTCCGTGAAGAGTAATGACGACCGGTTGCGGATTATCCTTCAGCGTCCGGATGATTTCCGGCGCGTGTGCCTTGAGATAGCTGATCGGCTTGACCTGTTCTGACAGCTTCATGCGGTTTCTCCCTTTCGACCAGAATATAGACCATCAAGTGGTCGATTGAAAGAAGCCTTATGCTGTCGTCACACAGCGCCCCCTCAGAGATTTTCCATCTTAGGGGCGGCCGGTTTTTTTCACTCAGCGCGTTCGAAAGAGAATGCCATTTCTTATAATGAAGTTTGTCGACTGATTTTATAGACTAAACTTTGCAACCAGGGATCGGATCGTGGTGCCATGACCTACCTCCTCAGTCTTCTCGACAAAAGCCCGATCGAACAGGGTCTGACCGCCGCGGATGCGCTGCGGGCGACTGTAAAGATTGCCGCCCGGGCCGAGGAACTCGGTTATCACCGTTTCTGGGTCGCCGAGCATCACAACATGTCCAACCTGGCGAGCTCCGCGCCGGAGGCGCTGATCGCCTATCTTCTCGCCAGGACATCGAGGATCCGCATCGGCTCCGGCGGCGTCATGCTGCAGCACTACAGCGCCTATAAGGTTGCCGAGACCTTCAATTTGTTGGCGTCGCTTGCGCCCGGCCGCGTCGATCTCGGTGTCGGCAAGGCGCCGGGCGGATTTCCTCTCTCGACGCGCGCCCTGCAGCTTGCCGTCGATCCGGCCAGGAAGCCGGATTTCGCGAGCCAGCTTTCCGATCTCAATACTTATCTCGCCGCCGACCCGAACTACGACGGCGCGCAGGCAACGCCTTTCCCGCCGACTGCGCCTGAGCGTTTCCTGCTCGGCGCCAGCGTCGAAAGCGCCGAGCTCGCTGCCGAGAAGGGCTGGGAACTTGTTTTCGCCGGTCATTTGAACGGCGATCCTGACAATCTGCGCAGGACCTTCGAGGCCTATGAACGGGCGTCCGGCGGCAAACGTCCGATCCTGGCGCTCGCAGCCTTCGCCGCCGAAAGCGAGGACTATGCCCGCGAGCGCGTCGGCAAGCTGCGCATCGTCAAGATATTTCTGCCGAACGGCCAGACCGTCAATGTCGGCAGCGAGGAGCAGGCGGCCGAATTCGCCCGCCAGGCCGGCATCACCGATTACCGCATCGAGGAAAAGGTGCCGAGCGTGCTGCATGGCACGGCGGAACAGATCCGCAAGGAACTGGACGAATTTCATCGCCGCTACGGGGTCAAGGAGTTCGTGCTCGACACGCCGGCGCTTTCGGTCGCCGAACGCCTGGCTTCCATCGAGCTGCTCGCCAAGGAGCGGCTTTCCCTCGTCGCCTGACCGTTTCCAAAAAGGATTGATCCCATGGCTCAAAAACACGTCACGTTCGGCATCATGCTGCAGGGTCCCGGCGGTCACATGAACGCCTGGAAGCATCCAAGTGGACCGGCAGATGCCAGCGTCAATTTCGACTTCTTCCTCAAGACAGCACGTAAGGCCGAGGCGGCCGGCATCGCTTTCGCCTTCGTCGCCGACGGGCTCTACATCAATGAGCAGTCGATCCCGCATTTCCTCAACCGTTTCGAGCCGATCGCCATTCTCTCGGCGCTCGCCGCCTCGACCTCGAAAATCGGCCTCGTCGGTACGGTTTCGACCTCTTATAGCGATCCCTTCACCATCGCCCGCCAGTTCGCCTCGATCGATCTCATTAGCGGCGGCAGGGCAGGGTGGAATGCGGTAACCTCGCCTCTCGAGGGTTCCGGCCGCAATTACAGCCGCGAACATCCCGAGCACGAGCTGCGTTACGAGATCGCCGAGGATTATATCGATGCGATCAAAGGCCTGTGGGATTCCTGGGACGACGACGCCTTCGTCCGCAACCGTGAGACCGGCGTCTTTGTCGACAAGAGGAAGATGCATCGCCTCAACCACAAGGGCCGCTTCTTCCGTGTCGAGGGGCCGCTCAATATCGGCCGCTCCAAGCAGGGCCAGCCGGTGGTGTTCCAGGCTGGCGCCTCGGATTCCGGCATCAGGCTCGCCGGCAAACATGCCGACGCCGTCTTCACCAATGGCGGGCCGTTCGAGGAGGCGCAGGCCTTCTACCGCCAGCTCAAGGACAGCGTGATTGCCCATGGCCGCAGTGCGGCGGAAGTCGGTATCTATCCAGGTATCGGACCGATCGTCGGTGCAACGCAGGAAGAGGCGGAAGCCAAGTATCAGGCGATCCGCAACCTCGTCACGACAGAGGAGGCGCTGCTCTATCTCGGCCGTTTCTTCGATCATCATGATTTCAGCGTCTATCCGCTCGACGAGCCATTCCCGGAACTCGGCGATATCGGCAGGAACAATTTCCGCGCCACCACCGACCGCATCAAGAAGACGGCGCGGGAGAAGGGCCTGACGCTCCGCCAGGTCGCGCTCGATTCAGCAACGCCGCGCACGGCATTCATCGGCACGGCCGAGCATATCGCCGACGAGATCATCCGCTGGGTGGATCATGGTGCTGCCGACGGCTTCATCCTCGGTTTCCCTGTCATCGCCGAGGGCTTCGATGATTTCTCCACATACGTTCTGCCGATCCTCACGGAGCGCGGTTATTTCGACCCGGTCCTGAAGGGAGAGACGCTGCGGGATCATCTGGGCCTGCCCTTCCGCGAAAGCCGGTATGCGGCGGGCGCCGATCAGGTCGAACGCGGAAAGGCTGTCGGCGCCTGAAGCGCCGACGAACCGCCATGAACATCATCGCTCAGAACCAGCGCAGCAAGGATCCGGTCGAGAGAGGTATCGCCGCCTACCTCGACGAGATCATCGCGCTTCGCCACGACCTGCACCAATATCCGGAACTTGCGTTCCAGGAGCTCAGGACCAGCAAGCTCGTGGCATCCCGCCTTTCCTCCTGGGGCTATGAGGTGGCGACGGGCATCGCCGGAACCGGCATCGTCGCCACCCTCAGGCGCGGCGACGGCAAAAGGCGGATCGGCATCCGCGCCGACATGGATGCGCTGCCGATCGAGGAGGCGACCGGTCTTGCCTATGCCAGCAGCAATCCCGGCGTCATGCATGCCTGCGGCCATGACGGGCATACCTCGATCCTGCTCGCCGCCGCCCGCTATCTTGCCGAAAGCGGCAATTTCAGCGGTACGCTGCGGCTGATCTTCCAACCCGCCGAGGAAATCGGCGCTGGCGCCCGCAAGATGATCTCGGAGGGCCTGTTCGAGCGTTTTCCAGTCGATGCGGTCTTCGGGCTGCACAACTGGCCGGGTGTGCCGGCGGGCAAATTCGGCTTCGTCAGCGGCCCTGCCATGGCCTCGGTCGATCAGGCGGTGATCAAGATCATCGGCAAGGGCGGCCATGGCGCCGAGCCTCATCGCGCCGTCGATCCGGTGCTTGCCTCAGCCTCCTTCATTACTGCCCTGCAGAGCGTCGTTTCCCGCAATGTCGACCCGCAGGACATGGCGGTCGCAACCGTCGGCTCGATCCATGCCGGCTCCGCCTCGAACGTCATCCCTGAGAGCGTCGAGATGAAGCTGACCATGCGGGCCTTTAGCGAGACGGTCCGCCAGCTGTTGCGAGAGCGCATTCCCGCACTTGCCCGCGCCCAGGCGGAGAGCTTTGGCGCCGAGGCGGATGTGAATTACCGCCTCGGCTTTCCGGCGCTGATCAACCATGCGGCGGAGACGGACTTCGCCAGCAATGTCGCCCATGACGCACTCGGCCCCGCGGCTATCGAGAAGGATTTCCGGCCGAGAACCGCGAGCGAGGATTTTGCCTTCCTGCTGCAGGCAAATCCCGGCAGCTACCTCTTCGTCGGGAATGGCGACAGCGCTCCTCTCCACAGCGCCCACTACAATTTCAACGACGCGATCATCGCGCCGGCCGCCCGCTACTGGGTGCGGCTCGCCGAAACCTTCCTCACTGATGACAACGGGTGATGAACGATATGAGCGATACGTTTCTCTATACCAGCCCTCTCGACCCGCGCGCCAAGCCGCTGATCGATGAATTGATCTACGAGTATGACAGCCGCTACGGCAACTATTTCAATGCCGAAGGGGCTGCGGCCGAGCTCAACCGTTATCCTCCTGAAGCCTTTGCGCCGCCTGACGGCAATTTTCTCCTGTTGATCCGCAATGGCGAAACCATCGGCGGCGGCGCCTTCAAGAATTATGACGAACGCACGGCCGAGTTCAAACGCATCTGGACGCGCTCCGATCTGCGCCGCCAGGGCCTCGCCCGCAAGGTGCTGGTGGAACTGGAGGCCCAGGCCGCCCGCCAAGGCTATTCCCGCATCTACCTCACGACCGGCTTTCGCCAGCCCGAAGCCGTCAGCCTCTATCTGAACTATGGCTACACCGCTCTCTTCGACACCTCCGTTGATCCCGAAATCTACAAGAGCTTGCCCTTCGAGAAGGACATCAGCCATCTCGCTGAGCCTGCTCGCGAAGATGCCGAACCGCGCCTGCGCGTGGCCGGTGCAAATTTCTGAAAATGGCAAAGACCGACAATCATAAAAGGGAAGCACAATGGCACTGACAACGGATTTCGCCGGCATCGACCCCGGCAGCAGGACGGCAGGATCGAAGGATTATTCCCGTTACCGCATCGTGCCGGCGCGTCATCCGGGCCGCTTGGCAGGCACGATCTTTGCCGCCGTCGTCATCATCGCCGTGCTCTATTCCATTTTCACCAATCCGCGCTGGGGTTGGGGCGTCTTTGCTGAATGGTTCTTTGCCGAACCGGTGCTCGTCGGTCTCGGCAGGACGCTGCTTTTGACGGTGCTTGCCGCCATATCCGGCTCCATCCTCGGAACCGCTCTGGCGCTTGCCCGCGTTTCCAAGTCGCCGCTGCTCTCCGGCCTTTCCTGGGGCTATATCTGGCTGCTGCGCTCGATCCCGGTCATCGTGCTGCTGCTGATCCTGAACAATCTCGGCTATCTGTACGAGACGATCAAGATCGGCATTCCCTTCACCGATACCGTCTTCCTCGACTATCCCACAGTACAATTGTTGACACCCTTTGCCGCTGCCTTTCTCGGCCTGACGCTCAACCAGTCGGCCTTCTTCGCCGAGATCGTGCGCGGCGGTATTCTCTCGGTGGATCACGGACAGTTGGAGGCCGCCGCAGCACTCGGTCTGCCGCGCCGCCGCCAGGCCTTCCGCATCGTGTTGCCGCAGGCCATGCGCTCGATCCTGCCGACCGGCTTCAACGAACTCATCGGACTGGCGAAGAGCACCTCCATGGTCTACGTGCTGGCGTTGCCGGAGCTCTTCTACACGGTCCAGGTGATCTACCGCCGCAATCTCGAAGTCATTCCGCTGCTGATGGTTGCGACCGTCTGGTATCTGATCATCATGACGGTGCTGTCGGTCGCTCAGCGCTATATCGAGCGCTATTTCTCCAAGGGTGCCGTGCGCAACCCGACGCCGTTACCCTTCCAGGCATTTTTCGAGCGTTTGCGTCATCCGCTGCCTGTCCTCGAGACGGCGACCGACACCGTGCGCAAGATCGGTTTCCGGGATGCGGCAACGCTGCGGGCCGCAGGCGGCGTGGTGCGCATCCACGGTATCTCGAAGAGCTTCGGTTCGCTGAAAGTGCTCGATGATGTCGAACTCAGCCTGCCGGCCGGCAGCGTGACCGCCATCCTGGGTCCGTCCGGCTCGGGCAAGTCGACGCTTCTGCGCGCCATCAACCACCTGGAGCGTGTCGATGAGGGTTTCATCTCAGTCGACGGCGATTTCGTCGGTTACAGCAGGAAGGGCGACACGCTCTCCGAGCTCAAGGAGAAGGATATCCTCAAACGCCGCGCCGATATCGGCATGGTCTTCCAGAGCTTCAATCTCTTCCCGCATCTGACCGTGCTCGAAAACCTCATCGAGGCACCGATCCAGGTTCGCGGCATCGGCCGTGAGGACGCCGTGCAGCTGGCGCAGGAGCTGATGGCACGCATCGGCCTCAGCGACAAGATCAACGCCTATCCGCGCCAGCTTTCCGGCGGCCAGCAGCAGCGTGTGGCGATCGCCCGCGCACTGGCGCTCCGCCCGAAGGTGCTGCTCTTCGACGAGCCGACCTCGGCGCTTGATCCGGAGCTCGTCGGCGAAGTGCTCGACGTCATCAAGGAACTTGCCCGCACCGGCACGACGCTCGTCATCGTCACCCACGAGGTCGGCTTTGCCCGCGAAGTTGCCGACAGTGTCGTCTTCATGGAGAGCGGCCGAATTCTGGAGGCCGGCCCGCCGGCCCGCATCTTCACACAAGCGGAACATCCCCGCACGCGGGAATTCCTCGCCAAGGTTCTCTAGCGCCTGATAGCGCTGGCGAAATGCCGGGCCGTGACGGGCTGCTCCGGCTGAATAACAATAACCACAACCTAAAGATGAAATGGAGAAGGGGCATGACATTTACAGATAGGGCAAGGCTTCTGATAGCGGGAGCCGTCACCATTACTGCTATCGGTTTCGGTTCCGCTCAGGCGCAGCAGAAGTTCGATCTCAGCCCCGAGCAGCCGAACCGGCTGCGGGTGGAAAAGAACGAGAAGCGCATTGCCGAAGTCAAGGACTTCAAGTTCGTCGAAAGCGGCGTCTTCACCGTCGGCATCAGCTCGAGCGGCAATCTGCCGCTGCATGATTATGCCTCCGATTCCAAGACGGTTATCGGTTACGACGTCGATCTGGCGCAGGCCATTGCCGACAGCCTGGGCCTGAAGCTCGAATTGGTTTCCGTCGCCTGGGCCGATTGGCCGCTGGGGCTGACCTCCGGAAAGTTCGACGCGGTGATCTCCAACGTGACGGTCACGGAAGAGCGCAAGGAGAAATTCGACTTTTCGACCTATCGCAAGGACGAGCTTGGCTTCTATGTCAAGGCCGACAGCCCGATCACGGCGATCAAGCAGCCGAAGGATATTGCCGGCCTGAAGGTGATCACGGATGCCGGCACCAACCAGGAGAAGATCCTGCTGGAATGGGATCGCGAGAACGTCGCCGCCGGCCTGAAGCCGATCGAGGTGCAATATTATGACGACGACGCGGTCAAGGATCTCGCCGTTCAGTCCGGCAGAGCCGACACCGTTTTCAGCGTGAACGCAACGCAGGCCTATTCGGCGGGGATAAACGGCAAGACCAAGCTCGTCGGCACCGTCAGCGGCGGTTGGCCGATCACGGCCGAGATTGCCGTCACCACACGTAAGGGCAGCGGCCTGGCGGCGCCCTTGACCGATGTCGTCAACGACCTGATCGCCAGCGGCGCCTACCGGAAGATCCTCGATACGTGGAACCTCGGTCCGGAGGCGATCGACAAGGCCCAGACCAACCCGCCGGGCCTGCCGAAGAGCGGCTCCTGATCGATCCCTATTGGGCCGGCGGCAATGCTGCCGGCCATTCCCGCCTGACAATATGGAGATTGAAGACGATGACTGCCCTTCCGGCATTCCGGACCCTGCTGATCGCCGCCATGGCGTCGGCCCTTTCCTTCGGCGCAACCCATGCAGCCGAGGATTTCGACCTCAGCCCAGAGCAGCCGGGCCGGCTTCACGCCGCCAAGAACGATGCGGCTATCGCTGCGATCCCGAAGGATTTCAAGTTCGTCACGTCAGGCAAGTTCACCATCGCCGTCAGCCCGGGCGGCCCGCCGCTTGCCACCTATGCCACCGACGCCAAGACCGTGGTCGGGGCAGATCCCGATTATGCCTATGCCATCGCCGACAGCCTCGGGCTGACGCTGGAGATCGTGCCGGTCGCCTGGATCGACTGGCCGCTCGGCCTCGCCTCGGGCAAGTATGATGCCGTCATCTCCAATGTCGGGGTCACCGAGCAGCGCAAGGAAAAATTCGATTTCTCCACCTACCGCCAGGGCCTGCATGGCTTCTTCGTCAAAGCCGACAGCCCTGTGACCTCGATCAAGGAGCCCAAGGATGCGGCAGGCCTCAGGATCATTGTCGGGGCCGGCACCAACCAGGAGCGCATCCTGGTGAAGTGGAGCGAGGAAGATGTTGCCGCGGCCCTGAAACCGATCGAACTGCAATATTACGACGACGAGGCGGCAAGCCTTCTCGCACTGCGGTCCGGCCGGGCCGATGTCATCGTCCAGCCGCATGCGCAGCTCGTCTTCATCGCCGCGCGCGACAAGAACATCAAGCGCGTCGGCACGCTGAGCGCCGGCTGGCCGGATCGCTCGGATGTCGCAATCACCACCCGCAAGGGAAGCGGGCTGGCCGATGCGCTGACTGTCGCCACCAACGGCCTGATCAAGGACGGCACCTACGCAAAAATCCTCGATCACTGGCATCTTTCCGAGGAAGCCCTGCCGGCATCCGAGACCAACCCGCCCGGCCTGCCGAAGTACTGATCATCGGATGGCACGAGTGGGCAACATATCCATCAGCCATATCGGCTTCCTCACCCCTGGCAATTATCCCGATGGCGATCCGTTGTCGGGATTGGAGCGGACGCTTGAGCAGCTGCAATATGGCGAAGATCTGGGCTTCGACAGTGCCTGGGTCCGTCAGCGGCACCTGGAGCCCGGAATCTCTTCCGCGAGCGCTTTCCTGGCGGCAGCGACGCAGCGCACCAGTCGGATCGAGCTTGGAACCGCGGTCATCCCGATCGGTTACGAGAGCCCTTACCGGCTGGCCGAAGATCTCGCCACCGTCGATGTTCTGTCGGGCGGACGGCTGAACATCGGCGTCAGCGCCGGCCGGCCGCTGCACGCCGAGCTGATCGCTCCGCTTGTCTTCGACGGCGACTGGACGGGTTACGATTTCTCGCATGATCGCGTGCTGCGCTTTGCCGACAATCTGCGTGGTACTTATCTCGGCGACGAACATACCTTGATCAGGACGCCCTTCGGCCCGCAGCGTCCGCGGCTGCAACCTTATGCCAAGGGCCTGATCGACCGGATCTGGTATGGCGGCGGTTCGCAGCGCTCGGCCGAATGGGCCGGCCGCAATGGCTTCAACCTGTTGACCGGCAATGTGATAACGGGTGAGGGGACGGATGATTTCTTCATCGCGCAATCGCGATTGATCGAAACCTATCGCGCCGCCGACACGCAGCGGCGCGTTGCGCT
Source organism: Rhizobium sp. SU303 (assembly GCF_021052345.1). Classification (NCBI taxonomy): domain Bacteria; kingdom Pseudomonadati; phylum Pseudomonadota; class Alphaproteobacteria; order Hyphomicrobiales; family Rhizobiaceae; genus Rhizobium; species Rhizobium sp. SU303. The sequence goes on from NZ_CP088098.1 coordinate 13,271, forward strand.
GGGGCGCGTCATCGTGCCTTTCGACAGCGCCGATGCGGCAACGCGCCGCCGGTATCGAGACTATGCCGATGGCCGCCATGAGCGGACGCTTTCGCCGCAGGGCAAGCAGCGCACTCTGTTCGCCCGTGATGTCGTCGGCACATCGGACGAGATATTGGCGCAGCTGTTTGCCGATCCGATACTGCGCGAGGTCAGCGAGTTGAGGCTGGAGCTCCCTTACGAGTTCGAGCACGTGGAGTATCGACAGATTCTCCACGACTTCGTGACGCTGATCGCACCGGAGCTCGGATGGAAAGCGCCATCCGACATTCGGGCCGCTTCCTGAAGCACCATCGAGCAGCAATTCAAAGTGTTACAGCGTCCTTTGCGCGTCTGAAAAGACGCGGCGCTGTAAGCCCATTCGACGCCACAACAATCACCTCACAGGGAACATGCATCAGTGACCAAATCGGTAGAATACTTCTTTTCGATCGGCTCGCCCTGGTCGTATATCGGCTTCGATGCCTTCGCCGAACTTGCGGCGAAGAACGACGTCGTCATCACGCCGTATCTGACGACGGTGGTCGAGGAAAATGGTGGTATCTTTTCGCGCAACCGCCCGGAGATCCGGCGCGCCTACTGGACGCGGGACCTCAAGCGCTGGGCGCGCGTGCGCGGCAAGGAGCTGCGGCTCGAACATCGCCCTGATTTGAGCGATCCGACGCCGGCGTCCCTCTTCGTGATTGCGGCCTATCTCGACGGACAGGATTGGATCGGCGTTGCCCGCGCCCTGCAGCATGCCTTCTGGAGCGAGGCGAGGGATATCGGCAAGCCCGACGTGCGCGAGGCGATCGTGACATCAGCGGGTTTCGATGGCGCGGTGCTCCTCAGACGACAAGCCGACGACGATGTTCAGAACAAATGGTCGGCGGACCGTGTGCATGCGCGCGACAGCGGCGTCTTCGGCTTTCCCACCTATGTCTTTGACGGCGAGATCTATTGGGGCCAAGACAATTTGCCCTTCCTCGAACGTCATCTTCACGGCGACAAGCCTTAGGCTTGGAATTGCAGCGTCCGGAGGTCGCAGATGCCGATGGCGGTCGGCTTGCAGCTTATGCGTGCTGGAGCGGCGGCGAACGTTTTTTTCAACCAGGCGAACAAGGAGAGATGAGCGTTCCTTTAATCTATCAATTTTGTAGACAATAGTTGGGCAACGCAAAGAGAGGAAAAACCATGTCAGGTTTCAAACTCGTCGGCATCGCTGGCAGCTTCAACCGTCCATCGAAGACTTTGGCACTCGTGCGGCACGTCTCCGAACGTGCGAGCATTCGATACGGATTTACAAGCAAGACCTATGATCTCAATGATGTCGGTCCGTCGCTGGGCAGCGCCTTGTGGCGCAAGGATCTCGACGCGCAGGCCAGGCGTGTCGTCGACGAGATCGTGCAGGCCGATGCCCTGATCATCGGCTCGCCGACCTACAAGGGCTCATATCCCGGCCATTTCAAGCACCTGATCGACCTGATCGACCCCCACGAACTTCGGGGCAAGCCGATCATCATCACGGCGACCGGCGGCGGTGACCGGCACGCGTTGATGGTCGAGCATCAGCTTCGGCCGCTGTTCGGGTTTTTCATGGCCCACACCTTACCGACTGCCGTTTATGCGTCCGACCGCGATTTCACAGACTATGCGGTTTCATCCGACGCGCTTTTGGCCCGCATCAACGAAGTGATCGGCGAATTGGCGGCTTTCTTTCCGGGCGCAAACCCGGCCTTGGCGGCAGCCGAGTAAGGATCGTCGCGATGGCTCGATCTCAGGAAGCGACGATCACCGATGCAGAAAGGCCGGCGGCCAGCGAGCAATTGTGGAGCGTCTTCGAATTCTCCCGACGATATCGTCTCGCCAAACGCGAGGAGAACCGCCTGCTGATGCTCTACGGACCGACGGCATCGCTTCACGTTCTACTCGCCAATGCACAACGTCATTCGCTGATTTCCTAACCGAGGAATACCGGTTCCTGACAGGAGGTTCGCATGAAGCTTGATTTTCAGTTCTGGCTGAAGCTTTCGATCGGCCGGTTCCTCGGCCTGAAGCCGCCCGCTGCACGGGAGCCAGTAAACGGATTGTTCGCGCGAGACGAAGAGCGCGACCGGTCCGCCCGCGAATACGAACTCCATTATTGGGGCACCATGCCCGGCCTTTGGTATTGAGGAGAACGGCGTGATGGCGATTGTTGTTGAGACCGACCTGCGTCGGCACGGTGCGAGAAGAGCGGAAGGCACCGTCATGTCGCATTTCAGGCATGCGGCCGGGATCTGCACGATTGTCAGCTCCTTCACATTCCTGTTCGCCCTGGTGATCGGGTGGATCTGATGAGTGATGTCCGATGTTTGCCCCCATCGGGAGAAAGACCGACGCGCAGCTTCAGAGAGGATGCCGTCAGATGATCGATGTACTTATTCTTCCCGGGCTTTTCGGCTCGGGAGAAGGCCATTGGCAACAGCACTGGCTGCAGGATCAGCCAAGCAGTCGTTGCGTCGTTCAGGACGACTGGGATCATCCGAACCTTGACAACTGGCTGCTGCGATTAGAAGGCGCGCTTGAAGAGGCCGGCGAGGCCTATCTGGTTGCCCATAGTCTCGGATGCCTGCTTGCCGCCCGCTTGGCCGGGCGAAGTGCAGCGCGGCGCGTCAAAGGAGCGTTGCTCGTTGCTCCATGCGATCTGCCGGCCACGGAAAACCTGCATCCCGGGCATATCTCGTTTGGCGCCATGCCGACGGCGCCTTTGCCTTTTCCAAGCATCGTCGTCGGCAGCATGAACGATGCCTACATGACGGTCGATCGGTTGACCCTGTTCGGCCGCTTGTGGAACGCAGAGACCAGGAATATCGGCCTTGCCGGGCACATCAATATCGCCAGCGGCTTTGGCCGCTGGCGCAACGGCTACCGATTGCTGGAGGGCTTGAAGACGCAAACACGCGTTCGAAGGCATGTCGTTTCCATGCCCCCGGCTTTTGCTATGTGAGTGGAATCGCAATGTCCGACATTGTCGCCGACCTGCTGCGCCTTAGCGAAGATCCGAATGCCGATCCGAGGACCAGGCGCCGCCAAACCATGGAGCGGCTGGTGCAGACGCTGCTCACCATGGCTGATGCCCAAACGGGATCGGAAGATCCGCAGCATCGCCATTCCATCATTCATTTGACGACGATCATCCGCGAGATGACGGGAAGGCTCGCAGAGGCCGATGATGCAACATTTTCGGCAATCGTCAGGGAGGCCGCGATGCTGATACGCAGCCTGCAGCGGCGCCAGGCCGATGCGGCCAGATTTACGGTGCACTGACGCATGATGGATATCCGGGAGCATAAGCTGGTGACGGTCCAGGGAAGCAAACTTTTGATGACCGGATCAAGAATGGCTCTGACTGACGAGCTCGTATCGCTGAGCCTTCGACCCGCGATCGACGTCGGTCCCGATCCACACCGAAAACCGCTGACCGAAGCGGAGGTGGAGATGCTCGCCAACCGGCTTCTCCAGGAGTCTACTGGCGCGCCGCTCTGGATCTTCGCCTATGGATCATTGATATGGAAGCCGGACTTCGATGCCGTCGAATCGCAGCATGGCGCAACAAGAGGGTGGCATCGCTCCTTCTGCCTGCAGATGACCCGCTGGCGGGGAACGCGGGCCCAGCCGGGTCTGATGATGGCACTTGACCGGGGCGGACGTTGCAACGGCATCGTCTTCAGGCTTGCCGATGATGATCGCCTTGGCCAGATTCGGCGGTTGATCCGCCGTGAAGTCGGCACGATCGAAGACGCTGCGTCGGTTCGCTGGATCCCGGTCGCGACCGCACATGGGCTCGTGCGTGCGCTGGTCTTTTGGGCTGGTCCGAAGGGCGAGCGCGTTTCCCGCAAATTGCCGCTCGAGACGGTGGCGCAGGTGCTTGCGAGAGCCTGCGGACACATGGGTTCCTGCGCCGAATATCTCTATCTGACGGTGAAACATCTGGAAGAACGCGGCATCCGGGACCGCAATTTATGGCGTCTTCAGAAACTGGTCGCAGCCGAGCTCGTCGCCATACACGGGCTGAACGCGGCGGCAGGAAGCCATTGAATATGGCTCCCTGCCGCCATCTGGTCAAAGCTTGCCCTTCCAGGGCACGAGGAACGCCTCCAGAAAACGAGTGACGGCCGAGAAGGTGAACGCGCAGATCGCGATGATGCCGATGCCGACGAAGACGACGTCGGTCGCCAGGAAATGTGAAGCCGACATGATCATGAAACCGATCCCGCGGGTGGAGGCAATCAATTCAGCCGCAACCAGCGTGCCCCAGCCGACACCGAGCGCAATTCGAATGCCGGTGAGAATCTCGGGCAGGGCGGACGGTAGGACGATGTCCAGGAAGAGCTGCAGCCGGCTTGCGCCCAGCGAACGCGCGGCATTGACGCGCTCGATCGGCAGCGAACGGACGCCGGCCTGGGCCGAGAGGCAAATCGGTGCGAACATCGCAAGCACCAGCAACGTGATTTTCGACGTCTCGCCGATGCCGAGCCAGATGATCATCAACGGCAGGTAAGAGAGCGGCGGAAGCGGCCAGTAGAACTCGATCGGCGCGTCGAGCACCCCTTTTGCCCAGCGGTTCAGGCCCATCAGCAATCCGAGCGGAATGCCGGCCGAGATGGCAATGAGGGCAGCGACAACGATGCGGAACAGGCTCGCAAAAACATGCTCGGACAGCGACGCTCCGGCGTAACCGTCGCGATAGATAGCGCCGATCTGTGTCAGCACCTCGTCCGGACGCGGCAGAAACAAGTGTGGGACGACACCGAGCGCCGATACCAGCCACCACAGCAGCAGTATGGCCAGCGCCGTGGCAACGCTGATGGCCACCGTCGATTTTTCGCCGGCTCCGAAGCTTGCCATTTTTACCAGCTTGACCTGGCGGTCCTCTCTACCCGCCACAATCGGCGGGGCCTGCACTATGTCGCTCATGCGGCGCTCCTGAGGTCTTCGGTGCTGTGCAGAATGGCGCGGATCTCCTCGCGCAGCTCGGCAAATTGCGGCGACGCCTTGATCGATCGGGCATCGCCGGTTTCGGCGAAGCGGCGAACGAAATCCAGATCGAAGCGTGCCACGACGCGTCCCGGTCGAGGTGACATGACCAGGACCTGCGTGCCCAGGAACAAGGCCTCTTCGATCGAGTGCGTGATGAAGAAGACCTTTTTTGCTGTTTTATCCCAGATGGAAACCAGCAGTTCCTGCATCTGCTCGCGCGTCAGGCTGTCGAGCGCGCCGAACGGCTCGTCCATCAGCAGGATGTCGGGATTTGTCGCCAGAGCACGCGCGATGCCGACACGCTGCCGCATGCCGCCCGACAGCTCGTAGGGAAAAGCGCCGGCAAATTCATCGAGGCCGACGAGACGGACAAGCTCCAGGGCGCGCGCTTCGCGCTCCTTGCGCTTGACCCCGGCGAATTTCAAACCGAGCGCGACATTGTCGACGACGGATTTCCAGGGCAGCAGCGAGTCCTTCTGAAAGACGACGCCGCGATCCGCACCCGGTCGTTCGACCGCGCGGCCATCGAGCGTGATCCGGCCATCCGAAAGCGGAAGGAAGCCGGCAATCGCGTTGAGAAGGGTTGACTTGCCGCATCCCGACGCCCCGAGTGCGACGACGAAGCCCCGTTCGAGAATATCGAAGGAAACGCGATCGAGCGCGTGAACGGTCCGTCCGTCGCGGGCTGCGAAGAAAACGCTGGCGTGATCGACTTTAAGCATGGTGCCGCTCGCAGGTTCGACGCCGGCGCAACGACTGCGCCGGCGTCAGGGAGGATCAGTTGCTGACGCCGGTGAGGGCATCTGCGGTGACGAAGGCGCCGTAATTCGCCAGCACGTCGGAAACCTTGCCCTGTTCCTTCAGGAATGATGCCGTGTCCTTGAGGATCTTGCCGGCCCCCGCCTTTTCGCCACCGCCGAGCCAGGCATCCGATGCCTGAACCTCAGGCGTCAGCAGCGTCAGGTTCTTCAGGGCCGAAGCCTGCTGGTCAGGTGTTCCGCCGAGAAGCTTGGCAAGCGACTTGGCGTTGTCGCTGTCGGGACCCCAGGCGGATTTGTCCGATGCGAAGGACGCGTAGTATTTGTTGATGACCGAAGCGAAGCCCTTCAGAAAGTCCGGGTTGTCGGCGGCAAACGTCGAGGTCGCGACCCAGGCGGAGAATGTCGGCGCACCCTTGTCTGCCACCTCCTTGGAGGTCACCAGAACCTTGCCGTTCTTCTTCAGTTCGGTCAGCGCCGGATCCCAGACGAAGCCGCCGTCGATGTCGCCGCGATTATAGCTGGCGACAATCTCGGGCTGAGGGATGGCGAAGACCTGAACGTCCTTTTCGGTCAGGCCCAGCGATTTGATCAGCGCCAGGAGTTGATAGTGGTCCGTGGATACCGGCGCGGCCGCAAGCTTCTTGCCCTTCAGATCATTCAGGCTTTCGATGCCGGAACCGTTGCGGACGACGAGAGCCTCGTCGATGCCCGAGATGGAGGCGAGGTAAAAGGCCTTGACCTCGAGCCCGCGTGATACCGCAGCCGCAAACGGGCTGGAGCCGACATAGCCGACCTGGACGTCGCCGGAGGCAATCGCCGCAAAGATTTCGGCGCCCGAATTGAACCTGCGGAAGTCGATCTCGTATCCCGTCTCCTTGGCGAATTCGCCATTGGCGATCGCCACGGAAGACGGCAAGGCGTCGGTTTGATAGGCGACGACGACCTTCTTGTCCGCCGCTTCAGCGACGACGGCCGTTGCAAGAGTGCCGACGCCGACGGCGATTGCGGCAGCCAAATTCCTGAAATTCATCTTGAGCCCCTTTGTTCAGGGCCGCATGGCCCTTGATCTCACCCTCAAAAGCGTAATGGTTGGGAAGGGGCTAGCGGGAGAAATAACAAACTATATTTATAGACTATAGAGATAATTGTTTTCGTGATTCTGCCGCTCGTGCGATCAGCAGGGATCGGTGAACGACACGGGGCTTGAATGATGAAATGTCTCGATGACGTTCTGAGCTTCAGGGAGAATGCATTTGACATATGATGTTATCGTGGTCGGTTCCGGTTTTTCAGCGATAGCGGTTACCTGCAATCTCATCGAGCAGCTTCCCGCTTCGGCGACGGTCGCCGTCGTCGGCGACGATCCTGGCTTCGGCCGCGGGACGGCGTACCGGACGGAGCTCTATCTCCATCGCCTCAATGTTCCCGCCGGCCGCATGAGCCTGTTGCCGCATCAACCCGACGACTTTGTCGATTGGCTGAAAAGCCATGGCCGCCGGTTGCAGGCCGGCGATTTCGCCTCGCGCAGCGACTACGGTCTTTATGTCCGCGATACGCTTGCACGGCTGCTTCGAAAGCGGGACGGCCGTTGCCGGGTCGATTTCATCAAGGCCAAGGCGGCGGGATGCGTGGAACGTTACAGCAGCACGCTGGCCTTCCATCTCGGCAACGGCGACGAGATTGCCGGAAGGAACGTGGTGCTCTGCCTCGGCGTCGGGAACGCGACCCTTCCGGTCGCTCCGGACGGGGTCCCGCCATCGCTGCGATCGCGGATCATCGAGAACCCGTGGCGGCTTTCGTGGCTGAGGCGCGTCGCACCGTCCGATGCGGTGTGTATCCTCGGATCCGGCCTGACGATGATCGATCAGGTCCTCGCGCTTCGCGCCCATGGCCACAGCGGCAAGATCGATGTGCTTTCGCGGCGCGGTCTCGCCCCGCTCGGACACGCGTGGAAGCCGCCGGCGCCTCTGCCGATCGACGTTCAGACGCTTCCAGATACGATCAGCGGCATATTGAAGACCCTGCGGGGAAAGAGCAGGACGGTTGCCGACTGGCGAGCCGTGATGGACGGTCTGAGGCCTGCAACGCAGGCTCTCTGGCAACGGCTTTCGGGCGAGGAACGGGCACGGTTCCTCAGGCATGCGCTTCCCTGGTGGAACATCCATCGTCATCGGGTCGCGCCTGACGTATTCGACAGGTTTGAGAAGCTGGTCTTAGACGGAACCGTTTGCTTCCACGCGGGCTTCCTGAAATCGCTCGGCGCCGAGGAGGGCAGGCTCGCTGCCGGCTACAGGGTCAGAACGGCGCGCGAGATCGTCGAGATCCGGGCGGACTGGCTCGTCAACTGCACGGGAATGGAGCGGGCCGGGATCAGTCATTCACCGCTTTTGAAGGAAATGAGCCGGTTTGAGTTGATCGTCCCCGATCCTCTTGGCCTCGGGATCCAGGTGGATGCCGCCTCCGAGGTGATAGCCCCGTCTCGGATCTCGCCTGCCCGACTGTTTGCGGTCGGCGCCCTGACGGCGGGACAATTCTGGGAGATCACCGCCGTTCCGGATATACGGGTGCAGGCCAAGGCCGTGGTCGAGGAGATCGTTTCAAGAGGCTAGCTCCCGTCTGAAGACGCGGCGCTATAGCTCGGCACGGTGCTTGTTGAATTGCCGGTCGCCGACAGCTACAGTATCTGGTACGCCATAATACGATTCTTGCATTCGGCTGCCGCGGCGGAAGTTGAGCGTGCAAAGTCCAACACTGAGGTACAGAATGAGCGGTGCTCTGAAGGACGCAATTAGAGTTGAGCGTCCTGCAAAGACCTTGCGGGAATTGGCGCTCGACAAGGTCCGCGAAGCCATCGTCAACGGATATTTCCGTCCCGGAGATCGCCTTGTCGAGCGTGACCTCTGCGCCCAGCTTGGCGTCAGCCGAACAGTTGTGCGCGAGGTTCTGAGACATCTTGAATCGGAAGGGCTTGTCGCCAATCTGCCGAACAAGGGGCCGATCGTCGCGCAGCTCGACATCGACGAAGCCAAACAGATCTATGAGATCCGTGGCGCGCTGGAAGGCATGGCGGCGCGGCTGTGCGCGGAGCGCCGCAGCCCCGAGATCGTCGCTGCGCTGGAGGAATCTCTGGCCGGGATCCGCAACAGTTACCGCGACAACGATATGGCGGCTGTGCTGACGAACACCTCTTCCTTCTATCATACGCTGTTCACGATGGTTGAGAGGAACGTTGCCTGGGGTGTCGTCAATCTTCTCACTGTGCGGATAAACCACCTGCGCTCGATGACGATCAAGACGGAGAGACGCGGCATCGAAGGGCCGCTGCAGATGTTGAAGATCGTGGACGCTATCCGCCGCGGTGACGGCGAGGGGGCCTACCGGGCGGCGATGGATCACGTCGCCGCCGCGAGCGCGATTGCCGAAGCGGTGCTGTCCGCCAAGAAGCCTACCGAATAGGCACGAGCAAGGCCCCTGCCGCTTCCCCGCCGCCCTGGCAATGCGCTCACTTCGGCTGTCGATATCACTCCATTCGCGATGATGTTCCGCGCAATTCAGCGGGAATCCATACTCCGCGCTTGACAGTTAACTTTGTCCGATGTGATGGTATGCCATATTAAATAATATAGGGCGGCATCATGAACTGGGACGACCGTGACTTCTGGGCTCGGCCTGTCTCCGCGGGGCGTCATGTCGTTTGTCAGCTGACAACGCGCTGAAGGGTAGAAAGCGCCTGGTGGGTCGAGAGTGCGCGCGCGCCAAACTGAAAATCTCCGCCTCCGCCTGACCAACTTGACACCCATATATTATGGTATACCATAATACGATATTGAGAAATGAGGTGTTCGATGGCCATTCAAATTCGCAAGACGGGACTGCAGATCGAAACGACGCTGATCGAAGGCGGCAAGGCTGCGGCGGTGCCGCTGAAGCTGTTTACCGCCTTCGCGGTCGTGAAGAACCCCTGGGCGGGTCGCGGCTTTGTCGACGACCTCAAGCCCGAAATTCACGCAGGCGCTCCGGTGCTCGGCGAGTTGCTGACCAAGATGATCATTGATGCGGTCGGGTCCGGCGAGGCTGTCGAAGGATATGGAAAGTCCGCTGTCGTCGGCCTGGACGGGGAAATCGAACACGGGTCCGCGCTCATCCATACGCTGCGCTTCGGCAATTTTTATCGTCAGGCCGTCGGCGCCAAGTCCTATCTCGCCTTCTGCAACACACGCGGTCCGGCCAATGCGCCGATCATGATCCCGCTGATGGACAAGAACGATGAAGGCCGCCGTTCGCACTACCTGACCATCCAAACGTCGATCCCCGACGCGCCTGCTGCCGACGAGATCGTCGTGGCTCTCGGTGCTTCGATAGGCGGGCGCCCGCATCACCGCATCGGCGACCGCTACCAGGATCTGAAAGATCTGGGGCAGGAAGTTGCCAATCCTGCGGGCGTTTGAGGGAGCGGCTCTGAGATGCTGACAGCCGGATCGACCACAAGCACCGCTGCAGCAACCAAGGCCGCCGGTGCCTTGCCCCGAAAGACGACGGCAAGCGGAACGGCCTATCACGAGGCCGGCAGCGGTGAGCCGCTGGTTCTCATTCATGGCGTCGGCATGCGGCTCGAGGCCTGGGCTCCCCAGATCGCATTCCTGTCTGCAGGCCATCGCGTCATCGCTGTCGATATGCCGGGACATGGCGAGAGCGCAAAGCTGCCGGCGGGCAGTCGGCTCGAGGAGTTCGTCGCCTGGTTCGGACGCTTTCTCGACGAGATGGCAATCGACACGGCAAATGTTGCCGGGCACTCGATGGGCGCACTGGTTTCAGGAGGGGTGGCCGCGACCTTTGGCGCGCGTATCAGCCGTGTGGCTTACCTCAATGGCGTCTACAGGCGTGACCCCGAGGCAAAGGCCGCCGTCCTTGCGCGCGCCGCGGCCATTCCGGTATCGGGCGTCGACAAAGAAGGTCCGCTGGCCCGCTGGTTCGGCGAGGATGCGGACAGCGTGACTGCACGTGAATTGACGCGGAAATGGCTGAACCTCGTCGATCCCCAGGGATATGCCGTCGCCTACGCCGCCTTTGCGGGAGGAGACGAGACCTATGCTGACGGCTGGAAAGACGTAGCCGGTCCGGCCCTGTTTCTGACGGGGTCCGATGATCCGAACTCGACGCCCTTGATGGCAACGCAAATGGCAGAGCTTGCGCCGCGGGGCTACGCTCGCATCGTCGAAGGTCATCGACATATGGTGAACCTGACCGCACCTGATATCGTCAATTCGCTGCTCGCTGAGTGGCTATCGTTCGGGGAGGATGAACGATGACAATCCAGACTGTCGACCCAAGAGCACTGCGAGATGCATTCGGGGCTTTTCCGACCGGGGTGACTGTCGTCACCGCCTGCGACGGGGAAGGACATCCGATCGGCTTCACAGCGAACTCCTTCACCTCGGTCTCGCTCAATCCGCCTTTGCTCCTCGTCTGCCTTGCCAAGACGTCGCGCAATTTCGCCATCATGACCGGAGCGCAGCATTTTGCGATCAACGTGCTTTCGGAAACGCAGAAAGACGTGTCGAACACCTTTGCGCGACCGGTCGAGGATAGATTTGCGGCGGTCGAGTGGGCGAAGGGATCGGCAGGCTGCCCGATATTCTCAAGCGTGGCGGCCTGGTTCGAATGTGCCATGGAAGAGGTCATCGAGGCTGGCGACCACGTCATCTTGATGGGGCGCATCGAAGCTTTCGACAATAGCGGCCGTAACGGTCTCGGCTATGCGCGTGGCGGTTACTTCACGCCGACGCTGGCAAGCAAGGCGGTGTCCGCGGCAAGCGAAGGCAATATGGAACTTGCGGCCGTTGTCGAGCGCCGCGGGGAGGTTCTACTGCTCGGCGAGGATGTGCTTTCCCTGCCAAGTGTCGACGCCCATGACGGCAGCCCGACCGAGGCACTGCAAAAATACCTGGAGACATCGACCGGGCTGAAGGTCAGCATCGGCTTTCTCTATTCGGTTTATGAGGGCAAGAGCGACGGCAAGCAGCACATCGTCTATCACGCCGTTGCCGGAGATGGCGAGCCTGCCGTCGGCAGGTTCCTGAAGCCTGACGCACTGGTTGCGGCAAAGTTCAAGACCAGCTCGACAGCCGATATCGTCAGCCGTTTTGCGATGGAAAGCTCGATCGGCAATTTCGGCGTCTATTTCGGCGACGAGACCGGCGGCACTGTTCACCCAATTCCAGCCAAGGACGCAAAAGCATGAAGTTTTCCCTCTTCGTCCATATGGAACGGCTCGACACCAGCCAAAGCCATAAGAGCCTCTACGAGGAATTCGTCGCGCTCTGCGAGATCGCCGACAAGGGCGGCATGCACGCGATCTGGACGGGCGAGCATCATGGCATGGATTTCACCATCGCGCCCAACCCGTTCGTGACCATTGCCGATCTGGCGCGCCGCACATCGCGGGCACGGCTTGGGACGGGAACGGTGATCGCCCCCTTCTGGCATCCGATCAAACTCGCCGGCGAGGCCGCCATGGCCGATATCATCTGCGACGGAAGGCTGGATATCGGTATCGCGCGCGGGGCCTATTCCTTCGAATATGAACGTCTGCTGCCCGGTCTCGATGCCTGGGGTGCCGGCCAGCGCATGCGCGAGCTCATCCCGGCGGTCAAAGGCATATGGGCCGGCGATTACGCCCATGACGGGGAATTCTTCAAGTTTCCGTCGACCACGTCGGCGCCGAAACCGCTGCAGCAGCCGAACCCGCCCATATGGGTGGCGGCGCGCGATCCGAACTCGCACGAATTTGCCGTGGCCAACGGCTGCAACGTTCAGGTCACGCCGCTCTGGCAGGGCGACGACGAGGTTCAGTCGTTGATGGAGCGCTTCAACGACGCCTGCGCCAAGAATCCCGAGATCGAGCGGCCCAAGATCATGTTGCTGCGCCATACCTATGTCGGCTCGTCGGAGGACGATGTCGCCCAGGCCGCCCATGAACTGAGCACCTACTACAATTATTTCTTCGCCTGGTTCAAGAATGAGAAGCCGGTTACCCAGGGTCTGATCGAACGGATCCCGGACGAACAGATCAGAGCGAACGCGATGCTGTCGGACCAGGTCATGCGCACCAACAATGTCGTTGGCGACGCTGAGACCGTCATCGCCCGGCTCAAGGCGTATGAAGCGCTCGGTTATGACGAATATTCCTTCTGGATCGACACCGGCATGAGCTTCGAGCGCAAGAAGGCGTCGCTCGAGCGCTTCATCACCGAGGTCATGCCAGCATTTCAGGAGTAAGACCATGCGGCGTTTCCAGCACTATATCGACGGCGAATTTTCAGATGGCGAGGCCAGCTATCCGAGCATCGATCCCGCCTCCGGCGCGATCTGGGCTGAGATGCCCGAAGCGCGCGAGGGCGATGTCGATCGGGCTGTCAACGCGGCCGACAGGGCGCTTTACGACGGCCCATGGCCGAAACTGACGGCCACCCAACGCGGCAAGCTGCTTTACAAGCTGGCCGATCTGGTTGCCGCCAACGCGCAGGTCCTCGCTGAACTGGAGACGCGCGACACCGGCAAGATCATCCGCGAAACATCGGCGCAGATCGCTTATGTCGCCGAATACTATCGCTACTATGCCGGCATCGCCGACAAGATTGAAGGCGCCTACCTGCCGATCGACAAGCCCGACATGGATGTCTGGCTTCGCCGCGAGCCGATCGGCGTCGTTGCGATGGTCGTGCCATGGAACAGCCAGCTCTTCCTGTCGGCAGTGAAGATCGGCCCGGCGCTCGCGGCCGGCTGCACGATGGTGGTCAAGGCCTCGGAAGACGGGCCGGCGCCGCTTCTCGAATTTGCACGGCTCGTGCACGAGGCAGGTTTTCCTGCCGGCGTCGTCAACATCATCACCGGTTTCGGCGCCTCCTGCGGCGCCGCCCTCGGCCGGCACCCGAAGGTCGCCCACGTCGCCTTTACCGGCGGCCCTGAAACCGCCCGGCACGTCGTTCGCAACTCGGCCGAAAACCTCGCCTCCACCTCGCTTGAACTTGGCGGCAAGTCGCCATTCATCGTCTTTGCCGACGCAGATCTAGAAAGTGCGGCCAATGCCCAGGTCGCAGGCATCTTCGCCGCGACAGGGCAGAGCTGCGTTGCCGGATCGCGCCTCATCGTCGAGCGCAGCGTCAAGGATAAATTCGTCGACCTGCTACGGGTTAAGGCGGAGGCGATCCGGATCGGTGCGCCGCTCGATATGGCGACCGAAGTCGGCCCGCTTGCCACCAAGCGCCAGCAGGACAATATCGGCGCCCTCGTCGCCAAGTCGATCGAAAGCGGCGCCCGCCTCGTCACGGGAGGGCGCAAGATCGACGGCGACGGCTATTATTTCCCGCCGACGATTCTCGACTGCGACGGTGTCGCCTCGCCGTCGCTGATCGAGGAATTCTTCGGGCCGGTCTTGTCCGTCGTTTCATTCGAGACGGAGGCCGAGGCGCTGCGGCTTGCCAATGATACCCGTTATGGCCTGGCTTCCGGCGTCTTCACCCAGAACCTGGCCCGAGCACACCGGCTGATGAAGGGGCTGCGTGCCGGGATCGTCTGGGTCAACACCTACCGCGTGGTATCACCGATCGCGCCGTTCGGCGGTTTCGGCCTGTCGGGCCATGGCAGGGAAGGCGGCATGGCCGCGGCGCTCGACTACACCCGTACCAAGACGATCTGGCTCAGGACATCGGACGATCCGATCCCCGATCCTTTTGTGATGAGGTAGCGCGCCGATGTTTTACGAAATCCGCACCTATCGGCTGAAGAACGGCACGATCCCGCAATATCTCAAGGTCGTCGAGGAAGAGGGGATCGAGATCCAGAAGAGCCATCTCGGTACGCTCATCGGTTACTTCTTTTCGGAGATAGGGACGATCAACGAGGTCGTTCACATCTGGGCCTTTGTGAGCCTGGACGACCGGGAGGCGAGGCGCCAGAGGCTTTTGGCCGATCCCCGGTGGCAGGCCTTTCTGCCCAAGATCCGCGATCTGATCGAGGTGGCGGAAAACAAGATTATGAAGCCAGCTAACTTTTCTCCCAGGAGCGAGGCGCACTGACGGCATAAGGCATACAGGACAAACCAGAACAAGGATAAGGGAACATGAAAACAACATTTGCTTTCGCGGCGGTTGCCGCATTCGTGGCTGTGTCCGTACCGGCGCACGCCGACAACATGGTCTTCTCGAGCTGGGGAGGAACGACCCAGGACGCGCAGAAGGCTGCATGGGCCAGCCCGTTCACGGAGAAGACCGGTATCACCGTCGTACAGGACGGACCGACGGACTACGGCAAGCTCAAGGCGATGGTCGAGGCTGGCCAGGTCACCTGGGACGTTGTCGACGTCGAAGGCGACTATGCCGCCCAGGCCGGCAAGAATGGCCAGCTTGAGAAACTCGATTTCTCCGTCATCGATAAATCCAAGCTCGATCCGCGCTTCGTGACCGACTATTCGGTCGGCAGCTTCTACTATTCCTTCGTGATCGGCTGCAATGCCGATGCCGTCAGCGCCTGCCCGAAGACATGGGCTGACCTGTTCGACACGGCAAAGTTTCCAGGAAAACGCACATTCTACAAGTGGTCGGCTCCCGGCGTGATCGAAGCGGCGCTGCTTGCCGACGGCGTGGCTGCCGACAAGCTCTATCCGCTTGATCTCGACCGCGCCTTCAAGAAGCTCGATACGATCAAATCGGATATCGTCTGGTGGTCGGGCGGCGCACAGTCGCAGCAGCTTCTGGCATCCGCCGAGGCTCCCTTCGGCAGTGTCTGGAATGGCCGCATGACCGCGCTTGCGGCGAGCGGCATCAAGACCGAGACCTCATGGGAACAGAACATCACCGCTGCGGATTCGCTCGTCGTGCCGAAGGGCTCGCCGAACGTGGAAGCCGCGATGAAGTTCATTGCAATGGCGACCTCGGCCGAACCGCAGGCCGCCCTTGCAAAAGCCACCGGATATGCGCCAATCAACGTTGACTCAGCCAAGCTGATGGATCCGGAGACGGCCAAGACCCTGCCGGACCAGCAGACGGCCAACCAGGTGAATGCCGACATGAATTACTGGGCGGACAATCGCGATGCCATCGGCGAGAAGTGGTACGCCTGGCAGGCGAAATAACCTGAAACTTGAGATGAATGGGCACGGCGAATGTTCGCCGTGCCTCCCGCAGCGCCAGTGCCCGTTTGTCGGACCTCGGCGCCTGCGGAAATTGACGGGTGGGAAGGACTGTCATGTCGACATATAGCGATGCCTCCGCTGCAATTGTGCCCCTGCCAAAGGTACGCAAAGCAACAGGTTTCGGCGGGGTCCTTCCGGCTCTCGCCTTCGTGGCGATCTTCTTCATCGCGCCGGTGGCGGTGCTCTTGTTGCGAAGCGTGCTGGAACCGGTGCCGGGCTTTGGAAACTATGCGCAGCTGATCGGGTCCGCGACCTATCTCAAGATTTTCGCCAACACCTTCATCGTCTCGGGTCTGGTTACGGCGATCTCGCTGCTGATCGGATTTCCCGTTGCCTGGGCACTGGCAATCATGCCCGGACGCCTGACCTCGGTGATCTTTGCAATCCTGCTCCTGTCGATGTGGACCAACCTGCTTGCCCGCACCTATGCCTGGATGGTGCTGCTGCAGCGGACGGGGCTCATCAACAAGATGCTGATTGGAATGGGGCTGATCGACAAACCTTTGGCGCTAGTCAACAACCTGACCGGGGTCACGATCGGCATGACCTATATCATGCTGCCCTTCATCATCCTGCCTCTCTACGGCGTGATCAAGAAGATCGACCCGTCGACCCTGCAGGCGGCAGCACTTTGCGGCGCCAACCGGTGGCAGTGCCTGACCCGTGTCCTGCTGCCCTTGGCCATGCCGGGTATGGCGGCCGGTGCCCTCATGGTCTTCGTCATGTCGCTTGGTTATTTCGTCACGCCATCGCTTCTCGGCGGCACCGCAAACATGATGCTCGCGGAGCTGATTGCGCAATTCGTGCAGTCGCTGGTCAACTGGGGAATGGGAGGTGCCGCGGCGCTGGTTCTCCTCGTGGTGACCCTGTCGCTTTATGCCGTGCAGCTGCGTTTCGTCGGCAACCAGAACCCGGGAGGGCGTTGACATGTTGCTCAATTTCGACCGTCTCGGCTGGTGGAAATACATCCTGCTGACGATCACGCTTCTGACCGCCGCCTTTCTGCTGCTGCCGATCGTCTTTATCGCCGCGCTCTCCTTCGGCTCCTCGCAATGGCTGATCTTTCCACCGCCCGGCTGGACGTTTCAGTGGTACAGCGAGCTCTTTGCCGATCCGCGCTGGCTGGAATCGGCCTGGACGAGCTTCAAGATCGCGGTCATCGTGACGATCCTGTCGGTGCTGCTCGGGCTTGTGACGTCTTTCGGGCTGGTGCGCGGTTCGTTCCTGTTCCGCGATGCGCTGAAAGCGCTGTTCCTGACGCCGATGATCCTTCCCGTCGTGGTTCTTGCGGTTGCCCTTTATGCCTTTTTCCTGAGAATCGGCCTGGGCGGCACGTTGGCGGGTTTCGTCATTTCGCACCTCGTTCTCGCGCTGCCCTTCTCGATCCTGTCCATATCAAGCGCGCTGGAAGGCTTCGACAAATCGATCGAGGATGCGGCGGTTCTGTGCGGCGCCTCGCCTCTGGAAGCAAAGATCAGGGTCACCCTGCCTGCGATCAGCCATGGGCTGTTTTCGGCTGCCGTCTTCTCGTTCCTGACATCCTGGGACGAGGTGGTGGTGGCGATCTTCATGTCCAGCCCGACCCTGCAGACGCTGCCCGTCAAGGTATGGGCGACGCTCCGGCAAGACCTGACGCCCGTTGTCGCCGCGGCGTCGACCCTTCTCATCCTTTTGACGATCCTCTTGATGGCGCTGGTTGCCGTCGTGCGTAAGGTACTGAAACAATGAAAGAACCATTCCTTCAGATCCGCGGAATACGCAAGGAATACGGCCCTGTCGTCGCCGTCCACGACGTCAATCTCGACGTTCGGCGCGGGGAGTTCCTGACCTTTCTCGGACCGTCCGGATCCGGGAAAAGCACGACCCTCTACATCCTGGCCGGTTTTGAAACTCCGACGAAAGGCGACATCACGCTGGAGGGCAAGACCCTGCTCGCCACGCCGTCGCACAAGCGCAACATCGGCATGGTGTTCCAGCGCTACACCCTGTTTCCGCACCTGACGGTGGGCGAAAACATCGCCTTCCCGCTGAAGGTCAGGCGCAAGTCCAAGGCTGAGGTCGACAGCAAGGTGAAGGAGATGCTGCGCCTCGTGAGGCTCGAAGGCTTCGAGGATCGCAAGCCCGCACAAATGTCCGGCGGCCAGCAGCAGCGTGTCGCCCTTGCCAGAGCCCTTGCCTATGATCCTCCGGTGCTTCTGATGGACGAGCCGCTGTCGGCGCTCGACAAGAAGCTACGCGAGGAAATCCAGCATGAGATACGCCGGATCCATCAGCAGACCGAGGTGACGATTCTCTATGTCACGCACGACCAGGAGGAGGCTCTGCGGCTCTCCGACCGCATCGCCGTCTTTTCCAAGGGTGTCATCGATCAGATCGGGACAGGCCCGGAACTCTACGCCAATCCGCGGACCCGCTTCGTTGCCGAATTCATCGGCGACAGCGACTTCATTTCATGCGACCTGCTGTCATCCTCCGATGGGCAGGCCACCATTTCGCTTGGCGGCGGGAGCGTCTTCAATCATATTCCGGTGCATGGAAAAGGAACCTCCGGGACGAGGGCAGCCCTGATGCTGAGGCCTGAGCGCATTCGCTTGTCGCGAAACCAGGCGGCGGGAGCGGGTCTTGCCGCAACGGTCAGCGACATTACCTTCCTCGGTAACAATATTCACGTCTCGACCGAGACGGCGACAGGCGAGGCACTGGCGGTTCGCCTGCCGTTCGGTCACGAGGCGATCGCGGGGCTCAGCCGTGGCGATATAGTCCATCTGAATTTCGATCCCGGTGCCGCTCACGTATTCTGTTGAAAGTTGTCACATGAAGCTCAATGATCCCTCGCTGTTCCGTCAGGCATGCCCCATCGCCGATCGCTGGATCGAAGCGGAAGGCCGCAAGGCGGCGACGGTCCGCAATCCGGCGACAGGCGAGCCGCTGGGCGTGGTCCCCGACCTCGGTGCCGCGGAAACGGAAGATGCCATCCGCGCCGCCGCGATTGCCCAGAAGCTTTGGGCGAAGAAGACCGCCGGGGAGCGCGCCGCCGTTCTCAAGGCATGGCATCGGCTGATGGTCGAAAACCGCGACGATCTGGCGATGATCCTGACGCTGGAACAGGGAAAACCGCTCGCCGAAGCCAAGGGGGAGATCACCTATGGTGCGAGCTTCATCGAATGGTTCGCCGAAGAGGCGAGACGCATCAACGGCGAGGTCGTACCAGGACATCAGGCCGACAAGAGGATCCTCGTCCTGCGACAGCCGGCAGGCGTGGTGGCGGCAATCACGCCCTGGAATTTTCCGAACGCGATGATCACCCGCAAGATCGGCCCCGCGCTTGCCGCCGGCTGTGCCGTCGTTCTCAAGCCGGCGTTGCAGACGCCATTCTCCGCCATCGCCATCGCCGTTCTCGGTGAGCGTGCCGGCCTGCCGCCGGGCCTTCTCAACATCGTCACGGGTGACGCAGCGGCAATTGGCGGGGCGCTGACGGCAAGCCGTGACGTTCGGGTCCTGACATTCACCGGCTCCACCCGGACGGGCGAGCTGCTTTACCGGCAATGTGCGCCGACGATCAAAAAGCTCGGCCTCGAGCTTGGCGGCAATGCACCCTTCATCGTCTTCGACGACGCCGATCTCGACGCTGCCGTCGAAGGCGCGCTCATCGCCAAGTTCCGCAACAACGGCCAGACCTGCGTCTGCGCCAATCGGCTTTATGTCCAGGACGGCGTCTACGAAGCGTTTGCCGCCAAGCTCGCCGCGGCAGTTTCGGGCTTGAAGGTCGGCAACGGTCTCGACCGTGACGTCGTGCTTGGCCCGCTGATCGACGACAATGCCGTCGCCAAGGTCGAAAGCCATATCAGCGATGCCGTTTCAAAGGGTGCCGGGATCGTCTTAGGCGGCAAACGCCACGCGCTCGGCGGCCATTTCTTCGAGCCGACGATCCTGCGCGATGTCGCTGCCGGCATGCAGGTCGCCCGCGAGGAAACCTTCGGGCCGCTTGCACCGCTTTTTCGTTTCCGCGACGAAGAGGACGTCATCGAACAGGCAAACGACACCGAATTCGGGCTTGCTTCGTATTTTTACGCCCGCGATCTGTCGCGGGTATTTCGCGTGGCCGAAGCGCTCGAATATGGGATGGTCGGCGTCAATACCGGTCTTGTCTCCACGGCCGAGGCTCCGTTCGGCGGCGTGAAAATGTCGGGCCTCGGTCGCGAAGGGTCGCGGCACGGATTGGACGAATATACCGAGCTTAAATATGTATGCTTGGGTGGAATTGCCTGACCTGGTCGCTGCTTGCGCTTTGTCCGCGCTGGCGACATGACGACAGGCGCTGACCCGTCAGTTCCCGACCGCTGCGATCATGCCGATCTCGACGGCGAATTCCGGTCCGGCGAGCCTTGCTTCGACCGTGGCGCGCGCCGGCGCATGAGCTGAAGGCACCCAGGCGTCCCACACGGCATTCATGTCTTCGAAGCTGGACATATCAGCAAGCCAGATCGTCGCGCTGAGGATCCGTGTCGGATCGCTGCCTGCGCCTTCCAGAAGCCGCGTGATCCGCGCCAGGATGTTGGTCGTCTGTTCGCGCACGGACGCGCCCGGTGCGTCGATTGCGACCTGGCCTGCGAGGAAGACGAAGCCGCCATAGGTCACGGCCTGGCTCATCCGCTTTCCGGTTTCGTAGCGTTCGATCTGCATGCTCACCCCCCTGAATTAGTCCCTATGCGCAATCTTCTGGCGTTCGGCGCGGCGCTGCAGCCATTGGATCGTGGCGAGGAACAGCGTCGAAAACAGGATGAGGAGCGTGGCGACGGCGGCGATCGTCGGGCTCAGCGTTTCGCGCACGCCGCTCCACATCTGGCGCGGCAGCGTGCGTTCTTCGGAACCGGCGATGAAGAGCGCAATCACCACTTCGTCGAAAGACGTCACGAAGGCGAAGAGCGCGCCGGATGCCACCCCCGGCGCGATGACCGGCAGCATGATGCGCAACGTCGCTTCGACCGGGGCTGCGCCGAGACTGGATGCCGCCCGCATCAGATTGTGATCGAAGCTTGCGAGCGTGGCGGTCACGGTGATCACCACGAAGGGTGCGCCGATCGCCGTATGCGCCAGCACCAGCCCGGTCAGGCTGTTGAGCAGACCGACGGCGGCGAAGGCATAGTAGATGCCGACCGCCGAAACGATGACCGGTACGATCATCGGCGAAATCAGAATGGCGGTCAGCGTTGCCCGCGCCGGGCAGGAGGGCCGGCTGAGGCCGATTGCGGCAAGCGTGCCGAGAAAGGTCGACAGAAGCGTGGCGAAGACGGCGACGATGATGCTGTTTTTCAGCGCCAGCTGCCAGACGTTGGAATCGAAGAATTCGCGATACCAGCGGAGCGACAGGCCGGGCATGGGATAGGTGAAAAACGGCTCGGCATTGAAGGACAGCGGCACGATCGCCACGATCGGTGCGATCAGGAACAGGATCACCAGGCCGCCAGCCAGCCACAAGAGGATCGAAAACAGCCGCGGGAAAGAAAGGAAATTCGTCATCAGCCTATCCTCAGCCTGTCGATGCCGACAATGCGATTGTAGACGGCATAGAGGATCAGCACCGCCACCAGCAGGATCGTGCTCAAAGCCGCCGCCATGCCCCAGTTTGTGACCTGATTGGAGTAATAGGCGATGAAATAGCTCACCATCTGGTCTCCCGGCCCGCCGACCAGAGCCGGCGTGATGTAGTAGCCAAGCGCCAGGATGAAGACGAGCAACCCGCCGGCGCTGACACCAGGCATGCTCATTGGCAGGTATATGCGGAGGAAGGCCGACATCGGCGGCGCGCCAAGCGACGAGGCGGCACGCAGATAGACCGGAGGTATGCTCTTCATGACACTGTAGATCGGCAGCACCATGAAGGGCAGCAGAATATGGGTCATGGCGATCAGCACGCCGATGCGATTGTAGATCAGGTCGAGGGGATGCGCGGGGTCGATCAGGCCGAGCCAGATGAGCGCCGAGTTGATCACGCCGCGTCCCTGCAGCAGGACGACCCAGGCGCTGGTACGCACCAGAAGCGAGGTCCAGAATGGCAGGAGCACCAGGATCAGCAGCGTATTGGCAACCGCCCCTTTCGACCGGGCAATCAGGGCGGCGAGGGGATAGCCGAGGAACAGGCAGATAACGGTCACCGAAGCGCTGACGACGAATGTGCGGATCAGGACATCGACATGCACCGCATTCTCCGCCGAGACCCTGCCGATGGCGCCCGACGCGTCGCGCTCCAGGTCGAGCGAGGCGAGCAGGTAATAGTCGGTGAAGGGCGGCGACGCATTCTTGATGAGCGTCCAGTAGTGCGGGGTCTCCCACTTGGGATCGATGGCAACGAAGGCGGCTTTGTAGGGCGGCTTCGCGTCGCGGATCGTGCGCGCGGTTTTCAAGAGCATCGAGCGCATGCCGGTCTCGTAATAGTTGAGACGCTTGGCCACCTCGGCGATCTGGTCGCGCGGCGATTGTATCAGATCGGTGGCAAAGGCGGCAAATAGCGCTTCGTCGGGCGGGGACTGTTCATCCCAGGCTGATAGAGCCGACATCGTGTAGGGCAGGGCGGCGGAAGCCGCCCTGTTGTCGACCGCGCGCGTCAACAACAGGGCAATGGGCAGGACGAAGACGAACAGCAGGAAGATCAACAGAGGCGCGATCAGCAGCAGCGCTCTCAGCTGCGCCTTGCTTTTCGCACTGCCGAGCCTTTTGACCCGCGTGCGAGCGGCAATCCTTGCCTCGTCGCCGTCATTCATTGTCGCGATCACCATCGCTCATGCCTTCCTGAGGGAGAGAAAGGGCGGGCGAAGCCAGGGGACACTCGCCCGCCCGACGAGGTTACTGTGCGAGCCACTTGTTGAAGCGTTCGGTCAACTCCTCGTCATGGTCGGCCCAGAACTCGGAGGAGACGACAAAGGCCGTCTTCGTATTGTCAGGCGCGGTCGGCAGATCGACGAGAATATCCGCCGGAACCTTGGCGATGGCCGCTTTCAGGGTCGGGCCATAGGAAATATATTTGGACTGCTGCGCCATCACGTCGGGATTGACGGTGAAGGCGACGAATTTGTCCGCCAGTTCCTTGTTCTTCGAGCCTTTCGGCTCGGCCCAGAGATTGAAGTCCATTCCCTGGCCGTCCCAGACGATCTTGAAGTTCTTGCCGCTGTTCTTGACGGCATCGTAGATGCGGCCGTTCCATGCCGTGGTCATCACGACTTCGCCGTCGGCGAGAAGCTGCGGCGGCTGCGCGCCGGCCGTCCACCAGACCTTTACATCCTTCTTGATCGTGTCGAGCTTTTTGAAGGCGCGGTCGACGCCCTCGGGCGTCCCGAGCACGTCGTAGACCTCGGCGGGTTTGACGCCGTCGGCGATCAGCGCGAATTCCAGCGTGGTCTTCGGCGACTTGCGCACGGCGCGCGGCCCGGGGAACTTGGCCGTATCGAACAGATCGGCCATCGTCGTTGGCCCGCCATTCGGGAACTTGGCGGCATCATAGGCATAGATGGTGCCGAAGACGATCGTCGCGACCGCGCAATCCATCGCGGCGCCGTCGATGAAGGCATCCTTGCCGCCGAGCTTCGAATAGTCGATCGTTTCAAGCCAACCTTCGTCGCAGCCTTGCAGCGCATGGCTGGGTTCGACATCGACGACATCCCAGGTTACCTGGCCGGTTTCGACCATGCCCTTCAGCTTGGCGGTCGAGCCGTCCCATTCATCCTGGAGAATCTTGGTGCCGGTTTCCTTGGCGAAGGGCTTGAAAAAGGCCTCCTCCTGGCTCTTCGTATAGGCGCCGCCCCAGGATGTGACGGTCAGCGTATCCTCGGCAAATGCCGCTCCTGCGATGGCAAGAGTCATGACGGAACTGAGAAGCATGCAGTTTAAACGCATCATGGTGGTTCCCCTTTTTGTTGCTGCGTTTGCGTAAGAGTGAGCGCCCGGTCAGGAGAGCGCGAGCGCGCGGCAATCCTCCGGCGTCCAGCCGATGACGGCAGTGGAGCCTAGCGACTGAACCGAAATATCCTGGGCCGCGGCGACTTTGATGAAGATGTCGTCGCAGCCGCAGGCCGAGACGCGCAACCTGACATGGTCGCCGTGATAGATGATTTCCTTGAGCGTCGCGGTGAACCGGTTCGGAATCTCGGCTGCGGGCGCCAGCTGAATCCGCTCGGGCCTCAAAACCAGCGTTGCCCGCGCGCCTTCCTTCAACCCCTCTCCGGCATGGCCGGTGATGATCGAACCATCGGGCGCGCGAATCCGGCAGACGGCATTTTCGATCGCGACGACTTCGCCCGATATCGCATTGTTCTCGCCGATGAAGGTTGCGACGAAGGGGTTTGCCGGCGTCTCGTAGAGCGCATGCGGCGGTGCGATCTGTTGCAGGATGCCGTCATTGAACACGCCGACCCGATCCGACATGGTCAGCGCCTCGCTCTGGTCGTGGGTGACGTAGACGACGTTGATGCCGAGGCGGGCATGCAGGTGCTTGATCTCGAGCTGCATATGTTCGCGAAGCTGCTTGTCGAGCGCACCGAGCGGCTCGTCCATCAGCACGAGCTGCGGCTCGAAGACGAGAGCCCGGGCGAGCGCGATGCGCTGCTGCTGTCCGCCGGAAAGCTGGTTGGGTCGCCGCGTTTCGAAGCTCGCCATGCGCACCATGTCGAGCGCGCGGCGCACTCGCTCGGTGATCTCAGCCTTGCCGAGCCGGCGCATTTTCAGTGGGAAGGCGACGTTCTCACCAACAGTCATATGCGGAAAGAGCGCGTAATTCTGGAAGACCACGCCGATATTGCGGCGATGCGGCGGAACGCTGTCGATCCTGTTGTCGGCAAGGGTGATCGTCCCGTCGGTCGGCGCTTCGAAGCCGGCCAGCATCATCAGCGTCGTGGTCTTGCCGGATCCGGACGGGCCGAGAAGGGTCAGAAATTCCCCTTTGGCGACGTCGAGGTCCAGGCCGCGCACGACATAGGTGACGCCGTCATAGGATTTACGCACGCCTTCGAAAGCAATGAAGCGCTCGCTCATGAATACCTCCTGTTTGCATCGGCGGGTCCCTGCCTCTTTGTCTCGATGCTTGGCTATATTGTCTCGGTCTTCTTCGGCTTGTCAAGCCACACAAATAATTTTGTGTGGTGGTGGCGGCGGGGTCTCGAAAACACGGGGAAAGCGTGCTATGTCGCACGAAAGCAAGCTGAATCGCAGCGCCCCGGTGATTGATGCGCGTGTCCGGCTTATGGAATTTATGTCGCTGTTACAGGAATTGTATGTCTGAAAGATCGGAAGTGACCCGGACAAATCAGGAGCGGGAAACGCGGATACCGGCCTATCTGGAGCTCGCAAGCGAGCTCGAGGCGAGGATCCGCTCGGGCGCCTTGCCCCCCGGCAGCCAGCTCCCGCCGCAGCGCGACCTCGCGCGGGAGCGGTCGCTCAACGTCTCCACAGTCACGCGCGCCTACCGCGAATTGCAAAACCTCAACCTTGTGATGGGCAGCACCCGGCGCGGCACGATCGTCATCGGCGACGGCGCCATGCCGCGGGTTGACCGGGCAGCGAGCCCGGCCGGTATCATCGATCTGACGGTCAACCGGCCGGCCGTTGACGATTTCCAGCAGCGCTTGGCGCAGTCTTTGCCTGACCTGTCATCCGACCGGCGCTTTCGCCAGATGCAGGAATACCAGCCGCCGGAAGGCCCGGCCTGGGCGCGCCACGCCGCGAGAAAATGGATATCGCTCAACGGCTTCGATCCGTCCGAAGACGCTATCGTCGTCACCAGCGGCGCCCAGCATGCTTTGCTGGCGGTGATCAGCAGCCTGATAGAGCCCGGCGATACCATCGTCTGCGATCGGCTGACCTATTATGGGCTGATCGCGCTTGCCCAGATGTTCCGCTTCCGCATCATCGGCATCGGAAGTGACGATCAGGGCATGTCGGCGGCGGAGCTCGACGATATCTGCCGCCGGGAGAGCGTGCGCGCCGTCTTCACAGTTCCCTCGATGCACAATCCGACCGTCGTCACCATGAGCGAGGCTCGCCGGCGCGAACTGGTCGACGTCGCGGAAAAGCACGATCTCGTCATCATCGAGGACGATGTCTATGGGCCGATGCTCGGGACCCGGGCAAGCGCCCTGATCACGCTTGCGCCGACCAGAACCTACCATATATCGGCGCTCTCCAAGGCGCTGGCGCCGGGTCTGCGTGTCGGCTATCTCTGCTGCCCGCCCGGCCGTGCGCTGCTATCGGCCGAGGCGGTTCGCACGACCGCCTGGATGCCCTCTCCGCTGCCGCTGCTGCTAGCGACCCGCTGGCTGGAAGACGGCACGGCCGAAGCGATCCTGAAGGCCCAGCTTGCGGAGCTGCGCGCGCGCCATGCGATCGTCACGACGATCCTTGCCGGCCATTCCTTCTCCGCCGATCCGCGCTGCATGTTTTTATGGCTGAGGCTGCCGGCGCCATGGCGGTGCGAGGATTTTGCCGCCAATCTGCGCGCCCATGGCGTTGCCGTCATGGCCGCCACCGCCTTTGCCTGCGACCGTCAGCCGGTCGAGCACGCCGTTCGCGTCAACGTCGGCTGCGCATCGTCGCGGGATGAACTTGCAACGGCGCTACGCATCATCGCCGCCACGCTGAACGATCGTCCTCGCGCTCTGGCAGGGCTAGTCTAGGCGATGAACACGCCGCTTCCCGACCTTCAGCCCTTGCCTGACACCGAGCGCCGGCATGTGGCTGTGGTCGGTGCCGGGTTGGTCGGCCTCTGCACGGCGCTTTGGCTGCAGAGAATGGGGCACCGGGTCACGATCATCGATCCGGCGCCGCCCTTGGGCGATGCATCCTACAGGCAGGCCTGCTCCTACGGAAATGCTTGCACTTTTGCGCCGCACGGCGTCGTTCCCGTCGCGACGTCAGGGGTCATCTGGCGTGTGCCGGGAATGCTGCTCAATCCGCTCGGTCCGCTGGCGATCGTCTGGAGATACCTGCCGCAACTGGTCCCTTGGCTGCGCGCCTTCCTGGCATCGAGCACGAAAACCGAGGTCGAGCGGATCGCCGGCACACTGGCGGTGCTGCTTTCCCACGCCGATGCGGCCTGGCAACCGCTTGTAACGCAGGCAGGCGCCGAACGGCTGAAGCGGCATGACGGCTGCCTGTATCTCTATAAGACCGAAGCGCAATTCCGGGCGGCTGACGCCGAAAACGCGCTGCGTGAGCGTCATGGCGTCGCCATGGACCAGCTGGACCGCGCCGATATCCAGGGTATGGAGCCTAATCTTGCGCCGCTCTATCACAAGGGCGTGCTGTTTCGTGACGCCTATGTGTTTTCCAGCCCCAGGCAACTCGCCTTCGCGCTCGCCCGGGCTGTTATAAACGGCGGAGGGGAGATCGTCCGCGACGAAGTCTCGGCCATCGAGCCGCGCGACAACGGCATCTGCCTGCTGATCGCGGACAAGCAAGTCCTGGCGGACCATGCGGTCGTCGCCGCCGGCGCCCATTCGCGCAAGCTTACGGCATCGATAGGCGATCGCGTCCTGCTCGACACCGAGCGCGGTTATCATGTCCTGTTCCCGCAAGCGGGCCATCTGCTGTCGCGCCCGGTCTGTTATCCCGAACATGGCTTCTACATGGTGCCGATGGCAGATGGATTGCGCGCGGCCGGAACCGTCGAACTCGGCGGCCTTGCCGCTCCCTTGAACCCCAGGCGGACCGCGATGATCCGTGACGGCGTGAAAATGCTCCTGCCGGCGGCCGGGCAAGGCAGCGACGAGTGGCTGGGCTTTCGCCCGTCCATGCCGGATTCACTTCCGGTGATCGGCAGCTCCCGGCACTTGCCCCACGTCACCTATGCCTTCGGTCACGGCCATCTCGGTCTGACGCTGTCGGCTTTGACCGGCTATCTTGTTTCCCAGCTGGTCGCGGGACAGAGCCCGGCCATCGATCTGGCCCCCCTGCGTCCCGGCCGGTTCTAAGAAGGCGGCTCTTATCGGCGCTCTTTCTTCGGTTGGAGTGAGCCACGCGCGAGCAAGGCAGGTGTGAAGGCAAAGTCCGTATCACGCGAACCTTGAATGTAAGGAAAAATTCCATTACTTTTGTATTGGTTGGAGATAGGAGATTTTCCATGGCTTCCCTTGCGGTCACAATGAAAGGGCAGATCACGCTGAGACGGGATTTGCTGACGCACCTTGGGGTCAAACCGGGGGAGCGGATCGAATTCGACAAGCTGCCTGGGGGCGAGCTGCGGGTAAAGGCTGCTCGTCCAACGGGGACAATCGACGATTTTATCGGTCGGCATGCTGGCAAGATGAAAAAGCCGTTGACCATCGAAGAGATGAACGAAATCGCGGCTTCGGGCTGGGCCGGCGAGGAATGAAAGTTTCAGTCGATACCAACATTCTTGCTCGAGCGGTCCTGCAGGATGATGCCGAGCAGGGCAGGGCAGCGGCAAAGCTCCTCAAGGAAGCATCGCTGATCGCGGTTTCCCTGCCGAGCTTATGTGAACTGGTCTGGATACTGCGTCGAGGAGCCAGGCTCTCAAAGGAAGATGTTTCACAGACGATCCACGACCTGCTCAACGCGGGCAATGTGGCGATGAACCGTCCTGCGGTCGAAGCAGGACTGGCCATGTTGGAGGCGGATGGCGATTTTGCAGATGGCGTGATTGCCCATGAAGGAGCATGGCTTGGCGGCGAGAGCTTCGTATCTTTCGACAAGCAGGCGGTCGAACTGCTAATCCGCCAAGGCCAATCCGCGCGTCTTCTCGCCTGAAATTCCGCCCGCTCATGAGCGAGACGGCCGCGCGGACGTTAGCTTCAGAACCGATGTTCCGCTCCTTCGACCGGATTTGCCCAGACCGTCATTCCAGGCGCAAACGGCGTCTCGCCTTCGGCGCGCACCACCATCTCGCCGAGTTCGGGAACATCGAGGTAGAGGATCGCGTCGGCGCCAAGCCGCTCGAGATGCCGGATCCTGCCCCGCCATTGCCCGACACTTTCCGAAAGCCTGATATGCTCAGGGCGGATGCCATAGGTCGTGCAGTTCAATCGCCGCGCGGTCTCACCGCCATAGAGGTTCATCTTCGGGCTGCCGATGAAGCCGGCGACGAATGGTGTTGCGGGATTGCGGTAGAGTTCCATCGGGCTGCCGATCTGCTCGACCGCGCCGCCGTTCAGCACGACGATCTTATCCGCCATCGTCATGGCTTCGACCTGGTCGTGGGTGACATAAATCATTGTCGACTTCAGGCGGGCGTGCAGATCGGCGATCTCAAGGCGCATCTGGGCTCTGAGGGAAGCG
The DNA here is from genome assembly GCF_021052345.1 of Rhizobium sp. SU303. NCBI lineage: Bacteria > Pseudomonadati > Pseudomonadota > Alphaproteobacteria > Hyphomicrobiales > Rhizobiaceae > Rhizobium > Rhizobium sp. SU303. Next base: position 42,545 of record NZ_CP088098.1, read on the forward strand.
TCGAGATTGGAGAGCGGCTCGTCGAACAGGAAGACCTTGGGATCGCGGATGATCGCGCGGCCGATGGCGACACGCTGGCGCTGGCCGCCGGAGAGTGCTTTCGGCTTTCTCTCCAGCAGCTGGGTCAGTTGCAGCGTTTCAGCCGTCGCCGCGACCTTGGCGGCGATTTCCGCCTTTGGACGGCGGGCGAGTGAAAGGCCGAAGCCGATATTCTCGGCAACGGTCATATGCGGGTAGAGCGCGTAGCTCTGGAACACCATGGCAATGCCACGCTCGGAGGGTTCGGCATAGGTCACGTCCTTGCCGCCGATGGTCAGCGTGCCAGACGTCGTTTCCTCCAGACCGGCGATGATCCGCAGCAGCGTCGACTTTCCGCATCCCGACGGGCCGACGAAAACGACGAACTCGCCGGAGGCAACCTCCAGATTGATCCCCTTGATGACTTCAAGGGCGCCAAAGCTCTTGCGAACCTGTTTGAGAGTGAGCTCAGCCATTCTGCTACCCTTTGACTGCGCCGGCCGTCATACCCGCGACGATCTGCCGGTTGAAGAAGATGAAGACGATCAGCGGCGGGATCGTCACGAGGAGGATGTTCATGAAGAGCAGATTGTACTGGCTCGTGTACATGCTCTGGAAATTATAGAGCGTCAGCTGCACGGTCACGTTCTCCTTGCCGGGAAGATAGTAGAGCGGGTTGGTAAAATCGTTGAAGATCGCGATCGACTGCACGACGATGTTGGTGACGGTCACCGGCTTCAGCAGCGGCAGGATCACTCTGAAGAAAATCTGTCGGGGCTTGGCGCCATCGATCAGCGCCGCCTCGTCGAGGTCGCGCGGTATGGTCGAGATGAACGACCGGTAGAGCAAGGTCGAGAAGGAGAGATTATAGGCGACCTGGATCAGGATCATCCCGGTCATGGTCTTGAAGAGACCGATCTCCTGCAGGAGGCCGATGGTGGGCACGACGGCCGGCGGCATCATCAGACCCATGAACAGGGCAATGGAGGCCACCGTGTTCCATGACGTCTTGCGGCGCTGCATCACATAGCCGACCATCGCCGACAGCAGGATCAGGATCGTGACGGAGGCGACGGTGATCAGGGTGGAGTTGAAATAGGCGAGCACGAGCTGGTAGTCGCGCGCCTTGAAGACGGCCACCAGATTATCCCAGAACAGCCACTGCTCAGGCAAATCGAAATCCAGGCGGGACGCTTCGGATTTCGATTTGACCGCCTGCAGGGCGACGAAAATGAACGGCATCACGAAGATGACGGCCGCCACCGCAAGGGCTATCGCACCGGTGACGTAAGGGCGGATGCTTCTCATTCTTCGACCCCGCGCCGGTTGAACCAAAGGGTGAGTGGCAGGATGATCACCGCAATCAGCGCAAACAAGATCACGTTTCCGGCGGTGGACAGACCGTAGAACCCCGCCTGGTACTGCTTGTAGATGACCGAGGCGATCACATCGGAAGAGAAACCAGGCCCGCCGCGGGTCATTGCCCATATCAGGTCGAACGATCGAAGCCCGCCGATCAGCGACAATGTCACCACGGTGATGGTGGCGGGACGCACGAGCGGCAGGGTGATCCGGAAAAATTGCTGGAGACGTGTGGCGCCGTCAATTCTCGCCGCCTCATAATAATCGGGGCTGATCGCGGCAAGACCGGCGATGAAGATCAGGGTCGCGAGGCCGACACCCTTCCACAGATCGACGAGGGCCACGGAAAAAAGCGCGAGGGCCGGATTGGTCAGCCATCCCGGCCCGGGAATCCCGATCGTCTCGAGCGCGACATTGATGATGCCCTTGGTCGGATGCATCATCACTGCAAAGCTAATGCCGATGCCGATCGTCGAGACCAGGACGGGGAAGAAGACCAGCGTTCGCAGGAAACCGCGGGCGAAAATATTGCTGGTCAGCAGCACGGCGAGCAACAGCCCGCAGACCGTCTTCAGGCCGGATGTCGTCACGGCATAGATCAGCGTGTTGATGAGCCCCTTGATCAGAAACGGCTCTGAAAAGAACTGCTGGAAGTTCTCGAGCCCGATGAATTCGGCCGTCGAAAGATCCCAGCGCGTCAGGCTGAACCAGAGAGAGGATACCGTGGGAACCAGAAACAGCACGCCATAGATGATTGCGGCCGGAATGAAAAACCACAGCGGGTAGGGCGATCTGCGCGAGCGGGGGCGTGTCTCTGTCATGACGACCTCTTCGATCGGGTGGAACCTCGCCCCTTTAGGAGCGAGGTTGATTGACCCGAAAGACCGCTACCAGTTGGGTAGACCGAGCTGCTTGGCCTGCTTGCGCACGTCGTCGTCATAGAGCTTTGCCGCGTCGGCAGGCTGGCGAATACCGGAGCCGACTTCGACGGTGATCTGCTCGAGTGACGGTCCCTTGATCGGCGAAACGAATTCCAGTGCCGGTGTCGTCATGCCCTTTGTCTCGAAATAGGGGAGCATGTCCTTGACGACAGGCGGAACATCGGCCGGCAGATCGCAGCCATCGACGAGTGAAGGTCCCTGAACGGTGTTGATTTCCATCATGATCTTGCAGCCCTCGACGCTGCCGGCGAAATCCACGAATTTCTTCGCTTCTTCTATATGCGGGCTGGCAGCGGGAATGTAGAGGGCCGGCGGCATCCAGACCGTCAGGCCGTTGGCTGCAGCGTCGTCGCTCGGCTGCGCGAAGAAGCCGACATCGCCGAGATTTTCGGGATAATTCTGCTTGAGGACGCCGACTGCGAAGCTCAGCATCGGATAGTGCGCTGCCTCGCCTGTCGAAACCATTCTCAGGCCATCGTCATAACTTGCTGCGCCGAAGTCTTCATTCATCAGGCCGGCGTCATGGACATCCTTCAGTCGTTCGAAGCCTTTCATGGCCGCAGGCGTCTGGGCATATTTCGCCTTGTTGGCGGTATAGTCCGCGGCAAAGTTCGGCACGGCGGCATGCAGGTTGTAATAGTCAGCCAGAACGAACAGCTGCGAGGTCCAGGTATCGCGATAGGTCTGCACCACGGCGACCTTTCCTGATGCTTTGACCTTTTCGCTGTTCGCCATGAAATCCGCCCATGTCTTCGGAACGGAGAGGCCGAGGTCCTGGTAGATTTTCCTGTTATAGAGAATCCCGCCCGCCATCGCCGTACCGAAGGGAACGCCGTAGAGCTTGTCATCGGCGCGGACGACTGACTTGAAACCTTCGTCGACCTTCGCCTGCGAAGAAAGGCCGCTCAGATCGACAAGCGTTTGTGTCGGCTTCAGCGCTTGCAGCAGCGAGCCGGAATTGTAGAGGAACACATCGGGCATTTCACCGGTCGCCAGCCGCGTCTTGACGATGTTGTCGCCTTCGCCGCCGCCGGGCCGCTGCTCGATTTCGATGGTCACGTCGGGCGCCTTGGCCTGATAGGCGGCAACCAGTGCTTCGGCGGCCGCGACCGTGTCAGGGCTGTTGTCGATCAGGAATGACAGGGTGGTTTCTGCATGCGACGGGCTGGCCGCAACCAAAGCCAAAAGCGCGGATGCGCCCGCAAGAATGAGCTTTATCCGATGTGTCATGACGTTCCTCCTCTGAACGGTGTGACGTGTATGCTCCTCAAGAATTGGGTAGAGAAAAGACCAATCGGTGCGTCCCCGTGGCAAGAACGGCTTCCTCGGCGATGGGCTCTCCGTTGAGCGACGGGTTTTGATGCCGTTTTCCTGGTCGGAACCGGCCGATGCAGCCTTCCGGAAGTTTCAGCACATAGGTGACCTTGTTGCCGTCGCACTGCCAGCCGGCCTCGATGCGTCCCTGGCTGATATCATGATGGGCTGAAACCGGCGAAAGGGACGGAATCGGCACCGGATCGACGATCACCTCGGCAAATCCGGGTGCGCTCGGGCTCGGCGAAATTCCGGCGACGCTTTCGAACAGCCACTGGCAGACAGCGCCATAGGCATAGTGGTTGTAGCTGTTCATATCAGGTTCGTAGATGGTGCCGTCGGGCGCCATGGAATCCCAGCGCTCCCAGATCGTCGTCGCCCCCTTCGACACCTGGTAGAGCCAGCCCGGCACATCCTCCTGCAGGAAGACTTTTTCGGCAAGGTCGTCCATTCCGAGTTTCGTCAGAGCCGGCAGCAGGGCAGGCGTGCCGATGAAGCCGGTGCCGATCTTATAGTCGGCATCGACGATCACCTGCCTGAAATGCTGCTGTGCGGTCTCCTGATGCTCATCCGGTATCAGGTCGTGGAGGAAGGCCAGCGCATAGGACGTCTGGTCGTTATGCGCGAGCCGTCCCGAGGGAGCGATGAACTCGTTAGCGAATGTCAGCCGGATCTCGCTGGCGCGCTGCTTCATTTGCGCTTCAAGCGTATGATCGCCGAGAACGGCTGCGATCTTTGCCAGAAGGTCGGTCGAGATAAAGTGGTAGAGTGTGGCCGCGCAATCGTCGGCGATCGTCGGGCGAGGCTTCCGGTTGTCGCCGACCGGCTGCAGCCAATCGCCGAAGGTGAAGCCGCGGTCGCCCCAACGCGACGGCGGGCGCACGAGCGGGCCATCCGAGATCGACCAGACGAAATCGACCCAGCGCACCATGGAACCCAGGCACTCCGACAAAACGGCCCGATCGCCGTAATGGGTGTAGAGAACCCAGGGGATGACGACAATTGCATCGCCCCAGCCGGTCGAACCGGCAAAGCCCGGGAAATTGGCCGGATGCAAACGTGTCGGATCCGGCGAGAAATGCGAGACGGCGCCGTCCTCGCGCTGATCGGCCATCACATCGCGCAGATATTTCCTGAGGAACGACTGGCTGTCGCTCAGCCAGCACGCCGTCGCGGCAAACACCTGGGCATCGCCCGTCCAGCCCAAGCGCTCATCGCGCTGCGGGCAATCGGTCGGCACTTCGACAAAATTGGCACGCTGCGACCAGATGGTATTCTGGACGAGGCGATTGACCAGCGCATTGCCCGAGGTGAAGCCGCCGGCGGGCTCGGGTACCGACGAGATCGGGATAGACGCGATTGCGAGGATCTTCGCATCGCCCTCGATCGTCACTCTGGCATAACGGAAGCCGTGGAAGGTGAAATGCGGCGCGTAGGTTTCATCGCCGTCTCCCCGCAGGGTGTAGACGGTATGTGCGGCGGCCGTGCGATAGTTGCGATTGTCGAAATGACGATCGGGACCGAGAACTTCCGAATGCTCCACCCGGACTTCGGCGCCGGCAGCGCCTCGGACAGTATATCTAACATAGCCGCCGGCATTCTGGCCGAAATCATAGACCGTCCTTCCGCCATCGTCGGTCCAGCTTTCGACCGGAGCAAGCGGCTGCAACTCCCGCACCGCCGCAGTTTCATGCGCGACGAGCAGTGCCCTGTCGAACGGCAGTTTCTCGGTGCCGTGGGTCTCGGCATAGTTTTCCTGGCGGGCATCATAGACTTCGCCAAAGTAGATCCCCGACTGCAGGATCGGCAGAACACCGCTTCGCCATGTCGTGTCGGTGGAAAGAACGGTGCCATCAGCTCCGATCAGATCCGCAATGGCGCCGATCCTGTCGCCCCAGCAGTTCGGGATCGCCTTGGCGCCCCACATCAAGGGCGATCGGTACCATCCGTCGGCAAGCCAGATCTCGATCCGGTTCGGCCCCGGCTTGAGCAGGTTCGAGACGTCATATCGCTGATAGGCAAGGCGATCGTCGTAGTTCGTCCAACCTGGTGTCAACAGGTCGCTGCCGACACGAACGCCGTTGATGAAGCAGCGATAGAGGCCAAGTGCGGAGATGAAGAGATCGACGGGGAGCTTGGCGACATCATGTTCGAAAGTCTTGGAGACGAAGCTTGCGGCCGTTCCCTGGCCGCCATCCGATAGTGGCGCGATCATATCCCCGGACCAGGCACGCGAAACGAGGTTGCCGCTGATGGCTGCCGGCTGAAAGTTCATCAAGTCCTCCCGACGAGTTGTAGAACGTTCTCCATATAACGTTCTACATTTTCTTCGAAAGCGCAATAGAAATTTGGTTGCCAGTCTGCCATGGTGGTTCTGCGGGCGCTTGTTGACGACTCGCAGCAGCAAGCCAGAGATTTCATGTCAATTGAAGACAAACAAAGGCCGCAACGAACCGATCGCGTGACGATCCGGACCGTGGCAGCTCACGCAGGCGTATCGGTCGCAGCGGTTTCCAAGGTGATGCGAAACGCCTATGGCGTCAGTGATGCGCTGCGCGCAAGGGTGACTGATGCCATCGAAGCACTCGCATATCGCCCCTCGCGGGCAGCTAGAGGGCTGCGTGGCCGGAGTTTTACCATCGGCGTGCTGCTGATCGATATCCGCAATCCCTTCCTTCCGGAGGTGATTGCCGGCGTGAACGGCGTGCTGGCGCCTTCGCACTACCAGGCGATGATCGGCGTCAGCGATGCGCGCGTGCAGCTGGAGACGTCGTTGATCGAGTCGATGATCGACTACAAGATGGACGGCCTGATCCTTGTTGCGCCGCGTTTGCCCTCGGAGATCCTCGCAAAGTTCGCAGTCCAGATACCGATCGTCGCCGTCGGTTACCACGATGCCAGCGCTACTGCCTTCGATACCGTCAACGCAGACGATCAGCGCGGCGCCGAGATCGCCGTCGAAGCGCTTCTTGCCTGCGGCTATCGCGATATCGAAATGCTGAGCCTTGGCGAGCGCCAGGGGCACGCGGTCTCCGTCGTCCGCCAACGTGAGATAGGGTTCCGCCGGGCGATGCAGCGTGGCGGGCTCGGCTCCTCGCCAGCGATCGGCAAAATTCCCATTGCTTCGCCAAAGCGGGAAGAGGCGATGCGAAAATTCCTATCGAGGAAGGACAGGCCGCGCGCCGTATTCTGCTGGAGCGATCTCGACGCGATCACCCTTCTGAGCCTGGCTATGGAGATGGGCGTGCGCGTGCCCGAAGATCTCGCCGTCATCGGATACGACAATTCGCCGACCGCAGCACTCGGCCTCGTCAATCTCGCAAGCATCGATCAGTCAGGCAGGGAACTCGGTCAGGTCGCAACCCGAGCCCTCATTTCCAGAATAGAAGGCCGCACCGCTTCCGAGCATATTTTCCAGATACCCTCACTGGTTAGCCGCAACAGCCTGACCCGTTCCGGCAATTCCACGGACAAATAATAGCGACGGCGTCGCCGCGTCTCTGTTCGTTGCCGTCGTTTTCAGTCGGATCGAAGGGGGCTGCCGCAAGACTGCCGCACGATCAGGCGACACGGCAATCTGGTGATGCCGGTGGGGACCGGTTCACCCTTGGAGAGGCTGAGGATAGCCAGGCCGGCGCGATGGCCCAGTTCCTTCAACTCCATGTCAATGGTGGTCAGCGGCGGGCGCGTTTGCCGTGCGACGACCTCCCAATTGTCGAAGCCGACCACGGCGACATCCGTGGGAATATGCACATTGAGGTCGCGCAGCGCGTCGATGACGCCGCGGGCGATCTCGTCACTGCCGCAGAAGATGGCGTCGGGCTTTGGGCCGGGCCGGGCAAACACCGTCTGGACGGCTTCGTGACCCCATTCCTCCGACCAGTCGCCGAACATCGCTTCGGCACCGTCGCCGCAGGCGTCGAGATAGGATTGGGCGCGGATGCGAGCGGCCAGGTAATCCTGCGGGCCGGTGATGTGGAGGATCCGCGATCGACCGAGTTCTTTCAGGTGATCGACGGCGAGGCGGGCGCCCTGTTCGTCATCCGGAAAGAAGGTGACGCTGTCAGCCGGCCCCTCGGCAAAGACGTACACGACGGGTATCGGCAAGCGGGATAGCTGGACTGGCGGTGTGAGATCGAGGCGCGTCGCGGTGAATATGATGCCGTCGACCTGCCGATCGAGAAGCGCCTCCAGGTGCAACTGGGCGAGCCTTGGATCATTGTTCGTGGCGCAGAGGAAGACCGACACGCCGTGATCGACCAGTACCTCCGATACCCCTGCCGCCATCGGCAGCGTCAGTCTGCCATAGGTGTCGTTGGTCAGCATGCCGATCGCATGGCTTCGCTTGCTCAGCAACCCACGGGCGAGTGCGTTGGGCCGAAACCCGATCTCTTCTGCCACGCGCCGGACCCGTTCCCGCGTCTCCGCATTCGTCCGGCCGGTGCCGTTCAGCGCGTTCGACGCCGTCGAAATGCTGACGCCCGCAGCCTTCGCCACGTCATAAATCGTCCGTCTCCGATCGCCCGTATTCTTCAAGATCCGCCTCGTGTTCGATCCTTGATAAAAGGTTTTAGCAGAAAAAAATGAGCTGTTAAAAGGTTTTATCAATCGCACATCAGATTTATGCACACAGACTGTCGACATCAAAAAATTTCTGATCTAACGTTCATTTCGTCCGATGGCCTTGGGCCTGAACGAGAAAAAGGGGAACAAGCATGCTTCGACTGAAAACAACGATCACTGCTCTTGCGCTGCTGGCAAGCTCTTCTCTCGCCAGCGCCGAAGAAATCACCCTATGGGTGCGCACGTCGTCCGGCGCCGTCCTTCAGGGACTGGCCGACAAATACAACGCATCGCACTCCGACAAGGTCAACGTTACCCAGATCACGGCAGAGCAGATGGTGCCGAAGCTGGGTGCGGCGATTGCCGGCAGCGCGGCACCTGACGGTGCCGTGCTCGACCTGATCTATCTCCCGACCTTTGCCGCCGCGGACGGTCTCGAGGATATCTCCGACTTCGTGAAGGGCCTGCCTTATTCCGCGGCGATGAGCCCGTCGCACATCCGCCTTGCCACCTATGACGGCAAGATCTACGGCGTGCCGGCCCTGCCGGATGCCTCGATCATTGCTTATAACACCGATCTGTTCACCAAGGCCGGCCTTGATCCGAACAAGGCGCCGGCATCGATGGAGGAGATTGCCGCCGACGCTAAGAAGATCGCCGCGCTCGGCAACGAGACCTATGGCTTCTATTTCGTCGCCAATTCGGGAAGCTGGCTGATCTACGACTTCCTGCCGCATCTGTGGGCCGCCAATGCCGATGTGCTGAGCGATGATGGCCGCAGCGCTACGGTCGACACGCCGGCGCTGAGGGAGACGATCGCTGCCTATCGCGATATGTGGAAGGCCGGTGCGATCCATCCGACATCGCGTTCCGGCAACGGCAACAATGCCGTCGAGGCCTTCGCCTCGGGCAAGGTCGGCATCCTGATGACCGGCTCCTACATCGTCAATCTGCTGACCAGCAAATATCCCGACGTGAAATTCGCCGTCGCACCGATCCCGGGGCCGAAGGGCGGTGAATCGAGCTTTGCCGGCGGCGATACGCTTTCCCTGATCAAGGGCATCAGCGAGGAAAAGAAGAAAGTCGCGCTCGATTTCGTCGATTTCTACATGCAGCCCGAGCAGCAGGTCTATATCACCCAGGAATCGGGGATGCCGTCGCGCACCGACCTTGCCGCGGAAGCCTATGCGAAGTTCGACCAGCGCAATCTCGTTGCCTACGATATCCTCGCCAAGGCGCGTACGCCCTACACATTCTCGTCCGACGAACTCTTCGTCAGCCGCACCGGCCCCTTCCTCAACCTGATTCAGGGCACGATCTTCGGCGACGATGTCGACGGAACGATCGCCAAGTCGCAGGCCGACTTCACCCGCATCCTCGAACGCACCAATCCGAACTGAATCCGACGGGGCTTCGGCAGGGTATTCACGGATGCCCTGCCGTTCCCTTCACATCTCGACATTCAAACGGAAGGAGGAGTTGCGGTGATATCCTCGACACTTCGCAACCGGAGGCGCACAGCCGCAACCGGAGAGCCCGAGCCGAAGGGTTGGCTCGGCCTTGCCTTCATCCTGCCGGGCTTGCTGTTCATCGTCGTGCTCTTCCTCGTGCCGCTTGTCATGACGGTCTGGATGAGCTTCTACAACTGGCCGCTTCTCGGTCGGACGAAGTTCATCGGCCTGTCCAACTATGCCGAACTGATCAGCGACACCCAGCTCTGGCATTCCCTGGGCTTCACGCTGCTCTACACCGTGCTGGTCACGGCTGCGATCTTCCTGGTGGCCTTTCCTCTCGCGCTGCTCGTCGACCGGCCACTGCGGATCGCCGGTCTTTTCCGCACGATCTATTTCATGCCCGTCGTCATCGGCTTCGGGGCGGCCTCGACATTGTGGATGTGGTTGCTCAATCCGGATAGCGGCGTCTTTGCGCAGTTGCTGCGCGGAGCAGGCATCATCGACAGCGCGCCGAGGCCACTCGAAAGCTTCTGGCCGGCACTCGGCGTCGTCATCCTGATGGTTGTCTGGAAAACAGCAGGCTTCACGATGATCATTCTTTTGACCGGCCTTCAGAGCATATCCAACGACGTCATCGAAGCCGCCAGGATCGACGGCGCCAGCGTCTGGAGCCGGTTTCGCCGCATCACGCTGCCTCTGATGAGGAACTCGGTGGTGCTGGCGCTCGTCCTCAACGTTACCTCATCGATGCTGGCCTTCGACCAGTTCTTCATCATCACCCAGGGCGGCCCTGAGAACAGCACGATCTCCGCGGTCTTCTCGATCTATCTCGCCTCGTTCTCATCCTACCGTCTTGGTTATGGCTCGGCGATCTCCTTTGCCCTGCTCGTCGTCCTGGTGGCGATCAGCGCGATCCAGTTCGTCCTGCTGCGCCAGCGGCCGGAGGAGGGTTGATGGAACGGCTCAACCACAATCTCGCAACGAAGCCGGCGAGCGAGCGGCTCGGTTATCTCGCTTTCGTTCTGACGGCATGTGTCTTTGCCGTCTTCTTCATTATGCCGATCGTCTGGTCCTTCGCCAATTCCTTCAAGCCCGCTGCCGCAGCACTTGCCGATCCGGCAGCGCTTTTCTCGAAGGCATTCTCGCTCGAGAACTACCGCCGCCTCGAGCATGTCGGCGCCGGCTGGTACGTCTATGCCGGCAATTCGGTGCTGATTGCCGCCGGAACGGTGGTCTTCACGGTGCTCGTCTCGGTGCCGGCGGGATACGGCTTTTCGAAATTCCGCTTTCCCGGCCAGTCGCTGCTCTTCGTGCTGATCATGGCAACGATGATGATCCCGTTCCAGTCGATCCTGACGCCGCTTTTCCTGATCCTGAAAGTCTTCCGGCTGCAGAACAATCTTTTCGGCCTGGTGCTGATCTACGTGACCTTCCAGCTTCCATTTTCCGTTTTCATGATGCGCAACGCCTTCGACGCGGTGCCGAAGGCGCTGATCGAAGCGGCCCGGATAGACGGCGCGTCGCAGGCGACGATCCTGCGCCGGATCATGCTGCCGATCGCGCTTCCCGGTGTTGCCACCGTTGCGATGTTCGCCTTCCTGAATTCCTGGAACGAATTCCTCGCCGCCCTCATCTTCCTGTCCGACCAGAACAAGTTCACGCTGCCGATCATGCTGGTGAATGTTTCGTCGGGCATCTACGGCATCATCGACTGGGGCGCGCTCCAGGCCGGCATAGCCGTGACCATGGTCCCCTGCATCCTGCTTTTCCTTCTCTTGCAACGATATTACGTGCGCGGCCTGACGGCCGGCGCCGTGAAGTAACAGCGCTCGTCACGCTCAGGAGTCCTCATGACCAGCTCACCTCGTTTTCAACCGGCACGCGCTGCGGGACGGCAGCGATACAGGCCCGCCGACCATTCCAGTGTCGTATTCCATGGCGGTTTCTGGCAAAGCTGGACGGAGACGGTTCGCAACGTCACCATCCCGACACAGCACAAGCGGCTGGAAGAGGAAGGTTTTCTCGAGGTGCTCGATTTTGACAAGCCGGCCGGGCCGCTGGTGCGCCCGATCCAGCCGAGCGGACTGTCGATGCAGCATTTCTTCGATTCCGATTTCGGCAAATGGATCGAGGCCGCAAGTTACACGCTGAAGGCTCACCCGAATGCTGCGCTCGAAACGAAGATCGATGCTATCGTCGCAAAGCTCGAAAAAGGGCAGATGGCGGATGGTTACCTCAACAGCTGGTTCATTCGCCGCGAGCCGGACAGGCGCTGGACCAATCTGCGCGACCTGCACGAGATGTATTCGATGGGCCACTTGCTGGAAGGGGCCGTCGCCTACTACGAGGCGACGGGAAAGCGTCGCTTCCTCGATGTGATGATCCGCGCAGTCGACCATATCATCGCCACCTTCGGTGCGGAGCCTGGGAAACTCAGAGGCTACGATGCCCATGAGGAAATCGAGCTGGCGCTGGTCAAGCTCTATCGCGTGACGCGCGATCCGCGGCATCTGAAGCTTGCGACCTACTTCGTCGACGAACGTGGCCGGGTGCCCTCATATTACGACGAAGAGGCCCGCAAACGCGGCGAGAGCCCTGATGATTACGTCTACAAGACATACGCCTATAGCCAGGCCCATATGCCGGTGCGCGACCAGCACCAGGTCGTCGGCCATGCGGTCCGCGCCATGTACCTGTTTTCTGCGATGGCGGATCTCTCCCATGAAAACGACGATCCGACATTGAAGGAGGCCTGCGACCGGCTTTTCGACAATCTGGTCGGTCGCCAGCTTTACGTGACCGGCGGCCTTGGCCCATCGGCATCCAATGAAGGGTTCACCCGGGAATTCGACCTACCGAACGAGACTGCCTATGCCGAGACATGCGCAGCCGTCGCGCTCGGCTTCTGGAGCCATCGAATGGCGCAGGTCGATCTCGACAGCAAGTTCACGGACAGGCTGGAAACGGTGCTCTACAACGGCGCGCTTTCCGGCATCTCGCGCGACGGCGAGCATTATTTCTATGAGAACGTCCTTGAAAGCCACGGACAGCACCGCCGGTGGAAATGGCATTACTGCCCCTGCTGCCCGACCAACATTGCCCGTTTCATCACGTCGCTCGGCCAATATTTCTATTCGACTGATGATCATGAGCTCGCCGTCCATCTCTACGGCACCAATTCCGCCGAGCTGACCGTCGGCGACAGCTTCGTAGGCCTGATCCAGGAGACGCAATATCCCTGGGATGGCGACATCAGCCTGCGGTTCGCCGTCGAGCGGCCAAGCCGGTTTCAGCTTCGTCTTCGCATCCCCGGATGGTGCAGGCAGGCGCAGATCTCGGTCAACGGCGTTGCCGTCGATCTCGATCAATGCGTGACGAAGGGTTATGCTGCAATATCAAGGGAATGGCGCAATGGCGACGAGGTCCGCATCGGCTTCTCGATGCCGGTCGAGCGTATCTACGCGCATCCTGCCGTCTCCGAAGACGGCGGACGCGTCGCGCTGCGGCGCGGGCCTGTCGTCTATTGCATCGAGGAAACCGACCTCGGCGGCGAGCCGCAGCGGCTCCGCCTGCCGGCATCTGAGGAAATTTCTGCCCGTTACGATGCCGCGCTTCTCGGCGGAGCGACCGTCCTCGAAGGCACCGCGCTCGAAGCCGATATAGCCGATTGGCAGAATGCGCTCTATCGCACCGCGCCTCCCTCGTTGAAGGAGCGGCCCTTCACGGCGATCCCCTATCACCTCTGGGCCAATCGCGAGCCCGGAGCGATGGCGATCTGGCTGCAGGAGGTCTAGGAGAAAACCATGGCACGGCTGGAACTCAGGAGCATCGTCAAGTCCTATGGCATCTACGAGGCGGTGCGCGGCATCAGCCTTGACATCGAAGACAATGAATTCGTCGCTTTCGTAGGCCCGTCGGGATGCGGAAAATCGACGACATTGCGCATGATCGCGGGTCTCGAACACATTACCGGCGGTGAGATCGTGATCGGCGACCAGGTCGTCAACCGGCTTGGCCCGGGCAAACGCGATATCGCCATGGTCTTTCAGAACTACGCGCTCTATCCACACATGACGGTGCGGGAGAATATTTCGTTCTGCCTGGAGCAGCAGAAGCTTGCCAAGAGCGAGATTGACGCCCGTATCATCAGGGCGGCGGAAACCCTGCATATCAGCGAGTTGCTCGGCCGGCGTCCGGGCCAGCTTTCGGGCGGCCAGCGCCAGCGCGTCGCGATGGGGCGCGCGATTGTGCGGAACCCGAAAGTCTTTCTCTTCGACGAGCCGTTGTCCAACCTTGATGCCAAGCTTCGCGTGCAGATGCGCACGGAAATCAAGCGGTTGCACCAGCTGTTGCCGACGACGACCGTCTACGTCACGCACGACCAGGTTGAGGCGATGACCATGGCGGATCGTGTCGTGGTGATGAATGGTGGCATCATCGAACAGGCGGGGCCGCCGCAAGCACTCTATCATCGGCCGGTCAGCCAGTTCGTCGCCGGCTTCATCGGCTCACCGTCGATGAACTTCCTGTCCGCGACGCTGCTATCAGGAGAGAAGGGTCTCGTCGTCAAGCTGACCGACGGCAGCGAGCTTCCAGTGCCGGAGACGCGCGCCGGCGACTATGCCAGCCATGCCGGCAAATCAGTGGTGTTCGGGATCAGGCCGGAATCGATCACCGACCGCCAGGCCCGTCCTGGTTATGCCGACATCGAAGCGAAGATCGATCTTGTGGAACCACTCGGGCCGGAGACCATGGTTTATTTCGGCATCGGCGAGGCAAGCCTTTGCGCCTGCATCGATCCCGAGACCGGGCCGAGGCCGATGTCGACGATGCCGCTCTCGTTCAACATGAACCAGATGCATCTGTTCGATCCGGCGACCGGGCAGTCGCTGGCGCTTGCCTGAACAGCAAACACGGAAAGGCCGGCAACCGCGAGGTCGCCGGCCTCGTTGTATCAGGCGGCCTGGCGGATTTTCGAGGGACGCGTGGCGGCGGCCTTCTCGACCATCGCGGTGACTTCGGCGCGGCGGGCGCCCGAAAGCGGCAGGCGCGGCATGCGAACGCGCTCGGAGCCGCGGCCCATGATCTGCTCGGCAAGCTTGATCGACTGCACGAGATCGTGCTCGGCATCGAGGTGCAGAAGCGGCATGAACCAGCGATAGATCTTGCGGGCCTCTTCCCAATCCCCGCGTTCGGCGGCGGCGACGAGCTGCACGGATTCCTGCGGGAAGGCGCTGGTCAGGCCGGAGACCCAGCCCTTGGCGCCGAGCATCAGGCCTTCAAGCGCCACATCGTCGAGACCTGCGAAGATATCGAAACGATCGCCGAATTCATTGATGAGATCGGTGAAGCGGCGCGGATCCGGCGCACTTTCCTTGACCGCCTTGATGTTCGGCACGTCGGCAAGCACCTTCAACACGTCGGCGCCAATGTTGACGCGGTAGGCCGGCGGATTGTTGTAGAGCATAATCGGCAGGGAGGTCGCTTCGGCGACGGTGCGGAAATGCGCGATCAGCTCTTCGGGCTTCGGCACATAAACCATGGCCGGCAGCAGCATCAGCCCGTCGGCGCCGAGCTTCTCGGCGTCGCGAGCATAGGCGACAGCACGGCGCGTGTCGAATTCGGACACGCCGGTGACCACAGGAACGCGGCCGTTGACAACCTCGACGGCCGCTTTCAGGATCGTGCGCTTCTCCTCGGGGTCCAGCGAATTGTTTTCGCCGCATGTGCCCATGACGATCAAACCGTTGACGCCATCGTTGACAAGCGCGTCCTGGACGCGCTGGGTCGAGGGCAAATCAACCGAAAGATCTTCGTTGAATTGCGTCGTTACGGCGGGAAATACGCCCTTCCATCCTGTGGTCATCGATCGAGCCTCGTTGAAACTCATTGCCTTATATACAAACTGTCGACAAGATTCAATGATGTGACTTTACAAATTTGAAGCCCCGAAGACCGACATTGCGAGAATCGGCCGAAACGAAATACAAGGCTCTAACGAAAGAGGGCGGACGGATGCGGAAAGACGCGGAAAATGTGCGGGTGCGCGGCTCTGGCACGCAGAGCGTCTATGTGACGCTCAGGCAGGAAATCCTGTCGATGGCGCTGGAACCCGGCAGTCCGCTCGACGAAGTGCGGCTGTCGGAGCGCTTCCGGATGTCGCGGACCCCCATTCGCGAGGCGCTGTTGCGGCTCGCCGCCGACGGGCTGGTCACGACGCTGCCGAACAGAAATACGATCGTCGCGACAATCGATTTCGCAAGCCTGCCCACCTATTTCGAAGCGCTGACGCTGATGTACCGGGTGACGACCCGCGGCGCGGCGCAACGGCGAAACGGCGAGATCATGAAGACCGTTCGCCGGCATCAGAAAGACTTCGCCGATGCCGTTGCTGCGCGCGATGCCTATGCGATGATCGAGGCGAACCGCGAATTTCACGTCGCGATCGCCGAACTTGCCGGCAATTCCTATTACACGGCCTTCTTCGCCAGGCTGCTCGACGAGGGCCGCCGCATCCTGCGCCTTTACTACTCGACATTCGATGACCGCCTGCCGCGCCAGTATGTCGATGAACACGAGGAAATGATCGCCGCAATCGAAGCCGGCGACGTCGAAAGGGCCGACCAACTGGCGATCGCCCATGCCGCCCAGATCGTCCGCCAGATCCAGGAATATATCGCCCGCGACCTCGACCGGCCGGTGGCGATCAGCATGTCCTGACGCGACGAGAGCAATGGAACCGTTGGAGCCTCAGGAGGCGAGGGAGCCCGCCCTGCTCCCTGACCAAGGTCATCAGCCTGCGCAGGACAGCCGCCGACTGGCGAACGCCGTCATGTTCGAATTCGTCGCGGCGGCAGGCGGGATCGCACAGTTCACGTGCAAAAATCCGGATCGTCTCCCCCTCCGGCTTCGACCAATCCAGGGGAGCGCCGACCATATGATCGCGTATCAGCATGCCCGGTATGGTGTATTCGAGCGCCATCGCTATCTCCTCATTTTTCATGTCGACATATTGCCTACAGCGGCGTTAGTGTTGGTTCAACATCCTGGCTGCAAGGCGAGGCTTCATAGATCTGGAAGCGCAGGAAAAGCAGGAAAACAACATGTCGTGGCAGCACCCCGTACCCCCTATCACTGAGGACGAACGGCAGACCCGCCTCGCCAGGCTTCGCAAAAGGATCGAAGCCGAAGGATTGGCTGCCGTGCTTCTTGGGCCGACCGAAAGCCTGCATTACTTCACGGGGCTGGTCTGGCATCCGAGCGAGAGGTTCCTCGGCGCGCTCGTCACGTCC
The DNA here is from genome assembly GCF_021052345.1 of Rhizobium sp. SU303. Classification (NCBI taxonomy): domain Bacteria; kingdom Pseudomonadati; phylum Pseudomonadota; class Alphaproteobacteria; order Hyphomicrobiales; family Rhizobiaceae; genus Rhizobium; species Rhizobium sp. SU303. Next base: position 59,489 of record NZ_CP088098.1, read on the forward strand.
GCGACCATTTCCTACATCGTTCCGGGGTTCGAGCGCAGCCGCGTCGAAACGCTGCCGCATCTGCCGGGGGAAATCCTGGTCTGGGAAGAGGAGGAGAGCAGCGCTACTCTCATCGCCCGTCTTGTTGCCCAGGGCGGCAGACTTGCCCTCGACGATGGTTTGCCGCTTTTCTTCTATCATGCATTGGCTGCGGAGATGGGCGCGGCAAGGCTTGCCGATGGCGGGCGGCTGATCCGCGACCTGCGTTGCATCAAATCGGCCGCGGAGATTGCCCTCATTCAGTATGCGATGGACCTGACGCTTGACGTCCACAGGCAAGTGCATGGGCTCTTGAAGCCGGGCATCAAATCATCCGAGGTGGTCGATTTCATCGACCGACAGCATCGCCAGGCCGGCGCCGATGCCGGCTCGACATTCTGCATCGTCTCCTTCGGCGCGGCGACCTCGCTTCCGCATGGCGCCGACGGCGATCAGGTCCTTGGTCGCGACGACGTCATTCTCATCGATACCGGCTGCCGGATCGACGGTTATCATTCCGATATCACCAGGACCTATATGCTGGAGGGCGGCGAAAGCGCATTCGAACGAGCTTGGTGGATCGAGCGGGAGGCGCAACAGGCCGTCTTCGACGCAGCCCGGATCGGTGCCGCCTGCTCGAGCCTCGACGATGCGGCCCGCAAGGTGCTTGCCAAACACTCGCTCGGCCCCGACTATCGCCTACCGGGTTTACCGCATCGCGCCGGTCATGGCCTCGGACTTGAAATCCACGAGGAACCCTACATCGTTCGCGGCAACGACGCGCCGCTTGCCGCCGGCATGTGTTTTTCCAACGAACCGATGATCGTCTTCCCTGGGAAATTCGGGATCCGGCTGGAAGACCATATGTACATGACCGCCGAGGGACCACGCTGGCTGACCAATCCGGCGGCGGGACCGACCGAGCCATTCTCCTGAAAGGCCCCATCTCGTCCCCGCTCAGGCAGCGCCGGTTTTCAAGTGACTGTCAGGCCGGACGAGCGTGAGGAGATCATCGCCGCGATCAAGGCTGGCGACGCCGAGCAGGCCGACCGGCTGACGATCGCTCACACCGCGCAGATCGTCCGACAGATCCGGGACTATATTGCCCGCGATCTCGACCGGCCGCTGGCGATCAGCATAGCCTGAAGCGACCGGATTGAAGAGGCGTAGGCTGCCCGACCCGCACGTTGGCGAGGGTTGTCGTCAATTCGATCCGTAAAGTATTACCTCACAAACGTTACTTGCTTTCTGGCGTGGTAAAAGGTTGACTATGGTTAACCCTATAGTGTCGAGGATAGGATGATGGATTTGTTTAGAAAGGAGGGGGATGACCGCGCTCAACTGCAGAAAATGACATTGACCGGCAGATATAGAAATATAGCAGCGATGCTTTCGATAGCCGTGGTTGCCCTGTCTATATTCTTGATATCGATTGGTGCTTTAATTGAATTTTTTCAACCTGCGTTTTTGTCAAACGTCATTCTCGATGACGTCCCTTTGCACTACATCGCCTGGTTCATGATTACCTTCGGGATCACTATCGCCGTCATCAACGTGATTTTGGCGGCAAGGCGGGAGATCGAGCAAGAGACGGCCGAAAGCATGCTTCCATCGGACGCAGCCGAGATCAAAAGGCAGGCTTTGCGTGACCTTCGAACACATCGAAACGGCTATGCGCGCTCCTCCAAGGTCAATCAATATCTCTGGAATTTTCTCACATTGGGGATCATCGTTTTGAGCGGTCTCTCATCGTTGTTTTCCGCCTATGGCCCGGTCGTCCCCAATTGGCTGCCAATGACCGCTTCCGCGCTGGTGGCACTTTTCGGCGTGATAATGGTTCAATTTCGCGTCAGGGATGTCTGGCAATTGAGAGAGCAGGGAAGGATTGAAGCGGAGGTGCTCGTCGCCGATGCTCACCTCATCGAGACAACAGACAATCTTGCAACACTCAAACAGGCAGCCGCCCTCAGAAAGCGCGCCCATGCGCTCGAGATGAAACAACTCAACCAGCTCTTCGTGGAAACCACCGAAGCCAATCCGTAAGCCACTGTCGGCGTATGGCGGGGCCGACGGAGCCGTTTAGCTGCCCCGCCCGCTCAGGCAATCTATCCCAGCTGCGCGATCATCCGCCGCCCTTTAATCCTGAATGCCGGAGGTGCTCCCCGCCTTGAGCTTAACTTCGATGACCGGGACCACGATCTGAGGTCGGCGCACCGGTAGGACGAATGTCATTTGATCATCACCGACGGGGAACTGGGTGTTTGCCCACAAGGTATTGGCGGACGGGCGCAGCCAGGTGACCTCGCTGCCATCATGCAGGAATTGCGCATATTCGACTTTCCCCGCCAGCGCATCGAAATGCAGATGGCGATAGGGCCAGTTGAAGAGGTGGATGTAGAGACGATCGCCATTCTGGGTCAGGCGGCAGTCGGCCGGAGCGGCGAAATCCGACTGGGTGCAGCCGACGATGCTGCGCTCGTGCAGTGCCATCCACTCCTCATAAGCGGCAAGGGCTGCAATCGCACGGTGGTCGAGCGTGCCGCGCGCCGTCGGGCCGACATTCATCAGCAGATTGCCGCCCATGGCAACGGTACCGACCAGCATCTGCACCAGTTGTTCCGTGCTTTTCCACGTATCCTCGTCGCGGTGATAGCCCCAGGAGCCGCTGAGCGTGTGGCACGCTTCCCAGACGACGCGCCTGCTATCGCGGAGCGGCCGGGCGCGCGGCATATATTGCTCCGGCGTGACGATGTCGGGCTGCAAGCCGGCGAGATCGAGCCGATTGTTGATGATGATGTCGGGCGCAAGCTCGCGCACCAGGCGAACGAGTTTCTCGCTTTCCCAATCCTGATGGCCCTTTCCGACCAGTTCTCCGAGCTTCCACTGCGGATAGCTGAAGTCGAACCACATGATGTCGATTTGCCCGAACTCGGTCAGCAACTCGCGGACCTGCTCGCGCATGAAGGCGGCGTAACGCTGCATGTCCCGGCCTTCGTTGATTTTCAGAGCATCGGGATGATTGCGCTGCGGGTGGCGCGGATCGACCGTGAAGTCGGGATGATGCCAGTCGATCAGCGAATAGTAGAACCCGATCCTCAGGCCCTCCGCACGGAAGGCATCGACGAATGGACTCAGCAGATCCCGCCCATAAGGCGTGTTGGTCACCTTGAAGTCGGTCGCCTTGGTATCCCAGAGGCAGAAGCCTTCATGGTGCTTGGTGGTCAGCACGACATATTTCATGCCGGCAGCTTTCGCGCGCCTGGCCCATTCGCGGGGGTCGTAGAGATCGGGATCGAAATGATCGAAATATTTCTGGTACTCGGCGTCGTTCAGTTCTTCGCGGCTCTTGACCCATTCATGGCGTGCCGGCAGGGCGTAAAGCCCCCAATGCACGAACATGCCGAACCGGTCGTGAACGAACCAGGCCTTCTTCTCCTCAGGCAGGGCCAGTCCCTGCAGATTGTTGATATCCATCGAATATTTCTCCTGTTGATAGGGAGTTCAGGTTGTTTCGCGGATAATGAGCTCCGGCACGATGACGATGCCGTGCTGACGGTTTCTGGTGGCGATGCGGCTGAGCAGCAGACGCACGGCTTCCTCCCCCATTTCGCGTTTTTGCACCCGCAAGGTGGTGAGCGCCGGAGACAGCAGTTCGGCAGTCGGGATATCGTCGAAACCGATCAGGGCAATTTGCCCGGGGATCGAAACGCCGGCGGCCCGGCAGGCCTTCATGGCGCCGATCGCATTAAGGTCGTTGTAGCAGACGAGAGCATCGATGCTGGGCGCCTCCGCCAGCAATTGCGCGCCCGCCGTTTGGCCGCCCGCTGCGGTCGGATCGCAATAAACGATGCCTTGCGCCTTAAGCCCGTGGGCCGTCAGCGTCTTGCGAAAGCCGACAAGCCGGCTCTTGCCGCCAAACGAACTGCGCGGCCCGGCGATGATCGCGATCCTGCGGCGCCCGCGCTCGACCAGATGGTCGATGGCACGCGACGCTCCCGTCTCGTAGTCGGTGACGATCGTCCCGGCGACCTCGTTGGGCGCCTCGCGATTGATGAGCACCACGGCGCGGTGGGGCGCAAGCGCCTTATGCAGCGCGGCATCGGGCAGTCGCGCGCTGCAGACGATGATCCCGTCGACCCGGTGCCGCAGCAGCGTTTCGATGAGTTCCTCCTCCCGCTTGCTGTTCTCGACGACATTCGACAGAAGCAGGTTATAGCCGGCAGCGCTTGCGGCATCCTCTGCTCCCCTGATGACTTCGGGAAAGAACGGATTGGTGATGTCGGGAACGAGAAGGCCGATGGCCTTCGATCGATCGGACCGCAATCCGCGCGCAAAGGGATTGGGCCTGTAATTGAGTTCGCTCGCCGCTAAAATAATTCGTTGACTGGTCTCCGCACTGGCTCCGCCGCGATCATTGAGCACGCGCGATACTGTCATCGGCGACACCCCTGCGGCGCGGGCGACATCGGCAATGGTTATTTTGGATTCTGGCTCTTTTGGGCGGCTCAACTGGATGGTCTCATCAAAAGGGGGCGGAACTTACGATAACGATAACTAGCATAATTTCGGGGGAAGCCAAGGATGATATAGGCAAAGATAAAGCGCCAAGAATCTCTTTGACAAGATTTAACGGTAACGATAACGTTCGCAAAAGAGGAGAATACGTTAACGATAACTTAGAGCAGAATATTGGGAGGAAAGAATGCAACACGTCAGAATTTTCAGACGGCAGGTTGTCTCGACCGTTGCCGCGGCGATCCTCATAAGTGCCGGCTGGGCCGGTGCCGCATTCAGCTTTGAGGAGTCGCCGGAACTGAAGGCCTTGGTCGATGCCGGCAAGCTGCCGCCGGTCGAGAAGCGGCTGCCAAAGGAGCCGCTGGTGCTCACTCCGCTTGAATCGGTCGGCACCTATGGCGGCACCTGGCGCACGGCCACCTTTGGCGGGGGCGACAGCGAGATCGAGCGTTCGATCGGTTATACCAGACTGGTCCGCTGGAATCCGGAATGGACCGAGGTGATCCCCGATATCGCCGGAAGCGTCGAGGTCAATGCCAATGCTACCGAATATACGTTCATCTTGCGGGAAGGCACGCGCTGGTCGGACGGCGAGCCGTTTACCGCGGACGATCTTGTGTGGTGGAACGAGAACGTGCTTCGCAACACCAAGATCACCCCTGCCGCACCCAACTGGCTGACCGCGGGCGGAGAGACCGTCAAGGTCGAAAAGCTCGCCGACGACAAGGTCGTCTTCAAGTTCGCGGCGCCGAACGGCCTGTTCCTGATGAACATGGCCACCGTGCGCGGCTCCGATATTCTGGCGGCCGCACCGGCCCACTACCTCAAGCAATTCCACAAGGATTTCAATCCCGACGGCATCGAAGCCTTGGTGAAGGCAGCCGGCGCAACCGACTGGGTCCAGCTCTTCAACAACAAGATCGGCTTTCCCGGCCGCTGGCGCGATCTCGGCCGTCCAACACTCGATGCCTGGGTGCTGACCGCGCCCTATAACGGCACCACCCAGGTCGTCGCCGAACGCAATCCATACTATGCCAAGGTGGATACCGCAGGAAACCAGCTGCCTTACTTCGATCGGATCACCATCGATGTGATGCAGGATACCCAGGCGATCATCCTGAAGGCGATCAGCGGCGAAATCGACATGCAGAACCGCTTCATCGAGACGACGGACGCCCGTACGGTGATCGTGCAGAACCAGCAAAAAGGCGGCTACGGCCTTTTCATCGCCCGACCGGCGTGGTCGAACGCCCTGCTGATCACCCTGAACCAGACCCACAAGAATCCGGCCTTGCGCGCTGTCTTTTCCAACAAGGATTTCCGCATCGGCCTCAGCTACGCCATCAACCGCGAAGAGCTCAACCAGCTGATTTATGCCGGACAGGCCAAGCCTTATCAGGCAGCACCGCGTGAAGGCACTGCGCTCTACGACGAGAAGATGGCGACGCAGCATATGGAGTATAATGTCGATCTCGCCAATCAGTATCTCGACAAGGCCGGCCTTACCAAACATGACGCCGAAGGCTTTCGCCTCGGTCAGGACGGCAAGCGGATTACCTTTGCGATCGACGCCTTGACCGGAAGCCCGATCCAGGTGGACGCCCTCGAGATGATCCAGCGCTACTGGCGGGCTGTCGGTATCGACATGCAGCCCCGCCCGGCCGAACGTTCGCTGATCTTCTCCCGCCTGCAGAATAATGAGAATGACGGCCTGGGATGGGTCGGCGGCGGTGGCTACGATTTCCTCGGCCTGCTCGATCCAAAATGGTATTTCCCGCACGAATACGAGTCGAGCTTCGCGACGGCCTGGGGCCTCTACTACCAGAACCCCAAGGATCCGAACGCGCAGGAACCGAGCCCCGCTGCCAAGAAGCAGATGGATTTCTACCGACAGGTGAAGGAAGCGCCGACGCTCGAAAAGCAGTTGGCCGCGATGAAGGAACTGCTGGCGATCACCCGTGACGAATTCTACGTCATCGGCACCAACCTGGAGCCGGACCGCGTCGGAATCGTCAAGACCAATATGCGCAATGTCCCGAAAGTCATTCCCAGCACATCGTTCTACATGACGCCGGGACCGGCAAAGCCCGAGACCTTCTACTACCAGCAATAACGGAACGCGACCGACAGGGATGGCGCCCGCGGGCGCCATCCCATCGACACCAGCCCAGTCCCAATCATCCAATCCGATCGGCGATCGCCGATTGAAGGAGCTTGACCATGGCCGGCTTCATCATCAGACGCCTGCTTTATATGATCCCGATGATGTTTGCGATTTCCGTCGTGACCTTCATCATCATCCAGTTGCCGCCCGGCGACTTCCTGACCGCGCTGACCGCGCGTCTTGCCTCCCAGAACGAAACGATCGATCCCAGCGTCATCGCCGGGCTGCGTGAACGTTATGGGCTCGATCAGCCCTGGGCGGTGCAATACTGGAAATGGATCAGCGGCATCCTGCTGCGCGGCGATTTCGGCCAGTCCCTCGATTGGAACAAGCCGGTCAGCGAGCTGATCTGGGCCCGCATGGGCCTGACGATGGTGGTCTCGGTCACCACGCTGCTCTTCGTCTGGGCGGTGGCCTTTCCGATCGGCATCTATTCGGCCGTGCGGCAATATTCGGTGGGAGATTACGTCGCCACCTTCTTTGGCTTTCTGGGCCTTGCCATCCCGAACTTCCTGCTGGCGCTGGTGCTGATGTATGTTTCGGCACAGTATTTCGGCCAAAGTACCGGCGGGCTGTTTTCGCCTGCCTATATCAACGCCGTCTGGAGCTGGGCCAAGCTCGGCGATCTCATTTCGCATTTGTGGATACCGGTCGTCGTGCTGGGCACGGGTGCCACCGCGGCGCTGATCCGGATCATGCGCGCCAACCTGCTCGACGAACTCAATAAGCCCTATGTCGATATGGCCCGCGCCCGGGGTTTGAGCGAAATCCGGCTGCTGTTGAAATATCCGGTGCGGGTGGCGCTCAACCCGTTCATCTCGACCGTCGGCTGGGTGCTGCCGCACCTCGTCTCCGGCTCGGTGGTGGTCTCCATCGTTCTCAGCCTGCCGATCACCGGGCCACTGCTGCTCAACGCCCTCTTTGCCCAGGACATGTATCTCGCCGGCACTTTCATCCTGCTGATGAGCATGCTGACGCTGATCGGCACACTGATTTCGGACCTGCTGCTCGCCTGGCTCGATCCACGCATTCGCAACGGCTGAAGGACGAGACCAATGACCGATCAAGCCATCGCGCTACAGCCTGAACTGATCCAGAATTCCGACGCGGTCGCCGGGCAGTGGAAGCTCATCTGGCGGCGCTTCCGTCGCCATCGCCTGGCGCTGGCGGCAGGCGTCGTCATCTTTTTGATCTACCTGGTCGCCCTGTTTGCAGAGGTTCTCGCCCCGGTTTCGTCGCAGACCTACGATTCCCGCTATACCTATGCGCCGCCGCAACAGATCAAGTTCGCCGGCTACGACGCGGCCGGACAGTTTCATCCGCTCTACGTCAACGGTTATTCGATGAAAGTTGACCCGATCGCGCTCAGCCGCAATTACGTGCCCGATCCGGCCGTCGTCATCCCCCTCGGCTTCTTCGTCAAGGGCGAACCCTACCGGCTCTGGGGGCTATTTAATTTCGACCGGCACCTGATCGGCCCGATCGAGATGGACAAACCATTCTACCTGTTCGGCGCCGATCGCCTCGGTCGCGATGTCTTCAGCCGGACGGTCCACGGCACGCGGGTTTCGATGTCCGTCGGACTGATCGGGGTCGCAATCAGCCTCATCCTCGGCATCATCCTCGGCGGCATCTCGGGGCTCTACGGCGGCTGGGTGGACGACGTGATCCAGCGCTCCATCGAGCTCATCAACTCTATCCCGACCATCCCGCTGTGGATGGGCCTTGCGGCTGCCGTTCCGATCAGCGCCGATCCGCTCCTAGTCTATCTCTGGATCACCATCATTCTGTCGCTGATCGGCTGGACCGATCTGGCGCGGGTGGTGCGCGGGCGCTTCCTGTCGCTCAAGACGGAAGAGTTCGTGATCGCCGCCCGTCTCGACGGCTGCTCGCAGATGCGCATCATCTGGCGGCACATGGTGCCGTCCTTCATGAGCCACATCATCGCCTCGGTGACGCTCGCCATCCCGACGATGATCCTCGCAGAAACCGCGCTCTCCTTCCTCGGCATCGGCCTGCGCCCGCCGGTGGTGAGCTGGGGTGTGCTGCTTCAGGAGGCACAGAACATTCTCGCCGTCTCGAGCGCACCTTGGCTGTTTCTTCCCGGTCTCGCGGTGATCGTCACCGTGCTCGCCCTCAATTTCCTCGGTGATGGATTACGCGATGCTGCAGATCCCTATGAATACTGATCCCAATTTCGCCGCAGCCGGCGGCCGGCACCGGGATCGCGACCCGCTGATCGAGGTCGATGATCTCAGGACCCATTTTTTCGGGGGGCCAGGCACCATCAAGGCTGTCGACGGCGTCTCCTTTTCCATCCCGCGCGGCAAGACGGTCTGCGTCGTCGGCGAATCCGGTTCGGGCAAGAGCATCACCGGCCGCTCGATCCTCAACCAGGTTCCCAGGGGAGGGCGGATCGTCTCGGGGGCAATCCGCTACCGGCCGGATCCCACAGCACCCTCCGTCGACTTGGCGGCGCTCGATCCGCGCGGCTACGAGATGCGGGCGATCCGCGGTGCCCAGATCGGCCTGATCAGCCAGGAGCCGATGGCGGCCCTTTCTCCCGTCCATACGATCGGCAACCAGATGGTGGAGGTGATCCGCCTGCATCTGAAGATGGGAAAGAAGGAGGCGCGCGAACATGCCATCGAGACATTGGCTCTGGTCGGCATTCCGCGGCCGGCCGAGCGCATGGAAAGCTATGCCTTCCAGTTTTCCGGCGGCATGCGCCAGCGCGTCTGCATCGCGCTCGCGCTCGCCTGCCGCCCCAGACTGCTGATCGCCGACGAGCCGACCACGGCGCTCGATGTGACCACCCAGGCCAATATCCTCGATCTCCTGGCCTCGCTGCAGGCCGAATTCGGGCTCTCGGTGCTGTTCGTGACCCATGATCTCGGTGTGGTCGCCGAAATCGCCGACGAAGTCGTCGTCATGTATGTTGGCCGGGTCGTCGAGGCAGGAAATGTCGACACGATCTTCCACGCGCCTGTTCATCCCTACACCAAGGCGCTGCTGCAATCGGTGCCGCGCATGCATGGGCAACCCACCGAACGGCTCGCGATCATCGATGGCATGGTGCCCTCGCGTTTCAACCGGCCCCCGGGCTGCAGCTTTCATCCCCGGTGCAAAGAGGCGAGGGCGGGCCTGTGCGACCAAAAGGATCCGCAGCCCGTCACCATCGGCGACGGGCATGTCGCCAGCTGTCTGCTTTACGAAGGAAGACAATGATGGCCGATCCCATGACCCAACCAAGCCCGCTGCTCGAACTGAACGATCTCAGGATGCATTTCCCCATTCGCAAGGGCGCATTCCGGCGTGTGGTCGGACACGTCAAGGCGGTCGACGGCGTTTCGCTTCGTGTCGAGGATGGCGAAACACTCGGCATCGTCGGGGAGTCCGGCTGCGGCAAATCCACACTTGCTCGCACGGTGCTGCGCATCTATCAGCCGACAAGCGGCGAAATCCGTTATCGCAATCGCAGCGGCGGCACTGTCGATCTCGCGGCTTTGTCGGGTTCTGCGCTCGACGAAATCCATCGCGACCTGCGCATCGTGTTTCAGGATCCGCAATCCTCGCTCAATCCGCGCCTTCCCGTCATCGACATCATCGGCGAGGTGCTTGGTGTCAACGGCATCGCCAAGGGCCGGGAGCTCGAGCACCGGGTCGCCGAGCTGATGCAGAGCGTCGGCCTGCGGCCCGAATATATGCACCGCTATCCGCATGCGTTCTCCGGCGGCGAACGCCAGCGCATCGGCATCGCCCGGGCGCTGGCCTCCAATCCGCGCCTGGTGATCGCCGATGAGGCCGTTTCGGCGCTCGACGTCAGTGTGCAGGCACAAACCATCAACCTCCTGCAGGATCTGCAGGAACAATTCGGTCTGACCTATCTCTTCGTCGCCCACGATCTCTCGGTCGTCCGACACATCTCGGACAATATCGCCGTCATGTATGTCGGCCGGGTCGTCGAAAAGGCGCCGACGGAGCAGATCTTCTCACGCCCGCTTCACCCCTACACCGAAGCGTTGCTCTCGGCGGTGCCGATCGCCGATCCGAGGATGCGTCGCCACGGCCAGCGCATCCGGCTGGCGGGCGAGGTTGCCGATCCCGCCCATCCTCCTCCCGGCTGCGCATTTCATCCGCGTTGCCGCTACGCCACCGAGCTTTGCAAGCAGGAGGTGCCGGGCTTACGCACCGTCACCGCCGATGGGCACGCAGTGGCTTGTCATTACGCCGAGTCCCTGACGCTTAATCCCTTTGCCGACCGTATCGTTCCGGAGTTCAATTGATGCCCGAATTCATTCCACGCTCCGAGCAGCGTCCCATTGTGGATACCTCCTCCACGACGCTCGATCTCATCTACTTCGATCTCGTCACGCTCGCCTCCAACGAGCAGGACATCCGGCGGCTGCCCGCGCACGAACGCCTCTACGTCGTGCTGTCGGGTCAGGTGGATATCGAGGTGGATGGCATCATGTTCGAAGCGGTGGGCCGGCGAGCCGATATCTGGGGAGGCGATGCGGACTCGGTTTACGCGCCCGTCGGCGCCAATGTCCGGATATCGGCTCGTGGCGCGGCGGCGGAAGTCGCCATCGCCGGCGGCCTCTGCGACACGCGCTACGCCCCGTTTCGCATCACGCCGGATGAGGTCGACGCGGTCAATGTCGGCTCTCCGGACACCCATAGCCAGCGGCGGATCGTCCATCTGCTCGGCCAACGGCAGAACGGGCGCTGCGGCAACCTGCTGGTGAGTGAACTTTATGCCGGCGAAGGCTGCTGGTCCGGCTATCCCCCGCACAAGCACGATACCGAGGACGGCGATGTCGAGACCCGGCACGAAGAACTCTATCACTACCGCTTCCAGCCCGAGACCGGTTTCGGCAGCCAGATCACCTATGACGACGACGGTCCGGTCAAGATCCTCATGACCCGCAACGGCGACACTGTCCTGGTCGACCGCGGTTACCACCCGACCGTCACTTCACCGGGGCATCGCGGCTACATCTTCACCATTCTGGTTGGCAAGCATCGCCGGGGCCTGATCCAGCGCTTCGATCCCGCCCATCAGCATCTGACCAAAACCATCCCCGGCATCGATGCGATGCGCGACAAGTTCAAATAATCCGGCTCCTGGCCACGTGCGCCAATAGTGCGGCGCACTGCCAACTTCCGCCCAAGGAGAGACGACCCATGCGTGAACGTACGCGAATAAACGTTGATGCCAGTGAAGCGGTGCGCCCATTCAACCGGTTCTGGCGCGGTACCGGCTTTTCGCCGGCCGAGCTGCTGCTCGAGCCCGAGATGCGCCAGATGCTTGCCTATATCGGCGGTCTGCCGAATGAGGGCATCAAGTTCCTGCGTGTGCATTATCTCTACAATCTGCTGAGTGCGAAGGGTGGGGCCGGCTACGACTGGTCCCTGCTCGACCGCGCGCTCGACGTGATGATCGAACACCGCCTGAAGCCGTTCTTCGAGCTGATGGGCAACCCATCCGGCCTCTTCACCGACTATGAGGACATGGATCAGGTCAGGCGCTGGCGGGATCTCGTGACGGCAACGGTCGACCGCTATGGCGCCCGTTACGGCATGGACGAATTGCGCACATGGTATTTCGAAACGACGAACGAGGCCGATTCCGGCTGGTGGACCTACGGGATCAAGGGTTACACCAACTACTACGACGCCTGCGTCGCCGGCCTCGACGCTGTCGATCCCACCTTGCCGATGGGCGGACCCGGCACCGCTCGCACGCTGTCGCCGATCTTTCGCGCCCTCATGGCCCATTGCGACAGCGGCACGAGCTGCCTGACCGGCGATGGCCCGCCGCGCCTCGATTACATCTCGATTCACGAAAAGGGCGTCAACGGCAGCAAGGAAGACCTGACCCCGAAAACCCACGGTATCGTCGACCGCACGCTTCTCGTCGTCGACTACCTCAAGGAGCATCACCCGCGCCTTGCAGGCCTGCCCATCATCAACGATGAATGCGATCCGCAGCTCGGCTGGAGCGATCACCATAGCTGGCATGGCAAAGCCTATTACGCCGGGATCATCGCCCGTATCATCGAACAGCACGACCGGCGCATCATCGCCCCGAAAGCGGCGAATTTCACTTTCCTCAGCAATGACCACGCCTTTATCGGCGGCTGGAGCCAGCGCACGATTTTTGCCTATTTCGGTTCGCGCAATTTCACCAAGGCGCAGTGGGAGCACAAGACCAATCTGGACATGCTGGTCACGGATGTCGACAGGGCGCCGCCCTTCGACATCATCAAGAAGCCCGGCCTCACATCGATGGAATTGCTGGCAACGCTTGGCGATACCGTTTGCAAGGTGACCGCCGAACCACCGCTTGTTCCCGACCAGGATGGCCTGGCGATCCTGCCGACGCGGCTGCCGGGCGGCGGTGTTTCCATCAGCCTCATCCATAGCGTCGATGCCATCAACCGCTCGGGCCGGACCGCCGTCCGTCTCGAGGTGAGCGGTTTGGTTCCCGGCCGCCACGCGCTTTGCCTGCTGCGCATCGACGAGGAATTCACCAATCCGATGGAGGTTTGGGAGGCCCAGCGCGACGAAAGCAACCCGCGTGGGCTCTTCGAGCCGGTCGGCGCACCGCCCGCACCGACCGAGGCGCAGTTTGCCGAAATGCGCCGGGCGCAGGAGCCCGCCTTGCTGCATCCGATCAGCGTCGCAGAGTGCGACGAAGGCCGGATCAGCGTCGACCTGGACGTGCCATTGCCGTCGTTGACGCAGGTGCTTGTCGTCCCCGATATCGGCGCGCGCCCGGCAGCACCTGCCGGCCTTGTCGTCGAACGTTATCTTGGTCTTGGCGGTCGGGAGGAGCGCTTGCTGTTCTGGGCTGCCGGCGATGCCGGGCCGTCCATCTTCTACGATGTCCTCGTCAGCACCAATGGCGGGACTTTTGAAAAGGTCAGTTCCACCCCGCTGATCTCGACGGCCTTCCTGCACATGTCGCCGCCGGAGGGCGTGCGGTATGCGGTGCAGGCTCGCGATGCATTCGGTCGCCGCAGCGAGCTTTGTCTCTCCCGCTCGTGAACAGAGCCTTTCCGTCTGGGATCTGATCCATGGATATCGCCTATTTCACCAAGACCCTCGAAGGTCTGCCGCTCGCGACGGCGGCCGAGATCACAGCCGGTTTGGGGTTCGACTGTGCCGATCTCCTTATTCGCGATGGCCATGCCGTTTCCCCTGACAGGTCGGAGGGGATCGTCAATGCGGTAAAACTCTTTGCCGCGGCCGGTGTTCGCACGCCGATGGCGACCATCGATTCCACCCGGCCCGACGATGCCGCATCCCGGCTTCTCGGTTGTTGCGGCGAGGCCGGCATCGGGCAGATCCGGCTTGGCTTCTGGCGCTACGACCCGTCGCGGCGCTGGCAGGCCCAGGTCGACGAGGCGCGGCGCGATCTCGACGGCTTCGAGCGCCTGGCCGAACGCTTCGGCATCAAGCTGACGATCCAGCTTCACGGCGGGACCCTGCACAGTTCGGGCGCGCTGGCCGCGCAATTGCTGGCCGGGCGCGATCCGATCCGGATCGGCGCTTATCCCGATCCTGCCAATCAGATCATTAGGGAGGGAAACGAGGACTGGCGTCTGACCCTCGATATTCTCGATCCGTGGTTCTGCTGCATGGGCGTCAAGAACAGCGGTTGGTCGCCCGGCGGTTACGGACCTCACGGCCAGCGCGCCTGGCATTCGGACTGGTACGGGCTCGATGAAGGCATGGTGCCCTGGAACGAAATCGTCCCGCATCTGGTGGCCACAGGATTTGCCGGCGTGCTCTCGATGCATTCCCAATACCGCGTCTCTAGAGAGCAGGCGCTCGACAAGGTCCGCGCCGATCTTGCCCATCTCCGGCGCCTGGTCGCCGCAACGAAAGAATAGAACCATGAACGATCAGGCTCCCGTTATCGCCGTACTGCTGACCGAAAAGACCCGCCGGATGATGCTGGACGATGTGGCGATTACCCAGTTGAACGCTCTTGGCGAGGTGCGTTGGCCGACCGGTGCCGCAATCGACGCTGCCGATGTCGACCAGCTGCTGCAGGGCGCTGTCGCGTGCCTCACCGGATGGGGCACGCCGCCCTTCGATCCCACCGCGCGCCAACGCCATTCGCAACTCGCCCTCGTCGCCCATTCGGCAGGCAGCGTCCGAACACTCGTTCCCGCCCGTCTGTTCGACGATGGCCTTCGCGTCACCCATGCCGCCTCGAAAATTGCCGCCTCGGTTGCCGAGTTCGTCGTCGCCGAAGCGTTGCTCGCCATGCGCGGCATTCATCGGCTGCATCATCAATTGCGCAACGGCGGCGAATGGCTCGACGTCCGCGCCGCCGTGCCGCAGAGATTGCTTGGCGCCAGAACGGTCGGCATCGTCGGTGCCGGATATGTCGGGCGGGCGGTCATGCGGCTGCTCGTTCCATTCGGCTGCCGCGTGCTGGTTGTCGATCCCTTTCTCCATGATAGCGAGGCTGCTGCGCTCGGCGTTTTCAGAGCCGGGCTGAACGATATGCTGGCCCAGGCAGATGTGGTCTCTCTGCATGCGCCTGTCCTGCCCGAAACGCGCCGCATGATCGGTGCCCGCGAACTGGCGCTACTGCGCCCCGGCACGCTGTTCATCAACACGGCGCGCGCGGAGCTGGTCGACGAGGCGGCGCTGCTCGCCGAGATCCGCTCCGGCCGTATCGAAGCGGCTCTTGATGTCTTCGACAACGAGCCGCTGCCTCCGGACAGTCCCTTCCGCGATCCCGCACTGGCCAATGTCACCATTTCGCCGCATGCCGCCGGTCACACTGAAGAGGCGCACTTCGCCCAAGGCCAGGCCATGGTGGACGAGATCGGCCGGCTGCTTCGCGGGGAGCCGCTCCATCACGAAGTGTCGCGCGCCATGCTCGACCGGATGGCATGACCGTGGACAGAAACATTGGAGGTTCCGTGACGGCGCCGCGTATCAGAATCATCGAGATCGACGCCTTCGAGCGCGATATCAGGCTGCGCCTGCCGTTCCGCTTTGGCGCGGCAACCCTCAAAAAGGCACCGCAAGCCTTCATCAGGGTCCGCGTCGAGGATAAAGAGGGACGAACCGCCCTTGGCGCGGCCGCCGAGATGATGGTGCCGAAATGGTTCGACAAAGATCCGGCGCTGACGCCGGCGCAAAATGTCGACCAGTTGCGCACCTCGATCCGTACCGCCGCGGCTGCTTTGCTCGAACCGTCTGCGCCGGCGACATTGTTTGCCGCCGCCCGCCTGAACGAGATGGAGACCGTGCGGCGCCTGCCTGGAAATCCATTGGCCGCCTGTTTCGGTCCTTCGCTCATCGCCCGCGCTGCGCTCGATGCCTATTGCCGCCTTGCCGGCATTTCCTTCTTCGAGGCGGTGCGGGGTAATCTCGTCGGCATCGGTGGCCCGATGCTGCCCGGCGATATCGACGCGGACGCCGCCTCCGCGATGCTCGCCGGCCTTCGCCCTGCCGGCTCGATCTCGGCCCGGCATACGATCGGACTTGTCGATCCGATCACCGAGGGCGATATCGTCCATCCCGTCGACGACGGCCTGCCGGAAAGCCTCGAGGCGGTGATTACCCGCTATGGCAACCGCTGGTTCAAGATCAAGCTGTCAGGCGCGATCGATGCCGATATCGACCGCCTGACGCGGATCGCCACCGTGCTGGACCGCCTGCCCGACTATCGGGTGACGGTCGACGGCAACGAACAGTTTGGCGCCCCCGAACAGCTTGCCGCCTTGCTGGCGCAGATCGAGGCGACGCCTCGGCTGGCGAGGTTGCGTGCGGCCATTGCCTTTGTCGAACAGCCGTTCTCGCGCGCGATCACCATGGAAACGCCGCTGGGGGACCTGGCGGCGCAATTACCCTTCCTGATCGATGAGAGCGACGACGGCGACGGCGCCTTCGCCGGCGCCAGACGGCTCGGTTATACCGGCGTCTCCTCGAAAACCTGCAAGGGCATCTACCGTTCGCTTATGAAGGCGATCCGCATCAGAACCGGAACTGTGCCGGAACTGTTCCTTTCGGGCGAGGATCTGACATGCCAGGCTGGGCTTGCCGTGCAGCAGGATCTGGCGCTGGTCTCGCTGCTCGGTCTCTCCCATGTCGAGCGTAACGGCCATCACTATGTCGCCGGCATGCAGGGTGCGCCGCAGGCGGAGAAGGCGCGCTTTGCCGCGGCCCATCCCGATCTCTACGAGCAGGGTGCCGATGGACCGCTCCTGTCGATCCGCGACGGCCGGATCGCCATCGGCTCGCTTGGGGCGGTCGGCTACGCGAGCGGCGCCTTGCCCGATTTCGAAGCCATGACGCCAATGTCATGACGCCCGACCCACCGTGCAGCAGGTCGCTATGTGGACCTTTATGTCGCGGTCGGTGACGGCAAGGCTATCTCACAGGACACGGGCGGCCGGTCACCTCCAAGCGGGCGGCGAAGTCGGCTGAAGGCGGTCAAGCGGGCGGCATCCTGACTATCGCCCGGTGAGGTCCAGGATACGCATCGCGAGCTTGAGATGCGGCAAATCCAGCATGCGTCCGTCAAGCTGAATGACACCCGCGTCGGGCCTGGCGGCAAAGGCGGCGGCGACTTTCTCCGCCCAGGCGACCTCGGATGCATCCGGCGTGAACGCATGATTGATTACCTCGACCTGGCTCGGATGGATGGCCATCATGCCGGAAAAGCCATCGCGCCGGGCGCGGCCGACATAGGCCCTGAGACCGCCCAAATCGCGGAAATCGGGATAGACGGTGTCGATCGCCGGAACGGCGGCAGCATGGGCGCCAAACAGCACCAGCGAACGGGCAAGCTCGTAAGGCGGCGTATAACGGCCGTCCGTCCGTCGCGCGGTCGCAGCCCCCATGGCGGCCGGCAGATCCTCAGCCCCCCAGGTCAGGCCGCAGAGGCTGGTTGCGACGTCCCGGTAGCTGCCGATCTCGAAGATCGCGGATGGTGTTTCGGTTGCGATCGGCAAGATGGGAATTGCAGATGCAAGAGAGCCTGCGAGCTTCAGCACCGAAGCCGCACCCTCGGCCTTCGGCAGCACGATCGCGAAAGGATGAAGGCCGCTCAAAGCGGCAAGGTCGCCTTCGAATTCTGGCGAGGCGAGGGGATTGATGCGGATCAGGAGATTGGCCTCGCCGGCATGATGCAAGACGAACTCGTGCACGCTCTCGCGCGCTTTCGGCTTGTTTATGGGCGCAACCGAATCTTCCAGATCGAGAATGACGGCATCGGCGCCCGAGGCGAGCGCCTTCTCGAACCGCTCCGGCCGGTCGCCGGGCGCAAAGAGCAGCGAGCGCAGCCTCATGACGGCTTCACCTTCAGCATCGCCGTGCGCAGGCACTGGCAGACGATCTCGCCGCGCTGGTTCAGCGTGATATGCCGGAAGGTGACGATGCCGGCATCGGGGCGGGAGTTCGAGCGACGCAGCTCCATCACCTCCGTTTCCACCCGCAGCGTATCGCCGATGAAGACCGGCTTTGGCATCGTTACCTTGTCATAGCCGAGATTGGCGACGAGCGTGCCGAGCGTGGTGTCGCCGACCGAAAGGCCGACGGTGAGCGCAAAAGT
Organism: Rhizobium sp. SU303; assembly: GCF_021052345.1. Classification (NCBI taxonomy): domain Bacteria; kingdom Pseudomonadati; phylum Pseudomonadota; class Alphaproteobacteria; order Hyphomicrobiales; family Rhizobiaceae; genus Rhizobium; species Rhizobium sp. SU303. Next base: position 77,773 of record NZ_CP088098.1, read on the forward strand.
GAAGGTGCCGTTGACGACGATCCGGCCGAATTCGGTGCCGGCCGCATAGTCAGCATCGAGATGCAGCGGCTGCGGATTGTGGGAAAGCGTCGTGAAGAGCAGATTGTCGGTCTCGGTGACCGTACGGCGGATGTCGTGGGCGATGCGGTCGCCGACCGTCCACTCGTCGAAATAACGGCCGGCCATCAATCCTGCTCCTTCACAATGCTGACGACCAGCTGGTTTTCCGAGACCCTGATCCCCGAGGAAACCTGCAGTTTCTCGACGATGCCGTCGAAGGGTGCGCGCAGTGAATGTTCCATTTTCATCGCTTCGACTGTCAGCAGGCGGTCCCCCTTGGCGACACGATCGCCTTCGGCGACATCCACCGAAATGACGAGGCCGGGCATGGGTGACAGGATCGCGCCATCGCCGGCGCCCTGACTTGCCTCGACTTCACTTGCGACGGGCAGGCTGATCGGCCAGGCATTACCGGCGTCGAAAAGCACCGTCGTTTCACCGATCGTGACGGTATTTGCCTCGAGCTCCGGACGTGATTGCCCCCAATGGAGGTGATCGCCGATACGGATGCGCACCCTCTTGTCATCCGCGCCGGCGATGCGGAACCCGGTCAGCGCGGTCCAGGGATCATTATCGGTGTTCTTTAAAAGCGCCGTCGCCGCGCTATCGATTGCCGTTTCGCTCGGCTCCGTCGCCACAAGCCTGTCGTCATGGCGGTCGAGAAAGCCGGTATCGATCCGTGCTGCGCGAAAATCCGGATCGACAGCGATGCGGGCGAGAAGGCCGGCATTGGATCTGACCGGCCAGACCTCGATGCCGGCGCAGGCGGCTGCGAGCTTCGAAAGTGCCGCCTCGCGGTGCGGCCCGTGGGCGACGATCTTGGCAATCATCGGGTCATAGAAGGCGGTGATTTCGTCCCCTTGCTCGACGCCGCTATCGACGCGGATTGTGTCAGGGAGGCGCAGATGTTCGAGCCGGCCTGTCGACGGCAGATAGCCGGCGGCGGGATTTTCGGCATAGAGCCGGGCTTCGAAGGCCCAGCCGTTCATGGCGATCTCGTCCTGCATTTTTGGCAGCGGTTCGCCGCTAGCGACCTTCAACTGCCAGAGCACCAGATCCTCGCCTGATATTGCCTCGGTGACCGGGTGTTCCACCTGCAGGCGGGTGTTCATCTCCATGAACCAGATGCGATCTTCGCGAAGGCCTTCCGAGGCATCAGCGATGAATTCGATGGTGCCGGCGCCGACATAGTTGACCGCTCTTGCGGCTTTCACCGCTGCATCGCAGATCGCTGCCCGGGTGGCGGCATCAAGGCCGGGGGCAGGGGCCTCCTCGATGACCTTCTGGTGACGGCGCTGCAGTGAACAATCGCGTTCGAACAGATGAACGCAATTTCCGAGCTTGTCGGCGAAAACCTGCACCTCGATATGGCGCGGATTGGCGATATAGCGTTCGATCAGAACGCGGTCGTCGCCGAAGGCGGAGGCCGCCTCGCGGCGGCAGGAGGCGAGACGTTCGGCGAAATCCTGCGGGCGATCGACGCGGCGCATGCCCTTGCCGCCGCCGCCGGCGACCGCCTTGATAAGCACGGGATAACCGATGTTTTCCGCCTCGGCCGCCAGCCTCTCTTCGCTCTGGTCCGCGCCCATATAGCCGGGGGTCACGGGCACGCCGGATGCCTGCATCAATTCCTTCGCCGCGTCCTTGAGCCCCATCGCCCGGATTGCAGCCGGGTGCGCTCCGACCCAGAGGATCCCAGCCTTTTCCACCGCTTCGGCAAACGCGGCGTTTTCCGAAAGGAAGCCGTAACCGGGGTGGATCGCCGCAGCGCCGGTTTTCCGGGCGGCATCGAGGATGCGTTCCTGCGAGAGATAACTTTCGCGGGCCGGCGAGGGGCCGATGGCAATCGCCTCGTCCGCCTCGCTGACGAAGGGCAGGCCGGCATCGGCCTCGGAATAGACGGCGATGGTGCGGATGCCGAGCATCTTGGCCGTGCGGATGATGCGGCGAGCGATTTCGCCCCTGTTGGCAATGAGAAGGCTTTCCATCATTGACGCCTCACATCCTGAACAGGCCGAAGCGCGGCCCTTTCGGGATCGGCGCATTCAGGCAGGCGGAAAAGGCAAGGCCCAGCACATCACGGGTCTGGCGCGGATCGATGATGCCGTCGTCCCAGAGGCGGGCCGTGGCATAATAGGGATTGCCCTCGGCCTCGTAGCCGGCGCGGATCGGCGCCTTGAAGGCCTCCTCCTGTTCAATAGGCCAATTCTCACCGCGCGCCTCCATGGAGTCCCGGCGGATTGTGGCGAGCACCGAGGCCGCCTGTTCGCCGCCCATCACGCTGATGCGGCTGTTCGGCCAGGTGAAGAGGAAGCGCGGGCGATAGGCGCGGCCGCACATGCCGTAGTTGCCGGCGCCGAAGCTGCCGCCGATGATGACCGTGACCTTCGGCACGCTCGCGGTCGCAACCGCCGTCACCAGCTTTGCCCCATCCTTGGCGATGCCGCCGGCCTCATAGCGGCCTCCGACCATGAAGCCGGAGATATTTTGCAGAAACAGCAAAGGTATGCGGCGCTGGCAGGCGAGCTCGATGAAATGCGCGCCCTTCAGCGCGCTTTCGGAAAACAGCACGCCGTTATTGGCGATGACGGCGACGGGCATGCCCCAGATGCGGGCGAAGCCGCAGACCAGCGTGGTGCCGTAGAGCGGCTTGAACTCGTGCAGTTCCGAGCCATCGACGATCCGGCCGATGACCTCGCGCACATCATAGGGCGAGCGCACATCCTCCGGGATGAGGCCGCAGAGATCCTCGGGATCGAGTTTCGGCGGCCGTGGCTGCTGCAGGTCGATATCGACTGATTTCACGCTGTTGAGAGTACCTGCGATATCGCGAACGAGCAGCAGCGCATGTTCGTCGTTCTCGGCCACATGATCGACGACGCCGGAGCGGCGGCCGTGGGTTTCGGCGCCGCCGAGCTCTTCGGCCGAAATGATCTCACCGGTCGCCGCCTTCACCAGCGGCGGGCCGGCGAGGAAGATCGTGCCCTGATTGCGCACGATGACCGTTTCGTCGGACATGGCGGGCACATAGGCGCCACCGGCGGTGCAGCTTCCCATGACGCAGGCGATCTGTGGAATTCCCTCGGCCGACATCTGCGCCTGGTTGTAGAAGATCGCGCCGAAATGGTCACGGTCGGGAAAGACTTCGGCCTGATGCGGAAGATTGGCGCCGCCGCTATCGACCAGATAGAGACAGGGCAGCCGGTTCTGCAGGGCGATCTCCTGCGCCCGCAGATGTTTCTTCACCGTCATCGGGAAATAGGCGCCGCCCTTCACCGTCGCGTCATTGGCGACGATCATCACCTCGCGGCCGGCAACGCGGCCGATGCCTGATATGATGCCGGCGCCCGGCGCCTCACCATCATACATACCGTTGGCCGCCAGCGTGCCGATCTCCAGGAACGGGCTGCCGGCATCGATGAGCAGCTGGATACGATCGCGCGGCAGGAGCTTGCCCTTGTCAGTATGGCGCTCGCGCGCTGTTTGCGATCCGCCCTCGCGCGCTTTCGCCGAACGATTGTGGAGCTCGTCGATCAGGGCTTTGTTCTTGCTGACATTGGCCTTGAAGCTGTCGCTATCGCGGTCGATCGCAGTCGAAATCACCGTCATGACGCAATGAGCTCCCGGCCGATCAGGTAGCGGCGGATCTCGTTGGTGCCGGCGCCGATATCGTAGAGCTTGGCGTCGCGCAAAAAGCGTTCGACCGGCCATTCCTTGGTATAGCCGGCGCCGCCGAGCGCCTGGATCGCTTCCAGCGAGACCTTCACGGCATTTTCGCTGGCAAAGAGGATCGCGGCAGCAGCATCGGTGCGCGTCGCGCGGCCGGCATCGCAGGCGCGGGCGACGGAATAGACATAGGCACGCGCCGAATTCAGCGCCACATACATGTCGGCGATCTTGCCCTGCATCAGCTGGAAATCGCCGATCGCTTTGCCGAATTGCTTGCGATCGCGCACATAGGGCAGCACGACATCGAGGCAGGCTTGCATGATGCCGAGCGGCCCGCCGGCAAGCACGGCACGCTCATAATCGAGGCCGGACATCAGGATCTTCACGCCTTCTCCCTCCCGGCCCATCAGCGCCTCGGCCGGCACCGCGCAATCCTCGAAGACCAGTTCGGCCGTATCGCTGCCGCGCATGCCGAGTTTAGAAAGCTTCTTCGAGACGCTAAAGCCGGGCAGACCTTTTTCGATGATCAAGGCGGAAATGCCTTTCGGGCCGGCTGCGGGATCGGTTTTGGCATAAACGACCAGCACGTCGGCATGCGGTGCATTGGTGATCCAGAACTTGGTGCCGTTCAGAATATAGCGATCGCCTTTTTTCTCGGCGCGCAACCGCATGGAGACGACATCGGAACCGGCGCCGACCTCCGACATGGCGAGCGAGCCGACATGTTCGCCGGAGATCAGCTTCGGCAGATAGCGGCGCTTTTGTTCCGGCGAGGCCCAGCGGCGGATCTGGTTGACGCAGAGATTGGAATGGGCGCCGTAACTGAGCCCCACGGAGGCCGAGGCGCGCGAAACTTCCTCCATGGCGACGACATGATCGAGATAACCAAGACCGGCGCCACCGAATTCTTCCTCGACGGTGATCCCATGCAGGCCGAGCGCACCCATCTCGGGCCAGAGCTGGCGTGGAAACGTGTTGCTTTCGTCGATCTCCGCAGCCAGCGGAGCAATATGATCGGCGGCAAACCGCGCCGTCGTTTCACGGATCGCGTCCGCGGTTTCGCCGAGCGAAAAATCAAACATGGCACTCCTCCCGCTGGAATATGTAGCGCGGGTTGCGGCGGGGTCAAAGTGCCCTTGAATGATGCGGCCGAAGAGCCTTGCGAATTCTTGTCGAGGGTGCGTGAGCGTCATTTTCTTGAAAATATGGAAAATATGGAATATATGGAAATTAAACCGGAGACGATAATCATGCGGCAGTTCACGACAGGTGATCTCAATAAACAGATTGGTGATGTCACCGATGTCGCGAGCCGCGAGCCGGTTATTCTCACCCGCCACAACAAGCCACGTTTCGTGCTGATGAGCTATGAGCACTATCAGCGAATGCGCAGCGGCGGGGACCCGCGACGTGCCCATCACATTTCGGAGATGCCGGACGAGCATGCCGAATTGTTCGACGAGGCGATTGAGCGGCTGGCGCGCGGTGAAAGCTACGACGATGAGCCATGAGTTTCGTCCTGGGCTCTGTTGAAGAGAGTCTATTGCGCCTCCCGACTTCGGCACGTTGGATGCCTGTGAGGTAGTAAACAGCAACCTCGTCCGGTATATTTTGCTCGTGACGAAAACGCGGCGCTGCGACATATCCCTTCTCCCCAGCGGGGAGAAGATGCCGGCAAGCAGATGAGGGGGTGAGCAGCAGAGCTGCGAATGCGCTGAGCGTCAGCGAAGGGCAATAACGAATGACGTGCCGTGTGGCCCCCTCATCCGACCCTTCGGGCCACCTTCTCCCCGCTGGGGAGAAAAGGGAGCAAGCTCGGCCTACCTAGCGCCGGCCTGCGACTCCGTTTCCTCCCGACGAAAGGCTTCGGGGCTCTTGCCCATCCATTTCCGGAAGGCCCGGAAGAAGGCGCTCGGCTCGGAATAGCCGAGCTGCACGGCAATCTCGCCGATGGTCTTCGGCGTGTTCAGCAGCAGTTCGACGGCGAGGTCGCGGCGGATGTCGTCCTTGATGGCGGCATAACTTTGTCCCTCGTCGCGCAGGCGGTGGCGGAGCGTGGAGGGCGGCATGCGCATATCGGCGGCAAGCGTGGCGAAGCTCGACCAGGCAGCCGGCGTGGCCAGATTCAGTCGGCGGCGGACGGCGGCGGCGATACCGGCATCATAGCGATAGCGCACCAGAATATTGGCGGGCGCGCCGCGCAGGAACTGTTTGAGCGCCTGTTCGCTGCGCGCCACCGGCAGGTCGAGCAAGGCGCTGTCGAAGCCGAGCCGGCTGATCGGTTGCGAGAAACGCACCGGGGCGCCGAAGAAGAGCCGGTAGTCGGCCCCTTGTTTGGGTTCCGCGCAGCGGAAATCGACGAGGCGGATCGGAATGCGCCGGCCGACCAGCCAGCAGATGATGCCGTGCAGGATGATCCAGTAGGTGCGGTAGGCGAAGGCCGAACGCGGGCCGCCGGCGTCGCTGAGTTCGATCTCGGCCAGACCGTCGCGGATGACGAGCCGTCCCCGGGGGTCGTCGAGCACGACATCGAGGAAGCGTAGCGCCCGGCGGAGCGCATGACCCAGCGTCGGCGCATGCAGCACAGAGTGGCAGAGCAGCGTGAAGCTGCCGCTGCGCATCGGCCGTGCGCCCATGCCGAAGAATTCATCGTCGAGCTCGGCAGCGATCGCCAGCCAGAGCGCGCCATAAGTCTCCGCCGAAACCGGCTGATCGACCGGGGATGCCAGGCCGACGCGGGCAAGGATCGGCGCCGTCGGCTTGCCGAGCCGCCGCAGGCTGTCGAGTGCCTCCTCCACGAAGCCCAGCGCGATCATGCGTCGCTCGATCTCGGCCATATTCTATCCTCGCTATGGCAAAACTGGCCGAAATAATGGAGCAGTTCTGTCATCGCTTGCAATAGGTGGAGCGAATAGAATCGTATCCGCCGGTTGCGCTTGGAGGGGGCGCGGTCGGCAGGGAGGAAGAGATTCATGCTGATCCGTGGAGCAAGTTTCATCGTGACCGGCGGCGGCTCCGGCTTGGGCGCGGCAACAGTGCGCGCGCTTGTGGAGGCCGGCGGGCGCGTGACGATCGCCGATCTCAATATGCAAGCGGGCGAAGAGATTGCCCGGGAATTCGGAAGCGATGCCTGCTTCGTCAAGGCCGATGTGACCGATGGCGAGGAGGGGGCGGCGGTGGTTGCCGCCGCCGTCGAAGCCTTTGGCAGCCTGCGCGGATTGGTGAATTGCGCGGGCGTGGCGCCGGCCGAGAAGGTGATCGGTCGCGACGGACCGCACCGGCTGGAGAGTTTTGCGCGCACGGTCGGCATCAATCTCATCGGCACGTTCAACATGATCCGGCTGGCCGCCGCAGCGATCCAGACGACCGAGCCGGATGCGGAAGGCGAACGTGGCGTCATCGTCAATACGGCCTCGGTTGCCGCCTTCGATGGCCAGATCGGCCAGGCAGCCTATGCCGCCTCCAAGGGCGGGGTGGCGGCGATGACCTTGCCGATCGCCCGCGAGCTTGCACGTCACGGCATTCGCGTCGTCGCGATCGCGCCCGGCATTTTCGAGACGCCGATGATGGCTGATATGCCGGCCGAGGTTCAGGCAGCACTCGGCAAGAGCGTGCCCTTTCCGCCGCGGCTCGGCCGTCCGGCGGAATTTGCCGGGCTGGTGCGTCATATCTTTGAAAACAGCATGCTGAACGGCGAGGTCATCCGCCTCGACGGCGCATTGCGGATGGGCGCGCGCTGAGCGTGTTGCCCAGAGGAGGAAACATTACCTTGCAGGATCCCATCGTTATCGTCGGTGCGGCGCGCACCCCGATCGGCAGCTTTCAGGGAGAGCTGAAGGAGGCGACTGCGCCGGAACTCGGAGCAACCGCGATCCGGGCGGCACTGCAGCGGAGCCGCGTCGAGGCCGAGGCGATCGAGGAGGTCGTCTTCGGCTGTGTGCTGCCGGCGGGGCAGGGGCAGGCGCCGGCGCGCCAGGCGGCGATCCATGCCGGCCTGCCCTTCGCGACCGCGGCCAGCACCGTCAACAAGATGTGCGGCTCGGGCATGAAGGCGGTCATGATGGCGCATGACCTGATCGCCGCCGGCAGCGCCTCCGTGGCGGTTGCAGGCGGCATGGAAAGCATGACGAATGCGCCCTATCTTCTTGACAAGGCCCGTGGCGGTTACAGGCTCGGCCATGGGCGTGTCGTGGATCACATGTTCCTCGACGGGCTGGAGGATGCTTATGACAAGGGGCGCTTGATGGGCAGCTTCGCGGAGGATTGCGCCGAGGCCTATCAGTTCACGCGCGAGGCGCAGGACAACTACGCGATCGCCTCGCTGACGCGGGCGCAGAAGGCGATTGCCGAAGGCTGTTTCGACAGCGAGATCGCGCCGGTTACGATGAAATCGGGCAAAGCCGAGCAGGTGGCGAGCCGAGATGAACAACCCGGCAAGGCGAAGCTTGACAAGATCCCGACGCTGAAGCCCGCCTTCCGCGACGGCGGCACGGTGACCGCCGCCAATTCCAGCTCGATCTCCGATGGCGCGGCAGCCCTGGTGCTGATGCGCCGCTCCGAGGCGGAGCGCCGCGGCCTGAAGCCGCTTGCGACGATCCTTGGTCATGCCACCCATTCGCAGGCGCCCAATCTTTTTGCCACCGCGCCGATCGGCGCGCTGCAGAAGCTGTCCGATCGCACCGGCCTGCCGCTGTCGGAGGTCGATCTGTTTGAAATCAACGAGGCTTTCGCCGTCGTCGCCATGGCGGCGATGCGTGATCTCGACCTGCCGCATGAAAAGGTCAACGTGCATGGCGGCGCGTGCGCGCTCGGCCATCCGATCGGCGCTTCAGGAGCCCGGATTCTGGTGACGCTGCTTGCCGCACTGGAGCGATACGACCTGAAGCGCGGCATGGCCGCGCTCTGCATCGGCGGCGGCGAGGCGACGGCTGTCGCCATCGAGCGGCACGAGCGGGGAGGGCGGAACAGATGATCCTTTCCGACCTCCAGCAGCAAATCTCAGATCTCGCCCGCGACTTTGCCCGCGACCGGTTGGCGCCGGGGGCGGCCAAACGCGACCGGGAGCATCTTTTCCCGCGCGAGGAATTGAAGGAAATGGGCGAACTCGGGCTGCTCGGCATGCTGGTGCCGGAAGCCTATGGGGGATCGGATACGGGTGTGACTGCCTATGCGGCGGCGCTGGAGGAGATTGCCGCCGGCGACGGGCCGTGTTCGACGATCATGAGCGTGCACAGCTCTGTCGGCTGCGTGCCGATCCTCAAATTCGGAACCGAAGAGCAGCGGCAGCGCTTCCTGCCGAAACTGGCCAGCGGCGAATGGATCGGCGGCTTTGCGTTGACCGAGCCGCAGGCCGGTTCCGATGCCTCGAATCTGAAGACCCGGGCGCGGCGTGACAGTGACCACTACGTGCTCGACGGCTCCAAGCAATTCATCACCTCGGGAAAGAACGGCGATATCATCATCGTCTTTGCCGTCACCGATCCCGATGTCGGCAAGAAGGGCATCACCGCCTTTATCGTGCCGACCGATACGCCGGGCTACGAGGTGATCCGTGTTGAGGAAAAGCTTGGGCTGCATTCCTCCGATACCTGCCAGATCGCCTTCAACAGCATGCGCATCCCGGCAGAACTCAGGCTCGGTGCGGAAGGCGAGGGCTATCGCATCGCGCTCGCCAATCTCGAGGGCGGGCGGATCGGCATCGCGGCACAGGCCGTCGGCATGGCGCGGGCGGCCTTCGAGGCGGCGCGCGACTATGCCAAAGAGCGCACAGCCTTCGGCAAGCCGATCGTCGAGCATCAGGCCGTTGCCTTCCGCCTTGCCGACATGGCGGTCCGGATCGAGGCGGCGCGGCAGCTGGTTTTTCATGCCGCCTCGCTCAGAGAGGCTGGGCTGCCCTGCCTTTCGGAAGCCTCGATGGCGAAACTCTTTGCCTCCGAGATGGCCGAGCGCGTCTGCTCAGACGCGATCCAGATCCATGGAGGTTATGGCTACATGGCCGATTATCCGGTCGAGCGCATCTATCGCGATGTGCGCATCTGCCAGATCTATGAAGGAACGAGCGACGTGCAGCGCATGGTGATCGCCCGCAATCTATAAGAACCACATCCGGCCCTGCTTCCGGAGGAGGGGAGCAGGCCGGCAAAGGGAGGAAAGAAAAAGCATGGTGGATTCCGCTCGTTTGAGCCTGCATGTCCCCGAACCCGCCGTTCGCCCCGGCGGTCAGCCCGATTTTTCCAACGTCAAGATTGCCAAGGCTGGTTCCGTGCCGCGGCCGGAGGTGGATGTTGCATCCGAAGATATCCGTGACCTTGCCTATTCCATCATCCGCGTTTTGAATCGCGAGGGCGAGGCGGTCGGTCCCTGGGCTGGGTCGCTTTCCGATGAGGCGTTGCTGACCGGGCTTCGCGACATGATGAAGCTGCGTGCCTTCGACGCCCGCATGCTGATGGCGCAGCGGCAGGGCAAGACCTCCTTCTATATGCAGCATCTCGGTGAAGAAGCCGTCAGCTGCGCCTTCCGCAAGGCGCTCGAGAAGGGCGATATGAATTTCCCGACCTATCGCCAGGCAGGCCTGCTGATTGCCGACGACTATCCGATGGTCGAGATGATGAACCAGATCTACTCGAACGAGAGCGATCCTCTGCGCGGCCGGCAACTGCCGATCATGTATTCCTCCAAGGAGCACGGCTTCTTCACCATCTCGGGCAATCTCGCCACCCAATATGTGCAGGCCGTCGGCTGGGCGATGGCTTCGGCGATCAAGAACGACAGCCGCATTGCCGCCGCCTGGATCGGCGACGGATCGACGGCGGAATCGGATTTCCACTCGGCGCTCGTTTTCGCCTCGACCTACAAGGCGCCGGTCATCCTCAACATCGTCAACAATCAGTGGGCGATCTCGACCTTCCAGGGCATTGCCCGCGGCGGTTCCGGCACCTTCGCCGCTCGCGGCCTTGGCTTCGGTATTCCGGCGCTGCGTGTCGACGGAAACGACTATCTCGCCGTCCATGCCGTCGCCTACTGGGCGGCCGAGCGCGCGCGGCGCAATCTCGGGCCGACGCTGATCGAATATGTGACCTACCGCGTCGGTGCGCATTCGACCTCCGACGATCCAAGCGCCTATCGGCCCAAGACGGAATCGGAGGCCTGGCCGCTCGGCGATCCCGTGCTGCGGCTCAAGAAACATCTGATCGTCAAGGGCGCATGGTCGGAGCAACGGCATGTGCAGGCCGAAGCCGAAATCATGGACGAGGTGATCGAGGCGCAGCGCCAAGCAGAGGCGCATGGCACGCTGCATGCCGGCGGCAGGCCTTCGGTGCGCGACATTTTCGAGGGCGTCTATGCCGAGATGCCGCCGCATATCCGCCGCCAGCGACAGAAGGCGGGGTACTGACATGGCCAGAATGACGATGATCGAGGCCGTGCGCAGTGCCATGGATGTGTCGATGGCACGTGACGACAATGTCGTTGTTTTCGGCGAGGATGTCGGCTATTTCGGCGGCGTCTTTCGCAGCACACAGGGCCTGCAGGCAAAATACGGCAGAACGCGCTGCTTCGATACGCCGATCAGCGAATCCGGCATCGTCGGCACGGCGATCGGCATGGCCGCCTACGGGCTGAAGCCCTGTGTCGAAATCCAGTTCGCCGATTACATGTATCCCGCCTATGACCAGCTGACGCAGGAGGCGGCGCGCATCCGCTACCGTTCCAACGGCGATTTCACCTGCCCGATCGTCGTGCGCATGCCGACCGGCGGCGGTATCTTCGGCGGCCAGACGCACAGCCAGAGCCCGGAGGCGCTTTTTACCCATGTCTGCGGGCTGAAAGTGATCGTGCCGTCCAATCCCTATGACGCCAAGGGCCTGCTGATCGCGGCGATCGAGGATCCCGACCCCGTCATGTTCCTGGAGCCGAAGCGGCTCTACAACGGCCCCTTCGACGGCCATCACGAGCGGCCGGTGACGCCGTGGTCGAAACACGACCTCGGAGAGGTGCCCGATGGCCATTACACCATCCCGATCGGCAAGGCCGAAGTGCGGCGCGCGGGATCGGCGGTGACAGTGGTTGCCTACGGCACCATGGTGCATGTGGCGCTTGCTGCGGCCGAGGATGCCGGCATCGATGCCGAGGTGATCGATTTGAGAAGCCTGCTGCCGCTCGATCTCGATACGATTGTCAAATCGGTCTCGAAGACGGGACGCTGCGTGGTCGTGCATGAGGCAACTTTGACGTCGGGCTTCGGCGCCGAAGTCGCGGCGCTGGTGCAGGAGCATTGCTTCTATCATCTCGAAGCGCCGGTCGTGCGCGTTGCCGGCTGGGACACGCCCTATCCGCATGCGCAGGAGTGGGACTATTTCCCCGGTCCAGGCCGTGTCGGGCGGGCGCTTGCCGAAGTCATGGAGGCCTGAGCCGTGGGCGAATTCATCATCAAGATGCCCGATGTCGGGGAAGGGGTCGCCGAGGCCGAGATCGTGGAATGGCATGTGAAGACGGGAGATCCCGTCCGCGAGGACATGGTAATCGCCGCCGTCATGACCGACAAGGCCACCGTGGAAATTCCGTCTCCCGTCAGTGGCACCGTCACCTGGCTCGCGGGCGAGGTCGGAGACCGGATCGCGGTCAAGGCCCCGCTGGTACGGATCGAGACGGCGGGAGATGTCGGCAAGGCTCAGTCCGTTGGGATTTCGCAGGCGCGGATTGCTGACGCGACCAGGACCGAAATTGCAAAACCTGCTCCGCCAGCGCCTACGGCGCCAGTGCCGACGGCGGCGCCGGCGGAAAAACCGCTTGCCGCTCCCTCCGTGCGGCTCTTCGCCAGGGAAAGCGGCGTCGATCTGAGACAAGTGCAGGCGACCGGGCCGGCCGGGCGCATCCTGCGCGAGGATATCGAGCAATTCCTGACCCTTGGGACCGCGCCTGCAACGGCAAAGAACGGCTTTGCCAGGAAGATGGCGACCGAGGAGATCAAGCTGACCGGCCTGCGCCGCCGCATCGCCGAGAAGATGGTGCTTTCCGCCTCGCGCATCCCCCACATCACCTATGTGGAGGAAGTGGATATGTCCGCGCTCGAGGAGTTGCGTGCCACGATGAACGGCGATCGCAGGCCGGGCCATCCTAAGCTGACGGTTCTGCCCTTCCTGATGCGGGCGCTGGTCAAGGCCATTTCCGAGCAGCCCGACGTCAACGCCACTTTCGACGACGATGCCGGCATCATCACGCGCTACAGTGCCGTGCATATCGGCATCGCCACGCAGACGCCGGCCGGTCTGACCGTGCCGGTGGTGCGGCATGCAGAAGCACGCGGCATCTGGGATTGCGCCGCCGAGATGAACCGGCTGGCGGAAGCGGCGCGATCGGGTACTGCGACACGCGATGAGCTGTCCGGCTCCACCATCACCATCAGTTCGCTCGGTGCGCTTGGCGGCATCGTCTCGACACCCATCATCAATCATCCTGAGGTGGCGATCATCGGCGTCAACAAGATCGCCACACGACCGGTCTGGGACGGCACGCAGTTCGTGCCGCGCAAGATGATGAACCTCTCCTCCAGCTTCGATCATCGCATCATCGACGGCTGGGATGCGGCAAACTTCGTGCAGCGCATCCGAACGCTGCTCGAAACGCCAGCGCTCATTTTTATCGAAAGCTGAGATCCATGAAAGAGATCGTCTGCAAGCTCCTCGTCATCGGCGCCGGTCCGGGCGGTTATGTCTGCGCCATTCGCGCCGGACAGCTCGGCATCGATACTGTTATCGTCGAGGCCGGCAAGCCGGGCGGCACCTGCCTGACGGTCGGCTGCATTCCCTCCAAGGCGTTGATCCATGCGGCGGAGGAATTCGACGCGACGCAAAAGATGCTTGCCGGCAAAAACCCGATGGGAATCCGCGTCGAAGGCGCCTCGATCGATCTCATGAGGACGATTGCCTGGAAGGACGGGATCGTCGGCCGGTTGACGACCGGTGTTTCGGGGCTGCTGCAGAAGGCGCGGGTCAAGATCGTCCACGGCCGAGCCCATTTCCGCGACGGCAAGACGGTAGAGGTGGAGACGGAAACCGGCCAGCAGATCATCCGCGCCGAGACCGTGGTGATCGCCACCGGTTCCGATCCGGTGGAGCTCCAAAACCTGCCCTTCGGCGGCCGCGTCATCTCTTCGACGGAGGCGCTGTCGCTGACGGCGCTGCCGAAGAAGCTGGTCGTCGTCGGCGGCGGTTATATCGGGCTGGAGCTGGGAACCGCCTTTGCCAAGATAGGGTCTGATGTGACGGTCGTCGAGGCGACGCCGCAGGTGCTGCCGCAATATGATGCCGAGCTGGTGAGGCCCGTCATGCGCAAGCTGACCGAAGGCGGTATCCGGGTATTGACGGGTGCGAAGGCGATTGGCCTTGCCGACAGTGGTGAGGCATTGATCGTCGAAACGCCGGATGGCGGACAGCAGACCCTGCCGGCGGACCGCATTCTCGTCACCGTCGGCCGCCGCCCAAGAACCGCAGGATCCGGTCTCGAAGAGCTCGATCTCGATCGTGCCGGCCCTTATCTGAGGATCGACGATCGTTGCCGCACCTCGATGCGCGGCATCTATGCGATCGGCGATGTGACCGGCGAGCCGATGCTTGCCCATCGGGCCATGGCGCAAGGGGAGATGGTGGCGGAAATCATCGCCGGGAAGAAGCGGGCCTGGGACAAAAGATGCATTCCCGCCATCTGCTTCACCGATCCGGAGATCGTCAGCGCCGGCCTGTCGCCGGCAGACGCGAAGGCGCAAAGTTATGAAATCCGGACCGGCCAGTTTCCGTTCAGCGCCAACGGGCGGGCGATGACAATGCTGTCCGAAGAAGGCTTCGTGCGCGTCGTGGCCCGCGCCGACACCAATCTCGTGCTCGGCCTGCAGGCGGTGGGGGCCGGGGTCTCCGAGCTCTCGGCGGCTTTTGCGCTGGCGATCGAGATGGGTGCGCGCCTGGAAGACATCGCCGGCACCATCCACGCGCATCCGACCCGCAGCGAAGCGGTCACGGAGGCGGCGCTGAAAGCGTTGGGAAGCGCCTTGCATATCTGAGATCAAGTCCGGATCGGATATCGCGGTTCGATCCGCCTGATATTTGTTTTTTGCACTTTTGAGTCCGCTTTACTTCACTTTAGCGCCTCAACTTTAAGCCTTATAGGGACAAGGACAAATCGCTGTTCCATAAATAAGGGCTATGCTGTGAATTTCAGTTTATCAGGCACTTAAATTATGGCGCCGCCGGTTCATATCCGTTGAAGGCGAAAGATCGGAAAAATCTAAAAACTCGGCAGGACTATTTAGGTGTTTAGTTGTGAGCATTCGCAGGCTTATGCAATGAAGCGCCTGCCTTTTCGGCCGCCGCCTGCAGACGCTTGTCCCTGGTCCATAACGCCGCTCGCTGATCAAGCATTATCGAGGCGAGCAAGTGGGCATCTGTATAGCCGATGCCCATACTGAAAATGCCGTGACGATCAATCATTGTCATCACTTCGTCGTGCGTTGCGACGAACGCTTGGCGCTGGGCCGCCAGAAACGCTATCACGCGCCCGCGATCTCGAAGGCTGCCAAGCGCCAGTTCGCCAGCCACAGCCGGATGGCAGAGTAGACGATCGTCCTCAATGATCGTCCGAAGCTCTGCATCAAGATGGCGGAAATGATCGATCCATATAGAAGTGTCTGCCAGTATCACTTGGCAGCTGCGCTTCGGCGACGTGGAGCTGCCTCTGCATCGGGCATAGTTCCGCCGAGCGCGATGAGGCGTTTTCCCGACTCTACTCGGACGAGCGTCTCCAACGCCTGGCGGACTAGAGCAGCGGTTTCTTTTGTGCCGGTCAGGGACCTGGCCCTTTCCATGAGAGTGTCGTCGAGATTGATAGTCGATCGCATCGTTTCTTATCCTTGTCCTGACGCTTTAAATAGCACCATTTGGTGATAAAATCTACGCCTAGTTACCGCGTCGATACGTCGGGCGTGACAAAAATCAAGCCGCGACCTGTCGACGGAGATCACCCGATTTGACCAGCATGCTCAGGGCGATCGTCAGGGGCAATCGTTCACTGCAAACCAAGTCGTGGATCGCTCACCCTGATCCGGGGATGACCGCCTCTTCATCTCGCTCCGGCAGAGATCCAGCGCCGGGTGTCTTGCTTTTGTTGTGAAGGTGTTGCGAACCCCACTGAGATTAAATCGGCGGCTCGTACCGATCGCGTTGGTTATCAGATTGAAGCATTGACTGAATAAGGGAGATGGCTAATTTCTCCTTTCTGCCAGCTAGGGGAGGGCAATCCCTTGCAGCAGCGGATTGCCCTCCAGCGTCGCAATCATATGCTCTATAAACGCACGCACGCGGTGGGGCAGTGGGCCGCCACCGACATAGATGGCATGCACCAGTTCAAGGTCTCCCGGATTGTGCGCCTCGAGCAGCGGGACAAGCCGTCCCGCTGCAATCTCTTCGGCCACATGAAACAAACCGACACGAGCAATGCCGGCGCCTGCCAGCGCCATCTGCTTCATCGTCTCGCCATTGTTGACGACGATACTGCCCTTGACCGGCTGCGCAATATCCCGTCCTTCGTGACGAAACGGCCAAGTGGGTCTGGCGCGCCGGAAATTGAAGGTCAGGCAATCGTGATGCTCAAGATCGGCCGGAGTTTCCGGCGAGCCCCGGCGCGCCACGTACTCGGGTGACGCACAGACCAAACGTCGGCTCTGCCCCAGTTTGCGCGCTATCAGCCCACTGTCTGGAAGATTGCCCATGCGGAGGGCGACGTCGGTCTTCTCCGCCACCAGATCGACGATACCGTCGGTGAATGAGAGATCGACGATGAGAGCGGGATTGCGCGCTATGAACTCCGGCATGGCAGGGGCGACGAACATCGTCCCGAAAGGGATCGTTGTGTTGATCCGCAGTCGTCCTCGAACTGCACCGCCCGCGACCTCCTGGTCCGCATCGTTCAGCGCCTGCAGTATCCGCAGCGCGGCGTGATGGTAGGCCTCGCCTTCTTCCGTCAGGGTCAGAGCGCGGGTTGTCCGCACCAGAAGGCGTGTTCCGAGCCTCGCTTCAAGGCGGGCAATCAGCTTGCTGACGGCCGATGGAGTAAGATCAAGGTTGCGAGCGGCAGCGGAGAAGCCACCATCCAGCACGACGCGCGCAAACACCTCCATTTCGCCGGAGCGCTCCATCAGGATACGTGGCATTGATGAACCTCATTCACAGGTGCATGTCTTTCGAAGGCAATAGTGCCGTCCACTCCTAAATCATAAATTCTCTCCAGCAACAATCTGGAGATGAGACATGGATCTACAACTCGAAGGCAAGACTGCCCTGGTGACAGGTGCTACCGCTGGCATCGGCCTCGAAATCGCCCGCGCGCTCGCCACTGAGGGCGCGCGCGTCATCATCACGGGACGCGATGGCGCCAAACTCGACAAAGCGATCGCTGTCGTCGAGGCGTCCGGCGGATCGAACGTTACCGGAGTTCTGGCAGACGCCGCCACCGTCGAGGGTGCCGGCATCATCGCCAAGGCCGAACCCTTGGTGGATGTCCTCGTCAACAATCTCGGCATTTACGAGAGCAAGCCCTTCGGCGACATTCCCGACGCCGATTGGAGCTATCTGTTCGACGTTAATGTCATGAGCGGCGTGCGTCTGTCGCGGACCTATCTTCCTGGCATGCTGGAGCGCAACTGGGGCCGCGTCATCTTCATTTCGAGCGAGTCCGGGCTCGCGATCCCGCAGGACATGATTCACTACGCGACGACGAAGACGGCGCAGCTTTCGGTCTCGCGTGGGCTGGCGCAACTGACCCGCGGCACCAATGTCACGGTCAACGCCGTGCTGCCAGGGCCGACCCGCTCGGAAGGCATCGAAGGCTTCCTGCGCAGCCAGGCGAGCGACCCGTCGGCGTCCATCAAGCAAATCGAGGCGGAGTTCTTTGCCACGGCACGCTCGGCTTCGATCCTCCAACGCATGGTGGAAGCGGAGGAGGTGGCGAACCTCGTCGCCTATCTCGCCAGTCCCCGCTCATCCGCCACCAACGGTGCCGCTCTGCGCGCCGAAGGCGGCCTCGTCAACACCATTGCCTGAGAAAGGTTTTCTCATGTCAAACGCTCCGCTCACCGTCATCGCGATCACCACCGCCAAGCCGGGCAAGGAGGCGGCTCTTGGCGCCGCTCAGGAAAAGCTGGTCACCGAAACCTTGGCCGAAGATGGCTGCCTTCGCTATGAACTGCATCAGTCGCTGGATGACAGCCGTGTGCGCATTTTTGTTGAAACTTGGCAAAGCGAAGCGCAGTGGCGCGCCCATATGGACAGCGCCGCGATGCAGCGGTTTCAGGCGAGTGGCGTCGGCGACTATTTTGCCGACTTCGCCCTGCATCGCCTCATCAAGGTGGCCGGCTGAGCTGCCGCGAATCCCTCTTTTGCCAAAACGGACATTCATCCAATCGGAGGAACCCATGAAATTGCTGCGCAGTCTAGCTCTCGCTCTTGCACTTGGTACCGGCGCCATCAACGCCCATGCCGGAAACGTGCTGATCGTCCTGTCCGACTCCGACCGTCTCGACCTGAAGGACGGCATGTTATTTAAAACCGGCTTCTACCTCAATGAACTGATGCAGCCGGTGAAGGCACTGCTCGAAGCCGGCCACGACGTTACGTTCGCCACACCAAAGGGGACCGCCCCCTCGGTCGACAAGACGTCCATCGACAAGATGTATTTCGGTGGCGACGAAGCCGAGTTCAAAGACAGCGAGAAGCAACTGTCGGAACTCGATCTGCTGTCGAGCGGCCGGTCACCGGTCGTCAGCCTCGCCCGTATCGAACAGATTGGCTACGACCACTTCGATGCGGTCTATATTCCAGGTGGTCACGCGCCCATGCAGGACCTGCTGGTCAGCCCCGACCTCGGCAAACTGCTCACCTATTTCCATGAAAAAGGCAAGACCACCGCATTGGCCTGCCATGGCCCCATTGCACTGCTTTCTACCATGGCAGACGCGAAGGGTTTTGTTAGTCAGTTCGAGGCGACGGGAACGGCGGATGCGACCGCCGACTGGATCTATGCTGGCTACAAGCTCACCGTCTTCAGCAACCGGGAAGAGGAAATGGCGAAAGGGCTGCTGAATGGCGGCGAGATGAAGTTCTACCCGCAGGACGCCCTCACCCAGGCAGGCGGCCGGTTCAGTCGGGCCGAGGCACCGTTTGCGGCACACGTCATCGTGGATCGGGAATTGGTAACCGGTCAGAACCCGGCGTCTGCACCAGCCTTAGCACAGGAACTGCTAAGCCGTTTGAGGTAGCGGGCGACAACTCACTCGGCGTCGCCATCGCACTTTTATGCTTCTCCCTGTTGGGCTTATTGCCTGCACTCCTCAATTTCCTTCTGATGGCGCCATTCATCAAAAGGTCAGGAGGCGGTTGCTGCTCGGTATTTCTCGCATCACCAGCTACCTGGCGATCGCGGTCTTTACGGTCTGCCCCACCGCAAGGCGTGTTGATTGCGGATGCGGAAGACGACGGTATGCACACTGGTGGCACACGCCATGACGATCAATGTCCGGAAAAGAAAATGCCGATGGTTCCTTTGGCATGCTGGCCGGAAATTTCGATCAGCGACTATAAGGCGGCACACGTAAAAGACGAGTTACGGACTACACGCTACGCCGCCAATTGCCGGGCGTCGCCCCAACGATACTTGCGAAAACCCGTGTGAAATGGCTTTGGTCGGCGAAGCCGCAGGCGATGGCGACTTCGGCGAGCGGAGCGTTCGAGGTGCGCAGCAGGGTGCGGGCGCGATCTATTCGTTGGCTCACAAGCCATTGATATGGCGTCATGCCCGTCGTCTCTCGAAAGGCGCGAATGAAATAGCCGCGGGACAGATTGCAGGCCTGCGCCACTTGCTCGATCGAGATGTCCCCGTCAAGGTTTTCGAGAAGCAGATTTTTCGCCAGATGCTCGTGCGTGCGCGACAGGCTTCGTGATTTGTTGGGAGTTGCAACGGACCGGCCGCCATAGCGTTGAACCAGGTAGGTTCCGATGGCAGTGGTCATCTGGTCGATGAACAGCGCGCTTGCCTCCTCCGGTTTTTCGAGTGCCGGGATCAGCGCCCGAGCGAGGTTGGCAAGCACGATGTCTTTCGAACCGGTTTCGGCCGCGAGCGAGGTGATGCCGGAAAGTTCCGCACCATCGGCAATCCGGATGAGAGCCGCAGGCGAGATTTCGAACAGGAGGAACTCGAAAGAACCGCTGAGATCTGCCTTGTAGGCCTCGGACAGATCGCGAATGTAGATCGAGTTCTCCGCAAAGTCGTGGGTAGTCACATGATGTTGGTGATGGATGCGCCGCGTGTGACCGCCGATCGATGAGACACCAACGACGAACCCCCGGTCGCTTGCCGTTGTCTTGACCTGATCGAGCCCCAAGACGCTCGTTCCCTTGCGAAAGACCGCAATATCGGAACCTGCCAGCGCCTGGTTGATCGACAACTGTTTTAGTGGACATCCGAAGGTGTCGGTTGCCGCTGCGCCGAGTGATTTCACGTGATTGTCGGAAATAGGAACCAAGACGCCCAGCTTTCGTTTTTTTAAGGCCAATCTCGCTGCTCAGCCCTTCAGCGCAGCCTTCTGGAAATTCGCCGAATCTCCTCGATGAGGATGCTTTTGTGCAAGATAGATGCTTCGAAGATGTATAGGAACTCTCAAATCGTGGCATCGCAATGGTCGGGCTATACCGTTCCCAGCCCGGAGGATCGAGACACATTTGAGTGAAGCGTTGGCGGTCAGCGACAGGATTGCAACATGTTTTGGCATCGGTGCGGCGAGGGCCTTGGTCATCAGGCCTCTTCGCGAGGCGAAGCTCTCTGTCGTTCATCTTGACCACGTTTATGAAGATGCGGGGCATCCCGTCTTCCTCCCGGCCGATGATGCCTTCCTGGTCATGCTTTATCTCGTCGATGTCGATCATCGCGACATCCGTCCGGACCAGACCGTCACACCTTTGAAGACCTATCCCAAGGGTTCCGTCTGTCTCATCAGTCTGAGGCAGGGCGCCGCAATCTCGATTGGCGGTCATTTTGAGGCGCTTGCCTTTCATATCCCGAGCTCGCACTTTGCCGAGCTCGCTGAGGAGGCGGGCGAACCGCGCGTCGACGATCTTGCCACCTGCCGAGGGATCAACGATCAGGTGATCCGCAATATTGGTGGAGCACTAATGCCGATGTTCGACATGCCGGACGAAGTCAGGGATCAGCTGCTTCCTCATATAGGGCTGGCACTGAACGCCCATCTCGTCCATCGTTACGGACGCTCACCCGCGCAGCGACTGTCGACGAGTGGTCGGCTGTCTCCCCTGCAGGAAAAGCGTATCAAGACGTACATGGCCGCAAACCTGTCGGCCAACATGACCGTCGATCAGATTGCCGACGCCACAGGTTTTTCGGTGGATGAGCTCTGTTCAGGCTTCTCGAATACAACCGGGCAGTCCGTTAGCGAATGGATGTCGGCGTACCGGATGAGCAAGGCTCAATCACAGCTGAGCCGGACCGGTGACACCATCGCCCAGGTGGCCGCGACCTGCGGTTTTGCTGATGAGGACACATTTATCGACACCTTCTCGAAGATCGCGGGAGTGGCTCCGTCGGAGTGGCGCTCCCGCAATCGGCATTAGTCGAGTTGAAGCTGGAGCGGCGCTGCACGGCGATCCTTTCCCTCGACCTCGGTTTCAAGGAAAAGCGCCGATAATGTCATGGTGAAAACAGCTTCAGACGCGTTTTGCGCGGTCCGGATGCGGCACTGAAGCCGCACCCGGACTGACGGATCAGGCTTCGACGAATGCCAGGAGATCGGCATTCAGGACATCGGCATGGGTGGTCAACATGCCGTGCGGATAGCCCTTGTAGACTTTCAAAGTCCCATTCTGCAGCAGTTTTGCCGACAGCCGGCCGGCAATGTCGATCGGCACGACCTGATCGTCATCGCCATGCATGACGAGCGTCGGAACGGTGATCGCCTTTAAGTCTTCCGTCTGGTCGGTTTCGGAGAAGGCCTTGATCCCATCGTAATGTGCCTTGGCGCTGCCCATCATGCCTTGGCGCCACCAATTCTGGATGACGCCCGGGTAGACCTTCGCGTCGGACCGGTTGAAGCCATAGAACGGACCGGTGGGGAAGTCGATGAACAGCTGCGCCCGGTTTTCGGCGACGCCCTTGCGGATGCCGTCGAACACTTCCAACGGGACGCCACCTGGATTTGTCTCGGTCTTCAGCATCAGCGGCGGTACGGCGGAAACGAGGACCGCCTTGGCGACGCGGCCGGCCGACTGGCCATATTTTGCAACGTAGCGGGCGACTTCTCCCCCGCCGGTCGAATGGCCGATATGAACGGCGTTCTTCAGATCGAGCGCATCAACGACAGCGAAGGCGTCGGCGGCATAGTGGTCCATGTCGTGTCCGTCGGAAACCTGTGCCGAGCGGCCGTGACCACGGCGGTCGTGGGCGACGACGCGGTAACCCTTTGACAGGAAGAACAGCATCTGTGCGTCCCAATCGTCCGACGAGAGCGGCCAGCCATGGTGGAATACGATCGGCTGGGCGTCCTTCCGCCCCCAATCCTTATAAAAGATCTCGACGCCGTCCTCGGTGGTGATATAGCCCATTCTCTTGTCTCCTTGATTGAGGTGGGGTTGAAAGACTGTTGACCGCAGATCGAGGGGTGGCAGCTATTTTGCGTCGCCTTCGGGTGTCTCGATCTCGGCAATCAGCGCCAAGAGACCGAGCAGCGGCGGGATTGCAAGGCACCAGATGCCAAGCCACATGAAGGCCGCGGCGGCGACACCGCAGCCGATGGCGAATGCGCAGACGCTCGTCAGCATCTTGATCATCCGCTTCTTGGCGGCATTTTTCGTTTCCAGGCTTTCGCCGCGAATGACATCAGCCAAATCGATCATGATCTGGGTGGTGTTGCCGGTCATCATCGTCGTCGGTGGTGCCTTCGCGAGATGGATTTTATGCGCGGCGTTCTGGATCGCCATCGCGGCCACGAGCACCATGCCGGTCAGGATCGCCGGCCATCCGTCGCCTTTCGGGAAAGGACCATAGGAAACCGCAAGGACCGCGGCTACGATCAGCAACAGAAGCTTCACCCTCATCATCGTGCTTAAAACCGCGTATTTGCGCCCGGCGAGCCAGAAGCTCGCCAGCCTGGTTATAAGAATGACAGCGCAGAAGACCGGGAGAGCGAGAAGCTTGGCGATGATCCCGGACGTGCCGAGCACGACGGCTGCGCCGAATGTCACGAAATTACCTGTCACATGCGCCGTGAACAGCCCCTGAAGCGCCAGAAAGCCTGCTGTGTCGACGTATCCGGCGTCGAAGCTCAAAACTGTTGCGAGAGAGATCTTTTTCATATGTGCTTTCCTTTGCCGTCCCGCTGCAGGAGAATCTCGGCTTGGCACCGGTCGTTGTTATCGTGGACGCCGGCCTGGTGGATCAGCCGACGTCGTAACGAATGGCCTCGATGGCGCGGTGGGGTTGGAATTGAAGGCGCAGTCCGCACGTACCTGGACACACGCCCGTCCATTCCCCGCCGCGCCGCTCAGTTGGACATGGACGGCATCCTTGGTCTTCTGCCGCCACAGCAGGCCGACTGCGCCGTGAGCGCCAACTGATCGGCCTTAATGTCGACGGTTGCTGCGTCATCATGGGCTCGAAGCGGTCGGTCATTCTGAGACAAGCAGTGCGTGGATCTCGGCGATGTATCCGCCGGGGAACTGAACGATGGCTGCCTGACGCTTGTCCACCTTGTAAGGCTGGACGAGCACTGTCGCGCCGGAAGTGGTGGCCTTTGCGAGGGTTGCATCGAGATCCTTCACCTCATAACCGGTGGTCTCATAGCCATAGGGGTAAGGAAGATGGCCATCGGTCACGAGGACCGACATGTTGCCGAAGTCCGATGTGAGCCGCACGCGCCGGTAGATGTCGCTTGGGCGACCGATCTCAACGCCGGGCGCGCTTCTATCGTCGGAGACGATCTTGCCCTTTGAGAAGGTCAGAAAATCATGAATGAAGGCGCCGACAGAATCCTTTGAAACATATATCCGGTTTTCAGGGACCGTATCGAACTTGGGATAGTCCGGCGCCTTGGTGTGCCAGTAGAGCTGCATGTTGACGCCGCCCGGCCATTGGATGACGGCATCGCGGCCGATCGGATCAGGGAAGGCATCGACAATGACAGAGGCTCCGGCATTTCGCGCATCCCGGATCGCCCGGTCCATGTCCGTCACGAGATATCCTGTCCGTTCCTTGCCGAAGGGATAGGGGATCGGCGTCTTGAAGCCGAACAGCGAGACTGTGCCTGCGGGCGTTTGGATCAGTTGCGAGGTCGTGCTGCTCGGTGTCGGCGTCACCATGGCGACGATCTGCTTGGTCGATGCACCGCCGAATGTGGCGACGAAACTCGCCGCAAAAGTATCGACGTCGGTCACCGGAACATAGACATGAGCGGTGTCGTATTGCGCGCCAACCGCCACGGTCTTGCCGGCAGCCCCGGCGGCTGTAGCAGAAGAGGCCATGATCGTAGAGACGGCAACGGCGACGGCGAATTTCAACCCAGCTGATGGAAAGGTCATAGATACATCCTCATGATTAAGTCGGCTCCGGCAGGCCTCTATCTGTGAAGGGATAGTGGCTCAGGTTTCAGAGGTGAACAATTGCAATAGTTCGTTCGATTGAATTGCTATTTTTGCAATAATTGGCACGGAACTCGGGTCTGGCATATAGTTTTGATGGCTGATTTCCAGCGATTTTGCGCTGCTCTTTCATAGAGTTAGTCATGCTCGAGTTGTCGCATGACGGTCTCGTGGATCTCGCCGGCGCGACGCATTCTCAAGATCTGAGCTCCACCGGCATTCTTGGCAGCAAAGACAGGCCTGAAATCCGGGATTTGATGTCATCATGGCAGGCATCGGACGACGCGCTCTACTTTCGGCTCGCGCGTTTGCGCAGGTCGACAAGAGCGACGAAGAGGAAGGCACCGCTAAGGCCGATGTGCTCGAAGAAGCCGTTCATGGCCGCCGAATGCTCTGGTCCGGCGGGGATCTCCCAGAACCGCAGGGCAAGGTATGTCGCCATCAAGGTGAATATCGCCAGCGCAAGAGCCCCCAGCCAGCGCAAGCGCCCCGAAAGGATGAGGGCAGACATGGCGAGTTCAAAGATCGGCACGCCGACTGCAAAGAGTGGCGCCGGAGCCAGGCCGAAATGGTTCATCTCGGCGACTGCCCCCTGAAAGTCGAAAACCTTCGTCAGCGGACCCTGGATGTAGGCGGAGCAGAGCGCGAGCAATGCCAGGAATTCGGCGCCGAAAGCCTTGCCGGCGGAGCTGCCGGCACCTTGAGCATTTATGGACGTCATACGAGTATCCTCAAAACACCGGTGATCAGAGCGGGTGGATCATGTCGCGGGCGTAGGAAAGACCGATGCCGTAACCGCCGGCGTGCGCTTCGACGATCGCTCGCGCGTCATTGTAGGTTTCTTGTCTCGTCCAATCGCGCTGAAGCTCGAGCAAGACCTGCAGCCAGGACGTCATCGTCGCACCCGCCGCTTCCATCCTGCGCAACGCAAGTTTATGGCTATCGGATGTCACGCCACCGCATGCATCGGCGACCACGAAGATCGCATAACCTTCGGCGAGCGCCGAAAGCACGGGGAACGAGACGCAGGCTTCCGTCAGAAGCCCCGAAACCAGCAGCGTCCTGCGGCCAGTCCGCGCGACCGCTGCCTTTACTGCATCGTCTTCCCAGGCGTTCATGTTGCGGCGCTCGATAGATGCGACCTCGGGTATGACGCTTTGAATTGCGGGCATCATAGGCCCGCTATAGACCTTCGAGGCCGACGTCGAAGCGATCACCGGGAGCTTGAATGCTTTCGCTGTCTTTGCCAGCCCGACCATGTTGCTGAGAAGGACCTGACGGTCCGTCGACCCAACGCCAAAGGCGAGAGCGGCTTGTTGATCGATCATCAGGACGGCTGGTTGAGCCGGTTCAAGGAGTGGAATAGCGGACATGATTTCTCCGGGCTGCGGCCATTTCGCCTAGCCTTGTCGTTCGTCAGAAAGTCCCTCTACAGATCGTGCGGCAGAGGGAGCTTATATCGGTGACCGCGTTTCAGACGGCCCAGCAGGAGCAGCCAAGGGCGCCAAAGAAGCCCTTCAGGTCGGCGATCGGCAGCTTCGATGTCCAGGCGCCGACATGATCGTGGCCATGGACACCGCAATCGCTGGCGCAGCCGCAGGAGGCGATCGCCGCACGGCGCAGCGAGTGTCTGCCTGCACCGTCGGGCTCGCCCCAGGCGGCATAACCGCCGAACTTGCGAACCGGTGACCAGTCCGGCATGGCTGGCGGGATATCGCTCTCATCCAGGGTGGCAAAAGTGCCGGCACCGTAGACGATCTTGCCGCCCACCATGGTGAGTTCCGACGTCAGGAACGAAATCTCGTCCTCGGCGCAGGAGAAGAAGTCCTTGTCCGGGACGACGAGATCGGCAAACTGGCCCTTTTCGATACGTCCCTTCTTGCCCTCCTCGTTGGAGAACCAGGTGACCTTTTCGGTCCACATCCGCAACGCCGTCTCACGGTCGAGACAATTGGCACGCGGGTAGAGCTGCATGCCGCCGACCGTCTTGCCGGTGACCATCCATGACAGCGAGACCCAGGGGTTATAGGAGGCAACGCGGGTCGCATCCGTGCCGGCCGAGACGTTGACACCCTTGTCGAGCATGCGCCGGATCGGCGGAGTGGCTTCGGCGACACCATGGCCGTAGCGCTCGACGAAATATTCGCCCTGATAGGCCATGCGATGCTGGGTGGCGATGCCGCCCCCGAGTGCTGCGATGCGATCGATCGAGCGTTCCGAAATCGTCTCGGCATGATCGAAGAACCAGTTCAGGCCTTCGAGCGGGATATCCCTGTTGACCTTCTCGAATACGTCGAGTGAGCGGCTGATCGTTTCGTCATAGGTGGCGTGAAGACGCCATGGCCAGCGGTTTTCGGCCAGCACCCGAACGACGTCTTCCAGTTCGCCTTCCATTTCCGGCGGCATGTCCGGGCGGGGCTGGCGAAAATCCTCGAAGTCCGCGGCGGAAAACACCAGCATCTCGCCGGCGCCGTTGTGACGGAAATAGTCGTTTCCCTGCTTGTATGTGACCGAGGACGTCCAGTTGAGGAAATCCTCTTTCTCCTGCTTCGGCTTCTGGGTGAAGAGGTTGTAGGCGAGGCGGACCGTAAGCTGGTTCTCGTCAGACAGTTTCTGAATGACCGCGTAATCGTCCGGATAGTTCTGGAAACCGCCGCCGGCATCGATGACGCCGGTGATGCCCAGCCGGTTCAGTTCCCGCATGAAATGGCGGGTGGAATTCACCTGGTAATCGAAGGGTAGCTTCGGTCCCTTGGCGAGTGTCGAATAAAGGATGCCGGCGTTCGGCTTGGCCAGCAGCAGGCCGGTGGGATTGCCGTTGGCGTCGTGCGTAATCTCGCCACCCGGAGGGTTCGGCGTGTCCTTCGTGTAGCCCACGGCCCTGAGTGCCGCAGCGTTCAGCAAGGCCCGGTCGTAGAGGTGCAGCAGGAAGACCGGCGTGTCAGGCGCGACGGCATTGATCTCCTCGATGGTCGGCAGCCGCTTCTCGGCGAACTGGTGCTCGGTGAAGCCGCCGACGACGCGCACCCATTGCGGAGCGGGCGTGATGGCCACCTGCCGCTTCAGCATGTCCATGGCGTCGGCTAACGAACGCACGCCGTCCCAGCGCAGCTCCATGTTGTAGTTGAGGCCGCCGCGCACGACATGGGTATGGTTGTCGATCAGGCCGGGAAGCACGCGCTTGCCCTTGAGGTCGACGATCCTTGTATCGGGCCCGGCCAGCGCCATGATGTCGCTGTCGCTGCCGACCTCCAGGAACAGGCCGTCCTTGACGGCCACTGCGGTGGCGCTCGGATTTGAGCGATCAAGCGTTGTGATCAAGCCGTTGCGAAGGACGATATCGGCGTGCATGGAAGCGTCTCCGGTCTTGATGGGATCGGCGGCATTGGCCGGTGAAAACAAGTTTGAAAAGGCGAGGCTCGATGCTGCGCCCAGGAATGTGCGGCGCGTCGTCATCAGCTTTTCCCCGATGTTGAATCGTCATGGGGTGGGTTCACCGCCACCACGGTTTTCCCGCCCTTCGGGAGGTGACCGAACATGTGCGGCTTGACTTGATGAAGCCAGGAGACGGCGGCAGGCTCGCGAGCCCAAATGCTCTTTGCCAGTGGCACGAGCTGCTCGCCGACAAGGATGCCGAGCAGCCCGATGAGCGCGACGACAGGCGGAGCAGGCGAGCGGACATTGAGCAGGCTGTAGATCACGCCCACCAGCAGGCCGGCACCGAGTGACAGAAGATAGAGTTTCATGGGGGAACCTCGCGTGGTGAAAGAAAATCACTCCGGCAGGACGCAGCCGGCCGGAGTGATTGACGGTTTACTTGGCAGGGTTCGGGCCGATCCGCTTGCCATGGCTGACCCGCTCGGCGCCGCCGTGGACGTGGGTGACGGCATAGTCGATGCCCATGCCGTAGGCGCCGGAATGCTCCTTCACCAGCGACGTGACCGCCTCATAGGTTTGCTTGCGGGCCCAGTCGCGCTGCCATTCGAGCAGGACCTGCTGCCAGGTGACTGGAACGACACCCGCCTGCACCATGCGGTCCATCGCATATTTGTGTGCATCGACGGAGGTGCCGCCGGAAGCATCCGCAACCATGTAGATTTCATAGTCGGTGTCGTTCATGCAGGAGAGCGCGAAGGTCGTGTTGCAAACCTCGGTCCACAGACCTGCGACCACGACCTTTTTGCGGCCGTCGGCGGCATGCTTGGCAAGGGCATCGCGGACGTTCTGGTCGTCCCAGGAGTTCATCGACGTGCGCTCGAGGATATCGTTCTCAGGAACGACCGCGAGCAGTTCCGGGAAAGTGTTGCCCGAGAAGCTGTCGGTCTCGACGGTGGTGATGGTAGTCGGGATGTTGAAGATCTTGGCCGCTTTGGCAAGACCGACGACGTTGTTCTTCAAGACCTGGCGGTCGATCGACTGAACGCCGAAGGCCATCTGCGGCTGCTGGTCGATGAAGATGATCTGGCTGTTCTGCGGGGTGAGGACCTGAAGCTTGCTGGACATCTCGTGTCTTCCTTTGATTGGGTGCAGGTAGGTAATGGGGCAGGGAAGGCGGCACGTCTTGAAAGTTATGCCGCCGTATTGTTGGAAAGCGACCTCAGGCGGCGAGCGAGGTCAGGCCGGCTTCGATCTGGTCACGATAGGGCTCGTAGCGTGCCGGCAGTTTTAAGACCTCGCCAAGATGTGCGGTGTCTTCGTCCCGGTCGAAGCCGGGTTCGTTCGTGGCGATTTCGAAGAGCACGCCGCCGGGTGTGCGGAAGTAGATGGCCCAGAAGTAATCGCGGTCGATGACAGGTGTCACTTGGTATCCAGTATCCATCAGGGCCTTGCGAACTTCGAGCTGCTTTGCGCGGTTCTCGACGGCGAAAGCGATGTGATGGACCGAACCCGCGCCCTGCCTTGCGAAAGGCATTTTCGGAAGAAGCTCGAGATCGATCGTGTCCGCACCATTGCCGCCGGGGATGATGAAGCGGGTGACGTCACCATCCGTTTCGGCGCGCTGGTAGCCCATGAAACCGAGCAGTTCGGACGTGGCAGCGGTATCATGCAGGCGGAACTTGGCACCGGTGAAGCCGCTGATGCCGACGCTTTCGTCGATGCCGGCGCCATTCCAGGCCTTGCGGCCATCGTTTTCCGTTTCGACAAGGGCAAACCCTTCGCCGTCCGGCCCTTTGAACAGGAGACGGGCAGCGCCGAAGGCGGTGTCGGTATGCAGGTTGTCGGCTCCCTTTGCCGACAGGCGATCCTGCCAGAACGAGAGCGAGCCCTTAGGCACTGCGAACTGCGTTTCGCTGACTTCGCCAACGCCCGGGCGGCCGCTCATCACGTCGGGAAAAGGGAAGTAGGTCATGACGGAGCCGGGGGTGCCGGCCTCATCACCGTAATAGAGGTGGTAGACGTTGGGGTCGTCGAAATTCACGGTCTTCTTGACGCGGCGCAGGCCGAGCGTGTCCGTGAAGAACGTGTTGTTCTGGCGGGCATCCGACGCCATTGACGTGATGTGATGCAGTCCCTTGATATCCTTGATCATAATGCTCGCCCTTCCGCGGCTGCGTTGGTTTGTCTGGTGTGATTGAAAACCTACGCCCGTTGATCATCGGTCGGAATTGCAATAATAATTGTCAGTGAATTGCCTCAGGTGAAATAATCAATGAACGACTACAAGCTTCTTCGAACCTTTCTGCTGGCCGCCGAGAAGCGCAACTTCGCGCAGGTCGCGCGCGAACTCGGCATGACCCCAGCAGCCGTCACCCGGGCAATCGCGGCGCTGGAAGAAGATCTTGGCGTGCAACTCTTCGTGCGGACCACGCGCCAAGTGTCGCTGACGACTGACGGCGCGATCTTCGCCGCCCAGATCCAGCCGGCGGTGCAGGCGCTCGAAAATGCGCGCACGAATCTGATGAATACCCACAAGGCGGATCACGGCCGACTGCGGATCAGCGCGCCGACCTGGTTCGGCCAGCAGGTCCTGCCGCCTATCCTCTGCGCATTCAGGGAGCGCTACCCGAAGATCAGCTTCGAGATCTCGCTCGCCGATGGGCTGGTGAATATCATCGACGATGATTATGATCTGGCGATCCGCATTTCCGCAGCCCCCTCGGACAAGTTCACGATCTGGCGCAAGATCAGCGTCGTTCGCCGTATCCTCGTTGCAGCGCCCGGCAGCCGGTTTTGCGATCTGAGACACCCGAACGAACTCATCCCCGACGATTGCCTGGCCTATAGCGGCGAGAGCAAGCGGGAAACCTGGATGCTGTCGGACGGCAGCGGCAATGCCACGATTTCCGCGGGCAGGGCATTCAGCGCCAATAGCGGGGAAGTGCTGGCGAGCATGGCTGCCGACGGCGCCGGGGTCGCGATGCTGCCCAAGTTTCATGTGGCCGAGCATCTGCGGACCGGACGGCTGGCCCACGTCCTGCAGGACTGGTCGCCGCCGGACTTGTGGCTGACCCTGTACTACCCCCCGTACCAGGCGCTTCCGCCGCGCATCGCCTCATTCTCGAAGTTCTTCGAGCAACAGATCCCGGCGTTTATATCGGCAATCGAATGAACAGAGTTTGTTTTGAACAGGTCTTCGAATGGAATATTGCTCTTGACCGCATGATCTCGCGCGAACTGCAGGACCTCGGCATCGATCGCGCGGACCATCTATAGCGTTGCCCGCCAATCGGTGACTTGCCAAGCGGCTTTTTCTCTAGCCTCCTGAATGACCATACTCCCGATGATGACGTGGGCGTTTCTGTATCTGGACTGCCGCGAGGCCTGGACCGAGATTTCCGCGCCAGGTAAAAGCCGTGCGTCTTTGCATGGCTGCGCTGCCGCAATGTCTATTTAATGTGCTGCGAGAAGAGGTAATTGTGTTTTCTTCGAGGCGATGCACCTCCTCCCGCAGTGCTTCGGTTTCAGACGGCCCACTCCTCCTCCCGTGGGCGTCTGTTGGAGCAGTGGCGCTCCTCCTCCCAGCCGCTGTTCAGTGTTTTCGAAAAGCCTGCCGCACCTCCCCCCGCGGCAGGCTTTTTTTATGGGGGCTGGCTATATCAGAGTCCGATGTCGAAACGCGGTTCTTGCCCAGCATGCGGGTCGGTGGATGGATGATGTCGGCTGCGGCATTTGCGACGAATGCCTGGCTGGCTGACTTTGCCGCGCTATCTGCTCGACCTATCCGCAGGTGGCTTCAACCACGCGGTCGCAGGCGGGATCAGTCTGGATTGTGCCCGGGTATCCCTATAATCATGTGTAACGGACTGGCCCGGTGTGATCTGGCGCACAATTGTCGCTCCCGTTAGACGCTTGGCTTCGTCCTCGGTAAACCAACGGAGGCTTTTACTGTGGGCGAAGAAGTTTCAGATCGTATTATCGAGCAGCGTTGGCGAAATCGGATCATCGAAGCCATCGCAGTCCTCTCTCGGGGGAATGAGGGCCTCATCGAGGTGAACTACAATGAGTTCTTCGGAGGTTTCTACGACTACTGGCATGACGGGCATTTGTTGGTGAGGCCGAACAGCACGATCACGGAAGAGGAAGAACGAACCATCGACGCACTTGGACGGATGTTGGAAGCCATCAGGGATGAAACCCGTCACTTTGCGCTAGGCGAGCAGTCTCCTCCAGCAGCCGTCGAGACCTGCCTGCAGAGATCGCCGCGCTGCCAGGCGTTAACCTCAGCCAATGCCGCACCGCGCCTCGTGACCTCCGCCCGCAGTGCCGCGAGGCTGGTGGATAACGTGTTGACTTCGGCCCGGGTTTCGGTTGGGTCAAGCTCGACGAGAATGTCTCCGGCTTCCACCTTGGCATCGTTCGAGACCGGAACCGCGATCGTCTTTCAATCCGGGAGGCTGGACGGTCTGGTTCATGACTGAACTGGCCCTGTCTGCAATTGCCAGAGATGGGCATAGAGCCCATTCGGACGGGCAAGCAGCGTCTCGTGGGTTCCCTCTTCGACGATGCGTCCGTCCTTCATGCCAATGATGCGGTTGCATTGCCGCACGGTCGCCAGGCGATGGGCGATGATGATGACGGTGCGGCCGCGGACGATCTCGCGCATGTTGCCGAGGATGGCTCTACCTGAACACCCAGAGAAGGTTTATTAGGAAATTGAAGACGAAGGCCGTGCCGATGCCGAAAAGCTTTGCCCACAAGGGCGGGAGCCCGACCTGCTGCACGAGGATCAACGTCACGCAGACATTGATCGAGAGGCCGAGCAGCGCGCCGGTCAGGAACAGTGAAGCGCGCTTTCGGCTTATTGCCTGATTGAAGACATAGCGGCTGGTGACGCTGTAGTTGACGGCCGCCGCGATCAGCCAGCTTAATGTCGCCGAAAGGCCGAGGGGTACGCCAAACGCCAGCAGGCCACGAAACACCGCGAGGTCGACGAACGCAGCCAGACCTCCGGTGAACACATAGCGGATAGCCTTTGACAAGATCATCCGAACGCTTCCTCTGCCCGCAGCGCTGCGAACACCGGGTCCGAATAGGTCGAAAAGGTCAGCCAGCCCTCCCGCGCCCCGTCGGAGCGAATAAGCGGCAGGACACCGGCGCGGCGCGCCGCAAGGCCATCCCGCTCGGGCCTGTCGCCTATCAGAACGGTTTGCGCGGGGCCGACACCGGCGCGCTGCATCAGCATCTGCAGGCCGCGCGGATGAGGTTTCAGGATGCCGACACCGGGGTCGCTTGCGGCCAACACGTAGTCGGCCGACAATGTCATCCTCTGCAGCTTCTCGTCGGCAGGATAATCAGAATAGATCCCGATCGCCTTGTTCTGGCGTCTGAGCCCGGCAAACAATTCCACCAGCCCATCATACCGGCAGGATGCGATATAGGCGAGCGGACGGCGCCCGATCCACTCGCTGACGACAGCCTCGATCTTTTCGGCTGGCTGGCCGGTTAGCGCGACGATTCGCGCCATCAGGCTCGTCTGAAAATCGTCGATCTCCTCCTCGCCGATAGCTTCACGGAGGAAACGATATGCGCGTAGCACACGCAGATTGATCAGGCTGCCTCTCGCCACCGCATCAGCAAGCAACTCGCCGGCCATCCGAAGGCGCAGCCTCCGCTGGTTGTATAGCGTTCCGTCGACGTCGAAGACGACAAATCGGATAGTGCCCCAGTCGACCTTGCTCGCGATCATCGGACGGTGATGTAGTGCTGCTTGGATAGAGTCACGAGAAGCGGAATGTCGACGAATGTGGTGAAGATGAAGGCCGCCACCAGGGCCGCGACGATCGCGATCAGGCCGGGCTCGCGGAACAGCTTTTCCGGTTTCTGCGCCGTAGAGTCCGATTTCGTCGCCATCACGAAATAGGCCGTGAATAGGGCAACGACGAAGGGCAGAACGAGCATGTACTCGATGCGATACTTGACCAGGAAGACGGACAGAAAGGTAATCGAAAACAGTGAATAGGCAATGCAGGAGGCGGTCAGCGAGACCTGCGTATACTGGGCGAAACTCGCCCGGTAGCGCGACAGCAGATCCTTGCCATGCGACGCGACGATCTCGTCATATTCCGACAAGCGCTTTGCCGCCATAAGGAACGCGCCGCCGAACCAGTAGGCCAGAATGATCGATCCCGGCGGGAGGCTCGTTGGGTCGATCATCGACCAGCCGATCACCAGGCGGATCGGATTATTGATCGATTCTGAGATGACGTCGAGATAGGCCTTGTCCTTGCTTCTGATCGGATCGAGATTGTAGACGATTCCCTGAATCGCAAACAGGCAGGCGACGAAGAACAGAAGCTTGCTCGAGAGGATGGCGCAGCCGAGGCCGACGATGAGCAACACGGTCCATTCGAGCTGAACCAGCCTGCCGTTCATCGCGCTTTGCACGGCGGACCGCTGCGATTTCGTCGGATGATGCCGGTCAAACTCGCGGTCGAACCACTCGTTAATGCAGTAGTTCGCGGATGCGATGCAGAGCGCGGTCGCAAGCCCGAGCACGATCGAGGATGCCAGGTCGTCGTTTCTGACCCCACGCAGAAGATAGGCGAGGATGATGCCGGGAACGATGAAGACGTGCTTCGTGCTGTGATCGAGCCGTGCAATGGCGATATAGTCGCGCAAGCCCGCTCGGCCTGGTGCGGTCACCCTGCGGTCACCCAAGCTTGTGTTCATGCCGGACGCCTCCTTCATCGTCAGACGGTCTATTTCCGATCACCGTCCAACAGATACACATCATAGGTTTCGAAATAATTCGCAGGGCCGAATTCGGCGAGCAGCATCGTCGTCGAAAGGAAATCGTCGATCTGTTGGCGCGAGGCATGGAAGGTCCAGTTGTAACCCTCCCGGTAAATCTGCTCCGGAACTATTCTCTTCAGCTTGTGCTGCATCAGGATTACCATTGGAAACCCGGTCTGGGCGCGCAGGTCCCGAATTTGTGCTCGCGGGTCAGATATATTGGATTGTTGACGTAATATGGCAGGGCTTCGGCGAGATATTCCGGTTCGGCAACGCTGGTTGCCTTGGCGAGTTCAGGCCGGGATTGGATGAGACGGGCGAGATCCGCTCTCGATCCTGCTGCCGCCAACAAGAGCCGCCTTCTCGAGCCCTAAGGATACCTGTTGGCACGCCATGATCACTAGCAGCGCAGCCGAAGCGAACCATCGCATTCGAACGCAGTGCTTGTTTCCTGACAAGCAATCCGCGATCCGATCCCAACTGCTCCAGTAAAGCGACAGGCAGAAGCAGAACCAAACGAGCGCATGCCTTTCACCGCCGGCCGAAGCCAGGCTGGAAATGAGCGGGAAGACGAGAAGCGAGATAAGGGCCGCGGCGAAGGCGGCGGGTCTCGCCAGAAGGCCGAGCATGGCACCGAAGAGGATGAGTGATCCGATCGGAATCGGCTTGGCCAGGAACAGGCGCCGGGCGTCGTGCTTGCCGGGTTGAATAGCGCACTCAGGGCCAGTTCGACTGGCGAAGTCATCGAGAGATCGGCAACCGCGGCATCATTGAACGTCGGCAGGATGGTGATGCCGCAGACCGCCAGTCCGGCCGTCGCGATCACCGCGTTGACGAAAAAGTTGGTCTGGCGCGCTCTTGGAGCAGGTCCAGGAACCAGAAGAGGATGAAGGCGCCGTTCATGATGGCGGCAATGACATTGGTATTGGCGAGAAGAAAGAACAGCCCGCCGATCAGATATCCCCGCGTCCGCCAGGCCTGGTAATTTGCGGCGATGACGAAGAGTAGCAGCGCAGATATCCCGTAGTTCCTGGCCACCACGGAATATTCATAGACGAAGTGACCTGCCTCTGCGAATTTCCTCCAGAATGGATTAGAGTCCGGCAACCGAGGTGAGGCTTCGGAAAACGTCACTTAAAATAGATTGCTTATCCGGCTCCGAAGGAGCTCAACTTCTCCAGAAGCGCCTCCGAAATCTCGAACTGGCGTGCTGTTCCACGACCCATCGAATTCTTAACGATCGTCTCGTCCAACATCCCTCGTCTCACCAGAAGATCCACCGTCTCCTTGACGCCGCTGCGTGTCAGAGCCGTAATTTCCATAATGCTGGAAAGCGTTAGCTTCTGATGCGTCTGGTTCATGCTGTAGAGGATCGTCATCATGCCGACCTGCTTCAACCGTGCCTGAGGCGTCTCGTCGTCAAGGTGATGGTCGAGGATCTCATGCAGGATGAGCCCCGAGAAGGCGAGATTATGCCATTGGGCCTTGAGTGCTCTTGTCATGTCATTTTACTGTGTTATATAAATCAGTATAAATTGCTCTACAGGCAAGCCACCTTGTCCGCAATGGGATGTCCTTTGAAGGGTCGTGCGCATGAAAAACCTTCTGCTCAACTCAGCCGTCGCGGCCTGCTGCATATTGCCACCCTACCTTACCTCGCCTGGCACGGCGCAAGCAACCGATTGGGGTTGCGAGGTTATCCTATGCCTTTCCAACCCCGGTGGCCCGACGCAATTTGCAGAATGCCGGCCGCCGATCCAGAAACTGTGGCGGGAGCTTGCCGAAGGGCATTCGTTTCCGACATGCAGCGGCGTCGGCTTCCGCAGTTCGCGACCGGGCTATGAGCCGCATTATTGCGAAACGGGTTACCGGCTGGAAAGCGACTATGGTCCGCGCGGGCGAGAAGCGACTTGCGTGTCGACGGCACTGCAGCCGGTGAGCAACGCATTCTGCCCCAGTGTTGGCGATGGGTACAATTTCAACAAGGGTCTGGTCCTCTCACCACGCTGGCAGCGAGAGGATGGGCGCCGCCAGTGCATGGGCTATTCGACGGCTCGCCCGAACGTGCGCCCGCAGCCCCACTACGTCGACGTCACCATCGACGGCGCGGCAACGCAGCGGGTCTGGTACTGAACGATGGCCGTCACTTTCATGGATCTCGCCCAGACCTGCGCACCCATGGCGGAGGTCAGGACGCTCGCCGCCGTCATCAGTCTCGAGAGCCGTTTCAAGCCCTTCGCCATTCGTATCAACAGTGGCCCGCCGCTTGGGCGTCAACCCGCGTCGAAAGCGGAAGCCATTGAGCTCGCGACCTCGCTTGCCGCTGATCATCAGGACATCCAGATCGGTCTTGGTGGTATCGGCATGGAAGAGTTGCGCAAATTCAGGCTTTCGATCTCGGATGCGTTCGATCCCTGCCTGAACCTCAAGGCCACGGCCACTCTGCTCAACAGCTATTATCGCCTCGCATTGCATGCC
This sequence comes from Rhizobium sp. SU303, assembly GCF_021052345.1. Classification (NCBI taxonomy): domain Bacteria; kingdom Pseudomonadati; phylum Pseudomonadota; class Alphaproteobacteria; order Hyphomicrobiales; family Rhizobiaceae; genus Rhizobium; species Rhizobium sp. SU303. The sequence goes on from NZ_CP088098.1 coordinate 114,837, forward strand.
GGCGCCGATGCGACGCAGGCCGAGAAGGTCATGCTCCAATCCTATTATGGGCGGAACGATCCGTCGGTTGGCAAGATGGTCAAATATGACGAGCAGGTTCGCCATGAAATGGTCCGCTTGCCTTCCGACCCGGCGTCGCTCGCTATCGCCTGGCCGCGCGAAGAAGCCCCTCGCGCGGAACCGGAACTCCGGAGAAGCGCGTCCTCAGCCGCACAATTGTCTCGCCAATCCGCCGAAGCCGCATCGTGGGACGTCTTCAACGCCCGGCGGCAGAGCCAGCTTCTCGTGTTTCAGAATGAACGATCGGAGCAAAGCCAATGATCTCAACAGCAACCCTTCGCCCTGTCGCGGCGCCCGCGTTGATGGCAGTCGCCACGTCGTGAGGCTCATCGACGCGCTGAAAATACGAGACCTGTGTGCATCGCCAGTTCCAACGGTCGTCAGCGATGAAAGCGTTACGCCGAGCAGTCGGACGTGCCGCTTGAACGGGTAGACAGGGCCTGCGGTTCGATTCGCTTCAAGGCAAACCATCGCAATCGCCACTCGATGGAGTTGCGAGAGTAGCCTCTATCTCCCTCCCAATCGATTGGCGGCAGAAGCCCGAAAGCATGTGGAACAAGGGGAAGGTCGCGGCGAACCAACATCCCGCCAGGTGCAGGGCGCAAAACTTGAGGGAGCGGGCTGGGAGAGAGGGAGAGGCGGGAAGGGCTTTCCGTGACGGGTTAGGAGGTTTGGAGAGAGGCTCCAGCCGGCCCGGCACGGAGAAATGAAATGGCCAAAGCCGTTCAGAAGATCACCCTGAACCGTTCGGAGGATATCCCATTCGACAAGCTCGAACTCTCGCAGCAAAACGTCCTCAACGTCAAGGCGGGTGTTTCGATCGAGGATCTTGCCGACGATATCGCCGGTCGCAAGCTTCTGCAGAGCCTCAGCGTTCGCCCGATCCTCGGCGAAAACGGGGAGGAAACCGGCAGGTTTCATATTCCCGCCGGCGGCAGGCGATACCGCGCGCTCGAACTGCTGGTTTTGCAAAAGCGCATGGCGAAGACGGAACCTGTTCCCTGCATCGTCAAGCGTGGCGACGAGACCTCGGCCGAAGACGATTCTCTCGCTGAGAACGTCCAGCGTGTCGACCTTCACCCGCTCGACCAATACCGTGCCTTCCAGACGCTTCGCGAGCAGGGCCTGGGCGAGGAGGAAATCGCCGCTCGCTTCTTCGTCTCGGTCGCGACCGTCCGACAGCGGCTGAGGCTCGCTTCCGTGTCGCCGCGGCTGCTCGACCTCTACGCCAATGATGAGATGAAGCTCGAACAGATCATGGCTTTCTCGATCACCAACGATCATATTCGGCAGGACCAGGTCTGGGATACGCTCTCGCGTCAGCACGCCCAAGACCCGTATTATATTCGCAGGCTGCTGACGGAGACGGCGATCCGCGCAGGCGATCGCCGTGCCAACTATGCCGGCGTCAAGGCCTATGAAGCGGCCGGCGGCGTAGTGATGCGCGACCTCTTCGATGAGGACAATGGCGGCTGGCTGCAGGATCCGGCGCTGCTTGAGCAGCTCGGGGTCGAGAAGCTGAGGGCAGATGCCGAAGCGTTGAAAACGGAAGAAGGCTGGAAGTGGGTCGAAGCCGCTTTCGACTTCCCCTACGGCCACACGTCCGGTCTTCGTCGTTTCTATGGCGAGCAGCAGGAGTTCAGCGAGGAGGAGCTTACCCGTCGTGATACGCTGAAGGTCGAGTACGACAAGCTCGACGCGGACTATGCCGAAGCCGAAAGCTATTCTGAGGAGATCGAGCGCCGGCTTGAAGAACTGGGAAATGAGCTCGACCAACTTAATGACCGGCCTTATGTCTTCGACCCGGACGAGGTTGCTCGCGGCGGCGCCTTCATCTCTCTTGCCGCCAACGGCGAGCTGAAGATCGAACGTGGCTTTATCCGGCCCGATGACGAGCCGCAGGTGAAAACAGAGGGTGACGATCCGGGGGATGCCGATGGCGATATCGGCGAGGCTGACGATGTTTCGTCTTCTGCCGACGGCATCTCGGTGAACGGCAAGCCCGTCTCCGATGACCAGCTGGCGGAGGAGGACGACACCGTTCGGCCGCTCTCCGATCGTCTTGTCATGGATCTCACGGCGACCCGCACTGTGGCGCTGCGCAACGCGCTCGCCAATGATCCAGTCATCGCCTTCGTCGCGGTGCTGCACGCCTTCGTCCTGAAGATCTTTTATCTCTACGGCTCGGAATCATGTCTGGAGCTGACCCTGCAGAGTGCGAAGTTCAGCCAGAGGCAGGGCCTTGGCGACACGCTCTGGGCCGAGGAGATCGATCAGCGGCAGGAGGCATGGGGTCAGGATCTGCCGAAGAAGCCCGAGGAGCTCTGGGCTACCTGATCGCGCTCGACAGCGTCAGCCGGCAGGCGCTCTTCGCCCATTGCGCATCGCTCTCCGTCAACCTCGTGATCGAGCCGTGGAACAAGCGCACACGCGCCATCGCTCATGCCGATCAGGTTGCTCGCTCGATCGGCTTCGACATGGTCACGGCCGGATGGGTGCCGACGGTCGACAATTATCTCGGCCGCGTCACCAAGGCGCATATCCTGCAAGCCGTGGGTGAAGCCAAGGGTGAGCAGTCGGCTCAGCTGATCGATCACCTGAAGAAGCAGGACATGGTCCGTGAGGCCGAGCGTCTGCTCGATGGCAGCGGCTGGCTCCCCGAGCCATTGCGGACCGTCGACAAGGAAACTGCTTCAGATGATGTCTCTCCTGCGGCTGATGAAGCAGGAGACGATCCCGCTTCGGAGGTCAACGTTGGCGACCTTCCAGCCTTTCCGGCCGACGCCGCCGATCTCTCCGATCAGCATCGGGACGCGCATGAAGACGATGGTTCCAGCCATCTCGACGCTGCCGAATAATCTCCGCAGCTGATCATCGTAGCCCGGCGCCATCGCCGGGCTCTTACCAATCCCACTTCAATCTCAACACCGCCCGGCCATCGCGCCGGGCTCTTTCGTTTCAGGAGACATCATCATGAACACCACGCTTTCCAATTCCAGCCCGGTTTCGTCCGGCTTCAAGGTCGATATTTCGCGCGGGCAACGCATTGGTCGCGTCTCGTCCGAATGGTTCTCTCGTCCCGACGACGAGCGATATCTGTCGCTTTCCGAACTCCACCACTCGGTGAAGAGACGAGCCGACCAGGCTCGAGCGCGAACCATGGAAAGCTCGGCAATTCGGGTCGAGGCGACACGCGACAACGCCGAACGCCTCGAGCTGATCGTTCCCGGCGACCGGCAGCCGATCGCCCCGACGCACTGGAGCTACGGCCAGCTCTGCAGCTTGGTCGGAGCTCCGGCGACCTACATGCGTCAGGTTCCTGCGCCGCTTGCCGTCATCAATCTGCAGCATGGTCTTCTCAGTCACCGTGCGGAGTTGGTGAAAACTCTGGAAACGGATGACGGCCGCGTCGAGCTTCGGGCCGTGACCGGGCCGGAATACGGCCGTATCTGGGACCACGAACTGGTGGCCGCGGTGATGAAGATCGCCGGCGATGGAACCGGCGATACGATGTGGAAGGTCCCGGGTCTCCTCGATTGGGCGAGCATGACCCACAATCCGTTTGTCGACATCACCAAAGACACGACGACGCTCTATGCCTCCGATCGCGATGTATTCGTGTTCCTTGTCGACGATACCCACCCGATCGAGGCAGGACGTCTGCCCAACGGTGAGCCTGATCTGTTCTTTCGCGGCTTCTACGCGTGGAATTCCGAGGTCGGGTCGAAGACCCTCGGTATCGCTTCGTTCTATCTCCGTGCCGTCTGTGCAAACCGCAATATCTGGGGCTCTGAAAACTTCGAGGAGATCAGTATCCGGCATTCGAAGTTCGCGGCCGAACGTTTCGCGCACGAAGCGGCGCCAGCGCTGACGAGCTTCGCCAACTCCTCGCCTGCGGCCTTCGTTGCGGGTATCCGGGTAGCCCGCGAACGGATCGTTGCCCGCAACGACGAGGATCGCCAGACCTTCTTGCGCCGGCGCGGCTTCTCGAAAAACGAAACCGGCAAGATCATCGAGACTGTTCTCTCCGAAGAGGGCCGCCCGCCGGAATCGATCTTCGATTTCGTCCAGGGGATCACCGCGCTGGCACGCGACAAGACACATCAGGACGCTCGCCTCGAACTGGAAGGCAAGGCCAAGAAACTTCTCGAACAGGTCTCATGAGGGCTGCGCCAAATTACGGCCCTCCCTGTGCATCACCAAATGGACCCACCGCCCGGCCTCGTGCCGGGCTTCTTTTTCCAGAAGGCAATTCCAACGACTGATCTCGATACTCCTCGACTTCCATCAGAGTGGCTTGAATACGGAACGCACGGGCGGGGGGCAGTCGGTTCCGCCTCCCTGCCGGCCGCTATGCTGAGGCTCCTGCTGCAGCCCTTGATTCCGCCCTTAGCGTGTCGAGAATTCCCGGGCCGCCGTTCCGATGGGCCGACGGAGAGTATATAAGTTAACGTTCCGCCGCACGAATGGAAATCACGGGGCTGCGGTTCGTATATATCTTCAAGGGCGAACGATGCGTACTGAGACCGCGCCTCTCAGGTGCGCGCGAATTCTAGCAGCGGCGCGATATCATGGTTGTCGGCTGCGCGAAGGGCTATGACGTAGCGGGTGCGCAGTTCACCGACATCGGCCAGAGTTCCGCCGCCCCAACCGAAACGCTCCCCGCCAAGACGTTCGATCAGAAGATCGGCTGCCAGGCGAGCGTGTCGGCCATTTCCGTTCGGAAACGGGTGGATCGCGACCAGGCGGTGGTGAAACCTAATTGCAATTTCATCCGGCGGAAATGTCCCATGCTCCACCCAATATCGGACGTCGCTTAACAGGCTCGCGAGCTCCGCGCCGATGCGGTAGGCTTGGACACCGATGTTGCGCTCCGTTGTTCGGAAGGTGCCAGCCCATTCCCAGACTTCGCCAAACATCCGCTTGTGTAGTGTCCGCATAAAGTCCTCGCTGAGCATTCGTTCAAGCGATACGCGCCGGCGACCGCGCGCCCAGGCCGCAGCCTCAACGATGTTTTCCTGCTCTGCCTCATTGAGATCACGGCGATGCGTGATCCATGTCTGAAGCAGTCCGTCTCGTTCATTCGGTTCAAGGGGCGTTGCGTCCTCAGGCTCCTGAAACAGGTCCGTCATGTCTCGTTCCAGAGGTCGCGCTCGGAAAGCCTGTCGCGAATGTATGCCTGGACGCGGGATTCGAAGTCCGCTTCGTCTGTGCCCTGAGCTTCGAGCCGCATTGTATGCGCGACGCGCTGAAGCTCTCGCGTTGCGATTTTCCTTGCGCGCGCGTCGATGACAGCCCCGAGTGAACTGTTGGGAACAAGTGCGTAGACGAGTGTGCAATCCATCGCCTCAGCTGCACGACGTAAGGTGTTAAGTTGGATCGTGCCTGCGGCTTCCGATTTCTCTATCGCTTCCACGGTTTGGGGCCGCACGCCAATGCGCGTGCCGAGCTGCGCGCCCGTCATCCCGAGCGCGTCGCGCAACGCACGCACCCATCCTTTCGGCGGCGCCTTGAACCGGTCAATCGGTTGGAGTGCCCGAAGTCTTTCATCGAGCCGCAGACGCCCCCTCTTTCGACTGTCGTTCTTCATTCATTTCTCTCAGGCTGCAGACTGATCTAGAATAACCTCTATCAGTATACAGGCTGATTATCAACATGCATGCTCAAACTGTAATATGATCTTGTCATCTCTGATGTCAGCCTATAGCCTGAGATACATCCATAGGAAATCAGGCTGTAGCATGCGAACTGAGGGCAATCAGCGGCATCGACTTCAGGATCGGGCTCGGCGTTGCCTGGGACAAGGAAGATCCGACTCGCGCGACGACATCGTCGATGTCGCCCGGTCACTGGCACGGCCGGGCAGGTGAGGTGAGGTGAGGTGAGGGCACCGGGTGGTGTCCAAAGCGGAACAGCTTGCCGGGGGCAGTCGGTCCCGGTTTCCGCCTGTTCAGGCGGCGCTTTGCTAAACCTCCTGCGGCTGCCCTCTTAACCGGTCAAGCTGTGCGCGAACGGGCGCCGGCGCGGGAGCGCCTTCGCCTGGTATGCTCATTGTTTGGACGAGTACCGTTGTCGTGGCAGGCGTTGCGTCGCAGCACGATTGGTCTACATCGGCGCGCGCAGTCGGGGGCCGTGTTCCGTGGTCCCGGACAGCAATGGACGCACAATCCATCGCCGTGACATGACCCTGCCGTTCCTGGGCGACCAGCGATCATGGCCTTTGGCAGATCAAGCCCGACCACCTCGTGAGACCCGACCTGCCTTCAAAGATCGTCGTCTGCGTGGGCCACCTCGGCGCTGCTGACGGCACCATGCTCATGGCCGGCACACACGGCGGCCTACCACAACGGCAGCGACTGACACCTGAATCTTTAACCGTGGCTTCGACAGCGGTTTCCGAGCGAACGGCTGTCATCGTCGTCATAACCTGCAGGGTTTTATCAATGCCTGTGTGATCGGCCGCGGGGTGCAACGGAGTTTGTCAGGGCAGGGCAGGCATATAGCCCGCGGAGACACGCCAAATCCACGGCGTCATCTCCGGGCGGCCTTTGATCATCTCCGCCAGCGCAGCCTCGTACTCGCCATCAGCGCTTGTCGGCACGATAAACATGGCGACCGGCGCAGGTCGTTGTTCAGGCAGTGTCACGGATACGATCGGCTGCTCTCGCGACAGATTGAAACGCAGGCCTTTGACGCTCTTGCGTCTCAAACCTGACAGCCTCTCCAGGAGACGTTGCTCATGAACGGTTTCGAACGGAACCCAGTTCTCGTTTACCACCATCATCGCGATTTCCTCGATCGCGGCGATACCCGCGCCGGAAATTCCAAATGTCGCGATCAAGATCAAATGGAGTTCATCGCTCGACCGCCACAGTTCGAGTTCCGTCTCATATCTGGCGCTCAGTCGCTTCCACGCCCCTTGCTCGATTACAAAGGGGAAGGGCAGGTGGCGGATGATAATTTTCTGCCCCTCTCGCGCGGGAGCGAACTCCTTGACCTCAGCCACAGCGATCATCAGCCGCCGCGGTCCTGCAGCGGTTGCCTGGGCGCCGGCGAGTGCTGCAGCCCGCCGGGCTGCAATTCCCTCCCGGTCCTCCTGATGAAACACTTCGGGTACGAACAAGATGTCGCTGAGTAGGTTGCCGCGGACCGTCATCTGCTTGGCGGCATTGATCAGGCCGCTGCGAACCCGGCCCCATCCGCGCTTTCCCGCCCATAACGACGTCCATTCCGTCAGTTCCCCGACATCCCACAGATAATGAAGCATCGCCTTCAGCGACAGCTTCCTCGGTTCGTTGCGGACGCTCTCGGAGGATTCCGTTGACGATGCCGCCACCGTTCGATTGCCCCGTTTCGATAGCGAAAAATCGAGTTTCAAGACTGCCGAGCCCGTGGTTGCATCGATCTGAATGGCGTTTCCAATGAGCGGGCCGAGGCCCGACAACTCGTAGGGCGGCTCGTAGGACGGGCAAGCCGCGTCATGATCGCGCCCGGAAAGCGGCATTCGCTTGACTAGAAATTGACCGTCGACCCGGGCGATGTACATCGGAACCGGCGGTTCCTTGCACCTGCAAAGTGGCCTGAGCTTCTGTTCATAAGCACGTTCGAGCTGCGACTGAACCTCTGGAGCGGTTTCGTCCAACGTCTCTTTGCCGATCAAAAACTGTCGCATATCGTCCTTCGCCTCAGTGATCGAAGGGCCAAGCCGGATAGAACGTAGCACAGATTTCCTTGATAATACTAGCGCAAATTAATCAGTATAATAGGCTGACCGCGGCGCTTCGCAATTGCAGAAGGCGAATTGCCCTTCCGAATTCCGTTTCTGAAAATTGGAACTATTCGACATGATAATTGGAGGTCAGGAACCTATCGGTTGGAGGAGGAATCGGCGGTAGGCTTGGCGGAAGAGCGAGAGAGCGGCCGGGAAGGCTTGGCCTGGCAGCGCTTGGAGAGCGCCTGGGCAGGTCGGTTCGTTCTCACTCTTGCTAGGATTTTCTGTGATGTTATCCGCCTCCGAGCTGGCGGACCGTCTCGCGCGCGACGCCGAGGCGGTCTGCCGCCACTACCTCTCCGCCGGCCGTCGGGCCGGCAATTACTGGATTGTTGGCGATGTCGCCAACAGCAAAGGCCGATCGCTTTACGTCTACCTCTTCGGCCCTCGTGCTGGCAGATGGACGGACGCGGCGACCGGACAATATGGCGATCTGCTCGATCTCGTTCGGGAAACCTGCGGTCTTGTCGACTTTCGCGACGTTGTCGATGAAGCACGGCATTTCCTGAGCCTTCCCCAATCCGGACCGGCGCCGTCCTACATGGGCGGCGCCCTCGACTATCCGCCGGTCGACAAACCGGCGGCGGAACGCGCAAGACGCGTGTTCGCCATGACGCAGCCGCTCGTTGGTACGCTGGCTGACGGTTATCTCCGCGGACGGGGCATCCTTCGGGGATCGACGCATACGGCGCTCGGCTTCCATCCATCCTGCTACTATCGGGATCTGGTGACCGCCCGGGCGACCAGCTATCCAGCCCTGATTGCGGCTGTCACTGACGCGGCAGGGCAGATCACCGGCGTGCATCGCACTTGGCTGGATCCTGGCGGCGAGGGAAAGGCCAAGGTCGAGGACCCCCGACGCGCGCTTGGCGGTCTTCTCGGCAACGCCGTGCGCCTTCGTTTTCCGATCAACGGACCCGTGTCGATCATGGCGGCAGGCGAAGGTCTCGAAACCATGCTTTCGCTATCTCATGTGATGCCCGGCTTGCCTATGGCGGCCGCGCTCACTGCCAACCACCTCGCGGCTTTCTCTCCCCCGGCCGGGTGTCTTCGCCTTTATATCGCCGGCGACGCCGATGCTGCCGGCCGGCACGGGATCGAGGGGTTGAGCCGCCGCGCGCAAGCACTTGGGATCTTGCCGCTCGTGCTCGCCCCCGAGCTCGGCGACTTCAACGAGGATCTGCGCTGGCTCGGCCCGGAGCGGCTGATTGGAAACCTGCGGGCTCAGTTCGTTCCGGAAGATGCGATGGCTTTTCTGCCGGCATGAAATGGACCGAAACGGCCGGCAATCGTGGCGGTCGTCGCAGCTGGGAAGGTCGTTACGTGGGCACCTCCTTCAGGTGGGCGCGCCCGCGGGCCTGCCCGAGAGGCGACCTCTACCACGCGGCGGCCCGGCCTTCAGCGGGTCAGTCAGGTTTCTTCCCCTGGCGGCCCGCAAAGCGGTCCGTCATTCCTCGCGAGACAAGAAACCTTCGTGTCCCCGCCCGGCGCTCGCGCTGGGCCGCGGTGCTTCGCACAGCGGTTCCGGCCCGTCTCCGCGTGACCAGGTTCGCCGTCAGACCGCGAGAGGCGCGGCCGCAACCGACGGAGACTATCATGAACCTGACACTTCCCATCGACGACGCCTTCGAGCCCCACCATGCCTCCTCCCCGACCGACCGCTTCATTTACGAAATGCAGATCTACGGCCACCGGCCCTTCCAGGACGAACCCGATCCACGGCCGCTCCCGGAAGAGCCGGTTGTTCAGTCGGCGTTGACCGCAATCTTCGACGCCCTGTTCGAGATGCTTGGCCACACGCGGCTGGAGCCTGATCTCGAAGACCTGCTCTGGTCGATGGTCAACCTCTTCCACCGGGCCGGCGAGCGCATCCAGCGCGAGCTGCAACGCAACGAGGACGCACAACGCATCGGACAGCGGGAGCAGGACGGCTCGGAGGTCAAGAGCGTCGAGCTCGAGCGCCTGCTCGCCGAGGGCATCACGTTTCTCGAACGCCGCAATGCCTTCGAGTTCATGCGCGATTTTGCCGCCGACCTGTTCGAAGCCCAGACCGGCTCCTCTTGGCGGCCGCGCACCGGGTCAAAGGTCAACCACGCCAATATGACGGCGGCGATGATCGACTCCAGAGACTTCCTTTCCGCCCGCCGCCACGCCGAGACCGAAGTGCTGATCCCGGCCGGGACCAAGATCGCCTTCTCGGGCGGCATGGATTACAACGATCACGAACGCATCTGGGCGAAGCTCGATCAGGCCCATGCAAAACATCCGGATATGGTCCTGCTCCACGGCGGCTCGCCGAAGGGCGCCGAGCGCATCGCCGCCTGCTGGGCCGAAGCCCGCAAGGTGACGCAGATCACCTTCAAGCCGAACTGGACGAAGCACGCTAAGGCCGCTCCCTTTCGCCGCAACGACGAAATGCTCTCGGTCATGCCGACCGGTGTCGTCATCTTTCCCGGCTCCGGCATCACCGGCAATCTCGCCGACAAGGCTCGACGGCTCGGAATCCCGGTCTGGCAGGCTGCGGAGGATGGTGAGTGAGCGCCATTTTCTCGGTGCCTGACGGCGTTGCAGGTAATGCTTTCTGCATTACATTCTGGGTCATCTAGCAAGGAAACCAACATGGCCGCTACCAGTGCTCGAAAGGAAACGCCCGTCTCCATGCGCTTCCGCGATGATGATCTCGCAACCATCGATCGGGAGCGGCCCTGACTGGGCTATCCCGAACCGAGTTCATCCGCCGGGCTGCGGTGCAGGAGGCGCAGACGGCAATCTTCAACGAGAGTGTCATTCGCATTTCCACTGATGCCTTCGAAGCTTTTGTTGCGGCGATTGAAGCGCCGTCAGTCGCGGCGCCAGCCAAGGTGGCCGAGCGCCTGCAACGTCAAGCACCCTGGGAACATTGAAGCTTTGGGCCTGTCGCAGATCGAGCCGCTTGCGGAGCGTCATCGCCTGGAGTCGTTTAGCTGTGGCAAGCGCCCTCTACGCCTGGCTTGCGACCTTTGCCCGATCGAACCACCAGCATAGTTTTGCGGGTTGTTGGTCATCATGACGACGACGTGGCCGTCGGCTATTGTGGACTTGCTCCGACCGTCATCACGCCAAATGGCGTGACCCGGAAGATCCGAACGGGTCGCCCAGCCGATCCGATCCCGTGTCTGCTCATCGGTCAGCTTGCCGTTGATCACAGCCAGGTCGGTCGCGGTATCGGCATGGCGCTTGTCAAGGATGCCTTTCGTCGATGCATCGCCGGCGCCGATCTGGTCGGCGGGCGAGCGATCGTCGCTCGCGCCGTCGACGAAGAGTCGGAGCGCTTCTGGCAGAGCTGGTGCTTCATCCCTCGACAACCAGTCCATCCTTCTGCGGCCGATTACCGACATCAGAGCATGGCCTCCTCCTAGACAGATATTCGACCGACCGCGAGTCTGAGTGTTGCCATGCGATAGACGTTCGTGGAGCGATCATGTCGGATCGCTGGCAACATCGCAGCCTCCGGTCGGCCAATTCATCCTATCCGGAGAACAGAAAGCTGGCATTTCGATGAACGTGTGTACACAATTCCGCCGAACATGGAGCCATTCAATGTCTGAACCTCGATCATCTCCCCGCCGTGGGGGCGTGCGGGAGTTTCGCGGCAATCCGACATCCGTCCTAAAGCAGGTTCAGGATGGACAGAGGTTCGTTCTGACGTCTCATCACAAAGTCATTGCCGAAATCGGCCCGCCGTCAGTTGACGTGACCGTGCACAAGCCCGGCGCTTTGCGCAGCAAGATCAAAGTTTCCGACGATTTCGATAACCTGCCGGCAGTCGTCCTGAAAGCGCTGGAAGACGGAATGTGAAGCTTCAATTTCGCCGGCCCACCTGGCCAATAGATTTGTGGTATCCGCCTCAAGCGTGCGCATGGTGTGGGCGCATCCGGCGTATTCGCCGACCGGGCTGCGACCCCTTGCGCGCCGATCGCCGCGCTGTTTTCGCGCGCATCAGGCCATCACCGGCGGCATTGCAGCCTTGGTCGGCCTGTAGCCCTTCCGGCGCTTCCGACGTGCAAGATCAAGAAAATGCGCGACGGCTTCCTGCTCGGTCCCGAACACGTCGGTCCTCTCGCCGCCACGTCTGCCGATCCGTCCCCAACTGCGCAAGACCGCGGTTTCGCCGAATAAGGTCGACTCGATTGCAAGCGTGTAATAGCGCGCCATGTTGCGGCTGGCATCGACGCGCTGGCAATGGAGGTGGAACGACATTCGGGTCATGCCGAGAATCATTCCCGTGGAGACAGACCCTGTCCAACGAGAGTTTTGAATCCTTTGCAGTCGATGGATTCCGTTTGGTGATGTGTTGGCACGTCATGGGCTTGCGAAGAACGCTCGACGAAGCCGGCCTCGGCCGCTCGAGGCTGCCCGTGTACCAACGGCTGGATGTCCGGCGGGATACTGTCGGATCCGCCAACCGGGCGCTGGGGCGAGTCCGCGAAGGATCACATGTTGGATCCCCGAGCGAGCAGTTCCACCCGACATTGCCACACTGTTGCGGTTGCCGATGCGATCACCGCGTCGGTCCCGCCGAGCGACAAAGTATGATGGGGCACCATTGAGCGCCTCTTCTTTGCAATGGCCAGGAGCGGCGAGGTCTTAGCGACCGGATGGTGGCGAGGCATTCCAACAGCCCGTAGCCAGCTCCCACGCAGCGCCGGACCGGGCGGCCCTAGTTGGTTTGTCCCGACCTTCGGTCGCACGAGACCATTTCCGTTCTCCATGTCGCCTTTCTAAGGGACCGGCCGCCATCAGCGTCAACCCGCAAGGGGTTCCCTGCGCTGCGCTCCGGTGACGCCTGCGGCTCGGCCCCTTCTTCGGGCGCCATCGGGAATGGTCCCGAGCAACTGAAGGAGACAATACCATGGCCACCACGATCGCAACCCTGACGCAGAAGACCGACGGCAGCCTCGAGGGCATCTTCGCCACCATCCGGGTCAACGCCCCGATCGCCATCGTCCCGAACGCCAACAAGGCGAGCGATGAAGCCCCCGACTACCGCATCATCCACCGCAAGACCGGCTTCGAGATCGGCGCGGGCTGGAACCGCATCGCCCGCCTGACTGGCGAGGAATACCTCTCCGTGAAGCTGGAGGCTCCGGAGATCGGCGTGATCTTCGGCAACCTCGCTCCCGCTCCCGGCGGCGAGCCGAATCGTAAGGTCATCCTCTGGAACAACCCGGCCTGAGCTGCACAGCAGCCGGTCCCGGCAAGGGGGCCGGCTCTCACCGGCTAGGGTTCGTTCTGTGCGCACCGCTGCCATGTCACGGTGATGTGGCTGCTGGAGATGGTTCAGAGGTACCTTTCCAGCAAGGTTTGATGTCATCAAGCCGGCAACGGGCATCGAGCCCCTTGCCGGCTTTTCCGGTGCCATACGGAGAGGGAGGGTCTGCTCAGTCCGTCCGAGGGTGCCATGGCGGCATGAAGGCCTCAAGGACGAGCGGCGCCCCCAATTTTGTCTGCGCTCCGGGTCCCCTTCACTTCGACAAAATCGGCTCCCCCACTCGCCGGCTCCGCCGGTTACTTCGCAATCCTTGACCCCTGCATCCCGCCATGGCCGCGGCCGTCGTCTTTCACAAACGTCAAGGAGACGACAATGACCACTTGCATCGACGAAATCATCGCGCTGCTGCAGGCCGAGCTGCGGAACGCCGATCCAGAAGAGCGTCGCCAGATCGAGAACGAACTCGAACTGGCTCTGGCCGAACGCGAGGTGATCTGGGCCGAGCAGGAAGGCCGCATCGAGGCTGAGCCTCCGTTCTGACGGAGGGGCTTATCCCGTGTTCGTGAGCCTGGCCGGCCGGATCGACCGGCCGCCAGGCTATCAAGGGTTTCACCCCTCGACACTCCCCGCCGGCCGACGCCGGAAACGGTCGCGTCCCCTTTGGGGCCGCGGGTCTCTTCTCTCTCTGACGTCCTATTTTACTCCAGCAAATCCGGCGTCAAGGACGGCGCGGTCTCCCCCAATTTTTCCGGCGCTGCGCTCTGGAAAAATCGGTTCCCCCGCTTGCGAGCCGCGTTCCGCGGTCCTTGACCCCTCTTTGCAACAGAGTGGCCGATCTCCGTCATCAACATGAAGGAGATCACATTATGACATCCGACCAGAACCTCATGCTTTACGCCAAGCTTGCCGGTTTCCGGCTCGTCGTCCTCGCAAATCGCTTCGGATGCGACACCGATTTCTCGCGAGAACTTCACGATCGGCTGATTGAAGGGCTCGAGGCGGCAGTCGCTCGCATCCGCGTCATCATGGAATTGGAACGAACCCTTCTCGTCGGAGATGACGAATTCATTGCCTATCAGCTGCAGGGCGAGACCGAGATATTCGGGCGCTTCACCATCAATCTACTGGACGACCTCGAAATCGATTTCGACACCCACGAATACCGCATCAAGGGCAGCGATTGGATCAACGCTTTGACGGCGGATGACGGTGGGGTCGAGGTCAACTTTCCGACATTGGTCCGGTTGACCGACGATGAACTCGGCACACTGGCGCCGATCGTAAAGCAAATCACGCAGAAAACTGGAATTCCGGTTCATGCGGTGCGCGCCGTTCAATCCAAGCGGTAAAAGCGCTCGGATGCAGAGGCGGCTGATGCCGCCGCCTCCTACTGGCGATGCTTACATTGTGAGCAAAGTTGCATCATTGTTGTAAGTATTGTTATCACAACAAATACAGCAAAAAAGGAAATCCATATGTCAAAATCAAGCGGTTCCTATTCAACCAGCGATCTATCGCGTAAATCTGGCGACATCATAGCCGAGGCTCTCCGCCATCCAGTGACCATCACCCAGCGGAATAAACCCCGGCTGGTTCTCCTGAATATCGAAGATTACCAGCGGCTGATGAAGCAATCGAACCAGCGCACCGTCGGGATCATCGAAACGATGCCCGATGAACTGTTTGCCGAGTTCGAAAACGCCGTCGAGGCCTACGCCAGCGAGGACGAGGCAGGACGCTCATGAACTACGAGCTGATCCAGACCAAGCGTCAGACGCTATCCTTACCTATGGGGCGCGAGAGGCTGGGCGTGGGGAGACGGAAGGACGTAAGGAGCGGCCGGTCGTCGTCGGTGTGAGAATGCCGCGGCGGGACGGTGATCTGGTTCTCTTCTTTCCCGTCACCACCAAACAACCGGAGGCGTCGCGGTTTGCTGTGGAAGTGCCAGCGATCGAAAAGCGCCGCGCCGGTCTCGATGCCGATCGCAGGCTTTGGATCATCTTCGATGAGTTCAATACCGACATCGTTGGAAACTCATTCTATCTTGAGCCCGAGCCCCCAACCGGCCGCTTCAGCAAGGCCTTCTTCCTGCCGCTGCTGCGCGAATTCATCAGTCGCCGCAAGTCGGCCACGGAGGTCAGCCGATTCCGCTGACCTTTGGCTCGTGATAGCCTCGTTACCGCTTGGCCTGCTGCAGCTATCGCAAATAGTCTCCGCCGCTCCGCGCGTCGAATTCGATCTTCTCCTACCCGTTGGCTCCGATCCGCCCCAGCTACGCACCAGCGATACCTTCCACTATCGTTGGCAGTATCGATAAAGGCGCCAGCAAGGACGAGGTGCAGGATCAACCGTCACTCACGGCACCGGTTTGACGAAGCGGTTCGCCTTGGCTGCCGCATTCATGTCCTTCCGCCGGAAGTAGATCGCCCGTCCGCAGCGGATCGGGCGATGGCCCTGCACGATGATGATCTGCTCGTCCTTGCGCATCGACTGGGTGATTTCGTGCGGCATGATCAGCGGCCGGCGCTGGAAATTGACGCTCTCGGATTTACGCGTACCGCCGCGTTTTGTGTCCCAGCCGATATTGCGCGACCGCCCTTGAACCTCGACGGTCATTTCCCCGCATTGGGCAGAAACATTTCGCGCCGTATCGAGCGCCTTGATCGCGGCGTAGGAGACAAAGGCGCAGCCATCGATCCATGACGTCGCGCCATCCTTGCCGAAGTGCCGCTCCAGCTGTCCGACCGATTGATAGAGCAGCATCATGCTGATGCCGTATTTACGACCGCGATCGCGCGCCTCTTCCAGCACCCGCATATAGCCGAGTAGGTCAACCTCATCGAGCATGAAGAGCGCTCGGCGGCTGAAGCCGCCATCGGCCTGGACCATGGCGTTGATCAGAGAGCCGATGATGACGCGCCCGATGCCGGGATAGGAGCGCAGGATCGACGCCGGGATATTGAGGAATACGTCCGTCTTGCCGGTGACGATATCGCTCGACCTGAAGGCGTTGCCGCAGACGAGCGCGGCGTAATTGTCCAATGAGAGCCATTGCGTATCCTTCGACGCCGTCGAATAGACACCCGAGAAGGTCTGTTCGGTCATGTTGGTGAAGACGCCGAGCGTTTCGCGGATGAAGGCAGATTCTGAGTGTTCCTGGATGTCGCGCAGCATGGCGAGCACCGACGGCTCCGGCTCGGAAACGATCTGGCGCAGGCTACGCAGGTTGCGCCGGCCGGCATATTCCGGCGACAACATGACGTGGGCGAGCAGGCCGGTCAGGAGATTGTGCGCCTGGTTCTGGAAGTAGGAGCCGGTCGAGGATTCGAAGCGCAGGCTTTCGGATAGAAGCATGTGGGCGATGCCGACGATATCCTCCTCCTTTTGTTTCGATGCCTCGATGCCGTCCAGCACGTTGAAGCCCATGATCGGATTGGTCGGATCGAGCACCATGACCTCGCGTCCGAGGGCGCGGGTGCGGTGTTCGAGCACCATCGGTGCAACTTCGGTGGAAGGGTCGAGGCAGATCAGAGGACCGGCATAACGCAGCGCGGTCGGCAGGACGTTGCTGGTCGTTTTGTATCCGCCCGATCCGGCGAAAAACAGCATATGGGTGGAATCGAAGTCTTGGCTGTAGGTCAGCAACGGCGCCTTGCCGCCCTGCCCCCATGTGTTGCGATCGTTCGGATCGAACGGCAGCTCATGGACGATATCCTTGTCAACGCGATAACGTTCGCCGACGACGATTTCGCCGTCGGGCGGAAAGAGCTTTGCCGCCGCCGACATCGAAAGCCAATCCGCATCGCCGAATGTTCCGCCCTTTGCACGCTTGACCTGCTCGGGCACGACGACAGAGATACGGGCGGCGACCGCCACGGCCATGAAGCCCGCCAGCGCGCCGATGACGGCAACGAAATCCAGATAGGAAAGCGCCCGATCCCATGAGACCGTGCCGCTCTCCACCGATGGCGCGAGACGTCCATATTCCCGCAAAGCATAGAAGCTGGACACGACGAGAAAGCACAGGAGACTGGCGACGGCTATCGACCGCCGGCGATGCAGCGGCAACGCCCAGACGGTCAGAAGCCCAGTGAGCGGCCCGAACAGAAGCGCCGGCACCGGTGCGGCCCGCATGAACCAATATTCGGTCTTGCCGGATAGGCCGTGGGCCAGTGCCGACCATCGCCAACCGGTGATATAGACAGCTATGGCGGTGACCGCGACGGGCACGAGAACGAGCAGCAGGCCCGGATGCAAGCGACACTTCAGCGCCATCCGGCGTTCTCCTCGATGTGCGGCGAGAGAGTGTCGTGCGAAGAGGCCTTGAACGCCTTTTCGCCGATATCGCGCAACCGACGGTGTTCTGCCGACCCGGGTATGACCCTCGCCAGCTCGATCAGGCCGCCGAGCAGGAATGCCCGATCGGCCTTCGACAGCCCGGCTTTGACGACGACGCCGCCAAGCAGGAATTTCTCGCGCGCTTGTCTCTTCCGGTCAGCCGTCATGTGAAATCTCCGACGGCGTTCCAGTCCCATTATCTGCCGGTCGACGTGTTTGAGGAGGCGCGCCACCAGGCCCTTTCTTTTCCTCTTTGCGAAATCGCGCAGCGATCTCTTCGAAAATCCGGTCGATCTCCTCGTCGGCGATCTCCGTTTCCGCCAGCCCGGACTTCATGGCCGCACGGGCAAACCGCTCGGCGGATTTAACGATCAAACTTCTCCTGCGTTCTCTGAGCTTCTCGATCTGGGCATCGAGATCAGAAATCGATGATTTGACGGCCATCGTGGGTTTCTCCCTTCCTGAAAATACCGCTCCTTATACTGACTAGAATAAAATAGTTAAACAGGCTATTTTGCACCAGCCCGAAAATGTCGGGGCTGGAATTCCGGCTGATGGCCGTCTTCCGGAAAAGCGGCATCGGCCCTGCGGTCCGATCGGTTTGAGGGCGCAATATACGTCGCTGACGCGACCTGCTTGGACGGTGGAGAGACGGCAGTGGCGATCATGTTCATCAGAGCGCAGGTGATCAGCAGGGGAGCGGGACGCAGCATCGTCTCGGCCGCCGCCTATCGCCATCGCGCCCGGATGATGGACGAGCAGGCCGGCACGTCCTTCAGTTACAGGGGCGGCGCTTCCGAACTCGTTCACGAGGAACTGACCCTGCCGGACGAGACGCCGACCTGGCTGCGGAGGGCGATCGACGGTCGTTCGGTTGCCGGCACTAGCGAAGTGCTGTGGAATGCCGTCGATGTTTTCGAGAAACGGGCGGACGCGCAGCTGGCGCGTGAGCTGATCATCGCCTTGCCGGAGGAACTGACGCGGGCCGAGAATATCGCGCTGGTGCGCGAGTTCGTCCGCGACAATCTCACGTCCAAGGGCATGGTCGCGGACTGGGTCTATCACGACAAGGACGGCAATCCGCACATCCATCTGATGACGACGCTAAGACCGCTGACGCAGGAGGGGTTTGGACGCAAGAAGGTGGCGGTCACCGGTGAAGACGGCGCGCCGTTGCGCGTCGTCACGCCGGACCGCCCAAAGGGCAGGATCGTCTACAAGCTCTGGGCCGGCGACAAGGAGACCATGAAGACATGGAAGGTCGCCTGGGCGGAGACGGCCAACCGGCATCTGGCGCTTGCCGGCCACGAGATCCGGCTCGATGGCCGCTCCTATGCCGAGCAGGGTCTCGATGGCATCGCGCAAAAACATCTCGGGCCGGAGAAGGCAGCCCTTTCCCGCAGGGGTGCCGAGATGTACTTCGCGCCGGCCGACCTTGCCCGTCGCCACGAGATGGCCGACCGGCTGCTGGTAGATCCTGCGCTTCTGCTGAAGCAGTTGAGCAATGAACGCTCCACCTTCGATGAGCGCGATATCGCCAAGGCGCTGCATCGATACGTCGACGATCCCTTAGACTTCGCCAACATCCGCGCGCGGCTGATGGCATCGGACGATCTGGTCATGCTGAAGCCACAGCAGGTCGATGCCGAAACGGGCAAGGCAGCGGAACCCGCGGTCTTCACCACGCGCGAGATCCTGCGCATCGAATATGACATGGCGCGGTCGGCGCAGGTTTTATCGGAACGTCGCGGTTTTGCCGTTCCGTCACGGCATGTCGCGGCCGCCGTCAAAAGCGTCGAAGCTGGCGAACCCGACAAACCCTTCAAGCTCGATGCAGAGCAGGTGGACGCCATCCGTCATGTCGCCGGCGACAGCGGCATTGCGGCCATTGTCGGCCTTGCTGGCGCCGGCAAGTCGACCTTGCTTGCCGCGGCGCGTGTTGCCTGGGAACACGATGGCCGCCGGGTGATCGGCGCGGCCCTTGCGGGGAAGGCCGCTGAGGGGCTGGAAGACAGTTCCGGCATCAGCTCGCGAACACTCGCCTCCTGGGAACTCATCTGGGCCGATGGACACGAGACGCTTCACCGCGGCGATGTGCTTGTCATCGACGAGGCCGGCATGGTGTCGTCGCAGCAAATGGCGCGTGTGTTGAAGATCGCCGAAGAAGCAGGGGCGAAAGTCGTGCTGGTCGGCGATGCGATGCAGCTTCAGCCGATCCAGGCGGGTGCGGCGTTCCGGGCGATCACCGAGCGGATCGGTTTTGCCGAACTCGCCGGCGTGCGCCGCCAGCGCGAAGACTGGGCGCGCGAGGCATCTCGGCTGTTCGCTCGTGGCGAGACCGAGAAAGGTCTCGACGCCTACGCGCAGCAGGGTCATCTTGTCGAGGCAGAGACGCGCGACGAAGTCATCGGGCGGATCGTCGCCGATTGGAGCGAAGGGCGCAAACTGGCAATCGAGACGTCGGTCCTTGAAGGCAATGACGGTCGTCTTCGCGGTGACGAGCTTCTTGTACTCGCCCATACCAATCAAGACGTGAAGCGCCTGAACGAAGCGCTGCGATCGGTGATGATAGGTGAGGGGGCGCTCGGTGAGGGTCGCTCTTTCCGGGCCGAACGCGGGGCGCGAGAATTCGCCGCCGGCGATCGCATCATCTTTCTGGAGAATGCCCGCTTCCTCGAGCCCCGTGCTGCCCGTCTCGGTCCGCAATATGTCAAGAACGGCATGCTCGGGACGGTGGTGTCCACCGGCGACAAACGCGGTGATGCCTTGCTTACGGTGCGTCTCGACAATGGTCGTGACGTCGTCCTCAGTGAGGACAGCTATCGCAATGTCGATCATGGCTACGCCGCGACCATTCACAAATCACAAGGTGCCACCGTCGAGCGAACCTTCGTGCTCGCCACCGGCATGATGGATCAACATCTGACCTATGTGTCGATGACCCGACATCGCGACCGCGCTGACCTCTATGCCGCCAAGGAAGATTTTGAAGGGAGGCCGGAATGGGGGAGGAAGCCGCGTGTCGATCATGCTGCCGGCGTGACCGGCGAGTTCGTGGAAACCGGACAAGCCAAGTTCCGGCCGAATGATGAGGATGCCGACGACAGTCCCTATGCCGACGTGAAGGCGGACGACGGAAGCGTCCATCGTCTCTGGGGTGTGAGCCTGCCGAAGGCGCTCGAGGAGAGTGGCATCTCGGAAGGCGACACCGTCACCCTGCGCAAGGACGGCGTGGAGCGGGTCAAGGTTCAGGTTCCGATCGTCGATGAGCAAACCGGGCAGAAGCGGTTCGAGGAAAGAGAAGTCGACCGCAATGTCTGGACTGCCAAGCGCATCGAAACCGCCGAAGCTCGCCTGGAGCGCATCGAGCGGGAAAGCCATCGGCCGGATGTGTTCAAGCAGCTCGTCGAACGTCTGTCGCGCTCCGGCGCCAAGACGACGACACTCGATTTCGAGAGCGAGGCCAGCTATCAGGCTCATGCCGACGATTTCGCCCGGCGTCGTGGGCTCGACACTCTTTCTCAAGCTGCCGCCGGCATGGAAGAGGAGGTTTCGCGGCGGTGGGCGTGGATTGCGGAAAAGAGGGAGCAGGTGGCTGAGCTCTGGGAGCGGGCCAGCATGGCGCTCGGTTTTGCGATCGAGCGGGAGCGGCGCGTCTCCTACAATGAGGAGCGAATTGAAACGCAACCTATCTCGGATGCAGACACTGGCCGTGCGCGGTATCTGATTGCGCCCACCACGGTCTTTGCCAGGACCGTCGCCGAAGATGCGCGGCTGGCTCAGCTTGCGTCGCCGGCCTGGAAGGAGCGGGAAGCAATTCTGCGGCCGCTGCTGGAGAAGATCTATCGTGACCCGGATGCAGCACTTGTCGCCCTGAACGCGCTTTCCTCGGATGCAGGCCTCGAACCGCGCAAGCTCGCCGACGATCTTGCCGCTGCACCCGATCGGCTCGGCCGCCTGCGCGGTTCCGATCTCATCGTCGACGGTCGTGCGGCACGCGACGAACGAAATGCCGCGATTACCGCCTTGACGGAACTGCTGCCGCTCGCCCGTGCTCATGCGACGGAGTTCCGCCGGAATGGCGAACGCTTCGATCTCCGTGAGCAACAGCGCCGCGCTCATATGTCCCTGCCGATCCCGGCGCTCTCGAAGACAGCGATGGCACGTCTCGTCGAGATCGAGGCGGTGCGCAGGCAGGGTGGTGACGACGCCTACAAGACCGCCTTTGCGCTCGCCACCGAAGACCGCTCGCTCGTCCAGGAGATCAAGGCCGTCAGCGAGGCGCTCACCGCCCGTTTCGGTTGGAGCGCCTTCACATCCAAAGCCGATGCGATTGCCGAACGCAACGTCGTCGAGCGTCTGCCGGAGGACCTCGCGAGCACCAGACGCGAGAAGTTGGTTGGCCTATTCGAAGCCGTGAAGCGTTTTGCCGAGGAGCAGCATCTCGCCGAGCGGCGGGATCGCTCGAGGATCGTTGCTGGCGCCAGTGCCGATCAGGGGATGGAGGCAGGCAAGGAGAATGCCGCGGTGCTGCCTATGCTCGCCGCCGTCACCGAATTCAAGACCCCTGTCGACGAGGAGGCGCGATCTCGTCTGCTCTCAGCTCCTCTCTATCGCCAGCAGCGCGCAGCGTTGGCGGCCGTGGCATCAACGATCTGGCGCGATCCGGCCGGCGCCGTCGGCAAGATCGAAGAGCTGCTCCAGAAAGGTTTTGCTGCCGATCGCATCGCCGCTGCGGTGACCAACGATCCGGCCGCCTACGGCGCATTGCGCGGTTCCGATCGCCTGATGGACCGGATGCTGGCTTCCGGCCGGGAGCGGAAGGAGGCAGTGCAGGCCGTGCCTGAAGCCGCCGCCCGCCTGCGCGCGCTCGGTTCGGCCTACGTCAATCTGCTCGATGCAGCACGCCAGGCTGTTGCCGAGGAGCGACGGCGCATGGCAGTCGCCATTCCCGGCCTGTCGAAGGCGGCGGAAGAGGCGCTCAGGCGCCTGACCGCTGAGGTGAAGAACAACGGTCGCAAGCGGAATGCAACGGCCGTTTCTCTCGATCCAATTATTCGCCAGGAATTTGCCGCTGTCAGCAGGGCGCTCGACGAGCGCTTCGGTCGTAGTGCCGTCATTGGCGGCGAAAAGGATCTCATCAACCGTGTGCCACAAGCACAGCACCGCGTCTTCGAAGCGATGCAGGACAGGCTGAAGGTCCTGCAGCAGACCGTCCGCAGGGAAAGCAGCGAGCAGATCATCTCGGAGCGGCGCCAGCGGGCTGTCAGCCGTGGGCGCGGCATCGATCTTTGAAGTCCAACGAAGAAGCGAAGGATTCGGTCGGGCCGAGGAGCCGAACGGGGTTGGCGTCGATCAGATCTACCGTGCGCGTGAAATAAGTGCCCTATCGTGGGCTTCTGCCCAGTAACAACGGCTCGCTCAGCATGTTGACGTCGACGTTTGGGCAAACCCGCTCTTCCAACAATTGAAGGGATCCAACCCGGACGCCTACAGGCAAAAACCCCGCATCAAAGTCGACTGCCGGTAACCATTCTACTGCAGAAAACCTGAACAATGTCATGTGAGCAATTTGGGGCGGGGTTGGACGCCAATGTTCGAAGCAGATAGCATCTGAAATGGCCGAACGAAGCTCGCGCAACTCGGCGGCTTCTGAGGCGGCGACCTCATCGAAATGGAGCTCAATCGGCGCGGTCTCTTCGACCAGTTTCTCCACGATCGCTTTCCATCTTTCCCCCTTCCGATTCCAGACCTCGTGGTTTGGGATCCTCAATTGGGTCGCTGCGTTGAGCAAAGTTGCAACTGTCATGTGCAGGCTTGTGGCCGGGACGCGCAGAAGCGGCGTAGTGCTATTTCGCTC
The DNA here is from genome assembly GCF_021052345.1 of Rhizobium sp. SU303. Taxonomy (NCBI): domain Bacteria; kingdom Pseudomonadati; phylum Pseudomonadota; class Alphaproteobacteria; order Hyphomicrobiales; family Rhizobiaceae; genus Rhizobium; species Rhizobium sp. SU303. The sequence continues at coordinate 138,117 of NZ_CP088098.1, forward strand.
GATGCTCTCCTGCAAATCGCTGAGCTTTGATAGCGCCTCGCGATCGGGAAAAAACTGCAGATGAAACGCGCAGCACCGCTTAAACCACAGTGGGTCGACCTTCGTTCGGATCACAGCCGCAGGCCCTTCTACCTAACACAGCCTGCCATACTACGCAGACACTTCGGGATCTTGCAGCCACGCTGGAATGTCGCGCTTCGCATGCAGAATACGCCATACGTCGACGTAGTCGGCTTGCTCAAGATAGAAGACGATATAAGGGAAAGCCTTCAACGACATGGTGCGCAGATCGGGCAAACCGAGTTCATATGCGTAGCGCAATGAACCCGATGAAGGATGCTTTGCGATCAAACCAGATGTCGACTGCACCGCGTCAACGAAGCTAATCGCGACTTGAGCGCCAGCCTCGCGAGCATAATAGTCCACGGCATTCTCGACATCCCCGCGGGCCGACGCGCGGGGAACGATAGACTTTGCGGTCACTTGGAGCTTTGCCGCGAGGCACGGGCTCGCAGGCTATCGAAATAGGTTGCATCAACCGGCTCGGTCGTCTCGGATGAAGCACCCTCAAGCAGGAGATCACGCAAGTGCTGCCGATCTTTGTCGTGACGGATCAACTCGCGGACGTATTCGCTGCTGGTACCATAGCCTCGCCCGGCGACCTGCTGGTCGACGAACTGCTTCAAGTAATCCGGCAGCGAGATATTCATAGTGCTCATCGGGCTAAAGTAGCCACAATGGCAAAATTTGGCAAGGTGGGAACTCCAGCTGGGTCGCCGCTGGAGGCAGGCGCGACTCTCGCGAGGTCAAACGGCGCTCTATTCGAGTGCGTGGCGAAGTCCGACAGCTTCCTATTGATGACGATCACCATCGGCATAGCGTTGAAAAGCTATGGCCCTGGCTATTGTTTTCGGATCTCCACAAACTCCTATGTCTGCAGCATCGAAAGTATCCAGAACGCGGTCAAGAGCTACGACCCGCAGGAAATGGTGTTGGCAGGGTGCATTGTCACCATTGACCATGGCGGTGATCTACAAATCGGTCGAGCCTATGTGAAGCCCGAGGACCATGCAGCGCTGGACCGGCTGCGGCAGGGGGATGCGAACACGGATGGGCAGGGGCCGACGGCGGCGTCGTCGCATCGCCGTGGAGTCAGACGACGTCTACTCCGCCGCCTTGGTGGAGGAACTGATCGCCATCCGCACGGCGGCGATGAGGGTTGAGCTTGCCAAACGTCCTGACATCGCTCTTGCGGCGCTGCTGCATCCGCTGGTGGCCAACGCATTTACACCGGTCCTTCACCCTATCGGGCTGAGTTTCCGGTGGAGATCAGCGGCCAGCGCCGTGACCTTGTCCCATCCATCAAGGAGCCGGGTACTGCCCGCGCTCTGGGCGACTGGTCGGCCATCAAGGAAACGTGGGTGGCCAGCTGTAGGGAAAGCCAGCCGACCAATGGGAATGGTTGCTGGAGCAGCCCGCGACGCGGTTGCTCGATCTGCTGGCATTGGTGACGGCGGCCAATCTCAACGCGGTAAAGGCAAAGCATAACCAAAGCAGGGGCCGCCTTGAGCAGTCGAGCATATCGCCACTGCCTTGGTCTAGACATGCGGGACTACTGGACGCCGGATGCGGCACTCCTCAGCCGCCTGACCAAATCTGGCTTTGCGAACGTGCTGGGTGAGGCGGGATGCGCGGCGGAAGCGGTGAGAGCGGTGGAAAAGGCTCCGAAATGGCGATTGCCGAAGCCGAAAAACTGCTGAACGGCACCGGCTGGCTGCCTGCTCTTTTGCGGACATCGGGCCGCGAAATAGCGAAAGACGCCGTTGCGGACGAGTAGCCGAACGGCGCGCAGTATCAAAGACAAAATCCCGAACAGTGGTGTTCGGGCTTTGGTGTTGTTGGCGATGACACGCTGCTTGCATTCCCCGCGGGGATAGACCGTGGGCGTTAGACGAGGGGAGCGCCTTTGCCGCTTCCCCTCGCTCCCCTCCCACCCGTCAAATGCCTTTCTGAAAGGTAGGGCCGTACAGCCTTATGGAAAATTGCACGTTTGTGTAGATATTTCCTGCCGCCCCCTTGTTCTGCGACGAGAATTGTTTAAGAGCGTAAACCTGAGTAAAAAGGTATCGTTAATTTTATCCGAGCCATGACATGCTGATTTCCAAGATCTCTTCTCTAACTGGGCACTATCTATCGCCCGGAGATATTGCTTTTCCTAGAGCGCAGCTCGCGATCAATCATGGGGCACAGCGGTTATTTCTAGCCTTAAGTCGCACTGAAAATAACGCTCCTTCCAAATGCAATGCATTCGTCTTGTTGTCGCCATTGGAAGCATAAATATGAAATTCCCTATGGTTATGCCTGACTGTGATGTCCACCTTGATACTGGATGTCTTCGAATTTCTCTGAGTGTCGTCGGCACCGGACGTAGTACATTCGATATCCCGCCTTTTTAGTTCCTTTATAATGAAGGTTCGCACCACCAATCGTGCCCTCTCTCGCCGTTATTTGGGAAAAATTGCTCGATGTACTCTTTTCAATGGCAGATGTCGCCGCTTCCCATGATTGGCGCTATTGCTGGCTTAGCAATAATAATTTTCGGTTTTATTAGAGGCGCGAAAGACCCTTGGATGTATATATGTGGAGAAAGTTTTCTTTTCCCATATATAACTTCAGTTGTATCGTATGGATATTACCGAAATTCGTTTATTAGTCTATTTTTGGCGCAGATATCAGCAACATTTCTGTTTTTTTTGTTTCTTTTTGTAATAAGTTCTGTAATTAGCTTATCCCGCTTCGAGCCCCGGCAGCACACCACTTCAAAAATTATTCTAGCGGCAGTTGGAAGTACTGTCGCCGCAATAGGCTTGTGTTGGTGGGGCGCTAATGTTGCTGCAAGGTGTTCCGGTGCTCGTTGTCAGGGTTATTACCACTTTTTTGGCACGGATCTTGAGGGTGTGAAGAATTATTTCGTCACTCTTGGTGGGTTTTTACTTCTGTGTACGGGTATAGGCCTGATTTATACCAAGTTTTTCTACAAATGGCAGTCCGATTGAGAGGGCATCATGGCTAATGAGTACAGTGATTACGTAACCTGGCAAAGGGAAACGTTTAATAATTATACGACGTATTTTACCTCTGGTCTCGGCGTTGCCGCAACCGGCATAAGTTATTCGCTCAGAAAATCATTCAGCGTTCCAGCAAATACCGTCTCGATGAGCGGCAGGCTATTTGCCGATAAAGTCAACGAGATAGCCAGGAACGCCGTAACACAAAACTTCACCAAGCTCGCCGGAGAATTTAAGCCTGGCTCGTTGTTGCACACCCAGGCTTCGCTTGGCCGCGCTCTGCCGGTAGTCGGATGGATGGCGACGGGCCTTGAGGGATACTCCGATCTTGTCACATACGATGGCGATGATATCGGGGACTATGCAGCCCGGGCCGTAGGAATTGCTGCCGACATAGGCTTGGGATTCGCATTAAGCGTAGGCCCGGGAGTGCTTGCCGCTGCGTTTATGGCAACGCCAGGAGGCTGGGCAGTTCTCGGAGCCGGGGCGCTGGGCGTCGTTTTGTCGGGGACGTACGGTATCACAGCTGGCTCGTCGGTTCGGGACAATGTGACCGAGGCACTTCGGAGTGTTCTGCCGGACGTTAGCGACTTCAATATCTTGTCTGCACCAGGGGACTTCTCGACAAAGACTTCGATGTCAAATGCCGACCTTAATCCTGGCCGGTCGGTTTCCGTCTCTGCAACCCCTGTCGCGGCCGAAGTGGCGACCAATCCTTCAACTCAGACTTCTTTCGACTCCTTTGTGGTACCGCCAATAAATCCTCTGGCACAGGTTGTAGTTCTCTCTCCTGATGATTTTTCTGATCTTCAGGATAATTCGAACTACCAACAGCAGCTGAACCCGGACGTAAGGTATATTTATTACGGAGACTTTTCAAATAGCTCCGGGTCCACGTCAGGGGGAAGCAGCGGGTATTGGGCATGGCGTGAGGAAGAGAGGAAATCAACCACCAGGTCTCCTAAGAGTTATTACGATGACTACAGTGACCCTAACTCGACGGCATTGGAGCCGATCGTCATTAGCGGGAAGCCTGCAGGATACTGGGAGTGGATTAACTCCGGTGGTAGTAGTGGTTGGGGGCAGCGTTCGTCACCGGTAATGCTCGATCTTGATGGCAGCGGCCTCTCCGTTGACACGCTGGGCGATTCGCAGCGCTATATTGATCTTGAAGGTGACGGGTACCAGCATCAGACAGCGTGGGCAGGGCAGGGCGATGGCGTTCTGGTCCTCGACGCCGACGGTGATGGCAAGATCAGCCGGTCGAGCGAATTCGCCTTCACCGAATGGGATTCCTCGGCAACAGGCGACCTTGAGGCGCTGAAGCATGTCTTCGACACCAACGGTAATGGCAAATTGGACGCCGGCGACGCACGCTGGTCGCAGTTCAAGGTTGATGTGAACGGCCAACTGGTAACCCTTGACAGCCTCGGCATCACCTCGATCGATCTGACGCCGAAGGGCAGTGGGCAGACTTTTACTGATGGCTCCGCGATAACTGGGACGACCACCTTCACCCGCACCGACGGCACGACGGGAACGGTCGGCGACGCGGTGCTCGCGAACGACGATTCGGCCTATATCGTAAAGACGACCAGCGTGACGAAGGCCGACAGCTCGATCGAGAAGACGATTCTTGCCTACAATAAGGACGGCAGTCTGGCCTTCCGCAACGTCGTCACCACCAGTGTCGATGGCAAAAGCGTGCAAACGCAGTTCGATGACGACGGCAACGGCACGTTCGACCGCTCGCAGACCAATGTCCTGGCCATCGATGCCGCCGGCATTCAGACAAAGACCGTCTCTAACTTCAATGCCGACGGATCGCTTTCGGATCGCACCACGACTGTCACCAGCGCCGATCATCTCACCGTGACGACGACACTTGACCAGGGTGGCGACGGCATCGCGGACCAACAGCAGATTTTCGTCAAAAATGCTGATGGTTCGGCCACGACGTCCACGCAGCAGCTCAGTGTCAACGGCACGGTGCTGTTTGGGGCAGCCGTCACTAGCTCCGCCAACGGCTTGGTGAAGACGACCAATCTCGATCGGGACGGCAACGGCGTCTACGACGATATCGTCACAGAGACCACAACGATCGCAGCGGATGGCACCCGCAATAAAACGACCATCGATCGCAGTTCGAACAATAAGGTTTTATCGCAAGTCGACACGTCAACCAGTGCCGATGGCCGCACCATCACGGTCTCGGTGGATGCAGACGGTAACGGACCCCGCGAAACCAAAACTGTCACCACATCCACCACCGCAGCCTCAGGCGACGTGACGCTGGAAGCGACTGTTTACAACACAAACGCATCCTCCATTCGACGCTCGAAAACGACGACGGTCACCACCGCCAACGGATTGAAGAAGACCGTCACGAGCGACGTGAACGGCGACAACATTATCGATTTCACCGATACCGATGTGACGGTGATCGACGCGACCGACCGGACTCAGACGGTCCAGCATCGCACCAAGACCGGTATCACCGGTACGCTGCTGTCGCAGACGGTCACAAAGTCCAGCCTCGACGGTAAGTCGATCACAATCACCGAGGATGCGAACGGCGACACAGCGACCGACAGACTGACCAAGATCGTCGTCGAGACTGATGGTCAAACGACCAATACGGTCAGCACGCTGAATTCCGACGGCTCGCTGGTCAGCAAGACGGTCGCGGTGACATCCGCTGACGGCCTGACGAAGACGACGAGCATCGATGCGAACGGCGATACCGTCAACGATCTCGTGGTGACGGATGTCATCACCAACGGCGCCAATGGCGGCCGCATCGAAACAGTGACGTTGAAGAACGCCAACGGCACGGTGATCGGCAAGACTGTCACGGACACATCCGCCGACAGCCTGACGCAGTATGTCAAGACAGACGTCAACGGCGACGGCGCCTTCGAAGACACCACCAAAAGCGTCATCGTTCTCGACAGCACCGGCGCTCGAAAGGAAACGGTAAGGAGCACGAGCGCCGATGGAACGCTGAAGACCCAGATCGTCACCGACGTCAGCGCCGATCGCCGCAACACCACGATCGTGACGGATGCGGATGGCGACGGCAGGACCAATACACGCCGGGTCGAATCAGTCTCGGCCAGCGGTAACGTCAACATCTGGGAGCGGCAATACGCTGCGGACGCATCGACCATCAGCACGACAATTACCGACATCAGCGGCAATGGCCTGACCAAGACCGTGTCGGCGGATTTGAACCACGATGGCGTCGGCGACCGCATCACCAGCGACCAGACGGTGCTGAATGCCGATGGCAGCAAAACGCGGACGATCTCTGTGACGAGCAGCGATGCCACGCGTCTCAACAAGAAGACGGTCGTCGCCAGCGGCAACGGCATGTCGATCACGACGAGCGAGTACATCAACGGCGACGAGGTGGTCGATGCCAAGACGACCGATGTCACGACATTCGACACCTACGGTCTGCAGTTCCAGACCGTATCGAATTACCGAGGAACGACGCTCGCAAATTCGACGAAGGTGACGACCAATCTCAACGGGCTTTCCGGATCGACCGATTACGATTTGAATGGCGACGGCACGATCGACCGGAACTTGTCATGGAAGAAAACGCCGCTCGATCCGCTCGGATCGGTCACCACAACTGAAACGGTCAAGGCAGCGGACGCCGCCACGCTGGTCTCGCAGAAAATCACCACCGTCAGCGCCGACCAGAAAACCACCACGGTGAACACCAAGATCGATGCCGATGCCATTGTCGACTTTGTAGAAAAGATAACCATCGACGCCACTGGAACGCAGAAGAACGAAATCAAGCAATATAATGCTTCCAACGTGCTCGAAAGCCAGGCCGTCGTCACCGCCTCGGATGATGGTCTTTCGAAGACATTCAGTTCCGACCTCGACGGCAATGGCGTCTTTGAACTCGTCACCACCGATGTCACGGTGCTGAATGCCGACGGCAGCCGCACCGAGACGATCTCGAAGACGGGTATCGGCGATGCACTCATCTCCCGCACGACGGCCAAAGTCAGCGCCAGCGGCTTGAGTAAGACGACGAGCTGGGCCGATGCCGATGGGGAGACTGTTCGCTCCATGAGCGACGTCACCGTCCTCAATGCCGATGGCGGCACGAAGCAGACCCTATCCTACTTCAAGGCGGATGGGACGACGCTGGAAAGTAAGACCGTCGCCACGGTCGCAGCTCACGGTCTTACGACCACGGTCACCACCGATGTCGACGGTGATAACATTGTCGACAAAAAGTCGGAAACGACGAAGCTGACCGACGGCAAGACGAAGCAGGTCCTCAGCGACTTGGCCGCCAACAATGTGGTGAAGGACTCGAAGACCGTCATCACATGGGCGGACGGCCTGACGCAGACCGTCGAATACGACAGCAATGGCGACGGCACGGTCGACAAGAAGACGACCCGCACGACGGTTCTGAAAGCGAATGGCAGCACGGCGACCACGACGAAAGATTTCGTTGGCGCTGTTACAAAGAGCATTACGCTGACCGAAGTGTCTGGAGACGGCCTGACCGTTACCACCAAGTGGGATACGGCCGGCACCGGTGGCGGCACCACCTTCGACAAAAGCCGGACCGATGTCACCGTCCTTAACGCCAACGGCTCGACGACGCGGACGATCAGCAACCTTACCGGCACGACGCTGACTAGCCGCACGCTCGTCACCACCAGTGCCAACGGCTTGTCCGTCACGACCCAGATCGATCCGACGGGTGCCGGCTCCTACAGTCAGACGGCGACCGATGTCACGGTCTTGAATGCCAATGGCACGCAGACGCGAACATTGGAAAGCAAGAAGGCCGATGGTTCGCTGATCTCCAGGACCACCACCACGACAAGCGCCAACGGCCTGATCGTTGCATCGAGCCAGGAGCGTTCGGGCTTTGGCAACCAGACGGTCACCGACACGATCACGGTCCTGGCGGACGGTGCTGTCCGCGAGACCGTCGAGACGAGAGATAGTGCCGGAACCACCCTGATTGGCAAGATCGTCACCCTCACCAGCGCCGATAAGTTGAGGGTGACCGTCGACCGCTACGGCAACGGTGACGGTATCGTCGATCAGCGTCAGGAGACGGTCACCGCCAATTCCGGCATCCAGACATCGGTGACCACCAACTTCAAAGCCGATGGAACGGTCAAGGACAAGTCGACTGTCGTCGTGTCCGCCGACGGCCGCGTGACCACGACCACCTGGGATCTCGACGGCAACGGCACGATCGATCGCCAGCGGGTGACGAATCTGACCGCCAATGCCGATGGGAGCAGCACGACCGTGATCTCGGATACCGATCTTCCGGCCGGCACGCTGGCCGCGAAGACGACGATCCAGACGTCTGCCGACGGCAGGTTGAGGACGACGTCGAAGGATATCAACGGCGACGGCACGAACGATCAGATCGAAACCGTCACTGTCGATCCGACAGGCGCCTCGGTCTCCTTGGTGACCAACAATGCAACGGCCCGCTCGGTCTCCAACCTGACGCCGGGTGGCGTCTATTGGACTCAGGCGATCGCCGCGAAGATCGAGACGACCACATCGGCCGATGGCCGCACCAAGATTGCCAAATACGACTATGACGGCAACGGCGTTTACGAAACGGTCATGCGGTCGACCATCCAGGTCGACGGCTCCGTCGCCACCGCGGTGACGGAAACCAATGCCAGTGGCACGGTGACGGCAAAGGGCACGATCTCGACCAGTGCCGATGGCCTGATCACCACGCTGTCGAAGGATGCTGGCAACAACGGCACCATCGATCATACCGAGACGGCGGTGATGCATGCCGACGGCTCGATCACCCTGACCAAGGTCGATCTCAACGCCAGCGGAGCAATGACGCAGACGACCATCGATATCGTCACCGCGCTCGGCTCGCTTTCCTCCAGTTTCACGAAGGATTCGGCTGGCCGCAAGATCGCTGAGACCATCGTCGCGGCCGATGGAAGCTCCGTGACGACGACCTATGACGGGGCAAGCGGCCAGCAGCTGAGTGTTGCCAATGCAAATAAGGCCGGCTTGCTGACAACCGTCACATTCTACGATCCGCTGAATGCGAGCACATCGACAAGGATCGAGCAGCAATACGACGCCGCTGGCAGGAAGACGCTCGAAACACAGATCAACGACGACGGATCGCGGATCGAGATCGCCTTTGATCCATCGGGTACTGGGGCGTGGTCGCAGATACAACAGAACTACAATGCAGCCGGACAGCTGACTTACAAGCTTGAAACCGCCGACGACGGCACGAAGACCGCCTCTGATGTTGCCGGCACCCTGTCATGGTCGACCATCAAGCAATCTTATGACACTGCAAATAGGCTGGTCGAGGTCGATCAAACCAATGATGACGGCACACGCTATGTCGCCAGCTACGATCCCGCCAATGCTGTGGAATGGAAGCGCATAGACTATTCCTACAATGCCAGCAGTCAGCTCACAGCCCAGAACATCTATTACGATAACGGTGACACGCGCTACTATGCCTGGGATCGGGCAAATGCGGCGTGGTCGTCCAATCTCGTCATCCAAAATAGCGCTGGCCAGACCACTTACCAAGAAACGACCTTCGATAGCGGCCAAACGGACAAGAGAACTGATGACGTCACTAACGCCAATGATTGGCGGTATAAAACTGAATCATACTCAGCGTCTGGCGCCCTCATGCAAACGTTCGTGCAAATGGATGTGGCCAAGAAGTGGTGGTACGAAACCCGCGACTATCTGAATAACCAGACGTGGACCAGGGACATCATCCGGTATGACAGGTACGGGGTCAGAACCAGTGGGGACACCTATTTTGATGATGGTACCCGCATAGAGTACGAGTACCATTCCGACCAGGGTGGCAAGTTGGATTGGTGGAGAAAATATAATGCCCAAGGGCGTGTCATAGCGAGCGGCACCAGTCCCGTTCTTTTGGACCTGAACGGCGACGGCCATGTCGATCTTCGCCCTCTTGACTCGCTCGCCACATCGGTAGGCTTCGATTGGGACGGTGATGGCGTAGCGGATGAAACAGCCTGGGTCGGCCCCCAGGACGGCTTCCTCGCGATCGATCTCGCTGCCGATGGAACGGCCGGTCCTGACGGAAAGATTGACCAGGGGCTGGAACTGGCGTTTGGCGCCTGGAGTAACGAGTCGACGTCGGACCTTGACGGCCTGCGGCTTGCCTTCGACACCAACCGCGACAATGTCCTCGATGTAAACGACGAGCGTTGGAGCGAGTTCAGGGTCTGGCGCGACCTCAACCAGAATGGCGTCAGCGACGCCGGCGAGCTGCAAACGATGACGGTCGCCGGTATCCGGTTGATCAACCTATTGCCGAGCAGCGACGCGACACAATCCTTCGCTGATGGTTCGATGATCTCAGGTACCAGCTCCTATCAAACCGTCGACGGCACCAACCAATATCTGGTCGGTGATGCCATGCTCGCCGTACGGTCCAGTCAGGCGACCAATGTCGCATAACAAGCTCCCCTGCCTCATGCCGGCGCTGCAAAGCGCCGGCATATCCGCCTCTCGTTGATCCCACGCCATGACCGACATCCAGACAGTATCCGGCCCTGGCGCGACGGAAGCGGAGGTTAGAGACGACCTTCCACCAACACCTGAAGCGACCATCGCCGACAGCGGACTGGCAGCGATCTCTGCTGTCGCCGGTTATTTCAGGATCGCATCACGTCCGGAAACGTTGAGCCGTGAGCTTGCGCTGACCGCGCCGGCTGCACGCGACGATCTGCTCCGCGCAGCCAAGATCGTCGGCCTGAAGGCGCGCACCGTCCGTGCGGACAAGATCGCCCGGCTGGCGACGCTTCCGGCGCCGGCACTTGCCTCGTTGAAGGACGGCACTTTCGCCGTCTTTGCCGGCGTGGCCGCCGAGGGGCGGTATCGGCTGATTAACCCCATTGACTTCTCAGCTCGCAATGTCGAAGCGGACGAACTTCTCGCGCTGACCTCCGGCGAGTTCATCCTCATCCAGCGGCGTTTTGCCGGTCCCGGCGCCTCGCAGCAGAATTTCGGCTTCCGCTGGTTCCTGCCGGCGATCTGGCGGTATCGACGAGCCTTCGGCCATGTACTGATCGCCTCGCTCGTGATCCAGATCTTCGCGCTGGTCACGCCGCTGTTCTTCCAGGTCGTCGTCGACAAGGTTTTGGCGCATCGCAGCTATTCGACGCTGATCGTCCTCGTCGTCGGCCTTGCCGCCGTCGGGCTCTTCGACGTGGTGCTGCAATATCTCAGGACCTATGCACTATCGCATACGACCAACCGCATCGATGTCGAGCTTGGCCGGCGCCTATTCCGCCATCTCCTGAACCTGCCGCTCAGCTATTTCGAGACCCGCGCCACCGGCCAGACGGTCGCGAGGATCCGCGAACTCGAAACCATCCGTAACTTCCTGACCGGTCAGGGCCTGTTCTCCGGCCTCGACCTGATCTTCACCATCATCTTCATCTTCGTGCTGTTTTCCTATTCTTCGAAGCTTGCCTGGATCGTCGTCGCCTCCATCCCCTTTTACATGGCGATCGGATTCCTCATTCGCCCCTTCCTGAAGGAGCGGATCGACGAGAAGTTCGAGCGCGGCGCCTTCAGCCAGCAATTGCTTGTTGAGACCGTCGTCGGCATTCAGACACTGAAAGCATCGGCGGTCGAGCCGGTGGTCTCCTCGCAATGGGAAGAGCGGCTGGCCGCCTATGTGCGCTCGTCTTTCCTCGCGACCATGCTGGCGGCGAAGGGGCAGAACGCCATCCAGTATGTCAACAAGATCACCTCGGCCGCCCTGCTACTCTTCGGCGCACAGGCGGTCATCGATGGCGAACTGAGCGTCGGGGCACTGGTGGCATTCAACATGATCGCCGGACAGGTCTCCCAGCCGATCCTGCGCCTATCGCAGCTCTGGCAGGATTTTCAGCAAGTGCAGGTTTCCGTTGCCAGACTCTCGGATATTCTGAACGCCCCGCAGGAGCCGCGTCCGAGCGTTGCCGTCAGCCTGCCGCCGCCGAAGGGGGCGATCGCCTTCAAGTCGGTAAACTTCCGCTATTCTCCCGATGGCCAGGACGTGCTCAAGGACATCAATTTTTCGATCCGGCCGGGCGAAGTGATCGGCATCGTCGGCCCCTCCGGCTCTGGCAAGTCGACGCTGACCAAGCTGGTGCAGCGCTTCTATATTCCGACCAACGGCCAAGTCTTCGTCGACGGTCAGGATATCGCCCAGGTCGATCCGGCATGGCTGCGATCGAATATCGGCGTCGTCCTTCAGGAAAATATGCTGTTCAACCGGACGATCCACGACAATATCTGCATGGTCAATCCGGCCATGTCGCGGGCCGCCGCCATCCAGATGGCGCGACTGTCTGGCGCCGACGAGTTCATCGCCAAGCTGCCGCGCGGCTACGATACGCTGATCGAGGAGCGCGGCGCCAATCTTTCCGGCGGACAGAGGCAGCGTCTGGCCATCGCCCGCGCCCTTGCCACCAATCCGCCGATCCTCATCCTCGACGAAGCGACGAGCGCGCTCGACTATGAGAGCGAGCGCATCATCCTTGGCAATATGCGCGAGATCGTCCGCGGCCGCACCGTCATCATCATCGCCCATCGCCTGGCGACCGTCCGGAATTGCAACCGCATCATCGGCATGAAGGACGGACGCATCGTTGAAGAGGGAACACACGAGACGCTGCTTGCCCGCCCGAACGGCCTATACGCGCATCTGTGGCAATTGCAGACGGGGCCTGTCCAATCATGAACCAGACCGTCCAGCCTCCGCGGCTTCCACCCAAACCCCCGAAGCGATTGCAGGTGGACAACGAGTTCCTGCCGGCCGCACTCGAAATCCTGGAAACGCCGGCTTCGCCCATCCGCACGGCGCTCATCTGGTTCATCTGTCTGTTCACCGCGGGCGCGCTCATATGGAGCTATGTCGGCAGGTTCGACATCGTGGCGACTGCTCAGGGAAAGATCCAGCCGACAGGACGCGTCAAGGTGATCCAATCGATCGAGGTTGGAAAGACGATCGCGGTTCCGGTCTCGAACGGCGTCAAGGTAGGTGCCGGCGACATTCTCGTTGAGCTCGACCCGACCGAAGCCCGGGTCGAAGTCAACACGCTGACCACCAGCCTTGCGGCATTGCGAGCAGAAGTCGCGAGACGTGGCGCGGCATTAACGCAGGTCAACGCTTGGCAGCGTGGCGATCTCTGGAGTGGAACGCGAAGAATCGATATCGTCCCGGAATTCGCCGACTCAGTACCAGCGGAGATCCGCTCGCGCGAGGAACTGCTCTACACGTCCGATCTCGAGCAGCTCGTCTCGACACTCGACAGCCTCGCGGCCCAGCGCAATCAGCAGTTCGCCGCACTGAAGAGATACACCGAGATGGTGGCCGCTCAGCAGGCGCTGGTGGCCACGCTTGCAGATCGCGTGACAATGCGCTCCAACCTCGTCGATCTCAGCGCCGGATCGAGATCCGGCGTCATCGATGCCGTCGAGATCAGGCAGAAAGAAGAGGCAACGCTTGCCGAGCAGATTGGTCAGCGGGCGGAGGCGGAAACCGCGATTGTTACGGCAGCGAGCGAAGGCCTGAAAGCCATCAAGACTTTCGTCGCCGACAACGCTGAGAAGCAGGCGGCAGCATCGCGAGAGATCGACGAGAAGGAACAGCAGCTGGTCAAGGCGGCCAAACGGCTGGAGTCGATGACGATCAAAAGCCCGATCAACGGCATCGTCCAGACATCCGCCATCACCACAGTCGGCCAGGTGGTGACCGCGGGCGCCGAACTGATGCGGATCGTCCCGGACGATGCTTCGTTGGAGATCGAGGCCTATCTGCCGAACCGGGATATCGGCTTCGTCTCGCCCGGACAGCCCGCCGTCATCAAGATCGAAGCCTTCCCATTCACCCGCTACGGCATCATCAACGGCACAGTCACCCGTGTCGCCACCGATGCTATTCCGGAACCGGATGCGCAGCAGCTCGAAGGCCAGCCGGCAAAGGAACTGCAGAGCATGATTCCGATCGGCAATGCGCAACGTGTTCAGAACCTTGTCTTCCCGGTCACCATCAAGCCGGATGTCGCAAGCATCGACATCGATGGAACACGCGTGGCGCTTTCGCCCGGCATGTCCGTCACCGTCGAGGTCAAGACCGGCAGCCGGCGCATCCTCGAATATCTCTACTCGCCGCTGGCGGAAGTTGCTTCGGAAGCGATGCAGGAGCGATAGAAGCGCCGGAATACCCGAATCGTATCTAAAGCCCGCACAATACCGAATGCTAGGCTCGCGATGGAGTAGCAATCAACGCCAGTGCGGCTATGGTATATCCGCCCCCGTTCGTTCGTGAGGCCACTGAAGGGCTCATCAAGCCGCGAGCGGTGTGCCGGATGTCACTCGATAGCACTGTTGGAAACCGACGTAACCAGCGACAGCCGGCACTTTTTCGAAATTGAACGGCGGGTTCAGAAATCTCCAGCGTCGTTTCGAAGCCTGGTGAGATGTTCTTCGCAAACGGTCTTGACCAGCATATGCAGGTCGGCCGTCCGTTCGCCGAGCCAGATCAACGCCTCTTCGCTGACTTCGAAGTGCTTCGAATAGCGCGCCTTCACGTAAGCTTCATTAATAGTATTGAACCAGGCACGATAGCGCTGTTGGTCGCGCGGCCAAGCATCCACCAAACGGCGATCACGGCTTTCCGCCAACTTACGCAGGAAAGTCAAATTATGGGAGGCGGGACTATAGTTGGACAGCGTCAAAAGTGCAGCCGAATAAGCATGCTCGATAACTTGATGAAGGAAAAAGGCTGCATGCTTGTAGCGCCGCTTTTCAACGTACAGCTTAAAACCGTCCAACAAATCGGTTGAGAACGGGAACCTCTCTTCGAAATGCTCCTTGGCAATGCGGTATTCCTCGGCCTTCGAGCGTGGCTTTGGTTCGGGCAGCGGTTCATCACCGAGCTCGTAAAGGATGATCCCCTCGCGGCGGATGTCGGAGAAGAAGTATTGCCCCTCGTGAAGCGCCGTGTTGACCTCACGCCGCGAGTGAACGATGAAGCTGACAGGCGTCTTGATGCCGCGATCGTGGAGAAAACGGTCGGCCGCCTTGTACCAGTACGTGGCGAAGTCCGATAGCTTCCTGTTGTTGACGATCACCAGCAGATCATAGTCGGAACGGTAGCCTTTGAGCGTGTGCGGCTCGTCGACCCAGTCGCCACGAGCGTATGATCCAAACAATATGATCTTGAGTATCCGCCCCATTTTTCTTGAACTCGGCCGAGCTGTCCTTCAGCGCATCCTGAAACTCCTCGTGCAGGATATCGACAACGCGGGCAAGCTCGCGCTGTTTACGCTCCGGCAAATGGTCGAGGCTGGATTTCATCGGCGGCGGGCATCTTTCATGACAGCACTTTTGTAGTCGTCGTATTCCAAGAAAACCAGTCCCCCCTACGCTTGCTGCGTGTGGATCAGGAATCCTTCGCTCCGGCGACACGCTTCTGTTTGCGCACGCCTATGAAAATTACGCGTACCGGGCCTCCAGCCGAGCAGTTTGCATGGTTACCGCAAGTCGGCGGGTCGATAAAGCCACGGATCGCCCGAGCGTTGGACGCTACTGGGCAAATAACGGTAGAGATAACGCTCAGACTCTATCCGGTGTCCGCTTTCATTTTTGGGCTTCCTCAATCTCTTCCGTCCCCAGATGTTTGAAAACGCCAACCCAAAAGGTGAAATCACCTGAGCGGCCGTCGTAGCGCGCGCATAGTGCGCACCAGGCAGCCGCTGTTTTCGCATGTTGTCCGTAAAGCAATCGGGCAGCAGTGCTTATGTCGCCAACATCTGCATCACTCCAAAAATCCGGTGTCGCCGCAGCGCTGCCGGTTGAGAACCTTTTGAACATTTCGCGCATTAAAAAGCCCCGTAACCGTCCGGAAACAGGCCATCAAATTATGCCGGACGTCGATCCCTCCGAGTGGGCCACGATCACGTGCCGTCCCTGGCAATATGCGCTTTGGCGCAAGATTCTTCGCGCTCCCAACATTATGTTGTAACAAAAAAGAAAGGCAAGCTATAAAAATACCCGTAGTGATAGCGCTTTTGCGATTCTGTTGGCGCATATTTTACGAGCCAGGGTATGAGGTCCCATCAACATGAGGCAGTTTTCTGAAAGTTTTGTGGTAGCAAAAGCAGTCGCTGTAAGGTCCGCAACTGGTGAGGCGGGACGATGAGCGAACTTCTGGCGATCGTATCCCAAGACGCTGACTATTATTTGATGCTGTCATACATCTTGAAGGGAGCCGGATACAGGACGATGCTCGTCGATATTCCGAGCGAGGCGGTAGCTACTGCCGTGGACCGTGACGCTGCAGCTATCATCGTCGACTGCCAGCCGGGTTCACAAATTCTGGCTGATATCGCGTCGGGTCTGAAGGAAAGGGGACTTGCCAGCAACGTCACGCTCATAGCGCTCGTTGCCGAAAAGGCCGCCTATCTCGACATCCTGAAAGCCAACGTAGATGAGAGCTTTACAAGGCCAATGCCGCCGGAACGGCTGCTGTCTTACCTCCAAGGTACAATAGGCAATTCCTCTGGCGAAGCGACTAGCCGCCTTGCTCCAATATTTGATGATGTGAAGCTCGACGTCAGCAGCCGGCGTGTTCTGGTGCGAGGCACGCCGGTCAATCTGAGCCCGATCGAGTTCCGTCTATTGAGTGCTCTTGTGGGTGACGCGGGGCGCGTTCTCAGCCGTGCCGAACTGATAGCTGTTGCATGGCCACCGACGGTATTCGTCGAGCCGCGAACAGTCGATGTTCATATCGGCCGCCTCCGGCGTGCATTGAAGCGGGTCCTTGGCCGCGATGTGATCCGCACCGTACCGAAGGAAGGATACGCTTTCGAGATCTCCTAAAGCATGTGAACTTCGCCACGTTCACATCTTCACTGAAACGTCCCGAAAATTTGCCGTTGCCGTCGTTGCATAAACGATCATCTCGCGCATAGCGTGAAGTCTCGGTAGGGCTTTTGGGAGGACAGCATGCAAGAAGTAGCTTCGGGCGCCGGATCGGCGAAAACATCGCACAGAAACACCGCGGGCCTGATTAGCCACGCAAGTCCCCACTTTGCAGCCGCCCATCTTGACGGCCTGATGGCACTCTATGTCCATCCGTCCGATGGACGAGCGGTGGAACTGCCAGTTTCGGGGGGCAGATCGGAGCGCGTCATCGACTTCGTCCGCTGCTCGTACCTCGGACTCGACAATCATCCCTCAATCATCGAAGGCGCAATCGAGACCGTTCGGCGCTACGGGACTCTGCATTGGTCGTGCGCCCGCACGCGGCTCAATTTTGCAGCCCTCGGAGACCTCGAAGATGCTCTTTCTGATCTCTTTGGCGCGAGGGTGATTACCTACACGACTGTGCTTGCCGCCAACTTGAGCGCGCTTCCGCTGATTGCGTCCGGAGTCCTGACCCGCGGCACAAAACCGGTCATGGTATTCGACCGGCTTGCACATGCGACGCTTGCCTTCAACAAGCCCATCGTTGCCGAAGAATGCGAGGTCCGCACGATCGGCCACAACGATCTTCAGGCGCTCGAAGATATTTGCCGTCATAATGATACGGTCGCCTATGTTTGCGACGGTGTGTATTCCATGGGCGGGTGTGCGCCAATAAAGGAGTTGCGCGAGCTTCAGGAGCGATACGGCCTCTTCCTTTACATCGATGATGCTCACGGCATATCGATCTTCGGCGAAAGAGGTGAGGGGTTTGCCCGTTCACAAATGCCCGAGGGTCTCGGCGAGCGGACGATCATCGCAGCCTCGCTCGGTAAGGGTTTCGGAGCCTCAGGCGGCATGCTGATGCTCGCAACGGCGCTCCAGGAGGAAATCTTCCGGCGCTTTGCTCTCGCGCATGCTTTCTCGGCCTCCATCAATGTTGCGGCGATCGGTGCAGCTCTCGCCTCGCACTCAATCCATCGCACACCGGAACTGGGCGTGCGGCAAAGGGCACTCGCAGAACATATCTCTCTTTTCGACGAACTGGTGCCGACCGCACAGGCAGGGTCCCGACTCCCGATCAGGACCGTCGTCGTCGGTGACGAGCTTGCGGCAATCGGCGCTGCCAGACTGGTACTTGATTCCGGTTACTATACGTCGGCCATTTTCTTCCCGACAGTCGCCAAGGGAAGGGCAGGGCTGCGGATATGCCCGACTGCCGGCCACACGGCGTCCGAAGTGCGCGAAGCCGCCGCTGCCCTCAACCTTGCTCTCAAGGGATAAGATCCGTCTCCACACCTCCGGGCGGCAACGCCGCCCGGAGGTGGATCGTCATCGGATCCAGGCATTCCAACGCTCGAGCATCATCGCGGCATTGTCGTTGATCCATTTGGCGTCCGGGATGACGATGTAATCCCGGATGTCCTCGTCGCTCGGCAGGGCCGCCCGTGCAGCCGGCGACATCAAATCGATCGCCTTGCGGCTTGGCGGCGTGCAAAGGAGTTCGTCGCACACGCCGGCTTGCACCTCCGGATGATCAAGCCAGTAGCCGATCAACTTCAACGCATTTCCGCGGTTCGGCGCATCCTTGATGATCGTCAAGCGATCGCCGACGAGGAACGAGGCCTGCTTGGACCAGGCGATCTGGCGTCCTTCCGCCTTCAGTGTATTTGCACGCGTCAGCCAGATCTGCCCGATGCTATAGTCGCCGTTGCGAAAGCCCTGAACGCTCTGATCACCGGTCTTCCACCACAGCGATATCGCCGGGCGAATCTCGTCGAGCTTTTTGAGGGCGCGATCGACGTCGAGTGGAAAGAGCTTCTCGCGCGCAACGCCGTCGGCGAGGAGCGCGGCAGCCATGACCCGCCACGGATCGTCGAAATTTGGAAACGAGCGGCCACCGGGAAATTTTGTCTCGTTCCACATATCGGCCCAACTCAACGGATTTCCGCTCTTGAAGCCGGTCGGGTCGTAGGCCATCAGCGTTGCGGTCGAAAAAAGCCTGGCCCCGGAGCTGACGCAGGCATCCTCGGTCAGATCTGGCCGGCCCTGGAAAGACTTGCAAAATTCGGTCAAGTCTTCAGATGTCAGCCAATGCGCTTCAGCGCTCGCCTGGATCTCGCCGTCCGGGTAAAGGTCCCAGGTCACGTTGCCGGTCTTGACCATGGCCGCAGCTTTCGCCCGCATCTCGGCATTCGTTGCCGCGACCGAAACAACCTTGATGCCGGTATTTTCGGTGAACGGCTCGAACCAGAATTTTCGAAGCGCGGCATCGTAGGCGCCGCCTGTGGTCGCAATGATGACCTGCTCCTCGGCTTGCGCCGCCCCCGCACCAGCAAGCATGAGGCAAGCCGCAAGCAGTGGCTTGATCTTCGTTCGCTGTTTCATCGGTTGTTCCTCTCTCCGATTGATATGATCACGTTAATCCTCCCCGCGGCCGGTAAGGAGATGAATGGTCCCCATGAGCAGCAGCGATACCGCGACGAGCAGCGTCGAAACGGCCGCTATGACCGGGGTGAGATTGAAATCGATGTCCTCGAACATCTTGCGGCTGATCGTTTTTCCGCCGGTATCGGAAATGAAGAAGGCGACTGTTGCCTCATCGAACGACGCCAGAAACGCAAAGACCGAAGCTGCAGCCACCGCCGGCGCGATGTTAGGGAGCACAATGCTGAAAAAGGCGCGGCTCCGGCTTGCCCCGCAATTCAGTGCGGCAAGTTCGAGTGACGTGTCGAAGCGCTCGAGTGCCGCCGATACGGTGATGATGACGTAGGGAACCGCAAGCACGGTGTGCGCGATCAGGAAACCAGCGAAATTGCCGGTCAGGCTGAGAGGGGAAAAAACCAGATAAAGGGCAACGCCAAAGACAACATGGGGAACGATCATTGGCCCCAGCGATAATGCCTGCAGAAGGGTCTTTCCCGGGAGATTGCCGCGAACGAGCCCGATGGCGGCCAATGTCCCGATAACCGTTGAAGCGACCGTTGTCGCCAGTGCAATCTGCAGACTGAAGATCGTTGCCGCGCGCCAGTCCGGATCGGTTAAAAAGTCGATATACCAGCGAAACGTCAGGCCCTTCGGTGGGAGCTCGATATAGCTGCTGTCGTTCAGCGAAATCGGGATGACGAGTAACGTCGGCAGGACCAGGAAGAACAGGATTGCTCCGATCAGGAAAACTCCAAGGAGCCGCAATGCCGCTTTGGCGTAAGGCCGATGCGTGCTGTTGACGGGAGAGGGGGCGAATGAGGCGGTGACTGCGGGCTCAATTGACACTGTTCATTCCTTTGCTAACGGAAAGCGCCTTGCGAAACACAAGGACAAAGACCAGAGTCGTGGTCAGAAGGACGGTCGCGAGCGCTGCGGCAAATGGCCAGTCAAGCAGGACGGTGGTTTGCTGGCCGATCAGCGTTGCCATCATCAATGCTCCAGGCCCGCCGACGAGTGCCGGCGTGATATAAAAGCCAATCGCCAGGATGAAGCACATGACGCACCCGGCAAAGATTCCAGGCAAGCTGAGCGGCAAGGTCACGCGCAGGAAAGCGCCGACCGGCCCGGCGCCGAGATTGCGGGCGGCTTGGGCGTACTCGGCAGGAATAGTGCGAAGTGCGTTGTAGATCGGCAGGATCATGAAGGGCATGAGAACATGCGTCATCGCAAGGATCACTGCGCCTTCCGTATAGATGAGCTTCAAAGGACTGCTAATGAGGCCGCTCTCGATCAGTAGATCGTTAACGATGCCGTTTCGCTGCAGCAGCACGATCCAGGCGTAGGATCGCACCAGCACTGAGGTCCATAGCGGCACGAACACCGCCGCTGAGACGATCAATGCAGACTTGCCTTTGGAACTCGCCATGAGAAAGGCAACCGGATATCCAAGCAGCAGGCTCGCCACCGTGACGATTGCACCCGTCTGCAACGTGCGAAGCAGGACTTCCATGTAGAGTGGCTCGGTGACGATCCGCTCGTAATGCTCCAGCGTGAATCCCGGCGCCATTAGGCTCAAAGAGACGAGCCGGCCGATTGGATAGATGAAGCCTCCGGCCAGTAAGAGCATCAACGGCGCAATCAGCAGGAGCGTCAGGGCGTGCGAATACTGGCGCGCCGAGCGTGAGAAAATCCAGCTTGGTGGACGGGTTGATGCAAGGGGTAGATTATCGACGGCCATGGTCATTCATGCCTCCGCGACCGCAAAGAGCCGGAGGCCGTCGCGTTCGGCGACGACATCCACGAGTGCCCCCATTGCAAAGGGCACCCGCTTTCCATCAGCAGGGATCTGGACCTGAATGATCTCTCCGCTTCCGAAATCGGAGCGAACGAGATGAAGGTCGAAGGAGCCGGCAAAGACCGACGTTTCGATCCGGCCGGGGAGGGCGTTCTGTCCCCCTGCGCCACGCGCTGCAAGGCCAAGGCGCTCAGGCCGTAGCGCGAGCCGAACGCGATCACCTATCTTTGCCGAACCCTCGAAACCATGGGCAGGCGTATCAATGACCACGTCGTCACCCAGTCTGATCGTCTGGCTGTCGGCGGTCTCCCCCAGGAATTCTCCAGTCAGGAAGTTCATCTTGCCGATGAAATCGGCGACAAAGGCACTCTGCGGATTACAGTAAAGGTCCGCCGGGGTTCCGAGCTGCGCGAGTTGCCCCTTTGCCACAACGGCGATCCGGTCGGACATCGTCAACGCCTCCTCCTGATCGTGCGTCACGTAGATGACCGTTGCACCAAGGCGCCGCTGAAGCTGCTTGATCTCGATCTGCATGGATTCGCGCAGCTTCTTGTCCAGTGCGCCGAGCGGCTCGTCCATCAAGAGAACAGGCGGTTCGAACACGATTGCTCGCGCGACCGCCACCCGCTGCTGCTGGCCGCCGGAAAGTTCGTGGGGATAGCGCTTGGCATAGTCCGGGAGTTGGACGAGGTGGAGCGCCTGGCCAACCCGTTCTGCCCTGAGGTCCTTGCGGATGCCGCGCATCTTGAGGGGGAAAGCAATGTTTTCGGCAACGGTCAGATGCGGGAACAAAGCATAACGTTGGAAGACCATCCCTATGTTGCGGCGATCGGGCGATACGGCTGTGACATCGCGCCCGCCAATAATGATGCGTCCGGCAGATGGGCTTTCGAAACCGGCGATCATTGTCAGAAGCGTCGTCTTGCCCGATCCGGACGGACCGAGGATCGACAGGAATTCGCCTGCCGCAATATCCAGGGTCACTGCGCCAACGGCAGTCTGGCTGCCGTAGACCTTGCCTATGCGATCGATGAAAACAGGCGCACCAATCAAAATGAAATCTCCTCATTTGCGTGCTTTGCCACGCATTGAACCCTCCCGGCTCCGCTCGTGCGGCGCCAGGTGCTTTGAGTGTCATGCCGGCAAGACCGGCAGGTGTTCGGGCATGGCCTGCTCGGCCAAGGCGTTGCTAATATTCGCGATGACGTTATGCTGTCACATCACGTCAGTGTTTTTATGCAATTCATTTTTGTTGCAACAAAACTGTGAAGATGTCAACGCTTGGAGGTCAAATTTGAACGAAAATACAACTGGAGAGGAATCGTCGGCGTCGGATTTGCAGTCTGGACGCCTCAGCGACTTCGCCTATTCATCCATCAAAGAGCAGCTCACGCGCGGTGTTTACAAGCCAGGTCACAAGCTGCCGATTCGCACGGTTGCCGAAATGTTGAACGTCGGGGCCACACCGGCACGCGAGGCAATCAACCGGCTGGTCTTCGAGGGCGCTCTCGTCATGGTGGGTCCTAAAACCGTTATCGTCCCCCATCTGGATCTTCTAGCGCTTTACGAAGTCACGCAGATGCGGCTTGCGCTTGAAGGGTTGGCGACTGAAAAAGGCGCGCCCTGTGCGACCAATGCGGTAATCGACAACCTCTTGGCCCTGCAAGAGAAAATCACACTGTCACTCAATGAAAAGCGCTACGCCGACGCACTTCACGACAACAAGGAATTTCACTTTACGATCTACCGGCTTTGCGAGATGCCGCACCTCCTTTCGACTATCGAGGCCCTGTGGTTAAGGGTCGGCGCTTCGTTCCATGACCTTTATCCAGAGTTTGCGGAAGCAAAATACGGTGTCCACAATCATATGGCCGCGATAGAGGGGCTGGTGGATAAAGATCCGTCTGCTGTCCGGGCGGCAATGGAAAACGACATTCGTGATGGTTATCGGCGCATGAAAAAAACTGCACAGGAGCGTCTCAGCCGGAAATAGCAGCGGCAACTGATTTTTTTGTTGCAACTTCTTCGGGTTCATGATTTTTGTTATAACAAAATTATGAAGGGTTGCACCGCGACCTGTTTGCCGGAGAAGATCGAATGTTTCATCCTGATTTATTGCGCAGCGGCCGGGGAATTTCCCGGTCGCGGTCCGAACATTTCTTCATAAAGGGTCGCCGTGTATTTCCGACCGGGATCACGCGGGTCACGGTGGATCACGAGCCCAGCCCGCTTTACATTTCGCGCGGAGAGGGGGCCTACCTCATCGACGTCGACGGCAATCACCTCCTTGACCTGAATAATAATTTCACGACGCTGATACACGGACACGGTTTTCTTCCCGTTGCCGATGCGGTTGCAGATTTGCTTCATCGTGGAACCTGTTTCTCCAACCCGACTGAGCATGAGATTACCCTGGCCGAGCTTTTGATCGAGCGCATTCCAGCGATCGAACATATTCGCTTCGTCAACAGCGGGACCGAGGCTGTGATGTTTGCGATCAAGGCCGCCCGCGCCTTCACGGGTCGGCCGGGTATCGCACGCATCGAAGGCGCCTATCACGGCGCTTACGATTGGGCGGAAACAGGGCAGGCGGTGTCGCCGGCTATATGGAACGACCCTCTGCGGTCGTTAGCCGTCCCCGCCTATCGCGGTATGCCGGCTTCGGTTGGCGAGGAGGTGACCGTTATCCGCTTCAATGACGTTGCCGATCTGGAGCGTCGGATCGCTTCGGCTGCTCCCGCACTGGCCTGTATCCTGATTGATCCGATGCCGAGCCGCGCCGGGTTGATCGCTCCTGAGCCGAGCTTCGTTGCCGCGGTCGGCGCGATCGCAAAGCAGTACGGGATTCTCATTGTGGCCGATGAAGTTCTTAATCTGCGGCAGTCATATTTGGGTGCTTCAGCGCGCTATGATCTCCAGCCCGATCTAATTGCCGCTGGCAAGATAATCGGCGGAGGTTTTCCTGTCGGGGCGATCGGTGGGCGCAAGGAGGTGATGCGGGTCTTCGCAAGCGACAGCGGTAAACCGCTGCTGCCGCAAGGCGGTACATTTTCCGCAAATCCCGTATCGATGGTCGCAGGCCGGGTCGCTATGGAGGCGATGACGGAAGCTGCTTTCGGCTCACTCGAGAGCCTTGGCGATCGCATCCGGGCCGGCCTTCGAAATGAAATCGAGCGTCACGGCGCAGCCTTTAGCGTAACGGGAGCTGCATCCCTGTTTCGAATCCATCCGAAAGGGAAGCAGCCAGGGGACTTCCGCGAGGCATACCTCGCGCCGGAAGAGGCCGAGTTGATGGATCGCCTCTCCAGGCATTTCCTCAATTGCGGCATCCTGCTTCCCAACGGTGCTGCGGCCTGCCTTTCGACAGCAATGACGACAGCAGATGGTGACGCGATCACATCAACCTTCGCAGACTTCCTTTCAACCCTCGAAAAAAACCCTACCGAAGCAGGCATTTGACCATGGCAACTGAAAATTTAACCGTCGCCGAGCGTATCGCTCTTTCCCTCAAGAGGCATGACGTCTCCCATATCTTCGCTCAGAGCCTGCCCTCAGCGGTTATCCTTGCGGCCGAAGCAATTGGCATCCGTCAAATCGCCTACCGACAGGAAAACATGGGAGGGACCATGGCCGATGGCTATGCGCGGCTATCCGGCAAGGTCGGTGTGGTAGCAGCGCAGAACGGACCTGCCGCAACGCTTCTCGTTCCGCCGCTGGCCGAAGCGCTGAAGGCTAGCGTTCCGCTCGTTGCTCTCGTCCAGGATGTCGAACGAGATCAGGCTGATCGCAATGCATTCCAGGAACTCGATCATCTCATCCTATTCCAATCCTGCACGAAATGGGTGCGCAAGGTGCTGGTTGCTGAGCGGATCGACGACTATGTCGATGCTGCCTTCACGGCAGCCGCCTCGGGCCGGCCGGGACCGGTAGCTCTCCTGCTCCCCGCCGACCTCCTGCGGGAGCAGATAGCCCCTTCGCTCTTTCGTCGGGAGGCTGTGCTTGGCCACTGGCCACTCGATCGGTTGCGTCCGCGCGATAGCGACATCGAGCGCGCAGCCTCGATGATCGCCGCAGCCCAGGCACCCATCGTCATCGCTGGAGGAGGCGTCCATGCAAGCCATGCCGCGGGCGAGCTTTCAGGGCTACAGGACGAAGCCTCGCTTCCCGTGCTAACGACCAATATGGGAAAAGGCGCGGTCGACGAATACCACCCGCTGTCAGCCGGCGTTCTCGGCGCTCTCGTCGGTCCGCGATCGCTCGGACGGCACACGCTTGCCCTTGTCGAAGAGGCTGATCTCGTCATTCTGGTCGGAACACGAACCAATCAGAATGGCACTGACAGTTGGCGCCAAGTCCCCCGGTCCGCATCAGTCATCCACATCGATGTCGATCCCACCGAAATCGGGCGCAACTACGAAGCGGTCAGACTGGCAGGCGATGCGGCCGAAACCATCAGCGCGCTTCGAAGCGTGCTTGCCCGACGCGATCTCTCGTACCGCTCGTCGCAGCGCAGTAAGCTGACGGCTCGGATTGCTGGTTTCTGGCGCGCATTTGACACGGAGCGGCAATCTGTCGCCCGTTCGGACAAGAGTCCGATCCGTCCCGAACGGGTCATGTGCGACCTTCAGCAAGTGCTGACGGCAGATACGACCGTTGTTTCAGATGCCAGCTATTCGTCGATGTGGATAGCCGGCCAGTTGCGGGCCCTTTCCCCCGGTATGCGCTTCCTGTCTCCGCGGGGCCTTGCTGGACTCGGGTGGGGCTTGCCACTTGCGCTCGGCGCAAAAGCCGCAAAGCCGGACAAACCAGTCGTTGCTATCGTAGGAGATGGAGGTTTCGCCCACAGCTGGGCGGAGCTGGAAACCATGGTTCGGAGCAAGCTTCCCATACTCATCATCGTTTTGAACAACGGTATCCTCGGATTCCAACGTGATGCCGAAACTGTCAAGTTCGGCAGCTTCACGACGGCCTGCAGCTTTGCGGATGTCGATCATCGGAAGATTGCGGAAGCTTGCGGTTGCCCTGCAGTCCGCATCTCAAATCCCGCCGATCTTCCTCGATACCTTGAGCGCGGTCTCTCTGGAGAAAGTCCCTTGCTGATTGAGGTCATGACAGAGGCGGGCGCCCATCCACCGCTGTCGCTGTTTGCTGCAATGGATCACGCGGCATGAGCGCTGACCGCGGCCCACATGTAGCGGTTATCAGCGGTGGCACCACTGGGATCGGTCTTGCCACCGCATTTCGTCTGCTCAGGGCCGGTCATCGGGTTGCCGTCTTCAGCCATGGCGAGGCTAGCGTCATGGCCGCAGGCGCCGCGCTTGCTGAGGCTTTCGGACCAGAGCGCTCGCTTGCGAGAAGGGTTGATCTCCGCGAACCGTCGGCAATCAGCTCCTTTTTCGGCGAAGTTGCCCGTGACCTGGGCGCACCTGGGATTCTCGTCTGCAACGCCGGGATCTCGCCAAAAGGTCCAGACGGTCCTCTTAACGTCTCTGACCTTACTCTTGAGGAGTGGAATGACGTGCTGGCCGTCAACGTGACCGGGACGATGTTGTGTTGCCGCGCTGTTCTGCCTGGCATGAAGAAAAGCGGTTTTGGACGAATCATATTGATTGGATCTCTTGCCGGTCGGACAAGACCACGGATCGCCGGCGCGAGCTATGCGGCGTCCAAAGCCGCACTGTCGGGATTGTCTCGCGTGCTGGTCTCTGAATATGGTCCTTATGGCATAACATCGAATGTTGTCGCGCCAGGCCGCATCCTGACGCCACTGACCGGCTCTCCCGAAAGCAAGATCAACGTCGACGCACTCGCTCGTATTCCGGCCGGTCGGCTCGGTATACCGGAGGATGTCGCCGCCGTGATCGCTTTCCTAGTGTCGGAGGATGCCGGGTTCGTCAATGGAGCCATTATAGATGTCAACGGTGGCGAGTTCGCGCCGAGCTGAGCTCGGTTCACAGGCGAGGAAAAAGGCAATCGACATGGCTCCCGTCATTCTGGTTTGCTCGCAGAACGCCGAGCTCTATCTGCTCCTCGCGCACATACTGCATGGCGAGGGTTTCAAGGCTCGTCTTGCCGCAAGTGACGCCGATGTGGCGGACGCTTGCACGTCAGCAGAGCTTTCCGCGGTCGTCTTAGATTGTGCGGGGTGGCCGAGTGATGTTGCGCCCCTTTGTGCTCTCTTGAAAGATTCACGGCTTCCAGTGGCGGCACTTATCGGCGACGACACACGTGCCCAGCACCTGCAATTGATCAAGGCCGGCTTCGACGAAGGCATCGCACGTCCTTTGTCGCCTTCAAAACTCCTCGCTTTTCTCCACGGCACAGGCCCGCAGTCTGAGGCTTCGACTCTGCGCAACTTTGCTGGTGCCGCCGAGATTGTCTTCGGCCCGCACGCCGTCGTGGTTTCAGGCAAGAGGGTAGCGCTTGCGCCTATGGAGATGAGAATCCTCAGGTTTCTATTGGAAAGGCAGGGGCAGATCAGTACCCGCGAGCAACTCATTGAGGCCGTTTGGCGCGATCCGCACGCTGTAGAAAGTCGGACGGTTGACGTGCATATCGGCCGGCTGCGAAAAGCGTTTGCAGGACTGCGTAATCTGGGGATTCGTACCGTGTACGGCGCAGGTTACGCTCTCGAACACCATGATCATTGATGTCCGCATAACCTAGCCTCTAACGGGTTCACGGCGACGTAGGCGCCCGGATCTCTCCGGGGCTAAACAGGCGCGCTCCTAAAAGGGTCAGCGATAAAGGAAGTGCCGCCGGTGGCGTCCACATGGATGATCGGCACCAATCTCCATACTTGGCAGGTTGTCGTGCAGGAAAAAAGCCCGGCCGCGCACAAGGCCACGACGCTTGAGAAGTGGGTGGCTCTGACGTGTGGTTCACGTTACCGCCTCGGGGTTGCAAACCCAAGAAAGTTACGAAACAGACGTCGGCTTAGCAGTGTTCGGAGATGATTGAATTGAAGGCCCTGCGAATTCATCTGTTGGATCGAAATGCAGCTCGCTCGATAGCACCGGGTCTTCAAATCATGCCCAGACGAGATTAGATTAGCCTCTGTAAACGTTCGAACCGTGATTGCCATGAGGCGCTTTCGTAAAGGTCAGGATATCAGCAAAGAGTTGCACCGACCTTGGAAAGCTTCGAAACCTGCCGGTGAACCGCACCGATATCAATTTCCCTTCCCCTATCCTCCCAACCATCAGAAAATTTTATCATGACCAATCCTATCAGCGTCTATTCGATGCCCGGAACGTGTTTTTTTGATCTGGCTCCTGCTGCGGGTGGCGAGCCCTATCGCATATTCCTTTTCATTCCGGCGGAGAGACCGCCAATGGGAGGATGGCCGCTTCTCGTCATGACCGACGGCAACGCCACTTTCCCCTTCGCGGTCGCCAGCTTGGTCACGCAGGCACCTTATCCGACGGGGACGAATGTCGGTTGGGGGGTCATCGCGGCGATCGGCTACCCGTCCGACGAACCCTATGATCCGCTCCGCCGGTCTTGGGACCTGGGCCCTCCGCCGGTCAAATCCTATCCGCCGTTCGTTGAGGGCGGTCCGCCGGTTGTCATCGGAGGGACCGGCAAACTGCTGGATTTCATCGAGAACGAGCTTATCCCGCGGATTGCAGAGATGGTGATCCTGGATCCGATGCGCCGATCGCTTTTCGGACATTCCTTCGGCGGCCTCTTTACTCTCTATGCCCTATTCGAGCGTCCAGGTCTGTTTGCCAATTGGATTGCGGCCAGCCCAACCATCTATTGGGAGAACAGCGAAATCCTCAAGAACGAGGCGCAACGTCAAGAGGCACCGGGGAATGCACCCTTTCTGCATTTGTCCGCCGGAGAACACGAAGGCGATGAGCTGGCACCCTTCCAGTACCGGAACGAGGATGCCACTGCACGCCTGGAGAAGAGGAAGACGGAGCGGACCGTCCACCTGGCGCGGGAGATGGCGGAGCGATTAAACGGCACTGCCGACGGATTGCGCTCCGAATTCGAGCTTTATGCCGGTGAGACCCATATGTCCGTTCTTGCGGCGGCCGTGAATCGCGCGGTTAGCATCGCGTTCGCCGTCCAGAGTTTAAGCGACATGTGACGCTCTCCGACGTTAATGGTCCGGCCGGCCCTTCTCCCCACCCCGTATTGGCCCACCTCGGAGCACGAGGCAGGGCCAACCTGCCGGCGAATGAGACAACGCCATAGTGAGATCGTTGATGGTGTTGCGTGGGCAACCCCCTCAGCTGACGCCGCGCTTGCGCATCATCAGCATCAGGAACGGCGCTCCGATGAGTGCGGAAACAAGGCCGGCCGGGATCTGGTAGGGCGATACGATCGTGCGGCCGACGAAGTCAGCCGCAACCATAAGCCCCCCTCCGATCAGAGCGGCACCAACCATTTGCGGCAGCGCGCGCGCCAATCCCGCCTCCCGCGCAAGGTGAGGTCCCATGAGGCCGATGAATGACAATGGGCCAACCGTGAGCGTCGCGGCAGCCGTCAACAATCCTGCGAGGCCAAAAAGTGCAAATCGCGATTTCGCCAATGGTATACCGACCGCCGCCGAAGGCGACGGCCCAAGCGGAAGGATGTCAAGCCAGCGGCGAGCGGCGAGCGAGACGGTAATCAGCACGGCGCCGAGCGCCACCTCAATTGCGGCGGTCGACCCCTCGATAAGATAGGTGGACCCGCTCATCCACCGCATCAGCAGAACTGCTCTCGGATCTCCCGTCGAGCTCAACACGCCGACAACGGCATCGACCATCGCGCTTAAGGCAATGCCCGCCAGCAGGACCCGCTCGGGGGCGAATGCGGATCGCCGGGAGCTGACGAAGATGATAGCAAGCACACTGATCGCACCGGCCACGGCAAATGCAAATTGACCGGAAAATCCTGGAGCGACGGCAAAAAGGGCAATTGCAACACCAAAGGTCGCGCCGGCACTGATTCCCAGAACTTCGGGACTTGCCATTTCGTTTCCGGTCAGCCGCTGAAGGATCGAGCCCGCGACCGCAAGCATGGCGCCCGATGTCAGGGCGGCGAGGACTTTAGGTATCCTGATAGCAAGGACATCGGCCGAAAATTCGCCTGATGTAAAAGCCCAACCGCCATTGATGTCGCGTCCGAGAAAAGCGCTGACCATCAACAGGACGAGCAGGCCGGCGGCCGCGATGATGACCGGTGCGCTTCCATCCCATCGACGTGGCCGTCTGAACGCCGGCGATTGCTGTAGTCTATGACGGATCTTCAGCCGCGGCAGGAGCGCGAGAAGCAGCGGCGAACCGAAGATGGCTGTCACTGCCCCCGTCGGCAAGAAATCACCAAGTCCGCCGGCGACGAGTTGCAGGATGGAGTCGGCGAAGAACAGCAGCCCGGCGCCGATCAGCGGAGACCAGAGGATGAGTTGTGCGGGACGCCGTGCTCCGGACAATCGCGCAATCGTCGGCGCGACCAGCCCAATGAAACCAATCACCCCAACGGCGCTCGTAACAAATGCAGCAAGCGCGACGGCAAGGGCGACGACAACGAAACGCAGCCGGACCAATCTGACGCCGAGTGCCGTGGAACTGCTCTCGCCAAGATCGAGCAGCGAAAGCGGTCTCATCACGAAAGCGCAGGCGATGGCGATGACAGCCAACTTCCAAAGAAGCGACAGGGGAATGACCCAGCTTTGCTGTGCCAGCGAGCCGGCGCCCCAGATGAACAGGCTCGAGAGATAGCGCTGGTTCAAATAGGTCAGGATGGCAGCGAGGCCGCCGCACCAAAGACTGAGAACCAGCCCCGACAGAACAAGCGAATAAGGCGAAAAACCGCGGCGCGCCCCCAGGCTGACGACGATCGCAGCAGCGGTCGCACTGCCGATCAAAGCGACAAGATCGCGGCCGGCGCCAAGCAAGTCGGGGAGAAACAGCGATGTTACCACCAGCGCCAGGTTTGCTCCGGCCGACACGCCAAGGGTGGTAGGATCGGCGAGCGGGTTTCGCAAAACTTGCTGAAACAGCGCCCCGGACAAGGCAAGCGCGGCTCCGGCAATCAGCGCCGTCGCAAGACGGGGAAGCGTCGAATAGGTGAACACCATTCGCGTGATATCGTAATCCGGCCGAGCCATTTCTGACATCGCAGGAGCGGCAAGAAACCACGATGCCACGCCTCCACCGCACATCAGGAGGAGGAAGACAATTGCTGGCCCGATATTGTCGCGGCGGGATACCATCAAGCTTCCTTTTCCAGAAGATCTGTCAAAAGGCCCGCGAAGCGCATCGCCTCGTTCACCATCCCGAACATCAGGGCCGGCGGCAGGATCGACAGATGGCCTGGACGCGCAAACGCAAGCCTGTTCCACAGCGGGCTTTGAGCGAGCTTCGGAAGAACGTCCGGAGGAACGGGATCAAAGGCGATCAGACGCGCCTCCGGATCGGTGACCTTAGAGAGATCTTCAATCCCGATCGTTTCAAAACCCCAATAATTCGACTCTCTGGTCCAGGCATTTCGGACACCGATGCGTTCGAGCACATTGTGGAACAGTCCGGGACTCGAGTAGATGCGGGCATGGCGGGCATCCATGAAATTCACGAGGGCGACCGGCGGCAGGTTCTTGCCCACTAGGCGACTGCGGCATTGCGCAAAGAAGACGTCAGCTCGCGCGAGGAACTGCTCTGCTTCATTCTCACGGCCAAGCTCAACGGCCAATTTATGTGTCGCCGCGATGGCAGCGGTAAGAATAGGTCCAATGCCTGGCGTAAAGATTTCCAGCCGAACGACTTTCGCCACCGACTGAAGCTTGGGCAACAACTCATCCAGGTAGGGTGTGGTCAAGATAATGTCGGGCTTCAGCGCGACGAGAATTTCAAAATTGACCTCGAACGAACTGCCGATATCGACGACGGATTTTGGCATCGGCGGCTCGACAACCCATCTGTCCCAGTCGGCGAGGTCCGAAATCCCGACCGGAGGCAATCCGAGGGACAAAAGAGTGGACGCAAGACCGTAGTCGAGGCTGACGATCCTTGGGCCCATCGACTGTGCAAACAGCGGAGCTGGAATGAGCGAGGCCGCCGCGAACTGCAAAAAGGTGCGCCGCGAAATCCCCATTGAACGGCCGGCCTCAGCAAACATAGGCGAGCGGATAGGGCAGGTTGGGCGCGGAGATTACATCCATGTCGATCCCATAGATCTCTTGCAGCGTGTTCGGCGCGAGGATCGCGCTCGGTGTTCCGCTGGCAACCACGCGACCGCGTTTCAACGCATGGATCCGATCGCAGAAGCGAGCGGCCATGTTGATGTCGTGGAGAACGATGACGACACTCCTTCCGCCTTCATGCGCCAAGCGTCGCACAAGTGAGAGCACCTCGACCTGATGAGCAACGTCAAGTGCCGCAGTCGGTTCGTCGAGCAACAGGCAGCGAGCATCCTGAGCGATCAGCATCGCAATCCAGGCACGTTGCCGCTCGCCGCCCGATAGCGTTCCCATGATACGGTCGGCGAACGTCTCGATATGCGTGGCTCGAAGGGCGTCCTCGACTTTGCCTTCATCGTTTTTGGTGAACCGGCCGAGCGCTCCGTGCCACGGATAACGACCGCATCCTACAAGCTCGCGGACCGTCATTTCCGATCCGGTCGTGACGTCCTGGGGCAAATATGCGACCGAACGCGCAAAGGCGCGTTCGCTATACATCCTCAGATCCTGGTTTCCGTAAGAGATCGATCCAGTGCTCGGCACAAGCTGGCGAGCCAACATTTTGAGAAGACTGGATTTGCCGGAACCGTTGTGGCCGACCAGCGCGACAACTTCTCCTGCCGGAAATTTAAGACTGACGTCGCAGAGAATTTCGTTCCGCTCTATCAAAAGACCTATATTTTCGGCGACAAAAGTTTCAGCCGTTCGAGGCGGATCTTGCATCGGGAGTATAGCCACGTGACATCCTTTAACCGGGTATAGGTCGGTACTAAAGATGAGAGCGGCAATCAACTATTTTCGTTGGTCCTTCGCCTAGCTCCTCGTCATCCTCGTGCAGGCGGCCGGTCTTTCGGCCAGTAACGCCGGCTTCTGTGCCTCCTGCGTTATGGCGGCTGAGGGAACGAAGAAAGCCTTGAATCCTCTCATGCGTGTATCTTTCTGAAGAAGTGTTTGAGATTATCGTTATTTAGCAGTAGTTTGCCGGATTTCTTGCGACGAGCCCGTCGAAGGTAAGCAATCACAGATTGTGTATGTCAAAGCTGATTAGATGCGCGACGCTGTCAGCCAGTTAGAAACGCGACACCGGCTCCGCCGATCAGCCCACGATCCGACCGGCTGGGCCGGGTTGCAAGGGAGGAGCGGGGGCGGGTGAGGAGCAGCACTTCGGCTTTAGCTTTGAGATTATGAGTGCCCCATTTATTCTGCTGCCTCCATTCGTGCCAGCGCCTTCTGCCTTTTTGCGATGACCTTTGGATCATTCATGAAGTCCGTCCGCCGGCCAGGCTTGCGGCCACGCTTCTGATAACCATTGCCCTGGCTGCCATCGGGAATACCGAACATATGATCCGTCTGGCCAGTGCGGCGAGGGCCGCTCTTGCTACGCTGCTGTTCGCGCCCGGCCTGCAGCTCGGCGACGATCGACAGCACGTCGTCCAAACGCTTGTTCTCAACGACCTCGGCTCGATGGACCGATCGCAACTTGTCGAAGGTTCTGTAGGGGAGGGTGAAGTTCTCGTGCATGATCTCGAGGCGGCCATCCGGGTAGTCGCAGACAACGACCTTCTTTCCCGCCAGCGGCCTAGAAAGGTCCGTCGGATCAAGAATGAACAGCACCTTGTCGTAGCGTAGCGTCAGGGATTGCGACAGCGTGCGCACTTCCTTCCGGCACATGGCACCATCGAGGTTCTCATGGTCGGCCAGCGACCGGTGCATGTCCTTCGGATTGCGCGGTTGCTTGCCGAAACGAGAATTGAAATCCGCAATGAACTCAGGCGCATAGGCATTGGCAGCTTCGATCGTATCGATGCCGCGAAGCCGCATCTCCTTGACCAGCCGATCCTGCAGTGTCTGGTTGGCACGCTCCACCCGGCCCTTGGCCTGCGGGGTGTTGGCGCAGATGATATCGATGTTCAGCTCATAGAGCGCCCGACCGAACTGCGTCAGGCCGCTCGTGCGGTCTTTCTCCGACGCATGGGTGGAGCGAAAAACGCCGTGCTTGTCGCTGTAGAAGGCCAGCGGCTTGCCCCATTGCTGCAGATAGGCCTTCGTCGCATGCAGATAGTCGAACGTGTTCTCCGATCCGGCAAAGCGCAAATGCAAAAGCTTGCCGGTGGCGTCATCGATATAGACGAGCAGGGCGCATTTGGGGCCGCGGTTCTCGAACCACCAGTGATGCGAACCATCGATCTGCACGAGTTCGCCAAAGCAGTCGCGTCGGCCGCGCGGTTGGAAAACCCGCTTCTTTCGCTCACGCCGCGAGATCCAGATGCCGGCCTCTGTCATCCATTGCCGTAGCGTCTCCTTGGCGACCGAGATGCGATGCAGTTCGATCAGCTTCTCGCGCGCCAGCGTCGGACCGAAATCCAGATAACGTTCGCGGATCAGGTCGAGCGCCGCATTGCGAAACTCCTCGCTATGGCGCCGATTGCTCGGCTGTGATCGCTTCTTGGAAACAAGTCCGGCTGGACCATCTCGGTCATAGGCCTGCAGCAGCCGATGGACCTGACTTCGGCTAAGCCCAAGCAGTTCGCCGGCCTGGACGACGCTCAGGCGTTGGTCACGGATCTTCTGGATGACTTCGAGGCGATGCAACTCTTTCTGCGACATGGTGATCATAAAGGACATGACGACTCCGACCGCTCATGGTCTCGACCAGGCTGAAGGTCGTCATCCTTGCTCCCAACGTTGACATTGACCAGCGCGTCGAGAGGCGAGACTGTCGCATCTCTAACTGGCCCAACTGTCGCATTACTAAATAGCCCTTACAGTGTAAAATGGCATAAGCTGAATTATGGAACCGAGGCTGGAGCTGAGGATATACCGGCGACGAGTGGCTCATCCCCCGCTACGCATTCAAATGAGTCCCGCTGTTGCAACCGCACGGAAACATCGGTTCAGCCCAGAACCAGAGGGTTTCAGTTGGCTGTTAGACCTCGGTACATCTGCAGAGAAGGGGTTTGCGGCATTGCAATAGTTGATAATGCAGCGCAATATAACTGTCATAATCTGGGGCAGTTAGGCGCCATGCGATGAGGATTTGCATCTATAAATCGGATAGGGCACCTGAGCTTACCCTTTTGCTGCGAGAAGGCCTGCCTATACCCGCGGATACCAAGATAGACAAATGGACCAAAATTAAGGTCGTCACGGACAGAGAGATGAGGGCAGACCTTTTGATTCAAATCGGCGGGATGGGGTATGTGTTAATTCGACTCAGCGCGAATAGACGAGGCTAGCGCGGCCGTTGCCGTCGCGTTATCACGACACTACCGCCGCATAATCCGAGCCGGTAAACCAGCATTCGAGTGCTGAGTTGTACCGAACGAGCTAGAGCTTTCATGCCCGGTTGCGAAGTATCGCCAAACTAGCCTCCTGAGATCAACATGCAGTTCAAGCGCAACGAAATTCACGAGCTGTCGATCTTTCTCGCGATAGTCCAGTACCGCAGTTTTCGGAAAGCGGCGGATCACCTCGAAGTAACGGCTTCCGCTCTGAGCCACAGCATGAAGGCGCTTGAGCAAAGGCTGGGCGTTCGCCTCCTTAATCGAACCAGCCGCAGCGTTGCGCCAACCGCTGCCGGAACAGCGCTCGCTGAGAAGATTTCTGCCGGGCTCGAGCTTATCAACTCCGGATTGGAGGACTTGAACGGGCACTATCAAGCTGGCGCCGGCAGCATTCGCATCAATGTTCTGAAAGATGCCGCCGTTCTGCTTTTGCGGCCAGCCATTCCGGTCTTCCAGCAACGCTTCCCGAATGTCGAACTTGAGGTCGCCGTGGATGACCAGTTCGTCGATGTCACCGCGGACGGCTTCGATGCCGGTATCCGGTACAGCGGCACCATCCCGGAAGACATGATCGCAGTTCCTCTCACTCCTCCTTTAAAATGGGTCGCGGTCGCTGCTCCTGATTATCTCAGAAGTCATGGTCGCCCTATCATGCCGGAGGACCTCAATTCCCACCGCTGCATCCGGATACGGACGGGCCGCGGCCAGATCTACAAGTGGGAATTCGAACGCGGCGACGACCGGCGCGAGATCGACGTTCCCGGAGCGCTGATATCAGGCGAGACCGATCTTGCCATCAATGCTGCGCTGGAAGGTGCCGGGGTGTCCTATTGCCTGGAAAGGCTGGCAAGCCCCTACGTTTCCGCGGGGCGCCTGGAAGTCGTCCTTCCCAAATGGGCATCAATAGGCCCGCCGTTTTCGATGTATTATTCCAGCCGGCGGCAGCTCCCCTTCGGCGTCGACGCGCTGATCAAGATCGTTCGCGGCTTGAACGGATTGTAGCGGCTGTTTCCCATTGATGAGCCTTGTTCATCGGTTCAGTGATTTCCACTCTATTGATTCATCGGTCTCCCGCGTTGTACCGCTTCTATCGAACCTTCATCAGGAAGCGGACAGATCACATGAGCAAGCGGATCATCTTTACCGGCGGCAGCGGCAAGGCCGGCCGCCATGCGGTTCCATATCTGGTGGGGAAGGGACACAAGGTCCGCAACCTCGACCTCGTTCCCTTGGACTGCCCCGGCGTGCAGACGTTGATCACCGATCTCACCGACGGCGGCCAGACCTTCAACGCCCTGTCGATGCATTTCAGCGGTGAGGGTCTGCAAACGCCGGGCGGACCGGCCAAGGTCGATGCCGTCGTGCATTTTGCGGCTATACCGAGCCTGCTGCTCAAGCCCGACAATCAGACTTTTTCGGTCAATGCGATCTCGACCTATAACGTCATCGAAGCGGCGGTGAAACTCGGCATTCCCAAGGTGATCATCGCGTCCAGCGAAACGACCTACGGCGTCTGTTTTGCCGAGGGCGACAAAGATTTCCATTCGTTTCCGCTCGAAGAAGACTATGACATCGACCCGATGGACAGCTATGGGCTCTCCAAGGTCGTCAACGAGAAGACGGCCCGCGCCTTTGCAATGCGCAGCGGCATCGACATCTACGCCTTGCGGATCGCCAACGTCATCGAACCGCATGAATATGAGCGTTTTCCAGGCTTCCTTGCCGATCCGCCATCGCGCAAGCGCAACGCCTGGAGCTACATCGATGCCCGCGATCTCGGGCAGATCGTCGATCTTTGCCTGCAGGCCGATGGCCTCGGTTTCCAGGTCTTCAATGCCGTCAACGACACGATCACGGCAAGCGAGCCAACGCGGGATTTCCTCGGCAAATGGGCGCCGAACACGCCGATCCTTCGGGAGCTCGGCGAATTCGAAGCGCCGCTCTCGAACCGGAAGATCCGGGAAGTTCTCGGTTTCAAGGAAGAACACAACTGGCGGAAATACGTTACCGGCGCATGATGCCGCGAGGCGCATTTCCGCCACGGCCAACCAACAACTCCGAGGAAAGACCATGAAGACCACAAGACTTGGCAAGACAGGGCTTGAAGTCAGCCGCATCTGCTTCGGCTGCATGTCCTTCGGCAAGCAGACGGACGAACGCCCGTGGGTTCTAGGGCTCGAAGAGGCGCGGCCACTCTACAAGCGCGCATGGGATGCCGGCATCAATTTCTTCGATACGGCCAATGTCTACGCACAGGGCACCAGCGAAGAGATCACCGGCGTCCTGCTTAAGGAACTGGCGCCCCGCCAGGAGATCGTGCTGGCAACCAAGGTGTTCGGTCGCATGCGCCCCGGCCCAAACGGCCAGGGTCTTTCCCGCGCCGCGATCCTTACCGAGATCGACAACAGCCTGCGCCGCCTCGGCACCGACTATGTCGATCTCTACCAGATCCACCGCTTCGACCCGTTCACGCCGGTGGAAGAAACCATGCAGGCGCTGAACGACGTCGTGCGCGCCGGCAAGGCCCGCTATATCGGCGCATCCTCGATGTGGGCCTGGCAGTTTTCCAAGCTCCAGCATGCAGCCGAGGTCAACGGCTGGACGAAGTTCGTCTCGATGCAGAACCAGGTCAGCCTCACCTATCGCGAGGAGGAACGCGAAATGCTGCCGCTCTGCGGCGATCAGGGTATCGCAGTCCTGCCGTGGAGCCCGCTTGCCGGCGGTAAGCTGACCCGTCCCTGGGGCACCGAGACCAAGCGCGCCACCACCGACCGTTACAACAAGAGCATGTATGAGAAGACCGGCGATCGGGACGTCGTCGAGGCGGTCGAAGCCGTCGCCAAGGCGAGCAAGACATCCATGGCGCAGGTCGCGATGGCCTGGGTGCTGCAGAAGCCGGTCGTGACCTCGCCGATCGTCGGCGTCAGCAAGATGAGCCATCTCGAAGATGCGATCGCAGCGGTCGACTTCGAACTCACCGGTGATGACGTCAAGGCGCTCGAAGCCCCCTACAAACCGCTGCACGTCGCCGGTTTCTGACGACAGCGCCGCGCGGCTTTTCGGACGCGCAGTAAGATTTTGAATTGCTGCGTAGGAAGAGAACATGACGAAAGAAGCAATGGTCGCCGGCATCCCGCAGATGGGGTACGGCACATGGAACCGCTCGGCCGATGAAGCCCATCAGGGCGTCATCTGGGCGCTCGAAGCCGGATGCCGCCACATCGACACCGCCCAGGGCTACGGCAACGAGCAGGATGTCGCCCGCGGCATCAAAGACGCCGGCGTGGCGCGCAACGAAATCTTCATCACCACGAAGATGAAGCCCGACAACTACGGCCCCGGAGCCGTCATGCCGTCGGTCAGGGAGAGCCTGGAAAAGCTCCGCGTCGACCAGGTCGACCTGTTGCTGCTGCACTGGCCGTCGCCGCATAATAAATATCCGCTTGCCGATTATCTCGGCCAGTTCGCCGAGGTTTTCGATGCCGGCCTTGCCAGGCAGATCGGCGTTTCGAACTTTACGAAAGCGCTGATCGACGAAAGCATCCGCCTGCTCGGCAGCCGCACGATCACCACCAACCAGGTGGAGTGCCATGTTTATATGCAGAACCGGCCGATCATCGATTATTGCGAAAAGCTCAGTATCGCGGTCACGGCCTATTCACCGCTCGCGCGCGGCGCCGTCGTCGGCGACCCGGTTCTCGAAGAGATCGGCAAGGCCCGCGGCGCCACCAGCGACCAGATCGCGCTCGCCTTCCTCATCGCCAAGGGGCATGTCGTCATCCCGTCTTCCAGCAAGAGGGGCCGCATCATGCAGAATTTCGAAGCCCGCAAGATCACGCTGACGCTGGCCGAGATCAAACGGATTGAAGGCCTCGAGAAGGGCATGCGGCTGGTAAACGGCGATTGGTGCCCCGTTTGGGACGTGTGAAGGTAGTTCGCTGCTCTTTCCTTCACCGCCGTCGATATCGAAATGACAGCCGCCGTTGATGCCGTGGTTGTGTTCAAAGAGGAGATAAACATGGATTATCGCAAGCTCGGTCCCAGCGGGACCGTCGTCACCGCCTATTGCCTCGGCACCATGACCTTCGGCGCGGAGGCTGACGAGGCCGCCTCGCACAAGCTGCTCGACGATTATTTCGCCTGGGGCGGGAATTTCATCGATACCGCCGATGTCTACAGCGCCGGCAAGTCTGAAGAGATCATCGGCCGCTGGCTGAAGGCGCGCCCGACTGAGGCTCGCCAGGCGATCGTCGCCACCAAGGGGCGGTTCCCGATGGGCAACGGCCCCAACGATATCGGCCTGTCGCGCCGGCATCTTGGCCAGGCGCTCGACGATTCGCTCCGCCGCCTCGGCCTCGAGCAGATCGACCTTTACCAGATGCATGCCTGGGACGCGCTGACGCCGATCGAGGAGACGCTGCGTTTCCTCGACGATGCGGTTTCCTCCGGCAAGATCGGCTATTACGGCTTCTCCAACTATGTCGGCTGGCACATCGCCAAGGCCTCGGAGATCGCCAAGGCACGCGGTTATACGCGCCCGGTGACGCTGCAGCCGCAATATAACCTGCTGGTGCGCGACATCGAACTCGAAATCGTCGCGGCCTGCCAGGATGCCGGCATGGGCCTCCTGCCGTGGTCACCGCTCGGCGGCGGTTGGCTGACCGGCAAATACAAGCGCGACGAGATGCCGACGGGTGCCACCCGCCTCGGTGAAAACCCCAATCGCGGCGGCGAATCCTATGCGCCGCGCAATGCGCTGGAGCGAACCTGGGCGATCATCGCTGTCGTCGAGGAGGTCGCCAAGGCGCATGGCGTCAGCATGGCGCAGGTGGCGCTCGCCTGGACGGCGGCGCAGCCGGCGATCACCTCAGTCATCCTCGGCGCCCGCACGCCGGAACAGCTCGCCGACAATCTCGGTGCGATGAAGCTCAAGCTCTCCGACGACGAGATGGCAAGATTGAACGATGTGAGCGCGCCCCAGCCGTTCGACTATCCCTACGGCAAGGGCGGCATCAACCAGCGTCACCGCAAGATCGAGGGCGGGCGGTAATTCATGGGACTGGGACGGTGGCCGAGCCGCCGGTCCGGTTCGGCCGGCGTAGGACATGACAACGATTGACGTCGCGCTGATCGCTTGACCTGTCATGCCCTACCCCAAGTTCAGGCGCTCCGCCGCGACAAGACACACCATGATAAAAGAAAGCGAAAGCCGGCGCTCCATTTGGCCACCGCAGGAGCCGGCTCGGCATCAGGGAAGCTGACAACGCCATTTGCCTCATATACTTCATGCACTTGACCGTGCAAACCATCCGGGTTCACGAATTCGCCCATCTGGTGAACTGGTTCAGGCGCACCTATCACGTCACACCTGCAAAGCTGCGCAGGTCGCATCGGGACCTCGGAGTGCGCTGACTTGCGCGTGGCGAGCTTGCCTTTGCCGATGACCCCTTCCGCAAGTTCATTCCGTCGCTATGCTGTTGGAGAGCAAGGAAGAGCATTATGGTGACGGAACAAGATACCAGCTATCCCCTGGAGCGGATGACGATTGTCGGTGATCTGGAGGCGGCCTCCTTCGTTCCCTGGATCCGGCGCCACGCTGCCAAGCTTGGGCTCTCGCACACCATATCTCATACGAGTTCCCAGCGGATCGAACTTGAGGTTGCCGGGCCGGAAGAACTGATCGACATGATGGAGATGGGATGCTCTCTCGGGCCTATCGACGTATGGGTCGAGAGGATAGAACGCACGGCGCTCAGCGCGAAAAGACCTAGTGCCGGGCTGTAGGATATTTCCTCTGTGCATATTATTTACTCAATGTTGCCAATGCGAAATAATTATGCAAACCTGATAGGGTTGCGGCGGAATTGCCGCGGCGCCGACGCGGGACTTGATCGGCAAGCATCTGGTTTTGTTTGGGAATTCTAGTCATGCCTTCCGATACGACGGGCTTTTGGACGCCAGTCGCCCTCTCCCGGGATTTGCCGGCCGGAACCGTCATACCGGCATGGACGGCAGCCGGATCAATTGCGCTGTGGCGCAGCGCTTCCGGACGCATATCGGCATCGGCGGATCGCTGTCCGCATCGCGGCATGCGCCTGTCTCACGGCTTCGTGCGTGGCGAGGCGCTTTCTTGCATCTATCACGGCTGGAGCTATGGCCAGGCCGGAAACTGTCTCCGCATTCCCGCCCATCCGGGGCTGACGCCACCGGAAACCATCCATGTCGCCACCCATGATGTCGAGGAAGCGGACAGTGTGATCTGGGTGGCCGTGGGCACGCCCGTATCGAAGCCGCCGAGGCTCGAGGGCCTCATTCCCCTGCGCTCCCTGACGGCGTTCGCCGGCATTGCCGCGATCGAGGTGGCGGCTGGCAGCAAGGCGAGCCCTGATGGTCTTGTCGAGATCGACACACCCGCCGGGACCATCTGTCTGCTATTATCCG
Source organism: Rhizobium sp. SU303 (assembly GCF_021052345.1). Lineage (NCBI taxonomy): Bacteria > Pseudomonadati > Pseudomonadota > Alphaproteobacteria > Hyphomicrobiales > Rhizobiaceae > Rhizobium > Rhizobium sp. SU303. Next base: position 180,312 of record NZ_CP088098.1, read on the forward strand.
CCCAAGAAGACGGACGGACGCTGATCCATGTGCTGCTGAAGGGTGATGCCGGCCTTCCTGCGGGCATCGGCGCTTCACGGGCCGCCGAAAGCCTGCGGCGTCGGGCTGAGGATCTTCAGAAAAAGGAGATCGCGCAATGAGCATGCAGGCGATGATCGATGAATGGTATCCGGTCGGGCTTTTCAGCCAGCTAGATGGCGCCGGTCGCACCACTGCGCTGATGGGCGAGCCGATCGAGGTGGCGCGCGATGGCGACGGCAAAGCGAAGGTGACGGCCGGAGACGGCCGTGTTCTGCCGGTGCGCGTCCGTTACGGCCATGTCTGGTCCTCCCTCGGCGAGCCGAAGAAGGAACTTTTCCCCATTCCCGAGGCCGATCAACCCGGCCGCCGCTTCGTCGATGTCGGCGTGGTGCGCGTGCGCTGCTCGCCGCTCCGCGCCGTCGAGAATTTCCTCGACATCGCCCATTTCCCCTTCGTCCACACCGACATTCTCGGCGCAGAGCCGCATACGGAAGTGCAGAACTACAAGGTCGAGATCCGCGAGGAAGAAGATGAGGTCTGGGCAACGCAGGTGAAATTCTATCAGCCGCAGGCCGCCAAGTCGGCAAGCGGCGGGATCACGACGGAATACATGTACCGCGTGCCGGCACCGACCTGCTCCGTGCTTTACAAGACCTGCCCGCCGCGCCCGAGCGAATGGGATGTCATCACGATCTTCGTGCAGCCGCTGGCCGAGGATCTCTGCGACGTCTGGCCATGGATGGCGCTCTTCGACGACGAAACTGCGATGACCGATCTCATCCATTTCCAGCAGACGATCTTTCTGCAGGACCGTTCGATCCTCGAAAACCAGATCCCGCGGCTGCTGCCGCTCGACCCCGGCATGGAAATCCCGACGCGGGCCGATCTGACATCGATCGCCTACCGGCGCTGGCTGAAGCGCCACAATTATACCTATGGCGCACAGCTGGTGGCGCAATGAAGCTCTACGACTATATTCTCTCGCCGAGTTGCTACAAGGTGCGCCTGATGGCGGCGCTGACCGGCGTGAAACTGGAACTACGCCCGGTGGATTTCCATCCCGGCGCCGAGCATCGCGGGCCCGAACTGCTTGCACTCAATCCGGCAGGCTCCATTCCAATCCTGGAGGATGGCGACCTGATCCTGACCGAATCCTCGGCGATCCTCGTCTATCTCGCCGCCAAGGCCGCACCCGAATGGCTCGGCAGCGGTAAGGCCGAGGAAGCGGCGCGGGTGCAGCAATGGCTGTCATTCTCCAGCCGGCTGACGGCAAGCCTCGGGGCAGCGCGGCTCCATGAAATGCTGCTGCGTCCCGGCGATATCTGCGCGCTGCAGGCCCAGGGCATTGCCGCGCTTCGCGAGCTTGAAGCCGGGCTCGTCGAGCAGGGTCTTCGCGGCATGCGCTTCCTCGCCGCCGACCGGCCGACAATTGCCGACATCGCCTGCTTTCCCTATGTGGCGCTGGCGCCCGATGGCGGCGTCACGCTGGATGCTTATCCTGCGATCCGGCTCTGGTCCCGCGCGCTGCGCGCCCTCGACAGGTTTATCGAGATGCCAGGTATTCACCGACTGCACGAGTTGAAGCCCGAACCCCAGATCGAACCGGGCGATGCGTGAGATGGCTGGATATCTCCTAAAGAACTGTGCAGCCGTGATTGTCGAAGAGGGCAAAGGGCCGGTCGTCCATCGCAATGTCGATCTCCTGACCAACGGCTCGGCGATTGTGGCGATCGGCGAAAATCTGCTGGCAGACACGTTGCCTGCCGGCACGACCGTTGAGGATGCTGCCGGCTGGTTCGTCTATCCGGGTCTCGTCAACACCCATCATCACTTCTTCCAGTGCTTCGTGCGCAACCGCGCCGATCTCGACTGGACGAAGCTCTCAGTCATCGAGTGGCTGGACCGCATCTACCCGATCTTTTCGCAACTTAACGAGGAATGTTTTTACCACGCCTCCGTCACGGCGATGGCCGAGATGATCAAGCATGGCTGCACCACGGCCTTGGATCACCAATATAATTTCCCCCGGCACGCCGGAAAACGGTTGATCGACCGCCAGTTCGAGGCGGCCGAACTGCTCGGCATGCGCTTCCATGCCGGCCGCGGCGGCAACACCCTGCCGAAGTCGGAAGGCTCGACCATTCCCGACGAGATGCTGGAAACAACGGACGAATTCATCGCCGACTGCGCCCGGCTGATCGACACCTACCACGATATCAGCCCCTTCAGCATGCGCCAGGTCGTGGTGGCACCCTGTCAGCCGGTCAATTGCTACCGCGAGACTTTCGTGGAATCGGTGGCGCTGGCGCGTGATCGCGGCGTCATGATGCATACCCATGTCGGCGAAGGCGAAAGCCTGGTCATTCAGGCGCGCCATGGCATGCGCACGGTCGATTATTTGGAAGAACTTGGCTTTGCCGGACCCGACGCCTTCTATGCTCATTGCTGGGAGCTCAACCACGACGAACTCAGGAAGATGGCCGCCAGCGGCACCGGCGTCGCGCATTGCCCGGAACCGGTCTATCTGGTCGGCGCCGAGGTCACCGACATTCCGGCCATGGCCGCCTTCGGCCTGCGCGTTGGCCTCGGCTGCGATGGTGCTGCCTCCAACGACAATTCCAACCTGATGCACTGCCTGCACTCCGCCTACATGCTGCAATGCCTCGTCTCCTCCAGCCGTGCCCATCCCGTGCCGCCGCCGGTCGATTTCCTCGGCTACGGCACGACCGGGGGTGCCAGCCTGCTCGGCCGGCGCGATATCGGCCGGCTTGCGCCCGGCATGGCCGCCGACCTGTTTGCGATCGACACTCGGCGCATGGATTATGTCGGCACGCGCCACGATCCGCTGAGCCTGATTGCCCGCGTCGGCATCGGCATGGCGACTGACATGACGATGATCAATGGCCGCATCGTCTGGCAGAAGGGCGAATTTCCCGGGCTCGACGAAACCAAGCTGGCTGCCGATGCCGAGGCCGCACTATCCACCGTGGAATTCTAAAAAAACCAAAAGAGGGAACTGAGAACATGACCAAACTGACCCGCAGAAATCTGATGACGGCCGCTGCAGCCACCGGCCTCGCCGGCGCGCTCGGCAGCCGGCTTGCTTTGGCCGCCGACGAGCCGCTCGGCATCACGCTGGTAATCCCCTCGCCCGTCGGCGACGTTGGCTGGGGGCACGCACTTGCCGCCGGCCTCGAGCCGATCAAGGCCGCTTACGGCGACAAGGTAAAGGTCACGGTGCTCGAGAATATCGCCGAAGGCCCGGACGCCGACCGCATCATGAACAAGACCGTTGCCGACGGAAACAAGTTCCTGGTCGCCGGCTCTTTCGGCTATCAGAACGGCGCCTTGCAGATCGCCCGCCGCGATCCGAGCGTTACCGTTCTGCACGCCTCCGGCTTCCAGGTCGCTCCGAACTTCTCGCCTTTCGCCGCCAAATATTTCCAGGGCACCTATCTGCTCGGCATGGCTGCGGCAGCACTTTCCAAGACCGGCAAGCTCGGCTCTGTCTCCGCCTTTGCCATCCCCGAGCTCATTACCTCGATCAACGCCTTTACGCTCGGCGCCCAGGCCGTCAAACCCGATATCGAGGTCTCGGTGGTCTGGGTGAACTCATGGTTCGATCCGGCCAAGGAGCAGGAAGCCGCCAAGGCTCTGATCGCGCAGAAGTGCGACGTGATCTTCTCCAACGCCCAGGACACGCCGTCTGTCATTTCGGCCTGTGAGGAAGCCGGCGTCTACGCCTTCAACCTCAATTCCTCGATGAAGAAATATGCACCGAAAACCTATCTCGGCTGCATCGCGACGGACTGGTCGCCGTTCTTCAAGGCTTCGGTCGATGCCCATCTCGCCGGTACGTTCAAGGGCGCCAATGCGTTCCTCGGCGTTGCCGACAAGGTCGTCAAAGTGGTCGACTGGAATCCTGATATTCCGGCTGACGTGATGACCAAGATCAAGGAGATCGAGGTAAAGATCGCCGACGGCAGCTTCTCGCCCTTCACCGGGCCGATCACCAAGGCCGACGGCAGCGAAGCTGTCGCATCGGGTGCGACCATGGCCGACCCCGAGATCATCGCCATGAACTGGCACGTCAAGGGCGTGTCCACGCCGCTGCCGAAATAAGTCATGACCACCCCGCTCCTGTCGCTGCGCGGCATTTCGAAGAGCTACGGCCAGATCCATGCCAATCAGGCCATCGATCTGGACGTGGCGCCGCAATCGATTCATGCGATCCTCGGGGAAAACGGGGCGGGAAAATCGACGCTGATGAAACTAATCTACGGCGTCGAGCAACCGGACGACGGAGAGGTCATCTGGGAAGGAAACCCTTTGCGCCTCGCCTCCCCCGCCGAGGCGAGGCGCAACGGCATCGGCATGGTGTTCCAGCATTTCTCGCTGTTCGAGACCCTGACCGTCCTGGAGAATATTCGACTGGTCGTGCCGGGCCGCAAGGCTGAGCTCAAGGAACGCATTCGGACGCTTGGACGGGAATTCGGCCTCGAAGTCGACCCGCTTGCCCATGTGCATGCGCTGTCCGTCGGCGAACGGCAGCGGGTGGAGATCATCCGAAGCCTGATGACCAATCCGAAGCTGCTGATCCTCGACGAGCCCACCTCCGTCCTGCCGCCGCAACTGGTGGAGAGGCTCTTCGACACGCTGCGACGGCTGCGCGATGGCGGCGTTTCCATCCTGTTGATCTCCCACAAGCTCGAAGAAATCCGGGCGATCTGCGACCGGGCGACGATCCTGCGCGGCGGACGGGTGACGGGGGATGTCGACCCGCGTGAGCATGATGCTCATGACCTTGCCCGCATGATGATCGGCCATGACATGCCGGCGACGATGTCGGCGCTGCCACTGTCTGGTGGGGAAAAGCGGCTGGAGATCATCGGTTTGGACTATCAGCCCGATGATCCCTTCGCGGTGCCGCTCTCCGGCATCAGCCTCGAAGTTCGTGCCGGCGAAATCCTCGGGATCGCCGGCATTTCGGGCAACGGTCAAAGCGAGCTTGCCGCGTTGATTTCAGGCGAGACGGTGCTGGGGCGCGACCAACGCGACCGGATCTACATGATGGGTATGGATGTCGGCAGGCTCGATGCCGCCGGGCGGCGGACGCTCGAATTTGCCTTCGTTCCGGAAGACCGGCTCGGACGCGGGGCCGTGCCCGAAATGTCGCTCGTCCTCAACAGCCTGCTGACGGCCCATCCGCTCAAGCTTTTGCGGCGTGGCCTCATCGACAGGGCGCGGGCGACGGCGTTCACCGATGATTGCATCCGTCAGTATGATGTGCGCACTCCCGGCCCGGATGCGGAAGCCGGCACCCTATCCGGAGGCAATCTGCAGAAGTTCATCGTTGGTCGCGAAATCATGCTGTCTCCCAAATTGCTTTTCCTGGCGCAGCCGACCTGGGGCGTCGATATCGGCGCCGCGTCCGCCATCCGCAGCCGTCTGGTCGCATTGCGCAATCAGGGCATGGCGATCCTCGTCATTTCCGAGGAGCTGGAAGAACTGTTCGAGCTCTGCGATTCCATCCAGGTGCTGCATCACGGCCGGCTCAGCCCGCCGCTCGCAACGCGGGATACGAAGCCCGAGGAGGTCGGCCGATACATGATCGGGGCACAAGCCTCGCCTGAGAAAGTCCAGCAATGAGCGCTTGGTCCCTTGCTTTCGTTCCCACCCTGGTCCGCCGGGAGCGCGCCTCGCTTGCCGCGGCCTTGCTGGCGCCTGTCATAGCACTTGTCATAGCGATCGCGCTCAACCTCGGCCTTTACATCTTGATGGGCCGCGACCCTGTCGCGGTTGTCTATGCGATGCTTTTCGAACCCTTCCTTTCCTGGGCGTCATTTTCGGAAGTGCTCCTCAAGGCAGGACCGCTCCTTCTGATCGCGCAGGGGCTGGCGATCGGCTTTCGTGCCAAGGTCTTCAACATCGGCGCCGAAGGCCAGTTCATTCTTGGCGCGATCTTCGCCTCTGCCATTCCGGTCTGGTTTCCCCAGGCAACAGGCCAATGGATCTGGCCGGCGATGCTGTTGCTCGGCGCCATCGGCGGCGCTCTCTGGGCTTCGCTCACCGCCTTCTGGCGTGTGCGCCTCAATGCCAACGAGATCCTCGTCTCGCTGATGCTGAGCCTCGTGGCGGCGCAGTTGCTGAACTATCTGCTGCTCGGCCCCTGGAAGGATCCGAATGGCTTCAACTTCCCCCAGTCGGTGATGTTTCAGTATGATGCGATGGTGCCGACTCTGATTGCCGGTACCCGCGTCAATGTCTCATTCCTCATCACGCTGGCTTTGTCGATTGCGGCCTGGGTATTCATGCAGAGGAGCTTCATCGGTTACAAGCTGCAGGTCGGCGGTCTGGCGCCGCGGGCTGCCGGCTATGCCGGCTTTAAGGAAGGTTGGGCGATCTGGCTTTCGCTGCTGATCGGTGGTTTTGCGGCCGGTCTTGCCGGTGCCGCCGAAGTCGCCGGTCCGCTCGGCCAGCTGCAACGTTCGGTCGCGAGCGGCTATGGCTATGCGGCCATTATCGTCGCCTATCTCGGCGGCCTGCATCCGATCGGCATCGTGGTCTCGGCGCTAATCATGGCGGTCATCTATATCGGCGGCGACAATGCCATGGTCTCGGCCAATCTGCCGATCGCCGCCGTCCGTGTCTTCCAGGGCAGTCTGCTGCTCGCCTACCTGATCGCCGTCGCCTTCGTGCGCTATCGCCTTGAATGGCGCCGCGCCGCTCACCGGAGCCCCTTATGAATGCCATCGAGTTCATTCTTGCCGGCATGCTGGCGGCTGCGACACCGTTTCTTCTGGCAGCCCTCGGAGAGCTGGTAGCCGAGCGCGCCGGCGTCCTCAACCTCGGGGTCGAGGGATTGATGGCTCTCGGTGCCGTGCTCGGCTTCATCGTCGTCTATCAGGGCGGCGGGCATCTCCTGGGCTTCGTCGTCGCCGGGCTGGGCAGTGCTGTCCTTTCCCTGCTCTTTGCCTTTGTCACGCTGGGTTTCCGGGCAAACCAGGTGGCCGCGGGCCTTGCCATCGGCATTCTCGGTCAGGGCCTTTCCGCGCTTTTCGGCAAGACCTATGAAAGCCTCACGGTCAGGGGACTTCCCAAGCTCGCCCTTCCCGGGTTTTCGGATCTGCCGGTTGTCGGTGGCCTTTTCGTCCAGGACATCGTCGTGTGGATTTCACTCGCCGCGACGTTGGCTTTGTGGACGATATTTGCCTACACCAAGCTTGGCCTCATCGTCCGCGCCGTCGGCGAGAACCCGAAGGCTGCTCACGCCATCGGCTATTCGGTGATCTCAGTCCGCGTCCTTGCCATCGCATTCGGCGGTGCGATGGCTGGTTTCGCCGGCGCCTATGCGTCGGTGGTCTATACACCGCTCTGGGCCGACGGGATGATCGCCGGGCGCGGCTGGATCGCGATTGCGCTCGTCGTCTTCGGGACCTGGCTCACCGGCCGTATCTTCCTCGGCGCTTGCCTCTTCGGCGCGGTCTCGCTGATGGGGCTTGCAGCCCAGGCAACCGGACTGGACGTTCCCTCGCAGCTGCTCTCGAGCCTGCCATATCTCGTCACGATCATCGTGCTCGGCATCATCTCCGCTGACCGCCGCCTGCTCAAACTGAACGGCGTCGCTTCGCTCGGCGAACCATTCGAGCGATAATCTCGGCTTTGCGGTGCCAGCGCGGCGGCCGAGCCGCGCGCGTGCGCTGCACAAATAGTTGCTCTCGCGACTGCGACCACAACAGCAATCGCACAAAATGTCGGCATAAAGCAATCATGCCTAAAGTATAGGCAGTTATAAATTCATCGGTTTCTCATTTTACTTCAGGCCGTTACCAGCATTCAGCAGAACTGGCACGCTGCTTGCAGGTACTGAGAGGCATCGGTCAATGGCGACCGGCGCAGATAGGCGCGGCATAAGCGCCTACATTAGACACCGACGTCGCAAGGTCTTTGCTCCGGGATTCTCCCATCCCCTGGACGCAATTTCCGGCGGCGTTTTTTTGTGTCCAAATTCAGCCAGCAGAGGGAACCTGCGCATGACAAAGAATTTGCAGACTGGGATTTCGACAACCGGCATTACCCGCCGCAGCATGCTCAAGACGACCGCAGCGGCTGCCCTCATCGGCGCCGTCAAGACCGCCTTTCCGTCCGGCGCCTTCGCAGCCGGAGCAGGCCCTGAGGTGAAAGGTGCCAAGCTCGGCTTTATCGCTCTCACCGATTCCGCACCGTTGATCATCGCCAAGGAAAAGGGCTTTTTCGACAAGCATGGCCTTCCGGAAACGGATGTGGCCAAACAGGCATCCTGGGGTGCGACCCGCGACAATCTTGTGCTCGGCGGATCAGCGAACGGTATCGACGGTGCCCATATCCTGTCGCCGCTCCCCTATCTCATGCACACCGGCAAGGTGACGCAGAACAATAAGCCGGTGCCGATGGCTATCCTCGCCCGGCTCAACCTCGACAGCCAGGGTATTTCCGTCGCCAAGGAATATGGCGACACCGGCGTGCAGCTGGATTCCTCCAAGCTGAAGGCGGCATTCGAGAAAAAGAAGGCGGAGGGCAAGGAGATCAAGGCTGCCATGACCTTCCCGGGCGGCACCCATGACCTCTGGATCCGCTACTGGCTCGCCGCCGGCGGCATCGATCCGAACAAGGACGTTTCGACCATCGTCGTGCCGCCGCCGCAGATGGTTGCCAACATGAAGGTCGGCAACATGGACGTCTTCTGTGTGGGCGAACCGTGGAACGAGCAGCTCGTCAACCAGGGCATCGGCTTTACCGCAGCCACCACCGGCGAGCTCTGGAAGGGTCATCCTGAAAAGGCGCTCGGACTGCGCGCCGACTGGATCGAAAAGAATCCCAATGCTGCCAAGGCCTTGCTGATGGCCGTCATGGAGGCTCAGCAGTGGTGCGAAAGCATGGACAACAAGGCGGAAATGGCTGACATTCTCGGCAAGCGCCAATGGTTCAACGTTCCGACAAAGGACGTGCTCGGCCGCCTCAAGGGCGACATCAATTATGGCAACGGCCGCGATGTCAAAGCCACCGACCTCTATATGAAGTTCTGGAAAGACGGCGCCTCCTATCCGTTCAAGAGCCACGATACCTGGTTCATGACGGAAAACATCCGTTGGGGAAATCTGCCGGCGAGCACCGACGTCAAGGCGCTGGTCAATCAGGTGAACCGCGAAGACATCTGGCGCGAGGCCGCCAAGGATCTCGGCGTCGCGGCGGCCGATATTCCCGCATCGTCTTCTCGCGGCAAGGAGACTTTCTTCGACGGCAAGGTCTTCGACCCCGAAAATCCCTCGGCCTATCTCGACAGCCTTTCGATCAAGGCTGTCTCCTGACCCGCTCCGGCGCGCGACAGCGCGCCGGCCTTTCATTCACGTGAGGAGCACGTTGATGTCCGCCCTGGCAAATAAAGAAAATCCCTCCATGGCCGCCCCTGCCAAGCAGGCGGCAAAGGTTCTGCCATTTTCCGGCAAGCACGGATCGCGGATCGATTTTCGTCGAGCGGCACTGACCGCACTTCGCAATGTCGTTCCGCCAGTCGTCGTGCTGGCACTCATCCTGCTTGTCTGGCAGGTGCTCTGTTCGTCGGCGGATGCGTCTTTGCCCTCGCCGCATCGGGTCTGGCAGGATAGCTATGACCTGATCGCCTATCCGTTTTTCAACTACGGCTCCCAGGATATCGGGCTCGGCTGGCGCGTGCTCATTTCGCTGCAGCGCGTTCTCTATGGCTTTGGGCTTGCCGCGGTCACCGGCGTCATCATCGGGGCGATCATCGGCCAGTCGGTCTGGGCGATGCGTGGCCTCGATCCGATCTTCCAGGTGCTGCGCACGGTTCCGCCGCTCGCCTGGCTGCCGCTGTCGCTCGCAGCCTTCCAGGATTCCAACCCCTCGGCGATCTTCGTGATCTTCATCACGTCGATCTGGCCGGTGATCATCAACACCGCCGTCGGCGTCCGCAATATTCCGCAGGATTACCGCAATGTCGCCGAGGTGCTGCGCCTCAACCAGTTCGAGTTTTTCTGGAAGATCATGCTGCCTTCGGCAGCGCCTTACATCTTCACAGGCCTCAGGATCGGCGTCGGCCTCTCTTGGCTCGCCATTGTCGCGGCCGAAATGCTGACGGGCGGCGTCGGCATCGGCTTCTTCATCTGGGACGCATGGAACTCGTCGCGCCTTCCGGACATCATCGTCGCGCTCGCCTATATCGGCATCGTCGGCTTCGCCCTCGACAAGCTGGTGGCAGCACTCGGCAAACTCATCACCCGCGGCGCCATGGCCAACTGAGGAACGCACCTATGAACGCCTATCTGAAGCTCGACCATATCGACAAACATTTCGATCGGGGCGGCGTGCGCGCCGAGGTCCTGAAGGACATCAACCTGACGATTTCCGCAGGCGAATTCGTCTCGATCATCGGCCATTCGGGCTGCGGCAAGTCCACCCTGCTCAACCTCATCGCCGGCCTGACCCCGGTTTCGGCAGGCGCCGTGCTGCTTGAAAACCGTGAGGTCAACGGACCCGGTCCGGAACGCGCCGTCGTCTTCCAAAACCACTCGCTGCTGCCTTGGCTGACGGTCTACGAGAACGTCAATCTCGCCGTCTCCAAACTCTTCAACCGAACGAAGACCAAGGCCGAGCGGCATGACTGGGTGATGGCCAACCTCGATCTCGTGCAGATGGCGCATGCCAGGGATAAGCGGCCTTCGGAAATTTCAGGCGGCATGAAACAGCGCGTCGGCATCGCCCGCGCGCTTGCAATGGAGCCGAAGATCCTGCTGCTCGACGAACCCTTCGGCGCGCTCGATGCGCTGACCCGCGCTCATCTGCAGGACGCGGTGATGGAAATCCACGCCCGCCTTGGCAACACGATGGTGATGATCACCCATGATGTCGATGAGGCGGTGCTGCTGTCCGATCGCATCGTGATGATGACCAACGGCCCGGCGGCCCGCATCGGCGAAGTGCTCGATGTGATCATGCCCCGTCCCCGCAATCGCATCGAACTCGCCTCCGACCGCACATATCTCAAATGCCGTGAAGCCGTGCTGAAGTTCCTCTACGAACGCCACCGCTTCATCGAAGCGGCGGAGTAGAGACCGGGACATAACCGCGGCGTTTGCCGGTCGTGGTTTTCTCGCCTTCGTAGCGGCGCCTGATTTCAGGCGTCGTGCCCTCTTTACTCCCCGGGCGTTGCAAAGACCGCGCTGGCATCGCTGACAATTTCCACATGGGAATATGCCGCCTGCCCCGCGGCTGCGGCGTCCGCGCGCATGATCGCCGTGACGATCCGGCCGTGCTCCTCATAGGATTTTGCCAGACGCCCGGGCAGACGGAACTGCGCCCGTCGAAAAGGCGCGAGCCGCGCCCGTGTCTGAGTCACCATCTCGAAGACATGATCATTATGCGCGCCGCGATAAAGCCGGGTGTGAAATTCGGTATTGTGAGCCGAATATTCTTCTTCCGCGCCGGCATGCACGAGCCTCACCGATCCCCGATGTTCCAACTCCAGCGCGCGCCGTTCATCGACCGTCATACGCTCGGCCGAGAGCCTGGCGCAGATCGCTTCGAGCTCCGCCATCGCCTCGAACATCGAATGCAGATAAGCCTCGGTGACATTGGTCACGACGGCACTGCGGTTCGGCTCGCGCGCAATCAATCCCATGGCGCCCAGCTCACGCAGAGCCTCGCGTACCGGCGTGCGCGAAACGTCGAAACGAGCCGCGAGCGACACCTCGTCCAGCTTCGCGCCCGGCAGGAGTTCACCCGTAACGATCATGTCGGCAATCGCGCGCACCATCTGTTCGACGGTGGTTCCGGTGCGGATCACTTCTCTGCGCCTGGTCTGCTTCACGATACGAATCTGCTCACCTCAACATTCTGCATACAGATGACGTTCGAGACTCGATAAGTCAAATCGGACGGCGAAGATATTGTTAAATGTTCGCTTTCTGATGCAAGAGATACCTCGGGTAACTCGAGTCTGTGCCAACTACGCAGTCACAATGAACAAGAAATATCTATTGATTACTTTTTGCGCAAGAATTCGATCAATCTGTATGCACTTTGCAATGCGCAAGTCTTGCTGGAATGGATAAACTATAAAAAACAACATATTAATTTCTGGCACATGCATTGCATGCACTTTTCTGTACCCGTTCACAACCGGCCCAGCGCCGCAAGGAGCATTTCCGATGACCAAACTCCTTTCCATGAACCGCCGCAATTTCCTCCAGGCTTCCGCTGCCGGTGCGCTTGCCGGCGCCATGCCGGGCCTGATCGCCTCTTCCGCCGCAGCCCAAACCGCGCTGACCGTCGGCTTCATCTATGTCGGCCCCAAGGACGACTACGGCTACAACCAGGCGCATGCCGAAGGTGCGGCCGTCATCAAGGCGATGCCGGGTGTGACGCTGGTCGAAGAAGAGAACGTGCCGGAGACCGTCGACGTTCAGAAGACGATGGAATCCATGATCAACCTGGATGGCGCGACCCTGCTCTTTCCGACCTCCTTCGGCTACTTCGACCCACACATGCTGGCCGTGGCCGCCAAACATCCCGACGTCCAGTTCCGCCACTGCGGCGGCCTCTGGCAGGAAGGCAAGAACCCGGCCAATACGGGCTCCTATTTCGGCTATATCTTCCAGGGCCAGTATCTGAACGGCATTGCCGCCGGCCATGCGACGAAGAGCAAGAAGATCGGCTTCGTCGCCGCCAAGCCGATCCCGCAGGTTCTGCAGAATATCAACGCCTTCCTGCTTGGCGCGCGCACAGTCGATCCTGGTATCACCTGCCAGGTGATCTTCACCGGCGAATGGTCGCTTGCCGTCAAGGAGGCCGAAGCCACCAACGCGCTGGTCGACCAGGGCGCGGACGTCATCACCTGCCACGTCGACAGCCCCAAAGTGGTCGTCGAGACGGCTGCCGGCCGCGGCGCCTTCGTCTGCGGCTATCACGCCAACCAGAGCCCGCTTGCTCCTGAAAAATATCTCACCGGCGCCGAATGGGCCTGGGGCAACGTCTACAGCGACTTCGTCAAGAAGGCGCAGGCCGGCGAAAAGCTCGGCAATTTCGTGCGTGGCGGCCTGAAGGACGGCTTCGTGAAGATGAGCGCGCTTGGCCCCGGTGTGTCCGCCGAGGGCCGCAAGGCCTTCGAAGCCACGCAGGCCGACATGATGAAGGGCGGCTTCTCGGTCTTCAAGGGACCGTTGAAGGACAACAAGGGCGACACCGTCGTGGCTGCCGACAAGAGCTACGCCGAAGACGCGATCGAGCTCGAAAGCATGAATTATCTGGTCGAGGGCGTCGTCGGGTCCACGGCGTAAACCGCGAAGGGAGAAGCGCCATGACCATCGAGGCCAATGATCCCGCAATAGCCATCGCGGAAAAACCGGCTTCCCTGCGCCCCGTCCTCGAATGGATCGCGCGGCGGGCCGAGCCTGTTGTCATCGGCCTCGCGGCCATTCTGATCGGTCTTGCGCTCTTCTCCCTCTTCATCCTGGCGGTCGGCAAGTCGCCGGCCACCCTCTTCCAACTGATGTACACCGGCGGCTTCGGCAGCTGGTTTTCGGTGCAGAACAGCTTGAGTCGTGCCGCACCCCTTCTCCTGACGGCACTCTGCGTCGCCCTGCCCGCCCGTCTCGGCCTCGTCATCATCGGCGGGGAAGGAGCGGTCGTGCTGGGCGGCGTTGCCGCCGCCGCCATGGCTCTGCCGCTCGCCGGCACCGCGCCTGTCTTCCTTACCCTCATTCTGATGGCGATCGCTGCCATGGTGGTCGGCGGCATCTGGATCGGCCTTGCCGGTTTCCTGCGCCACTACCGCGGCGTCAACGAAACCATCTCGTCGCTGCTGCTCTCCTATATCGCCATTGCCCTGATGAACCAGTTCGTCGAAGGGCTGCTGCGCGATCCGGCAAGCCTCAACAAGCCGTCGACCAGGCCGCTGCCGGCGGAATATATGCTCGGCAATATTCCCGGCATGGACGTGCATTGGGGCCTGGTCATCGGCATCCTCGCCTGTGTGGTCTCCTGGATCGTGATCGAGGCGACGAGCTACGGTTTTGCCGCCCGCATCGCCGGCGGCAACGTGCGCGCCGCCCAGATCCAGGGACTGCCGGTCGGCAAGCTGATCGCCGGATTTACCGCGCTTGCCGGCAGTTTTGCCGGCCTGGCGGGCATGATCGAGGTGGCGGCGGTGCAGGGAAGTGCCAACGCCTCGCTTGCCGCCGGCTACGGTTACACCGGCATCCTCGTCGCCTTCCTCGCCAGGCACAATCCGCTGGCGATCATTCCGGTAGCGATCCTGCTCGGTGGCATCGACGCCTCGGGCGGCCTCATCCAGCGGCGCATGGGCCTGCCGGATGCGACGGTTCTGGTGCTGCAGGGCACGCTCTTCATCGTCATTCTGTTCTGCGAGACCTTCTACGGCCGCTTCAAGATCTTCAATCCCGACCTCTGGAAAAGGAGCCTCTGATGGAAGAGACAGGCATCGGCATCTGGGGCGTGCCGCTGGCGATCTTCGCGGGCGCCATCCGTGTTTCCACCCCCTTCATCTTCGTCAGCCTCGGCGAGACGATCACCGAACGCTCCGGCCGCATCAATCTCGGCCTGGAAGGCACGCTCGTCTTCGGCGCCATGACGGCCTATGCGGTGGCCGTCATGACCGGCTCGCCGACCCTTGGCGTGCTGGCCGCAATGGCGGCAGGCGCGATCTTCGGCCTCATCCACGGCTGGATCTGCAAGTTCGCGAAGGTCAACGACATCGCCATCGGCATCGCCATGATGCAGTTCGGTCTCGGCATGGCGTTTTTCCTCGGCAAATCCTTCATCCAGCCGGTGGCGCCGAAACTGCCCTCGATCCCGCTCGGCGGCTGGTCGAGCACTCCGCAGATCCAGGCGGCGCTCAATATCAACGTGCTGTTCTTCATCGGCGCGGCACTTGCCCTCTTCCTGTTCTGGGCCTTCAAGAACACCCGCATCGGCCTGATCCTGCGCGTCGTCGGCGACAGCACCGACGCGGCCCGGGCCATGGGGATCCACCCGGACCGGGTTCGCTTGCTGGCGACGGCAGTGGGCGGCTCGCTGGCGGCAATCGGCGGCGCCTATCTCTCGCTCTACTATCCGGGCTCCTGGAACGAAGGCATCTCGTCGGGCCAGGGCCTGATGGCCGTGGCCCTCGTCATCTTCGCTCGCTGGAATCCGATCGGCTGCTTCCTCGCTGCCCTGCTTTTCGGCGGTGCCGGCGCGCTCGGCCCGGCGCTGCAATCGGTCGGCGTCACACAAGGCTACTACCTTTTTTATGCAGCGCCTTACGTGCTCACCCTCGTCATCCTGATCGCCACGTCCTCGCCCACCCGCTCGCTCGCCGGTGCGCCGGGCGCGCTGTCGCTCACGAAATAACGGAGCTTTCCGATGAACGGACTAGGCGGTCTCAACAAATCCGAACACGGCGTCGGCATCGGCCTCGTTCAGCTCCAGCTGCCGGTGACCGTCACCAAAGCGGACTTGGCGAAACAGACGCAGGTGATCGTCGATCTGGTGGCCAAGGCGCGGCGCAACCAGCCGGGCATGGACCTCGTCATCTTTCCCGAATACGCGCTGCACGGCCTCTCCATGGACATCAATCCGGAGATCATGTGCACGCTCGACGGGCCGGAGGTCGCGGCTTTCAAGCGGGCTTGCAGGGACAACCGGATCTGGGGCTGCTTCTCGATCATGGAGCTCAATCCCGGTGGCATGCCCTATAATTCCGGCATCGTCATCGACGACCAGGGCGAGCTGAAGCTCTATTACCGCAAGATGCATCCCTGGATCCCCGTCGAGCCGTGGGAGCCCGGCGATCTTGGCATCCCCGTCATCGAGGGCCCACGGGGCGCCAAGCTCGCGCTGATCATCTGCCATGACGGCATGTTCCCGGAAATGGCGCGCGAATGCGCCTATAAGGGCGCCGAAATCATGATCCGCACGGCCGGCTACACGGCGCCGATCCGCGACGCCTGGCGCTTCACCAATCAGGCCAACGCCTTCTGCAACCTGATGGTTACCGCCAATGTCTGCATGTGCGGCTCGGACGGCACCTTCGATTCGATGGGCGAAGGCATGATCTGCAATTTCGACGGCACGGTCATCGCCCACGGCACCTCCGGCCGGCCCAACGAAATCATCACCGCCGAGGTGCGTCCTGATCTGGTGCGCGAGGCCCGGCTCGGCTGGGGGGTGGAGAACAATATCTACCAGTTCGGCCATCGCGGCTATGTCGCCGTCGCCGGCGGCGCCCAGGATGCGCCCTACACCTACATGCACGACCTTGTCGCCGGCAAATACCGCCTGCCATGGGAAGACGAGGTAAAGGTCAAGGACGGCACGTCCTGCGGATTTGACAAGCCGATGCGCCGTTACGGCGAACCCCTCAAACCTGCCGCGGAATAGGAGAGAGAATGATGGACGCGATGGTCGAAACCAACCGGCATTTTATCGACGCCGATCCGTATCCGTGGCCTTATAACGGCGCTCTGAGGCCTGATAATACCGCCCTCATCATCATCGACATGCAGACCGATTTCTGCGGCAAGGGCGGTTATGTCGACCACATGGGCTACGACCTGTCGCTGGTGCAGGCGCCGATCGAACCGATCAAACGTGTGCTTGCCGCCATGCGGGCCAAGGGCTATCACATCATCCATACCCGCGAGGGCCATCGCCCGGACCTCGCCGATCTGCCGGCCAATAAACGCTGGCGCTCGCAGCGGATCGGCGCCGGCATCGGCGATCCCGGCCCCTGCGGCCGTATCCTGACGCGTGGCGAACCCGGCTGGGACATCATCCCCGAACTCTACCCGATCGAAGGCGAGACGATCATCGACAAGCCCGGCAAGGGGTCGTTCTGTGCCACCGACCTCGAACTTATCCTCAATCAGAAGCGCATTGAGAACATTATCCTCACAGGAATCACCACGGATGTCTGCGTCTCGACGACGATGCGCGAGGCGAACGACCGCGGCTACGAATGCCTGCTGCTGGAGGACTGCTGTGGTGCGACCGACTACGGAAACCACCTCGCCGCCATCAAGATGGTGAAGATGCAGGGCGGCGTCTTCGGCTCCGTCTCCAATTCCGCGGCTCTAGTCGAGGCGCTACCCTGATGCCGTCATTGCGTGCCCATGTCTTTCGCGTCCCAGCCGACGGCCCCGATGACGTTGCCGGCGTCGAGGCGCTCTTTGCCAGCGGCCTTCAGGCGAACAACATCGTCGCCGTTCTCGGCAAGACGGAAGGCAACGGCTGCGTCAATGATTTTACCCGCGGTTATGCCACCCGCAGCTTCGAGACATTGTTCAGTAGATATGGCGTCGACGGCGTCTCGATCATCATGTCCGGCGGCACCGAGGGTGCGCTCTCGCCGCATTGGACGGTTTTTGCGCGTGAAACCGTAGAAACCCCGGGCGAACGGGCGCTGGCCATTGGTGTGTCGCGTACCCCCGCGCTGCCCCCCGAACATCTCGGGCGCCGGGAACAGATCCTGCTCGTTGCCGAAGGCGTGAAGTCCGCGATGAGGGATGCCGGCATCGATGATCCCGCCGATGCCCATTTCGTGCAGATCAAGTGTCCGCTGCTCACCTCGCGCCGGATTGCCGAGGCCGAGGCAGCAGGCAGGACGGTCGCAACCCACGACACGCTGAAATCCATGGGCCTCTCGCGCGGCGCTTCGGCTCTCGGCGTCGCCGTGGCACTCGGCGAGATAGATGCGACATCGATCAACGATACCGACATCTGCACACGTTTCGATCTCTTTTCCCGCTGCGCCTCAACCTCGTCCGGGGTCGAACTCACCGATCACGAAATCATCGTCCTCGGCATGAGCGCAAAATGGTCCGGTCCGCTGTCGATCGACCACGCGGTCATGCGGGATGCGATCGACGCGCATTCCGTCAGGAAAGCCCGCGAACGCCTGCCGGAAAACAGCCGGCTGGCGGCGGTTCTCGCCAAGGCCGAGCCGGACCCGTCCGGCAGGATCGGCGGCAGGCGCCACACGATGCTCGATGACTCGGATATTGCAGGCACCCGCCATGCCCGTGCCTTCGTCGGCGGCGTTCTCGCCGGCATCTTCGGCATTACCGATCTCTATGTGTCTGGCGGCGCCGAACACCAGGGTCCGCCCGGCGGCGGTCCCGTCGCCATCATCGTCGAAAAGGAGCAATGAAGTGAGCACAGTCCGCGACACGCCCCTTCCGCAAGCCGGCAAGGCCGTCGGCATCGAGACGCTCGATATGACCATGCGTTTCGGCTCGTTCACCGCGCTCGACAACGTTTCGATCGCCGTTCCGGCTGGCTCTTTTCACGCGCTTCTCGGCGAAAACGGCGCCGGCAAGTCGACACTCGTCAAATGCATCATGGGCTTCTATCACGCAACGTCAGGCTCGCTGTCGGTCGATGGCCGCGAGGTGGCGGTCGCCTCACCCAAGGATGCCGCGGCCTATGGGCTCGGCATGGTCTACCAGCATTTCACACTGGTTCCCTCTCTGACCGGTGCGGAAAACCTGGTCATCAGCCGTACCGAAGTACCCGCAGTGATCAACTGGGCAAGGGAACGCAAGGATCTGGCGGGTTTCATGGAACGCATGCCGTTCAAGATCCCGCTCGACAGGCCGGTGAACGAGCTTGCGGCCGGCGAAAAACAGAAACTCGAAATCGTCAAGCAGCTCTATCTCGGTCGCTCCTTCCTCGTGCTCGACGAGCCGACCTCGGTGCTGACGCCGGCCGAAGCCGATGAGATGCTCGGCATCGTCCGCGGAATGACCGAGCGCGGCGAGCTCACCGTGCTGATGATCTCCCACAAGTTCCATGAGGTGACGAAGTTCGCTGATGCCGTCTCGATCCTGCGGCGCGGCAAGCTGGTCGGTACCGGCAAGGTCAGCGAGCTCTCCACCGCCGAGATGGCGGCGATGATGATCGGCGATGTCAAGCTCGCGGAGCTCGACAGCCGTCTGCCGGTGGCGGAAGCGGCCAAATCCGTGCTCACTGTGACCCAGGTGAAAGCTCCGGATCGCTCCGGCCTGAAGACGATCGAGATCGACGCGCTGACGGTCCGCTCCGGCGAGATTGTCGGCATCGCCGGCATATCCGGCAACGGCCAGAAGGAGCTGACGGAAATCCTGGCCGGCCAGCGCCCGACCGATAGCGGCGAGATCATGGTCAATGGCGAGACTTACGGCGCCACCCGTGAGGAGACCCGCAAGAACAAGGTGCGTTTCATCCCCGAAGAGCCGTTGCAGAATGCCTGCGCGCCCAAGATGACCGTGAGCGAGAACCTTGCGTTTCGCACCTTCGACTTGAAGCTGGACGGCAAGGACGCGATCTGGCTGAACAAGGGCAACATGAAGAAGCGTGCCTCGGCGCTGATCTCCGACTTCAAGGTCAAGACGGCCTCTTCCTCCTCGCCGATCGCAGCGCTTTCGGGCGGCAACGTGCAGCGGGCGGTGCTCGCCCGCGAACTGACCGGCGATGTCGATCTGCTGATCGTCTCGAACCCCTGTTTCGGCCTCGATTTCTCGGCCGTCGCCGAAATCCGCGCCCGGATCATGAGGGCCCGCAATTCGGGAGCCGCGGTGCTGCTGCTCTCCGAAGACCTCGATGAACTGCTCGAGATGTCGGACCGCATCATGGTCATTTCGGAAGGCAGGCTGGTTTACGAGACACCGGCGCGCTCGGCCGATATCGGCGTGATCGGCGCCCACATGGCGGGACATCACTGATGATGGAGATCAAGGCAGAGCCTTTCGCCTTTCCGGTGAAGCACGATGAGCTCGCCCTCATCGTCATCGACATGCAGCGCGATTTCGCCGAGCCCGGCGGCTTCGGCGCCAGCCTCGGCAACGACGTCAGCCGTATCACCAGGATCGTGCCTGACGTCAAACGCCTGATCCAGGGCTTCCGCAATGCCGGCCTGCCTGTGATCCATACGATGGAGTGCCACCGGCCTGATCTCTCCGACTTGCCGCCGGCCAAACGCGACCGCGGCAATCCTTCGCTCAGGATCGGCGACGAGGGCCCGATGGGCCGCATCCTGATCTCGGGCGAACCCGGCACGGCAATTCTTCCGGAACTGGCTCCTGTGAAGGGCGAGGTCGTCATCGAAAAACCCGGCAAGGGCGCCTTCTATGCGACCGAGCTCGGCACCGTGCTGCAGCAGAAGGGCATCAAGCAGCTCGTCTTTGCCGGTGTCACCACCGAAGTCTGCGTGCAAACGACGATGCGCGAAGCAAACGACCGCGGCTATGAATGCCTGCTCGCCGAGGAGGCAACGGAAAGCTATTTCCCCGAATTCAAAGCCGCAGCCATCGCCATGATCCGCGCCCAGGGCGCAATCGTCGGCTGGACCGCCCATGTCGACGACATTCTGGAGAGCATCGCCCATGCCTGAAACGACCCGCGAACGCCTGACGTCAGGCGGCTGGAAGGCGTTGGAATTCGGCCCTTTCCGCTATGCCGTCAGCATTCACTGGATCCGCCCCTTCGAGGGCGATCAGCCGGGCGTGGCGTTGTTGAAATATGAGCCCGGCGCCTCCGTTCCCCGCCATCGCCACGAGGGGCTCGAGACTATTCTGGTGCTCGATGGCGTTCAATCCGACGAGACGGGCGATTACGCCAGCGGCAGTTATATCGTCAACGCGCCGGGCAGCGAACACTCGGTCTGGAGCGAGACCGGCTGTATCGTGCTCATCCAGTGGGACCGGCCCGTGAAAATATTCGAAGAGGAAACTGCCTGAACCCGGCACCGGCCGTGGAGCTCTGTCCGACGATCGGGAAGGACATGAACGTCATAGCAGCATCGAGGCTCCGCGATCGATATAGGTGTCCAGGAATTGCTCGAGCCGGGGGTTTCTCGGTCGCTTGAAGACGTCCTGCGGCGGACCGGTGAACAGCACCTTGCCGTGATCGAGAAAGACGATCTGCTGGCCGACAGTTGCGGCAAATCCGATCTCGTGGGAGACGACGACCATCGTCATGCCCTCGGCGGCGAGATCGCGCATGACGTTCAGCACTTCGCCAGTCAACTCAGGATCGAGTGACGACGTCGGCTCGTCAAAGAGCATGATCTTCGGGTTGAGGGCAAGCGCCCGGGCAATAGCGACGCGCTGCTGCTGTCCTCCCGAGAGCTGCGACGGATAGTGCCCTGCCCTGCCCTCGAGGCCGACCTTGACGAGCTGGGCCATGGCCCGCTCCTCGGCATCCCTGCGGCTCATCTTGTGAACCGTCTTCAGCGCCTCGCTGACATTGCCGAGCGCCGTCATATGCGGCCAGAGATTGAACTGCTGAAAGACCATCCCGATCTGCGATCGGATCCGCCGGTTCACAGCAGCTGGTACCCGCTCCCGGACGCCCTTGGTATTTTCCGCAAAGCCAAGCACCTCGCCGTTGACGGTAATCGTCCCCTTCGTCGATTCCTCCAGAAACGCCATGCAGCGCAGCAGCGTACTCTTGCCGGATCCCGACGGACCGATGACGCAGGAAACTTGTCCCTGAACGATATCGAGGTCGATGCCGTGCAGCACGGTGGAGCCGCCGAACGTCTTGACGAGATTTTTGACTGCGATCGCAGGAACGCTCATATGTTGAAAAACCTGAATCTGGTGAGTTTCGTTTCGGCGAGATGACCGAGCCAACCGGTGATTTCGACCAAGGCCCAGTAGAACAGGGCGAGCACGAAGAGCGCCTCGACGAAAGCATATTGCTGCGAGCCGATGGCGCTGAGCGTCGCCGTCAACTCCGGCACGGTAATGATGGACAGCACGGCCGTCTCCTTCATCAGGATGATCGTCATGTTGATCGACGGCGGCAAGACCAGCATGGTCATCTCCGGCAGCAATATGCGCCGGATGATCTGTCTTTGTGTCAGGCCAACGCATATCCCGGCTTCGATATGTCCCTTCGGGACCGCAGCAAAGCCCGAGCGGAATATCTCACTGAAATAAGCCGCGCCGTAGATGGAAAGGCCGATGACGCCTGCCGGGATCGGATCGAGCGATAATCCGACGAATGGCCCGCCGTAGTAGACGAGGAATATCTGAATCAGGAACGGCGTGCCGCGGAGCACCGCGATGACAATGCCGAACGCCTTGTCCAGGATCACCCCGCCAAAACGTCTGGCAACGGCGACAAGGAAGCCGAGCACGGCAGCGGCCGGGGTGGTGATGATCCAGATGACGATGGTGACCCATGCACCGCTGAGGATTTCCGGCAAGTTGCTGAAGATCACATTGATGTCGAAGGTCATCGCGGCACTCCTGGCAGGGAGCGTTCGATCAGGCCGCCCGCAAGGGCAACGATCCAATTGATGACGAGATAGATCAGCCCGGCGGAAGCGAAAATCTCGAGCGGCAGGAAGGTGCTGCCGGCAAGGTCCTGGGCCATGCGCGTCAACTCGATGACCCCGACGACCGAGACCAGCGAAGACGCCTTCAGGATAAGGATCGCTTCGTTGACGAGCGCCGGAAAGGTCAGGCGCAGGGCGATCGGCGCCTTGATGCGGCGGAAGATCTGAACGGGTGTCATGCCGACCATTTCGGCAGATTCGACAAGGCCCGTCGGAACACTGGAAAATCCGCCGCGCAGATTTTCAGCCTGATAGGCCGCAGTACACAGCGAAAGACCAATGATGGCCGCAACGATGCTCGGCACGTTGATGCCGATCGCCGGCAGCAGGTTATAGATCAGCAGCAGTTGCACCAGCAGCGGCACGCCACGAAAGAAACTGATGAAAATCCGCGCCTGCAGCGCGAAGAGCCGTTGCCGCGAAAGCAGCATGGCGGAAACAATGATGGCGATCGCAAAGCCGATCAGGATAGAAACCACGCTGATCGTCACCGTGTAGATCGCGGCTTGCAGAAGCAGTTCGAAAAGCTTGATGGACATGGGCGGTGTTTGCCTGGGCGCTGCGGCCGTGAACTCTGATGCCACGGCAGATTGCGCCCCGACCACTGGCGGGGCGCGTTCGTTTCACCGGCAGCTAATCAGAATGCCGGGTCCTTGACAGCATCAGGCGTATCAAAAGATGCACCGAACCACTTCTTCTGCAGCTCAGCCATGCGTCCATCTGCCTTGATCTTGAGCATTGCGGCATCAATCGCATCCATCAGTGGGGCGTGATCGGCATCCTTGAGACCGATGAAGCCGAAATAGGACTTCTTGCCGAATGGCGGCTGGACGACTTCGAATGTGCCCTTTCGCTGGCTGGCGACGAAGGCGATATTCGGCAGCGAGTTGGCAACGCCGGCAATGCGCCCGGCTGCGAGATCGGCATAGGATTCGGTAAAGGCCGGATATTCGCGCACATCGACCTTGGTCGGCAGCGTGTCGGAGAATTCCTTCAACTGGTCGAGCTGAGCAGTTGCCTTGCCGACGCCGATCTTCTTGCCGGCAATATCTTCCGGCTTGCTGATGGTCGCATCGCCGGCCTTCTTCAGAATGGCAATCGTCGCTTCGGCGATCGGCGGCGTGAAGCGATAGCGCTCCAAGCGCTTCTTGGTGATCGTCGCAGGGCCTGCGACGACATCGAACTTGCCGGCCTCGAGCGCCGGGAAGACGCCGTCCCAGGGAAGCGCTACCCACTCGATCTTGACGCCGAGTTCCTTGCCGATCTCGGCAAAGAGGTCGACGTTCAAACCGGTGTGTTCACCGGCATCGATATAGTCGAACGGTGCGAAAGCCGTTTCGGTGCCAACCTTGAGGGTGCCGGCTGCCTTGACGGCTGCCAGCGTGTCGGCTGCATGGGCGGAAACGGCTGCTCCGAGCAGGAACGCAGCGCCGACCAGACCCTTCAGCAGTGAATGTGCCTTCATGATCATCTCTCCAGTTTTATTCCCCCGGCGGAGGAGTTTTGTTCCCGACTTCGATTTTCCTCGGCACGGATTTCTATGCTCCGCTTTTGACTATACAAATAGATATAGGCTGGCCTAGAGTGTCAATGTAAAAGACGAGGAACGCAAAATTTGTGCCGGATGGCGTCGATCTCGCTGGCGTGCTGTTCCGCATTTGTGATCGCTGACGCCGGATGAGGTGCGGACTTGGTGTCGATTTACCAGCGTATTTTCACGGATATCGAGACGAAGATCATCAGCGGTGATTGGCGGCCCGGCGACCGCATTCCCGTCGAGCACGAGCTGGTGGCCGAATATCGGTGTTCGCGCATGACGGTCAGCAAGGCGCTGTCGGCGTTGGCCGAACGCGGCATGATCGTGAGGCGGCGCAAGACCGGTTCGTTTGTCGCATCGCCCCAGATCGACCGCACCGTGATGGATATTCAGGATATCAGCACCGAAGCAGAACTGGCCGGGCACGAACACCGCTTCGAAATCCTCGCCCGCACGGTCGAGCGCCTTGGAGAGGCGGAGGCGCAGCAGCTGTCGGAGCCTGCCGATGCAGAAGTCCTTAGACTTCAATGCCTGCATATCGTCGACGGCAGACCGAATGCCATCGAGCGGCGGATCATCATGCTCGATGCCGTGCCACGGGCGAGAGAAGAGAGCTTCGCCTCGATCCCGCCCGGCAAATGGCTGCTTGAGCAGGTGCCCTGGTCCAAGGCCAAACATGTCATTCGTGCCGTCTCGGCCGATACCGTGACGGCCCGGATCCTGCAGACGGAGAGGGGCGAGGCTTGCCTTAGCCTGATCCGCCAGACCTGGCAGAACGGGCGCACGGTGACATATGTCGAGATTACCCATCCAGGCGATCGCTTCCAGTTCGCAGGGACGTTTCACCCGACGGCAAATTGAGTTGGCGCAAATCACGAGAGGCTCCGCAAGTGACCCATGAGCGCTTCAAGACGATCCCGCTGAAGGGCTTGCAGGCCTTCGAGGCGGTGGGGCGCTGCGGCGGCGTGACGGCCGCGGCACTGGAACTCAACGTATCGCCGGGAGCAATCAGCCAGCAGGTTCACAAAATCGAAAGCTTCCTTGGCGTTTCGCTTCTGGAACGTAGCGGACGAACCGTCGAGCTGACTGCCTGGGGCCGGCTCTACCACCAGGAGATATCGAAGGGATTTGAGCAATTCGCCCTCGCCGGGCAACTGCTGGAAAAGGCGCGCAATGAGACAGCATTGGTCCTCAGCGCGCTTTCCTCCGTCGTCAACAAATGGATCGGCAGGCGCATCTTCGACTGGCAGGCGCTTCATCCCGACGTCCAGGTGAGGATCATCGGGCGCGACAGAGAGCCCCGCATCGGCTTCGACGATGTCGATTTCCGCGTGAGCTACGGGTCGGACGTGCTGCAGCACGAACATTATACCGAACTGTTTCGCGATTGGGTGGTGCCTGCCTGTTCGCCGGCGCTGATGCAGGATCGCGCGCATGCGGCTCGCGATCTCTTCAAACAGCCCCTCCTCCATGTCGAGTGGGAACGGCACTTCACGCCTTACCCGAGCTGGGCGGAGTTTGCCGCCAAGGCCGGTGTCTCCTTCGACGCGTCAACGCCAGGCCTTTCCTTCACCCTGTCGAGCAGCGCTATTGACGCGGCTGTCAACAAGCGCGGCGTCGTTCTCGCGCAGATGTCGATGATATCAGATGAGCTCGATGCGCAAACGCTCGTCATTCCCGTCGACCTGCGCATCGCACTGCGCGAAAGCTATTTTCTCGCCTGGGATCGGGCGGCCTTGCAGAAGCCCCACGGGCGCGAATTCCGCGATTGGCTCATTGCTGTTTCCCGTCAGCAGGCCCTGGCGTCCGCGCCGATACTTTAGAAAAACTAAAACGGAACCCAGCTGAGCGATATTGATGATAATTTGCGCCTGGCGATAATTTGCGCAGTCGCCCTCCACCGTTGGCGGCGTGGCCGACATAGCAGGAGAGCTCGATGGCGCGAACTGACAAGATGAAACTCGGGACTTTCGTCTATACGTTCGGCTTTCATCCTGCGTCCTGGCTGCATCCGGCAAGCGACGTCAATGGCGCCAACGACTTCGCTCATCTGCTCGATGTCGCCAAACGATCCGAAGCGGCCAAGTTCGATTTCATGTTCATGGCGGATTCTCCTGCCGCCGCCGTCGGCGATCCGAAGGCGCTTGCCCGCATTCCGACCAAGATGAACCGTTTCGAACCGCTCTCGCTGCTTTCGGCTCTGGCGGTCACTACCAACGATCTCGGTCTCGTGGCGACGGTGTCGACGAGTTACTACGAGCCATACAATGTCGCGCGCCTGTTCGCTTCGGTCGACCATTTGAGCAAGGGGCGCGTCTGCTGGAACGTCGTCACCTCCGATCACGACGAAACCGGCTACAACTTCAATCGCGAGGGGCTCGACCCGCATGCATTGCGTTACGAGCGCGGCAACGAATTCGTCGATGTCGTGTTCGGCCTCTGGGACAGCTTCGAGGAAGGCGCACTGCTTCTCGACCGTGAAAACGGTGTCTACTATGACAAGGACAAGCACCACACGCTCAATCACAAGGGCAAGCACTTCCAGGTTCGCGGGCCGCTCAACATCGCGCGGACGCCCCAGGGCCGCCCGGTCATTGCTCAGGCGGGCGGTTCGGAACCCGGAATGGACATGGCGGCGCGCACGGCCGAGATCGTCTTCAGCCTCGCATCGAATATCGACCGGAACCGGGCCTTTTACGAAAACGTCAAACGCCGGATGCCCGCCCATGGGCGCGATCCCGACGACCTGAAAATCATGCCGGGCATCGTCATCAACGTCGGTGAAACCGAAGCCGAGGCAAAGGCGAAGGTGGACTATCTGATCGACAAGATGCATCCGGATGTCGGCCGGCTGATGCTCTCCGAATTTCTGGAAGCGGACCTGCGCGATGTCGCTCTCGACAAGCCCTTCCCCATGGATCGGCTGCCGGCGGCGCCGAAGGGATCACGCGCCTTGTTCGACGAGCTGGTCGATTTCGTCAGAAGCGGCCGCACCGTCGGCGAACTTATCCGGCACTATGCCGAGAAGCATACCGGAAATGGCATGACGGGGACGCCGGCCCAGATTGCCGACTTCATGGAGGAATGGTTCGAGACGCGCGCCGCCGACGGCTTCATCCTGATGTTCCCGACCTTGCCCTCCAGCCTCGACGACTTCGTGCGGCTGGTCCTGCCCGAGCTTCGACGTCGCGGGCTGTTCCGCGAGGAATATGAGGGCAAGACCTTGCGCGAAAACCTGGGTCTTTCAATGCCGGCAAACCGTTTTGCCAAAACGAAAGAGTCAGCCCGATGAGTGCCGAGGCTTTGATCAGCGAAGCGGACTTCAAGCTTTCGATGCGTCATCTGGCGGGTGCCGTCAGCGTGATCACGGTCGGCGACGGGCAACACCGCACCGGCTTCACGGCAACGTCGGTCTCCTCGCTTTCGGCGGAGTTGCCGTCCGTCATCGTCAGCGTCAACCGAGCATCTTCCTCATGGCCGGCGTTGCAGCGGTACGGCTGCTTCTGCGTTAACGTGCTCGCCGCCGACCAGCAGCAGGTGGCGCAATCCTTTGCCGGTCTTGACGGGCGAAAGGGCGCCGAACGCTACGGCGATGCAGGATGGTATCGCCTCAAGACCGGCGCGGCGGTCCTTGAAAAGGCCCTGGCGGTCCTGGACTGTAAGCTCGAAACCGCATTCCACTACAATTCCCATGCCGTTTTGGTCGGACATGTCTGCGCGATGGAAATCCGGCAGGGCATAGGGCCGCTGCTATATTGGCGCGGTGGCTATCATCAACTTCCGGCGGAGGTTGATCAAAACGGTCTAGCGAAGGCGCTCGGACAATAGCCCAATCGAGGCGACATCCGCATTGGCAAAGGCAAGTCTGAGGTAGCGCTCCTGCCCCTCCCCGAAATAGGCGCCCGGCAAGCAAACAACGCCGGATTCCTTGGCAAGTTTTTCGGCAACCTCGGAAGACGATCGATCGGCGTGAGGATGGCGGACAAAAGCGAAGTAAGCGCCGATTGCTCCGATCTGCCAATCCGGCAGCCCGGAAAAAACCTGCCTCAACGCCTCCGCCCGGCGAGCGATCTCCAGCCGGTTGCCGGTCCGCCAGTCGGCGAGCGCTGGGATCGCCGATGCAACCGCGATCTGAGCCGAACGCGGCGCGCAGATCTGCATATTGTCCATCACCTTGGCGATCTCGGCGATGAGTTTGGGGCCTGCCGTGACTGCACCCAGCCGATGACCGGGAATGCAGAAGGACTTGGAAAAGCTGTAGAGAAGAACGAGTGTATCCTGCCAGCCCGGCTCCGAGAGAAGAGCGTGCGGCCGCCCGTCATCCTCGCCAAGGAAATCGCGATAGGTTTCATCGAGGATCAGCCAGGCGCCATATTTCCGGCAAAGCACAAAAAGCTCGTGAAGCAGGCTTGGCGGATACACCGCTCCGGTGGGATTGTTGGGTGTCACGACGGCGAGCATCTTTGCGCCGGCCCCAAGGGCTGCCTCGGCCGACTTCAGATCGGGAAGAAAACCGCTGGCGGGGTCGCAATCCACCAATCGACGCCCGATCCCCAGCATCGACAGCGTCGTGTCATGATTGAAATAGAAGGGGTTGGTGAGCGCGACCATATCGCCGGCTCTCGCTAGCGCGATTGCCGCGCACATGAACGCCTGATTGCAGCCGGCGGTCATGTGGATATTGCCGGCGGAAATGTCGGCTCCGTAAAGCGCGGCAAGATAAGCTGCGTAGGTCTTGCGCAATAGAGGTTCGCCCTCGATCGGCCCGTAACCCGTCATGGCCTGTTGTCCGGCCGCCTCGGCAAGAAGCCGAAGCATCTCCGGATGCGCGGGATAGCCAGGCACGGCTTGCGACAGGTCGATGAGCGGCCCTTTTTCCCCCTTGTATTCGCGGCTCCAGGCGACGACGGAAGGAATGGGCGGGGCAGAGAGGCGGGCAACGAGCGAATTGGGTTTTGCAGCGATCATATCGATTTCTCTTTGACACCGATTGCTACAACGATACCAATTGCTTTCTCAACCTCTTTGTCGAGTGAGATAGAGCTGAAGCGGAGACGCATGCGCATGGTGTGGGACAAAACGCGGCTCGAACAGCTGCGCACAGAATTTGCAGACGCCAATGGCGGCGAGATATTCGACGAAAAGTTTCGCAAAGTGGCGGAGAAGATTATCTCCAAGAACGGCACGAGACTGGCGCCCTATGCCGGAATGCCGACCTTCCTCAGTGCCCCTTACATGCAGGTCGCTGCCGATGATCCTGACTTCGGCAATCTCCAGGTTGCAATCACCGGGGTCCCCATGGATCTCGGCGTCACCAATCGTCCGGGCTCGCGTTTCGGACCGAGAGCGCTTCGCGCCATCGAAAGGATCGGCCCTTATAATCACGTCCTCGCCACGGCGCCGGTCTTCGATCTTCGGGTCGCCGATATCGGTGACGTAGCGTTCCAAAGCCGTTACCGGCTGGAGCTCAGCCACGACGACATCGAAAAACGCATCGGCCAGATCGTCGATGCCGGCGTTGCCCCGCTTTCTGTTGGGGGCGATCATTCCATCAGCCACCCGATTTTGAAGGCCATCGGTCGGCAGCAGCCGGTCGGACTCATTCATATCGATGCCCATTGCGATACAAGCGGCGCCTTCGATCAGACGAAGTTTCATCACGGCGGGCCGTTCCGCAATGCGGTGCTGGACGGCGTGCTCGATCCGACAAGGACGATCCAGATTGGCATTCGTGGTTCGGCGGAATATTTGTGGGAATTCTCCTATGCGTCGGGAATGACCGTGATCCACGCAGAGGATATCAGCGGAATGGGGATTGCGGCCGTCATTGCCAAAGCAAAATCCATCGTCGGCGACGGCCCGACCTATCTTTCCTTCGACGTCGACAGCCTCGATCCGAGCTTTGCGCCCGGCACGGGCACGCCCGAGGTCGGTGGATTGACTACACGTGAAGTCCTTGAGCTGATACGCGGGCTGAAAGGGATCAACTTAGTGGGCGGTGACGTCGTCGAAGTTGCCCCGCAATATGACGCAACGACCAACACGGCGCACGCCGCAGCACAGGTGCTCTTTGAGATCCTGAGCCTCATGGTGTTCAGTCCGTCGATCGGCAAACGCTGAGACCGACCTCTCGGTCATCTCTGGCAATTGGCCGGATGGGCCAAGACCATGTCGTTCGCGCAAAACCGCCGCACAGTTTTGCGCGACATGCTTTAACCAACGCCCCTCAAAAATTCTTCGGTCTCGATGAGTTCGAGCTGCACTGAAAACCGATCGTGCAGAAGTTCCAGTGACGCGTCATGCGTATCGTCGGCGCCGCTGCAGACGGCATCTTTCAGCACGATGACACGATAGCCGAGATCGATCGCGCCGAGCGTCGTGGCAAGCACGCAAACATCCGTTTCACCGCCTGAGATAACCAGCGTATCGACCCGTTCCGACTGAAGGAGCGTATGAAGGCGACCATCGATCCAAGGGGAGTACGTGCGTTTGTCGAAATACCTTGCCGGCGGAACCAACGCCGCCAGCGATGAAGCCAGATCGATCAAGTCGCGCGGAAGATGTTCGCCCGTCATCATCCACCATTTCCGGTAATAGTCCCGCCATTTCCCCGGCATGTCGTCCGCACGCTCGGGTGGCAGGAAGCGAGTAAATATCGTTCGCGACGGGTGCCGCCCGGCCAACTCTTCGATCTGGGGGGAGACCCGCGCCATCCAGGGGACGTGCCACGGTGTGTCTTCGGCAAACATCCGCTGCACGTCGACGCAAAGGTGCCGCCACTCGCCGGCCTCGCCCATCAGATCCTCCATCCGCTCTTCGGGGCGTCAACTGTCGCACGGGGCGAAAGTTCCCCTGACCAGCGGAAGATCAGAAGCCCCCTACGCGATGGCGCCTGGAGCAATCGTCAGCAATCCGGCGGTGCTCTCAGCTTTCCGGAAGCAGTCAAGTTCGTGCAGAGGAACCGGTTTGGAGAAGAAGTAGCCTTGGAGGTCGGTGCAGCCAAGGGCGGCCAGAAAGTCGCATTGATATTCGGTTTCGACCCCTTCAGCCGTCGTCGAGATACCGAGATTGCGGCTGAGCGCGACGATGGCGCCGATGATTGCCGCCCCGTTTGCTTTCGTGCCGAGCTGCGAGACGAATGAACGATCGATCTTGATGCGGTCGATATCGAAACGCACCAGGTGGCTGAGGCATGAATAGCCGGTTCCGAAATCATCCAGCGAAACCTGAACACCCCGACTGCGCAGTGACTTCAGCACCGTATAAACGTCCGAATTATCCTCGATGAGCGAGGATTCGGTAAGCTCGAGCTCGAGCCGGGACGGCTGCAGGCCGCTCTCCTCAAGAACGGCGAAGACTTCCTCGGCGAAATGTGGCCTTCTCAGCTGGGCAGGAGACACGTTGACCGCAACGAACGTGTCTTCCGGCCATTCGCAGGCGGCTCTGCAGGCTTCGCGAAGGACCCAGAAACCGAGAGCGTCGATGAGCCCGCCCTCCTCGGCGACAGGGATGAAGCTGGCAGGCGTCAACAGTCCGCGCTGACTGTGACGCCAGCGCACGAGTGCCTCCGCGCCCGACGCCGCGTATCCTGCCTCAGCGCGATGGACCGTTTGGTAATAGACCTCGAGCGATCCGAAGCCCGGCCCGTTTACAATCGGATCGGATTGCGGACCGTCAGCGTCTGAGCCGGTGCCTTTGGCCAGAACTTCGCGCAATTCGTTCTTGAGAATGTCGCGCGCATTCCTGCCGCCGTCCATGGACGGTGAATAAAGACGCCACTGGCCTCTGCCGCCCATCTTTGCCTCGTACAGCGCGACGTCGGCGTAGCGCATGATGTCATCGGCATTCCGCCCGGCGTCCGGCACGACGGTCACGCCGATGGAGCCGCCGACGCGCGCGACCGCCTCGCCCCTTAAAAGCGGGAAGGGCTTGCCAAGTTCGGCAACGATCGCTTCGCATATTGCCGGCAAAACGTGGTCATGATCTTTGATGTCCCGGAGAAGCAGGGCGAATTCGTCGCCTCCAAGCCGGGCCAGCGTGTCGCCCGGACGAAGCAAGGAGCGGATCCGCTCCGCGGCCATCCTGATGAGTTCATCGCCGGCGGCGTGGCCGAATGTGTCGTTCACGGCTTTGAAGCGGTCGAGGTCGAGAAGTGCCACTGCCGAGCGCTCGGTCGAATTCTGCGTCTCGGCCAGGCACTCGTCGAACCTCATCGCAAACAAAGCGCGGTTGGGAAGATCGGTCAGCACATCATGCAGGGCAAGCTGCCTTGCATGCAGCTCGCTTTTCCTCAACTCGCCGAGACTGCTTCGCAGGCGCACCAGCAAGACCGAGAACAGGATCGCGATCACCAAGGCGGCAACTGAAAGCGCCGGCATCAATCGGCCGATCACCCTCGAACCTGGAAGATCGGGCCGCCATACGATGAAGCCGATCGGTTCGCCGTTTGCCGTGGCGTCGATCTGGAACGCAACCTCGTTTTCGTCTGCATCAGCCGTGCGCGCGAAGCGGGCGCCGTTAAGGCCCTGTTCCCGGCTCAATTCATCCAACGCCGCACCATCGATAAATCGCACGACGATCAGGAATTGCCGCATCGGCTGCTGCTGTCCCCCGGCAACCTCGTTGATGGCGACGGCGCCCACGATCGTCGGCCGGCCCTCCAGCCGCATCAGGTTGGCCAAAGCACGGTTGGAACGGGCGGCGCTTGCAAGGCGGGCTTCCATTGAGGACGGCGTTCGTTCGTTCAAAGCCGTGCTTCGCCTGACCCCAAGACGGGCATCCTTAAGGAGAGGCAAAAAGAGAGGCTTCATCCAGCGGTATCGCTTCTCCGTTTGAGCGTCCGCCAGCATGAGCAGTTGAGCCTTGTCATCGACGACAAAGGCCTGATCGTAGCCGAAGGCAGACATCGCCGTCTGGCTGATCGCACTCCCGGCTGCCGCCGTCAAAACGGCATCGAGGCTGGAGGAGCCTTCGGTCGCCAGGGCGGCAGGATAAACACGTGCGAGGTAACCATTGCCGAACTGCCCGATAACATGTGCGACTTGATCGACCTGTTCCCGCAGGCGGGCATTCACAAGCTGGCGCTGTCGATCAAGGGCGGCAGCGTCGCTCTCGGTTCCTGCCCAGAGCGCCGATAGCACGACGAGTCCGATCGCTCCAAGCCCGCTGACGGCAATCAGAAACAGAATTCTTCCCGAAGCGATCCAGGATTGCTGAAACGTGTTGGAGCTGGAAGGAAGAACGATGTGCAAGCGTAGACCCCTGAACACCACGACATGGGCGCATTCGTCGACGCTAACAAAGAAGCGTTCACGTAGAATTAAAGGCTGCGGCGCATTATGGGCGAGATTGAATACGCCCAAGGAGTTCCCGACGATGTTGCGCATATCCATTCAGACTATACTGCGCGGAGCGCTGATGGCGGGCGGGATGGGTATCCTACTGGCTGCGACCTCGCCGCTCGAGGTGGCCGCGCAAGATCGCACTCCCATGAGAGTTGCCGTCGAAGGTGCGTTTCCACCCTTCAACTATCTCGATGCAAATAACAAGCTTCAGGGATTCGATATCGATATCGCTAACGCCCTCTGCGAGGTCGGCAAGTTCGAATGCCAATTCATCATCGAGAAGTGGGACGACATAATTCCCAATCTCGTTGCGGAAAAATACGACGCGATCATCTCATCCATGTCGATGAGCCTTGAGCGGCGTCAAAAGGTTGCCTTCTCGGAGAAATACTACAACAGCCCTTCCGTGTTCATCGCTCGGAAGGATTCGCCGATCAGCGATGTCAGCCCCGCTGGCCTCAGCGGCAAGATCCTCGGGGTGACGTCGTCGACGGCGCAGGAATCCTACGCCAACCATGTCTATCCGAAGATGAAAAAGAAGGTCTTCCGGTCTTCGCCTGAATTGTACAAGGGCTTATCGGACGGCAGCGTCGATATCATCCTGGAGGACAAACTTGCCATCTACGACTGGATCGCCAACACGAAGGCGGGAACCTGCTGCGAGTTCAAAGGGCCGGATCTGGTCGACGTCATATACTTCGGCGAAGGTGCCGGGATCGCGCTCCGCCTGGATGACAAGGAGCGTCTGACGCGCCTGAACGAAGCGCTGAAGAGCATCAAGGCGGACGGGACCTACGATATGATCAATGCAAAATATTTCCCGTTCAGCATCCAGTAGTTCGCCGGCCAATTTTCGACAACGCGGGATGGCCGGGTTTTCGCCCGGCCATCCCTATCAAGTCCTGTGTTACGCAACCCCGGACGCAAAACCGCTGCGCACTTTTGCTGGAATTGCTCTAGGTCGCATCGCTATGCGGCTTTCGCCACCTCGCCGTGCGGATCGAGGACATATTTCGTCGCCGCTCCCTGGTCGAAGCTCTCATATCCATTGGCGGCATCGTCGAGCGGGATGACCTTGGCGTTGACGATATCGGCAATTGGCAGTCGGTCGTGGAGGATCGCCTGCATGAGCTGACGATTATATTTGATCACCGGAGTCTGGCCGGTGTGGAAGGACTGTGCCTTGGCCCATCCGAGGCCGAAACGAAGCGAAAGATTGCCATGTTTGGCGGCGTTATCGACGGCGCCGGGATCCTCGGTAACGTAGAGGCCGGGAATACCGATCGAACCTGCGGCACGGGTAATCTCCATCATCTGATTGAGCACGATCGCCGGCTGTTCCCCGCCCGAGTGGCCGCGTGCCTCGAAGCCGACCGCATCGATGGCGCTGTCCACTTCGTTGCTGCCGACGACCTGCGCGATCATATCGCCAAGACGGTCGCTCTTCGACAGGTCGATCGGTTCGAAACCAACCTTCGCCGCATGCGCCAGGCGGTCTTTGTTGAAATCACCGATCATCACGACTGCAGCGCCGAGAATGCGAGCTGAAGCCGCAGCCGCAAGGCCGACCGGGCCGGCGCCGGCGACATAGACGGTCGAGCCGACCCCAACGCCTGCACGCACTGCGCCATGGAAGCCGGTGGGCAGAATGTCGGAGAGCATGGTGAGATCGCGGATCTTCGCCATCGCCTTGTCCCGATCAGGGATTTTCAGCAGGTTGAAATCTGCGTAGGGAATGGTGACGTAGCGTGCCTGTCCGCCGATCCAGCCGCCCATGTCGACATAACCATAAGCGCCGCCGGCGCGGGCCGGGTTTACCGTCAGGCAGACACCGGTATCCTGAGACTTGCAGCAGCGGCAACGGCCGCAGGCGACATTGAAGGGCACCGAGACGATATCGCCGATGTCGAGCATCTCGACGTCGATGCCTTTCTCGATGATCTCGCCAGTGATTTCATGACCGAGGACCAGGCCCGGCATCGCTGTCGTGCGGCCGCGGACCATGTGCTGATCGGAGCCGCAGATATTGGTCGAGATCACCTTCAGGATGACGCCGTGTTCGATGCGGCGGCCGTCGGGCGCTTCCAGCTTCGGATCGTCGATGTCGCGGACTTCGACCTTGCCCGGCCGGAGATAGACGACGCCTCTATTTTTGCTCATGGATTCCTCCCACTTTCTTTGAATGCCTCGATCTGCAACCGATGCAGTCGATGGCAACCTTCCCTCCGGCCTGCCTCCTCTGCAGCCCGGCGTCCACAACACGAGGATACCGCCGCACCGGGCGATATTTGGATTTGGCAAAAGGGACAGATTGAATGGAGAAGAGGAGCAAACGCCATGGCTTTCGCCCTTCGTTCCGCTCGTGATCGTCTGCCTGCAATCCGTCGATTTGCTGTGATAAGAGCTGGTTTCCGGCTCCAGAATCTCCTTTCGATCCATCTCGATATCTTTCCGGATGTCTGTCCGGCGATTTCCTTGAGGATGTCAGTTCTTCTACCGCTGCGGGGAGCGCCGGCGCGTCAGGCCGGCTTCCCAATGGTCCATTTCGCCAGTTTGCGAGGTAGCGCCTTGAACACCCCAAACAAACCACGCTTGACGCAAAACAGCGATCAAAAAAACGACATGGGCGCGACCCAAAGACGACAGTCGGCAAAGTCGCAATAGCTCGCTGCGCAGGGGAAATAATTGATCCCGCGAATACGGCGGTTTTCCGGATCGCCCGGGAAGATTTGATTGCGTGCCTGCGTTGAGGATGAGAGGTTTACGCGCGATGCGGCCGACGGCTGCGGTTGACGTCGATGGCCGTGTGCCAGAGCACGGCGCCAAGGATGATCGCACCGCCGAAAAAGGTGGCAACGGGCGGCTGCTCGGAAAACAACAACCAGACCCAGAAGGGTGTAAGCACGATTTCCATCGTGCCGATCAGCGCCGCCTCCGCCGGCGGCATTCGCTTCGCTCCGGCAAGGAAGAGCACCAGCGCGAGAGAGAAATTGGTCGCGCCGAAAGCAGCAAGGACGATCCAGTTGTGGAGGTCGAGCGAGCCGACCGAACCGAACGGAGCAAAGATAACCAGCGTCAGGAAGGCGCTGACCACGGTCGGCGGCAGGCTCGGCACATCAGGACTGACGCGCGGAATGATGATGACGAGCGCGAAGGACGCCGTCATGCCGAGCGCCAGCAGGTCGCCCCAACCGGTACCGCCGCCGATCGACGAGGCGACGATGACCGCAACGCCGAGGAGCGAGATGCCGCCTGCAATCAGCGTGCGCCTGGAGACCCTCTCCCGGAGGATGACCCAGCCGAGCAACGCTGCGATGAAAGGCGCGGTCGCATAGATCATCGTCACATTGGCGACGGTGGTCATGTAGAGCGCCCCGATGAAGCATACCTGACTGAAGGTCTGGCATGCGATCATAGCAAGACCGGACGGATGGAAGACGGATCGCCATTGCTGCCGTGACATGCCCCCTTCGAGGAAAAAGCAGGGGATCAGCAGAAACAGGCCGCCGAACAACGACCGCCAGGCGATCGCCGTCCATACGTCGGTCGTCAGGAGCCGCGAATAGACGCCGCTCGCGCTCCAGGCAAGCGTCGCGGCAATGATGAGAAGCACACCCTTCTCGTGCTCGCTGCCTGCGAGGCGTCTGGCCGGATTTTCAATGGTCACGCAGATATTCTCAAAGAAGGAAGTCGAACGCGGCTCCTTTTTGCACCAGGAATTGACATCGGACAAACGAATAGTAGAGATGACTACCATCGATTTTTTCTATGGCTATTCCGATGCACGAGCCGATTGAGAGCGACCTGCTGAGAACCTTCCTGGTCGTTGCCGAGACATCCAATTTCTCCGCCGCCGCGCAGCGCATCGGGCGGACGCAGTCGGCCGTCAGCACCCAGATTAAGAGGCTCGAGCAGACGATCGGCGAAACGCTTTTCGATCGCGGCGCCCGCGGCGTGCTGCTCACGCGCCCGGGCATCCAACTCGTGCCCTACGCCCGCAGGATCATCGACCTCTTGAACGAGGCGGCTGCGACGATTCGCAGCAAGCCGCTGGATGGACCGGTACGCATCGGAATTCCCGAGGAATACAGCCAGACGGTGCTGCCGGCGGCCCTTGCGGCTTTCGCCGTCCGCCACCCGGCCGTCGAGGTCACTGTGTCCTGCGACTACACGGTCCGCAACCTGGCCGCCCTCGAGCGGGACGAGCTCGATCTGGCCGTCGTTTTTGACTGGAGCGACGAGACCAAAGGCGAGGTCATCTGCATTGATCCCACGGTCTGGGTCACATCGATGGTCCATCGGCTGCACGATATCGATCCCCTGCCGATTGCGATCTATCGCAATTCCACCTGGTGCCGCGATTTTGCGCTCCGGTCGCTGGAGCAGACCGGCCGCAACTACCGGATCGCCTTTATCGCCGATACGGGCTCGGGGTTGAAGAATGCCGTCATCGCCGGTCTTGCCGTCACCACGCTTTCCCGCAGCAACATCCCGCCCGGCTGCCGGGAACTCACCGCCGAAGATGGTTTCCCGCCGGTCGATTCCTCCAAGGTCGTGCTGCGCCGAAGCGCCTATCGTTCCAGCGAAGCCGTCCGGGAACTAGCTGAAATGATACGGGACGCGTTCCAGCCTATCCCAGCACCTGCGATGACGTGATGCGGCGGCGCAAGCGGCGGCGGGTCTCGGACGGGCTCTCCGAAAAATTCGCCCTATAGCTTCTCGCAAAGGCTGAGGCCGAGTTGAAGCCGGTCGCCGCCGCGATGTCGGCGAAGGAGGCCGTCGTCTCGATCACCTTGCGGCGGGCCGCATTCAAGCGCAGCGCGAGATAATGCACATGCGGCGGCGCGCCGATACTCTGCTGGAAGAGATCCTGCAGATGCCGGGCGCTGATGCCCACCCTGCGGGCGAGCCGCGTGAGAATCAGCGGCTGCTCGATATGCTCCTCCATTAGTCGCACCGCTTGCGCAACACGGGGATCGTGCATGCGCAGTCCGGCCGAGGCTGCGGAAAGAGGCTCATCGGTATGGAAGGACGGCTGCTCGTAACGGAATAGCCGGCTGACCTCGAGCGCCAGCGAATAGCCTTGCCGTTGCCGGATCACCTCCAGCATCAGGTCGACGGTCGGAAGCGAACCCGAGGTCGTCAGGCGCTTGCCGTCGATGACGAAGCGATCCTTGACGGCCTGTACCTCAGGATAGGTCAGCGCAAAATCCTCATAGTCTTCCCAGTGGACGGTTGCCTGCAACCCGTCGAGCAGGCTGGCTTCGGCCAGCAGCCATGTGCCGGACTCGATGCCGGCAATCACCGTGCGATAGCGGGCAGCCTGGGAGAGCTGCATCTTCAGCGCCGGGGTCGCGCTGCGCCGCCAGTTGTAACTGGCCAGCACAAACAGCGGCGCATCCTCGGTCGTCGCCTTGAAAGCGCCCTGGGCGGGCACGGCAATGTTGCTGGTGGTCAGGACCGGTGCTCCGTCCGGCGTGAGCAGCCGCCAGCGATAGAGTTCGCTGCCGGAAATGCGGTTGGCGCCGCGCAGCGGCTCGATGACCGAGGCGATCAGGATCAGGTTCGCATCCGGCAGGACGAGAAGGTCGATATCGAGGCGTTCCGTCGATCGCTGCAGCAAGATCACCTCCCTTGAGTTCCGATAATGTATCAATTACTTCCGAGATTGCAACGCATCGCCGTCCATCCTGTCGCGTAATGCGGACAAGACGAGGGAGAACAAAAACATGCCTCTTGCGATGAACCGCGATGTTTTCATCACCTGTGCCGTCACCGGCGCCGGGGATACGGTTTCAAGATCCACCCACGTGCCGATCACTCCCAAGCAGATCGCCGATTCCGCCATTGACGCGGCAAAGGCCGGTGCTGCGGTCGTTCACTGCCATGTCCGCGACCCGGAAACGGGTGCTGCCAGCCGCCGCAACGATCTCTACAGGGAGGTCACCGACCGCATCCGCTCGGCCGATGTCGACGTCGTCCTCAATCTCACCGCCGGCATGGGCGGGGACCTGATCTTCGGGGATGTCGAAACCCCTCTTCCCCTCAATCCCAAGGGCACGGATATGGCGGGCGCCACCGAGCGCGTCAGCCATGTCGCCGAATGCCTGCCTGAGATCTGCACGCTCGACTGCGGCACGATGAACTTCAACCTCGGCGACTATGTCATGACCAACACGCCGGCCATGCTGCGGGCCATGGCGAAGAAGATGACCGATCTTGGCGTGCGCCCCGAGATCGAGGCCTTCGATACCGGCCACCTCTGGTTTGCCAAGCAGCTTGCCGAGGAAGGCCTGATCGAAGACCCGGTGCTGATCCAGCTCTGCATGGGCATTCCATGGGGTGCGCCCGACGATCTCAACACTTTCATGGCGATGGTCAACAACGTGCCCGCGAGTTGGACCTTCTCGGCCTTTTCGATCGGCCGCAACGCCATGGCCTATCCGGCGGCAGCCGTTCTCGCCGGCGGCAACGTGCGCGTCGGCCTGGAGGACAATCTCTTTGTCGGCAAGGGCCAGCTCGCCACCAATGCGCAGCTCGTCGAAAAGGCCGTGCAGGTGGTCGAGGGCATGGGTGCCCGGATCATCGGTCCGGAAGACGTTCGCAAGAAACTCAAACTGACGAAGCGCTGAGGACGGCATGACTGGGATCAACAAGGCGGCTTGTATCGGCGGCGGCGTCATTGGCGGCGGATGGATCGCGCGTTTTCTGCTGGCCGGCATCGACGTCAACGTATTCGATCCGCATCCGGAAGCGAGCCGCATTGTCGGCGAAGTGCTCGCCAACGCCGAAAAAGCCTATGCCATGCTGACCGGAGCACCCCTGCCGCCGCGCGGTAGGCTGACCTTCTGCACGACGCTCGAGGAAGCCGTCGCCGGCGCCGACTGGATTCAGGAAAGCGTGCCGGAAAGGCTCGACCTCAAGCGCGGCGTCCTGACTGAGATCGATGCTGTGGCGCGCCCGGACGCCCTGATCGGCTCTTCCACGTCAGGCCTGCTGCCGACCGATCTGCAGCGCGACATGAAGCATCCCCAGCGCCTCTTCGTCGCTCACCCCTATAATCCCGTCTATCTGCTGCCGCTCGTCGAAATCGTCGGTGGCGAAAAAACCTCGGCGGCGACCATCCAGGCGGCGATGGAAAGACTGGCGCCGATCGGCATGAAGGGCGTCCACATCGCCAAGGAGATCGAGGCCTTCGTCGGCGACCGGCTGCTCGAAGCGCTCTGGCGCGAGGCCTTGTGGCTCATCCACGACGATATCTGCACCGTCGAGACGCTTGATGACGTCATCCGCTACTCTTTCGGTCTGCGCTGGGCGCAGATGGGCCTGTTCCAGACCTACCGCATTGCCGGCGGTGAGGCCGGCATGCGCCACTTCCTCGCCCAGTTCGGTCCATGCCTCGCCTGGCCCTGGACCAAGCTCACCGATGTCGTCGATCTCGACGATGCGCTGATCGAAAAGATCGGCCGGCAATCCGATGAACAGGCGGCCGGCCTGTCAATCCGCGAGCTCGAACGGATCCGCGACGAAAACCTCGTCGGCATCCTGCAGGCTCTTAAGGGCGGCCACGACGGCAAAGGCTGGGGCGCCGGCAGGCTCTTGAAGGACTTCGAGCAATCGCTCTGGGCAGCGGGCGGCAGAGCGACCACCTCTTTCGACCCGTCGAAGCCGTTGAAGCTCGTCGAGACGAAGGTCGGCCCCGCCTGGGTCGACTATAATGGCCATATGACCGAACACCGCTACCTGCAGGTTTTCGGGGATACCTCAGATGCATTGCTGCGCCTCATCGGCGTTGATCTCGCCTATGTCGAGACAGGGCGGAGCTATTACACGGTGGAAACCCACATCCGCCATCTCGGCGAGGCGAAGCTTGGCCAGACTATCCATTCGACCTGCCAGATCCTTGGTGTCGACGAGAAGCGGCTGCATGTCTTCCACACCCTGTACGACACGGGGACGGGCGAGGCTCTCGCAACCGCCGAGCACATGTTGCTGCATGTCAACAGCAAGGCCGGCAAGGCCACACCGGCGCCGGCCGTCATTCTTGACAAGGTCAAGGCGATTGCCGAAGCGCATGCGAATTTGGTCGCGCCTGAAGGCGTCGGTCGTCACGTCGGCCAGAAGCGGTAGGAGGATCGGCATGGATTTCGGACTGAGCGAAGAACAGGAAATGATCGTCGAGACGGTCCGCGCCTTCGTCGAGACCGAAATCTATCCGCACGAGAACGAGGTTGAGCGCAGCGGCATCGTCCCGCCGGAGCTCGGAGACGAGATCCGGCGCAAATGCATCGATCTCGGCTTCTACGCCTGCAATTTCCCGGAAGAGGTCGGCGGCGCCGGCCTCGACCATGTTACCTTCACGCTGGTCGAGCGGGAGCTCGGGCGCGGTTCCCTCGGGCTGACGGTTTTCTTCGGCCGGCCTTCAGGCATCCTGATGGCCTGCGAGGGCGAGCAGCGTGAGCGCTATCTCCTGCCCGCGGTGCGCGGCGAGAAGATCGAAGCGCTCGCGATCACCGAGCCGGACGCCGGTTCCGATATGCGCGGCATGAAATGCGCCGCCCGCCGCGACGGCAGCGACTTCGTCCTCAACGGCACGAAACACTTCATTTCGCATGCCGATGTTGCCGATTTCGTCATCGTCTTTGCCGCGACGGGCGAGGAGGAAACGCCGAAAGGCATCAAGAAGAAGATCACCGCCTTCCTCGTGGATCGCGGCACGCCGGGTTTCGAAATCCTCAAGGGCTACGATTCCGTTTCGCATCGCGGCTACCATAATTGCACCCTCAGCTTCACCGATTGCCGGATTCCCAAATCCCAAGTGCTGGGTGAGGTGCATCGCGGCTTCGATATCGCCAATCAATGGCTCTACGGCACGCGGTTGACGGTTGCCGCCACCTGCGTCGGGCGGGCACGGCGCGTCTTCGACATGACGCTGCCCTATGCCGCCGAGCGCAAGCAGTTCGGCAAGCCGATCGGCGCCAATCAGGGTGTGTCGTTCAAGCTTGCCGATATGATTACCGAGATCGACGCGGCAGACTGGCTGACGCTCGCCGCCGCCTGGCGGCTCGATGCCGGCCTCTCTGCAGACCGGCAGATCGCCTCGGCCAAACTCTACTCCTCCGAAATGCTGGCCCGGGTCACCGATGAGGCGATCCAGATCTTCGGCGGCATGGGCCTGATGGACGACCTGCCGCTCGCGCGCTTCTGGCGCGATGCGCGCGTCGAGCGCATCTGGGACGGCACCTCTGAAATCCAGCGGCATATCATCAGCCGCGATCTGCTCAGACCCTTGGGAGCGTGAGCCGATGACATCTCACCCGCTCGACCGCCTGCTCAGACCGCAAACGATCGCCGTCTTCGGTGGCCGCGAGGCGCGCAGG
The DNA here is from genome assembly GCF_021052345.1 of Rhizobium sp. SU303. NCBI lineage: Bacteria > Pseudomonadati > Pseudomonadota > Alphaproteobacteria > Hyphomicrobiales > Rhizobiaceae > Rhizobium > Rhizobium sp. SU303. Next base: position 222,969 of record NZ_CP088098.1, read on the forward strand.
GTGATCGAGCAATGCGACCGCATGGGTTTTGCCGGCGAGATCTGGCCTGTCCATCCGAAGCTCGACGAGGTTCTAGGGCGGCCCTGCTATCGCTCCGTATCCGATTTGCCTTCGGCGCCGGACGCCGCCTTCGTCGGCGTCAACAGGACGCTAACCGTCGAGATCGTCCGCAGCCTTTCCGAGGCCGGTGCCGGCGGGGCGGTCTGTTATGCATCGGGTTTCAGCGAGGCGACAGGTGAACTCGGCGACGGCGCCGAGCTGCAGAAGGCCCTGCTGGACGCAGCCGGCGACATGCCGATCCTCGGGCCGAACTGCTACGGCTTCATCAACGGTCTCGATGGCGCGCTGCTCTGGCCTGATCAGCATGGGATGCAGCGTATCGAACGTGGCGTCGCGATCCTCACGCAGTCCTCCAATATCGCCATCAACCTGACCATGCAGACCCGCGGCCTGCCGATCGCCTATATGGTCACGGCCGGCAATCAGGCGCAGACATCGCTTGCCGATATCGCCTGCTCACTGATCGGCGATCCGCGCGTCACGGCTCTCGGCCTTCATGTCGAAGGCTTCGGAGATCTCTCGGCACTCGAACGCCTGGCCGCCCTCGCCCGGCACACGAGGAAGCCCGTAGTCGTGCTGAAGGTGGGTCGGTCGGAGCAGGCAAAACGTGCTGCGGTTTCGCATACCGCCTCGCTTGCTGGCAGCGATGCCGTCGCTGATGCCGTGCTCGCCCGCCTCGGCCTTGGCCGTGTCCAGACCTTGCCGGCGCTGCTCGAAACCCTGAAGCTGCTGCATGTCGCCGGACCGCTCGCAAGCCATTCGATCTCGTCGATGAGCTGTTCCGGTGGCGAAGCTTCGCTGATGGCGGATGCCGTCGTCGGTCGCAACGTGGAATTCCCCGCGCTGCAGCCGCAACAGTTACCCCGTCTGCGGCGGGTCCTCGGCGAGATGGTGACGCTTTCCAATCCGCTCGATTACCACACCTTCGTCTGGGGTGATCTCGCACGCCAGACCGAAGCCTTCAGTGCCATGTTCGAGGGCGGCTATGCCCTCAATCTCGTCGTCCTCGACTTCCCCCGCGGTGACCGCTGCGATGCCTCCGAATGGGCGATGACGGCAGACGCTGTCATGACGGCTGCCGCCGCAACCAGTGCGCTGGCCGGCCTTCTGGCAACCCTTCCGGAAAACATGCCAGAGCCTATCGCCGATCGGCTGATGGCAAATGGCATCATTGCCTTCTGCGGTATCGACGAAGCCATCACGGCTGCGGAAGTCGCCGCCGGCATCGGCCAGGCGTGGGATCGCCCGCCTCCCCTGCCGCTGCTCCATGTGTCCTCTATGGATGGCGAGATCGAGACGCTGACGGAGGCCGATGCCAAGGCTGAGCTTGCCGCCTTCGGCCTTCCGGTTCCAAAGGGGCTGTTGGCCTCCTCTCCCGGGCATGCGGCTGAGCAGGCCGAGCGGCTCGGTTTTCCCGTCGTGCTGAAAGCGCTCGGTATTGCCCACAAGACCGAGGCCGGGGCCGTCGCGCTCAACCTGGGGGATGTTGAAGCCGTGTCGAATGCGGCGGCGGCCATGCCGCCAAATGCCGGTTTTCTGGTCGAGAAGATGATCGATCCGCCGGTCGCCGAGCTCATTGTCGGCGCCATCCGCGACCCTGTCTTCGGATTGTCGCTCACGCTTGGAGCGGGCGGAATCTTCGTTGAATTGCTTGACGATTCCATCATCTTGCCCCTTCCGGCGACGAAAACCGACATTCACGCGGCGATTTCACGCCTCAAGCTGGCGAAATTGATCTATGGCTATCGTGGGCGGGCGAAAGGCGATCTCGACGCCGCGGTTGCCGCTATCGCAGCAGCGGCAGATTATGTCGTAAAGAACGCGGCATGCATGGAGGAACTGGACATTAATCCATTGATGGTTCTTCCCGATGGGCATGGCGTTATTGCAGTCGATGCTCTGATACGGCGGAGGAGGTAGCATAGGTTGAGCGATCCCATTCGCACACGACTTGACGACGGAGTGCTCGAAGTCGTCATCGACCGGCCGAAGGCGAATGCCATCGACCTTGCGACCAGCCGTGCCCTGGGGTTGATCTTCCAAGAATTCCGCGACGATCCGGCGTTGCGCGTCGCCATCGTGACAGGCGCCGGCGAGAAGTTTTTCTGTGCCGGATGGGATCTCAAGGCGGCATCATCAGGCGATGCGGTCGACGGAGATTACGGCGTCGGCGGCTTCGGCGGGCTGCAGGAACTGCGCGACCTCAACAAGCCGGTCATTTGTGCGGTGAATGGCATCTGTTGCGGCGGTGGTCTGGAGATCGCGCTGTCGACCGACCTGATCATTGCCGCCGAGCATGCGAGTTTCGCTCTGCCGGAAATCCGCTCGGGCACAGTTGCCGATGCGGCCTCGATCAAGCTGCCGAAACGCATCCCCTATCACATAGCCATGGACATGCTTTTGACGGGACGCTGGCTCGACGTTCACGAGGCGCATCGCTGGGGTTTCGTCAACGAGATCCTATCGGCCGATCGGCTGATGGAAAGAGCCTGGGAGCTTGCCCGGCTGCTCGCGAGCGGTCCGACGCTCGTTTATGCGGCCATCAAGGAAATCGTCCGCGAGGCGGAGGGTTCGACGTTCCAGACTGCCATGAACAAGATCACCAAGCGGCAGTTTGCGACGGTCGACAGGCTCTATTCGAGCGAGGACCAATTGGAAGGCGCACGGGCTTTCGCCGAGAAGCGAAGCCCCATTTGGAAAGGAAAATAACCAGGCGGCAGCAACCGCACTGTTTTCCCGCATGATGCGGGCACCGGAGGGGGAGAGGAAACCGCCTGCGGACCAGCCCGGAAGTTCTGTCAACGCACCATAAAGAAGGAACTGGGGAATGAACGACTACACCAAATATCTCGCAAGCCGTGTCACCGCCGGCGGGCTCAGCCGCCGCGAATTCATGGGACGCGCCATGGCGGCCGGCATCACACTTGCCGTCGCCGACAAGCTCTTCACCGAAAGTGCCGAAGCCGCCGAACCGAAGCGCGGCGGCCACCTGAAGCTCGGCCTTGAAGGCGGTGCAGCCACCGATTCGAAGGACCCGGCGAAGTTCCTGTCGCAGGTCATGTTCTGCATCGGCCGCTGCTGGGGCGACATGCTGGTCGAATCCGATCCGCTGACGGGTGCCGCCGTGCCCTCACTCGCCGAATCCTGGGAGCCCTCGAAGGATGCTGTCACCTGGACCTTCAAGATCCGCAAGGGCGTCAAGTTCCACGATGGCAAGGAACTGACGATCGACGACGTCGTTGCGACGCTGAAACGTCACACCGATGCGAAGTCGGAATCCGGCGCGCTCGGTGTTCTCGGCTCGATCAAGGAGATCAAGGCCGACGGCGGCAATCTCGTGCTGACGCTCAGCGAAGGCAATGCCGACATGCCGCTGCTGCTGTCCGACTACCATCTGGTCATCCAGCCGAACGGCGGCGTCGACGATCCTCTCGCCTCGATCGGCACCGGCCCCTACAAGATGACGAGCTTCGAGCCCGGCGTCCGCGCCACCTTCGAAAAGAACAAGGACGACTGGCGCACCGACCGCGGTTATGTCGATTCGATCGAGATCATCGGCATGAATGATGCCACCGCCCGCATCGCGGCCCTGTCGTCCGGCCAGGTGCACTACATCAACCGCGTCGACCCCAAGACCGTCAACCTCTTGAAGCGCGCCCCGAACGTCGAGATTCTCTCGACCGCCGGCCGCGGCCACTACGTCTTCATCATGCATTGCGACAAGGCGCCGTTCGACAACAACGACCTGCGCCTCGCCCTCAAATACGCCATGGACCGCGAGACCATGGTGGAGAAGATCCTCGGCGGTTACGGCAAGGTCGGCAACGACTTCCCGATCAACAGCACCTATGCGCTGTTTCCCGAGGGCATCGAGCAGCGCGTTTACGATCCCGAGAAGGCCGCGTTCCACTACAAGAAGTCGGGCCATAGCGGTTCGGTGCTTCTGCGCACCTCCGAGGTCGCCTTCCCTGGCGGTGTCGATGCAGCCGTCCTCTACCAGGAGAGCTGCAAGAAGGCTGGCATCGAGATTGAGGTCAAGCGCGAACCGGGCGACGGCTACTGGACCAATGTCTGGAACGTCCAACCCTTCTCGACCTCCTACTGGGGTGGCCGTCCGACCCAGGACCAGATGTATTCCACCGCCTATCTCTCAACGGCGGACTGGAACGACACCAAGTTCAAGCGTCCTGACTTCGACAAGCTGCTGCTGGAGGCCCGCTCCGAGCTTGATGAGGCCAAGCGCAAGGACATGTATCGCACCATGGCGATGACGGTGCGTGACGAAGGTGGGGTAATCCTGCCGATGTTTAACGATTTCGTGAACGCCTCCACCAAGCAGGTGAAGGGTTATGTCCACGACATCGGCAACGACATGTCGAACGGTTACGTCGCGACCCGCGTCTGGCTGGACGCCTGAGGGCATGGGGGCGTTTGCCCCTCCGATCTCCAACGAAGCCTGGACCGTGGGATGAAAACCCGCGGTCCTCCCGACGTTTTAGCGCGAGGTCCTCGCCATGACCAATCCTGCCCCAAGCAATATCTTGCCCGGCCTCGGGTTTCGGCAGCGTTTTCCGCTGCTTGCCCTTATCCTTGAGCGCTTCTTGCTCAGCATCGTCCTGCTCTTTGCCGTCTCCATCGTGATCTTCGGCGGTCTGGAAGCCCTGCCCGGCGATTTTGCGACCACCTATCTCGGCCAGTCGGCGACACCGCAGGCCGTTGCCAATATTCGAGAGGACCTCGGGCTGAACCGCCCGATCATCACGCGTTACGTCGAATGGCTCGGCAACGCCGTCCAGGGTGACTTCGGCACCTCCTGGGCCAGCAAGAATTCGGTGAGCGAACAGATCGGCAAGCGCCTTGGCAATTCGCTCTTCCTGGCGGGTTTCGCGGCCGTGATATCAGTACCGCTCGCCGTCGGGCTCGGCATGCTGTCGGTGCATTTCCGCAACCGCCTGCCGGATAAGATCATCAACGTCATCTCGCTTGCGGCGATCTCGCTGCCGGAATTCTTCGTCGGCTACCTGCTGATCCTGTTCTTCGCGGTCAAGTTCGGCGTGGCCACCTTTCCGGCGACGGTCTATGACAGCATGGGTTTCGTCGAGCGGTTGAAAGCAATCGCGCTGCCGACGGCGACCCTCGTGCTCGTCGTGCTCGCGCATATGATGCGGATGACGCGGGCCGCAATCCTTTCCGTCATGTCGTCGGCCTATATGGAGACCGCGGAGCTGAAAGGTCTTGGCGCCTTCCGGTCGATCGTCAAGCATGCCGCCCCCAATGCGCTTGCGCCGATCATCAACGTCATCGCATTGACGCTTGCCTATCTCGTGGTCGGCGTCGTCGTCGTCGAAGTGGTCTTCGTCTATCCCGGCATGGGGCAGTACATGGTCGATGCGGTCACCGTGCGTGACATGCCTGTCGTGCAGGCCTGCGGCCTGATCTTCGCGGCCGTCTATATCTTCCTGAACATGACGGCCGATATTCTCGCGATTATCGCCAATCCCAGGCTGAGGCATCCGCGATGAGATTAAGAGACATTCCCATCACCGCCTGGATCGGCATGGCCGGTATCGTCATCGCCTTCATCTTCGCAATCTTCGCACCATGGATCGCTCCTTATGGCGAGACGCAGGTCGTCGGCGACGTCTGGCAGATGCCGGATGATCAATATATCTTTGGCCTCGACAATCTCGGCCGCGACATCTTCTCGCGGCTGATCTACGGCGCGCGCACGACGCTGGTGGTCGCGTCCGCCGCCACCGTCATCTCCTTCTCGCTCGGCATCATCCTGAGCTTCACCGCCGCCGTCTCGCGCGGCGTGGTCGACACCGTCCTCTCACGCTTCAACGATTTGATGATGTCGATCCCGACGCTGATCTTCGCACTCGTGGTATTGGCGGTGCTGCCGCAAAACATGGTCGTGCTGATCCTTGTCATGGCGATCCTCGATTCCACCCGCGTCTATCGTCTCGGCCGTGCCGTGGCGCTTGATGTCGCGGTGATGGAGTTCGTCGAGGCTGCGACGCTGCGCGGCGAAGGCAAGCTCTGGATCATCTTCCGCGAAATCCTGCCGAACACGCTGTCGCCGCTGCTTGCCGAATTCGGCCTGCGCTTCGCCTTCTCGATCCTGTTCCTCTCGACGCTTTCCTTCCTCGGCCTCGGCATTCAGCCGCCCGCGGCCGATTGGGGCGGCATGGTCAAGGACAACAAGGACGGCATCATCTTCGGTATCTCGGCAGCGCTGGTGCCGGGCACCGCGATCGCGACACTTGCCGTCTGCGTCAACCTCGTGGTCGACTGGCTCCTGAAACGCACATCCAGCCTCAAGGGAGGGCGCGGCGATGCCTGAGCTTCTTTCCGTTCGCAATCTGAAGATCGAAGCGACCAGCTATCCGCCGGGCGAGCCGCCGAAGCGGGTGACGATCGTCGACGGCGTTTCCTTCGACCTGCAGAAGGGCAAGGTTCTCGGCCTGATCGGGGAATCGGGCGCCGGCAAGTCGACGATCGGCCTTTCCGCGCTTGCCTATGGCCGGGGCGGCGCCGAAATCACCGGCGGCGAGGTGCGGCTCGACGGCGCCGATCTCCTGGCGCTCGGCAAGAACGGCATCCGTAAAATTCGCGGCGCACGGGTCTGCTATGTCGCGCAGTCGGCCGCGGCCGCCTTCAATCCGGCACACAGACTCGGCGATCAGGTGATCGAAGCGTCGGTCAAACATGGTTTGATGACGAAGGACGAGGCGCGAAAACGGGCGCTTTATCTGTTCGGGGTTCTCGGCCTGCCCAATCCCGAAACCTTCGGCGAGCGCTTTCCCCACCAGGTCTCCGGCGGCCAGCTGCAGCGGGCGATGACGGCGATGGCGCTCTGCTCCAATCCCGAACTGATCGTCTTCGACGAACCGACGACAGCACTCGACGTTACCACGCAGATCGACGTGCTGGCGGCGATCAAGCATGCCATCGAGGAAACGCACACGGCCGCCCTCTATATCACCCATGATCTCGCCGTCGTCGCCCAGATCTCGGACGACATCATGGTCCTGCGTTATGGCAAGCAGGTTGAATATGGCAGCGTCCAGCAGATCATCGAGGCGCCGCGGGAGGATTATACCCGCGCTCTCGTCAATGTCAGGCAGGCCTACCGCGAGGAAGCCGCCGACCAGTCTGCGGCACTTCTCAAGGTGGAAAATATCAGTGCCGAATATTCCAACGGCTTCAAAGTGCTGCACGATGTCTCGCTGCATGTGCCGAAGGGGCAGACGCTCGCTGTCGTCGGCGAATCCGGTTCAGGCAAATCGACCCTGGCGCGCGTCATCACCGGCCTGTTGCCGCCGAGCAGCGGGTGCATCGTCTTTGATGGCAAGCCGCTGATGCCAGGCCTCAAGAGCCGGCCGAACGACGATTTGAGGCGTATCCAGTTGATCTACCAGATGGCCGATACGGCGATGAACCCGCGCCAGACGGTCCGCGACATCATCGGCCGCCCGCTGACCTTCTATTATGGCCTGAGAGGCGCTGAGAAGACCGCCCGGGTGAAGGAACTGCTCGATCAGATCGAGATGGGCAAGGGTTTTGTCGACCGCTACCCGGCCGAACTATCCGGTGGCCAGAAGCAGCGCGTCGCGATCGCGAGGGCGCTTGCCGCCAAGCCCGAACTCATCCTCTGCGACGAGCCCACCTCGGCGCTCGATCCACTGGTGGCGGAGGGTATCCTCAAGCTGCTGCTGCGCCTGCAGGAAGAAGAACAGCTGTCCTATGTCTTCATCACCCACGACATCGCAATCGTCCGGGCGATTGCCGACAGCGTGGCGGTGATGCATCGCGGTAAGCTGGTGCGGTTCGGTCCGAAATCGACGGCGCTGTCGCCGCCCTTTGACGACTACACCGATCTGCTGTTGAAATCCGTGCCGGAAATGGAAATCGGCTGGCTGGAACGGGTGCTTGCCACGCGTCGCATGGAAAGTGCCGGTAACTGACCTGACGAGGCAGACCCTCGTCTCATGAAATGTGCGTCAAGGAATGAGCATGACCTCGCGCGGCTTCACCACCATCGAGAATGAATGGATTACGCTGAAGGATGGGACGCGGCTTGCCGCGCGCATCTGGATGCCGGATGGCGCCAGCGAAGATCCCGTTCCCGCCGTTTTCGAATTCCTGCCCTATCGCAAGCGGGACGGAACCAGTCTCCGGGACGAGTCGACCTATCCGGTTTTCGCGGCCGCAGGCATTGCCGGCGTGCGCGTCGATATCCGCGGATCCGGAGAATCCGACGGTGTCATCGACGGCGAATATACTGAACGCGAGCTTGCCAATGCCTGCGAGCTGATCGCCTGGATTGCCGCGCAGCCATGGTCGAATGGCGCGGTCGGCATGATGGGCATCTCCTGGGGCGGCTTCAACAGCCTGCAGGTCGCAGCATTGCGCCCGCCGGCGCTGAAGGCCGTCATCTCGATCGCCTCGACCGTCGACCGATATAACGACGACATCCACTACAAGAATGGCTGCCATCTCTCCGCCCAGCTCTCATGGGCGGCGACGATGCTCGGCTACCAGTCGCGGCCGCCCGACCCTTCACTCGTCGGCGAGCGCTGGAAGGAAATGTGGCTGGAACGCTTGGCAGGCGAACCCTTCTTCATGGAGGAGTGGCTGGCCCACCAGCGGCGCGACCATTTCTGGCGTCACGGATCGATCTCGGAGGATTTTTCGAGCGTGCAAATCCCGGCGCTTGTCATCGCCGGGTGGGCTGACGGCTACCGCAATACGCCGCTGATGGCGGTCGAAGGCCTGGGTGACAAGGCGAAGGCGCTGATCGGCCCCTGGGTCCACAAATATCCGCATTTTGCCTGGCCGAAGCCGCGCACGGATTTCCACGGCGAAGCGATCGCCTGGTGGAACAAATGGCTGCGGGGCGAGGACAACGGCATCGACACCTTGCCGCAGACCCGGGCCTATATTCTCGATGCCATCCGCCCTGCCCCGCGCCGCGACAGCGATCCGGGTTTCTGGGTTGCCAAGGACGTCTGGTTGTCGCCACAGATGCAGTGTTTCTATGTAGAGCAGTTCGGCAAGCTGACCGAAGGCATGCCGATCCCGCATGCGCCCGAACATCCCGTCTATCTCCGCTCTCCGCTCGACACCGGGACAGCATCGGGTGAATATTTCACGCTGAAGCCCGACGCGGAAATGGCGATCGATCAACGTACGGACGATGCCGGCTCGCTGGTCTTCGATACGATGCCGCTGGCTGGCGATTACGACTATCTCGGCCGGCCCGTGCTCACGCTTGCGCTGCGCTCGCGGGCGGCGGGCGGAAATCTCTGCGCCCGGCTCATCGATGTCCATCCGGATGGCACGGCAACACGTGTCGCCTTCGGCGTCGTCAATCTGACCCACCGGGACGGCAATGCCGATCCCAAGCCGCTGACACCGGGCGAGACGGTGCCGATCCGGCTCGTGCTCGATGCCTGCGGTTATCGCTTCCGCAAGGGCCATCGCATCCGCCTTTCGCTTTCCACCGCCTATTGGCCGATGATCCTGCCGCCGCCTGATGACGAGGGCATCGACATCGACATCGCGGCACTCGGCCTGGGGCTGCCGATGCTCGGCGAGCACGGGAAGATCGAAATCAAGGAACCGACTAATCCCGATCCGCTGCCGAAATACATCGAGCACGCGGCGGCCGCGACGAAGCGGCAGGTCGTCCGCGATCTCTCGGTCGCCCGGACGGACTATCACATCCACGAGGATACCGGGCTCACCGAACACCCTGAGACAGGTCTCTCGACCCGGCAATTGCGGGAGGAGGTCTGGTCGATTTCACCCGATGATCCGCTGTCGATGACCGGTACATCGACCTGGACCTGCGACATGCGCCGCCCCGGCTGGTTCGTCCGCACCGTCGCGACCGCGCGGATTGCATGCACCCGGACCGAGTGGATCATCAGCGCCGTCGTCACCGCTTTCGAGGACGATGTGCAGATCTTCGAAAAGGTCTTTGCGGAAAAACGGATCGCGCGCGACCTGATGTGATCGTCAGGCGGCCGCAAAACGCCGAATGGCCTCGCAGACGGCACGGAAGCCGTCGCGTGCGCCATCGCTCATGTGACGGGCGCGCAGCCAGGCATGCACCATCTGCGGCTCCTCCCGGAACCAGACGTCGACGCCCTCCGCGGTGAGCCGGGCGGCATAGTGCCGGCCGTCATCCCGAAGCGGATCGAAATGCGCGACCGTGATGAAGGCCGGCGGCAGTCCGGCAAGCGAAGCTGCATGCAGCGGCTCGGCGATCTCATTGCCTGCAGGTGCCTGCAGGATCTCGCGGTAATAGGTGACATCCGCCGTCGTCAGGCCCGGCGCCGCGGCCATTTCGACGTAAGAGCCTGCGGCAAGGTCACCGCCGAGCGCCGGATAGATCAGGACCTGGCCGACGACGCCGGACAGGTCCTCGTCGCGCGCCCGCAATGCAAGGCCCGCCGCCAGATTGCCGCCTGCGCTGTCGCCGATCAAGACGACCCTGCTGTTGGCTGAAAGCAGATGTTTCAACACGGTAAAGCCGTCATCCGTCTGCGCCGGCCAGCGATATTCAGGGGCCAGCCGGTAATCGACGGACACGAGTTCCGCACCGGCAAAATCGGCGATCTCGGCGCAGATGGCATGGTGGCTCTCGAGCGAACCGACAACGAAGCCGCCGCCGTGAAGATAAAGCAGAATAGTGCGCGTGCTGATTTTGCGTGGACGGTAGCGCCGGATCGGTATGCGCTGGAGCATACCGTCCGCAAAGATCATCTCCGGGGGCAGCGGGCGGTCAAAGCGCGCGCAAAGAGCGTCGTACCAATGTCGCTGCTGTTCGATCGATGCTTGGACAGCGTCTGGCGGATAGAAGGCATCGCAAATCGCGAGAAACTGCAGAATGCCCTTTTCGATGGGGGCAGGCGGTTGAGCGGACATGGAGGTCCTTTCGCGATTTGGGACATGACAGGTCAATGTCCCTGGCCGACTCTGTCCTCATCATGCGCCTTTGTGACGGGGACGATCTGTCTGGCCGCGACCCATGAATGTCGCGCCCCTCAAAATTTCCGATAATTTTTTCGCTATCGACCCAAGGAAAGCCATCCGAGAAACGTCTCAATCTCGAAATAGCATCTTGCTGGGTAGCATGGGGTAGGTGCGGAATTGGACGCGGAGCTCATCGAACGAGCGCAGGGTGGCGACCGGGAGGCCTTCGGGCAACTGGTCTCGCGCCACTATGAATTTGTCCATGCGACGGCGTGGCGGTGGTCGGGCAGTTCCACTGATGCCGACGACATCGCCCAGGAGGTCTGCGTCAAGCTCGGCGCGGCGATCCGCAGCTTTCGCGGCGCCAGCCGCTTCAGGACATGGCTCTATACCCTGACGCTGAACGCTGCCCGCGACCATAGACGCAAGCTTGCACGAGAGGTGCAGACATTCCGCGCTTACGCCGCCGAACCGCAGCAGGATGCGCCGGCCGGAAATGACGACGAGCTATCGAGCGAATTATGGGCAGCCGTGCGCGCCTTGCCGGAAAGGCAATGCGACGCAGTGCTGCTCGTTTACGGCGAAGGTCTCAGCCATTCGGCTGCCGCCGATGTCATGGGCTGCTCGGAGGCGACCGTGTCCTGGCAGGTCCATGAGGCGCGCAAAAGGCTGAAGGCCGTGCTCGGCAAGGAAGAGGTATGACCGTGGACAAGGAACTCGAAAAGCTCTCCCGCTTGACACCGCCGGCAGCGACGCCGGAGGCGCGTGCGCGTGCTCTTGCTGCCGCGATGCAGGCCTTCGACACCGCAGAAAATAATGCGCCGGCCGCCCAAGGAAATGCGAAAGGCTGGCGTCAAAGCTCCATCATCAACTGGATATGGAGCCCTGTCATGAACAAGAAATTCCTCGCCGGTTCAGCCCTTGCGACGCTGCTGGTCATTCCGGCCGCCGGTTATCTCGCGATCGAGCTGACCCGCAACGGATTGCCGATCGTCGACCAGACCGAGATCGCCGGCAACCTTTCGAAAAGTGAGGCGTCGAAACAACCGGCGGCAGCGGCCGGTCAGCCGGTTACGGTCGCGCCGCAAGCCCCGGCTGGGAACGACAGCCTGGCTGAGCAATCTGTCGCTGACGCGCAAGCCCCGCAGGACAAGGAGGCGCCGGCACTCGCGAAACCCGATTCGTCGCAGACATCCGAATTCGATGCCAACGACGTCGCCGCCCTCACGAACAAGCCGGAGGGTTCTGCCGCGGCACTCGGGGCGGCCAAACGCTCGGCGCCGGCCGCTCCCGGCATTGTTCCCCAGCGGCAGTTTGCCGAACCGATGGCTGCCATCGCCCCTTCGCCTGCGCCGCCTGCGGAGGGGCGTGTCCAGGTTCAACTCGACCCCGATCGCGAGCGGTTTGCCAATGCGGCGGCAAATCCGATCAAGAGCGTCGCGACGGATCCGGTCTCGACCTTCTCAGCCGATGTCGACAGCGCATCCTATTCCTTCGTTCGCCGCTCGTTGACGGGCGGGGCGATGCCCGATCCACTATCGGTTCGCGTCGAGGAGATGATCAATTATTTCCCCTATGACTGGCCAGGCCCTGACAACGCCGACCAGCCTTTCAAGGCGACGGTGACTGTCATGCCGACCCCGTGGAACCACGACACGGAATTGATGCATGTGGCGATCAAGGGCTTTGACATCGCGCCGGCGACCACGCCGCATGCCAATCTTGTCTTCCTGATCGACGTGTCGGGCTCGATGGACGAGCCGGACAAGCTGCCGCTGCTGAAAAGCGCTTTCCGGCTGCTGGTCAACAAGCTGAAACCCGACGATACCGTCTCGATCGTCACCTATGCCGGCAATGCCGGCACGGTGCTCCAGCCGACACGCGTGGCGGAGAAATCGAAGATCCTGTCGGCAATCGACGGACTGGAGCCCGGCGGCTCGACCGGTGGCGCCGAAGGCATCGAGGCGGCCTACAATCTTGCCAAGCAGGGCTTCGTCAAGGACGGCGTCAACCGGGTGATGCTGGCGACGGATGGCGATTTCAATGTCGGCCCGTCGAGCGACGAGGATTTGAAGCGCATCATCGAAGAGAGGCGCAAAGACAGCATCTTCCTCACCGTTCTCGGTTTCGGGCGGGGCAATCTCAACGATTCCCTGATGCAGACGCTCGCCCAGAACGGCAATGGCAGCGCCGCCTATATCGATACCTTGGCCGAGGCGCAGAAGACGCTGGTCGAAGAGGCCGGATCGACGCTGTTTCCGATCGCCAACGACGTCAAGTTCCAGGTCGAGTTCAACCCGGAACGGATCGCCGAATACCGGCTGATCGGCTACGAGACACGGACGCTGAACCGCGAGGATTTCAACAATGACCGGGTCGACGCTGGCGATATCGGCTCCGGCCACAGCGTCACGGCGATTTACGAGATTACGCCCAAGGGAAGTCCGGCAGTGATGAATGACGACCTGCGGTACGGCGCAGCCAATAAGGTGCCGGCCGAGACCGCCGACAGCACCCGTCAAGGCGAGCTTGCCTTCGTCAAGATGCGCTACAAGCGGCCGGGAGAGGACAAGAGCGCTCTCATCACCACCCCTGTTAATGACGGCAACGCGGTCGCCACCATCGATGCCGCGCCGCAGGATGTCCGCTTCTCGGTGGCCGTCGCAGCCTTCGGCCAGAAACTCAGCCATGTCGCGGCCGTCGACACCTATTCCTACCAGGCGATCGCCGATCTCGCCGCGGCATCGCGAGGCACTGACGCCTTCGGCTACAGGTCGGATTTTCTCGGCCTCGTTCGGCTGGCGGACGGCCTCAGTCAACGATGAGGCAAGAGGTACAAAACTGACCAAACAAGAGGCCGTCCCAAAAGGGCGGCCTCTGCTTAGTGATCATCCCGGTCTCGACCCGTTGGCGGTGAGATAAACAGCGTAGAGAGACGTGCTCGCGGTGATGAAGAGACGGTTCAGTTTCTCTCCGCCGAAAGTGACGTTGGAGACGCCCTCAGGAATATGGATCTTGCCGATCAACGCTCCATCCGGATCATAGGCGTGCACACCATCGCCGGCGCTCGTCCATATCCGGCCTTTCCGGTCGACGCGAAAACCATCGAACAGGCCTGAGGTGCATTCTGCGAAAACGCCGAGATCGCTCAGCCTTCCCTCATTCGAGACCGCGAGCTTTCTGATATGACGCGGACCGCCGGACAGGTGTGTTGCCCCGGTGTCGGCGATATAAAGCACTGTCTCATCGGGGGAGAAAGCCAGCCCGTTCGGCTTGACGAAATCGGACGCCACTTGATCGGTCGTGTCTGTTGCCGGATCATGCCGGTAGACGTGGCATCCACCGATTTCCTCTGTGCCGTAGTCGCCCTCATAATCGTGGAGGATGCCGTAGCTCGGGTCGGTGAACCAGATAGTTCCATCGGACTTGACGGTGACGTCGTTTGGAGAATTGAGCCGCTTGCCTACAATTCGATCGGCCAGAACGGTGATCCTGCCGTCGAATTCCGTGCGCGTGACACGGCGCGTCAGATGCTCACAGGTGATGAGCCGGCCCTGATTGTCGACCGTGTTGCCATTCGAGTTGTTGCTGGGTGCGCGGAATACCGATGTGTGCCCGCTGGTATCATCATAACGCATCATTCGGTTGTTGGGGATATCCGAGAAAACCAGATACCGCCCGGCGGCAAACCAGGCCGGCCCCTCCAGCCAACGGCCACCCGTCCAAAGTCGCTCAACGCGAGCGTGACCGACGAAGCAGCTTTCAAAGCGAGGGTCGAGAACCTCAAACCCCGTACCGTCAATTTGCCCGAACATGATGCTCCTCCATTGCTCTAAATTTGTTATCGATATCATCTTGCCGTGTTCTGATGGCTTCGTACAGATACCGATCTGCCGACCGTTGCGAAAATGCCCCAGGAATCTTGGTTTTTGGACTTCGGAATGGTGCATTCCTGCAATAATATCGATTGTGCGATGATAGCGATAACTTTATCGTGTCTTGAACTACCCAGCTCGGAAGCTTGTTTGAAAGCGGAGACCAGTGAAAAACGAGGATGAGCCGAAAGACAAGCGTCTCAAGCCAGCAGACGCTCAAAAGCTGACGATGGCGGAGGTCGCCAAATATGTCGGCGTATCTGCGATGACCGTTTCGCGTGCCTTTCGCCAGGATGCGAGCGTTTCCGAGGAGACTCGAAAGCGCATCATGGAGGCCGTCGACGCACTCGGCTATGTGCTCGACCTGTCTGCCGGCAGTCTTTCTTCAAGGCGGAGCGGCTTCATCGCCGCGCTGGTGCCCTCGATCAACAATTCGAATTTTTCCGACACCGCGCGGGGCATGACCGATGCACTGGAAAAGACCGGCCTTCAGCTCCTCCTCGGCTATACCGATTATTCGACGGAGAAAGAAGAAGAACTGATCGAGGCGATGCTGCGCCGCCGACCGGAAGGCATCATCCTGACCGGTGGTTCGCACACGCCGCGCGCACGGCGCATGCTCGCGCAAGCCGACATTCCTGTTGTCGAGACGTGGGAGCTTCCGGAGGATCCGATCAATCAGGTTGTCGGTTTTTCCAACAGCGAGGCGATGGCCCTGCTGGTGCGGACGCTTGCCAGTCAGGGATATCGGAAGTTCGGCTATATCGGAGGAACGACGGCGCGCGATACACGCGGAAGCCAGCGGCGAAGCGGTTTCCAGAGAACAGTCGAAGAACTGGGCCTCGGACCGGGACGAATGATTTCCTTCGGCGTCCCGCCCATCACCATGGAACAGGGTGGCCAGGCGATCGTCAGCCTGCTGGAGCGCTGGCCGGACACGGAAGTGGTTCTTTGCGTCTCCGACCTTTCCGCCTTCGGCGCCATCATGGAATGCACGCGCAGGGGAATGAAGGTTCCGCGGGACATCGCCATTGCCGGTTTCGGCGACTATGAGATCTCGTCCATCTGTCATCCGCGCATCACCACCATCAATGTGGACTGTTACGGCATCGGTCGTCAGGCCGCCGCCCGCCTGCTGGATGCCCTCCATACCGGCGAGGCGACCGGCGATGAGATCACATTGACAGGCTACAAGGTTGTCTTGCGCGAAAGCACGGATCGTAACCGCGCTCCGACCGCTTGAGTACTGCAGCGCCGCGCGTCTTTTCAGATGCGCGGCGCTGTAAAACTTTGAATGGCTCGATAATTTATCCTCAAATCGATTCCGGTTTAAGGAGTTGTGCAGTCGGTCAGAAAGCGATCTGCACTTTCATCGACTTGCTGCGATCGCCCGCCAATTCAAAGGCGGCGACGGCCTCTTCGATCCCAAAGACGCCCGTCAGCAACGGCTTCAGATCGACGCGACGCGCGTTGATCAGCTCGACGGCGAGCGCAAATTCCTCGTGAAAACGGAATGTGCCACGCATCTCGATTTCCTTCGCAACGATCATGTTCTGCGGAATGGAAACATCGCCGCCAAGGCCGAGCTGCACGAGAACAGCGCGGGGCTTAAGCGTCTCCAAGCCGGCGCGCACCGCCCGCTCATTTCCCGACGCTTCGAACATGACATCGAAATATCCCTTTTCGGCACCGTAGGCCGCGAGGTCGGAAGCATGCGTGGCAACATTGATCGTTCGATCGGCGCCGCTGGTGCGGGCAATCGCCAGAACGCTGTCGGTCACGTCGGTCGCAACGATTTCGCGGGCGCCGAGAACGCGCGCCGCAACGATCGCCAACATCCCAATGGGGCCGCAACCGGTGACCAGCACCCGTTTGCCGAGCAGCGATCCGGCGCGGTTTGCCGCATGCAACGTCACCGCAAAGGGTTCGGCAAAGGCCGCCTCATAGATGGAAATGCCGTCCGTAACCTTGTGGCACTGCCAACGCTCCGCCACCAAGCGCTGGCGAAAGCCGCCCTGAATGTGCGGCATCGGCATGGCACTGCCGTAGAACCGCATGTTGAGGCAGTGGTTTTGCTGCCCCTTCAGGCAATATTGGCAATGATTGCACGGCCGGCTCGGAGAAACTGCGACACGGTCTCCGACGGCAAGATCGGCGACGCCGGAGCCGAGCGCCTTGACCGTTCCGGCGATCTCGTGACCGAGGATCATCGGTTCGCGCAGGCGAACTGTGCCGAAACCGCCGTGATTGTAATAATGCAGGTCTGAACCGCAGATGCCGCCTGCTTCGATGGCAATCTCCACCTGCCCGGCGCCCGCAACCTCCGGCTCGCGCTCTTCGATCCTGAGATCCTTGGCGGCATGAATGACGATGGCTTTCATATCGGCTTCCTCACACGACGGGAGTTGGAAGTGGGATACCTGCAAAATGTGCAGCGAGATTGTCTCTGACCAGTTGGCCCATGGCCTTGCGGGTCTCGACAGTGCCAGAGCCGTGATGGGGCTGCAACACGACGTTTTGGAGGGTCAGGAAACGTGCATCGATCTTGGGTTCGTTCAGGAAGACGTCGAGGCCCGCAGCCTGAATGGTGCGGTCTTGAAGGGCTGCGATCAGTGCCTCTTCGTCGACGGTGGTCCCGCGCGAAACATTGATCAAGATGCCGTTCGGACCGAGCGCTTTAAGCACCTCGGCATTGATGATCTTCATGGTCGCCTCCCCGCCGGGGACGATGACGATCAGAAAATCGGCCCAAGCGGCAAGCGCGACCAGATCGGGCTCGTAGGTGTAGGCAACATCCTGGTGATCATGGCGGGCGAAATAGGAGATGTCGCAGCCGAAGGCGGCAGCCCTTCCGGCGATTGCCTTGCCGATCCGCCCCATGCCGGCGATCCCCACCTTCTTGCCCGAGACGCGCGTCACCAGCGGCATAGCGACACTGCCCCACTGGCCGGAGCGGACAAAAACATCGGCCTGCGGGATCTGCCTTGCCGTCGCAAGCAGCAGTCCGAGGGCGATATCGGCGACATCTTCGGTCAGCACATCGGGCGTGTTCGTGACGCGAATGCCGTTGGCGCGGGCATAGGACAAGTCGATTGCGTCGGTGCCGACGCCGTAACAGGAGACGATTTCCAGTTTCGGCAATTGCGCCATCAGCTCTGCGGACGCTCCGAGTTCGCCACGGGTCGCTATGGCGCGGATATCCTTGCCGACCCTGGAAATCAGCTCGTGCCGGTCTGCCGCTTCCCATAGGCGATGGACGCGGTAGTTCGCCTCCAGGTCTACCATGTCCCATTCCGGATAAGCTCCGGCCATCAAGATTTTTACCTCAGGCATTCCGTTTCCATCCCGCATTTTGACAGTTGATTATGTTATCGATAACATATAATTCGGAAGAGGGATGTCAAGTGAGTTTCACCGTCAGCGGCAGCGTAAGCCGTCGCCCGCGGCGAGACCGGAGGAGTGATTTGCATGAAGAACTTGTTTGATCTGACCGGACGGCGTGCCCTGATCACCGGCTCGAGCCAGGGGATCGGCTATGCCCTGGCCGAAGGCCTGGCGCAGCATGGCGCCGAGGTGATCATCAACGGCCGCACGCCCGAAAGCGTCAAACGTGCGGTCGCGAGCCTCAAGGATCAAGGCCTGTCTGCCCATGCGGCGATCTTCGACGTGACCAGCAAGGATGCTGCCAAGGAAGGCATCGACGCGATCGAAGCCGATATCGGGCCGCTCGACATCCTGATCAACAATGCCGGCATGCAGTTTCGCACGCCGCTGGAAGATTTTCCGGCGGACAAATGGGAGCTGCTGCTGACCACCAATATTTCGAGCGTGTTCTACGTCGGCCAGGCAGCGGCCAAACCCATGATCGCCCGCGGGCAGGGCAAGATCATCAACATCGCCTCGGTTCAAAGCGAACTGGCGCGGCCCGGCATTGCTCCCTATACGGCGACCAAGGGTGCGGTGCGCAATCTGACCCGCGGCATGTGCGCCGACTGGGCCAAGTACGGCCTGCAGATCAATGCGATTGCGCCGGGCTATTTCAAGACGCCGCTCAATCAGGCGCTCGTCGACAATCCCGAGTTCTCGTCCTGGCTCGAGAAGCGGACGCCGGCCGGACGCTGGGGCAATGTCGAGGAACTGGTCGGCGCCGCCGTTTTCCTGTCGGGCCGGGGCTCGTCCTTCATCAACGGGCACACGCTTTATGTCGACGGCGGCATCACGACCTGCCTCTGATAGAGACGAGACCATGGATTTCGAGAAAAAGGCGGCCCCTCTGGCCGTCGTCGTCATGGGGGTCAGCGGTAGCGGAAAATCTTCGGTTGGAGAGCGCATCGCCACTCAAAACGGCATGCCGTTTCTGGAAGGTGACCAACTCCATCCTGCCGGAAATGTCGAGAAGATGGCGCAGGGCATACCGCTTGCTGACGACGACCGCCTGCCCTGGCTCGACCGGATCGGCGAGGAAATAAGGACCGCGCAAGAAGCATCGCAAGGGTTGGTGATTTCCTGTTCGGCGCTGAAGAGAAGCTATCGGGACAGGCTGAGACAGGCAGCGGGTGGGCGCCTGGCCTTTGTTTTCCTCGAAGGATCCCGCGACCTGTTGCTGTCGCGGATGCAGGCTCGCCAGGGCCATTTCATGCCCGCGGCTCTGCTCGACAGCCAGCTGCAAACGCTGGAGCCGCCGACTTGTGAAGCTAATGTCGTCACGGTGGCGATCGATAATGCGTTGGATGATATTGTGGCGCTGGCTTGCCAGGGACTGAGCGGCATGGCCATCAGGGGAGGAGATTATCGTGCAGGATGACTACAGAGCAGATGTCGCCGTCATCGGTGCCGGCATCATGGGAACGGCGATCGTCACGCGATTGATCGAAACCGGGCATAAGGTCTCCGTCTTCGACCTGGATACCGAAAAAGTCGCGGCTTTGCAGGCCAAGGGTGCGCGCCCGGCCGGCTCCGTGGAGGAAGCTGTCTCACGGTCGGCGTTTTGTGTGCTCAGCCTCAATCACGCAAATATTGTCCGGGCGGTCGTCTTCGGCGAAAAGGGTGTTGCGGCGGCGGCAAATGCCGACAAGGTGCTGATCGACATGTCGTCGATCGACCCGGCCGACACGGCCGACATGGCGATGCGGCTGCGTCGAGAAACGGGCATGGCATGGGTGGATTGCCCGCTCTCCGGCGGCGTGCCGGGTGCGCTGAGCGGACGCCTGACGATCATGGCGGGCGGCAGCGCTGAGGATTTCGAACGGGCACGCGTGGTGATGCGGCATCTTGCCGCCAATTACACGCTGATGGGTGCATCTGGCGCCGGGCAGACGACGAAGCTGATCAATCAATTGTTTTGCGCCGTGCTGTTTCAGGCCGTCGCTGAGGCGGTCAAGCTCGCCGAAGCCGGCGGCGTCGATCCGGCCGCCATTCCGGCAGCCCTTGCCGGCGGCAGGGCGGACAACAGGATAATGCAGGAATTCATGGCGAAATTTGCTGCCCGGGATTTCTCGCCGACAGGCAGAATCGACAACATGTTGAAGGACCTGGATTCGCTTCAGGCGTTTGCGCTGAAGACGAAGACGCCATTGCCGATGACCGGCTCGGTTGTCGAGATTCACCGCCTGCTCTGCGCTGCCGGGCTTGGACCGAAGGACTCGGCCGAGATGATGCGCCTTCTTGATGGATTTCAGGCCGACTGACGTCAGACTCTCCGAGAAATTCGAGATCGTCATCTTTCCGCTTGACCATCCACAAATGTTATCGATAACATACAATCAATGACAACCGCAGCTTTGGGAGGAGCCACAGTGGAAGCCAAGAGACTGCTGGAGTTCCAGTCGATCACCAAGAGCTTCGGCGGCACGCAAGCGCTGCGCGACGTCTCGATCGATCTGCGCGAGGGGGAAATCCTCGCGCTGCTGGGGGAAAACGGCGCCGGCAAATCGACGCTCATCAAGACGCTTGCGGGTATCTACAAGCCCGACAGCGGCGACATCCTTTTTCGCGGCCAGAGCTACCATCATCGTCCCCCGAAGCCGAACGAGCGGCAGCCGGTTGCCTTCATCCACCAGGATCTCGGTTTGATCGAGTGGATGACGGTCGGCGAGAACATGGGCCTGTCGCAGGGTTTCTCAATGCGCCGCGGCCTGATCGATTGGAACAGGACGCAGGCGCGTGCCAAGGAAGCCTTGAAACTGGTCGGCTGCGATTTTGACCCCACGACGCGAGTCTCGGCGCTGTCGCGCACCGAAAAGTCGCTTGTCGCCATTGCCCGTGCGCTTGCCGTCGAAGCCGACGTTCTGGTGCTCGACGAGCCGACGGCGAGCCTTCCCGCCGATGAAGTCGATCGGCTGTTCAACGCGATCCGCCCGTTAAAGGATCGCGGCGTCGGGATGATTTACGTCTCCCACAGGCTGGACGAGATTTTCCGGATTGCCGATCGGGTCGCCGTTCTGCGCGACGGCTGCATGGTGGGACAGAAGCCCGTCAGCGAGACCAGCCCCGACGAGTTGGTGACGATGATCATCGGCCGCAGCGGCGACAGCCTCTTTTCCAAGACGGCGATCACGCCCGGCAAGGCGATCGTCAAGGTCCGCGATCTCGTCTGCACCGGTACCAGCCCGATATCCTTCGATATCCGCGAGGGCGAGCTTCTGGGCCTGGCTGGATTGCGCGGTGCCGGTCAAGAACGCATCGGCCGCGCCCTGTTCGGTTGCGAGCCCTTCAACGGCTCGGTTCTGCTGCATGACGAGGCCCCCGACCTTTCGAGCCCGCGGCGCGCTATGGCCTCGGGCATCGGCTTGATTGCCCGTGACCGGACGGAGGAATCCGTGGCGCTCTCGCTGTCCATCCGGGAAAATACCTACCTCAATCCGGGAGCCGTCGGGCGTGGGCTTTTGTCCTTCCTGTCGCCGCGCGGCGAAGCCGATCTTGCCCATAAGATCGGCCACTCCGTCGGTCTGCGGCCGAACGACCCGGATCTGCCGGTGGAGGCCCTGTCGGGCGGCAACCAGCAGAAAGTGGTCGTCGGCCGCTGGCTGGCGACCGGCCGCAAGCTGCTGGTCGCGGAAGATCCGACCGCCGGCGTCGACATCGGGGCGCGTGCCGAAATCTACCGTCTGATCACCCAGGCGCTCGAGGCCGGTCTCGCCGTTGTCGTGGTGTCGACGGACTTCGAGGAAATCGCCCATATCTGCCACCGCGCGTTGGTTTTCTCGCGCGGGAAAATCGTCAGCGAACTGACTGGAAGCGCTCTGACGACGGAGGCGGTCATCACGGCCGCATCCGCGTCGGAAGCCGCTTGAGCCATCGGGAGAACAGCCATGCAATCCATTGAATCCACGGCGCTGGAGCCGACCAAGAGCGAAATGGCCGGTCTGTCCACAGGACAGAAGATCGGACGTCTGATCCCGGTTTATGGGCTGGTGATCCTGACCGTCGGCCTGATCGTGATCTTCTCGATCCTTCTGCCCGATACGTTTCCGACCGTGTTGAACGTCCGCTCGATCGTGTCCGACAAGGCTATCATCGCGCTTCTGTCGCTGGCTGCGATGATCCCGATGGCATCGGGCCGCATCGATCTGACCGTCGGCTATGGCATCGTGCTCTGGCACATTCTCGCCATCAGCCTGCAGACGGCTTACGGCCTGCCCTGGCCGGTCGCGGTCGTCATCGTGCTCGCGCTCGGTGTTCTTACCGGCTGCATCAACGGCCTGCTGGTCGAGGTTGCGAAAATCGACAGCTTCATCGCGACGCTCGGCACCGGAACGGTCTTATACGCGCTTGCCCTCTGGCACACCGGCGGCCGACAAGTGGTCGGCGTCCTGCCTGATGGTTTCTATGCGCTGAACGGCACCATGCTGTTTGGCCTGCCGATCACCGGCTTCTACGTGCTCCTGATCGCCATCTGCATGTGGATCGTGCTCGAATACCTGCCGATCGGCCGCTATCTCTACGCCATCGGCGCCAATCCGAAGGCGGCGGCCCTCAATGGCATTCCGGTCCGCAAATTCGTGATCGGCGCATTCGTCACCTCGGGGCTGCTTGCGGCTCTGACCGGGGTCCTTCTCGCCTCGAAACTGCGCATCGGCCAGGCGAGCGTCGGCCTCGAATATCTCCTGCCGGCGCTTGTCGGCGCGTTCCTCGGATCGACGACGATCAAGCCGGGCCGGGTGAACGTCTGGGGTACCTTGATCGGCGTCATCATCCTGGCGGTCGGAATATCAGGAATTCAGCAATTCGGCGGGTCTTTCTTCGTCGAACCGCTGTTCAACGGCGTGACGCTGCTGATTGCCATCGGCATAGCAGGCTACGCCCAGCGCAAGCGCGGAGCTGTGAGGAGGATCACACCCGCATCCAAATGAGGATGCCGGCTGATCCCGGCATTTCACAACAAACAAAATGGAGGAGTGAACATGAAGCGCAGAACGTTATTGCAGGCAACGGTCGCAACCGTCGCCGTTATGCTCAGCATGCCGGCATTGGCCGATTCGATGGCCGACGCCAAGGCCGTGGTCGAAAAGTATGCTTCCAAGGTGAGCGCCTGGGATGGCCCGACGAGCGGCCCGAAGGGCGCTGCCGGAAAGAACATCGTCATTCTGGCCGGCGATATGAAAAACGGCGGCATCCTCGGCGTGGTCAATGGCGTTCAGGAGGCTGCAGGCGCTCTCGGCTGGACGGTGAAGGCGCTTGACGGCGCCGGTTCGATCGGCGGACGGACCGCGGCGTTCGGCCAGGCCATGGCGCTGAAGCCGGATGGCATCATCATCAACGGCTTTGACGCGGTCGAGCAGAAGCCGGCGATGGAAGCAGCCAAGGCTGCCGGCATTCCGATGGTTTCCTGGCACGCCGCCTCGGCGGTCGGTCCGGTTCCCGAGGTCGGTGTCTTCGCAAACGTGACCACCGATGCGATGGAAGTGTCGAAGTCCGCGGCGGATTGGGCCTTCGCCGATGCCGGCGGCAAGCCGGGCGTCATCATCTTCACCGATTCCACCTATGCGATCGCGATCGCCAAGGCCGATCGCATGAAGAAGGAGATCGAGGATCTCGGCGGCACGGTGCTCGAATATGTCGACACGCCGATCGCCGAAACCTCGCAGCGCATGCCGCAGCTGACCACGTCGCTTCTGCAGAAGTATGGTGCGAAGTGGACGCATTCGCTGGCGATCAACGACCTCTATTACGACTTCATGGGACCTTCGCTCGCCTCGGCCGGCATTGCAGGTGATGGAAAACCGGTGAACGTCGCAGCCGGCGACGGTTCGGAGAGCGCCTATCAGCGTATCCGTGCCAAGCAGTTCCAGGCCGTCACGGTCGCCGAGCCGCTCAACCTCCAGGGCTGGCAGCTCGTCGACGAACTGAACCGTGCCTTTGCGGGTGCTCCCTGGTCGGGCTATGTGTCGCCGCTGCATGTGGTGACCAGCCAGAACGTCGAGTTTGACGGTGGGCCGAAGAACAGCTTCGATCCCGACAACGGCTATCGCGATCAATACAAGAAAATCTGGGGCAAATAGTCCTTTCACTCAGGGCGTATCGACGGATACGCCCTGACCTTACGACAACATACCAACATCGATCCAGCTCCGGCGAGTTTTGGAAAAGAGAACCTATGATCATTCGTTATGCTTTGTTTGAAGGCGAAATCCATCCCGGCAGAGAAGCGGAATTCCGCGAATTCGTGCGGCAACGGCTCGTCCCTCTCTGGACGAAGTTTCCGGGCGCCGAGGAAATCCGGGTGCTGGACGGGATGGAGCGCGACGCAGGCGCCCCTGTTTATGCCATGGCGCTCGCCATTCGTTATCCCGATATGGATGCGGTAAACGCGGCACTTCTCTCCGATGTGCGGTCGCAGAGCCGCGAAGTCACCGGCGAACTCCTGCAGCTCTTTACCGGCAAGGTGCATCATCATGTATTCGCGGCCAACGAATATGCACCGCATATTGCCTGAGATCAGGTGATCCCGACGTCCGCGACGGCCCGGGCGTTTGAAGGGCGACTGCTCCGGTCCGCTTGCCCGGCTTAAACAAGAGTAAGGGTTTGAACAAAGACCCGGAAAGCGCCCGCGGACGAACGTCCCAGGCGCTTTTTTCATGTCGGGACGCGCCGAGCATCCTTCGGACGCGATGGATGCGATCGTTTCGGTTGCCCGACTTTTGAGGACAATTTTCCCTCAGCGCCGCTTTCATTAAACTAAATAGTCTATCGATTTAGTAGATTATACTCCATCTTACCGTGCATCGCGCCGGCAAACAACAATCCGAAACGGGAAGATCGACGATGACATTGGCAAAGACATTCAAAATTGCGTTGTTCAGTCTGCTTGGTCTCAGTGCCATTCACGGTCCGGCTGCAGCTCAGGCAGAGGCTCCGCTCCTTCCCAAGGTGCCGCCAGGCACGGTGCTGACGATCGGCGATCCGGTCACCCAGAAAGCGCTCGAAGTGTCCGGCCTCGGCAAGGAACTCAGTTTCGAGGTCAAGTGGGCCAATATCAGCGGCGGGCCGCAGACGTCGGAAGCTTTCCGCGCCCATGCACTCGATGTCGGGTCGGTAGCCGAGATCCCTTCGATCTTCGCCAACTGGAACAACCTGCCCGTCCGCAACATCGCCTATCGCGAACGCCGTGACCCGATCGCCAATCCGATCTACCGCTTCGGCATCGCACCAGGCACGGCCGTCAAGACGCTGGCGGATTTCCGCGGCAAACGCATCGCCTTCAGCCCGGGGCAGGCCCAGGGCACGCTCGTTCTGCGTGCCCTCCATGCCGCAGGCTTGAAGAGCGGCGACGTCACTCTGGTGGAACTGCCGAGCACCAGCGACGTCTACCCGAAGGCATTGGCGAGCAAGCAGGTCGACATCGCACCGCTCGGCGGCGTCTACATCAGGCGCTACATCACCCAATACGGACCCGATGGCGCGACCCTCGTGGAACATGGCCTGCGGGATGATCCGAGCCATCTTTACGCGCCGCAATGGGTTCTGGATAATCCCGCCAAGGCGGCAGCGCTCGCCGAATATGTAGGCCTGTGGGCACGCGCCACCGAATGGGTGAACCGGAATCCGGACCACTGGATCAAGGAATATTACGTCGGTCAGCAGGGGTTGAGTCAGGAGGACGGGGAATATCTCGTTAAGCTGACCGGCGAACAGGTCGTTCCCAGCGATTGGAGCGAAGTGAAGAAGCGTCACCAGGAAACCATCGACCTGCTGGCAGACGAGCTCGGCTACAAGCCCCTCAATGTGGAGCAGATTTTCGACAATCGCTTCGAAAAGCTCGGCGCCGCGGCTTTGGCCAAGAGCCAGTAACGTTCGACACCCCTTCGGAGAGGAGATTTGAAGCATGGCAACCACTTGGGATGCAGATGAGGCGAAACTGTCGCGGTCGTCCGGCGGTAGAATTGCGCATGCAGGTTCACGCGCGACAAGGCCGGTTGGCCCGGCTAGCTTTGCTGGCTCGGCTGGCTTGGCCGGCCCCCGCGCCCGGCGCAGGCTCGGTCCCGGACCCGCGATCCCTTTCGGGTTGCAGATCGGACCGGCATTGCTCGTCTTGACCTGGGTCGTCGGTTCTGCGCTCGGATGGATCGACCCGCGGATCCTGTCGGCGCCGTGGACGGTGGTCGAGGCTTTCGTAAGGCTGATCGAGCAGGGTCGCCTGCAGGATAATTTCCTGACGTCGGCGACGCGCGCCCTGCTCGGCCTCAGCATCGGATTGCTGATCGGCACGATTTTGGCGGTGATCGCCGGTCTTTCCCGGATCGGCGAAGCCCTGATTGACGGGCCGGTCCAGATCAAGCGTGCGATACCGACACTGGCCCTGATCCCCTTGCTGATCCTGTGGTTCGGCATCGGCGAGAGCATGAAGGTTACGACCATCGCGCTTGCCGTGATCGTGCCGATTTACATGCACACCCACAATGCGCTCCGCAGCATCGACAGCCGTTATGTCGAACTGGCCGAGACCCTGCGGATGAGCCAGAAGGACTTCATCCTTCAGGTGGTTCTGCCGGGTGCTTTGCCGGGTTTCCTTCTGGGTCTGCGGTTTGCCGTCACCCTCTGCTGGGTTTCTCTCGTCGTGGTCGAGCAGATCAACGCCACCAGCGGGCTCGGTTACATGATCGATCTTGCCCGCAATTACGGGCAGACCGACGTCATTCTCGTCGGCCTGGTGGTCTATGTGCTGCTGGGTCTCGTTTCGGACGGTCTCGTCCGCCTGCTTGAACGGAGGGCCCTCTCATGGCGCCGCACCTTGGCAAACTGAAGCCCGCACCCAAAGCCGTCCACGTGCGAGACCTCGCACGCCGGTTTGCGACGAAGACGATCCTCGACGGTGTCGATCTCGATATCGAGGAAGGCGAGTTCGTCGCCCTGCTCGGCCGCAGCGGCTCCGGCAAAAGCACGTTCCTGAGGGCTCTTGCCGGTCTCGATCACGGTGTCGAGGGAACCGGCACCCTCGAGACACCGGAGAGCCTTTCGGTGGTTTTCCAGGATGCCCGCCTGCTGCCGTGGCGCACCGTCATCCAGAACGTCACGCTCGGCTTGACCGGCGCCTCCGGCCAGGAAGCCGGACGGAAGGCTTTGGCGGAAGTCGGACTTGCAGGCCGGGAAACGGCGTGGCCGCACCAGCTTTCGGGTGGCGAGCAGCAGAGGGCCGCGCTTGCCCGTTCGCTGGTGCGCGAACCGGCCCTGCTTCTCGCCGATGAGCCGTTCGGTGCGCTGGACGCGCTGACCCGGCTGAAAATGCACGATCTGCTGCGGGAGTTGTGTACAAGACACCGTCCTGCCGTGCTGCTCGTCACCCACGACGTCGATGAGGCGATTTCGCTGGCCGACCGGATCCTGGTCCTCGACGAGGGCCGCCTCATCGAGGATCTCACGATCGATCTGCCGACGCCGCGCGACCATGGCGATCCGCGCTTTGCGCAATTCCGAATCCACCTTCTCAGCCGGCTCGGGGTCGAGCTTCCGGGCCGCAAGGCCGCCTGACATCAGCAACAGTTCAATTTGATGAGGATAAGCCAATGAGCACATCGAAACGGCAAATGCGGCTTGGCGCATTCATCATGGCGACCGGCCATCATATCGCCGCCTGGCGCCATCCGGAGGCGCAGGCCGATGCCGGCCTCAATATCGATCACTACCGCGAACTCGCGCAGACCGCCGAACGCGGCAAATTCGATCTCGTCTTCGTCGCCGACAGCCCGGCGGGATGGGACCGCGCCAAGGACCCGGAGGCGCTTCGCCGCACAGCCCAGGGCGCGCATTTCGAGCCTCTTACGCTTTGGGCCGCCCTTTCCCAGGTGACCAAACATATCGGCTTCGTCGCCACGGCATCGACGACCTACGAGGACCCCTACCTTCTCGCCCGCAGGTTCGCGTCGCTCGACTATATCTCCAAGGGCCGCGCCGCATGGAACGTCGTCACGACGGGCGCGGATGTTTCGAAGAATTTTTCAATCGCAGGCCATCCTGCCCATGCCGATCGTTATGAGCGGGCCGAGGAATTCGTCGACCTGGTGAAGGGCCTATGGGATTCTTATGAGGACGACGCCTTCATCCGCGACAAGGAAAGCGGCGTCTATCTCGACCCCGACAAGGTGCATCTCGTCGATCACAAGGGCAAGTTCTTCTCGGTGGCCGGTCCGCTCAACGTCGGCCGTCCGGTTCAGGGCTATCCTGTCATCGTGCAGGCCGGGGCATCGGAACCGGGGCGCGAACTTGCCGCCCGCACGGCCGAGATGATCTTTACCGCCAACCAGACCTTCGAGGATGCGCAGGAATTCTATACCGACGTCAAAGGGCGGCTCGCCCGCTACGGACGCCGGCCGGACGAACTGCTGATCAGTCCCGGCATATTCCCTGTTCTCGGCGGGACAGAAGCGGAAGCCCAGGCGAATTACGACCATATCCAATCACTGGTTCATCCCTCCATCGCCTGGAATATCCTTGCCCGCCACTACAAGGGCATCGACCTTTCCGGCTACTCGCTGGACGATCCCGCCCCTCCCCTGCCTGAAAATACCGAACTCAACAAAAGCCGCCTCAAGCTGGTTTCCGATCTGGTCTCGCGCAACAATCTGACGCTGCGCCAGTTCTATCTGGCGGTCGCCACCGCTCGTGGCCATCGGACGGTTGTGGGAACGCCCGAGCAGATCGCCGATGCGATGCAGAGCTGGTTCGAGAATGGTGCGGCCGACGCCTTCAACATCATGCCGCCGATCCTCCCCACCGCCTTGACCGATTTCGTCGATCAGGTCGTGCCGATCCTGCGCAAGCGCGGTCTGTTCCGGCACGAATACGAAGGCACGACGCTGCGGGAGAACCTTGGCCTCCAACGCCCGCCGAATGGCTTTGTGGTTCAGGCGGGGCAGCAGCAGGTGCAGGCGGCCGTATGATCTCTTGAGGGGGCTTCCCTCCCCCTCGTTTTGTTCCAATCACACACAGAACCGCAGCATCGCATGAGCAATAACTCCGAATTTCTCTGGTATATTCCGAACGACGTCAAAGCCGGTCATCGCGGCGATTCCGCCGTCGAGAACCACAACAGCCTGGATACGCTGACCAGCCACGCAAGGGCGCTGGAGGAACATGGCTGGAAGGGCGCGCTCATCGGTACCGGTTGGGGCCGCCCCGACACGTTTACCGTCGCGGCCTCGCTCGCCGCCCGAACCACCACCTTCGAACCGCTCATTGCGATCCGTCCAGGCTATTGGCGACCGGCGAATTTCGCTTCCGCGGCGGCGACACTGGACCATCTGACGGGCGGCCGCGTGCGGATCAACATCGTGTCGGGCAAGGATAACCTGCCCGCCTACGGCGACAGTGAGGGCGATCAAGCGCATCGCTACGCTAGGACCAAGGAGTTCATGCGGCTGGTCCGCAGATTATGGACCGAAGAAAACGTCACCTCGGCAGGCGAGAACTTCCGCGTCGCTGAATCCACCGTGGTGCCGCGCATCCAGGTCCGCGGCGACCGTCGGCACCCCAAATTCTATTTTGGCGGCGCTTCGGAAGCGGCCGAGCGGGTGGCCGCCACCGAGGCCGATGTCCAGCTCTTCTGGGGCGAGCCCCTCGACGGTGTCCGCGAACGGATCGCGCGGCTCAAGGCGTTGAGCCGGGAACTGGACCGCGACCTCCCACCGCTGCAGTTCGGCCTGCGGATCACGACGCTGGTCCGCGACACCACGGAACAGGCCTGGACCGATGCCGAGGCGAAGGTCGCCGAGATGGCCAGAAGCAAGGGCAGCGGCTGGAATGATCACCAACGGGCGCTCGCCGTCGGCCAGCAGCGGCTGCTCGATCTGCATGAGCGCGGCGAAGTCCTCGACGACAACCTCTATACCGCCCCGGGCAAATTCGGCGGCGGCGGCGCCGGCACCACCTGGCTGGTCGGTTCGGCGGAAGACGTCGCCCGCTCGCTGCGCAAATACCAGGATCTCGGCGTCACCCACTTCGTGCTGTCCGACACGCCCTATCTCTCCGAAATCAAACGGCAGGGCGATCAGCTTCTTCCGCTGCTGCGCGGCTGAAGCCGGAGCAGCGGCGCTCCGGTGCCGCCGCTGCAATTCATGCCGATTGGCGAGCCCGTTCAGAGCGTCGCGCAGTTCGCGGGCAAGCCGCGGAACCTTGTTGTTTGGGCGAGGTAAGAGATTTCGCAACCATCGGGAGCGCGCTCGTCAAATTGTCCATCCGAAAAGCGCAAATGCTATCCAGATAGAGCGCTATAGCTTGCTCCGTCGGCTCCGTTTACACTCTCTAAAATATATTACTCTAATTTTTTAGGTATCGGGGCGACGTTCTTGAGAATTGTCACCTCCGCCATGATGGCGGGCCAGGCACCCGAATTTCGCATGAAATCGGCTTTTATTGCTTTGACGGATGTCCCGTATCTCAAGCGCGATTCCGGGCACAGGGTGCCCGTCCGCTGCCGAGACATCCTTCGAACAAAGCTCACCGCGGGGGAGAGTGCATATGAAGAATATCATGAGTTTCGGGGTTGTGGCGCGCTTGGCGCTTGGCTTCGGCGTTCTCCTCTTGCTGATGGTAGGCTTGACCATCTATTCGACGGAAGAAGTTGCGCAGATCAACGATAAACTTGGAGCGATCAACGACGTCAACAGCGTGAAGCAGCGGTTTGCCATCAACTACCGTGGCAGCGTGCACGATCGGGCGATCGCCATCCGCGACGTCACTCTGGTGACGTCTCCCGATGAACGGAAGACGGCCGAGGCATTGATCGAGAAGCTGGCCGCGTCTTACGCCGAGAATGAAAAGCGCATGGCGGATATGGTTGCATCTCCGGCCGGTGCGACGGAACAGGAAAAGACCATCCTCAGCGAGATTGCAGACATTCAGGCGAAGACCAATCCATTGGTCGCCCAGATCATTGCGCTGCAGGAGAAGGGCGACGGCGAGGCCGCCCGCAAAATTCTGCTCGAACAGGCTCGGCCGGCCTTCGTTGCCTGGCTCGGCGCCATCAACAAATTCATCGACTATCAGGAAGCGCTGAACAAATCGATCGGCGGCGAGGTTCGCAGCATGGCAAGCGGCTTCAAGCCATTCGCCCTGACCGCGCTTGGCATTGCGGCTGTTCTTTCACTGGTTGCCGCCGCCGTGACCGCACGCACGATCGTCGGCCCGCTGGCAAAACTTCAGCTTTCGCTGAAAGCGATGGCCGACGGCAATCTTGATGGCGATCGCCGCCTCGAAGCGCGAGGCGATGAGATCGGCAAGCTCGCACGGGCCGTGGCCGGGCTGCGCGACGCAATTTCGGCAAAGGCGGAACGGGAAGCCGACGCGGAGGCGAAGAGAGCCGTGTCGGAGCGGCATCGGCTCGAGCAGGATGCCAATGAACGCCGCACGCTTGCCGAGCAGACGGACCAGGCTGTCGGCCAGCTTGGCGATGCATTGCAGGCGCTGGCTGACGGCGACCTCACACAGCAGATCGGCACTCCGTTCATTCCGTCTCTGGAAAAACTCCGCGCCGACTTCAATTCTGCGGTCGAAAAGCTCCGTGCCGCCATGCAGAAGGTTGCCCAGAACGCCAGCGCCATCGCCGCCGGTGCACAGGAGATCCGCTCCGCCTCGGACGATCTCGCCAAGCGGACGGAACAGCAGGCAGCCTCGGTCGAGGAAACCGCCGCTGCCCTGGAAGAAATTACGACCACCGTTGCCGACTCGAGCAACAAGGCTCAGGAAGCCGGCCAGCTCGTTCGCAAGACGAAGGACAGTGCCGAGCGCTCGGGCAGCGTCGTTCGGGACGCGGTCGACGCCATGGGCAAGATCGAATCCTCCGCCACCGAAATCGGCAGCATCATCGGTGTCATCGATGAAATCGCCTTCCAGACCAACCTGCTGGCGCTCAATGCCGGTGTCGAAGCCGCACGTGCCGGTGAGGCTGGCAAGGGCTTTGCGGTCGTGGCTCAGGAAGTGCGTGAATTGGCGCAACGTTCCGCCAAGGCGGCCAAGGAAATCAAGGAACTCATCAACGCTTCGAACGGCCACGTCAAAAGCGGTGTGGCCCTGGTTGGCGAGACCGGAAAGGCGCTGAAGGAGATTGCCGAGCAGGTGCAGCAGGTCGACGGCAATGTGGGGGCCATCGTCGGCGCTTCGCAAGAGCAGGCGACGGGACTGAAAGAAATCAATACCGCCGTCAACAGGATGGATCAGGGGACGCAGCAGAACGCCGCCATGGTGGAAGAAGCCACAGCGGCCGCCCACAACCTCGCCAAGGAAGCCGACGCGCTGTTCCAGCTTCTGGGCCAGTTCAACATTGGCGGAGTGGTGGCACCGAAGCGCGCATCGCAGCCCGCTGCCGCGGCGCCGCATGCTCAACCGGCGCCCTCGCCTGCGCGCCAAATGATTGCCAAAGTGGGTAAGTCGTTCCAGACGAACGGGAATGCGGCAGTGTCCGGCGATTGGGAAGAGTTTTAAGTCGCTCTGATCTCTCTCCAGCTTATGCAGGAACGCCAAAGCGGCATAATTTTGCGAAGGGCAGCGTTTGCTGCCCTTCGCATTTTCGGCCCAAAGAGCATGATGTTGTCCGAAAGCCGCTCACACTTTTCGGCACCATGCTCTAGGCCCGGACCGGAGCCTTGGCCGGAAGCAGGGCGTTGACCACGACCGCAACGGCGATGTTGGCGGCAAGCGCCAGCAGTCCGGTATAGACGGTGAAGGGTTCGCCGCCGAGGCTGATCAGATGCAGAGGCTTCCAACCGGCATCCCAGACAAGGAAAGTACCCCCCCCGAAGCCGACGAACCAGCCGGCAAGCAGACCGGGGGCTCGGAACCAGTTGGTGTACAGGCCGAAGACCAGCGCCGGAAGCGTCTGCAGGATCCAGATGCCGCCGAGCAGCTGCAGGTCGAGGGCGAATTGCGTCGGCAGGAAGATGATGACGAGCAGCGCCCCGACCTTCACGACGAGCGAGGTGACCTTTGCGACCTTGGCCTCGCCCGCGTCGCTGACGTCAGGATCGACATAGGCTTTCCAGAAATTGCGGGTGAAGAGATTGGCGGCGCCGATGCTCATCACCGCTGCCGGCACCAGGGCGCCGATGGCGATCGCCGCAAAGGCGAAGCCGGAGAACCAGCCCGAAAACAGCGTCTTGAACAGCGTCGGAACAACGTCGTTGGCGCTGTCGAGCTTCAGGTTGGCGGCATGCCCCATATAGCCGAGCAGCGCCAGAAGGCCGAGCAGTAGCGTATAGGCGGGCAACATGATCGCATTCTTGCGGATCGTCTTGCCGCTGTTGGAGGCAAAGATGCCGGTCAGCGTATGCGGATACATGAAAGCCGCGAGTGCCGAACCCAAAGCGAGTGTGGCATAGGCGACATACTGGTTGCCGCCGAGCAGCAGGTTGCCGGACCCCTTGGCCTGGAAGGCCGCATCGGCCGAGGCGAAGACATTGGCGTAGCCTCCGAGTTTCGACGGGATCAGGGCAACCGCCGCGATCACGACGATATAGATCATGATGTCCTTGACGAAGGCGATCAGCGCCGGGGCGCGCAGGCCCGCGGAATAGGTGTAGAGCGCCAGCACGATAAAGGCGATTGCCAGCGGCAGTTCGCCATGCAGCCCGAGCGCCTTCAGCACCGCCGTCATGCCGACGAGTTGGAGGGCGATGTAGGGCATGGTGGCGATGACGCCGGTTGCCGCCACGGCGAGTTCGAGACCGCGCGATCCGTATTGGCCGTGGACGACGTCGCCAGCCGTCACATAGCCGAAATCCTTGGCGCGTTTCCACAGCACAGGCATGACCATGAAGACGAAGGGATAGACGACGATGGTGTAGGGCAGCGCAAAGAAGCCGTAGGCTCCCACGGTATAGACGAGCGCCGGGACGGCGATCACGGTGTAAGCGGTATAGAAATCGCCGCCGACGAGGAACCAGGTGATCCAGGTGCCGAAGTTGCGTCCGCCGAGGCCCCATTCATCGATATGAGCCAGTGTCTCGGGCTTGCGCCAGCGGCTGGCGACGAAGCCCATGACCGTGACCAAAACGAAAAAGAAGATGAAGACGGCAAGCGCCGTGCCGTTGATGTCAGTCGTCATGGCGAGTGCTCCGATAGGCGATCCAGGTCAGCGCTGCGGTGATCGGCACCCAGAGAAGCTGATACCAATAGAAAAAGGGAAAGCCGAAAAGAGATGGCTCGCGGACATTGTAGAATGGCGGCCAGAGCAGACCTAGATAGGGAATGACAAGCAGCCAGAGCGCTGCCTTGCTACGTGGTTTTTCCATGTCGGGATACCTTTCAGGCGCCGCGGGCGGCGGGCGCCATGTTCCAGTTGTCGGCGTGGAAGGCAGGTCTTTCAGCCGGCGGACGCGGCAGGCCCGGCTCGGGTCGCTCGAGGTTTTCCGACCGATCGGAAGCTGATGTAACGCATGTGAATTCCTCCCAACGGCTCGCACTCGGCCAGCCGTGGATGGAGTCCTATGGCGCCGATTTTAAGCTCGCAAGATCGAGGCGGCGGTGAAATGCCGAGGCCTACCCAGAAGTGGGTAGACGCGATTTACCCGGCTTTCGAGACGATGCCATGATCGAGCGCATAGCGGATGAGGCCCGCCGTGGTGGCGATGCCGAGCTTCTTCTTGAGGTTCTTGCGATGCGTTTCCGTCGTGGCGGGGGTGATCCCGAGCGTTTCGGCGATCTCCTTGTTGCTTCTGCCTGCGACGATCAGCCCGAGAATGTCGCGTTCGCGCGGCGTCAGAGGATCGCTGCCCTCCTCGGCGCGTTCGCCCATCAGCGCGTCGAAGACGCCGGACGAGAAATATGTCCCTCCGCCCGCCACGATCTCGATGGCCGAGACGATCTCGTCGGTCGAAACGTCCTTCAGGATGTAACCGGCAGCGCCATGCATGACCGAGGAGGAAATATACTCGCGGCTGTCATGCATGGAGAGCATCACGACCCGCGCCTGGGGAAGTTCGTTCCTGAACAATTCGATCGCATCGATGCCGCTCAGCTTCGGCATGTTGATGTCCATCAACACGACCTGCGGCAGGACCTGCCGGCCGATCTCGAGTCCCGTTTGCGCGAGCCCGGCCGTACCGGCAACTTCGATATGGTCGAATGTTTCGAGCACGGCCTTCAACCCGTCCAG
The DNA here is from genome assembly GCF_021052345.1 of Rhizobium sp. SU303. Taxonomy (NCBI): domain Bacteria; kingdom Pseudomonadati; phylum Pseudomonadota; class Alphaproteobacteria; order Hyphomicrobiales; family Rhizobiaceae; genus Rhizobium; species Rhizobium sp. SU303. The sequence continues at coordinate 258,471 of NZ_CP088098.1, forward strand.
CACCAGCGGATGATTGTCGATCAAGAGCACCCTGATTTTCGGGCGTTCCGTCATGCAGCTTCTGCCTGCCGATCGGCGGGACGATTGGCTGATTTCGGCAGCATCGCCGTCAGCGTCGTGCCGGCCTCGCTGCTGTTGATAAGCAACAGGCCGCGGAAGTGGGCCATCCGCTCCTGCATGTTGCGCAGGCCGAGACCCGATCTGCCGGAGACGCCGTCCTTGATGCCGTCGAAGCCGGTACCGTTGTCGGTGATCGTCATGCGGGCTCGGCCGCCGTCGCTCCAGAGCTTGACTGCGAGCTTGGAGGCGCCCGAGTGGCGCTCGACATTGTTGAACGCTTCCTGTGCGACACGATAAAGCGCGGTGTTCGCTTCGGCCTTCAGCGTGTCGGTGAGCCCCGAGGCATCGATCTTCGTCTCGATCCCCGTCCGCTCGGCAAAATGATAGCAGAGTGCCTCGAGCGCCGCCGTCAGGCCGAGATCGTCGAGCACGCGCGGGCGCAGATCGTGCGACAGCCGTCTGATTTCCTTGATGGCGCCGTTCAGCGCCTCGACACCGCGGTCGATCGTCAGCGCCGCATCGTCGACATTGGTCCTGACCTTGCGGCCGGCAAGATCCATCGCATAGCGCACGCCGACGAGATTCTGGGAAATGCCGTCGTGCAACTCGCGGGCAAGCCGCGCGCGCTCTTCTTCCTGGGTATCGATAACCCGCTGCGTCAGCTGCTTGAGCCGGCCGTCGGCCATGCGGCGCTCGTGGAACGTCAGCAGCATACAGGTGGTGAAAACGACAAGCACCGAAGGCACGGCGATCAGTGCGACGATGATGAAGGTCCGTTTTATGTTGGCGCGCATTCCGGCATTGGCGGCGGCACTTTGGGCAAAGACGTCATCCAGATAGACGCCGGTGCCGACGACCCAGTGCCATTTGTCGAGGCTGACGACGAAGGAGAGCTTGTCGGCGATCTGTCCGGTCGATGGTTTCTGCCATTTGTACTGATGCAGGCCCCCGCCCGCTCTTGCGGTGGCGATCAGTTCGGCAATGACCTTGTCGCCATCCGGGTCGGTAAGGTCGAGCCAGTTATGCCCATGGCGGAAACTCTGGCGCGGATGGACGATGTTGTTGCCATCGTAATCGTAGACGAAGAAATATCCGTCCTTGCCGTAGTCGAGCGAGGTAAGGATCGCCGCCACCTGCTTCTTGGCGGCCCCGTCGTCGGGACCGGCATTGTCATAGATCGTCTGGATGGCGGACAGGGCAAGGTTGGTCAGATTGAGGATCTCGGCTTCCTTGGTCTTCAGCATGTTCTGCTCGAACGTATCGATGCTGTTCTTGGCGAGGTTTGCCGATTGCCATGTGATGAAGGTGGTGATCGCAAGGATCGAAATGACGAGCGGTACGATCGCCAATGCGATGATCTGGTGTCGTAGCGTCAACGATCATTCCTCCCGAGAATTTGCGCCGGGAATTATGCCCTTTGTCAAAAGCGAGTCCAGCGGCTTGTCGGCGCCCGATCCGTGGCAGTCGGAACCACTGCCGGCGGGGCATCGCGCGCGCTAGTCCAGGGGCACGAACAGGCCGAGCTTGACGTCCCGCAGCACCACATTCGTGTGCATGCGGCGGATCTGCGGATTGTCAGCCATGATCAGGGCAGCGATATCGTCATAATGCTCGACGTCGCGGGCGGTGACGATCGCGATCAGATCGACCGCACCGGTGACATAATAGACCTGCTGGATGTGATCCTGCTTCTCCGCCCACAGGCGGAACTTCGCCAGCGCGTCGTAATTGTCCCGCTCGATCTCCATTCCGACGATGAACACCATTGCTGTCCCCGTCGCCTTGCGGTCGACGACGGCCACCTCCGCCCTGATGATCCCTTCCTCGCGCAACCGCTTCAACCGCCTCTGCACGGCCGAGACCGAGAGTCCGATCCGTTCGGCAATCGTTTCGGCTTTCAGCTGGCAGTCGCGCTGAACGATATCGAGAATGTCACGGTCAAAACGATCCAGCTGTTCCATTGTCCAATCCTAGTTCTCTCCGCAGCAACTCGCGCATTCTGTCGTACTTGCCGCACGAAGAAGATTATTTTGCATAAAATATGCAGAATAGATGAAAACTGCGCGAAAAAACCGCGTTATTTTATCATTATCCTTCGCAAACTCAATTCACCCGGAACCATGCATGCCAGATCAACCCTTTCCTGCTCTTCGCGTCGAAGATCTCCATAAAAGCTTCGGCTCGCAACAGGTTCTCAAGGGTATCTCGACACAGGCCGAGAAGTCCGATGTGATTTCTATCATCGGCTCGTCGGGCTCCGGCAAGAGCACTTTTCTCAGATGCATCAATTTCTTGGAAACGCCCGATCGTGGCCGCATCGCCGTGAACGGCGAGGAGATCGCGCTGAAGATGGGGCGGGGCGGCCGGCTGCAGCCGCGCAGCTGGCGGCAGATCGAACGGATACGGACCGGGCTCGGGATGGTCTTCCAGAGCTTCAATCTCTGGGCCCATCGGACGGTGCTGGAAAACGTCATCGAGGCGCCCGTGCACGTCATGGGTATTCCGCGGCGCGAGGCCATCGAAAAGGCCGAGGCCCTGCTCCACAAGGTCGGGCTCTTCGATAAACGCGACGCCTATCCCGCTTTTCTCTCCGGCGGTCAGCAGCAACGCGCGGCGATTGCGAGAGCCCTCTGCGTAGACCCGGCCGTGATGCTGTTCGACGAACCGACTTCGGCACTTGATCCGGAGCTGGTCGGCGAGGTGCTGAAGGTCATCCGCGATCTCGCGGAAGAAGGCCGGACCATGCTGATCGTCACACATGAAATGCGCTTCGCGCGAGATGTCTCGAGCCGTGTTCTGTTCTTGCATCAGGGAGGGATCGAGGAAGAAGGCCCGCCGGAGCAGATATTCGGGGCGCCCGTCAGCGCTCGCTGCCGGGAATTCACCGGTCTCAGCGCCCACTGATGCGCACCCTATCATCGACAACACAAACCAGGAGAATCCTGCGAATGAAACTGCTCCCCACGCTTTTCGCCGGCGCGGCACTCGTGCTTTCCGCCGTCACCGCACAGGCCGAAGTCCGCTTCGGCGTCATGAACGAATCCTATCCGCCCTTCTTCGCCAAGGACGCCTCCGGCCAATGGCAGGGATGGGAGATCGACCTGATGAACGCCGTGTGCGAGGAGATGAAGGAGAAATGCTCGATCGTCGAGATTTCCTGGGATGGTCTCATTCCGGCCCTCCAGAGCAAGAAGTTCGACGTGATCTGGTCGTCGATGTCGAACACCGCGGAACGCTCGAAGGTGATCGACTTCACCGACAAATATTACAACACGCCGAGCACCTTGATCGGCCCCAAGGACCAGAAGCCGGGCGCCACCGTCGAGGAAGTGAAGGGCAAGACCATCGGCATCCAGGTGTCGACGATCCAGTCGGAATATTACAAGAAGTACTTTGCCGAGGTTGCCGAGGAAAAGACCTATCAGACGCTCGACGAGGCGTTCCAGGATCTCGCCTCCGGCCGTATTGACTATGTCTTCGGCGATTCACTGGCGCTTGACGCTTTCCTCAAAAGCGATGGCGGCAAGGATTGCTGCGCCAAGATGGGCGACGTCGCCGATGACAAGGAGATTCTCGGAGCCGGTGTTTCGGGCGGCTTGCGCAAGGAAGACACTGAGCTGAAGGCCAAGCTGAACGCGGCGATCTCAGCGGTTCGCGCCAACGGCCAGTATGACGCCATCAACAAGAAATACTTCGCTTTCGATATCTACGGCGCAAAGTAAGCAGCCGGAACGATGGCGACTGCGCAACAAGGTATTCTGGACCTGCTGTCTCCCTATCCTCCGGGATGGGGCGGCGTCCTTTTGGCAGGTGCGGTCTCCACGGTCGCCATCTCGGCTTGCGCCTTTACGATCGGCTTGCTGCTGGGCACTGGCGGCGCGCTTGGGAAGCTCTCGGGCAATCGCATGCTGCGCCTGCTGCTCGATCTCTATACCACGCTGATCCGCGCCGTTCCCGAGCTGATCCTGATCGTCGGACTCTATTATGCCGGCACCGATGGACTCAACCGGCTGCTCGCCGCGTTGGAGTTGCCACCGGTCAATGTGAACGGCTTCGTCGCGGCCGTCGCCGTGCTGGGCTTCGTCCAGGGTGCCTACATGACGGAAGTGCTGCGCGGCGCGATCCTCGCCATTCCCGTCGGCCAGATCGAGGCCGCCAAGGCCTTCGGCATGGGGCCGGTGCTGAGGTTCCGCCGCGTCCTGCTGCCGGCGCTTTTGCCGAACGCGCTGCCGGGACTTGCCAATCTGTGGATGTCGGTGACCAAGGACAGCGCCCTGGTCGCGGTCGTCGGCTACCAGGAACTGGCGCTCGCCACCCGTCTTGCCGGGGCAAGCACCAAGCATTACTTCGTCTTTTTCCTTGCTTCGGCCCTTCTCTATCTCGCCATCACGCTCGTTTCCAACGTCGTCTTCAAACTGATCGAGGGACGGGTACGGCGGGGGCAGCCGCGCCTTGCCTGAAGAAAGCGCCCTATGAATTTCACCTGGATCTCTTCCTACTGGCCGCTGCTTCTGACCGGCGCCTGGCAGACTGTTTGCCTGCTGGTAATCTCCGTGGTGTTCGGCTTCGTCCTCGCCATTGGCCTCGCCTTCGCGCAGGTCAGCGGCGGCAAGCTGACCCGGATCCTCGCGCGGAGCTACTGCACCTTCTTCCGCGGCACGCCGCTGCTGATACAGCTATGGCTTCTCTACTACGGGGTGGGTTCGCTGCTGCCGATGGTCCCCGGCATCCGCCAGAGCTTGTTTTGGCCGATCCTGCGCGAGGGCTTCTTCTTCGCCGCCGTCAGTTTTACCTTGAACTACGCAGCCTATGAGGCGGAGGTGTTGCGCGGCGCGCTGCTCGCCGTTCCCAAGGGCGAGCTCGAAGCGGGCCGGGCCTTCGGTCTGTCACCCTGGATGCTGATACGCCGCATCTGGCTGCCGCGCGCCATTCGCATCGCCCTGCCGACGATTGCAGGAGAGATCGTCATGCAGCTCAAGGCGACGCCGCTCGCATTTACGGTGACCGTGATGGATCTCTACGCCGTGGCAAACAAGGTTCGGCAGGACACGCTGCTCGTCTATGAACCGCTGCTGGTCGTCACCTTCTTCTATCTCGCCCTGACCGCCGTGATCGCCCGCGTCTTCCGAAGTCTCGAAGCGCAGGTGCCGGTTCGCCGCTAGGCCGACGAAGCCCGCTACTTTGTTTTGAAAGCCCGCAGCCGAGGACGGCGCGACAGCCTGAATGGAGATTACCTCATGAGCACCACGCGAATTCTCGACGGCGGCATGAGCCGCGAACTTCTGCGGCTGGGCGCCGAACTGAAGCAGCCCGAATGGTCGGCGCTGGCGCTGATGAATTCGCCTGACATCGTGCGAGAGGTACACCAGGAATTCATCGCCGCCGGCGCCCAGATCATTACGACGAACAGCTATGCGCTCGTGCCTTTTCACATCGGCGAAGAACGCTTTTGGACGGAGGGACCGGCGCTGATCCGTCTTGCCGGTCGCCTGGCGCGCGACGCTGCCGATGCCGCTACCGACAGGAAGGCGTTGGTCGCTGGTTCGTTGCCGCCGATCTTCGGCTCCTACGAGCCGCAGAACTTCGAACCTTTGCGGGTGCAGGACTATCTCGGAGTGCTTGTCGAAAACCTCGCGCCCTTTGTCGATATATGGCTCGGCGAGACGCTGAGCCTGATCGCCGAAGGCGAGGCCGTCCGCAAGGCGGTTGCGGCATCGGGCAAGCCGCTTTGGATTTCCTTCACCTTGGCGGACGACGAGGCCGCGATCAAGGGCGGCGAGCCGAAGCTTCGTTCCGGCGAAAGCGTGGAGGACGCGGCATCCTGGGCGGTGTCATCGGGCGCCGAAGCCTTCCTGTTCAACTGCAGCAAGCCCGAGGTGATGCAGGCGGCGGTGGAAACCGCGGCGCGAGTCTTCCGAAAGATGGATGCTCCCATCGAAGTCGGGGTCTATGCCAATGCCTTCGAAGGGGAAACAGGCGAAGCAGCCGCCAATGAAGGCCTGCACGACACGCGCGACGACTTGAATGACGACACCTATTCGCGCTTTGCCTGCTCCTGGGCCGAAGCCGGTGCGACGATCATCGGCGGCTGCTGCGGCATCGGCGCGGCCCATATCCATCGCCTGAGGAAGACGCTGTTGCGCTGAATTAGCCGAGAGTGAGGCTGCTACCGGCAATCGCAATTCTCGGGCTTTATTGATCCTCTCGGTGAATTGAGTGACCTCGCGAGCGCTTTCATCCGCCTTTCGGCGCCGTCTTCTGGAGCTCAAGAAGAAGCTCGATCAGCTTCGGCGCCATCACCCTGATTTCTGAAAGATGCAGGGCGCTCAGCCCCGTTTCGGCCGGGTCGGGGCGTGGTCGAGGCCGGCGGCGGCCTTCTTCAGGCAATCGAGGTAGCGGTCCCGGTTGGCGATACCATCGTCGCGCGGCGTGACGAGGCAGAGCGTTGCGGCTGCATGGCCTTCCTCGCCCCGCACCGGTACGGCAAAACAGTGGGTGAAGCTGTCGACGATGCTGTTGAAGGTGAAGAGACCTTCACGCTCGGCCTGGCGGACCTCGGCGACGAAGGTTTGCGGCTCGAGCCATTCGCCGTTCGGCAGGCGGAAATCCTGCGGCGGAATGAAGTTCAGGATTTCCTGATCCGACAGATGCGCGACGAGCAGGCGGCCTGACGCCGTCCACGGGATCGGCACCGACTGTCCGACATCCGTCGAAATGCGGAAGGGGCGTGCGCCTTCGCGCATGCGAACGACCGTGTATCTGTTTCCATCCAGCATGCAGAACTGCGCCGTCTCCCGCGTCTCGTCGGCAAGCTGTTCCAGCGTCGCCTCGCATTCGCGGGTAAAATCGAAATGGTTCTCATAGGCTGCGCCGAGGAAATACAGTTTGCGGCCGAGATAGACACGCCCCTCGCCGCCGGTGAATTCCAGGATGCCATTCTGTAGCAGCAGGTTGACGAGTTCGTAAACCGATGAGCGCGGCGCGTCGATCTGCGCGGCGATTTCATTCGGCTTCAGAGCCTGTCGTTTCTGGCGCAGGAAATCGAGGATCTCGAAGGCGCGGTCGAGCCCTCGGGCGCGTTTGCCGGCTGCTTCGTCCTGAACTGCATCCATCGCTATCGATCCCTTTTTTGTCCGGCCAAGCTTTTCAAGCCGACTCCGGCATCTGTCAATCGATCCCGTCATTCGTCGCGAATGAAATTTTCCCACCCCTCTTGCGAGGTAGAAAAATCGGCATAAGATCACCTCGTCCAATATATAGATCACATGTACGATATATTGGACACGGATGGCAAGCCGTCAACGCTGCCGCACACAAAAAAGGGGATCGACATGAAGAATCTTGAAAACGGCATTTCCGCTTCGCTACGCCGCCACCTTCTCGCGGGTGCTGCCGCTGCTGTGGCACTCCTCGTCTTTTCGGCCGGCACGGCATCGGCCGCCGCCAATTGCATCAAGGGTGACAGGAAGTCGCCCTATACAATCGGCTGGGCGAACATCTATTCGGTGCCGACCTGGATGAAGCAGACCGAAGGCACCATCACGGCTGAAGTGGAGGAGCTGAAGAAGGCGGGCCTGGTGAAGGATCTGATGATCACGGACGCGCAGGGCAATGCCCAGACGCAGATCCAGCATATCCAGTCGATGATCGACGCCAATGTCGACGCCATCGTCGTGATCGCCGGTTCCTCCAACGCGCTCGACCGCGTCATATCCGATGCCTGCGACAAGGGCATCGCCGTCGTGAACTTCGACAGCCTTGTTAACACCGACAAGGTGACGGCGAAGATCAACACCGATTCCAATGAATGGGGCGCGACCGCTGCCAAGTGGATGGTCAGCCAGCTCGGCGGCAAGGGCAAGATCATTATCATGAACGGCCCGGCCGGCATTTCGGTGAGCGATGACCGCCGCAAGGGCGCCCAGCCGGTCCTCGATGCCAATCCAGGTCTCCAGGTGATCACCGAGACGAACACGGAATATAACGTCGCGCCGGCACAGGAAGCGATGACCAGCCTGCTCTTCGCCAATCCCGAAATCGACGGCGTGCTGTCGCTCGGCGGCGCGCTGTCGGCCGGCTCGGTGCTGGCCTTCGAGCGCCAGGGCCGCGACCAGGTGCCGACCACAGGCGAAAACGCAAGGCAGTTCCTGGAGCTCTGGAAGGAGAAGGGCCTCAAGGGCTGGGCCACCATGCAGCCCAACTGGCTCGGCGCGCTTTCCGTTTACACCGCCGTGCAGGCGCTGGAAGGCAAGGACGTTCCGGCCTTCGTCAAGGTGCCGCTGCCTGTCATCGACGACAGCACGATCGGCAGCTACCTCGACCGGGCCGACAAGTTCCCGGCTGACGGCTATATCTACTCGGACTACGACAAGGCGCTCTTCGACAAGCTGCTTGCCACCAAGTAATCCCGGGTTGAGGAAAGCCGTCATGACGGAAGAAAGACCTCTGCTGAAAGCCCGGCAGGTGTTCAGAGGATTTTTCGGCAATCCCGTTTTGAAGGGCGTCGATATTGCCCTTCTGCCGGGCAGGGTTCATGCCCTGCTCGGCGAAAACGGCGCCGGCAAATCCACGCTGATCAACCTCCTGTCCGGAGCTCTCCAGCCGGACGGCGGTTCCATCCTCGTCGACGGCAAGCCGGTCGAGCGCTTCAGCCCGGCGGCTGCGCGCGGTGCCGGTATTGCCGTCGTTCAGCAGGAGCTGAGCCTCACGACCAGTCTCTCGATTGCCGAAAATATTGGGCTCGGCGCCTTTCCGCGCCGGTTCGGTCTGATCGATTACAAAGCGCTTCATCGTGGCGTGGAAGACGTCTGCGATATGGTCGGGCTCACCGAGCCTCTCGACATGCCGGTCGCCGATCTGGCACTTGGCCGCCGTCAGATGGTGGAGATCGCCAAGGCGCTGTTCCGCAAGCCGCGTGTGCTCATTCTGGACGAGCCGACCTCATCGCTTTCCGCGCACGAAGCCGGCATCCTTGCCCGCCTGATCGAGACGCTGAGGGACCGCGGGACGGCACTTCTCTATATTTCCCACCGCCTCAACGAGGTGCAGGCGCTGTGTTCGCATGTCACAGTGCTGAAGGACGGCCTGGTCACCGCCGACCAGTCGCTCTCCGGCATCGACGGCGAAGGCCTAGTGCGCCTGATGGTCGGCAGGGAGACCGGCGACCTGTTCCCGCCGCGCCTGGCAGCAGCGCCCGGCCCGATGCGCATCAGCGTCGAAGGTTTTTCCGCCGGCATGGTGCGTGACGTCGGCTTCTCCGCCCGCGCCGGCGAAATCGTCGGCATCGGTGGCCTCGTGGGACAGGGGCAGGAAGATCTGTTGCTCGGCCTCTACGGCGCGATTCCGGCGGCGGCGTCTAGAGCGGAAGTATCCGGCAAACCCGCCCTGCCCGCTGATGTCGGCGAGGCGAATGCCGCCGGCATCGTCTATGTCCCTGCCGACCGCAAGCATGAGGGGCTAGTGCTGCCGCATTCCATCGCGTCCAATCTCATCCTGCCGTCGCTCGGACGGCTCGCCGGCAAGGGCTTACGCGACCGGCCGGCGGAAATCGGCCTAGTCGCCGATCTCGCGCGTCGGCTGACGATCAAGGGCGACACGGCCCGCCCGGTGCAGGCGCTTTCCGGCGGTAATCAGCAGAAGGTGGCGCTCGCCAAATGGCTGCCGCTCGATCCCGCCGTTCTGCTCCTCAACGATCCGACGCGCGGCGTCGACATCGAGACCAAGCGGGAAATCTACCTCATGCTCCGCGCCTTCGCCGCCGAGGGGCGGCTCGTCATTCTGGCCAGTTCCGATACGCCGGAGCTCGTGCATCTCTGCGACCGCGTCGTGGTTCTGCGCGAGGGGCGCGTCGCCGCGGTGCTGTCGCAGGATGAAATCAGCGAAGGAGCGATCGTCGGCGCGGCCATGGGCATCACCACCACGACGCAGGGAGAGGCGGCATGAGCACAAGTTCGTCATCCCGGCTCTACGGCGCAATCCAGCTCCGCCGCAACCGCGGCCTCGCCGGCCTTTATCTGGTTGTCGCTGCCTTTCTCATCCTCTATGCGCTGCTTTTTCCCGGCATCCTTTCGATCGGCGGCTTCTCCAAGTTCACGCAGAACTGGTTCCCGCTGGCGCTCGTCACCATGGCGCAGGCTTTGCTCATGCTGAACGGCGGCATCACGCTGGCGATCGGCCCGCTCGTCAGTCTTGGAGCCGTGATCGCCGCGACGACGATGCAAGGGGCGCTCGGCGTACCGGGCGGCATTCTTGCGGTCTCCCTCGCCGGCCTTTCGATCGGCGCCGCCATCGGCGCCATCGTCACCTATCTGAGATTGCCTGCGATCATCGTCACGCTTGCCGGCTCCTTCATCATCGGCGGGGTCGCGCTCATCCTGCTGCCGCGGCCGGGCGGGTTCATTCCCGGTTGGCTGTCGACGACGCTGGCCGGCCACACGCCCATCGCCTTCCTGCTGCTCGTCCTGATCCTGGCGCTCTGGAAGATCTTCCTGGCAACACCGCTCGGCCTCGGCATCTACGCGGCCGGCGACAATCCGGTCGGCGCCTTCCGCTCCGGTGTCCCGGTCGAACGTGTGAAGGTCGCAGCCTTCGCCCTGTCCGGCCTCCTCGCCGCCCTGACCGGTCTCTTCGTCGCTGCGCAGACCGGCTCGGGGGATCCCGTCATCGGCACGCCCTTCACGCTGAACTCGATTGCCGCTGCCGTGCTAGGTGGCGTGGGTTTCCTCGGCGGCAAGGGCACGATGCGCGGCGCGATCTGCGGCAGCCTGCTGCTCTCGGTGATGATCAACGTCATGTTCTTCCTGGGCTTTCCGCCGGTCGCCCAATATGTCGCTCAAGGATTGATCATCGTCGGCGCGGTCGCCGTGCCGGAACTTCTTGGGGCTTGGAGGGCAAGGCGATGAACATCATCAGGTCCGCGTTCCGCAATCCGCCGCTGCTGACCTTCCTTCTGGTCGCGCTCGTCTGGATCGTCGCAAGCCTCACACTGCGTGGTTTCGGCGCCTATGGCCACCTGCGCTACCTGCTCGAACTCGCCGCGGTGATCGGCATTGCCGCTGCCGGCCAGACGCTCGTCATCCTGATGGGCGGCATCGATCTTTCCGTCGGCGCGGTCATAACAGTCACGGCGATCCTGCTGCCGCTGATCTCGCCCGCCTGGGATCCGACCGGCCTCGCCGGCATCGCGGCGGCCCTTGCCATCGCCACCGGCATCGGCCTGATGAACGGCGCCGGTGCTGCCTATCTTCGCGTGCCGCCGATCATCATGACGCTTGCCATGGCGACCTTCCTGCAGGGGCTGCTCGTCATCGTCGCCGGCGGCAGCGCGGTCACCGTCAGCAACCCGGCCGTCATTCTTCTCGGGCAGGCGCGGCCGCTCGGCATTCCCTCAGGCATCATTCTGTGGCTCGTCGTCTCGATCGTCGTCCTGCTGCTCGTCCACCGCATGCCGATCGGTGCCCGTTTCCTGGCCCTTGGAGCGAATCCGCTGGCGGCCCGGCTTTCCGGCGTCAGCGTCACGCGCAATACGCTGATCGTCCACTCTCTGTCGGGCTTTTTCGCAGGGCTTGCCGGCATTCTCGTGCTCGGCATGAACCGGCAAGGCTATGTCGGCATCGGCGACCCCTATCTTTTGACCTCGATCGCTGCCGTCGTGCTCGGCGGCACCTCCATCCTCGGCGGCCGCGGCACCTACGCCGGGACCATTCCCGGGGCAATCCTGCTCGTCACGACGACCGCGCTGATCACTGTCGTCAACGCCTCGCCCGGCTGGCGGTCTATCATGTTCGGCACGCTGATCCTTGCCCTTTTGCTGGTTTCCGGCCGCGAGGCGCGCCAATGACGGAGCTCTATGACGGGCCGGTGATCGACCCGCACCACCACCTCTGGGATCTCAGCCTGCAACGCCATCCCTGGCTGCAGAAGGCGCGCGCATCCGGCGAGGAGATGGTTTTCGGCAGTTTAGCGCCGATCCTGCGCGACTACGGCATCGACGATTATCGCGCCGATGCTGCTCGCCAGAACGTGATTGCAACCGTGCATGTGGAGGCCGGCTGGTCCGTTGCGTACCCGCTGGAAGAGAGCCGCTGGCTGGATGGCCTCGACCGCAGCTCCGGCGTGGCGCACCGTTATATCGCACGCGTGCCCCTCGACGGGCCGGACGCCTTGCGCCTGCTTGAGGCGGAAGCGGCAAACCCGAATGTCGTCGGCATCCGCGATATTCTGAGCTGGCATCCGGACGCGGCCAAGAGTTTTGCTCCGCGCCCGAACCGCATGGGCGATCCCGCCTGGCGGGCGGGGCTGGCCCAAGCCACTCGGCTCGGACTGGTCTTCGACCTGATGCTTTATCCCTGGCAGATGGGCGAGGCGCGCGAGCTTGTGCGGGCTTTTCCGGAAACGCTATTTGTGCTCAACCACGGCGGCAGCCCGGCCGACCGGACGGAGGACGGCATGGCGCTCTGGCGCCGTGGTCTGCGGGCGCTCGGCAATGAGCAGAACATGCGCCTGAAGATCTCCGACCTCGTCGCCTACGACAATGCGTGGACGCTCGAAAGCCTGCGGCCAGTGATCGAGCATTGCCTCGATTGTTTCGGTCCGGCGCGCGCCATGTTCGCGAGCGACTTTCCGGTCGCGGGCCTGCATGCTTCTTTCGACGAGGTCTACCAGGTTTTCCGCACAATCGCCTCGCAGCTGTCTCTCGATGAGCAGCGCGCCCTGTTCTTTGCCACCGCCAATGAAACCTATCGCCTCGGTATCGCCGATCCGGCTGAGATCAGGAGTGGCTGCCATGTCTGACCTTCATACCGCGACGGAAAATGTGCTGATCGACGAGCGGGTGCGCGGCTTTCCGCCGGGCAATCCGCCGCTCCCGCTGGATGCAATCGGCAAGCAGGGATGGAAGCCCTATGACGGCAGGATGGCCCTGCCGCTGATCTCGCTCGACCGGCAGGCTTTCACCGGCAATGTCGAACTGATGATGGCCTATGTGAAGAGCCACGGCGCCGATATCGCCCCGCATGCCAAGACACCGATGTCGACGGCGCTGGCGGAGGCACTTCTGGCGGCAGGCGCCTGGGGCACGACGGTCGCCGATATCCGCCAGGCCGCCGTTCTGCTGAAGGCGGGGCAGCGCCGGCTGATCCTTGCCAACGAGATCGGCGGAGCTGCCGCCGCCTGCCGGCTCGCGGCCCTGCTTGGCCACTATCCCGACGCGGAACTTCATGTCTTCGTGGATTCGACCGCGCTCACCGAGGCTCTTCGCTCCGCCTGGCAGCAGCGTGTCGATCTGCCGCCGCTCGGCCTGCTGGTGGAGTTCGGTGCCGGCCGTGCCGGTGCCCGCAGCGGCGGCGCCGCCGAGGCAATTCTCGACGCGATCCTTGCCGCGGAGACGCCGACCCTGCGGCTGACCGGCATCGCCGCCTATGAGGGGGCAGCCGCGACCGCCGATGCGGACGAGACGATGCGTCGCATCGACGCGCTGATGGCGGTGACATCGGATTTCTTGCCGAAGCTGCGCGCGCGCATCGGCAAGGAGCGGCCGCTCCTCGTGACGGCCGGCGGTTCGGTCTTTTTCGACCTTGTCATTGCCAGGCTTTCAGCTGCCGTTGCGGCCGATCCCGCCTGCCGGCTGGTGCTGCGCAGCGGCGCGATCTTCTTCCACGATCACGGTATCTACGAGCGCGGCCTTGCCGGCCTCGATGCACGTGGCGGTTTCCGCATTGGCGGCGAGACGGTTTCGGCGGCTGCGGGTTTCCGTCCGGCGCTGCGGGTCTGGGCCGAGGTCCTCTCCCGGCCGGAACCGCGGCTGGCGATCTGCGGCATGGGCATGCGCGACGTGGCGATGGACCAAGGCCTGCCGCGGCCGTTGGCGCTCTATCGCAATGGTGCGTATCTCGCCGATCTCGCGGGCGCCGACGTTTTCCGCCTCAACGATCAGCACGCCTTCGTCGCACTTGCCGACGGCAGCGACATCGCGGTCGGCGACGTCATCGAGTACGGCATCTCGCATCCCTGCACCTGCCTTGACCGGCATGCCATCCTCTACGGCCTCGACCCGGACCATTCGGTGACGGCGGCCTATTTGACCAGCTTCGGCTGAACTCTCCCTCCAAAAGCAAGAAAAGGAAAACCCGCAATGATCCAGCGTTATCAGAAAGGTTCGCGTATGAGCCAAGCCGTCAGCTACGGCGGCCTCGTCTATATTGCCGGCCAGGTCGCGGAAAATCGCAAGGCTGATATCAAGGACCAGACCCGCGACGTGCTCGGGAAGATCGACGCCCTTTTGCAAGAAGCCGGCATCAACCGCTCGCGCCTCATCGCCGTCAACGTCTTCCTGCCGGCGATCGTTGATTTCGAGGCGATGAACAGCGTCTATGATGAGTGGATCGACATCGAAAACCCGCCGGCCCGCGCCTGCGTCGAAGCACGTCTGGCCGATCCTGACCTGCGCGTCGAAATGACTGCCGTCGCCGCCCTTTGACGGCTTCGTAACCGTCCGTACTGGAGACATCATGCATAGCGGTCTCGTCAATCCGATCGACTTTTCGCGCGAGGGCCGGCAGGCCGGCCACCTCGCCATTCCCTATTCGATCGACCGGTCGCCCTATTATCAGATCTGCATTCCGATCCTTCGCCTGAAAAATGGCGAGGGGCCGTCTTTGCTGCTGATGGCCGGCAATCATGGCGACGAATATGAGGGTGAACTCCAGCTCGGCCGGCTGATGCGGCTGCTGGATGTCGCCGAAATCCGCGGCGCCGTCACCATCCTGCCGATGGCGAACCTGCCGGCGGTGATGGCGGCCAAGCGCTGCTCGCCCTTCGACGACGGCAATCTCAATCGAGCCTTTCCCGGCGATCCCACCGGCTCGCCGACGGCTCGCCTGGCGCATTTCCTCGAACACGAACTCTTTCCGCGCCATGACGTCGTGCTCGACCTGCATTCGGGAGGCACCTCCATGGCCCACCTGCCCTGCACGCTGATCGAGCGGCAGGCCGATGCCGGCCGTTTCGAACGGTCGGCTTCACTGATGCGCGCCATGGGTGCCGCGCATGCCTTCGTCGCCGATAACGGGCCGACCGCACCGACATCGATGGGGGCCGCGGCAAGGGCCGGAACCATCGGTCTTTCCGGTGAGTTCGGCGGCGGCGGTACCGTGACGCCTGAGACAATGGGTTTCACGGCGGCCACGATCGACCGGCTGCTGGTGACACTCGGTATCGTCGAGCGTCCGGTCCTGTCGCGCGCGTCGCTTACCGAGCCCGGGCCGTTGCAGCTGCTGTCGCTATCCCGCCACAGCCAGGGCATCTATGCGAACCATAGAGGCTGGTTCGAGCCGGCCGTCGCCCTCGGCGCCACAGTTGCCGCCGGTGAGCTGGCCGGATGGTATCACGATCTCGAACGCCTGGAGCAGTCGGAGGAAGAGCTGCGCTTTGCCGAGAGCGGCGTTGTCATTTCCCACAGGCTGCATTGCGACAGCCAAGCCGGCGACTGCCTGATCCAGGTTGCCGAACCCATTGCATCCTGAGGAGCGCTGATCTGCTTACGTGATTGCGTCGATCGCTGTCTTGACCCAGTCGAGACGCTTTGCCGGTATCAGGCCGTAATTGTAGAAGTTCACGCCGTCAGCGCCGGCATCGACGGCAGCCTTCGCGCGTGCGGCTAGCACCGCCGGCCCGCTGACCTCCGGATAGAAGACACGCAGGCCAAGGCCCAGAAACTTGCCCGGTCCGATTGCCGCCCGGCCGGTCCGGATGACATCGCCGACCGCATCCGGTTCCATGTCGTAGCAGCAGAGGAT
The DNA here is from genome assembly GCF_021052345.1 of Rhizobium sp. SU303. NCBI lineage: Bacteria > Pseudomonadati > Pseudomonadota > Alphaproteobacteria > Hyphomicrobiales > Rhizobiaceae > Rhizobium > Rhizobium sp. SU303. Next base: position 274,325 of record NZ_CP088098.1, read on the forward strand.
CGCCCCGTCGCAGAACTTGCCGACGGCGGCGAGATCGACGCCGCCGAGCCAGCCGTCCTTCAGGTCGATGAGCACGATGCGGGTTGCCGGATCGGCTGCCGCCTTGATCTCGCCGATCAGGCCGGTCACCGGTTCGCTGCGCCAGGTGAGATAGGCATGCAGCTCGGGATGGTCGCGAAAGGCATCGATACCGGCAGCCGGGAAGTCGGGGAATTGCCGTTCCGGGACAGCTCGTTCGCAAAGTTCGGCGATGAAGCGCGCGACCGTTCCGCGTGCGCCTTCGACCGGCACGCCGGCCTTTTCGGCACGCGCCGTGCAATGGTCGCAGAAGCAAAGCGACAGCAAGAAATCATCTTCGGCATTCAGGCCGACGCCGTCCTTTTCGTGATGGTATTCGTGCGCGAATCCCATGAAATTCGGGCTCTCGAGCTCCACCATATCGGGCCGGTAGTTGGTCGTGATGTCGCGGACAAGGGTAACGGCATAGTCCCGCGCCGCCGGGCTGGAGGGGCAAAGATTGTAATAGTTGGGATTGCCGAAGGCGTTCCGCGTCACGTGATCGGGATGCAGCATGCCGAGGCGGCTATTATGCAGGCACACCGTCCAGCAGGAGACCTTGAGACCCGTCGCCTCGCGTCCCTTGACGAGCACTTCCAGCATGTCGCCGCGCTCATTGACATTCCCAGCCATCAGCGGCCGGATGGCTTTGTCCTGCCACAGCCTTTCGTCCGGTCGGAAGTAGACCGTCCCATCCTCGGGGAAATAGGCCTTCTGCCGCGGGCTGCGCGGCTGAAGGAACCGGCCGGCGTGATAGGAGGTCGCCAGGCTGACCGTGTTCAGGCCCGCGCGGCCGTCAAGCTCGGCGGCAAAGGCGTCGAGCCCCTGGTCCTGGATATCCCAAGGGTAAGTCCACATGGAAAGATGCATGGCGTGCTCCCGTCAGTCTGTCCATTCTATAGAACACGTGTCCATAATAGTGTCCAGACTGATCTTTCAGCGCGGGCGAACGACCGCCCGCGCCTGCTCATCAGCGGCTGATCGTTGCCTGCAGCGCATCGATGGAGGATTGGATGCCCGCCTCGGTCGACATGGTGAAGTCTTCCATCTCGAGGCTGACCCAATCGTTGTAGCCGACCATGCGCACCACGGAGAAGAACTCCTTCCACCATTGGAGGTCATGGCCGGCGCCGACAGCGACATAGTTCCAGCTGCGGTTGGCGACGTCGGTGACGTCCTTGAGCTCGAGCAAGCCGTTGACATCGGCGAGGCCGCGCTCGATGCGGGTATCCTTGCCATGGCAATGATGGATGGCATCGCCCAGCGCACGGGCGGAGGCGATCGGGTCGGCGCCCATCCACATCAGATGCGACGGGTCGAGGTTCATGCCGACTTTCGGGCCGACTTCGTTGCGCAGGCGGAAGAGGGTTTCGGGGTTCCAGACGAGCATGGCCGAGAAGTTTTCCAGCGCGTATTTTTCGACGCCGACTTCATCGGCGAGCTTGACCAGGCCGTGCCAGAGCGGGAAGGCCCGATCTTCCCACTGATAGCGGTCGCGCTCAGGCATCTCGTTCGGCCAGCTCTTGGTGTAGACGAGCCAGTTCGGCACCGTGTCGCCGGGGGCGGCTTCCGGCAGGCCGGACATGGTGACGATCTTCTTCACGCCGATTTCGCCGGCGAGCCGGATGGTGTCTTCCATTTCCTTGCGGTGGCGCTTGCCCATGCCACCCGGGTCGAGCGGGTTTGCCGAGCAATTCAGTGCGGCGACTTCCAGGCCGCGGGCTTCGATTTCCTTCAGCTTGGTCTTGAGCAGGCCCCTGTCGGCCAGCAGCTCGTCCGCACGGAAGTGCGGCCCGCGCGACCAGCCGCCGCCAGTCATCTCGATACCCTCGACACCAAGCTTGACGCATTTGTCGAGCATGTCCGTGAAGGAAAGGTCGCCCATCACGTCGGTGCAGATCGATAGTTTCATGTCATTGTCTTTCTAAAAGAGAGTGTCGGGGACGCGCCTGGGAGGAGGATGGAGGAGATCCGACGCGCCCCCTGATCGATCACTTGAACTCGACCCAGGCCGAACCTGCGTCTGCCGAGCGGACGCAGGTTTCCAGCCAGCGCACACCTTCGGTGCCGGCTTCGATGCCGGGATAATGATGGTTCTTGAGGAAGGCCTCGTCGCCGCGGCGTTTTGCGTCGATCGCCTGGGCGATCCAGAGGTAGATGTTCGCCCAGCTGTCGCCCAGGCCTTCGGTGTGCAGCGCGCCCATGCGATCGTAAGCGAGGCTTTCCTCTTCGAGGTAGGGCATGCCGTGATGCAAGGTGCGGTTCGGTTCACCCTGCACTTCGTAAATCAACTGGTCGGGATGGGAATCGGACCATTCGACGGAGGCCTTGGAGCCGACGAATCGGTAGCGCTGCGAACCCATATTCCCGGCATCCACCGAGGACACCCAAAGACGGCCGCGGGCGCCATTGTCGTAATGCATGAGAACGGTCGCGTGGTCTTCGAGCGGCGCACGGGTCGGAATGAAGGCCTTGCGGTCGCAGAGCAGCTTTTCGATCTTCATATGCGGCAGCACCACTTCGGAGAGATAGTAGAGGTGTGTGCCGATATCGCCCAGAACGAAGGTCGGGCCAGCCGTCTTGGGATTGGTGCGCCATTTCACGGCTTCGCCGGCGCCCACATCGTCGTCCGCGTTGAAGCCGTGGGAATATTGCATGTCGACGATGCGGATATCGCCGAGCATGCCCTTCTTGACCATCGCCGCCATCTGGTGAACCAGCGGATGGCCGGTGAAACCGTAGGTGACGCCGACGATCAGGCCTTTCTCTTCGGCCAGCTTGGCGACCTCGTCGCATTCGGCGACGGTGAAAAACAGCGGCTTTTCGCAGATCACGTGAAGACCGGCTTCCAGGCACGCCTTGGTGATCTCGTAATGGGTGAAGTTCGGCGTGGCGATCGAGACGACCTCGACACCGTCCTCACGCCCGGCCTCCTTGGCGATCAGCTCCTTATAATCGCCATAGCATCTGTCCGCAGCGACGCCGATCTTCGTGCCGAAGTCGCGTCCGCGCTCGGCGTCGAGATCGAAGGCTCCGCAGATGAGCCGGTAGGTGCCGTCCCGCTTTGCGCCGGTTCTATGCTTGTAGCCCACCTGCCCGGTGCGGCCGCCGCCGACCATGCCCCAGCGCAGGGGGCGCTCGATGGATCTTTCTCCGTTGATCATCTGATCATCGCTCCTTAAGTGGCCAATAGTGTCATTCCGCCGCCATAGCGGTCGGAGGTCCGTAAAGACTGGGTTTCGGTATCATGTTGACTGGTTCGAGGCCGCCGCTGGCCACAGCACGCAGAGCGGCATCGGCCACGAGCGTGGCTGCGTAGCCGTCCCAGGCGGAGGGGCCGCCCGCCGTGCCCTCAGAGGCGGCTGCGATCCATTCACGGAACTCCTGGTCGTAAGCGTCGATGAAGCGCTCGCGCCAGTCCTCGGGGATCGCCTGACGAATGCCGTTGGAATCTGAAATTACGGTTGCCGGGCGGTTCGGCAGCGCGGCGACACCGGCCTCGCAGCTGATCTCGCCGCGGATGTCATAGCCATAGGCGATGTTCACCGAAATCTCGACGTCAACAAGCGTGCCGGAGGCCATGTGCAAGAGCACGAAAACCGGATCGCGCAACGCGCCACCGCGCGAGGAGCGGCGCGGCACACGCACCTCCACTCCATTGACTTCGTCCGACAAGAGCCAGCGGGAAATATCCGCGTCATGCACGAGCGTGTCGTTCAGCGGCATCTCCGACGTGTACAGGCCTTCGGGAACCGAGGCATTGCGATGCACGGAATGGAACATGAGCGGCGCGCCGAGTTTCCCGCCGTCGATGACCGCCTTCAGGCGGCGATAATCGGCATCGAAGCGGCGCATGAAGCCCACCTGCACGAGCCGCCGGCCGAAGGCCACTTCGGTCTCCATCACGCGAAGCGCAGCCGCCTCGGATGTCACCAGGGGCTTTTCGCAGAAGACCGGCTTGCCGGCGGCGATGCAGGCGAGCAGTTGCTCCTCATGTGCCGGCCCCCATGAGCAGATGATCACGGCCTGCACTTTTTCCGAAGAGATCAGAGCTGAGGGGGTGGCGAACACCTCCGCCCCTGCCGGGGCGGCAGCGGCAGCGCGGGCCTGGTCGATATCGGTAACACCCACGATTTCGACACCGGAAACGACGTTCGTCAGGCGGCGGATATGATCCTGGCCAATCATACCCGTGCCGATTATGCCAACCTGAAGGGTCATTTTGCCCCCCGGTGCTTATCGATGTAACGCTGCATTTCGGTGCGCATGAAGGTACTGCTCTGGTCTGCCTTGTCTTCCCAGGCAAAGACGCAGGCGGTCATGATGCCGTCGAAGCCGATCTCGGCCAACGTGCCGAAGAAATCGTCCCACGGAACCTCTCCCTGCCCGATATTGAGGTGCTGGTGCACCCGGGCGTTGGTGCCCGGCGGGTTGAGGATATAACGAAGGCCGGACGAGGCTTTGTGGTTGAAGGTGTCGCCGACATGCACATGTGCAAGAACGTCCTTGGCCTCACGCAGCATCGCCTTCGTATCATCGCCGAAATAGAAGGTGTGCGGAGCGCAGTAGAGAAACTTGACGCTCTTCGAATTGACCGTGCGGATGATGTCGAGCGCCGGCTGCAGCGTCTCGCACCAGTCTTCCGGATGCGGCTCGACATGGAGGGTGATGCTTTCTTTTTCCAAGATCGGCACCAGTTCCTCCATCGAGCGCCACCAGGCGTCCTCGCAGGCTTCGATCATAGACCCGGTATGGCAGCAGTAGCATGATCCCTTGTCCGGGTGCGGACCGCGGCCGAACTCCGAATTCATCGTGTCGACTTCCATCTCGACGGCGATCTCAATCGCCCGCTTCCAATGCTTCACCGCCGCCTGGCGCTCCGCCTCGTCATTGGAGGCCCAGCGGTACATCGGCAGGATCGACGCAATGCTGACATCCGCCTCTGTCAGTGCGCGCTTGAATGACTTGATCCGTTCAGGAAACACACGCGGAGCCTTGAACCATTCGAGGAAATCCCCGCGCGGGGATAGCTCGATCCAGTCGTAGCCGAGTTCCCTCACCTTCCTGGGCAACTCTTCGAGGGAGAGATGCCGATGCATGAAGGGGTCGAGTGCGATCTTCATTTTGACCTCCAGATTCCGGACATGATTTTTCCTTCCCCGGCGGCGATGTTTTCTGGCGCTGCCGGATGTTGTGCGCTTGCGCTGTCTCATTCGTGGTGCCGTCAGCGGTTACTGGGCCGGCGGCGGATGCCCCTCGTGGCTTGCCATGTAAGTGTCGATTTGGGCCTCGAGGTCGGCCATGGTTTCCCCGCCGGCCATCAGGTCGGTAATCTCCTCGCGGGTCTTGTCACCCTTGCGGAAATCAGCGGCGATTGCCCCACGGATGAGCACGGCGAAATGATCACCCACCGCCATCGCATGCATGACCTGGTGGGTGATGAAGATCACCGCCAGACCTCGCCGCTTCGCCTCGTTGACGATCCGCAGCACATGCGCCGCCTGTTTCACGCCGAGAGCTGCGGTTGGTTCGTCGAGGATGAGCACACGCGCCCCGAAATGCACGGCCCGGGCGATCGCAAGCGACTGACGTTCGCCGCCTGAAAGCCCGCCGACGAGACGATCGCCGTCGTCGATGCGGGTGATCCCGAAGTCCTGCACGGCCTTAACTGCGATCTCGTTGGCCTTCCTGCGGTCATAGATTTTGAACGGACCCCAGCCCTTGGTCGGTTCGACGCCGACGAAAAAGGAGCGGCCGATCGACATCAGCGGAAATGTGCCGCCGAATTGATGCACCGTCGAGATGCCCTTTTCCTGCGCATCGCGCGGCCCGCTGAATTCGACCGGCTTTGCGTCCATCAGGATGGTGCCGCGCGTCGGTTTGTGAACGCCCGCAAGCGTCTTGATGAGTGTCGATTTGCCGGCGCCGTTGTCGCCGAGCAGGCAGAGCACCTCGCCGGCACGGACCTTGAGCGAGATGTCGTGCAGGACGTCGATCGGACCGAAGCTCTTGTCGACATTTTGAAGTTCAAGGATCGGAGTATTGTCGGACATTGTTGGATACTCACTTGTTTTTCTTCGGCGCGAAGCTCAACGCCATCTGCCGGAACGTGTCGTTCATCAGAACGGCAGCCATCAACATCACGCCGATGATCAAGTTGGACCAGTTACGGTCGATATCGGTGAAGTAGATGCCCTGGTTGACGACGGCGAAGGTCAGCGCGCCGAGAAAGATCCCGGCGACCGAACCGAAGCCGCCTGTGAGCAGCACGCCGCCCACCACGATCGAGACGACCGTATTGAAGATGTAGTTCATGCCGCCCGAAACCTGCGCGGAATTGAACAGGATGGCGCCGCACATTCCGACGAAAGAGGCGGCCGTGCTCGATAGAACGAAGAGAACGATCCTGACCCGGTCGGTCGGGATGCCGGCATTGCGCGCACTGACCTCGTCTCCTCCCATCGCAAAAATCCAATTGCCGTAGCGCGTCGCGTGAAGCACGAAAGCAAAGACCACCGTCAGCGCGAGCCACCAAAGGATGATCACCTGGAATTTGTCCTGGATGAGGTCACCGAATGCCGTCTTGGCCCAGGCCGGCGCATTGAGCGGAACCGAAGCGGCCCCGGTCAGAATGACCGATCCAGCAAGAACCAGACCCTGCACTGCAACCAACGTGCCCAATGTGATGATCAGCGAGGGAACGCTCGTGCGGACCGCCAGGAAACCGTTGACCAGCCCCACGAGAACGCCGATTGCAAGCGCCCCAAATATGCCGATGACGATCGGTAACTCGTAATAGCCCGAGAGGATGGCGATCGACATCGAGCCCGCCGGGATCATCGCACCGATTGAGATATCGAGTTCGCCGGCGATCATCAGAAGGCCGACAGGCAAGGCGACGATGCCGAGATTGGCCGCGAAGTTGACCCAGCTTGCCGCGCCGAAGAGCGTGCCGAGACTCACTCCGCCGAAGGCGACATAGAAAGCAATCACCGCGACGAAGCTCAACACGGCGCCGAATTCCGGGCGGCGTATAAATAGTCCAATGGAAAAACCGCTCATCTTTCCGCCCTCACTTCTTCTTTTTCGCCGCGTAGGACGTCGCCATCAGCCGGAACTTGTCATTCATCATCACGGCGAGCAGCAGGAGCGCCCCGATGATGACGCTGCCGAGGTTCGGGTCGATTCCGGTGAAATAGATGCCCTGGTTCACGATCGCGAAGGTGAGCGTACCGATGACAATACCCACCACCGATCCGGTGCCTCCGGTCAGAAGCACACCGCCAATGACCACGCACATGATCGAATTGAAGATGAACGACTGCCCACCCAGCACCTGCGCACTTTGGTAGACAAGCACCTGGCTGACACCGACGAAAGCCGCAGAAAAGCCCGACAGCATGTAAAGCGCGATGGTCAGCCTTTCCGTCGGAATGCCGGCGTTGCGGGCCGAGACCTTGTCGCCACCCAGAGCGAAGATCCAGTTGCCCACCGGCGAAATGTGCAGCAGCCAGAAGAACGCCGCTACGAACAGGATCCACCAGAAGATCGTCACTTGGAACATGCCGCCGATGAAATCGCCGAGGATCGCTTTGACGGCCGGGCTCGGCACGAGTGACACGCCGGTGCTGCCGGCGATGAGCACGGTGAAACCCAGCGTCAATCCCATGACGCCGAACATCGAACCGATGGTGACAATCAAAGAAGGGACGCGTGTGCGATTGACCAGGTAACCGTTGAAAAGCCCGACGATGAGCCCGACGCCGAGGCCGGCGGAAATCCCCACAATCTCGGGGAGGCCGTAATGGCCGGATATGATCGCCATCGTCAGAGATGCTGCCGGAATCACCGCCCCGATCGAGAGGTCCATTTCGCCTGCGATCATCAACAGCCCGATTGGCAGCGCGACGATGCCGATTTCGGCGGCGACGTTCAGCCAGCTGGCATAGCCCGCAGAGGACAGGAAGACATTGCCGCCCGCCAGGCCGAAGAAGACGAATACTGCTATCAAGCCCAACAACGCTCCCGCTTCAGGGCGGCGGGAAAGCTGACCGATGGTGGCTTTGATATTTTGGCCGCCTGAAGGAGCGGAGGAGGCAAGGACACTGTTTCTCGTGTTCATTTGATACCACCAATGAAGCCGATGACCGGTAACGGTCGACGCTTTCGGAAGACGCGAAGCTGCCTGCGTGAGGGGCAGGCAGCTTCACGACGCCCAGCGAAGCTCAGCGGGCGCCAGCCTTCACACCCGCCAAGGTGGCGTCTACGTTCGAAGCGTCGATGACGCCGGGGCCGGTCAGGATTTCCCGGGTCGGCACGGTAAGCCCATAGTTGACTTTACCGTTGAGGATCGAGACCGCGAGGTAGCCCTGCAGGTAACCCTGCTGGTCGACCGCGCAAAGCTGGGTGCCGCTCTTGATGTTGTTCAGGATGGTCTCATCCATGTTCATGCCGCAGACCTTCACCTGACCCTGCTTGCCGGCTTGCGTCACACCGTTGACCGCCGAATTCGTGTCGACGTTGCCGATCGCGAACACGGCATTGATCTCCGGATGCTGCAGAAGATGCGCCTTCAGCGCCTGCGCAACGGCGGTTGCCGAACCGAAGGAGGTTGCGGGAAGCGGCAGAGACGAGCCTGCGCCGCCACCTTCCGTTACACCCTCGATCATGCCTTTGCAGAAAGCTTCGATATTTGCCGCGCCAGGCAAAGTGTTGAGGCAAACGGCGTTCTTCAATTCATGCTTGGCGAAATAGGTGCCTGCAGCCTTGCCGGACAGATAGTCGTTGGAGCCAACATAGTTCATCGCACCGAGACGGTCGGCAGCTTCGATGCCGCCGGCATTATAGATGACGAGCGGAATTTTCTTGTCGACGACCGCTTTGAAGGCCGGATCCATTGCTTCCGGCACCCAGTCCGGACCAACGATCGCATCGGCGCCCTGGTCGATAGCCTGACGGATCAGTTCAGCCGCATCGACACCGAGATTGTCGTAGTTCTGAGGCCCGAGCCAGACGACCTTGCCGCCCTGCGCCTCCACGACCTTGCCGGCATCCTCGGCACCACGCTTGACGATCGACCAGAAGGGATCGTCCGGCTTGCCGCCCACGACGAAAATGTTGGCGGCCAGAACGGCCGTTGCAGCGCAGGTCAAAATGGCGGCAGCCGATACGGTTGCCGCGAGGCGGCGAAATTTAGTCATCTCAATGTCCTCCCTTGGTCCGCCTCCCTGGCAGGACCGTGAGGAGAAACATATCACCGCTTGAAATTCCAGAAATGCCAAATCATACTAAACATGTAAAAAGTATCATGCTATATCACTCACAATGATACGAACGCGGTGACGATGGGGGAACAATATGCGTCGGCCGACCATCTCCGATCTTGCTAAAGAGGCGGAAGTCTCCATTGCAACCGTCAACAGAATTCTTGGCGGAAGCGCCTCCGTCAAAGGCACGACAGTGCAGCGCGTCCAGGCCGCCGCAGAACGGATCGGCTTTTACGGCGCCGGCGCAATCGAGGACCGGCTGCGCAAGTCGGTGCCGAAGTATCGGCTCGGCTTTCTGCTGCAGCAATCCAGCCGTGAACTCTATCAGCTCTTCGGCAAGAAAATCGTCGAGGCCTGCCGCGCGAGGCGTGATGAAGTCGTCGACCCTGTCATCGACTTCGTCGATCTGCTGACGCCGGAGAATATCGCCGGCCGGCTCAAGGCGCTCGGTGCAAACTGTGACGCCGTCGCGGTGATCGCCGCGGATCACCCGGTGATCGCCCAGGCCATCCGCGAGCTGCATGAGAAGGGTAAGCCGGTCATCGCCTATATTACCGACCAGTCGGCCCGAGAACGGGCCGCTTACGTCGGTGCAGACAATTGGAAAATGGGACGAACGGCGGCGTGGTTTATCTCGCAAATGACCCACGGGCCAGGGCGCATTGCCGTCTTCATCGGCAACCACCGCTACCAATGTCAGGATGTCTCCGATGCAAGCTTCCGCTCCTACGTGCGCGAACATGCGCCGCATCTGACCATTGAGGACAGCCGCCCCACCCATGAGGAGCCGAACGAGGCCTATCGGATGGTCAAGGAATTGTTGGCGACGACAGATGACCTCACGGGCATCCTAATTGTCGGTGGCGGCATCTCCGGGGTCTTGCGGGCACTCAGAGAAGTTCCTCATGAGCGCCGCCGAAACATCCGTCTCGTTTGCCGGGATATTGGACCGGAGACACGAATAGGTCTGTCAGAAGGGATGATTACCGCAGCTCTCTGTCATCCGCTGGAACAGACGTCTGCGGTTCTGGTGCAGACGATGATCGAGACGATCATGCAGGGCGCATCGGGCAGCACGATTCAGCGCACCATTGCCTTCGAAATCGTGACACCAGAGAACATCTGAGAACCGGTTTTCTTCACCAGTGGGTAACCGGTCGCCATGGCCGCGACCGGAACGGCCAGCTTATAAGGGTGTGGCCTGGCGGTCGTCTCAGATGTTGACGACGAGGCCCTTGGCTTTCAGCACCGGTTCCAGATTGCTGACCTCGATGACCGATTTGCCCTGCTTATAGGCCGCGATATAGCCGGCCTCGGCATCTTCGCGAGCCTGCGACAGCCTGGCGACTTCCTGCGCCTCCTGCCGGCGCACGACCACAAGGCCGTCAGCATCGCCGGCAATAATGTCGCCGGGATGGATGATTTCGCCGCCGACGATGATCGTGTCGTTCACCGCCGCGATGGTTTCCTTTACCGTTCCCTTGATGCAGACGCTGAGCGAGAAGACTGGAAAGCCAAGTTCCCTCAGCTGAAGCGTGTCGCGCACGCCGGTGTCGGTCACGAGACCGCCGATGCCCTTTGCCAGGCAGGCGTTGGCGAGGACATCGCCGAAGGATCCGGCTTCCTCGTATTCGCCGGCCGATACGACGATGATATCGCCCGGCTTTGCGTAGTTGATGGCAAGCTGCAGCATGATGTTGTCACGCGGCGCGCATTTCACCGTAAAGGCCGGGCCGCACAGTTTCATGCGGTAGTCGACGGGCTTCAGGCGGGCGGAAAGGGCTCCGCGGCGTCCTTGAGCTTCGTGGATCGTCGCGGGCGAAAATTTGGAAACGGCGTCGATATCGGCTTTGCTTGGCCGTTCGGCAATATCTTTAATATGGATCATGGATGCCTCCCATCGTTGGCCGACGGCGGGCATGTCCCGCCGTCTGATTTCGTTTGGATATCGTCATTGGAAGACGCCGAGGTCCTAGATCCGGATGATTTTAGGCCGGATCGGCCTAAAATCTGAATCCGTATCTAAGTCAAAGAAATAGAGCATGATGTCGTCCGAAAACCGCTCACACTTTTCGGCATCATGCTCTAAGGGATCGGGTCGAACTTCAGCTCCGAGAGCGATACGACCTTATCGGTGCGCGTCATCTTGTATTCGGTATCCGCGCCGAGCCACTTGTCCCAGATCTTGTTGATCTCGCCCGATGTGTCGAGCTTGCGAAGAATCTCGTTGATCTTGGCGGTCAGCGCCGGCTGATCCTTGGCCATGCCGATGCCGATCGGCTGGTACAGCATCGGCTCCTCGATCATCCGCATTTCCTTGCCCTTGCTCTTCGATTCATTGACGAACTTGGTCGTCGTCATGGTGTTGGCCACCATGCCGCGCGCCTTGCCCTGCTGGACGGCGAGATAGGCCGAGGCGGTATCCTGGAAGGTCAGCGGATCGGATTTGTTGAGCTTGATCGACATCTCGGAGGTCGAACCCTTGGTCGAAGCGATGCGCTGGCCTGCGTAGTCGGCCTTCTTCTTGCCGGCATCGTCAGCCGGCACGATCAGCATTTCCTTGGCGAGATAATAGGGATCGCTGAACTGGATCTGCTCGGCGCGGCTGAGAGTATAGGCAAGGTTGGCAACGGTGATGTCGACGCGGCCGAGCTTGACCTCGGGCACGCGCGCCTCGACCGAAACCGGCTTGATCTCGGCCTTGACGCCCAATTCCTTGGCGATGGCGCCGCAGAGATCGACGTCGAAACCGGCCATTTCGCGGGTCTTCGGATCGGGCGAAGCGAAGGGAGGAACGTCGGCGAACGTCGCGCAGCGCAGGGTTTTCGCCGACATGATGTTGTCGAGCTGATCGGCTTGTGCGGGCACGGCGGCCGCCATGCCGGCAAATGCGACGGTGAGGGTTAGGCATTTCCAGTTCATTGCTGTTCTCCTTTGTTTTTGGTGGTTGGTATCAATGCCTGAGATCAGCGAGGAAACGCTGAGCCCGGGGATGGCGTGGATTGCTGAAGAATTCCTCGGGGGTCGCCATTTCGAGGATCTGGCCGGCATCGATGAACCAGACCCGATCCGCGACGTCGCGCGCGAAACCCATTTCGTGGGTGACGCAGAGCATGGTCATGCCTTCGGACGCTAAGCTCTTCATGACGGCCAACACTTCGCCGACCATTTCAGGATCGAGCGCGCTGGTCGGCTCGTCGAACAGCATCACCGGCGGTTCCATGGCAAGGGCGCGGGCGATTGCCACCCGCTGCTGCTGGCCGCCCGAGAGTTGACCGGGATAGGCCCGGGCCTTGTCGGCGAGACCGACCCGATCGAGAAGCTTGAGGGCCTTGTCCTCAGCAACATCAGGCGCCACGCCTTTCACCCGGATCGGCGACATCGAGACGTTTTCGACGACCGACAGGTGCGGAAACAGGTTGAAGTTCTGAAATACGAAGCCGATCCGGCTGCGCAGCGCATTGAGTTCCTTTGCCCGCATGGCGGCGTGGATGTTTTGCCCGTCGAGCGTGATCGATCCGCTGTTGATCTCCTCTAGGCGATTGATCGTGCGGATCAGCGTCGATTTTCCCGAACCGGACGGCCCGCAGATGACCACGACTTCGCCGCGCGTCACCTCCGCATCAATGTCCTTCAGGACCGGATAGTCGCCGTAGCTCTTGCAAACCTGCGAAAGCCGGATCGTCTGCAATTCCTGTGCTGAAACTGACATGGTCATAGCTGCTCCGATATGATTTTCGATGGCGCGACCAAGGCAGCAGAGGGAAGGCTGGAAAGTCCCGCACGCCGCCGCGTGATGCTCCGCTCGAGGCGATTTGCGAAGTAGGTGAGCGTCCAGCAGATGGCGAAGTAGACGATCGCCAGAATGAGGAAGACCTGGAAAGGCTGCGTCAGGAGCTGGTTGTTGACCTGGCTTGCGGCAAAGGTCAGGTCTGGCACGTTGATCACGTAGCCGAGCGTCGTGTCCTTGATCGTCGAGACGAAGGTGGAGATGATGCTCGGGATCATGTTGTAGAGCGCCTGCGGCAGGATGATGAAGCGCATCGCACCTAAATAACCGTGGCCAAGCGCACGCCCTGCGTCCATCTGGCCCGGTCCGAGCGCAACGATGCCGGCACGGACGACTTCGCTCAGGAACGCGCTTTGATAGATCACGAGCGTCGTCAGCATCGTCACGAAGCTCGGCACATCGGCGCCGGTCAGCAGCGGAACGAGGAAATAGCTCCACAGGATGAGCATCAAGAGCGGCACGCCCCTGGTGAAATAGACCAGTGCGGTGACCGGCCAGCGCAGCAGCGGCGACCTGGAGAGCCGCGCCAATGCGAACAGGATGCTGACCGGAAAGGCGAGAGCGATGCTGAGGGCAGAAAGGATCAGCGTGTTGGCGAGCCCGCCAAGCGGCCCGTTCGGATATTGGCCGATCAGCAGCAGCAGCCAGTAGTCTTGGACGATGGCGATCATATCGTGGATCATGCTCGCGCACTCCTGGCAGGATCGGTGCGCATCGACAGATAGGCGCCGATGCTCATGATCACGAGCGAGAAGAAGAGGTAGAGAACCGTGCCGATCAGGTAGATCTCGAAGGTCCGGAAGCTGAGGTTCTCGATTTCCTTGACGGCATGCGTCAGTTCCGAGGCTCCGATGACGACAGCGAGACTGCTGTTCTTGAACAGGGAAACGCTGTGATTGATGAGCGGCGGCAGCGCGTTGCGCACCCCCTGCGGCATGATGACGAAACGCATCGCCGAGACATAGCCGTGGCCAAGCGCGCGGGCTGCCTGCATTTGGCCGGGACTGACTGAGCGCACGCCGGAACGAAGATCTTCGCTGAAATAGGCCGCCTGGCAGAGACCGAGCCCGATCACCGCGAAGATGGCCTCGGCATTATGGACGGCCAGCCATTCGGCTACTCCGCTTGGCATCAGGGTGAAAATCCCGAAATACCACAGCATCAGCTGAACCAGGGTGGGGACGTTCCGGTGGTAAGAGACGTAAGCAGCGACTAACGGATCGCCGAAACGAAAGGGTGACAAACGCAAGGCCAGCAGCAGAAGTGCCAGCGCCATCGCCATAGACCAGGAGCCGGCATAGATGATGAATGTCATCTCGATGCCATGCAGCAGCATGGCCGTATATTCGGGATTTCCGAGGATTGCCGAAAGGTCGAAACCGCTCACGGGTTTGGCTCCCCGGATTGATCCGGCTTCGCCGAAGGCTGGGGCTTTGCCGTCTGTAGCCCGCCCATGACCTGCAGTGTCGGGGTGATCTCCATATGCCCGATGTTGACGGCGACGGGGGCTGCTATGGCGAAGGCAATCGCGTCGGCGATATCGGCCGCCTGCGGCAGTTCGAAGCCGTCGATGAACCTTTCGCGGATGCTGGGGTCATCGCCGTGGACGTGATTGAAAATGTCAGTGGCGACCCGGCCGGGGCAGATTTCCGTGACCCGTACCCGCTTGCCGAAAGCGTCGATGCGCAGCTGGTTGGACAGCATGCTCACCCCTGCCTTGGTGGCGTGATAGGATGAGTTGCCGCCGAAATTGTAGGCGCCGGCAATCGACGAAATGTTGATGACATGTCCGCAGTCGCGCGCCACCATGCCGGGCACGACCATGCGGCAGATGTGCAGGACCGCCCGGAGATTGACGTCGACGAGGAGATCGATATCGCCGTCCTCGGCTTCCAGGAATTTCTTCGGCCGGTCGACACCGGCATTGTTGACGAGAATGTCGAACTCCACCCGACGGGTGAGCTCGGCCATGGCCTGACGGTCGGTCACGTCGATGACGTGGGCGACGCAGCCCGTCTGCGCAGCCAGCTGCTGCAGTGCGTCGGCGCTGCGGGCAACCGCATGGACCTCGATGTTCTCCCGGCGGAACCGCTCCACCACGGCTGCGCCGATACCGGAGGATGCGCCGGTCACCAGTGCGGTCTTGTAGTCGGAGAATGGCATTGTCGTTCCCTTGTTGTTGATCGAGACAGTAGCGAAGCTTAAACCCCTTGCCTAAGACCGATTATCTCTGGAGCAATAAGCAACGGTTATGGAGCCGGCGCAGGCTGCTGAAGAAGAGAAAGGGCTGATGCCGGGCACCACCTTGCGGCGTCCAGGCCTGAGGAAAGCAGCGACGGCGTCGCGTTGCAAAAGCAATGCGTGTCTGCAAACATGTAAGCCGCGCAGATCAGAACGGTACCCCGATCCTCATGGACATCAGACGCCTCAAATCTTTCATCGTGATCGTCGACAGCGGCAGCATCACGCGAGCGGCGGACCTTTTGCATATCGCCCAGCCGGCGCTCAGCCAGCAGCTTGCGGCACTGGAGGAGCATTTCGGCCACAAGCTGCTGATCCGCAGCCAGCAGGGCGTCAGCATGACCGATGCAGGACACGCGGTGTATCGCCATGCGCAGATTATTCTTCGGCAGATGGAGCAGGCGCAAGCGGATGCATCCGCAGCCGGCAATTCGCTTGCCGGGCGTGTGTCCGTCGGTCTCGTGCCTTTCAGCAGTGCGGCCACGCTGTCGGTCGACCTCCTGGCGGAGACCCGCAAACGGCATCCCGGTATCCTGCTGCACCTGACCGAAAGCGTCGGCCAGACCTATAGCCAGATGATCATGAACGGCCGGCTGGAGATGGCGCTTCTCCACGGAACCGGACCGATCAAGGGTGTCCGGTTCGAGCCGATCCTCAGCGAAGAGTTTTTCCTTGTCGCGCATCGGGACTTTGCGATCGAAGCGGATGCGAAGCCCGTTCCGGTCAATGCTCTCGACGGAATACCGCTGCTGTTGCCGCCGGCCTATAATTTCGTTCGCCGGGCGGTCGATACCGCCTTCACGCGCACCCGCACCAATTTGAAAGTCGTGGCGGAAGTCGAGATCGTCCGGACGCTGGCCCGCGCGGTGGGCAGCGGCCTCGGCGCGACGATCATGCCGAAAGCCATCGCCGACCGCATCGTATCGGAATCGAGTGAGCCGCTGATCTGCCGGCTCGTCTCGCCGCGGATCGAAGAAACCCTGTCGCTGTGCGTTTCCGACCAGAATCCCCTATCGGAACCGGCCCTTGCCGTCCGGGACATCCTTCTTGAGTTGACCGCGCGCTTGAAAAACTAAAAGCTCGCTGCCGATCAGCGCATATCCTTACAAAACTGAGCTATGCGCGCGCAGCCTTCGCCGAGTTTCTCCATGCTGGTGGCGTAGGAAATACGGAAAAAGGGGCTCATTCCGTAAGCCGCTCCATGCACGGTCGCGACATGATGCTCTTCGACGAGCGCCATGACGAAATCGACGTCGGTCTCGATCTTTCGCCCGCCCTTGCTGGTCTTGCCGATCAGCCCGGAAATGTTGGGATAGATGTAGAAGGCGCCTTCGGGCCGATGGCAGCGCAGCCCTTCCACCTCAGACAATCTGTCGAGAACGAAGTCGCGTCTTTCCTTGTAGATCGCCGCACGCTCCTTCAACAGATCCTGAGGCCCGTCCAGCGCCGAGGTCGCCGCAGCCTGCGTCAGCGTCGCGATGCCGCCGCCATTCTGTCCGTTGACGTTGCTGACGGCGGCGATCAAGTCTTTCGGCCCGGCGCAGAAGCCGAGCCGCCAGCCTGTCATCGCGTAAGCCTTGGAGACGCCGTTCATCGTCAGGACGCGCTCATAGAGCCTGGGCTCGACTTCGGCGATCGTGCAGAACTGGAAGTCGTCATAGACTAGGTGTTCGTAGATATCGTCGGTCATGATCCAGACATTGGGATGACGCAGCATGACCTCGGCAATGGCAGCCATCTCCGCCCGGGAGCAGGCGGCTCCGGTCGGGTTGTTCGGAAAATTAAGGAAGAGCCATTTGGTGCGCGGCGTGATCGCCGCCTCCAGATCCTCGGAACGCAGCTTGAATCCGTTCTGCTCGTGGCAGGGGACGGCGACCGGGACGCCGCCGGCGAATTTGACGATATCCGCATAGCTGACCCAGGAGGGTGTCGGAATGACAACCTCGTCGCCCGGATTGCAGGTCGCCAGCATGGCATTGAAGATCACCTGCTTGCCGCCGCCCGAGACGACGATCTGGCTGGCATCATAGTCGAGATTATTGTCTCGCTTGAACTTCCTGATGATGGCAGATTTGAGCGCCGGCGTTCCGTCCATTGGAGGATACTTCGTATCGCCGGCAAGTGCTGCCGCATGAGCCGCCTCGATCGCGTGCGCCGGAGTGGGGAAATCCGGCTCGCCGGACGAGAGGCTGACGACCTTGATCCCCTTGGCGGCCAGTTCTCTGGCGCGTTGGGTCATGGCGGCGGATGCGGATATGGAGACGTTTTTCAGGCGGTCAGCGATGACGGACATCGACATGGTCCTTCGATGAGGTTGAAATGGGAAACCGCCCTTGGGCGATCAGGATTGCGTCAGTCGGCGAGTTCGGCGGCAGGCGCGAGCGCAGCACCCGTGGCTTCGATCTCGCCGCGCACGATGCCGGCAAGCTCCAAGGCGCCGGGTGTGTCGCTATGGACGAGGATAGAGCGGGCCGGCATTGCGATCACGGCTCCGTCGATCGTCTCGACGGTTCCTTCGAGGAGGAATTGCCGGACACGCGCACGCACCGAGGCTTCGTCCTTGATGACGGCGCCGGCGAGCCCGCGCGCGACGAGGTTGCCGCCGACGTCATAGGCCCGGTCGGCAAGGAAAAGCGCCAGGGTTTTCAAGCGCGCACGTTTGGCCGCCTGCTGGATCTCGCTGCCATGGGTGACGAAGACGACGAGGCCGGCATCCACGGTGGCGATCGCATCCATCATCAGGTCGGCCAGCACAGGATCGCGGTTGACCATATTGCCCATGGCTGCATGGAAGCTGATATGGGAGACAGTGACACCCTCGGCTTTGGCGATCGCCATCAGGGCGCCGAGCTGATAGAGCAACTGCTGGCGAAGCTCGTCTGCCTGAAACGCTATTTCGCGCCGGCCGAACCCCAGCCGGTCGGGCAAGCCCGGATGCGCGCCGATGCCGACGCCGTTCAGTTTCGCAAGCCGGACCATGCGCCCCATGATCTCGGGGTCGCCGCCATGGAAACCGCAGGCGATGTTGGCCGACGAGACGAGTTTCATCATTGCGTCGTCGTCGCACAGCCGGTAGGGACCAAATCCTTCGCCCATGTCGGAATTCAGATCGATCTTCATCGGTTCCTCCTTTTGACGGCCTTTTGGACGACATGCATTAGGCCATCGCCTTCAGGGCGCGCTTGACCATCCGGGATGTCTGCCTGACGTCCTCGACATAGCGGGCGACAGCTTGTTCCACCCTGCGCGCCTCCGCATGTGTCGAGCGAATGAACTTCAGGCGGGCGCCGATGCGGGCTTGGCCGAGCCGCCAGAGATCGCATTCGATCACGCCGGCGATCTTCGGATAGCCGCCGGCGGTGTTGGCATCGCTCATCTGCACGATCGGTTCGCCGCCGGGCGGAACCTGGATCACGCCGGGCACGACGCCGTGGGAGCGCATCTCGATGAACGCCGTCGGCGTGATGGGCTCGCCGGACAGGCGGTAGCCCGTCCGGTCGCTTCGGGAGGAAATCCTCCAGGTCTGGCTCCAGAAGGCTTCGCCATCGCCTGCGAAAAGATCGTGCTCGCCGGCCGACAGGGCGCGGATCGGCAGCGTGCCGTCGACCGCTGCCGGGAAGACATCGCGCAGTGCCACGGCCGGTTCGACGACGGCAAGACCCGAGGCCGGCAGCATGACCATTTCTGCGTCCTCGCCGACCGCGATCCGATCGCCCTTCGCAAGAGGTCGGCCGGCATTGCCCCCGAAACCGCCGCGGAGCGACGTGCTTCGCGAGCCCATGACGACGGGCACATCCAGCCCGCCTCCGACCGAGATATAGGAGCGCGCAAGCCGCGGGGGCTGCTTCAGTTCGAGAACCTGTCCGGGCTCCGCGAGGTAGGCGCACCAGGAAAGCAGTTCCGATCCGTTGAGATGAGGATTGCCGTCTGCACCGGTAACGGCAAACACCATGCGCTTGTCGAAACGCAGGCTGAACGGGAAGGTCTGCACCTCTATCGCGGCGGCATTTTCGTCATTGCCGACGAGAATGTTGCCGATCCGGACCGCAAGCGGATCCATCGCGCCGCTCGCCGATACGCCGATGTCGCGATAGCCGGGGCGGCCAAGATCCTGCACCGTATTGAACGGGCCGCTTTCCAAGATCTCGATCATAGCTCAATCCCTGCCGGCAGGAACCGCACCGTATCTCCCGGCGCCATCATGGCGGGGGTCGGTGACGTGGGGTCAAACATCTCAAGCGTCGCGAAGCCGATGGAATTCCAGCCATTCGGACCTGTGAGCATGGCGACGCCGGTCTGCATGCCGCCGATGGTCACGCAGCCCTTCGGCATTTTCAGCGAGGGCACGGTCTTTCGCGGCATGTAGATGCGCGGATCGAGACCGTGCAGATAACCGAAACCGGGCGCGCTGCCCAAGGCGAAGACACGGTAGGTCGCTTCATGATGGATGCGGACGACCTCGCGGTCGCTCAAGCCCGAGAGATCGCAAAGGGCCGGCAGATCCGTCGCATATTCGCCGCCATAATGGACGGGGATCTCGATGGTCTTGCCCTTGAGATCGATGCTGCGGGCATTCTCCCATGCCTCAAGCAGCCGGGAGACCACCGCATCAGGATCTTCGGGCGTCTCCTTGAAGATCACCAGCAGATTGGTCATGCCCGGAATGTTTTCCGCAAGGTCCGCCCAGTCTTTCACGGTCTGGGACAGAGCCCAGATCCGCCGCTGCGCGACGAGATCGAAGTCGCCTGGCGCCTCGAGTAGGAAGGATCTGGCACCGATCGAGGAAACGCGCGCCAGGCTTTTGGTGGCCGGAACGATTTCGCGTTGCGATGCATGTCTGTTCGTCGTGGCGATCATGATGGGAGCTCGATTTCGAACAGAGGATCACCGAAGCCGACCAGCGCTCCGGGCTCGGCGAGCAGCCTGGTCAAAATACCGGAGCGGCCGGCGCGAAGAGGAAGCAGGATATGCCCTACCCCAACGAAGCCGACGATATCCGCATCGGATACGGAGCGCGGCAGTTTTTGCGGGAGGGCGGAAGCGGCCGGGTGCTCGACGCAGAAGCGGCCGGCCATCGGCGCCTTTACGACGGCGGATGCTGAGCCGGGAGCGTGTGGCGTCGCTCCGGTCGAGCTGATCCGGGCGCCGCCTTTTCCGGCGACGACGATACGAAGCTGTCCGCCCGGCCGGGAGATTTCAAGACCGTCCACACCAGCGGCCGTCAACGCCTCGGTGAGCAATGCGATGGTCGCCGGATCGCTGAAATCGATCGCGCTCATGCCGCCCTCCGCAGCTTCAGCCATTGTTCGAGATAGTGAATGTCCGTCTCGCCGCGCGCGAATGCGCCGTCCTCGAACAGGGCGCGCAGGAAGGAGATATTGGTGGAAATCCCCTCAACCTCAGTGTCGGCAAGAGCCTCGCGCATTCTTGTCATCGCTTCCGCCCGCGTCGGCGCATGGACGATCAACTTGGCGATCAGGGAATCGTAATAGGGCGAGACCTTGTAGCCGGCATGAATATGCGTATCGACACGGATGCCTGGTCCCGCCGGCAACGCCAGATGGGTGACGACACCCGCCGATGGCAGGAAGGTTTCCGGATCCTCGGCGTTGATGCGGCATTCAAAGGAATGGCCTTCGCATGTTACGTCGCCTTGGTTGAGCTCCAGACCGTGACCCTGAGCCGCCCTTATCTGTGCCTGGACGATATCGACACCGCTTGTCAGCTCGGTGACGGGATGCTCGACCTGAAGTCGCGTGTTCATCTCGATGAAATAGAAAGCGCCGTCCTCATAGAGGAACTCGAAGGTTCCGACGCCCCGGTAGCCGATCTGAAGGCAGGCTTGTACGCAAGCCAGGCCGACCGGCTGGATGATGTCGGGTGCGATCCCCGGCGCCGGCGCCTCCTCCACCACTTTCTGATGGCGGCGCTGCATCGAGCAATCCCGGTGTCCTAGCCACACGGCATTGCCGTGATCGTCGCAAATAACCTGTATCTCGATGTGGCGCGGATGCTGGAGGAATTTCTCCATGTAGAGCGAGGGAGAACCGAAGGCCTTGCGAGCCTCTTCCCGCGTCAGAGCGATTGCTTCATGCAACACATCGGCCTTTGGCACGACGCGCATGCCGCGGCCGCCACCGCCGCCGGCTGCCTTGATGATGACGGGATATCCGATTTCCAGTGCTATGTGCTCGATCGTGGCGGGATCGTCGGGCAGTGCGGTGTCCGGACCGGGAACGCAGGGGACGCCGGCCGCGATCATCGCGCGCTTTGCCGAGATCTTGTCGCCCATGGTCGCAATCGATGACGCGGTCGGACCGATGAAGGTCAGCCCCGCTTTTTCGACGGCGTCGGAGAAGGCGGCGTTTTCCGATAGAAAACCGTAACCCGGATGAACGGCGCCCGCACCGGCGAGACGCGCTGCCAGAAGGATGGCATCCTGATTGAGATAGCTCTTGGCGGCAGTCGACGGGCCGATGCACAGAAAACTGTCTGCGGTCTTGCCGTAAGGCGCGTGCCTGTCGGCCTCGGAGCAGATGGCGACCGTCTTCAGGCCGAGTTCGCGACAGGCGCGCTGGATCCGGGCTGCGATCTCGCCGCGATTGGCGATCAGGACGGTATCGAAGCGGCCGGCCGCGGATTGTTCGGGCCTTTCCGGCATCAGGCAATCTCCGCCAGCAGATCGCCGGTCTCGACCTCGGCGTCGTCGACTTCGGTGAGATGCATGATGCGCCCTGACCGCGGCGCAGCGATCGTGTTGAAGACCTTCATTGCCTCGATGATGAAAAGGGTCTGCCCCTCCTCCACCTCGTCGCCGATTGTGACGAATGGCGGTTCGCCGGGCGCCGGGGTCCGGT
The DNA here is from genome assembly GCF_021052345.1 of Rhizobium sp. SU303. NCBI lineage: Bacteria > Pseudomonadati > Pseudomonadota > Alphaproteobacteria > Hyphomicrobiales > Rhizobiaceae > Rhizobium > Rhizobium sp. SU303. The sequence goes on from NZ_CP088098.1 coordinate 296,536, forward strand.
GCAGAACACCGAAGACGGGCGCCTTCACCGCATAGGAAGTTTTCTCGAGCCTCGACGGTGCATCGGAGCCGGCATCATGGACAACGCTCGTTGTCGATCCTGCCTTTTGCTGGGGCTCGGCAGCAGCCTCCTGACCCTGCGACGTGCGGAAAATCCGAACCGTCACGTCCTTTTCGGTCACGGTCAGCTCGGTAATGTTCGATCGTCCGACAAAGTCGATCAGCGTCTTGATCTTCGAGAGGTCCATATGCGTGCTCTGAATTTCAGAATTCCACCGCGCAGACCTGAAGTTTCAGATCGCCGGGCGTTGTGATTTTCGTAGCACGACGCGCCGACTGATGGGGTCAGACGAAGTTTTGATGGAGTTCAAGCGGCCTTGCTGAAACCTATCGTCGGCAATGGCGCCCGTGTCAGAACCCTGCTTCCTTCTGATGCCGTACGGTTAGGATCGTCAAAATATCGCCATCAATACGATAACGGGCGATGTATCCGCTATCTCCAAAATCGATGAGCCACTCCCGATAGTGCTCGGGCAAGTCCTCGATGAGGCGTCCAATATGGGGATGTGCGCTGAGGACTCTCAAGCCGTTGAGAATAGTTTCGGCTGCTCGCTTTGCGGCCGATGGGTTTTTCAGCCGCAAGAACTCCCGTAGCCGCTCAAGGTCGCGGATTGCGGCGGGGGAGAAGACTACTTGTGGCATTCGGGTGCGGACAACTCGTCGTCAGTTCCCCAAGTCGAAAGCCATTTTTCGACCTCGGCGCCGGTGACATGCAGTCCCGTCGCTTTAAATTCATTCCAGGCGTCAAGCGTCTCCTGTCGCAGCGCCTCACGCTTCTCCTCGCGCTCAACATATTGCGCAATAGCTTCACGCATGATCCAGTGAGACGAGCGGCGGCGAGCTTCGGCCAGTTGCTGAACGCGGCCCTTTAGCTCATCATCGAGCTTGAGCGACGTTGGCGATGCCATGAGACCTCCTTAGTCAAAGGTATTACCCAGCGCTAACTTAGGCTTACCTGCAGTGTTTGTCTATGAATGCGTTCAACGAACGCACAAAGCTTTTCTGACGGATCATGGTCGTTACGAGGCTTCCCGACCGTGAATTAAAGGGTCGGTGACATCACTGACCGCGCAAGCGTTCCCATGTTCCTCTGTGCGTAACCGGTTCCGGCATCGTCAATTCTTCGGAGCAGCGATGCTCTCCCGCAAGATCAGGCTGCTGCGGATGACGGTGCGAACCGCCGCCGTATTCTGCCTCTGGTCAATGGCGTCGAGCAGGAGATCCACCGCCGCACGCCCCATCTCTTCCACCGGCTGCTTGATCGTCGAGAGCGGCGGCGAGCAGAATTCGCAGACGGGGGAGCCGTCGAAGGAGACGACGGACAGATCACCGGGAATACTTAGGCCCGTCCGTTGGATACGGCTGACAAATGAAATGGCCATGTCATCGCTGGTCGCGATGACGGCTGTCGGTTTTTCGATCAACTCGGCGAAATCATCCGCCGCCTGGACCCCAATGTCGAAGCCATGCTGATAATCGAGATGACCACCCGAGCGATGCACCGAGCCCTCTGATAATCCTGCCGCCTCAAGCGCCTCGAGTACGCCGCCATAACGCTCGACATCGTGATAATTGCCTTCAGGCCCCGCAAGATAGAAGAACCGCCGATGACCCAATCGGATCAGTTCGGCCGTGACGTCGCGCACGGCTTCGCGGTCGTTCGTCACGACGCTCTGCAGGCCGACATCGCTCATGTCGAGCAGCATCGACACGATCGGCAGGCCGGAATTGGCCAGCGAGCGCCCGTCAACCTCCGGAAGCTTCGACGACAGGATGATGGCGCCGCGCACGCTGCCGCCGAAAGCGAGGTCCAGAATATGCCGTTCGGAAACTTCATCGCGATCGAGGTTGGCGATCATCAGGTTGTAGCCGCCCTGGATCAGCGATTTATTGATACTCTGCAGCACCTGCGGAATGACCTGGGAAGCACCATAGTAGAGCGATCCCGGCAGAATGATCATGATGATGTTGGATTTGCCGACCCTGAGACCGCGCGCCATGGCGTTCGGGGTGTAGCCCAGTTGCCTGGCTGCGGCATTGATCTTGGCGCGCGTCTTCTCGTTGACCCGTCCGGGATTGGCGAGCGCCCGGCTGACTGTTGATATCGCAACGCCGGCGAGCCGCGCGACATCGGCCATCAACGCGCCCGATGGCTCCTCTCCGACCACATCCTTGTTTTTGTTCATGTTTATTTCATTCTCCCGGATGTTTTGAATTGCAACTCTAAGGCAGGGAGCGATTTATAGCAAACGTTTGCCAAAAATCGCTTGCTTAAAAAACCGGCTTGGCTATTATCTAGCCATGGCAAACGATTGCCATTTCTTAATGCGTTGAAAATCCATGGCTTATTGGATGCGGAACGGCTCTTCCGCACGCGGGTAGGTCATGCCTCGAGAAATGGACAGGTTATGGCTACTGGCGACAGGCTGCGCTTCGGCGTCGATCTCGTGACATTCTTCCATCCCGGCTTTTGGGGCGTCGACAGCCATGATGCGATCGCCGGTTATGCCCGTGCCGAGCCCCGCGCCTTCTGGGACAAGATTCTCGACAGCGTCCAGGCCTCCGGCGTGACCGGCGTCGAGCTGACCTTCTCTCCCTTCAACTGGCAGGACGCGATCAAGACCTACGGTTCCGTCGACGCCTTCGCGGCCGAACTAGCAAGGCGCGGCCTGACGCTGTGCAGCGGCTTCTTCGCGGAACTGGAGGCGGCCGGCGACTTTGCTGAGCCCGAGGCCCAGCGCGCGCTGATCGACAAGGCCGAACGATATGCCGATTTCCTGAAAGCCTGCGGCAGCGACATCATGGTGATCGGCGCGCCCTTACGCCAGACGCTCGGCGCCCAGCCGGTGCAATTCTACGATTTCGACCGCGCCAAGGTGATCGCCGATTTCCTGAACCGGCTCGGCGCGACCCTCTATGCCAGGGGCGTGCGGCTTGCGCTGCACACCGAGGCGCACTCGATCTTTGCCGCCGCGCGCGATGTCGATCTGATGATGCTTCTCACCGATCCGACCTATGTGCACATGTGCCCGGACACGGCCCATATTATCGTGGCCGGCTCCGATCCCGTCCAGCTCGTAGATCGCCATCACGAGCGCATGATCATCGCCCATTGGAAGGATGCGATCGGCCCCATGCCCGCCGACACACCGATCGACAAACATATCCATGAACGCCACCAGCCCTATTTCTGCGGCTTCGGCCTCGGACGGGTCGATTGGCCGGCCTGGATCCGGCTGCTGCGCGACCGGGCCTTTGAAGGCTGGGCGATCCTCGAACTCGATGCCGCGCCCGATCCCGTCCGCGACATCGCCAACGGGCTCACGCTCGTCCGGCAGGCGCTCCTGCCGATCTATCGCTGACTGTCATTCCTAAGACAACAAAAACGCCCCGCAAAGAGGGCATTTTCAAGAGGTGGAACAATGAAGAACATGATGAAGCTTTTTCTTGCCGGCGCAGCAATCGTCGGCCTATCCGCTTCGGCCCATGCTGAGGACAAGCCGACGATCGAGATCATGTCGTCCTGGACGTCGGGCGGCGAAGCGGCGGCCCTCAACGTCATCAAGACCGAGTTCGAAAAGCGCGGCGGCGTCTGGAAGGATTCTTCGATCGCCGGCTTTGGTGCGGCCGATGCCGCCTTCCAGAACCGTATCGTCGCCGGTGACGCGCCCGGCGCTAAGCAGGGCGTCATCGGTCTCGCTGCCGCAGATTTCATCAACCAGGGCCTGTTCAATCCGATCGACGATGTGGCCGCCTCCGGCAAATGGGCCGACGCCCTGCCGAAATCGATCCACGATCTGATCACCTATGGCGGCAAGGTCTACCTTGCGCCGACCGGCGCCCATGGTGAAAGCTGGATCTTCTATTCGAAGGAAGCCTTCGAGAAGGCCGGCATTTCGCAAGAGCCCAAGACCTGGGACGAGCTCTTTGCCGATCTCGACAAGATGAAGGCTGCCGGCATCGTTCCGGTCGCCTGGGGCGGCCAGGCCTGGCAGCAAACCAAGGTCTTCAACATGATCCTGCTCTCGCAGGTCGGGATCGACGGATTCCTGAAGATCTATGTCGATAAGGACAAGAGCCCGGCATCCGTCGAAGGCGTGAAGAAGACCCTTGAGATCCTCGGCAAGCTGCGTGGCTATGTCGACGCGGGTGCAGCCGGCCGCAACTGGAACGACGCCACCGCCATGCTGATCACCGCCAAGGCCGGCGTGCAGTTCATGGGCGACTGGGCCAAGGGCGAATTCACCGTTGCCGGCAAGGAGCCGGGCAAAGACTATGGCTGCATGATCGTGCCGGAGTCGAAGGGCATGGTCTACATCGCCGACGCCCTCTGGTTCCCGAAGACCGGCAAGACTGAGACCGACAAAGCACAGAAACTTCTCGCCGAAGTCGTCATGGACCCGGCTATCCAGGTCGAATTCGCGCTCAAGAAGGGTTCGGTTCCGATGCGCTCCGACGTCGACAAGTCGAAACTGGACGTCTGCGCCCAGAAGGGTGTCGAGCTGATGGCCGCGGGTGCGATCGTGCCGGATCAGGCGATCGTGCTGACGCCCCAGCAGGTCGGCGCGCTTGATGACTTCGTCGACGAATACTGGAGTGGCGGCTCGAACGATGCAGGTGCCGCAGCCGAAAACTTCTTCGCCATCTTCGAGTAGGATAGTACCCGTGGCGTCGGCCTGATCCGACGCCACGGCTGCCGGCTGCCGCCTCATGCAGCGGCCCGAGCCCTGCTTCCACTCCGTCAACGAGCTGGCCGATGTCCATCAAACGCAAGCCCAATCTTTCCGCGACCATCGCCTTGCTGCCGACATGGTTCGTCGCGGTCGTGGTCTTCATCGGCACCATGGCCTGGTCGATCCGGCTGTCCTTCACCAATTCAACGCTTTTTCCGTCCTCGACCTATGTCGGCTTGGCGCAATATTCGAAGCTCTTCGCTTCCGCCAAGTGGCTGGCATCGCTGCAAAACGTGTTGATCTTCGGCGTCCTTTACGTCGCAGGCTGTTTGCTGCTCGGCTTCCTGCTGGCCGCGGCGCTGGATCGCAAGATCCGCTTCGAAAGCGCCTTCAGGACCATATTCCTCTATCCCTACGCCATGTCCTTCGTGGTGACCGGGTTGATCTGGCAATGGATGCTCAATCCGACGCTCGGCATCCAGGCGAGCGTGCGTTCGCTCGGCTGGGAAAGCTTCGTCCTCGACTGGGTGGTCAATCGCGACATGGCGATCTATGCGCTGGTGCTTGCCGGCGTATGGCAGGGCGCGGGGCTCGTCATGGTCATTGCGCTCGCCGGCATGCGCGGCATCGAGGCCGAGCAATGGAAGGCGGCGCGGATCGACGGCATTCCCGTCTGGCGGATCTATGTCTCGATCATCCTTCCGCAGCTCGGGCCGGCGCTGGCCGCGGCCGGCATGCTGCTCGCCATGGGCGTGATCAAGACCTACGACATCGTCGTCGCCATGACCAATGGCGGCCCCGGCAATGCGACGGAGGTGCCGGCGAAATTCATCATGGACAATCTGTTCGGGCGCCAGAACCTCGGCCTTGCCACAGCCGGCGCGACGGTGCTCGTCCTCGGCGTGATCATCGCGGTCGCCCCGTTCCGCTACATCATGCACATGCGTGACAAAGCGAAGGGAGCCGCGTGATGGCCCGTCTTCATCCGAACGGCCCGAAGCCGGCACAGATCACCGCCGGGCGCATCGGCCTCTATGCCTTCCTTTTCATCGCCGCACTTTTCTTCCTTGTGCCTCTCTACACCATGGTCGTCACCTCGCTGAAGTCCATGGACGAAATCCGGCTCGGGCAGATCTTTGCCCTGCCGGCCACGCTCGATTTCTCCGCCTGGGTGACCGCCTGGTCGGGCGCCTGCATGGGAACTGTCTGCGTCGGCATTCGCAGCGGCTTCTGGAATTCGGTGGCGATCACCCTCCCCTCGGTCGCGCTCTCCGTCTTCATCGGCGCCGTCAACGGCTATGCGCTGTCGCTCTGGCGGCCGCGCGGGGCAAACCTGCTCTTCGGCCTGCTGATGGCCGGCGGCCTGATCCCCTACCAGATCTTCCTCTATCCGATGGTCCGGGCGATGGCGAATATCAATCTCTACAATTCGCTCGCCGGTATCATTCTCGTGCATGTCATCTTCGGCCTGCCGCTGGTGACGCTGCTCTTCCGCAATTATTTCGTCAGCGTGCCGGAGGAGCTCTGCAAGGCGGCGCGCGTCGACGGCGCGGGCTTCTGGCGCATCTTTTTCGAGATCATGCTGCCGATTGCCGTGCCGATGGTCGTCGTGGTCTCCATGCTGCAATTCACCGGCATCTGGAACGACTTCCTGCTCGGTCTCGTCTTTGCCGGCCGCGACAATCTGCCAATGACCGTGCAGCTCAACAATATCGTCAACACCACGATGGGCGAGCGAACCTACAATGTGAACATGGCGGCGACGATCCTCACCGCCATCGTTCCGCTTGCCATCTATTTCCTGTCCGGCCGCTGGTTCGTGCGCGGCATCGCGGCCGGCGCAGTCAAGGGGTAACGCTTCCATGCAATCTGCCGTCTCCGTCAAGGACCTGAAGATCGCCTATGGCGACCATACGGTGATCGAGAAGATGTCGGTCGATATCGCGCCGCGGGAGTTCCTGGTGCTGCTCGGCCCTTCCGGCTGCGGCAAGTCCACGCTTTTGAACGCCATTGCCGGTCTCCAGGACATTACATCAGGCGAGGTCTGGATCTCGGGCAAGAATGTCAGCTGGGAGGAGCCGAAGGACCGTGGCATCGGCATGGTTTTCCAGTCCTACGCGCTCTATCCGCGCATGTCGGTCCGCAAGAACCTCTCCTTCGGCCTTCGCGTCGCCGGGCTGCCGAAGGCCGAGATCGAGGCCCGTGTCGCCCGCACCGCCGCCCTCCTCCAGCTCGACAAGCTGCTCGATCGGCGTCCTGCCGAGCTTTCCGGCGGTCAGCGCCAGCGCGTCGCCATCGGCCGGGCGCTGGTGCGTGAAGTGGATGTCTTCCTCTTCGACGAACCACTGTCGAACCTCGACGCCAAGCTGCGCAACGAATTGCGCGTCGAAATCAAGAAGCTGCACCAGCGCCTCGGCAATACCATGATCTACGTCACCCACGACCAGGTCGAGGCCCTGACGCTGGCCGACCGCATCGCCATCATGCGGGACGGGGTGATTCAGCAGCTCGCCTCGCCAGCCGAGATCTACCGCCGTCCGATCAATCTCTTCGTCGCCGGCTTCATCGGCGCTCCTGCGATGAATTTCGTCGAGGGCCGGATCGAGCGCGGCAACGGCGCGCCGGTCTTTAGGAGCAAGGAGCTCGCTGTCGATCTCTCCGGTTATTCCTTCCGGGCGGACGCAGCGGAAGGACCGGCAACGCTCGGCTTTCGCCCGGAACACCTTGTGCTCGATGGCACCACCAGCGGCCTGCCCACCATTCCCGGTCGCGTTTCCGTCGTCGAGCCGATGGGTTCGGACGCCGTCGTCTGGTTCGACTGGGCAGACCAGAGCCTCTCGCTCCGGCTCATGGGCGATGTCACCCTTGAGCCTGGCTATGCTCTGGCTCCCGGGCTCGATATCGCCAAGGCGTCCCTCTTCGGCGCTGACGGATCGCGGCTGTGACGCACCATCCCTTTGTTTTCCCGCAATTCCGGGTGCGTTTCGCGCCGTTTTGAGGATTGCTCCAGGACAGGATTTGAAAAGACATGTCTGAGATCGTCTATGATGCGCTGGTGATCGGCTCCGGCGCGGCGGGTTCCTTTTCGGTAAAGGAACTGACGGCACAGGGGCTGTCGGTGCTGCTGCTCGAGGCCGGCCCCGCCGTCGGGCCGAAGGATTTCGATCCCGCGCGCAAGAAGGCGCCGGCAAGCAGCATCAATATCTGGGAGCGTGCGCGGGCCACCCTCAAGGGTCAGCCGATCCAGGCGCGCGCAGCCTTTTTCACCGAGCGCTTCAGCCACTTCTTCGTCAACGACCGCAAGAACCCCTATACGACGCCGAAGGGTGAACCCTTCCTCTGGATCCGCGGCCGCCAGGGCGGTGGGCGCCTCCACAGTTTCGGCCGGGTGCTGCTGCGCTGGACCGACGACGATTTCAAGATCCGCTCACGCGCCGGAAAGGGCGTGGACTGGCCGGTCTCCTATGATGAGTTGGCGCCTTTCTACGACGAGGTCGAGACCTATCTCGGGCTCTACGGCAACAAGGACAACGTGGCCACATTGCCGGACGGCATCTATGCGAAGCCGGCAAGCCTGACGCCCGCCGAACAGATCTTCAAGCAGGCGGTTGAAAGCCGCTGGCCGGAAAGGCGCGTCGTCTCCTGGCGCTACATCGCGCCTGACGCCGACCGGATGCCGCGACCGCTGCGAGAAGCAAAGGCGACCGGCAACCTAACCGTCCTCTACGACGCCGTCGTTCGCCGCATCACAACGGATGAGAAGACCGGCCGCGCCACCGGCGCGGAATACATCGATCGCAACACCGGCGCGGTATCGACGGCTCGCGCCGCGACGGTGGTGCTTTCGGCCTCGCCGATAGAGAGCGTGCGGCTGCTGTTGAATTCGGCTTCGGCGAAACATCCGGATGGGCTCGGCAACAGCTCGGGCGCTCTCGGTCGCTATTTCATGGACCAGTTGCCGTGCCTCGCCTTCGGCTCCTTTTCGAAGGCGAAGGGCTGGGCGCCCGACGAATCCGCGCCGACCGACCCGTTCTACAATCCGTCGGGCGGGATCTTCATTCCCCGCTTCGGCGAGAGCGACGCCGCCCGCGGCGATTTCGACTACCAGGGAAGCGTCGGGCGCGCGCCGGTATCCGGGGACAGAGATGCGCGTCTCGCCTTCTTCGGTTTCGGCCGCATGCTGCCCTATGCCGACAACCGCATCACGCTCGATCTCAGACGTAAGGACGCCTGGAATATTCCCGTGCCGCATATCCGCTGCGTCATGCAGGAGGAGGAGCAGGCGCTGCTCAGAAGGCAGGAGGAGACGTTGATCGCCATGATCAAGGAGATTGGCGGCGACCTCGAATTCATCGGCTCGCCCACCGGGCTCAAGGAAATGGGCAAGGGCGCCTTTCCCGAAGCCGACGCCTTCAGCCGCTTCATGTTCCGCAAATGGTTCCGCAAGACCATGTGCATGGGCGCGGCAATCCACGAGACGGGCGGCGCGCGCATGGGCGAAACCCCTGAGGCTTCGGTGCTCAACCCCTACAACCAGGTCTGGGATGTCCCGAACCTCATCGTTACCGACGCAAGCGCCTTCCCCGGCAGCGGCATCGCCGGCACCACGCTCACCGTCATGGCCCTGACGATCCGCGCCTGCCGGTATCTTGTCGACCAATACCGAACGGGACGGCTGTAACCGCGCTTGGAACGCGAGACCTGGGTAAACCGTTTCAGCCTTCGATCAGTGGTCGTCATATAAACTTCGCACTGACATGCTCCTGTCAACGAAAGCAGGAAGGGAAACCCATGTCGCGAACACCTCAGGACCAACTCAGCCGCATAAAGGCCGAAATCGCTGACAGCTTCGATGAAGAGCTGGAAATGCAGATGGAGGAGGACCGGCTGGACGATCTGGTCGCCGAAGGAATGTCGGAACCGGCGGAGCAGACGCTCGAGCGAAAGATCTACTTCCGGGAGCTTTTCCGCTTGCAGCACGAACTGGTGCGGCTGCAGGATTGGGTCCAGCATAAGAAGCTGAAGGTGGTGGTGCTATTCGAAGGCCGGGATTCGGCCGGCAAGGGAGGCGCGATCAAGCGCGTGACCCAGCGGCTCAATCCGCGCGTCTGCCGGACGGTCGCGCTGCCCGCCCCTACCGAACGGGAACGCCATCAATGGTATTTTCAGCGTTATGTCCCGCATCTTCCGACCGGTGGCGAGATCGTGCTCTTCGACCGAAGCTGGTATAATCGCGCCGGTGTCGAGCGTGTGATGGGGTTCTGCACCCCCGATGAACTCGAGGAGTTCTTTCGCTCGGTGCCTGAATTCGAACGCATGCTGGTCCGCTCCGGAATCGTGCTGATCAAATACTGGTTTTCGATCACCGACGAGGAGCAGGAGTTCCGCTTCAATATGCGTATCCACGATCCGCTGAAGCAATGGAAGCTGTCACCGATGGATATGGAAAGCCGTGTCCATTGGGAGGAGTACACCAAAGCCAAGGAAGAAATGCTGGCGCGTACCCACACGGAGGATGCACCCTGGTGGGTGGTACAGGCCGTAGACAAGAAACGGGCGCGTTTGAACTGCATCGCCCATCTTCTGGAGCAGATCCCTTACGAGGATGTTCCGAAACCGGAGATCCAGTTGCCGGACCGCATCCGTAACGCCGATTACAACAGGGCGCCGGTTCCGCCTGAAATGTATGTGCCGGAGCGCTATTGAAATTATAGCGTACGCCGCCCCCAGAATTGTCTTCAGGGGGCGGCCCTCGCGGCCTGCTGCCTCTGGACCATTCCCCGCCCGACACTAGGTTCCGCTTCAAGAGTGAGGTTCCGTCGACCGTGCCTCAGAGTGGACGAGTGAGGGAATTGCTTGCTTTCCAGTAGCCGATTTTACGCCGATACGCGTGCCAGGTGGGGATACGAACCAAGTTTCGACGGCGCTCTCATCGCATGGTGGGGTTCCAAACGAGGCGCGCGCGCCGTCTTCGTCGGGGAATTTTCCAGCGGAAAACTTAACATCATCGCCACGTTCAAAGGCGACCTCTTCCATTTTGGCTGGCGGCAATACGCTAACCTTTTGGTTCTCACCGAGAAAGGCCGCCTGTGGGAAGTGGATCCCAAGCGACCCGGGACACGGACCGACGTCACTCCAAGAGATTTCCAAACGTGGCAGGTCATCGTTGAACCTCGACACGCCGGAGACAGCCAATTCCTGGTTTCCTACGATCGCAGCCCCGCTGTCGCCGATCTCTATGCAACCAGTGCGGACGGACGCGACAAGCGGCTCGTGGAACAAAACAACGGCTCGACCGAAAGCTGGTTGCTGAATGAGGCGCAGGTGCCATGCATTCGCGTCGAGCTGACCGCCTCCGGAATGAGGCGATACCTTCACTGCAGCGATGCCGACAAGCCGTGGCAAGAGATGGCGGCAGTCGAGCCGGATGACACGCTGGTCATCTGGCGTACGGACAGGTCAGGCAATGCCTTCGAGGCGCTTTCCAGCCGTCAGCGGGACAAGATCGCGTTGGTTTCGCTGGACCCGGTTACCGGCAGAGAAACCGTGCTGGCCGAGGACGGCGATGTCGATGTTTCAGACGCGCTGCGCTTTACGCCCACCGAACCGGCTGACGTCGCCGTCATTCGCGACGGCTATCCGCGATACATCGCCCTTTCGGAAAGGGGTACGATCTTCACCGAGCTCGTTCTGAATCGCGACGGGCATGCCGACGTCGAAATCTCAGGCTCTTCGAAGGATGGTGCGCTGCTTGCAGTCGCGATCTCCTACGATGAACGACCCTACCAGCACTACCTTCTAAACTTGGCGGACAAGAGCAAGACGCTCCTTTCCGCGCCGGCGGAAAAGCTCAAATCCTCATTTTCGGCGGTCACGAAGCCTGTTTCCTTCACGGCCGGGGATGGTGAGGAAATACCGGCATTGTTGACGCTTCCGGCTGGCGCGCCTCATCCTGTGCCGACCGTCGTGATGGCTCACGGCGGCCCGGCTCGCCACGACAGCTGGGGTTACAACATCGAGAAGAGTTTTCTCGCAAGCCGCGGATACGGAATCCTGTCGGTCAACTATCGCGGTTCGACCGGCTTCGGGAAGAGATACCAATCTCTGGGCTATCGGCAGTTCGGGCGAAAGATGCAGGACGATATCGCCGATGCCGGGCGATGGCTGCTCGCCCAGGGCATCGCGGACGAAGGCAAGCTTGCGGTCGCCGGCGAAAGCTACGGAGGTTTCATGGCCGCGTTGGCAATGGCCGGCGAAGACAGGCTCTTTTCCGCGGCAATCATCGACTACGCGATCCTGGATCTGCCCTACCAGATGCAGAACAACCCCGTCGGCTGGGGGTTGTTCCTGGGCCAGGTCATCCGCTATTTCGGCAATCCTGATGATCCCGGTGATCTCACGCAGATGCAGGAATTCTCGCCGCTCCACAATGTGGAGAAATTGCGCGGATCGTTCCTGCTCACGGCCGGAATGGAAGATCCGGTCGTCGGTTGCCAACAGACGAAAGTCTTCGAGAAGGCGTTGCGCAAGGCGGGTCTCGATGTCACGGCGCTGTACTTCCATCGGGAGGGTCATGGCTATGCCGGCTGGCAAACCAAACTGGTGCGCGCCCGCGAAATCGAGCTATTTCTCAGCCGCAAGCTCGGCGGCAAGGCAAAAAAAATCGATCCGCTGGCCTTGTTGTCAAAGCACTGGATTCAGGGGCGTTTCGTCAATGGTCAGTGAAATATTCTCGCTGACCGAGTATAAACCGCGAGAACAAAGCCTTGATACTCTCCCTGATTGCTCTAACCTCCTACTCGCGCGCCGGATATGGCGGGTTTTGGCTTTACCTCGGAGGCACCTATGGTTGACGTTCAGAGTGTTAATGCAAATACCAGCGGATATTACATCCATCCCCTCGAAGATTTTGAAATCGACGCCGTGAACGGCGCCGGCTCATGGGTCGGCCATGTCGATCGTGGGCTGATAGGCGGCACCTTCGCGGCCGGCGGCACTCTTGCGACCACCGGAAGCCTTGGCAAAGCCGGTATTGCCGGCACTGCGGGGTTCGCAGCCGGAGCGTCGGGCAGCATATATAATGGCGGCCTCTCCGGCGGTGGCAACAGCAGCGGCCGTGTCATCTGCACGCATTTCTTCCGGCGCGGCATGCTTGACCGCGATCTTTGGCGGGCGGATCTGGAATTCACCTTTCAGTCCCTGTCCCAGACGACGGTTCGCGGATATCAATATTGGGCGATCCCCTATGTCCGCCTGATGCGCCGAAGCCCGCTGGCAGAAAAAATCATGTATCCTCTCGCCAGAGCGCGAGCTCTGGAGATTGCCTACCAGGCCGGGCGCCGTTCGAAGGGCTCGCTTGGCGGCAAGGTAGTGCGCCTTATCGGCGAGCCGCTATGCTTCCTGATCGGCAGCGTGGTGAAGCAGAAGGACTGGGCTCCGCTTTGGGTGGAGAAGACAGAGGCGACAGGAGGTCAATCATGACAGCCTTCTCAAAATTGATCGTGCAGGAAGTTGCGTTGTCGGCGGTCTTGGCGGCGGGCGCCGTCATCGGCATTCCCAAGCTGACCGACCCGAATGCTGCCGCCAATTATCCGTTGGCGATCGGGGTTTTCCTGGCAATGGCAGCGACCTTCGTCGCCTACGAGCTTTTCGTCAAGAAATCATCCTGATGCTATCGTCTGGCTTGAAAAGTCTGTGACTTTTTCAACGGCCGGGAGGCGTAAATCTCCCGGCCGTTATGATTCACTGCTGTTCAGCACTCAAAAGTTGTCGCCTGCAGGTTGACGCTTTCCCGCAGCTTACCTAATTTTCCCGTGCACGTAGTGTTTTCGACTACCTTCCCGAAACAAACAGATGGTGAGTTAAGTGCAGGGTATCAAAGAACTTTCGAGCACCGAGATTGAACACGTATCCGGTGGTGGCGTCAGCTCCGGGGTTCGGGGCGCAATTGACGGGGCCGCCGCACTCGCAGGCGGTGGCGCTCTCGGCTACGCCGCAGCGATCGGCGCAGGCGTGGGCATTTCCGCCTTCGGCGTCGGAGCGCTTGCCGTCGGTGGCGCTGCCCTCGGTGTCTACGGTGTCTACAGGCTGGCGAGAGCTTTTGCCTAAGATTTAAAACATGGGGGCTCCGCCGGAATGGCGGAGCACCCTTCCTCCCCTTAACGACCATATCTAATCACAATGAGCCTGTTTCGCCGAGAAGCCCTCGAACGGCAGTCCCAGCGTTTAACGGGAACGGTGTCGATGGCGGTACCAGTGGGGTGGCACGTCACCGGCTATCTGATGGCCGGCATCCTCATCGTTGTTCTGATCTTTCTTTCGATCGCAAGCTATTCCCGCATCGTCACCGCAACCGGCATTATCCAGCCGGACAAGGGCGTGGCGATCGTCATGCCCTCGCGCTCAGGCGTCATCATGAAGATGATGGTCGCAGACGGCGATCAAGTCGAAGAAGGCCAAGAACTGGTGGCCGTGCGCTCCGAGGACTATCTGGTCAGCGGTGAATCGGCCTCCGAAAAAGTCGCCGAAATGCTCGACCGGCAGAATGCCAGCATCAGCGAGCAACTGGCGGAAGTCAAAAACGATGAAATTGCCCAAACGGCGCAATTCGGTGCGCAGATTGCCGGTTACCAGACGCAGATCGACAAGCTTCAGAGCCAGATCGCCCTGCAAAGGGAGCTGATCACCTCGATCGAGAAAGATGTCGAGCGCATTCGCGGCCTGGTCGACAAGGGTATCGTTCCACGACGAGACGTGACGTTGAGAGAAGATTCGCTCACCGAGCGGCGTCAGCAAATGGCGGTACTGGAAAGCACGTTGACGGAACGGCGGTCGGACCTCTCCGATGCCGAACGAATGCTCGATCAGGTCAAGGCGCGCTCAAACGAGAAGGTCGCAGCACTCCAATCGCAGCGCGAGGATATCAATCGCGGCCTCGCCACCAACGAACAGTCCCGCGCCTATGTGATCAGATCGCCGATCGGCGGTACGGTTTCTGCCCTCACGGCCAAGATCGGCGAGCCGCTGAACACGCAGCAGGCGCTCATGAGCGTCGTGCCGCTGAATGCAACATTGCATGCGCAACTGGACATGCCCAACGCCGCCGTCGGTTTTGTCGAGGTCGGGCAGGAGGTACGGCTGGCGATCGATACCTTCCCTTACCAGAGCTTCGGGACGATCGCAGGTCGCGTCAAGAGCCTGTCGAAAAGCCCGATCAACCGTGGCAGCGGCGCGAGCACCAACCTGAACTATCTGGTGACAGTCGACCTTGAACGGCAGAGCATCACGGCCTTCGGGAAGCAGCAAGCGCTGTTTCCCGGCATGACATTGTCGGCCCGGATTGCGACCGCGCGCCAATCTCTACTCGAATGGCTGTTCGAGCCGTTGTTCGCCCTTCAACGACGATAGGACCCGCGATTGTCTGCCAGAGCACTTCAGGCCGGGTTCTTTTCAACCTCACGGATTCGTCTCATTCGTCAGAATGAGGTCAGCGAATGCGGTCTGGCCTGTCTGGCAATGATGGCGAGCTTTTACGGGCACGACGTTGATCTGGCGACGATGCGCCGACGTTTCACCCCATCATTTCGAGGAGCCCCGCTGTCGAGCCTGATCAAGATCGCAGACCAGGTCGGCCTCCTGCCTCGCGCCGTCAAGCTGCCGCTGGAGGAGCTGCCCAATCTCGCATTGCCGGCGATCCTCCACTGGAACATGAACCATTACGTCGTCATCGAGCGGGTTTCCGGCGACAAGGCGCTGATCCACGACCCTGCTGGCCGCAGTGAATGGCTTCAAATGTCTGAGGTTTCGGACCACTTTACCGGCGTTGCGCTGGAGTTGCGGCCAAACGAAGCATTCGAGAAGAAAACGGAGCGTACGGTGTTGCGCTGGTCGCAGCTCTGGACGCGGATCAACGGGCTTGGAAGTTCATTCCTCCAGGTCATCCTCCTCAGTGTCGTGTTGCAGATCTATGTGCTTGCCCTGCCCTACTACTTGCAGATCGGCATAGACAACGCGCTGCCGGCGCTCGACCACGATCTGCTTGCGGTGCTTGCGCTTGGTTTTGGGCTGTTCACCGTGTTCAATGCGAGCGCGAGTTTCCTTCGCTCCTTCGTGATTCTGGCGGCGGGCTCGGCATTGGGCTTCGGCATCGCCTCGAACATTGCCAGGAAACTGTTCCGGCTGCCGCTCGACTGGTTCCAGAAGCGGGAGGTCGGCGACATTCTCTCCCGCTTCCAGTCGGTGACGCCGATCCAGAAAATGCTGACGGAAGGTGTTGCTGGAACGCTGGTGGATGGATTGCTCGCGCTGACGACGCTGGCGATCATGTTCTTCTACAGCGCCAGGCTTGCAATGATCGCGCTGACCGCCTTCTTCCTCTATTTCGTCGTTCGTCTGATCTCCTTCTCGTTCGAGCGCCGCGCCCAGGAAGGCAGTATCATCGCGCACGGCAAGGAACAGACGGCGCTCATCGAGACGATACGCGGTATCCAGACCTTTCGTCTCTACAATAGTGAAACGATGCGGCATGCCATGTGGCAGACATTGCTGACGGATGCCGTCAATGCCAACATCCGCTCCTCGCGCATCGGCATTTGGCAAACGACCGGCAATGCCTTGTTGTTTGGCCTGGAGAATGTCGTCACCATCTATCTCGCAATCGGCTTCGTCATGAATGGCGGCTTCAGCGTCGGCATGGTTTTCGCCTACCTCGCCTATAAAGGTCAGTTCCTCGAAAAGGCCGGCAATCTCGTTGATCAGGGCATGGCGTTCTTGATGCTACGGCTGCATCTGGAACGCTTGGCCGATATCGCCTTGGAGGAGGATGACAGAAGCTTTGCCCCCAGTTCCATGGCCGTCACGGAATTAAAAGGACGGATGGAGCTCAAAAGCGTTTCCTACCGCTATTCTCCAACCGATCCCCTCGTTCTCCAGGAGATCGACTTTTCCGTTGAAGCCGGCGAACATGTGGCCATCACCGGGCCGTCAGGCATGGGTAAATCGACGCTCCTCAAGGTGATGCTCGGGCTGCTGTTGCCTCAATCCGGTGAGGTGGCCGTCGACGGTCTTCCCCTCCAGCAGTTCGGTCACAAGAGCTTTCGCGATCAGATCGCAGCCGTCCTGCAGGACGACAATCTCTTCGCCGGATCCATAGCGGACAATATCACGCTGTTTGCCGAGCAGGCCGATCTCGAAGCCATTGCCGATGCCGCACGCGCTTCGGCAATTCACGACGAGATCATGAAAATGCCGATGCAATATGAAACGCTCGTCGGCGACATGGGATCGAGCCTCTCCGGCGGCCAGAAGCAGCGCGTGTTGCTGGCGCGCGCGCTTTATCGAAAGCCGAAAATGCTTTTCCTGGATGAAGGCACATCTCACATGGACGCCGCCAACGAAGCGCGCGTCAATCATTCCATACGCTCACTCGGCATTACCCGCATCGTCGTCGCTCACCGGCAGGAAACCATCGCTGCCGCCGACAGGGTTCTTTACATGGACGGCGAAGGCCTGCGACCTCTCGGTCCGCCAAAGGAAGTCATCAGCCTGCAACTGGGCGAAAGCCTGAGCACGCGTTGAGAGCGTGACGTCGCGCCTGCGATTTCGGACTTCATCAGGCGACGCTGCCAGCCACGCCGTCCAACTGCTCGAGAGCCTCATCCGGCAGCGCGAGCCCGGCGGCGGCGAGGTTCTCCCTGAGATGGCCGAGAGACGAAGTGCCGGGGATCAGTAGGATGTTTTCCGCGCGACGCAGCAGCCAGGCGAGCGCCACCTGCATAGGCGTCGCGTTGAGGCGTGCTGCAACATCGGACAGGGTGGAAGACTGCAGCGGGCTGAACCCGCCGAGCGGAAAGAATGGTACATAGGCAATGCCGCCGCGCGCGAGATCGTCGATCAGGGCATCGTCGGCCCGATGCGCCAGATTGTACTGGTTCTGCACGCAGACGATCTCGGTGATCCCACGCCCTTCGGTGATCTGCTTGGATGTGGCGTTGCTCAGCCCGACGTGACGCACCAGGCCTTGCCGCTGAAGATCGGCGAGCACCGTCAGCGGCGCTTCGATCGACCCTTCGGCCGGGCCGTGCACGTCGAACATGATCCTGAGATTGACGACATCAAGCACATCGAGGCCGAGATTGCGGAGGTTGTCGTGTACCGCCTCCGTCAGCTCCTCGCGCGAGAAGGCCGGAATCCACGATCCGTCCGCGCCGCGCCGGGCGCCGATCTTGGTGACGATGGTGAGATCGTCGCGATAGGGATGCAGCGCTTCGCGGATGATCTGGTTGGTGACGTGCGGGCCATAGAAGTCGCTGGTGTCGATGTGGTTTACGCCGCTCGCGACCGCCTCTCGCAGCACTGCCAAGGCCGCGCCACGATCTTTGGGCGGGCCAAACACGCCAGGCCCGGCAAGCTGCATGGCGCCATAGCCGAGCCGCTTCACGCTGTGGCCGCCGAGGTTGAACGTGCCGGACTGATCGATAGTGGACATGACCAAAATTCCTTTCAAGAGATGACGCCAAGATAGGCCTAAGATAAGCATTGTCGGCGCGTGTGAAAATTGGCTATAATCCGCACAGGCTGTGCGGAGTGGCGAACAATGAAGGCAGATCTGGGTGATCTCAATGCCTTTGTTGCCGTGGCACGTGCCGGCGGTTTTCGCGAAGGCGCGCGCGTCAGCGGCAGCAGCGCCTCCTTCCTCAGCGAAGCGGTGCGCCGCCTGGAGGCTCAGCTCGGCGTCAGGCTGCTCAACCGGACGACACGAAGCGTCGTCCCGACCGAAGCGGGCAAGGGCTTGCTGGAGCGGCTCGGTCCTGCTTTGAGCGAGGTGGAGTCTGCCCTCGACGTCGTCAACGGTTTTCGCGACAGGCCGGCCGGTGCGCTGCGCCTCAATGTGCCGGTCAGCGCGGCGCGGCTGGTGCTGCCCTCCATCGTTCCACCGTTCCTCGCCGCCTATCCCGATATTCGGCTGGAAGTGGTCACCGACGAGAGCTTTGTCGACGTGATCGCGGCCGGCTGCGACGCCGGCATCCGCTATGACGAGCGGCTGGAGCAGGATATGATCGCGATACCGATCGGGCCACGCGTCCAGCGCTTTGCCATCGCAGCCTCCCCGGACTACCTCGATCGCCGTGGCCGGCCGCAACATCCGAGCGAGCTGCTCGGCCATGCCTGTCTATTGGGTCGCTTTGCCAGCGGCGCGATGACGGCGCCTTGGGAGTTCGAGCGCGATGGCGAGATAGTGCGGGTCGATCCGACGGGGCCGCTGATCGTGCGGGTCGGCGGGGCGACCGACCTGGCCGTCGATGCAGCGATATCAGGAACAGGGATCGTCTGCCTCTTCGAGGACTGGCTGCGCCCGCATATAGACAGTGGCGCGCTCGAGCCCATCCTCGAACCGTGGTGGCAGCGCTTCTCCGGGCCGTTCCTGTACTACCCCGGGCGTCGGCTGGTACCGGCGCCGCTCCGCGCATTCATCGATTTCGTCAAGGCATCGGCTCCGGCATAATTCCTTAGCCGGAATCGATCCAAGGATAAAATGGTGCAGCAATTCAAGGTGTTACAGCATCCTTTGCGCGTCTAAAAGATGCGGCGCTGTAAGCGGCCTTAATGGCCGACGACGCGCTAGAGCTTGACCTCGGCATTGTCGCCCATATCAGGTTTGGTGTTCGAGACTGCTGCGGCCGCCATCTTGATATAGCTGATGATCGTGCCCGGGCTGTCCCAATATTCGGCCGAAGCCGGCGTCATCTTGAGGATACGGATGGAAGGATCGTCGGGATTGTCCCACCACGCCTTTGCCGGCGTTGCCCATAATTCCCTGATTCTCTCCCGGTCGTTTTGCACCTCGGCCGTCCCCGATACGGAAACATATTTCTGTCCCTTGGTGTCGGCAAAGGCGAGGCACACGTTTGGCCAGCGAGTGATTTCATCGTCCTTGTGACTGCTGACATCCGTCAGGAAATAGATCGCATTCTCGAGCTGCGCGGTATAGGCGGACATCGGCCGGGCTCGCAGATCGTCGCCGCTGCGGGTCGTCAGCATGCAAAACCCGATCTTGTCGATCAATTCCCATACCCGTGTCGCATCGTCTTGATTGGCCATCGTCATCTCCATCTGTGCAAGAGACGAAGTAACCATCTGCCGCGGCCGAGGTTCCCAGTCGGCGGGCCTAATGAGCCCATTCCCAAGGTGATTGAGGTACGCAGTCGATCAATGGACGCTTGGGGTTTTCATGACCATTGCAAAGTCTTCGGCGACCAGTTCGCTGACGGCGATGAGAACTTCCTCCCGGGAAAAGCCCGATGTCAGAGCGCGTTGAATCAGATCCTGCAGATCCGGCTCCACGACATCGCGGCAATCCTCGAGGCGTTCTTCCGAAACGGTGAGGCTATTGAGTTCGTCCATTGTCTGTCCTTTCAGGGGAATGTAACCGCCAAAGCCCGGGAAGGCTGGCGAGGATAAAGCCGCTAACGAGCGGCCACCGCCCGCTTCGGACCGGGCAGCAGGCCTTCACGCTGCATCTGCTTGCGTGCAGCCTTGCGATGTCGGCTGATCGCCTGTGCCTTTTCCCTGACGCGCCGTTCGGACGGCTTCTCATAGGCGCGCCGTTCCTTCATTTCGCGGAACAGCCCTTCGCGCTGCATTTTCTTTTTCAAGACTCTGAGCGCTTGATCGACATTGTTGTCTCTGACGAGTACCTGCATTGCGAGTTCTCCTTGTTTGGGATGGTGCGCCGATCGCCGCTCAGCCGAGCTGCTCGGCGATCAGAGCCTGCAATTCGCGGCGGGTGAGAAGGCAGGGAAACGGCTTCCAGCTCTTGGGAGCATTGCGGACAGCCTCGTCATCCTCACGCGGATTCGCCGCCGCAACCGCGGTGGTCGTATGTGTATTGTTCAAAAAGAAATCCTTTGCCGGCCTTGGCCAGCGTTATCGATTGTTTGTGGGATTGCCCATCACGCAGCCTTAAGGCGCGCGCCGATCCATAAGCGTCTCAATCCGCAGCCGGCAACGGCTTGGATTTCAGCTTGGATCGGGTACATCAGCAACATAGGGCTCAGCGAGCAGAATTGCAACGGATAGCCCGGATGGTTGGCGCGGGGCATCGCCAATCGCCTTCAGATATACTCAGTACCATTTTATTCAAGTTAGCCGGGTATAGTTTTTGCCGAATTTTCTTCAATTTTGCGCGGGAGTGACATTATTCCGCCAGAATGGAAGCAACGCGAAGATCGCCATCGAAATTAACCTTCCGTTAAATAGGCCATTGACTTGTAGTATTAATAGGTTGTTAAAGGAGCCGCTCGCTGAGGTCGAAATTGACCCGCTAATAAACATTTTGAGGAGAGAGCAATGGCTTCGCCGATACATGCAACTGATGATAGTGCAACATTTCAAGAAACCGACGTTATTTCCGGAAATCTGCTTTCCAACGATTCCTCCGACAACGGCCACTTGTTCCTGCGCGCCTTCGACGGCGCAAGCGTAGGCGCCAAGAGCGGCAACAGCCAGGTTACCGAAATCCAGGGCGATTACGGCACCTTCTTCGTCAAGCCGGACGGCAGCTACACCTATGTCCTGAGCGACGCCGCCAAGATCGGTTTCGCCAACGGTGAATCGTTCCAGGAGAAGGTTTCCTACAAGATCTCCGACGGCAGCGGTCATACCGATGTCGGCCTGTTCACCCTGAACATCCAGGGCGTAACGCAAGTCAAGCCGATCGCAGTCGAGGATACCTTCAGCTTCACCGAAGGCAGCGCCATCGGCGGCAACGTTCTGGACAACGACATTGCCGGCGACAACGGCAAGATGTTCCTGCGTCAGTTCCTGACCGAGCAGGTAGACGCCAAGGATGGCGCCGTTACCGACGTTGCCGGCACCTACGGCATGTTCCACGTCAAGGCGGATGGCACATTCACCTATGAACTGACCTCCGATCTGGATGCAGGTCAGACGTACACGGAAGTTCTCCGTTACTACAAGATCTCCGATGGCGAAGGCCACACGGACACTGCCAAGGTGACGCTGAACATCACCGGCACGGATGCCCATCCCGACGGCGTCGGTGTTTGATCCGCAGCGATAGATCAGTGAGACACGACGCCCGCCGCGCAATCGGCGGGCGTCCGCATATTCGCCACTCTGATACAAGGCCCGGCGGGACGCCGGTATATAATCCTTTTTAGCTAGTTCTTATAGACGCGGCGGAGGAGTAGTCTCGAAGTTCGGAGGACACGCCCTTGACCGAACACATCGAACCCAAGCAAATCGAGACAGACGATCTGACGAAAGTCTGGTCCGTAACCGAGTTCTGCGCTCGCCATCGGATAGATGCCGAGGAACAGGCGCTGCTGCTCAAACTTTTCGGCCCGTTCGCGACCGCCTCCGAATTGCTTCACAATGCCAAGCGCGCGCCAAGATTCAGATGAAGCCCTCTCCATTTCTTCAACGATCTTCTCACAAATCCCGGTAAGTCATTCGGTGAACGAGACGGCGCAAGATATCGCCTGATCGGGTGAGGCTCGCTATCTTGCCTCTCAGACATTTAGGCAGTAATCGAAATGGTGCGATCGTTGCATTTGGCGGAACCATCATCGTGAAAACGAGCGGCGCTGATATGGATCATGTCGATATCGTTGATGCTGTCTATCAGGCGGCGGTCCGTTCAGAACTATGGCCGGATACGCTGTGCGCGATCGTTGATTACGTCGGTGCCGTCGCCGGAAATATTGTCTATCAGGCACCTGATGGCCGCGGCAGCTTTCTGATCCCCGGCCGCATGCGTGAAGATTTGAATGCGCTCTATCTTCAGCATTACACGGGCAACCCCTATGCCCGCGCATTCGAGAAGGTAAAGCCGGGCGAGATTGCAGTCGGCAATAGGTTGATCGATGCAGAGGCCGTAAGGCATTCCGCGTTTTACGCCGATATCTGCGAGCCTCAAAACATCTTCAATCAGCTCTTCCTGCCGCATGCGAGCCTGCACGAGCGGGGAGGTATCGGCGGTGTCGCTCTGTTCCTGTCTCGTCAGCAAGACGAGCACGCCGCGGAAGCGGCAGCACGGTTAGAGCGGCTGAGCCCGCATATGGCGCGGGCGATCGATCTTTCCTTTCAGGTAAACCGGATCGCCCGCGCACCCGAATTGCCGCAACGGCTGATCGATGCAATCGCGGATGCGGCCGTGCTGATCGATAGTCGGGGTGCCGTCCTTCTCTTGAATGCGGCTGCCGAAGCACTGCTCAAGCAGGCCGACGGCATTTTTCTCAGCCGATCCGAGAGACCCTCGCTTGCCGCCCATATTTCGAAGACATCCACCCGCCTAGTGAACGCCATTCGTCAGGCTTTGCTGATAGCCGATGGCGAAGACACGCCTTTCGACGGGGCATTGTCGATCTCCCGGCCATCGGGTTTGCCGCCCTATCTGGTGATGATCACGCCGCTTGCACCGACAGCGGTTTCGATATGGGATGCGGTTGATAGTGGAGCGCGCGTCCTCATTCATATCGTCGATCCGGAAGCGAAGACGCGTCGGCAAGCGCAACAACTGCAACACATCTTTGGCCTGACCGAAGCCGAAACCCGGGTCGCCGCACTGATCGGCAGCGGAATGAATCTGCCCGAGATTGCCCGGGTTCTTGGAATTTCGTCCAACACGGTAAAAACCCACACCGGCCGATGCTTTGGCAAAACGGGGGTACGATCCCAGGCGGCTCTCGCCAGGCTGATTGCCTCGATCCCGATCGCCGGAAACAGGCCGGCGACGCCGTCCCGCGCGAATGGAAAGAGCCGTCCGCGGCAATCGTAGATTCTACTAGGCTATCTTCACACGATGATCTGGAGAGGCCTGCTGCATGACCTCATAGGTCCGGGTGATTTTCCTGAATTGCTGCTCACTCTCTGCACAAAATCTGCAATTTGGCGCGGCATTCTTCCGCCATGAGCAAGAACGACATCCCCCTCGCGCCACACCGTCCGGCTTTGCCGGATCGCCTCCGCAATGACGGATGGTGGCTGACGGAGGCGAGCTGGCCTCGAGGAACCGCCTCCGAGGAGACCCCAGCAACCATGCTCATCGTGATCGAAAAGCGGCATCTGCGAGAGGAGCACCAATGGACACAACCGACACCCTGACAGAAGCAATGCCCATCAGGCGTGGCAGTGGCCGGATCCCCACGCTGTTTGCGCTGGTGGCGCTGGCTGATTTTCTGATCTTTGGTCAGATGCCCGGGATAAACCTTTTCCTGTTTGCGCTCGCCGTCTGCGCCGGCATTCTACTTTCGGCCGGGAAGATCCGAGCGCCGTCAATGCCTGCTCTCCTGTTTGGTTTCTCGGCTCTGGCGTCGGCACCTCTGCTGGAAGCGCCTTCATTAACCGGCATCGCTCTTTGCTTCAGCGCGCTGATAGCGGTTGCTCTCGTCGGCGCCAGGCTTATGCCTCGCGGTCTGACCGGTCTGCCGCTGGTGTTTCTCCGTTTCACTCTTGTCATTCCCTTGCGGCTTGCCGACGATATCAGGACATATCTTAAGACGCCGGCCAAACGTTTCTCCTTCACCGTCGTTTGGCAGGGCGTCGGCCTCTGGATCATGCCGCTCGCTCTCGCCGCAGTCTTCGTGTTCCTCTTTGCGGCTGCAAACCCGCTTATCGAGATCGCGCTGCGCAGCATCCGCTTTGCCGTTCTGCTGCAGTTTCTCGACCTTTGGCGGATCGGCTTCTGGATGATGATCGCTACTGTGGTCTGGGCGATGTTGCGGCCGCGCCTGAAGCGGCGCATTGCGAGGTCGCAAGCCAGCAGGGCGTTCGTCATCGTACCGACCAGAAATGCACCGTTCGGCCAGGCCTCCCTGCTGCGGTCGCTGCTCCTCTTCAACGCGCTCTTTGCCGTGCAGACACTTCTCGATCTCGTCTATCTCTGGGGCGGCGCAGACCTGCCCGATCACATGAGCTATGCCGAATACGCTCATCGCGGCGCCTATCCGCTGATTGCGACGGCGCTTCTGGCCGCCGGTTTTGTTCTCGTCGCCATGCGGCGCGGCGGGCCTGGCGATCAAAATTCGCTGATCCGCGGCCTCGTCCACGCCTGGATCGGTCAGAACATTCTTCTCTGCCTGTCCTCGATGCTGCGGCTTGGGCTTTACGTCGAGGCCTATTCGCTGACGGAACTGCGCGTCGCCGCCGGTCTCTGGATGGGCCTCGTCGCTTTCGGCCTTGTCTTGATCCTGCTGCGCATTCTGCTCAACCGATCCAACGAGTGGCTGATCGCCGCAAACCTCGCTTCCCTGATTGCTGTGCTCTATATCAGCGCCTTCATCGATTTCCCTGATGTCATCGCCCGCTTCAATGTCGCCCACAGCCAGGAGATCAGCCATGAAGGCCCGCCGCTCGACCTCGATTATCTCTCCTCGCTCGGTCCTTCCGTCATTCCGGCGCTCGATCTCTACCTCCTCAAGCTGCCGGATCACCTGATCGACCAGAGGAGCCAAGCTGCGACAGTTCGGTACTACCTCGCCAGGAATTTTGAGATGCGCCGGCGGGACTGGCGGAACTGGACCTTCCGGGCGGCGCGGTTGGAGAGCTATCTTCTGGCTCCCATTGCAAGACAGAACGAGAACGATAACAACAGGCACGACAAACCAATGCAGGACTGGTGATGGCGCCCCGCATTCTCGTCGTCGATGACGAACCTCATATCCGCGACGTGATTTGCTTCGCCCTTGAGCGCGCCGGCCTGGCATCGATGGCCGCCCGTAACGGCACCGAGGCGATGACGGCCTTCCGCCGCGGCAACATCGATCTCATCATTCTCGATATCGGCATGCCCGACATGGACGGCCTGGAGGTCTGTCGCCATATCCGCAAGACGTCGGCATTGCCGATCCTGTTTCTTTCGGCGCGCGACGAGGAGATCGACAGGGTGCTCGGTCTCGAAATCGGCGGGGACGATTATGTCACCAAGCCGTTCAGTCCGCGCGAACTCGTGGCTAGGGTCAAGGCGATTTTGAAGCGCAGCAGCAATGAAGCGGGGGCTGACAGACGCCACGCCACCCTTGTCGCCGGTGAACTCAGCCTGGATCGGCGTGGCAGGACGGTTATGTTTGGCGAGAGCACCATCGCAATGACAGCGCTCGAATTCGCAATCCTGGACGCATTATTGTCACGCCCCGATATGGTCTTCAGCCGCGAACAGCTGATGGCGGCGGCCTATGGCGCTGGAACCTATGTCGCTGACCGGACGATCGACAGCCATATCCGCAACATCAGGGCCAAGTTCCTGGCGGTCGGCGGTTCCGCGATCATTGCAACCGTTCACGGCATCGGCTTCAAACTCGGCATCGAAAGCGGGAGGAAGGCCTGATGTCGGCACCGAAAGTCAGGACGAAATGGCGGCCGACGCTGGCGCTGATCGTCTATGTCGTGCTTCTCGCGGTCATGGCGCTGCCGATCCTGATCGTCATCTGGTTTCGTGCCGTGGAGGCGAGTTCGAACCGGATGGCACCAGCGGAGATCGGCGCCCTCGTCGTCGCCTTCATCCTGACGCTCGGCGTTGCCTATGTGCTGACGCGCACCATCACCGGGCCTATCGACGCTTTGATCGCCCGGACGGAAGAGATCGCCCGCGGCGGCAAGGGAGCAATCCAGCCGCTTGAAAGCTATGGAACGCGCGAGATCGCCGTCCTGTCGCAAAGCTTCCTCGATCTCGCCGGAAAACTGGTCGATCGCACCGAATATGTTCGCTCCTTTGCCGCCCATGTCTCCCACGAACTGAAATCGCCGCTGACGGCCATCCGCGGTGCGGCAGAGCTTTTGCGCGATGACGATGCCGAAAGGCCGATGACGAAGGCGCAGCATTTGCACTTTCTCGACAACATCATCGCCGATGCCGTCCGGCTCGATGCATTGTTGCAGCGGCTGAGGGAACTTGCGCAGGCGGAAACGCCTGTCGCCGAGGGCAGAAGCAGCATCACGGACATCATATCCTCACTGCGCGGGCGATTTCCCGCTCTCAATATTTCCGGCGCCGGCGATACGGAAATATCGGTTGCTCTTCCCCAGGAGGCAGCCGGCATCGTGTTTGCCAATCTTGCCGAAAACGCTCTTCAGCACGGTGCCACGCTGTTGGAACTCAGAATATCGGTCGATGCCCGAACAGCCGTCATTCTTGTCTGTGACGACGGCAGCGGTATTTCCGAGGCAAATCGCCAACGCATCTTTCAGCCGTTCTTCTCAACCCGCCGCGAACAGGGCGGTACCGGCATGGGCCTCGGTATCGTCCGTGCCATGCTGAGCTCTCATGGCGGTACGATCCGCCTGGTGAAGACGACCAGCGCCGGCACCGAGTTCGAAATCACCATCCCCCTGCAAATTTTATCTGGCTGAGATCGCACCGATACGATGTGCGGGGGAGCTGACTGCTCTCCTCGACGAGGCCTACTTCACGATTATCAGACACGCAGGACGGGGAGAAACTCCCTCCCCCCGACCAAGCTGCTGCGAGCCACCCTGCCCCAATCTGGTGTTCGCGTCTCACCGCGTCGTATAACCGCCGTCGATAACCAGCACTTCGCCAGTGACATAACTTGCCGCCGCCGAGCAGAGGAACAATGCAGCACCCGCCACCTCCTCCGGCTGCCCGACGCGTCCCATCGGGGTCATGCTGCGCCAGGTCGGGAACCAGTCGGGATTGTCGATGCCGCCGCGCGACAGATCGGTCTCGATGTAGCCGGGGGCGATGGCGTTGACGCGGATATTCTCGGCGGCAACTTCGCTGGCGAGGCTTTTCGTCATCATGTGGACCGCCGCCTTGGAGGTATTATAGGCGACCTGGTTCTGGGGAATGTTGGACACGATGCCCGATATCGAGCCGATATTGAGGATGGCGCCGCCGCCTTGGCGCCGCATCGGTGCTAATGCGGCGCGGCAGGCGCGAAAGACGGCGTCGACATTGACCGTCATGATCTCGCGCCAGATGGTATCGGGAAATTCGCCGCTGTCGCCGTGAATGGCGATGCCGGCATTGTTGACGAGGATGTCGAGCCGCCCCGCCCGCGAAAGAGTCTCAGCGACGAGTTCGTCTGCAGCGCTTTCCTTCGTCAGGTTGATGGCGATGAAATCGCAATCGACGCCGGCCTTGGAGAGCTGGTCTTCCGCGGCCGGATTGCGGGTTCTGCCGGTGATGATGACTTTGGCACCCGCCTCGCCGAGCGCCTCGGCGATGGCAAGCCCGATGCCGCGCGTGCCGCCAGTCACCAGCGCCACCTGTCCGTTCAGGCGAAATCTGTCGAAGATCATGGCCGTTTCCTCTTGAGTGGGTTCGCGAGTGTAGAAGGCGGATGCACTTTCGTCAGATGTCGGCGCTCTGCGGCAGGATGACGAGATCGCGGATGGTGATGTTGCGTGGGCGTGTCAGCATGAAGAGCACGGCTTCGGCCACTTCGTTCGCCTCCATCAGGCCGCCGGCTGCGAGCGCCTCGTCCAACTTCTCCTGCGGCCAATCGCTGAGAAGGGCGGTGACGACTGGGCCTGGAGCGACAGCGCCGACGCGCAAGCCATGCTTGGCCACCTGCCGCCTCAGCGTGTGGACGAATGCCTGGACCGCGTGTTTCGAGGCCGTATAAATCGGCTCCCAGACGACGGGGATCATGCCGGCGACAGAACTCGTCAGGATGATATCCCCGGTCTTGCGCTCGACCATATGCGGCAAAACGGCATGCACCGAACGGAAGGCGGCGTTGATGTTCAGGTTGAGCATCCGGTCCCAGGCATCCGGGTCGCCGCCCAGCACCTCGCCGCCGATATAGGAGCCGGCATTGGCGTGGAAGATGTCCAGCTGGCCGGCTTTCTCCAGAATCTCAGGCATCATCCGTTCGACGCTTTTCGGATCGATGAGATCGATGACCAAGGGAATGGCGTTGGCGTCGAGTTTCGAGCAGATTTCCTTCAAGGCGTCTTCATTCCGGTCGACCAGCACGACCCGAGCGCCCGCGGCAAGCATGGTCTTGGCGCATTCAAGGCCGATACCCGACGCCGCTCCGGTGACAGCCGCGACTTTTCCAGACAGATCCTGTCCCATTTGTTTCCTCTGCTTTCTGGTTGCTTTAGGCTCGGCCGTGCGAAATTCGCGATCGGCGTGCCAGCGAGTCGACGATGACGGCGACGGCAAGGACAGCGCCGGTGATCATGTATCGAAGCGACGACGACAGATCGAGAAGCGTCAGCCCGCTGGCGATCGACTGGATGACGATGATGCCGAGAAGGGCTGAATAGGCACTGCCGCGCCCGCCGAACAGGCTCGTGCCGCCGATGACTGCCGCAGCGATGGCATTGAGATTGACATCGCCCGTGCCGGCCTGCTGACTTGCCGTCGCCAGTCGTGCGGCGGAGAGAACGCCGCCGGTGGCAGCAAGCAGAGCACACATGACGAAGGCGCTCATATAGATGCGCGAGACGTTGATGCCCGAGCGGCGGGCAGCCTCCCTGTTGCCGCCGACGGCATGCATGGAGCGTCCCCATTTGGTGCGCGTCAGCGCATAATTCATGGCGGCGGTGAGCCCGACGAAAAGGCCGAACATCCACGGAATGCCGCGCGACTGGTTGAGATAGAACGCGACAGCTTCCAGGGCGAGTGTGATGATGACGGCGCGCAGAAGCAGCCCACGGGCCGATTTTGCCGACAGGCCAGCCGCCCGCCGGCGCGCCGAGGTGCGGTAGCTGGAGAAGAAGAAGGCAATGCCGGCAAGCGCCACCAGCAGATAGGCGACCGGGTCCGGCATGACCATGATCTGGCCGAAACTCACGAGCCAGGAACCATAGGGAAGATTGATCGAACCGGTCGCTCCGAGGATATAGAGCTGCAGGCCGAGAACCGCGAGCAGCCCCGACAGCGTCGACACGAAGCTCGGCATCCCGAAGCGGTTGAAGAGAAACGCGTAGAGTGAGCCGATCAGGGCGCCGATAATCATGGCGGCGAGGATCGCCAGGACCACCGGCCAGCCCTGGTTGACCCAGAAGACGCCGACCAGTGCCGAGGCGAAGCCACTGACGGAGCCGACGGACAGATCGATCTCACCCACCATCAGGATGCAGACGATACCCAGCGAGATGACGCCGACGGTCGAGCAGTCGAACAGCATGTTGACGAGGTTGCTGCTCGAGAGAAACACCGGATTGAGCGCCTGGAACACCGTCCAGATGATCGCCAGGCCGACAATGACCGGCAGCGAACCGAGATCGCCGGAGCGGATGCGATCCCCAAAGGCGCGGATCGAGCCGGCAAGGCTATCGTCGTGGTGCACTCTTTCGTCACGTCGGTCGAGGAGCGCAGGTGCTGCGGGTTCATTCTGGATGGTCTTCATCATGGCCTGCCCTCCTCGTTTTGTTGGCTTTGCGCCTTGCGGCGCATCGCGCGGCGCGAGACGGAATTGTTGGATGCGCCGGTGATGGCGCTGACGAGCTGTTCGTTGGATGCGTCGGGCGGCATGGTGCCGTTGTTGCGGCCGAGCCGAAGGACGACAATACGGTCGGCGACGGCGCGAACATCCTCCATATTGTGGCTGATCATGATGACGGCGAGGCCGCGCTCCCGCACGCGCTCGATGAGGTCTAGTACCTCGGCGGTCTGGGCAACGCCGAGCGCTGCTGTGGGTTCGTCGAGCATGATCAGTTTCGGTTGGAGCAGCAGCGATCGGGCGATCGCTACCGTCTGGCGCTGTCCGCCGGAGAGCGAGGCGACGGGTTCGCGCACGCTCGGAAGGCGGGCCGAAAGCTCGTTCAAGAGCTTCCAGGCGGCGATCTCCATCGTGACTTCATCGAGCTGATAGGGGCTGAGCTCCTTGCCGAGAAAGATATTGGCGACGACGTCCAGATTTTCGCAAAGCGCCAAATCCTGGAAGACGGTTGCGATGCCGAGGTCGAGAGCAGCACTTGGACTCGGCAGGGTCACTGGCCTGCCCTCGAACAGGATCGTGCCCGAGCTTGGCTGGTGCACGCCGGCCAGGATCTTGACCAGCGTCGATTTGCCGGCGCCGTTGTCGCCCACGAGCGCCACGACCTCGCCGGCATACACATCGAGTTCGATATCGGTGAGCGCCGACACTGCTCCGAAGTTCTTCGATATTCCACGCAGACTGAGGACAGGCTGACGGGAAGGGTCAGGAGTATGAGAGGTTTCAGACATCGCCTGGCCTTTCGAAAAAGCGAAAATCGGAAGCGCGGCCGGTGGCCCAGCCGCGCTTTCTCTTGGCTCGACTAATTGGTGATGCCGAGTTTCTTGCAGCCGTCGGCATAGCGGCCGGTGCACAGCTCCTCGGCGGTGTTGATCTTCTTGTCGATGATCTCGGCCTTGAGGTTTTCGGCGGTAACGACAGCAGGGACGAAAAGCTGCGCCGGCGTGTCGTAGAGCGTCATTTCGGCCTTCGGCGTTTCTCCGGCCAGGAGCTTCACGGCGACGTTGGCAGCGGCAGCGGCGACGATTTCGCTCGGCTTGGAAATCGTATTGTACTGATCCCCTGCTATGATCAGCTGTAGCGCAGCGATCGTCGCATCATTGCCGGTTACTGGCGGCACCGGATCAACACCCGCCGCCTTGAAGGCTGCGATGGCGCCGCCGCCAGTGCCGTCATTGGCAGCGACCACGCCGACGATCTGTTTGCCGAAACGGGTGATCTGGCCGCCCGCCCATTGCTGGGCGTTCGCGGGCTGCCAGTTCGGTGTGTCGAATTCGGCAAGCGTCTTGTATCCGCCGCTCGCCAGGCCCTCATGAATGCCGTCCTTGATCAGCCCGGCAGCCGCATCGGTCGGTGAACCGTTGATCTGCAGGATGCCGCCGCCATCGGTCGGCACGTTCTGTGCCTTC
This sequence comes from Rhizobium sp. SU303, assembly GCF_021052345.1. Taxonomy (NCBI): domain Bacteria; kingdom Pseudomonadati; phylum Pseudomonadota; class Alphaproteobacteria; order Hyphomicrobiales; family Rhizobiaceae; genus Rhizobium; species Rhizobium sp. SU303. The sequence continues at coordinate 328,110 of NZ_CP088098.1, forward strand.
AGATGCTGGACGAGCGATTCCGCAATCGCCTTGCCGATCGCCTTGTTGTCGAAGGAGACGTAGAAATCGGCCTTCCCCTTCGGGATCGGACGGTCATAGGCAATGACCTTGACGCCCTGGCTCTGTGCGAGCTGGACGAGCGATGCGGCGGCCGCCGAATCCACCGGGTCCAGCACGATGACCTTGGCGCCTTGGGTGATGGCAGAATTGAACTGTTGCTGCTGTTTTGCGATATCGGCATCGGCGTTCTGATAGAGAACCTTGCATGACGCGCAAAGTTTCTTCATTTCCGCGACGAAGCCCGGGTGGTCGTGCTCCTCGTAGCGGGTCGAGCCCTGGTCGGGCATGAGGAATGCGACTGTCGCATCCGAGACGGCCGTTTGCGCAAAGGCGGACGTACCGCCCAGTAAAGACAGGACAAATACCGCGGCGCCTGCCGCCCGTGTTGAGAATTTCATCATTTCCATCTCCTCCCATTGAAAAAATTGTGTAGTGATCGCACTGTTCTGTGGTGGCCGTTCGGCTGAAGGAACGGTCGCGCCTGTCCCGGCGGTTTGACGGTTTTGAGGACAAGCATCTCCGATCACGAGCCGCTCATCGCGTGCCCGCGTTCAAGTCAGTGTCAGTTTTCGTTCCTCCTCCTCGTCCTCCTCGTCCCTTGGACGTGCTCGTTCGGCTCCTCTAGGCCGCCTTTGCCACGTTGATATTGTCACCCAACAACCGTCGGAAACGGGAAGGCGTCATGCCTTTTTCCGCGAGAAACTGCCGGTTGAAGTTAGACAGATTGTTGAAGCCTACCTCGAAGCAGATATCGGTGATCGATGCGTGGTCATCGCTCATCAGTATCTGGCAGGCCAGGTTGATGCGCAGGCGTTTGACATATTGCACCAGCGACATGCCTGTATGGCGGCGGAAGCCGCGCGAAAAGGCGCCCGTCGATTGTCCAGCAATCGCCGCGAGATCGGCTTCGTCGAAGGATTTGGTCAGGTGTTCTCTGATATAGGCGAGCGCTTTGTTGATGCCGGCCGACATGTAACCGGAGGGATCGGGCAGATAGCTCGGGCTGGCGAGAAGCTGCGCATCCTGTGCGCGGCTGAGCAGGCCGACGATCATCATGAAAAGCTCGATACGGCGCACACCCTGCGCCTGCTGCACCTCGTTCATCAAAGGTGCGACCTGCCGGCTGGTCTCGGCGCCGAAAAGCACGCCGCGGCGGGAGGCTTCGAGAACAGGTTCGAAGGGGCCGAGTTCGGCCAGCACCTTCATCGTGTCGATGATGAAATTCTCGCTGAACTGGATGAGCTGGCATCGAAGCGGGATGCTCGATCCCGTCGGGACATCGCTGATCCAGTTATGAGGAAGATTAGGCCCGGCAAGCACAAGATTACCAGGCTCGAACTCGCCGATGAAGTCGCCGACGAAATAGCGTCCTGTTGTCGCCACGACGAGATGAAGTTCGTATTCAGGGTGAAAATGCCAACGAACCGTATGGTAGGGATAGCCATGCGCCTTCGTTGCGAAAGATTCGCCCGGACGGATCTGAATGACTTCCAAGTCAGGTTCCATTGCTTCCTCCTCCGAGGGCGGTTCCAAGCCGCCAGCCAAATTCCCTTTTTGGCTTTATTGTTGAAGGGGAGTGTAATGGGCTCGTGTCATGCCCGCCACCACGATTCCCGGCTAAAACCGATACTTTTTTGACAATCGGCGCTGGGTAGCCGGTGTAAAGACGGCAGTAATTCGCCTTGCACATCGTCCAAGGGCGGGCCTCAGGCGGCCAAGGCTGCAATCACGTTTCTGACAAGCGCAGAAGAAGACAGCCGGCTCGTGGCGCAGCTCGGGGTGCCGATCGCGCCGACACGCACGGAAACGCCGCCGCGGGCATTGGCGATCGCAAACATCGACTCGTCGGTGAGGTCGTCGCCGATAGTAATCGGGCAGCGGTTCTTGAAGGGGTCGGACTGGAAAAACCGCTCCAGCGCATCGCCCTTGCTCGACCGTGCCGGACGCAGCTCGAACACCATCTTGCCAAGCTGCAATGCCCAGTTCGGCCCGGCGAGCTCCGCATAGTGGTGCATGCGCTCTTCGAGCACCTTTTCATATTCGGGCGCGAGCCTGTAATGGGCGGCAACGGCCGCACCCTTATCCTCGATCAAGACTCCAGGATAGTGCTCGGCTTCCGTGGTCAGCGCATGCTTCAGCGCCTGAAACTCAGCTGTGGCCTCGACCGTCTGCATGCCCGCGGCGTTCCTGATTTCCGCGCCGTGGAGGCCTGCTGTCGGAAATGCAAAGGGTTTGAACAGCTCGTCTGCGTAGGCAAGCGATCGTCCGGTGACCAGCGCCAGGGCCCCGCCGAGCTTGTTCGACAGGCGATGAAGTTGTCCGGGAAGAGCCTCCGGGACCTCGATCGCATCCGGTGTGGGCGCGAGATTGAGCAGCGTCCCGTCGATATCGAGAAACATCGCCCAGTGATCGGGCTCTTCCAAGACCAGTGAAAGCATTTCCTGAGTAGCGTCGTCGTCTTGCACGGCATTCTCCAAACTCTGCAACCATTGAAGCTAGGTCGCCGGCCGACGAGGACAAGGTGGCTTTTCAGACTCCGGAACATCCAGAGGTTAGTCCGCGTTGTATCCCGCCGCCCGTTCGAGCACTCGCACCGTAGAAGGTACATTGATGGCCAAAAGCAGTTCCGATCCCCGCGATGAGGTCAATGCCCCGTTGGCGCATGGCGCGTTAAACCTGCCATTGGTGACGATCGACGATTACAACAACGAACTGCGTGACAAGGATGGTTTCGTTGGCGACAACGCAAACAAGAAGACCTTCCAACAGAAGCTCGACGATTGGAGAAAACGCATCCGCAAGGTCGGAGACGACCCGATCGGCAAGACCGCGACGGAGAAGCTGTCCAAGAAAAAAATCGACGCTATTTTGAAGGGCGATGATTTGGCGGCGGCGGCGTTGGTCATGGGGGCAGTGGAGGATTTTGCGCAAGACTTTGCCGATGTGATAGGCAAGTTTCTGAAGGACAAACGCTGGGGAAAGACAGAACGTATCGTCGTTGGCGGCGGCTTCCGTCGGAGCCACTTTGGCGAACTAACAATCGCCAGGACCATGGTCATTCTCAAAGCGGCCGGCGTCGACGTCGAAGTCGTGCCGATCGTTCACCACCCCGATGAGGCCGGATTGATCGGAGCGGTCCACCTGATGCCGCGCTGGATGTTCAAAGGTCACGAGGCGATCCTCGCTGTCGATATCGGCGGCACGAACGTTCGCGCCGGCGTCGTTCAATTCGGAAAGGACGACGTGCCGAATTTTGCGGATGCGAGCGTCTGGGAATCCGCCATCTGGCGTCATGCCGACGATGAGCCAAGCCGCACCGCCACCATCGAGAAGTTGGTCGCAATGTTACGGGATCTGATCGGCAAGGCCGAGAAGGCCAATCTCAAGCCGGCGCCGATCATCGGGATCGCATGCCCCGGCATCATCAAAGCCGATGGCTCAATCGAACGTGGCGGACAGAACCTGCCGGGCGGAAACTGGGAGAGTGATAGCTTCAACCTTCCGGCCGCACTGATGAAGGCCATTCCTGAGATCGGCGACGACAGCACATTCGTGATGATGCACAACGATGCCGTCGTGCAGGGATTGTCGCAGATCCCTTTTATGAACGACGTGTCGAGATGGGCGGTGCTGACCATCGGCACGGGGTTGGGCAACGCGCATTTTACCAATCGCGAGGGAACGAAGGTGCGATAGCGGAATCCTGTCCCGCGCGTGCCGGCTACAAGAAACGCGAAATCGACCGAGATGCCGATTCGGCCGCCGCGGTGGAGCATTATGGTAAATAGCAGGTAAACAAGAAGGAATTCCGTAGACGGAAGCGAACTGGCCAATAAGTTCCGCTAGGAGAGATTGCCGCTCTGCGAAAAATGGAATGATATCTAGCCGATCAGGCTGGCGCGGAACGTCTGCGATACCAACGCACGATCCTAACCAGCACATCGATCATACCCGCCGAGACCTGATTCGCCTAGCATGCGCTGTTGTGATCTTCGCGGATGATGACCGCCGCGGGATGTCGCAACCCTATTCGCGTTCAACTGCCGGCATGTGATTGCACTGGTGTCATTTACCGGCCTGGCCGTTAATCGGATCTCCGGATAGACGAACTCCCACCCCTTTAACGCCAGTTGCCCCCAGTACTCAGCCGACTTAGATCGGCGAGAAAATTCAGGTTAGACGTCCCCTCCCCCGATAGCGCGCAGCAGCGGCGCTCTCCCGTCGTAAGACCCGCAGCCGGCACTTCCCAATTCTGGCAATGCCGCATGATCCGAGGTAGCGCCGGTTCGCCGGTGCCGGCAGAGATGCAGCCTTCCGCGTGTCGGGCCCTGCCTGCGAGACCCTCCTCGGTCTCTGCGCGCAGAAGCGAACCGGGATCTAGCGTCGCGGCCGCTTCGGGGCAGCGCTTGGAAGACGGAGGCCTCCCCTCCCCTATCCTGCCTCGCGCTGGAAAAGATGGTGATAACGCCGCCGGGCCGTTCTCTGCGGGTTCAAATTGCGCTTATCTCTGCGCTTCACGCAAGCCATGCGCAGACGAAAGATGGATCATGAACTTCAAGGGAATAAGCGCTCCGCTCAATGCTGGTCGCCTGGAACAAATGCTCGGCGTTGCTCCGTCACGCCGCGATCCTGAAGCCCAGGACGCAAATGACAAGCCTTCCGGCAATGAACCCGTCCGGGGGCTGGAAACAGAAAATCTATATCGTTCGTCCGCATACAAATGAGAGATGGGATTGCCTGATCGGTTGGCGCGAAGCAGCGGAAGGTGCTCTTCGATGAGCCGGCAACGACGCTGAGTCGCATCGAAAATGTGCTGCGATCCTTTAAGACTGGCTGTGATGGATGCGGACATGGCCGCCATTGTCAGCTGACAATTGAGCTAAGATTCCGGAATTCCATATGATTTTTTCGTCGAATCCAGTTTGTTATCCATTGGCTAACCAAGAAATCGCTTGACGGAATCGGCAGACTCACGATCATTTGCGCAAAATGACCCGATTTATCAGGATTTGCGTGA
>NZ_CP088099.1:0-261567 GCF_021052345.1 Rhizobium sp. SU303
ATGAATATGGCACCGCAGATAGAAAAAGCAATTTCTGATGTCGACCAGCTGATTATTGGTCAGGCGCAGGAACTGTCCGACAAGCTGAAGCAGCATCGGCTCGAGATGTTTCCGCCGCGTGCATTGAAGGGTCTGAGGGAATTTCAGCTTGCCGAGGCGGCGCGTTTCCTCGGTGTCACCAGCGGCTATCTTCGCAACCTGTCGCTGGAGGGCAAAGGCGCCCTTCCCCAGGTCACGCCGTCGGGCCGTCGATCCTATACGGCGGAGCAGATGGAAGAGATGCGGAGCTTCCTGGAGCACAATGCCCGCGCCGGGACGCATTATATGCGTCATCGCCGCGGCAACGAACATCTGCAGGTCGTTGCCGTCGTCAACTTCAAAGGTGGCAGCGGCAAGACGACGAGTGCGGCACACCTTGCCCAGCATCTTGCCCTGACGGGTCACCGTGTCCTTGCCGTCGACCTCGATCCGCAGGCCTCTCTCTCCGCCATCCACGGTTTTCAGCCGGAGTTCGACGTCAACGAAAATGAGACGCTCTACGCCGCCATTCGTTATGACGATCAGCGGCGGCCGCTGAGAGAGATCATCCGTCCGACGAATTTCCCGAACCTTCATCTGGTGCCGGGCAATCTCGAACTGATGGAATTCGAGCATGATACGCCGCGCGTCCTTGCTCAAGGCAAGGCGGGTGACTACGGACGCGTCTTCTTCGCACGGCTGGACGAGGCGCTGTCCTCGGTCGCCGACGATTACGACGTCGTCATCATCGACTGCCCTCCCCAACTCGGCTTCTTGACCATGAGCGCCATTTGCGGCGCAACGGCAGTTCTGATCACCGTTCATCCTCAGATGCTCGACGTGATGTCGATGTGCCAATTCCTGCAGATGCTCGGCGAGGTGTTGAACACACTGAAGGGTGCCGGCGGCAACATGAACCTCGACTGGCTGCGTTATCTCGTCACCCGCTACGATCCGCAGGACGGGCCGCAGACGCAAATGGTCGCTTTCATGCGTTCGATGTTCAAGAACCATGTGCTCACCAATCCGATGTTGCGCAGCGTCGCGATCTCCGATGCGGCGATGACCAATCAGACGCTTTACGAAGTCGAGCGGAACCAGTTTACCCGCGCGACCTATGACCGCGCCATGGAGGCGATGGATTCCGTCAATACCGAGATCGCCGATCTCATCCACAAGGCATGGGGGCGGAAATGACCGAGAAGTTTACTGCGGTAAACTGGGACGAGGAGCTGGCTTATGGCGCGTAAGAATCTCCTTTCGGGTCTGATGGACGATTCCAAGAAGTTTACTGCGGTAAACAATCAGGACGAACCGCTCCACAGGGACGAGAAGCAGCAGATTACCTATAAGGGGATCGGCGCTCTCGGTGCCGTGACGCGCAGTATCGATGCGCTGGCTGCCAAGGCCGATGCCGCCAAAGCGATCGAGGAAAAGTTGGCGACCGGTGAGACGGTGATTGATCTCGACCCTGCCCTGATCGAAGATTCCTTCGTGACCGACCGGCTGGCGCATACCGACGAACAGTTTCGCGAACTGGTTGAGGCGATCCGGTTGCGCGGTCAGGATTCGCCGATCCTCGTCCGTCCGCATCCTGAGAAGGACGGCCGATATCAGATCGCCTTCGGCCACCGTCGCGCCCGGGCCGCCAAGGAACTCGGTCGATCCGTCCGCGCCGTGGTCAAGAAACTCGACGATCGCGACCATGTCATTGCGCAGGGCCAGGAGAATTCGGCACGCGCCGATCTCTCTTTCATTGAGAGGACCATGTTTGCCGACAAGCTCGACACGTTGGGCTTCGACAGGGAAACGATCATGTCCGCGCTCAGCGCCGACAAGACGACGGTTTCCAAGATGCTATCCGTTACCAAGCGGATCCCAGCCGAGGTCCTGACCGCGATCGGTGCGGCCAAGACCACCGGCCGTGATCGGTGGCACGATCTGTCCGTGAAATTCGAGACCGAAAACATTGGCGCACGAGCGATCGAGTTCACCAAATCGAGGGAATTCGAGACGGCTGAGCCGGATGCCCGCTTCGATATGCTGGTTGCCTTCATCAGCAGGAGGCAACAACAAGCCTCATCCATAGCGGCAATTCAGCCCGCCGCTCACGCCTGGCAGCGCAAGGACGGCGCGGTCAAGGCGAAGATCAAGGATGACGGGAAACAGTTCACCATCGCGTTGAAGGCGGAGAAGGCGTCTGCCTTTGGAGCCTACATCGCCAGCAATCTGGATCGTCTCTACGAGGCGTTCGAGAAGACACAGGATTTGACCAAGAACGGAGATCAATAAGCAAAAGAAAAGGCCCCCGAACGTTGCCGTCGCGGAAGCCCTCTCTGATCTAGACACCCAGAGAATCACATTTCCGCGAATCATAGTCAAGAGTCTTTGGCACCGAATTTGGTGAGCCGCGATCTTTTGCCTTGAAGAAGGCGAAGAAAATGGAAAGCGGAAGTGTGACGACGCCCTTCGGGCGGCGGCCGATGACGCTTGGCATGTTAGCAAGCCAGGCGGCTGCTCGAGAAATCGAGCCCGGCCAATCTATCGACAAGTGGAAACTCTATCGTGCCCTATGCGAGGCCAAGCCGCTGCTCGGCATCACCGACCGGGCGCTCGCTATCCTGAACGCCTTGCTGAGCTTTTATCCCAAGGGAGAGCTTTCTGAGGAAAACGGGCTCGTGGTGTTCCCTTCCAATGCGCAGCTCTCGCTGCGCGCGCATGGAATGGCGGAGCAGACGATCCGTCGCCACCTGGCGAGCCTGATCGAGGCCGGGCTGCTGATCCGCAAGGACAGCCCGAACGGCAAGCGCTACGCCCGCAAGGAGCAGGGTGGAGAGATCCGCGAGGCATTCGGTTTTTCGCTGGCGCCGCTGCTGGTGCGCGCTGAGGAGATCGAGCGGTTGGCGGCGGAGGTGGTTGCGGAACGGTTGCACCTGCAGCGGCTCAGAGAACGCCTGACGCTTTGCCGGCGCGATGTCGCCAAGCTCATCGAGATGGCATTGGAGGAGGGCGCCGCCGGCGATTGGAGCCGGATTCATCTGCATTTTCGCGATGTCGTCGAGCGGCTGCCAAGGTCGCCTTCCGCCGAACAGGGTGCAGCCGCACTCGACGAATTGGAGCTGCTGCGCGAAGAAATCACCAATCAGTTGGAAATGCAGGTTAAAGCTCAAAATCATAGCGGCAATGCCCAACATTATGAGCGGCACATACAGAATTCAAATCCACAATCCATTATTGAACTTGAACCAGCTTCCGAAATGAAGCAGGGCGCAACGGCGGATGATCGATCGGGGGGCCGGGCCGAACCGACAGTCCGATTACAGAAAGATGAAGACGAGAACCGGCGTGTGCCGGCCACAAGTTCTGCCCCCGCTGCCAGCGCCGCGCTCAAATCCTTCCCACTGGGGCTGGTGCTGCAGGCCTGCCCGGAAATCGCAGCCTATGGACCGCAGGGCTCGGTCGGCACATGGCGCGAGCTGATGGCCGCGGCTGTGGTCGTTCGCTCGATGCTCGGCGTCAGCCCATCGGCCTATGAGCAGGCCTGCGAAATCATGGGACCTGAAAATGCGGCCACCGTCATGGCCTGCGTTCTCGAAAGGGCAGGGCACATCAATTCCGCCGGCGGTTACCTGCGCGACCTGACGCGACGCGCCGAGAAAGGGGAATTCGCTATCGGACCAATGTTGATGGCCCTTGCCCGCAGCAATTCGCCGATGAGAGCGAAGACGGGATGAATTGGTGCTTGCAGAAGCTGACTTTGTCCCCTTTACCCTTGCTCAAGGTCAGGCAACTTGGCGCCAGCGTGCCCCAAGCTTCATGCCCACCATGACCATGCGGATTGCATCCTCTGCCGCTCGGGAGAGTAGTTTCGGGGCGCTGAAGATGGCGTCTTCCAGCGAGCAGGGCCTGCTCAGGATCGACGCAAAGGCATCAATGCCGTGTTCGAAATTAAGGCGTACGCCTTTGCCGATGGTGCCGGCGAGTGCGATGACGGGCACTCCGGCAATTTTTGCCCGTGCAGCCACTTCGGCAGGCACCTTTCCATATGGGGTTTGTCCGTCAAGGCTGCCCTCCGCGGTGATGACCAAATCAGCCTGTGCGATAAACCGGTCGAGCTCCAGATACTGCATGACGATGTCGTAACGCGGATGCAATCTGCCGCCCAGGAGGACGAGTATCGCGGCACCAAGCCCGCCGGAGGCGCCGGATCCGGGCGCCATGCCGACATCGATACCCGTCGTGCACCGAACCGCCGTGGCATACGTCTCCATGGCAGCAGTGAGCAGTTCCACCTGCATCGGCGTTGCGCCCTTCTGCGGCCCGAAAATGCGCGCAACACCGCGTTCACCGAGGAGGACATTGTGCCAGTTGACGGCAGCATCGATGCGCACGCCTTCAAGACGAGGATCTCGGCCGCTCATATCAATGGCGGCGAGGCGGGAAAGAGCTGCACCGCCGTGGGGCAGGCGATTGCCTTCCTGGTCCAAGAGACGGATGCCGAGCGCTTCGGCCATGCCGGCGCCGCCATCGTTGATGCCGCTATCGCCACAGCCGAGAAGGATGCGGCGTGCACCTCGGTCGAGCGCGGCACGCACCAGTTCGCCAACGCCATAACTCGTGGTCACGCAGGGATTGCGCTGGTCGCGTGGCACGAGGCTGAGCCCGGCGGCCGCGGCCATCTCGATGACGGCGGTCGGCTCGTCGCTGCCGCCGAGGAACCCGAAATGCGCCTCGACTGGGTCGTTGACCGGGCCGCTCACCGTCAGCTGGTGAAGCGTACCGCCCGTCGCCTTGATGAGCGCCTTGGTGAAACCCTCGCCGCCATCGACCATAGGCGTTTTGATGACGGTAAGGCCGGGAAAGGCGCGTAGAACGCCACTTTCGATGCAATCCGCTGCCTGATCTGCCGACAGACTTTCCTTGAAACCGGAGGGCGCGACGAGAACCGTGAACGACATGGGATGTTCCTTTCTACTATGACAATGATGTGACAGGGGAGGAACGGGACAGCCCCGAGGTTATTCCAGCATTATAAAAATAAATTAGCCGACTAAATAAAAGAGACCGCACGCAGCGGTCTTTCCCTTTTGTCTATCCGTACTGTTCAGTACAGCGGCAGGTCCTGCAGCGGCCAGACGAGTGTGGCGAAGACGACCAGCAGCACCACGAAGGGCACGATCAGCCAACCGGCGAGCCGGAACAGGTCGGCCTGCCCGAAGGGGGGCGGATCCATCGCGCCGAATAGCGCTACCGGTTTGGCGGAGACCATCAGCGTTTGGCAAAAGCCGCTCGCCAACGTAACGACCATGACGAGATTGAGCGGGTCAACACCGAGGGCTGCGACCGGCAGGGCAAGCGCAGGTATGAGAATGGTCGCCCGCGCCGTGCGCGAGGTGATGACGAGGTGGGAAAGCGTCGCGACTACGGCAGCGAAAAAGACCAGGAGTGCGGGCGATGCCGCGATGCTGTTTCCGGCAAGGTCGACCATCCGCTCGGCCAGCACTTTCGCGGTGCCGGTCTCCAACAGCGCCTCGCCGATGACGAGCGTGCCGGCGAGGAAGAGCAGGAGGTTCCATTCCACGCTCTTGAGCGCCGCCTTTAGCGGTAGGCCGGAGACCTTTTGGTTCGCCAACAGCAGGGCGGCGGCGATGCCGATGAGCGGCATGCCGATGCCGTGCATGGGCTGCGCTGCGAAGAGTAGGATCATCGCGCCGGTCACGGCGAGCACGGTCCATTGCTGGCGTGTCAAAGGGGTCAGGGCCTCGTCGGCGTTGCGCTCGGCGATCGCTATCGCCCGTTCCTCGCGGGTAAGAAAAAGACGCAGCAGAACGGCGCAGGCGAGCAGCGAGCATAGCAGCGAAAAGGGTCCGGCAAGCGCGATCCAGCCCAGGAAATCGGGCCCTTTCTCCTGCAGGCGCTCCATCATTCCGGCCGCGACGAGGTGGGCACCAGCGCCGATCAGCGAAGCGCCGGCGGAGAGCAGGATGACCGAGGGAAAGAGCAGCGCGAGCGCCCGGTTGACCCGTGTATTGCCGATCGCGGCTGCGAGACCAAGATAGACAGGTGCCAGCATGGCGGCGCGCGCCGAGGTCGAGGGGATGATGAAGGCGGTGGCGAAGATCAAGAGCGTCAGCGCCCAGAACAAGCCTTGCACGGTGGCGAACCGGGCGAGCAGGCGACGGATAATTTGTTCGATTACGCCGACCTGACGCAGCACGCCGGCCACAACGAAGGCCGCAAGCATCAGCCAAACGATATCATTGCCGAGCGAGCGGTAAAGCACATCCTCGTCAATCGCGCCGACGACCGGCAGAAGAGCGGCGGCGGCGAGCGCCACGGGCGTGTCCGGCAGGTCGAGGATGGTCCAGGCGGTGATCGTTGCGACGAAGACGGCGAGTGTCAGCTGCATCTTCAGGGTGAGGTCGTCGATCGCCAGGAAGATCAGCATGGCGCTGAAGGCGAGCACGATCGCCGCGACGATCTGCTTGACGCGGGCAAGCGGCACGGTGCGCTCGGTTGCCATAGAGGGTTCCCCACGCCGGTTGGCGTGGGGGTCCAGAGGGGCGATTGCATATAGGGCCACGATCGCCCTCCTTTCGGGTTTCAGACTGAGCCTCAATCGTCGTCGGAGGACGAATTTGACGAGGAATTGGAGGAAGAGTTCGAGTTCGAATTGCTCGAAGAGTTCGATGAACTGTTCGAGTTGGAGTTGCTCGACGAATTGGAGCTGCTGTTTGAGCTCGAATTCGAATTGGAATTCCGGGAGGAGTTCGACGAACTGTTGGAATTGCGGTTCGAGCTCCAGCTGCTGCGCCGATCGTCGTCCCGGTCGCGGTTATAGCGGGCGTGGCTCGCCTTGTTGCTTTGCGTCATCTTCTGCAAAAGGCGTGTGACCGGGTCATCGGCGAGGGCGGGCGCGGGTGCCGCGGCACCGACCACCAGGAACGCGCTCAGGATTGCGATGAACTTCTTCATGACGTTTCTCCTTTGAGTGACAGCCTCGTTGGCTGCGAGGGAGAAACGGCGGTGAGCGATGTTTATTCCTCGAAAAACTGAAATATTTTCAATAGGATAATTTGAATCTGCAAGACACGCGGAAGCACCGCCGCTGCGATGGGCAGCGACGGCGAAGCGGGAAAATCCGTCTCAAAAACTATCGCTGCGCGCGGGCGAAGCGGCGGTACCAGCCGTCCGATGCGAGTGTCTTGCGCAGGATCGTCTTGCGAATGGTGCCTTCCTCCGGGTTTTCGGTGCGGATGTCGGCGTCGAGGTCGGATGCGTCGCGGCGGAATGGAATGACCTGGACAATCGGTGTGCCGCGCTCCAGCACATGCAGGCCGTCCTCACCGGTGGCGAAGAACGGGAAGTGGATTTCCGATTGGTAGGTGTCGGTATCCACGACCCCGGCAACGACTTCGAAGACGCCATTCGGTCGATTGAGCGGCGGCACGAACAGGCAGCTCCAGCCGGGCGGCGTGCGGATGGTCCAATAATTGTGGAACTTGCACGGCGGCAGCGGCTCGCGCGGATTGCCAGCGACCTGATGGCTGGCATGGTTGCTGACGAGCGTGCGGTCGAAATCCCAACCGCAATCGACCGTTTTGCCATCGTCGGCGATTTCCATGCGCACGCTTGCCGCCAGCCCGATCACCCAGCCCGTCGCCATCGCGTCGAGGAAGGGCATGCAACGCTTCACAGTCAAGCCGCTGTTGTTGGATGAGACATGTGCCTCATCGACGGCAGGCAGCCTGCGGAACCAGTCGGGCAGCGCCGTCTTGGCGCGCACGGGAGCGGGGATAACCCCCTCGTCCTCCTTGCGGCAGAGAAATGTCAATCGTAGCTGCGGTTTATTCAGAAAGGCCATTGTCATCGCTGTTCTCCCATCAATCGATGCGGGAAGAACGGCGACCGGAAAGACTTATTCCTGATGATGGCAAATATTCATTCAGGGGCCAGAACCTCTCGTTCCTCCTCAGGCGAAAGTGGTGCCCCAGCCTGGATCGAGGCCAGATAGGCGTCGATCGTCTCCTGTGACGAGGCAGGTACGTATCCGTCGGCTTTCGCAGATGTTAGTGCGAGCCGCGTCGCCCAGGCGCCGTTTTGCCGGCAAGCGACGGTGAGGGTGCTGCTTTTCGGCTGCTTCAGCTCATATTCGCGGCAGAGTTCGCCGCGTTCGTCGCGGAATGAGGCGACGACATGCAGCACCGTTTCCGGGGAAGACAGCGTCACGTCCCGACCAGATACCTCGCGGTCAAGGACAGCGGCGATCTCGGCGCCGGAATTCGATGCAGACGGGTTTATGCGGCCCAGCGCAAAACCGACAACGCCGGTCACAATCGCCACAAGACTTGCCGCCACCGGCACGAGCCAGCGCCGCATCGTCTGCTGCTGTTGTTTGGGACGGAAGGAAACGACGTTATCCTGCGGCGTTTGGCGCCGTACCTCATCGGCCATCCTGCGGACCGAAGCAAGCAACGCCTCAGGCACCGGCTCGTCGATCAGCGGTTTCAGCGCGTCACCCACCAACTGGCGGCTGTCGAGGAAGACAGCGAGGCGTTCGCAGAGCGCCTCGTTGCCAGCAAGTGCCTCTTCCAGGGCGCGGCTTTGCGTCTCGTCCAGTTCGCCATCGGCAAATGCCATCAATGTTTCATCGTCAAAATCTTTCTTGCTCATAGAACGCCGCCTTTCGTATCGGGCGAACGTCTCTCGCCAAAACTTATTCCCGTCAGCTCCATCAGATTTTTCCGTGCGCGGGCAAGCCTGCTCATCACCGTGCCGATCGGGATAGCGAGAACCTCGGCGGCATCGCGGTAACTGAACTCCTCAACGCAGACAAGCACCAGCACTTCACGCTGTTCGGCCGGCAGCTTTTGGAGGGCGGCGGTCACTTCGAGCAGATCCATGCGCGCAAGCGATGCAGCCTCGCCGGAGGGAATCGACACATCGCGCGCATCGTCCAGATCGCCTTGGGGGCCAGCCGTTTTCTGGCGGCGCAGGTGGTCGATCCACAAATTGCGCAGAATGCGGAACATCCAGGCATCGAACCGGCTGCCGGGTACAAAGCTGTCGGCTGCGAGGATAGCGCGCTCACAGGCCATCTGCACAAGGTCGTCTGCCAATTCCCGGGAGCGGCACAGCGAGATCGCAAAACGCCTGAGGTTCGGCAGGAAGGCAACCAGCCGTTCGGGTACTGTCTGCGTGTCGTTGGTCATTCCGCTTTTTCGCACGCGAGGGAATAAGCTGTCGAGTCAAACGTATTCTCGGGATAGTTTGATCGAAAGTGGCTTCTCGATCTGAGAATCCAATCGGAAACTGCCGCAGGAGACCGACCATGCTGCTTACAGTCAAGATTAAGTCATTGCGACTCCTCGCTGCTGCAACTATCGGCGGGCTACTTACTATTCTGCCCCTGCCGTTGGGTGACGCTGGGTTCACCATGCCCGCTGCGCTTGCCGATGACGATGATGGAGATGACGACGACGGCGGCAGTGGTGGTGGTGGCGGCGATAACGGCCGCGGTGGAGACCGTGACAATCCCGCATACCATCGGGGCGGAGGCGGCTTCCATGATCTGCGCTCGCTCTTTCGCTGGCCATCCCGCGAGCGTCGTACACCCATGCGCCGCCCAGCCTCAACGCCGGAACAGGCGCATAACGAGCTCGTCGCGATTGGTCTTGAAGAAGACGCCATTGCCGGATTGACCCAGGAGGGCTTTGCCGTTGATGATCGCATCCAGGTTTCGCTCATCGGCAGCGAAATGGTGAGGCTCATCGTGCCGGCGGGCATGACGCTCGATTCGGCGCGCGCTGCCGTCGTGGCCCGCAGTGCGACGGCCGTGGTCGATCTCAACCATTTCTACCAGCCGCAATCGGAGAACAAGGCAGGCTGCTCGGGGGAGGGGTGCGCACTCGTCCGCGAGATCGTCGGGTGGCCGACCAGTGAGATCACCCGATGTGCCAAGCCGCCCCGCATCGGTCTCATCGACACGGCGATCAATATCGATCATGTGACCCTGACGAATACGCGGTTGGAGGTCATCCGCCTCAGCGAAGGGGAGGCGACAAAGTCGGGCGCGCAGCATGGTACTGCCGTTGCTGCCCTTTTGATCGGTGCATCGGACAGCCGCGTCCCCGGCCTCCTGCCTGGGGCGGAACTCATCGCCGTCGATGCCTTTCAGCGGTCCGGAAAATCTGCGGATGTTGCCAACATTTACGACCTCGTGCGGGCGCTGGATATGCTCGTTCAGCGTGACGTCAAGGTCGTCAACCTGAGCTTGACCGGCCCGGCGAACGCGGTGCTCGAAAAATCCGTGAAAGCAGCGACCGAAAGCGGGATGATCCTAGTGGCCGCCGCCGGCAATGATGGCCCGAACGCAAAGCCCGTTTACCCTGCGGCCTATGACGACGTGATTGCCGTGACGGCAGTTGACAAGGGGCGCAACCCTTATCGCCGGGCCGTGCGTGGCGATTATATTGACATTGCCGCTCCTGGCGTGGGGGTCTGGACTGCGGCGTCCATATCCGGCGCCCGACAAAAAACCGGCACATCCTTCGCTGCGCCCTTCATCACGGCGGCGGTCTCGGTGCTGATTGCTGGCGATCCTGATATGTCGCACGAAAGTCTGGAGGCAAAGATAAGGCAATTTACCGACGACATTGGGAAGCCAGGGAAAGACCCGGTGTTCGGGTGGGGGCTTCTAAACGCAAGCAGGCTTTGTGAAAGCATAAGCGACACTAAGCCATCGGCGTTGTGACCCAGCTGCCCGCTTCACGATCTGTTGACACGAACGATTATGGTTAACAGAGTGTGACGGAAATAAAGGCCGAAATAGTTTCTGGTTGGCAGCTTCCAGCTTTCGGATCAGAGGGTTAGGGCCGAGAAAATTTTGAGAGACGGAAGAGCCCCGCAGGGGATGATCGACCAAACCGATCCATCGAAAAAACACCACATCCCAGCAGTTGACGCGAAACGCTTTTTGACGATACGGCAACGCGATAGCGCGAATGGCGGATGGTCGGTCGGCAAGTCGGAAGAACTGCGGAGCATGGGTTTGAAACGGGCGGCGGATTTTTTCTTGGCTTTGATTGCGGCGGCGATCCTGCTCGTTCCAATCCTTGTCGTCGCTCTTTGTGTTCGCCTTACCTCGCCCGGACCGATCCTCTATTGGTCAAAACGTGTCGGCCGTTTCAATCAGATCTTCCTGATGCCGAAATTTCGCAGCATGCGCGTCGACACACCGACGGTTGCCACGCATCTGCTCGAAGATCCGGATCGCTTTCTGACACCGATCGGCTCGTTTCTGCGCAAATCCAGCCTCGACGAACTGCCGCAGCTCTGGTGCATTCTCGAGGGGAAGATGAGTTTCGTCGGACCGCGGCCGGCACTCTACAATCAATATGATCTGATAGAGTTGCGGACGGCCCATGGTGTCGACAAGCTCCTGCCCGGACTGACGGGATGGGCACAGATCAATGGCCGGGACGAATTGCCGATTCCGGAGAAGGTAAAATTCGATGTCGAATATCTCGAACGCCGCTCGTTCGGCTTCGACATAAGCATCCTGTTTATGACGGCCGAGAAGGTCATTCGCCGTAAGGGAATAAGGCATTAAGCTACCTACTTCTGATAGATAAGCGGTGCGGGAGACCTTACTTTCCGATTATTTCAGTTGCGCTCGTTGCAGAAAATGACAAGAAGGTGGTTGTCTGATTGATCCGCGAGACGCTGGTAAGCAATGCCCGAAAATACCCCCACTGAGACGCCGCGCTCAGGATGGTTCTTAATGCCGATGCAAGCGCTCGTCGCCCCTCTGCTGGCGATGCCGCGGGTTGCCAAACGCGCTCTGGCCTTGCTGCTGGATTCCAGCTTTTGTGTTCTGACGATCTGGCTGGCCTATTGTTTCCGCCTGAACGAATGGACGGTGCTGACAGGTGTGCAGTGGCTGCCGGTCTTCGTTTCACTGTGCATGGCCCTTCCCATCTTCATCGTCATGGGCATGTATCGGGCGATCTTCCGTTATGCCAACATGGCTGCTTTCATTACTGTTCTGAAGGCGATTGCGATCTACGGCGTCGCCTTCATGACGATATTTACAGCACTCAGCGTCCCCGGTGTTCCGAGAACCGTCGGCATCCTCCAGCCCTTCCTTCTGTTGATTGCGATCGGGCTGTCGAGGTTGAGTATCCGCTACTGGCTCGGGGATGCCTACCAGCGCATCCTTCACAAGAATATGCTCGCCAAGGTGCTGATCTATGGGGCAGGGACGGCCGGGCGGCAACTGGCCGGTGCCTTGATCAACAGTGCCGAACTCAATGTCGTCGGCTATCTGGATGATGATCCGCGTCTCAAGGGCGGCGTCATGGGTGGTTTGCCGATCTACGACCCCTCGGATCTTCCGGTGCTTGCCGAATCTCTCGGCGTGCACAACGTGCTTCTTGCTCTTCCCTCCGCATCGCGGCAGCGTCGCAACGAAATCCTGGAGCACATCCGTAAAGCCAGGGTCAATGTTCGTACGTTGCCGGATCTCACTGCCCTGGCTCAGGGACGCATCGCCGTCTCCGACATCCGAGAGCTGGAGATCGAAGATCTGCTGGGAAGAGAAGCGGTCGCGCCGCGCCAGGAGCTACTTGACAAGTCAATGCGCAACAAGGTGGTGATGGTCACCGGTGCTGGCGGCTCGATCGGCGGCGAGTTATGCCGTCAGATTTTGCGCACCGGGCCTTCCAGCCTCATCCTCATCGATCAGAACGAGTTTGCGCTTTATAATATCCATGCCGAATTGCAGAAGCTGGCCGAACTGTACAAGCATGAAAATATGCAGATCGTTCCGATTCTGTGTTCTGTCCGCGATCAGGATCGCATGGAACATGTCATGCAGAGCTGGCGACCTCAGACGCTCTATCATGCCGCCGCTTACAAGCATGTTCCCCTTGTCGAACACAATGCCGTGGAAGGCATCAAGAACAATGTGATGGGTACGCTGGTCGCGGCACGCGCGGCGAATAAATGCGGCGTCTCGAATTTCGTGCTGATCAGCACTGATAAAGCCGTGCGTCCGACAAATGTGATGGGCGCCAGCAAGAGGCTGGCGGAGATGGTTCTGCAGGCGCTTGCGGCGGAATCGGCGACCGACAGAATGCGAACGAATTTCTCCATGGTCCGTTTCGGAAACGTCCTCGGCTCCTCCGGATCCGTCGTGCCGCTTTTCCGTCAGCAGATCAAGGAGGGCGGCCCGGTGACGCTGACACATCCTGATATAACCCGCTATTTCATGACCATTTCGGAGGCTTCTCAACTCGTCATTCAGGCCGGCGCGATGGCCGAGGGGGGAGATGTCTTCCTGCTCGACATGGGAGAGCCAGTTCGCATCGCCGATCTCGCCCGCAAGATGGTAGAGCTTTCCGGGCTGGCCGTCCGCGACGAAGACAATCCCGAAGGCGATATCGAGCTGTCCGTTACCGGTCTTCGTCCCGGCGAAAAGCTCTTTGAAGAGCTGTTGATCGGGGATAATCCTGAAACAACCGAACATCCTCGGATTATGAAGGCGCGCGAGGATTTCCTGTCCTGGCCCGAGCTGTCGCGAAGGCTCAACGCGCTCAACGCGGCATTGGACCGGAACGATATGATCGCTGCACGTGCGACATTGGCGGAGCTTGTTTCCGGCTATTCGTCAACGGGTGAGGTCTCGGATATGGCTTTCACCGGTGCCGAGCCACTTAGGCTGTCCCAGACAATTCAACGCACGCTGTAAGGGGTTGCAGGCTCAGGGGTGCCAGACGTCAGCTCCGAACGACGGGCGCAAAGCCCGTGCTGCCGCGATCCGCACAAATAAGGGCGACCATGTAGGCGAAGATCGGATCCAAAGCTTTCTGATTGAACATGATGCCAAAGCTGCCTGTTATGACGTAGCTGCTGACGAGTAGAAGAGCGAGCGCAATCGCTAAATCCCGGCCCGGTCCCCGTTCTTTTCTCCACGCGCCTATCACGGGCGTCAGCAGCATCAGCGAAAGCGCTGCAATACCGAAAACGCCGGCGTCGATTCCCGCGGTCAGAAAGCCGTTATGGACATGCGAGTAAGGCAGCTGCGGCCTTATATTATCGGGAAGCTCTGCCAAAACCGAACTCATCCGGTTCTGCGGGCCATAACCTGTCAACGGGTCCTTACTGATTGCTGATAGTGCGCCTTTGTACAAGGCGAACCGGGCACTCAGCGACGTGATCTCGCCGTCGGTGCGTTCGAGCGATGTCAGATTTTCCTGAAGCGCCTGGATGCGATGGAGGATCTGGCCGCTGCCCAGGGTGATAAGTCCCGCCAACAGCAAGGAGCTGGTAATAGCCAGGCTGCGCAAACTCAGATGGAAGCTGTGTTTGCGAAAGTACCAGAGGAAGATGACGATATGGATGGGAATGACCAGCCAGGCCGAGCGCGTTCCGGAAAGCAGAACGCAGCCTAGACCCGCGGCATATCCCAATATCGCAATTCTTTGCTCCACGCTTCTTTGAGATTGAATGTTGAGAAGCGCAATGCCGCCGAACAGAATACCTATCACGCCGAGGAGCGCAGCGTTGGACGTTCCAGCCTCTGCTCTGTCCATCAAAAACATAATCTGCAGGAGACTGAAAAGAAAGGTGACGATCATGCCGATACCTGCGCCGAGGATAAAGAGCGGCACGAGACGGCCATCGGGAGATTGGCGCATCCGCGGCAATATCAGCCAGACCGAAAAGAAAGGCAGGAGCCGGAATATCCAGTCCGGTACTTCGGAGTAGGGCGGATTGATGAAGATGCTGGCGATCATCACCAGCGGGTAGATCGACATGCCAATGGCAACCAGCCGGTCGGATTTCGACAGGTTCCAGACGAGGCGGCCCGTCGCCAGACAGTAGACGCCCCACACCATCGACGCGAGAAGGATGAAGGAGTTGAAGTTCGGCGAAAGCCCTGGAAGGATTGCAAAGAGAAAGACGGCAATGCGGTTGTTTCGGTCGAGTGCGCTTCCGGCCTCATCCCCCGGAGAAAGCACTGCCATCTTGAGTTGTCTAAAATAATTCACTTTGCCGGTCCTGACCGTGTCGATGCTGCCTCGCTAAGGATCGTCATCACAGCTGTCAAGCTGTGATCACGGTGCAATCTATGGCTTTATTCGACGTGGTATTCCGGCAACAGGCGTCCGGACAGACGTGGTTCTGTTCGATGATGGGTGGCAAAGGGGTACGACGGTAAGGCCGGCTTCAACAGAAAACACGTCTGAGGTGCGGGCGTCATGTGAAGGTTTGATAGGCGGCATCATCGGGATCGGCGAAGAACCGATGCATGCGCCTCGTTGAAGTGAAGCGGCTGCCGCTATCGCCAATATGGGCGTGTCGAAGATTCCGCCGACGATCGACCAAGGAGATAGCCAACCCCGAATGCGACAATGCCGGTGGTGAGCAGCAATGCGCTTGCGGTATACGGGTGCTCTCTGGCGCCGAAGGCGACGGCATAAGCCTCACGTTTCATCTCTTTGGCCGCCGACTTCGCGACCTTGGTCAATCCCTCCGGTTGCTCAGCGGGCGTTCCGGTGAATCCGGCGTTCAAGTTCTGTTTGTCGGTCATGTCGGGGACCTTTCTGAGTGGCAAGGGGTCTGAGATTGGCGCGAGTCGCAAAGGTTCAATCCTGCTCGCGTGTGCCGGGGGAGGCTTCGCGTTGATCGGCGTCCTCAAGATCGGTCTTGACGAGGAATGCATCGGTATGTTCGCGCGACGCCTCTCGCAATGCTGCGAGGTTTGGAGGATTGTCGGCTTCGCCCTGCTGCGCATCGAGTTCATGTTCGGCCAGGGTCCAGTGATGCCCGTGCTTGCCTTCCGGCCTCCCTTCTTTCTCCCACAGGGAATATGCCCTTCTTCGTATCTCCTCCTCGCGGCTAGCTGCTGGCGATGCGCCGCTCAGCCTGTCGATTTGGCTTGCGGCTCGCCGAACCATCTTCCGTCCGCCTGCGTCCGCGGCGGGTGGAGTTTTCGGCCGGCCGCCGTCAGTCGTATTTTCGTTTGTCTTGCGTGGTGCTGGCTTTTTCATGAGGGTCTCCTTGCGGATCTCAACCAACTTGGCCGATCTAAGTTCCAAACAAAGAGTGCCTCGGCGTAGAGATCGGCTTTCCATTTCCGCGAGGTCTATGCCGTTCACCCGCGCTTGCGCACTGTAATTGCCGTTCCATGTTTTTGCCCTCCAGCCTGCGGCCCGCGGGGTCGACTTGCTCAATTCGCGAAGCGTCGAACCTTGAGCAGCATGTCTTGGCACGGCGATAAAACTGATATACTAGTATGCCACAAAGTTTCAGCGTCCCGGTGTATCCATGCAGCAAGCATCAGAAACCGAAGTTTTGGTCGTCCCGGCGTTGCGGGAGGCCGGGGGCAGGCTGCGCCGTATCACCACGGCCGGCGCCATCTACGATCGCCTTTATGCCGACATTGTGTCGCTGCGGATGCCGCCGGGCATGCTGCTGCAGGAAAAGCGGATCGCCGATGATTTCGGCGTCAGCCGCACGCCGGTACGCGAGGCGCTGCTCCGGCTTTCCGAAGGCGGACTGGTCGATATCTACCCGCAGTCGGGCACCGTCGTGTCGCGGGTGCCGGTCTCGGCGATCCCTGAGGCGGTCGTCGTGCGCAAGGCGCTCGAAGGCGCGACCGTCGAGGCTGCAGCTCTGACCGCGACGGCCACCGATATCGCCCGTCTCGACGCCATCATAGCCCGCCAGCAGGCCCATGCCGCGACCGGCAATGCTTCGAGCTTCCATGAGGAGGACGAGGCCTTTCATGAGGCGATCACGCAGATATCGGGTTATCCCGGCATCTGGGCAATCCTGAAAACGGTCAAGGTGCAGATCGACCGGGCACGGCGGCTGACGTTGCCGGTGCTCGGGCGTATGGATAACGTCGTGCCCGAACATATGATCATCCGCAATGCGCTCGCCGCCCATGATGCGGCGGGGGCACGCAGTGCGATGATCCATCATCTGAGTGCCGTCATTCCCGATGTCGACGAGTTGCGCGCGCGTTACCCCGATTATTTCTGCTGACAGCAGGCCAGAACACGAAACGAAAAGCGAGAGGGAAGGAAGAAGGATGCGACAGGGTTGGAGATGGTTCGGGCCGGAAGCGCCGGTGACGCTGGACGATGTCCGCCAGACGGGCGCGACGAATATCGTCTCTTCGCTGCATCAGGTGCCGATCGGCAGGGCCTGGACGGAGAAGGAAGTGCGCGAACGCCAGGCTCTGATCGAGACGACGCCCGGCGGCCGCTCGCCGCTCGTCTGGTCAGTCGTCGAGAGCATCCCGATCCCCGACGCCGTCAAGCGCAAGGGCGGGGAGGCGAAGGCCGAAATCGAGGCGTGGATCGCCAGTCTCGAAGCGGTCGCTGCCTGCGGTATTTCGATCGTCTGCTATAATTTCATGCCGGTGGTGGACTGGACCCGCACCGAACTCGATTTCGTGACGCCGACCGGCGCCACCGCCATGCGCTTCGACCACGAGCGTTTTGCAGCCTTCGATCTCTTCGTCCTGGAACGGCCGGATGCGGCGCAGCACTATTCCAGCGAAGACCGCGAACGGGCGCGTATCGTCTTCGAGGCGATGACGGACGACGAGGTCGCCGACATCACCCGCATCATCACCTCGGCTCTGCCGGGGTCGACCACCGAACCTCTGACCATTCCGGCTTTCCGCGAAAAGCTTGTCGCCTATAGTGGCATCGATGCCGCAAGACTGCGCCGGCACCTGATCGAATTCTTGGAAGCGGTGACGCCGGCGGCCGAAGCCCGCGGCGTCAAGCTGACGCTGCATCCCGATGATCCGCCGCGTTCGCTGTTCGGTCTGCCGCGCATCGCCTCGACGGCGGACGACTATGCCGCTCTCTTCGATGCGGTGCCGTCGGCGGCGAACGGCATGTGTTACTGCACCGGCAGCCTCGGCGTGCGCGCCGAAAACGACCTGCCGGCGATCGCCCGACGCTTTGCCTCGCGTATCCACTTCGCCCATCTGCGCGCCACGACGCGCGAGGGTGACGGCCGAACCTTCCATGAAAGCGCGCATCTGGAAGGCGACGTCGATATGGTCGCCGTTCTCAGCGAACTGGTCGCGGAAGACCGCCGCCGCAGTCCCGAAGACACCATCGTGTTCCGATCGGACCATGGCCATCGCATGCTCGACGACCTCGACAAGGTCGTCACACCGGGCTATCCGGCCATCGGCCGCATGCGCGGCCTCGCCGAACTGCGCGGCATCCTGCATGCGCTGGGCGCTCCGCCGAACTGAGGGTGGACGCAAAACCGCCGCGCATTTTTTGCTGGAATTGCTCTAGCGAAAATCATCGCGCTCTGAAGCCCGAGCGATGCTTCAGAGCGCGCAACCTTTCAGGAAAAGATCGGCGCACATCTTCGCCCGAGCCGCAATCGTCTCGATCTTCGGCGGCGGCTCCTGGCGTAGCATCGCGGCACGCTGCGGTTCCATGATCATCATGCCGCGCAGCATGCCGCAGGCCGCATGCGGATCATCAAGGGCAATCAGTCCACGATCGATCTGCTTTTGCAGCCAGTTTTCCATCAGTGTATTGGTTCTGACGATCGCCTTTTCATAAAAGGCGTTGGCGATCTCTGGGAAACGATCAGACTCGCTGATGACAAGCCGGGTCATGGCGATGGTATCGATCGAGAGCGTCAGCATACCGTAGGCCATCAGTATGCGCTCCAGCCCCTGCCTGATATCGGCCACGGCGAGTGTGCCGGGGTCAAGGGCGATCAAAAAGCGCCCCGTGCGCTCCGTGATCATCTCTGAAAAGAGATCTCCTTTCGTCGGAAACAGGCGGTAGAGCGTCTTGGTCGAAATGCCGGCCTCCTGCGCGATCGCAGCGATGCTAGCCGCGGCATAGCCATTCTCGTGGAACTGCCTGTTTGCCGCCTCGATGATCACGCTTCTCGTATCCTCGTCGCAGCGGACCTGCGGGCGTCCTCGCGGCTTCTTCTCGATTTCGTGATTTTGGACCATGACTATTTTCCAAATTCTCATTGACATCTATTTTCTAGTGCATATTTTGGAAAATATCAAGTTTCCTAAAGTGCATTTCATTCGAATTCAAAGGCCGCAGCCCAAGTGACGGCGACCGTCATCAGGAGAAAGACAATGACCATCAAGAAGCTGCATGCCTTGAATAACAATACCGCCGTTGAGACCGTTGCCGAAGCTGCCCCGGCAAGCCTGGACGCCGGCCAGCCGCCGCGCGTCGCGGAAGCTGCCGCCACCGTTGCCGAGGAAAAGCCCGCCCGCAGGCGCGGCGGCCGCTCCCTGCTTCTCGGCGCCACCGCGCTCGTGCTGATCGCCGCCGGCGCCTATTACGGCCATGATTACTGGACGGTCGGCCGTTTCCATATCTCGACCGACGATGCCTATGTGAAGGCCGACAACAGCACCATCGCCCCCAAGGTATCAGGCTATCTCTCCGAGGTCCTCGTCATGGATAACGAGACCGTCAAGGCCGGCCAGCCGCTCGCCCGCATCGACGATCGCGACTTCAAGGCAGCCCTCGATCAGGCCAAGGCCGATGTCGCCGCCGCCGAAGCCACCGTCAACGCCAAGCAGGCTTCTCTCGATATCCAGCAGTCGACGATTGCCGCCGCCCGCGCGACCGTCGACGTCGACCGCGCCAATGAGACCTTTGCCGAGCAGAACAACAAGCGTTATTCGAACCTTGCCACCAGCGGTTATGCCCCGGTGCAGACGGCGCAGCAGGCCGCCTCTCAGATCGCTGCCGCCCAGGCCACCATCATTCGCGACACAGCCTCGCTCGACGCCGCCGTCAAGCAGGTCGACCTGCTGAACGCAGAGCTGGCCCAGGCGAGAGCGGCCCTTGCGCACAGCAAGGCCGTCCAGCACCAGGCCGAGCTCAACCTCTCTTATGCGACGATCACCGCGCCCGTCGACGGCACCGTCGGCAACCGGACGCTGCGCGTCGGCCAATATGTCCAGGCCGGCACTCAGCTGATGTCGGTCGTGCCGACGACGGCTGCCTATGTCATCGCCAACTACAAGGAAACCCAGCTCACCGACGTCCAGGCCGGCCAGCCTGTTGATATCGAGGTCGATATGTTCCCGGGCCGCACCTATCACGGTCATGTCGACAGCCTCGCGCCGGCAAGCGGCCAGGAATTCGCGCTGCTGCCGCCTGACAACGCCACCGGCAACTTCACCAAGGTCGTCCAGCGCATTCCTGTGAAGATCGTGCTCGACGGTGACGCTGCCGCAAACGGCGACCTGCGCCCCGGCATGTCCGTGCAGCCAAGCATCGATACCAAGAACGACCGCAGCTAGGGCCGGGGACGAGGAGTTCGTGTCATGTCCACCATTGCAGCAACAGCCATCGCCGTTCCGCAGCCGAAAACCGGCGCCAGCACCAGGGAATGGATCGCCGTTCTCGCCGGCATGATCGGCGCCTTCATGGCGATCCTCAACATCCAGATCACCAATGCCTCGCTTCTCGACATCGAGGGCGGCATCGGAACAGGCGTCGACAACGGCGCCTGGATCTCCACCTCCTATCTGATTGGCGAGATCGTCGTCATCCCGCTGACGGCCTATTTCAGCAATGTCTTCTCTTTCCGCCGCTATATCCTCGTCAATTCTGTCCTCTTTCCGCTGTTTTCGATCGCCTGCGCCTTCGCGCATGATCTCGGCACGATGATCGTGCTGCGCGGCCTGCAGGGCTTTGCCGGCGGCGTGCTGATCCCCATGGCTTTCACCATGGTGCTGACCAAGCTGCCGAAGTCGCAGCAGCCGCTCGGCCTGGCGATTTTCGCGCTCTCGGTGACTTTCGCACCGGCAATCGGCCCGACCATCGGCGGCTACCTCACCGAAAATTACGGCTGGCAGACGATCTTCTTCATCAATGCCGTCCCGAGCGCCATCATGGCGGTCGCCCTTGCCCTGACGCTCGACAAGCAGCCGATGCAGCTTGGCCTGCTGCGGGAAGGCGATTGGGCGGGGATCTTCACCATGGCCATTGGTCTGTCGGCGCTGCAGACCGTACTCGAGGAAGGCAATAAAGAGGATTGGTTCTCTTCGCCCTTCATCGTCAAGCTCAGTATCCTCGCCTTTGCCTTCCTCGTCGCCTTCATCTGGATCGAGCTCACGGTGAAGAAGCCGCTGGTCAAGCTCAGCCTGCTGAGGCAGCGCAACTTCGGCATCGGCGTTGCCGTCAACGTGCTGGTCGGCGTCGCCCTCTTCGGCACCGTATACATCCTGCCGCAATATCTCGGCCAGGTGCAGCGCTACAATGCCGAGCAGATCGGTTACGTGTTGGCCTGGACCGGCCTGCCGCAGCTGCTTTTGATCCCGCTCGTCCCG
Source organism: Rhizobium sp. SU303 (assembly GCF_021052345.1). Taxonomy (NCBI): domain Bacteria; kingdom Pseudomonadati; phylum Pseudomonadota; class Alphaproteobacteria; order Hyphomicrobiales; family Rhizobiaceae; genus Rhizobium; species Rhizobium sp. SU303. The sequence goes on from NZ_CP088099.1 coordinate 21,389, forward strand.
ATGATGATGAAGCGCTTCGATGCGCGGTATATCGGCTTTCTCGGCATCTCGATCTTCGCGATCAGCTGCTTCATGAACATCACGCTTTCGGCCGACACGGCAGGTGACCAGTTCTGGATTCCGAACATCGTCCGCGCCATCGGCCAGGCCCTGGTGCTGACGCCGATCACCGCCATTACCACTGCCGGCATTGCGCCTTCCGATGCGGCCGCCGCCTCGGGCCTGACCAACATGCTGCGCAACCTCGGCGGCGCCGTCGGCACGGCGACGCTCGGCACGGTCCTGACCAAACGCGAGCAGTTCCACTCGAACATCATCGGCCAGTCGGTGACGCTCGGCCGCGATGAAGTCCGCACCCGTCTCGACCAATTGACAGCCTACTTCGTGCAGCATGGTGTCTCCGACCATGCCGTCGCAGCCCAGAAGGCCGTCGTGGCGCTGGGCCAGGTTGTCAAACGCCAGGCCCTCATCCTGGGCTTCGCCGATACATTCGCCGTCATCGGCGTGGTTCTTGCCATTGCCGCCGTCGCCCTGCTGCTCACCCAAAAACCGCGGGCCGGTGCTGGCGCCGGCGCTCATTGAAACAGCGGCACTCGCCGGCTTCCAGGCGAGTGCTCTCTCTATTCCGGAATTTCGACCGTAAAGGCGAAGCTCGCCACAGCGCCCGGCGCCAGGATCGTGGTCGACGGCCTCTTGGAAAGCTCGCTCGAACTCCCGGCTTCCGCAGCCGTCCCGTGCCAGGGCTCGATGCAGAGGAAGGGCGCGCCCGGTTTGGTCCATAACGCAAGGTTGGGCAGATTTTCGAAATGGAACCGCATGGCCGGCCCGCCTTCGGCGCCGTAACTCAAGCCGGCGCCCACACCATCAGGGAAAATCATCGCATCCTGCTCGAACATCGCGTGATCGAGCACCAGCCGGCCGCCATCGAACGGCGAGGGCAGGGGCGCGGGATTGATCAGGCCGCCTTCCAGCCGCACAAGACCCGGCTCGCCTTGATTGTCGAGCGTGACGATATGGTCGCGGCCGGAAGCATCGGGTAGCGGCCAGGCGAAGGCCGAATGGAATCCGAGGCCGAACGGCATCGCCTTCTGGTCGCGATTGGTGACCTCCGCCGTGACAGTCAACGCGCGGCCCTCGACCGCATGCACCACGGCCAGCTGAAATTCGAACGGATAGACCGCCCGGGTCGCATCCGAGGCGGCCAGTTCGAACCGGCACATCGTCTCAGTGGAGGCCGCAAGCACGAATTCGCTGCGGCGGGCAAAACCATGCTGGGCCATCGGATAGACCGTACCGTCGATTGCGATCTTGTCATCCGGCGCCTTGCCGACGATCGGAAACAGGACCGGAGACCGCCCGGTCCAGAAGGCTGCGTCGCCGGTCCATAACCAAGAGCGTCCGTCGCTTGACGTGAGCGCCTGCATCTCGGCGCCGAGGGAGGAGACATCGACGGTGAGATCCTGATTCCCGATCCGGATGGAGATTGGCATCACGTTTCCTTTCGAATTGGTGCGGCACCAAGCCATACCGTTCCGCACGGGGGATTTCCACCCAATAGAGGGGCGGGACGGCAGCACACCAGCCGCTGCCCTCGTCATTTCCGCATCGCGCCCAATCTCGCGATCACTTCGTTCGGGATGCCGTAGCGCTGAATGGCGTCGCGGTTGTTCCGCAACCCGCATATCTCACGCTGGATGAAGAACGCCCAGACGGCATCGGATGCTTCGTTGAGAAGCCTCTCGCGGTCTTCGGCGCTTTGGCGGTCGGGAGTCCATGCCTTCAGAGCGGCAAGCGCCGCCTCCACCTTCAGCCCGTGACGTCCGAGAGAATCGGCCCGTTCCGACATCAGCTCATATTCGAGGACGTTGAAGCCGCTTCTATCCTGCTCGGATTGTCTGAAGGACTGTGGCGGACGAACGCTCATTGGCACAGGTCTCCGTTGGCGTGAGCCGCGATATTATCCAATCCTGTTCCAAATTAAAGAAGGTGAGCATGATGTCGTTCGAAAACCGCTCACGCCTTTCGGCATGATACTCTTGATCGAGACGGTGGGAACAGGGCTATCCTGCGGTTTCCCCGCATGGCATAAGCGCGCCAAAATCTCCTTCTCCAGGCGCCGCGCAAACCATGATCCGTATCGAAAATATCAGCAAGCAGCTCAGCCACCGCATCCTCTTCATCGAGGCGTCCGCAGCGCTCAACAGAGGTGAGAAGATCGGTCTCGTCGGTCCGAACGGTGCCGGTAAGACGACGATCTTCCGGATGATCAATGGCGAAGAGCAGCCCGATGAAGGCCAGGTCTCCTGCGAGAAGGGCGTCACCATCGGCTACTTCAACCAGGACGTCGGCGAGATGGCCGGCCACAGCGCCGTCGCCGAGGTGATGAACGGCGCCGGGCCGGTCAGCATCGTTGCTGCGGAGTTGCACGAGCTCGAAGCCGCCATGGCCGATCCCGAACAGGCCGACAACATGGAAGAGATCATCGAGCGCTACGGCGAGGTACAGGCGCGCTACGAGGAACTGGACGGTTACGCGCTCGAGGGGCGCGCCCGCGAAGTGCTCGCGGGCCTGAGCTTCAGCCAGGAGATGATGGATGGCGATGTCGGCGCGCTGTCGGGCGGCTGGAAGATGCGCGTGGCGCTTGCCCGCATCCTGCTCATGCGCCCGGATGTCATGCTGCTCGACGAGCCGAGCAACCATCTGGATTTGGAAAGCCTGATCTGGCTGGAGGAATTCCTGAAAGGTTACGAGGGCGCGCTGCTGATGACCTCGCACGACCGCGAGTTCATGAACCGCATCGTCACCAAGATCATCGAGATCGACGGCGGCACCTTGACGACCTATTCCGGCGACTATGAATTCTACGAGCAGCAGCGGGCGCAGAACGAGAAGCAACAACAGGCCCAGTTCGAGCGCCAGCAGGCGATGCTCGCCAAGGAAATCAAGTTCATCGAGCGGTTCAAGGCGCGCGCCTCACATGCCTCGCAGGTGCAGAGCCGCGTCAAGAAGCTGGAGAAGATCGATCGGGTGGAGCCGCCCAAGCGCCGTCAGGCGGTCTCCTTCGACTTTCAGCCGGCGCCGCGTTCCGGCGAAGACGTGGTCAGCCTGAAGAACGTTCACAAGAAATACGGCAGTCGAAGCATCTATGAAGGGCTCGATTTCATGGTGCGGCGCCGGGAACGCTGGTGCATCATGGGTATCAACGGCGCCGGCAAATCGACGCTGCTGAAACTGGTGACCGGCACCGCCGAGCCTGACGAAGGCAGCGTCGCTCTCGGCGCCAGCGTCAAGATGGGCTATTTCGCCCAGCACGCCATGGATATTCTCGACGGCGAGCACACAGTCTTTCAATCGTTGGAGCACCGGTTTCCCCAGGCAGGGCAGGGGCCTTTGCGTGCGCTGGCCGGATGTTTCGGCTTTTCCGGCGACGATATCGAGAAGCGGTGCCGGGTGCTCTCGGGCGGTGAGAAGGCGCGGCTGGTCATGGCAATGATGCTCTTCGACCCGCCGAACCTGCTCGTGCTCGACGAGCCGACGAACCATCTCGACCTCGACACCAAGGAAATGCTCATCAAGGCGCTGTCGCAATATGAGGGCACGATGCTGTTCGTCTCGCACGACCGGCATTTCCTGGCCGCACTGTCCAACCGGGTGCTGGAGCTGACGCCCGACGGCATCCATCAATATGGCGGCGGCTATACCGAATATGTGGCGCGCACCGGCCAGGAGGCGCCCGGCCTGAGAAGCTGACGATTATCGTTGCGGGGCAAGTCGAAACCGTCAGTGTCGAAGCGACCAGTGGAGAGCCGGCCAGCGATATCGGTTGGCCGCTCGAAGCAACGGAGGAGAAAATACCATGCTGTTGGATCGAATCGAGGTCGTCACTCTGTTCGTCGATGATATCGAGGCGGCCAAAGCGTTCTACCAAAATGTCTTTGCGCCAGAGGTCGTCTATCAGGACGCGGTATCGGCGGTCCTGAAATTCTCGGGAACGATGATCAACCTGCTCGATGCAGCGCAGGCGCCTCAACTGGTCAAGCCGGTCGCAGTGTCAGCGCCCGGTTCGGGCGCACGCGTGCTGCTGACGATCAAGGTCGACGACGTCGATGCGGTTTGTGCAGAACTGCGCAAACTCGGGGTCACGCTGCTCAACGGTCCGATCGATCGTCCATGGGGCCGCCGCACCGCAGCCTTTGCGGATCCGTCGGGCCATGTCTGGGAGGTCGCGCAGGAATTGCGCTAACCCGTCGCGCGCGCTCTGGAGCTGCGTTTAAATCTTGCCGTCATCGGCCTCACGGACGGGCCGCTTCTTCCGAGCGAAGAGCGAATTCGGCGGTTATTGCCACGATGATGACCAAATTCCGTGGTGTTCGGAGGCCTCTTCATGCAATCGGGGACGGCGCATCGGCATGGACTGGATCAATCGTTATATCGATCAGCCGCTACTGCACGGCGCGGCGGGTTTGCTGCGGAGTTGGCATCTCCGCACGCGGCAACCGCCGGAGTTGCTGGAGCCGACATGGAACCTCGTTGTGCTCTCCTTTCTCCTGATCGCGAGCGGGCAGGTCATGGCCGGCGAGACTTTCACGCTCAGTGTTGCCGCGCTGGTGATGCTGGCGCTGCCGTCCGCTCGAAAGCTGCTTTCGGCTGTGAAGGCAGGGCAAGGCGGTTACGGCGCCCGGGAATACAAGTCGCTGAGAGCGCGCGCCATCGCCAAACGTGAGGCGGAGTGGTCGGTGCGGATCATTGTCCTCTTCGCATCGGCCTGCCTTCCGTTCATCGCCCGCATCGACGATCCGGTGGGAGCCTGTTTCATGCTGGGGGCCAGCATCTGGTTCGTCCTGACCGGGCCGCTTAAGGCCTATCTCGACGCAGCCGAACCTCCCGAGCCGAATGAAGGCGACCGGATGTACAGCGGCGTCTTTCACGTCGGCTGAATGGAGCTGATGCGACGTTGCATGTCCCGGCCATCAGACGGACGGGAACCAAATGGGGCGGCCTCCGTTATCTCCGCAGCAACGTACAAGGAGATTGCGATGCTTTACTACGCTCTGGTATTTCTCGTCGTGGCCTTGATTGCCGGCGTCCTCGGATTTGGCGGCATCGCAGGGGCGTCAGCTTCCATTGCCCAGGTTCTGTTCTTCATTTTCCTGGTGCTGTTCGTCGTATCGCTCGTCATGCGACTGATGCGAAAAGTATAACGCGGACAGATTAAAGTATAAAGACCCGGCGAAGCACATCGCCGGGTTTTTCTTTATTGCCACATTCGGTTTCATGTCTCCGTCAATGAAGGCTTCCGTCCCGATCGTGGTCGGCTGTCGCGAAATCCGCCATCACCCGCTGCATGAATTCGCTTCGGCTGATGCGGCCGTTGTGGTTCGCGTCGGTCAAAGTGAATTGCTCGACCGTCAGGATCTGCACCGTCTCGTCGGACTGCAGGCTGCCGTCCTCGTTCTTGTCGAGACTTCCGAAAGCCGTGCCCATGAAGGTCTGGTATTCCGATCGGTCGACGGTCTTGCTGGTATTTGTGTCAAGCCCATCCATCTGGCCCTGATACATCGATCCGGGCTGTTGCTGTTGTTGCGCCACTGCCCCAACGCATTGGCACAGTACGAATGTGGTCACCAAAGCCAAGGTCTTCATCGCTTGATATCCCTCCCCAATTAGCGGCAAGCCAGACGGTTGCCGACGTAACCACCGCCGCCGATGCCGGCGCCGACAGCAAGCACCTGCCCGGTTCCGGCGCCGATCGTGCTGCCGATCAAGCCACCGACAATCGCGCCGCCGACGGTTCCCGCGATGCAGCCGAATTCGGAATTACGATCCGAGACGGCCTGCGACGTCGGGCCGGACTGGCAGGCGGAGATGGCAAGGCATCCCGCCAGTATGATGTTTGTCCTGCGTATGCGCATCTTTCCCTCCCGATAAATTACCCGTTATCTCCAATAGAGATCGGCGGGCGTACGATTGTCCGGCCCCCGCGAAAATATCGCCTGATTATATTTCTCAAATTCAGACTTAGTTTCTGTTCGAACAGAAGCAGAATTCCGGAAAACAAGCGGAAATTCTGCGGCAATGCCAAAGCAATCATGCCGTTTCCTCTCCAGTTGCAGTACTGCATGGAGAGTATTTTCAAATAGTACAGCTATCTATACCGCATGGCAACCTGCGCGATTATCGATCGCCTATCCAAATAGGGGCGCCTGCGATGTGCATGATACCGCTCGTCGAGAGTTGACGGCGATCAGGATCGTGCCTTTCCGGCAACCATCCCTGACAAGATCGTGAAATAAACGGATGACGCGAAAAGGTGCCTTCGAAATGTCCCAATGGGAGCTGAACCGTAAGCGAGTTTGTCGCTTGCGCCCTCCCAGGCGCTTTGACATGCGATGCGTAAATGATGCCGGTTCGGGATCGTTTTGCGGTTCCGTCCGTTATCTGTTGCCGAATCTGGTGGCGAGTAGCCGGGTATGCTCCCGTCACGATTTGAGAAGGAGAGACTTATGAACAAAATTCTTGCGACGGCGTTTGCCGCGGTATCGTTGACGTTTGTCGGCGCTGGGGCGGTCAATGCCGCCGATCTCGGCACCAGGACATATGAAGAGCCGGACCTGCGCAATGGCGTGAAGATCGGTTACCTCACCTGCGATATCGGCGGCGGCACGGGTTACGTGCTCGGTTCCTCCAAAGAGGCCGACTGCATCTTCCAGTCGACCGTCGGCAACGAACTTTCGGATCGTTATACGGGTGAAATGAGAAAGCTCGGCATCGACCTTGGCTTCACCACGCGAAGCCGCCTGATCTGGGCCGTGTTCGCGCCGACGGCCGGCTATCACCGCGGATCGCTCGCCGGCCTCTATGTCGGCGCCACCGCCGAAGCCACGCTCGGCGCCGGTGTCGGCGCCAATCTCCTGGTTGGTGGCACCTCCGGTTCGATCCATCTGCAGACGGTCAGCCTGACCGGTCAGCTCGGCCTCAACGTTGCGGCCGGTAGCGCCTCGATGACGCTCACACCAGCGAATTGATATGGTCTTTTTGACATCCCCTGCCGCGTCGCGGCAGGGGACGTCATCTCGTCTGCGGCGCGATTTCGCACCCTCGCATGCCCAAGCCGGATCACGACATGATGGATATTCGAATGGCAACGCCCGACGAGGACGAGATCCTGGTTGGGCACTATCTGAAGATCTGGGACAGCTGCGGCACGCCGCCGTAGCACTAATAGAGGCCGTAGCGTTGGTTTCCCATCAAACTACGCTATTGAAGAACAAATAATGAAAGACACTTAGGAACCGTCGTCAGATAGCCAAATTCTCAGTTTGCCGACTGACCTGAAGCCCAGCTTTGTCATCTCGTCTAGCGCTGCGCCACTGTCGTACCCGACTAGCGGCACATCGCGTGAAAAGGCGATAGTGGCCAACGAAATGGCATCTCGGAAGGCCTGCGGCGTACCAGCCAAGTTAAAGATATTGGAGATTCCTACAGCCTCCGGTGATCGATTTACGATGCAGCCCGCATCAATACCGTTGCCGGCCCATCGACCATAGATATGCATGTTGGGATCGGAAAGCAGGGCCGGTGTGAAGACGTTGGCATCGGTCTGGCTACCAGACTCTTTCCAAGAATTTTCCCAGAGATCCAGTGCCGCAGCATCGCGAATGCGTGCCCAATTTTGAGGCTCACGCGCTGAAATTCTGTGAGGTTCAGCCCAAATCCATGATGCGGAAAACAACAACTGGAACCCTTTGTTGACGAGATCGAGCCTGGAAAACCCGTCTTTGAAACCAGGTCGCCGTCCTAGCCGATCTGTCAGCCGACCGATTTCAATCAGCTGTTCCTCTGTCGCATCCGGGTCAAGTGTCGTCAAGTTGGAATAGTAGGGGGGTGCGATCGCATCGCTTGACCAAAATGCACTGGTTCGCTGATCAGGTAGTCCATGGGCACGGAACATCGCCTGATACAAGTCTGCATTGTTAGCGGCACAAATGCGCGCTTTCTCTGCATCGGATCGTACCGTGTGTCTCAGGATACTTTGCGAGGAGTTGCGTATCATAAGAAATCCTGTTGCTCGGAGCGTCTGGCACCTAGCCGGTGCATTCGCGATAAACAGTTGAGCGGCCTAGGCCAAGTGGTATGGCAGTTTCCGACGGCGAAGTTCCAGCATTAGCAAGCTTCACGGCGGCCTCGACTTTCTTGGTATCGAGTGGCTGGCGCCGCGGTTTCCTTCCCTTGGCCCGCAGCGGCAATGCCGTCGTTTGTCTGCTGTGAGATCAACTGGCTCGATCTAGCGCGGGCCGTCCGATCCGCCTACGTTTTCGCCCGGCCGGGTGCGATAAAAGTAGCGATCGTCGCCTCGTCATGGCCGGCCTCGCGCAGGAAGCGGCTGGCGAATTCGATGGCAGGGCTTCTCAGGGCCTCGTCCGGTCTAATCAGGTGAAAGGCCACATGGTAATCGAGCGTCCGCTCCGACACCGCGACGACGCGCCCGGTGGCCAGCGCGGCATCCGACAGCGGCGGCCGCGCGAGCGCGATGCCGAGCCCTTGCGCACAGGCATCGATCACCAGATTGTAGTCCTCGAAGCGCCGATCATGGCCGCGCGGTATATAGTCGACGCCCTCACGAGAGAGCCAGCGCCGCCAGCCTTCAATATTCGAATCGTGAAGGATCGGCAGATCGAGCAGCGCCAAGGCATCGGAGCGCTGCCCGAGCCGCTCCGCCAGCGCCGGGGCGGCGATCGGAAACGATTTCTCCTGCCAGAGCGGCAGGGCGCGCACGCCAGCCCATGGTCCTTTGCCGCAGCGAATGGCAAGATCCGTGCCTTCGCCGAAATCCGCCAGCCGGTGTTCGAGCGTCAGCTCGACATGCAGCTCGTTTCCTTCGAGCTTCGGCAGGCGTTGAAACAGCCATAGAGAGGCGACAGAGGGCGTCACCGAAAGGCGTACTACCGCCTTGTTGCGGCGAGGCAGCCAGCGTTCGCCGCTATTGCCGAGCAGCGTAAGTGCTTCTTCCGCCCGCGCGAAAAACCGCATGCCTTCCGGCGTCAGGCGCACGCCTCGGGCTTCGCGCGCAAACAGGCGAACGCCCATCCAGCGCTCCAGGCGCGAGACCTGGCGCGACACCGCGCCGTGCGTGATGCCGCTTTCCTCGGCCGCAGCCGAAAACGATCCCAGCCGGGCGGCGCGGGCAAAGGTCTCGAGCGTATCGAGCGGCGGAAGAACTGGCGAGCTGTGAACCATACGCACATTTGATCATCGATTGCGATGCTTTTCAAGCACGCATCGAAGGCCTAATCACTGTCGCAGCAACACATGGAGGCGAAAATGAGCATGGTGGCAAGCGTACCGGTTTCGACGAAACAGCAAGGCAGGTTCGATCTGGTCGCCTTTGCGGCGATCGTCGTCACCATCCTCTTCTGGGCTTCCTCCTTCGTGGTGATCCGCATCTGTCTCGGACCGCTGACGCCGATCGAACTGGCGACGGCGCGTTATGTGGCAGCCGGCGTCATCGCCCTCGTCTATCTCGTCATCTATCGGCCGATGCCGGAAAAACGCGATTTCGTTCGTCTCTCCGTTGCCGCCGTGCTTTTCATCGCCGCCTATGCGGTTCTGCTGAACACCGGCGAGCAGACCGTTGCGGCGGGACCGGCAAGCTTCATCATCAACACCATGCCCGTCTTCACCGCCCTCATCGCCACATTCGCGCTCGGCGAGCGCTTCGGCCGCTGGGGCTGGGCGGGCACCGCGGTTTCCTTCGGCGGCGTGGCGCTGATTGCGGTCGCCTCCGACGACGGTTTCAAGCTCGATCCGAATGCCGTCCTCATCCTCGGGGCAGCGCTCTGCTCGGCGATCGCCAGCGTGCTGCAGAAGCCGCTGCTCGGGCGGTTGCCGGCGCTTGCAGTCACTGCCTGGATCCTGCTCATCGGTTCCGTGCCACTGTTTCCGGCCGTCCCGGCGACGATTCAGGCGCTGGCCGCTGCACCGGCGGAGGTGAACTGGGGCGTTGCCTATCTCGTTATCTTCCCGACCGCGATCGGCTATCTCACCTGGGCAATCGCCCTGAAGCGGCTGACGGCCGCCCGCGCCTCGAATTTCCTCTATGGTGTTCCCCCGGTCGCCACGCTGATCGGGTTCGTCTGGCTGGGCGAAACGCCGACAGCGCTCGGCGCGGTCGGTGGCGTCATGGCAATCCTCGGTGTGCTCGTCGTCAACGTGATGCGGAAGCGGTAGCGTCGAATTCGGGCCGTGAAGGCGGCCCGGTAACAGATAGGCATTGCGCTGCGGTTCGCTTTCTTTAAAACGAAAGCAGATCGAAAGGCGCGCGCTCATGTTCTTGACCGACCGGCAAATTGAAATCGTGGCGATTGCGAAATCGAGCGGCAGGGTGCTGGTCGAGGAGCTCGCCTCCCGCTTTTCGGTGACGCCCCAGACGATCCGCAAGGACCTGAACGATCTCTGCGATGCGCAGGTGCTGACGCGCATCCATGGCGGCGCCACATTCCCGAGTGGGACGGAGAATGTCAAATACGAAGCGCGCCGTCAGATCGCCGCTTCCGAGAAACAGGCGATCGGCATTGCCACGGTCGAGCTGATTCCGAGCGGGGCCTCGCTCTTCATCAATATCGGAACGACGACAGAGGCGGTGGGCGAGGCGCTCGCCAACCATCACGAGCTGATGGTGATCACCAATAATATCAACGTTGCCAATAGGTTACGCCTTTTTCCGGCAATCGAGGTCGTCATTGCCGGCGGGGTCGTGCGCGGTTCGGACGGCGGGATCGTCGGCGAGGCAGCCGTCGATTTCATCCGCCAGTTCAAGGTCGATTACGCCGTGATCGGCGCGTCGGCGATCGATATCGATGGCGCGCTTCTTGACTATGATTTTCGCGAAGTGAAGGTCGCCCAGGCCATCATCGCCAATGCCCGGCATGTCATTCTCGTTGCCGATTCGACGAAGTTCGAACGTACCGCACCGGTCAGGATCGGTCAGCTTTCCCAGGTTCATACCTTCATCACCGATCGCTGTCCTGTGCCGTCGATCCGCAATCTCTGCCTCGAAAACAATGTGAAACTGATCGAAACGAACGGCAGATCTCGCTAGACAACGGACCCCTCACAAACATTCGTTTGACATTCGTATTCCTTTCGTTTTAACTGATGTTACTTTCGCAATTGCGCAAGTTTTGTGCGATGCGAAATCGACGGCGGGCTCGGAGGGGGAATTGGGCCGAAATATTCACGACATATTCGTCATCGGTGGCGGCATCAACGGTTGCGGCATTGCACGCGATGCCGTCGGGCGCGGCTATACGGTGGCGCTGGCGGAGATGAACGATTTCGCCTCGGGTACCTCGTCGGGCGCCACCAAGCTGATCCATGGCGGCCTGCGTTACCTCGAGCATTACGAGTTCCGCCTGGTGCGCGAATCGCTGATGGAGCGCGAGATCCTCTGGGCGATGGCGCCGCACATTATCTGGCCGCTGCGCTTCGTGCTGCCCTACCACAAGGGCGGCATCCGCCCGGCCTGGCTGATCCGGCTCGGCCTCTTCCTCTACGACCATCTTGGCGGCCGCAAGCTGTTGCCGCCGACATCGGTGCTCGACATGCGCAGCGATCCGGCCGGCAAGCCGCTGAAGGCGCTGTTTTCCAAGGCCTTCGAATATTCCGACGGCTGGGTCGACGATGCCCGCATGGTGGTGCTGAACGCTCGCGATGCCGCCGACAAGGGCGCGCTGATCATGCCGCGCACCAAGGTGGTGTCGGCAAGGCGCGAGAATGGCCTGTGGCAGATCGAGACCACCGATACCCTCACCGGTCGCAATGACAGCCATCAGGCCCGCATGCTGGTCAATGCCGCCGGTCCCTGGGTCGACCATGTCATTCGTTCCGCCTTCGGCCAGAACGAAGCCCACCATGTCCGCCTTGTCCAGGGCAGCCATATCGTCGTGAAGAAGAAGTTCGACGATGCGAGAGCCTATTTCTTCCAGAATCCCGACAACCGCATCATCTTCGCCATTCCCTATGAAGGCGATTTCACCCTGATCGGCACCACGGATCGCGACTATACCGCTGATCCCCGGGATGTCCGGATCTCCGAGGAGGAGACCGTCTACCTCTGCAATGCGGCGTCGGAATATTTCAAGGAGCCGGTCAGGCCGGAGGATATCGTCTGGACCTATTCTGCGGTCAGGCCACTTTATGATGATGGCGCCTCAAAGGCGCAGGAGGCGACGCGCGACTATGTGCTGGAGCTGGAAGGCGAAGGTGCCGCGCCGCTGCTCAACATCTTCGGCGGCAAGCTCACCACCTATCGCCGGCTTTCCGAACATGCGCTGGAGAAGATCGGTGCTGCAATCGGCGCCAAGGGCGCCCCGTGGACGGCCAAAAGCCATCTGCCGGGCGGCGACTTCCCGGTCCGCGGTTACGAGGCACAGGTTGACAAGCTGAGGCGGCGTTATTCGTTCCTCGCCGATCCGCTTGCCCGCCGCCTGGTGCGCCGCTACGGCACCAGGGTAGAGCTGTTGCTTGGCAATGCCCGCGGCATCGACGATCTCGGACGGCTTTTCGGCGGCGATCTCTACGAGGCAGAGGTCACCTATCTCGTCGAACATGAATGGGCCCGGCACGCCGAAGACGTGCTGTGGAGGAGAACAAAGGATGGTCTGCGCCTTTCGAAGGAGCAGGCCCAGTCACTGGAGGAGTACATGGCTGCCATGCCGGCGATGGCCGGGTAGGAGCCATGTGGTCCCCGATGCGTGGAGGCACGGGAATCGGAATGCTTGAACTGCGAAACGCCGCCAAGATGGTGGGCGCGGACTATCATATCTATCCGACCGATCTGGTTCTCGAGCGGGGCACGCTGAACGTCCTGCTCGGGCCGACGCTCGCGGGTAAGACCTCTCTGATGCGGTTGATGGCGGGGCTCGACCGGCCGACCGGCGGCTCCATCCATTTCGACGGCGCCGACGTCACCGGCATGCCGGTGCAGAAGCGCAACGTCGCCATGGTCTACCAGCAGTTCATCAACTATCCGGCGCTGACGGTCTACGACAACATTGCCTCGCCAATGCGCATATCGGGCAAGGATGCTGCGACGATCGACAGTGAGGTGCGCAAGGCTGCCGAGCTGTTGAAGCTCACGCCTTATCTCGACCGCACCCCGCTCAATCTGTCCGGCGGCCAGCAACAGCGCACGGCGCTTGCGCGCGCGCTCGTCAAGAATGCCAGCCTCGTGCTGATGGACGAGCCGCTCGCCAATCTCGATTACAAGCTGCGTGAGGAACTGCGCGAGGAACTACCGAAGATCTTTGCCCAATCCGGCGCGATCTTCGTCTATGCCACCACCGAGCCTTCCGAGGCACTGCTGCTTGGCGGCAACACGGCAACGCTGAACCAGGGCCGGGTGACCCAGTTCGGGCCGACGATCGAGGTCTATCGCCGACCCGTCGATCTCGCCACCGCCGGCATTTTCGCCGATCCACCGCTGAACGCCCTCGACGTCACGAAATCCGGCAATATCTTCATGCGCCCGAGCGGGGTGACGATCTCGGTTCCCTCGCATCTGGCCATCGTGCCGGATGGTCCCGTCACCATCGCCTTTCACCCGCATCATCTCGGCCTTGCGCCGCAGACCGGCGACGCGGCCCGCCTGCCGGCGCGCACACTGGTTTCCGAAATCACCGGCTCGGAGAGCTTCGTTCACCTGGAATATGATGGTGTGCGCTGGGTGATGCTGGCGCATGGCATTCACGACATCGATCCCGACATGGAGGTTGAGGCCTTTCTCGACACCCGCCACCTGATGGCCTTCGGCAGCGACGGCCGCGCCATCGCCGCGGCCGGAAAGGTATAGGAGAGCACAATGGCACGCATCACGCTCGACCATATCCGCCACGCCTACGGCGCAAATCCGAAGTCCGACAAGGATTATTCCCTGAAGGAAGTCGACCACGAATGGAACGATGGTGGCGCCTATGCGCTGCTCGGCCCTTCCGGCTGCGGCAAGACCACGCTGCTCAACATCATCTCCGGCCTGCTTCAGCCCTCGCACGGCCGCATCCTGTTCGACGGCAACGATGTCACGAACCTTTCGACGCAGAGCCGCAACATCGCCCAGGTTTTCCAGTTCCCCGTCATCTACGACACGATGACCGTTTACGACAATCTCGCCTTTCCCCTGCGCAACCGCGGTGTGGCCGAGGCGGATGTCGACCGGCGCGTCCGCGATATCCTCGAGATGATCGATCTCGCCGGTTGGGCCAGGCGCAAGGCGCAGGGCCTGACCGCCGATCAGAAGCAGAAGATCTCGCTCGGCCGCGGACTGGTGCGCAACGACGTCAACGCCATCCTGTTCGACGAGCCGCTGACCGTCATCGATCCGCATATGAAATGGGTGCTGCGCTCGCAGCTGAAGCGGCTGCACAAGCAGTTCGGCTTCACCATGGTCTATGTCACCCACGACCAGACCGAGGCGCTGACCTTCGCCGAGAAGGTCGTCGTCATGTATGACGGCCAGATCGTCCAGATCGGCACGCCGGCCGAGCTCTTCGAGCGGCCGAGCCATACCTTCGTCGGCTATTTCATCGGTTCGCCGGGCATGAATTTCATGCCGGCCAGGATCGAGGGCAGCGCGGTCAAGGTCGGAGACGAGACACTGACGCTCGATTACGCGCCGAAGACGTCAGGCACGGCCAAAACCGAACTCGGAATCCGTCCCGAATTCATTCGCCTCGGACGGGAGGGCATGCAGGTCACGATCAGCAAGGTCGAGGATATCGGCCGGCAGAAGATCGTGCGCGCCCGCTTTGCCGGCCAACCGATCGCCATCGTCGTGACTGAAGACGCCGACATTCCCGCGGACGCCCGCGTCACCTTCGATCCGTCCGCCATCAGCATCTACGCCGACAGTTGGCGTGTCGGCAGGGAGGCCTGAGCCATGCAGAAGACGTGGAATAACAAAGCCTGGTTTCTGGTCCTGCCGGTGCTGCTGCTCGTGGCGTTTTCGGCCGTCATCCCGCTGATGACCGTCGTCAATTATTCAGTGCAGGATACGTTCGGCAATAACGAGTTCTTCTGGGCCGGTACCGACTGGTTCGTCCAGACCCTGCATTCCGACCGCTTCTGGGAATCGCTCCAGCGAAATCTGCTTTTCTCCTTCATCATCCTGGCGCTGGAGATTCCGCTTGGCATCTTCATCGCGCTCAATATGCCGAAATCAGGACCGGGCGTTCCCGTCTGCCTGGTGTTGATGGCGCTGCCGCTGCTCATTCCGTGGAACGTCGTCGGCACCATCTGGCAGGTCTTCGGACGCGTCGATATCGGCTTGCTCGGCCACACGCTCGAAGCCATCGGCCTCGACTATAATTATGTCCGCGATCCCATCGATGCCTGGGTGACGGTTATCGTCATGGATGTCTGGCACTGGACAAGCCTCGTCGTGCTGCTTTGCTATGCGGGCCTGGTGTCGATCCCGGACGCCTATTACCAGGCCGCCAAGATCGACGGCGCCTCGCGCTGGTCCGTCTTCCGCTACATCCAGCTGCCGAAGATGAAGCGGGTACTGCTGATTGCCGTGCTCCTGCGCTTCATGGACAGTTTCATGATCTATACTGAACCGTTCGTGGTCACCGGCGGCGGGCCTGGCAACTCGACGACCTTCCTGTCCATCGACCTCGTGAAGACGGCCGTCGGCCAATTCGATCTTGGTCCGGCGGCGGCAATGTCGATCATCTACTTCCTCATCATCCTGCTGCTCTCATGGGTGTTCTACACCGTGATGACCAGCAGCGACGCGAGCTAAGGGAGGGCGAGATATGAGCAACAAATACAAACCTGCAGGCAGCCTCTCCTGGCTCGTTCCGACGATCTATATCATCTTCCTGATCCTGCCGATCTACTGGCTCGTCAATATGAGCTTCAAGGAGAATTCCGAAATCACCGGCGCCTTCTCGCTCTGGCCGACGAACCCGACGCTGCGTAACTACACAGTCATCTTTACCGACCCGTCCTGGTATAACGGCTATATCAACTCGATCATCTATGTGGTGATGAACACGGTGATCTCGGTCGCGGCGGCGCTGCCGGCAGCCTATGCCTTCTCGCGCTACCGCTTCCTCGGCGACAAACACCTGTTCTTCTGGCTGCTGACCAACCGCATGGCGCCGCCGGCGGTCTTCGCGCTGCCGTTCTTCCAGCTCTATTCGGCCTTCGGCCTGATCGACACCCACATTGCCGTGGCGCTCGCCCATTGCCTGTTCAACGTGCCGCTCGCCGTCTGGATCCTCGAAGGTTTCATGTCCGGTGTGCCGAAGGAGATCGACGAGACCGCCTATATCGACGGTTATTCCTTCCCGCGTTTCTTCATCAAGATCTTCATTCCGCTGATCGCCAGTGGCGTCGGTGTCGCGGGCTTCTTCTGCTTCATGTTTTCGTGGGTCGAGCTGCTGCTTGCCCGCACGCTGACGACGACGGCGGCAAAGCCGATCTCGGCGATCATGACGCGAACGGTGTCCGCCTCGGGCATGGACTGGGGCGTGCTGGCGGCTGCCGGCGTGCTCACCATCATTCCGGGCGCACTCGTCATCTATTTCGTCCGCAACTACATCGCCAAGGGCTTCGCGCTCGGGCGCGTTTGAGGAGGAGACGGTCATGAATTTTTCCTGGATGGCCTGGACGCTGCCGACAACGCTGTTCTTCCTGACGATCCTGGCGCTTCTGATCGCCATGAGTGTCTGGGAATATTTTTCGCCGGGCGGCTCGCCGCGCACGGGCGTGCTGCGTTTCGAGACGACGCGCGGCGACCGGCTCTTCATTTCGCTGCTGGGCAGCGCTTTCATTCATCTTGCATGGCTTGGGCTCGGTGGGCCCAACCTGTGGTGGGCTCTTGCCATCTCCGTGGTCTACGCCATCGGCGTCTTCCGCTACGTGTGAAGGCAAGGAGAAGACAGATGGCCGGGGATACTGGCCGCCTGAGACGTGACTGCAATCGCAAACCCTGGGAGGATATTATGCGAAGGCACTTATTGACGACGACAGCAGGCTTGCTGCTGGCAATGACAGCATCGGCTTATGCCGGCATGGACGAGGCCAAGACGTTCCTCGACAAGGAAGTCGGTGATCTCTCGGCGCTTCCGCGCGCCGACCAGGAAAAGGAAATGCAGTGGTTCGTTGATGCTGCAAAGCCTTTCGCCGGCCTGGACATCAAGGTCGTGTCCGAAACTATCACGACCCATGAATACGAATCGAAGGTGCTGGCGCCCGCCTTCACGGCGATCACCGGCATCAAAATCACGCACGACCTCATCGGCGAAGGCGATGTGGTCGAGAAGCTGCAGACGCAGATGCAGTCGGGCGAAAACATATATGACGCCTATATCAACGATAGCGACCTGATCGGCACCCATTGGCGCTATCAGCAGGCCCGCTCGCTGACCGACTGGATGGCCAACGAAGGCAAGGATGTCACCAATCCCGGCCTCGACATCGACGACTTCATCGGCAAGTCCTTCACCACGGCGCCTGACGGCAAGCTCTACCAGCTGCCTGACCAGCAGTTCGCGAACCTCTATTGGTTCCGTTACGACTGGTTCAACGACGAGAAGAACAAGGCGGACTTCAAGGCGAAGTACGGCTACGATCTCGGCGTGCCGGTCAACTGGTCGGCCTATGAGGATATTGCCGAGTTCTTCACCGGCCGCGAGATCGACGGCAAGAAGGTCTTCGGTCATATGGACTACGGCAAGAAGGACCCATCGCTCGGATGGCGCTTCACCGATGCCTGGCTGTCTATGGCCGGCAACGGCGACAAGGGCATCCCGAACGGCAAGCCGGTCGATGAATGGGGCATCAAGGTCGACGAGAACTCCCGTCCGGTCGGCTCGTGCGTCGCGCGCGGCGGCGATACCAACGGCCCTGCTGCGGTCTATTCCATCCAGAAATATCTGGACTGGATGAAGGCCTATGCACCGGCTGCCGCCCAGGGCATGACCTTCTCCGAGTCCGGCCCGGTCCCATCGCAGGGCGAAGTCGCCCAGCAGATGTTCACCTACACGGCCTTCACAGCCGATTTCGTCAAGGAAGGCCTGCCGGTCGTCAATGCGGACGGCACGCCGAAATGGCGTTTCGCACCGAGCCCGCATGGTGTCTACTGGAAGGACGGCATGAAGCTCGGCTATCAGGACGCCGGTTCGTGGACGCTGATGAAGTCCACGCCTGACGACCGCGCCAAGGCGGCCTGGCTCTATGCCCAGTTCGTCACCTCGAAGACCGTCGACGTGAAGAAGAGCCACATGGGCCTGACCTTCATTCGCCAGTCGACG
Source organism: Rhizobium sp. SU303 (assembly GCF_021052345.1). Taxonomy (NCBI): domain Bacteria; kingdom Pseudomonadati; phylum Pseudomonadota; class Alphaproteobacteria; order Hyphomicrobiales; family Rhizobiaceae; genus Rhizobium; species Rhizobium sp. SU303. The sequence goes on from NZ_CP088099.1 coordinate 39,703, forward strand.
CTGGATCACAAGTCCTTCACCGATCGTGCGCCGAAGCTCGGCGGCCTGATCGAATTCTATCGTTCGCCCGCCCGCCTGCAGTGGTCGCCGACCGGTACGAACGTTCCTGACTATCCGAAGCTCGCTCAGCTTTGGTGGCAGGCGATTGGTGATGCCTCTTCCGGCGCCAAGACGGCGCAGGAGGCGATGGACTCGCTCTGCGCCGAACAGGAAAAGGTGCTGCAGCGCCTGGAACGCGCCAAGGTCCAGGGCGACATTGGCCCGAAACTCGCCGAGGAGCATGATCTCGCCTATTGGAACGCGGATGCGGTGAAGAACGGCAACCTTGCCCCGCAGCTGAAGGTCGAGAACGAGAAGGACAAGCCGGTCACTGTCAACTACGACGAACTCGTCAAGAGCTGGCAGAAGAAGTAAGGCGGACCCGGCCGGAAGCGACGAGGCTTCCGGCCATCACTTCCTGCCACCGGCAACAAGCCGGTGGCACCCACAATCTTTCTCTCATGAAACGTCCGCGTCCTGCCGACCCTCTGCAGGCGGAGCGGTTTCGTGCGAGCCGGAGACGGATATGAGCGGCTATATTCTTTCAATCGACCAGGGCACGACATCGTCGCGCGCCATCATCTTCGATGGCGACATGAAAATGGCCGGCTCGGCGCAGGCGGAGATCACCCAGTATTATCCGCAGCCCGGATGGGTGGAGCACGACGCCGCCGAAATCTGGCGATCCGTCGTCGATACTGTGCGCAAGGCGATCGCCGACGCTGGACTTGATGCGGCCGATATCACCGCGATCGGCATCACCAACCAGCGCGAGACGGCGGTCGTCTGGGACCGCGGGTCAGGAGAGCCACTTCACCGCGCGATCGTCTGGCAGGACAGGCGCACTGCAGAAATGTGCGAGAGCCTGAAGGCCGACGGCTACGAGAAGCTGTTCAGCGCCAAGACCGGGCTGCTGCTCGACCCCTATTTCTCCGGAACGAAGCTGCGCTGGCTGCTCGACAATGTCGATGGCCTGCGTGAGAAGGCGGAAGTGGGCGATGTCTGCTTCGGCACGATCGACAGCTGGCTGATCTACAATCTGACTGGCGGCCGCGTGCATGCCACCGATGCGACCAATGCGTCGAGAACGCTGCTCTACAATATCGACGACGGTGCCTGGGACGAAGAGCTTCTGGGCATCCTCCGCATTCCGGCCGCCATGCTTCCTGACGTCAGGGAATGCGCCGATGATTTCGGCCGCGTCGACAAGGCTATGTTCGGTGCAGAGCTTCCGATCCTCGGTGTCGCCGGCGACCAGCAGGCTGCGGCGATGGGCAATGCCTGCTTCGAGGCCGGGATGATGAAATCCACCTATGGCACCGGCTGCTTTGCCCTGTTGAATACCGGCCGGGATCGTGTTTCCTCCTCCAACCGGATGCTGACGACGATCGCCTGCCGGCTCGACGGCGAGACGACCTATGCGCTCGAAGGCTCGATCTTCATCGCCGGTGCTGCCGTGCAATGGCTGCGCGACGGCCTCGGCATCATCGGTCAGGCATCCGAGGCAGGAGTGCTTGCGGCCAAGGCCGATCCCGGGCAGCAGGTCTATATCGTTCCGGCCTTCACCGGCCTCGGCGCCCCTTACTGGGATCCGGCCGCGCGCGGCGCGATCTTCGGTCTGACGCGAAACAGCGGGCCGGCGGAATTCGCCCGCGCCGTGCTTGAATCCGTCGCCTACCAGACGCTCGACCTGCTGGTGGCGATGAAGAAGGACTGGGGCGCCAACCAGCTGGAAACGGTGCTGCGCGTTGATGGCGGCATGGCGGATTCGGATTGGACTATGCAGTGCCTAGCCGACATGACCGGAAACCCTGTCGACCGCTCGGCGATCCGCGAGACGACGGCGCTCGGCGCAGCCTGGCTTGCCGGCTCGAAAGCCGGCATCTGGCCCGGCAAGCGGGATTTTGCGAAAGCCTGGGCCTGCGACCGCCGCTTCAGCCCTTCGATGGATGAGACCGAGCGGCAGGGCAAGATCATCGGCTGGAAGAATGCCGTATCCAGAATGATTTCGGACGCCTCGGCGGGATAGAACCGCTTCCGAGGAGACGCAACTTCTCTTAAGCGGCGCCGGCGGCCTTTCTGTTGATGAAGCTGAGGGCGAGCACGGCGAAGATCAGCGTTCCCGTGCCGACCTGCTGCCAATAGAAGTTCAGATCGGTCAGCAGCAGCCCATTGGCGACGATGCTGAGCAGCAGCGCGCCGAGAACGGTCCCGCCCACATTCGGCCGTCCGAGCGGGCTGAGCGTCGTGCCGATGAAGGTCGCGCCGATCGCATTCAGCAGGAAGGCATTGCCCGAGGAGGGGATGTAGGTGGTGACGGTTGCGGTCAGGATCAGTCCGGCGATTGCCGCGATCAACCCGACCAGCATGAAAGTCATCGCGACATGGGCCGGCGCGGCGATGCCGGAATAGCGCACGACGCCCGGCTGGATGCCGATCGACAGGATGACGCGGCCGAAGCGCGTGCGGGCAAAGACAACGGCAGCCGCCGCGATGACGACGATGGCAGCGGCAAGCGGTACCGGAAAGCCGGCGATCGTCCCATGGCCGAGGAAACGGAAGGCTTCCGGCACGCCGTTCGGCGGCAGATAGACCGGATTGCCGCCATTGGTCAGCAGCTGCTGCACGCTGCGGCCGATGAACAGCGTGCCGAGCGTGGCGAGGAACGGCGACACGCCGATCCCTGAAATCAAGAGCGCGTTGAAGGCCCCGACGAACGCTCCGGCGGCCAGTCCCGCGAGTGCGGCGACTGCCACCGGCTGTCCGGCGAGGACGAGCGAAACGAAGGCGAAGCTGGCAAAATCCATTGCCGTTCCCACCGAAAGATCGATGCCGCCCGACGCGACGGCGAAGGTCATGGCGATGGAGACGATGGCAAGCAGCGTGAAATTGTTGACCAGGATGCTCTGCAAGTTCGCGGGCGTCAGGAACGTCGGCGTTGCCGCGGAAAAGGCGGCAAACACCGCAATCAGGGCGAGGATCAGCCCATAGCGCACCAGGCCGCCGGCGATCAGACGCGGCAAGCCTATGGTGGCGAGGGGAGGGGTCTGGAGCGACATGGTCAGGCCTCCTGCCGGCGCAGCAGCGTGGTCGCGGAAACGACGATGAGAATGAGCACACCCTGGACGCCGCTGACCAGCGTGCTCGAAATGTTCAGCAGCTGGAAACCGTTAACCAGGAAGCCGACCAAAAGGGCCGAAAGCAGCGTCCCGGTGACCGTTGGAACCAGCCGGCGCGAAAAGACCGAGCCGAGCAGGGCCGTCACGACGACCGGCAACAGCATCTCGCCGGCGCCGGTCGTGCTGCCGCTCAGATAGGAAACCGACAGGATGCCGGCGATGCCGCCGGAGACGCCGCTGGCGACGAAGGCGCCGGCGAGTAGCCGTCGAAGCGGCAGACCCGCGGCACGCGCTGCATCCGGAAATTCACCGACGGCATAGAGACGCAGGCCGAGCGGCGTATATTGCACGATCGCCGTGGCGATGGCCGTGAAGACGAGGAGCACATAGGCGAGAACCGGGATGCCGAAAGCGTCCGAGGCCGAGAGCGCCGACAGGAATGGCGTCGAAGCCGGCAGTACGGTATTGCCGGTCAGCACCAATTCCAGGCCGGCGACGACGTTCATGACGGCCAGCGTGGCCAGCAGCGGCACGATGCCGGCATAGACGACGGCAATGGCATTGACCGTGCCGATCAACGCGCCGGTGAGGATCGCAGCGGCAACCGCCGTCGCATCGCCGTAGCCGAACTGTGTCAGGCTCGCGTAGACGGCGGCGCTCAGGCCCATATTGGCCGCGAGCGACAGGTCGATCCCGCCGGTGACGACATTGGAGCCGCCGGCGATCAGCACGATCGTCAAGCCGATGGCAAGCACACCGGAGATGGCCGATTGACCAAGTACGTTGCCGATATTGCCGATGCTGAGGAAATAGGGTGCGGTCAGCGAAAAGATGATCAGGATGGCGGCGAATGCGATCAGCGATCCGAAGCGCAACGCGGTCGCTGCAATATTGCCGGCCGGCCGGGGAGGCGGTTCCGCAGCGGAAAAACCGGAAGGCGCGAATTCCACTTCAGCCGACATGGCGTTGTCCCTCGGATGATCCGGTCGATTGAGCCAGCACCGCATCTGCCGTGGTCTCCGACGAGATGAATTCCCGCGCCACGCGGCCGCGGAAGAGCACCAGGATGCGATCGGTGATGCCGATCAGTTCGGGCAGATCCGAAGACAGCACGATGACGCCGGCGCCGCGCGACGCGAGTTCGCCGATCAGCGTGTAGATCTCGACCTTGGAGCCGATATCGACGCCGACCGTCGGCTCGTCGAGCAGATAGACCTCGGAACGGCGGCTCAGCCACTTGGCGATGGCCACCTTCTGCTGGTTGCCGCCCGAAAGCGTACGCAGCAGAGCATCTCGCCCATTGGTCTTCACCTGCAGCCGCGAAATCAGAGCGTCGACTTCTCTCTGTTCGCGCCTGCGATCGAGAAAGCCGAAACGCGTGAAGCGGCCAAGGCTCGAAAGGCTGATATTTTCCGCGACGCTGAGGTCGAGCGCGACGCCATGGCGACGTCGATCTTCCGGCACTAGGGCGATTTCGCGGCCGGCCGCCTGGGTGGGATTGGTGAAACGGGCAGCCTTGCCGTTGATCTCGATATGGCCGGAAGCCGCGGTCTCCAGACCGAAGAGCGCGCGGACCAGCTCCTTTGCGCCGGAGCCGAGCAGGCCGGTGAGGCCCAGCACCTCGCCGCGGCGAAGCGTGAAACTGATGTCGCTATATTTCCCCGGCGCCGACAGCTGCTCGACCTTGAGGATGTCTTCGCCGGGCGTCACTTGCAGCTTCGGAAACATTTCCTTGATGTCGCGCTCGACCATCAGCCGGGCAATCGCACCGGCGGAAGTCTCCCCGATCGGCAGGGAGGCCACGTCGAGCCCGTTGCGCAGCACGGTGACGTGGTCGCAGAGCTCTTCGATTTCGTTCAGGTAATGCGAGATATAGATGATGGTGACGCCTTCGTCGCGCAGACGGCGGATCAGCCGGAAAAGGATATCGGCCTCGCGGCGCACCAATGCGGCCGTCGGCTCGTCGAAGACGAGCACCTTCGGCTGATTGAGGAGGGCGCGGGTGATTTGCACGATCTGCTTTTCGGCCGTCGACAATTCGCCGATCAAGGCGGCGTTCGGCAACCGGATACCGAAATAGTCGTTGAGAATGTCAGATGCCCGGCGCTGCATCAGTCGGTGATCGAGGAACGGCGTGCCCGATATCCGCGGTTCCCGGCCAAGGAACAGGGCTTCGCCGACAGTGAAGGTCGGCACCAGCAGCCGATCCTGGTGAATGAAGTGGATACCGAGCTCTTCGGCTAGATGCGGCGTCAGTCTGTCGAATGTTTGCCCTTCGATCTCGATCCGGCCGCCATCGGGCTGATGAAGACCGGCCAGCAGCTTGATCAGCGTCGATTTGCCGGCGCCGTTCTGGCCGACGAGACCGTGGATGGTGCCGCGCCTGACGATCAGCGACGCACCGGCAAGCGCCTGCGCGCCGCCGAAATGCTTGACGATGCCTTCAAAGCGAATGATGTCGTCGCGTGCCGTCACCGGCTGCTTCAACGAAATGGCCGTCATGTCGATCTCTCCGGGCGGGCAGATTCCGAGCGATCCGGCATGGCAGGATCGCTCGTGTTCGGTGTCAGCCGATGCCGAGCTTCTTGGTGACTTCGCCGACATTGGTCTTGTTGGCGAGCAAGGCCGGAACATAGGTCTCGCGCGGCAGGGTCTGGCCGGCGAGCAGCTTGGCGACGTTGCGGATGGCGGTGCGGCCAATTTCCGCCGGCTGCTGGGCGACATCGGCGCCGGCCGGCGAATTCGGATCGGCGATGAGTTGCAGCACTTCCGGGCTGCCATCGACACCGTAGGTGCGGATCTCCGTGCGTCCGGCGGCAGCCAAAGCCTGGGTCGCACCAAGCTGCGGAATGTCCCAGGCCGACCAGATCGCCTTGATCGAACCTTTTTCGGGATATTTGTTGAGGATGGCCGTGATCTGCGTGAAGGCGTCCTGCACGGTGTTCGGGATGACGTCGCGCAGTTCCGGCTGGAGGATTTTGACCTTCGGGAAATATTTGACGACATTGACCAGCTGGTCGTAGCGGATCGCGCAGGGGGTTACGCCGTAGAAGCCGTTGAAGACGACGATATTGCCTTCGCCGCCGATATCGGAGACGAGCTGCAGCGCCAGATCCTTGCCGATGCCCCAGTTATCGGAGGTGGTGTTGTTGATCGAATTGGTCGAACCGACGTCGACGGTCAGAATCGGGATCCCGGCATCGCGCGCCTTCTTCAGCCAGGGATCGATGACGCTGAGCGTGCCGAGGATTTGAACGATCGCATCCGGCTTCTGGGCAATCAGCGTCTGCAGCTGCGAGACCAGCTTGCCGTCGTTGCGCCCGGCATCGACAGCGATCGTCTCGCCGCCGAGGCGCTTTACCTCTTCGATCTGGGCATTATAGGCCTGCAGGTCGAAGAAGTGATCGGTGCCGGTTGCGCTGATGGCGATGCGCTTGCCTTTCAGCGACAGTTCTTCGCCGGCGGCAAAAGCCGGCTTCTGCCCGATGAACGAAGCACCGGCGACGGCGACCCCGGCCGCGGCAGACAGTTTCAGCAGATCTCGTCTTCCGAGACCGTGCTCGGACTTTTCGATACTCATCGCAATTTCTCTCCAATTAATTATGTCTATAGATTAAATGGATTAATGCCGGTGGATAGGAACGAATTTCCAAAAGAACGATCTCCGGGGAAAAGAGTGGATGGAGCGAAAGCTCATCCCTGGCCGCGGTTTCCCCCAACCGGGAATGATTTCGGATGCCTCGGCGGTCTTCAGAGCGGACAGATGGTCTACGGCCACCGATCAAGAAGAACATGCACTGCATAATTCTTGCGCATGCGACCAAATTTGCCGAAGGCGAACTCTGCTAGGCCGCGGTGCCGTGTGGCGCGACAGCAGGCGTAAAATGACGATTTTCTGGGCACCGTCGGGTTTTATGCTGCGACGTTGATATCTAGCGCGAAGCTTCGCTCCACTTGGCGCGCAACTTGCCTCTCTCCTGCTAGGGAGAATGAAACAATGCCCGACATCGACCCGCAGATTTTCTCAATATGCCGGCCATCCCTCGGAGGCTACAAGGCCTTTGTTCAACGCGACATGATCGTCGAGACCTATCGTAGCGCCGCGGGGCAAATGGTTTCGAGGGGCTCCCTTCATAGAATTTCGATCAACCGCACGGCGCACGGCAAATATGCCTATCGGCTTGGAAGCGGGGCATTCCGCAAAGTTGAGAGGCCGCCGTTCACCCTGGGATTTCAACCGGCCGCCACCGTCCTTGAAGTCGATGGCGATGCGGCGGATTATATCTCGATCTTCCAGTCACCTGCGCTTTACAGCGGCATCGGCGGCTCTCGCTTCGATCCCGAGCATTGGGATAGTGACGCGCTCAGCGCGACGACCGATCCGACAACGCTGCAGGTCGCACTCTCCCTCGCATTTGCCGCCGAGAAGAGCGGGCGCGCCGACCTGCTTTTGATGCAGCATCTGGGGATGGCGCTCGCCTGCTGCGTCGTAAGACTGCTGGGCGCCAAACCTGAAGCCGGAGATCGTCCGCTGACATCGGACAATCTCCGGCGTGTGATCGATTACATCGAGAACCTGCTTGGCAAATCCGATCTGAGTGTCGAGGAGCTGGCCGGGGTGGCCCATATGAGCCCCTTTCACTTCAGCCGGGAATTCAAACGGGCGGCCGGCATGGCGCCGCATCGCTTCGTTCTCGAACGCAGGATCGAGCGGGCGCGACTTTACCTCGCCGATGGCAAGGAGACGCTTGCAAACATCGCTTATGCCACAGGCTTTTCCAGCCAGGCGCATTTCTCCAGCGTCTTTCGCCGTCTGATGGGGGCGACCCCGAAGGAATACCAGCGTTCGGTCCGCCTTTGAGCCGGCTCTTGCCGATGACAGATCAGCAGCTTTGCGAAAGACAACCGCACGAATCTGAAATCTCTTGAGGCTGCGGTCTGCGAGGTTTTTCCCATCAGGAGGCCCATATGACCGCTTTTGCCCAAACCAACCCGATTACCGACATTTGCTTTTTGGTCGACGATATCGACAAAGCATCGGCCTTCTATGTCGAGCGGCTTGGCTTCAAGCCGCGGCGCCGGGCTCCGGGCTTTGCCGATTTCAAAGGGGCGGGCGTGACGCTGGCGCTGTGGGAGATCGAGCATATCGCCGAGAATACCGGTGTCTCAAGTCGCCGTGCCCCTCCAGGTGCGCACAAGGCCTGCGCGGCCATCGAGCTCGCCTCGCCAGAGCAGGTCGATGCTGCCTATGCGGAGCTGAAAGCTGCGGGCGTGCTCTTCCACGCGCCGCCGCAGGACTATGTCTGGAACGCGCGATGCGTCTATTTCGCCGATCCTGACGACAATCTCTGGGAAATCTATGCGTGGTCCGCAGGCGGCCCGATCGGTGACATCGACCCGCAATAGCGAGCGCAATCGGCCGTCGTCCAACAATCCAACAAGGGGAAAGGCAAGCAGATGAATGGGGATGACAAGCAAATCGTGGTCGGCAGGCGTACCGTCCTGCAGGGCGGAGCCTTTGCCCTTGCTGCAGCGGCGGCAGGGATCAGCGTGTTGGTGCCGCGTCACTCGAAAGCCGCCGCATCCAAGGTCGTCATCAAGTATGACTGGCTGATGAGCAACGGACAGATCGGCGATATTGTCGCAGTCAAGCAGGGCCTGTTCCAGGCCGAGGGTCTCGATGTCGAGTTTTCCCCCGGCGGTCCCAATTCGGCGACGGTGCCGCCCGTGATCACGGGTGATGCGCAGCTCGGCCAGTTCTCGGATTCGGCACAGCTTCTTCTAGCCCGTTCATCCGGCGTGCCGATCAAGATCTTCGCTTGCGGTTTCCGCATGGCGCCTTTCGCCTTCTATTCGCTGCCCAAGGCGCCGATCCGCACCGTCAAGGATATGGTCGGCAAGCGCATCGGCATCCAGCCGACGGCCCGTTATGTGCTCGATGCCATCCTGCTGAAGAACAATATCGATCCCTCGAGCCTGACCATCACGAATATCGGCTTCGACATGACACCGCTGATGACCGGCCAGGTCGATGCCGTGACTGGATGGATCACCAACACGCAGGCCCTTTCCGTCATCGGCCCCGACCGCATAGATCTGATGATGAAGGACACGGGCCTGCCGTCCTACGCCAATGTCTATTTTGCCACCGACGATGCCGTGAGCGGCCATGCCGAGACACTGGCAAAGGTGCTGCGCGCCGTCGCCAAGGGCTGGGCCTGGACGCATGAACATCCCGAAGAGGCGGTCAAACTGACGGTGGAGGCCTATCCGCAGCTCGATCTTGCAGTAGAGCTGAAAACGGTGCCGCGCATATTGTCGCTGAGCTTCGACGCGGCAACCGGTAGGGATGGCTGGGGCAGTTTCGATCCGGCCGCTCTTGCCGAGCAGATTTCCGTCTACGACAAGATCGGCCAGTTCAAGAGCGGCGCGCCGAAGCTGGACGACTGCTATACGACCAGGATCCTGGACATGACGGCGGATGAGCGCCCGAAGATTGCGTGAGAGCGGATTTGCCTGAAGCAGCGGCCATCGAAACCAAGGATTTGGCTGTCGGTTATTCCGGCGCCGGCGAGACGACCCGCATTCTGTCCGGCGTCGATCTCAGCGTCGGCAGGGGCGAGTTTTTGACCATTCTCGGCCCTTCCGGCTGCGGCAAGTCGACCTTCCTGCGCGCGGTGGCGGATCTTCTCCCGCCGCTTGACGGGCAGCTGGCGGTGCTCGGCAGGACAGCGTCGGAGGCGCGCCGGCGCCGCGAGGTCGCCTTCGTCTTTCAGGACGCAACGCTGTTGCCCTGGCGGACCGTGAGGGAGAATGTCGCGCTGCCGCTGCAGGTGGGGAAGAAGAGCGTCTCGCGATCGGTCGATTCGCGGCCCGACCATTGGATTGAACTGGTCGGCCTGTCGCATCTGGCTGATCGCTATCCGCATCAACTGTCCGGGGGCCAGCGCCAGCGTGTCGCCATTGCGCGTGCGCTTCAATGCGAGCCGGATATCCTGCTCATGGACGAACCCTTCGGTGCGCTCGACGAGATCACCCGCGAACGACTGAACGACGAGCTTTTGGACGTCTGGCGCCGGACCGGCACGACCATCCTGTTCGTCACCCACAGCGTCATCGAGGCGATCTGTCTCGGCGGACGCGTGCTGGTCCTGGCGGCCAATCCGGGCCGCGTCCAGGCGCTGATCGACCTTGCACCGCTGAAAGACGAGCGCGGCCTCTGTCGGCGCGAGAGCCTCGATGTCCAGGAGACCGCTGCTCATCTGCGCCAATTGCTGCAGCAGGGGAGTTCGGCTGCATGACGCATCGTCGGCTATCCCTCACCGAGGCAATCGGCCTTCCTGTTATCGGCGCCCTCTCGTTGCTTCTCGCCTGGCAATGGCTGGTGCCGGCGCTCGGTATTCCCAGTTATATCGTTCCAACGCCGCTGGCGATCCTGCGCACGCTCGGAACGGAATGGCGCTTCCTTCTGTCCAATGCGATCCCGACATGGGGTGAGGCGGGCCTCGGCTTCCTCCTGGGCAATAGTCTCGCCGTGATCATGGCAATTGCCTTTGTCTATAATCCGCGGTTCCAGGCCGCCTATTTTCCCGTTGTCCTGCTCTTCAACACCATCCCCGTGCTGGCGCTCGCGCCGATCATCATCCTCATCTTCGGCCTCGGCATGCTGCCAAAGGTTATCATCGCCGCTCTCATCTGCTTTTTCCCGACCCTGGTGAATACCGCCCGGGGCCTCAATCTGGCGACTGCGAGCGAACTCGACCTGATGCACGTCCTTTCGGCGAGCGGGTGGGAGACGTTCTGGCGCCTGCGCGCCCCACGCTCCGCCCCTTTGCTCTTTGCGTCGCTGCGCATTTCGGCAACCACCTGTGTCATCGGCGCGATCGTCGGGGAGTGGATCGGCTCGAACCAGGGGCTGGGCGCCGTCATCATCCAGTCGACATTCAACTACCAGGCGGAAAGGCTCTTTGCCGCCGTCGTGCTCGCCTCTTTCTCCGGCATAGTCTTTTTTGCCGCTGTTGCCCAGATCGAACGGATTTTCCGTCGGCTGCAGCCGGGGCAAAGCTGAAAGCGTTCAATGCGGGCGCTGCAACGCTGACGCTTTCCAGGATATGACAAGGCCTCCCGATGTTATCTGCGGGAGGCCTTGTACGTTGCTACTCCTCCATGCTCTCACTGATGTCGGAGAGATCGATGCCATGAGTGTCGAACCACCAGTCGGGACTCATCTCGGAATAGCGTTCACGCAGACGCAGATATTTGGCGCGCAGCCGCTTCTGGCGTTCGACCTCTTCCTTGAAGAAGGGATGATCGAGCGTGCCGCCCATCTTGTGGATGCGACGGAGCAGTTTTCGCAAGACGTATCCCTGCTCCTTATTGCCCGGCCGGTAGCCGCTTTCCACGACCGTCATGACCGCCTCGCACAATGTCCCAAGCGCATCATCTTGCGGCGTGCCGTTGACGATCATGTCGAGACGCTCGAGACCGAAGCCGACGTCGATGCAGGTTCCGAGCGGATTGACGATGTTTCCGATCTCGACGCCATCCTTATAGAACTCGGTGCAGTATCCGCTGATGCTGCCATCGCTCCATATGCATTCCGGATCCGGCATGATGGGCACGCGCCCGCCATAGAGCGGCGTCCATTCCACCAGGCGGTCAGGATGGATCGTCACATGGTCAGGCACGAGCCCCAGAGTTCCCAGAAATTCGAGCCAGAAATCGATGGCGTTGCCGACGGTCAATTCCCGGAAGGAGAAAAGGCCGAGCATGGTGAAGTGGAGAAGGTGGGTTCCGTCGCCGATCTCGTCGAGGTCGCCCATGCGCAGGCAAGCCTGGCTGTTTGTGACTGTTCCACTATGGGAGGGATCGGAGAAGAGGGGCTTGTACTGCTGCATTCCAGCGCTGCAGAAGAGCGTGGTATCGTCATGCGGCCGTACGGATTCAATGCGTGTGAAATCGATGCCTTTGGAAAGGCAGAAGTCCTGGTATTGCTGGATTAGGCGTCCCGCGGTGACATAGGCAACCTCCTTTGCTGTTCGTGTGCCTTCGGGGAAGATAGCGATCTAGTGCGCCTGCGGCAATCCGCTGCTCGGCTGGCGAGGATCAAAAACCGGAACGGTGCACTTGATAACAGGATCACTTGAGACTAAGTATAGCCTCAAGTGAAAAGGAGCCGTTACCATGATGGGATTTGCCGGTATCGCCGATGTTCTCGGGCTGCCCGCCAGGGAGCCGGTATCGCGTTCGGCCTTCGGCCTGCTCTCCAGCATCGAGGAAGGATTGCCGGTCAAGGCGCTTGACCGCATGGCGCTGCTTCTGGCGCCTGATGACGCCCAGTTCAAATACCGGCTGGTTCCGAAGGCCACCTATGAACGGCGCAAGTCCAAGCATCGGCTCTCCTCAGATGAAGGCATAAAGCTTGCCCGTCTCGCGCGTGTCTGGGGTCAGGCGCTCGATGTCTGGCAGACCGAGATCGAGGCCCGCGATTTCCTGTTTCGGCCGCATGCAATGCTTGAGGACAGGCGGCCGATTGACGTGGTCATCCAGAGCGAGATCGGCGGCGAGCTCGTGCTCGATATTCTTGGAAGCCTGAAATACGGCAGCGCTGCGTGAGCGCACAGGTTCTTGACCGCACACTGACATCCGTCCGCATCGGAGATCCCCATGGAACCTATCCGATCTTCGACGCCACCGGCTCGACCATCGCGCCGGGGCGGTGGAACACGTCCGGCAGCCCGATCATCTATACGAGCGAGCATTATTCGACGGCATTGCTCGAAAAGCTCGTCCATGGCAGCGGGCGGCTGCCGCCCAACCAGCACTATGTCACGATCACCCTACCGCGGGGGCTAAGCTACGAGGTCTTCTCCGAACCCGCGCTGCCCGGCTGGGACAGCATGCCGGCAAACGTCAGCAAGGCTTTCGGCGAAAAATGGTGCCAGGAAAAGCGCAGCGCCATCCTGCTGGTCCCAAGCGTCGTCGCCCGCGTCGACCGCAACATATTGATCAACCCGGCCCACCCGGAATTCCCGTCGATCACAGTAAGCCTCCACCAACCCGTCTTCTGGGATCGTCGCTTGTTCGGCATGTGATGGGGCAGGTGCCTTTCAGTCCGCGCTCCTGCATCGCCTCGGAACCGATTTCAGTCAGCGGCTCACGCGCCCGTCTCCCATGGATTGATCACCGCTGCGCAGGTGTCGTCGAAATCGGCGACATTGCGAGTGATGACAATCAGATCGTGAACGATCGCGGTTGCGGCGATCAGCCCGTCGATATCGCCACGCGGCCGGATGGCGGCGATGCGGCCCCATTCGACGGCGATCTCGTCGGTCACCGGCAGGATCCGGTCGCCATGATCATAACGCAGCTTGCGCAGCCACTCGGTGAGATGGGTCGCGGTCTTCGGATCCGACTTCTGTTTGAGGGCAATGCCGCGCATGATCTCGCCAAGCGTCAGCGCGCTCAGGTGGATGGTGAGCGGATCGACGGAGCGCAGCCAGGAGACCGCCTGCGGCGTGCCGCGTCGCGCCTCCGAGACAATGTTGGTGTCGACCAGATACATCAGAACGCAACGTCGCGGCTTGGAGTCTTGTTGCGTGCTTCGACCGCATCTGCGAATTCATCGTCCCAGGCGGGGCCGTCGAGCAGGTCGTCGACGAGCGTCGGCCTGCCGGCGCGCAGGGCGTCGTAGTCGCGGGCCGACAAAACGACGGCCGTTCGCTCGCCGCGCACGGTCACCACCTGCGGCCCTTCTTGTCGGGCCTTCTGCACGACCTTCGAAAATTGGTTCTTGGCGTCCTGCAGTTGCCATTCCATCGATTCTGCTCCTAGCTAGACTGTCTAGCTATGTAAGCGCGGAATGCCGACGCGTCAACGGCGGGACGTTCCTGAACGACAGAGTCCTGTCCTGCTATTAGGTGTCCCAACGAAGTTCGACATCGTTGCGTCGGCGATCGGCGCCTCTCGGCCATTCTGGAAGCCGCGATCACACCTCTCGCCGCGGCGAGCGGGCCATCAGCCTGGCATAGGCGATGGCCGAGAGCATGTTGACGTGGTTGGCCTTGCCGGTGCCGGCAATGTCGAAGGCGGTGCCGTGATCGACCGAGACGCGGTCGATCGGCAGGCCGAGGGAGACGTTGACCGCCGTGTCGAAGGCGACGAGCTTGATCGGGATATGGCCCTGGTCGTGATACTGGGCGATGACAAGATCGAAGGCGCCGTTATAGGCGCGGGCGAACACCGTATCGGCCGAGATCGGCCCGACAACGTCGATGCCCTTTGCCTGCGCCTGCTCGACGGCGGGTGCCAGGAATTCGATGTCTTCGGTGCCGAACAGGCCGTTTTCGCCGCAATGTGGATTGAGGCCAGCGACGGCGATGCGCGCCTTGCGGCCGAGCCGCAGGAAATGATTGTGGCCGGCTTCGATGGTGGCGAGCACCCGCTCAGTCTTGGCGCGCTCGATCGCGCCCTTCAGCGAGATATGGGTGGAGACGTGGATGGTGTTCAGCCGCTCGGAGGCAAGCAGCATGAAGGAGCTCTTCGAGCCTGTGAGATGCGCGAGCAGCCCGGTGTGGCCGTCATGGTGATGGCCGGCAAGGTTCATAGCTTCCTTGTTGATCGGCGCGGTGACGATGATATCGGCCTCGCCCGACATGGCGAGATCGACGGCGCGGGTGATATAACGCACCGAGGCATCGCCGGCGACGGGGCTGACCTTGCCGATTTCGGGCAGGGCCGCGCCGAGCGCGACTTCGTCGACGGCGATCCTGTCGCCACCGGGTGCATCGGCAGGCCCGAACCGCAGTCCGGTGCCGGTGACGCGGTCGGCGCGTTCCAGCGCTTCGACATTGCCGACGATGACGAAATCGCGCCGCTCTTCTCTGGGAAGGGCTGCCAGTGCCTTGACGATCACCTCGGGGCCGACGCCGGCCGGATCGCCGAGCGTCACGGCGACTTTCGCATTCCTGTCCATCGATCGAGTCCCTTCTAAAACCTTACTGCTTAAAAAGCAGCCGCGTAAATCGCGCGGATGTCGGCGCGCGAGATCGCGCGGATTGTTATCGGAGCAGACGGCGAATGGCAAAGGCGTCGTCGGCCATGGCGTCGAGATCGCTTTCCTCTTCCACCGCGCGGTGACGGAGGCGGCGAACAATCACTATTACACGGCCTCGATCTCTTTGCTCGGCCCCGCCAAGGGTTGGAACAGGTCTATGAAGAGCATAACGCCATCTACAAGGCGATCGCCGACGGCCGACCTGACGATGCGCAGAGACTGATGAAGGCGCATCTCGAAGGCTCCCGGGACCGTCTGTTCGAGGGCAGGGTGCTCGACCTATCCTTCTGAAGCGCATCCCGCTCGAAAAAGCAGAAAGATCATCACGATGTTTTCGCGGCTGCCTCGGCAATGCCGATAAGCGCGCTTTTGATCATGCCGCCCTGATCGTCGGGATGCCGGAGACGTCCACCTCCCGTTCGGCGTGCCAAGCATCATAGGCAGCCTGCATGCGCAGCCATATTGCGGGGCCATCACCGAACAATTTCCCAAGTCGGGCAGCGACATTGGGCGAAACCGGCTTCTTCTCGTTCAGAATATCGTAGAGTTGCTGGCGCGAGATTCCGAGCAGATTGGCGATTTCCACCTTGGTTTTTCCCGTTGCAGGGATGATGTCCTCAAGCAGTGCCCCAGGGTGGGAAGGGCAACGCGTCGTCGGCCTCGTCGTTTCATATACGGGCATTAGGTCATTCCCCAGTCAGAGCCACCTCAGTGATATTGCTCGAAATCGACGCGGGCGGCATCATTGCCATCGAACTCGAATGTAATGCACCAG
This sequence comes from Rhizobium sp. SU303, assembly GCF_021052345.1. NCBI lineage: Bacteria > Pseudomonadati > Pseudomonadota > Alphaproteobacteria > Hyphomicrobiales > Rhizobiaceae > Rhizobium > Rhizobium sp. SU303. The sequence goes on from NZ_CP088099.1 coordinate 55,691, forward strand.
GGGCCGTTAACATGAACAGTGTACCGGGTGGGACTATGACCCTTCAGCGCATGGAAATCGAACCCGGGGAGGTTCATGTCATCAGGCTTTTCGGCCTGCTCCAGACGGTCGAGCCGGATCAGAATGCGCTTTTGCAGCTTGGCATCGATCTTTGCGGTTTTGCCTGTCTCAAAGAGATCCGCCAGAGCTTTGTTTCTGAACGACTTGATCATGGTTGACTGTAAGTTTTTGGCTGACGGATGTCAATTTTTAACTTACAGGCGGAATGAGAAGATTCCATAGATCTTTTGGTGCCGGAGATCGATTGTCAGCCGGATTTCTGCTTCTTGATGATGCTGATGTTGCCGCTCACTTCGAGGATGGCAAATTTTATCTCCGTCACGCTCTCGATGCCTTCCTGGCTTCGAGCCGCTTGCATGACATCTTCCTTCTGCAGCCGGGCGCCTTTGAGCGCGCCTTCGTCATAGACGCCATCCGTCACCAGAATGGTTGGAACGCCGTCGATAATATGGGCTGCGCGAGGCCACCACCTCTTCACGTAGGACAGGCCGATGTCGGTCGTAAACAGCGTGAGGATCAAGATGACGGCGTTGGTGATCGAGAAGTCATCGCCCAGCATCGCCTGCTGGGTGGTTTCGGAGATCACCAGCACGATGACCAGATCGAACGGTGTCATCTGGGCCAATGTCCGTCTTCCCGACAGACGGATGATCACGAGCAGCGTGAAATAAATTGCCAGTCCGCGTAATACCGCATCCACCGTGCCGCCCTCATGGAAAGATGAAAGTCGATTGGGTGCGCGTCTCGCCGCCCATGCCGATGAGGGTGCGACGCGGGCCGGGGAGTTGTGTTTGCAGACGGAAGACGATCTGCGTCGGCCCAGCCGAGTCGGCGGGGAACACATAACCTATCCGGCCGTCGCGCGCGAAGGTCGCCTTTTGGGGCGGATCGATTCCCTGAACTGAAAAGCTCTGAAGAAAGGCGGCATCGATCGTGAAGACCCTGTCTTCGGATGACGGCGTGAAGGTCACGGTCATATCCTCGGGGGCATTCCATCGGGAGATGACGGGAAAATCGACGGATCCTTCTGGCAATAGGAGTGTTTGCCGCGAAAACGGACCACCTCTTCCCAGCAATCCCAGCAAGCAGGTCACCAAAAGAAGCATGAACACGATCCAGGAAATACGTTGAACAGCCCAGAACCTTTGCTGAAATTCGCTATGATCGAGCACGCCTTCCGGCAACGCGGGCAACTTGTATATCTTTTCCATGCTCCCTCCCTGTGCGTTTGCCGGAGAACTTGGCTTGGGCGCAATAGTTTCCGGCAATGAGGGCGCCGTCGCCGTGTACATTGGATGTGAAGCTGTCCAGGCGTCTTCGCCGATCAAGGGAACGAAGAGTACCCCACCGAGATCTTCTTCCTCGAATGCGGTGGCGCCGGTGCGCGTGAACCGTTTCAGGCGCTGCCCTTCACCGCCGCCGACCGGGATGATGAGCCGCCCTCCGAGGTCCAACTGTTCTTTCAAGGCAGTTGGCACCTCGGGTGCGCCCGCGGAAACGACAATAGCATCGAACGGAGCGGCTTTCGCCCAGCCCTTGCTGCCATCGCCGACGCGAACGTCGATGTTGCGGTATCCCAGCTTCTCGAACCGTTCCCTGGCCTGAAGAGCCAGCTTTTCATGGCGCTCTATGGAGTAGACATGCCTTGCTATCCGGCTGATGAGGGCCGAAGCATAGCCGGAGCCCGTTCCGACCTCGAGCACCTTGTCACCGGCATTCAGATTGGCCTTTTCGAGCATCAGCGCCACGATGAACGGCTGCGAAATTGTCTGGCCCTCGCCGATCGACAGCGGTGTATCCTGATAGGCGAATTCCTCGGAGCCTGGAGGAACGAATTTTTCGCGCGGTACCATGCGCATCGCCCCGATGACGTTTTGATCGCGAATGCCACGACGCGTCACGTGGTGTTCCACCATGCGATCTCGGATGCGCGTCATATCCATGGATCAACTCCACTGCCGCCGATTGCATCTGGGGGCAATTTCTGAGCGGTGCAGAATGTAAAACAAATGGGCGACCGGAGAGTTCCTGAGATGCGCCAGGCGGCGGAACGGAGCAACTTGCTAGACGATTGGCCAAAGGCGAAAATGGAGGAGGCGCTGGCCAATGGCAGCGTGATGCAGCCGAAGTGGTCGACGCCGTCCTTTTCATGCTGTCGCGACCGCGTAATGTGACCGTCCGCGATCTGGTGATTCTGCCAAATAGCGTGGATCTGTAAACACCGGTCCAGACTGCAGTTAGCCTGATCCTTGCCGATTTCAAAGGAGAGACCATGAGCGACACATCTCGCACGCCAGAAGCAGATGCCAAACATGTCATCGGCGTCGACGTCGGCACCGGCAGCGCCCGCGCCGGCCTGTTCGACCTGACGGGGCGGATGCTGGCGTCCGCCAAGCGGAATATCACCCTGTTTCACGAACCGGGTTCCATGGTTGAGCAATCGAGCACCGAGATCTGGGCGGCGGTTTGCGCGGCAGTGCGCGAAGTGGTTTCCTCGGCCGGGGTCGATCCGGCGTCCGTCATGGGGCTCGGGTTCGATGCCACCTGTTCGCTCGTCGTCCTCGGCGAAGGCGGCAAGCCGCTTCCCGTCGGGCCTTCGGAAGACCCGAACCGGGACATCATCGTATGGATGGACCACCGCGCCGCCCCGCAGGCGGAGCGCATCAATGCGCTCGGCCATGACGTCCTGCGTTACGTCGGCGGCCGTATCTCGCCTGAGATGGAAACGCCCAAGCTTCTCTGGCTGAAGGAAAATCGCCCTGAGGTTTTTGATGCCGCGTGGCAATTCTTCGACCTTGCAGATTTCCTAACCTGGCGGGCGACCGGCGATCTGTCGCGTTCGACCTGCACGGTCACCTGCAAGTGGACTTATCTCGCCCATGAAAAGCGCTGGGATGGCGGTTATTTTCATCAGATCAGCCTCGGCATGCTCGCCGACGAAGAGTTTGCCCGCATCGGCCAGGCTATCGTCGAGCCTGGTTCGGCACTCGGTCAGGGACTGACCGCGGCAGCAGCAGACGAACTTGGCCTGAAGCGGGGAACGGCGGTTGCGGCCGGGCTGATCGACGCCCATGCGGGTGGGATCGGAACCGTCGGCATCGGTACCGATCCGAAAGCCAATCTCGCCTATGTTTTTGGTACCTCCTCCTGCACGATGACGTCGACGGCAGAACCGTCATTCGTGCCCGGCGTCTGGGGACCTTATTTTTCGGCGATGGTGCCGGGGCTGTGGCTGAACGAGGGCGGCCAGAGTGCTGCCGGCGCGGCGATCGACCATCTTCTCTCGTTCCATCCGGCAGCCGCGGAGGCGAGGGAGCTTTCAAAGAGCGCCGGCATTCCGCTGCCGGTTTTGCTTGCAGACATGGCCGCCCGAAAGGCGGGCCGTTCTTCCGATGCCGTAACGCTTGCGACGGGACTGCACGTCGTTCCCGAGTTCCTCGGCAACCGCGCGCCCTTTGCCGATCCGCATGCCCGCGCAATCATTGCCGGTCTCGGGATGGAGGACGATATAGGCAGCCTGGTCTCTCTTTACGTCGCAGGGCTTTGCAGTATCGGCTACGGCCTCAGGCAGATCATCGAGACGCAGGCCGATGCGGGCGTTACCATCGAAAACATCGTCATCAGCGGTGGCGCCGGCCAGCACGACTTCGTTCGCCAGCTGCTTGCCGATGCGAGCGGCAAGCCGGTCATTGCGACAAAGGCAGAGGAACCGGTTCTGCTGGGGGCCGCCATCCTGGGCGCTGTCGCCGGCGGGCTGTTTGCGGATGTGCGCGAAGCGATGACGACACTCTCGGCGGTCGAAACGACATTTCTGCCATCAGAAGGGGCGATCCCTCATGTTCACGACAAGCGCTATGAAGGGTTCAAGGAGCTTCAGGCTCTGGCGCGCAAGCTGCGTATCGACGGTTAGATATCTCGGCGCCAATCCGCCGATCGGCTAACAGCTAGCGCCGAACGATGACCTGTGTTCCCGGCTGGACGATCTCGTAAAGCTCTTCGACATCTTGACGGTACATTCGAAAGCACCCGCTCGACGCGTTGGTGCCGATGGACGAGGGGTCGTTGGTGCCGTGGATGCGCAACAGGCCATCGGCGAGATAGATCGCGCGCGTTCCAAGCGGATTGGCGGGGCCGGGCTTCACGACCGCTGGAAGCCGAGGGTTCTTCTGACGCATGCCGGCCGTGGGTCGCCATTCAGGATGCGCTCGCTTCGACACGACCCGCGTAGATCCATACCATTGCTTGCCCTCACGGCCGACCGCGATGGGGTAAGCGAATTGCTCGCCCCAAGGGGTGGTGTAAATGAGCGTATGTTCGCTCGTGACGATTTCGATGGTTCCTTTTGCACGCCCTGTCGGCGGTTGCCTGCGATCATGCAGGGGCTCTTGATAGGGAGGCGCCGGATCGTAATCGAGTGGTGGCGGATAAGGGCTGTAGGGATCGTCGTAACCATATCCATCAAAGTCGTCATATCCATCATACGGCCCATAGATCTGGGCTTGAGTCTGAAAGACCGTCAGCAAAAAGGCCGCAGCCACGAGAGCCAGCAATCTCATCTTGTCGCCATCCGCTTGTTGAACAAGCTTGATTGGGCTGAATTCTGTGGCGGCACTATGACTGCTCGCCGCAGGATCTTGAAAAGCTATTGCTGCTGATGATGCTGCAGTAGCTCAGCCGGCCGGCTCCGGCATCGAACTGCCGCAGCCTCGATGTGGCCACGGCCGTGCGCATGGCTGTCAATCTGTCAGTTGAAGGTCAGGTCTGCTCTTCAACAGCGTTTCGCCTTGAGCCGGTCATCCGAGGAAGCGCATGTGGACAAATGGGGAATCCATCCTGGCATCCGGCCTATACGGCGTCTATTGGCGCGACCGACTGGCGCACGATCATTTCGCACTCCAGCTTGACCTTATGATTGTCATGCCGCATCCGCGGCGCGGCGATCATCTCGGCAAGCTTCTCGACGGCATAGCGCGCCATGTCGGCATGGGGCAGTTGCATCGTCGTGAGCGGCGGCAGCATATCGCCGGAATAGGATTCATTGTCGAAACCGATCACCGAAAGGTCGCGCGGGATAGAGAGGCCGGCTTCCTTCGCGGCTTCATAGACACCCATGGCAATGCGGTCGCAGAAACAGCATATTGCCGTCGGTCGGTCATCGAGCGCTTGCAGGCGCTTGAAGGCTGCATAACCTCCCTGAATCGTCCAGCGTCCCTTGATGATGAGATGGTTGTCGACAGGAATGTCGCGCATCGTCAAAGCTCGGCGATAACCCTTGATGCGCTCGCGAGAAGCTTCGATCGCGTCCTCGCCACCGATATAAGCAATGCGCGTATGGCCGGCATCGATCAGCGACAGCGTTGCCTTCATGACAGCCGACAGGTCTCCGGGCACCACGCTCGGAAAGGGTTTGTCGACCGTGTAGCAGTTCAAAAGTACGGTCGGCCATTCCGCGAGCTGCGGAGCAAGCGTCACTTGCTGCGTGATCAGCCGCGCATAGATGACGCCCGCAGCGGGCAGCGTCGCGAGATGGCTGAGAGCTGCCTGCTCTGCCTCCTCGTCTGCGTCCGTCGGCATCACCGAGAGCAGATAGCCCAGCTCGTTTGCCGCTTCTCCGGCTCCGTCGATCAAGCCGGCGACATGAGGCGAACTTGTCACCTCGTTGATGAGCATGGCAATCAGCGGACGCCGATCGATGCGCCGAGCCTGCGTCCTGTAACCCATCCTGGCCGCCGCACTTAGAACAGCCTCACGCGTTGCCGGCGATATGCGCGTTCCCGGAGCGTTGTTGAGCACAAGCGACACGGTCGCCTGCGAGACGCCGCAGGCGGCAGCGATGTCGGACATCGTCGGCTTTTTGATCACGCGAACCCCTTACAAGACTGACTAACCGCTTAGCACGAAGTTTTACGAACGCAAAAGCGGAGAGGGCTTGCTTGATAATAATTTTAGTTATAACCAGTGATTTATAACTAATCGCTCTGGGAGGAGTGCATGGCAGGAGTAACGCTCGCTGGGGTGTCCAAAAGCTATGGCGCGGTGAATGTCATCCGTGACATTTCGCTTTCGATCAACGACGGCGAGTTCCTGGTTTTCGTCGGACCTTCCGGCTGCGGGAAATCGACGCTTCTGCGCATGATCGCCGGTTTCGAAACCATCACCGGCGGCGACGTCCTGCTCGGCGGCAACCGGGTCAATGACATGGCCGCCCGCGATCGCGGGGTGGCGATGGTCTTCCAGAACTACGCGCTGTACCCCCATATGACAGCTCGCGACAACATGGCCTTCGGCCTGCGCAATATCGGTACGCCGAAGGCCGAAATCGCCTTACGCATCGATAAGGCCGCCGCCATTCTCCAGCTTGAGCCTTATCTCGACCGCAAGCCGAAGGCGCTTTCCGGCGGCCAGCGTCAGCGTGTTGCGATCGGCCGCGCCATCATGCGCGAACCGGATGTCTTTCTATTTGACGAGCCGCTCTCCAATCTCGATGCCGCTCTTCGCGTCTCGATGCGCACCGAGATCGCTAAGCTCCACCACCGCCTCGCCGCAACCATGATCTACGTGACTCACGATCAGACGGAAGCCATGACCATGGCAGACCGTATCGTGGTCCTCAGGGACGGGCAGATCGAACAGGTCGGCGCGCCGATCGAGCTTTACGAGTGCCCTGCCAATGCCTTCGTGGCTGGTTTCCTCGGTGCGCCGCGCATCAATCTGCTCCCGGCAACAGTCACAGCCGTCGACGGCGAAACGGTCGAACTCGCCTGTGCGGGAGACGCCCGCCTTACTGCCAAGGTTCGTGCCAGTCCCTCCAAAGGCGACACGGTGACGATCGGCCTGAGGCCGGAAATCCTGTCACCTGCCGATGAAGGATCCCTCAGCGGAACCGTTGATGTCGTTGAGCAGCTCGGGTCGTTGCAACTTGTCTATGCGACACTTGCTGATGGCACCGCCATCGTCTCCGAACTGCGCGGCGGCGCGGCGCCCTCGATCGGCTCCGTCGCCCGTTTCGCGATCGGCCCCGGCACGCGCCACGTCTTCGATGCAAACAAGGTCTCGATCACCCTGCATTCTGAAGTGGGTGGAGCATGAGTACCAGCAGCCTGACCGCCGCGCGCAGGCGCGATGCACTCGCCGCTTATATCTTCCTCGCGCCTTTCGCGGTGATCTACGCCACGTTCCTGGTCTACCCCTTCTTTAAGGGCTTGTGGATCAGTCTCCATGACTGGGAGCTTGCCGGCAGCTACCGGAAATATATCGGCCTCCTCAACTATGAGGACATGTGGTTCGACACGATCTTCTGGAAGACCGTGGGCAACACGCTGACCTTCGTCGCCATGACCGTGCCGACCATGACAGCACTGGCCCTGGTGCTGGCTCTTGCCGTGTTCGGGCAGGGGCGGCTCAAGGGTGTGCTGCGCTCCGTGTTCTTCATGTCGAGCGTGTTTTCGGTATCGGTCGTGACGCTGATCTGGTCGATGGTGCTGTCTGCGGACAACGGCCTGCTGGTGCCGCTCTTCAATCTCATCGGCGTCAAGCCCATCAATTTCCTCGGGCATCCGACGCTCGCCATGCCGTCGATTGCGTTGACGACGCTTTGGTGGGGTGTCGGCCTCCCCATGGCGCTGTTTCTGGCGGCACTAAGCCAGATACCGCCGGAACTTTACGAAGCGGCCGAACTCGATCATGCCGGTCGGTTCAGCGTCCTGAAAAACATCACCCTGCCGTCGATCCGTCACACCGTGCTCCTGGTTCTGGTCCTGCAGATCGTCGGTCAATTCCAGATTTTCGGTCAGGCCCACCTGATGACACAGGGCGGGCCTGCCAATCGGACGCGTACGCTGGTTCAGTACATCTACGAGACGAGCTTCCGCGACTGGCAGGTCGGTTACGCCACGGCCATGTCCTTCGGGCTCTTCATCCTGATGCTTGGCTTCACAATGCTGCAGCTCTGGCTCGGCCGCAGGGGGGATGAATGATGGCAAGCGCACGCACAAGCGGCCTGCGCCGCGCCACGGACGTTTTCATCCTCGGCGCAACCATCGCCTTTGCGATCCTCTGGCTTCTGCCCGTCGTCTGGGTCGTCGCCATGTCGCTGAAGCCGAATACCGAGCTGATGCGTTCCACGGCAGGCTTCCTGCCGGTCCCATTCACCATCGATAATTATATCGGCCTCCTGAAGCTCGATACCGTGCCGCGCTGGCTGATGCACAGTCTCATCGTCTCGGTAACGATGACAATTTTGGTTTTGGTCGTCTCGTCTATGGCCGGCTACGCGTTCGCGCGCCTGGAGTTCCCCTTCAAGAAGACGCTGTTCATGCTCGTGATTGCCGGCCTGATGGTGCCCGAGCAGGCAGTGTTCATTCCGCTGCACACGATGGTCTCGGGCTGGGGACTGCATAATACCCACTTCGCGCTGGTCATGCCGCGCGTCGCCGTGCCGATCGGTGTGTTTTTGATGATGCAGTTCTTCCGCAGCGTTCCGAAAGAACTGGAGGAAGCGGCCGCCATTGATCACGCCTCACGGCTGACGATCTTTCTGAAGATTATGTTACCGCTCTCCGTACCTGCACTGACCACGCTCGGTCTGTTCACCTTCATCTTCGCCTGGAACGACTTTCTCTGGCCGCTCGTCTCGGCGACCAAGGCCGACATGTACACGGTCACGGTCGGCCTTGCCTCGATCCAGACCAACTTCGCTTTCTCGGAGGGCATCGGCGCTGTCATGGCATCGGCGGTCTTTGCCAGCCTGCCCATCGTTCTTCTGTTCCTGATCTTCCAGCGCTTCATCGTGGCAGGTGTTGCCATGAGCGCCGGCAAATAGGCACCGGCCCGACCGGCCATGCCGGGGACGGGTTTTTCGCAACGGCATCGCAAGGAGGATATGATGCACAAGACGAAAATGCTGCAACGTCTGGCGCTCGCCACGACACTGATGACCGCGCTCTGGGGAGGAGCAGCCCAAGCAGTCGACATCTCGTTCTTCCGCTTCTTCGGCGATTGCCAAGGCGAATACGGCGAGGTGACAGACGTGACCAAGGCCAATGGCGAATGCGGCATCATCACCGCGCTCACCAACAAGTTCAACGCAGAAAACACCATCGGCGCCAACGTCGTCACCCAGACGGCCGAATGGGGCGCCTATTACGACCTGCTGACCGCGACTTATTCCACCGGCAACATCCCTGATGTCGCCGTCATGCATGCCTCGATTATGCCGAATTTTTCGGACCGGGATCTCCTGACGCCGCTGACCAAGCCTATTGCCGATCTCGGTATCCAGACAACCGACTTCGTACCGGCGGCGCTGAAGAACGCTACCGCCAAGAATGAAATTTATGCCCTCCCATACGACCTTCATGCGCTGCTCTTCCACGTCAACATGGACTTGATGAAGAAAGCGGGCCTTGTGAACGCAGACGGCTCGCCGATCCTGCCGAAGTCGCCCGAGGAACTGCTCGAGCAGGGCAAGAAGTTCAAGGAAGCGACCGGCAAGTACTATATCGGTTCGGAAGCTCAGAGTTCGGAAGGCATGATGGTGCGCCTGTTCGACACGCTTCTCTGGCAGCAGGGCGTCGATGTCCTCTCCGCCGACGGCAAGACCGCCAGCATCAACACAGCGGAAGGGCTGAACGCAGCCAAGCTGATCTCATCGATATTCTCGGAAGGTCTTGCCAATCCGGCGCTGGATTATCCCGGCTCCGAACAGGCGTTCCTTAACGGCGAAACCGGGATTCTGATCAACGGCACCTGGGGCGTCGACAACTACGATACCCAGGCCAAGAGCGGCAAAGTGGCCCTCAAGGACTATCGCGTCGCCAATGTGCCGCAACTCTACGCCAAACCGTCCGTCTGGGCCGACAGCCATATGTGGGTGATCCCGAAGGATGACGATCGCAGCGAAGACAAGACCAAAGCCGCTCTCGCCTTCCTCAAGTTTCTGAACGACAACAACTTCCAATGGTCGCGCACCGGCCATTTGTCGACCCGTCAGTCGGTTCTGAATTCCGAAGAGTTCAAGGCCCTGCCGCATCGCGCCGAGTTTGCCGACACTGCCAAAAATGCCACGTCACTGCCGCAGATCCAGAACCAACGTGCAGTCTACAACGCGATGATCACCGACTTGAACGCGATGTGGCTGACCGGCACCGATCCGCAGGCAACGCTTGAAGCGATGCAGGCCGGCGTCGAGCGCGTCCTGCGTCGCAATCGCTAGTTCCTCCAACCCCTCTTGAGGGGTTGGTCTCCCGCCGGGATACGCGCCGCGCCGTGCGTATCCCGGAACCCCAATCGAAAAAGCCGACTTCCAAGGACAACCGATGAACGCCTATTCCCTGTCGCTCGCCCCAGCGAACACGCCGCTCCGCGAAACGCTTTCCCTTGATGGGACCTGGGAGTTCCGCCACGAGACCGATCGTGCTTGGCGGCGTGCAAAGGTGCCGGCGCACTGGCAGGCGTGTTTTGAGGATCTCTCCGTCAGCTTCGGATCGGCAACCTATCGCAGGACCTTCGCGCTCCCCGCAGAATGGTCGGCTCGGGAAATCGCCATCCGCTTCGGTGCCGTCAGCGATCTGGCCACCGTTTCCATCAACGGCACTGAGATCGGCCGTCATGACGGCGGTTATCTTCCTTTCGAATTCGTGATTCCACCCGCTCTGTTGAAGGCGGAGAACACCGTCGAGGTCCTGGCCTGCCTGCCGGATGCTTATCGCAACGAGAGTGGCGCCGATTTTGCGGAGATCCCGCATGGCAAGCAGAGCTGGTATGGCCCGCAAGGCGGGATCTGGCAGTCCGTCCTCATCGAGGCCCGCGATCCCGCTCACATCTCATCGCTTCGCCTCGACCCGATTTGGCCGGAAGCCAGGCTCGATCTAAAAGCCCGCTTTGCGAGCATAGTTGCAGGCTCGCTGAAAATCGAGATCATCGGCCCGCAGGGCATGCCCGTCTTTACCGGAAACATTCCGGCCGCCGGAGATACCCTCGAACATTCGATCCAGCTCGACGCGGTCGCACCATGGTCGCCGGACAGCCCGAACCTCTATACGATCACAACGATCCTTAGCGCCGACGGTGTCGAGATCGACAGCCGGCAGGAAAATTTCGGCTTTCGCCGCTTCGAAGCCAAGGACGGCTTCCTCCATCTGAACAGCAAGCCGCTTTATCTACGCGCCGCGCTCGATCAGGATTACTATCCCGATGGTTTCGGCGCGCCGCCTTCGCTCGACCTGCTCGAAGACCAGTTGCGCAAGGCTAAGGCAATGGGACTGAATTGCCTGCGCTGCCATATCAAAGTGCCGGACCCGCGCTATTACGAGGTCGCCGACCGGCTGGGCATGCTGATCTGGAGCGAAATTCCAAATATCGAGACCTTCACCCCGGCCTCCGCCGAGCGCCTGCGCACGACCATGGAAGGTATTCTCGCCCGTGACGGCAATCACCCCTCCATCGTAATCTGGACCCTGATCAATGAAGATTGGGGCACGCGGCTGCGCGAAGCGGCCGAACAGCGGCAATGGATTTCCGATATGGTCGACTGGCTGCGTGTCGAAGACCCGCTACGGCTCGTTGTCGACAATTCCGCCTGCTTCCCGAACGTTCACGTCAAGACCGACATCAACGACTACCACTTCTACCGAACGGCGGTGGATCGGCGCGAGGAATGGGACACGCTCTGCCGCGAATTCGCAGGCAATGCCGACTGGACCTTCTCAACCGAAAAGGAAGCCGTGCGGACGAGGAAGGAACCGCTTGTCCTCTCCGAGTTCGGCGTCTGGGGTCTACCCGATCCTGCCCGCCTGCGCGAAAAGAATGGCCGCGACCCCTGGTGGATGGCCTATGGTGCCACCTGGGCGGATGGCACGGCATTGCCGCAGGGCATCGAAGCCCGTTTCCGCGAACTCGCCCTTGAGAAAGTGTTTGGCGATCTCGGCCAGTTCATCGAGCAGGTGCAGTGGTATCAATACATGAACCTGAAATACGAGATCGAGGTTATCCGAACGCACGCGCCGATCGGAGGTTATGTCATCACCGAACTCACCGATGTCCATTGGGAAGGCAACGGGCTGATGGACATGGCACGCAATCCGCGCGTCTTCGCCAAAGCACTGCCGGCCGTCAATTCCGACATCGTCATCGCGCCGGGTGCTGCCCGCCACGCCGTCTATGAGGGGCAGACGGCCAGCTTCGACGTCAAGGTGTCGAGCGGCGGAACAGCATTGCCCGAAGGCAGTCGCCTCGTCTGGGAATTTGGCGCTGAAAGAGGCGAGATACCGCTGCCGGCTATTGCGCCGATGCAGGTTCATACTGCGCCGATCGCCGCGACAGCAGCTGCGGTGCCGGTGCCCGAGATCCAAAAAGCACGGTTCCAGGTCGTGGCGCCTGATGGAAGCGTGCTGTCTCAGAATTCCGAGACACTCGCGGTCTACGTTAAGCGCGATGTGCCCCCCATTCGCTTTGCTTCGCACGACGACGGGATTTCCGAGAGGTTGTCAGCCCTTGGCCATGTCAGCGTGTCGCTGCACGAGGCGGATGTCTTCGTCACCAAGGACATCGATGCCGATCGCGTCGAGGCAATCCATTCCGGCCAGCGGGTGCTGCAGATCGTCAACAAGGACCCCGGCCGCCTGCGCGATGACGCGCCGCCGCGCGATGGCCCGATGTCGATCGAAATCGATCCGGGTGCCGGCGGCATGGTTTCGGGGCCGTTCTTCAGTTTTCCCGGCTACAATCTCGTCAATCGTCACAAATCGATCTGGCGCGGGGATTGGGTCGGCAACTTCTCCTGGTTGCGCCGGGATGGTGTCTTCGCTCATGTGCCGGGCGGTCCGCTGTTCGACCTGTCCTTCACCGGCGTCGCGCCGCACCAGGTGATGGCCGGCCTCCGTCCCTGGGAATTCCAAGGTCGCGTGCACGCTGGCGTCGTCATCGGCTGGGTTCACAAACCCGCTGCCTTCATCATCGAAAAGCGGCTCGGTCGCGGTAAACTTGTTGCGACGACCTTCCGCCTCCACCAGGAGGCACCGGATGTCGACCCGCTTGCCACCGCGCTTTACGATGGCCTCGTCGCTCTTGCCATAAGACCGTGAGCTCAGCGACAGTCAACAGAGGTCGCGGCAACTTTGCTTCGTGCTCAAGCGCTAGCGAGAGGGCTCAGGTCGCCGGTCGGGTATATGGTCCGAAGCGGGCGAAACGGATCGAAAGGCTTCGTAGCGAGCATCCCAGGCTGAACTGTCTTCCCAGGAGAATCATCCCTCTAGGAGATAGGTCTGTTATGCGATCTTCGGCTGCGATATTCTCGACCGATGAAACTCAGTCAGACCATACGGTTCGCTACAGCCGAGGACGGCACCCGTATTGCCATGGCGTCTTGCGGAGAGGGTCAGGTGATCCTGCGGGCGGCGCACTGGCTGAGCCATGTCGATTACGATCTCGAAAGCCCGGTGTGGCGGCCGTGGCTCCAGGCGCTGTCCGCCCACAACCGGTTTGTGCGCTACGATCCGCGCGGCTGCGGTCTGTCGGACCGGCATGTCTTTGACCTTTCGGTCGAAGCGTGGCACGCAGACCTAGCTGCCGTGGCAGCGTCGATCGAGGAGCCGCGCTTCGTCCTCCTCGGTCTTTCGCAGGGCGGCGCGCTTGCTATCGCATATGCCCTCAAGTATCCCGAGCGAGTATCGCATCTGGTGCTTCTGAACGCCTACGGTCAGGGTGCCCGCGCCAGAGCTCAGACCGAGGCGGAGCGGCTGGAAGCCGAGACCCTTGTCAATTTCGTTCGCGTCGGCTGGGGACGCGATAATCCGGCGTTTTGCCGGTTCTTCACCAATCTCTTTATCCCCGACGGCACGCCTGAACAGCATCGCTGGTGGGGCGATCTCGAGCGGCAAACGGCAACGGCCGACGTCGCCGCACAACTGCTTTGGCAGATGCAGGGGATCGACGTGCTGGACCTTGCGGCGATGCTGCGCGTCCCGACGTTGATCGCACACAGCCGCGGTGACATGCGCGTGCCGTTTGACCAGGGTTGCAAGCTCGCCGCCGCGATTCCAGGCGCGAGCTTTGTGCCGCTTGAGAGCAAGAACCATGTGCTCTTGCCGGACGAGCCCGCTTGGAATGTATTTCAAACGGAACTTGCTGCCTTTCTCGGGCAGGATCGGTCGGTGCGGCCGCGCGCGGTCAGTGAGGCCGGTCTGACACCCGCCGAGGCCGCCCTTCTCGACCTTGTCGCGGAGGGGCTAGATAACCGCGCGATCGCCGAACGGCTTGGCAAGAGTGCAAAGACCGTGCGAAACCAGCTGTCGGTGATATTCAGCAAACTCGGCGTGCATAGCCGCTCGCAAGCGATCGTGGTCGCGCTCTCCCGATAGTCCCGCTTCTGCAGGTGGATAGGCACCTCCTCCGATGCCTATGGGACATGTGTCCCTCGAACGAGCGGGATTTCTTCGCAGACGCGGGACAACCGCCTCATGCTCGCCGAGACGGCAAGCTTCATCCTTGGCATCGCGGATGGCAGGACGCCATCCGAGGACCGGGAGGAATTCACATGACGGAAATCAACGAAACAACGCTCAACGAACTCGTGGGCCGCGTCCTTGGCGACCTTGGCGGAGCGGTCAGCGTGCCGCTGGTCCGGATCGGAGATGCTCTCGGGCTGTACAGGACGCTGAAGGAGGTCGGGCCGGTGAAGGCCGACGAACTTGCCGATGCCTCGGGATGCGCACCTCGCTATGTGCGCGAGTGGCTGGCGGCACAGGCTGCCTCAGGTTATGTGCACCATGAGAGAGGATTATTCTCGCTGACGCCGGAGCAGGCCTTCGTGTTTGCCGAGCCGGACAGCCCGGTCAATCTGATCGGCGCGTTCGACACCGCTGCTGCGATGGTGGAGAACCAGCGGAAGGTGCAGGCCGCCTTCAAAACCGGCCGAGGCGTTGCCTGGGGCGATCAGGCCGGCTGCATGTTCTGCGCCGTCGCGCGGCTATTCCGCCCAGGTTATGTCAATGCCCTTGTGCAGGACTGGCTGCCGGCGCTCGACGGTGTCACCGACAGGTTGAAAATGGGGGCGAAGGTGGCGGACGTCGGATGTGGGCACGGGCTATCGACGATCCTGATGGCGCAGGCGTTTCCGAATTCCCGCTTTGTGGGCTACGACTTCCATCCAGGCTCGATTGCCGCTGCGTCCGCGCACGCCCAGGCACACGGGTTGACGAACCTGCACTTCGAGGTCGGCCGGGCGCAAGACTTCGACGGCCGGGATTTCGACTTGATCACCTGCTTCGACTGCTTGCATGACATGGGCGACCCGAAAGCCGCTGCGGCTCATATCCGAAAGGCGTTAAAAGAGGGCGGCGTCTGGATGGTGGTCGAACCAATGGCCGGAGATACGCTGGAGGAGAACATCAATCCGGTTGGACGGCTCTACTACTCAGCCTCGACGATGATCTGCGTTCCGACCTCGCTTGCGCAGGAGACAGGGCTGGCACTCGGTGCGCAAGCGGGAGAGCGGCGATTGGCCGAGGTGATCCGCTCAGGCGGTTTCACTCATATCCGGCGTGCGGCCCAGACGCCCCTCAACATGATTCTCGAGGCCACCTGACAGGTCGCGCCTCCTGTTGGAAATGCCGCGCCGCATTCCCGGCCTCGTCAGGAAAGTCGACGAGTGCGGCGACTGGTTTGCAGGAGAACGCCAGCCGCCCTATCTTCAACTGCGGCGGTAAATCGTGCGAAGGCTTTGCTCTTGGCGGGCTGTGTGGTAGGAGCGGGCCATGACATCATTGATCGATTTCGATTGCCAAGGCTGCGGAGCCTGCTGCTCCTTTTCGCCGACCTGGCCCAGGTTTTCCACCGAAACAGACGCTGCTCTCGATTTGCTGCCGGCGCAATTCGTAGCCGCGAACCAGCAAGGAATGCGTTGCGACGGTGCGCGCTGCTCCGCATTGGTCGGTCGCGTCGGTTCAGAGACATCCTGTCAAGTGTACGATCTTCGGCCTGACGTCTGCCGCGCCTGCGTCCCAGGGGATGACGCATGCTTGACCGCGCGCGCGTTCTTCGGGCTCGGTCAGCCAAGCTTGCCGCCCAGCCACATCGATGCGGAACCGCCAATCAACTGAGGCGGGTTCCGTCCGGCTCTTCTCTTCGCCTGTCGACTTTACTGCAACGATTGTCGTCCAAAAGTCCAGCCGAAGGTAAGGCCCGGTGGAGCCATCCGATGTGGACTATCTGCCTAATAGCGCGACAAGCGATATCGGCATTTCGGCCGGGAAAAAATCCATTGCCGCACCGATAATCATCACCCACACGACTATCAGGAAAATGAGCGCTGCGATCCTGATGTCTACAGGCTGCATTATTTGCGCCGTCCCAGCATATGCGTTCCCCCGAGACAAAAGCCTGTTATCCCTCGTGCAAATTCCCTATGGCGAGGGATGATGCGTGACGGTCGAGAGCGTGGGCGCATGGGGCGCCGAACCCTTCGCTTTCTCGAAACTGATGTGGCTTTGACCGATCAAGTCGCCGGACGTAGCTCTGTCGCTGCGTTCGAGATGATGGCCATCAAGGAAGGAGCGATAGGCATCTGCGACACCCTCCTTCAGACCTATCTTAGGAGACCAGCCGAGAGTGCGAAGCTTGTCGACGCTCAGGAGTTTACGTGGCGTGCCATCTGGCTTGGTGAGGTCGCGCGTGATCTTGCCTTCGAAACCAACGATCTCGGAGACGAGGTATGCCAATTCGAGGATGGTAATGTCTTCGCCACAACCTACGTTCACATGACTTTCGGCGGAATAGGTCTTCATGAGATGGACGCAGGCGTCGGCGCAATCGTCAACATGCAGGAATTCGCGCCGCGGCGTGCCGGTACCCCAGATACATATCTCTTGTTGCTGGTTGACCTTGGCCTCATGTGTCTTGCGTATGAGCGCCGGCATGACATGGCTTGACCCGAGGTCAAAATTGTCGCCTGGACCGTAAAGATTGGTAGGCATGGCCGAGATGAAATCTCTACCGTGCTGTTTGCGATAGGCTTGGCAGAGCTTTAATCCGGCAATTTTGGCGATCGCATACCATTCATTCGTGGGCTCAAGCGATCCGGTCAGAAGTGAGTCCTCAACGATCGGCTGATCGGCGAATTTCGGATAGATGCAGGACGAGCCCAGAAACATCAGTTTTTCGACTTGAGTTCTATGGGCGGCGTGGATGACGTTCGCTTGGAGAATCAAGTTGTCGTAAAGGAAGTCGGCCGGATAGGTAGCATTCGCGAGAATACCGCCGACCCTCGCAGCAGCCAGGAAGACAGCATCGGGACGATGCTTACTCATCCAGGCCTCCACCTGCTCCTGCCGTCTGAGATCGACCTCGGCGCGGGTGGCCGTCAAAATCTCGCAGCCCTCGGAAGCGAGACGCCGCACGATCGCAGAGCCCACCATGCCGCGGTGCCCGGCGACATAGACCCTCTTTCCGGCAAGGCTGTAGATCACCTCAGGCATAGGCAAAACCTTTGGTTACACCGACCGACGGAACATTTCGTGCCATGAGTTTCAGATCCTCGCGAACCATCTCCGCAACCAGCTGATCAAGATTGGTCTCATGTTTCCAGCCAAGCTTCGTGTGCGCCTTCGTCGGATCGCCAATCAGAAGATCAACTTCGGTCGGACGGAAGTAAGCTGGATCGATCTCCACCACACACTTGCCGGATGTCTTATCGTATCCCTTTTCCTCAACCCCGTTCCCACGCCAATCAATCGGCATGCCCACCTGGGCAAAGGCTTTGTCGACAAAGGAACGAACCGAGTGCGTTTCGCCGGTCGCAAGGACATAGTCCTCCGGTTCGTCTTGTTGCAGCATCAGCCACATGCCACGGACATATTCTCGTGCATGTCCCCAGTCGCGCTTGGCGTCCAAGTTGCCGAGATAGAGCCTTTCCTGCAGTCCAAGATGGATCGCCGCCGCCGCCCGGGTGATTTTGCGCGTCACGAATGTTTCGCCGCGGATCGGGCTTTCGTGATTGAACAAAATGCCGTTCGAGGCGTGCATGCCATATGCCTCGCGATAATTGACCACAATCCAATAGGCGTAGAGCTTAGCCGCAGCGTAAGGTGATCGAGGGTAGAAAGGTGTCGTTTCGCTCTGCGGGACTTCCTGAACTTTGCCGTAGAGCTCTGAGGTGGACGCTTGATAGAAGCGGGTCTTCTTGGTCAGTCCCAGGAGGCGAATTGCTTCAAGGAGCCGAAGGGTCCCGGTTCCATCAGCGTTAGCCGTATATTCCGGCGTCTCGAAAGAGACTTGAACGTGGCTCTGTGCGGCGAGATTATAGATTTCGTCCGGCTGCGTTTCCTGAACGACGCGGATGAGGTTCGTTGAATCGGTCATGTCCCCGTAATGCAGAATAAAGCGAGGATTTTCGACATGGGGATCCTCGTATAGATGCTCGATGCGACTGGTGTTGAACGACGATGAGCGTCGCTTGAGGCCGTGAACAATATAGCCCTTTTCCAGGAGCAGTTCGGCCAAATACGCACCGTCCTGACCCGTTATACCTGTAACCAGCGCGACTTTATTTTCGTTTTTCAATGCGGTCTCCGTAACTTATTTCGGAATCAGGCGGACTGCTGTTCGAGTTCATGTGAACTCGTGGTACTTCCTCAGGGAGCTCACAAACAGTTCTGAATCGCTGAAGTTGTACATGGCGTGTTGTTTCGGATTGACGTTGTTTATGGCAACGGCAATCTCTGCGTTGCGCGCGGTCTTCAGCTGATGTAGGCAAAACTCTACGGCGCGACGGCTCGTCTTTCCCCATTTTACGACCACCAGCGTTCGTTCTGCTAACGCTGTCAGATGCATCGTATCAGCCGAGGCGAGCACCGGCGCGCTGTCGAAGATGACGATTTGGCCGAGTGAGGCGGCCATCGCGACGATGTCCGCCGCATCAGCCAAACGAACGCGCCGATGGAGACTGGCATTGCCAGCCGGGATGAAGTCGATGCCGCTTGGATGGTGATGGACGATGTCCCGCATTCCGGCCTGTCCACACAGGAATTCGTTCAACCCCTCCTTCAGCTCCGATTTGAAAAACGAGTCGAGATTTCCGAGTCTGAGGTCGCCATCGACAAGCAGCACCGGAATCCCGTTGGCGGCGAGATCGATTGCCAGGGATCTGGCGACAAGCGACTTACCCTCTCCGCTGTGAGCCGACGTCACAACGATACTGTTGGGCAACTTTCCGCCATTGGATTGTTTGAGCGAAGTCATGACGGAGCGAATTGCTTCGTCAAACATCCCGTCTTGGATGCTCCCGAAGAGCATCGACGGATCTCTCCGGTCTTTCCGTTTCAGGTGCGGGATGAATCCGGCGGGTACGATGCGCGACATTCCGGCCATCTGGTCGAAGCTGCGGACTGAGTTGTCCAACATCTCGACCACGAAAGCGGCCGTCACCGCGATCGATATCGAAGCCAAAAGGGCGCCGATCAAATAGAAAAGCCGCCCGCGTCCCTGCGGCGCCAGCGGCACCGCGGCCGGTGACAAGACTTCCAGTTCCGCGCCCGGCAACATGGCTTGCGCAGCCAGGCCACGGCGCTGCTCCTCGAGCTTGTCCAGCGCCGTTTGCTCTCTGTCAGCCATGTGCTGGAGTCGGGCCAACTCGGTTTGCGCCAGGGCAGAGCGAGTGCGTTTCTCATGAGCGGCCGCCAATGCCGACCGGATTGCGTCGTCCTCATGATCGAGCGCCGCAAGCTTGGCGTGTATCGATTGGAGATATCGATCGGTTGCAAGGCTGAGATCGGTGCGAGATTTAAGGATCTTGGCGCGCGCGTCGACCACGGCTTCGGCGGTGTTGCCATATGTCTCAAGAAGGCGCTCGAGATCTTGCTCCTGCGCACGAAGCTCGCGTTGCATTGCAACAATGCTGTCGGGAATGACCATATTCTGCAGAACGAGCGAGGGGTCATCGGCCGCTTCGAGTGCGGATATCGTTGCTCTCGCTTCAGCGCGGCTTTGTTCAATTTTTGTCCGCCGCTCGCCCAGCTCCACTATCGACTTGATCTGTTCAACCTGATCGTCGTCATTTGAGGCAACGTCGGTAGCTTTCTGGTACACGTCGGCGGCATCGCGTGCTGCCTTGGCGCGCCCCATCTGTTCATCGATGCGCAGCAGAAGCCATTCTTCTGCTGCGTCCACTCGACCGCGCAGACTGTCCTTCCGCTCTTCGAGGTAGATGCTGATGAGCCGGTTCGGGACCGAGGCGGCCAGTTCGGGGTCGCTCGCATCGAAACCGATCTGAATGACGTCACCCTGGCCATCGCGCCAAACGCGGAGGGCCTTGTAGTATTTCGGGATTATCGGCTCGATGCTGTCCCGTATCGGCAAGGACGGTTTTTCACTATCGACCCAACCGCGCAGCATTGATCGGATCTTGTCGATAGGCGAGATTTCTTGCAGCGCCGGATTGAATTCCGGCCATTCATTGAGCCGTAGGTCGCGGATTACCCGCTCTGCGATGCTCCTGGAAAGAAGCCGTTCGGTCTCAGATGTGGCGTCCAGCGGATCGTTGCGGCCGGACTCGTCGGTGCCGAGCTTTGTCGCCAGAGGCGTGTGGATGATCAGCCGGGACTCGGCATGATAAGTCGGCTTCAATCCAGAAATCACGGTGGCGGCAACCGCCATAAGGAGCATGACGATGGCCATTATCATGGCCATCCGTCGCCGGATAAGGCGCAGGCCTGAAGTCAGATCAAGGTCGTCCGAACGAGTCTCTACCT
Organism: Rhizobium sp. SU303; assembly: GCF_021052345.1. Taxonomy (NCBI): domain Bacteria; kingdom Pseudomonadati; phylum Pseudomonadota; class Alphaproteobacteria; order Hyphomicrobiales; family Rhizobiaceae; genus Rhizobium; species Rhizobium sp. SU303. The sequence continues at coordinate 76,492 of NZ_CP088099.1, forward strand.
GAAGCCGGGGATCGTAGCGCATCGACGAGAGCGAGGTGTTGCGGTCTGGCGGCACAGTCGAAATAGTCATCGTTCACCCGCCGTCGTTTGAGGTTGCGCGGAGATCGCGTCGTAGAGTTTGTCCAGCGATCGCATGTAAGCCTTCATACTGAAATTGTTGAGATAATGAGCGCGGGCCTTGGCCGACAGATAGTTGCGGACTTCCGGGTCGGTGACGAGCTTGGCCAGCGCCGCAGCCAGGGCATCCTTGTCTCCGACAGGTACGAAGACGCCGGTTTCACCGTCGGAGATGACTTCGCCGTGCGCGCCGACGCGCGTGGTGACGACGGCGAGCCCATGGGCAAGCCCTTCGACCACAGCCATTGCCAAGCCCTCGGCATGCGAAGGCAAGACCAGGATATCTGCCCGTGTACACAAGGCTTGCGCCTCGTCGGCGCCAAGCCAGCCCGGCATTTTCACCAGATCTGAAAGTCCCATAGCGGCAGCCTGGCGCCGGTAGTCTTCCACAGGTCCGTCGCCTGCCAGCACGGCTCGCCACCGGAGCTCCTTCATGATCGGATGACTTAAGGCAAGCAGAAGCTCCTGAACGCCTTTGCGTTCGCTCAGCCGGCCGAGAAATATGATCAACGGCATCTCGCCGACATGAACATTGCGCGGCCCGGGGTCGGGAACACAATTGCGGATGACGACTGCGCGGCGCTCTTCCACGCCGAGAAGCGTCGTGAGCGTCATGCGGTCGCGCTGGCCCAGTGCCACGACCTGGTCGGCATGTTGGAACATCCGGCGTACAAGCATTTGTTGACGTGGCGGGCGTGCGGCAAAGTCGCTCGCGTAGTCGTAGTCGTGCAGGTGCAATATGTGAGAGCATCCGAGGAGACGGGCAGCCTCGGTCAGGATCAGTTTTCTTGCGGTGCTGCCGCGACCCGCGACATGAATGTGGTGAATGCGTGCAGGAGCAATTATACGGTCCTTCGCCATCATCAAGACGGCGCCGAGCAGACGCACAGGCGACGCAACGGAGGACCACCGAGGCCCTCTGGTGTCGGTGACGAGATGTGTTTCGCCGGCCTCCTTCGCGGTGTTCGATATATAGCCGACCAGCCTGCCAATTCCGCCACCGTTTTCGCAACCGCCCGGGACGTAGTGGCGGACAGTTGCTGCTGCGTTCCGCGTCGCTACCCGATTCCCGTCCGTGAGCGCGTTCATTAGCATGCCCCGACCACCTTACGATAAACGGCCGCAGCTTGTGCTCCGACCTGTTCAGGCGAATTCGGACCTGTAGCCCATGCAAGCGCGCTGGTTCCGAAATTGCTTCTGAGTTCGTTATTTTTCGCCAATGTCCAGATGGCCCGCGCGAGCTGCTCCACATCTCCCGGTGGAACCACCATTCCCAGTCCGTTTGGCAGAACGGTGGCTCGCAATTCGCCGACATCAGTCACGATAACCGGTTTGCCAAATGCCGCGGCAAGATTGAGGACGCCGCTTTGAGAGGCTTCCGTATAGGGAAGGACAACGATATCGGCATCCAGAAAGAGCTGGGCGACCTCCATATCCTCGATAAAGCGGTTGCGAATATCATAGCGGGTGGCGTCCCCCATCAGCGGCTGGAAGATCCGCGGATCATCGCCGCGGCCAGCGACCGTGATGCGGAGATTGGGGAGCAGGTCCTTGAGCATCGCCTCGGCACGGATCAGATGCTCCAATCCCTTGTAAGCAAAAATCCGTCCGAAAAGCAGAACGCGCAAAGTTCCATCTGCGCCGCGCCGCGCCATCTTGTGCCGCCGAGCGAGTTCCGCGTAGCGATGAATGGCGGGATGCGACAGGACATGGACACAATCAGGCGATTTTGAATATCGCTCGAGGACCATTCGTTTCAGCCCTTCGCCATGGACGACGACATGACCCGATTGCCGCACCATCAATTGGGGAGCCCAGGCGGGCAGCGTGCGGGTGTCGGAATCGCCGGGATGCACTTCCACGTCATGGACGGTGGTCACGATCGGGATCGGGCGCCAGAACGGCGCGGCAAAGTTCAACCAGAGCGTCGAGTTGCTCAGAAGGTGAATGACGTTCGGCCGCTCCTGCCGGATAAGACGTGTGAGTTGGTGCAGGAACCAGGGATTGGAGAGCGAGCGGTGCCTTGGCCAGTCCATCAGGTGCAGATCGACAGCCGGATCGATCCATGGAGCAAGGTGTGCGTAGCGCCGGCGCGGAACCGCTAGGACGACGTGCGCATGTCGCGCAACGCCGCTAGCGAAGGAGATGGTGTAGTCTTCCAATTCGGAAACCAGCAGCAGCGCCTTCATCCCGCTGACTCCGACACGCCGACATCCTGACCAAGTCGAGGCAGGTCGCAGGCTGTGCGCAATGCATCACGCGTCCGCCTCAGCAAGTTTGGTTCTCCGGCGAAAAAGAGCCCTTCCACAGCAAGTCTGAACCGGGTGCGTGTATCGGCGCCCTGCAGCCTGGCTGAGGCCACCCGGTACGGATAGTGATCGGTCAGACGCAGCCTTCCCCCCAGATCGTGCGCAGAAAGAAACCGGTTCGTCGCTTCAACGGTAGCCTGCCAATGGGCCATCCGCCTTCGCAGCATGGCGGCGTCATCGACTGGCCGATACCAATTGTTGTTGTGAATCCGATAGAACCCGAGTGGATCCGACAAGGCGACAACGCCCCCCAGAAATGGGTAGATGCCTGTGAGCCAGGCATCTGCAGACATGCGGAACTGCTCGGGAATATCCCCTGCAGCAGCCCACGCGCTACGCCTTACAGCGATAGCTGATGTCATCGGGAAGGGCCACCAACCAGCCGATCTGGCGAGCCGTGGCGACAAATTTCCTGAACACAGGGTCCGAGGGATTGGCTTGAAGGCTGGTGAACCATCGGTCTGCGTTGGCTGAAGTCGGTGATAAACAAGCGATGCCTGAGGATTGGAGTGGAAAGCAGCGGCTGTTGCCGACAGCTTACCTGGCGCCCACCAGTCATCGGCGTCGAGAAAACAGAGGATGTCGCCACTGCTTAACTTCACAGCAGCATTTATGGCGGCGGCCTGTCCCTGGTTCTCCTGGAAAAGCACCGTCACCCGCTTGTCATAGCCGTCGAGAACAGAGCGCGACTGATCGCTCGAGCCGTCGTCGACGACGATTATCTCAACATTGGACGCCTCTTGGCTCAAGGCGCTGTCAATCGCTCGTTCGACGAAGCGACCGTAGTTGTAGTTGTTGATAAGGACGCTGAATGTCGGCCGCTCCATGACACCCCTCAAGCGCGTCGCTGGGCGACACGTCGGTGCGCCAGAGTTGCGAACGCTCGCGCGTTTGGCAGCGCGAATTGATGGAAGGAGTTCTGCTCGATCAGGATTTCGCCTTGAGCCGGTAGGGTCAACGCCGCAACGCGTGGCGCTCCCTTTATATAACGTACAAAACCAGGACCATGACGCAGAACCATTGCAATCCCAACCCTTCTAAGCGTCACCTGCCAACAGCCGGCTGCGCCAGAATTATTGCCTCACTTCACCGGAAACTGCGGCTCGGCGCGACGTGCTTCGCGGTATGCTTTCATCGTCAAGCTACCGGTGATTGGTCACGGGTGACATCTCCTCTTATGGGCAATGTCGTAGGCCCCAGCACCAACTTTTGGGGGAGGGGTAGACCGTAAGCTTAATCCAAACAACGTCCTTGGGTGGTGGGTATGGACGTTAGGCTTAGCCCCGCCTTCGTTTGCGTTGGTTGACCGGGGATATGGCGGGATGATTGTTCGTTGGTAAGCAGCGCAGCTATGAAAGGGGACCCATGTCTTTCCAAATTGCCGCGATCAACAGCCTCTCATCTGTCCAAGCAAATCGGGACGGGTAATGAGAGCGTATACGCTTAGAACAGCGAATGGGCCGACTGTCAGTTGGCGGGCAATAGAGTGCTGGGGCGCCGGCCTATGCCTTTTTCTTCAGACAGGCGCGCTTTTCCCGCTCATGCTGGCGGATGCCGACGGAGGCCTGAGCGATCATGCCAGGTCTATACTGCGTCTGCTCTGTTTACCGGTATACGGGTTTACATTGCTGATGCTGGCACGAAATTCTCCGCAATTCATCATAGCGCTGAAGCGAAATTGGTTTGTCCCCCTGATGGTCGCCATACCCTTCGTGTCTGTCTTCTGGTCGGTTGGCCCGTCGACGACTTTCAGGCGTGCCATCGGCCTGCTCTTCACCGTACTTCTGGCTTATGTGTTGGCCATACGCTTTACACCGAGGCAGTTGCTTCTCATCGCATTTGCCACCTTCGGAACATGTATCGTCCTTAGCCTGTTGCTTCTTCTAGTGTCACCGGGGCTCGCTCGCATGCCCACGGACAGCGCGGTGCGCGGCATATTCATCCACAAGAACAGCCTTGGTTGGTACGCCGGCATGATGATACTGGTGTCGACCGCCGTCGTAATGGACGGCAATCCAGGCTTGCGGCGAGCAGCTTTGATCTTGCTGATGGCGGGCGGGGCTTGTCTGTTCCTTTCCGGATCGATGACCGCGACAATTGCGACGGTATCGGCATATTGCCTGATCGGCTTCTACTCCATGTTGCAGCGAATCCGTGGCGTCGGTCGCATTGTCTTCATCCTGTTTTTCGTTCAAATCTTCGCCGGGATCCTACTTTTGCTTCACGAGTTCCTGGTCCCATTCCTTGAGGCGCTTGGCAAGGATGCCACTCTGACGGGCCGAGTGCCCTTGTGGGAGCTGGTCGATGGTCAGATCGCCGATCATCTGCTGCTCGGCTTCGGCTACCAAGCGTTTTGGACAGAGGCGAATCCCGAAGCCTGGATTATCTGGTCAAAGATCCAATGGATGGCTCCCCACGCGCATAATGGATTCCGCGATACGCTGCTGAGCTTTGGAGCAAGCGGAATGACTTTGTTCGCTCTGATGCTTTTGCAGGCACTCCGCCAAGGCGCGGCCCTCCAATGCGAGGACCCGCGTTATGGCTGGCTCTGGTTGAACGTCTTCACGGTTGTGATTTTGGTGATGAACCTGACCGAGACAATCTTCCTGATCCAGAATGACGCGATCTTCATTCTGTTCACAACGGCCATCATCATGTTCTCTCTGTACAAGCCTGTTGTTGTTTCGACGGCTCCCGGTCGGCAACTGCGAGCACCGGCCCGCAGCAGAACGGCGGAGCTGCAAATCTCATGAGGCTGCGCTTCGCACCGATCTTGAGCATTTTGCTTGCGATGCTCTTTCCGCAGCCGAGCAAGCTGGCGCCGGTGCGCCCGGACGCAGATGCGCCCGACAGGCTGCAGACGGCGGTCAGGGAGGCAACCTGCGCGGAAGCTTCGCCGGCGACCTTGTCGGACAAGCTGAAGGGGACTTCACTGAGCAACATATTGACCGGAGCATCCGCGGCCCGGGCAGTATTCTATGTCTCTCCCGATGGCAAAGACACCTGGAGCGGGCACCTTGCTAAAGCAAATTCTCGGCGTACAGACGGTCCTTTTGCCAGTATTGAAAGAGCGCGGGATGCTGCGCGCCAGAAGGGCGGCCAGAATACGATCGCAATAGGCAATGGGGATTACTATCTTGCTGAACCGATAGTCTTCGATGCTCGCGATGCGGGCCTGATCATCGCGGCGAGATGCAACGAGGCGCCGGTTCTGCACGGCGGCCCGATTGTGCGCAATTGGACGGCGCAGGCCGATGGTCCCTGGAAGGCGTCACTGAAGCTGCCTGCGGGCCGGGATGTGGGCGATCTTTTCGTCGGCGGCGCGCGCCAGACGCAGGCTCGCTTTCCCAACGCTCCAATCGATGGAGATCCGCGCAAAGGGTGGCTTTTCGCGGCTAAGTGCACGCAGGACGACGACTTATGGCATGGTAACACGCGCTTTTGCTTCCATGCCGGCGATCTTCCGATCTCAAAAAATGCAGCAGGCCTTGTCGCCCACATCGTCGGCGGTTTTCACCCCGGTAGCCAGTGGGGCAGTGATACCCTCCCAGTGGTTTCAATCGACACCGCGAACCGGGCGATAAATACCCAAGGCACCGGCTATTTCTTCACCGCAGAAGGCAGCCGCTATTTTTTGACCGGGGCGGCAGCGCTGCTCGATGCGACCGGGGAGTGGTGGTATGACCGCACCAAGGGTCAACTCGATTATATCCCGACCGATGGGCTACCAACAAGTTCTACGGCTGTGGCCGGCATCCTGCCGACCTTCTTCAGGTTGGATGGAGCCGACGGGATGGTTGTATCGGGGCTCCAGTTTCGGGATGGAGATCCGCGGGGCAGCGGCAAGTTCGGTACAGACACCAGAAGCTTTGGGGCCATACGGCTCGATCACTCGGACGGCGTCCGGCTGCTCGGCAACTCCATCGACAATGTCGGCGTCGGCATTCATGTTTCCGAGAGCAAAGATGTCTTGATAGCCGGCAACGTGATTGGAGATGTGGCTGGCAACGGGATTTACGTTGGGACGACCTATGGCAGCTTCGGCAAATCCGACGGTGCCAGAATCCTGTCGAACCATATTCACGACATCGGAAGGGTCTACTTTGAAACCGCGGGTATATGGTTCCAGGCGGCCGACAATATCAGGATCGCTCATAACCTGGTCGAGAATACTGCGCAGTTCGGTATCGCCGGTGGCTCACTGTGGGGAGCACAAGACGCAGTCCACGACGCCGTCATCGAACATAACGAGATCCGCAATGCCAATCAGCAGACGGCAGATGGCGGCGCCATCAAGCTGATGGGCGAGCAGGCAGACCTCCTGAACAGCAGCATCCGCTACAATCTGGTCACCGGGACAGGTCAACTTATGAACAGGGCCGATGGGACGTTTTGGCCTTTCGGATATGAAAATATCAATGAATGGCCGACGCCCATCAGTTGGGCGATCTACACGGATGGCAAGGCCAGTGGTGTGCGCATCGAAGGAAATATACTCTCGGACAATATATCGGCGATCGGCATCAACGGCGGCTGGAGCAACTTGGTGACGGGAAACGTCATCACGCATGGATCGGGCGCGGCTTTTCGCGTTGATGACGGTACGGGCAGGGGTTGGCGTCCGCCATGGGCACGTCCCAACCGTATCGAGAGCAATATCGTGTCGATCGACAGTAGCAACGGGCTTGCAGCCTATGTCTACGCTCCTGACCATGGGCCTGGATACGTGCAGTTCGCGCATAACCGCTACACCGGCAATTTGAACGACAAGAGCTTCCGAATACATCCGGAGATCATGCCTTCGGGAGAATTTGGCAGTTTACAGGATCTTCAGAAGGTTGGGGCGGACACCGAAAGCGTAGTCGCGCCGCCCGAGTAACAAAAAGGGCGACGCGACGAGCGATGTTCCGCACCGGCGAGATCTGCCCGAGCGGCTTGGCGATTATCGCTCGGTGAAGCGGCGCTATTACCGCTGGATCGAGATGAGGAAACTCGCCCAGCACGATTGTTGCGGCGATCGGACGACCGCCGCAACGAGTAATAGTTACAGGAGAAAATCGCCTGCGCCCACGTGGACGAGGCCCTTCAGCTGAACCTCGAAATCATGAACGCCGTCGCCGTTCAGGTCGCCCTGGATAACGGTAGCGTCGTTCGCGGATCCAGCCTGGTCGTCATAGTGCCAGGCGAGCGCGCCAGCCTTATGGTCGAACAAGGCATTCTCCTGCGCCTGGAAATGGAAGGTTCCATTGCCCAGCCCAGAACCATTCGCATCTATCGCCGCGATGTCGATCTTATCGACGCCATGCTGGAAGTCGGTGATGACGTCGCGGTTCGAGCCAGACCCGGCTTCCGTCGGTGCTTTGAAGACAAACGTATCCGCGCTGACGCCACCGGTGCTGACGCCACCGGTCATGATGTCTTTTCCGGCACCACCGATGATGACGTCCCCGCCGGCGCCGCCATCCAGCTTGTCCGCCCCAGCCCCGCCATTGAGAACGTTGCTGCCGCCATTGCCGCCGGTCAGCACGTCGCTGTAGCTGGAGCCAGTCAAATTTTCGATGCCGACGATCTTGTCACCGGCGGCTTGCCCGCCTGATGCGGCCTTGGTCGCCAGGTTGACGTTGACCGCGCCGGAGCCTGCATAGCTGGCGGTGTCGTTGCCATAACCGCCGTCGAGCAGGTCCGCGCCGGCGCCGCCCTTCAACACGTCACTACCGCCGAGACCCTTGAAGGTTTCGTTGCCGCCGTTGGACTGACCGGTGTGTGGCAGGATGTCATTGCCGTTGGTGCCGGTGAATACCTTCGTCGGCGTGGTCGGCGTGGTCGGCGTTTCCGGTTGCGTTGGCGTGGTTGGCGTGGTTGGCGTTTCTGGTTGCGTCGGGGCGGTTGGCGTCCCCGGTTGCGTCGGCGTGGTTGGCGTTCCCGGTGTCGAGCTGGAGCCGGATTCGTAGGCACCCATGTCGACAGTTCCAACGACGCGCGCGTGGCCGTCCAGATCGACCGACCCGACGCCGTATTTGGCGGTTCCGCTGTCGATTGCCGCCGAGCCGGAGCCAAGGTGGAAGTTGTCGCTCGCTGCCCCCGAGAATTTCGGGTCGATGCCGAGCTTGTTGCCATTCGCCGCGCTCGGCATCGCGTTGCCGCCGTCGGTCTTGACCGATGCCTGGCCGGCCGTGCCGTTGTAGGTGATGTTGTTGGCCCAGACGACGTTGCTGTTGGTGTAGCTGTCGGTCGACGTGTTATCGATCGCAGTGTTGTTCTTGTTCACCGATGGGTCCGCTACGGCGATGTTGTTGGCCCAGATGTTGTTGCTCGACGCCGAGTTGCTGAGCTCACCGCGCCAGGTGCCGCTGTTCGCCGGGTCCTGATTGTTGTGGTATGCGGTGTTGTTTTTCACCGTGACGGAGTCGCTCCAGGTAACCTGGATGCCTTTGCCGCCGTTCTCGTAGACGAGGTTATTGTCGACCAGGGTCTTGAACGTGTAGTTCGGATGACCGCTCGTCTGCGTGCTCTGGAAATCGTCGATGATGATGCCGTTGCCGTCGGTGTGCTCACCCGACTTGGTGACGTTATCGTGCGAGATGTTGTCCCGCACGATCGTCCGGTAGCCGTCGGTCGAGGTATCGCCGGTGATGTTCCGGTTCTGGTAGATCGAGATGCCCGAGAACCAGCCAGACGACGCGTTGTTGTAGGTCTCGTTGCCTTCGATTCTGATGAAGTCCGACTGGTTGAACTGGATGCCGGACTCGCCGCTGCCGTGGACCTTGTTGTTGAGGATCTGGACGTGGTGGACATTGTTCGCTTCGATGCCGTCGCCTTTGGCGCCGCCGATGTCAAAGCCGTCGATTGTCACGTAGTTGGCGTTGACACTGATAGCGTTCCACGAGCCGGCGGGCGGCCGGATCAGCGCCCCGCCGGGCACTTCCGAGCGCAGCGTGATGTCGGCTGCCGCCGAGCCGTCCTTGTCGATGTTAATAGCTTCGTTGTAGGTCCCCGCCTTCACCACGACCTCGTCGCCGGGTCTAAGGTTCGCCGACATCGCCTCGCTGATCGTGCGGAATGGAGAGGAGGTACTGCCGTTACCGCCGCTGCTGCCAGTTGTCGCTACGTAATATGTTGTCATGGTCTTGTTCCTCAACCCCCGCCCGTTAATATTTGTGGTTAATCCAGCGTTACGGCGGCAGGTTATAGGGTGACATTTTTGAGGGCGCAACAGCAACGCAACAGTAAGTGCTTGAGAAGCATAGCCTTATTGCTGCCACAATATCCGAATCGATCCAAAGTTACGTTTTGAAATATTTGGTGAATTTGGAGTCGCCCAAAATGTGGCAGTATTAATATCTCGCTTGCCGCGAGTTATTCTTTCTGCAACCATGGCGACATGCGTGCATTGAAAACTTTAGAAAAACCTGATGGGCGTGGCTGAATTGCTCCCGCCAAATGCGGAATCGACATTTTTTTCTGAATTCGGCAATTTTGGGCAGCATCGCCTTACTATTGATGCTGATCGAGATGGTAAATGGGAGGTCGACCGTATCGATTCGACCAACCCATTGCCCAGCATTTCAAGCGCCACCGCTTTCCCGCCGAGATCATCTGGCATGTGGGTGTGACTACACTTTCCGTTTCCGCTGAGCCTGCATTATGTCGACAATCTGCTTGCCGAGCGTGGTGTCGATGTCTCGTTCCAGACCGTGTCTGAGTGGGCGACCAAGTTCGGCGGCTGGTGCGAGACCTCGGAACGGTGGCGGGGAAGTCCCCTCTATGAAATCCAGCTTGCTCCGTCGGCTGACCCGGCTTGGATCGATCCGGTGTGCAAGATGCATGCACCATATTCATCTGATAAGCGGGCCGCCCCGCAGGGTCCCTGGTTTTTCTCGCCGCCTTGTAAAAAAGCATATCGACGGTTCTGCCGCAGACTATGAGTTGCCCCGGTCGCAGTAAACGGACAGGGGGACAACTGTTTAACTGGCAACGGTGAGGGCCGCCGCTTCGATCTTGCTCTGCGTCCGGCAGTCCCGGTAGAAGATCAATGGTAGCACGCTGCCTCCCTAGAGCGTGGCGACGATTTAACTATTTGAGCCACATTGCGATTGCTGCGAGCTTGGCCAATCCCATGACGTTCACGAGCAGTTTGTCTTATCGCGTCGAAACTGTTTGAGCTTGCTGAAGAAGCGCTCGATGCGATTGCTCTCCTTAGAGGTCTGCGTCGTGGGCGCGCTGCACGTTCGGTTGTGCTTTGGCGCGATGACGAGCCGCGTTCGGCTTTGCCGAGGTCAAACCGCTCTTTCGGGACAGCGCTCATCAAAAAGAGCAGCCTGGCAAGCAGTGGGGGTACATCGCCTTACTTCGAATATGTAACCTATCTCGGCGTAAGACGTAGAAACATGAAGTCTCTTCTACGTCCAATAGTTAGAGACGCAAGTATGGAGGCAATCGTCTTGGCAGCATATTCTGATGACAGTTTAGATCGCGAAAGCGTAGGTCATGAGAAAGCAATCAGCAGACAGAAGCCAAGATTCAGTTCTCAACCAAACGAGTTCTTTGGAATGTATTAATGTCCTTGGTGTTCGCATTTCGGCAGTTAATCTCAAGAGTGCCACAGGATTTATTCAAAAAGCGATCGAAGACGGCAGGAAGGAATATGTGTGCGTTCGCGACGCGCACGGCGTGGTCCGGTGTCAAGATGATCCCGAGCTCCGGTCGATACATAACCGGGCTTTCCTCGTAACACCCGATGGCATGCCGTTGGTATGGGCATTGAAGCGTGCCGGTCATGCGGAAAGCGACAGGGTCTATGGACCTGACCTGATGTTATCCGTTTTCGATGCCGGCAGCTCCAAGGGCTTGCGTCACTTCCTTTATGGCGCAACGGCCGAAACGCTCGAACAGCTGCAGGCGCGCCTTCTCGCAAAATTTCCGCAAGCACGGATCGTCGGCTCCTATGCGCCACCTTTTCGCAAACTGTCGACGCGGGAGGAAACGGAGATTGCTGACCAGCTCAATCGATCGGGCGCCGATATCATCTGGGTCGGGCTGAGCAGTCCGAAGCAGGAACTCTGGATGGCGCGCATGCGCGATCGTCTGGAAGCATCGATGCTCATCGGTGTCGGAGCCGCATTCGATTTCCACGCCGGCCTCAAGCGGCAGGCTCCAAGGATCATTCAAAGAAGCGGCTTCGAATGGGCGTTTCGTCTTTTATGCGAGCCGCGACGGCTGTGGCGGCGCTATGCGGTCGTCGTGCCGACGTTCATCTCACTGACGGCATTCCAGAGACTGGGGCTTCGAAAGTTTCCGATCGAAGACGCGGTTTTTGGACCAAGCGCGCCAAAAGAAGCAGCTGCAAAGGTGTAAAGCCATCATGTCCTTATTTGCGTCGCCAGCAATGACACCGAGGCCGCCGAAGGCAGCCACCTCAAATGACATGACGTCGCGGGCGATTGCGGCAGGTTCCGTGCCGCCCATAGCAGCTAAGACCGCCGATCCCTTTGACCGGGCAGGGCTGTATATGCCCGTCGCACTACGGCGTCGGCTTCCTCGGCTTGCAACCTCGTCCTTCCTGGTCGCCGGCGACATTGCAAGCTATTTGGTTGCCTATTTTGTTGTCCTGTCCTTTTTCCCCAGTGGTTTGGAGGGCACGCTGGCGGAGCGTACGTTCACGATCGCAGCATTCGCCGCGATTATTCTTTACACATCGGCCGGCCTCTATCCTGGGTATCGGTTGCATGACCATGAACATCTGCGGCGGCGCACTGTCGCTGGCGTCAAGGTGGCTGTCCTGGCGGCGTTTGGAGCAATTATCCTGCCGGAGGGGGAACGACTGCTGCTTGCCGTCATTGGGTTCCTCGCTCTCGGGCTGATTGTTCAGCCATTTGGGCATTGGCTTGCACGGGGCCTGTGCTGGAAACTTGGAGTCTGGGGGGAGCGCGCGGTTGTCATAGGGGGAGACGACCTTACTCCCGCTCTCGTGGGGCATTTCAAGAACCATTGGCAGTATGGCATCAGGCCGGAGGCCATCTCCCTCGATAGTTTGGAGGCATTGCCCGACGGCGGGCCATCCATTGCGGTGATTGCGGGCGCCGCAGGCGCGCTGGCCGATTTGGCGGCGATGCGTCGGAAGTTCGCCGAAGTCATTTTGCTGTCCGATACGCCGAGCCTCAAGGTGAGCGGATTGCGACCTGCGGATGTCGGTGGAGAGATCGGTATTCGCCTTATCAACAGTGGGAGTTCAGTCAACTCGGATTTGGTCCGGCGGATCCTCGATCTCGCAATCGCCATCCCTGCATCGATCGTCGTCGCCCCATTCATCGCGTTTGCAGCGGCCGCAATCTATGCCATCGATCCAGGCCCCGTCTTCTTCCGGCACACCAGGGAGGGGCGGTCCGGCAAGCCGGTGCACGTCCTGAAATTGAGGACGATGTATCAGGATGCAGAGCAGCGCCTTGAAGCAGTCTTCCGAGATGACCCTAACATGCGCGCCGAGTGGTTGAGCCACTTCAAGCTCAAGGACGATCCGCGCGTCATTCCGGTTATAGGACATATGCTGCGCTCTTCGAGCATCGACGAGCTGCCGCAATTGGCAAACATCATTGCGGGGCAGATGGCCATCGTCGGACCGCGTCCGTTTCCAGAATATCACCTTTCAGCGATGGATAGCGAATTCCGTGACAAGCGGCGTTCGGTAACGCCGGGGCTGACGGGCCTCTGGCAGATATCCGAACGAAGCAATGCGGATATCGAACTGCAGCAGCAACTCGACGAGTTCTACATCGACAACCGGTCCCTGTGGTTCGACTGCCAAATTCTTCTCAGCACAATCCCTGCGGTGTTCAAGCGCAGGGGAGCCTACTGACCATCCTCGCTTCCGCGGGGCAACCATCAACAACGGAGCATACCAATGCACGGACAAAAGCGAATTATGGTAACTGGCGGCACCGGGTTTCTGGGATCATTCCTGTGCGAAAGGCTTTTGCGAGAGGGCAATGACGTCCTCTGCGTGGACAATTACTACACCGGTTCGCGCGACAATGTGCTGCATCTTCTTGACGATCCTCGCTTTGAGGTGCTCCGCCATGACATCACCTTCCCGCTTTATGTGGAGGTCGACGAGATCTACAACCTCGCCTGCCCGGCATCTCCGGTCCACTATCAGCACGACCCCGTGCAGACCGTGAAGACCAATGTGCACGGGGCCATCAATATGCTCGGCTTGGCAAAACGCACCAAGGCGAAGATCTTCCAGGCATCCACAAGCGAAGTTTATGGCGATCCGGCAGTCCACCCTCAACCCGAGGAGTATCGAGGCAGCGTCAGTCCCATAGGCCCGCGGGCGTGTTATGACGAAGGCAAGCGGTGCGCAGAGACGCTGTTCTTCGACTATCATCGTCAATATGGCGTGGAAATTCGGGTGGCGCGGATCTTCAATACCTACGGGCCGCGCATGCAGACCAATGACGGCCGTGTCGTCTCCAATTTCATCGTTCAGGCGCTTCGAAACGAGCCGATCACCATCTTTGGCAACGGCAGGCAAACACGATCGTTCTGCTATGTGGACGACCTGATCGACGGCTTTATCCGTCTGATGGCGGCGCCCGCTGGGGTTACAGGCCCCATCAATCTCGGCAACCCCGGAGAATTCCAGGTCCGTGAATTGGCAGAAATGGTGATCGAAATGACCGGATCGAAGTCCGGCATCGTCTTCAAGGATCTGCCAGTTGACGATCCGACACAGCGCAAGCCCGATATCAGCCGCGCAACGCAGCAACTGGGCTGGCAGCCGAAGGTGAACCTTCGTGAGGGGCTTGAGAGAACGATCGCCTATTTCGAGTGGAAGCTCTCCAGCGGCGCAAGGAACTGGCCCAGCGCCAAGTCCTCGCAAGAGGCTTATCCGCATCTGGCGTCTGCCAACGTCGAACTCACTGCTCCTGAAGCCATTCGATAGGGACATGAATAGCAACGTTAATGATCGAAAGCCGCGGCTCGTTTTTTTTCAATGGGACCATCAGCCCAATGCGAACGCGGCCGGTTACCTGCTGCTGCACATGCAGCAGCAGGTCAAATGCCTCGCAACACATTTCGATGTCGTCGTCATTAACCGCGACTGCGATTATGCAGAGATATGCGCCAGGTACGAACCGGATCTGACGCTGTTTGAAAGCGGTTATCGGTCGCATGGCTCGCGTCGGATAAAAATCACCAACACCAATACCCATATCGCCGTTCCCAAGCTTGGCCTTCATAACGCCGACGCATGGTGCGATCGACGCGCGGGCTTCCTTTCCGATATGGAGCAGTGGGGCATCGAGGCGTATTTCGCGATCGCAACGATGGCTCCGGAATATATGCCGGCGGTGAAGGAGAATCTGTTCGTCTGGCCAAATTTCATCGATCCCGAAGTCTACCACGACTATGGCCAGCAAAAGGTCATCCCGGCCATGCTCACAGGTCAGGCCTATGGCCTTTATCCCTGGCGACAGACGGTCTTTCCGATGATCCGCGACCGTTACCCCTGCCTGGTCTCGCCGCAACACGCCTATGAGAGCAAGCTAGCTTCCCAGCTCTTGTCTGGAGAGGCTTATGCGCGCGCGCTCAATGCGAGCCTCGTCGTCCCCACATGCGGCACTATGGGCGGCGAGGTGGTGCGCAAGCATTTTGAGATCCCTGGGGCAAAGGCCTGTCTCGTGACGGAACGCACGGCAGCCGTGGAGGCAGCCGGCTTTGTCGACATGGAGAACTGTGTCTTTGTTGACGGGCGCAACGTCGTCGAGCGACTGGATTACCTTTTTGCCCATCCCGACGAAATACGGCGCATCACGACAGCAGGTTACAGCTTGATCCACTCGTGTCATACACTGAGCCACAGGCCGCAAATATATCAGTGGTTCATGCTGAACAAAGGCCTGCAGTTCGGTGAAAAGATCATCCAGTCCGGCCCCTTCGGCGATCTTACAAAGGTCCAGCGGATCTCCAAGCAAGAGAGCGTCCATATCGTGGGGGAAGCGAGCGATCGCGCCTTACTGAAGCAGGGCGACCTGCTTCTCGAGCAGGGCAGGGTGGAGGAGGCGAAGCACTGCTACGCACGCTGCCTGGAGTACGTATCCTATCTGCCCGAAGCTAAATTCCGCCTTGCCGTCTGTGCATTGCAGGAGGGCGACGCCGAGCGCGCCTATGACATTCTGGTGGACCTGGTCAAGGTGACCATGACCGAATATGGGGCACTCAACCCGGATCCGGTCGAGTGGGCGTACTTCCTTCTCGCTTTGATCTGCAGAGGCCAGTGTGAGCGGGCGCGGAGGCTGCAAGATTTCTATCCATCTCTATCCCACGACGAATTCAGGCGCGCGCGCCTCGTCATCGCGCGACTCGGTCGCTCAGGCGATGGGGGCGTGGCGGGACGGTATGGCAGCGATCGAAAAAGCGTTCATCAGGTTCCCGATCGGAGCGATTCCGATTGGCTTGCATGGTTCTCCGATATTCTTGAGCGGTGTCAGCAGCCAGATCTTGCAAATGTTCTTCGTCACGCTCCCGTCGGCCGAAGCGGCGCCGGCGAGAAAGTAACATTTCTACACTTCGAACGTGATGCTGGTTGGCGTCTGCGACTATATTCAGGCGTCGATGGCCTGATGGTCAGACTGCGCCTGAATGGCCTGAGGCCGAATGTACCGCCGCTGCCTGAGTTCCGATACTTCTGGCATCTTGCGCGGCGTCTGGTCCCCCATTCGCGGAGAGGCCCGTTGCGCAGGATCCGAACGGCGCTTTCCAGGCTTCCTATGGGCACCGGCAATTAGATTTGGGAAAATCGCACATGTAGATCGCCTCACCTGGAGAGGCGTGCATGACAAACTTCCCAGGTGAGGCTGAAGATGCAATCGCGGACTCGGTGGCGTATTTGGCGCGCAGCCACCGAGGATGCGCTCGTGATGCGATGCAAGATCTGATCGGCCGACCGCATCAGCACAGGCTGTTTGTCGCAGAGCCGCCCGAAAGAAAAAGATCGTTGAGCTTGAACACGACTTCCGTTCTGTTCGTCGCTTTGACCTTTTTCATAATATTGCGGACATGCACCTTTACAGTGCTTTCTCGCAGGTTGAGCTCATAAGCGATAATTTTGTTTGCCTTTCCGCGTCGGAGCGCCTCCACGACTTCGACCTGACGATCCGTGAATATGCCGGAAAGCGGGCGTGCGGTCGAATTGCTCGAGTCCAGCAAGTGACGCATGGCGAACAGGGCGCTTGCAGGCACAAAAATTCCTCCTGCCACTGACAGCGCGATCAGCTCCATACAGACACTGACGCTGACCGAGGCGGGTATGAACCCTTTGGCTCCGTACTCAAGTGCCCTAACGATTTGACCGAAATCGTCGCTATCGGCCAATACGATGAGTGGCGTTGATGCGAATTCCGACGAAAGCTTCCGGATTTGCTCCGAAACCGTCGGTTCATCGATCTTTTTGCCGCCGACGTTCAAGAGGATTGCCGAAAGCGGAGGATATTCGTCGCGCTTCTGCTTCCACTCCTCAATTGATCCAAAAGCCAAAATCTGCAAATCCGCTTTTTGGGCAGCCATGCATTGCGCCAGGCATTGACGATCGAGCTCACGATTATCGAGAATGACAAGCGAATGCGTGTGTCTTCCCGGCACGGCAGGTGGATTATTTTCTAGCCTGAGGGGAAGAGCTACGTTCTCCTGCCTGAGGTCCAAATTCGGTATAAGTGCTGAATTCACAGCTTCACCCTCCCCTAACACGTTACGCTCAACTAAGGCCCGAGTACCAACCCCTCTCAATACGGGGGTTTAGGAAACTCTAAAGTAGGAATCGAATACCACAATTCGCCGAGCGTTACAGTAGCTAATATAGGCTAAGTACTACACAGATTCCATAATTTGATAAGATACTGAAGATAAGCCTGAGTATAGACCTAGGTCTTACTAGAGGGCTTGCGGGATAGTCTCTGTTGTTGCGTCGCCGTTTGGCGATGAACCCCTAAATGCATGGAAACCATCGCTGTCTTCGACGTAAGCCAGCCGACGAGTGCGGGAGGTAACCCCACTACCAATGATGGTCAGGGGCATAAACCAGGGCGTAAGTCGTCTTAAGTAGATACGCCTTTCGGCGGATAAGCTTAAACGTTTTGTTTCTTTACTCAGATGAAGAAAACAATTCTCTTTGGAATGGAGAGAAGTATTTGTCCTGTTGGTGTGAAACCTTGGACGCAATCGAACGATTATTTGTTTGAATGAAAATCGGGCCTGTTAGGAGTAGGGAGTTTGCAGGGATGATTGCATCAAACGTCAAGCTGGGTGAAGGCAGCGTCATCCACCATCGAGATCTTGTGAATCTCTACGGCTGCACGATCGGAGCGGGAACCCGCATCGGCACCTTCGTCGAGATTCAGAAGAACGTCATCGTCGGAGAAGACTGTAAGATCTCCAGCCATTCCTTCCTCTGTGAGGGCGTGACCCTGGAAGATGGTGTGTTCATAGGCCACGGGGTCATGTTTACGAACGACACCTACCCGCGCGCCGTCAATCGAGATGGCAGCCTGCAGACGGAGGCCGACTGGATTCTCATCCCCACGCTTGTCAAGCGCCACGCATCGATCGGCAGCAACGCCACCATTCTGCCCGGCGTGACGATCGGAGAGGCTGCCCAGGTCGGAGCGGGAGCGGTTGTAACAAAGGACGTGCCGGATGGCGCCATCGTCGCGGGCGTTCCAGCCAGGGTTATCGGCCGTGTCAATGACGGGCCAGTCGACATGCACGCGTTGGAGGGAATGTGATGATCGGCATCGCTGTTGTTGGGTATGGATATTGGGGGCCGAATCTGGTTCGCAACATCTCGGAGGCAGCCGGAGCGCACCTCGTTTCTGTCTGTGATCTCAATGTTGACCGGTTGGCGGCTGTCAAAAGCCGCTACCCCGCCGTGACGATCACCGATGATTTCGAGGAAGTGCTGCGTGATCCAAGAGTGGATGCCATCGCTATCGCGACGCCGGTCTTCACCCATTTCAAGCTCGCAATGCAGGCTATGATGGCCGGAAAGCATGTCTTCGTCGAAAAGCCGATGGCATCGACGACGGAGGAAGCTTCGCGGATGGTCGAAGAGGCCACACGCCGACGCCTCGTGCTGGCGGTGGATCACACCTTCGTCCACACCGGCGCCGTTCGCAAGATGCGTGAACTGGTCGAGAACGGCTTGGGCGACATGTATTATTATGACTCGGTTCGGGTCAATCTGGGGCTCTTTCAGCATGATGTCAGCGTCATCTGGGACCTCGCGGTGCATGATCTCTCCATCCTGGACCATGTTGTGCAGGAAAGGCCGGTGGCTGTTTCAGCGACAGGCATGAGCCATGTACTCGGCGAGCCGGAAAACATCGCCTACCTGACGCTCTTCTTCGAAAGCAAGCTCATCGCACACATCCACGTCAATTGGCTGGCGCCGGTCAAGGTGCGCCGCACGCTGATCGGTGGCAGCAACAAGATGATCGTTTACGACGATCTGGAGCCCAGCGAAAAAATCAAGGTCTACGACAAGGGCATCACCCTGAACCCCAATTCTCAGGCTTACGGCGAGAAGGTGCATCAGATGATGGTCGGCTACCGCAGCGGCGACATGTGGGCGCCCAAGCTCGATATGACCGAAGCACTGAAACGCGAACTGGATCAGTTCGTCGAGTGCATCGAGCAGAATTCGCGGCCCATTACGGACGGCCATGCCGGCCTGCGCGTCGTTCGGATTCTGGAAGCAGCAAGCCGGTCGTTGGCCCAGCGCGGTCGCATCATCGAGCTCGAAGAGGCGAGGCGCATCGCATGATCCCGTTCCTGGACATTAAGGCACAGTATCAATCAATCAAGGGTGAGATCGACGCCGCCGTGCTCGGCGTCCTCGCCTCGGGGCAATACGTATTGGGCGACGAGGTCGCGCATTTCGAGCAGGAATTCGCAGATTATTGCAACGTCAAGCATGCAATAGCCGTCAACACCGGAACGAGTGCCTTGCATCTTGCCCTCCTTGCGGCGGGCGTTGGCCCTGGCGATGAGGTCATTACCGTGCCATTCACGTTCGTCGCAACCGTGTCGGCGATCTGCTACACGGGCGCACGACCCGTGTTCGTCGATGTTGAGCCCGTGACACTCACGATGGATCCGGCTGAGGTCGAGGCAAAGATTACTCCCCGGACCAAGGCCATTGTTCCCGTCCATCTCTACGGTCAAATGGCCGATATGGACGCGATCAAGGCAATTGCCGAGCGCCACGGGATACCCGTCATCGAAGACGCCTGCCAGGCCCATGGCGCGCAATACAAAGGCCACCGCGCCGGCAGTATCGGCCTATCCGGCTGCTTCAGCTTCTATCCGGGCAAAAACCTCGGCGCCTGCGGCGAGGGGGGTATGGTCGTTACCAATGACGATGATCAGGCCAAGACGATGCGCATGCTGCGAGACTGGGGTCAGGAGCAGCGCTATCACCATCTGCTGAAGGGCTTTAACTATCGCATGGACGCCATTCAAGGCGCGATCCTGCGTGTCAAGCTCCGGCACCTTGAAGCTTGGACCGAGGCGCGTCGCACGCATGCGCGCCGCTACTCTTCGCTGCTTGCCGGATCGACGGTTTTGACGATCCCTGTCGAAGCATCCGATCGGCGTCACGTCTATCATGTCTATGCCATAAGAAGCCGTGATCGCGATGGACTTCAACGCCTGCTCAGCGCGGAAGGCATTCCGTCCGGGCTCCATTATCCCATCCCTGTTCATCTGCAGAAAGCCCATGCCGACCTTGGTTACCAGGCCGGGGATTTCCCGGTCTCGGAAGCCGCGGCACGGGAGGTCCTCTCGCTGCCGATCTATCCAGAGATGCCTGTACGACACGTTGACCAGGTGGTCGCCGCGCTGGAGTACGCCTATGTCAGTTAACCGCGCCGGCGAGGCTCGACTGGTGCAGGCGGTCCATGGTCGCCATGAAAGGCCGGCAGATCCTGGCTACCAAACTGGGTTGGTCGAAGAACTCAGACAATCATACGGGCGCGCTGGCCTGATAGACCTCTATGGTCGTTTCGCCACAGGCGACGGGGTCGTCGACACACTGATGCGCAAAGCCATCTGGCAAGCGATCGCGCGGAGCTGCGGCACGGGACTGCAGGTTGCGGGCGGCGCCGGTTTCAAACATCCGGAAACGTTTGAAATCGGCAATGGCGTGTTCATCGGCGCTCAGGCCTATATCCAGGGCCGCTTCGACGGCACTTGCGTGATCGGCGACAATGTCTGGATCGGCCCGATGGCTTATTTCGACGCGCGCGACCTGGTTATCGAGGATTGTGTCGGCTGGGGCCCTGGCGCCAAGGTGCTTGGCTCGACCCACACCGCGCTGCCGGTGGATGTGCCGATCATTCGCACCGATCTCGAAATCAAGCCGGTCCGCATCGGCGCATGGGCCGATATTGGAACGAACGCAACGATTCTTCCCGGCGTGAGCATCGGAAAAGGGGCGATCGTCGGAGCGGGTGCAGTCGTTGTCTCCGATGTCGAACCGTTTTCAGTCGTGGCGGGTGTGCCGGCGAAGTTCATACGCTGGCGCACGGAAGCCGATCTTGTGCTGGATTTATCGCATGGAGGAAGATCGTGAGAAATCAACGGGTACTCATTACCGGCGGAGCTGGCCTGATCGGGTCGCATATCGCCGATCTCGTCGCATTGGAGAAGCCGCGGGAGATTATCATCCTCGACAACTTCGTGCGCGGACGCCGGGACAATCTCAGCACGGCAATAGGTGGCGGGTCCGTCAACATCATTGAGGGAGATATCCGTGACAGAGCCTTGTTGGCGAGAACCTTCGAGGGCGTGGACATCGTCTTTCACCAGGCGGCCATCCGCATCACGCAATGCGCCGAAGACCCACGGCTTGCCTTCGATGTACTGGCCGAAGGCACGTTCAATGTTCTCGAAGCTGCCGTAAAGGCAGGCGTGTCGAAAGTCGTCGCTGCCTCTTCTGCCTCTGTGCTGGGTTTGGCCGAGAGCTTTCCGACCACCGAAGCGCATCATCCCTATAATAACAGGACGATCTACGGGGCGGCCAAGACGTTTAACGAGGGGCTGCTTCGCAGCTTTGCGGAGATGTACGGCCTGCGCTATGTGGCGCTGCGCTATTTCAACGTATACGGGCCGCGAATGGACGTTTACGGCGCCTATACCGAAGTGCTGATCCGCTGGATGGAGCGTCTGGCGACCGGAATGCCACCCCTCATCTATGGAGACGGCAGCCAGACGATGGACTTCGTCGATGCACGTGACATCGCCCGGGCCAACCTGCTGGCTGCGAAGAGCGATGTCACCGATGAAGTGTTCAATGTCGCGAGTGGTAGGGAAATAAGCCTCCGGGAACTCGCGCAGATGCTGAGCGATATCATGGGGGTCTCACTCGAACCGCAGCACAAAGAAGCCCGCGCGGTAAACGGCGTAACCCGTCGTCTTGCCGATATCAGCAAGGCCGAGAAACTCCTGGGCTTCAAAGCGGAAATATCGATGGAACAAGGGCTTCGCGACCTTGTCGCCTGGTGGAAGATGAAGACCGATGCGGCAGGAGGCCAAGCTGCATGAGCCCGTCGCTACCTGTAGTTCCAGTTGCCAAGCCCGTTCTCGGAGAGGAGGAGGCGGAGGCTGTCCGCCGCGTTATTCTATCAGGATGGGTGACGCAGGGGCCGGAAGTTGCCGCTTTCGAGAGTGAATTCGCTGCCTTTGTCGGCGCTGCACATGCCTGCGCCGTCTCAAACTGCACGACCGCACTGCATCTCGCCTTGATGGCGGTAGGTATCGGTGCCGGTGATGAAGTCATTACGGTCAGTCATTCGTTCATCGCAACCGCGAACGCCATCAGATACTGCGATGGCGTGCCTGTCTTTATCGACATCGAGGCGGACGGTTACAACATCGACCCTAGCCTGATCGAAAGGGCAATCACGTCCCGGACCAAGGCAATCCTGTGCGTTCATCAGCTCGGCATGCCTTGCGATATTCGCCCTGTCGTTGAGATCGGGAAGCGCCTCTCGATACCGGTCATCGAGGATGCGGCGTGCGCAACGGGAAGCGAAATCCTTTGGGATAGAAATTGGGAAAAAATTGGCAGGTCGCATGGCGACATTGCCTGCTTCTCCTTCCACCCCCGTAAGGTCGTCACGACCGGTGATGGTGGCATGTTGACTACGGCCAATCCCGAGTATGACCGAAAATTTCGCCTCTGGCGCCAGCATGGCATGAGCGTCACCGACGCCGTCCGTCACGGCTCGAGGCAGGTGATCTTTGAAGACTATGATGAACTAGGCTACAACTACCGCATGACTGACCTTCAGGCGGCGGTCGGACGGGTGCAACTGCGGCGGCTGCCGGAGCTGATTGCGCAGCGCCGGCGGCTTGCCGAGCAGTATATAGAGCGCCTGTCGACGATCCCTGGGCTAACGCTGCCAATCGAGCCCGGCTGGGCTCGCAGCAACTGGCAGAGCTTTTGTGTGAGATTGCCTGATGCTGTCGACCAAAGGGCGGTCATGCAAGCGCTGCTCGATCAGGGAATATCCACCCGGCGCGGTGTGATGAACATCCATCTGGAGGGGGCCTATTCGGGCCAAAGTTCCCATCGTGCTGCTACAAGTCTGAAGCGAAGCGTGGCAGCGCAGCGGCAAACGATAATCCTGCCGCTT
Organism: Rhizobium sp. SU303; assembly: GCF_021052345.1. NCBI lineage: Bacteria > Pseudomonadati > Pseudomonadota > Alphaproteobacteria > Hyphomicrobiales > Rhizobiaceae > Rhizobium > Rhizobium sp. SU303. The sequence continues at coordinate 99,608 of NZ_CP088099.1, forward strand.
TATGCTCAGATGACGGATCTCGACATCGTCAGGGTTGTCGAAGCACTTCGAAGCTCATTGGCTGAGGCGGCCAGCATACCCGCCGCCGTACAGCACGATCGGGACATCGCGCTTGTATGATTTCCTGATTGCGTGATGCAATCCTCGTTGTGCCGCAGGGCCTAATGCGCATCGCCTCGATGCGCATTTTTTATTAGGCAAATTTCGCGATCCATCCTCTGATCACTGCGGGCATCATCTCGGGCGGAAGAAGCTGGATCAGCATGCGCAGCGAGTAGATCCCCGTCAGAGCTACGGCCAAGGCGCCGATGCCTATCGCCGGCCATAACGGCAAGACCCAAAATGCCGAAAATACCAACACCGATGCAGGCAGGAAAAGCAGCACGTGCCTGCGGTTGGCTGCGGACCCGCGGAAGCCGGTAAGCCGCCGCACGATCACGTAAATGAGGATGCTATGCCAGACGTAGAGGCCGAAAAACGCCATGCCGGCTCCTGGCGTACCGAACTTCGATACGAAGTGCCATGCCAGGCCCACATGCACGAGCGTGGCCGCCACCTCCGTCCAGAAGAAAATGGCTTGGGCACGCTTCGCCAAGATGATGAAACCCATCGGCCAGGCGATGATCCTGAGCATCATGCCAAGGCAGATCCAGCGCAAGAGATCCACCGCCCCATGAAACTCCGAAGAATAGAACAGGCTCATCATGAGCGGCGCCAGCGTCAACGTGGCGAGCAGACCAGGGCCGGCAAGAAGGATGCTGATTTCCATCTGTTCATTGACGAGGCGGTTGCATTCGGCGTGATTGTCCGCAGTCGTGGTCAGGCGCGGATAGAAGTCCGTTCCCATCGCCTGCAAAATGAAGCCGGCATAGAGACCGCCCAACCCCCAGGCCGCCTGATACAATCCTGCGGCCATCACGCCCCCGTCCTTCAATACGATGATGCGGATTGCATAGGCCGCGCCGAAGGTCAGAAGTCCGCTCGCCATGAACACGGCGCCGAATCTCAGCAGAGGTGCCCACTCTTGACCAAATTGGCGAGCCGACATTCGCGGCGAGTGTGCGCCTATCCGTCTGCTGTACCACCAGGTGGAGAGTGTTGTGACGGCCGCAATCGCTACGACCGACGGTGCGATCGCCTGCGCGCCGAACAGGTAAATCAGCGGGACAGTGCTCACTGTGCTGAAAAAACCTACGAGCACATTGATGCGGGCAAGATTTGCAATGCCACGTAAGCCCTGGATCAACGCCGTCTGCCCGGACGACACTATCCGGAAAAATACAGCGAGCGAGAGCAGCGCGATGCCACCGGCGTGCTGGTAGTCGCCGAAGGTGAAATTCGAGACCGGAAATGCCAGCGCTGCAAGAAGGAGCGCGCCAAGCAGGCCGAGTATTATCGATATGCGTCTTAGCGCTTTCGCCGACTGTGCGATCCTCGCTTCGTCGCCGGTACCGGCGGCCTCGGCGACCTGGCGCACCCCGCTGCCGCCCAGTCCCAGACCAGCGGCCGTTTGCGCGATATCGACGATTGACTGGTAGAGGCCCATGAGCCCCACGCCTTCTGGCCCAAGCAGAACGGCCAGGGCCTTGTTACGAATGACGCTTAGAGCGACGTTCACGAGCGAGGAACCGCCCATCAGCATCGTCGACTTGAGGATCTGGGTATAAGTCTGCCCACTGGCTGGGATCATGCGCAAAGTCATCAATTGTCCTTGGCCGCTATGCTGTGGGGCGGGATCTCCGGCGCAATGTCGCCGACATGTTGCCCAACGCCGCTTCGGAGATACGCGGCACAGGCATTGCTGTTGAGGCAGGAAGCGAATTCAAGACCTGGTCGGGTTTATGGCAGCTCGTATCAAGAGCAATTTCTCTCGCGCAGGTAGTCGGAGCGCCTTGGCGCTGGTCAATCGTCCGCTGAGAGTTCGTTTGCAATACATGCTTTTCGCGGGTCACTGGCTTGCCTGACTGGCGCGTGTTTCAGTTTCACGCGGCAGGTCGGCGGGCGCGGCCTGAGACACGCGATCCGCAATGGGGGGTCGAACGACCCTCACAACATCACCCGGGATCAGTGCCGTTGTCTCCGAGGCCTGGAACTGCCTGATTTGGCCTTCGCTTCGCCGGCTCACCGTAAACGTCAGCGGGAGCGCCTCGTCGGTGATATTCGAGCTTCCCCCTGCCGCGAGGTCATCGAGAAGCAGTTTTTGCGTCATCTCGCGCTTCAATTTGAGCTGGTCGAGACTTGCCTGTTCCGACTGCAATTCGGAAGCGACTTCGCTTCGCCGCGTATCATAAAGCCCCTCAAGATTTCGCGTTGTCTCACTGATCGCCTGACGGCCCCGCATGATGGCGGTGACAAGGTCGAGCCGATCGGAGCGGTAGGTGGTGAGCAACCGTTCCAGATCCAATTGACGCGACGAAACGGTGAGGCCTTTCGAAACCAGTGTTTTGACGCTGGTCAGCTGGTCCTCGATCGATTTGATATTGTCCTCCGAGCCCTGCACCTTCTCGCCCAGCATGCCGACTTCACTATTCAAAAGATCACGCAATTCCGTGAGCGCCTTCGACTGCCTGTCCAGCGCATTTGCGCGAGCCTGAAAAATGACCCGTTCCTCGTTGTATATTCCCGCGGCGTATTGCTGATTGACGCCGAGCGTCTGATCGAAAATTATCTCCTTTGCCCCTGTCATCTCTGCTTGGAGCCGTGCTAATTTGGCAGTGCTGCGCAGCAGGGAGTGGTCGATTTCCCGCAGCTCGCCCGCGAGTTTGATCGTCTGCGATTGCTGCAGACTTGTGGCGCGGAACGGGCCGCCGCTCATTGCCAGGGATTGCAGGACGGTAAGTCCTGAGCGGAATTTGTACTGCCCAGGCGTGGTTACGTCTCCGACGACATAGATTGGCGGGTATTCGAGAATTTCGATCGTGACTGCGGGTGGCTGAACCAATCCGATTTTTTCTTGCAGACGCTTGGCAATCTCGTTCGTGAGGCTGGTGTTATCGCGATTGCCGACGGAAACGGATCCAAGAAAGGGCAAAAAGACAGCGCCTTCATCCGAGACGGTATATTCACCGCCAAGCGCATCCCATCTTTCATATTGGCCTTTGGACTGCATCCATTGGACAATCGTCAGACGGATTTTCGTCTGCGGAGCAAAAGCAGTGTCATCGGCGAGAGCCGGCGGCACAGCTCCGGCAAGAAAGACGAGTGTACTGATGACAAGCGTCGCCGGAAAGAACACGTTAAGAACGCGATACGATAGCTTCATTTACATGTCCAGCCTGCAAAAGCGTCCTTAAACGGACACCGGTTCAATGCCTTAGGCGCTACGCGAGCATCGGGCGCCAGGTCCGAAGCCGCAATGCCAGTGTGCAATCTGGCGAAGCCTTGAGGAAGGTGGCGGTTGTTTGCTTCGCCCTATCATTATTGATGAGGTGGGGGAGGGGGCTTAGCCTAAACCGAGTAGGAACATATACCTTCGGCGCGGTACAGAGGCATCGGCCCGAGAAACCACGAGGTCATGCGCGCAGGAAGAGGCGCGCTAAAGCATGTCGCGCAAAAGTGTGCAACGGTTTTGCGCTAACGACATGCGTAAAAACAAAGTTCTAAAGCGCGACGCGCTTTAGCCGCGAAGGACAGCGATCCCTCGCCGCAGAGCCGTCGTGTTTGGATCGTTGATTTTGCAAGTCGATGATATTGACCGGCGGCGTCGCCTTATCAGTCGGCGCAAAGAAAAAGGCCTCCAAACGAACACCTTGCGTGTCTCGCCCATCACGTCGTCCATGCCAACACTGCGGTTTGCCCAAAGGATGCCGCCTGTAGAGCAAAAGGCGTAGGACCTACTCGCTTATTTTTGGGCTATCATTCAGGGCTTCGTAGCAAACGATCCCCGTAGATTCGATCCCGACAATCTCGCGAGAGAAGGCCACGCCATGTATCGCAACGCTCGCCGGTGGACATCACGCTCACTCCTGCTGGATTCGTTGGTTCCCCGATGGTTGACCGTCGGCGGAAAGGGAAGGCCTCGCAAGCCTGCCGATAAGCGTGAGGATAGTGCTCAACTTGCGACATCCGTGCAAACGGCGGATGGAAACAAGCATGATGGTACGCTTGTCGACAATCCCCACAACAACGCGGCGCTCAATGAGCATGATGTTGGACAGAGTGCGGGCGTGATCGGCGACGCGGACAGTGGGGTGGATATCAGCCACCCAGCGCCGTCCTTGCCTGCCCTGCCTGACGCTTTCGCAGCAAATCGCGAGACCGGGGTTCAAAGCGGGAACACTGCCGCGTCTCGGTTGTTCGCCCACACGCCTGGTTTTGCAGGTTTCGAGCGGGATGCGCACGGCGTTGCATTCGGGGCGCAATCGTCCCTTTATCGCAGCTACGCTGGAATGAGCCTCATAGGCGACGATCCTTTGGCTCCGTATTTGCCGCAAAGCCCTGCACCGAGAGTTTCGGGAGAAGGATCTGCCGCGGTGACGGGCGAGCGTGCTCACTCGGGCAATGTCGTCATTCTCGAATCGAGCCCGTCAGCGCAGGCGACTGCGCATCAGACTGGCGCGGATTCACTGGCGTTTGGCATGCCCTTTGGTGTGTGCGGATGCGGCTACTTTACCTCCCCCACGCGGATTCTCGATTGGGCCCACGGCGGCGCCGTGCTTCAACAGGACGGTCAATTGCCGGGAACCAGGCTGACCGAGGGGCCGGACTTTGTATCGACGATCAAGCGGGCCATCGGCGCCTCGACCAGCGACCCGCTTCTCGATCGTAACCTGTCCCCTCTCTCGGGCTGGCGCGGGACCGCAACGTGGACGGCGGATTCGACGATCTTGAACGGATCGTTGCCAGGAGGCGGAGAAATCGGAACGGGCACCGCCACCAAGGGTATCGGCACTCTTTCCGGCTCGGTGACGACGCCACCTTCTACGCAGCGATCGTTGACGACGCAAAATCTGGCGGCCGCGGCTGCGGCCAACAACCTGATCGTGCTGGAAAACCAGAAGCAGGGTAACCCGGAGAGCGAGTGGGGCATCGACGGCGCCGGCAGCTCCAACATCGAAGGGTTTGCGACCGACATCAGCGTCGACAACGGCAAGACCATCAGCTTCAAGATCAATACCAATTCCACCAACTACCGGATCGATATCTACCGGCTCGGCTATTATGGCGGCATGGGCGCCCGCAAGGTCGACACCATTCAGCATACCGGATTGCAGACTCAGCCAAATCCGTTGCGCAACGCCTCGACCGGCACGGTGGATGCCGGCAACTGGGCTGTGTCGGCCTCATGGACCGCACCGGAGGACGCCGTATCGGGCGTCTATATCGCCAAGCTCGTGCGTCAGGATGGCACCTCCGGCCAAAATCATATCCCGTTCATCGTGCGCGACGACGACAGCCAAAGCGACATCGTCTTCCAGACGGCAGACCAGACCTGGCAAGCTTACAACGGTTGGGGTGGGGCAAACCTCTATGGCGGCAACGGCCCGGCGACGGGGCAGGGTGCGGGTCGCGCCTATGCGGTCAGCTACAACAGACCGATCGCGACCCGTGGCGGGGTTGGCACTTTTGCCGGTCCGCAGGATTATCTGTTCGGCGCCGAATATGCGGGCATCTATTGGCTGGAACAGAACGGCTATGACGTCTCCTACCTGTCGGGTGTCGACGCCGACCGCTATGGCAGCCTGTTGCTCAATCACAAGACCTATATTGATGCCGGGCACGACGAATACTGGTCTGGACAGCAGAGGACGAACGTCGAAGCCGCGCGCGATGCGGGCGTCAACCTGATGTTCTGGAGCGGTAACGAGGTCTATTGGCGCACCCGTTGGGGCAATGCCTATAGCGCCGACGGTACGCCTTATCGCACGCTGATCTCCTACAAGGAGACATTCTCGCCCACCGCGAGCATCGACCCTTCCAACGAATGGACAGGCACATTCCGTGATCCGCGCCTCAGCCCACCCGCCGTCGGTGGCGGAAACCCGGAAAACTCACTGACCGGACAGTTGTTCAAGGTCGACGATGTCGGCAGCAATCTCCAGGCGATCACTATTCCCTATGACGACGCCAACCTGCGCTTCTGGCGCAATACCAGCGTTGCCAATCTTCAGCCTGGCCAGACGGCAACGCTCACCAAGAACTATCTTGGTTACGAATGGGACGAAGCGGTCGATAACGGCTTCGATCCAGCCGGTCTTGTCAAGCTATCGTCGACGACGCTTCCGGTCAGCACCTACTTGCTCGACTACGGAAACACGACCGGCAATGCGACCTCGACCCACAATCTGACGCTCTATCGTGCGCCGAGCGGTGCATTGGTGTTCGGCGCCGGTACCGTCTACTGGACATGGGGCTTGAGCGACAATCACGATAATCAGGCGACCCCCACTGATCCCCGCGTGCAGCAGGCAATGGTCAATCTGCTTGCCGACATGGGCATTCAGCCGGGAACACTACAATCCGGACTCGTTGCCGCAACCGGTTCCACGGACAATGTTGCACCGACCTCCATCATCACCGTACCCGCGACGGCGGCCGTTGGATCCACCGTGACGATTACAGGCACCGCTGCCGACACGGGCGGCGGGGTCGTCGCCGGTGTCGAGGTTTCCACCGACAACGGGGCGAGCTGGCATCCGGCGACGGGTGATGAGAATTGGACTTATTCCTGGTCGCCGCAGGTCGCCGGTAGCTACACCATCCGCTCCCGCGCCGTTGACGATAATATCAACCTCGAAACGCCCTCGTCCGGACGCACGGTCACCGTCAGCGGACCGAGTTACACATCTCTCTTCGGTTCGGCAACGCCAGCGGTCGTCAACACCGACGATACCTCGGCTGTTGAACTCGGGGTCAAATTCCAGACCTCTGCGGCAGGCACCATCACCGGCATTCGTTTCTACAAGGGCAGTCAGGATACGGGCACGCATACCGGTTCATTATGGTCGAGCACTGGTACACGGCTTGCGACCCTCACCTTCACCAACGAGACCGCCAGCGGCTGGCAGACCGCCTATTTCACCAGCCCGGTGGCACTGACGGCCGGACAAACCTACACCGCGTCTTACCATACGAATACCGGTCACTATTCGACAACCGCCGACTATTTCATCTCCAATGTGACGAGCGGGCCGCTGACGGCGCCGGCCACCGGCAACGGCGTGTACACTTATGGCAGCGCCAGCCTGTACCCCACAAGCACCTTCCGGTCGACGAACTACTGGGTCGATGTGATGTTCAATCCGTCGGCCTCCAACACGACGCCGACGGCGGTTGCCGATGCGGGGAATGCGACCGAGAAGGGTGGCGTGGCCAATGGTTCTGGCGGTGTGGTTGCCAGCGGCAACGTGCTGACCAACGACACCGATGCGGATGCCGGTGACACCAAGGCGGTCACGGCGATCCGCTTCGGCGCTACATCAGGCACGCTCGGCACGGCACTGAACGGCACCTATGGCAGTCTCGTGCTCAGTGCATCGGGCGTCTATAGCTATGCCGTCAACGAGAGCAATGCCGCCGTGCAGGCGCTGCGGCAGTCGACCAACACGCTGAGCGATGTCTTCAGCTATACGATGCGGGATACCGCCGGTGCCACCGCCACGGCCAACCTGACCGTCACCATCCACGGCGCCAACGACGCGCCGGTGCTGGCTGTTCAGACGGCTAGCCAGAACGCCATCGTCGGCTCTGCCTTCTCCTTCACGCTGCCGACGACGACCTTCACCGATGTCGACAGCGGCGAGACGCTGGCCTATGCGGCAACGTCTGCCGACGGCACGGCGCTGCCTGCCTGGCTGAGCTTCAATGCCTCGACGAGGACCTTCTCCGGAACGGCGACGACATCAGGTACCTATGGCGTCAGGGTGACGGCAACCGACCTTGGCGGCCTCACCGCCAACGAGACCTTCAACATCGCCGTGTCGACATCAGGCAACACGACGCCGACGGCAGTTGCCGATGCGGGGGATGCGACCGAGAAGGGTGGCGTGGCCAATGGTTCGGGCGGTGTGGTTGCCAGCGGCAACGTGCTGACCAACGACACCGATGCGGATGCCGGTGACACCAAGGCGGTCACGGCGATCCGCTTCGGCGCTACATCAGGCACGCTCGGCACGGCACTGAACGGCACCTATGGCAGTCTCGTGCTCAGTGCATCGGGCGTCTATAGCTATGCCGTCAACGAGAGCAATGCCGCCGTGCAGGCGCTGCGGCAGTCGACCAACACGCTGAGCGATGTCTTCAGCTATACGATGCGGGATACCGCCGGTGCCACCGCCACGGCTAACCTGACCGTCACCATCCATGGCGCCAATGACGCGCCGGTGCTGGCGGTCCAGACGGCCGCCCAGAACGCTACCGTCGGCTCTGCCTTCTCCTTCACGCTGCCGACGACGACCTTCACCGATGTCGACAGCGGCGAGACCCTCACCTATGCGGCAACGGCGGCCGACGGCACGGCGCTGCCTGCCTGGCTCGCCTTCAACGCCACGACGCGGACGTTCAGCGGCACGCCGACGACATCAGGCACCTACGGCGTCAGGGTGACGGCAACCGACCTCGGCGGCCTTGCCGCCAACGAGACCTTCAATATCACTGCGACAGTGGCGCCTGCGACCTACAGCCTGTTTAACGCCTCCAGCACACCGGCCCAGACGAACCTCAACGACGGTCAGCAGCTCGAGGTCGGCGTCAAGTTCCAGTCGAACGTCGTCGGTGATATTACCGCCATCAAGTTCTACCGCAGCGCCAACGACAACGGACAGAACGTCGTCGATCTGTGGACCACGACAGGCACCAGGCTCGCCACCGCCACCTTCTCCAACACCACGGCAAGCGGCTGGCAGACGGTGAACTTCACAACGCCCGTCACCATCGCCGCCAATACCACCTATATCGCGTCCTACCACACCACCGGCGCTTACGTCGCAACCAACAATTTCTATACGACCGCCGTCACCAGTGGTCCGCTGACGGCCCAGTCGAGCGCTGTCGCCGGCGGCAACGGCGTCTACCGCTATGGCGGATCCGCCACCGTAGGCATTTTCCCGAATGCCACCTTCAACGCTGCCAATTATTGGGCCGATGTGGTCTTCCGGCCGGCATCGACAACACCGAACACGACGCCGACGGCGGTTGCCGATGCGGGGAATGCGACCGAGAAGGGTGGCGTGGCCAATGGTTCGGGCGGTGTGGTTGCCAGCGGCAACGTGCTGACCAACGACACCGATGCGGATGCCGGTGACACCAAGGCGGTCACGGCGATCCGCTTCGGCGCTACATCAGGCACGCTCGGCACGGCACTGAACGGCACCTATGGCAGTCTCGTGCTCAGTGCATCGGGCGTCTATAGCTATGCCGTCAACGAGGCCAATGCTGCCGTGCAGGCGCTGCGGCAGTCGACCAACACGCTGAGCGATGTCTTCAGCTATACGATGCGTGACACGGCCGGTGCCACCGCCACGGCAAACCTGACCGTCACCATCCACGGCGCCAACGACGCGCCGGTGCTGGCGGTCCAGACGGCTAGCCAGAACGCCACCGTCGGCTCTGCCTTCTCCTTCACGCTGCCGACGACCACCTTCACCGATGTCGACAGCGGCGAGACGCTGGCCTATGCGGCAACGTCTGCCGACGGCACGGCGCTGCCTGCCTGGCTGAGCTTCAATGCCTCGACGAGGACCTTCTCCGGAACGGCGACGACATCAGGTAGCTATGGCGTCAGGGTGACGGCAACCGACCTCGGCGGCCTTGCCGCCAACGAAACCTTCAACATCGCCGTGTCGACATCAGGCAACACGACGCCGACGGCAGTTGCCGATGCGGGGGATGCGACCGAGAAGGGTGGTGTGGCCAACGGTTCGGGCGGCGTGGTCGCCAGCGGCAACGTGCTGACCAACGACACCGATGCGGATGCCGGTGATACCAAGGCGGTCACGGCGATCCGCTTCGGCGCTACATCAGGCACGCTCGGCACGGCACTGAACGGCACCTATGGCAGTCTCGTGCTCAGCGCATCGGGCGTCTATAGCTATGCCGTCAACGAGAGCAATGCCGCCGTGCAGGCGCTGCGGCAGTCGACCAATACGCTGAGCGATGTCTTTACCTATACGATGCGCGACACCGCCGGTGCCACCGCCACGGCAAACCTGACCGTCACCATCCATGGCGCCAACGACGCGCCGGTGCTGGCGGTCCAGACGGCCGCCCAGAACGCTACCGTCGGCTCTGCCTTCTCGTTCACGCTGCCGACGACGACCTTCACCGATGTCGACAGCGGCGAGACCCTCACCTATGCGGCAACGTCTGCCGACGGCACGGCGCTGCCTGCCTGGCTCGCCTTCAACGCCACAACGCGGACGTTCAGCGGCACGCCGACGACATCAGGCACCTATGGCGTCAGGGTGACGGCAACCGATCTTGGCGGCCTTGCCGCCAACGAGACCTTCAATATCACTGCGACAGTGGCGCCTGCGACCTACAGCCTGTTTAACGCCTCCAGCACACCGGCCCAGACGAACCTCAACGACGGTCAGCAGCTCGAGGTCGGCGTCAAGTTCCAGTCGAACGTCGTCGGTGATATTACCGCCATCAAGTTCTACCGCAGCGCCAACGACAACGGACAGAACGTCGTCGATCTGTGGACCACGACCGGCACCAAGCTCGCCACCGCCACCTTCTCCAACACCACGGCAAGCGGCTGGCAGACGGTGAACTTCACAACGCCCGTCACCATCGCCGCCAATACCACCTATATCGCGTCCTACCACACCACCGGCGCTTACGTGGCGAGCAATGGCTTCTTCGCCAACGGCGTCAGCAACGGTCCGCTGTCAGCGCTGTCCAGCGCTGCGGCTGGCGGCAATGGCGTCTATGCCTACGGCGGATCTGCCACCACAGGTCTCTTCCCGACCAGCACCTTTGACTCGGCAAACTATTATGCCGATGTGGTCTTCCGGCCGCAGCTCGCAGCTTGACGCGTCGAACGAGGTTAGAGACGGTTTCGAATGAGGCTTATAAAACGCAAATGACAGTCGCTCCGAATGCCCTCATTCAAGGGATGCCGATAAACAGCATCGACCGGCTGCCGGTCACAGTGCTCTCGGGTTTTCTCGGCGCCGGAAAGACGACGCTTCTCAGCCACGTGTTGACCAATCGCGAGGGCCTGCGGGTCGCCGTCATCGTCAACGATATGAGCGAAGTGAACATAGACGCCAGTCTTATTCGAGACGGCGGCTGTAACCTGTCGCATACGACGGAGACGTTGATCGAGCTCAGCAATGGCTGCATATGCTGCACCCTGCGCAACGATCTCCTGACCGAAGTGCGGCGACTGGCCGAAGAGGGGCGATACGACTATCTGTTGATAGAGGGGACCGGCATTGCGGAGCCATGCCCTATCGCGGCAACCTTTTCATTCCGCGACGAGAACGGTGTTTCGCTCTCCGATTTTGCGAAACTCGACACGATGGTGACCGTCGTCGACGCCGCAAGCCTCTTGGCCGATTACAGCAGCGCTGATCTGCTTCGCGATCGCGGCCTGCAGCGGGACGGTGACGACCGGCGCACGCTCATCGACTTGTTGGTCGACCAGATCGAGTTTGCCGATATTGTCGTGATCAACAAGATCTCGGATGCGACCGAGGAGGTCCGCGCGGAAGTCCGCAAGACGGTGGCTGCACTCAACCCGGATGCCCGCCAGGTGGAGACGGACTTCGGCAAAGTTTCTCTTGCAACCGTCCTCGACACGGGCCTCTTCGATGAAGCAAAAGCCGCCGCTCACCCGTTGTGGCACAAGGAACTGTACAATCCGGGCGACCATGTTCCGGAGACGGAGGAGTACGGGGTATCGAGCTTTGTCTATCGCACGAGACGTCCCTTCGACCCCAAGCGGTTTCGAGCATTCCTGGACGAGCCCTGGCCGGGGGTAATCCGCGCCAAAGGCCATTTCTGGCTTGCCACGCGCCCGCGTCACGTGGGTTTGATGTCGGCTGCCGGGGTGCAACGGCGCTGTGAACCTATGGGGCTCTGGTGGGCGGCCGTTCCCCGACAAGACTGGCCCAGCCATCAACAGTTTCGTCAGCATATCGAGAGCCGATGGGACAGCGCTTGGGGCGACCGTCGGCAGGAGCTCGTGTTCATCGGTGTTGATATGGACGAGACAGGTGTCCGCACCGCGTTGGACGACTGCCTGGCCAGTTCGGATCCGCGGGACTGGTCGGCTCTCGAAGATCCGTTTCCGGCCTGGTAGCAGGCGACGCGGGAGTACCGGCTCGACCGGCCGGACCGGCGAAACAATACCGAACTAGAATTCCTCTTCACCCAGAGTCGGCCACTGAGCAGTAGCCGGAGGCAGCTTTGCGGCCTTGTCGGTCGGGTATGCGGTGAGGGTCATCATATCGGAGTACGGAGTATCACCCACATACCCCAGATTGCTGTCGTACATTCCCATACGAAAGCTGGCAGGATGAAGCCTTCCAATGCTGGTAGACGGGAAACGGGGACGCCACTCTTGCTGAGATTTCATGTGAGGAATCGCGAATATCTAAGTACTGCCGGCGGCACGCCGAGCGTCTGTCACCCACCCTCCGTCTGGACCGCACTGCTTGGAACTGCGACCGTGGTGTCTTCAAGCACTCAGGGTCCCTACGGTTTTGCCAATCAGGGCAGCGCAACCGTCCAATCCTCCTTCTCCGGCACGGTCACATCTTCCCTGATATCATCAGGCGACATGCAATCGTCCCCCGCATCGTCGACGGCGATGCCGGCGCCTGCGGGAGATAGCGGCGCGCAAGACGGTTTCACCAAGACGGCGTCGGCTGCGACGGTGTTCCAGACTCCCTCCTCGACATCGCAACGCACCGTGCTTGCCCCGGATCCGTCCGAGGAGGCTGCGACACTGCCTGCCGCTCCCGCGCTTACGGGTGTTACCACCGATGCCGACACTGGAAGCACCAAGACGGCGGCGCCGGTCAGCTCTTCCAGCACTCTCGGCACGACGTCGTTGCGCCTTCAGGCCTCGATAGCATCTGTCTCTCTGGAGCCGAGCCAGGACGTTTCTGCTGAGACGACCGCGGCCCCGACGGCACTGGCGGCGCCGATGGCGGCGGTTTCGGCTGCGGCGACACCCAACAAGATCGCGCTCGAAAACCTGAAGCAGGGCAACCCGATCAGCGAATGGGGTCTGGAGGGCGACGGTGGTGGCACCATCCAGGGCTTCGCCACCGAAATCAGCACGAATATCGGCCAGACGGTCGATTTCAAGATCGCCACCGATTCCACCCACTACCGCATCGATATTTACCGCATTGGCTATTACGGCGGGGCCGGCGCGCGCAAGGTCGACTCGATCGAGCAATCGCTGACATCGGCGCAGATCCAGCCGCACCCGATCGTCGACATGTCGCTCGGCCTCATCGATTGCGGCAACTGGTCGGTATCGGCTAGCTGGCAGATTCCCGACGATGCCGTCTCGGGCGTCTATTTCGCCAAGCTGGTGCGCGAGGATGGCACCGAGGATGCAAGCATCATCCCCTTCGTCGTGCGCGACGACGCCTCCACCAGCGATATCGTCTTCCAGACATCCGATACCACCTGGCAGGCCTATAATGCCTGGGGCGGCGCCAGCCTCTATTATGGCGAAGTCCCGGTCGATCCGGCCGACATGATCGGCTACCTGCCGCCGAACTGCAGCTGCGGGCTGACTGCGATCGGCCGTGCCTCGGCCGTCAGCTACAACCGCCCGATCATCACCAATACTAGCCCGATCGGCGGCCCGCATGATTTCGTCTTCGGCGTCGAGTCTTCGGCGATCCAGTGGCTGGAGCAGAACGGCTACGATGTTTCCTATATCTCCGGCGTCGATGCGACGCGTAGCGGCAGCCTGCTGCTGAACCATGATGCCTATCTCTCTGTCGGTCATGACGAATATTGGTCGGCCGAGCAGCGCGCCAATGTCGAGGCGGCCCGCGATGCGGGTGTGAACCTCGCCTTCTGGAGCGGCAACGAGTGCTACTGGAAGGTGCGCTGGGAAAGCAGCATCGACGGCAGCAGCCAGGCCTATCGCACCATGGTCTGTTACAAGGAGACCTGGGGCACGAGCACGGATCCAAGCGCTACCGGCACCGGCACCTGGCGCGATCCGCGCTATGCCGATCCGGGACAGGAGCCGGAGAATTCGCTGACCGGCACGATGTTCCAGGTGGACAGCTACCGTTCCGATACGATCACTATCCCCTACGACTATTCGAACCTGCGCTTCTGGCGCAACACCGATGTCGCCGAGCTTGAGGAGGGCGAGACCTATAATCTGGTGCAGAACCTGCTCGGTTACGAGTGGGATTCCGACGTCGAGAACGGCTTCCGGCCGGATGGCCTCATCAACCTGTCGCTCTCCTCGATCGCGGTCAGCACCTATCTGCGCGACTACGGCACGACGGTCGGCGATGCGGTGGCGACCCACAGCCTCACCATGTACCGGGCCGAAAGCGGCGCGCTCGTCTTCGGTGCCGGCACCGTCTTCTGGTCCTGGGGCCTGAATGCCAACCACCAGGGAGCGCAGACGCCGACCGATCCCAACGTGCAGCAGGCAATGGTCAACATGTTCGCGGACATGGGCATCCAGCCGACCACGCTCGATGCGAGCCTGATCCTCGCGACCCAATCGACCGACGCGTTGAAGCCGACCTCGTCGATCTCGTCGCCGATCATTGGCGCCAGCTTCGTTGAGGGGCAGCGCGTCACCATCACCGGCACGGCGCAGGATTTCGGCGGCGGCATCATTGCCGGTGTGGAGGTTTCCACCGACGGCGGCCAGCACTGGTTCAAGGCCACCGGCCGCGAAAGCTGGAGCTATAACTGGGTCGTCCAGGCAAGCGGCACCTATACGATCCTGTCGCGCGCCGTCGACGACAGCGTCAATCTGGAGGCACCATCGGCCGGCAAACAGGTCACGGTTACCCTGCCGGGCACACAGGGCCTGTGGACGCTGGCGGAAAAGCCCGCGGTCGAAACGGCGATCGATCGCGATCCGGTCGAGCTCGGCCTGCGCTTCCAGGCGACGACGGCAGGCTCCGTGCAGGGCATCCGCTTCTACAAGGGCTTCTACAATACCGGCGACCACGTCGTCAGCCTCTGGTCCGGCAACGGAACCCTGCTTGCAACCGGCGTGTCGGTGGGTGAGTCGCTCTCCGGCTGGCAGACGGTGATGTTCTCCTCGCCGATCCAGATCGCCGCCGGTACGACCTATGTGGCCTCCTATCACAGCAATGGATTCTTCTCCGTCACCGAGAACTATTTCAGCGAGCCCTATGCTAGCGGCGCGCTGAAGGTCGGCGATGGCGGCGGCGTCTTTGCCTATAGCGGCACCAGCACGTTCCCCGGTCAGAGCCCCGGCGGCTCGAACTATTGGGTGGATGTGGTCTTCGATGCCGGCCCCAACAGCCAGCCGGTCGCAACCGACGACAGCGGGCTGATCATCGGCCATAACGGATCGCTTGTTATCTCGATTGCCGCACTCGTCGCAAATGATGTCGATGCCAATGGCGATGCGCTGACCATCACCGCCGTTGGCAATGCCCTCAACGGCACGGTTGCTCTCAACACGCAGACCGGAACCATCACCTTCACGCCGGCTAATAACTATTCGGGCCCGGCAAGCTTCGCCTACACGCTGTCGGACGGGCGCGGCGGTACGGATCAGGGCAATGTCAGCCTCACCGTTCAGGCCGCTCCGGCCGGCGAGACGCTGTTTACGGGAAGCGAGGGGCCGACCGGCGGCAGCTTCAACGACAATACGGCGATGGAACTCGGCATGAAGTTCGTCGCGTCCTCGAACGGCACGATCTCGGGAATCCGCTATTACAAGGCTGCCGGCGATACCAGCGTGCATACAGGCTCCATCTGGAGAGCGGACGGCACGCTTGTTGCCACGGTCACCTTCACCAACGAGTCGCTCTCCGGCTGGCAGACCGCGACCTTCTCCACGCCGCTGCAGATCACGGCGGGTGCGACCTATGTCGCCTCCTACCACACGACCGGCAGCTATGTGGCGACCGCAGGCTATTTCAACACGGCCCATACCAACGGCTCGCTGACGGCGCTGGCCGGTGCGAACGGCGTCTATGCGGTCGGATCGGGCTCGACCTTCCCGACGCAGAGCTACCAGTCGTCGAACTACTGGGTCGATGTCGTCTTCAACCAGTCGACGGGCAATACGGTGCCGGTTGCCGCCAACGACAACGGCTACACGACCTATGCCAACACGGCCCTGTCGATTGCCGCTGCCAACCTGCTTGCCAATGACAGCGATGGCGATGGCGACCCGCTGAGCATTACCGGCGCAAATGGCGCGGTCAACGGAACGGTGACGTATAACAGCCAGACCAACACGGTGATCTTCACGCCGAACTCGGGCTATACGGGCGTCGCAAGCTTTTCCTATTCGATCTCGGACGGGCAAGGCGGCACGGCTTCGGCCACCGTCAGCCTCACGGTCAATTCGCAGCCCGGCGGCGGCACGACCTCGAGCCTGTTTACCAGCGCCGACACGTCGGGGGTTACCGCCGCCAATGATGCCAACTCGGTCGAACTTGGCGTCAAGTTCATCGCTTCCGGCAACGGCCAGATCACGGGGCTCACCTATTACAAGAGCGCTCAGGATACCGGCACGCATGTCGGCTCGCTCTGGACCACGAGCGGCCAGCTCCTTGGCCAGGCAACCTTCATCAACGAGACGGCAAGCGGCTGGCAGACGGTTTCCTTCACGCAGCCGATCAATGTCACGGCCGGCGTCACCTATGTGGCGAGCTACCATTCCAACGGCTTCTATTCGGCGACCGCGAACTACTTCACGACAGACTATACGAGCGGCGCGCTGACGGCGCCGGCAAGTTCGATCAGCGGCGGCAACGGCGTCTA
The DNA here is from genome assembly GCF_021052345.1 of Rhizobium sp. SU303. Classification (NCBI taxonomy): domain Bacteria; kingdom Pseudomonadati; phylum Pseudomonadota; class Alphaproteobacteria; order Hyphomicrobiales; family Rhizobiaceae; genus Rhizobium; species Rhizobium sp. SU303. The sequence goes on from NZ_CP088099.1 coordinate 116,522, forward strand.
TGCCTATGGCACGGGCAGCCTGTTCCCGACCGCCTCCTACAATGCCAGCAATTACTGGGTGGACGTGCTCTATCAGCAGGGCGCGCAGAATGCGGTTCCGGTCGCAGCCAATGACAGCGGCTACTCGGCCAATACGGGCACGCCGATCACCATCCAGGCCTCGGCGCTGCTTTCAAACGACAGCGATGCCGATGGCGATCCGCTCACGATTACCGGTGTCAGCGGCGCCGTCAACGGCTCGGTCGCCTACAATGCCCAGGCCCAGACGGTGACCTTCACGCCGACCGCAGGCTATTCGGGACCGGCGAGCTTCAGCTACGCGATATCAGACGGCAAGGGCGGCACGGCCACGGCCCAGGTTGCGCTCAGCATCAACAACCCGGCTGCAGGCCCGGAGCAGAACCTCTTTGCCGCCAATGCGACGCCTGCAATCGTCTCCACCAACGACAATCAGCAGGTCAATCTCGGCATGAAGTTCCAGGCCGATACGGCAGGCTGGATCACCGGCATCCGCTTCTACAAGGGCACCGACAATACAGGCCCGCATAACGGCTATCTCTGGACTGCCTCGGGCACGCTGCTCGGCAGCGTCGCCTTCAGCAACGAAACGGCAAGCGGCTGGCAGACTGCGACACTCACCCAGCAGGTGGAGATCGCCGCGGATACGACCTACGTCGTTTCCTACAGCACCAACGGCAATTATTCGGCGACCGGCAATTACTTCAGCGCCGATGTGACGAATGGCGATCTCAGGGCGCTCAGCGGCAGCAACGGCGTCTATGCCTACGGGTCGAGCGGGCTGTTCCCGAGCGCCAGCTATAACAGCACAAATTACTATGTGGACGTAGCATTCAGACCGCAGCTCGCGGCGTAAAGCCCGCGAGCATGTAAGGCCAAGCATCTGTAAAGGGTAACGAGATCGATGATGGGTGCAGACAACAGATTGCCGGTAACGGTTCTCGCCGGGTTTCTCGGCGCCGGCAAGACGACTGTCCTCAACCATGTCCTGAGCAATCGTGAGGGTCGCCGGGTTGCTGTCATCGTCAACGATATGAGCGAGGTCAACATCGATGCGGATCTCGTGCGCGAGGGGGGTGCAGACCTCTTGCGCACGGACGAGACGCTGGTAGAGCTCACCAATGGATGCATCTGTTGCACCCTGCGCGACGATCTCCTGAGCGAGGTTCGCCGGCTCGCTAGCGCCGGCCGCTTCGACTATCTGCTGATCGAGGGCACCGGCATTGCCGAGCCGCTGCCGGTCGCAGCCACCTTCTCCTTCCGCGACGAGAGCGGGGCAGCACTCTGCGATGTCGCGCGGCTCGACACCATGGTTTCCGTCGTCGATGCGGTCAATCTTCTCGCCGATTACCAGAGTGCCGAGTTCCTTGCCGATCGCGGCGAAAGGCGTGACGCGGACGATGAGCGCAAACTCGTCGAACTCCTCGTCGAGCAGATCGAATTTTCCGACGTCGTCATCATCAACAAGGCAGGCGATGTGCCGCTTGTAATGCTCTCGGAGGTTCGCCGGGTCGTCGCGGCGCTCAATCCGGATGCCCGCATCATCGATGCGGTCTTCGGCCAGGTGCCGCTTGGCGCGATCATGGATACCGGGCTCTTCAGCGAAGCGAAGGCCGCCCGCCATCCGTTCTGGCACAAGGAGCTTTACGGCTGGGGCGACCACGTGCCGGAGACCGAGGAATACGGCATTGCGAGCTTCGTCTATCGCAGCCGCCGGCCTTTCGATCCCGCGCGGCTGAGCCGCGTCATCGAGCAGCCATTGCCCGGCATCATCAGGGCGAAAGGGCATTTCTGGCTGGCGACCCGGCCGGATGAGATCGGCCTGCTGTCGATTGCCGGCACGCAATGCCGCATCGAGAACAGGGGGTTCTGGTGGGCCTCGGTGCCGCGGGCGCACTGGCCGCGCCATCCGCAATTCCGCCAGTTGCTTGACCGGCATTGGGATGATGTCTGGGGCGACCGTCGTCAGGAGCTGGTCTTCATCGGCTCCGGCTTTGACGAGGCGGCGATCCGTGCCGCGCTCGACGATTGCCTGGCGGGGGAGGAGACGGGTTTCGATCCGCAGACCGCCATCGGCCTTCGCGATCCGTTTCCGGCATGGCGGCACGATACTCACGCATCGGACCGAAAAGTGTGAAGCGGTTTTCGGATAATCCGATGCGTCGACTCAAAGGTGAACAGGTTTTGATTATCAACCAGAGGAGAGAACAATGAGCAACGAACTTTATGCAGATGGCATCGGCGAAATCACCATCACCGGAACGATCGTGCGCATCGACCTGATGTCGCTCTCGGCCACCGATCGTGACGCCAACAACAATCCGAAGCCGGTCTTCCGCCAGCGCATCATCATGCCGGTCGATGCCTTCGCCAATGCGGTCGATCTCATGCAGAAGGCGCTTGGCGGGTTAGTCGAGGCGGGTGCGGTCCGTCGCATCGGCGATATGCCAGCTGCGGCTGCTGCCGATATTCAGACGGTGCAGGCCGGCGCTTCGAACGCCTCGCCGAACTTCAACTGATAAAAAATATGCCTCGGTCTCGTATTGTTTCGGGTGGGCCATGAGTGGTTTTCTGCATACCAACCTGCACTGTCTTGCGCTCGTCGCTCGTCATCACGGCGTCGATCTTGCTCCTGAACGATTGCAGCACGATTATGCCGTCGGCAACGATCCCGTTGCCATGCGGCAGCTGCTGCGCATGGCCAAGGATGCCGGCCTCAGGGCAAGGCATCTGACGCTCGACTGGCGATCCCTGTTCCAACTCGGCGAGGCCTTCCCGGTGCTCGCCGAGTTGACGAACGGCAACTGGGTGGTCATCGCCGGCGCTGTCGGGAGCGGGGAGGATGAGAGAATCCGCGTTCTCGACCCGCTGGCATCACGCGCCGAGGTGATGATGCTCAGCGAAGAGCAGTTCGCCAAGGCCTGGCTCGGATCGGTGATCCTGCTGAAGCGCAACTATCGCATGTCCGATGAGGACCGGCCCTTCGGCTTCCGCTGGTTTGTCCCCGAGATCATCAAGCAGCGCAGCTTCTTCCGCGACGTCGCGCTCGCCGCCTTCGTGCTCTACGGGCTGGGGCTGACGACGCCGATCTTCTTTCAGCTCGTCATCGACAAGGTGCTGGTGCATCAGAGCTATGCGACGCTGACGGTTTTGACGGCGGGCATTGCGATCGCGCTCGTCTTCGACGCGACGTTCACCTTCCTGCGCCGCTATCTGCTGCTTTATGCGACGAACAGGATCGACATCCGCGTCGCGACTCGCACCTTCGGCCATCTGCTCAACCTGCCGATCGCGCTCTTCGAGCAGGCCTCGGCCGGCGTTCTCGTCAAGCATATGCAGCAGACCGGGCGCATCCGCGAATTCCTGACCGGCCGGCTGTTTCTCACGCTCTTAGACGGCGTTTCGCTGCTGGTCTTCGTGCCGATCCTGCTTCTCTACAGCGTCAAGCTGACGCTTGTCGTGCTCGGTTTCGCCGCCCTTGTCGGGCTCGTGGTAATGATGCTCGTCGGGCCGTTCCAGCGCCGGTTGCAGGCGCTCTACCAGGCCGAAGGCGACCGGCAGGCATTGCTGGTGGAAACCGTGCACGGCATGCGCACCGTCAAATCGCTGGCGTTGGAGCCGCGCCAGCGCAAGGTATGGGACGATTATTCGGCCCAGGCGATCTCCGTGCGTTTCCGGGTCGACAAGATCTCGACCATCGCCCAGGCGATGACCGGACTGCTGGAGAAGCTGATGAGCGTCGCGATCATCGGCCTCGGCGCGCTCGATGTCTTCAGCGGCGCGATGACGATCGGCGCGCTGGTCGCCTTCAACATGCTCGCCGGCCGGGTCTCGGGACCACTGGTGCAGATCGTCACCATGGTGCACGAATATCAGGAAGTCGCGCTCTCCGTGCGCATGCTCGGCGAGATCATGAACCAGCGGCCGGAACAGGCGGGCCGCGGGCGAGGTGTTCGGCCGCATCTGCAGGGCCGCATCGAATTCGACAGGGTCAGCTTCCGTTATGGCCCGGATAGCGCGCCGGCGCTCGACAATGTCTCCTTCGCCATTCCGGCGGGCTGCCTATTCGGCGTGGTCGGCAAGAGCGGCTCGGGCAAGACGACGATCACAAGGCTCATCCAGGGGCTCTATCAGAGCCAGGAAGGCCTCGTGCGCATGGATGGCTATGACAGCCGCGAGATCGACCTCGTGCATCTGAGAACGAGCATCGGCGTCGTGCTGCAGGATAGTTTCCTGTTTCGCGGCTCGGTGCGCGAGAATATCGCCGCCGCCAAGCCCGATGCCAGCATCGAGGAGATCATGGAAGTCGCCCGCATTGCCGGCGCCGAGGAGTTCATCGAGCGCCTGCCGCGCGGCTTTGACACGATGCTGGAGGAAAACGCCTCCAACCTGTCAGGCGGCCAGAAGCAGCGGCTTGCCATTGCCCGCGCGCTGATCACCGATCCGAAGCTGTTGATCTTCGACGAGGCGACGAGTGCGCTCGACCCCGACAGCGAGGCGATCATCCGCGAAAATCTGAGCCGCATCGCTGCTGGCCGCACCGTCATCATCGTCTCGCACCGGCTTTCGACGCTCGTCGATGCCGATGCCATTCTCGTCATCGAGCGTGGCAAGGTCGCCGATATCGGGCGGCACGATCAGCTTGTATCGCGCTGCATGACCTATCGCCACCTGTGGTCCCAGCAGATGAGGCAGGTCGCATGAATGCGCACACCAGAAAACCCAGCGAGAACCTGCCGGTCCCTTCAGGCAAAGGCCCTTCAGACACGGCGCCCTCAGGCAAGGGAAGGGAACTGACCAACCGCCCGCCGCTGCCGCCGGCAATTGCCGAATTCCAGTCCGACGCCGTCGAGCTGGAGGAGCGCGCGCCGCCGCGCATTGCACGGATGACGCTCTACTGCGTGACGGCGCTGATTGTTTCGGCGATCATCTGGGCCTCGGTCTCGTCGATCGATGAGGTGGTGATTGCGCCCGGCAAGCTCGTCACCACCCAGCCGACCATCGTCGTCCAGCCGCTCGAAACCTCGATCATCCGCACGATCGAGGTGAAGGCCGGGGAAGTGGTGCATGCCGGGCAGACGCTCGCGACCCTCGACGCCACTTTCAGCCAGGCCGATGTCGACCAGCAGCAGGCGAAGTTCTCCGCCCTCGACGCCCAGGTGAGGCGCATCGAGGCCGAGCTTGCCGGCGACGACTACACGAAGATGGCGGGAGATACGCCCGACCAGTTGCTGCAGGCGCAGCTCTTCGGCCAGCGACAGGCCTTTTACATGGCGCAGCTGCAGAATTTCGAGCAGCAGATCGCCGGCCAGTCGGCCGCTCTTGCGGCGAGCGAGAACCAGGAGGCCGTGCTCAACGACAGGCGCGATGGGCTCTCGCAGATCGAGGCGGCGCGGGAGCGGCTCTATAACAAGCAGAGCGGCTCGCTGATCACGCTGCTCGGCTCGCGCGACGCCCGCCTCGACGTCGAGTCCGATCTGACGGCCGTTCGCGGCCGGGCCGAGGAGGCCGCGCACTCTTATGCGAAGCTGAGAGCCGACCGGCAGGCCTTCATCGAGGATTTTCGTCGCGCCGCAATGGAGCAACTGGTGGAATTGCGCGGCCAGCGCGACATGGCTGACGAGGAACTGAAAAAGATGGAACTGCGCCGCAACATGGTGGTGCTGACCGCACCCGCCGATGCCGTCGTGCTCGATCTCGCCCAGCGCTCGGTCGGTTCAGTGGTGCGCGAGGCGGAACCGGTCGTGACGCTGGTGCCCATTAACGTGCCGCTCGAAGCCGAAGTCTCGATCAACACCCGCGACATCGGCCGCGTGGCCGTCGGCAAGGAAGCCCGAGTCAAGCTCGACGCCTATCCCTTCCAGAAATACGGCACCGCCTCGGGCGAGGTGAGAACCATCAGCCAGGACACCTTCCTCACCGGCCAACAGGAGCAGACCGAGACCCCGAGCCAGCCGGCCGCCCCCTTCTTCAAGGCGCGGATCCTGCTTGCCGATACCCGGCTGAATGCCGCAGGTATGCCGGTGCGGCTGCTTCCCGGGATGACCGTGTCCACGGAAATCAAGGTCGGCAACCGTACGGTGATCTCCTATTTCCTCTATCCGCTGCTGCGTGGCCTCGATAATGCAATACGCGAACCGTAGGACGCGGCGGATCAGTTCGCCCCGACGGGATCCCGTGTGAGCTTCGAGGCAGATATTTCGCATCTCATAGCTACGCCTGATCTGCCCGCAGAACACGCGCCGCCGAGACCAGCGTCGCCCGGCCGTCAACGACCTTCGACAAAACCTCGATCCGCTGCAGATCACGCTCGCTCATCGCAATCAGTCCCATCCGCAATCTCCACCCGGGGAGTGTGACATTCCAACTTTGCAGAAACAGGACACTTCAACTTTGCGGCTACACACAACTTGGCGGCATAACGAATATTATGGAACATAAGAGTGCTCCTATCTCGAAGCGAGACTTCGTCGATTGAACCAGCTGACGACGCTGGTCGAACGGCGTAGCAAGCCTGAAATGAAGGATTGGCCTGGCGTCGGTGAATTCGCAGCCTACATAGCCGCATAGCCAAGGTTGTCACATTTTGTTGCATTGCAAGATGCCATCGGCAGGACTAACTAAAGGCCTCAATGGTTGCGAAGAATGCGCAGATTTGGCTAGCAAGCCTCTGAAATGACTTAGTATACGATTATTCAGAAGCCTTCCTGTATTACTGAAACTTAATCTGCCCTTTGCAGCCCGATTGCCTTCTCTGTGTTATTTGTTAGCAGCTGCAGCATTTGAGGAAAAGCGTCCCGTGAGTACTATTCCGACAGAGAAAACCGTGCTGGTGTTTCAGGGCGGTGGTGCTCTGGGTGCCTACCAGGCCGGTGCTTACGAAGCTTTGCATGAGGCTGGCATCCGCCCCGACTGGCTGGCCGGGATATCTATCGGCTCGATCAACTCAGCCATCATTGCCGGAAGCCCCGTCGATCAGCGTGTCGATAACCTCAGGACCTTCTGGCATCGGGTCTCGTCCGGACTGCCCGGCCACTTTCTCGGCAATGGCAATGCGATGCGCAAATGGTTCAACGAATCCTCCGCTTTTCTGGGATCTTTGACCGGCGTTCCCGGCTTTTTCACGCCGCGCGTCTTTGCGCCATGGAACATCCCGGGCGATCCGATGGCCGCGATCAGCCTTTACGACACCGCGCCGCTGCAGGATACCCTCGCCGGTCTCGTCGATTTCGACCTGATCAATTCAGGTGCCATCCGTCTCAGCCTCGGCGCGGTCGATGTTGTTAGCGGCAACTTCAATTATTTCGACAATCGCGATTGCGCTTTTTCGCCCAAACATGTGGCCGCCTCCGGGGCGTTGCCGCCGGGTTTTGCGCCCGTCGAGATCGATGGCCGCTATTATTGGGATGGAGGTATCGTTTCCAACACGCCGCTGCAGCGCATTCTCGGTGGTAGCGAGTTGGAGACAGATCTCTGCATCTTCCAGGTCGATTTGTTCAGCGCCAAGGGCGTGCTGCCGAAGGATGTCTTTGACGTCGGTGCCCGCGAGAAGGAAATCCGTTTTTCCAGCCGCACGCGGCTCAACACCGACCAGTTCCGCAAGCTTCAGTCGGTGCGCATGGCGGCCAAGAGGCTGACTGAAAAGCTGCCGCCTGAGCTGAAGGACGATCCCGATGCGAGGCTCCTTGAAAAGATCGGCAATGATTGCGCCGTGACCATGGTGCACCTGATCTATCGGCATGCCGCCTATGAAACCGGATCTAAGGACTATGAGTTTTCGCGGCTCTCCGTGGAGGAACACTGGAAGGCCGGCCATGACGATGTGGTCGAGACGCTGAACCATCCAGATTGGCTCGACCGAACGCGTCCGACCAATGGGATACGGATTTTCGACCTTGCCGAGCAACGCCTGCGTGGGAAAAAACCATGAAAATTGAAGATGTCGTGCGCAATGCCTTTGCCATGCCGCTGACCAGTCCATCCTACCCGCCAGGGCCTTACCGGTTCGTCAATCGCGAATATATGATCATCACCTATCGCACCGATCCGGAGGCCCTGCGCCGGGTCGTGCCCGAACCGCTGCAGTTCGATGAGCCGCTGGTGAAATACGAATTCATCCGCATGCCGGACTCGACCGGCTTTGGCGACTATACCGAATCCGGCCAGGTCATCCCGGTGACCTATCAAGGGGTACATGGCGGTTACGTGCATTCCATGTATCTCAACGACGACGCGCCGATCGCCGGCGGACGCGAAATCTGGGGCTTTCCGAAGAAACTGGCCGAGCCATCGCTGACATCCGTCAAGGATGCGCTGGTCGGCACGCTCGACTATGGCGGTCAGCGCGTCGCCACCGCAACGATGGGCTTCAAGCATCGGTCACTCGACGAGGCGAAAATCCTCGAAAGCCTGAAGCAGCCGAATTTCATGCTGAAGATTATTCCACATGTCGATTGCACACCGCGCATCTGCGAACTGGTGCGCTACTATCTGGAGGATCTGACGGTGAAGGGCGCGTGGGAAGGACCGGGCGCCCTGGCGCTGTTTCCGCACGCGCTGGCGCCGGTCGCCGACCTGCCGGTGCTTGAGGTCAAATCCGCCGTCCATATTCTCTCGGACCTGACGCTGGGCCTCGGCGAAGTGGTCCATGATTATCTTGCAAAATAAGGAGTCCAACCCATGAAGCTCAGGGATAAGGTCTGCATCGTCACCGGGTCGGCCAGCGGTATCGGGCTGGCGATCGCAAAGAAATACGTTTCAGAGGGTGCCAAGGTCGTCATTGCTGACTTGAAGCTCGATGCGGCGCAAGCGGCGGCCAAGGATCTGACGGCTGCCGGCCCAGGCGAGGCGATCGGTCTTGCGATGGACGTCACCAGCGAGGAAGCCGTGAACGCCGGCGTCGCCGCCGTCGTAGCCAAGTGGGGCCGTGTGGACGTGCTCGTCTCCAATGCCGGCATCCAGATCGTCAACAAGATCGAGGACTACGCCTTTTCCGACTGGAAGAAGATGCTCGCCATCCATCTCGATGGCGCGTTCCTCACTACCAAGGCTTGCGTTCCACACATGAAAGCGCAGAAGGGCGGCGCGATCATCTATATGGGCTCGGTGCATTCGCATGAGGCTTCGCCGCTGAAATCGGCCTACGTCACCGCCAAGCACGGCTTGCTCGGCCTTGCTCGCGTGGTCGCCAAGGAAGGCGGACCGGATGGCGTGCGCGCCAACGTCATCTGCCCCGGCTTCGTCCGGACGCCGCTCGTCGACAAGCAAATTCCGGAACAGGCAAAGGAACTCGGAATTTCCGAAGACGAGGTCATCAAGAAGGTAATGCTCGGCGGCACTGTGGATGCACAGTTTACCACGGTCGACGATGTCGCCGAAGTGGCGCTGCTGTTTGCCGGTTTCGAGACCAATGCTCTCACCGGCCAGTCACTGGTTGTCAGCCATGGCTGGTACATGCAGTAACGGTCGCGCTGAGGCATCGCATCTGGGTCCGTCAAGGCTCAGCGCTGTTGAATGTGCCGTCGATGCCGCGTTGCCTGCATATGGGAAGACCTTCGGCTTCGACTGCGGCCTACTCCGCCGCCGGTCCGTACAGGCCAAGCTGCTCGAGAAGCGCCCGCTGCCGGCCGGCATTTTCGGCCAGCAGACCGGTATAGCGATCGATGATCCGGTTCCGGTGGCTCGGGTCGGAGACAACGGAGAGCGCGCCGACGATCGCCGCGACCTTTTCCGAGGTCCGCCGCAATTCGTCCAGCAGTTCCGCATTGCCGCTGATCTCGCTAACCACCCGTTTCGTCACCCTGCCGATTCCGGCCGGTGTGCGGCCGCCTGCCGAGACGTATCCGTCCGGCAGATCACCCTTCAGATTGGTGACCGACTTGAAGCGGATGACATCGAAGATCTGATCGACCGCCTGCTTGGCGCCGGTCACCCGAGAAGGATGGTCGGTATCGGCGGCGGCGTGCGGCAGCAGTTCCAGCTTGCCCTTATGGCGCTCTTCGAGCGGCAGATAGGGAACCATCGGTCCGCTGAGCTTGCCGGTTACTGCATCCTTGAAGAGATCGGCGTCGATTGCCGCATGGGCAATCTTTCCTGATGACAGCGCCTGGTCGAGCGCCGCCGCATCGACGACCTCGCCCCGGTCGTAATTGACCAACACCGCACCATCGTTCATCGCGCCGAGAACCTGCGTGTCGACCACCCCTGCGTTGGAGTAAACGCCTGTCGCAGCATCCAGCCGGCCGAGACCGATATGGACGGAGAGCACGTCGGCGCCGGTCGCCGCTTCAACCGGACTTGCGGCGTAATCGAAGCCTTCCGACTCGATCCAGCCTTGGTGATGCTGGCGCGCGTAGATCACCACCTTCATGCCGAAAACCCTGGCGAGCTTGGCGACTTCGCGGCCGATATTGCCGTAGCCGAGAATGGCGATTTTCTGGCCTTCCAGCTTGGCGGTCGGGAAATCCTTGAGCTGGCGCCCGGTATCAAAGTCGCCGTTGGCGACCATCTGATGCAGCCTGTCGACGGGCAGGTCGGGAACAACCTTGAGGATCGCCTTCATCGCCATCTGGGCAGTCGCCCGGCTGTTGATGCCGGGCGTGTTCATCAAAGGTGCCTCGCCGCCCTCGCCGTTGCCGCCGCCCCAGGAGGCCGAGCCCATATTGCCGGTACCCGCGCCGATGCGCACGCCGCCGAACGGGAAGACGGAAGCCTTCGGGATGAAGGTCGCCGCCGCGATCAGCGCGTCATACTGGCCCTTGTCCGTCTGCGGCAGGATTTCGGCCTCGGTGCTGAGATTTGGCTGGTAGAAGAAATGGATGCGGCCCTTTTCCAGCGCCGCCCTGTCGCCGATCGGGCCGGCATGGAAGACGCCGCCCTTTTCCTCGACATAGGTCCTGATTTCGCTGTCGTCGGGCTCCCCATCGGCGCCGCGGCGCAGGCCGACCAGATCGGCGATGAGCACCGTATAGGCGTGTTCGGGATCGTCCTTGCGGACCATCGCGCCGGCTTTCACAGGCGCTGCGAACGTGACGCCCTGCTTTGCCAGTTCCTCCTCGATCACGAGGATTTTGGCGCGTAGATAGGCATATTGCAGGTTTTCCAGCAGCGCGACGATATCGGCCGGCTCGCGGATGCCGCCGACCCAGGCGCGGTAGTCGCCGGGCGTTCCCGGGAATGCGTTGACGTAGCGCGCCGCATCGAGGCCGGGCTCGAACTCGCCGTTCGGATGGGTAAAGCCCTCATAGCCGAGCAGTTGCTTCGAACGAGCGATAATGCGGGCATGGATCGCAGGATCGGTGATGCCCGCATCCTCCACCTTTAACAACGTCACCGCCGCGCCGCGCCGCTCGGCATCGGTGACGGTGAGCGAAAACAGCGGGTGCGACTCGACCCAGCCGTCGATCACCGCCCGATTGGCCGCAGACCGCTTGTTGAGCTCGACCAGCGAGCCAACCCGCGCCTCGGACTGCAGGAGGCCGAAGGTGGTTTCGGCGAAGGCAAGCGCGCTGTAGGTGTTGATGACGCCGCCGAGCATGCGGTCTTCCGCGGCATCGTAAAACGGCCCGGCATCCACGGATCGCTTGGCGGAAAGCGGCTGCCGCGCGTCGATCGGCGGCGCGATCTTGAGCTGGCGCGGGATTGCCCAGGACGGATCCTGCTGGTTCTTCTCCACGAGCGCCAGGGCATGCGGCGTGAAGGAGGCGACGAAATACCCCGATACCCCGCCGATCGCCTTCTGAAACGGCATGAACAAGCAGCATTTCGCCATTACGGCGTCGACCAGCTCGGGCTCCCAAGGCATGGCGCCCAGCATCGACGTCGCGTCGAACACTGCATGGCGGTTTGCCGGATCGCCATTGATCCAGTTCAGCAGCTCGTGGATCTCGCGGCTGGTATAGGCATTGGCGCCGGTCGTCTCGTGGCCGACGCCGACGAAGATCGACACACCGAGAGCGGAAAGCTCGGCGGCCGTCGGGATCACACCTTCGGAGGCGGCAAAATGAATGCGGCTCTCGCAGCCTTTTTCGGCGAAGCGTTGCATCTCGATCAACTGTGTGGCCCAGGATTGACGGAAGAAGCCGGCCGCGCGGGACTGATCGCTTTCCGGGCGCGGTGTATCGACGTAGACGCGCTGCGAGGCGTCGTTGGCGTTCATCAGGTGCTGGACGCAGACGGTATAGCCGCTGTGGCCGCCGCCGAGTCCCACAGCCATCCGGTTCGTCTTCGGGAAGTGGAAATAGCGGTGGATCGCCCGCATCATGTCGGTCAGAATTTTATCCGCCGGGTAGCCGCGATGCATGCTGCGGGAAATTTCGGCGGTGGTGAAACCGCCGATATCGTTGCCCTTGTCGTCGAACTTGCGATAGGACTTCTCGATCCATGTATCGAAAGCGATGCGCCGTAGGCGGCTATCCACTTCGTCGGTGGTCGCATCGGTGATCGGACCGACGCCGAAAAACGGATTGGACGGCAGCCTCGGTGCTCCCGACTTCGTCAGTCGGAGCGCTTCAAGTCGCTGTTCCTGCATCTGCTCGATATTTGTCATGATCTGCCTATCTGTTTGAAAGAACGGTGGTCGAGGCGGCCAAGGTCGTGGTTATGGTATCGCGTTTCGACCATTGCCTGAATGATCTTTCCTGTGCAAAACGCGTGGCCGAAAACCCCTTCGAGGGCTGCGGCAAGAGTCGACTCCACCAGGGTGGATATGAGTGATGCATTCCCCAATGCGGTTGCCGCGATCACAACGACGCCCCTCGTGCCACCCTTTCGACAACCCGCCATCGGCTGCCGGTTTCGCGTGGTGCCGCGCGGATATTGGCATTGCAGGCAATCTCTGATCTAGTCTGCAACTCTCTCGGCCCGGCGCTCCAGCCGCAGGCTCATACATTCAAAACGAGCGAGAGCTGTATTTCATGACCACTCACCGCTTCATTCCGACGAGCTTTCACAATGTCATCGGCTCTCTTCAGCCGGCCTTGCACATCGCCGACGGCGATACCGTCGTCACTGAGACGCTCGACGCTGCCGGGCATGGCAAGGACGGCGTCAAGCGGGCATCCGGCCCCAATCCCATGAACGGCCCGATCTTCGTGGAAGGTGCCGAGCCCGGAGATGCGCTGAAGGTCGAGATCATCAGCATGATCCCGACCAGGGACACGGGTTTTACCCGCAGCGTCGTCGCCGCCAATGTGGTCGATCCCGAGGCGGTTCGCGACCTGCCGCCGCGCGATATCGCCATCTGGGCGATCGACCGCGAAGCCCTGACGGTACGGCTTTCCGAACCGGTTGCAGGTCAAAATTTCGTTCTGCCTCTCGCCCCGATGATCGGCTGTTTCGGTGTGGCGCCCAGCCTCGGCCAGGCGATATCGACGGCGACCAGCGGCGAGTATGGCGGCAACATGGATTATCGGCTGTTCGGCCCCGGCACCACGGTCCGCTTTCCGGTATCGGCTACCGGCGCCCTGTTCTTTCTCGGCGATTGCCATGCCGTGCAAGGGGACGGCGAGATCGTCGGAACCGGCGTCGAGACGACGTTCGAAGTCACCGTGCGGCTGACGGTGGAAAAGAAGGCCGGACTGGTCTGGCCGCGTGGGGAAACGGCCGAAGACATCTTCACCATCGGCAACGCCCGTCCCCTCGATCAGGCGCTTCAGCATGCGACCAGCGAAATGTTGAATTGGCTGGCATCGGATTACGGCCTGGACAGGACGGCGGCCAGTCATCTGCTCGGTCAGGTGGTGCGTTACGATGTCGGCAACGTCTTCGATCCGGCCTATACGATCGCCTGCCGTGTCGCCAAGAAATGGCTGCCTCGCCGATAGGCGACCCTTTCCTCAATCGTGCCGGGACAGGAAACCGGAAACGGTCGCCAGGCAAAGCTGCTTTTCTTCGACATGCGGCATGTGGCTGGAATTTTCGAAGAGCACCCATTCGCAGCCGGGAACGCGCTCGAGATAAGGCCTTACCACCAGCGGCGTCGCCTCATCGTATTTTCCCGAGATCAGCAGCGTCGGGGCTTCGATGCGGTCGAGCCTGTTCTCGATCGTCCAGTCCTTCATCGTACCGATGACGTGAAATTCGGTCGGGCCGTTCATGTTGCGGTAGACGGTGTTGTCCTCGTCCATGATCGCAAAGGTCCGCGCCACTTCAGGCGGCCACGGCACCACACGGCAGACATGGCGGTCATAGAAGATCCGCGAGGCGGCGATATAGTCCGGATCGGTGAGGCTTCCCGCCAGTTCATGCTTCAGCAGTGTGTCCTGCACCTCTTTCGGCAGTTCCTGCCTCAGCCGGTTCGCCTCCGAAACCCAGGTACGCATGTTCGCCGGCGAGTTGGCGATAACAAGTGCCTTCAGGCCTTGCGGCCGGCGCACCGCATGTTCGGCGCCGAGCATGCCGCCCCAGGACTGGCCGAGGAAGGCATAGTGCTGCTGGATGCCGAGATGGGAAAGCAGCGCGTCCAGCTCCTCGAGGAACAGACCGACCGTCCAGAAGTCCGGGCCCATTTCCGGAAGTCGGGTGGAGTTGCCATTGCCGAGCTGGTCGTAATGGATGACCGGACGGCCGTCGAGGGCGGCGATATCCTTGAAGGAATCGACATAATCATGCGTGCAGCCAGGCCCGCCATGGGCAACAACGAGCGGCAGCTTGCCGCTGTCCAGCGAACCGGTGACGCGATACCAGGTGCGATAGCCGCGAAAGGGCAGATAGGCTTCTTTGGTCGTGACGTTGCCCACCGGTATCTCCATCTCTTGGCAGTGATGAAAAAGCATAACGCGGCGGCAACGGTGAAGGCAGCTATCACAAGTTATAGGGTGGCCAATTATGGGTCGGCCGGTCTTCGAGCAGGCGGTAATGGGTGGCGCGCACCACGGCCTGGGTTCGGTTGCGGGCGCCGAGTTTCTTAGTCGCGGCGTTCAGATGCATCACGACAGTCGGTACGGAACGGTCGATGATGCGGGAGATTTCCTTGGCGGAGTAACCTTCCGCCGAATGGCGCAGGCACTCGCGTTCCCGCTCGGTCAGGCGGATCGTGCCGACGCTCTTTGCCCGCGTATCGAAAAGCGAATAGGCGGTCTCATGGAAAACATGGGCAAGGAGGTTGAAGTCGGCGATATAGCGCAGGGCGTGCCGTTCGAAATCTTTGTTCCGGCCGAAACGGATGCCGGTGACTGTGGCATAGTCGCCGCGTGGCATATGAACCGGGACGGTGACGCCGGTCGACATATCGCGTTCGCTCAAATAGCGCGTCACCGGCGCCGTGTCGTCGGTCATGAAACGGTTGATCAGCGTGTCGGCGTCCGGGTCGTAGTTCCAGAAGAAGGGTGCGGAGGTGCGCAGTGCCACCTGCTGCACCGGATCGATACGGAAATAGCCGCGATTGAACCAGTAATCGTGCATATCGTCTGAGATATTCCGCAGCTTCAGCAGCGATGGTATCATGATCGCGCCGTCGAGATCGTAGGGCACCGGCGTATAGTCGTAGATCAGCGCCTCGAAGCCGATCTGCTTCATCGCCTCGAAGGCCTGGTCGATCCGGCCGTCCAGCGTTTCGTGCGCTGTAAACTGACGTCTGATCGTTGCGATGTCGTCAAGAATAGGGTCGTCAAGCATGGGCTGCTCCCGGGGTTCGGCATCGCGGCCCACCCTATCACTTCTTATAGCTGGCACTGAATGCGGTTTAAGGTAAAAATTTAGCCGTGCCCAAATATTGAGCAAGCGAAATCTTCTGCCGGAGCGATCAATGTGGCGTGAAATACGGCCGGACGAGCGGTTCGAGATCGATGTCGATGGCTATCGCGTCGTTGCCTATAGTTTCGGGACCGGCATCGAGACGGTTTTCTGCCTGAACGGCGGGCCGGGTCTGCCCTGCGATTACCTGCGCGAAGCGCATTCCTGCCTGATCGACAAGGGCTATCGCGTCGTCGCCTTCGATCAACTCGGCACCGGCGCCTCCGACCGGCCGGACGATCTCTCGCTCTGGACGATCGGCCGTTATGTCGAGGAGACGGAGACGGTGCGCAAGGCGCTAGGGCTCGACAAGGTACATATGCTCGGCCATTCCTGGGGCGGGTGGCTGGCGATCGAATATGCGCTGACCTATCCCGAAAACCTCAGGACGCTGATCCTCGAAGATACCGTCGCCGACATGCCGCATCTGATCTCGGAACTGGAACGGCTGCGCGCAGCGCTCGGTCCCGAAACCGTCTCGATGATGCAGAAGCACGAGGCGCAGGGCACTTATAATCATCCGGAATATCTCGCCGCTGTCACCATCCTCAACTACCGCCATGTCTGCCGTCTGCCGGAATGGCCGGCGCCGGTGCGCCGCTCGCTCGACGATTGGAACATGGCGCCCTACGAGACGATGCAGGGACCGAACGAGTTTCTCTATATCGGCAACCTCAAGGACTGGAACCGTATCCCCCACCTGCCGCGGCTGACGCTGCCGGTGCTCATCACAACGGGAGAGCATGACGAGTTAACGCCGGCCTGTGCGCTCAGGATGAAGCTTGCGCTGCCGAATGCCCAGCTCAAGGTATTTGCCAATGCCAGCCACATGCCGTTCTATGAGAACCCGCAGGATTATTATCCGGCGCTTCTCGATTTTCTCGCACGGCACGAGGCAGGCTGATGCAACAGGAAGCGGACCGAACCCGACGAAGACAAAGGGGCGATCGCCGTCATGCATCGCTATAAATTCGTTCTGACGCGACCGCTGCAATTCCTGCCCGTGATCTTCGGCATCAGCGTCATCACGTTCATTCTGGTCCGGCTGATCCCCGGTGACCCCGCACGCAACATCCTCGGCACGCGCGCGACGCCGGCGGCTCTCGCCAGCATCCGTGCCCAGTACGGCCTCGATCAGCCGATGTGGCTGCAATATGTCTATTTTCTCAAGAATCTTGCCAATGGCGAGATGGGCAAGTCGATCCTCTACAAGATCGACGTGCTGAAGCTGATCGTCACCCGCATCGAGCCGACTCTCGCCCTCGTCGTCTCGAGCGTCGTGCTGTCGGTCCTGATCGCGGTGCCGATGTCGGCGATCGCCGCGCGCAATGCCGGCCAGGCGCCGGATCATGCGGTGCGCATCGTCTCGACCTTCGGCATCGGCTTTCCGCCGTTCTGGCTGGGGCTGATGCTGATCATCCTGTTCAGCGTCGAACTCGGCGTGCTACCGGTCTCGGGCTATGGTGCGACGATCGGGGAAAAGCTGTCGCATCTCGTGCTGCCGAGCCTGACGGTCGCGCTGTCGCTCTCGACCGTGCTGACGCGCAGCCTGCGGGCGGCGATGATCGAGCAGCTGAAATCGGATGTCGCGACGGCGGCGCGCGCCCGCGGCATGCCCGAAGGCATCGTCTTCTGGCGGCATGTGCTGCCGAATTCGCTGGTGCCGACCATCAACCTGCTCGCCGTCAACATCGGCTGGCTGATCGGCGGCACGGTGGTTGTCGAGAGCGTCTTTGCGCTGCCCGGCATGGGACAGCTGCTCGTCAGGGCGATCTTCTCACGCGACTACATGGTGGTTCAAGGCGTCGCCATGGTCTTTGCCTGTGCCACCGTGCTTATCAATTTCATCGCCGACATCGTCACTGTCGCCGTCGATCCGAGGGTGAAGCTATGAGCATCGAGGCGATCGCCCCCGCCTCCCCTGGCTGGCGCCGGTTCTTCGGCCGGCGGCCGATGCTTGTGCTCAGTGCCGGCCTGCTGCTGTTCTTCGTGGTGCTGGCGATCGGTGCGCCCCTCGTCGCGCCTTACGACCCGATCATGCAGAATGCCGAGGTGCGCCTGCAGGCGCCTTCATTGTTGCATCCCTTCGGCACCGATAATTTCGGCCGCGATATCCTCTCCCGCGTCATCTGGGGCGCGCGCCTCGATCTGCAGATGGCGCTGATCGGCGTCATCTTCCCCTTCCTGATCGGCACGACGGTCGGCACGATCGCCGGCTTTTTCGGCGGCATCGTTGATGCGCTGTTCATGCGCCTCGTCGATATCATCCTCGCCTTCCCCTTCCTCGTGCTGATGCTGTCGATTATCGCGATCCTCGGCCCTGGTCTTGGCAGTTTCTATATCGCCATGGCGCTGGTCGGCTGGGTTTCCTATGCGCGGCTGATCCGGGCGCAGATGCTGGTGCTGAAGGGCAGCGACTATGCCGTTGCTGCCGCCAGCCTTGGCTTCAGCCGCCCGCGCATCATGTTCCGCCACCTGTTGCCGAACGCGATCGCCGGCTCGATTGTCTTTTCGATGTCCGATGCGACGCTGGTGTTGCTGAGCGGCGCTGCCGTCAGCTATCTCGGCCTCGGCGTCCAGCCGCCGATCGCCGAATGGGGCGTCATGGTCGCCGAAGGACAGAGCTTCATCACCACGGCATGGTGGATCACTTTGTTTCCCGGCCTCTCCATCGTCTGCCTCGCCTTCGGTTTCAGCATGCTGGGCGACGCGCTCGGTGAACTGCTGGGGGTGCATGAATGAGCGGCTCCCTGTTGTCCGTCCGTGATCTCACCGTCAGGGCACATGTCGATTCCGGCCCGCGCACGCTGCTCGATGCGGTATCGCTCGACCTCGGTAAGGGCGAGATCCTCGGTCTCGTCGGCGAGAGCGGCTCGGGCAAGAGCCTGTTCTGCCGTTCCCTGGTGCGCCTGCTGCCCTCCTCGCTGCTGAAGATCGAAAGCGGTAGCGTGCTGCTCGAAGGGCGCGACCTCATGCGGGTCGACGAGGGCGAGATGCTGAAAGTGCGCGGCGGCGAGATCGGCATGATCTTCCAGAACCCGACCAGCCATCTCGACCCTGTCATGCGGATCGGCGATCAGATCGCCGAGGGCATCCGCTACCATCAGGGCCTCGGCGCCCGCGAGGCCCGCGCCGCGGCGACGGAAATCCTGGCGCAGGTCGGTTTTCCCGATCCGAAGCGCCAGTATGACAGCTATCCGCACGAATTTTCCGGTGGCATGCGGCAGCGGGCGATGATCGGCGTGGCGCTGTCCTGCAATCCGAAAATCCTGATCGCCGACGAGCCGACGACGGCCCTCGACGTGACCATCCAGGCGCAGATCCTGCGGCTGTTGATCGACATTCGCGACCAGCGCGGCCTGTCGATCATTCTGATCACCCACGATCTCGGTATCGTCGCCCAGACTTGCGACCGCATCGCCGTGCTGCGCGGCGGCAAGCTCATCGAAGAGGGGCCGAAGCGGACGATCCTGGCGCGGCCGCAGCATCCCTATACGATCAATCTGATCAACAGCCACCCTTCCATACCGGGCGTGATATCAGCGCCGCTGCTCGAGATTGCCGAGGCCAGCCAACCGGCGAGGCCATTGCTCGAAATCGATGATCTCTATGTGCGCTTCAGAGCCGGCGGCGCCCTGCTCAGGGGCGGTGCCAAGACAGTCAGCGCCGTTGCCGGCGTCAGCCTGCAGATCATGCCGGGCGAGACGGTCGGCATCGTCGGCGAATCCGGCAGCGGCAAGAGCACGCTTGCCCGCGCCGTGCTCGGCCTCACACCGCTTTCCTCGGGTCACGTCACCTTCGACGGCGTCGATCTGGCGCTGCAGAAAAACGCTGGTCTGGCAAAGCTCAGGCGCGAGACGGCGATGGTCTTCCAGGACCCCTACAACGCGCTCAATCCGCGGCTGACGATCGGGCAAATGCTGGCCGAGGTGCTGAAGGTGCAGGGCAAGGTCGCCAAGGCCGATATTCCGGCGCGGATCGACGCGCTGCTCGATCTCGTCGGCCTCGAACGCGAATTCGCCGGCCGCAAACCGCGCAGCATGAGCGGCGGCCAGTGCCAGCGCGCCGGCATTGCCCGAGCCCTCGCCGTCGATCCGAAGCTGATCATCGCCGACGAATGCGTGGCGGCCCTCGACGTCACCATCCAGGCGCAGATCATCGAGCTCTTCCGCGAGCTCACGGCGAAGATGAACCTCACGCTGATCTTCATCGCTCATGACCTCGCAATCGTCCGCAATCTCTGCGAACGCGTCGTCGTGATGTATCGCGGCGAGATCGTCGAGGAAGGCCGCTCCGAAGAGGTCTTCGCGCGGCCGAAGCATCCCTATACCGCGGCGCTGATCGCCGCCATTCCCGACATCGATCCTGACAAGCGGCTGCTGCAAGGCGCCGACGGCAAGGACGATCCGCATTCGATGCCGATTCAATCAATCAAACGCATGCCATAACAACGAAGGGAACGAACTCATGACAAACAGGTGGAAATCAATCGGGCTTGCAGCCTTGCTCGCCGGTCTGACGCTCAGCGCAAGCTATGCCGAGGCCGCGGGTGTGCTCACCATCGGCCGCCGCGAGGATTCGACGACATTCGATCCGATCAAGACCGCCCAGAATATCGACAACTGGGTGTTCTCCAACGTCTACGATGTGCTGATCCGCGTCGACAAGACAGGCACGAAACTCGAGCCGGGTCTTGCCGAAAGCTGGACCACCTCGGATGACGGGCTGACCTACACGTTCAAGATCCGCCACGCGAAATTTTCCGACGGTTCGCCGCTGACGGCGGAAGACGCGGCCTTCAGTCTGCTGCGCATCCGCGATGACGCTGCCTCGCTCTGGAGCGATTCCTACAAGGTGATCGACACGGCGGTGGCGACCGACGCCCGCACGCTGACGATCAAGCTCAAGAACCAGTCCGCGCCGTTCCTGTCGACGCTGGCGCTGCCGAATGCCTCGGTCATCTCCAAGAAGGGCATGGAATCACTTGGTCCCGATGCCTATGGCGAAAAGCCGATCGCATCCGGCGCCTTCGTGGTCGAAGAGTGGCGGCGCGGCGACCGCGTCATCCTGAAGAAGAACCCGAATTTCTGGCAGGCCGACCGCGTCAAGCTCGACGGCGTCGAGTGGATCTCGGTGCCTGACGACAACACCCGCATGCTGAACGTTCAGGCCGGCGAGCTGGATACCGCGATCTTCGTGCCGTTCTCTCGCGTCGAGGAGCTGAAGAAGGACCCGAACCTCAATGTCGACATCGACGCCTCGACCCGCGAGGATCATCTCCTGATCAACCATGCGCATGGCGATCTCGGCAAGAAGGAAGTGCGCCAGGCGCTCGATATGGCGATCGACAAGAAGGCGATCGTCGATACCGTCACCTTTGGCCAGGGCACGGTCGCCAACTCTTATATTCCGAAGGGTGCGCTGTACCATTACGCCGATAACCTGCAGCGCCCCTACGATCCCGAGAAGGCCAAGAAGATGCTGGCGGATGCGGGTGTCTCCAACTTGACGCTGAACTATCTCATCCGCGCCGGCGACGAAGTGGACGAGCAGACGGCAGTGCTTATGCAGCAACAGCTTGCCAAGGCCGGCATCACTGCGAACCTGCAGAAGGTCGATCCAAGCCAGGAATGGGATATGACGGTTGCCGGCGACTACGACATCTCGGTCAACTACTGGACGAACGACATTCTCGATCCGGACCAGAAGACGACTTTCGTTCTCGGCCACGATTCCAATAACAACTATCTGACCAACTACAAAAACGAGGCGGTCAAGGAATTGGTGGCGAAGGCCCGTCTCGAGCTCGACCCGAAGAAGCGCGAACAGATGTATGTTGATCTGCAGAAGATGGCAAAGGACGACGTCAACTGGATCGACCTTTATTACAGCCCCTACATCAACGTCTCGCGCAAGAATATCGAGAACTTCTATCAGAACCCGCTCGGCCGCTTCTTCCTGGAAGACACGGTCAAAAACTGAGTTCGGGCAGTATGCAGATGCTCCGCCGCCGTAAAGGCGGCGGAGCTTCATTGATTGCTGCGGCCCGTGGCTGGGGCGCTTGCTTACTCGGCGGCCGCGAGCTTGTCCTGCGTCCTGGTGTCGAAGTCGCTGGCGTCGTGGCGCTCGTGCAACTGGCTAGAGGGCTCGCCGGAGAGGCGGTTGACCATCCGGCCGCGTTGTACGGCCGGCCTGCTGTGGATGGCGTCGGCCCAGCGCAGCACGTTCTTATAGTCCTCGACCTGCAGAAACTCGGCTGCACCGTAGGTCCAGCCCTTCACCAACCCGCCATACCAAGGCCAGACGGCAATGTCGGCGATCGTATATTCGCTGCCTGCCAGATATTCGCTTTCGGCCAGGCGACGATCGAGCACGTCGAGCTGACGCTTCACTTCCATGGCGAAGCGGTCGATCGCATATTCGATCTTCGTCGGCGCATAAGCGTAGAAATGGCCGAAGCCGCCGCCGAGATAAGGCGCGCTTCCCATCTGCCAGAACAGCCAGGATAGGCATTCGGCCCGCGCGCTCGGCTCGGTCGGCAGGAAAGCGCCGAATTTTTCGGCGAGATAGGTGAGGATCGCACCGGATTCGAAGACGCGGATCGGTGTCGCACCGCTGCGGTCCATCAAAGCCGGTATCTTGGAATTGGGATTGACTGCGACGAAGCCGCTTCCGAACTGATCGCCGTCGCCGATCTTGATCAGCCAGGCGTCATATTCCGCACCTTCATGGCCAAGGGCCAGCAGTTCCTCGAGCAGGATGGTGACCTTCTGGCCGTTCGGGGTGCCGAGCGAATAGAGCTGCAGCGGATGGCGGCCGATCGGAAGCTCCTTCTCATGCGTCGGTCCCGCGATCGGGCGGTTGATGCTGGCGAACTGGCCGCCATTCGCCTTGTTCCAGGTCCAGACCTTCGGGGGTGTATAATCGGAAGAACCGCTCATCTTTCAAAACTCCTGATATTGGTCAGACAGAGCGCGGCGTCAGTTTGGCCGCCGCATTTTTCCTGACATAGCAGAGGCGATAAGGTTTTGTCAGAGGTGTCGGAGCGGCTTCACACAATCGTCAGAATGTTGGCCAAGCCCATGGCTCTACCCCTCATATTCGGTTGCTGCGACGATTGATTGACCATCGCGATCAGTTTTCGGTTCCAGAGAAAGCGATGATCTCGTCCAACTGCCCGACGAGCACGCGGCTCCCCTCCACGTCGCCGGCCATCCTGGAGAAGACGTCCGCCATGCCGCGGAAGATGGTCGCGGCCGGATCCTCTTCTCCGAGGAAATCGGCAATCTCGTGCATTTCGGCAACCCATCGATAGGCTTTCGGATACATGTCGGGTATGGATGTCGACAGCTTGCTGTCGATGTCGGGAAGGCTTTCGGAGAGCTCCGCCTTCAGACTTTCGGCAGCACCCGAACGCGATGCGGCGAGCAGCATGGCGGTGCCGAGGCCGACAAATCCCTTGTTGATGCCGGCATAACACATCTTCAGTGCCGAGGCGGCGCCGAGCGGTCCATCGAGCCGGCGGATCCGCAGGCCGCAATCCTCGAGCGGCCTGCTTCGCTCCGCGGTATCGCCGCTGATATAGATGGTCGGACCTGATGTGCCGGGGACCGGCGGCCCGCCGATGATCGCCCCATCAAGCACTTCCACACCGCTGCCTTCGAAGCGTGCCGCCAAAGCCTGCATCGTTTTCGGCGCAATCGCGTTGAGGTCGATCAAGGGCGGCGGCGCTTGCATCCCCGACGATATGTCCGCGACGAGGTCGGCGACCTTGATCGCCTCCGCCGGTGGAACGATCGACAGGATCAGCTCGGCCTTCGTCAGCTCCTGGCAGCCGACCGGGACCATGCCGGCTGCCTTTGCCCGGGCAATCGTCTGCTCGCTCCTGCCCTCGAGGTAAGTCAGCACCGTGGCGCCGTGGTCGATCAGCCGCCTGGCGACAGCACTTCCCATCGCACCCGATCCGATAATCGCAAAATTCGGCATGTGAACCTCAATCAGTAACGACATCGGGTCAGAAATGTTGCTGATGGCCATGCCGTCAACTGCGACGATTCAGCCGGAGGTTCGTTCCGAAGCAGCTGGCGGTTTCATGCGCGCTACCGTTGCGGCACTTTTTCTTGATATTCGTCAATGCCGGGACGGTCGACACCGATATGATCGGTGCTATCATTCGCATTCAAGGATATGGATTTCAATGTATCGGACGATCATCTGCGGCATCGGCATGGGTCCCCGCGCAACGGCCAGCCGCCTTCTGCGCCGGGCTGCTGCGCTGATGGACGAAGGCGGCAGCATCGTTGTCATGCACGTCATCGAGAATATCCCGCACCGTCACCTGACGGAGCTTCCCGAGGAATTCGAAACGACCGCCATCGTCGACGCCGAAAAGAAACTAGCATCGCTCTGCAAGGAGCTGGGAATTCCGGCGATGATCGAGGTTCGTATCGGCGTTGCCGCCTCCCTGCTCGTCTCCAGCGCAAGGGAGAAATCGGCCGATCTTATCCTGGTATCATCCCATGTGACCGATATCACCGACTACGTCTTCTCCTCGATCGTCGACAAGGTCGTGCGCCATGCCGGGTGCTCGGTTCTTATCGATCGACGCCCCGATCACGCGCAGGAAGGCTCGGCGTCCCCGGCGGAAGACGCCGCGTTGTTCTAAGCTCTACAGAGCTTGCGTGACAGCGGGCGCTTTATCGGATTGACGTCAACCAGCGCGGCCGGCCTCCCCTCCCCGGCGGCGGCCCGACAACCTATATCATTGCCAAGCCAACCTGCAGTATTCGCTGCCCGACCGGAGACATGTATGAGCCAGGATCCCTACGAGCTTCTGGGCGTGAAACGCGATGCGACGCAAAAGGATATTCAAAGCGCGTTCCGCAAGCTCGCCAAGAAACTTCACCCCGACCTTAACCCCGGCGACAAAAAAGCTGAGGAACGGTTCAAGCAAATTTCAACGGCCTACGAGATATTGAGTGACGAGCAAAAACGCGGACGCTTCGACCGCGGCGAGATCGATATAACGGGCGCCGAGCGGGCGCAGCGCAATTATTACCGCGATTACGCGTCGAAGAGCGGGCCTGGCGATCCCTACCACAACAGCGCCGGCTTTGCCGATTTCAGCGATGCCGACGATATCTTCGCCAGCTTCTTTTCACGTCGTGCCGGCGGCGGCCAGACCCGTGGTCGTGGCCGTGACCGGCAATTTTCCATGGAGGTCGACTTTCTCGAGGCCGTCAACGGCACCAGGACGGAGGTCAAGATGCCGAATGGTCCGGCGCTCGACGTGCAGATCCCGCCGGGGACGCGCGACGGCCAGACCCTGCGGCTGCGCGGCAAGGGCGAGCCGGGCATCGGCGGTGGGCCGGTGGGCGATGCCCTGATCGAACTCCGTGTGCGCCCGCACCGCTTCTTTACGCGTGACGGCGACGATATCCGCCTGGAACTGCCGATCTCCCTCGGTGAGGCCGTGCTTGGTGGCAAGGTTCGCGTGCCGACGCCATCGGGACCGGTCAATCTGACGCTGCCGCCTCATTCGAACACGGGCAAGGTCCTGCGTCTCAAGAGCAAAGGTGTTTCAAAACGCGGCGGCGGACACGGCGACGTCTACATCTCGCTGAAGATCGTGCTGCCCGACGCCCCGGATGAGCGGTTGACGGCCTTGATGAAGGAATGGGCGACGGCAAACTCCTACGATCCGAGAAAGAACATGGAGGCTTGATCATGGATGATCTCGAATTCCGTCTTTACTTGAAAATCGACATCGCCCAGCTCGACCTCTGGATCGAACAGGGTTGGCTGATCCCGGAGACGTCAGGTGGCCGGAGGCAATTTCGCGACGCCGACGTCGCACGCGCCCGGCTGATCCTGGACCTCATGGGAAACATGGGTGTCAACGAAGCCGGCGTCGATATCGTCATGGAGCTAGTTGACGAGTTGCACGGCCTGCGGGGAACGATGGGCAAGCTGATGACCGCCATTGGTAAGCAGGAGCGGGATGTTCAGCGCCGGCTGTTCGAGAGCCTCGAGGAGATCGACCGCTTTTAAATAATCGGCCGAATTCTCAGGTGGTGAACCAGTAGCGGACGATGTGAAAGAATAGCG
This sequence comes from Rhizobium sp. SU303, assembly GCF_021052345.1. Lineage (NCBI taxonomy): Bacteria > Pseudomonadati > Pseudomonadota > Alphaproteobacteria > Hyphomicrobiales > Rhizobiaceae > Rhizobium > Rhizobium sp. SU303. Next base: position 142,379 of record NZ_CP088099.1, read on the forward strand.
GTGCGGCGAAGGTGACGGAGTCCAGGCGGTCGAGCACGCCGCCATGGCCTTCGATCACATAGCCCCAGTCCTTGGCATTGAGATCCCGCTTGATGGCCGAGAGCACGAAACCGCCGAAGAAGCCCGCGACGACGATGACTGTGCTGATGGCAGCGGCCTGCAGTGGCGAGAACGGCGTCAGGCGATAAAGCAGCGTTCCCACGAGGATAGCCGAGGCGCCGCCTCCGATCAGCCCTTCGATCGTCTTCGACGGGCTGATATTCGGCGAGAAACGGTGCTTTCCGAGGAGTTTGCCCCAGACATACTGGAAGACGTCGCTGAGTTGCACGACCACGACCAGATAGACGAGAAGGAGCGCCGACGGCGTGCCGGTCTCCAGCATGAGCAGGGCGGGAGCGTGGCTGATCGAATAGACCGTCAGCATCAATCCCCATTGCACCCTGGCGCTGCGGGCGAGGAATTCGTTGACGTCACCCGTCAATGTCGCCACCGCCGGCAGGATCAGGAAGGCATAGACCGGGATGAAGATCGCAAACAGGCCGTACCACTCCGCTCCGAGCAGCACGTAATGCAGCGGCAGCACAACGAAGAAGGACAGGAAAAGCGCCAGATGATCGCCGCGCCGCGATGGTGTCAGCGTCCAGAATTCGCGAAGCGCCATAAAGGACAGGAATGCGAACAGGATGACCGTCGCCGTGTCGCCGAGCAGGATCGCGCCGCCGAACACCGCGACCATGATCCACCAGGAGCGAATACGGGCGTTGAGGTTTTGGACGGTGGCGACTGAACCGGGTTCGGTCGCGCGCCGCTGAAGGATAAAACCGATGGCCGAGGCGACGGCAAGCAGGCCGAGGATCGCGGCCAGCACGATGGAGAACAGGCTGGTCATGCGCTATGCCCCCCATCTGCAAGCTCAATGACCGCGGCACGGGCGCGGGCCAGGAATTCGGTCTTTTCCTCGCCTGGTTCGACGCGGAGCGGCTTGCCGAAGCGCGCCGTGCAGGTGATCGGGACGATCAGCATGCTTCCCTTCGGCAGGATGCGCTGAAGGTTATCGAGATGGATCGGCACGAGATCGACATCCGGAAAACGGCAGGCGAGGCGATAGATGCCGCTGCGGAACGGGGCGATCTCATCGTTGGTGCTTCTCGTTCCTTCCGGGAAAATCAGGACTGAGCGCCCCTCCTCAAGCAGGCGCTCTATCGGAGCCAGCGGGTCGGTGTCCGGCGGAGGCTTGCGGTCTATCAAGACGGCGCGCAGGCCTTTCTCTGCGATGAAACGGCGAAAGGCGCTCGTTCCCCAATAGTCCCGCGCCGCAACCGGATGGGTCATCCGGCGCACCGGCCAGGGCAAGGCGGCCATGACGGCGACGGTATCGATATGGCTGTTGTGATTGGCGAAATAGATGCGGCGACTGGGATCGGGCGCGCAGCCCCGCCACTCGCTTCGGGCGCCGACCAGGATACGGACGAGCAGCACGAGAAACCGACGGATAATCGCGATCATAGTCTCTCCAGGGAATGTTTCAGCCTCAACGTGCGGGTGATGCAGGTGACAAGGCTGCCGGCCGCGATGACCGCGCATGCCAGGATCAGCGACCAGCGGCTGCCGGATATCAGCGTCTCGACGCTCTGGGCGAGGAGGCCCGCCGTCAGCACCGCCATGCGGCGCGGCTTGGCCATGACGCCGCTGAAGTCCTGGGGAAGTCCGACCGATCCTCCGAAGACCCTGATATAGGCGGTGAGTGCGGCAAGCAGCGCAGCCAGCCAGCCGAGCCAGCCAAAGCCGCAGGCATAGCCGGCCGCGACGAGAAACAGGCTGTCGGCGACCCGGTCGGGAAATTCATTATAGAGCGGCCCGCTCTTAGTTTTCTTGCCGCCTTCGATTGCGACCATTCCGTCCAGCAGATTGCAGACGAGCCGCAGTTGCACCGAGATCGCGGCACAAACCATGGCAATCGGATGTGTTGTGAAAACGATGAGCGCTGCGCCTATACCCGCGAATACGACCGATAAAAGCGAAATGCCGTTTGGTGTCGCGCCGCTCCGCGCCAGCCACGCGCTGAGGCCGATGGCCCAGGACGACGACCGGCTCGCGATCGGTCGCCGCGAGGCGCCCTCTTCTTCCCCCATTTCATGTCCCCCAACCCCTATCCTCCTTGCTTATCCTGCCAATTGCGTCGCGCCAAGCCGCGACGCCATACAGTTCGGAAAAAATGGCTGCAGAACGCAAGGCGCAACAGATTGAACAGCCTGATTTTTAAGCCCATTCGCTGCTTGACACATTTTTGGGCGCTACTATGATTTTTGAACCAAATGGTAAAAAAGGGGAATAATCAATGACCAAAGATATCCTGATTTCACGCCGGGCAGTGATCGCGTCGGGCATTGCGCTTGGGGTCAGCGGCTTTGCCCCGCTGGCAAGGGCGGCTGCGCCGCTGAAGGTTGCCGGCATTCATGCGTCGCCGGTCGAAAATGCCTGGAACTCCTGTCTGCACAAGGCGCTGCAGGACGCGGCCAAGGAAGGCGTGATCGAATATGTCTTCTCCGAAGGCGTCTCCGGCACCGATTATCCGCGCGCCATGCGCGAATATGCCGAACAGGGCAACAAGCTGATCATCGGCGAGGCCTACGCGGTGGAGAAAGAGGCCCGGCAGGTCGCGACCGACTATCCCGACACCGCTTTCGTGCTGGGTTCGAGCGGCGAGCAGGCCGGCGACAATTTCGGCGTCTTCGGCACCTGGAACCATGACGGCGCCTATCTCGCAGGCATGCTGGCGGGCAAGATGACCAAGTCGAATGTCGTCGGTTCGGTCGGCGCCATTCCGATCCCCGAGGTCAACATGCTGATCAATGCGTTCGCGGCGGGTGTCAAGGCGGTCAACCCGGATGCAAAACACCTCGTCTCCTTCATCGGCACCTTCTTCGATCCGCCGAAGGCCCGTGAAGCCGGTCTTGCCCAGATCGACGCCGGCGCCGACATCCTGTTCGGCGAGCGCATCGGTACTGCCGATGCCGCCAAGGAGCGCGGCATCAAGTCGGTCGGCTCGCTGATCGACTATACGCCACGTTATCCGGATACGGTGTTTGCCAACGCCATGTGGTACTTCCGCCCGATCCTGGACGCTGCGATCGCCGATGTCGCTGCCGGAAAGCCGGTCGGCAGGAACTACACGTCCTACGGCCTGATGAAGGAAGGCGGCAGCGATATCGTCTTCGTGAAGGGCGTAGCACCCGCCGAGGCGGAGGCTGCGATGGAAGCCAAGCGGGCGGAGATCAAGGCTGGCACCTTCGAAGTTCCGAAGATGATGGACAAGCCGAAGTAATTCGACTGATGCAAGGCGATGCAACAGACCTGGCGGCAGCGATCAGGCGTGGCAGCCTGAGCGCTGCGGAGGCGATGCAAGCTTCCCTTGAGGCGGCTGCGCGGCAGGAGCCGCTTGGCGCTATCGCCTATCTCGATGCAGCCATGGGTCTCGCCTCGGCAGACGCTTGCGATCGGGAACGACGGAGCGAGCCCGAACGCTTTGCCGCAATGCCTTTTGCCGGGGTGCCAACCCTGGCGAAGGATCTCGGCGGCCCCTTCGCCGGGCTGCCGGTAACGGCCGGTTCCGGTCTCTTCGAAAGAAGGGGCGGCGAAGCGGACTCCGATCTGGCTGCCAGTTTCCGCGACGCCGGCTTCTGCCTCTTCGGCCTGACGACGAGCCCAGAATTCGGCCTGTCGCTTGCCAGCGAACCGGCGATCGGGCCGATCTGCCGCAATCCACTCGATCCGGCACGGACCGCGGGCGGCTCCTCCGGCGGCGCGGCGGCGGCTGTTGCTGCAGGGATCGTCGCGATTGCGCATGCGACCGACGCCGGCGGCTCGATCCGTGTGCCTGCCGCCTGCTGCGGCCTCGTCGGAATGAAGCCGACGCGCGGCGCCATTCCCGGAGGGCCATCCTTCGGCAACCACCTCGCCGGCATTGCGAGTGAACTCGCGGTCTGCCGTTCCGTGCGGGATACGGCGCTGATTTTCGACAGGCTGAGCGGCAATTCCCGAGGATCTTTTCCGGACCCCTCCCCTGTCGATAGCGACAACGGCCGTTTGCGGATCGGCCTGCTTGCCGATACCGGCTCGGCCTACCCGACGGAGGGCATTCGGCTCGCAGCCGTAGAGGCTGCTGCCCGTGTACTGGAGAGCGACGGACACGAGATCGTTCCGCTGAACTGGGCCGAGTTCGAATGGAGCGTCACTTCAAGCGGCCGCGCCTTCGCCGATATCGTCTCCGTCAATCTCGCAGCACTCATGAAGACGGCGGCTCTCGATGAAGGCAGGGCCGAGCCGCTGACGCAGGCCTTCGCTGCGCGCGGACGGGCGCTGTCGGCGACATCGCTCTGGACCACGTTGAACGATGCCGTCCTGGTGAGCCATAAGCTCTGGGCGCTATTCGACAGGGTCGATTGCATCCTGATGCCGATGCTGTCCTCCGCACCTCTTGCGATCGGCTCCTTTCCGTCCGATCATGCCGACACGGATCTGCATCTCGAGCGGATGACGGCATTTGCGCCGCTTGCCTGCCTCGCCAATATTTCGGGTTTTCCTGCTTTGACGCTGCCTTTCGGACAGGATGAGCATGCCATGCCGCTGCCGGTGCAGATCATGGCGCCGATGGGTCACGAGCCGCGTCTGCTGTCGCTTGCCGCGCGCCTGGAGGCCGAAGGCCGATGGCAGCATCGTTTTCCAGTCGCGGGATTGCCGTCATGACCGGGTCTGCGCTGGAGATAACAGGCGTCAGCAAGCGCTTCGGCGACAATCTCGCCAATGACGATATCTCTATGACGCTTGCCAGGGGTGAGGTCGTGGCCCTGCTTGGCGAGAACGGCGCCGGCAAGACCACGCTGATGAGCATTCTTTTCGGCCATTACATGCCCGATGCAGGCCGTATTCTGATCGAAGGCATGGAGGTACCGCAGGGCAAGCCACGTGCAGCGATCCGCGCCGGCGTCGGCATGGTGCATCAGCATTTCTCGCTCGCGCCCAATCTGACCGTTCTCGAAAACGTCATGACCGGCACCGAAAGACTTTGGTCCTGGCGCTCGGGAACATCAGCGGCGCGCAAGAAGCTCATGGCAATTTCCGAGCGCTTCGGCCTCAAGGTCGATCCGGATGCCCGTCTTGGCGACCTGTCGGTCGGCGAACAGCAGCGCGTCGAGATCCTCAAGGCGCTCTATAACGATGCCCGCATCCTGATCCTCGACGAGCCGACAGCAGTGCTGACCAATATCGAGGCCGAACGGCTGTTCACAACGCTAAGGGAAATGGCCCGCCAGGGCCTGTCGCTGATCTTCATCTCGCACAAGCTCGACGAGGTGATGGCAGCGGCCGACCGCATCGTCGTGTTGCGCGGCGGCAAGATGGTCGCCGAACGCAAGGCGTCGGACACCAGCAAGGCGGAACTCGCCGAACTGATGGTCGGCCGCCGTGTGACGCGGCCCGTGCGCGAACCGTCGACACCCGGTGCCGTCGCCCTTGAAGCGGCCGATGTGACGGTGCGCATCGCCGGCATCGATCGGCTGAAATCGATCAGCTTCCGACTGCACCAGGGAGAGATCCTCGGCATTATCGGCGTTTCGGGCAATGGCCAGGCGGCACTGGCCCATCTTCTCTCCGGCACAATAGTGCGGAGTGGTGGCGACCTGCTGCTGTTTGGCGAAGCCATCGGCAATCTCGGCGTCGCCGATGTCGTCGACGCCGGCATCGGCCGCATTCCCGAGGACCGCAACGAGGAGGGTGTGATCGGCGAAATGGCGATCTGGGAAAACGCCGTGCTAGAGCGCATCGCCTCGCCTGCCTTTTCGCGCCACGGCCTCGTCAACCGCAAGGCGGGCATGGCCTTTGCCAGGGAGATCATCGACGGATTCGATGTCCGCGGCGGCGGGCCAGCCATCCGGACCCGGCTGCTCTCCGGCGGCAATATGCAAAAACTCATTCTCGGCCGCAACCTGCATCGGCGGCCGCGCATCCTGATTGCCGCGCAGCCCGCGCGCGGTCTCGACGAAGGGGCCGTGGCCGCCGTGCACGCCCGCCTGCTCGAAGCCCGCCGGCAGGGTACCGCCGTGCTGCTGATCTCGGAAGACCTCGACGAGATGATCGCGCTTGCCGATCGCATCCAGGCGATCGTCGGTGGCCGCCTGTCGCCGCCCGTCGAGGCCGAAGGTGCGGATGCCCGCAGGCTGGGGCTGATGATGGCTGGCGAATGGCAGGAAAGCCCAGAGGCCGATCATGCGATTTGAGCGCCGCGAGCACCGCCCGCTTTACCTGCTGATCGTCACGCCCGTCATCGCGGTCATCGCAGCGCTGGCGCTGGCGGGTATCCTGATATCAATCGCCGGCGCGCCTGTTCTCGATGCCTATTGGCGCATCCTGACCGGGGCCTTCGGCTCGCGGCTGTCGGCGACCGAAACGCTGACGCGGGCAACGCCGCTGATGCTGACGGGGCTTGCTGCCGCCGTTGCTTTCCGGGCGCGGCTCTGGAATATCGGTGCCGAGGGCCAGTTCTATCTCGGCGCCATCGCCGTTGCCGCGGCAAGCTCGAAACTGCTGGGCAATCTTCCCGCCCCCATCCTCATTCCGCTGCTGCTGCTGGTCGGCGCCATTGCCGGCATGGTGCTGATCCTGATCCCGCTCTGGCTCAGGCTGCGCTTCTCGGTCGATGAAGTCGTCACCAGCCTGCTCTTGAACTTCATCGCCGTGCTCTTCGTCTCGATGCTGATCGATGGCGTTCTCAAGGATCCGCTGGCCTTTGGCTGGCCGCAGTCGCAATCGGTCAGCGATCACGCCATGCTGCCGAAGCTGATCGCCCGCTCGCGCCTGCATATCGGCTTTGCGATCGCGATCGCTCTGGCCGTCGTCGTCCATTTCATCCAGTCGCGCACCGTGTTCGGCATGCAGTCGCGCGCCGCGGGCCTCAATCCCGGCGGTGCAGTCTTTGCCGGCGTCCCGCTCGGCAGAACGCTGGTGAAAGTCGCCTGTCTCTCGGGCGGGCTTGCAGGGTTGGCGGGAGCGATCGAGGTGATGGGGGTCAAGGGTTATGTGACGACCGACCTGTCGCCCGGTTTCGGCTATGCCGGCATCGTCGTCGCCATGCTCGCCAACCTCAATCCACTCGGGGTCGTCTTCGCCGCCATTTTCACGGCCACCATGTTCGTGGGTGCGGATGGCATGAGCCGCGGCCTCGGCATCCCCACCTATATTGCCGATGTCACGGTGGCGCTGTCGCTGCTGACGATGCTGATCGCATTGTTCTTCACCCAATACAGGATCCGGCGATGATGCAGCTGTTCGACATCATCGCTTCCGCCGGGCTCTGGGCGGCAATCCTGCGGATCGCCACGCCGCTGATTTTCGGCACGCTCGGCGCACTGCTTTGCGAACGGGCTGGTGTGCTCAATCTCGGCATTGAAGGCATCATGACCTTCGGCGCGATGATCGGCTGGCTTTCCGTCTATCACGGCGCCGATCTCTGGACCGGCCTGCTGATTGCGGCGCTGGCCGGCGGCGTCTTCGGTCTGCTGCACGCGGGCCTGACGGTGACGTTGGGTCTCTCCCAGCATGTCTCCGGACTCGGCGTCACGCTCTTTGCCTCCAGCTTCAGCTATTATGTCTTCCGGCTGATCGTGCCGCTTGCCAATACTCCGCCCACCATCGTGCCGTTCCAGCCGATCGCCATTCCTGGTCTCTCGACATTGCCGTTCATCGGCCCAGCCTTCTTCACGCAGACGGCGCCGACCTATCTCGCGATCGCCATTGCCCTGCTGACGGCCTACATCATCTTCCGCACGCCAGTCGGCCTTGCAATCCGCATGACTGGCGAAAACCCGCATGCGGCGGAAGCCCAGGGCGTCAATCCGATGAAGGTGCGTTATGGCGCGGTCATCATGGGAAGCGCGCTGATGGGAATGGGCGGCGCTTTCCTGACACTGTCGGCCTTCAACAGCTTTTTCCCGACCATGGTGCAGGGGCGTGGCTGGATTTGCATCGCGCTCGTCGTCTTCGCCTCCTGGCGGCCGGGCCGCGCGCTGTTCGGCGCGCTGCTCTTTGCCTTCTTCGATGCCTTTCAGCTTCGGCTGCAAACCGCGCTGAGCGGGCTCGTGCCCTATCAGCTCTTCCTGATGACCCCCTATATCCTTTCCATTGCCGCCCTTGCCGTCATGGCCCGCCGCGCCCGCGTTCCGCAGGCACTGATGCAGCCCTATCGCCGCGGCGAACGCTGAAACCGCCCACATCCAATGAGGTTCCGATGTTCGATCTGATCGTCAGAAATGCAAATCTCCCCGATGGCCGAACCGGCATCGATATCGGCGTCCAGGGCGGCAAGATCATCGCTGTCGAGCGCAATCTCCCGGCGCAGGCGGGGGAAGAAATTGACGCAACCGACCGGCTGGCCAGTCCGCCCTTTGTCGATCCGCATTTCCATATGGACGCCACCCTGTCGCTCGGGCTGCCGCGCATGAACGTCTCTGGCACCCTGCTCGAAGGTATCGCGCTCTGGGGAGAGTTGCGCCCGATCGTAACGAAGGAGGAATTGGTCGATCGTGCGCTACGCTATTGCGATCTCGCGGTCACGCAGGGGCTGCTCTTCATCCGCAGCCATGTCGATACCAGCGATCCCAGACTGGTGACCGTCGAGGCGATGATCGAGGTTCGGGAGAAGGTCGCGCCGTATATCGATCTGCAGCTGGTCGCCTTCCCCCAGGATGGCTATTACCGCTCGCCGGGCGCGATCGACGCGCTCAACCGCGCCCTCGACATGGGGGTCGACATCGTCGGCGGCATTCCCCACTTCGAACGGACGATGGGGGAAGGTACGGCGTCCGTCGAGGCGCTCTGCCGCATCGCCGCCGATCGCGGCCTGCCCGTCGACATCCATTGCGACGAAACCGACGATCCGCTCTCGCGCCATATCGAGACGCTGGCCGCGGAAACCATCCGCTTCAGCTTGCAGGGACGCGTCGCCGGCTCGCATCTGACCTCGATGCATTCGATGGACAATTATTACGTCTCCAAGCTCATCCCGCTGATGGCGGAGGCCGAGATCAACGTCATCCCCAATCCGCTGATCAACATCATGCTGCAGGGCCGGCACGACACCTATCCGAAGCGCCGTGGCATGACCCGCGTGCGCGAGCTGATGGATGCCGGGCTCAATGTCTCCTTCGGGCACGATTGCGTCATGGACCCCTGGTATTCGATGGGGTCGGGCGACATGCTGGAGGTCGGCCATATGGCGATCCATGTCGCGCAGATGGCCGGCATCGACGACAAGAAGAAGATCTTCGACGCGCTGACGGTCAATTCGGCAAAGACGATGGGGCTTGAGGGCTACGGCCTGGAAAAGGGATGCAATGCCGACCTCGTCATCCTCCAGGCCAGCGACACGCTGGAAGCGCTGCGGCTGAAACCCAACCGGCTGGCGGTGATCCGCCGCGGCAAAGTCATCGCCAGATCGGCGCCGCGCATCGGCGAGCTTTTCCTCGACGGACGCCCGGCACGGATCGACGGCGGGTTGGATTATACACCTCGGTATTGAGGTGCGGTGAAAGCAAAAGGGCCGCGAAGCCGCGACCTCCTCAATCCGCTTGGCCTGGAGCCTATTTCTTCGAAGCCTCGTAGAGCGCCTTTGTTTCCGCGTTCATCGGGTAGAGGCCGGGCAGCGGTACGCCCTCATCGATCCTGGTCATGATCCAGGCTTCCATGCGCTCCTGTTCCGGCGCTTCGGCCAGCACCACCTCGAGCAGATCGGCCGGGATCAGCACCGCGCCGTCCTGGTCGACGACGATAATGTCGTCAGGGAAAACAGCCACGCCGCCGCAGCCGATCGGCTGCTGCCAGGCGACGAAGGTGAGGCCGGCGACCGACGGCGGTGCTGCGACGCCACGGCACCAGACCGGCAGATTGGTGTCAAGCACGCCGGCAAGGTCGCGTACGACGCCGTCGGTGACGAGGGCGGCAACGCCTCTCTTCTGCATGCGGGCGCAGAGGATATCGCCGAAGATGCCGGCATCGGTAACGCCCATCGCGTCGACGACGGCGACACAGCCTTCCGGCATCGCTTCGATCGCGGCGCGCGTTGAGATCGGCGAGGCCCAGGATGCCGGCGTCGCCAGATCTTCGCGAGCCGGAACGAAGCGCAGGGTGAAGGCCGGGCCGACGATGCGCGGCTGGCCGGGCTTCAGGGGAACGGCGCCGCGGATCCAGACGTTCCGCAGGCCCTTCTTCAGAAGAACGGTCGTCAGGGTCGCCGTCGAGACGGTCTTGAGAATTGCTATCGCTTCAGCGCTGAGGGCCATCGGTGTTCGGTTCCAATTCGGTTTCTGTCAGATGCTCTGGATCATGCCGCCATCGACGCGGATCACCGATCCGGTCAGATAGGAGGCAGGCTCGCTCGCCAGGAAGGTGACGACATTGCCATATTCTTCCGGCCGGCCATAGCGGCCGAGCGGAATGCTGCCGGTGCTCTCAGTGACGACGTCATCGATGGAGCGGTTTTCGCGTTTGGCCTTCTGCTCGTCGAGGAAGGTGATGCGGCCGGTGGCGATCCGGCCCGGCAGGACGATGTTGACGGTGATGCCGTCGCGCCCGACCTCGCGCGCCAGAGTTTTCGACCAGCCGACCAATGACAGGCGCAACGCGTTGGAGATGCCGAGATTGGGGATCGGCGCGACCACGCCCGACGAGGTCGAGGTGACGATGCGCCCCCATTTGCGCGCCCGCATCTGGGGCAGCACACGATCGGTAATGGCGATGACTGAGAGCACCATGCTTTGGAAATACTGGTTCCACACCGTCGGATCCTGGCCGGAGACGGTGGTCGGCGGTGGGCCGCCGGTATTGTTGACGAGGATGTCGACCGGTCCGAACTGCCGTTCGATTGCAGCGACATGCGCATCGATCGAACCGAGATCGGAAAGATCCCATTGCAGTGCCAGCGCCTTGCCGCCTTCGGATTCGATCGCAGCCGCGATCTTCTCAGCAGCGGTGAGATCGATATCCGCCGCGGCAATTCTAGCGCCTTCGCGCGCAAGCTTGGCGGCTATCGCGCTGCCCAGTCCGCCGCCGGCGCCAAGCACCAGAGCCGTCTTGTCCTTCAGGCCGAAATCCATTCATCCATCTCCTCATAGGGTCGGGCCATCTTTCGGAGCAATGGATCGTAAATAAAATATGGCTTCTGCTTGGTTCAAGAGATAGAAAAACTATCGATGGACACGCGTTTTCTCGAAACCTTCATTGTCGTTGCCGAGCGGCACTCGCTGGCGGAGGCGGCCCAGCGGCTGAACCTCACGCCTGCCGCCGTTGCCCAGCGTATCCGCGCATTGGAGGCCGAGCTCGGGGTGCGGCTGCTGGTGCGCTCCGGCCGCGTGATGCGGCCGACGGAAGCCGGTTTTGCCATTCTCGAACGTTGCCGGGATCTGGTGCGCGATACACGCGACCTGAAGGCGATGGCCGGTACCGCTACGATTTCGGGCGAGATGCGGATCGGGGCGATCAATACGGCGCTGACCGGTCTCGTTCCCGGCATTCTCCACCGCCTTGCGCAGGACTATCCACTGATCGAAATCTTCCTCAAGCCGGGCGCGTCGATGGATCTCTATGCCGAGGTTCTGAACGGCACGCTGGACGCAGCCTTCATCATCGAACCGCGATTTCCGATGCAGAAGACGCTGACCTTCAACAAGCTGCGCCAGGAACCCCTGGTGCTGATCGCGCCGCGGGACTGCGAAGGCGCGGATCCGCTCGAACTGCTGCAGACCCTGCCCTTCATCCGCTACGACCGCAACCAATGGGGTGGTCACATCGCCGACGAATATCTGCGCGAGATCGGCATCCGCCCGGTCGAGCGTTATGAGCTCGACGCGCTGGAGGCGATCGCGGTGATGGTAGATCGCGGTCTCGGGATCTCGATCGTGCCTGATTGGGCGCCGCCCTGGCCGGGGGGATTAGATATCGTCAAGCTGCCCCTGCCCCGCTCGTCCAATATGCGCACGGTCGGCATCGTGGTGACGCGATCCTCGCCACGGGCAAATCTCGTCGCCGCGCTTCTGGAAACCAGCCGCGCGGCGATGGGGCTCTGATCAATTTCAGGCGATCTTCTGACGGACCGGCAGTTTCCAGCCGGGCCGGACGAAATGGCAGGTATAGCCGTTCGGAATCCGCTCCAGATAATCCTGGTGTTCGGGCTCGGCCTCCCAGAAATCACTGACCGGCACGACTTCGGTGACAACTTTGCCGGGCCACAGGCCTGATGCATCGACATCGGCGATCGTATCCCTGGCAACGCGCTCCTGCTCAGGGGTCACGTAGAAGATCGCCGAGCGGTAGCTCAAGCCAACGTCGTTGCCCTGGCGGTTGCGCGTACTCGGGTCGTGGATCTGGAAGAAGAATTCGAGGATTTCCCGATAGCTGATCCTTGCGGGGTCGAAGATGATTTCGATCGCCTCGGCATGGGTTCCGTGGTTGCGGTAGGTGGCATTCGGCACATCGCCGCCGGTATAGCCGACGCGGGTCGAAATCACGCCCTTGTATCGGCGGATGAGGTCCTGCATGCCCCAGAAGCAACCACCGGCGAGGACTGCACGTTCTTCGGTCATTGGATATCTCCTTTTCCGCAAGAGATAGTGTCTCCTGCCGCCGATTTCCACACGGCGCAATTAGCACAGCTGTGCAATTTCCCCGTCGAGACGCCCGATCCTGTCATGTCGATGTTACGCGCCGGCGCTAGCAAGGCCTTGGACAATCCTGCGGAGGCTGAGCCTCGACACCTGATGGAGACGGGTTATGAATAGACGCGAATTTCTGATCACATCGTCGGCTGCAGCCGGTCTGCTGGCTCTTCCGCGTTTCGCATCGGCTGCGGCCGGCACGATCGACCTCTACAGCGGTTCGGATGCCAACATCGTCGACCTCTGGAACAACGTCATCCGCCCGGCTTTCGAAAAGGCGCATCCGGGTGTCGCCCTGAAGGTGACCGATGCCGGCGACAATAATGGCCTGCGCGCCATCGCCGACCGTGCGCTCGCCGCGCTGAAGACGAAGACCGATCCGCAGGCCGACCTTTTCGAGCAGTTCGATCCGCGCCTGCCGTCCGGCGGCATCGATGCCGGGCTCTGGGTCAAATTCTCCGCCGAGAACATCGAAGGCTACGACCATATAAACCCGCTTGCCTTCGATACCCCCTACTCCCTTCCCTATCGCGGTTCGCAGGTGCTTCTCGCCTACGACACGACCAAGCTCGATCCGAAGGATGCGCCGAAGAGCTGGGATCAGCTCACCACCTGGATCAAGGCCAATCCGGGCCAGTTCATCTACAACCGTCCCGACAAGGGCGGTTCGGGCGGAAATTTCGTCCGCCGCGCGATCCATGAAGCGAACGGCCGCGATCCGAAGAAGTTCAAGATCGACAATTTCACCGCCGATTTCGCCACTGAGACGCTGACGCCGGCCTGGAAGATCCTCAACGACCTCGCCCCGGCGCTCTATGACAAGGGCGCGTATACGGCCGGCAACACCCAGTCGATCCAGCTGCTCGCCCAGGGCGTCGTCACCATGGTGCCGGTCTGGTCGGACCAGGTGCTGCAGGCAATCTCCCAGGGCGTACTGCCTGATACGACCGGCTTGGTGCAGCTTAGCGATCTTGCCCTTTGCGGCGGCTTCTCCAGCATCACCGTCTTCTCGAACGGCGCCAACAAGGATGCGGCCCTGAAGCTTGCCGCATTCATGCTGACGAAGGAAATGCAGGAAGCGATCATCACCGGGATCGGCGGTTTCCCTGCCGTCTCCTGGGACCACATCTCCGACGATCTCCGCAAGAAATATGCCGACGTCATTCCGGCGACCATCCCGACCTTCCCGGGTGGCGATTGGGAAAAGGCGATCGCTGACGGCTGGTATCGCAACGTTGCTCCGGGCATCAGCCGCACCTGATGTCCACTGATACTGCGCCGGCGGTTCTGCGCCGTCACCGGTCCATCAACAGGGGGAGCTCTATCGGGCTCCTCCTCGTTGCCCTGCCGGTCCTCCTGCTCGCATGGCTGATCGTCTTTCCGATCTTTTCGGCGGTCGTCGGCACGATCTTCGTTCGAGGCCCTGACGGCGCGACGGAATTCTCGCTTGCCTCCTATCGCTTCTTCTTCACCGACGGCTACAGCCTGGGCAATCTGTGGCTGACGCTCTGGACCACCACCGTCTGCGGTATTCTGCTTCTGGCGATCGGCCTTCCGATCGCGCTTTATCTCCGGTTCTCGCAAGGACGCCTTGCCGCCTATGTGCAGGCTCTTGCGATCTTCCCGATGTTCGTGCCGTCGATCATTCTCGCCTATGCGCTGATCAGGACGATCGGGCCGAACGGCACCGTCGACCTGTTGCTGAATGCCGTCAGCCTGCCCAAGCTGCGCACGCCCTATCTGACGCCGTGGGGACCGGTCATCGGCCTCGTCTGGGATAATCTTCCCTTGACGGTGCTGATGCTGACGGCGGGGCTTTCCTCCGTTTCGAACAGCGCCATCGAGGCCGCCCGCGATGTCGGCGCAGGCCCGCTCCGGGTGTTCATCGCTATCATTCTGCCGCGCATGGGCAATTCCCTGCTGGTGACGGCGTCCTTCGCCGTGCTCGGCATCTTCTCCGCCTTCACCCTGCCCTATGTGCTCGGCTCCGCATCGCCGGAGATGATGGGGCCGTTCATGCAGCGCACCTTCGCCGACATGAACGACCCGCTGAACGCCATGACCCAGGCCGTCATCACCTTCGGCTTCTGCCTGGTCTTCGGTATCTTCTATATCAGGTCGATCGCCCGCAACCGCGAGGCCCAGCCATGAGTGCCGGCAGATCGGGAACGGATCTTCGCTTCGACTGGATCGGCATGCTCTTCGCGTGCCTGCTGACGCTGTTCATCGCGCTGCCGCTGATCGTCGTCGGAACATGGGCCTTCACCGAGGTCTGGCGTTATCCATCGGTAATCCCGCAGCAATTCGGCCTGCGTTTCTGGGGCCAGACGCTGGCGCGTCCGGATGTCTGGGACGCTCTCTTCCTCAGCCTGCGGCTGACGACGACGGTGACCATTCTTTCCGCCGTGATCTGCCTTCCCGCTGCTTACGCCTTTGCGCGCATGCGCTTTCCCGGCAGGAACATCCTGTTCCTGTCGTTTCTCGCATCGCATGCCTTTCCGAAATTCGGCCTGCTCGTTGCCATTGCCGGTATCTTCCTGCAGCTCGGCCTGATCAGCACGTTCTGGGGCGTTGTGCTGATCCAGCTTGTCGGCACGCTGATGCTGATGATCTGGATTCCGGTCGCAGCCTTCCAGAATGTCGACCGGCGCATGGAAGAGGCGGCGCGCGATGCCGGCGCAACCCCGCTGCGCGTCTTCTGGTCGATCACCCTGCCGCAGGCCGGACCCACAATCGCAGCCGCACTGCTTTTGACCTTCGTCGGCACCTTCTACGAGACCGAAGGTGCCTGGCTGATCGGCGCGCCTCAGATCCGCACCATGCCGGTGCTGATGATCAGCTTCATCAACAACCAGATCGTCGTGCAATACGGCGCCGTACTGTCAGTCATGCTGTGGGTGCCGTCCTTCATCGCGCTGATGTTTGCCCGCCGCGTGATCGGCACCGGCGCATTCGCACGAGGCTTCGGCGCATGAGGCGCGTACCAGTTCAAGGAAGGGTTTGAGAATGGCACATCTTTCGATCGAGGGCGTTTCGAAGCTGTTCGGGACCACCTTTGCCGTTCGCGACTTCTCGCTCGAAGTGGGCGACGGCGAACTCGTCTGCCTGCTTGGCCCATCCGGTTCCGGCAAGTCGACGCTTCTCAGGATGATCGGCGGCTTCGAGCGCCCGAGCGGCGGAACGATCCGCATCGACGCGAAGGATGTGACGACGCTGCCGCCCGAGCGACGCCCGACCGGTATGGTATTCCAGAGCCATGCGCTCTGGACGCACATGGATGTCTTCAACAACATCGCCTTCGGCCTGAAGCTCCGCCGGCTGCCGAAATCCGAAATCCGTGAGCGTGTCGAGGATGCGCTTGCGTTGGTCGGCCTTGCCGACTACGGCCGCCGGATGACGACGCAACTGTCAGGCGGTCAGCAGCAGCGCGTCGCGCTTGCCCGCTCGCTGGTGCTTGAGCCGAAGATCCTTCTGCTCGACGAGCCCTTCGCCAGCCTCGACCAGCACTTACGAGAAAGGCTGCGGGAGGAAGTGCGCGATATTCAGCAGCGCCTCGGCATCACCACGCTCTTCGTCACCCATGGCCAGGACGAGGCCTTAGCGCTCGCCGACCGCATCGTCGTCATGCGCGACGGGTGCACCGAACAGATCGCGCCGCCGAGCACCATCTACCGGCAGCCGCAGACGGCCTTCGTCGCCGGTTTCATCGGCTCGATGAATTTTGTCCAGAGTCAGACCAGAAACGGCGTCTGCGAACATCCGCTCTTCCCGCTTGCGGTTCCTGTCGAGGATGGGCCAGTGACGCTGGCCGCCCGCCCGGAAGCGTTGACGATCCGTTCCTCGGGCCGGGTCGATGCTGCGACAGTCCATCGCATCGTCGATTTCGGCACCCATAAGATGGTCGATGTCGATCTTGCCGACGGCAGCCGCCTGAAGGCGATGGTGGCGCCGGACGATCGGATCCGGGCCGGGATGAGAGTCGAGCCGAGTTTCGCCGGCTTTTTCGTCTTCCGCGACAACGAGCTCGTCCATCAGTCGACGCCGGCAAAGGGCGATACCGAGGTCGAGTTGTTGCCAGTCTAGGCAGCCGGCTTCTATCGGGCGCGCCAGTTCACGCCTTACTCTGGAAGCCTTCGAGCAACCAGGGATGCAGCGCCTTGCTGGCGGCCAGGATATCGCTCTTTCCGACAACCGCAGCGCCGGAAAAACGGGTGACGATGCCGCCCGCCTCTTCGACCAGCAGCGCCGAGGCGCCGAAATCATGGATCGCGAGCCCGTCTTCGAAGAATCCGTCCAGCCGGCCGCAAGCGACATAGGCGATCGACAGCGCCGCCGAGCCGAGGCGGCGCACACCCGCGGTATTCGCCATCAGGCGTTTGACGGCCTCGAAATAGGTCTCTTCCGCAACCGCCGTGACCTGGCCGGGGATCGGCAGGCCGGCGCCGACAAGCACATTCTCGATGTCGCCGACATCGGCGCAGCGGATACGCTCGCCGTTCAGATAGGCGCCGCCGCCGATCTCGGCGCTGAACAGCTCGTCCTGCATGGCGTCATAGACGACGCCCATGACGAGCCTGCCGCTCTCGACGATCGAGATCGTCATGCCAAAATGCGGAATGCCCCAGGCGTAATTGGTCGTGCCGTCGATCGGGTCGATGTAGATAACAGGCGTTTCCGGACCCGCCGTGCGGTTGCCGACGGCTTCCTCGCCCTGGATGGCATAGTCCGGGAAGGCCTTCGCCATCTCGTCGACGATGATCCGCTCGACGGCGACATCGATTTCGGTCTGATAATCGCGCGGCGCCTTGGCGAGCATTTCTGCCGACGTTCTTCGCCGCAGGGAGCCGCGGGCGGTTTCGCCCGCCTTCAATACCGTTTCGGCAAGCACGACGAGGCGGGACGAGGCGGTCGGGGAAAGACGCGCGGAAATCGGGGAAGATGTCATGAGAAAAGTCCGGATGCTGCTGATATGACGGAGTGAATCGCGAGGAGCCCATCCCTTCGCAGAGGCCAATGATGGTTTTATGAAGCGCGCCCATGCCGAGCGGATTATCTCAAGATCGCTTCAAGCTCGGAAATGGTCGGAAATGCCTTTCTTGTTCCATGTCTTGAGACGGTGATGGCTGCGGCTGCAACTGCGTGTTCGATGGCTAGCCTGTCCAGGCGCTGCCCGCGCAGCGCGCAGGATGCAAGTGCTGCGGCCATGAAGGTATCGCCTGCGCCCGTTGTATCCACAACCTCGCAGACGTGGGCGGGCACTTCGATGCTATCGTGCCGGTTCACGAGCGTCGCGCCGTCACCGCCCAGCGTCAGGACGATTTCACGCAGGCCTCGGCTCAGCAGATATTCGGCAGCATCCCTGCCCGTCGTTCCCGTCAGGGCCTGCGCCTCGCCCTTGTTGAGGAAGGCGATGTCGATCAGATCCCAGAGATCGGAGAAATAGGAGCGCACCGGCGAGGGATTGAAAGCGGTGACCATGCCGATCGCTCTCGCATGCTCGAGAATGTCGCGCGTCGTCCGGTCGGAGAGGTTGCCCTGCAGCATCATCAGATCGCCGGAGCCGGCCGTCGAGAGGATACGCCTGACATCGGAGAGGGACAGGCTTTGCGCCGATTCCGTCGTCGTGACGATGGCATTCTCGCCGCCCGGCAGCCGGAAGATGATCGAGACGTCGCTCGATGCATCTTCCATTTCGATCAGTTCGCTCCGAAGCGGCTCATCCGCGAGGTAATGGCGTATCGTATCGGCCCTCGCATCCCTGCCGACGGGCGCCACCAGCGTTGTCGGAACGCCGCAGCGGGCCATGACGACCGCCTGGTTCGTGCCCTTGCCGCCGAGATCGCTGCCCCCGGCATTGCCGAGGATGGAGGCGCCGATAACGGGAAGTTCGGAGACGGCGATGGTTTCGTCGATGGCGACGTTACCGACTATGTAGGCGCGCATGCATCCACTTTCGCAAGGTAAGGCTAAAGGTAAGGCGCATCGTGAAAATCGATCTCGAGCTGCATCGCCCGGCCGAAGATCGCGCTGAGCCGCGCTTTTTCATCCTCTTCCAGCGTTTCTCCTGCCACGTCGAGTTCATTCTTCAGCCATTGCGCCTGGGCGGCGAAATTCGGATCGACATGCATGTCGACCCATTCCTTCAAGAGGGGATCGCTGATCGGGCGGCTGGCTGCTTGCCTACACCAGGTCCAATACATCCACTCGGCCGCAAACATCGCCGCGACCGTATCGAGGAAGCCGCCCTGGCGGGCGATCTCCAACATGCCGGCGCGAAAGGCCTCGACCTCGGCGATGCCGGTATCGAAGGACGAGGGATCGATGCCGCGACTGGCGAAGGTACGCTCGAAATAGGTGATCTGCTCGTTGGCAAGCGCATCGAGAACCGCGATCAGCCAGCGCTTCTGCGCCATCGTCCCGGCGGTCGCCGCGGCAAAGGCGAAGATCGAGATGGCGCTGTCGACGAAGGCGCCTTCATAGACGAGATAACGCTCGAAAGCCTCCTTGCTCAGCCTGTCGTTCTTGACGTCCTCGACGAAGCGGTGGCTCAGCATCGTCCGGAAGACGGCGTTGTTCTCGCGCAGGATGCGGTCTGAAAGGCTTTCTGCCGCCATGCTCAACCCTCCAGCCCTGGCTCGGCGGCAGCCCGGAAGGCGCGCACCCGCTCTATGTCGACCGGGTTCCACCAGACGCCGCCATGCTTCAGCGAAGAGGCGACGATGACGCCGTTGGTGCGGCTCAGAATATCGACGATATTGTCCTTGTTGACGCCGGAGCCGACGAGCAGCGGCAGGTGCGTCGCCGCGCCGATCTCCTCGATCGCCTCCATCGTTGCCGAATTGCCGGTTCGCTCGCCGGTGGCGATGACGCCGTCGGCATCGAAGAAGGCGAGGTCGCGCGTCAGCTCCTGGATCGAGCGGTCGGCGACGATGGCGTGGCTGCCATGCTTGACGTGGCTGTCGGCAAAAACCTTGATGTGCTCGGCTCTCAGCAGCGAGCGGTAACGCATGGCTTCGGCGGCCCTGCCCTCCATGAAGCCTTCATTGGCGACATAGGCATTGGCCCATTGATTGACGCGGATGAATTTGGCGCCGCCGGCCATGGCGATGGCGAAGGCCGGGATCGGCGCGTTGGCAAGCACGTTGACGCCAAGCGGAATGCCGGCCGCCCGCGCGATTCGATCGGTGACGACGGACATGAAACCGGTCGTCTCGGGGCCGATATCCTCGGGCTTCGAGAACGGCACGTCGCCGTGATTTTCGATGATCAGCCCATGCAGGCCGCCTTCCACGCAGGCTTCGGCGTCGCGCATGCACGCGTCGTAGATCGCATCCATCGCAGCCCCCCGGTAGCGCGGCGCGCCCGGAAAGGCCGGGCAATGGATCATGCCGATCAGAACCTTGTCCCTGCCGAAGATATCCCTGATGGCGTTGGACGGCCTGTCCGAAATTTCCTGCATGTCATTCCCTTTCCAATTCCTGCCGCGCTGAAATCACGCCTGCTTTTCGGTGAGCCAGCCGAGGATGTTCTTCCAGAGCCGGCCGTAGCCTTCCCATTCGCAGAAAGCGGGCGAGAGCCAGTGCGGGCCGATATCCGACGTCCAGGCTGCCGTCCGCCCAGTGCCGTGCGTGCCGACGACGAGCAGCGGATGGCCGCCCTGATCCTCCGGCAGGCGCGCGACGATCTCGACATCGGCACGGTCTCGCACTTCGACCTCGTTGACGCCGAGAAGCACCGGCCAGGCGCCTTCGAGACCCTGCATCGTCGGATGCTCCGGCTTCACGACCTCAGCAACGGTGCCCTCGGGAATTTCGACGCGGTCGTCATAAGGCAGGCAGGTGACGGGCAGCGTGTCTTCGACGGGGGTGCGCCGCCAGCGAGCCTTGCCGTCGATGCCCTGGAAGGAGAAGTAGCCGCCGACCATCAGCAGGCCGCCGCCCTTCTCCACCCACGCCTTCAGAAGCTTCAGGCGGTTCGGCACGGTGCGCGAATGCAGCCACACATCCGGTGGCAGCAGCAGCGAGTTGGCGCCGATATCGGAGAGAATGATGGTGTCATAGGCGTCGAGCCCGGCCATATCGAAGGGAAATTTCTCCACTGCCTCATGCGCCGGCATATAGGTGAGCTCGAAGGCGCTGCCGGCGAGCGCCTTGACCAGCGGTTCGGCGCCGAGATGGAAGGTGACGCTGCCGAACTGGTCGAAGCCTTTGTAATGGGTAGCGGAGCTGACCCAGCTCTCGCCGACAAGGAGGATTTTCTTGGTCATGGTCTGCGTTTACCTGTGATCGATTGAATGGATGGAGCTAAAGCATGTCGCGCAAAAGTGTGCAGCGGTTTTGCGATAACGACATGCGTAAAAACAAAGACCTAAAGCGCGACGCGCTTTAGCCTCCGGCATGAAAGACGCGGCGCGGATTGCTGCGCATCATTTCGTCGAGAACCGTCCTGTCGAGGCCGTGCCGCTGAAGACGGGGAAGGAAGTGGCGAAGGATGTAGGCGTAGCCGTTGCCGCCGTAATGCGTCAGCATCATCTTCAGAAAGACGTCGTGCGACAGAAGAATCCGGTCGAGATAACCGGCCTCGACGAGACGCACGATCGCGCGCGCCGCCTCCTCGTCGCTCGGGCACTGCACCTGCTGGTCGGCATAGAAGAAATCCATGCCGATCATGTCGTATTCAATGAAGGCGCCGCGCTCGGCCAGCTCGCTCTGATAGCTGATGTCGTCATGCGACGGGTTCATGTGGCAAAGCACGGTGTGGCGGAGATCCGCCCCCTCCTCCGCCACCACGTCGAGCACGCGGTGGCCGAGACGGAACCAGCCCGGCAGATGCACCATCAGCGGAAGACCGGTCAGCATCTGCGCGCGTGCGGCACCGCGCAGCGATTTCTCCTCCTCGGCGGTGAAATCCGAGGAGACGCCGATTTCGCCGATCAGGCCGATCCTGACGCCGGTGCCGTCGACACCTTCCCTCGCCTCGCGGACGATTTCGCCCGCGATGTCATCGACGCTCATCGTGGCGACGCCTTCCGGATGCGAGGAGCCGAGATAATAACCCGCGCCCATCACGATGTTGAGGCCTGAGGCTTCGGAGATACGCCGGAGCGCCAGCGGATCGCGGCCGATGCCCTTGCAGGTCGGTTCCACCACGGTGCGCCCGCCCGCCGTGGCGAAATCCTTGAGCTCGGCCACCGCCAGATGTTCGTCGTCGAGCGTGATATTGTGCTTGTTGACGAAGGGATCCTGCCTGAGTTCGCCGAGGATCTCCATGCAGACGAAGCTTTCGGCGAGATATTGCCGTTCCGGCGTCTTCGGCGCATGCCACCAGCAGCGGCAGTCGTTGAGGATATGCTCGTGCATCAGCGTCACGCCGAGTGCATCCGCCGAAACGGGACCGGTAACGGTCATCACCTTGCCGGAGCGGACATGCGCTTCGGACAGGCTTTCTGCTGTCTGTTCGCTCATCGCCTCATCCTTTCCTGCCCAGCCGGAAATGGAAATTGGCCGTGAAGATGCGCGTGTTCAGCCAGATGGCGACGAGGATGATGGCGCCGGTGACGATCTGGGTGAAGAACGGCGATATATGCATCAGGATCAGGCCGTTGCCGATGACGGCGATGGTCAGCGTTCCCAATACGGTGCCGAGGATGGTGCCGCGTCCGCCCATCAGCGACGTTCCGCCGAGCACGACGGCGGCGATCACCTGCAGCTCGAAACCGACGGCGGCATTAGACGAGCCGGAGCCGAGTCGGGCGGCGATCAGCAGGCCGGCGACGGCGCAGGCGACGCCGGAGATGATATAGACCGAGGCGATGATCCATTTGGCGGGCATGCCGACGCGCCGCGCCGCCTCTGCATTGGAGCCGACCGCCACGACCTGGCGGCCATATTTGGTCGCGGTGATGACGACGTAGCCGAGAATAGCGATGACGACGGCAATGACCGCCGGAATCGGGAAGCTGAAGATTTCGCCCCGGCCGAGTGCGAAGAAGCCCGGCGCATCCTTGATCGGAATGGAATAGCCCTGCGTCAGATAGAGCGCCAGGCCGCGCAGGATCGAGAGGCCGGCAAGTGTCACGATGAAGGCCGGGATGCCCTGATAGGCGGTAAACCAGCCCTGAACCAGCCCCATGAAGCCGCCGAGCACGAGCATACCGATGACTACAGACGGCCAGGGAACACCCATCGCCATGACGATCGCCGCGACCGCATTGACGAGCGCGACCTGCGAGCCGACCGAAAGATCGATGCCGCCGGTGATGATGACGAAGGTCATGGCGATGGCGACGATCAGGATGGGGGCCGCCTGCCTGATGATGTTCAGGATGTTGCCGAGCGTGAAGAAGGTTTCGCTGCCGATCGAGAAGAAGATCATGCAGGCCAGGAAGAAAATGGCGATCGACAGGACCTGTGCGTGTTCACCGAAGAAATCGGCGACGCGCGAGCCGTGGCCGCGTTCCGTATAAGCCGTCATTGTCTGGCTCCTTCACCGACGATCAGCCTGACGAGATCTTCGAGATTGGTGCTGCCGATCTGCCGTTCGGCGACCTTCGTGCCCTCGTACATTACCGCGATGCGGTCGCAGACCCGGAAAAGGTCCTGCAGCCGGTGGGTGATGAGGATCACCGAAACGCCGTTCGCCTTGACGCGGTTGATCAGGGCCAGAACTGCTTCGACCTCCGCGACGGCAAGCGCCGATGTCGGCTCGTCCATGATCAGCACCTTCGGCTTGAAGGAGGCGGCGCGCGCAATGGCGATCGCCTGGCGCTGCCCGCCGGAGAGCTGGGCGACCTTGCTGGTCAGTCTCGGTATGCGGATCTCAAGCGAATCCAGCATCTTGCGGGCTTCCGCCAGCATCGTCCTGGTGTCGAGAAACGGCCCGCGGCTGAGTTCGCGGCCGAGGAAGAGATTGCCGACGACATCGATATGATCGCAGAGGCTGAGATCCTGAAACACCATTTCGATGTTCCGCCCACGCGCATCCGCGGGGCCGGAAAAGCGAACCTCTTCGCCTTCCATGGTAATCGTGCCGGCATCGGGAATGTAGGTTCCCGAGATGATCTTCGTCAGCGTCGATTTGCCTGCGGCGTTGTCGCCGACCAGGCCCAGGCATTCGCCGGGGAAGATGTCGAGATCGATGCCGCGCAGGGCCTGATGCGAGCCGAAGGACTTGCGGATACCGCGCAGCGAGATGCGCGGGTCGGATCGGGTGCCGCCGGATGTTCCGGCTCCGGAGGGTGCGAGCCCTCCAGAGCCGGCGGCAGCGATGTCACGCTGTCCGCTTTCGATCATTTGAAGACAGCCCGATACGGTTCGACATTCTCCTTGGTCACGATTGTGATCGGCACCGAGATCGTCTTGGTGACGGCTTCGCCGGCCGAGGCCTTGACGAGTGCGTCGACGGCGGCACCGCCCATTGCGGCGGGATCCTGCTGGACGACGGCAACGACGAAGCCGGCATCGATGCCGGCAATGGCTTCGGCGGTCAGATCCCAGCCGAACACCTTGATCTTATCCTGCTTGCCCTGGCTCTGGACGGCGGCGATCGCCCCCATCAGGGCCGGCTCGCCAGTGGCGTAGATCGCCGTCAGGTCAGGATTGGCGGTGATCAGGTTTTCAGCCGCCGCAAGGGCGTTGTCCTGGATGTTCTGCCCGTCGACGACGCCGGCCATTTCAATGCCGTCGACGCCTTTCAGGGTCTTCTCGAAGCCCTCCTGGCGGATGTTCTGGATGAACGAGTTCAGCGCGCCGACAACGCCGAGCTTGGCCTTGCCGCCCATGTTCGCCTTGACGTAGTCGACGAAGTATTTTCCCATGTCGGCGCCGGCTGCGGCATTGTCCACGCCGATCTGCGCCTTCTGCGGGCCATCAGGCAGGATGGCATCAATGGCGACGACGGGAATGCCGGCATCGGCCGCCTGCTTGACGGCCGGCATGATGCCGTTGACGTCGATCGCCACGACAGCAAGGCCGGAGACCTTTTCCTGGACATAGGTTTCGATGGCGCTGTTCTGCGCCGTCGTCTCGTTGTTGGCGTTGAAGATCACCAGCTTGACGCCAGCGGCATCGGCCGCCTTCTGGGCGCCCTCATTCATCTGGTTGAAGAAAAGTGCCTGCTGGTTGATCTGCACCAGT
The DNA here is from genome assembly GCF_021052345.1 of Rhizobium sp. SU303. Classification (NCBI taxonomy): domain Bacteria; kingdom Pseudomonadati; phylum Pseudomonadota; class Alphaproteobacteria; order Hyphomicrobiales; family Rhizobiaceae; genus Rhizobium; species Rhizobium sp. SU303. The sequence continues at coordinate 167,214 of NZ_CP088099.1, forward strand.
GCGACAGTCTTCTTTTCCTGCGCCTGAGCGCCGCACAGGCCGATGAAGGTCAATGCCGTGAAGCCGGCGGCTGCGATCATCGTTCGTCTTGTCAAATTCCGTGTCATGTTCTCATCCTCTTTTGGTTTTTTGACGTTGCTGATTGTTATTTCGCAGGCGGCGCAACGGAGTTCCGCACCACGATTTCGACAGGCACGAGTTCTTCCGAAGCGGATGGTTTCCACTCGTGCCAATTGGTTTCCAGAAGCAGCTCCAGCGACCGCCGGCCGATCTCACGCACCGGCTGGCGGATGGCCGTCAGCGGCGGCGCAAAAAGATGGAGCGGGCCGACATCGTCGAAGCCGACGACCGAAATGTCGCCGGGGATCGAGACGCCGCGGCTGCCGAAGACCTCGACCAGCCCGATGGCGATCTCGTCGGAGCTGGCGAAGATCGCCGTCGCCTTTCGCTCTCCCGAGAGATATTCGAGTGCCGCCGCACGGCCGTATTCGATCGTATATTCGCCGGCATAACGATCGGCCCGGGCCTCGCTACCATGCCGCTCCCTGAGCGCCTTCAACAGGCCGTCATAGCGCCTGCGGGCGCTGATCATGCGCTCGTCTCCGCCGATGAAGAGGACATGGCGATGGCCTTGTTCGGCTAAATGCTGGCCGGCGAGATAACCGCCCTGCTCATTGTCGCAGAACAACTTCGGCGCCTTCGAATCGGGAATGTCCTCGTCGACGATGATGACCTTGCCGCTGCCGTTGATCAGCGCGGCAAGCGCGCCGTCGTCGGGGTGGTTGGTGACGAAGATCAGGCCGTCGACGTGATTGCGCTCGATCAGCTGCAGATATTCGATCTCGCGTCCCGGCCGGTTGAGCGTGGCGTGCAAGGAGACCGCGAGCTTCTTTTCATCGGCCGCCTGCTCCACGGCGGCGACGAGGGTCGCGAAGAAGGGATTGGCGATATCGGGCACGACGAGGCCGATCGTATCCGAGCGCCCCCTGCTTAACCGCCGCGCATGCGGGTTCGGCCGGTAGTTCAGTGTCTTGATCGCATCCTCGATGCGCTTCTTGGTCTGAAAGGGAAGATCGAGACTTCCGTTGACGAAACGCGACACGGTGGTGACCGACACGCCGGCAGCCGCCGCAACATCCTTCAAGCTTGGTGTCGTTCCCTTGGCCATTGACCGGACTTATTGTAAAGCGGTTTAGTAAAGCGCTTTACAAGACAATATCGATTGCTCGCCGTTGTCAACAGCGATGAACGCACAGGATCTGTTTTTCTTGCCTGCCGATCGAAGCTCGACCGGCAGGCGGTCAGCCGATCGTCGGGTCGAGCTTGTCGCGCAACCAGTCGCCGGTGATGCTGATCGACAGCGTCGTCAGCATGATGACGAAGGAAGGCGCCAGCATGATCCAGGGCGCGCGGGTCAGATATTCGCGCCCGTAACCCACCATATTGCCGAGGCTGGTCATCGGCGGCTGTACGCCGAGGCCGAGGAAGGAAAGGCTGCTTTCCATCAGGATGATCTCAGGGAAAGTCAGCGTCATCGAGACGATCAGCGTCGAGGCGATGTTCGGCAGGATATGCTTGAGATAGACATGGGCCGGCTTGGCGCCGAGCTGCGTGACGGCGGCGGCATAACCCTGGCCACTGGCGGCGATGGCAAGGCCGCGGGCGATGCGCGCATAGCGTTCCCAGCCGTAAAAGCCCATCAGGCAGATGAGCAGCGGCAGAGAACTGCCGAAGAAGGCGAGCACGGCAAGTGCCATGATGAGGAACGGCATGGCCGCCTGGAAATCGGCAAGCATGACGACGAGCTGCTCGACGACGCCACGGAAATAAGCGGCGAGAAAACCGAGCGTCGTGCCGACGAAGGCCGAGATCAGCGTTGCGCCGAAGGCGATCAGCAGCGAGATGCGGATCGACACGATGAGGCGGGAGAGAACATCGCGGCCGAGTTCGTCGGTTCCAAGCCAATGCGCGGCATTGCCGGGCAGTGACAGGCGGTTCTTCAGGTCGAAGGCGGTGATATTGTAGGGCCGGATCCAGTCGGCCCCGAGCGCGATCAGGATCACGACGGCGATCCAGGCGAAGCCGATCATCACGAAAACCGGCACACCGCGCTTCTTCTTCTCGCGCACTTCGTGGATGACGGTCACCGGTTGAGCAGAGATATTTGTCATGGTTCTGCTCCTTAATGCCTTGCCTGGTTGCTGCGCAGACGCGGGTCGAGATAGCCGTAAAGGATGTCGACGACGAAATTCGAAAACACCATGGTCGCAGCCACCAACAGCAGGATGCACTGGACGACGGCGAGATCGCGGTTGGAGACGGCGACGACGAGAAGCCGGCCGACGCCTGGCCAGGAGAACAGCGATTCCACCACGACGGCGCCGGCGATCAGCGTGCCGACCATGAAGCCGGCGATCGTCACGATCGGGATCGCCGCATTCGGCAGCGCATGACCCCAGACGACGTTTCGCCAGGCAGTGCCCTTGGCACTGGCCGTACGGATATAGGGCTGGCCAAGCACCTCGATCATCGCGCTTCGGGCAAAGCGGGCAAGAATGCCGGCACCGCCGATGCTCATGGTGATGATCGGCAAAATGGCATGCATCCAGCTGTCCTGGCCGCCCGACGGCAGCAGGCCGAGCGTGACGGAGAAGATCAGCACCAGCACGAGGCCGAGCACGAAGCTCGGCATGGTGAAGCCGACCACCGCGCTCGCCATGACGGCGCGGTCGGTCGAGCTGTCGCGGTGGAGGGCGGCGTAGACGCCGGCCGGAATACCGATCACCAGCTTAAGGATGAGGGCCGGGATCGTCAGCTCCAGCGTTGCCGGAATGCGGTCGAGCACGAGCTGGATTGCCGATTGGCCGTCGCGCATCGAGATGCCGAGATCACCGCGGGCGATCGCGCCGAAATAGCGCAGATACTGCACCCAGATCGGCTGATCGAGACCCCAGGCGGCACGGAAGGCGCGGATCGCTTCCGGCGGCGCTTCCGGACCCATGATCGTCAGGGCCGGGTCGCCGGAAAGGCGCAGGACGACGAAGGCGAAAGTCACCACCAGCACGATGGTCATCAGCGCGCGGAACGCCCTTATCAGGAAGAAACGGATCATGGCTCAGCTCTCCATGAGCGTTGAGACGGATGCGGGCGTGACGAGGTGGCAAGCAGCCTTTCGGCCCGCCTCGATGGTGACGAGTTCGGGCGTCTCGACGCGGCAGCGCTCGATCGCATGGCCGCAGCGGGGATGAAAGGCGCAGCCGGCAGGCCGGGCAGCGGGATTCGGCGGTTCTCCCTGCAGGATGATACGGTCGCGCAGCGCCGTGCCGGGGACAGGAACGCTGGAGACCAGTGCCTGCGTATAGGGATGCAACGGGCTGCGGAAAATATCCTCCGAGGCTGCTTCCTCGACGATCCGGCCGAGATACATCACCGCGACGCGATCGGCGATGTTGCGCACGACCTTCAGATCATGGCTGATGAAGGCCATGGCGATGCCGCGCTTTTCCTGCAGGTCGCGCAACAGGTTGATCACCTGCGCCTGGATCGAGACGTCGAGAGCCGAGACCGGCTCGTCGCAGACCAGAAGCTCCGGATTGGTGGCGATGGCGCGTGCAATGACGACGCGCTGGCGCTGGCCGCCCGAAAGCTCGTGCGGATAACGCTCCGCCTGATCGCGCCGAAGACCGACGGCGACGAGCAGTTCATCGACACGTTCGCGCCGCCCCTCCTCGCTTCCGACGGCATGGATGGCAAGCGGTTCGCCGATCTGAGCGCCGATCGAGATCCGCCGGTCAAGGGCTGCCAGCGGATCCTGGAAGACGAGTTGCATGCGCGCCCTCAGGCTACGCCAGCGCGGCGTTCTGAGTGCCGGCATCGTCTCCCCGTCGAAGCGGACGCTGCCTTCGGTCGGAGCTTCGAGCCCGAGCAGCAGCCGGCCCATCGTCGATTTTCCTGAGCCGGATTCACCAACGATGCCGAGCGTCGTCTTCGGCGCGACCGACAGCGAAACGCCGTCGACCGCCCGGACATGGCTCGGCTTTCCGAAGACGCCGCGGTGCATCGTATAGGTCTTGACGAGGTCGTTCGCTTCGATCAGCTGGTGTTCGCTCATGCCCATGCCACTCCCTGCTGGACCTGCATGAGGTTCGGCTTCGATGCGGTCGCGCCGTCGCCGAGCGGATGGAAGCAGGCGGTTGCACGGTCGTCGTCAAGTGCGACGAGCGGCGGCACCTTGTTATGACAGAGTTCCGAGGCATGGCCGCAACGCGGCGCAAAGGCGCAGCCGCCAGGCATCCGGCCGGGCTGCGGCACGGTGCCGGGGATCGGTACCAGCCGGTCGCGGCCGGCATCGATACGCGGAATGGCATCGAATAGTCCGCGCGTATAGGGATGGCGCGGCGACCGGAACAACGATTCCGTCGGGCATTTCTCGACGATGTTGCCGGCATACATGACGCAGACTCGTTCGCAGATCTGCGACACCGCGCCGAGATCATGACTGATGAAGACGATCGCCATGCCGGTTTCCTCGCGGATCGAAATCAGGAGATCGAGGATCTGCGCCTGGATCGTCGCGTCCAGCGCCGTCGTCGGCTCATCGGCGATCAGCAGATCAGGATTGCCGGCGAGCGCCATGGCGATCATCAGCCGCTGGTTCTGGCCACCGGAAAATTCATGCGGAAAATTGTAAAAACGACGCACGGCGTCGGGAATGCCGACCATTTCCATCAGGCGGACGGCCTCGTTGCGGGCGGCCCTGCCGGTCAGGCCGCGGTGCAGTTCAACGGCTTCGGCGATCTGGCGCCCGGCGCGGATGACCGGGTTGAGCGAGCTCGACGGATCCTGGAAGATCATGGCGATGCGGCCGCCGCGAATGCTTTCGAGCTTCGTGCGCGACGCGCCGATCAGCTGATCGCTGCCGAGACGCACGCTGCCTGAGACGGAAGCCTTTCCAGGCAGAAGCCCGAGTGCCGCCAGCCAGGTGACCGACTTGCCGCAGCCGGATTCGCCGACGAGACCCACCGCCTCGCCCTTCTCGATCGCCAGATCGACGCCGTGCAGGACTTCGACACCGCTGAAAGCGACCTTCAAATTGGAAATTTCGACCAATGGCATTTCAGCCTCTCCTTCTTGCAACCCCGCCGGCCGCCAGATCCGAACGAGAGCATGATGTTGTCCGAAAACCGCTCACACTTTTCGGCATCATGCTCGTGCCTGCCGGGCTTGCCTGGTTTCCGGATAGCCGGTGCACCAAATGGCAGCGAGCCGGAGTTTCCCCCGGCTCGCTGATGTCGTCAGGTCTTGATCAGGACCAGTTGCCCTGGCGGAAGTCCATGGCGAAGGCCGATGCGGCCTTCCAATTGATCGACTTCGACTTGGCGGTGAACACGGCGTTCTGGTGGAGAACGGTATAGGCGGGGTCTTCGCGCTCGCAGATCTGCAGCATGCGGGCGAAAGCGTCGTGACGCTTGGCGCGATCGGTGCTGGTCTCGAGGAAGGTCGACAACGTGTTCATTTCGGCGTTGGTCCACTCGCCGACCTGCTGCTGCTGGCCGTTCGGACCGTGCTGGGCGACGATCGAGGAAACCGGATCGGGGAAGCTTGCGGAGTTCGACCAGTCGCGGACGGCGCGCGTCGGCGTCTTTTCGAGGATCTGCTGCCAGTTTTCCTTCATCTCGATCTGCACGTTGAGGCCGACCTGCGCCCACATTTCGACGAGGATCTGCGCCGTCGGGGTCTGGTTGGTATAGTAGTTGTTCAGCAGGCGATACGGGATCGGGTCGCCCTTGTAGTTGGCTTCCTTGAGGAGCTGGCGGGCGAGATCAGGATTGTATTCCGGCACGGTCCAATCCTTGACCAGCATGTCGCCATAGAAATCCCACTGCAGGCCGGCCGGAACGCGGGTGCGGCCCGCCCAGAGCGAGTCGACGATCGCCTGTCGGTCGATGGCATGCGTGAAGGCGCGGCGCACCAGCGGGTTACCGAGCTGAGCATGGGTCTTATCGAACACGGTCAGCCGGTGGTTGGTGATGATGCCGCCCTGGACTTCGAAGGCAGCGTTCTTTTCGATGCCTTCGATCTGGTCCGGCGGGATGTCGCTGGCGAGGTGATATTCGCCGGACAGCAGGCCATTGACGCGCGAGGCGACTTCCGGAACTTCGACGAAGCGGATCTGCTTCACCGGAGGACGGCCGCCCCAATATTCGTCATGCGCTTCGTAGATCAGGTAGGTGTCCGGCTTGAACTCGGCGACGCGGTAGGGACCGGTCGTGATCGGTGCGCGGGCCCAGTCGAGATAGCTCCTGGCCTCATCCCAGCCGCGGCGATTGGCGATGGCGCTGGCGGCAACGGAGATGCGGCCTTCCATCGTCACGTCAGGCGAACCGTTGACGAAGCGGACGGTATATTTGTCGACGATTTCGATGCCGAGCAGGGCTGGCCAGATACGGCGGGCGACGGCCGGAATTTCGACCGGCAGTTCCTTGCTTTCGCGGCCGAGCGGGTTCTTTTCGGTGACGAAGATCGTCTTGCCGGTGCTCGGCTGCGTATCGCCGAACATGCGTTCCTTGCTGAAGGAGAAGGCGACGTCTTCGGCAGTCATCTCATCGCCATTGTGGAATTTGACGCCCTGGCGCAGTTTCAGCTCGACTGTCTTGTCGTCGATACGGCGCCATTCGGTGGCGAGTGACGGAACGGCCGAGAGGTTGCCGAGCCAGTCGAGGCCGATCAGGCTTTCCCACAGCGACGAATTGAAGATGCGCTGGCCGACATTCGACTGTTCGCGCAACGTATCCAGCGTGTTCGAGTTCGAGATCTTCTGGACGGCGATGGTGATCGAAGGACGGTTGTCGGCCTGGGCGATGGAAAAGCGCGGCAGGATCAGCGAGCTGGCGACGCCGGTGGCAAGGCCGAGAGCACCGCGACGGGTGAAGGTGACCATGGGAATATCTCCTTGGGTTCTCTGGTAAGTCGGATCAATGGCTGCGTTCGATCAGGCCTTCGGGACCGGAGCGATAATGGGTCAGGGTTCTGTCGGCATGTTTCAGGCGCCAGGAGAGCGCCTTCTGCGCATAGTTCCGCACGAGCGCGGCATAGGCCGGATCGTCGGCGAGATTGGTGAATTCGTTCGGATCGTGCTGCAGATCGAAGAACAGCGGCGGCAGCGCTGCGAAATGAGCGTATTTGTATCGCTCGTCCCGGATGACGCAGAGGCTGCAATCATTCATGCCGAGGCCGAGAAAACTTTGCGGCTCGGAATAATAGACGTCGCGGAAGTCGTATTCGTAGTGCAGCTCAGTGCGCCAATCCTGCGGCCGGCCCTCGCTCAGGAAAGGCAGCAGCGACAGGCCGTCACAGGCGTGTGGGATCTTGCCGCCGAGCCAGTCGAGAATGGTCGGCATGACGTCGATGCTCTCGGTGAAGCCGCTTTCGATCGCGCCGGCGCGGGCATTTTCGCCGGCGTCCTTGATGACGAGCGGAATGCGGAAGCTCGGATCGTTGTAGCCGATCTTGCCGAGCAGGTGATGATCGCCGAGCTGCTCGCCGTGGTCGCTGGTGAAGATGATCAGCGTATCGTCCCACTGTCCGGTGTCGTCGAGATAGTCGAAGACTCGACCAAGGCAATCGTCGACCTCGGTGATCAGGCCGCAATAGGTCGCGCGCATCTGGCGCAGTTCCGCTTCGTCGAGCGTTGCGCCCGACCCTTCGGCGCCTTGGAAGAAGGAGCCGCGGCGGATGCTGTCGACATAGAATTTCATCAGCGGATGTTGTGCAGCCTCGATATCCGGGCTGGCCGCGCGGATCGGCGCCGGCATGTCTTCCGGCCGGTACATGGCGTGATAGGGAGCGGAGGCGACGAAGGGCGGATGCGGCCGGTAATAACCGAGATGCAGGAAGAAGGGCTTGCCGTCGCGACCCTTGAGATAGGTCAGCGCCCGCTCGGTGAAGAAGGTCGAGTCCGAAAATTCCTTAGGGATGCGTGACGGACGGTCGGTGGCGCCGGCAACGGCGTCCCCGCCCTCGGGCAGCCAGATATCAGGACGATGCTCCGGCAGCTCAAAGCCGTTCTGTGCCACCCAGCCGAAATAACCCTCCATATTGGGCTCGAAGGCGCCGACCGAATGGAAACCGTCCATCATGTCGCCGAGCACCGTGAAGCGCGGATCGTTCGACGAAGTGGTGCGCGGATCCGGCACCGTCGTCGTATAGCCGATCAGCGCCGGATCGTAGCCGACGCCGCGCAACGCCTTGCCGAGGTTGAGGTGGCGCTGGTCGAGCGGCACCGTGTTCTGCACGGCGCGATGGTTCATCAGATAGAGGCCGGTAAGCAGGCTCGCGCGGGCCGGACCGCAGGGAACGCAGGTCGTCACATGGTTCCTGAAGGTCACGCCCTCGCGGCAGAGCCGGTCGAGATTAGGCGTCTTCAGGAAATCGTTTTTCCCGTCGTCACGCAGAACGTGCGGAACGAAATCGGCTCGCCATTGGTCAACGACGATGAGTAGAACGTTTTTCTTTCGCATGGAGCCCCACTTGTGCGGGGCTGTTTGAACCGCGATTATTTCAGCGCGATGACCACTTTTTCAAAGTTCTATGACATTGAACGGATCGTGGGTTTCTTCGCTTTTATTCCGGAACGCCGCAAAACTGTAATATTTGCGACACAAAAGCCGTTCAACGCGTATGAGGCAATTCCTCCGGCGCCCCGCTATCGGTTTTCTCCATCTTGCGGCCCATGAAAGTTGCTTTCCCGCGCCGAAACAGCCGACGCTGCCTGATTGAATTTTCGGCGCGAGAAATTAGATCATCTCCATGAGCGGATCGCGAGCAGGCTCGGGGAAAGACTGGTTGACGGCGGGCAGGCTGGATCTGCCGGCGGGCGGTGGCGCGTTCGCGATTTCCCGGCTGGCCGTCGGCCTATTCCTGGTTGATCAGGATCGGCATCGGATCGCGGTCGGCTCCGATCGCAAGCGGGTCGTGCCGCTGCGTGCCGGTGACGGCTGGATTCTGCCAGCCGGTTCATCAGGCACCTGCGAATATGACGATGCGCTCTCGTTTCTGAGAGTGGATCTGTCGGATGCCTTGCTCGACGATGTCGGTTTCGAGAAAGCCGACTTCAATCCCGTCGTCGGTAGCCTCGATCCGCTGCTGGTTCAGTTCGTCCGCCACGCCGCCTCTCTGCGGGATGTGCCGCAATCCCTCTATCGCGATACGATGAACCTTGCGGTTGCAGCCCATCTGGCCCAGCTGCTCTCGCCTGCCCCGCTGTCATCCATTGGGGTCGAGGACCGGCGGCTGCGCCGTGCACTGGCATATATCCACGACAATCTCGCCGAGGATCTTTCCCTTGACGACATGGCTTCCGAAGCGGCAATGAGCCGGTTCCATTTCGTGCGCATCTTCACCGCTGCGCTCGGCACGTCGCCGCTACAATATGTCATCCGGGAGCGAATGGAACGGGCCAAGGTGCTGCTCAGGACCACGGGCGTTCCGGTTGCCGCCGTCGCCATCCGCGTGGGTTATGACGACGTGTCCCGCTTCGGTCGGCATTTCAGGCGCAGTACAGGGCTCACGCCGGCAGCGTTTCGCAGACGATAGCGCTCCGACCCAGAATGCCAATAAACACATAGCAAATGCCAAGAATCGCTCCGGCGCCTGCGCGCCGATGCTGCGAAACTCCTCCTCGTATCTGAATGAAACCGGCGATGACGGCGAGGAGACCTTCGATGAGACTATCTACCCTTTCTGCAATTGGCGTGGCCTTGCTGCATTCGACGGCCTTTGCGGCCGGCATCGAGACGCGTTCCGTCTCCTTCCAGAATGATGGAGTGACGCTTGCCGGCATGCTCTATCTCCCGGCCGACTACAAGGCCGACGAAAAACGCCCCGGCGTTCTGGTGACCGGCGCCTGGACCTCGATCAAGGAGCAGATGTCCGGCCTTTACGCAGAAGAGATGGCCGAGCGCGGCTTCGTCGCCCTCGCCTTCGATTTCCGCGGCTGGGGCCAGTCCGGCGGCAATATCCGCTTCAAGGAGGATCCGGCGGCCAAGACCGACGATATCGTAGCGGCGGCCGACTACATGACGACGCTGCCGGAAATCGACGCCGGCAAGATCGCCGGCCTCGGCATCTGCGCCTCCGCCGGCTATATGGCGGCGGCGGCCTCGGGCAATCCCGATTTCACCGCCATATCGCTGGTGGCGCCGTGGCTGCATGACAAAGCGATCGTCGAGCAGGTCTATGGCGGTGCGGACGGCGTCTCCAGGTTGATCACCTCATCCCGCGAGGCTGAGGAAGCCGAGCGTAGCGGCCAGCCCCGGGTGATCGTCGCCGCAAGCACCGACGACAGCACGGCGCTGATGTACCAGATTCCCTACTATACCGAACCCACTCGCGGCCTCATCCCGCAATATGACAACAAGTTCAATCTCGCCTCCTGGGAGCCGTGGCTGACCTATGATTCGGTTGCGACCGGTGACCGGCTTGACAAGCCGACACTGATCGTCCACTCGGAAGCAGCGGCCATCCCCCAAGGCGCACGTGCCTTTTTCGCGCGCCTGCGCGGCGACGCCTCCGAGATCTGGCTCGACGGTGTTACCCAATTCGATTTCTACGACAATCCCGAGGATGTCACGCGGGCGACCGATGCCGCGGCTGCGCATTTCGAACGGATCAACAAAGGCTCCTGATACCTGACAAGGAGATGACCATGAAAACCCTCATGCTCACAGCTGCCGCCGGCGTCTTGCTGGCGTCATTCACCGCCAGTGCCGAATCGATCGGTGCCGACGACCGCGCGGCCATCATCGATACCATTACCGACATTGCCGCTGGCGCCGACCGCCACGAGTGGGACCGCGTGCGCGGCGCCTTCGCCGACACGGTGACGCTGGATTATACCGGCCTCTGGGGCGGCGAGCCGACCACCCAGCCGGCCGAAGCCGTCATCCGGCAATGGTCTGCCTTTCTGCCGGGCTTCGATCGCACGCTGCATCTCGTCAGCAACCACGCCATCATCGAAAGTGCCGGCCCGACAGCGGTGGCCGAGGCCGATTTCCAGGCAGTCCATCGGATCGGCGCGGAGAGCTGGGTACTGATGGGACATTATCGATATGACCTCACCAAGATCGACGGCACCTGGAAAGTCTCCCGGCTGGTGATGACGCCCGCCCACGAGACCGGCGACCGGGCTCTGGTCAACAGGGCCGCGGAACGCGCCGGGCAGCCGGGCTGATCCGGCCTGCCACTCTCATTCCAATATACCTTCAAGGAGATCCGCATGCGCAGACCATCGCTCGTTCGAGCACTCTTCGTTTCAGTCGCACTCTTTTCCGGAGGAACCGTCATAGCCGCAAGCCCGGAAGAAAACCGCAAGGTCATCACCGACTACTACGCCGCCTACGGCAGCGGCGACATGAGCCGTGTCGCCGCGTTCTTCGCCGACGATATCGAATGGCACATTCCCGGCCATCATCCGCTGGCCGGCGTCAAACGCGGCAAGGAAGAAGTGGCGGCATTCTTCCAGCAGCTGGGCAAGGCCGGTTTCGGCGCCGAGCTGATCGCGTTGACGGCCGACGAGTACTGGGTGATCGACATGCATCGCGGCTGGTCGGGACGAGACGGCCTGGCCAATGTCGACACCATCTGGGTGCTCGCCTTCCGCATCGAGAACGGCAAGATCAAAGAGGCGCGCAACTTCTCCTATGATCAGGCGGCCGCCGACACCTTCTTCTGGCAGGCCTACCCGCTGAAACCCCTGCCCGACCGGCTGCTCGAATGAGCTTATACCAGGTGATTCGTCGACGCGTCGAAGAGATGGATCTGGCCCGGATCGATCGAAAGTCCGATCATGTCTCCCGCTTTGACCCTGTCGCGCCGCGTCTCGACGATCGTCAGCTCCGGCTCCGTCGCCGCGACGATGAAGGTTGACGAGCCGGTCGATTCGACGAAGGCGATCGGTACATCGAAGCTGCCATGCCCGGGCTCGACGACGCCGATATGCTCCGGCCGGATGCCCGCGACGAGCTTACGTCCGGGCTCGATGGCGCGGGTGATTGCAAGCGTCTGCTTCACTGCGCCGAAATCCAGGATGAGGCTCTTGCCGCCTTCCGCGGCAATCGCGGGAATGAAATTCATGGCCGGCGAACCAATGAAACCGGCGACGAACCGGTTCGCCGGCCGGTCGTAGAGATCAAGCGGCGCGCCCTGCTGTTCGATGATGCCGTCGCGCATCACCACCACATGGTCGGCCATCGTCATCGCTTCGACCTGGTCGTGCGTGACGTAGACGAAGGTTGCGTGCAGCCGGTCGTGCAGCGACCGGATTTCCTTGCGCATGTGGACGCGCAGCGCCGCATCGAGGTTGGACAGCGGCTCGTCGAACAGAAAGGCCTTGGGGTGGCGGATGATGGCGCGGCTCATGGCGACGCGCTGGCGCTGGCCGCCGGAAAGCTCGCGCGGATAGCGCTTCAGGAGATGCGAAAGACCTGTCGTCGCCGCCACGTCCTCGGCGGCCTTCTTGGCCTCGGCCTTGGCGATGCCGCGGATGCGCAGGCTGTAGGTCAGGTTCTCCTCGACCGTCATATGTGGATAGAGCGCATAGGACTGGAACACCATGGCGACGTCGCGCTTGCGCGGCGGCACGCCGTTCATCAGCTCGCCGGCGATCCTGAGATCGCCCGACGAAATGCTTTCGAGGCCGGCAAGCGAGCGCAGCAGCGTGGACTTGCCGCAGCCGGACGGGCCGACGAGCGCAACGAAAGTGCCCTTGGCGATCGAGAGGTCGATATTCTTCAGGGCGTGGAAGGCGCCGTAATATTTGTTGACGCCTCTGAGCTCGATCTGTGTGGTCATTTGAGGGCTCCAGAGGTGAGGCCGGATACGATGCGGCGCTGCAAGAGAACGAAGATGGCAAGGATCGGCGTCACATACATCGTGGCGTAGGCCATGATGTTGTTCCACTCGTTGGTGTTCGGCCCCATGAAGGAATTGAGGCCGACGCTTGCCGGCTGAAGCTCGGCCGCCTGGATCATCGACTTTGAATAGACGAATTCGCCGAAGGCCTGCATGAAGATCAGGATGGCGCTGACCAGGATACCGTTGCGAGCGAGCGGCAGCACGATATTGAAAAAGGCGCCGACGCGCGAATTGCCGTCGACGAGTGCTGCCTCCTCCAGTTCCTGGGGAACGCTCATGAAGGTGGCGCGCACCAGGATGACGAAAAAGGGCATGCTCTTTGCCGCGACCGCAATGATGACGGCAAGGCGCGGAGTGGAAAGCAGGCCGATCTGCGAGAAGCCGACGAAGATCGGCGTGATCATCAGCGAGGCCGGTAGGACCTGCAGCATCAGGATCAGGAACAGGCCGATATCCACCCAGACGTTGCGGTATCTGGCGAGCACATAGGCGCAGCCGACGCCGAGCACGGTGATCAGCGCCATGGAACCCAGAGCGATGACCAGTGAGTTCCAGAGGTAGCGGCCCATGTCGCGGCTTTCCCAGACATAGGTATAGGTGCCCCATTGGGGTGCTGCCGGCCAGAAGCTCGGCGGCGTCGCGAACATCTCCGAGCCGCTTTTCAGCGCGGTGATGTACATCCAGTAGAGCGGGAAGAGATAGATCGCCGCCATGACGATCGATATTGCGAGCATCAGCCGGTCGCGGTTCGTCGTATTCATCCGCGCACCTCGTGGCGTGTGGACCGGACATAGACGACGGATGCGAACATGACGAAGACGATCATGATGACGGAGATCGTTGCGCCCTTGGCGAAATCGTATTGGCGGAAGGAGAGATCCCAGGCCCAATATTGCGTGACGTTCGACGAGTTGTTCGGCCCGCCTGAGGTGATGGCGGCGAAAAGATCGAACTGCTGCAGCGTGAAGATCAGGCCGAGCGCGATGATGGCGCCGATGGTCGAGCGCATCATCGGCAGCGTGATCGTCCAGAAGCGCTGCCAGACATTGGCGCCGTCGAGTTCGGCCGCTTCGTAGAGGTCGGCCGGAATGCCTGCAAGACCGACGGAAAGCAGGATCATGTTGAACGAGGTGCCGAGCCAGACATTGGCGATGATGACGGCATAGAGCGAATAATGCGGGTCCGAGCGCCAGAAGATGTTGCCGGAGATGATGCCGCTTTCCTTCAGAATGAAATTCAACACGCCGAAATCGCCGGAGAGAATCCAGTTCCAGATGGCGCCGACGACAAGGCCGGGCATCACCCAGGAGACCAGAAACAGGCCGCGCATCCATGAGGCGCCGGGAAAATTGACCCAGAAGAACAGCGCCAGGCCGAAGCCGATCAGGAACTGGCCGGCGATGGAGCCAACGACGAAGATGACGGTGTTGTAGAGGATCGGCAGCGTTTCCGGCTGCGCGAAGAGGTCGGTGTAATTCTTGAAGCCGACGAAGGGACGCGAGAAGGTCCCGAGGCTGAACATGTCGACCTCTTGGAAGCTCATCACGACATTGTAGATCAGCGGCAGCCCCGCCATCAGGAACAGAAAACCGAGCGGGAAAGCGACCAGCACGATATCGAAACCGCGGCCGTCCCTGACGCTCATCAGGATCCTCTTCATGGGTCCTCCGATACTCCGAACGGGGCCGCCTGGCGCATGATGCGGAAGACGGCCCCTGCCGGGAGGAAATGGTTGGATGGCTGTTGAGCCATCGGTGGATCCCCTTCTCCCCAGCGGGGAGAAGGTGGCGGCAGCCGGATGAGGGGCAGCGAACTCGGCGTCTGCTGTTCTTCACTTGCGTTCAGAACATTCATCGCTGTCGCTCCTCACACCCTCATCTGCCCTTTGGGCATCTTCTCCCGCTGGGGAGAAGAGGGAGCAAGAGGCTGGCTCGACGCCAACTAGCCTAATACTGCCTTGATCTTGTCGGCTGCCTGGTCGAGCGCGTCTTTCGGGCTCATCTGGCCGGTCAGTGCTGCCTGGATAGCGTCCTGGATCGCCTTGGAGATCTTCGGCCATTGCGGATGCGGGCCGCGCGGCTTGGCGTATTTCAGCTGTTCAAGGAAGACCTTGAGGGCGGCATCCTTCAGCGGCTGGCCGGTTTCCGGGATCGAAATGTCGGAGCGCGCCGGAAGCTGGCCGAAATTCTTGAACATCTTGTCGTCTTGCGAGGCGAAATATTCGAGCGCCTTGAAGGCTTCGGCCGGATGTTTGCTGGTGGAGAAGATCGCCCAGTTGAAGTCGCCCATGGCCGAGGAGCGTTCAGCGCCTTCCTTGGGAACCGGAAGCAATGTGACGCCCCAGTCGAACTTCGCTTCCTGGCTCATGCGGTCGAGCTCCCACGGACCCGAGATCGCCATTGCCGCATTGCCCGAGTTGAAGGTGCCGGTCGAATCCCACTGGCCGCGCGTCAGCGTATCCGGAGAAGCGAGCTTCTCGTCCATGATCGTCTTCCAGACCTCAAGCGCCTTCACCGCGCCTTCGGCATTGATGTTCTCATAGCTGCCGCCGCCCATCTGAGCCCAGGGAAGGAACTGGAAGGTGCCTTCCTCATTGGCCTTGGCCGAGAAGGCGAGACCGTAGACGTTCTTGGCAGGGTCGGTCAGCTTGCGCGCATCCTCGACGAGCTCGTCCCAGGTCTGCGGTGGCTTGTTCGGATCGAGGCCCTTCGCCTTGAACATGTCCTTGTTGTAGTAGAGCGCGATCGTGTTCGTCGCCTTCGGCACGCCAAAATACTTGCCGTCCCACTCCACGGATTTCAGCGGTCCGGGGAAATAGTTTGCCGGCTTGATGACCGTCGACTTGGAGATCATGTCGGTGAGGTCGAGGAAGGCGCCGCGCGACGAGAACAGCGCATGCTCCGGATTGTCGACGGCGATGATGTCGGGCGCCTGGCCGGTTGCATAGGCGCGCATGGCCTCGGTGACGACGTCGTCGAACTGGATCAGCCGGTATTCGATCTTGATGCCGTTGTTCTGGGCGTTGAACTCCTTGACGAGGTTCGGCGCCGGCTGGATGTCCCTGTCCAGCGACCAGAGCGTCAGCGTGACGTCTTCGGCCCTGGCCGAAAGGCCGGTGAGCGAGATGCCTGCAAGCGCCAGAGCGCCCAGAATTGCATATTTGCGGATAGCCATGGTTCTCCTCCTTTGTGGTTATCCCCGTTTCCGGCAATTCCTCTTTGCCGGCCACGATATCATCAGACCGGATCGACGACGAATTCGCCGCCCCGGGCATGCTTGAGGTGGTTGAGCGCATAGACCTGGCCGGTCATTTCAAGCGCGTCGCGATAGACCGGGTCGTGCCAGCCTTCGATATCGATGGAGCCCGACCAGCCGGCAAGGCGCAGCTCGGAAATGATGTCGGTCCAGTTGCTGTCGCCGAAGCCCGGCGTGCGCATGAAGACGAACTTCTCCTTGCCGAAGATGCCGTGTTCCTTGATAACCTCCCAGCGGATGGTCGCGTCCTTGCCGTGGACGTGGAAGAACTTATGCGCCCATTTGCGGATCTGCGGCAAAGGGTCGATCAGATAGACCATCTGATGGCACGGCTCCCACTCCAGCCCGATATTATCGTCAGGCGTCTCGTTGAACATCAGTTCCCAGGCGTCGGGATTATGCGCGATATTCCAGTCGCCGGTCGCCCAGTTGCCGTCCATGGCGCAATTCTCGAAAGCGATCTTGATGCCCTTGTCGGCGGCGCGCTTGGCAAGCTCGCTCCAGATCTGCTTGTAGCGAGGCAGGCTGTCGGTCAGCGGCTTGCCGCGGATGCGGCCGGTGAAGCCGGCAACGCAGGTGGCGCCGAAGTGATGAGCATTGTCGATGCAGTCCTTCCAGCCCTGCAGCGTCTCGAGGTCGATCGCGGTCTCTTCCAGCGGATTGCCGAACATGCCGAGCGTCGAGATGGTGATGTCGCGGTCGCCGATCGCATCGAGGCAGCGCTTGCCGAGTTCGGCAAGGTCCTGGCCCTTGGTCGTCTGCCAGAAGAAGGGTTCGAAGCTTTCGAAGCCCATGCCGGCGATCTCGCCGATGCGGGTTGCGGCATCGCCCTTGTTGCCGCTGACCATGGTGCCGATACGAATGGATTTTGCAGGGTTGCTCACGTCACGTCATCCTATGCTGAAATTTCGACGCGCCTGCCCGTCTTGGCGCTTTCGATCGCGCCGAAGACCATGGCAAGGCTTCGGATATTGTCGGAATTGACCGTCTCGGGCCGTTTGCCGGTGCCGATCGCCGCGATGAAGTCGGCGATGACGCTGGCGTGACCATGGGTCTCCTCGTCATGCTCCGGACCCGGAACGTTTACGGCAGCGTGCCCACGCAAAAGGCCGGGCTCTTCACCGGCGATGGTCGCCTTGAAACTCTCTTCCCCATTCCAGGTGAGCATTCCCTTCGAGCCGACGAGGCGCCACTGGCTTTCCCAGCTGGTGCGCTCGCCCTCGGCGCACCAGGAGCCGCGATAGGTGAAGACGATGTCGTCGGAAAATTCGAAGATGGCATTGGCCGAGGCGCCGTGCCGGTACCACGAACCCTTCGGATTGCGCTCGACGCAATAGACGGCAAGCGGCTTCCTGTCGGCGACGTAGCGGGCCGCATCGAAAGTGTGGATCGCCATGTCGAGAAGCAGGACGTTGTCCATCTCTTCGCGGAAGCCGCCGAAATGCGGCGCCAGGAAGAAGTCGCAATGGATGCCGGTGAGTTCGCCGATCGCGCCGCTTTCGACGAAGCGGCGAAGGCGCCTGACGCCTGATATGAAGCGGCGGTTCTGGATGACGGCGTGGATGCGGCCGGTCTCGGCGGCAAGATCGACCAGCGCGGCACCCTCGGCAAGCGAGGCCGCCATCGGCTTTTCGCTGAGCACATGGCAGCCGGCCTTGAGTGCGGTGGAAACGACGTCGTAGCGCGCAGCCGGAATGACGATGTCGAAGACCAGGTCGGCCTTCGTGGCCGCGATGACGTCGGACAGGTCCGAACCGATGACGGCGCCATCAAGGCCGAATTCCGCGGCAAGCTTTTCCGCCGTCTCCCGGTTCAGGTCGACGAGGCCGACGATGGTGATGGAGTCGGCCAGCAGAGGATTGGAAGCGATGGCGCGCAACCAACCTTTGGACATAGCTCCGCACCCGCACAGAATGGCACTGAATTTCACGATTTCCTCCAGGGGAACGGTGTCAACTCTCCTCGTGACACGCACTCCGTAAACGTTTACGACTGTAGGCGAAAACATTTTGCGGTGTCAATAGACGCCAAATGGGAAACTACGGGCCCAGATCCGGACGGATCTGAATTATAGAAAAGGAGCATGATGTCGTCCGAAAACCGTGCACACTTTTCGGCATCATGCTCCGGGGAAAATCGTCAGCGATGAAGGGGATTCGCCAGCTTGCCGAACACTTGAATATCTCGATCGGCACGGTCTCCCGCGCGCTGAACGGCAAGCCCGATGTCAATCAGGAAACCCGCCGGCGCGTGCTGGCGGCGGCCGAGGAACTCGGCTATGTCGCCAACCAGTCTGGACGGAGCCTGAGGCAGGGGGAGACGAAGGTCATCGGGTTGATGATCGAATCCAGCAAGGAGACGGTCGAGAACGCCGACAACTTCTTCCTCGGTGTCACCAGCGGCCTGCAGAGCGTCTTTGCCCGCCACAAGCTCGACCTCCTCATGTTGCCCTGCCCGAGCGACGAGGACCCGCACGAATATCTGAAGCGGATGGTGGCGCGGCGCATCGTCGATGCGATGATCATCTCGGACACGCAGCGCGTCGACCGGCGCATCGACTTTCTCTCACGGGCGAAGATTCCCTTCGTCGCGCTCGGCCGCAGCCTTTCGGCCAGCAATTTTCCATGGATCGATCTCGATTTCGAGGGCGTGGCCGACCATGCCGTCGAGCGGCTGATCGCGCTGGGCCACCGCCGGATCGCGATCACCGCGCCGTCGAGCGAGGCCAACCTCGGCTATCTCTTTATCGAAAGCTATCGCCGGGCGCTCGAGCGGCACGATATTCCTTTCGATCCGTCGCTCGTCATCCGCGTCAGGTCGAGCGAACAGGGCGGATATCAGGCGGCCCATGAGTTGCTGCTGCTCGAAGAGCGGCCGACGGCGGTGATCCTGATCTACGAGCTGATGGCGATCGGCCTTTACCGCCGCCTGATGGAATCGGGCGTCATGCCCGGCCGCGACCTTGCGGTGATCGGCTTCCGCGACGCTCCGCGCGCACGGTTCCTGCAGCCGTCGCTGAGCTGCTTCCGCATCTCGCTCTACGATCTCGGTGTAGCGCTCGGCCGGATGCTTCTCGCCAACATGCCGGTCTATCGGGAGTTCTATCCAGGCGATGGGGGCAACATCATCTGGCCCCTTGAACTGATGCCGGGCGAAAGCGATGCGTTCGATCCCAAGACGGGCGAAAAGGAGTTTGAGCCCGCGCGGTTGAGCTTCGACAACAGGACCGTCGAGTTCTGATGGAATTCCTCCTCGATACGATTGCGTTTCCGCCGCACGAAGAGTCGAGCGGCCGGTAGCGATGCCTCATGTGCCAGCAGGAAAGAACCGGTTCTCCGGCCGCGGCAATCCGAGATGTTCGCGCAGCGTCGTGCCCTGATATTCGCTGCGGAACAGACCGCGGCGCTGCAGCTCGGGAACCAGCCGGTCGGTGACGTCGAGGAGACCCTGCGGCAGATAGGGGAAGACGACGTTGAAACCATCCGAGCCTTCCTCATCAAGCCAGCGTTCCATCTCGTCGGCGATGCTTGCCGGCGTGCCGACGAAGGCAAGGCCGGCATAGCCGCCATAGCGCTGCGCCAGCTGGCGCACCGTCAGATTTTCCTCCGCCGCAAGCTTCAGCACCTGGGCGCGGCCGGTCTTGCTGGCATTGGTGTCGGGAATGTCTGATGGCAGCGGCGCGTCGGGATCGAAGCCGGACGCGTCATGGCCGAGCTCGATCGAAAGCGAAGCGATGGCGCTGTCGTAATGCACCAGGCTGTCGAGTGTGGCGCGTTTGGCGCGTGCCTCGTCGATGCTGTCGCCGACGATGATGAAGGCGGCGGGCAGGATCTTCAGATGGTCACGGTTGCGGCCGAGGGCTTCCATGCGACCCTTGATATCGGCATAGAGCGCCCTGCCCGCGGCGAGATCGCGCGGCGAACAGAAGACCATCTCGGCGGTCTCAGCGGCAAGCTGGCGGCCGGGGTCCGACTGGCCGGCCTGGACGATGACGGGCCAGCCCTGCGGTGGCCGGGCGATATTGAGCGGCCCGCGCACGCTCAGTTCCTCGCCCTTGTGGCCGAGCACATGCATCTTGTCCGGATCGAAGAACAGGCCGCTTTCCCGGTCGCGGATAAAGGCATCGTCGGCGAAGCTGTCCCAGAGCCCCGTCACCACATCGTAGAACTCGCGGGCGCGATGATAACGCTCGCCATGCTCCATATGTTCGTCGAGGCCGAAATTGAGCGCGGCGTCGGGGTTGGACGTCGTGACGATGTTCCAGCCGGCGCGGCCGCCGCTGATATGGTCGAGCGAGGCGAAACGCCGGGCGATGTGATAGGGCTCGTCGAAGGTGGTGGACGCTGTCGCGACGAGGCCGATGCGCTCCGTCACCGCCGCCAACGCCGACAGTAGCGTGAAGGGCTCGAAGGAGGTCACGGTGTGGCTGCGCC
Source organism: Rhizobium sp. SU303 (assembly GCF_021052345.1). Taxonomy (NCBI): domain Bacteria; kingdom Pseudomonadati; phylum Pseudomonadota; class Alphaproteobacteria; order Hyphomicrobiales; family Rhizobiaceae; genus Rhizobium; species Rhizobium sp. SU303. The sequence goes on from NZ_CP088099.1 coordinate 187,814, forward strand.
TCAGCGCCTCGACCGGCATGTTGAGCACGGCAAGGTGATCGGCCATGAAGAAGGCGTCGAATTTCGCCCGCTCCAGCGCCTGCGCGAAGGACTTCAGATGGGCGAAATTGAAATTGGCGTCAGGATAAGAACCGGGATAGCGCCAGGCACCGGTATGCAGGCTAACGGGACGCATGAAGGCGCCGAGGCGCAACTGCCGTGGGGTCATGACTTTCCTCATGGATCGGGCAAGGCGGCCGCCTGCCCCGCATTGGGCGTTCTGTCTGAAGCCGCTGAGCGACGCATCGGATATCGGTTACGTAGGAACTCGACGAATTCAAATCGAGGCCGACTCCGCTAATTTCCGGTAGGGATTTCGGCGTTTCTCCGGCCACGTTTTCGCAGAACCGCTCGACTGAGACACTAATCGCGGCAGCCAGAAGCCGATAAGCAAACACTTTTTATTTTCTACCACATCTATAGAATTTGTACTCTTATCTCGGCGCGCGATTTCTTTCACCGATAGGGCCGTCAGAAATGGAGACATCGATGAACACCGTGCTGAGGCAAGCAGACCAGATCCGGCCCGTGGCCGACCGTATCGGCAGCGACGAGGAGGCGATCGCGACTGCCCGTAGACTGGCGGCCCAATTTGCCGCACGCGCCGCCGAGCGCGATGCCGACAGGATCCTGCCTTTTAGCGAACTCGATCTTCTCGCCCAGTCCGGCCTTCTGGCGATCACCGTGCCGGCGCAATATGGCGGCCTCGACGTCTCCAACGCCGTGCTTGCCGAGATCACCGCGATCCTGTCGGAGGCGGATGGCTCGATCGGTCAGATCCCGCAAAACCATTTCTATATTCTCGAGGCGCTTAGAACCGACGGCGGCGAGGAGCAGCAGCGTTATTTCTTCGGCCGGGTGCTGGCCGGCGATCGTTTCGGCAATGCGTTATCCGAGCGCGGCACCAAGACGGTCGGCCACTACAATACGCGCATCACCCGCGACGGCCCGGGTTACCGGATCAACGGCCGCAAATTCTATTCGACCGGCGTCCTCTTCGCCGACTGGATCACCATCTTCGCGCTCGATCCGGAGGATCGGCTGACCATGGCCTTCGTGCCGAAGGGCACCGAAGGCGTCGAGATCGTCGACGACTGGGACGGCTTTGGCCAGCGCACCACCGGCAGCGGCACGACGATCCTCGACAATGTCTATGTCAGCGCCGATTCCGTGGTCTTCCATCACAAGGGCTTCGAGCGGCCGACGACGATTGGCTCCGTTGGTCAGATCATCCATGCCGGCGTCGATCTCGGTATCGCACGGGCGGCCTTTGCCGAAACGCTGGATTTCGTCAGGACGAAATCGCGCCCCTGGATGGATAGCGGCCTTGAGCGTGCCTCAGACGATCCGCTGACGATCGCCAAGGTCGGCCAGATCGCCATTCGGCTGGAAGCCGCAACGGCTCTCGTGGAGCGCGCCGGGCACAAGGTCGATGCCGCGCAGGTCGAGACGACGGAGGAAAAGGTGATCGCGGCGACGCTTGCGGTTGCCGCTGCGAAGGTGCTGACGACCGAAGTGGCTCTCGAGGCCTCGAACACGCTTTTCGAGCTTGCCGGAACCTCGTCGGTACAAACAGGTCTCAATCTCGACCGCCACTGGCGCAATGCCCGCACCCATACGCTGCACGATCCCGTGCGTTGGAAATATCACGTTGTCGGCAACTACCATTTGAACGGCGTAACGCCGCCGAAGAACGGCGCTCTCTGAAATCTCACCTCTCCAACCGAAAACCCCACCGCCGGTGCTGGCAGTGGGGTTTTTGCGTTCGATGAAAGATGGCCGCTCAGCTATAGAGGCTGACCTCCGGTATCTTGTCGTTCAGCACGAATTCGCCGACTTCCCTCGCCTTGTAGAAGACCGGGTCGTGCAGCGTATGAGTGCGGACATTGCGCCAGAACCGATCGAAACGGTATTTGTCGGCCGTCGATCGAGCGCCCGTCAGCTCGAAGACGCGCGAGGTGATGTCGAGCGAGACATGGGTAGCGTGGACCTTGGCGGCATAGGCTTCCGCCGCCGCCTCGCCGCGCTCACGCGCGGTGACGTCGCGGCCGCGGGCAAGGCTTGCCTGCACGGCGGCTGCGGCACTGTCGGCAAGGGCCGCCGAAGCCTTCAGCGCGGCGGTGAATTCGCCGACGCGTTCGAGGATATAGGGATCATCGGCCGCCCGCTCGACACCGGAGGTGATCCACGGCCGGGTCGTGTTGCGGACGTAATCGACCGCCGCCTTGAGCGCGCCTTCCGCGGTACCGAGATAGAAATTGACGAAGACCAGTTGGATGAACGGCGTATTGAAAGTCGACAGCACCGGCGGCGCCACGTCGGGTGTGGCCGGTGCGCCGACGAAATCCTCCTCGTAAACGGGGAAATCATGAAATTCGACGCTGCCGCTGTCGGACAGGCGCTGGCCGATATTGTCCCAGTCGTCATTGGCGACGTAACCTTGACGATTGGTCGGCACGGCGAAACCGGCGATCTTGTCGTCGAGCGTCGCGTTGGCATTGATATAGTCGGAGACCCGAGCCGCCGTGGAGAAGGACTTGCGTCCGTTCAGCACATAGCCGTTGCCGCGACGGGTGAGCACCAGCCCGGGATCGCGCGGATTGACGGCCGCCCCCCAATAGAGGTTCCTGGCGACCGTATCGCTGCCCAGTGCGTGGGCGCGCGACGCATCGAGGGCCCAATAGATGTACTGGCTATTGACGTAGTGGTAGCCGAGCAGCTGGCCGATCGAGCTCTCGCCACGGGCGAGAATGCGCACCAGCCTCAGCCCGTCGACCCAATCGAGGCCACCGCCGCCGATTTGCGTGGGATGCAGCGCATTGAGCAGCCCGGCATTCTTCAATTTTACGATCTCGGCGAGCGGCGGACGGCCTTCGCGGTCGAGGTCGGCGGCGCGCCGCGACAGGTCGGCAGAGATCTCCCCGGCACGGGCAAAGAGGTCTTCGCGCGTCGGGTTGCGGCTGGCCGCAAAGATGACATTGGATTGGCTCATGGGCGGAACTCCAATTCTCCAAAAAGATGATCCGGCGGAAGCCGCAGAGGCTTCCGCCGGAAGGATCGAAGTGCGTAGTCTCAGAACAGCTTGTCCGGGATCCAGCTGGCGGTCGCAGCATCGCTCGTGCTGAAGGCCGGGATCTTTTCGGCCAGTTCCTCGATCGTCTTGACGCCGGCTGCGCGCAGGCTTTCCTGCGTCAGAAGCGTCGGCTTCACGGTGATTTGGTGGGGAACCGTCTGCCCGGCGATTTCGAGTGCTGCGGCGCGAATGGAGACGGCGCCGACGACGGCCGGATTGGTCGCGACGGTCGCAACCCAAGGGCTGCCTTCCTCGGTGATTTCCTGGATATCGGCCGTCGAGACGTCGGCCGAATAGATCTTGAGCTTGTTTGCAATGCCGAGGTCGTTGGCGGCAAGCTTCACGCCGCGGGCGAATTCGTCATAGGGGGCGAAGACGACTGAAATATCGGGATTGGCGGTCAGCACGGCCTTCGCCTGGTCGGCGGTCGAGGTCGCCGTCGTGTCGCTGACATTGCCGAAGCGGGCCTTTTCGACCACGCCTTTATTGTCCGACTTGAACTTGTCCCAGACCTCGTTGCGGCGGTCGAGCGGCGCAAAGCCGGCGACATAGACATAACCGGCGTTGAAGCTGTTGCCGTTGTCCTTCACCACCTGTTCAAGCGCCAATGATGCGAGTTCGTGATCGCTCTGCTCCACCTGCGGGATCTTGGGGTTGTTAAGGTTGACGTCGAAGGCCACGACCTTGATGCCCTTGTCGAGCGCCTGCTGCACGACGTCGCCGAGCGATTCCGGCAGACCGTGGTCGATGACGATGCCGGAGACGCCGAGATTGATCGCCTGCAGGATCTGCTCGCGCTGCTCGGCGGCATCCTGCCGGCCGGGGAAGATGCGCAGGTCGATAGCCAGCGCCTTGGCCTGGGCTTCAGCCCCCGCCTGGTAGGCCTGGAAGAAATCACCGGCCGAGATGTAGCTGATCAGAGCCACCTTGACGCCACCCTTGTCGAAGGGGGCCGGAGCGCCGGACAGGCCGTCGGCTTTTGCGCCTTGAATGAAAATGAACGGAATGACGGCGGCAGACAGTGCGAGCCGTGCGAGGGATTTCATCGTCGCGTTCCTTTTAGCAATCGGGAGCGTCGTCTGACAGGTCTGACAGCCCTTGCGACACGTCGGATTATTTAGATATAATCTCTATGTTTTTAGTAGAGTAAATGATCCGATTTTACGGGCTGCAGGAGATTCTTTGTTTCCCGAGGACAGTTTGTGAGGGAAAGGCGTGCCTGGAGTTCGACCGCCCGGACGGGGCACACTCCGGCTTCGAATGCAGTCCTGGACACTATCGATGCCGCTTCTTCACATTGAAAATATCACCCGCAGTTTTGGGTCGACGCGGGCGCTTGCCGGCGCTGATTTTTCTATGGAACGCGGCGAGATCGTGGCGGTGATGGGCGCAAACGGCGCGGGCAAATCGACGCTGGTCAAGATCCTTTCCGGCGTGCTTCCGGCCGATGGCGGCATGGTCAGCCTCGATGGCCGCGTCTTTGCGCCGCGCAGCCCGGCCGAAGCGGCAAGGGCCGGTGTCGTCACGGTGCATCAGTCGACGGATCTCGTCGGCGCGGCCGGTCTGACGGTTGCCGATGCCCTGCTGCTCAACCGGTTTGCCGATCGCAGCACACCCTTCTTCGTCTCGCGCGCCGGCATTCGCCGTGCCGCGCAGTCCATGCTCGACGCCGCCGGCTTCACCCTGCCGCTCGACCGCGATTTCGGCGAACTCGCCAGCGCCGACCGGCAACTGGTGGCGATTGCGCGGGCGCTTGCCAACCGCGCCGATCTCCTCATTCTCGACGAGCCGACGGCGAGCCTCTCCGGAGAGGAAAGCCGCCGCCTCTTCGATATTCTGCTGAGGCTTCGCAAGCGCGGACTGGCGATCCTCTATATCTCGCACCGTACCGCCGATCTCGAAGCCATCGCCGACCGCGCGCTCGTCATGCGCGGCGGCCGCGTCGTCGGCACCTTCTCACGGCCGATCGATTTTTCGAGCGCCATCGAGACGATGATCGGCCGCAGACTGGATGCGGCTCGGCCGGATGCGCGGCCTGCGACCGGACCAGTGATTTTCAAGATGCGCGATGCCCGCCTGCTCTCGGAAGCGGCCTCCTTCGATCTGTCATTGCATGAGGGCGAGGTGGTGGCGGTGACCGGTGTGCTCGGCGCCGGCAAGAGCCGGCTGCTGTCGGCGATCTTCGGCGTGACGGCGCTTGCCGGTGGTGCGATGTTCCTCGGCGGTCGGCCCTACCGGCCAAAAGGTCCGGCCGAAGCGATTGCATCAGGTGTCGCGATGGCGGCCGAAGACCGTCATCGTTCCTCGCTGATGCCACCGGCATGGCCCGGCCATTCGCTGTCGGCGACGATCAGCCTGCCGCATCTTGGCAAATGGTATCCGCGCGGTTTCCTTGTCGGCGGCCGTGAACGACGCGAGGCCGAACAGGCGATCACTCGTCTCGGCATCAAGGCCGCAAGTCCGCTCGCCTCGGTCTGGTCATTGTCCGGCGGCAACCAGCAGAAGGCGGTGATCGCCCGCTGGGAGGTGGAACCGAGCCGTTTGCTGCTGCTCGACGAACCTTTCCAGGGTGTCGACGTCGGCGCCCGTCATGACATCATCCGGGCAATCCGCGCCCGCAGCGACCGGGCGACGCTGATTGCGACCTCCGACCCGGAGGAGGCCTATGAGGTGGCCGACCGCATCCTCGTCATCGACCGCCACGTGTTGAAGCCCGCGGCAGGCGGAATTGCCTCTCCTTCCGCTATTCAGGGAATATCCGCATGACGACGATCGATGACGACACTCTTCCACAGACAAGCGCCCGGCCAAAGGCATCGCCGCAAGCCGATAGCGGTCTTCTTGCAGCACTCGGGGCGTTCCTCCGGGCAGGCGCAGTGTTCATCCTGTTGGCACTGCTCGTCGTCGGTTTCACCGTCGCCGAGCCCGCTTTCATCAATATCGCCAATCTGATGAGCATCCTGCAGGCGGTGTCCGTCGTCGCCATTCTCGGCGCCGGCGTCACCGTCACGCTGGCGGTCGGCGGTTTCGACCTGTCGATCGGCGCAGTCGCCGCATCGAGCGTGATGGCGGCGAGTTACGCGATGATCGTCTGGCATCTTGATGCCTATGCGACGGTGCCGCTGGTGCTCGCCTTCGGCGCCCTGATCGGTCTCGTCAACGCCTTCCTCATCGTCCGCCTGAAGGTGCCGGATCTGTTGGCGACGCTGGCGATGATGTTCCTGCTTTCCGGCCTGCAGCTGATCCCGACCGCCGGCCGGTCGATTTCGGCCGGCCTCACCCTGCCCGACGGCTCGAAGGCGACCGGCGCTTACGACCCCGCCTTTTTGCTGATCGGCCGCTACAGCATCCTCGGCACCCTGCCCGTTTCCGTGGTGCTGATGGCGGTGGTCGCCATCGCACTCTTCATTCTCACCGAACGCACCCGCATCGGCCGGCTGCTGTTTGCGACCGGCGGCAACGAGGTCGCGACCAGGCTTGCCGGCGCCTCGACGGTGCGGCTGAAGACGCTCGCCTATGTGCTATCGGGCACGCTGGCATCGCTCGGCGGCATTGTCATCGCCGCCCGCGTCGGGCGTGGTGATATCTCGTCCGGCGGCTCGCTGCTGATGGATTCGGTCGCCGCAGCACTGATCGGCTTTGCCGTCTTCAACCTGCGCCGCCCAAACGTGCTCGGCACCATTGCCGGCGCGGTCTTCGTCGGTGTGCTGCTGAACGGCCTCACCATGCTGAACGCCCCTTATTACACCCAGGATTTCGTCAAGGGTGCCGTACTCGTCGGCGCGTTGGCGCTGACCTACGGCCTCGGCCGCAGCAATCCCTAATTCCAAGGAAGAAAACATGACCCGCGAAATCAGGCTGAACGCCTTCGACATGAATTGCGTCGGACACCAGTCGCCGGGGCTCTGGCGCCATCCGCGCGACAAGTCCTCAACCTACAAGGATCTCGACTACTGGGTGCATCTGGCAAAGACGCTGGAGCGCGGCAGGTTCGACGGGCTGTTCATCGCCGACGTGCTCGGCGTCTACGATGTGCTGAACGGCAATGTCGATGCGGCACTTCGCCATTCGGCGCAGGTACCGGTCAACGATCCGCTGCAGCTCATTCCAACCATGGCCTACGAGACCGAACATCTCGGCTTCGGCCTGACGGCGTCGCTCTCCTTCGAGCACCCCTACACCTTCGCCCGCCGCATCTCGACGCTCGACCATCTGACCAAGGGGCGTGTCGGCTGGAATATCGTCACCTCCTACCTCAACAGTGGCGCGCTCAATATCGGCCAGCCGGCGCAGACTAAGCATGACGACCGCTACGACCTCGCCGAGGAATATCTCGAGGTCTGCTACAAGCTCTGGGAGGGAAGCTGGGAGGACGGCGCCGTCGTCCGCGACCGGGAAAGCGGTATCTTCACCCATCCTGATAAGGTCCACCCGATCCGCCATTCCGGCAAGCATTTCAACGTGCCCGGCATTCACTTGAGCGAACCCTCGCCACAGCGCACGCCGGTGCTCTACCAGGCCGGCGCCTCCAGCCGCGGCAAGGATTTCGCCGGCGCCCATGCCGAATGCATCTTCGTCGCATCCCCGTCGAAGCCCGTGCTGAAGCGTTACGTCGCCAATGTCCGCGAGGCGGCCGAACGCGTCGGCCGCAACCCGCGCGAAATCCTCGCCTTCAACCTGCAGACCGTGATCCTCGGCGAAACGGATGCGGAGGCACAGCGGAAGTTCAACGAATACCGCAAATACGCCTCCTTCGAGGGTGCGCTGACGCTGATTTCCGGCTGGACCGGCATCGATTTCGGCCAGTTCGGGCCGGACGAGGTGCTGCGCCACCGCCATACCAATGCGGTGCAATCGGCCGTCGAAACCTTCACCACCATCGATCCCACCAAGGAATGGACGGTGCGCGAAATGGCCGATTGGGTCGGCATCGGCGGTTTCGGCCCTGTTTTCGTCGGCTCACCGCAAACAGTCGCCGATCTGATGCAGGAATGGATCGAGGACACCGATGTCGACGGCTTCAATCTTGCCTATGCCGTGACGCCCGAGAGTTTCGAGGATGCCGTCAATCTGCTGGTGCCGGAACTGCAAAAGCGCGGCGTCTACAAGACGGAATATGCCAGGGGCACTCTGCGGGAAAAACTCGGGGGAGCGGGGCCGCGGCTCGTCGCGCCGCATCCGGGTGCCGCTTATCGCAATCTCTTCGGCGCGCCCGCGCGTGTTGCGGCCAACGGCTGAGCGAATAATGGCTGGGTGACAAAAAATATCTCGCCCAGCCCGACCATTCGAATCTAACCTCTATGACAATTGGCATTTCGCCCTGAATATGGGCACTAGAATTTCACCGATCAGGAGGGGTCATGACCGTACCATCTATCTCGCGGCGCACGCTGATGAAAGGCACTGCCCTGCTGCTTGCCTCGACGGCCCTCGCCCGGCAGGCACTTGCGCAGACCGCGTCTGGCGGCGGCCGGCTGATCGTTGCGGCCGATTCCGAGCCGAAGAACCTCAACCCTGCCATCGTCGCCTCGAACGGTGTCTTCTTCGTCGCAAGCAAGGTGATCGAGCCGCTCGCCGAAGCGTCGTTCGACGGCAAGGACGGGCTTTCACCGCGCCTCGCCACCTCCTGGGAGGGCTCGGATGACGGCCTCTCGGTCACCTTCAAACTGCGCGACGGCGTCACCTGGCACGATGGCAAGCCGTTTACCTCAGTCGATGTCGCCTTCTCCGCGCTTAACATCTGGAAGCCGCTGCAGAATCTCGGCCGCCTGGTTTTCGCCAATCTCGAAGCCGTTGATACGCCCGATGATTACACCGCCATCTTCCGCTTCTCCAAGCCGACGCCGTTCCAGCTGATCCGCAACGCACTGCCTGTCGTCACCAGCGTCGTTGCCAAGCACATCTTCGACGGTACCGATATCGCCACTAATCCGGCCAACAACACGCTTGTCGGCACCGGCCCGTTCAAATTCGCCGAACACAAGCCCGGCGAATATTACCGGCTGACGCGCAATGAAAACTATTGGGACAAGGAGCAGCCGAAACTCGACGAGATTGTCTTCCGCGTGCTGCCCGATCGCGAGTCGGCGGGTGCAGCACTCGAAGCAGACGAAATCCAGCTCGCCGCCTTCTCGGCGGTGCCGCTGGCCGATCTCGACCGGATTTCGAAGGTCGACGGCATCAACGTGATCTCGAAGGGCTATGAGGCTTTGACCTACCAGCTCGTCGTCGAGATCAATCATCGTCGCAAGGAATTGGCCGATCTCAGGGTCCGTCAGGCGATCGCCCAGGCGATCGACAAGAAATTCGTGGTCGACACGATCTTCCTCGGTTACGCCGCGGCCTCGACCGGCCCGGTGCCGAAGAATGCCCCGGAGTTCTATACGCCCGATGTCGCGACCTATGCGTTCGACCCTGCGGCCGCCAACGATATTCTCGACAAGGCAGGTTACAGCCAAGGGCCAGACGGCAACCGCTTTACGCTGAAGCTTCGTCCCGCGCCCTATTTCAACGAGACCCGGCAGTTCGGCGATTACCTTCGCCAGGTGCTCGCGGTGATCGGCATCAATGCGGAGATCGTCAATGCCGATGCGGCCGCGCACCAGAAGGCTGTTTATACCGACCACGACTTCGACCTCGCTGTCGGTCCCCCGGTCTTTCGCGGTGATCCGGCGATCTCCACCACCATTCTCGTCCAGTCCGGCACGCCAGCCGGCGTGCCCTTCTCCAATCAGGGCGGCTACGTCAATCCGGAGCTCGACAAGATCATCAAGCAGGCATCGGAGACTGTCGAGACGGCGGCGCGCACCGATCTCTACCGCAAGTTCCAGCAGCTCGTCGCAGCCGACCTGCCGCTGATCAACATTGCGGAATGGGGGTTCATCACCGTTGCGCGCGATACCGTGCAAAACGTCGCGGACAATCCGCGCTGGGCCGTCTCAAACTGGGGCGATACCGCGCTGCAATCGTGATAGAATCGGCGGCAATTCTCTTTCAGAGGCCCTGTCCGGCGTGAGACGTGCAATCATCCTCCTGAGGCGCAGGGCGATCAGCAGCATTCCGGTGCTGCTGATCGTGGTGATCTTCACCTTTTTCCTGCTTGAATCCGCCTCGGGCGATGCTGTCGACGCCTATCTCGGCTCGATCGGCGGTGGCGATGCCGCACTTAGGCAGTCGCTGCGCGAGAGCTACGGCCTCGACCAATCGATGTTCGCGCGCCTCTGGCTCTATCTTTCCTCACTCGCACGCTTCGATCTCGGCTGGTCGGTCGCCTTCGGCCGGCCGGTCGGTGCGCTCATTGCCGAACGTTTGCCCAATACGTTGCTGCTGATGGGCAGCGCCACCGCACTCTCCTTCGGCCTCGGCTCGGCGCTCGGCATTCTTGCCGGCGCGCGGCCGGCCAGCATGCGCGATCGGCTGCTGTCGATCGGCTCGCTGATCGTCTATGCCATTCCGAGCTTCTGGCTTGGGCTGGTCCTGAGCATCGCCTTTTCGGTGAAGCTACGCTGGTTTCCGATCGCCGGCGTCGAGACGATCGCTTCCGGCAAGACAGGATTTTCGCGCGCGCTCGATATCGCCGATCATCTGGTTCTGCCGGTCGGCGCTCTGGCGCTGATCTATCTCGCCTTGTTCCTGCGGGTGATGCGCAGCGGCATGGCCGAGGCCTGGAAGCTCGATTTCGTGCTCTTCGCCCGGGCCAAGGGCCTGTCGCGGAGCCGGATCGTGCTGCGCCATGTCGCGCGCAACGCGCTGCTGCCCCTCGTCACCATGCTCGGGCTGCAATCGGCGGCCATGCTCGGCGGTAGCGTGGTGATCGAGAGCATCTTTGCAATCCCGGGCTTCGGGCGACTGGCGCAGGAGGCGGTCAACGGCCGCGACGCGCCGTTGTTGATGGGCATCATCGTCACCAGCGCCGTCCTGGTCATTTCGGTCAATTTCCTCGTCGATCTCGTCTATGCCGCACTCGACCCGCGCATCGGCGCATCGGAGGGCGGCGCATGAGCTGGCTGCGGCGCCTGCTACGCACGCCGGAAGGTGCGGCCGGATTTGCGATCCTTCTCGTCCTGCTTTTGGCCGGGCTGCTCGCTCCCGTTATTTCGCCGGGCGATCCGCTGAAAATTGCCGGCCGCGCCCTGCTGGCGCCGTTCACCGATCCGGCTTTTCCGCTCGGCACCGACCGTCTCGGCCGCGACGTCCTGGCGGGCCTGCTCTATGGTGCCAGAACCTCGCTTGCCGTCGGCCTGGCGGCAGCGTTTGCGGCCATGGTGCTTGGGCTCTGCGTCGGCCTTGCGGCCGGTTTTGCCGGCGGGCTCGTCGACGAGGCGCTGATGCGAGTGGTCGACGCCTTCCAGATCGTGCCGGCTTTCCTGCTCGCCCTCGCTTTCGTCAGCACTATCGGCGTGTCGACGCCGGTTGTCGTCCTTGCCATCGCACTCGGGACCTGGGCCGATCCGGCGCGGGTGACGAGAGCGCAGGTGCTTGCGATCCGCGAGCAGGATTATGTCGCCTCGGCAAGGGTGATCGGCATGCATCCGGCCGAGATCGCATTCCGCGAAATCCTGCCGAATGCATTGCCGCCGGTGCTGGCGCTTTCGGCCACCATCGTCGCCGGTGCGATCCTCACCGAGGCAGCGCTTTCATTCCTGGGTCTCGGCAATCCCAATATCGCCACCTGGGGTTCGATGATCGCAGAGGGCCGCAGCGTGTTGCGGTCGGCATCCTATCTCTCGGTCATACCGGGTGCGGCACTCGCAGTGACCGTGCTTGGCGTCCATCTCTTCAGCGAGGGTCTCGGCAAGGCGCTCGGCGATAACGGTGCGAGGGCGGCATGAGCGTTTTCTGCAGCCTGCGGCAACTTTCAGTGACCTACGGGCGCGGCGCTGCCGCCGCACTCGACGGCGTCGATCTCGATATTGCAGCCGGCGAAAGGCTGGCGATCATCGGCGAAAGTGGTTCCGGCAAGAGCACGCTTGCCCGCGCGCTTGCCGGTCTGCTGCCGGAGGGAACGAAGGTCGGCGGCGAGATACTTTGGCCCGGCCTTGGTCATCCGCCTCGCCCAGGCCGCGACTTTGGCTTCGTCTTCCAGGATCCGGGCTCCAGCCTCAATCCCGTTTTGACGATCGGCGAGCAGATCGCCGAGGGCGCCAGGCGCCATCTCGGCCTCAGCTGGAGACAGGCCTATGCCAGGGCCGAGGAATTGCTTGAGCGGGTACGGATACCGCAGCCTGACAAGGCGATGCGGGCCTTTCCGCATCAGCTCTCCGGCGGCCAGCGTCAACGCGTGGCGATTGCGGCGGCCATTGCCGCGAAACCCGCTCTGCTGATCGCCGACGAGGCGACCAGCGCGCTCGACGTCGTCGTCCAGGCCGAGATCGTCCGCCTGCTCGACGGGCTGGTGCGCGAGGATGGCATGACGCTGCTCTTCATCACCCACGACATCGCGCTGGCCTCAGGCTTCGTCGATCGCATCGCCGTTTTCCGCAATGCGAGGCTGGTCGAAACAGGTCCCGTCCGTTCGGTGCTTTCGGCGCCTGAGAGCGACTATACCGCCGCTCTCATCGCCAGCCATCGCGATCTCGCGACGCCGCCGCTGATCGCGGAGGTGCCGTCATGAACGACAGGCTGCTTTCCATCGAAAACCTGTCGAAAGGTTTTTCGTCTGCGGGACGGCGGATTGCTGCTCTCGATAATGTGTCGCTCACCATAGCGGCGGGGGAAACGCTCGGTCTCGTCGGCGCCTCAGGCAGTGGAAAATCGACGCTATCGCGCATCCTGCTGCGGCTTGTTGCTGCCGATGCCGGCTCGATTCGCTTCGAGGGAGAGGATTGGCTGGCGCTGAATGGTGCGCCTTTGCGGCGCCGGCGGGCGCGTATGCAGATGGTGTTTCAGGATCCGCTCGCCGCCTTCAATCCGCTGGCGAGCGTCGGTGCAGTGCTCGACGATCCGCTTCGCATCCACGGCATCGCCGGCAAGGATCGGCGCCCCGGCGAGATCATCATGCTACTCGAGCGTGTCGGCCTCACCGCAGATCATGCCGCCCGTCCGGTGCGGGCACTCTCCGGCGGTCAGCGGCAGCGTGTAGCGATTGCGCGGGCGATTGCGACGCGGCCCTCGCTGCTGGTGCTCGATGAAGCGGTCTCGGCGCTTGATGTGACCGTGCGCGGCAGGATACTGGAGCTTCTGGTCGATCTGCAGAAAGAACAGGGCATTGCCTGTCTGTTCATTTCGCACGATCTTGCCGTGGTCCGCGCTGTCTCCCACCGCATCGCCGTCATGGATGGCGGACGGATCGTCGAGACCGGACCGGCAGCGGCGGTCGTTGCCGCGCCGCAATCGGCCGCCGCCCGCGCACTCGTTGCCGCCGTCCCCCGTCTCGTGACCGATCCTTGCTGAAGGAAGTGCCCATGTCCGATCTTGGTTGGAATCCACTGCATGGCGTGCCCTCCTATCCCGCGGAGCGCTACGCCGTCCTTGCCGACAGGATCGGCGGTATCTTGCGCAGCCGCAACGACATATTGCTGGTGCAGGCAGAAGCGGTGGTGGCGCTGGAGGCGGCGGCGGTCAGCCTTGCGCGCCCCGGCCTTTCAGCACTCAATATCATCACCAGCCCCTATGGCGGCTGGTTCGGGCAATGGCTGCGGCGAGGTGGCGCGACGGTACAGGATGTTGTCGCCGAACCGGGCCTGCCGATCGAGATCGAATCCGTTGCAAAAGCGCTCGACGCCGGTCCTCACATCGATGTGCTGGCGCTGGTTCATGCCGAATCCGCAAGCGGCATTCTCAACCCCCTGCCCGAAATACTGGCGCTTGCCCGGGCTCGCAACATCGTCACAGTTGTCGACGCAGTCGCCTTGGTTGGTGGCCATGAACTCAACGTCGACGATCTCGGCATCGACATCGCGGTGGCCGGCCCGCAGAAAGCGCTCGGCGGCCCGGCCGGCGTGTCCGCGCTCTCGGTCAGCCCTGGCGCCTGGGATCTGATCCTAAGGGATGGCGCACCGCGCGATTCGATCTTGTCACTGGCCGATCTGAAGACATGGGTCGATGGCGGCAGACCTGGCCTGCCGGGAACGCCGGCGCCGCTGGAATTCTTCGCACTGGAGGCGGCGCTCGACCGGATCGAGGCCGAGGGCATGGAGAATATCGTCGCCCGCCATGTGCTTGCGGCATCGGCGACACGGGCGGGGCTTGCCGCACTCGGAGCGCGGGCCTGGGTGCCGGCAGCAAAGGCTTCGAACCTAGTGACGGCGGTACCGGTGCCGGAGGCGCTGGCGCCTGCCGCGCTGATCGCAACCGCCGGGCAACTCGGGGTCGAGCTGAGCGAAGGCGTTGGAACCGCACCGGCCCGTCTCGTGCGGCTGAACCATACTGGTCCGCGCGCCGCATTCCAGACGGTGCTCTCGAATGTTGTGGCGTATGGCGCGGCCCTCAGGCAGGCCGGCCATCCCTCGGACATAGCAGCCGCTTCGGAGGCGATATCCGCAGCCTACCGCTCCTGAGAGGATGCTCTCAGGAGCGGGAAAGCATCGGCAATCCGCTTTCAGGGCGCCCTTGCTTACGCCGTCTGCCGGGTGCGCCAGCTGTCGGCATAGGCCTCGCGCGCATCGCGAGCATAAGGAACCGGCGCGACCTTGACGCGGATCTCAAGCTGCCTGTGACGTTCGACGGTGGTCTTGCGGGTCCCGCCATCCGGCTCGCCCCAGACGAGGGTCAGCACGTCGCCCACCTCTACATCAGGCTCGACCGTACCGAGCGAAAGCATGGTGCGTTCGTTGTGGCTGTAGCCTGAGAACATCGACAGGCCGATCGTCCTGCCGTTCTTCAGCACCTTGTCGTAGTTGGACGAAGCATAGTTCGACAGCGGCAGGTCGATATACTTGTAGTTATCGGCGGACGGGTCGAACAGCGACTGGAAGACTTTGGCGACATCGTCCTGGTTCCAGGCAAATGTCACCTTCCTGCGATGCGGCTTGTCGGCAATCTTTTCCAGCGCCGCGCGGCCGATGAAGTCGTGATCGAACCTGACGAACGGGCCATAGCCGAGTTCGTACGGGGTCAGATAATAGTCGTCGATATTGTCGGAGACGAAGCTGCCGCCGATCGAGCCGGTCGCTTCATAGCTGTCGGCGCCCAGCCATTCGCGGTAGGGTTTCATGCGCTCGTCGGTATACACTGCCGGTAGCGGCGACGGAATCCAGCCGGATTCCAGCGTGTTCGTCGCATAGGCACGGGCACCGACCTGGCGCAGGCCGAATTCTTCGCCCGCTTCCAGGATGACGTTGCGGATCTCGTCACCTTCTTCATAGGGTCCGAAAATCTCGAGGCCGGGGGCGCCTGACATGCCGTGGCGCAGCGTGCGCACGCGGCGCTCGCCGATGTTCATCGTATCCATGTTGAAAAACTTGACGTCGGCGAGCGGACCGCCGTTGACCTTTTCGAGGATCTTCCAGGCGTTTGGTCCCTGTATCTGGTAGCGGTACCGCCGGCGCACGACCGGTTTGCCGCCAGGGCGTGACGGTGACCGGTCGTCGCGGTCGAGCTTCACGTCGTAGCCGCCGGTCTGCCCGTGGAATTCTACCCAGTTGATCGTCGGTGCGCGGCCGACGATGAGATACTGGCTTTCGGCCAGATGGAAAAGAATGACATCGCCGATGACATGGCCGCTATGGCTGACCGGCACGAACTGCTTGGCGCGATTGACCGGGAAATTGGCAAAGCTGTTGATGCCGAGATGCGAGATGAGCTTCAGCGCATCCGGCCCCTCGATCATCAGTTCGGCCATATGGTGCGACTGGTCGAAGAGCACGGCGGTTTCGCGCCAGGCGCGCTGCTCGCCGCGCCAGTTGCTGAATTCCGGCGGTACGACGGGATAGATATAGGCGCCGATCTGCGAATTGCGCAACATATCCACCGTGTTGCCGGCGGCATTCAGCTTCTGCTCGAGGCTCTGTTTCGTCATGATATTCCTCCCATTGAAAAGATGCTTGTCGAGGCCTTGCAGCCGGTTTCGTCAGCGATCCACCTGCTGCTCTGCCCAGCGGATGGATTGGGCCGGATCGCCGAAGGTGAAGAAATGCACGCCGCTGATGCCGAGATCCGGTTCGGCCGTCTGTGCTGCGGCAATCTCCATCAGCAACTCTTCCGGCGTTTCGCCCGAAAGTACGTTGCGGGCGATCTCGCTTCTTTCGCGCAGCGCCCGCAAGGATGCGCCGACGCCGCAGCGAAGGGCATATTTGAGAAGCTTTGTGCGGCTGGCCGGCCCGGCGATGCCGACGCTCAGCGGCGCCGTCACACCCCGTTCGCGAAGCCGCCTTGCAAAGTTCAGGAGCGGTTTCGGATCGAACAGGAACTGGCTCACCAATAACACATCGAGCCCCGCACGTGCAGCCGCATCGACCTTTGCCGTCAGTGCCGCATCGAGGACGGCGCTGGCGATCCGGGGATGCCCTTCCGGGTAGCAGGCGATGGCGATACGGCCGATGCCGTATGTCTGGAAGAGCCCCGTGTTGATTAGGTCCAGGCTGGAGCCGAAGGCGCCGGCGGCATCGTCCCGATCACCGCCGAGGACGAGCGCATTGCGGACGCCGGCCTCTTCAGAAAGCCGGGCAAGCATGGTGTCGAGTTCCAGGCGGTTGCTGATGTTGCGGGCGACGATGTGGGGAACCGGCACGAAACCGGCATCTCTCAAACCCGCCGAGGCCCTTACCAGAAGGCCGATGTCCTCCTTCGGAAGATGGGCGACGAATACCTCGCAACCCTGCGGCAGGGTCGCCGTTATGCTCTCCAGCGACTGGAGGTCGCGCGACGTCACCTCGATGGAATAATGCGAGAGTAGATCGGCAAGCGGCGCCTTCTCCCGGCTCTCGCTTTGCGGCGCAATCATCATAAGCCTCTCTCCTCATCATGCGGAAATCTTATGTGTCCATGCTGTATACAATGATAGGCCAAAAATTATGCCGCCATCAAGTGACATAACGAATGTCGCGGAAAAATACCAAAAGTTAGCCTTATTAATAACTGTTTAGATATGAAATGACGTGGCATTGATCATGTAATAATCACTTGACAGGCGTTGGTATACACGTCGTACTCTTTTCGAAAAGGAATGGGGAATGTCGTCCGCGAGACCTGAAGGCCGGAGCGCCCGAATAGGCCGCGGACCCCAAATTCGGGATGGAACGGGAGATGGTTGCGGAAAAGGGAACCGTGGATCGCAAGCGCGACAGCCAGGCCTTGAAAGGCCTTCTTGGCGTGCGTGATCTCGTGCTTGGCGGCGGGGTCTCGCCGGGCGAACGTCTTTCGGAAGTTTGGCTCGCCGAAAAGCTCGGCATTTCGCGCACACCGCTGCGCGCTGCGCTTGCGCGTCTCGAACAGGAAGGCCTGCTCGAGCAGATCCCTTCCGGCGGTTACGCCGTGCGCGGTTTTACTACCGCGGATGTTTTCGACGCCATCGAGCTGCGTGGTGTGCTTGAAGGCACGGCAGCGCGTCTCGCCGCCGAACGCGGTGTCACGCCAGCCAAGCTCAAGGCGATCAAGGGTCTGATCCTCGAGCTCGACAAATGCTTTCGCGATCGGCCGGAGGACATGCTGTTTGCCCAGTATGTCGAGCTCAATGCGGAATTCCATTCCATGCTCGCCGGCCTTGCGGGCAGCGAGATGATGCGGCGCGAGGTGGAACGGGCGACGCAGCTGCCCTTTGCCTCGCCGAGCGCGTTTCTGGAAAAGCAGGAGGACGTGCTCGCCTTCCGCCTGTCGCTCGTGCATGCGCAGCGTCAGCACCGTGACATCGTTTCGGCGATCGAGATGCGCGAAGGCACCCGCGCCGAGGCGCTGGCGCGGGAACATGCGCGCCTTGCGCGGCACAATCTGGAATTCGTCATGGAAGAGGATCGCAGTCTGATCACCCGCGTTCCGGGATTGACGCTGATATCGACGTGAGACGCGGCCGGCGATCGAGGGCGAGGAGGCCCTCCGACTGACCGACGAGAATGCCGATGGAGAAAGAGGAGGCCGGCGGATCGCGCAGATCGCCGGTAAAAGGAGGAGAAAGCCGTGATTGCCAGAAGAAGTCTGATCGCCCTCTCTGCGGGGCTTGTCATGTCGGCCGGCCTTGGTCTGCCGTCCTATGCCGAAGATACATTCAAGGTAGGTCTCATCCTGCCGATGACCGGCCCCTTCGCATCGACCGGCCGCCAGGTGGAGGCCGGCGCCAAAGCCTATATCGCTGCGCATGGCGACACCGTCGCCGGCAAGAAGATCGAACTCGTGGTGCGCGACGATGCCGGTACCGCCGACCAGACCCGCCGTATCGCCCAGGAACTGATCGTCAACGACAAGGTCAATACGCTTGCCGGCTTCGGACTGACGCCGCTGGCGCTTTCCGTCGCGCCGGTGATCACACAGGCCAAGGTGCCAGCCGTCGTCATGGCCGCCGCCACCTCGTCGATCACGCAGGCATCGGAATATTTCATTCGCACCAGCGGCACCCTGCCGCAATATTCGGTGCCGGTCGCGCGCTGGGCGCATGAAAACAATATCAAGAAGGTCGTAACCCTCGTGACCGATTACGGCCCGGGCATCGATGCCGAAACCTGGTTCACCAAGGAGTTCAAGGCAAAGGGCGGTGAGGTCGTCGAGGCCGTGCGCATTCCCCTGCAGAATCCGGATTTCGCGCCTTTCCTGCAGCGTGTGCGCGACGCCAAGCCGGATGCGGTCTTCGTGTTCCTGCCATCCGGTGTCGGCTCGCTGTTCATGAAGCAGTTCGTCGACCGCGGCCTTGCCGAAGCGGGCATCAAGCTGATCGGAACCGGTGACATTACCGACGACGACATCCTGAACGGCATGGGCAAGCCTGCGCTGGGCACTATCACCGCGCATTTCTACGCGGCTGCACACGACAGCCCTGAGAACGCCGAATTCGTCAAGGCTTTCAAGGCCGCCAACAACAATATGCGCCCGAACTTCATGGCGATGGGCGGTTATGACGGCATGCATGCCATCTATGCCGCGCTCGAAGCCACCAAGGGCGATGCGGACGGTGCGGCGCTGATCAAGGCGATGAAGGGCCTTGCCTGGACGAGCCCGCGCGGACCGATCTCCATCGATCCGCAGACCCGCGATATCATCCAGAATATCTATATGCGCGAAGTCAAGGACGTCAACGGCGAACTGCAGAACGTCGAATTTGCGACCTACAAGGATGTGAAGGACCCGGTCAAGGCCGGTCAGTAAGCTTTACGATAAGATGCGGCGGAGGCAGCTCCGCCGTTTTGCTCCTGGAAAGTCGGGTTTGTCATGCTGACTATTCTGTTCGACGGCATCGCCTATGGAATGCTGCTGTTCATTCTCGCCTGCGGATTGACCATCACGCTTGGATTGATGAATTTCATCAACCTCGCCCATGGCGCTTTCGCCATGGCGGGCGGTTACATCACCGTCGTCCTGATGAACAGCTATGGCGTTTCCTTCTATTGGTGTTTGCCGATCGCCTTCCTCGCAGTCGCGCTTGCCGGCCTGGTTCTGGAGCGCCTGCTCTACCGACATCTCTATTCCAAGCCGCATCTCGACCAGGTACTGTTTTCCGTCGGCCTGGTCTTCATGTCGATCGCCGGCGCCCATTATTTCATGGGCGGCCAGCAGCAGATGATCCAGCTGCCACAGGAACTCTCCGGCCGCTGGGATCTCTCCGGCGTCGGCATCGGCCGCTACCGGCTCTTCATCATCCTTATCTGCATCCTTCTGACGATCACGCTGCAGCTCCTGCTGACGAAAACCCGTTTCGGCAGCCAGCTGCGTGCCGCTGTCGATGACGGACGGGTCGCCCGCGGGCTCGGCATCAATGTCTCGGCGGTCTTCGCGCTGACCTTCGCCGTCGGCTCGGGCCTTGCCGGCCTCGGCGGCGCGATGGGCACCGAGATTCTCGGGCTCGATCCAAATTTTCCGCTGAAATTCATGATCTACTTCCTGATCGTGGTGACCGTCGGCGGTACCTCCTCGATAACTGGGCCATTTCTCGCCGCCCTCCTGCTCGGCGTCGCCGATGTCGCCGGCAAATATTACGTGCCTGAGATCGGCGCCTTCGTCATCTACGGCGTCATGGTCACCGTGCTTCTCCTACGTCCGCATGGGCTGTTCTCGCGGGAGGGTGGCCGATGAGCGACGCGCGCAGCGAGGCGAGAAAACGCGCCATCCAACAGCTTCGCCGCGGCAACGCCTGGCGGCTCTATGAGATCGTCCTCTGGATCGCGGCGATCGCTGCCATCTTCGTGCTGCCTTCGAAGATGCTGCTGCTCACCGAAATCGCCATCACCGCGCTGTTTGCCTTATCCCTCGATCTGGTGCTCGGTTATGCCGGCATCGTTTCGCTCGGTCATGCCGCCTTCTTCGGCCTCGGCGCCTATGCTGCAGGTCTCTTTGCCAAATATGCCATCTCCGAACCCGTCACCGGCCTCTTTGCGGCAGCCGCGGTCTCCGGCCTTGCCGGCTTCGGAGCGAGCTTCCTCGTCCTTCGCGGCTCGGATCTCACGCGGCTGATGACGACGCTCGGCATCGCCTTGATGCTCGCCGAACTCGCCAACCAGATGGCATGGGTGACGGGCGGCGCCGATGGCCTCAGCGGTGTCACCATCGGGCCGATCCTCGGTGTTTTCGAGTTCGACCTCTGGGGCCGCACTGGCTACGTCTACAGCCTCGCTTCACTCTTCATCCTGACATTTGTCGCACGACATCTGGTGAATTCCTCCTTCGGCCTGTCGCTGAGGGCGATCAAGGCCAATCCGATGCGCGCCGCGATGGTCGCCATTCCGGCGAGGAACCGGATCATCGTCATCTATACGATCGCCGCCGCTTATGCCGGTATTGCCGGCGCACTGCTGACGCATACGACGAGTTTCGTTTCGCCCGATGTCCTCGCCTTCCATCGTTCGGCGGATGTGCTTCTGGTCCTGGTCATCGGCGGCGTCGGATATCTCTATGGCGGCATCATCGGCGCGGTCATCTTCACCGTGCTGCGCGACTGGCTCTCGGTCTCCACGCCGCAATATTGGATGTTCTGGATCGGCCTGATCCTAATCGCCATCGTGCTCGTTGGCCGCGAGCGCATCGCCCGCTGGCACACATTTCTGCCGGCCTCGCTGCAGGCCGGCATCAAGCGGCTGGTGACATGGCGGCCTGGCGTGAAGCTGAAAGAAAGCCGATGACCGTCGCCCTTGAAACCCGCAACCTCGTCAAGCGTTTCGGCGGCTTCACCGCCACCAACGATGTCTCGCTGGCGATCGAAAGCGGCGCACGCCATGCGCTGATCGGTCCGAACGGTGCCGGCAAGACCACACTGATCAATCTGCTGACCGGGGTATTGAAGCCGACCTCCGGACAGGTGATCGTCGACGGCGAGGATATCTCCAGCCTTTCCTCGCACAGGCGCGTGCGGCGCGGTATCGCGCGCACGTTCCAGGTCAACCAGCTCTTTTCGGGCTTTACGCCGCTGGAATCGGTCCTGCTGGCGATCAATGAGCGGGATGGTTTTGGCCGCTCCGCCTGGCGCCCGCTGGCGGCCCATCTGGATGCGACCGATGAGGCGGTGGACCTGCTGGAGCGTTTCGGCCTTTCCGGCGTCATGGGCGAGAAGACCGGCCGGATTGCCTATGGCAAGCAGCGGCTTCTTGAAATCGCGCTTGCCTTTGCGAGCCGGCCGCGGGTGCTGCTGCTCGACGAGCCGGCGGCCGGCGTCGCCGAAGAAGAGCGCAGCGAGGTGCTCGCCATCGTCCGCAGCCTGCCCGCCGAGGTGACGGTGGTGCTGATCGAACATGACATGGATCTCGTCTTTTCCTTTGCCGACCGCATTTCGGTTCTGGTTGCAGGCGCGGTGATGGTCGAGGGAACGGTCGGCGAGATCGCCGCCGATCCGCGCGTCAAGGCGGTCTATCTCGGGGAAGACGCGACATGACGGCGCTCTTGCGGATCGACAGGCTCGTTTCCGGCTATGGTGAGGCCCGGGTTCTCGGCGGTGTGAGTTTCGAGCTCGATGAAGGTCGGTCCCTGTCGCTGCTCGGCCGCAATGGTGCGGGCAAGACGACGCTGGTCGATACGATCGTCGGCGTCACCACCCATCATTCCGGGACGATCAGCTTTGCCGGCGCCGATCTGACGCGCATGCGGCCGGAACGACGGGCCGTCGCCGGCATCGGCTGGGTGCCGCAGGAGCGCAACATCTTCAGGTCGCTCACCGTCGAGGAGAACCTGACGGCGCCCGCCCGCCCCGGCTTATGGTCGGTCGAGCGCGTCTATTCCATGTTCCCGCGGTTGAAGGAGAGGCGCTTCAATCGCGGCAACCAGCTTTCCGGCGGCGAGCAGCAGATGCTGGCGCTCGGACGGGCGTTGATGCTCAATCCGAGGCTGCTGCTGCTCGACGAGCCGCTCGAAGGACTGGCGCCGATCATCGTCGACGAACTGCTGGCGGCGCTCCGGAAGATCGTCGACGGTGAAGGCATGTCGGCAATCATCATCGAGCAGAAGGCGCGCAAGATCCTGCCGCTGACCGACCGCACCGTGGTTCTGGAGCGTGGCCTTGTCAGCTACGCCGGCGAGAGCGCGACCTTGCTGGCCGACAGCGAGATGTTCGACAGGTATCTGGCGCTCGGCGACCATAAGGCCGCTAGCCCGACTTAGGCCCGGCCTGACGAAAACTTTCCGGCACCCGATGAAAGCCGTATTCGGCCCTTGATAATCACGGCTCGTCAAGGCAGGAAAGTGGCATCGCGGAGACTTGGTGTAAATGACGAGATTGCTGGATGCGCAGGGGCTGGAGATTTCGCATGAGGGGCATCGCACCCGCCTGAAATGGCACCGATTGCGCAAGCAGTTTGCCGATCCGCTGTTCTCAGCCGAAGTGATGGCGGAGGGCTTTGCGGCGGGCGCCTCGATGGAGCTCGATCTGCGCGTGCGCGCCGACGGCGGTTTCGTCGTGCTGCACGACAAGGAACTCGAAGGCGAGACGACAGGACATGGACCGGTCGCCGAAAAGAGCGTCAGTGACCTCAGCGATATCAGGATGCAAGAGGGCGACCGGCCGCTGATCCTCAGCGAGGATCTTGCCGCCATGATGCAATCGACGCATCCAGCCGCATTGCTGCAATTCGACATGAAGGACGACTACGAAGCGATCGGCGCCAGGGGCGTCGCGC
Source organism: Rhizobium sp. SU303 (assembly GCF_021052345.1). NCBI lineage: Bacteria > Pseudomonadati > Pseudomonadota > Alphaproteobacteria > Hyphomicrobiales > Rhizobiaceae > Rhizobium > Rhizobium sp. SU303. Next base: position 211,106 of record NZ_CP088099.1, read on the forward strand.
ATTTGGCCACGCATTTCCGCGATATCGCCGCCTCGGTGATCGTCAGTGGCGACAGTCTCGATCTCATCGTCGCGGTCAAGGAGAAGCTTCCCCATCTCCTGCGCGGCATCGATCCGACCGAGAAGCTCTACGTTATCAGCAAGGCCAACGGCTGGAAGGCGGTCGAGGCGGAATTGCGCGCCGACCTGCGCGGCCCGACCGAACCGGACACGATCTATCTGCACTGGCCGCTGATCCTTAATGCCGCCAATGCGGGGCTGGATATGATCGCGCTCTGCCAGGACGAAGGCAAACGTGTCGATGCCTGGACCTTCACCCTGAAGGATCCGGAGGCCGGTTTCAGCGAAGAAGAATGGCTGAATATCTCAGCGCTGATGGCGCTCAAGCCGGATCAGATCACGACTGACGAGGCACCGGCGACAGAACGCGCCTGGCGCCACCGTATGGCGCTTTAACCGGGAGCCGCCGCCAACCCTTCAATGTCGAGGATGAAGGCAAACTCGCCGGCAAGACCCGGCGAGTAGGCAATGACAGGCCCGCCGTTCATAAGCAAACTATCCACCGGCGGCATTGCCACCACTGCGCCGGCCTCTTCGGCAATCAGCGCGCCGGCGAGCATGTCCCAGGCATTGAGGTGGCGTTCATAGTAGAGATCAGCGGCACCCTCGGCGACGCGCACGAGGTCGATCGCGGCCGCGCCCATGCGGCGATAATCCATGCCGCGTTCATGAAGCCGCTTGGAGAGCGCGAGATGATCGTCGAAGCTTGTCTTGCGGGAATGGCCGAGAATGACAAGCGCATTGACCGGATCGACGGTCGCAGCCGAATGCACCGGAAGCCCGTCCTTGAACGCGCCGCCGCCGCGGACGGCGTGAAAGACCTTGTCTTCGGCCGCGTCGTAAACCACGCCGATCTCCACCTTGCCGCCGACCACGAAGGCGATCGAGACACCCCAGTGCCGGAAGCCTCTGATATAGTTGGTCGTGCCGTCGATCGGATCGACGACCCAAGTGCCGCCCTCGCCCGATCTTCCGCCGCTCTCTTCTCCCATGAAAGTATCATCCGGAAAACGCGAGAGCAGTCCGTCACGGATCGCCTGCTCGGCATTCTTGTCGGCGATGGTGACGAAATCCTGCAATCCCTTGTTTTCGACGCCAAGCGTTCCGAAATTCGAGTCGCGCCGGAACCGGGCAGTCTCCCGTCCGGCCTCGAGGGCAACGGTAATCGCGACCTCCGCCCGTGCGCGGATGGCGGCGGCATCGAATGCGGAATTCATCAGGCGGTCCTTCTTCTGATCAGTGTCACAGGCGTGAATTCGACACGCGCCGTCAGGTCCGGCTCGACTATGCGGCTCATCAGCAGGTCGACCGTCTTTTCGGCCTGGACGTCGCAGGGTTGGCGGATGGTCGTGAGATCGTAGGCGGTCCAGCTCGCCTGAGGAATGTCGTCATGGCCGATGATGGAGAGTGGTGGCGCATCATCCCGGCCGCGGCCCTGCATGACGCGGTCGATGACGCCGCAGGCCATGTAGTCGTTGGCGCAAAACAGTCCGTCGATGCCGGATGCGGCAAGTTCGGCGGCGGCATCATAGCCGCTTCGGTAGTCGTTGATTTTGAGATGCAGAAATTCCGGCTCGACGCCAAGTTGCTTGCAGCGTGCGACGAACGCCTCACTGCGCCGCCGCGCCGTGTAGGATATGGCGGGTGCGGCCATGACAGCGGGCTTTCGCACGCCGCTGTCGATCAGGTGGCTGGCGGCGAGATGGCCGGCCATGCGGTCGTCGGAAATGATGCGGTCGACGAAGGGAATGTCGTTGCCCTTGTTGATCAGCACAATCGGCACGCCCTCGGCCGCGCATTGCTCGCAGATCGCGGTCGGCGGCGCGTCCGAGGTGACGATGACGCCCGAGACGGCGTAGTGCAGCAGCTGACCGATGACCGTCGAGGTATCGGCCTCCGGCGAGGTCGGCAGCAGGATGGGGCGGAAATTGCGGGCGAGCAACACTCTTGCCAGATGCTCGATCTGCAGCGTGCGGAACGGATTGTCGAGGCCGGCAGCGACGAGGCCGACGAGATCGGAGCGTTTGTTGGTGAGGCTTCGGGCAAGATAATTGACCCGGTAGCCGAGTTCCTTGGCCGCCTGATAGACCTTCTCGCGCGTTTTCGGCGAGACGCTGGCATCCGGCGTGAAGGCGCGCGACACAGCAGCGCGCGAGACGCCGGCCACACGCGCCACGTCGAAGGAGGTTACCTTGCGCGGTCCCTTATCCCTGTCTGCCAACTGCTTTTTCCTTAACCGCAGGCGGCCGCATCAGATCGGGCAGATCCGTGCAGATGCCGAGAACCGGAAGCTTCATGATGTCATCGAGAACAGCCGGCCGTTCCTCGTGCCAGAGCACGATCTCGCGGCCCGCATCGAAGGCGCGGAGCATCAGCGTGTCGGTCACCAGATCCTGCGGACGTTCGCCTGCCCTCTCCCAGCAGAGATGCAGGATATCGGCGCCGGCCTCGTCGCCGAGCGCATGCGGATCGTGGCCGACACGGATCAGCACCGACAGCGGAAAATTGCAGGCCGCATCGCAGAGTTCGCGCACCTGTGCCGTGTCGAAGGAGCCGAGACAGGCGAAACGCTGGTTCATCTCGACAAGGTGCTGCCAGCAGCGCATGCCGGTCCCAGGCGCCTTGAGCTCGACATAGAGGCCGGTTCCGGTCTCGCGGCCAAGTGCGGCGACCTCGGAAAAACTCGGTACGTCGACGCCGTCGAGTCCGGCAAGCTCTGCCACCGTCATTTCGGAAATGCGACGGTCGATGCCGAAGACGCGCTGGAGGTGATCGTCATGCGAGACGACGACCACGCCGTCCTTGGTTAGCTGCGTGTCGAGCTCCCACATTTCCGCGCCGAGTTCGGCGGCGCGGCGGAAAGCAGCGATCGTGTTCTCGCGTTCATGGCCGCTGGCGCCGCGATGGCCGATGCAGAAGGGAAGCCGGCCCTTGCCCGATGGCCAGCCGTAACGCTCGAAAAATGCCGAAAAATCGCGGGTCATCAGAGCCTCCTGCCATTTTCGTCGAAGATGAACACGCCGCGGCTGTCGATCGCCCAGCGGACGTCGTCGCCCACATGGATATCGCTGCGCACCGGCTGGATCGAGCGCAGCAGCGGTCCGCCGGCAAGAGCCACGTCGTAGAGGTTCTCGCGACCCTGCGTTTCGGCAAAGGTGACCTTGCCCGGCACGGCGATGTCGCCTGCCGGCGTGAAATGCTCCGGCCGGACGCCGAGCATCAGCTTGGTGCCGTCGGCGGCACCGACAGAATCCGGCAGCGGCACGCGGATCTCACTTTGCGGGATGGTGAAGGCGCCCTTGTCCACGACGCCGCGCAGGAAGGTGATCGGCGGATTGCCGAGAAAGCCGGCAACGAAGGCGGTCTTTGGATCATTGTACATTTCGGCCGGCGTGGCGATCTGGACGATCTCGCCTTCCTTCATGATGGCGATGCGGTCGCACATGCTCATCGCCTCCACCTGGTCGTGGGTGACGAGAATGGCGGTGATGCCGGTTTCGCGCTGAAGGCGGCGGATTTCCGATCGCATTTCGAGGCGCAGCTTGGCATCGAGATTGGCGAGCGGTTCGTCGAGCAGCAGCACATCGGGCTTGCGGATCAGCGCGCGCGCCAGCGCCACGCGCTGCTGTTGGCCGCCGGAAAGCTCGGCTGGCCGGCGGCCCATCAGGTTGCCGATCTGGACAAGGGCAGCGATGCGGTCGACTTCCTTGCGGATATCGGCAACAGGCATGCCCTTCACCTTCAGCGGAAAGCCGATGTTCTCGGCAACCGTCATGTGCGGGTAGAGCGCATAGGATTGGAAGACGACCCCGACATTGCGGGCCTGGCTCGGCAGGTCGGTGACGTCACGATCGCCGAAGAGGATGCGTCCGCCGGTCGGCCGGTGGATACCGCATACCGCAAACAACGTCGTCGACTTGCCGCAGCCGGAAGGACCGAGCAACGCCAGCATCTCGCCGTTGCGGACTTCGAGCCGCATGTTCTCGATGACCTTGGTGGAGCCGAAGCTCTTCGAAAAATTGTCGAGGAGGATGCGCATCAGCCTTTGCTCCCACCGCCATAGATGTTCATGAGGTATTTGTTGAAGAGCGCGTAAACGAGCAGCACCGGAACGAGGTAGAAGACGCCGACCGCTTTGAACATGTTGAAGTCATAATTGTTGTCATCGGCGAGGAAGCCGGCGAGATAGACCGAGAGTACCTGCACCTGATTACCAGGCGCCAGCACCTGCGGCAGGATGAATTCGCCCCAGCCGGAAAGGAAAGAGAACAGGCCGAGCGCCATGATGCCGGGCTTGACCTGTGGCAGCACGAGGCTGCGCCAGACCCGGAAACGCGAGGCGCCGTCGACGACGCCCGCCATTTCGATTTCCCAAGGCACGGTGTCGTAGAAGCCCTTCATCAGCCAGATGCCGAGCGGCAGGTCGATCGCCGCCTTTACCAGGATGACGCCGATCAGCGAATTGTAGAGGCCGATCATCTGCAGCACGATGAAGATGGCGATGATCAGCGTCACCGACGGGAAAGCATGCAACACCATGACGCCGGCAAGGAAGAAGCCGCGCGCCGGCACGTTCAGCCGTGACAGCACGTATCCCGCCATTGACGAGACGATGAGCACGACGCTGGTGGTGCAGGCCGCAAATAGCAGCGTATTCAGCGTCACCTGCCAGATGTTCGCCTTTCCCTCCGTCGTTTGCCACAGAAAGCGCCAGTGATTGAGCGTCAAGCCCGAAGGCAGCAGCGCGTCCGCCTGCTTCACCGTCACGGTGTCGAGGAAGAGATAGACATACATCAGGAGAAGCGGCAGGCTGACGATAGTTAGCGCCGTTATGACAGGCCAGCTGCGGTAATTTGCAGAGGGCTGCGATCGTTCGGCCATGGTCAATCCTCGATCAGGGGCTTGGCGACAAGCGTGCCGTAGTTGAAGACGCGCAGATAGAGAAGCGACAGGGTCACGCCGATGACGACGAGGACGAGCGCCATGGCCGCGCCGAGGCCGTATTCCAGATTGCCGGCATAGTTCCTTAGCGCAGTGTGATAGGCCGATAGCGCCCAGACCTCGGTCGCATTGCCCGGTCCGCCATTGGTCGCAAGCAGGATTTCATTGAAGGAGGCAAGCAGCGACAGCGTCTGGTAGCAGGTGACGAACAGGATCGGCCAGCGCATCTGCGGCAGAAGGATGTAGCGGATCTGCTGCCAGCGCGACGCGCCGTCGACCTCGCTCGCATAGAACTGGCTTTTCGGAATGGCCTTCATCGCCGAGGAGAAGACCAGCATGCCCATCGAGGCGCCGATGAAGCCATTGATCAGCACGACGAAGAGCCAGGCGTTATAAGCGTTATCGAGAAGATAGTTCTTCGGCGGATAGCCGAATTTACCCATCAGGATAGAGATGAATCCGCTGTCCCAGGCGAGCCACTTCCACAACATGACGTAGATGACGACGGGCGTAATGCGCGGCAGGAGCCAGATGCCGCGAAAGATCGAGGCGGGCGTCGGCGGCATGTAGTGCGTCAGGATGGCGAGCAGCAGCGCATAGCCGACATTGAACAGCATCAGCACCAGCGCAACGTAGAGCACTGTATTGAAAAGCACACGTGCCATGTCGGGCGAGGTGGCCATGCGTGAGAAATTGTCGGTGGTCCAGGTCCAGCCGGTATAGGTGACCCTCGCGACGGTTTCCTTCTGTTCCGGGGTGAGCTTGAATCCCAGACTGTCCAGTGCCGAAAAGAGCTGCTCCTTGCTGTCGAAACGGGTGTTGAGGACGGAGCGGTTGAACTGTTCGGAGATCTGCTTGACCTCGCGTGTCGAAGGTCGCTCGGGAAGATCCTTGATCATGCGCTCGACGTCGCGGCGTGTCGGGAAGACCTCACCTGTATGCTTGGCGCGCAATTCCGCGGCAATTCCCGGCGCAAGCCCGAGGCCCTCGACGGCCTTGAGGCCTGCATCGTCGATTGTGTAGCGCGGTTCAGCCATCTCGGCTGCGATGTCTGGCATCGCCAACTTTAGCGCGATCAATGAATTGGGCGCGATCTGGTAGACACCGCCTGATATGCCGGTCGCGGTCGTCATGCTGGTCATCGAAAAGACCGCCGTCAGAACGACCGGCATCAGGAAGAAAAGAACGATCATGATCGCCGCAGGCGCGATCATCACCAGTCCGAGCGTCCTGGACGATTTCATGGAAGCCTCCTCGCGGACCGACCGGGCAGCGTTGCCGCCGCCCGGAAGAGTGCTTCGATCCTAGAGCATGATGCCGAAAAGTGTGAGCGGTTTTCGGACGACATCATGCTCTAACCCTTTAATTTAGAACAGGATCTTCCTGTTCTAGCGGATGACGATCTTGTCGCCGAGCGTGCTCTTCAGCTCGCTTTCGGCGTCACCGATCGCAGCATCGGCGGTCTTGGCGCCGGTCCAGGATGCTTCGAGGTTCTTCCACATGATGTTCCAATATTTGCCGAAGTCGGAATTGTTCGGCATCGCATTGGCATGTGGCAGCAGACGCTCGGTGGCTTCGCGGGTCCAGCGGTCGGCCGAGTAGAAGTCGACGGTGGCTTCCGACTTGGAGATGCCGAGATGGGCCGATTTGACCGCATGCAGCGCGTTGGTGCGCGGCTCGGAAGCGATCTTGACCAGCTGGGCGGCGATCTCGGTGTCTTCCTGGTCGTGACCTGCGGTCAGCAGGTAGACGAGCGGATGGGTCAGCGTGTTGGCCTTGCCGCCTTCACCGGCGGGAATCAGCGTGAAGATCACGTTGCCGAAGAAGTCCTTCAGACCTTCCTGGTTGACCAGGCGGGCATAGTGCCAGGTGCCGCCGTCCCAGATGCCGGCCTTGCCGGTAGCGACTTCCTTCCACCACTGGTCGCCCGGCATGCCGATGTGGTTTTTCTTGGTAACACCGGTCTTCACGGCATCGGCGAAGAACTGATAGGTGCGGGTCATCGCGGCCTTGTCGAAAACGAGCTTGCCGCCTTCTTCCATCGTGCCGCCGAAGCTGGTGTAGAACTGCCAGTAATCAGGGCCGTTGCTGGGGCGCGGATAGAAACCGTAGCCGGCCTGGACGAGGCCCTTGTCCTGCATCTTCTTGGCGTCTTCGAGCAGGTTCTTCATGGTGTACTTGCCCTCCTGGACGCTCTGCGGCAACGCATCCAGATCGGCGTCGCTGTAACCGATCGCCTTCATGTAAGGCTTCCAGAAGAACATCGGACGGGATTCGGAGTCCTGCGGGATGCCGTAGACGGTGCCGTTATAGGACGCGATCTGCAACAGGTTTTCATAGATGTCGCTGAGCGGCCAAGAGTCGAGATCGACATAATCCTCGATCGGAACGATCAGCCCGGCCTGCGACCAGGGTGCGATGTCTTCATGGCCGCTGACGACGATATTCGGTGCGGTCTTGGCTTCGGCGGCAAGGGTCAGCGCCTGCTTGAAGTCCTCCCAGGCCGAATAGGGCTTCTTCTCGACGGTGATCTTCAGCTCTTCGCCCTTGAGGGCGGCTTCACGCTGCAGCTGCTGGGCTGCGATCTCGATGGCGTCGAGGCGATAGACGTCGTTCGGGCCGGTACCGCCGGCCCAGACGCTGATGTGAACGTCCTTGGCGAGTGCAATTGCGGAGGTCGAAGCCAGGATCGCGGCTGCGACGGCGAGGGATTTCAGTGTCGGCAAAATGGTCATCTTCTTCGTCTCCCTGGAAGAGCAGTGTGAGGCCTCTTGACGGGTCATCACTGTTGCGTGACGGCCGTTCCGAAACCCCACGAAAACGTGGCGTATCCCGCTCTAGGGGGCGAACGTAACGGCCGAATGACAATATTGAGCACGTGTGCAAAATTATTATGACCATGTCCCAGCGACTTGCAAGCGGCGGGTTCTTGGTCGCCATCATTTGCGCTTCAAATTGCGTATTTCCTGGGCTAGCATCGCGTCATGAGCCTTGAATCTGTCCGCGCCTTCCTCAGCGCCCACGCACCCGATATCGAAATCATCGAAACCGCCGAGAGCTCCTCGACGGTGGCGCTTGCCGCCGAAGCCCATGGCGTCGAGCCGGCCCAGATCGCGAAGACGATCTGCCTGCGTGTCGGCGAGCAGATGATGCTGGTCGTTGCCGGCGGCACGGCGCGGCTCGACAATCGCAAGTTCAAGGACACCTTCGGAGCCAAGGGGCGAATGCTCGATGCCGAAGAGGTTGTGGCCGTCACCAGCCATCCGGTCGGCGGCGTCTGCCCCTTCGGCCTTCCCTCGCCGTTGCCCATTTATTGCGATATCTCGCTGAAACGCTTCGATGAAGTCGTGCCGGCCGCAGGCTCGACGAACTCGGCCGTCCGCATCGAAACCCGACGGCTGGCCGAGTTGACCGGCGCCAGCTGGATAGACGTCTGCCAGTAATGGCGCCGAAGAGCTTCACACTTGGGAAAGAGTCCCTATATTACATCTCGACATGCCGTGATTGCGCATGACAGGAGATCAGGAATGCCGAGTGCCATTTCGCGTTTTGCCAAGATCGCGGCCATTGCCGCTCTGACGAGCGCTACCGTTTTTGCTTCCCTTAACGATGCCGAGGCGCGCCGCGCCGGCAGCGGCGGTTTCGGAAGCCGCGGCACGCGCACCTTCCAGGCGCCGCCTGTCACCAGCACCGCGCCTGGGACCGCAGCACCGATCGAACGATCGATGACGCCGCGTCCGCAGACCACGGCACCTGCTACCGCGCAACAGCCCCTCGGCGCTCAGCGCCCCGGTTTCTTTGGCGGGTTCGGCCGTTCGATGATCGGCGGTCTGATTGCTGGCGGCCTTCTCGGCATGCTGCTCGGTCACGGTTTCGGCGGCGGCTTCGGCTTGCTCGGCATGCTGTTGCAGATCGCGCTGATCGGCGGCGCCGTCATGCTCGCCATGCGTTATTTCGCCAACCGCCGCCAGCCTTCCTACGGCGTCGGCGGCGGCCAGAGCCGATCCTATAACATGACGCCCACGAATAATTCGTCCTTCCAGATCCCGACGATCGGTTCGGGCAGCGGTTTCGGCGGGCAGTCGCGCGGCGATCGGCCGAGCGACGAGATCGGGCTGGCGCAGGCTGATCTCGATCAGTTCGAGGAATTGCTGACCCAAGTGCAGACCGCTTACGGTGCCGAGGATTACGGCACCTTGCGCCGGCTGACGACACCCGAGGCTATGTCCTATCTCGCCGAAGAGCTTGGCGAAAATGCCACCAACGGTGTGCGCAACAGCGTCTCCGACGTTAAGCTGCTGCAGGGCGATATTGCCGAGGCCTGGCGCGAGGACGGCCAGGAATATGCGACGCTCGCCATGCGTTATTCCTCGATCGACGCGATGGTCGAACGCGACAGCGGCCGCCTGGTTTCTGGCGACGACCACCGTCCGAGCGAAAGCACCGAGGTTTGGACCTTCGTGCGCAAGTCTGGCGCCGATTGGAAGCTTGCGGCGATCCAGGGTGCCGAGCAGCGCGCCGCTTGATGCGGTGCTCAAAACCAATGCTCTGTTTTAATTCACCGCGACCGGTTTGGAACGCATGCGGGAGACCGTCTCGCGTTCCGCCCGTTTGCAACGCATCGGCGGCAGTCCGCGATCCATCAGGTCCATGTCTTCCAGCACCATGTCGCCCATCTTCTTGAAAGCGCTGTCGAGCGCGCCGGCCCTATGCGCCGAGCGGATGAAACCTTTCAGGCTCCGCACCGGATGATTGGGCGGCAGCGGTTCCTCGGGGTAGACGTCGCTCGCCGCGACGATATGGCCTGACGAAACCGCCGCCATCAGCGCATTGAAGTCGACGACATCGGCGCGGCTGAGCAGGATGAAGGCCGCGCCCTTGCGCATGCTTGCGAATGACTCAGCGCCGAGAAATCCCCTGTTTTCACTGGTGACGGCCGCGACGACGAAGATGAAATCGCTCTTCGTCAGGACATCGTCCAGGCTTGCCGGCTCAACGCCGTTTTCCTCGAGGATCGATTGCGGCAGCCAGGGATCGAATACCCTGATGCGGGCTCTGAAGCCGGACAGTACCCGGCGCAGCGCCTTGCCGAGATCGCCGAAGCCAACGATGCCGATCTCGGAACCGGCGAGCAGCCGCGCACTCGAATTCCCCTCCCCTCCCCAGAGTTCGTTGCCTTGGCGAAAAGCGACATCCGCGTCGACGATGCCGCGCGCCAGGGCCAGTGCGAAGCCGAGACCCATTTCGGCGACCGGCTCGGCAAAGACTTGGCCCGTCGTCACGACGTGGATACCGCGCTGGAAGAGTACCTCATAAGGCATGTTGTTGAGAAGATTGCTTTCGACGTTGAGGATCGAGCGCAAGGCCGGCATACGTCCCAGCGTGTCCGCCGAAAGCGGCGGCTGGCCGATGATGTAGCGTGCCCTGCCGAGGATTTCGTCGCCGAGCCCGGCGATATTCTCGGGGTCGGCCTCGACGATCTCGTATTTCGTATGCAGTTCGGCGCGCGCCTTGTCGCTGAAGATCAAATCAAGCGTACGCGGCTCGGGCGCGCTGATCGCCAGCGGCCGTTCGGTATTCATCATGGCGTCTCCTCCATCGCGGCGGTCTGCGCCGTCTCTGCCGGACGATTGATAGCCCCTGTGGAGGACGGTTTCCAGCGCGATCTTCAGTCCCTGAGCGCTGGGAGAAGCCACCGAAAGTGGCATCTGCCTATCAGATAAGCAGTTGAATCGGCTCAGTATTTCATGGAATTGTCGTTGACGGCGCAAATTCTTTGAACTAGCGTGATGCCCGCCACTTGGCCATCCCGGTGTTCGGCGGCCGCGGGATATTCGAAAATTCACGAGGGGAATGAGCAATGAAATCAGCAATCAAGAGCGGCCTGCTTGCCTTGGCTGCCGCAGCGCTTCCGGCCGTCGCCTCCGCCCATCCCGCTATCGGCGAAGCTGCAGGCTTCAGCCATGGCTTTGCCCATCCGATATCTGGCCTCGATCATGTCCTCGCCATGGTGATGGTCGGTGTTTTTGCATTCCAGCTCGGCGGCCGCGCCATCTGGCTCGCGCCGACGACCTTCGTTCTGGTGATGGCACTCGGTGGTGCTCTCGGCGTTGCCGGCATCAACGTTCCCTTCGTTGAAATTGGCATCGCGCTTTCCGTTGTCGTCCTCGGCGCCGTTGTCGCGCTCAATATCAAGGCGCCGCTCGCCGCAGCACTCGGCATCGTCGGTCTCTTCGCCATCTTCCACGGTCATGCACATGGCGCCGAAATGCCGGAAGATGCCGCCGGTGCCGGCTATGCCGCCGGCTTCATGGCCGCGACGGCGCTGCTGCATGTCGCCGGTCTCGCCGTCGGTTACGTCATCGGCCGCGCCGGTGAACGTCAGGGCCTCTTCGTGACGCGCACGGCCGGCGGCCTTGCCGCTGTTGCCGGTGTCGGCATTCTGGCCGGCTTGATCTGAGCCTGACAGCATTCCTGAACAAAAACTGGGCGGCATCGGCGGCCTAGACATTTCGTTCCGACAGGACGCCCGGCTTGCGTAACGCATCGCCGGGCGTTTCTGCGTCATCGCTGCAAAGTGCTGTGGACTTGACCCAAGTCAAATCCAGCCACGTCGCGTCCCGCTATATCTACCCCACGATCAACGAACGGACATCCAAATTGACGCAGGCATGCCTTGCCGATTGCCGGCGAGACGCGAAAGTCAGTATAGTGATTTCAGAAATTTCTGAAATCACAGACGCAACGGAAATGACCATGAACCTTCCGCCTCTCGTCCAGTCCTTCGTTCTCCACTTCGGCGAAATGGGGTCGCGCTGGGGAATCAACCGCACGGTTGGCCAGATCTACGCCCTGCTCTTCGTCTCGCCCGCGCCGGTCTGTGCGGAGGAGATCGCCGAGTCGCTCGGCATCTCGCGCTCCAATGTGTCGATGAGCCTGCGCGAACTGCAGGCATGGAACCTCGTCATCCTGAAACATAAGCCCGACGACCGCCGCGATTTCTTCACCACGCCTGATGATGTCTGGCAGATATTGAGGACACTTGCCGAGGAGCGAAAGAAGCGCGAAGTCGATCCGACTCTGTCCGTTTTGCGTGAGATCCTGATGCAGCGGCCGGCCAGCGATGCCGAGCGGCATGCGCAGCAACGGATGAGCGAGATGCACACGCTGATCGAGCAACTGACGCATTGGTATGAAGACGTAAAACAACTTGAAACAGAAAGGCTCGCAACGCTCCTCTCGCTTGGCGCGAAAGTGACGAAGCTTCTGGAGGCCAAGGACCGGGTCGTTTCGCTCGGCCGCAGCCGCCGGCCAAATCCTGCGAACAAGAGTTAGCGCCATGAGCACTGATTTCTTCGACGCGAAGGACGGACGCGGCGCCGAGCCGGCGCCGGACGGTGATACGGTCTCTCCTGTCACCCGCCCCTATGCGAAAGGCGGGCTGCGCAGAGCGGCAATGCTGCAGGCGCTGGCCGCCGCCGTCTGGATCCCGCAGGCCGCATTGCTGGCCGTCTCGGTCGGCCGCATCGCCGATGGCGGCGGATTGCATGATGTTGTCTGGCCAGCCCTTGGCATCCTCGCCCTTGGATTTGCAAGAAGCTGTCTCGACGCGGCTGGTGGCCGCCTGGCCTTTCAAGCCGCCCGTGCCGAGCTCAGCAGCCGGCGGCAGATCGCCGCCTCGGCACTTTCCATGTCGTCGCCGGTTGATCGCGGCCGGCCTGCCTCCGGCAAAGCCGCAAGTGTCATTGGCGAACAGGCCGAACTGATCGTGCCCTACCTCGCCCGTTTCCAGCCGGCGCGGATGAAGGCCAGCCTCGGGCCGCTCATTATGCTTGCCTCCATCCTGCCGGTCTCCTGGATCGCCGCGCTAGTTCTGCTGTTCGCCGCGCCGCTGATCCCGATCTTCATGGCGCTGATCGGCTGGCGCGCCCAGGCGGCCAGCGAAAGGCAACTCGTCGCCACCGGCGGCCTCAACGGCTTCCTGCTCGATCGGCTGCGCGGACTGGCGACCATCCGTGCGCTCGACGCTGTCGATGCAACGGCACTCCGCCTGCGGTCGGAGGCGGAGTCTCTGCGTGCGCGCACCATGGCGGTGCTGAAGATCGCCTTCCTGTCCTCGGCGGTGCTCGAGCTTTTCGCCGCGCTCGGCGTGGCGATGATTGCCGTCTATGTCGGCTTCAGCCTGCTCGGCGAGATCCGCTTCGGCACCTGGGTAAGCCGGCTCGACCTGACCGAGGGACTGTTCATCCTGCTGCTCGCACCGGCCTTCTTCGAACCGCTGCGCGAACTCTCGGCTGTCTGGCACGATCGGACCGCCGGCGAAGCGGCGCTGAAAGCCCTGGACACCCACGCTGCTGGCGGCCTGTCGATCCAAGGAGCAGCCGAGGTCGCGCCAGCAATATCTGCCGTCGCCGAAGCACCGTCCATCCGCCTTGAGAATGTCGATTTCCGCTACAACGCCGCCGAGCCGTTGATCCTTGACGGTTTCAACCTCGATATCGCGGCCGGCGAACATCTGGCGCTTCTCGGCGCCAGTGGTTCCGGCAAGTCGACGCTTCTTTCGCTGATTTCAGGACTAGCGCCCTGCACTGGTGGCCGGATCGTCATCGGCGGCATCGAACTTGCTGATGACAGTGCCGACGCCTTGCGCGCCAGCATGGCATGGATCGGTCAGAGACCGCATATTTTCGCGGGCACCATCGCCGGCAATATCGCGCTCGGCAGGCCCGATATCCCGCGCGTCGACGTGACGGATGCGCTCGACGCCGCCAGGCTCGGAAAAGTCGCCGCCGCCTATGGCAACCGGCCGCTCGGCGAAGGCGGGATCGGGCTTTCCGGCGGCGAGGCGCTGCGGCTGGCGATCGCGCGGGCGGCCTGCAATCCGCATCTCCGGATCATCCTGGCCGACGAGCCGACCGCACATCTCGACGCCGCCACCGCCGCCGAGGTGACCGAGAGCCTGCTTTCGCTCGCCAGGGGCCGCACCCTTATTGTTGCGACCCACGATCCGCTGCTTGCCGCCCGCATGCATCGCACCATGCGCGTCGATGCCGACATCGTTATGAGGGAGGCCGCCGAATGAGCGGATTTGCTGCGGACCTCAAGCCGATCCTGCGTCTGTTCCTTGCCGAGCGCCGACGTGCGCTGCTGCTCGGCGCAGCACTTTCAGCGGCGACGGTAACCGCCGGAATCGCCCTGCTCGGCCTGTCCGGCTGGTTCATCACCGCCACCTCGCTCGCCGGCCTTTCGGCTGCTGCCGCCATCACCTTCGACGTCTTTGCGCCGTCAGCCGGCATCCGCCTGCTCGCCATCGTCCGTACGGCCGCGCGCTACGGCGAAAGGCTTGCGACCCATGATGCAACGCTCGGCGTGCTCGCCGCCCTGCGCGAAAAGCTGTTTCGCGGCTTTGCCGAACCGGGTGCTGCCCGCGCCCTGCTCCATCGTCCCGCGAGGCTGCTTTTCCGGCTAACCGCCGATATCGATGCGCTCGATTCTCTTTACCTCCGTATCTTGGTGCCGGCCGCAGTCGCGATCGGCGCAGCACTTGCGGCAAGCGTTGTACTGGGGCTGATGCATCCATTGTTGGGCCTGTGCTTCGGTCTCTTCCTCGCGGCTTCCGGCCTCGGTCTGCCTGTCATCGCCGGGCGAGCGGCGCGCAAACACGCCCGCAGACGCACCCATGGCATCGAGGCGCTGCGGTCGCGGACGATCGATCTCGTCGCCGGTCAGACCGATCTGCTGATGGCCGGCCGGCTTGCCGCGCAGAGGGAGGCGATTGCCGCGGCAGACCATTACGCAGCCCGCGCCGACAATCGGTTGAACCGCGTCGAAACCGGCCTGACATTCGGCTTCGGCCTCGTCTCGACCTTGCTGCTGACGGCATCGCTGCTAGCCGTCGCAACCCTTGCTGAAACGAAGGTGATCACCGCGCCCGTCGCCGCACTCGGTCTGCTCGTCGCCTTCGCGGCGGTCGAACCCTTCGCAGCGCTGCGCCGCGGTGCCCTGGAACTTGGGCGGACGCTGCTTGCGGCAAGGCGCATCGCGCCGCGGCTTGCCGTCGCGGCGGCACCCGAACCATTGGCGGTGCCGTTGCCGGGATGCGCTTTTTCGCTGGTGAAGGTGTCAGCCTTCCATGAAAACTCCGCCGTCCCAGCGCTCGAGGATATCGAACTCGCGCTTCAACCGGGCGAACGCCTCGCTGTCATCGGCAGCAGCGGCGCTGGCAAGTCGAGCCTGCTTGCCCTCCTTTCCGGCGAATTGCCGGCGCGGACGGGAAGTATTGCAGTGGCAAAAGCGACCCTGCTGACGCAACGGACAGAGCTTTTCGAGGACGGCCTGCGCGACAACCTCCTCCTTGCAAACCCGGATGCGAACGAGGCCCATCTTCGCGAAGCGCTCGCCGCCGCCGGCCTGCTTGCCGATATCGAGGCCATGCCGCGGGGGATCGATACGCCGCTTGGCGAAGGCGGGCTCGGCCTTTCGGGCGGCCAATCGCGCCGGCTGGCGCTTGCCCGGCTCTTCCTGCGCGACACGCCACTCTGGCTGCTCGATGAGCCGACAGAGGGCCTCGACGGCGTCACCGCCCGCGACGTGCTCTGCCGGCTGTCGGCAATGGCGGCGGGCCGTTCGCTGGTGATTGCCACGCATATCCGCCGGGAGGCGGCGATCGCAGACCGCATCGCCGTCATCAACGGCGGTCGCATCATAGAAATTTCGCGCCGCGGAGAGGCGGCGTTCGAAAAGGCGCTCGACCGGCTTCGGCCGGACTAGAGCAAGATTGCATACCCTCACGCGCCGGCCGGTGCTGAGGAACGCCTTGTACCCCGTGGGACCGTGGGAGAAAAACAATGGAACTAGATATCGTCGCGTTATCGCGCTTCCAATTCGCGCTGACGGCGCTTTACCACTTCCTGTTCGTACCTCTGACGCTCGGCTTGTCCGTGCTGCTGGCGATCATGGAAACCGTCTATGTCATGACCGGCCGCCAGATCTGGCGGCGGATGACCAAATTCTGGGGCGGGCTGTTCGGCATCAATTTCGTGCTCGGCGTCGCCACCGGCATCGTCATGGAATTCCAGTTCGGCATGAACTGGAGTTACTACAGCTATTATGTCGGCGACATTTTCGGCGCACCGCTTGCGATCGAGGGCCTGATGGCCTTCT
This sequence comes from Rhizobium sp. SU303, assembly GCF_021052345.1. Lineage (NCBI taxonomy): Bacteria > Pseudomonadati > Pseudomonadota > Alphaproteobacteria > Hyphomicrobiales > Rhizobiaceae > Rhizobium > Rhizobium sp. SU303. Next base: position 227,269 of record NZ_CP088099.1, read on the forward strand.
TCCTCGAGGCGACCTTCGTCGGCCTGTTCTTCTTCGGCTGGGACAAGCTGTCGAAGGTCGGCCATCTGGTCGCCACCTGGGCGGTGGCGCTGGGCTCGAACTTCTCAGCGCTCTGGATCCTGATCGCCAATGGCTGGATGCAAAATCCGGTGGGATCGGCGCTCAACCCGCAGACGATGCGCATGGAGATCACAAGCTTCTTCGACGTGGTCTTCAACCCCGTTGCCCAGGCGAAATTCGTCCATACGGTGTCGGCGGGCTACGTCTGCGCCTCGATCTTCGTGCTTGGCGTTTCGGCCTGGTATGTGCTGAAGGGCAGGCATATCGAGCTTGCCAAGCGCTCGATGACGGTCGCCGCCTCCTTCGGTCTCGCTTCGGCCCTATCAGTCGTCGTGCTTGGCGACGAGAGCGGCTATCTCGCCACCGAGAACCAGAAGATGAAGCTTGCCGCGATCGAGGGCATGTGGAAGACCGAACCGGCGCCGGCCGCCTTCACCGCTTTTGGCTTCCCCGACCAGGAGGCGCGTGAAACGCATTTTGCCGTGCATATACCCTGGGTCATGGGCCTGATCGGCACGCGGTCGCTGACCACAGAAATCCCCGGAATCGACAAGCTCGAACAGCAGGCCGAAACCCGGATCCGCGACGGCATCAAGGCTTACGACGCGCTGATGCAGATCCGTTCGGCACCGGCACAGGGTCAGGTAGCGCAGGAAGTGCGCACTTCCTTCGAGGATCTCGGCCATGATCTCGGCTACGCTCTTCTGCTGAAGCGCTATGTGGACGATCCGCGCCAGGCGACGGAGGAGCAGATCGTTCAGGCCGCACGTGATACGATCCCGCACGTGCCGACGCTCTTCTGGTCTTTCCGCATCATGGTTGGCCTCGGCATCTTCTTCATTCTGCTGACCGCCACCTTCTTCTGGCTGTCGGCGCGGCGCCATCTCGATACGTATCCACTGCTTCTCAGAATTGCCGTGCTGGCGATCCCCCTGCCCTGGGTCGCCATCGAGCTCGGCTGGGTCGTCGCCGAGTTCGGCCGCCAGCCCTGGGTGATCGAAGGCGTGCTGCCGACGGCAGCAGCCGTCTCCAGCCTCGGCGCCGGCACCGTGCTTCTGACGATCATCGGTTTTGCGGCACTCTACACGACGCTGATCGTCATCGAGATGGGCCTGATGATCAAGGCGATCAAGCAAGGACCGGAGCCGGACGACGAGCCGGAAGCGATTCTGATTTCCGAAACCCTCGTCCCGGCCGCGGAGTGACCTGCCATGATCCTTCACGAACTCATCGACTATGAAACCCTGCGTCTCATCTGGTGGCTGCTGCTCGGCGTCCTGCTGATTGCATTTGCGACGACCGGCGGCTTCGATCTCGGCGTTGGCATGCTTCTGCCTTTCGTTGCCCGGACCGATACGGAACGGCGCGTGGCGATCAACACAATCGGCGCCACCTGGGAGGGCAACCAGGTCTGGCTGATCCTCGGCGGCGGCGCCATCTTCGCCGCCTGGCCGCCGCTTTATGCGGTCTCCTTCTCGGGCTTCTATCTGGCGATGTTCGCGATCCTCTTCGCGCTCATCCTGCGCCCGGTCGGTTTCAAATACCGGTCGAAGCGGGAAAGCGCCAATTGGCGGAGCGGCTGGGACTGGGCGCTCTTTATCGGCGGTTTCGTGCCGTCGCTGATCTTCGGCGTTGCCGTCGGTAATGTGCTGCAGGGCGTACCCTTCCGCTTTGCCGACGATATGCGGATCTTCTACGAAGGCTCGTTCTTCGCTCTGCTCAACCCCTATGCTCTGCTCTGCGGCCTGCTTTCCCTGGTCATGCTGACGATGCATGGTGCGGCCTGGCTGGTATTGAAGTCGAGTGGCCCGGTTGCAGAGCGTGCCAGAAGCTATGGCAGCATCGCCGCCCTTGCCGTTATCGTGCTTTTCGCACTCGGCGGCCTCTTCCTGTGGATCGGCGTCGGTGGCTATCGCATCACCAGCGATATCAGCCCGATCGGCCCCTCCAATCCGCTGCTGAAGACCGTGGCGCTGGAGAAAGGCGCGTGGCTTACCAATTACGCCGCTCATTCCTGGATGATCATCGCGCCCGTCCTCGGCTTCGTCGGCGCGGCACTGGCCTTCATTGCCATGCGGGCAAGGCGCGAGGTCATGACGCTGCTCGTCAGCAAGGTGGCGATCTTTGGCATCATCTCGACGGTCGGCCTGTCGATGTTCCCGTTCATCCTGCCCTCCTCGCTCGATCCGCGATCGAGCCTGACGGTCTGGGATGCGTCCTCCAGCCACATGACGCTGTTCATCATGCTGGTGGTGACGGTGATCTTCCTGCCGATCATCCTTGGCTACACGGCCTGGGTCTACAAGGTTCTGTGGGGCAAGGTCGATGAGAAGTCCATCACCGATAAAAATAGCCACGCCTACTAGAGCGATTCAGTAGAACCGCTCTAACCTTTTGTTTTTGCGGAATTCCCGGCAAAATCGCTTCGCGCTTTGCCTGGGAAAACCGCTTCGCACTTTTCCTGGAATTGCTCTGAGGGAGACCAAACGATGTGGTATTTTGCATGGATCCTCGGCCTGCCGCTGGCCGCCGCCTTCGCCGTCCTCAACGCCATGTGGTATGAGCTGATGGACGACGCGGCCAGGAAGAAAGCTTCCGAGCCGCGCAAGTAGAAAAAGCAAAGGGCGCGGTTCAAACCGCGCCCTTTGCTGTTACTTCAGCCTTCCAGCCACTTCACCTGATCGGGTGTCAGCTTGATGTCGAGCGCCGAGAGGCTGTCTTCCAGCTCGGCAACGGTGCGCGGCCCGATCAGCGGAATGACCGGGAAAGGCTGGGCGATCACATAGGCGAGCGCGATGTGGATCGGATTGCGGCCGAGCTTGTTGGCAAGCTCGATAGCGCGGTCGCGGCGTCCGAAGTTGCGCTCGGAATACCAGACCCGCACGATCTCCTCATCATCTCGCTTGTCGCGGCCGGCGCGATCGGTAAAGAAGCCGCGGCCCTGGCTCGACCAGGCAAAGTTCGGGATCTGCTTCTCGTTCAGCCATTTCTTCCAGTCGTCATCGGAAGCGGCAACGCAGCCGGCCCAGATCGGATCGAGCATCTCGGCGAGCGAGAAGTTGTTGGAAAGCGCTGCCGGCGCCGCCTTGCCAGTCTTTTCGGCATAGGCGATCGCTTCGTCGAAGCGGGCCCGCGTCCAGTTCGAGCCGCCGAATATGCCGCGGATGCGTCCGCGCTTGACCTCGGCATCCATGGCATCGACGAACTCGCCGACGGGCACGTCGGTATTGTCGCGATGCATGAAATAGATGTCGACATAGTCGGTCTTCAGCCGGGCAAGCGACTGGTCGAGCTGCTTTGCGATCATATCGGGATAGCAGAGCGGCGAATGGGCGCCCTTGCCAATCAGCACGATCTCCTCGCGCGGCACCTTGCGGCTCGTGTGCCAGTCGCCGAAGATCGCCTCCGTCTTGCCGCCGCCATAGACATAGGCCGTGTCGAAGGCATTGCCTCCGGCTTCGTAGAAGGCGTCGAGCGTCAGCGAGGCGGCGGCGAAGTTCGGGAAGAACTCGAAGCCGAGTGTGACGACCGAGGCTGGTTTGGAAATGCCAGGGATCTGACGTTGCGGAACGCTGTTGCCGCGCGCGATCGCGCCGCCGGCAATGTTTGTCGTGCGTTTGCTGGCTTTTTCCACGCCGTATTCGAGGCCGACCGAGGCACGCCACTGGTCGAGCACACGCAGGTTTCCGATCGAATCTGCCCAGCTCATGCCGGGAGAGCTGAATTCGGTGTTGCCGGCGCGGATGGCATCGCCCGCCGCATCCGCCTCGAAGGAATAGAGCCAGCGATCCTCCCTGAGTTCGACGGTCTCCTGCTTGCCGCCCTTGAAGATCTCGATCTTGCCGACGCCGCCCTTGTGACCGGAGGCGAACCAGAAGTCCTGGACCTCGATCCGGCCCTCGGAGCCGATGATGCGCAGTACATTGTCCTGCTGCGCCATGATCGAGCAGGAGACTTCGGCTATGATCTCGTTCGGGAATTTGAGCACGGCAGATGCCCATTCATCGACGCCGCTCTGGCCGAGATGGGCGACGCCCGAGACCTTCTCCGGTTCGAGGAAGGCCTTCCCCTCCTCGGCGCCGGCGACCAGTCTGGCCATCGAGACCGGATAACCGCCGACATCGAGAATGCCGCCGCCGGCAGTGTCGTTGGCGAAAAGCCGGTGTTCGGGCTTATAGCTGCCCATGTTGAAGCCGAAGCTCGAGCGGATGATGCGAACGGTGCCGATGACGCCGCTTTTGACGAGTTCGACCAGCTTCTCCGTCTGCGGATGCACGCGGTACATGAAGGCCTCGCCGGCAAAGACGCCGGCCTTTTTCGCCTCGTAATAAACCGCTTCGGCATCATAGGCCGAGAGCGCGATCGGCTTTTCCACCAGGATGTGCTTGCCGGCGCGTGCCGCCTTGATCGCCCATTCCGCGTGGCCGGTGTGAGGGACGGCGATATAGATCGCATCGATCTCCTTATCGGAAAGCAGCGCCTCGTAACCATCGACGATGCGGGCGCCGGGGAATCCTTCGGCAAGGCCCGGCTTTGCCGGATTGCGGGTAGCGATTGCCACCAGCTTTCCGGTGCGCGAATGGGCGACGCCGTCTGCAAAAGTGCGGGCGATGGTGCCGGGGCCAATGATGCCCCAGCGGATCGGTTGATCTGAAGTCATGGAAAATCCTCTTTCGTCTTTCTGTCCTGGGATTTGGTTCAGCGAAGCCGCTTGCCGGCACCGTCGAAAAGGAATGTGCGGTTGGCGGGAAGGCCGACCGTCAGCGTGTCGCGATTGCCGGCGACGCGCGATTCCGGCCGCTCGATGATCAGTTGCTCGGGGCCAATGGTTGCGTAGATGTAACTGGTATTGCCGAGGTGTTCCGCGACGTCGATGGTGACGGTGAGGTCGGCATCGCCCGTGCCCGCATCGACGAAATGCTCGGGACGGATGCCGAGCGTCACTTTTGCGCCGGCTTCGATGGGGTCGGCGACTGGCAGCGTCAGACGCGTATTGGCGTCGCTTTCGAGCGCAATCACCGCCCTGCCCGGCTGCGTCTCAACCACCACGGCCTTCAGGAAATTCATCTTCGGCGAGCCGACGAAACCGGCGACGAACTGGTTTGCCGGATCGTCGTAAAGGTCGAGCGGCGCGCCGATCTGTTCGATATTGCCGGCGCGCAGCACGACGATCCTGTCGGCGAGCGTCATCGCCTCCGTCTGGTCGTGGGTGACGTAGATCATCGTCGTGCCGAGCTGCTTGTGCAGCCTGGAGATTTCGACGCGCATCTGCACCCGCAGTTCAGCATCGAGGTTCGACAAAGGTTCGTCGAACAGGAAGACCTGGGGTTCGCGGACGATGGCGCGGCCGATTGCGACACGCTGGCGCTGGCCGCCGGAAAGCTGCTTCGGCCGGCGCTTCATGAGTTCGGTGATCTGCAGGATCTCGGCGACATGGCGTACGCGCCGCTCGGTGTCGGCCTTCGGATTGCCGTTCATGCGCAGGCCGAAGCTCAAATTTTCCTCGACGGTCAGGTGCGGATAGAGCGCATAGGACTGGAAGACCATGGCGATGCCGCGATCGGCCGGCTCGACGTCGTTGACGACCCTGCCGCCGATCTGAAGCTCGCCTGACGTAATGTCCTCGAGGCCGGCGATCATCCTGAGCAGCGTGGACTTGCCGCAGCCGGAGGGGCCGACGAAGACGACGAATTCGCCGTCCTTCACCTCCAGATTGGCGCCGTGGATGATCTCAAAGCCGCCGAAGCGCTTGACGATGTTGCTGAGTGAAAGCTCTGCCATGCAGCCTCCCGATTATTTAATTGCGCCGGCCGCGATGCCGGCGATGAAATGGCGCTGAAGAGCCACGAAGATGACGAGGATCGGCGCCGTCAGCAGCACCGCGCCGGCCATGATGCCGCCCCAGGAAACCTTGGTGAGGCCGATCAGCGTTCCCAATGCCACAGGCGCCGTCATCATCCCCGGCCTGGAATTGATCAGCAGCGGCCAGAGGTAATTGTTCCACGAGTGCAGGAAGAGAATGATCGCCAATGCCGCCATGGTCGGGCGCGCTAGCGGCAGGGCAATGCGCAGGAAAATCTGCCATTCCTTGACGCCCTCGACCCGGGCCGCATCGAAGAGTTCACCCGGCATCATCGAGAAGGATTGCCGCATGAACAGCACGCCGAGCGAATTGAACAGCGGCGGTACGATCAGAGCTACCCAGGTGTTTGCCAGCTTGAACTCGCGCGCCACCATGATGAATTGCGGGATGACGACCACGGAGAAGGGAAGCGTGATCGTGCCAAGGATGATGGCGATGACGACGGAGCGGCCGACGAAACGGTAACGTGCCAGTGCCCAGCCGGCCATCGAAGTCAGCAGCACCGAGAGCACTGTATAGATCAGCGCCACGCCGATGGAGATCACCATGGCCCCGATGAAATCGGTATCGGCCTGCAGATTTTTGAAATTCTCGACGAAGTTGGTCGATGGCCAGAGCACGATGTCAGGGCTGAAGATGCCGTTGTCGGGCATGGTTGAGAAGACGAACATCATCCAGAGCGGAAACAGCCAGATTATCGCGAGCGGCGCCAGTGCGGCATGCAACGCGATCTGGCGCAGCAGAAGGGATTGCGATTTGGATTTCATTTCGGATCCCTCCCGACCCAGAGATTGAGAAGCGAGATCGCCACGGCGAGGGCAGCCATCGTATAGGCGATCGCCGAGGCATAGCCGAAGTTCAGCGAGGTGAAGCCCTGGCGATAAAGCAGCAGGCCGAGCGTCTCGGTGCCGCCGCCCGGACCGCCGCGATTGGTGATCAGGAAGGGCTCGGTGAAGAGCTGCATGGTCCCGATCACCGAAAGCACCACGCAGAAGAGGATGATCGGCTTCAGCAGCGGCAGGGTGATGTGGAAGAACTGCTGGACCTTGCTCACCCGGTCAAGCGTCGCCGCCTCGTAGACGTCATCGGGAATCGACTGCAGGCCGGCGAGGATGATGATGGCGTTGTAGCCTGCCCAGCGCCATGTGACGGCGAGGATGATCAGGCCCATGGCGGCATTGGCATTGTCGAACCAGGACACCGGGCTGAACCCAACGGCTGAGATCAGCTTGTTGATGATCCCGAAATCGAGGCTGAACATCAGTCGGAACACCGCAGCATAGGCGACCTCGCCGACGACGACAGGGGCAAAGAATGCGAAACGGAAGAGGGGGCGCGCTTTCAGCAGCGGCGAATTGAGCATCACGGCCATAACGGTCGCGAGCGCGATCATGACGGGCACCTGGATCACCAGGATGATCAGCGTGTTGTAGAGGGCATTGTAGAAGGCCGGGTCGTAGAAGAGCCGGCCCCAATTGGCCTGGAAACTATATTTCCATGGGTTGATACGGGTGTTCTGAAAGGAAATCAGGAACGAATTGATGATCGGCCAGACCCAGAAGGTGGCAAAGACCAGCAGATAAGGGGCGAGGAACGCATAGGCGCTCCGGGTTCTGAACGGCATCGAGCCTCCTCCTCACAAAACCAACGAATGACCAGCCGCCTTGCGGCGGACGGAGAGCCGGGCGCGACAAGCGCCCGGCTTCGTCATTCACTGCGCGATCGGAAGGCCGGTCGCCGAAGCGATCTGGTTGGCGGCATCGTCGAGAGCCGCCTTCGCATCGGGATAGCCGCCGGAGAAGAACTTCGTCTGCGTCGCCTTGAAGATGGCTTCGGCATCGCTCTGGAAGGCGGTGCCGCGGCTCGGAACGATCTTCGGCAGCGTCGCGAGGATATCGGCCCAGACCTTCTGATCGCCCCAATAGGGCTGCGCTTCGTTGACGAAGGGATCTTGTACGGCCGAGAGCAACGATGGCACCAGACCGAACTCCTTGAGCATGGTCACCTGACCCTCGTTCGTGCCGAGGGCGTAGTTGACGAATTTCCAGGCCGCTTCCTTATTTGCGGAGGTCGCCGAAATAGCGAGCGACGAACCGCCGAGATTGGCGGCATGCGGGCCATCGGCCGTCAGGCTCGGCATCTTGTAGACGCCCCATTTGCCCTTGAGATCGGGCGAGGTCGAGCGAACGGTGCCCTCATACCAGCCGCCATACAGTTGGCTTGCGGCCTTGCCGGCGGTATTGGCCTGGATCTTTTCGTCCCAATTGGCTGCCGTCAGCGTGCCAGCATCCTTCATTTCCTTCACTTTTTGCAGCGAGGCGACGCAGGCCGGCTGGTTGATGGTGATGTTCTGACCGTCGGTCGAATAATAGCCGCAGCCCTGTTCGTTGGCGATCATGCGAAACCATTCGCTGTCGCCATTGAAATCCGCCTGCGCCATGACGGTGCCGGGGTTGGCGACGGAAATTTTCTTGCCGGCGGCAATAAAATCGTCCCAGGTATTGATCGTGCTTGGATCGACGCCAGCCTTTTCGTAGAGATCGCGGCGATAGAAGACGGCGACAGGGCCGGAATCCCACGGCATGGCATAGGCGACATCGCCGACTTCAAGTTCGGTGCGCTTGAATTCGGGGAATTTCGCCTGGATCTCGGGTGTGTAACCGAGCTCCTTCAGATTGGCGAAGCAATCGGGAAAACGGCTCCAGAAGATTTCAGCTTCGAAATTCTCGATGCTGACGATGTCGGGCAAGCCGTCGCCGCCGGCGGCGCAGGCAGCCAGCGTCTTATCGAAGACCTGGGCGTTGCCAAGGTCCTCGACGGTGATCTTGATATCGGGAAACTGTTTGTTGAAGCCTGGAAGCGTGGACTTCAATGCCGACGCGGCGACATTCCAGCTCCAGATGGTGAGATTGGCCGACTGCGCGTAGGCGGAGCCGGAAGCAAGCACTGCGACAGCTGCGGTCGCAGCGAGAAGTTTGAAGCGCATTGAAAATCCTCCCTTTTCAATTGCCGATCTTTCACGAACGCGGTTAGACTATCTGTAAGGGAGCGGGTGTCTCCTAAAAAGGGAACATGAATTTGGCGGAAAGTAAGGTCGGCACACGCGCAATCTATCAGCCCGGCGCGAGCAGCATCGAGGGTTTGCCGACAGCGCTGCAGATGTTTCATGCCCATCCGCCTGTTATGGCCATGCCGCACTGGCATGCGCAGGTCGAGGTCAACTACGTGATGCGCGGCACCGTGCACTACCGGATGAGCGATCACGAATTCCGGCTGAACGCCGGCGAGATGTGCCTCTTCTGGGGTGGTCAGCCGCATCAGATGGACGAATCCTCAGACGATTCGCTCTATGCCGGCGCCCATCTGCCGCTCGTCTATTTCTTTCGGCTGCGCCTGCCGATCAGCGTTTCCAGCCGGTTGATGAAGGGTGAGACGCTGCTGACCTCGGCAACGGATGCCGCCGACAACGAGAACTTTACCCGCTGGTTCCGCTATGCCAATTCCGGCGATCCCGCCAAGGCCCAGCACGCCGTCGACGAGCTGCTGCTGCGCATCGAGCGCATCGCGCTTGAACCCTATTCGATGACGTCGCAGGCGGCCATCGATCTCGAGCGCGATCACCCTTATCCCCATTGCTCGCGCAGCGTTGCGCGCATGTGCGATTTCATCGCCGCCAATTTCCTGCACGACATCGATTCGGTCGATATCGCCCGCGCCGCCGACCTGCATCCGAAATATGCGATGAACCTGTTCAAGCGATCGACCGGCATGACGCTCAGCAAATATGTGACGCTGCTGCGGCTGTCGCGCGCCCAGGCGATGCTGATGAGCGAGGGCGCCAACGTGCTGCAGGTGGCGATGGACAGCGGCTTCGGCTCGATCAGCGCCTTCAACAAATCCTTCCGTCACATCGCCGGCATGTCGCCGTCGAATTTCCGCCGCGATATCCGGCTGGTGACGACGATCCCCTCCGGGACCTTTCGGAACTAGCTCAGATAGAGTCGCAACGCGGCGTTCTGCGTGCTGCTTTTTTCACTGGGCAAAAAAGAACCAACGCCTAAGGCGGCGGCAGAATGCGCACATTTTCTGTGCAAGTGCATGCACTATTGCTTTTGCCGGGAATTTAATGTCGGCGCACCCTAAATAAAATCAATGGTTTATAATTTGGCACACACTTTGCTTCGATAGTTGCAGAGTTGGTGGCTAGGGTTCCGGCGTCGCAAGGCGTGGCTGGTCCGAGAGCTACCACCGGCAGGGGAGACATCCCGCCGGGTGCACGGCGGGACAAAAGCCCGGGAGACCTCGTAAGCCAAGGGATTGGCGGCACGATGGTCATTGCCGATCCCTTTTGAAGAAAAGCAAAAGGGGAATTTCAATGCAGACTTTTTCGAAGATCCTATCGATTACCGCACTGACGGCCTCGCTGACGCTCGGCTTCGGTTCCGTCACCAAGGCTGAACAGAAGACCGATTTCAAGGTCGCCTGGTCGATCTATGTCGGCTGGATGCCCTGGGGCTACGCCGCCGATCACGGCATCGTCAAGAAATGGGCCGACAAATACGGCATCAAGATCGAGGTGACCCAGTTCAACGACTACGTCGAATCGATGAACCAGTATACGGCCGGCGCCTTCGACGCCGTGACGCTGACCAATATGGACGGTCTGTCGATCCCGGCCGCCGGCGGCGTCGATACGACGGCCGTGATTGTCGGCGACTTTTCGAACGGCAATGATGCCGTCATCCTTAAGGACAAGGCGAGTCTTGCCGACATCAAGGGACAGAACGTCAATCTCGTCGAATTTTCCGTCTCGCATTATCTGCTCGCCCGGGCGCTCGAAAGCATCAAGCTGACCGAGCGCGACGTCAAGGTGGTCAACACCTCCGACGCCGATATGGTCGCCGCTTACAAGACGGCTGACGTGACTGCGGTCGTCACATGGAACCCGCTGGTCTCGACCATCCTCGAGGATCCCACGGCCAAGAAGGTCTTCGACAGCTCTCAGGTGCCGGGCGAGATCATCGACCTGATGGTCGCCAATACAGGCGTGCTGAAGGACAATCCGAATTTCGGCAAGGCGCTCGTCGGCATCTGGTATGAAACCGCAGCACTGCTGACTGCCGACAGTGCCGACGGCAAGGCTGCACGCGAGGCGATGGGCCAGGCATCGGGCACCGATCTCAAGGGCTTTGAATCCCAGCTTGCCGCCACCAAGCTGTTTGCCAAGCCGGCCGATGCCGTTGCCTTCACGGCCTCGAGCAACCTGCCGAAGACAATGGATCTCGTCCGCAACTTCCTGTTCGAAAAAGGCCTGCTCGGCAATGGTGCGCCATCGGCCGACGTCATCGGCATCGAAATGCCGGATGGCAAGATCCTCGGCGATAGCGGCAATGTCAAGCTGCGCTTCACCGAGACCTACATGAAGGCCGCCGCCGACGGTTCGCTCTGAGCCATGTCAAAGCAGCGGTGCGGCATTGACCGCACCGTCCACCCTTCATCAGCGGAGCTTTCCCCATGCGCTGGATCAACACGAGGCCGAGCCGGGGCGCGCAGCTTGCCTTGACGCTGCTGCCCTTCGTGCTGCTGATCATTGCCTATACTTTCGGCTCGGCAGCACGGCTGGCGGAAAACGCCAACGACAAACTGCTGCCCGGTCTTGCCGGTTTTGCCGATGCAATTGACCGCCTGGCTTTCATCGCCGATCCGCGCACCGGTCAATACCTGCTCTGGTCCGATACGGGGGCGAGCCTGATTCGCCTGCTTGCCGGCCTCGGCATCTCCACAGTCACGGCGCTCGTCATCGGCATGCTGATCGGCATGCTGCCTTATCTCCGAGCCCTGCTCTCTCCCTTCGTCGCCGTTATCTCGATGGTGCCGCCGCTGGCCCTGCTGCCCATCCTCTTCATCGCCATGGGTGTTGGCGAAGCCTCAAAGATCGCGCTTATCGTCATCGGCGTTGCGCCAACGATGATCCGCGACCTTGCGCTGAAGGCGCTGGAGCTGCCGCGCGAACAGATCGTCAAGGCTGAAACACTCGGCGGCTCCTCCTGGCAGATCGGCCTTCGTGTGGTGCTGCCGCAGATCCTGCCGCGGCTGATCACCTGCCTCAGGCTTCAACTCGGTCCAGCTTGGCTGTTCCTGATCGCGGCCGAGGCGATTTCGTCGGATTCCGGTCTCGGCTACCGCATCTTCCTCGTTCGCCGTTATCTCTCGATGGACATCATCTTTCCCTATGTCGTCTGGATCACGCTGCTCGCCGTGATCATGAACTATATCCTCGATCGCCTCCGCATCGCCGTCTTCCCCTGGTCCGAACTGGAGAAGCAGGCATGAGCGAGTTGGTGATCGAAAAGGTCTGGAAAGAGTATGGTGACCAGATCGTGCTCGAGGATGTGTCGCTGATGGTTGCCTCGCGTGCCTTCGTCGCCCTCGTCGGCCCGTCCGGCTGCGGCAAGTCGACGTTCCTTCGCATGCTGCTCGGCCAGGAGCGGCCGACGCGAGGGACCATCCTGCTGGACGGCGAAGCTCTGCCGCAGGAGCCAGGGCCGGATCGCGGCGTCGTCTTCCAGCGCTACTCCGTGTTCCCGCATCTGACCGTGCTCGGCAATGTGCTGCTTGGGCGGGAACTCTCAGCGTCTCGCTATAAAGCCAAGCTTTTCGGCGCTGCCCGCCGCAAGGCCATCGACGAAGCTCGGCGGCTGATCGGCGAAGTCGGTCTTTCCGGCGCCGAGGGCAAATATCCGGCGCAACTATCAGGCGGCATGCAGCAGCGCCTGGCACTGGCGCAGGCGCTGATCATGAAGCCGAAGGTGCTGCTGCTCGATGAGCCCTTCGGCGCGCTCGATCCCGGTATCCGCGCCGAAATCCACACATTGATGAAGCGCCTCTGGCACGAAACGCAGATGACCGTCGTCATGGTGACGCACGACATGCGCGAGGCCTTCACGCTGGCGACGCGCGTCGTCGCCTTCGAGCGCAAGCGTGACCGCCCAGAGGAAAAGGAGCGCTACGGCGCGACGATCACCAAGGACATTTCCATCTGGCCGCCGAGGCTTGCCGGCGCCCCCTCCATCTTCAGCCCCGACCGGGACGGCCCGGTCATTTCTCTGGGCCTTCGCCGGGACGACCCGGCTTCCAGTCCGTCAGGAGAAAAACCATGATGCATGTCAGACGTTCGCCAGAGGAGATCGCTGCCAACCGGCAGCGTTACGAGGAACATCAGAAGAAGGGGCTGGAATTTGCGCCGAAGGCCTTGCCGGTGCCGAGCCCCCTTCCCGCCCCCGCAATCGATGCGGCTGCGATCATCCATCAGGAAACCATCCCCGGCGGCTGGTACTGGTCGACCGCGCTGAAGCGCGGCGAGGCGCTCCGCATCGACCAGGGTGAAGCCGGATCGACCGTAGCGCTCGTCGCCTGGAACGCTGCCGATACGAGTGAAAGGCTCAATCTCGTCGATACGGTCAAGGTGCAATGGACGACCGCCCTCGGCAAGGGCCGTGTCATCTTCTCGGATATGGGCCGGGTTATGTTTTCGCTGATCGAGGATAGTTCCGGCGCCCACGACTGCCTGATGGGCGGCTCGACGGCAGCTTCGAACGCGGCAAAATATCCGGGCGTCAAGACCCGCAACACCCGCGACAATCTCGTGCTCGTCGCTGGCAAGCTTGGTCTCACCAGACGCGACATCCCTGGGATTCTCAATCTCTTCGCCCCCGTCCGCGTCGACGATGACGGCGGCTTCCACTGGCGCGGCAAACTCTCAAACAGCGGCGATTACGCCGAGCTGCGCGCCGAGATGGACATGATCGTCGGCTTCTCCAATTGCCCGCATCCGCTCGATCCCGATCCGGTCTATGCGCCGAAGCCGGTCATCGTCACGCGCTTTCGCGCGCCCGCTCCCGGCGCCGACGACCTCGCGCGCACGGCGACCGCCGAAGCCCTTCGCGGCTTCGAGAACAACGCCTCGATGCTGGCCTGAGGAGAATGGCGATGACCGATTTCATCAAGACTTCAGCTTCGCGCAGCCTCGAAAATGCCGTGCAGGATCATTTCATCCCGGCCGAAGCGCCATGGTCCGGTATCGTCCGCAAAGGCCAGACGATCCGCATCGAAGACAGCTACGGCCAGCAGGCGATCGACACGCTGTTTTATCGCGCCGATGACTTTGCCGAGCGTTACTCCAACCAGGATACGATGCGGGCGCAAGATGGCGCCTATATCGGCACCGGCACGAAGATCATCTCGAACGAAGGCAACGTCATGCTGGTCATGACGGCCGACAGCTGCGGCCGGCACGATACATCCGCCGGCGCCTGCTCCTGCGAGAGCAACACGGTGCGCTTTGGCCACGGCACCAAATACCTGCATGCCTGCCGCGACAACTTCGTGATCGAAGTGACCAAACACGGCATGAGCAAGCGCGACATCGTGCCGAACATCAATTTCTTCATGAACGTGCCGATCAAGCCGAATGGCGAGATGACCATCGTCGACGGCATTTCCGCGCCCGGCGACTATGTCGAGCTGGTGGCGGAAATGGACGTGCTCTGCGTCATCTCCAATTGCCCGCAGATCAACAATCCCTGCAACGGCTTCGATCCGACGCCGATCCGGGTGCTGATTTGGGACGGCGAGGACTGATCGATGTTCACCAAGGTCCTTATCGCCAATCGCGGCGAAATCGCCGTCCGGGTTATCCGGACATTGAAGAGGATGGGCATCGCCTCGGTCGCCGTCTATTCCGATGCCGACCGGTTCTCGATGCCGGCGCTGACCGCCGGCGAGGCCATCCGCCTCGGACCGGCGCCAGCCGCTGAGAGCTATCTCAACGTCGATGCCGTCATCGCCGCCTGCAAGGCGACGGGAGCCCAGGCCGTACATCCGGGCTACGGGTTCCTGTCCGAGAATATCGGCTTTGCCGAGCGGCTCGCCGCCGAGGGTATCGCCTTCATCGGCCCACGGCCGGAACATCTGTCGGCCTTCGGCCTGAAGCACACGGCGCGCGAACTGGCAAAGGCGAGCGGCGTGCCGCTGCTGCCCGGCACCGATCTCTTACAGAGCGTCGAAGAGGCGCTTTCTGCCGCAGAGACCGTCGGTTATCCCGTCATGCTGAAAAGTACGGCCGGCGGCGGCGGCATCGGCATGCGGCTCTGCGCCGATGCGGCAAGCCTCAAGGCCTCCTTCGAGAGCGTGCAGCGGACCGCCCGCGCCAGCTTCGGCGATGCGCGCGTCTATATCGAGCGCTTCGTTGCCGAAGCCCGCCATGTCGAGGTGCAGATCTTCGGCGACGGCAAGGGCGGCGTGATCGCGCTCGGCGAACGAGATTGCTCGCTGCAACGGCGAAACCAGAAGGTCGTCGAGGAGACCCCTGCCCCCGGCCTTTCCTCGGAAACACGGGCGCGGCTGCACAAGGCGGCGGTCGATTTGGGAAGTTCGGTCTCCTATGAATCGGCCGGCACCGTCGAATTCATCTATGATCCCCAGCGCGAGGAATTCTATTTCCTCGAGGTCAATACCCGCCTGCAGGTCGAGCATCCCGTCACGGAAGCCGTCTTCGGTATCGATCTCGTCGAATGGATGATCCGGCAGGCGGCCGGCGAGGACGTGCTTTCGGCTGCGAATGCCCTGACGCCGAAGGGTGCGGCGATCGAGGTGCGTGTTTATGCCGAGATGCCGCATGCCGATTTCCGCCCGAGTGCCGGCCTTTTGACCGAAGTCATTTTTCCGGAAAGCGCCCGCGTCGACGGCTGGATCGAGACCGGAACCGAGGTCACGCCCTTCTATGACCCGATGCTTGCCAAGCTGATCGTGGCGGCGGAAGACCGGCCGGCGGCGATCGAGAAGCTGAAGGCAGCACTCGCCGAAACATCGATATCGGGCATCGAGACCAATCTCGATTATTTGAGAACCATCGCCGCTTCCGAACTGCTTGCCGGCGCCAAGGTGGCGACGACGGCGCTGCGCGACTTCGCCTTCATTCCGGATGTCGTCGAGGTCCTTGCGCCCGGCGCGCAGTCGAGCATCCAGGAACTGCCGGGCCGGCTCGGACTCTGGCATGTCGGCGTGCCGCCAAGCGGTCCGATGGACGAGCGCTCCTTCCGCCATGCCAACCGGCTGGTCGGCAATGCCGACGTGACGGCTGCACTCGAATTGACGGTTTCCGGCCCGACATTGCGGTTTTATGCCGACCAGACAATCGCGCTTGCCGGCGCGCGGATGGCGATGACATGCGACGGGACACAGTTGCCGCATGGCGAGCCGGTGCTGATCCGCGCCGGCCAGGTTCTGTCGATCGGCACGATCGAAGGACCGGGGCAGCGCGCCTATCTCGCCGTCGCCGGCGGTTTTGGAGCTCCCGTCGTGCTCGGCTCGCGGGCGACGTTCGGCCTCGGCCAGTTCGGCGGCAACGCCACCGGCACGCTGAAGACGGGGCATGTGCTACATTTTGCCCGGCAGGCGGCAACCGAACCGGCGACGCCCGCAACGGAGCCGGCCACCTTGACGCGCGAATGGGATGTCGGCGTCGTCTACGGCCCGCACGGCGCGCCTGATTTTTTCGAGGATGGCGATATCGAAACGCTGTTTTCGACGGCTTACGAGGTGCATTTCAACAGCGCCCGCACCGGTGTGCGCCTGATCGGCCCGGCCCCGCAATGGGCACGTAGCGACGGCGGCGAGGCGGGGCTGCACCCCTCCAACCTGCACGACAATGCCTACGCGATCGGGGCGATCGATTTCACCGGCGACATGCCGATCATTCTCGGCCCTGACGGCCCGAGCCTTGGCGGCTTCGTCTGCCCGGCGGTGATTGCCCGCGACGAGCAGTGGAAGATGGGCCAGTTCAAGCCCGGCGACCGTATCCGTTTTCATGCAGTGGCGCGGCCGGAAGACCCGGTCGCTGGTCCAGCGGTGCGGCGGGTCGCGGAAGAGACGGGTTCGCCGATCGTCGGCACCAGCGAGGACGGACCGGTTTCGGTCGTCTATCGCCGCCAAGGCGACGACAACCTGCTCGTCGAATACGGGCCGATGACGCTTGATATCGCGCTCCGACTGCGGGTGCATCTGCTGATGCAGGCCGTTGTCGAGGCTCGCCTTCCGGGCATCGTCGACCTTACCCCCGGCATCCGCTCGCTGCAGATCCATTATGACGGCACGCAGCTGACGCGCCGGCGCCTGCTGGGGCTGCTCTCCGAGATCGAGGCGACGCTGCCGGCGGCACAGGAGGTCACGGTGCCCAGCCGCATCGTGCATCTGCCGCTCTCCTGGAGCGATCCGGATGCGGAGCTTGCGATGCGCAAATATCAAGAGCTCGTGCGCCCGAATGCGCCTTGGTGCCCGTCGAATATCGAGTTCATCCGCCGCATCAACGGCCTTCCTGACGAACAGGCCGTTCGCGATATCGTTTTCGATGCGAGCTACCTGGTGCTCGGTCTCGGCGATGTCTATCTTGGCGCGCCGGTTGCGACCCCTGTTGATCCGCGCCATCGCCTGGTGACGACGAAGTATAATCCCGCCCGCACCTGGACGCCGGAGAATGCCGTCGGCATCGGCGGCGCCTATATGTGCATCTACGGCATGGAAGGACCGGGCGGCTACCAGCTCTTTGGCCGCACCATCCAAGTCTGGAACACTTGGCGGGAGACGCCGGTCTTTGCCAAGGGAAAACCTTGGCTGCTGAACTTCTTTGACCAGATCCGTTTCTTCCCTGTTAGTAACCAGGAATTGACGGAGGCGCGCGACGCCTTTCCGCATGGGGGCTATCCGATCAGGATCGAGGAGACGGAATTCTCCTATGCTGCCTATGAGAGGGAATTGCAGGCGAATTCGGCGTCGATCGGCCGTTTCAAGGCAACGCAGCAGGCCGCCTTCGATGCCGAACGTCGGCGTTGGAAGGAAGCCGGGCTCGACAGCTTCGTCACCGATGAAGGCACGACCGAAAGTCCGGATGGGGATATTCCCGACGGTTGCTTCGGTGTTGCCAGCGCCGTGCCCGGCAATATCTGGAAATTGCTGGTCGAGCCGGGCGCCTCGGTTGCGGCCGGCGATACACTCGCCATCATCGAATCGATGAAAATGGAAATCAACGTCACCGCCCATGCGGCAGGCCGCGTCCGCGATCTGCGCGCCGGGCCGGGAAGAAACGTCAAAGCCGGCGATATCATCGTCGTTCTGGAGGAATGCTGACATGCTGCCGACCATCCTCGATCTCTCAAGCCTTCGCGCCGCCTATCAATCCGGCCTGACGCCGCTCGACGCCATCGAAGAGGTGATCGCGCGGCGTGCCGCCTCGAAAGATCCGGCAATCTTCATCACGCCGGTGCCGGATGACGAGCTGCGCGCTGCCGCGAGAGCGCTGATGGCACGCGCGCCTGAGGCAAACAGCCTGCCGCTCTGGGGCGTTCCCTTCGCTGTCAAAGACAATATCGATGCCGCCGGCCTGCCGACGACTGCCGCCTGCCCGGCCTATGCGTATCGGCCGGAAGCGGACTCCACCGTCGTTGCCCGGTTGAAGGCGGCCGGCGCCATCATCATCGGCAAGACCAATCTCGACCAGTTCGCGACCGGCCTCAACGGCACGCGCTCGCCCTATGGCGCGCCGCGTTCGGTCTTCGATGCGGCCTATATCTCCGGCGGATCGAGTTCCGGATCATCAGTCACGGTTGCTTCAGGCCTGGCGGCCTTCGCACTCGGCACCGATACGGCGGGTTCCGGCCGGGTGCCGGCTGCCTTCAACAATCTGGTCGGCATCAAGCCGACGCCGGGTCTCCTGCCGAATACCGGCGCCATACCGGCCTGCAAGAGCGTCGATTGCATCACGATCTTTGCTGCGACCGTCGGCGACGGTGTTGCGATCCGCAAGGTCGCCGAAGGCTTCGATGCCGCCGATCCGTTCTCGCGTCGCGCCAAGCCGGCGAACCTGCCTGTGTCGGGCTTGCGCATCGGCGTCCTGACTGACGCCGAGCGGGAATTCTTCGGCGACAAGGAGGTGGAGGCGCTCTACGACCAGACGATCGAGCGGGCCAGAGGGCTCGGCGCCACCATCGTGCCTTTCGATTACGCGCCATTCCGCGAGGCGGCCGCCCTTCTCTATGACGGGCCGTGGGTCGCCGAACGTCTGGCGGCGGTCGAAACCTTCCTCGCCACCAACGCCGCCGATTTCGACCCGACGGTCAGAGGGATTATCGAAGGCGCCAAGGGCAAGACCGCGGTCGAGGCCTTTAACGGCCGATACCGGCTGGAGGAGCTGCGCCGCAAGACCGAAGCCGAATGGGAAAAGGCGGACGTGCTTCTGCTGCCGACCGCGCCCACCACCTACACGGTCGCCGACATGCTGGCCAATCCCGTCGTGCTCAACGGCCGCCTCGGTCGCTACACCAATTTCGTCAACCTGCTCGATTGCGCGGCGATCGCCGTTCCGGCCGGCTTCGGCAAGGGCGGCTTGCCGGGCGGCGTCACCGTCATCGCGCCTGCCTTCACCGACGATGCGCTGGCACCACTTGCCGATGCGCTGCATCGCGCAGCAGGTTCCGGCATGGGCATCGACCGGCAGGCGGCAATACCGGAAGCGAGCCGCATTGCGCCTGGCGATGACGGTTTCATCGAAATCGCGGTCGTTGGTGCGCATCTGACCGGCATGCCGCTCAATCACGAATTGGCAGGCTCCGGCGGGCGTCTGGTCAAGACCTGCCGCACGGCCGGCGATTATCGCCTCTTCGTTCTGCCCAATACCACGCCGCCGAAACCGGGACTGCTGCGCGAACCCGGCCATAAGGGTCAGGGGCTGGAGGTCGAGGTCTGGGCACTGCCGGCCGATGCTTTCGGCAGGTTCGTCCAGAAGATTCCGGCACCGCTCGGCATCGGTAAGCTCACGCTCGAAGACGGTTCCAGCGTCTCCGGCTTCGTCTGCGAGGCCCATGCGGTGAAAGGTGCCGATGAAATCACCGCGCTTGGCGGCTGGCGCAACTATATCAGCGCCAAGCTGGCGAGCTGAGGAGAGTCTTGCATGGCGGCAAAACTCATCCGGCGCCTGATCGATCTGCTGCGGGACGGTCTGACCGCCCGCAGCGAAGCGATCGGCAGCACCTGTGTCAGCCCTGGCGGCTCTCAGAGCGTTCGGCAAGCTCGACGATGATGCCGTCGGGATCGCGAACGAAGGCGATCTTGTTCAGCATCTCGGAGTGGACGGCGAAGCGCGGCGGCTCCTTGATCTCGACGCCCGCCTGTTCAAGGCGGGCGAAGGCCTCGTCGACATTGTCGAAATAGAAGGTGAGGTGCCGGACGCCGGCCGTATCTTCAGGCACGTCGACCGCCCTGGAAGCGCCGCCGGGCGGCGCAAAGACCTCCAGCATGCCGCCGCCTGCATCGAGGAACGCGACCTGCATGCCATTCGCCATCGTCTTGCGCAGCACGAGGCTGAGGCCGAGCAGGCCACAGTAGAAATCGACGGTGCGGTCCATGTCGCCGACCGTCATGCCGACATGCTCGAAGGATTTCAGCATCGGAGAGCCCTTCCCGGTTCAGACCGTGGCCGCAGCCCGCCATTCCCCTGCCGGAAGCCAGGAGCGATAGAGCGGATGATCGGCGGCGATCGGCATCGGCGTCGGTTGTCCGGTTCGCTGCGAGAAATAAGCGGCCGTTACCAGTTCCAGCGAATTGCGGGCATCCTGCAGCGTCACCGGTGGGTCGGTGTCTTCGACGATCGCCTTATGGAAGAGCTCGAACTGACGGGTGTAGCCATCCTCGCCAGGCACATGGGCGGCGAGCACTTCGTCGATCCGCGCCTGATGTTCCTCTGTCCCGGCGACGAACGTCCACGGATCACGGCCCATCGTGTAGGGTTCGATGATGCTTTCGGCGACGAGGTCGTTGAAGCAGAAGCGCAACCGCGAGATCTCCTTGCGCGAACCCAGCGTCATCGACAGCGTCGCCAGCGAGCCATTCTGCATCTTCACCGAAAGGGCTGCCGTATCCTCGACCTCGATCGGATTGACCAGCGTCGCCCCATAGGAAAACACCTCGGCGCAGGGGCCATGCACATAGTTCAGCATGTCATGGGCGTGGATGGCGTGGCCGAGAAGGCCACCGCCGAGTTCGCTCGCCCATTTGCCGCGCCACGGCACGGCATAATAATCCGGCCCGCGCCACCAATGGGTTTCGATCGTGGTCAGGAACGGCTTGCCGGCTAGGCCACGTTCGATCAGCAGCTTCAGCTTCTGCAGGCCGGAACCATAGCGATACTGGAAGATCGGCATCAGCTTCTTCCTGGGGAAGCGGGCAAGGATGCGCCCCATCTCGTCGACCTCGGCGATCGAGCCGAAGAGCGGCTTCTCGCAGATCACGTGCTTGCCGGACTCGATACCTTTGCGGCACAGTTCGAAATGCGAACTCGGCGGCGTCGAAATGTCGATGATGTCGAGATCGTCGCGGGCAAACAGCGAATCCGCATCCTGCGTGTATTCGGCAATGCCGAACTCCTCGCACAGCGCTCTGCCGCGCTCCTCATCGAGCGAGCAGAGCACGGGAACTTCGAAAAGCTCCTTGTTCCAACCGAAGCCGGCCAGATGCCGCGCAGCGATGCCTGCGCCGATGACGCCGACGCGCAATTTCCTGGTCATGATTTCCTCCTCAGCGAGCGCCGATGCGCGCGGCTTTCGCCTGGGCTTCGAGCGAAAGACGGCAGACTTCAAAAACGTGATCCTGGGTCATCGCCGTCTGTGTGCGGTTGCCGACGTCGGCGGTGAAAGCGTCGAAATAGTCGAGTTTTTCGCCACTGCAATCGATATGGGTCATTTCCTTGCCGTTGACCAGGAAGAGGTGATCCTTGCCCGGCCGGCCGGCGATATCGATATATTTGCGCAACTCGATGTAGCCTTCGGTGCCGAGGATGGTCAGGCGCCCGTCACCCCAGGTCGGCAGCGCCTCCGGCGTGAACCAGTCGACACGGACATAGCCCGCCGCCTTGTCGGAGCGCAGAAGCACCTCACCGAAATCCTCGAAGGCGGGCTTGTCGGGCATGCCGAAATTGCCGATCGAGCTTGCGATGACCTCGCCTGTGGTCGAGCCGGTATAAAACAGGAACTGGTCGACCTGGTGTGAAGCGATATCGACGATGATGCCGCCAAAGGCTTCGGGATCGAAGAACCAGTCCGGCCGGGTCGGCAGTTGCAGCCGATGCGGACCGACGCCGAGCGTCTGGATCACCTTGCCGATCGCCCCTTCCTTCACCAGCTTTCCGGCCTTGACGGCGGAGCGCACGCAATGGCGTTCGGAAAAGCAGATCGAAAAGATCTTGCCGGTTTCAGCGACGGTCTTCTTGACGTCCTCGAGCTGGGCGAAGGTCGTCACCCCAGGCTTGTCGGTCATCACGTCCTTGCCTGATTTCATCGCACGGATGGCGAGACCGGCGCGATCGCGCGGGATCGCCGAGATGCAGATGACGTCGATCGATGGATCGTCGAACAGCTTTTCCCGGTCGATCTGCGGCGCGTCAGGATAGGTCTTCTCAAAGGCCTCGCGCAATGCCGGCACCGAGGTCTGCGGGCAATAGCCGACGAATTCGCCGCCTGAAGCCAGCAATCCCTTCACGTGATCGAACGTGTGCCCATGGTCGATTCCGACGACGGCAAATCTCAACATTGCTGCAATATCCTCCTGGGATTTTCGTGTGGCCGGCTAATGCCAGGCTCCTCCATGTTGGGCAAAACAGATAACGAAAGCCGGCTCCTGTCAAGGCGAGATGAAGGGCAAAATCGTCACGGCCTGTATTTAAATATCTGAAATATAACAGTTATTTTGTATCTAAATAGTTATTTTGTGAGCTTTTGCGATTGGATTCCCGAGAAGGGCCGCCGCTTGAGTCGATCAGGCAAAGGTCTTTTTCCCCGACGCATCTTGCCCCGTCTCCGTGAATGTGATCGATTTCGGCTGCCGCCGGGCTGGAGGGCGGCAACACCCCGCAATGTTTTGAAGAGCGCTCCCCGCTCGCCTGTGACGGAAGATCACCATGTCTCAACCTCTGCTCGATGTCGCCGCTTCGGATGGTCTTTTTGTCGGTCGCATCTGGAATCCCGAAGTGCAGGGACCGAGCATTGTGACGCTGCGCGAGGGTATACTGGTCGACATCACGTCGCGCGAGGCGCCGACGCTGAGCGCCCTGCTCGAGCGGCAGGATGCCGCCACCTTCGTCCGTGCAGCAAGTGGCAAGGCGGTTGGCTCGCTGGCGGACATCGCCGCCAACAGTACCGGAGCTCCGGATCAAACGCACCCTTATCTCCTTGCGCCCGTCGACCTGCAGGCAGTCAAGGCCTGCGGCGTTACCTTCGCACAATCGATGATCGAGCGCGTCATCGAGGAGAAGGCCGCCGGCAGTCCGGAACGCGCCGCGTCGATCCGCGAGCGTGTCAGCACGCTGATCGGCGGCAGCCTCACCAATCTGAAGGCCGGTTCGCCGGAGGCCGCCAAGGTCAAGCAGGCATTGATCGACGAGGGCATGTGGTCGCAATATCTCGAGGTGGGCATCGGGCCTGATGCCGAAGTCTTCACCAAGGCGCCGGTGCTCTCCTCCGTCGGCTGGGGTGCCGATGTCGGCCTGCATCCGATCTCGACCTGGAACAATCCCGAGCCCGAAGTCGTGCTCGCGGTCAATAGCCGCGGCGAAATCAAGGGCGCGACGCTCGGCAACGACGTCAATCTGCGCGACGTCGAGGGCCGCTCGGCACTGTTGCTCGGCAAGGCCAAGGATAACAACGCCTCCTGCTCGATCGGTCCTTTCATCCGCCTGTTCGATGCCGATTACAGCCTGGATGAGGTACGCAAGGCCGAACTCGACCTAAAAGTCACCGGCCAGGACGGTTTCGTGCTGCATGGCAAGAGTTCGATGTCACAGATCAGCCGCGACCCGACCGATCTCGTCAAGCAGACGGTCGGCGCCCATCATCAATATCCTGACGGTTTCATGCTTTTCCTCGGCACGCTGTTTGCGCCGACGCAGGACCGCGACGCGCCGAAGCAAGGCTTCACCCACAAGATCGGCGATGTCGTCGAGATTTCCTCGGCAGGCCTCGGCGCCCTCGTCAACACCGTGCGGCTCTCCACCGAATGCCCTCCCTGGACCTTCGGCATTTCGGCGCTGATGAACAATCTGGCAAAGCGCGGTCTTCTCTAAATTACTGATTCCGTCGCCTGCCCTGCAGCAAGTCGAGGACGGAGCTTGCCGCCTCGAGAACGTTTGTCCCCGGGCCGAATACGGCTGCAACGCCGTGTTCATGCAGGAATTCATAGTCCTGCCGCGGGATGACACCGCCGCAGACGACGATGATATCGCCACCACCCTGTTCCCTCAGCCTGTCGATCAGCTGTGGT
Source organism: Rhizobium sp. SU303 (assembly GCF_021052345.1). Taxonomy (NCBI): domain Bacteria; kingdom Pseudomonadati; phylum Pseudomonadota; class Alphaproteobacteria; order Hyphomicrobiales; family Rhizobiaceae; genus Rhizobium; species Rhizobium sp. SU303. Next base: position 251,552 of record NZ_CP088099.1, read on the forward strand.
AGCAGCGTCCTGTGACCGGCCGCCAATGACGAGACGCCAACGACATTGACCTTTTCGCTGAGCGCGACGCCGGCGGCTTCCTCCGGTGTCTGGAAGAGAGGACCGACGAGCACATCGAAGCCGATATCGCCGAAGGCCGAGGCGATCACCTTGGCGCCTCGGTCGTGTCCGTCTTGACCGAGCTTGGCGACCATGATCTTCGGCCGGTGCCCCATGGCTTCCGTCACCTCCGTCATACGAGTCTTGAGCACGGCGAGTTCCGGCTCATTTTCATACGCTTGGCCATAGACGCCCTTGATCACCACAGGCGTGGCGGCATGATCGCCGAAGGTATCGCGCATCGCATCCGATATCTCGCCGACCGTGGCGCGGGCCCGCGCCGCCGCGATGGCGGCTTCCAGCAGGTTGCCCTTGCCGCTCTGTGCGATCTCGGCCAGGGCCGCCAGCGTCTCGCGCACGGCTCCGCCATCGCGCCGCCGCTTGGTTTCCTCGATGCGTCTGATCTGCGCTTTGCGCACCGCGCTATTGTCGATCTCCAGAATGTCGATCGGCTGCTCGTTGTCGAGCCGGTAGCGGTTGACGCCGACGATGACCTCTTCGCCCTTGTCGACGGCTGCCTGGCGGCGTGCGGCCGCTTCCTCGATCAGCCGTTTCGGCAGGCCGTCATTGACGGCCTTCGTCATGCCGCCGAGTGCTTCCACCTCCTCGATCAACGCCCAGGCTTTGTCAGCAAGCTCCTTCGTCAGGCTCTCGACGTAATAGGAGCCCGCCAGCGGATCGACCACCTTGGTGACGCCGGTTTCGTGGCTCAGGATCAACTGCGTGTTGCGGGCGATGCGGGCGGAAAATTCCGTCGGCAGCGCGATTGCCTCGTCGAAGGAGTTGGTATGCAGCGACTGCGTGCCGCCGAGCACGGCCGACATGGCCTCGAAAGCGGTGCGGATGATGTTGTTATAGGGATCCTGTTCCTGCAGCGAGACGCCGGAGGTCTGGCAATGGGTGCGCAGCATCAGCGAGGAAGCCTTCTTCGGCTCGAACTCCTCCATGATGCGGGTCCAGAGCAGCCGGGCGGCGCGAAGCTTGGCCGCCTCCATGAAGAAGTTCATGCCGATCGCAAAGAAGAAGGAGAGCCTGCCGGCGAAATCATCGACATTGAGGCCCTTGGCGATCGCCGCCCTGACATATTCGCGACCGTCGGCCAGCGTGAAGGCAAGTTCCTGCACCAGCGTCGCGCCGGCTTCCTGCATGTGATAGCCGGAGATCGAGATCGAGTTGAATTTCGGCATCTCCTTGGCCGTATATTCGATGATGTCGGCAACGATCCGCATCGATGGTTCGGGCGGATAGATATAGGTGTTGCGGACCATGAATTCCTTGAGGATGTCGTTTTGGATGGTCCCCGAGAGCTCGGTCCGTGGAACGCCCTGCTCCTCGCCGGCCACGATGAAGGAGGCAAGGATCGGGATGACGGCGCCGTTCATGGTCATCGACACCGACATTTCGCCGAGCGGAATGCCGTCGAACAGGATCTTCATGTCTTCGACGCTGTCGATTGCCACGCCCGCCTTGCCGACATCGCCCTCGACGCGCGGATGGTCGCTGTCATAACCACGGTGGGTGGCAAGATCGAAGGCGACCGACAGGCCCTTTTGGCCGGCGGCGAGATTGCGGCGATAAAAGGCGTTCGATTCCTCTGCCGTCGAGAAGCCGGCATATTGGCGGATCGTCCAAGGCCGGCCGGCATACATCGTCGCGCGCGGGCCGCGGGTGAAAGGCGAAAAACCAGGAAGCGAACCAAGGTGCCCGGCGCCGTCGAGATCCTCGGCCGTATAGAGCGGCTTGACGGCAATGCCTTCCGGCGTCTGCCAGGTCAGCGTTTCGGGCGAGGTGCGCAGCTCCTTTTGCGCAAGCTCCGCCCAATCCGACAGCGTCTTCTTCGTCATGTGGTTCCTCCGGCTTTTTTCATCCCCACCCTACCATTTCACAGGCTCATCGTGCGATAGAGCCCGAACAGGACGATTTTAGGCCGAAGCTGGCCCAAAATCTGAATCCTGTTCTACATTATATAGTTAGAGCATGATGTCGTCCGAAAACCGCTCACACTTTTCGGCATCATGCTTTTGGATAATTAATGCGGCAAATCCTTGATTTCTATTGCCGACTTTGGGACCCGCCTAATGAAGACAATGCAGATCTATGCCTTCGACATGAACTGTGTCGGGCACATCAACCACGGTCTGTGGACGCATCCGCGCGACCGCTCAGCGCACTATACCGATCTCGACTACTGGACGGAGTTTGCCAAGACCGCCGAACGCGGCAAGCTGGACGGCATTTTCCTGGCCGACATCGTCGGTGTCTACGATGTCTACAGGGGTAGCCCGTCGCCGGTGATCGAGACGGGCGCGCAGATCCCGGTCAATGATCCGATGATCCCGATTTCGGCGATGGCCTATGTCACCAAACATCTGGGTTTCGGCGTGACCGTCAACACGACCTATGAGCCACCCTTCCTGCTGGCGCGGCGCATGTCGACGCTCGACCACCTGACCAAGGGACGGATCGGCTGGAACATCGTCACCGGTTATCTCGATAGTGCGGCTCGCAGCATGGGTTTCGACAAGCTGCCGGAACATGATGCGCGTTACGACGCAGCCGAAGAATATCTCGAAATTCTCTACAAGCTCTGGGAAGGGAGTTGGGACGACGATGCGGTGCTGCATGACAAGGCGGGAGGCGTCTATGCTGATCCCTCCAAAGTGCGCTCTGTCCGTCACGACGGCAAATATTACCGGATGGAAGGCATCCATCTTTCCGAGCCCTCGCCGCAGCGCACGCCCCTGCTCTTCCAGGCCGGCGCCTCGGCACGCGGGCAGGATTTCGCCGCACGTCACGCCGAATGCGTCTTCATTGCCGGCCCGAATCCCAAGGCGGCCAAGCCGACCATCGATGCGCTGCGGGCCAAGGCGAAGGAATTCGGCCGCGGCGCCGACGCATTGAAGATCCTGAGCCTGATCACCGTCGTCGTCGGGCGGACGGAGAAGGAAGCACGGGACAGACTGGAGGACTATCGCCGCCATGCGAGCGTTGAGGCTTCGCTTGCGCATTACTCCGCTTCGACAAGCATCGACTTTTCGAAGTATGGATTGGACGACGTCATCGACCAGAGCTCGACCAACGCCAATCAGTCGGCGCTTGCGGCCATCACGAAACAGGCGCCAAAACCGGTGACGCTGCGTAACATCATCGACCAGATGGTGCTCGGCAGCCGGATGAAGCCGATAGTGGGTTCGCCGGAACAGATCGCCGATCATCTCACGGCATGGATCGACGAGGGTGGCATCGACGGCTTCAATCTGGCGCGGACAGTGGCGCCGGAAAGCCTGCGCGATTTTGTCGACTTGGTCGTCCCGGTGCTGCAGGAGCGCGGCGTCTTCAAGGCGGACTATGCTGCAGGACCCTTGCGGCAGAAGCTTTTCGGCGGCGGGAACGGCAGGTTGCCCGCCGCTCATCCCGCTGCCCAGTTCCGGCGCTGACTTATCGGTGGTCCAACCTGGCGACCAGCAGGTCGCCAAGCCACTGGATACCGCAGACGAGCACGATGAGGACGGCCACCACCGCGATCATCACACTGGTTTCAAAACGTTGATAGCCATAGCGGATGGCGAGGTCGCCGAGGCCGCCGGCGCCGATCGCGCCGGCCATGGCCGAGGCGCCGATCAGCGTTACCAGCGTGACGGTGAAACCGGCGACGATGCCCGGCAGCGCTTCAGGCACCAGCACCTCGCGGATGATCGTCCAGCGGTTGCCGCCCATGGCGCGCACGGCGTCGATCAGCCCGCGGTCGACCTCGCGCAGCGATACTTCGGCGATGCGGGCGTAGTAGGGCGTTGCAGCGATGGCGAGCGGCACGATGGCCGCCCAGGTGCCGAGCGCGGTGCCGACGATCAGCCGCGTCAGCGGGATCAGCGCCACCAGCAGGATGATGAAAGGCACCGAGCGGAAACCGTTGATGACTGACCCGAGCATGCGATTGATCCAGAGGTTTTCGGCGATGCCGCCGCGCGCTGTCGCGACCAGAGCAAGGCCGAGCGGCAGGCCGGCCACGAGCGAGATCAATCCCGAGGCGAGGGTCATCAGGACCGTCTCCCAAAGGGACCGAATAAGCAGTTCAAGCATGATCGGTGTCATAACCAAGCACCTCCACCCGGGCGGACCGGGCCGTCAGGAATTGTTCGACTTTTCCGGCAAGCGCGGGGTCGCGCGCGGGAACGGCGATGAAGAACCGCGCCACCGGCTGGTTCTGGATATGGTCGATGCCGCCATGGACGAGGCGGAAGGAATGCGGCAATGCTGCCGAGAGTTCGGCAAATAGCGCGCCCTGCGCCTGTGGCCCGGCGAGATCGACGCTGAGGATCGCTTCGCTGCCCGCCGTCGCCGACAGCCGGCCGGCAATATGCTCGGGAAGCTGCGGGCGGATGCCGCCAAGCAGGCTCCCGGTGATTTCAGTCTGCGGATTGGCGAAGACCGACCAGACCTGCCCTTCCTCGACGATCCGCCCGGCATCGATGACCGCGACGCGATCGGCAATGCCGCGTACCACTTCCATCTCGTGGGTGATGAGCAGAATGGTCAGTCCGAGCTTACGGTTGATGTCCTTCAGCAATGCCAGGATCGACCGGGTCGTTTCCGGATCGAGCGCCGATGTCGCCTCGTCGGACAACAGCAGTGCCGGGCGTGCCGCCAGCGCCCGAGCGATGCCGACGCGTTGTTTCTGGCCGCCGGATAGCGATGCGGGATAAGCCTTCGCCTTGTCTGCAAGGCCGACGAGTTCGAGCAGCTCATGCGCCCGTTTCAGGCGCTCGCTCTTTGCAAGACCCTCGATCTTCAGAGGCAGCGCAACGTTTTCCTCGACTGTTTTGGCGGAAAGCAGATTGAAATGCTGAAAGATCATGCCGATGCGGCGGCGCAGCGGCTGCAATTCCCGTTCTGAAAGTCCGGTGATGTCTCGGCCTTCGATGAGGATCTCGCCGCTATCGGCGCGCTCCAGGCCATTCAGGCAGCGGATCAGCGTCGATTTGCCGGCGCCGCTGCGGCCGATGATGCCGAGGATCTCGCCTCTCTTCACCGTCAGCGAAATACCGTCGAGGGCTGCAGTGGCTCCGAACCGTCGCTTCACGTCGGCCAGTCTCACCACCTCTTCGGAAGCCGCCGCTTGCGACCGGGCCTCGATCGCCGTGGTGGTGGAAACAAGGGAATTCATGTGGTTTTCCTTACAAATACTGAAGGCGGTCCGGGCAGAGAACGCCCGGACCGCCTCTCGGCAGGCCTTAGAGCCTTTCCGGGTTGGATTGCAGCATTCTGCCGGAGCAGGTTTTCGTGAGGGCAAAGGCGATTGGCGACGGGCATACCTCTTGGTACGTCCGAGCCGATCGCCTCTGATCCTGGCGCAAAGATGCCCGGCCCTTCGGGTTGGCTGAAACGGGCCGGCTGATCGACCGGCCGGCTTGGCCGTAGAGCCGGGCTACGACACGCGCCGGCCGGTCGAACATCCGACTCCGTTTGAGCCAACAGAATGCTTCAATCTAACCCGGAAAGGCTCTAACCCCAGCCCTGCCTCTGATCAATAGGCGCTGAGACCGGTGCCCTTGTAGACCTTCTCAAATTCGGCCTTGACGGTGTCGTTCTGATAAGAAGACACAAGCGTTTTGACCCATTCGGCATCCTTGTTGTCGTCCTTGACGGCGATGAAGTTGCGGTACGGATTATCGGCGACCGGCTCCTGGGCAATGCGTTCAGCCGGCGAAAGACCGCTCTTCAGCGCCCAGTCGGTGTTGACGATACCGGCATCCAGATCGTCGATCGAACGGCCGACGATGCCGGCGTCGAGTTCCTTGATCTCGATCTTCTTCGGATTGTCGGTGACGTCGGCGACGGTCGCGAGAATACCGGTGCCCTCCTTCAGTTTGATCAGGCCTTCGCTCTGGAGAACGCGCAGCGCACGGCCTTCGTTCGAGGGATCGTTCGGCACGCCGATGACGGCACCTTCCGGGATCTCGGCGACGGACTTGTATTTCTTGGTGTAAAGGCCGATCGGCCAGACCCCGGTATAACCGACGCGAACGATGTGATAGCCGTGCTGCTGGATCTGGTTGTCGAGATAGGGCTGGTGCTGGAAAGCATTGGCATCGATTTCGCCGCGCTCCAGCGCTTCATTCGGCTGGGTGTAGTCGTTGAAGATGACGGTCTCGATCTTGAGACCCTTCTTGCCCGCTTCGCTCGCGACCACGCGCCAGATGTCCTCCTCCTCGCCGGCCATGATGCCGACCTTGATCGACTTGTCCTCGGCATGGGAAGGAGCGGGTGCTGCAAAAGAAAAGACTGCGGCCGCCGAAATGGCGACGGCGGCAAGAGCCGCCCGGCGTGAAAGGTGGAAGCCGTGAAGATTTTTGTTCTTGGTCATTGTTATCCCGTCTGACTGAATGAGGCCGAACGCCCCGAGCAGGCCGATCATGGCAAATGCGCGGATCGGGAGCGAAGCACGAATGTCTGATGTGGAGGAAAGGCCGGAAAAACTCTTGCCCTACCATCGATATCGGCAGGATAAATTTCCACCAAATTTGTGGGTTTGTTTGCGGCTTGAGAGCATGCTCCAAAACTGAAAACGGCGCCTCCTCGGCGCCGTCTCAAGCCCATTCCGGCATTCCTCATTCGGCAGCAATCAGGGCGTGATTTCGCGCAGGAAAGAACGTCTTGAGCTCGCCGATGACTTCGCCGATCCGCTTGGAAAGTGGATCGGACGAGACACGGTAATCGGTGAAGTCGCGGTCGGACGCGTAAACCGCGGTGGGCAGCGTGTGCGACATGAAAAAACCGAAGAGCGGGCGGAGCTGGTGCTCGACCATCAGCGCATGGCGGTCGCCGCCGCCGGTCGCAGTGATGATGATTGGCTTGGCGCGCAGTTCATGCGGGTCGATCAGGTCGATCAGATGCTTGAAGAGGCCGGGATAGCTGCCTTTGTAAGTCGGCGCTCCGATGACCAGCACATCGGCATTGACGATGTCGTCGATAACTTCCCTGGCGCGACTGTCGAGGTCGTCACGGCGCAGCGCCTGCCCAAGCGAGGGGCCGACATCGGCCAGGTCATAGATGGTGTTGTCGAAGCCGTATTTCTCCCCGGCGAGACCGGCAATGTTTTCGACAAGCGCAAAGGTCTTCGAGGGGCGGTTGAAACTACCTGCAAGGCCGACCAGTTTGTGAGCAGACATGCCATTTCCTTCCAATATCGTGCCGAGACCGACGTCATTATCGCACGAATATTATCTATAAAAATAGTGGATTAAAGGAATGGTGATCCCTCTTCCTCATAGGAGGAGAAAAATACGTTCGGGCCTATGGGCGACGGCGACGTGCGAAATCGGGCCGGAGTGTTGGTGACATTCCGGCTCGATCGATTGTCCGTAAGCGGTGTCGCCTCAGACTGGTTTCTGCTTGGGAATACGCGGCAAGAAGACCGTCAGGAGACCGAGCAGCGGCAGGTAGGAGCAGATCCGGTAGACGAAATCGATGCCGTGGGTATCGGCGAAACTGCCGAGTAGGGCTGCACCAAGCCCCCCTGCCCCGAATGCGAAGCCGAAGAAGACCCCGGCAATCAGCCCGACGCGCCCGGGCACCAGTTCCTGCGCGAAGACGACGATTGCCGAGAAGGCCGAAGCGAAGACCAGGCCGATGACGACGCTGAGTATGCCCGTCCAGAAAAGGTTCGCATAGGGAAGCAAGAGCGCGAAGGGAATGACGCCGAGGATCGAGAACCAGATGACGAAACGGGCGCCGAAGCGGTCACCGATCGGTCCACCGAGGAAGGTGCCGACGGCGACCGAGCCGAGGAACAGGAAGAGCATCAGCTGCGCCTGCTGCACGCTGAGGGCAAACTTGTCGATGACATAGAAGGTGAAGTAGCTCGACACGCTGGCCATGTAGACATTTTTCGTTGCCGTCAGCAGCACAAGAATCAGCAACGCCCCGATGACCCGGTTCTGCGGCAGCGGCAGGGTCCGGCTTATTGCCGGCTTGCTGGCATTCTGGCGCCTGTGGCTCATGTACCAGTTGCCGACCCAGCTCAGCACGATCATGCCGACCATGGCGATGGCGGCGAACCAGGAGACGCTGTGCTGGCCGAGCGGCAGCACGATAAAGGCGGCAAGCAGCGGACCGATCGCCTGGCCGGCATTGCCACCGACCTGGAAGAAGGATTGCGCGAAACCGTGGCGACCGCCGGAGGCAAGACGGGCAACGCGCGAAGATTCCGGATGGAAGACCGCCGAGCCGAAGCCGATCAAGCTGGCGGCAACCAGCAGCAGTTCGAAGCTGCCGGCGTTGCCGAGCAGAATGAGGCCGCAAAAGGTACTCGCCATACCAACCGGCAGCGAATAGGGCATTGGCCAGCGGTCGGTGACGATGCCGACCAGCGGCTGCAGCAGCGAAGCCGTGACCTGGAAAGTCATGGTGAGGAGACCGATCTGCACGAAATCGAGATCGTAGTTCGCCTTGAACAGCGGATAAAGCGAGGCGAGCAGCGACTGCATGATGTCGTTCAGCATGTGGCAGAAGCTGACCGCCATGAGGATAGACATCGTCGTCTTTTCGAAACGAGGCGGGCTCTCGGCAACGGTTGCCATCAATACTTCTCCTGCACAGGCACGGCCGGTGCCATGCCACGTCGCTTTTGTTCTATGGATTTTCGGGCGATCGGGGCTGGGAAGACTCTCGTGCGACGGTCGCTGAACTGCATTTAGCGTAAGCCGGGACGCAATTACAGCCCAGTTTTATCCGTATTGGTACGGCTTTTGTTCGATTTGCGCTTCCACCGAGTGATTTCTGCGTGATTTCACGTCTTTCCGGGCGAGGGCTTTCATATCACAGTCAGCCGCGATGATCACATATCCAGTGGGCTATGTGAAAACAACCATGGAAAAGCCATGCAGGGGATACTACAGCTGCACCGATTGAAAATGCGATCGAGGCTGAAAACACGCGATGAATGTCAAGACAGCGAATGCGATAGACAGCTATGTCGGAGCGCGCATTAGATTGCGCAGGCAGTTGCTCGGGATGAGCCAGGAACGGCTTGCCGAGCAGATCGGCGTGACCTTTCAGCAGGTTCAAAAATACGAGAAGGGCATCAACCGCATCGGCGCGAGCCGGCTGCAGCGGATCGCCGAGGTGCTGCACACGTCGCCGAGCTTCTTCTTCGAACAGGAGAATTCCGAGCCGTTGACGCTGCACGGGCTGGATCTATCCGCGAATATGGATCCGGTCGCCGAATTCCTGCGAACGAAAGAGGGATTGGTGCTCAACCGCGCTTTTCTGAAGATCGCCGACAGCAATATCCGCGAAACGGTCATCGCGCTGGTGAAGGCGATGGCGCAGGCGGAAAGTCGCGGTCTGACATCGGGAGCCTCCGCAGCGGATATCACCCTTCCGCTCGGAGAATAGGCGGGTATCGCAGCGTTGCGCCTGGCGGGCCGACCGGACAATCAGTGGCATTTCCCGAAAGGGTCTGCTTGCGATTTGGCATTTGCTGGATCGCTATCGCCTGGACTTTGCGCTGGGCGCTCTGTTGGAGGACCTCGGCGGGAGCGGCGTGTCCCCTCCCCCAGGCAAGTAATCATGACGGTTCTCCGCCACGCGGCACTGAACAGCCACTGACTGTCCAGGTGCTTGCCCAATGCGGACGTTCTTCAAAGAGCTGTGCACGCTCGATTATCTCGATTCTGACGTATCCAGTCGGCTATGATGCCGGTTGTGCGGCCTTGCTCTTGCGATTCGGCTGGGCGAATGCGCTATTGCTGCTCCGACAGCGCCCGCCCGGGCGGCATGTTCAAGCCTTTGAAAAAGATTGGACAACCTCGCGGTAGGGTCTTGTTAACCCTATTTGCCTTGCCACCCCTCCAGAATCGGCGCTAAATGCGGTTTCACAGCGCGTAGGGCTTTTAAATCGCATTTTCGAGATTTCC